>NZ_CP071454.1:1885000-4527163 GCF_017352135.1 Rhizobium lentis
TAGGGTCTGACGCCTGCCCGGTGCTGGAAGGTTAAGAGGAGAGGTGCAAGCTTTGAATCGAAGCCCCAGTAAACGGCGGCCGTAACTATAACGGTCCTAAGGTAGCGAAATTCCTTGTCGGGTAAGTTCCGACCTGCACGAATGGCGTAACGACTTCCCCGCTGTCTCCAACATAGACTCAGTGAAATTGAATTCCCCGTGAAGATGCGGGGTTCCTGCGGTCAGACGGAAAGACCCCGTGCACCTTTACTATAGCTTTACACTGGCATTCGTGTCGGCATGTGTAGGATAGGTGGTAGGCTTTGAAGCGGGGACGCCAGTTTCCGTGGAGCCATCCTTGAAATACCACCCTTATCGTCATGGATGTCTAACCGCGGCCCGTCATCCGGGTCCGGGACAGTGTATGGTGGGTAGTTTGACTGGGGCGGTCGCCTCCGAAAGAGTAACGGAGGCGCGCGATGGTGGGCTCAGACCGGTCGGAAATCGGTCGTCGAGTGCAATGGCATAAGCCCGCCTGACTGCGAGACTGACAAGTCGAGCAGAGACGAAAGTCGGTCATAGTGATCCGGTGGTCCCGCGTGGAAGGGCCATCGCTCAACGGATAAAAGGTACGCCGGGGATAACAGGCTGATGACCCCCAAGAGTCCATATCGACGGGGTTGTTTGGCACCTCGATGTCGGCTCATCGCATCCTGGGGCTGGAGCAGGTCCCAAGGGTTTGGCTGTTCGCCAATTAAAGCGGTACGTGAGCTGGGTTCAGAACGTCGTGAGACAGTTCGGTCCCTATCTGCCGTGGGTGTAGGAATATTGACAGGATCTGTCCCTAGTACGAGAGGACCGGGATGGACATATCTCTGGTGGACCTGTTGTCCTGCCAAGGGCATAGCAGGGTAGCTATATATGGACGGGATAACCGCTGAAGGCATCTAAGCGGGAAACCCACCTGAAAACGAGTGTTCCCTATCAGAGCCGTGGAAGACGACCACGTTGATAGGCCGGGTGTGGAAGTGCGGCAACGCATGAAGCTTACCGGTACTAATAGCTCGATCGGCTTGATCGTTCTCATTGACAATGCTCATCAGCCAAAGCTGATGAAGCCAGAAGGGAATAGGCAGTCGGCAATAGCCACTCCTCATTCGCTTCAAAGACGTGTTCAAAAAAACGATGACAATAGCGCTATTGCCTAATGGCAACTGCCTACTGCCTCATCCCCAGCTTCTCAAAACATAAGTTGCGCTTTGCCGACCTGGTGGTTATGGCGGGGTGGCTGCACCCGTTCCCTTTCCGAACACGGCCGTGAAACGCCCCTGCGCCCATGGTACTTCGTCTTAAGACGCGGGAGAGTAGGTCGCTGCCAGGTCTGCTAAGCGCAACTTTAATCTTCTCTGATCAATCAACGGCCCACGCCGTCACAAAAGGGTCGCTCAAGCGGCCCTTTCTGCTGTAAAATAATATCGCGGGGTGGAGCAGCCCGGTAGCTCGTCAGGCTCATAACCTGAAGGCCGCAGGTTCAAATCCTGCCCCCGCAACCAAATCTCTTCCTTCTAAAAGCAGAATGCTCCTCGTGGAGCAGCCCGCTCGGCGGGCAATCGATTCACTGGATCGATTGCTTTCCGCCTCGCCTCGTCAGGCTCATAACCTGAAGGCCGCAGGTTCAAATCCTGCCCCCGCAACCAAACTTCCAAAAGCCCGCCAAACGGCGGACTTTTTGATTCCGGAATACCTCAAACGAGTCATTCAGCGGGCGGCAACCGGACTCCGGTCCGTCACATCCAGCCCATTCCGTGCCAGGAATTCCGAGGCACGGACCGTATCCAGGGCCTCTGCCACCTCCCTGAAATAAGGCAGCGTCTGCCAGAGCGTGCGATCGCCGACGATGTAGAAGCGGCGCTTGGCGCGCGTCAGCGCGACGTTCAGGAGGTTCGGCTTGGATGCGGCCCAGGCCGCCGCTCCGCGATGATCGACATCGGCGCCGAGCACCATGAAAACGATACCTTCTTCCTTGCCCTGGAATGTATGCACCGTGCCGATCCGTTCCTGAAGCCACTTCTGCAATTTCGGCGGAGATTCGCGCCTATATCCGTCCCGGCCGATCCAGTCTGCATGGGCCAGTGCCCGTCTCAGACTGTTCTTGATCTCCTTGAACGGCGAGATGATGTAGATGTCCGGCAACGCACCGTCCCGGCTATAAGTCGCGGCAAGCAGGTCGACGATGAAATCCGCCTGCTCGCCAACGGCCTGTTTGCCCCATACCTTACCCTTGACGTCGATCCAGGCGCTGTCGCCATAAAAGGGCGGTGCGTCGCCGGCCGGTCGGCGCTCCTTCAGTCCGAAGATCATCTTGTTCTGATAGGCGATCTGATTGGCAAGGCTGAACATCGGCTCGATGCAGCGGCGATGCACTCTGAGAGGACTGCCGATCCAGAGCCCATCGGCTTCCTCGCCTTGAAGTGTTGTTCCGTAGCGATTGGCGGCGTCGGCGAGCATCTGCACTGACGCCCTGTTCGGCGAATATTGGCCTGCCGCAGTGTGGGGCGAGAGAGCCGAAGCCGCGGCAATCAGCGCGCTGGGAAGTGTAAAGACCGGTTCGATCTGCTGCGGATCGCCGATCACCATGACGCGGCGCGCCCGCAACAAAGCTCCGACCGCTGCCTGCGGCACCGCCTGGCCGGCCTCGTCGATGAAGACCCAGCCGATCGAACCGGCTTCGAGCCCGCGGAACTGCCGGGCGAAGGACGCGAACGTCGTCGACACGATGGGAACGATCATGAAAAGGCTCTGCCAGATCGATGCGACGTATTTATCGTCGACGGGATTGTTGTTGGAAAGCAGCTTGCTGATGGCAACGATATTTCCGCCAAAACCTCCGCCCTTCCTGCCGACATCAGCCAGCCACGCCTCGTGCAGCTTGAGCGCTGCTTCCAGCAATGCCGAACGCA
The DNA here is from genome assembly GCF_017352135.1 of Rhizobium lentis. NCBI lineage: Bacteria > Pseudomonadati > Pseudomonadota > Alphaproteobacteria > Hyphomicrobiales > Rhizobiaceae > Rhizobium > Rhizobium lentis. The sequence goes on from NZ_CP071454.1 coordinate 1,887,940, forward strand.
GCCCCGCCAGTTCCTCCTGATGCCAGAGACCGTCGATCTGCACCTGGTCGCTATCGAGATCGGAGAGACGCTCGGGTGCGGCGGGATGGTCCAGAAGTTCGCCCAGCCGCTCGAGCTCCTTCCTTTTCGCAGACCAGATTTTCCGTCGTGACCGCAGTGCCCGTTCGGCCCGGTCACGCTCCCGCAAAGCCCGTTCCAGCGCAGGCTTGTCGGTTTTCGCCAACCGATTTTCGCATTCTGCCAGCATCTTGCGCAGTTCCAGCTGCTTTCGCGCGTTGGCGGCGACCTCCTGTCGATGCTGCCGGGCGGGGTTGGTCGAGAGCACTCTTTTCCATCGCGCGGGAGCGCTGCGGTCGAGCAGCTGTTCCTCCTCTTTCAGATCAGACAAACCGTCGATGATCCGGCGCATTTCGGCCGCGGCCATGTCGCATCGCTTCTGCGCATGCTGAACGTCCCCGGCTGCGGCAGCCGCCCTTTCAAGCGCTTCGCGGCAGAAGGCATCCTGCGAAACGAGAGCGATTTCATTGGAGAGATCGGCATAGCGCGCATATTGGCCGATCTTGGCGCGAACCAGCTCGTCGGCGGCATGAAACGCCACTGACGCTTCGTCGAAGCTCGGTCCCTGATAGCTCTTCAACCATTCCCAGATGGTCTGCGGCTTCTCGGCGCCCGACCAGCCGGGCTTCGGCCGTTCGGCAATCTCCATGAAGGCAAAACGTTCCTTGAAAGCCCGGCGGTTCCGGGAGTTGCCGAGCGCACAGGCGATCAGCCCCCATGGGCGGTCGCCGTCGGAGAGCTTGACGACGGCACCATTGTCTTTCTGGCAGGCGATCTTGTGCGCGACCGCCTGCAGATATTCAAACGAAGACGCCGTCGCGATCGAGCTCCGCTTGGGAAGGTCGTGCGAGATATTCTCCACGGCCGCATTGTTGGAGGAGGCGACGACCATTTCGAACCCGGCAAGAGCCGGGATCAGCGGCGATATGGAGGCGGTGCTCCGATCCGCGAAAATGACGCGGCGTGGCACCCCGTCAAAAGCATCGCGCGCCGCCGTCAGGGACGAGAGCACCCGCGCGCGCCGAACGATATTATCCGCGAACATGTCGCGCAGCAGGGTCGTCTTTCCGGTGCCCGGCGGACCGTTGACCGAAAACAGTCCTGTTTCCGAGAGGTCGCCGATCGCCGAATTGATCGCGAATTGTTGCATGAGGCTCATCGCAAGGTGCGGCTCGCTCGGCCAGCGTCCACGGTTGAGATTGCCGGGATGCAGCGCCCGCACGATCGCCCGGCGCCCTTCCTCCGAATAGAGGTCGACCCGCTTGTCGTCCGCCAGCGGGGTGAGATATCGCCGGAGCGGCTCTGGGACGTTGCCTTGCTTGACGCAGATCATCGCCCGTTCGATGTCCTCGATGAAGAAGCTATTGAGAATACCGATGTCTTCTTCAACGCTTGCACTTTCGTCTTCCTCGTCGCCGGAATTGCGGGGTGCATGGTCCTCCTGTAGCGGCTGCAAGGCGATGAGATCCGGTCTTTCCACCTTGTCACGGTAGCGAATTTCGACGGCGGCGATGGGCTTTTCCCGGCGTGAGGCAAAGCCCGCCCAATCACAGAGCAATTCATGCAGCGTCAGGATTTCGCCGGCATCGATCGGCTGATCGGCGCCGGCTTCGAAGGACGAAGATCCCAGCTGTCGCTGCGCTCGAAAGTTTTGCAGCAGTTCCGATAGCTGCTTCTTGCTGTCGGCAAATGCCTCATGGCTGAGCGAGGCGAGACCGGATGTCCGCACTCGTCCCAATGCCCACGGAAGCGTCGAGACCGAAAATGTCTCGAACAGCGGCTGTCCCAAGGGAGTAAGTTGCAGGCTGGCAAAGCAGGTATCGCCGTCGAGATCTCCGCGTTCGGCATCCTCATATTCTGATTGATCGGCGCCAATGGTCTCGAAGTGCCTGCGGATGTCGGCAATTTCGGATTTGCCGAAAACGCCGAGGAACAGGGTAAGGCCGGTGATTTGCTTCTCGTCGGGTATGACGGGACGACTAAGGGCAGCGCCGTCCGCCAACAGTGTCTTCGCATGCAGCCAGAAGATGGTCCGTCCGTCGCCCGGAACGAGGCGACTGGAGAGATCGTAAGGTATGAAGAACTCGATTTTGTGCCAAAAATCGAGAATGGCCAGAAGCCGTTCCCGTTCCGCCCTGTCCGCATCGATCTGCATGATGCCTCACTGAGTTGCAAAGTAGGCTCGCGGCCTCTTTAGCAACGATTACAGCTCAAAATCAAAGAGATGGCATTGCACGCCAGCCGAACGCATTTCAGCAGCCTTGTAAACACGCGTCAATGCAGACGCGGTCGCCGCTTTCCGCTGTGCTGGGCCCTTTGTTTTAGCAGGCGATGGTTTCGGAGCGATACCGCGCCATCCGCCGGCAGGACCGAAAGCCGCACCTGGGTGACTTTCGCCGGGGTAGATGCCAAAAATATTACAATTTGTACTGAAACATTACATTCTCTTGATTATCTATAGTGACAACAAATATAGCCTTGAAGTATTTATCCCGATAAAAATACAACCGACGTTTAGTAACGTATCGTTTTTCGCTCCCGAAAACTAATCACTTTGGGCCATTTCCTTCCTTCTCAATCCGTATTAACATAATTAAGAAATGCCTAAAGAATAAGGCGATGACATCGGGGGGCTGGCATTTCATACTATCTTATACCTGCCATCGCTTCGTGTTCGAGTAAAGTGTACCGCTAGGGGAGGCGTAAATGTTCATGACAGGTTCAGGAACGGAGAATACGGACCAGACAAGAAAGTCTAGCCCGTCTGGAGATACTATCCTTGTAGTAGCCAAGGCCGATCTGTTTTCGGAATGCATGGTGGAAGCACTGGCGAAGAAATTTCCAGGCTGCGAAGTTCCAAGCATCGCAAACATCAATCCGATCCTGGAGAAGGATATTAGCGATCTAAAGCTTGTTTTATTCTACCATATACCTGCGCCTGAGCTGCAGGAGGCGCTGAAGGCCGTCAGGGAAAGTCACCCGGAAACGTCGATCGGACTTGTCGTCGAGGCCATCGACATGCTGGATCCTTATGTCAGCCGTTTGGTGGAAGCAAGGATCATCGACGGTGTCCTGCCGCTCAACCTTCGACTTGATGTCTTCATGGCCGCGGTGGATCTGCTGATGAAGGGCGGGGAGCATTTTCCCTCGGCGCTTCTCAACCGCCTCGCCAATAAGAGCGCCCAGCTGGAGCCTTCACTCTATCAGGCAAAATCGGTCGATGCGGCGCGCAACAGTGCACTTAAGCTGAGACGCGACAGCATCTCGACTTTGACGACCCGGGAGGTTCAGATCCTGGATCTCATCTGCAAGGGGACGCAGAACAAGATTATTGCCGACAAGCTGCATCTTTCCGAGAATACGGTGAAGGTTCACGTCCGCAACATCTACAAGAAGATGAACGTCCGAAACCGCACGGAAGCCGCGTCGCGCTTCTTCAACGATCATCCGGCCGGCGATGACGACATGTCCAGCCGGTGGCGCAATTAACCTGCAGCGTCACGCGCCCATCAGAGGTGCAACGGACGCTGCGGTACTTTGAGTTGCCGTTTGGTATGCAGTGACGCTCGGGCTTCAGATCGAGGGACGCGCAAAGCAGCGCGACTTCTGTCCGAAGCCGCTTGGAGAGCAGATATACGGCGCAGACCCGTGATAGGCGACGCGGGCTGATGCCGCGGCCGGTCGAGCAGCCCGGTTTTCCGGGTAGGCGTAAAGCTTCGAGACACGCGGCGCCTTGACGGTGACGACATTCTTTTTCGCGACGGCGGCTATGTCATCCCCGACGACCGAACAGGCCATCGGTCCGATCGCAAGCAGGGTCGTTCCCCAGGCAAACATCGCAAAATGAAATAGACGCCAGCCTTTCGGCTGCGCAGCAGCTTGCTTTTTCAACATAGCCCAAACCCCTCGCATATGGCGCTTGCGGATGCAAGACCGGTCGTGCAGTCCGCGGCCAACCTTCCGATAATTTCTATCGAATCTTCATTGAGCAAAGCTTGAGTGACGGCGAGATACTCGTTGTACGTGAAAAAAAGAATGAAAATGATTAATCATTTGTTACGCTGAAGAATAAATGCGTAATTATTTCGGATTGAAGGCCTTTTTAAAGTTGACCTGGATAACATTCGTCTTATCATTGTAGTAGCAAGTCCGTTATCAGAAGAACAAATGTAGAGTTAATCATGCAATAATAGCCAGTTGCATGATTATGTATTCGGGTAGCGGAGGCGCGAGACACAAATAAAACAAAAGACTAAAACATGGGAAGGAGTTTGTAATGCGTAGTTTCGTTCCCAGCGAAGGATATACTGAAGTAAAAGCTATGCCGGTGCGCAGGGATCTGGGCACTGCTCTTGTAAATGGCGGAGCCGGTTTTCTTGGCTCGCATCTCTGCGAAAGGCTTCTGCTGCGCGGCCACAGCGTCATTTGCCTCGATAATTTTTCGACAGGTCGTCGCGTGAATGTCGAGCATCTCGCTTCGAACCCCCGCTTTCGCATCATCGAGCACGATGTCCGTCAGCCCTTCGATATCGAAGCGTCGCTCATCTTCAATTTTGCTTCTCCCGCTTCCCCGCCCGATTATCAACGGGATCCGGTCGGCACATTGCTCACCAATGTCCTCGGCGCCGTCAACACCTTGGACTGCGCGCGAAAGACAGGCGCGACCGTCGTTCAGTCGTCGACCTCGGAAGTCTATGGCGATCCGACCCAGAGTCCGCAGCGCGAATCCTATTGCGGCAATGTCAACCCGATCGGGCCACGCGCCTGTTATGACGAAGGCAAACGCAGCGCCGAGACCCTGTTCTTCGATTATCACAGGACCTACGGCGTCGACATCAAGGTCGGCCGCATCTTCAACACCTACGGGCCGCGCATGCGTCTGGATGACGGCCGGGTGGTTTCCAATTTCATCGTGCAGGCTCTGCGCAACGCCGACCTGACGATCTACGGCGACGGCCAGCAGACCCGCTCTTTCTGCTATGTCGACGATCTCGTTGAAGGTTTCCTGCGTTTCTCGGCGGCCGGCAGCGCATGCCACGGCCCGATCAATCTCGGGAACCCCGGTGAGTTCACCGTTCGGCGCCTGGCGGAGATCATCCGGGACCTCACCAATTCGCGCTCCCGCATCGTACACCTGCCGGCGGTTGTTGACGATCCCCGCCAGCGGCGGCCCGATATATCCCAGGCGATGACCGAGCTCGGATGGCAGCCTCATATCGAGCTCGAAGCTGGCCTGGCTCGCACCGTCGACTATTTCGACGGCCTGCTTGCCAAGACCGAGAAGGCGGAGGTCGTATGAGATGCCCCGCCACATTCTTGTCACCGGCGGTGCCGGTTTTATAGGCAGCCATATCTGCAAAGCGCTGTCGCGCGCCGGGATGATCCCAGTCACCTACGACAACCTCTCGACGGGACATGCCGATAGCGTCCGCTGGGGGCCGCTCGTGCGCGCCGATCTGGCCGATGCCGCCATGCTGCGGCGAACAATGGCGGAGTTCTCGCCCGATTGTGTCATTCACTGCGGCGCCAATGCCTATGTCGGCGAATCCGTCGACATGCCGAGGAAATATTACCGCAACAATGTCGTCGGCAGTCTCACGCTGCTCGAGGCCTGCCTCGACCAGGACATCGGCCGGATCGTCTTTTCCAGCAGCTGCGCCACCTATGGGGTCCCGGCTTCGCTGCCGATATGGGAGGAAAGTCCGCAGCAACCGGTCAATCCCTACGGCCGCACCAAGCTGATCTTCGAGATGGCGCTCGAGGATTTTGCCGCCGCCTATGGCATCCGCTTCGCGGCGCTGCGCTATTTCAATGCGGCCGGAGCCGATCCGGAGGGTGAACTGGCCGAGCGCCACGAACCCGAGACTCATCTTATTCCTCGTGCCCTTCTCGCTGCCGCCGGCAGACTGGACCGGCTCGATATCTTCGGAACCGATTATGCGACCGAGGACGGGACCTGCGTGCGGGATTATATCCACGTCAGCGATCTCGCCCAGGCGCATCTTGCCGCCGTCAACCATCTGATGGCGGACGGCGGCTCGCTCAGCGTCAATCTTGGTTCCGGCCGCGGCACCTCCGTGCGAGAGATCCTCGATGCGGTCTACCGCGCAAGCGGCCGCGAAGTCCCGGTCCGATATCGGCCGCGCCGTCCCGGCGATCCGCCCATCCTCTTTGCCAACACGGCAAGGGCGAAGGCAGAGCTCGGCTTCGTGCCGGCTCTTTCGGATATCGATACGATCATCCGCACTGCTGGTCCCACCTTCGGTCTGGAGGTGACGGCATGAGCCTGGTTTCGGAATTCGGTCACCGGGTCAGGACGGCGAAAGCCGTCGCCGACCCATTCGATTCCGTTTTCACTGGCCGCAATCGGGCTGTCTATGCTTTCGGCATCTTCTGCTGGCTGGCAGCGCTCGGGTATTTCTGGATCTGGTGGTGCCAGGCGGCCCACATCATTTCCTGGGCGGCCTTCGTGCTGGTCACGGTCGTGCTCGCCTGGATCACCCTCGTGCCCGCCTATTTCATCCTGATATTTCTCGATGCGAAGACGGTCAGCGCCCGCGCGGGACTTCCGCAGGGGCGGGTGGCGATGGTCGTCACCAAGGCGCCGTCCGAGCCCTTTGCCGTCGTCCGCGCGACGCTTCAGGCGATGCTCGACCAGGTCGACGTCGAATTCGACGTGTGGCTCGCCGACGAAGACCCTGCGGAGGAAACCAGACGCTGGTGCGCCGAGCACGGCGTGCTGATCTCCACCCGCAAGGGGCTGGCGGAATATCATCGCACCAGCTGGCCCAGGCGAACGCGCTGCAAGGAGGGCAACCTTGCCTATTTCTACGACCATTTCGGCTATGCGCGTTATGATTTCGTCGCCCAGTTCGATGCTGACCACGTGCCGACGCCGACCTATCTCCGCGAAGTCCTGCGCCCGTTTGCCGACCCCAAGGTCGGCTATGTCTCCGCGCCCAGCATCTGTGATGCCAATGCGCCGGCAAGCTGGTCGGCACGCGGCAGGCTCTATGCCGAAGCAAGCCTGCATGGCTCGCTGCAGACGGGTTACAACAATGGCTGGGCGCCGCTTTGCATCGGCTCCCACTATGCGGTTCGCACATCGGCGCTGCGCCAGATCGGTGGGCTTGGCCCCGAGCTTGCGGAAGATCATTCGACCACTCTGATGATGAACGCCGGCGGCTGGCGCGGCGTGCACGCCGTCGATGCGATCGCTCATGGCGACGGCCCGGCGAATTTCGCCGATCTCGTCATCCAGGAGTTCCAGTGGTCGCGCAGCCTCGTCACCATCCTGCTGCAATATTCCCACCGCTATATCGTCCATCTGCCGTGGCGGCTGAGATTCCAGTTCGTGTTTTCGCAGCTGTGGTATCCGCTCTTCTCAGCCTTCATGGCCGTGATGTTTCTGCTGCCGGTGGTTGCTTTGCTGAGCGGCCATATTTTCGTCAACGTAACCTATCCGGATTTCCTGCTGCATTTCGCGCCGATCTCCATCGTGCTGATGTTGTTTTCCTTCTTCTGGCGGGCGACGGCAACGTTCAGACCGCATAATGCGAAACTGTTTGGCTGGGAGGGACTTGCCTTCATCTTCCTGCGCTGGCCGTGGTCGCTCGCCGGCAGCCTGGCGGCGGTGCGGGACTATATCTTCGGCTCTTTCGTCGACTTCCGCATCACGCCGAAAGGCCGGCAGGCGCAGCAGTCTCTGCCGCTGCGCGTCATTGCCCCCTATATCGGCCTCGCCGGCCTTTGTGCCGGCGCTATGGCGTTCGCCGACCATGCTGCCGCAGCTCAGGGCTTTTATATTTTCGCCGCGATGAACCTGTCGATCTATCTGTCGCTGACGGTGCTGATCGTCGTTCGCCATGCGATCGAGAACGGCCTGCCGTTGATGCCGCAGTCACGCGGGCTGTGGCTTGCGACAGCGACCGGGCTTGCAATCTGCGTCACCGGCGGCATGCAGGCGGGCAGCCATGGGCTGCGCGGTCTCGAGGCCCTTTCCCATGGCCAGACGCTCATCAGTTTCAGCCAATCACAATTTGCCGTGGCCGGTGCCGGCCTCGGTGGCGGCAAAACCCGGATCGTGAAGTTCCGCCTCAGATGGAATGGTTTCGGAAGCACGGGACGGAGCGAACAAGGTGCGTGAGCCGGCGGAACCGGCCGGCGTCGAGGAGGAAGATGTCATGCGTATCGCGTCGAGACTATACGGAGCAGCCCTTGCTTTCAGCCTGTGTTTGCCGTTGGCGGCGCAGGGTGCCGAGGCCGCGAGGAAGACGGCACCGACGCCGCTCAGCGCCTATGAACTCTATCGGATCTACGGCGACAGGACCTGGACCTGGGACACCGGCGGCGGCCGTTTCTTCGAGGAGGGCCGGCGGTTCGTCGCCTGGGTGAATGACAAGGGCAAGCAGTCCTTCGCCGAAGGCAAATGGGTGGTCGACGATCTCGGCCAGCTCTGCATGCGTGCCACATGGACGAATGCAGAGGGGGCAGCGCGGGCCAGCACCTGTTTCGGTCACCGCAAGATCGGCAAGACGATCTACCAGCGCCGCCAGCCGAACGGCAATTGGTACGTCTTCCGGCATCCCTCGGTGCGCCAGGATGACGAATTCCGCAAGCTCGTCTCCATGGATACCGTCACTGCCAAGGCGCATGAGCTGAAGCAGATCCTGCTGAACCAGGAAATAACCCGAAAAGGAGGGTGAGCCATGAAGAGGCTGAAGAAAAAACACCTCTCGGCCGCCGCAATTGCGTTGCTGTTCCTGTGCGCCGCGGATCTGCCGGGCCGAAGCGAGGTGCAATATGCGGGCATTGCCCCGAACCCGGCTGCGAGCGCGCGGACGATCATCGACAAACGCCCCGTTGTTCATCCCGACGGCATCAAGTTCGGCGCCTACGATCCGCATGGGGATTTCGGCACGCAGGCCAATGTCTCGACCGAAGCCCTGTTCCTGCCATGGGAGGACGTTGACCTGGAGACGCTGCGCCTTGCGGATGCCTATGCGCAGGCCAGAGGCCGCAATTTGCTGATAACGGTAGAGCCGTGGTCCTGGGACGTCGACTGGCGTCTGACCTCGGCAGAGCTTCGCAAAAAGGTCCTGCGCGGCGATTACGATGTCAACATGCGTGCAATCGCTCAGATGATATCCCAGCTGAAAAGTCCGGTGATCGTCCGCTGGGGTCAGGAGATGGAGGATGAGTCCGGGCGGTTTTCGTGGTCCGGCTGGAACCCGCAAGACTATATCACGGCCTACAGACGGATGATGGATATCGTCCGCGAGGAGGCGCCCGGCACCGAAATCATGTGGTCGCCGAAGGGCCTGCCAGGCTTGCAGGATTACTATCCCGGCGACGATTATGTCGATTTCGTCGGGCTCTCGGTCTTCGGGCTGGAGCGCTACGACGAGCTTGCCCATAGCAAGCACCGGACATTCTCCGAGGCGCTGAAGCAGGGCTATGATCTCGTCGCCGGCTACGGAAAGCCCATCTGGGTGGCGGAACTCGGCTACGAAGGTGGCGATGCCTATATGAAGCCCTGGATCGAAACCGCGACGCTGAAGCAGAGCGCTTTTCCGAACTTGCAGGAAGTCGTCTATTTCAACGACCGGGATGTGCATGCCTGGCCGTTCAATCTCGGCCGGCCCGACTGGCGTGTGGTCGAGAGCCTGGCAGACAACTGACACTCTCGAAAATAGAAAGGCCCGCCGGTTGCGGGCCCTTTTTTTCTTAAGTCGGGCAACCGATCATCCCTTAATCGTCGCCTTGCCCTCTTCGATGAGCCGTGTTGCCGCATCGGCGGGCGAGACCCGTTCGAAAGCGAGTTCGTCGCAGAGCGGGCGCAGCACGCGCTGGTCGAACTGCGTCGACCCCATCGGTGCCGGCGCCGGGTACTCGCCAACTTGATCCTTAAGAAGATTGACGTATTTGACCGTTTCCTGCTCCGTCGGGTTCAGCTGAGGCAGAATGGCTTCGCGCACCGTCGGTGACATCGGCACGCCGCGCTCGACGCCGAGGATCTTGCCGGCTTCAAGGTCATTCACGAAGAAGTCGATGAACTTTGCGGCCGCTTCGCCGTTCTTGGTCGTGGCGCCGACGCTCCAGATCAGCGCGGGACGGTAGTAATGGCCCGACGGCCCGCCCTTCTTTTCGCGCGGCAGCGTGGTGATGCCGATCTTGTTTTTCATGATCAACTGATAGCCTATCATCTGGTTGGAATAGGCCATACCGATCGCCGACTTGCCGAGCGCCAGGCAATTGGTGTCGATCGTATTCTGATCGAGTGTCTGCACGTCGGCGGCGACCGTGCCGCCCTGTTTGCGCAGGTTCTCCCAGTAGCTGAACCATTCCTTGGCGTCTTCGGCGGTAAAGCCGAGAGCGCCGTCTCGGTAGAGACTCTTGCCGCGCTGGCGTAGCCAGGCGTCGAAGACGTAGGCATAGCGCGCTGCATAGGGCCCGCCGGCAAAGCCCTCCTTGCCTCCGGCCTTCGTCAGTTCGACTGCAAGCTTGGCATATTCATCCCAGGTGAGGTCGGTCGTCGGTAGCGGCAGGCCGGCTTTTTCGAAGAAGACGGTATCGAAGAACATCGCGAATGAGTTGAGGCCGAGCCCGATGCCGTAAAGCTTACCGTTAACGGTGGTCAGCTTCAGCATGTCGGCGCCGAAGGACTGGACCTTCAGCGTTGCGGGCACGAATTCGTCGAGCGCCAGGCAGGCGCCGCGTTTCGAATAGTCCGAGATCGTGTTCGGCTCCAGCTGGAAGACGTCTGCGATGGCGCGGCCGGCCATCTGGGTCGCGAGTTTCGTCCAGTAACCGTCGCCGGAGAGCGATTCCCCGACGATGGTAACGCCGGGCGTTTTCGACTGGTAGAGCTTGGCGACATCGAGCGTGCGCTTGGCGCGATCGTTCGATCCCCACCACATGGCTCTGAGCTGCGCATCCTCGGCAAAGGCCGGAATGGCGCTCCCCGCCCCGAAGGCGAGGCCGGCGGCTGCACCGGCTGAACCCATCAGGAATGAACGGCGGTTGATCTGCATGATTTCCTCCTTGTTCCCATACGCCCTCTGCCACCCTCCAACGGCGTGCCGGGGCATTTCAAGGATCAGAGTACGCAAAAATATTCTCTTTGCAAGAAATAATGAATATCTTGCAAATTTGCATTATTTGCATAGTTTAACTTTATGAGCGATCAGAAAACCAGACGGCCGCGGCAGGCCGACATAGCGACCCTGGCAGGCGTCTCCGTCTCCACGGTATCGCGCGTGCTTGCCAACGAGCCGGGTATCAGCGAGACCGTGCGCCGCCAGATATTGAAGGTGGCGGCCGAGCACGGCTACCCCGTCAAATCAGCTACAGAAGCCGTTGCCGGCGGGCTGGCGTTGATTGCCAGCGACGGCGTCACGGGCGGGCTGAGCATCTTCTACGAAGCGATCGTCGAGGGCCTGCGCTCCGGGGCCGCCGAAGCGGGCATGCCCTTCGATATCCGACTGGTGCGCGAGGATCGCACCACGCCGGATGCCGTGCGCGACTCCATGCAGGCCACCGGCGCCGAAGGGCTCTTCCTCGTCGGTATCGATCCGAACGAGCCACTACGCGACTGGCTGCAAGCCAGCAAGACCCCGACCGTTCTCGTCAACGGCACTGATCCCAAGATGCAGTTCGACGGCGTTTCGCCGGCCAATTTCTTCGGTGCCTATGAGGCGACCCGCCGCCTCCTGACAGCTGGCCATCGCCGCATCCTGCACCTCACCGGCTCCCATCGTCACACGATCCGGGAGCGGATTCGTGGTTTCGAGGCGGCGATCGCCGCTGTATCAGGCGCCGAGGGTCGGCTCCTGCCCCTGACGTTCCAGGGTAGCGCCAGCCGCGAGGCACATGAGCTGGCGCTCGCAGCACTTGCCGAGAATGCCGGCTTTACCGCCGCCTTCTGCATGAATGATTTCATCGCCGTCGGCGTGCTCGAGGCGGTCAACGAGACCGGCCTGCGTGTGCCGGAGAATTTCGCGATCGTCGGCTTCGATGACCTGCCCTGCGCACTGATGACTAATCCGCGGCTTTCCACCATGCGCGTCGACCGCGCTCACCTCGGGCGCGAGGCCGTATCGCTGATGTTGTCGCGTTTTCGTGACCGGACAGCCCCTGCACGCCACATCTGCCAGGCGGTTGTTCCCGTTCCCGGAGGAACCGTTCCGAATGCCGAACCCGTGAGAGATGCCGATGACCTATGATCCCGCCAGCGCCAACCCGCTTGCCGGCAATCCTTTGGAAACCCGCGCGGATATGAGCCGAGCCCTGCTCGCGCTCTTCGATCCGCTGCTTGATTGCTTCTCCAAGGGCAGTGCCCGCGTCAGGCTCAATGGCGCCGCCGCCCATTTCGACCGGGCAGCCGCCGATCTCGAAGGCTTCGCTCGCCCGCTCTGGGGCTTGGCGCCGCTCGGCGCCGGTGGTGGAGACTTTTCCCATTGGCACCGTTTTGCGGAAGGCTTTGCAAACGGCACCGATCCCGCCCATCCCGAATATTGGGGGACGGTCAATGGCCGCGATCAGCGCATGGTCGAGCTTGCTGCCTTGGGCTTTGCCCTGACGCTCGTGCCGGAAAAGATCTGGGAGCCGCTCGATCAGCGCGCCCGCGGCAATGTCGTCGCCTATCTCAAACATGCCAGGCAGTTCGACTATGCCGACAACAACTGGAAATTCTTCCGCATCTTCGTCGATATCGCGCTCGACCGTCTCGGTGCCGATTTCGACCGCAGCCTGACGCGGCAATACCTCAAGGAGCTCGAAGGCTTCTATATCGGCGATGGCTGGTATCGCGACGGAAACGTGCGCCGCATCGACCACTACATTCCCTTTGCCATGCATTTCTACGGCCTGATTTATTCGAAGCTCGTCGATGACGATTATGCCAAGCGCTATCGCGAGCGCGCCATCCTCTTCGCCCGGGATTTCCGCCACTGGTTTGCCGCCGACGGGGCGACGATCCCCTTCGGCCGCAGCCTGACCTATCGTTTCGCCTGCGCCGGCTTCTGGTCGGCGCTCGCCTTTGCCGATGTCGAGGCTTTGCCCTGGGGCGAAATCAAGCATCTCTGCCTGCAGCATCTGCGCTGGTGGAGGGACAAGCCGATTGCCGATCGCGACGGCGTGCTGTCGATCGGTTTCGGCTATCCGAACCTGCTGATGTCGGAGAGCTACAATTCCGCCGGCTCGCCCTATTGGGCTCTCAAGGCTTTCCTGCCGCTCGCCCTCGCCGGGGACCATCCTTTCTGGACCGCCAGCGAGAAGGTGCCGGAGCAGGCACCGGAAGTCGTTCCCCAGCGCCATCCCGGCATGGTGATGATGCGGGCCGGCGGCGATGTCGTGGCGCTCTCGTCCGGTCAAGAAAACCTGCAGATGCGTTTCGGCACCGAAAAATACGCGAAATTCGCCTATTCCGCGCGTTACGGTTTCAGCGTCGAATCCGACGAACGTGCCTTCGGGCTCGCCGCCTTCGATTCGATGCTGGCCTTCAGCGACGACGGCCTGCACTACCGCGTGCGCGAAACGAACAAGGAAGCCCGGCTAGCGGGCAATGTGCTGTATTCGCAATGGTCGCCCTTCCCCGATGCCGACGCCGAAACTTGGCTCGTGCCGGCCGCCCCCTGGCATATCCGCCTCCACCGGATCAGGACGGGCCGGCCGCTGCGGATTGCCGAAGGCGGCTTTGCCATCGGCCGCCGCGACTTCGAGCAGGATAGGCTGTCGGCTTCGGAAGGGGCAGCCTATGCGATCGGCGAAGCCGATTTTACCGGCATTCTCGATCTCGGTTCTTCGGTGAAACGCGCCGGGCTTGCCCAGAAGGCGCAGCCCAACACCAATGTGATCGTCGCCAAGACCATCGTGCCGCAGCTGCGCGGTCAAATTCCGGCTGGCGAGACCATCCTGGTGACGGCGGTGCTGGCGCTCGACGATCCCGCTGCCCTCTCGTCCGCCTGGACGCGGCCGCCGAAAGCGCCTGATATTGCGGCGCTGGAAGCTCTGGTGAGAGAAAGGGGCGTGACCGTGAGCGCCATCGAAGCGCCGGGTCAGATGCCATGAGCCGCCCGGCTATCGTCCTTGCCATGGAACCGTCGCGCACGGAACATGTCCTGCCGGATGAGATCCTGCGCCGGCTCGACACCATCGGCCGCCTGCTGGACCCCGAGCCGCTCCAGCGTCTCGACGACGCGCGAGCGAGACGCCTGCTCTCCGAAGCCGAGATCCTGATCACCGGCTGGGGGGCACCCTATGTCGGGCCCGAGATTCTCGCAGCCGCGCCGCGGCTTCGCCTCATCGTGCACGCGGCCGGTACGGTCAAGGGCATCATCGACGAAGCCATCTTCGAAGCCGGCATCATAACGGTCAGCCATTCGGCCGAGGCCAATGCCGTGCCGGTTGCCGAATTCACGCTTGCCGCGATCCTCTTCGCCGGCAAACGCGCCTTCCGTTTCCGCGATCTCTACGTCGCCGACCGCAACCGCGATCGGACCTATCCGATGCAGCGCCAAGCGATCGGGAACTATGGCCGCACCCTCGGCATTGTCGGCGCCTCGCGCATCGGCAGGCGGGTGATCGAACTCTTGAAGCCTTTCGATTACAGGCTGCTGCTGTTCGATCCCATGCTCGATGCCGCCGATGCTGCCGGATTGGGAGCGGAAAAGGTCGATCTCGACGAGTTGATGCGGCGAGCGGATATCGTTTCCCTGCACGCGCCGTCATTGCCGTCGACGCAGCATATGATCGATGCGCGAAAGCTGTCTCTGATGAAGGACGGCTCAACGCTCATCAACACGGCACGCGGCATTCTCATCGATGAGGCCGCCCTGCTTTCGGAGCTGAAGACCGGCCGCATCGACGCGGTCATCGACGTGACCGATCCGGAAATTCCTGAAGTGGGTTCCGCCTTCTACGATCTGCCGAACGTTTTCCTGACACCGCACATCGCCGGCGCCATCGGCCTGGAGCGGGCACGTCTCGGTGAGATGGCGGCGGATGAGATCGAGCGTTTTACGACCGGGAGGCCGCTTCTCTACCAGATCCGCCGGGAAAATCTCGAAAACATCGCATGACGCGTCCCGCGCCGCGCTGGCGATGCGGTCAGCGTGGTGTTCTCAACGAATTCGGCGAGCCGTCATTGGCAAGCTCCGGCATCAACTCGGCGATATCGACCACCTCGCCGGTGCGCGAGCTCGTCAGCGCGGCAATGCCGCAGAGCACGGACATGGCGCCTGCCCGTGTGCCGGCGCGCTGGGCGAGCCTGTCTTCCATATCGGGCTTGAAGATCATGTTGCGCATCCGGTCGTCGCCGCCGTAATGGCCGCCCGTGAAATGCGGCACGACGATACGCTCCAGCGCTTGCCTGCCGTTCGGGAAATTGCGGATGAGCAGAATCGTATCCTGCTTCGGCTCTTCCCAGGGCTGCGCCTCGTACTGGCGGATTTCGATACGGCCCTTCGTTCCGTTGAAGGCGAGGTGATGGCCTTCGATCGGCTGGAAGGTGTTCAGCGAATAGGAGACATGGACGTTGTTACGGTAGCGGATGGAAACGACCATCGTATCGGGAATATCGATGTCTTCGCGGAAAACGCAGCCGTCCCGGAAATAGCCGTCAATCTCGGAGGGATCTTCATAGAGCTGATCGAGGAATGGATCGGCTTCGAGATCGAGATAGTAGTCGCATTCCTGCGCGTGCGGACAGAGCTTGCAGCGGGGTCCGCGGAACGGCCCCTTGCGGCCGTAGTTCTGCAGGTCGGCGAAGGCGGTGACGGACTCGGGGTCGCTGTCGAGATACCAGTTCAGCAGATCGAAATGGTGGGTCGCCTTGTGCACGAACAGGCTGCCGGAATTTTCCGTATAGGCGTGCCAGCGGCGGAAGTAGTCGGCGCCGTGCTTGGTGTTGAGGTACCAATGGAAGTCGACCGAGGTCACCCGGCCGATCTCGCCGGCGTTCAGCAGTTCCTTGATCCTGGCGGCGGTCGGCGCGTAGCGATAGTTGAAGGAGACGTCGACCCGGCGGCCGGTGCGCTTTTCGGCGTCGAGAATCCGGCGAATTTTCTCGATCGAGGTGGTCATCGGCTTTTCGGTGATGACGTCGATGCCGGACTCCAGCGCCCGCACGATGATATCGTCATGCGTATGGTCGGGCGTGCAGACGATAGCCAGATCCGGCTTTTGTTCGGCCAGCATGGAATCGATATTGTCATAGAGCGGCGCGTTGCTGCCGATCATGTTGCGGGCGCGCTCGCCGCGCAGTGAATTCTTCTCGACGATGGCTGTGAGGTCGACATGTTCACGCCAGCCGGCAAGCAGATCCTTGCCCCACATGGTGGTGCCGCGGTTTCCGGTGCCGATCAGGGCAAAACGGCGTTTCTCCATCGAATGATCCTCCTGCACGCGTGATGAAACAAATACTGAAATCAGATCTGGCAGCAGCTCCGGAAGCGCTCGACGCAGGTGGCGATCACCTCGTCGGCCGGACGCTTCCACCAGTTTTCGGCCGAAAAGATCTCCACTTCCTGCGCGCCGAAGAAACCGGCGGCCTCGATCATCCGTCTTATGCCTTTGAGGTCGATGACACCATCGCCCATCATGCCGCGGTCGAGCAGCATGTCCCGGGTCGGCGCCAGCCAGTCGCAGATGTGGTGGGCGAAGATGCGGTTCGTGCGTCCGGCGCGGGCAATCTGGTTGGCAAGATCGGGGTCCCACCAGACATGGTAGACGTCGATCGCAACGCCGACATCCTCGCCGAGCTCATCGCACATGTCGAGCGCCTGTCCGAGCGTGTTCACGCAGGCCCGGTCGGCGGCATACATCGGATGCAGCGGTTCGATCGCGAGCTTCACGCCCGCGGCCTGTGCATGCGGCAGCACGGCGGCAATGCCATCGAACACCATCTGCCGGGCCCCGACAATATCCTTCGAAGCGCCCGGCAGGCCGCCGACCACGAGCACGAGGCAATCGGCGGAAAAGGCCGCCGCTTCGTCGATGGCGCGCCTGTTATCGTCGAGGTTCTTCTGCCAGTCGGCATCGTTGGCCGCCGGAAAGAAGCCGCCGCGGCAAAGGCCGGTCAGCTTGATGCCGTTCGATTTGACGATCCGCACGGCCTCGTCGAGGCCGGCCTTGGCGACCTGATCACGCCAGGGCGCGATCGAGGTGATGCCGTGTTTCAGGCAGATGTCGACGGCCTCGGCAAAGCCGCATTGCTCGCGGATCGTCGCGAGGTTGATCGAAAGTCCTTCGACCTGCATCTCATTCCCCTCTCATTGCCTGCCGGTGATCAGTGAACGCCGTGAACGGCAAGCACTTGGCGCATGCGCGCCGCTGCGAGTTCCGGATCGGCGAGCACCCGTGCCTTGTCGGCCAGCCGGAAGAGCTCGGCCAGGTGCGCCAGCGAGCGCGTGCTCTGTTGGCCGCCGACCATGACGAAATGGTCCTGCAGGCCGTTGAGATAGGCGAGGAAGACGACGCCGGTCTTGTAGAAGCGGGTCGGCGCCTTGAAGATGTGGCGCGACAGCGGAACGGTCGGCTCGAGCAGGTCGAAGAATTCATGGTTGCTCTTGCGGCCGAGCGCCTCGAGCGCGGCGGACGCTGCCGGCGCGATCGCGTCGAAAATTCCGAGCAGCGCGTCCGAATGGCCCTCTTCATCGCCGGCTATCAGTTCGGCATAGTTGAAGTCGTCGCCGGTATACATGCGCACGGCTTTCGGCAATTGCCGGCGCATGGTCACTTCCTTCTCTTTGGAAAGCAGCGAAATCTTTATGCCGTCGACCTTGGCGGCATTGGCCTCGATCACCTGCAGGCAGGTTTCCATTGCCTTCAGGTGGTCGCCATTGCCCCAATATCCCTCAAGCGCCGGGTCGAACATTTCTCCGAGCCAATGGATGATGACGGGTTCCCTGACCTGGCGGAGGATGCGGTCATAGACCCTGACATAGTCGTCCGGGCCTTTTGCCGCGACGGCAAGCGCCCGGCTCGCCATCAGGATGATGCGCCCGCCGGCCGCCTCGACCGTTTCGATCTGCTCTTCATAGGCCCTGATGATCGTGTCGATGGTCACGTCGGGACCGGGCGAGAGGTGATCGGTGCCGGCGCCGCAGGCAATCAATGCGTCGTTGCGGCCGGCCGCCTCGGCAAGCGCCCGCCGGATGAGGTCGCGGGCCTCAGGCCAGCCGAGGCCCATGCCGCGCTGCGCCGTGTCCATCGCTTCGGCAACGCCGAGCCCGAGGTCCCAGAGCCGGTGACGAAAGGCGAGCGTCCGCTCCCAGTCGATCGCCGGCATCAGCCACGGATCATTGTCGGCGAGCGGATCGGCCACCACATGCGCAGCGGCAAAGGCGATGCGCGGAAAGCTCTTGGCATCGCGTCTTTTGAGTTCGATCGGCGTGCCGGTCAGCGAGTAGGGAACGATCTTGCCGTCGAGGGGAAGATTGATCGTGGTCACGGCTCAAAACTCCAGCGCGGGAACATCGAGCCAGCGGCGCTCGGCCCAGGATTTGAGCCCAAGCTCGGCAAGCTGCACGCCCTTGGCGCCGGCTTCCAGCCCATAGGGCCACGGCGCATCTTCGACGACATGACGGATGAACATTTCCCACTGCGCCTTGAACCCGTTGTCGAAGGCCTGCGTATCCGGAACCTCGTCCCAGGTCTTGTAGAAATCGATCGTCTGCGGCTGGTCCGGGTTCCAGACCGGCTTCGGCGTGTTGACACGGTGCTGGCTCCAGCATTTCGTCAGGCCGGCGACGGCCGAACCATGCGTGCCGTCGACCTGGAAGGTGACGAGGTCGTCACGGCGCACGCGCACCGCCCACGAGGAGTTGATCTGGGCGATCGCGCCGCCTTCCAGTTCGAAGGTCGCATAGGCCGCATCATCGGTATCGCAATCATAGGGCTTGCCCTGCTCATCGACGCGCCGCCCGATATGGGTGGCGCCGAGGCAGGACACGGCCTTGACCTCGCCGAACAGATTGTCGAGCACGTAGCGCCAGTGGCACAGCATATCGAGGATGATGCCGCCGCCGTCGGCCTTGCGGTAATTCCACGAAGGCCGTTGGGCGGGCACGCCCCAATCGCCTTCGAAGACCCAGTAGCCGAATTCGCCGCGCACCGAGAGGATCTTGCCGAAGAAGCCGGACTCCTTCAGCAGCGCCAGCTTGCGCAGGCCAGGCAGGAAGAGCTTGTCCTGTACGACGCCGTGCTTCAGCCCGGAGCGGCGCGCCTTGCGGGCAAGGTCGATCGCCACCTTCAGATCGTCGGAAATCGGCTTTTCGCAATAGACGTGCTTGCCGGCATCGAGCGCCTTGGACAGAAGCTCGGCGCGCATCAGCGTCGTGCCCGCATCGAAGAAGATCGTATCGTCGGGATTGGCGAGAGCGGCATCGAGATCGGTCGACCAGCGCTTGATGCTGTGCTTCTTCGCCAGCTCTTCCATCTTGGCGCCGTTGCGGCCGACGATGATCGGATCGATCTCGAGTTTTTCTCCCGATTTCAGCGTGATGCCGCCCTGGTCGCGGAAGGCCAGGATCGAGCGCACCAAGTGCTGGTTGTAACCCATGCGGCCGGTGACGCCGTGCAAGATGATTCCCAAGCGTGCCATTTTTTCCTCCCAGCAATCCTTTGCGGCGGGAGCGGGCATCCTGGCCCGGCCCTCCCAAGCCGGTAACTAAACGGTTACTTGATGGCAGAAGAGCGGCGAGCCTGTCAATAGCCAAATCCGGCTTTCGAGATTCAGCGCTTGATCGAGGCGAGCGTGACGTGGACGATATGCCTTTCCCAGGCATTGAGATTGGCCGGATCCACCAAGTCGCGGCCGAAAATGGTCGAGAGCGTGTACTGGTTGGAAAGATAGAAATAACCGAGCGAAGCGATCGTCAGGTAGACATGCAGGGGATCGGCTGTCTCGATGAACACGCCCTGTTTCTTTCCCTGCTCCAGCACTTGTGAAAGCTCGCCGATCAGATGCGAATGCAGCTCCTTGAGCCGGACGGACTGGCGCAGCCACCGGGCGCGATGCAGGTTTTCCGTGCCGAGCAGGCTCAGGAACTCCGGGTGTTGGAGGAAATAACGCCAGGTGAAAAGCGCTAGTTCGCCGATTCCTTCTTCCGGGCTGCGGTCGCCGATATGCAGCGCGCGCTCGGCCGTGCGGATGCCGACATAGGCCTCTTCGAGCACCTTGAGGTAGAGCTGCTCCTTATCGCCGAAATAGTGGTAGAGCATGCGTTTGTTGGTGCCGGCGCGCTCGGCGATGGCATCGACACGGGCTCCGCCCATGCCGTTTTCGGCAAATTCCCGGGTTGCCGCTTCAAGGATCGCGGCGCGCGTCCGCTCCGGATCGCGTTGCGTCGTCCGTTCCGTAGACGGTCGCCGCGCCTGTTTCTTGTCCCTTTTTCCCCCGCTGTCGTTCATCGCTCCACCCCTGTCTTCATGCGTTGCGCTCATAAGCCTTCGGCGCGAAATTGTAAAAACCGAATTTGGAAGGGCGGCTCGCTGCAACGGAATGCTGAGAGCATATGCCGCCAAAACCGCTGACGCTCTCGACCTCATGCTCTGACCGACACCGCTTGACAGGCTTGCCGCTTTGCTCTTAGCTTGTAACCAATTAGTTATTTGCGCAAGCAAAACTAGTTGGAAGCGTGTGGAGGCGCTTCCCTTTGGAGGAGGAAAACATGACTCTACGTGTAAGCAGACGTAATTTCGTTGCGGGAGGGGCGGCGCTTCTGTCGCTGTCTGCGCTCGGAACCAGTGCCTTGGCACAGGAAACGCGCCTGCGTCTCCTGTGGTGGGGCTCGCAGCCGCGCGCCGACCGTACCAACAAGGTGTCGCAGCTCTACCAGACGAAGAACCCGGGCACCTCGATCACCGGGGAATTCCTGGGCTGGGGCGATTACTGGCCGCGTCTTGCGACCCAGGTCGCCGGCCGCAACGCGCCCGATGTCATTCAGATGGACTATCGCTACATCGTTCAATACGCCCGGCGCGGCGCGCTCGCACCGCTCGAATCCTACATGCCGGCCAAGCTCAATCTCGACGATTTCGACAAGGCTCAGATCGAAGGCGGCAGCGTCGACGGCCATCTCTACGGCGTCAGCCTGGGCGCGAATTCGGCTGCAACGGTGTTGAACACCACGGCCTTCAAGGAAGCCGGCGTCGATCTGCCGACGCAGGCAACCACCTGGGAAGAATTCGCCCGCATGGGTGCGGAGATCACCAAATCAGGCAAGCGCAAGGGCATGTTCGGTATCGCCGACGGCAGCGGCGCGGAACCCTTGTTCGAAAACTGGCTGCGCCAGCGGGGCAAGGCGCTCTATACCGCCGATGGCAAGATCGGTTTCGGTGTGGAGGACGCCTCGGAATGGTACGACATGTGGGCCAAGTTCCGCGAGGCCGGCGCCTGCGTTCCAGCTGATATTCAGGCTCTCGACAAGAACGATATCGAAACCAACACCGTATCGCTCGGCAAGTCGGCGGCCGGTTTTGCCCATTCCAACCAGTTCGTCGCATATCAGGCCATGAACAAGGACAAGCTGGCGCTCACCAACTACATGCGCATCAAGCCGGATTCGAAGGGCGGCCACTATCGCAAGCCTTCGATGTTCTTCTCGGTTTCGGCTCAGTCGAAGGCGGTGGACAAGGCGGTGGATTACGTCAATTTCTTCGTCAAGAACCCCGAAGCAGCGCTGCTTCTCGATGTCGAGCGCGGCATTCCGGAATCGGCCGCCATGCGCGAAGTCGTCGCGACGAAGCTCGATGAGAACGGCAAGGTTGCATTGGCCTATGTCAGTGGCCTTGGCGACCTCGCCGGCAAATTGCCGCCCCCGCCCCCGGCCGGCGCCGGTGAAGCCGATCTGATGCTGCGTAATATCGCCGAACAGGTCGGCTTCGGACAACTGTCTCCTTCCGACGGTGGCAAGCAACTTGTCACCGAAATCACGCAGATTCTCGCACGAGGCTGATCCCGTATGAGCAATGCGATGCGCACGCCCGCAGGGGCCATATCAGTGGAAAGATATCAGGGGGCCGTGGCAGAAGGACGCTTCAGGCGTCTCTGGAATGCCAATGCTCCCGGCTATCTCTTCCTCCTTCCCTGGCTCGTCGGCTTTTTCGGGCTGACGCTCGGGCCGGCCCTGATTTCGCTCTACCTCTCCTTCACCGACTACGACATGCTCCAGTCGCCGCGGTGGGTGGGAATGGCGAATTACGTGCGCATCGCCACGGCGGATCCGAAATTCTCGGCCGCCATGGACGTCACCCTGACTTACGTCGTCTTCTCCGTACCGTTCAAGCTGACCTTCGCCCTGCTGGTCGCCATGGCGCTGAACCGCGGCCTGCGCGGCTTGACTGTCTATCGCGCCATCTTCTACCTGCCGTCGCTCCTCGGCGGCAGCGTCGCGATCGCCGTGCTCTGGCGTCAGCTTTTCGCCAGTGATGGCCTCGTCAATGCCGCGCTCTCGCAGTTCGGCATTGAAGGTCCGAGCTGGATCTCGCATCCGAACTATTCGATCTACACGCTGGTGGCACTGTCCGTCTGGCAATTCGGCTCGCCGATGATCATCTTCCTCGCCGGCCTGCGCCAGATCCCGCAGGACATGTATGAGGCCGCGAGCCTCGACGGCGCCTCGAAGTTCCGGCAATTCTACAAGATCACGCTGCCGCTTCTGACCCCGGTGATCTTCTTCAACGCCGTCGTCCAGACGATCGAAGCCTTCAAGGCCTTCACGCCGGCCTTCATCATATCCGGCGGCACCGGTGGGCCGATCAATTCGACGCTGTTCTACACGCTCTACCTCTATCAGGAAGCCTTCGGCAATTTCCGCATGGGCTATGCCTCGGCGCTCGCCTGGATCCTGGTGGTGATCATCGCGATCTTCACCGCCTTCTCCTTCCTGACCTCGCGCTACTGGGTGCACTACGATGACTGAGATGACCGCTTCCGTCACCGCGGCCAGGCCGCCATCGGACATTACCAAACGCAGCCTGCCGGCCTCGCTCGTTATCCACGCCCTGCTCATCGCCGCTTCGCTGCTCATGCTCTATCCGCTGCTATGGATGGTTTCGGCATCGGTCCGCCCGGAAAACGAGATATTTTCGTCGACCTCGATCATACCCTCGTCGATCGATTTCTCTTCCTATGTGCGCGGCTGGACTGGGCTCGACGTCAGTTTCGGCCGGTTCTTCTGGAATTCGCTCGTCATCTCGGTGCTGGTCGTGACCGGCAATGTCATCGCCTGTTCTCTGACGGCCTATGCCTTCGCGCGGCTGCGTTTCGCCGGCCGGAACTTCTGGTTCGCCATCATGCTCGGCACGCTGATGATCCCCTATCACGTGACGCTGATCCCGCAATATGTGCTCTTCCTCGATCTCGGTTGGGTAAACACCATCCTGCCGCTCGTCGTGCCGAAGTTCCTGGCAAGCGACGCCTTCTTCATCTTCCTGATGGTGCAGTTCTTCCGCGGTATCCCGCGCGAACTCGATGAGGCGGCGATGATGGATGGCTGCAGCGCCTGGCGCATCTACTGGAAGATCATGCTGCCGCTGTCACTGCCGGTGCTGGCGACGGCCGCCATCTTCTCCTTCATCTGGACCTGGGACGATTTCTTCGGTCCGCTGATCTATTTGAACGACATGAACACCTACACGATCCAGCTCGGCCTGCGCACCTTCGTGGATTCCACCAGCGCTTCGGATTGGGGCGGCCTCTTCGCCATGTCGACGCTGACGCTCGTGCCGGTGTTCTTCTTCTTCCTGTTCTTCCAGCGCCTGCTGATCGAAGGCATCGCCACGACGGGCATGAAACGCTGATGGCGGCAATGGGAAAGAGTGACATGAGCATGAAGACAGTCGCGATCGTCGGCTGCGGCATCGGCCGCTCCCACATCGTCGAAGGCTATCTGCCACATGCCGACAAGTTCAAGGTCGCGGCGATCTGCGACCTCGACGTTCAGCGCCTGGCGGCGGTCGGTGACGAGTTCGGGATCGAACGCCGCACCACCTCCTTTGCCGAACTCCTGGCCGACGATGCGATCGACATCATCGATATTTGCACGCCGCCCGGCGTCCATCTGGAACAGGTGGTTGCGGCCCTTTCCGCCGGCAAGCACGTCGTCTGTGAAAAGCCGCTGACGGGCTCGCTCGCCGGCGTCGATACGATCATGGAAGCGGAAAGGACCGCCAAGGGCGTGCTGATGCCAATCTTCCAGTACCGTTACGGCGATGGCATCCAGAAGGCCAAACGGATCATTGACGCCGGCATTGCCGGCAAAGCCTATACGGCTTCCGTCGAAACCTTCTGGCTGCGCAAGCCCGAATATTACGCCGTTCCCTGGCGCGGCAAATGGGCGACCGAACTCGGCGGCGTGCTCGTCACCCATGCTTTGCACCTGCACGACATGCTGATGCATCTGATGGGCCCGGCCGCGAGGGTCTTCGGCCGCGTCGCCACCCGTGTCAACGATATCGAGGTCGAGGACTGCGCCTCCGCCAGCCTGCTGATGGAAAACGGTGCCTTCGTCTCGCTGTCCTGCACGCTCGGTTCGCAGGAACAGATCAGCCGGCTGAGACTGCACTTCGAGAATGTCACTTTCGAAAGCACGCATGAGCCCTACACGCCGGGCAAGGATCCCTGGAAGATCATCGCCGCCAACGACGACATCAAGCAGAAGATCGACCGGGTGGTCGGCGACTGGCAGCCGGTCGCGCCGCGCTTCACCACCCAGATGGGCCAGTTCCATGCCTTCCTCAGCGGCCAGGGGCCGCTGCCGGTGACCACGAGCGATGCGCGCCGCGCGCTGGAACTCGTCACCGCCATCTACCAGTCTTCCGACAGCGGTGCCGAGGTGCCGCTGCCGGTCGGTCCCGACAGTCCGAAATACGCCGATTGGCGGGCAAGAACAAAGTAACCGGTAAGAGAGGGTTTTGAAACGATGGCAACCAGTGTCGTTCTTCAGAAGGTCGAGAAGCGCTACGGCGCCTTCGATGTGATCCATGGCATCGACCTGACGATCGATCCCGGCGAATTCGTCGTTTTCGTCGGTCCCTCGGGCTGCGGAAAATCGACCCTTCTGCGCATGATCGCCGGTCTTGAGGAAATCTCGGGTGGCGCCCTGCTGCTGGATAGCGAGCGCATGAACGAGGTGGCGCCGGCCAAGCGCGGCATCGCCATGGTCTTCCAATCCTACGCGCTTTATCCCCACATGTCGGTTTACAAGAACCTCGCCTTCGGCCTGGAGACGGCGGGTTACAAGAAGGCCGAGATCCAGCCGAAGGTGAAGCGCGCTGCCGAAATCCTGCAGATCGAAAAGCTTCTGGAGCGCAAGCCGAAGGCGCTCTCCGGCGGCCAGCGCCAGCGCGTGGCGATCGGCCGCGCCATCGTGCGCGAGCCGCGCATCTTCCTGTTCGACGAGCCGCTGTCCAATCTCGACGCCGAACTGCGTGTGCAGATGCGCGTCGAAATCTCCCGCCTGCACCGGCAGCTCGGCAACACAATGATCTACGTCACCCACGACCAGGTTGAGGCCATGACGATGGCGGACAAGATCGTTGTACTGAATTCCGGCCGCATCGAGCAGGTCGGAGCGCCGCTCGATCTCTACAACAATCCCGCCAACCGCTTTGTCGCCGGCTTCATCGGCAGCCCGAAGATGAATTTCCTCAAGGCTCGCATTGAAGAGGTCGGAGAGACCGAAACCAGCATCCATGTCTGCGGCAACTCCGTTCGCCTGCCGCGCCGGCTGAAAGGCGAGGCCGGCCAGGACGTCACTTTTGGTATCCGCCCGGAGCATCTGTCGCTTGCCGGCGGCGCCATCGCGCTCTCCACCGTCAACGTCGATATCGTCGAAAATCTCGGCGGCGCCACCATGCTCTACACCACCACGCCGGATGGCCAGCTTTTGACTGTTGCGCTTGACGGTCAGCAGAAGGTCGAGCGCGGCACCAATGTGACGACCTACTTCGATCCGGCCCGTTGTCACGTCTTCGATGCCTCGGGCAGGACGATCTGACCGCTCCGCTTGACAGCCGATCTTCCTCTGCCCATCATTTCAGGATGGGCCACCGGAACAGGATAAATCCTCTTCTGGTTTAAACAGTTAGGGTGGGATGTCGTCGAAAGCCGCATCATGCTCTGGGGGGATCAGCATGACGCCTGAAGATAGGATTCATGCGCTCGGCATCTGGCAGGGTCCGATCGACATTGCGCCGATAACAGGCGGCATCACAAACAGGAACTATCTGGTCAGCGATGCCGTGGCGCGCTGCGTGGTTCGGCTCGGCACCGATATTCCGATCCATCACATCAGCCGGCAGAACGAGCTTGCCGCAAGTTATGCTGCCCACGCAGCCGGCATATCGCCCGCCGTCATCCACCATTCGCCCGGCGTGCTGGTGCTCGAATATATAGAGGCGAGGGCGCTTTCCCCGGAGGGCCTCAGGGCGCCCGATACGCTCGCCCGGGTCTTGCCCCTGGTGCGCACCTGCCACCGCGACATCGCCCGGCATTTCCGTGGTCCGGCAATGATCTTCTGGGTCTTTCACGTCGTCCGCGATTACGCTGCCAGTCTCAAGGAAACGGGGAGCGCCTATCTGCCCCTGCTGCCGGAGTTGATCGGCAGGGCCGAGACGCTGGAACAGGCGGCAGGCCCTTTCGAGATCGCTTTCGGCCACAACGATCTTCTTGCCGCTAATTTTCTCGACGACGGCAAGCGGCTTTGGCTCATCGACTGGGACTATGCCGGCTTCAACACGCCGCTGTTCGATCTCGGCGGATTGGCCTCCAACAACGAGTTTTCGGAGGCGGATGAGCATGCAATGCTGGAGGCCTATTTCGACCGGCCGCTGACATCGGATCTACGCCGACGTTATGGCGCGATGAAATGCGCCTCGCTGCTGCGCGAGACGCTCTGGAGCATGATTTCGGAAATCCATTCCACCATCGTTTTCGATTATTCCGCTTACACGGCCGAAAATCTCGCGCGGTTCGAGCGCGCCTATCAAGCCTTTGAACAGGATCGATAAATGACGAGACAATTACCGAAGACGGCGAAAGCCGTGGTCATCGGCGGCGGCATCATCGGTTGCTCCACCGCCTATCATCTCGGCAAGCTGGGCTGGACCGATACCGTCCTGCTCGAACGCAAGAAACTGACCTCCGGCACCACTTTCCATGCCGCCGGCCTCGTCGGCCAGCTGCGCACCAGCGCCAACATCACCCAGCTGCTCGGTTACTCCGTCGATCTCTATAAGCGGCTCGAGGAAGAAACCGGCCTCGGCACCGGCTGGAAGATGAATGGCGGCCTGCGGCTGGCCTGCAACCAGGAGCGCTGGACGGAGGTCAAGCGCCAGGCGACCACGGCCCAATCTTTCGGTCTCGAAATGCAATTGCTGACGCCGCAGGAGGCCTTCGATCTCTGGCCCCTGATGACGATTGACGACCTCGTCGGCGCCGCCTTCCTTCCGACAGACGGCCAGGCCAATCCCTCCGACGTCACCCAGGCGCTGGCCAAAGGCGCCCGCATGTCAGGCGTTTCGATCTTCGAGGATGCCGAAGTCGTCGACCTCGAAATCGACAAGGGAAGGATTCGCGCCGTCATCACCGCCGAAGGGCGTATCGAATGCGAGCGCGTCGTCGTCTGCGCCGGCCAGTGGACGCGCGCCTTTGGCCAGCGCTTCGGTGTCAACGTGCCGCTCGTCTCGGTCGAGCACCAATACGTCATCACCGAATCCTTCGGCGTGCCCTCTAATTTGCCGACGCTGCGCGATCCCGACCGTCTCACCTACTACAAGGAAGAGGTCGGCGGCATCGTCATGGGTGGCTACGAGCCGAACCCCATTCCCTGGGCGGAAAAAGGAATCCCTGAAGGCTTCCACTACACGCTTCTCGACAGCAATTTCGACCATTTCGAGCAGATCATGGAACAGGCGCTCGGCCGCGTTCCGGCGCTGGAAAATGTCGGCGTCAAGCAGCTGCTGAATGGCCCGGAAAGCTTCACGCCTGACGGCAATTTCATCCTCGGCGAGGCGCCGGAGCTGAAGAATTTCTTCGTCGGCGCCGGTTTCAACGCCTTTGGCATCGCGTCCGCCGGCGGCGCCGGCATGGCGCTTGCCGAATGGGTGACGAAGGGTGAGCCGCCCTATGATCTCTGGCCGGTCGATATCCGCCGTTTCGGACGCCCGCATTTCGACACGGACTGGGTGCGGACCCGCACACTCGAAGCCTATGGCAAACACTACACCATGGCCTGGCCGCTCGAGGAGCATTCGAGCGGCCGCCCCTGCCGCAAATCGCCGCTCTACGACCGACTGAAGGCGCAGGGCGCCTGTTTCGGGGAGAAGCTCGGCTGGGAACGGCCGAACTGGTTTGCCGATCTCTTCGCCAACGAGGAGCCGCGGGATGTCTACAGCTATGGCCGACAGAACTGGTTCGACGCCGTCGGCCGCGAGCACAAGGCCGTACGTGAGGCGGCCGTCATCTTCGACCAGACCTCTTTTGCCAAATTCGTGCTGAAGGGCAGGGATGCCGAGGCCGCCCTCTCCTGGATCGCTTCCAACGATGTCGCGAAGCCTGTGGGATCGCTGATCTACACCCAGATGCTGAACGACAAGGGCGGCATCGAATGCGATGTGACGGTCGCCCGCATTGCGGAAAACGAATATTACATCGTCACCGGCACCGGCTTCGCCACCCATGACTTCGACTGGATCGCACGCAATATACCGCAGGAGATGCATGCCGAACTGGTCGATGTCACATCGGCCTATTCCGTATTGTCGCTGATGGGACCGAATTCGCGCGCCGTGCTGGAAAAGGTAACGGGCAGCGACGTCTCGAATGCCTCCTTCCCCTTCGGTCAAGTCAGAACGATCGGTATTGCGGGCTGCCCCGTGCGGGCGTTGCGCATCACCTATGTCGGCGAACTCGGCTATGAGCTGCATGTGCCGGTCGAATATGCGACGATCGTCTATGACCTGCTAATGGCGTCAGGGGGTGAGTACGGCCTGATCAATGCCGGCTACCGCGCCATCGAGAGCTGCCGCCTGGAAAAGGGTTATCGCGCCTGGGGGTCCGATATCGGTCCCGATCATACGCCCGTCGAAGCCGGTCTCGGCTGGGCGGTGAAAATGCGCAGGAACATCCCCTTCCGCGGCCGCGAAGCGATAGAACGGCAGCTGTCAGGCGGCGTGAAGAAGCGTCTCGCCTGCTTTGTTCCCGACGATCCCGATATTGTGTTGCTCGGCCGTGAAACCATCTATCGCGACGGCAAGCGCGTCGGCTGGCTGTCGAGCGGTGGTTTCGGTTATACGCTCGGCAAACCGATCGGCTACGGCTACGTCCGCAACACTGATGGCGTGACGGAGGATTTCGTGCTCTCCGGCACCTATGAGCTTGATGTCGCGCGGGAGCGCATTCCCTGCAAGGTATCGCTGTCGCCGCTCTACGATCCCGATATGGCGCGGGTGAAGGCGTGATATCCGGTATGGCTGAGACGAGCCGGTAACCCCAAACTCCCTCATTCCTATGCCCGTCACAGGAATCCAGCCACCGCGCGTCGGCGCGGTGAAAGGCTCCTTACAAACTGGATAGAGTTTCCCGCGCCCAAGGACTTGGGCGCACTGGATCCCTGTGACGAGCACAGGGATGACGGAGGAGAGGATATGTCGTGTGGCACACCCTCTCTTTGCCCAAAAGGCTCCAAGCCTCAAAACAGCGGCAGCCGATCGTCCTGGATCAGGATCTCAAGCTTGTCAGACACATCCTGCGTCCACGCCCGGTGTCCCGTCAAAGCGCTCGGGAACAGGCCTGGGAGGGTGAAAAGCGCCGCCGAAATTGCCGGGCCGGTGCGGGGCACGTCGGCAATGAGGGCGGCGATTTCGCCGGCGCGGGGATCGCGCAGCTCATAGCGTTCGCCATTGCCGCGCTCGCCGATCATAGCGTTCGCCATTGCCGCGCTCGCCGATCGCATAACGCATCCAGGCCGCGACGGCGATGGCATAGGTCTCAGCACGGTCGCCATGGGCCAGCGCCTCGCAGGCCGGCTCCAGCAGCCGCTGCGGCAGTTTCTGCGTGCCGTCCATGGCGATCTGATAGGTGCGATGCGCGATCGCCTTGTTTGCAAAGCGTGCTATCAATTCGCTGGCGTAGTCGTCGAGATCGATGCCGGGCACGGCGTCGAGCGTTCTCGCTGCCGCATGCATGTGGCGGTAGGCAAGGGCGGCGAGGCCGGCATCATCCATGACGTCGCGGATGAATTCATAGCCGCCGATATAACCGAGATAGGCGAGCAGCGAATGGGCGCCGTTCAGCATCCTGAGCTTCATCTTCTCATAGGCCGAGACCTCCTCGACCATCAGCGCGCCACGCACCTTGTCCCAGGCCGGCCGGCCATTGGCGAAATGATCTTCGATGACCCATTGCGTGAAGGGCTCGGTCTCGATCGCCGCCAGATCGGTGCGGCCCGTCAGCCGCTCGGCATCGGCATAGGTCGCGTCAGTGCTTGCCGGCGTGATACGGTCGACCATGGTGGACGGGAAGGGCACATTGGCTTCGATCCAGTCATGCAGCTCGGAATCGATGCGGGAGGTGAATTCGAGGACCAGACGCCTCAGCACCGCGCCGTTGCTCGGCAGGTTGTCGCAGCTGAGCGGCGTGAAGGGCGGTATGCCCTTCTGCCGGCGGCGGGCAAGGCCTTCGACGAGATAGCCGATGACGCCGCGCGGCGCATGCCGGTTGGCAAGGTCGGCGACGATATCGGGGTGTTTCAGGTCGAGGCCGCCGATTGCCGGATCAAAACCATAGGCCTTTTCCGTCACCGTCATGCTGACGATGCGGATATCCGGATCTTCGAGGCGCGCCAGCAGGGCGGTCGGATCGCGCGGCGCCACATGCGCCTTCAGGATCGAGCCGATCACCTCGGCCGTCGTGCCCGACGTATCGCGGATCAGCATCGTATAGAGCCCGTTCTGGGCGGAGAGATTGTCTGCGACATCGGGCGTGCGAAGGCTCGCCACCTCAATGCCCCAGTCACCGCCGGCTGCTGCCAGCGCAGCATCGGTGAAGGGTGCGAAATGGGCGCGGAAGAAGGCCCCCGGACCGAGATGCAGGATGCCGGCCTTCAGCGCATTCCGGTTATAGGCGGGAAGCTTCGCCGTCGGCGCAAGGCCGGTCATGTTCTGCAGTCTGTCGCTCACAGCTTGTAGGCCTTCTTTGCATTGTCATAGGAGAGTTCGCGCGCGACGACCTCGGCTTCTTTCCTGGAAAGCCGATGCTCGGCGGCGAGCTGCGCCAGGAAGCGGCAGACCTCGCGGCGCCAGACGTCGTGGCGGGCCGGGATCGACAGCAGCGCGCGCGTATCGTCGTTGAACCCGGCCATATTGGCGAAGCCGGCGGTCTCGACCACCTGGTCGAGATAGCGACGGATGCCGAGCGGGCTGTCATGGAACCACCAGGGCGGCCCGATCATCAGGCAGGGCCAATGGCCGGCCATCGGCGCCAGTTCCCGAGCATAGGTCGTCTCGTCGAGCGTGAAAAGCAGAATGCGCAGGCCCGGCGCGTGGCCATATTTGGAAAGCAGCGCGTTCAGGCCGCCGACCCAATCCGTCCGTGTCGGGATGTCGGCGCCCATATTGGGCCCGCGGGTGGCAAAGAGCCCGCTGTCGGTATTGCGTCTCGAGCCGGCATGGATCTGCATCACCATGCCGTCCTCGGCCGAAAGACCGGCCATCTCGGTCATCATCTGCCCGCGGAAAAGCTCGGCGTCGGCAGCCGAAAGCGGACCCTTCAATGCCTTGTCGAGCAGGGCCTGCTTTTCCGCAGGCGGCAGATCTGCTGTAAAGGCTGTGGGCACACCGTGATCTGTCGCGGTCGCGCCGAACTGCCGGAAAAAGGCGCGCCGGCGCCGATGCGCCTCGATCAGGCCGTCCCAACGCGTCACGTCGGCGCCGGTGATCTCTCCGAATTTGACGAGATTGTCGCGGAAGCCGACGGCATCGGGATCGGTGACGCTGTCCGGCCTGTAGGTGGTGCGCACCTTGCCGATCCAGCCGTCCGCCGCCATCTTCTGGTGGTGCACAAGCGGGTCGAGCGCGCCTTCGGTCGTTGCGATCGTTTCGAGGCCGAATCGCTGATGCAGCGCCCGCGGGCGGAATTCGGGAAGGGCAAGCTGGGCGTTGATGTGGTCGTAGAGCGCGTCGGCATTGTCTGACGTCAGCGGCTCGGTGCAGCCGAGCACGGCCGACATGGCGTGGTCGACCCAGAGGCTCGAGGGCGTTCCGCGGAAGAGGTGGTAATGCTTGGCAAAGGTCCGCCAGATCGCCCGGCCCTGAGCCACAGGCTTGCCGTCGAGCCGCGGCACGCCGAGCTCGTCCAACGTGACGCCGACGCTGTGCAGCATGCGGAAGAGATAGTGATCGGGAATGACCAGCAGCGAGGCCGCATCTTCGAACGGCTTGTCGTCGGCGAACCAGGCGGGCTCGGTGTGTCCGTGAGGGCTGACGATCGGAACATTGCGCACCGTCTCGTAGAGGTCCCGCGCAATCGTCCGTGTCGCCGGATCGGCCGGAAAGAGCCGGTCCGGATGAAGAAAGCCGTTGCCTGCATCCATCAGTAATCCTCCCTGATGGATTAGGGCCTACCCCACAACATCAGGCACGGCAAGGCCTTTTAGTAACCAAACGGTTCAGTTTTGCGCTTGGCCGCGCCGGCTGTCGAAAACATTGACGCGGCGGCCTATTTCGGCTTTGGAAAACCATCTGTTCTGCCGGTGTCGGCGAAGGAGGATCTAGAGCTTTTCCGGGTTAGATTGTAGCATTCTGTTGGCTCAAACGGAGTCGGCCGGTCGATCAGCCGGCCCGTTTCAGCCAACCCGAAGGGCCGGGCATCTTTTCGCCAGGCTCAAAGGCGATCGGCTCGGACGTACCTGGGGTATGCCCGTCGCCAATCGCCTTTGCCCTGACGAAAACCTGCTCCGGCAGAATGCTGCAATCTAACCCGGAAAAGCTCTAATGTCCGACGAGACCAACCGCATCACCCGGCTGGAGGAAATGCTGGCCCATCAGGCAAAGACGATCGAAGAGCTTTCCGATCAGCTCGCCGAACAATGGAAGATAGTCGAGCAGATGCGCACCAAGCTCGACCGGTTGACCGAACGTTTCCTGTCGCTCGAGGAGCAGACGCTGGAAGCTCCGGCAATCACCCGCCCGCCGCATTACTGACAGCACGCGGCGCAAGCCGCGTGCTGGAGAAATGACCGATCAGACGCCGCCGATGCAGAGATATTTCATTTCCAGATAATCTTCGGCGCCGTGGCGTGAGCCCTCGCGGCCGAGGCCGGATTGCTTGATGCCGCCGAACGGCGCCGTCTCGGACGACATCAGGCCGGTATTGATGCCGATCATGCCGTACTCCAGCGCTTCCGCCACCCGCCAGACCTTCTTCAGGTCGCCGGCATAAAAATAGGCGGCAAGACCGAACTCCGTATCATTGGCCTGGACGATGACGTCCTCGACGGTCTCGAAGCGGAAGAGCGGCGCCACCGGCCCGAAGGTTTCCTCGCGTGCCACGGTCATGCCGCGAGTGACGCCGGTCAGTACCGTCGGTGCAAAGAAGGTGCCGGCACCGTCAATGCGTTTGCCGCCGGTCAGCACCTTGGCGCCCTTGGCAAGCGCGTCGCCGACATGGTCCTCCACCTTGGCAAGGCCTTGCTCGTCGATCAGCGGCCCGATTTCGACACCCGGCTGGAAACCGTCGCCGACCGACATCACGGCGACCCGGGCGGCAAGCTTGGCGGCAAAGGCGTCATAGACGCTCGACTGGACATAAAGGCGGTTGGCGCAAACGCAGGTCTGGCCGGCATTGCGATATTTCGAGGCGATCGCGCCCTCGACGGCGGCATCGAGATCGGCATCGTCGAAGACGATAAAGGGCGCATTGCCGCCGAGCTCCAGGCTCACCTTCTTGATCTGGTCGGCGCATTGCCGCATCAGGATGCGGCCGACTTCGGTCGAGCCGGTGAAGCTGATCTTGCGGACCTTTTCGTTGCCGCAGAGCTCGCGGCCGATCGCCGGCCCGTCGAGGCCGACGACGAGGTTGAACACGCCGGCGGGGATGCCGGCCTGTTCGGCCAGCACCGCAAGGGCGATCGCCGTCAGTGGCGTCTGTTCGGCTGGCTTCGACACGACGGTGCAGCCGACGGCAAGCGCCGGGGCGATCTTCCGCGCAATCATCGCCGCTGGGAAATTCCACGGCGTGATCGTGCCAACGACGCCGACCGGCTGCTTGATGATGATCATGCGCTTGTCCTGGGACGGCGCGGGGATCGTTTCGCCGTAAATGCGCTTGGCTTCTTCCGCATACCATTCGATATAGGCGGCGGCATAGAGGATCTCGCTGCGTGCTTCCGCGAACGGCTTACCCATTTCGGCGGTCAGGATCGCCGCGAGTGCGTCCGCATTGGCGACCATCAGGTCGAACCATTTGCGCAAGAGCGCGCTCCGCTCCTTGGCTGGCCGGGCAGCCCAGGCCGGCTGGGCGGCATGGGCTGCATCGATTGCCGTCCGCGTCTCGGCAGCTCCCATGTCGGGCAGGGAAGCGAGCACTTCGCCGGTTGCTGGGTTCAGCACGTCGAAAGTCCCGGCGGCCTCGCCCGATGTCCAGACGCCGTTGATATAGCCGGCGTCGCGCAGGAAGGGTGAAGAGAAGGGAACGTGCCTCGTCAGCGCGGTGGTGAAAGCCATCTCATATTCTCCTTGGGAGTGCGGCCGCCGTTGCCGGCGGCCATGGAATGTGGATCCGGTGCCTAGCTCGCCGCGCTTATTTCCAGCATCGAGGCTTCGAGAATATCGAGCGCCTCGCCGAGGACCTCGTCCTGGATGGTGATCGGCGCGAGGAAACGGATGACGTTTCCGTGGACGCCGCAGGTGAGCAGGATCAGGCTCTTGTCAAGCGCTGTCAGCCGCACCCGGTTGGCGAAATCCGCACTCGGCAATCCCGTCTTCCGGTCATTGAATTCGACGGCGTTCATAAAGCCCGGCCCGCGAATATCGGCGATCTCGGGTACCCTCTCGCGCAGCGATTCCAGCCGCTGCTTCAGCCGGTGGCCGAGCAGGTTGGCGCGGTTGCAGAGATCCTCGTCCGCAATGACGTCGAGAACGGCATGGGCGGCGGCAATGCCGAGCGGATTGCCGCCATAGGTGCCGCCGAGCCCGCCGGGTCCGGGCGCATCCATGATCGCGGCGCGGCCGGTGACGGCAGCAAGCGGAAAACCGCCGGCAAGGCTCTTCGCCATCGTCGTCAGGTCGGGCGCCACCTCATGATGATCCATCGCGAACATCCGGCCGGTGCGGGCAAAACCGGTCTGCACCTCGTCGGCGATGAGCAGAATGCCGTGCTGGTCGCAGAGTTCGCGCAGCGCCTTCATAAAGGCTGCGGGTGCCGGGTAGAAGCCGCCTTCGCCCTGCACCGGCTCGATGATGATGGCCGCGACCCGCTGCGGATCGACATCAGCGGCGAAGAGCTTCTTCAGCGCCTGAAGCGACTGATCGACCGTCACGTCGTGCAGCTCGACCGGGAAGGGAACATGAAAGACGTCGCCCGGCATCGCGCCGAAGCCGACCTTGTAAGGCACGACCTTGCCGGTCAGCGCCATGCCCATGAAGGTGCGGCCGTGGAAGCCGCCGCCGAAGGCGATGACGGCCGAGCGGCCGGTCGCGGCACGGGCGATCTTGACGGCGTTCTCCACCGCTTCGGCGCCGGTCGTGACGAAGATGGTCTTCTTCTCGAAGTCGCCGGGCACCAGCGCGTTCAGCCGCTCGGCAAGGTGGACGTAGCTCTCATAGGGCACCACCTGATGGCAGGTGTGGGTGAAGCGGTCGAGCTGGTCCTTGACCGCTGCGATCACCCGCGGATGACGGTGGCCGGTGTTGAGAACGGCGATGCCGGCGGCGAAATCGATGTAACGGCGGCCCTCCTTGTCCCAGATCTCGGCATTCTCTGCGCGGTCCGCATAAATCTGAGTGGTCATGCCGACGCCGCGCGAAATGGCGGCGTTCTTCCGGTCTGTAAGGCTTGTCGCGTTCATCGGTGCGCTCCTGCGCTGGAAAAAGAGAGCTCGGAATCATCTTGCAGAACTGCTGCAAGATCTGTAGAAAACTCCTACATTTTTTCTGCAAGAAAACAAGCGGCATTTTTTGCTTCAAACATCACGCCTTTTGATGAATGCTCTCGGGGCTTTTGGAATCGGGGATATGCTGGATGAACGATAACGGGCCTGTACGCTACAAGGTGGCGGAGGCCGCGCGGCTGGCGGGTGTCTCGGCCTCGACGTTGCGTCTGTGGGAAAGCCAGGGCCTGGTGGTTCCCGGCCGTTCGCAAACCGGCCATCGGCAGTATAGCGCCGACGACGTGGCGAAGCTGAAGCGGATTTCGTGGTATCGTGCCGAGCGCGGCCTCAATCCCGCAGCAATCCGGGAGGCGCTGGAGAACGAGGAGCCGTCCGCCGACGGTGGCGAAGCCAGCCAGGGTTCCGGCGTCGGTCGCAAGCTGCGCAGTTTGCGCCATGCGAGCGGCAAGACGCTCGAACAGGTTGCCGGCGATATCGGCATCACCGCTTCGACGCTTTCGACGCTGGAGCGTACCTCGCAGGGTGTCGGCTTCAAGACGCTGCATGACCTCGCCGAATATTACGCCACCACCGTTTCCCGGCTTTCCGGCGAAGAAAGCGGCGAGGTGCCGACGCTGGTGCGCGCGGACGAATGGCGCACCTGGCCGGAAACGACGCCCGGCGTGACGGTGCAGCTGCTTGCCGAAGGCCGCAGGATGATGGATTGCCATCGTTTCGTGCTGGCGCCGGGTGCCGCCAGCGAAGGCGCCTACCGCCATGAGGGCGAGGAATTCATGCATGTCCTGTCAGGCCGGCTCGAACTGGTGCTCGACAGCGATCAGTTCTTCGACCTCGGTCCGGGCGATTCGCTTTATTTCGAAAGCCGCCGCTACCATTCCTGGCGCAACCGGCATGACGGCGAAACCGTGCTTCTCTGGATCAATACGCCGCCGACATTCTGAGGCACCGCATCGGCCCGAAAATCGGAATCGATTTTGGGAAAGCACGATGCGAAAACTAAAATAGAGGGTCCTTTATGCGTCCGAGAGGACGCACGGCGCTCTAGCAACAGGAAGCGGTTTCGCATCCTGCGCCTTTGCGCTATAGCGCGAGTGGAGAATATCCGAACGAAAGACAGTCTCATGCCGGCCACCATACGTTATCACGAAGGCGATATTTCGGCGGCCGATGCCGCTCGCTACACTGGCGCGATCGCGATCGATACCGAAACGCTCGGCCTGGTGCCGCGGCGCGACCGGCTCTGCGTCGTCCAGCTTTCGCCGGGAGACGGCACCGCCGATATCATCCGCATCGCCGCCGGCCAGAAAGAGGCCCCCAATCTGGTCGCTCTGCTCGAAGATCCGACCCATCAGAAGATCTTTCATTACGGTCGCTTCGATATTGCCGTGCTCTTCCATACCTTCGGTGTCACGACGACCCCGGTCTTCTGCACCAAGATCGCCTCGCGGCTCTGCCGGACCTACACCGATCGCCACGGCCTCAAGGACAATCTCAAGGAGATGCTCGACGTCGATGTCTCCAAGGCCCAGCAATCATCCGATTGGGCGGCCGAGACGCTGTCGCCGGCCCAGCTCGAATATGCCGCTTCCGACGTGCTTTATCTGCACGCGCTGCGCGACAAACTGACGGCACGCCTGATTCGCGACGGCCGCTTCGACCATGCGACGGCCTGCTTCGCATTCCTGCCGACCCGCGCCAAGCTCGACCTGCTCGGCTGGGAAGAGGCCGATATCTTCGCCCATAGCTGAGCGAATTGCTGTCATCCCGTGTCGCCTGCAACTGTGAATAGGCTGATCCGACGGCGTTAGCGTTTCGTTAAGGTCTGTTTTTTAATATTCGATTTAATTTTTATGCATTCGATGACGCCGGAATCGCGTCATGCGGACAGGAGGATCTGCTCGGGATGCAAGGGACTGGATGAGCGCGGTCCTTTCATAGACTCTGCTTTCATCGTCACTTTACGAAAGGGCATGCCATGCTGACCCCCGTTCGTGCAGCGTCCAATGCAAGCTTTTCGTCCCAGGGCCAGACCGCAGCGATCGTCGCCGGTGGCCTCGGTCGGTCGGTGGTCGCCCCCGCGCCCGTCAACGCCGTCGAAGCCGCCGACCTGAATTCCGCCATTGCCGGCAAGCTCAATATTCTGCTTCTTGCCGCGCGCGAGCGCATGGTCGAAGCCCTTTTCGATGTCATCGATGCGGCCGGCCGCTCGATTTCCCTCGATCGCCGTGAAGACGAGACCAATCTGGCCTTCGCCTCCCGGCTTGCCGATGCCATTCAGCGGCTGCCGGCTGCCAGAATCGATGAGGTCGAACGCCAGCTCGCCGAGCAAGGTCATAACCTGCCGCTGCGGATGATCGCCGAAGCCCTGAAGAACCCGACGGGGCCGGAGGCCGCGCGGATCATCGCCTATCTGGAAATGGTGCGTTACAAGGATCGCGATCTCGCCGCCCGTGCCGTGGTCCGCTCCTATGGCCAGAACGACGCTTCGCCGCTGCGTGCCGAAACCCGCCCCGAAATCCAGCTGCAGGAGGACAGTCTCCCTACCGCCGTGCGCCAGTCGGCGGAAAAGCGGGCTGCGCCGGCCGGCAAACCGATCGAGGGTGCGGCGCCTGCGACGGGCGAGGGCGCGGTCACCGCCGAAGCCGTAGAAGCTGCTGACCCGGAAAAGTCGCAGGCTGAAAGCCAGGTCCGCTCCGCGTCGGTGACGACAACAAAGGCTGCTTCGGACACGTCGGAGGTCGAAGCCCGGCAACCGCTGGCTGCCGAGGCGGATGCGGCCGACGCAGCCGAGGTGACGGAGCCGCCGGTGATCGAGTCTCGCGCGACGTTGGAAAAGTCCGACCCTGTCATTCCGAGAAACTGGACGGGAATCGTCGTCTCCATGACCGAAGAGGTCTCCGAGATGATCGTCACCTTCATTCGCGAGCAGGACGTCGAAACCGTGCTGGAGGACGGTCCTGTCGAGGCGGCGGTGGAGATCGATGCCATTCTCGACGACGCCGTCATCAGCGACGCGACGGAGACCTTGGCGAGGCAGCCGGCAGATCCCGCAGCCGCCGATGCTCGTCAGCCTGCAGCGCTTCATTCGCCGCAGACGGACGGCGAGATCGCTGCGGCTGCGAGGCAGCCCAAGGAAATCGCCGCGCAACCGCAGATGATGCCGGTTCCCGAAGCGGCCGAGGCGGCTTATGTGCCGCTCGCGGCCAAGCTGCCGGAGGG
Organism: Rhizobium lentis; assembly: GCF_017352135.1. Taxonomy (NCBI): domain Bacteria; kingdom Pseudomonadati; phylum Pseudomonadota; class Alphaproteobacteria; order Hyphomicrobiales; family Rhizobiaceae; genus Rhizobium; species Rhizobium lentis. Next base: position 1,927,329 of record NZ_CP071454.1, read on the forward strand.
ATTTGCCTACGCCCAGCTGCCTTATCAGTTCGCCAAGGATACGCCGTTGGAGGACAGGGCCGGCGAAACGAGCCACCAGCATCAGCATCACCATGACGGCGCGCCGCAGGACGAGCAGCAGGCGCAATCCGGCGGTGAGGATGCCGAGCCCGACGCCGAAGCGGACGACGCGACGCCCGAGCGCAGGACGCCGCGGATGATCGACGCCGAGCCGTCGCCGTATCAGCCCGACACGGCAGCCGATCCGGTCTACGCGCTTTATCAGCGCATGGTCGGCTGGGAATAACAATTTTCAAGTCCTGAAAATGAAGAACCCGCCGGATCGCTCCGGCGGGTTCTTCAATTCGAAAGCGGATGCGAGACTTATTCGCCGCCGCGGTTCTTGAGCGCGGCGCCCAGGATGTCGCCGAGCGAAGCGCCCGAGTCGGATGAACCGAACTGTGCGACGGCTTCCTTCTCTTCCGCGATCTCCAGAGCCTTGATGGACAGCATGATCTTGCGGTCCTTCTTGGAGAAGTTGGTGACGCGGGCGTCGACGACCTGGCCGACCGAGAAGCGCTCGGGGCGCTGCTCGTCGCGGTCGCGGGCGAGATCGGCGCGACGGATGAAGGAGGTGATGTCCTCGTGGTTGACGAGCTTCACTTCGATGCCGCCATCATTGATCGCGATGACTTCGCAGGAAACGACGGCGTTCTTGCGCAGGTCGCCGGAAGCGGCTGCTTCACCAACCGAGTCCTTGCCGAGCTGCTTGATGCCGAGCGAGATGCGTTCCTTCTCGACATCGACGTCGAGAACGACAGCCTTGACGACGTCACCCTTGTTGAACTCCTCGATGACCTGTTCGCCCGGACGGTTCCAGTCGAGGTCGGAGAGGTGCACCATGCCGTCGACATCGCCATCGAGGCCGATGAACAGGCCGAATTCGGTCTTGTTCTTGACTTCGCCTTCGACTTCAGTGCCGGCCGGATGGCTGCGGGCGAATGCGGCCCACGGGTTTTCCAGCGTCTGCTTGAGGCCGAGCGAGATACGGCGCTTGGACGGATCGACTTCGAGAACGACGACTTCGACTTCCTGGCTGGTGGACAGGATCTTGCCGGGGTGAACGTTCTTCTTGGTCCAGGACATTTCCGAGATGTGGATCAGGCCTTCGATGCCCGGCTCCAGCTCGACGAATGCACCGTAGTCGGTGATATTCGTGACGGTACCGGAAATCTTCTTGCCTTCCGGATACTTGGCCTGGATGCCATCCCACGGATCGCTCTCGAGCTGCTTCATGCCGAGCGAGATGCGGTGGGTTTCCTGGTTGATGCGGATGATCTGAACCTTGACCTGCTGGCCGATGTTCAGGATTTCCGATGGATGGTTCACACGGCGCCATGCCATGTCGGTGACGTGCAGCAGGCCGTCGATGCCGCCGAGGTCGACGAACGCACCGTAATCGGTGATGTTCTTGACGACGCCGTCGACAACCTGGCCTTCTTCGAGGTTCTGAACGATTTCAGAACGCTGCTCGGCACGGGATTCTTCCAGAACCGTACGGCGCGAAACCACGATGTTGCCGCGGCGCTTGTCCATCTTGAGGATTTCGAAGGGCTGCGGGTTGTGCATCAGCGGGGTGACGTCGCGGATCGGACGGATGTCGACCTGAGAACGCGGCAGGAAGGCGATCGCACCGTCGAGGTCGACCGTGAAGCCGCCCTTGACCTGGTTGAAGATGACGCCTTCGACGCGCTCGCCGGCTTCGAACTTGGCTTCGAGCTTGATCCAGCTTTCTTCGCGGCGAGCCTTCTCGCGCGACAGAACGGCTTCGCCAAGTGCGTTTTCGATGCGCTCGACATAGACTTCGACTTCGTCGCCGACCTTCAGCGAACCGTCCTTGGCACGTGCGCCGAATTCCTTGAGCGCGATGCGGCCTTCGACCTTCAGGCCGACGTCAACCACGGCGACATCCTTTTCGATGCCCGTGACGATGCCCTTGGTGACATAGCCTTCAGCCAGATCGTTCTTGGCAAAGGACTCTTCGAGAAGGGCCGCGAAATCCTCGCGAGAGGGAGTTGCTACTGACATAAAATCTCCTGCGTGGCCTTCGATAGCTTCAAGGCCCACGTATGCGCCGGTTGGTTCGTGTTGAATGGGCCTGAACCCAGTCCGCCTTCTTTCACGAAGGCAATCCGGCGCTTGGACGGAATTTCAGGCTTGCTTTGCATGAGCGTTCCACGCACGAAGCGCGGAAAATCGCTTATTAGGCATTACGGCTCAAGGCGGCGTCGATGATCGACTTTGCGGCTTGAAACGCGGCCTCTATACTCATTTCCGACGTATCAAGCAAGTGCGCATCATCGGCTGGTTTCAAAGGGCTGTCGGCCCGTCCCGTGTCGCGTTCGTCGCGTCGCTTGACATCCTCGAAGATCGCATCGAAATCCGCCGTCGCCCCCTTGCCGAGGATCTCGTCGTAACGGCGTCTGGCGCGCACCTCGGGCGATGCCGTCACATAGAGTTTCACCGGCGCATCCGGGCAGACGACCGTGCCGATATCGCGCCCGTCGAGCACCGTTCCCGGCGCTTTCGCCGAAAATCGACGCTGCGCCTCGACCAGAGCCCGGCGCACCGCCGGCATGACGGCGATCTTCGAAGCCGCCTCGCCGATCTCATGTTGGGAAAGTATATCGCGATCGAGTCCGGCAAGTTCAACCTCCCGCGCGATCTTTTCGGCCACCGTCTCGTCGTCAAGCGGCAGGCCAGCGTCGAGCAGCGCCTTGGCCGTCGCGCGGTAGGTGAGGCCCGTGTCGAGATGGTGGAAGCCATATTGCTCGGCGATGCGGCGCGAAAGCGTGCCCTTGCCGGCCGCCGCCGGGCCGTCGATGGCGATGATGAAAGTCTTTGCTGCCATGGGTCAATCCTGCGATGATGCGCGAAAGAGGTCGATCTGCGGAAATGCGGCTGGAACATCGGGAAGTTGACGGCGCTGCGGCGCAGAACCGCGCATCGCGTAATCCGCTGTCACTGCAGCACATTTCCTCCGAAGCTTCGGCTTGGCCGGCGGCAGCCTTACCCCGCTTCCGTTCCTGCCGCGGCTCGTTACCACAAACACCAGGAGCGGTCATCCGTCGGTAGGCGAAAACGCCCGTGCCGCGATCATAAAGTTTGGCTTTGACATGGGAAGCCACAGCGATTAAGGGGACCGGCTTATAAATTCCGATGGAACGCCGGCTTGAACGGCATTTTGCCGAATCGCGGATTCGGCCATTCTCACGAGGCTTATAGTGGCGAAAGCGGAACTTGGAACCAAGCGCACCGATCCGGAAACCGGCAAGAAGTTTTATGATCTGAACCGGGATCCAATCGTTTCTCCTTATACCGGTAAATCCTACCCCCTGTCCTTCTTCGAGGAAACCTCGGCGATATCAGATGTTGCCGAAGAAGACGAGGTTGCCGAAGTCGATACCGAAAACACCGAAGTCGAGCTCGTCTCGCTTGAGGATGCCGATGACGCCGCCTCCGGCGACGACATTCCCGATATGGGCGACGACGATGTCGAAATCGAAGGCGATGACGACGACGATACCTTCCTCACGCCCGACGAAGATGATGACGATGACGACATGAGCGACATCATCGGCGTCACCGGCGACGAAGACGAAGTCTGATCGGACTAATGCCGGCCCGGATGACAAAAAAAATCCGGGTCGGATTTTTTAGGCTTGCTATCTGCGAAAACCGCAAGTAAGAAGCCGCCACTCCAGAGGAAACGCCCTCCGGAGCATCCCAGGACCGGCCACGCCGGACCGCCTTGATGGGGCTATAGCTCAGCTGGGAGAGCGCTTGCATGGCATGCAAGAGGTCAGCGGTTCGATCCCGCTTAGCTCCACCAGCCTACGCTCTTCGAGCTTCGGCTCGGCAAGCCGAAAGGCTTGGCGGACGAAGACGAGAAGAAAGCGGAGGCTGCCGCGACGAAGTTGCGAAGCAACGTAGGCGGGCTGTGATCCCTTCATGAAATACGTCTACATTTTCCAGAGCATCGAATTTCCAGATCGCTATTATGTCGGTGTAACAGGCGACCTGAGGTCGCGTCTTGCAAAACACAACGCCGGAGAGGTCTCGCACACTTCAAAATACGTCCCTTGGTCGCTGAAGACGTATCTGGCTTTCTCCGATGAAGCGCAGGCCTTTGCTTTCGAGAAATATCTGAAGTCGGCCTCGGGCAGAGCATTCGCAAAGAAAAGACTCTAGCCGCCCATAAGCCAACTCCAGCAGGCCGCGCCACGGCCCGCCGGCGCCTTCCGCCTCACATCTCCACAATCGCTGCCGTCACCCGCTTCACCACCGGCAGCACCAATAACAGGACGGGGAAAGCGATGACCCAGGAGAGCGCCCAGGCGGATGGCCACATGGCAAGCGCAGCCGTGGTCAGGCCTTGCGCTCGGACGATGCTGATCGCCGAGACGACCGATGTCATCAGCAGCGAGAGGATCAGCGGCATGACGATCGTGTGGTAACGTTTGGGAAGTTTGGCTTTGGGCATATTTGGCTCCGTAAGATGCCGATCGAATAATCGCGCAGCGCCCGACCGGCGGGTTGCGCGTTGATTGACGTAAACGCTTACGGAGCTTCAGTCTGAAGCGACGCTGGTTTATGATTGAAAACAGCCTGCCAATCAAGTCCCGCCCCACCAATCCTCTTTGCCAATTCCTCAAGGAAGAGGATTTATCCTTCCTGCAGGTAAACTCAGCGATTCGGTTTCAGGACCCGCCGCCCATGACCAGAGCAAGACGCCGCCGTATCATCCGCACACGACGAACCCTGACCGGGCTTGCCCTCGTCGGCTCGATTTCGTTTCTTGCCGGCATGACCGATGCGACCGGCCTGCTGCTGACCGGCGATTTCGTCTCGTTCATGACCGGCAATACGACGCGGGCGGCACTCTCCCTGAGTGAGGGCAATCTCAATCACGCGGCGGTGCTGATCTCCGCCATTCTGGTTTTCGTGCTCGGCAATGCGGCCGGCATCGTCATCGCCCATGTCTCGCAGCGCCGCATTTTCGTCGTGCTCGGCTGCGTCGGCCTCATTCTGGCGCTGGCTTCGATGACGACGGCGCAAGGCCTGATGCTGGCGCGGTTCTTCATGATCGTTTTTTCCATGGGCATGGTGAATGCTGCCGTCGAACATATCGAAGGCCTGCCGATCGGCCTGACTTATGTCACCGGTGCACTGTCGCGCTTCGGCCGCGGCATCGGCCGCTGGATCATCGGCGATCGCCATCTCGACTGGACGATTCAGATCGTGCCCTGGGGCGGCATGATGCTCGGCGCGATCGCCGGTGCGGTCCTGACGCGGCTGAGCGGCGCCCATGCGCTGTGGCTTGTCTCCCTCTTCGCCATGGCGCTGGCGCTTGCCGCCATGTTCATTCCCCGGCCGCTGCAGCGGCGCTTCAACCAGAAGCTCGCGCCGCACCGCTCGGCGGCCCAGCGCTCGAGATAGAAGCGTCGCATTCCTGTTACCGTCGAATCGGATAGGAAGGATGCCGTCCATCCTTGAGGAATAGGTCTTGTTCGTCATTTCGAAGCTTGTCTGGATTTTCGCTCAGCCGCTGTCGCTGGCATTCTTCCTCGTGTTCCTTGCCCTGCTTGCAGGCCTTCTGCGCTGGCGGGCCTTCAGTATTCTCGGCGCCGCGGGTTCGGCCCTCATCCTCTTCGTCACGCTCTACACCACGGCCGGCAACCTGCTGATGCAGGGGCTCGAGCAGCGCTTCGCAAAGCCTGCCGCCGATCCAGAGAGCCTGCAATGCATGATCGTGCTCGGCGGCGCCTTCGAAAATGAGGTGAACACGACGCGTCACGGCATAGAGTTCAACGCCGCGGCCGACCGCCTCATCGAAGCCCTGCGCCTCGGGCAGAAATTTCCGCAGTCGCGCATTCTCGTGTCGGGTGGCGACGGCTCGATCTCCGGCATATACGAAGGCGATGCGGCGGCATCAGAGCGGTTCTTTCCGCTTTTCGGTGTCGGCAAGGATCGCCTGATCGAGGAGAGGCAATCGCGTACCACCTTCGAAAACGCCGTCAATACCAAGGAATTCCTGGCAAGCCAGGGGCTTTCCCACTGCCTGCTGATCACCTCGGGTTTCCATATGCCGCGCTCCGTCGGCATCTTCCGCAAGCTCGGCATCGATATCGTGCCCTGGCCGACCGATTATCGCACCGACGGGCAGGTGAAACCGGACCTGGATTTCACCCAGCCGAACCTCAATGCCCAGAATATGGCGACGGCGATCCGCGAATGGTACGGCCTGATCGGCTATTATCTCGCCGGCCGGACATCGGAGCTTTACCCGCAATAGAGCGCCGCGCGTCCGCCGGACGCGCAAAGGACGCACTGCTTGGAAATCTATTTCTTCGAAATCGTGACGAATTTGGTGCCGCGCACGCGCGCCGTGACGATGCAGGGGTCACCTTCGGTGCGGTCGCAGAAACGCGGATGCATCTTCATTGCCAGCACCATGTTGCCGAAGCGCTGGACGAAGTCGTAGCCATAGATCTGTGCCGTCGCGATCATGAAATAACCGCCCTCGGCGACCTGCAGATAGAAATTATAGGTGCAGCCGTCGTCATTGCATTGCGGCCCCTTCTGCCCGTCGCAGGTCAGCAGGCCCTCATTGACCACCGCGTCGATCAGCCCGTCATTATTGATGTCCTGGCGGGTGATGAAGCCGTCGGCGAATTCGGCCGTCTTGCACTGCTCCTGAAAATGCTTCTTCTCGTAGATCTCAGGGTCGGAGATCAGCGACTGCTGCGCGAGCGCGGCAACCGGCACGGTGAGCAGCAGGACGATGTTGAGAACGGCGAGCACCAGCGTTTTCACGGGCATTCCTTTTCTGGACATAGGCTTTTTAGCGATGCATTTCGTCCCGAACCGGGCAGCGTTTTTGGGGAGAACGACATGCATGGAATAAAGACTGATGTTTTATGGCCGTGCCGCCTTGCGCCGCCCTTGCCGCCATGGTTCTTTCCAGAAACTGTTTGCCGGTTCCGGGGGCCGCATGTCCTTGCTCGTCTATCTCGATTATGCCGGCATTGCGCTGTTTGCCGCGACAGGTGCGCTCGCCGCCTCACGCAAGCAGCTGGATCTGATCGGCTTTCTGTTTTTTGCCATGGTGACGGGAACCGGCGGCGGCACCGTGCGCGACATCGTGCTCGGCCGCGTGCCGGTCTTCTGGGTGCTGAACCCCGCCTATATCCTCGTCTGCTGCATCATGGGCGTCATCGTCTTCTTCACCGCCCATCTGCTGGAATCGCGCTATCGCCTGCTGATCTGGCTGGATGCGATCGGCCTTGCCGCCTATTGCGTGCTCGGCGCCGCCAAGGGCCTTGCCGCCACCGGCTCGCCGACCATCGCGATCGTCACCGGCACATTGACGGCGACCTTCGGCGGCATCCTGCGCGATCTGATGGCAAACGAGCCTTCGGTGCTGTTGCGGCCCGAAATCTATGTGACGGCGGCTCTGATCGGCGCCGGCGTGTTCACGCTCGCCAATGCGCTCGGAATGCCGCTCTATCTCGCCTCCGGCTGTGGCGTCGTGGCCGCCTTTGCCGTTCGCGGCGGAGCCCTGTGGTTCGGCTGGACCTTCCCGATTTACAAGCACAAACCGGGACGTCATCCCGACGACGTGATGTGACGCCGTCAGCCCTGCTTGGCCCGCAGGCGGATCACCACGTCGACATGGGCGATCTCCATGCCCTCCGGCGGCTCCGGCAGATTGCCGATCGTCAGGTTGCTGACCGGAATGTCGACCACCTCGTTTTCGCCTTCGATGAAGAAATGGTGGTGGTCGGAAACATTGGTGTCGAAATAGGTCTTAGCGCTCTCGACGGCGAGGACGCGAATGAGACCGGCTTCGGTGAACTGGTGCAACGTGTTGTAGACGGTCGCCAGCGAAACCGGCACACCGGCGGCAACCGCCTCTTCGTGCAGTTCCTCGACGGTAAGATGCCGGTCGCCCTTGGCAAACAGAAGGTCGCCGAGCGCGACGCGCTGGCGGGTGGGGCGCAGGCCGGCGCCGCGCAGCCTTACCTCTATTGCGATCGGGAGTGCACCCGTCATCAAAACCAACTCCGGTTATTCCTGCATAAAGCAATCATGTTTCTTCAAGCGGTATAACTTTTGCATTCGAGCCTTTCAATAGTTCAATGGGGACAAGAGCCTGATAAACGCGGCAAAAACGGCCTTTTGACGCAAATAGGTCTGGTCGCGGCCCTGGCCTTCCTGTATGCGACCACCAAATAATGGCGCAAGCCTGGTCCGAGGCGATGGATGAAGCTGCCTTGCTTGTGCTTCATTTTCTGAAGAACTTGGACTACACGTTCACATCCATCGGCTTCACGCGGGGGGAAAAAGAAATTTTATGACAACCAGACAGTCCAGCTTCTCGTATGAAGAACTCATCGCTTGCGCCCATGGCGAGCTGTTCGGACCCGGCAATGCGCAGCTGCCGCTTCCACCCATGCTGATGGTTCACCGCATCACGGACATATCCGAAACGGGCGGCGCCTTCGACAAGGGCTATCTCAGGGCCGAATACGACGTCCGCCCCGACGACTGGTACTTTCCCTGCCATTTCGAAGGCAATCCGATCATGCCGGGCTGCCTCGGCCTCGACGGCATGTGGCAGTTGACCGGTTTCTTCCTGGGCTGGCTCGGCGAGGAAGGTCGCGGCATGGCGCTGTCGACAGGCGAAGTGAAGTTCAAGGGCATGGTCCGGCCACATACGAAGCTGATCGAATACGGCATCGACTTCAAGCGCGTCATGCGCGGTCGTCTCGTGCTCGGCACGGCCGACGGCTGGCTGAAGGCGGACGGAGAGACCATATACCAGGCGGCCGACCTTCGCGTCGGTCTATCGAAAGACAAGACCGCCTGAAACCGCATTTCGAGCGGCTGACGAAAACAACAAAGGTTTGATCAGATGAGACGGGTAGTTGTCACGGGTCTGGGTATCGTTTCCTCGATCGGGAGCGACGCGGCCGAGGTCACCGAATCCTTGCGCCAGGCAAAGTCGGGTATTTCCTTTTCCAACGATTTCGCCGAACACGGCTTCAAGTGCCAGGTCTGGGGCAGTCCGAAGCTCGGCCCGGCGGAACTTGCCGATCTGGTCGATCGCCGTGCCATGCGCTTCCTGTCGCAGGGCGGTGCCTGGAACCATGTCGCCATGAAGCAGGCGATCGCCGATTCCGGTCTGGAAGAGAAGGACTACGCTCAGAACGAACGCGCCGGCATCATCATGGGATCCGGCGGCCCGTCCACCCGCACCCTCATCGAGGCGGCAGAAATCACCATCAAGAACAACAGCCCGAAGCGCATCGGTCCCTTCGCCGTGCCAAAGGCGATGTCTTCGACCGCCTCGGCGACGCTTGCCACCTGGTTCAAGATCCACGGCGTCAATTATTCGATCTCGTCGGCCTGCTCGACCTCTGCTCATTGCATCGGCAACGCCGCCGAAATGATCCAGTGGGGCAAGCAGGACGTGATGTTTGCCGGCGGCCATGAAGATCTCGACTGGACGATGTCCAATCTCTTCGATGCCATGGGTGCCATGTCCTCCAAGTACAACGACACGCCCGATACCGCCTCGCGCGCCTATGACGTCAACCGCGACGGTTTCGTCATCGCCGGCGGTGCCGGCGTGCTGGTGCTGGAAGAGCTGGAGCGCGCCAAGGCGCGCGGCGCCAAGATCTACGCCGAAATCGTCGGCTACGGCGCGACCTCGGACGGCTACGACATGGTTGCTCCGTCGGGCGAGGGCGCTATCCGCTGCATGCGCCAGGCGCTCGCAACGGTGAAGGGCGAGGTCGACTATATCAACACCCACGGCACATCGACGCCGGTCGGCGACAGCAAGGAAATCGGCGCCATCCGCGAAGTGTTCGGCGCCAAGATCCCGCATATCCAGTCGACCAAATCGCTGACGGGCCATTCGCTTGGTGCGGCCGGCGTGCAGGAATCGATCTATTCCCTGCTGATGATGCAGCAAGGCTTTATCGGCGAAAGCGCCCATATCACCGAGCTCGATCCCGAATTCGACGGTGTGCCGATCGTGCGCAAGCGCATCGATAATGCGAAGATCGACACCGCCCTCTCCAACTCCTTCGGCTTCGGCGGCACGAACGCCACGCTGGTCTTCCAGCGCTACAACGGATAACGACATGACGGGAATCATGCAGGGTAAGCGCGGGCTCGTCATGGGCGTCGCCAATAACCACTCGATCGCCTGGGGGATTTCAAAGGCTCTCGCCGCACAGGGTGCGGAGCTCGCCTTCACCTATCAGGGCGATGCGCTGGGCAAGCGCGTCAAGCCGCTGGCTGCCGAGCTCGGCTCGGATTTCGTACTGCCCTGCGACGTCGAGGACATCGCTTCGGTCGATGCCGTCGTCGACGCGCTTGGCGACCGCTGGGGCAAGCTCGATTTCATCGTCCACGCCATCGGTTTTTCCGACAAGAACGAGCTGAAGGGACTCTACGCCGATACGACGCGGGAGAATTTCAGCCGCACCATGGTCATCTCCTGTTTCTCCTTCACCGAGATCGCCAGGCGCTGCGCTCCGCTGATGGAAGGCAGTGGCGCGATGCTGACTTTGACCTATAACGGCTCGACGCGCGTCATTCCGAACTACAATGTCATGGGCGTCGCCAAGGCGGCGCTCGAGGCTTCGGTGCGTTATCTCGCCGCCGACTACGGCCCGCGCGGCATTCGCGTCAACGCCATTTCCGCCGGCCCGATCCGTACGCTCGCCGGCGCCGGCATCTCGGATGCGCGCGCGATTCTCTCCTGGAATCAGCGCAATGCGCCGCTGCGCAAGACCGTGACCATCGACCAGGTCGGCAATTCGGCGCTCTATCTGCTCTCCGACCTCTCCGCCGGCGTCACCGGCGAGATCCACTTCGTCGATGCCGGCTTCAACATCACCTCCATGCCGACGCTGGATACTCTGCGCAAGGCAGACGTCGAATAGACGCGACTGATTGAAAATTCAAAGGCCGTGCGCATCCTCTGCGCACGGCCTTTTGTTTGACGGGTAAAACGATCTGTGTCGAAGCGGCCTGAGCCTTATTTCTTCGCCCACAGCACCTTGAAGCGCGCATTGCGGCAGGTTTCGCCGCTTTCCCTGAAATTGGCCGCCAGGACCGGCTCATAAGGCAGGCCGCGGTTGGCGACGAGCATCAGCCGGCCGCCGCCGCGAAGGGCGGATGCGGCGGCCTTGATCATTGCCTGGCCGAGCGAGGGCTCGGCGGCGTGTCCCTCATGGAAGGGCGGGTTCATGATGACTAGATCGTATTTGTCCTTGACCGGCTCGCCCGCCAGATCGTGCCAGAAGAAGCGCGCAGGCGCGTTCGGGCAGTTCTCCGCAAGATTATCCCTCGCAGCCTCCAGGGAGGCGTGGTTGGCCTCGTAGAGGTCAAGGCGCGCCAGTCCGCGCGATCTCTGCGCCATCTCGACCGAGAGGTAGCCCCACCCCGCGCCGAAATCCGCCACGTCTCCGGTAAAATCCTGCGGCAGGCGCGAGGCGAGCAGTTCTGATCCGGCGTCGATCCGGTCGTGGGAGAACATGCCGGCGGCCGCATGGAAGCGATCGTCGACGCGCACCGGCGCCTTTGCCAGTTTGGAGACAATGTCGCTGGCATCGGCCGGCCGGCCGAACCAGAAGGCGACGCCGTGATATTTCGGCATATGGTCGATGGCGAGGCCGAAACCTTCCAAGCGCTTGCGCAGCGGCTGGATGCCGTCCTCCTTGGCGCCGGCAACGACGATCAGCCCGCCGGCCCGCGTGCGGGTGATCGCGGCAGCGAGATTGGCCTCGTTCTCACCCTTGTGCTTGGTGCAGAGCACGAGCGCTGCGTCATAGTCCTCGCCGTCAATCTCAGGTGTCGCTTCCACCCGCTGCGCGAGCAGCTGGCGGTAGAGCGGCCGGAAACCCTGCACGGCGCTGAGCGAGGCGGCAAAACCGTCCGGTAGCGCAAAGCCTGCCTCGGCCCCGAGGAAGAGCACACGCTCGCCTTCGCCGGGCGGCTGTATTGTGCCGCTGGCAAAGGGATGGAACAGGGTCTTCAGCGTTTCGCGGCTCATGGATTTTATCTCATTTAGAATAGAAAAAGGGCGCGGAAGATTCCCGCGCCCGGAATTGGAGCTGGCAGACGCGGCTTATTCGGCCGCTTCTTCCTTTTTCTTCTCGTTCGCGATCTCCTGGCCGGTGGCCTGGTCGACCACCTTCATCGACAGGCGGACCTTGCCGCGCTCGTCGAAGCCGAGCAGCTTGACCCAGACCTTGTCGCCTTCCTTGACGACGTCCTGCGTCTTGGCAACACGCTCGGAAGCGAGCTGCGAGATGTGGACGAGGCCGTCACGGGCGCCGAAGAAGTTGACGAAGGCGCCGAAGTCGGCGGTCTTGACGACCGTGCCTTCATAGATCTGACCGATTTCAGGCTCGGCGACAATCGAGTGGATCCACTTGCGGGCGGCTTCGATTTCCTTGCCGGAAGAGGAGGCGATCTTGACGGTGCCGTCGTCCTCGATGTTGATCTTGGCGCCGGTCTTCTCGACGATTTCGCGAATGACCTTGCCGCCGGAGCCGATGACTTCGCGGATCTTGTCGACCGGAATGTTCATGACTTCGATGCGCGGTGCGAACTCGCCGAGCTGGCCGCGGCTTTCGGTGATCGCCTTGGCCATTTCGCCGAGGATGTGGGCGCGACCGCCCTTGGCCTGGCCCAGAGCGACCTTCATGATCTCTTCGGTGATGCCGGCGATCTTGATGTCCATCTGCAGCGAGGTGATGCCGTCAGCAGTACCAGCGACCTTGAAGTCCATGTCGCCGAGGTGGTCTTCGTCACCGAGGATGTCGGAGAGGACGGCGAAGCGGTCGCCTTCCAGGATCAGACCCATGGCGATGCCGGCAACCGGCTTTGCCAGCGGAACGCCGGCATCCATCAACGCCAGCGAGGTGCCGCAGACGGTCGCCATCGACGAGGAGCCGTTGGATTCGGTGATTTCGGAAACGACGCGCAGCGTGTAGGGGAACTGCTCCGCCGTCGGCAGCATCGGATGAATGGCGCGCCATGCGAGTTTGCCGTGGCCGATTTCGCGGCGGCCCGGAGAGCCCATGCGGCCCGTTTCACCGACCGAGTAGGGCGGGAAGTTGTAGTGCAGCATGAAGTTTTCCTTGTACATGCCCGTCAAGGAATCGACATACTGCTCATCTTCGCCGGTGCCGAGCGTGGCAACGACGATCGCCTGGGTTTCACCGCGGGTGAAGAGGGCCGAACCGTGTGTGCGCGGCAGCAGGCCGACTTCGGCAACGATCGGGCGAACCGTCTCGAGGTCGCGGCCGTCGATGCGGCTCTTGGTGTCGAGAATGTTCCAGCGGACGATCTTGGCCTGCAGGTGCTTGAAGATCGCGCCGACTTCTTCGGCCGTATACTTGGCTTCGACGCCTTCCGGCAGGAAGTGGGCCTTCACCTTGGCCTTGACGGCGTCGACGGCGGCGTAGCGGTCTGCCTTCAGGGTGATCTTATAGGCTTCGCGCAGTTCGGCTTCGAAATGCGTCAGCATCTCGCCTTCGAGCTCGGAATAGTCTTCCGGCTGGAAGTCGCGCGGCTCCTTGGCGGCGACTTCGGCGAGCTTGATGATCGCGTCGAGAACCGGTTGGAAGCCCTTGTGGCCGAACATCACGGCGCCGAGCATGACGTCTTCGTTGAGTTCCTTGGCTTCGGATTCGACCATCAGCACGGCGTCATAGGTGCCGGCGACGACAAGGTCGAGGCTCGATTCATCCATCTCGTCGAGATGCGGGTTGAGAACATACTCGCCGTTGATGTAGCCGACGCGCGCGCCGCCGACCGGGCCCATGAAGGGAACGCCGGACAGCGTCAGCGCCGCCGAAGTGGCGATCATCGACAGGATATCGGGATTGTTCTCGAGGTCATGCTGTACGACGGTGACGACGACCTGCGTGTCGTTCTTGTAGCCTTCCGGGAAGAGCGGGCGGATCGGGCGGTCGATCAGGCGGGAAACGAGGGTCTCGTTTTCGCTCGGACGTCCCTCGCGCTTGAAATAGCCGCCGGGAATCTTGCCGGCGGCGTAGGTCTTTTCCTGGTAGTTGACGGTCAGCGGAAAGAAGTCCTGGCCGGGCTTCGGCGCCTTAGCCGAGACGACGGTGGCGAGAACGACGGTTTCGCCGTAGGTGGCGAGAACCGCGCCGTCGGCCTGACGGGCGATCTTGCCGGTTTCGAGCTTCAGCGGGCGGCCGGCCCACTCGATTTCAACGCTGTGTGTATCAAACATATCTTGTCCTTCAATGCGGGAGCACGCGCCATCGCCGATATCAGGCGCAGCGCACAGTCGACCGCAATCAATGTGACGTATCACGGGCAAGACAACGGGAGGCTTTTCATCAGCAGTTCCTCGAACTGGGCGTTCCTGAGAAACTTGGGGCCAAAGCCTTAAAAGCTTTGGCCGAAAGCATCCGGCAATCCTGCCCCATGACAGGTCAACGGTTGGTTTGGCAGAACCGGCCCATCCGGGTCTGCCGGTCGTTCCACCGCTTGAGATAGGGCGCGGGCGGAACTTTTCATCGGGAACGTTGTCCCGAAACAGATCCGGCGGACGCTCGAAAGCGCCCGCCGGACAATCTTAGCGGCGGATACCCAGGCTGTTGATCAGCTTGGAATAGCGGCCTTCATCCTTCTTCTTGAGATAATCAAGAAGCGAGCGGCGGCTCGAAACCATCGTCAGCAGGCCACGGCGGGAATGGTTATCCTTCTTGTGGTCCTTGAAGTGTTCGGTCAGGTTGTTGATGCGTTCAGTCAGGATCGCGACCTGAACTTCCGGAGAACCGGTGTCGCCTTCGGCGGTTGCGTATTCCTTGATCAGCGCAGCCTTGCGCTCAGCAGTGATCGACATCGGATGATCCTTTCTATGAGAGGAGATTGAAGTCGCCAAAAGCCGGGATGCCGTCCAGCTTTGGCCGCGAATGCGAGCAGGCGGACCTGACGCTGGCGCTGCCTATAAACCAAATAAGCACCGATGGAAAGAGGGAGTATTCCCAGCGCTCAGCGCCCCGCCATCGCATCCCGGATCATCCTGTTATACCCCGCGGGATCCTGCAGCATGGCGAAATGGCTCGCACTCTTCAGGATTACGAGCCTGGCGCCGGGAATCTCCTTTGCCATCAACTCCGTGTGGTCGAGCTTGACGGCTTCATCATGATCGCCGATCGCAAGCGTGACCGGCACCGAGATCTTCGCAAGATCGGCGGCTGTCCAGGCCGGCTGGGTCGCCCACATCTCGGAGATCTGCGTGAAAAAGGCTTGGTATTCGGTCGGCGTCGGCGAAAGCTTTTTGTACTGGTCGCCGGCGACGTCGATGTAGTGGCTGAAGGTCTTGTTCTCCAAGACGTCGGCCTTGACACCATCGGTCGTGACGTTGGCCGCCTGGGCGATGACGCGAGTCAGTTTCTCCGGATGGTTCATCGCCATGTCGATGCCGATGATGCCGCCGTCCGACCAACCGACCAGAGTCACCTTGTCGATCTTCAGATGGTCGAGAAGAGCGACGTAGTCCGAGGTCATCAGATCGTAACCGAAAGGCTGCGCGCTGCGTGTCGAGCGGCCGTGACCGCGGCTGTCGGCGACGATAACCAGATGATCCTTTGCAAATTCGGCCACCTGATGACCCCAGACGTCGGCATTCCCAAGACCGCCATGGATGAAGAGAATCGGGTCGCCTTCACCATATTCGGCGTAATACATCTTGATGTCGTTCACGTCGGCCATGCCGCTGGTCTTCGGCGCGGGCATCGAAGGAAAGGCCGGAAGCTCGGCCCAGCGTTCGGCGGCTTGGGCGCCGGCAAGGATCAGGAACAGCGAAAAGAACGTCAGTATTCCGGAAATTCTGCGCATGGTTTCCCCTCGGGCCGCCATGGCCCAAGGGGAAACATATCGGATCGCTGCCGGCTGACAATCGCTATCGTTGTAAGATCAGCCAAAAACGCGCTTTGGGCGAAATTCGCCCTGGCCGATCTCGCCGATCGCGATCAGCTTGCCGCGGGCCGTCGCATAGGCTTCGCTTTCGGCGACCGGCGCATCGCGGCCGCGCACCAGGATCGGATTGCCCATTTTTAGCCGGTGCGCCTGGTCGTCGTTGATGACGAGATGGGGCAGGGCGGAAAGCGCTTCGCAAGTATCGATCAGCAGCGCATCGAGGGCGGCAAGCCGCTCGTCCATGTCTTCGATCGCTTCCAGCGCCACGAGGTTAGCGAGCGGCACCATGGCCTCTTCCGAAAAGGGTGCCACAAACGTGCGTCGCAGTCCGGAAACGTGGCCGTAGCAGCCGAGCTCGCGGCCGAAATCGCGGGCCAGCGCGCGCACGTAAGTGCCCTTGCCGCATTCCACTTCGAAATGCGCGGTGTTTGCGTCAGGGCAGGCGAGCAGGGTCAGCCGGAAGATTTCGACCTCGCGCGAGGGGATCTCGACGGCTTCGCCGTCACGCGCCAGATCATAGGCGCGTTCGCCCGATATCTTGATCGCGGAAAACTGCGGCGGCACCTGATGGATGGTGCCGATATAACGGTGCAGGATATCGCGGATCTGCTGTTCGCTGGGACGTTTGTCCGAGCTTAGCGTGACCTCGCCCTCGAGATCATCGGTGGCGCGCTCCTCGCCCCAGCTGACCGTGAACTCATAAATCTTGCGGCCGTCCATCACATAGGGAACCGTCTTCGTCGCGTCGCCGAGCGCGATCGGCAGCATGCCGGAGGCGAGCGGATCGAGCGTGCCGGCATGGCCGGCCTTTTGCGCCTTATAGAGCCACTTGATCTTGGAAACGGCTTCCGTCGAGCCGAAATCCATCGGCTTGTCGAGGATCAGCCAGCCGGAAATCGGCCGGCCCTTGGGTTTGCGTGGTTTGGACATCAGTCTCTTCTGTTATCTCTCGTCATCATCGCCGTCGAGGTCGCGTTGGACCTCGGGCGAACGCAGCAACTCGTCGATCTTCTTGTAATTGTCGAAGCTGGTGTCGTCGCGGAAACGCACCTCCGGCATGTATTTCATCTGCCGAAGCTGCGGGCCGAGTCGGCCGCGAATGAACTTGGCATGGCGGTTCAACGCCTCGATGACGACGCTGTGGTCGGAAACGCCGAGCGGCGTCACATAAGCCGTGGCGATCTTGAGGTCCGGCGACATGCGCACTTCCGAGATCGAGATCACGGTCGCTTCGATGACGTCGTCACGCACTTCGCCGCGCTGCAAGACCTGGGTGATCGCGGCGCGGACCTGTTCGCCAACGCGCAGCATGCGCTGCGAAGGCGCGGAAGAAGTTGGTCTGGTCATTGTTATCTCTATTTGCCGATGCGGCTGGGAATCGAACCCGTCAAAGGAGAGCGTCCATGACTCTTTTGGCCGAAAAGGTCAAGCCGGCAGGTAGAAAAGCCATCCGCCGGGTGGCGGATGGCTTTTGCAAAGCTGCTGTGACGCCGGGGATTAAAGCGTGCGCGTGATATGTTCGACGCGGAAGCACTCGATGACGTCGCCGACACGCATGTCCTCGTAGTTTTCGAAGGCCATGCCGCATTCCTGGCCCATCGGCACTTCGGCAACTTCGTCCTTGAAGCGCTTGAGGGTCTTGAGCTTGCCTTCGTGAACGACAACGTCGTTGCGGATGAGGCGGACGCCCGCTCCACGCTCGACCTTGCCTTCGACGACGCGGCAGCCTGCGACCTTGCCGACCTTGGTGATGTTGAACACCTCCAGGATCTCGGCGTTGCCGATGAAGGTTTCGCGCCGTTCCGGGGAGAGCAGGCCCGACATCGCCGCCTTCACGTCATCCACGAGATCGTAGATGATGTTGTAGTAGCGGATTTCGAGGCCTTGGCGCTCGGCGAACTGGCGTGCCTGCGCATTGGCGCGAACGTTGAAGCCGATGATGGCCGCGTTCGAGGCTTCCGCGAGCGAAATATCCGTCTCGGTGATGCCGCCGGCGCCCGAATGGACGATGCGGGCGCGGACCTCGTCGGTTCCGAGCTTCTCCAGCGCGCCGGCAATCGCTTCGATCGAGCCCTGCACGTCGCCCTTGATGACGAGCGGGAACTCCTTGATGCCGGTGCTCTGCATCTGCGTCATCATCTGTTCCAGCGAACCGCGCTGTCCCGACTGGCGGGCAGCCGCCTTGTCGCGGGCAAGACGCTGACGGTATTCCGAGATTTCGCGGGCGCGGCTCTCGCTTTCGACGACGGCGAACCTGTCGCCCGCCTGCGGCGTACCGGAAAGACCGAGCACCTCGACAGGCATGGCCGGCGGCGCTTCCTTCATATGCTCGCCCTTGTCGTTGACAAGGGCGCGCACACGACCCCAGACGTCGCCTGCGACGATGATCTGGCCCGGCTTCAACGTACCGTTCTGAACGAGAACGGTGGCAACCGCACCGCGGCCGCGGTCGAGCTGGGCTTCGATGACGGTACCTTCAGCGGTGCGGTTCGGATTGGCCTTGAGGTCAAGGATTTCCGCTTGCAGCAGAACGGCTTCGAGCAGCTTGTCGAGATTCTTGCCTGTCTTGGCCGAGACTTCGACGTCAAGCGTTTCACCACCCATCGATTCCACGAAGACTTCGTGCTGCAGAAGCTGGTTGCGCACCTTCTGCGGGTCGGCTTCGTGCTTGTCGATCTTGTTAATCGCCACGATGATCGGAACACCGGCCGCCTTGGCGTGATTGATCGATTCGATCGTCTGCGGCATGACGCTGTCGTCAGCAGCCACGACGAGGATCGCGATGTCGGTCGCCTGCGCACCGCGGGCACGCATCGCCGTGAAGGCGGCGTGGCCGGGGGTGTCGATGAAGGTGATCTTCTGACCGTTCTGCTCCACCTGGTAGGCGCCGATATGCTGCGTGATGCCGCCGGCTTCGCCCGCAACCACGTTGGCGTGGCGGATAGCGTCGAGCAGCGAGGTCTTGCCGTGGTCGACGTGGCCCATGATCGTGACGACAGGCGGACGCGAAACGCGGTCGCCTTCGTCGTCGGCAACGTTGAAGATGCCGAGTTCGACGTCGGATTCAGAGACGCGCTTGACCGTATGACCGAATTCGCCGGCGATGAGTTCGGCGAGGTCGGCGTCGATGACGTCGCCCGGCTTCATCATCTGGCCTTCCTTCATCAGGTACTTGATGACGTCGACGGCGCGTTCGGACATGCGTTGCGACAGTTCCTGAATGGTGATGGTCTCGGGCAGGACGACCTCGCGGGAGATCTTCTCGCGCGTTTCCTGCATCTGGCTGCGGCGGAATTTCTCCTGCCGGCGACGCATCGCCGAAAGCGAACGGCTGCGGCCGGCATCCTCGCCGTCCACGTCGGCAGTGGTGATCGTCAGCTTGCCGCGACGGCGGTCTTCATCCGATTTCGGACGTGTGGTGACCGGCTTTGCCGGTTCCGGGCGAACGACGCGGCCACGGGCCGGACCGCCGCGCGCAGCACCCCGATCGTCGTCGTCGTCATCGCGACGGCCACGGATACCGGCAGGTGCGACGGCACCAGGAGCCGGACGGGCAGCAGCGGGTGCTGCCGCATCGGGCCGGCGGGCGGCTGGAGCCGACGATGCCGGCCGCGGAGTGTTGGGGCGTGCTTCAGCCGCTGCGGCAGCCGGTGCCGCCGCAGCGGCTGCCGGTTCGGCAGCGGCAGTAGCAGCGGCTTCCGCCTGCCTGGCGGCCTCTTCGGCGGCCCGGCGGGCGGCTTCTTCCGCCTCGGCTGCCTTGCGGATCGCCTCTTCGGCGGCCCGGCGCTTTTCTTCCTCGGCGCGGCGGATCGCATCCTGGGCGTCACGCGCCTGGGATTCGGCGAGCGCGCGGCGGCGGGCGTCCATCTCTTCCGGTGACAGATGGTTCAGCACCACCGGGCGCGGACGATCGTTCGAGCGCGGCGGCTGGTAGGACTGCTGCGGACGCTGATTGGACTGGCTGCCGCCAGGCTGATGAACCCGCGGTGCGGGCGTCGGCTGCTGCGGGCGTGCCTGCGCAGGCGCGGGCGCCGGTTCGGCAGCACGCACCGGGGCGGCGGCAGCAGGCGTAATTGGCTTTTCGTCTTCCGGGCGCATCGGGCGCCGCTTGCGGGTCTCGACCACGACCGCCTTGGTGCGACCGCGACCCATATCCTGGCGAACGGTGCCCTGGCTCATCCCCGATGGTTTCAGGGTAAGCGTCTTCTTGCCCGTTACGCTGAGTGTCTTGTCGTCATTACTATCGGTCATTCGTTCCCGTTCCTTCGGACAGGGAGCGATGACTAGATCAGACCCTGTCGTTCAAATACTGTCGATCAATGAGAATGGGACCGGCCGATGCCGGTGACCGTCTCATTGCTTTTGCCGGCCAGCGCCGCCCGCTGCCCGGGACTGACCGCCAATACGGTACTGTTCGAGCATCTTTGCGCGCTTCACTACACCCTCACCCGCCTGCCCTGCAAGCACTGCGGCATGGATAAAAGCATTCTGGCCCATCAGGCCTTCCATTTCGCTCTCCGAGAAGAGACGGAAGGAAGGTATCTCCTCCTCGGTCTCCATTCCGAGGTGCCAGGCCTTGCGGGCCTGGTCGATTTTCCGGACGCCATCGTCCGCTGCTTCAGTCGCGTGGAACACCGCAAGGGCTGCTCCACTTCTCACCGCGGCATCCACTTTCGAGGAGCCGCTGATGAACTGGCCGGCTTTGCGCGCCATGTTCATCATCTGCATCAGTTGCGCCGCCAGCAGCCGGTCGACGCTGGCGCCGAGATCGTCCGCCGCCTTCACATCCGCTTTCAGCGCGCGGGCGAAGAGCTTCTTCGCCACCGCCTTGTCGACCAGCGACCGGTCGGCTTTCACCCAGCATCCGCGTCCCGGAAGCTCGCGCTTCAGGTCGGCGACGACGGTTCCGTCGGGAGCCGCGACGAAGCGGATCAGCTCATCCGGCGATCCGCTTTCACGCGTCACGATGCACATGCGTCCGTTCACGTCATAACCTGCAAGATCGTCGTCCTCAGGGAGAGCGTCCGGCTCATGCGCGGTCATCATGCTTCCTGTTCGGCTTCGGTGACCTCTTCTTCGGTCCCCTTCGCCAGGTCCTCTTCCGTGATCCAGCCGGCCGCGAGGCGGGCCTGGACGATCATCTGTTCGGCCTCGACGCGCGAGACGTCGAACTTCGAGAACAGGCCCTCGAACTTCTTCGTTTCGCCGTTCTTGCGCTCCGTCCAGCCGACGAGATCATCGGCGGCGCAGCCTGCGAAGTCTTCGATCGTCTTGATGCCGTCTTCGCCGAGCGCCACCATCATCTGGGCGGTCATGCCGTCGATACCGCGCAGCTCGTCCTCGACGCCGAGCGCCTTGCGCTTCTCGTCCATCTCGGCTTCGAGACGCTCGAGGAATTCGCGGGCGCGCTGCTGGATTTCCTGCGCCGTCTCCTCGTCGAAACCGTCGATCGAGGAGATTTCGTCGAGATCGACATAGGCCAGTTCCTCGACGGCGGCAAAACCTTCCGACGCCAGAACCTGACCAACCATCTCGTCGACGTCGAGCGAATCCATGAACAGGTTGGTGCGCTCGTTGAATTCCTTCTGACGGCGCTCGGATTCTTCGGCTTCCGTCATGATGTCGATGTCCCAGCCGGTCAGCTGCGAGGCGAGGCGGACGTTCTGGCCGCGGCGGCCGATCGCAAGCGACAGCTGCTCGTCGGGAACAACCACTTCGATACGCTCGGCATCCTCATCGAGAACGACCTTGGCGACTTCGGCCGGCTGCAGGGCGTTGACGACGAAGGTCGCCGGGTCCTGGCTCCACGGAATGATGTCGATCTTCTCGCCCTGGAGCTCGCCGACGACTGCCTGGACGCGCGAACCGCGCATACCGACGCAGGCGCCGACCGGATCGATCGAGCTGTCGTTCGAGATCACGGCGATCTTGGCGCGCGAGCCCGGATCGCGGGCGACCGACTTCACCTGGATGATGCCGTCGTAAATTTCCGGCACTTCCATGGTGAACAGCTTCACCATGAACTGCGGATGCGTGCGCGACAGGAAGATCTGCGGGCCGCGCTGCTCGCGGCGGACATCATAGACGTAGGCACGGACGCGATCGCCATAGCGCACGTTCTCGCGCGGGATCATTTCGTCACGGCGGATGATGCCTTCACCGCGGCCGAGGTCGACGATGACATTGCCGTATTCGACGCGCTTGACGGTGCCGTTGACGATTTCGCCGACGCGGTCCTTGAACTCGTCGAACTGGCGGTCGCGTTCGGCTTCACGCACCTTCTGCACGATCACCTGCTTGGCGGATTGCGCTGCGATGCGGCCGAAATCCATTGGCGGCAGTGGATCGGCGATGAAATCGCCGAGGGCGGCGTCGGGGTTGCGGTCGCGGGCGAGCTCGAGCGGGATCTGCGTCGAATAATCCTCGGCCTTCTCGACAACTTCGAGCAGGCGCTGCAGCCGGATTTCGCCGGTCTTCGGATTGATGTCGGCGCGGATGTTGGACTCGGTGCCGTAACGCGAGCGTGCCGCCTTCTGAATGGCATCGGCCATTGCGGCAAGCACGATCTCGCGGTCGATGACCTTTTCGCGCGCCACTGCATCTGCGATCTGCAGAAGTTCGAGCCGGTTCGCACTGACTGCCATTGTTTTGTTTCTCCGTCTTTACTCCAGGGTTCCCGTCCCTGCAGCGGTCTGTTGATCGGTTATTCCTGGTCGTCTGCTTCGTTCTGGTTCGCGGCCTGCGCTTTCGCCAGCTTGTCGGCGCGCAGTGCATCGCGGATCAGATCGTCGGTCAGAATGAGCTTCGCATCGCTGAGCGCCGTAAAGGGAATGATGACCTTCGGCTCTTCTCCATAGGCGATCTGGTCGCGCTCAAGCGTAAAACCATCGGCGTCGGCTTCGACGATCTTGCCACGGAAACGCTTGCGATTGCCGATCATGATCGACGTCTCGCATTTCACAAGGTGGCCTTGCCAGCGGACGAAATCGGATTTCCGCACCATCGGACGGTCGATGCCGGGCGAAGACACCTCGAGATGATACTCTTTATCGATCGGATCTTCCACATCGAGGACGGGAGAAATCGCCATCGAGACTTCTTCGCAGTCCTGAACCGTCATCGTGCCGTCGTTGCGTTCGGCCATGACCTGCATGGTCGCGCCGTTCTGGTTCAGCATGCGCACGCGGATGAGCCGGAAGCCCATGCCGACAAGCACGGGTTCGATGATATCGGCAAGACGCTGGTCGAGCCCGGTTTCGGTAATCAGTCGCGGCTCAAGTTCGTTGTCTGCGTTCGTCATGTCCGACAAGCGGTGCGCTCCTCGCAATTTCATGCTGTTCAGGCGATCGAGCTAATAAAAAAGAGCGGGTCCTTGCGGCCCACTCTTCATCAAGCGATCAAGAATTTGAGAGCCATATAGTCGGGTTTTTACAAAATTGCAAGGTCTGCGGCCAATTCCGCCAATTCGCTTCCGGCAGGGCGAACGAGCCTATGGCCAGCGAAGGTCTTCCGCATATATTGCCGGGGGTCTCAAAAACAAAAGCGGAGAAATCGTGGCCTACAGCTCAGCGACATTGGCGCCGTTGCGGCACGATACCTATCGGGCCATCTGGTTTGCCAGCCTTTCCTCGAATTTCGGCGGCCTGATCCAGGCGGTGGGTGCTGCCTGGATGATGACGACCATCACGGCTTCGGAGGATATGGTCGCGCTGGTTCAGACCTCGACGGCGCTGCCGATCATGCTCTTTTCCCTGGTATCAGGCGCACTCGCCGACAATTACGACCGCCGCCGGGTCATGCTGACGGCGCAGTGCATGATGCTCGTGGTGTCGGCGCTGCTGACGGCATCAGCCCTTCTCGGCTGGATCACGCCTTGGCTGCTGCTCTTCTTCACCTTCCTGATCGGCTGCGGCACGGCGCTCAACAATCCTTCCTGGCAGGCCTCGGTTGGCGACATGGTGCCGCGCGCCGACCTACCGGGCGCCGTCACGCTGAACAGCATGGGCTTCAACATCACCCGTAGCGTCGGCCCGGCGATTGGCGGCGCCATCGTGGCGGCCGCGGGTGCCGCCGCTGCGTTCGCGGTCAACACGTTGAGTTACATCCCATTGATCTACGCTCTGCTGCGCTGGCGGCCGAGCATACCGGTCTCGACCCTGCCGCGGGAGGCGCTCGGCAGCGCCATCTTCGCCGGCTTGCGCTACGTCTCGATGTCGCCCAATCTCGAAAAGGTTCTGGTCAGGGGCTTGATTTTCGGCATCGGCGCCAGCTCTATCCTGGCGCTGCTTCCGGTCGTCGCGCTCGATCTCGTTGCCGGCGGTCCGCTGACCTATGGCTTCATGCTCGGCGCCTTCGGTATCGGCGCGATCGGCGGTGCGGTGCTGAGTGCAAGAATTCGCCAGGCGCTGTCCAGCGAGTCGATCATCCGCCTCGCCTTTGCCGGCTTTGCACTAAGCGCCGTCATCGCTGCCTTCAGTCCGAGCGCCGTCCTCACGTCTGCCGGGCTGCTCATTTCGGGCGCCTGCTGGGTCTCCGCACTTTCGCTCTTCAACACCATCGTCCAGCTGTCGACGCCACGCTGGGTGGTCGGACGTGCGCTGTCGCTCTATCAGACCGTCACCTTCGGCGGCATCGCCGGCGGCAGCTGGCTCTGGGGTGTCGCGGCGGACCGCTATGGCGTCGCCGATGCGCTGCTGATGGCGTCGGTCGTCCTGCTGCTCGGCATTGCGATCGGCCTGCGGTTTTCGATGCCGGCCTTCGCCTCGCTCAATCTCGATCCGCTGAACCGCTTCACCGCGCCGGCTTTGAGTCTCGACATCACCCCGCGCAGCGGCCCGATCGTCATCCAGGTCGATTACGAGATCGCCGACGACGACCTGGCGGAATTCATGGCGCTGATGGGCGAGCGCCGTCGCATCCGCATCCGCGACGGCGCCCGGCATTGGGCGCTGATGCGCGATCTCGAAAATCCCGGGTTGTGGACGGAAAGCTACCATACGCCGACCTGGGTCGAATATATTAGGCACAACCAGCGGCGCACCCAGGCCGATGCCGAAAACATCGATAGGCTGCGTGCGCTCCATCGCGGCGAAGGCCCGCCCCATGTCCACCGCATGATCGAGCGCCAGGCCATCCCGCCAGGCGACGATGTCTTCCATAAAGCGCCGATCGACCTGCATCATTGAGGGAGCAGCCATGCACAGTTTCAGGCTCGCCCGGCCATCCGATCTTGCCGCCATCATCAGGCTTGTGGCCGACGACGACCTCGGCAGCACCAGGGAGATCGTCTCCGATCCGGTCGATGCGCGCTATCTCTCGGCCTTCGCGGCGATCGAGGCGGACGCCAACCAGTTGCTGGCCGTCGCAGTCGACGCCTCCGACCAGGTCGTCGGCTGCCTGCAGCTGAGTTTTCTTCCCGGCCTTTCCCGGACGGGCATGTGGCGCGGACAGATCGAGAGCGTGCGTATTGCAAGAGAGTTCCGCGGAGCCGGCCTCGGCGCCCAATTCATCGAATGGGCGGTCGCCCAATGCGTCGAGCGTGGCTGTGGCCTCGTGCAGCTGACATCGGACAAGACGCGAAAAGACTCGATCCGCTTCTACGAGAAGCTCGGTTTTGTCGCCAGCCATGAAGGACTGAAGCGCAACCTCTAAAGCCGGCTATTTCAGTTTGCCCTTCAGGCTGGCTTCGGGAAAGCATGTCGGCTTCATGCCGTTCTTCGCCTGCCACTCGCCGATCGAGCGCCGTGTCTTGTAGCCCGGCAGGCCGTCGGAGCCGCCGACGTCATAACCCTGCCGCTCCAGCGCCTTCTGCATGGCGGCCACATCCGAACGCAGCATCTTGCCGACATCGCCCCACTGGCCCTCGAAGGCGCCGCCGTTCGAGGCGATGCGGTCGGCGAGATTGCCGATATAGAGGGCGTAAAGGTCGGAGTTGTTATACTCCTTGATGATGTAGAAATTCGGCGTGACGATGAATTCCGGACCGTCGCGGCCGGCCGGTACCAGCATCATGCCCTGGGCCTTCATCTCACCTGAGGGAAAGGCTTTGCCGGAGATCCGCTCGATGCCGAGCGAGGCCCAGTGCGAAAGCGGCTTTGCGAGATCAGGTCCCTCCTGCGCGCAGGAGATTGCCTGGGGGATCGAAACCTCGAAACCCCAGTCCCGATCGCGCTGCCAGCCCTTCTTGACCAGATAGTTAGCGATCGAGGCGAGCGTATCCGGCACAGAGGTCCAGATGTTGCGATGGCCGTCGCCATCGAAATCCACGGCATATTTCAGATAACTCGTTGGCATGAATTGCGGCTGCCCCAGCGCGCCGGCCCAAGACCCCTTGAAATCGGAAGGCGCGACGTCGCCGCCGTCGAGAATATGCAGTGCCGCCACCAGCTCGGTGCGGAACATCTCCTTGCGCGTCGACATGAAGGCCTTGGTCGCCAGCACTTCGATCGCCGATTCCGGGATCTTCGCGGCGCCGAAGCCTGTCTCCCGGCCCCAGATGGCAAGCACGATCGAGCCCGGCACGCCATAAGCCTTTTCGATCCGTTTCAGCGTCGAGCTGTACTGCGCCGCAAAGCCGCGCCCTGTCGCTGCGAGCTTCTTCAGCCGGTCTTCGTTGAAATAGGGACCGGGCGAGGAAAATTCGGCCTGCGTCTGTTTCTGCTCCTTCGGCGGCGGGAAACCGGGCGGGGCGAGATCTGGCAGGTTCCAGTTCAGCGTGATGCCCGAGAAGGCGACCCTGAAGGTTTTCTCGGAAACACCGCCCGCCTTCGCCTCGGGCCAGAGGTCGCTCTGCACCCATTTTTGGAATTGTGCCTCGACATAGGCTTTTGATGGGGCTGCGTATGAGGGGAGAGGGAGGAGGGCAGTGATTGCAGCGAACGCGAATAGTCGCAGTCGTCGTGGAACACCCCCCTCTTTCGGCATAAGCAAACCCCTCATATCACAGTCCGCGCCCGCAGCGCCGCCGCCAGCGTGCCCTCGTCAAGATAGTCGAGTTCACCCCCGACAGGTACGCCGTGCGCCAATCGCGTAATCTTCACGTCGAGTCCCTGCAACTGGTCGGTAATGTAATGCGCCGTCGTCTGCCCCTCGACGGTGGCGTTGACGGCGATGATCAGTTCGCGGATGCCGCCTTCGCCGATGCGGTCGATCAGCCCGCGGATGTTGAGGTCGTCCGGCCCGATGCCGTCGAGCGGCGACAGCGTGCCGCCGAGCACGTGATAGGCGGCGTTCATCGCGCCCGACCGCTCCAGCGCCCAGAGGTCCGAGACGTCCTCGACGACGATGATGACGGACTGATCGCGCTGCGTATCGGTGCAGACGGTGCAGGGGTCTGTTGTATCGACATTGCCGCAGCGCGAGCAGATCTTCACCTTGTCATAGGCCTCGCCCATCGCATTCGACAGCGGCCCCAGCAACTGATCCTTCTTTTTGATCAGATGCAGTGCCGCCCGGCGCGCCGAGCGCGGCCCGAGCCCCGGCACCTTCGCCAGAAGCTGGATAAGTTTTTCGATTTCGGGACCAGTGACTCGTTTTGCCATGCGCCGTTCTTAACTGATATGCAACGAAAACGGAATCGCGGAAGGATCGGCTGCCCCATGAAAATCCTGGCCCTCTGCGTCGGCAATCCGGAAAGGTTGGCCGGCAAGAGCTACAAGACCGGCATCTTCAAGCAGTCCGTCAATGGCGCGGTGATGATCGACGCGGAAGGGCTGGTCGGCGATGCCATCTGCAACCGCAAGCACCATGGCGGCGTCGATCAGGCGATTTATGTCGAGGGATCGCTGACGCTCGACTGGTGGAGCAAGGAGCTTGGCCGGCCATACGAGCCCGGCACCTTCGGCGAAAACCTGGTGATCTCGGGCCTCGACAACCGCGACGTCGCCGTCGGCGACCGGTTCACATCAGGCGATCTCATCCTCGAAGCCACTGCATGCCGCATTCCCTGCGCCACCTTCGCTGCCAGGATGACCGATCCTAAATTCGTCAAACGCTATACCTTGGCGGCCCGCCCCGGCATCTACTGCCGCGTCATCCGCGGCGGCGTTGCCGAGGCCGGAATGGCGATCGAGCATCAGCTCTTTCCAGGCGAAAAGGTGACGATGCCGGAGCTGATGAAAACATTCGGCCGGCAGCTTTCGGAGGCGGACCGGTCACGATATCTCGCCGCTCCTATCCACTACAAGCTGCGTGGGATGCTGGAAGCTGAGCGCTAAGAGCGGGCTTTTACCAGCTCATCACAGCCGCAGCGCCAGCATGCCGGCGTGGGCGCTAGTCATTTCAAGCATGGAACCCGCCGTACGAAAGGCGGTAACAGGAACATACCTTTGCGCTCGTTTTCGACCAGCAAAGCCTTCCGCTCAACGTGGATATCCATATGCTTGCTGCACACCAATGAGAGAGCAGTCAAAAAGCCGAATGCGATATGGGACGTTTCATGCTTCGTGGAAATCTCGGTGACGGGGATTTTAAAGGATATCTTTGTTGTCGGCGTATCCTGCTCCTGCTCCTTCTTTAGCTCCTCGAAGCAGTCGTAGATCGCGGAGCCGGGGTCACTTTTATTGGAGGAGGCCAAGGTCAATTCGCACATCGCAACGACATCGCTGCATATTACAGAGCCGTCGACAGACCACACCAGTTTGGATTTTCGCCAAGTTTCGAATCGTATTAGCTGCTCAAAGAATGGGTGTTCGCCATCACGAATTTTGTAGAAAATCTTGTCGTCGCCCTGATCGAATTGATCAAAGACATAAACAGGCTTGCTGGGATCGCATTGATTTGCATTGACAGCCGTCGGCGCGGCCAAGGCAGCGGCGAGGCAAAGGCGAAAAACGCCGGCGATCTTCATGAAAAACCTTATGAGATCTGTGAAATTACTTGCTGAAAAATATGAGAGCAATTCCAGCAAAAGTATGGCCCGATTTTGCGCCGCGAATTGCTTGAAAACAAAGAGATAGAGTATTTCCGCAATTCGAAGAAAGCGGAAACGCCTTTGAGACCGAGTTGCCTGCTATTAAAACGGCAGCTTGAAGCCGGGCGGGATCGGCAGGCCTGCCGTGAGTGCCTTGGTCTTTTCGGCGGCGAGCGCCTCGGCCTTGTCCTTGGCGTCCTTGTGGGCGGCGACGATCAGGTCTTCGAGGATCTCGACATCGTCTTCCTTGAACAGCGAGGGGTCGATCTTCAGGCTCTTGAGGTCACCCTTGCCGGAGATGACGACGGTGACGAGGCCGCCGCCCGCCTTGCCTTCGGCGGTCAGCTCGGCGATCTCCGCCTGCATCTGCTCCATCTTGGCCTGCATTTCCTTGACTTTGCCCATCATGCCCATGATGTCGCGCATCGTCTCGCTCCTTCTTGAAACATTTAAAATTCTATGTCGTCGCCGGGCAGGATGTCGCCTTCTTCGGATTCGGCGGCAGCCGGCGGTGCCGCCTCGCCTTCCTCTTCCAGTTCGGGCGCCCGCACGCGCACGTCGATAATTTTCGCACCCGGGAAATGTGCCAGGATGGCCGCGACATCGGGATCCTGACGCGCATCGCTGACGCGCTGTTCCTGCGCCTTGGCCTCCGCCTCCACCATCGTCGGCCCGCCTACTTCGCGGCTGGTGCTGACGATCCAGTGGATTCCCGTCCATTCCTTGAGCTTGACGGCGAGCTCGTTGAGCAGCGTGTTCGGCGCGCCTTCGATGAGGTTCACATCCAGCCGGCCGGGCTCGAGACGGACCGGCCGCACGAAGTTGCGCACCAGTGCCTTCAACTTGACGTCGCGCTTTTCTCCCGCGAGGTCGACGATATCGCCGATCGAATTGATGCGCACGAGCGGCTTCGGAGCCTCGACAGGCTTGGCCTCGGTGCGGCCGATATTCTGTGGCTCCGGATTGGGCACGGCACGCAGCATCGCGGTCGGCCCCGAGGGCTGCGGCCGTGGTGTCGGCTCCGGAGCGCGAGCCACAACGCTGCTTTGATAGGGAACCCGCGTTCCGTTGCCGCCGCCATTGCCGGAGGGCGAGGCGGGCCGCTGGTCCGTATTGTCGCCGGAGAATTCGGCAAGCCGCCGCGCCGCATCCTCAGGCGCCGGCAGATGGGCGGCATGCGCAAGCCGGATCAGCACCATTTCGGCGGCACCCGCCGTACGCGACGAGCCTTCCGTTTCCGGAATGCCCTTCAGCAGCATCTGCCAGATGCGAGACAGCGTTGTCACGGCGACGCCCTTGGCCAGTTCCGCCGCCTTGGTACGCTCGATTTCGCTGAGCGAGGGGTCGTTTGCCGCATCCGGCACATATTTCAGCCGCGTTACCAGATGGGTGAAGTCGGCAAGATCGGTGAGCACGACCACCGGATTGGCGCCGGCCTCGTACTGGCTCTGGAACTCGCCGAGCGCGGCCGCCACATCACCTTTGACGATGTGCTCAAAGAGATCGACGATCCGGGCGCGATCGGCAAGGCCGAGCATCCCGCGCACCGCTTCCGCCTGCACGGCGCCGGCGCCGTGGGCGATTGCCTGGTCGAGCAGCGACAGGCCGTCGCGCGCAGAGCCTTCGGCAGCGCGCGCGATCATCGCCAGCGCGTCCGCTTCCGCCTCGATGCCCTCCTTGGCCGCGATCGTCGTAAACAGCCCGACGAGATCTGATGCGCTGATGCGGCGCAGGTCGAAGCGCTGGCAGCGCGACAGCACGGTAATCGGCACCTTGCGGATTTCGGTGGTGGCGAAGATAAACTTCACATGCTCCGGCGGCTCTTCTAGAGTCTTCAACAACCCGTTGAAGGCCTGCGTCGACAGCATGTGCACTTCGTCGATGATATAGACCTTGTAGCGCGCCGAAACCGGCCGGTAGCGCACCTGTTCGATGATCTCTCTTATATCGTCGATACCGGTGTGCGACGCGGCGTCCATCTCGATCACGTCGACATGCCGGCCCTCCATGATCGCCTGGCAGTGCTCGCCGGGCACACGCAGATCGATCGTCGGCTTGTCGACGTCTGGCCTTTTGTAGTTCAGCGCCCGCGCCAGGATGCGCGCCGTCGTCGTCTTGCCGACGCCGCGCACGCCGGTCAGCATGTAGGCCTGGGCGATGCGGCCGGTCTCGAAGGCATTGGTGAGCGTGCGGACCATCGGCTCCTGGCCGACCATCAGGTCCGTAAAATCCTTGGGGCGGTATTTGCGAGCCAGCACCCGGTATCCGGTGCCCGTCGAGGCGGCATCTTGTGATTGTCGCTCGCTGTCGCTCATCGTCCTGCTTGTCGCCCGGATCTTCGGGCATTTCGTGGAGAGAAGGTGGGAGGCTGGCACGATGACCCGTGCCGGGCTCGTTAGGGCTGCTTCCTTCCGGACCTGACCCGGTTGGCGAGTGGCTCGTCCACCACCAACCTCCCGGATGCACATATCGGCAATATCGTCATCAAAAGCAAGCCAACATGATAAAAAACTGCTAGTCCTAGGAAAAGACAGGAGGAATGCCCCTTGAACGGCTTTACGCTCGACCCTCGGCTGGAAAACGACAGCATCAGCATCATGGTCACCGGCCTCTGTGATCTCAGATTGTCGAAGGATGCCCGCTGGCCCTGGCTCATTCTCGTGCCTCGCCGAGCTGACATTACCGAAATATTCGAGCTGACGCCGCTCGACCAGGTGCTGCTCACCTTCGAGACGGAGATGGTCGCCAAGGCCTTGAAGGACATCACCGGCGCGACAAAAATCAATGTTGGGGCTCTTGGCAATATCGTCCGCCAGCTTCATGTTCATGTCATTGCCCGCTTCGAAGGCGATGCCAACTGGCCGGGTCCCGTCTGGGGCTTCGGGCCCGCTGAACCCTACGAGGACGGAAAGAGAGACGAATTCACAGCAAAGCTGCGGGAAGCCCTTTCATCATGAGTCATTCGCTTTTCGATTCGGATGTGCCACATCCGGAACCCAGCAATCTCACTGCCTTTGCCGCCAACGATCTCAATCGCGATTCCGAGCATCGCGACGAACAGTCCGTCGAAAGGGCGCTGGCCAAGGACGGCACCCATATCTTCGCCTTTGCCAGGGACAAGCTGGTGCTGAAGCATGACGGCCAAGTGCTCGACCCGCTATTTGCCCGCTACGAGCTGCAGGAGCTGCAGCCGGATTGGGACGAGACGGTGCTTCTGGGCTACCGCAAGACCGGCGAGCCGCGTCTTGCCGTTCCCGTCGGCGTCGACGTCGAGGACCTTGCCAGCCAATACAAGCCCGCCGACGGCCGAACCCTGTTTCGCGAAATGCTGATCGACGAGGTGCTGCTCGGCGAATTCGCTCAGGCGGCAAGCCTGATCCGCTGGAACGGCGACAACCGTTTCTGCGGCCGCTGCGGTTCGGCGATGGAAATCCACATCGGCGGCTACAAACGTGTCTGCGCCGCCTGCGAACACATGATCTTTCCTCGCACCGATCCTGTCGTCATCATGCTGACGGTCGACGAGAGCCGCGACCTCTGCCTGCTTGGCCGCAGCCCGCATTTTGCGCCCGGCATGTATTCCTGCCTTGCCGGTTTCGTCGAACCTGGCGAGACCATCGAGAGCGCCGTCCGCCGCGAAACGCTTGAGGAATCCGGCATCCGTACCGGCCGCATCCGTTACCACGCCTCGCAGCCCTGGCCGATGCCGCATTCGCTGATGATCGGCTGTTACGCCGAAGCGAAATCGACCGAAATCAAGCGCGATGAAACCGAATTGGAGGATTGCCGTTGGTTCACCCGCGAGGAAACGCTGGAGATGCTGGATCGCCCAGGCGCCAACGGCAAGGCCTCGCCGCCGAAGGGCGCGATCGCCCACCGCCTAATGCGCGACTGGGTGGAGTGGAAGCGCTAGTGCCATGCCCGTCGCCCGTTCGGAACGGCTGCTGACGCTGCTCCAGACGCTTCGGCGTTATCGCAGGCCGGTGACCGGTACCGTGCTTGCCCAAGAGACCGGCGTCAGCCTGCGTACGCTCTATCGCGATATAGCCAGCCTGCAGGCCCAGGGCGCGATGATCGAAGGCGAAGCCGGCATCGGTTACGTGCTGAAGCCAGGCTTCATGCTGCCGCCGATGATGTTTTCCGAGGAAGAGCTGGAAGCCTTGGTGCTCGGCTCGCGTTGGGTGGCCCGCGCCGCCGAGCCACGGCTTGCCGGCGCCGGCGCCGACGCGCTCGCCAAGATCGCCGCCGTGCTGCCGGCCGATATGCGTGAAATGGTCGATTCGGCGACACTCTTCGTTGGCCGCAAGCGCCAGGACGAGGACAAGGCCGACGTTTCGGCCATCCGCAGGGCCATCCGCCTGGAGCGTGTCCTCGAACTGCATTATGGCGACGAGCAGGGCCGAATTTCCCGCCGCCGCGTTTGGCCCTTCGCTCTCGGCTATTTCGAGCATGTGCGCATCATCATGGCCTGGTGCGAGCTGCGCCAGGATTTCCGCCATTTTCGCACGGATCGCATCATTGATATGGCGGTCCATGAGACGCGGTATCCACGCCGCCGCACCGTGCTCCTCAAGGAGTGGCGCGAGACGCAGGACGTGCCGCTGGAGACCTGAATTGCTGCTGCCATAAACTGTCAGCAGGTAGCGTTATTATCAGTCTCAATTCACCACAGCGCCGCGCGTCTTCGGACGGGCAAAGGACGCAGTGGCATCCAGGTTCTGTGCATCGTGCCGATGCGCTTGGGAAGGAGCACTGATCATGGTAACGCCTCCAGTCATTCAACCGGCCGGCGAGCGCTTCGCCTCCGATAGTTTTGCAGACATTATTTCGGCCGAAACTTTTGCAGACGTTCGGCAGTCGGCGCACTCCGGCCTGCTGCGCCTGGTCATGAAAGTCCTTCGGATTGGCGCGGCAAACCATACCAGCCTCGATATCGAGGCGGTACCGGATCACCGGAAGCGCGACCTCGGCTTCATGGATGGACGCAGCCCGCGCCACCAGGACCGGTTCGCACTCTAAGCTATCTGATTGTCCAACTCATCCACCTGACGAGAACGGGGCGTTGCTTTTGCGGCGCCTTTTGTTTCCTGCTGCCATGAATTGGCAGCAATAGGCCTATCGCAAACCAAACTGCAGCAACGGGAGAACCGAAATGACCAGCCCCAATCTGATAATCCTCTACGTCAAGGACCCGGCCGAAAGCGCCGGCTTCTACCGCAACCTCTTGAACCGTGAACCGGCTGTGGAGGCGCCGAATTTCGTCGCCTTCCCGCTTGATGGCGGCTTCACGCTCGGTCTCTGGCGGCGCAGCAAGGTCGAGCCACAACCGTCGGCCATCGGCAACCGCGGCGAGGTGGCTTTCATGGTGGCGGGGGAAAACGCCGTCGCCAACCACTATGAGGACTGGCGCCAGCGTGGCCTGCCGATCGCCCAAGAACTGACCGAACTGGATTTCGGCCCGACCTTCGTCGTGCTCGATCCGGACGGTCATCGCCTCAGAGTCTGCGAGCCGGATAAATGATCCCGGTCACTCGCGAGGCCTGTGCTAAAGCAGGCCTCGCATCGCATGCCCCTTGTAGACGCCGAGGATGCGTACCTTCTCCGAGAAGAAGCGCAGTTCCTCCAATGCCCGGCGAACATTCGGGTCGTTCGGATGGCCTTCGATATCGGCGTAGAATTGCGTCGCCACGAATTTTCCGCCGAGCTGATAGCTCTCCAGCTTCGTCATGTTGATATTGTTGGTGGCAAAACCGCCGAGCGCCTTGTAGAGCGCGGCCGGGATGTTGCGGACGTTGAAGACGAAGGTGGTGACGACCTTTTCCTCCGCCGAGCTCCGCTGCGCCCATTCCTCGTCGCGGGACAGGATGACGAAACGGGTGACGTTGTTTTCCGTATCCTCGACATTTTCGGCGACGATCTCCAGTCCGTAGAGATCGGCGGCAAGCCGCGGCGCAAGCGCCGCCATCGAGCGATCACCGGTTTCCTTGACGAGCTTTGCCGCCCCCGCCGTATCGCCGGCGATCACGGGCTTCCAGCCGTGGGCCCGCACGATCTTGCGGCACTGGCCGAGCGCATGGATGTGGCTGTGTACCGTGCGGATCTCGTCCTTGGTTACCCCCGGAAGCACCATCAGCTGAAAGCGGATCGGCATGAAATATTCGCCGATGATGTGCAGCCGCGATTCCGGCAGCAGATGGTGGATATCGGCGACGCGCCCGGCAATCGTGTTTTCGATCGGGATCATCGCGATATCGGCATCACCATTGTCAACCGCGGTGAACGCATCCTCGAATGTCTGGCAGGGCAGCGGCTCCATGGTCGGAAACATGTCACGGCAGGCCATGTCGGAATTGGCGCCGAACTCACCCTGGAAGGCGATCCTGTTGGTCTTGATATTCATGGGGTGATTCCGTCAGTTCGACTTTGCGGAGAGGATGCGCCGTGCCTTTTCGAGGTCGGCGGAAGTATCGACACCGAGCGGAACCGTGTCAACGATCTCGGCGTCGATGCGCATGCCGGCCTCCAGCGCCCTGAGCTGTTCCAGTGATTCGCGCTTTTCGAGCGTCGAGGGACCGAGCGCGACGAACCGTTCCAGCGCCGCGCGCCGATAGGCATAGAGGCCGATATGGTGGTAGAGCGGCCCCTTGCCGGAAGGCGCGGTCGCCCTTGTGAAATAAAGCGCGTGCAGACGCGTGTCGGAGACGGGAGAACCGACGATCTTGACGATGTGCGGAGCGGTCTTGTCCGGCTCATTGTCGATTTCGGTCGTCAGCGTTCCGATATCGACCGCCGGGTTGTCGAGAGGGCGCAAAGCCGCCCGTACGGTTTCCGGTTCGATCGTCGGCAGGTCGCCCTGGACGTTGACGATGATTTTCGCCTTTGCATCGGGATCGACCTTCGTCAGCGCTTCGAAGATCCGGTCCGAGCCCGATTGGTGATCCTTGCTGGTCATGACGACTTCGAAGCCGGCGGCGGCGATCGTATCGAGCACCTGCTGGTCGTCGACGGCGACGACGACGCGGCCGATCGCCGCCTCGCGCGCGCGCATCGCCACCTGCACGATCATCGGCAGGCCGCAAATGTCGGCGAGCGGCTTGCCCGGAAGCCGGGTGGAGGCCATGCGCGCCGGGATCAGCACGAGCACGTCGTCTAAATTTGAATCACGCATTGTTCGGGCCTTCTATTCCGGGCTGAAAAGTGTCAAAAAGTCTCACGCACTAGACCATTTAGACAGTTGCAACGATCCGCCAAAAGACATAGGTTCCGCGCGATTTCAAGATGGTCCGGTTCTGGTCTGCCGGCTGCAAGGGGAGCATTGCAGATGAATTCATACGTCAATACGGCCGTGGGGGCGCTGCTCGGAACGATTTTCGTTCTGATGTCGGTCTCCATCGCGTCCGAGGGGATCTTCCATTCCGAAGCGCCGGAAAAGGAAGGTTTCGCGATCGTTGCCGAAGAGGCGCCCACCGCCGATGGTGAAGCTGCGCCTGCCGCGGCCGTTCCGATCGCACAATTGCTTGCCTCTGCAGACGCCAAGGCCGGCGAAGCGGTCTTCAAGAAGTGTCAGGCCTGTCATGACGCCACCAAAGGGGGACCGAACAAGGTCGGTCCTAACCTCTTTGGTGTCGTAGATCGCCCGATCGCCTCGCATGAAGGCTTCGCCTATTCCTCCGCGATGAAGGATTTTTCGAAGGGCGGCAGCGAAAAATGGACCTTCGAATTCCTC
Organism: Rhizobium lentis; assembly: GCF_017352135.1. Lineage (NCBI taxonomy): Bacteria > Pseudomonadati > Pseudomonadota > Alphaproteobacteria > Hyphomicrobiales > Rhizobiaceae > Rhizobium > Rhizobium lentis. Next base: position 1,963,988 of record NZ_CP071454.1, read on the forward strand.
AACAAGTTCCTGCTGGCGCCGAAGAAGGATGTTCCCGGCACCGCGATGGGCTTCGCGGGCCTGGCGAAGGATCAGGATCGCGCCAACGTCATCCTTTACCTGCACACGCTCGCCGATTCGCCGGTACCGCTGCCGGATCCGAATACCGCAACGCAGTGAACGCAGCACAATCGCATACTGTTCAAAGCCCGGCCGGTGAGCCGGGCTTTTTGCTGCACCTTCTGCGCGACACGCTCAGGCGCCGAGGAAATAGGCCCAGAGTGAGACCGTGATGGCGCCGAGCGCGGTCGTTACCGTGATCGTCGAGGCGGCGAGGCTGTGGCCGATGCCGAACCGGTTGGCGATCAGCCAGGCGTTGACGCCTGTCGGCACCGATGAGGTCAGCACGATCGCGGCCGTCCATGCAGGGCTGAGGCCGAGGAGATGGCTCGCCGCCCAAACGCAACCCGGCAGCAGCAGCAGCTTCAGGCCCGAAGTCACGCTGGCAATGCCGAAATTGCCGGAGACGCCGTACCTCTCCAGCGCCATCCCCAGCGAGATCAGCGCCGCCGGGCCGGCAATGCCGGCGATCTGATTGACGACCGTCGCCAGCGTCGCCGTCATGGTAAGGCCGGAAAGATGCATGGCCATGCCGGCCGCCAGCCCGATCACCAGCGGATTGCGTATGAGATTGATGGCGATCTGGCGAAGCACGAACACTATGCTGCGGTCGCTTTTACCGGCGATCTTGCGCTCTGCGTGCTCCATCAGCACTGTTCCGGCGACCATCATGACAGGCAGATGCACGGCAAGCAGGATCGATAGCGCCACCAGACCTTCGTCGCCAATGGTCCGCTGAACGAGCGGCAGCCCGATGAAGACGTTGTTGGCAAAGGCTGAGGAAACCCCGGCGAGAACGCCGATCCGTTCATCGCGGCCGAAAAGCCGCGTGGCGGCGATATGCCCGGCGGTCCAGGTGATGGCGACGCCGGAGAAATAGACGATCCAGAGCCGGAAAGGGGAGGCGCCGTGGAAGTCGGCTTCGGCGATGGTGCGGAAGAGCAGAAGCGGCACGGCGATCTTGAAGACGAATTCGCTGAGCGCGTCACCGACATTCGACGCCATCAAGCCGCTGCGAACGATCACCCAGCCGATGAGAATCAGGATGAAGATGGGAAGGACGTCGAGAATGATGGCTGACATGGAAGAGGCTGCTTTGCGCGGGAGGTCTCACCTCTACCAGCAAACCGTCCGGATTGAAAAGGCAAACACCCGCCAATCCGGCAGTTGAGCCATCAGCAAAGCAAAAAAAGCGGGCACAGCCCGCTTTTCCGCTCCGGCCCCTGCCGGATATCCGGATCACGAAACTGCCAGTTCATCCGTGGTCAGCATCGCGCCGGGAAGATCGAAGGGATCATCCCTCGTACGCCCGGCTGCAACTGGAAGCTGCTCATGCCGGTCTTCTTGCGAGCATCTGTAGATTTCGAAGATGACATGGGCATGACGAAGAAGCGGCACTTTTGCGAAGAATAGATGCGCATTCACCATTTATCCTTCCAAACCGCGGAAATTTCGCTAAGACCGGATCCCGGCTATCACAAATCCGGGACTCCCCATTTCATGACAAGATTCGATGTTCTGACAGTCGGCAACGCGATCGTGGATATCATTGCACGTTGCGACGACCAGTTCCTCATTGACAACCAGATCACCAAGGCGGCGATGAACCTCATCGATGCCGAACGCGCCGAACTTCTGTATTCGCGCATGGGACCGGCGCTCGAAGCCTCAGGCGGCAGCGCCGGCAACACGGCGGCGGGCGTGGCTAACCTCGGCGGCAAGGCCGCCTATTTCGGCAATGTCGCTGCCGATCAGCTCGGCGAGATCTTCACGCACGACATCCGTGCCCAGGGCGTCCATTACCAGACGCAGCCGAAGGGCACCTTTCCGCCGACGGCGCGTTCGATGATCTTCGTCACCGAGGACGGCGAACGCTCGATGAATACCTATCTCGGCGCTTGCGTCGAACTCGGCCCCGAGGATGTCGAGGCCGATGTCGTCGCCGACGCCAAGGTCACCTATTTCGAAGGCTATCTCTGGGATCCGCCGCGCGCCAAGGAAGCGATTCTCGATTGTGCCCGCATCGCCCATGAAAACGGCCGCGAAATGTCGATGACGCTGTCCGACAGCTTCTGCGTCGGGCGCTATCGTGGCGAATTCCTCGACCTGATGCGGTCCGGCAAGGTCGACATCGTCTTCGCCAATCGCCAGGAGGCACTGTCGCTTTACGAGACCGATGATTTCGAAGAGGCGCTGAACCGGATCGCCGCCGATTGCAAGATCGCCGCGGTGACGATGAGCGAGGACGGCGCCGTCATCCTGAAGGGCCGCGAGCGTTATTACGTCGATGCGATCAAGATCAGGGAAGTGGTGGATACGACGGGCGCCGGCGATCTCTTCGCCTCGGGCTTCCTTTACGGCTATACGCAGGGACGGTCCCTGGAGGATTGCGGCAAGCTCGGTTGTCTTGCCGCCGGCATCGTCATCCAGCAGATCGGGCCTCGCCCGATGACCTCGCTGTCCGAGGCCGCCAAACAGGCAGGGCTTATTTGAAGGCTTCGCCGGGATAGGCGCCCCAGATCTCCGACTGCGCCACCCAGCCCGTGGCGCCGTCGGTTTCTGCGTGGCACCAGTCGCCGTTGCATTCGCCGATCGTCACCATCACACCGGGTTCCAGCTTGGCGACGATCGAGGCGGAGGGCTGCGCGTCGCGGCGCAGATTGACATAGACGCCCTTGCCCTTCGTCTTCATCCAGGGCGCGGCAATCGCGGCACGCTGACCCGATAGCAGCGACTGGTTGACCCAGCCTTCAGTGCCGTCGGCATCACGGATGCGACGCCAGTTGTCGTATTCCTGGATGATTTCCACGGGCAGGCCGGATTTCAGATACATCCACGAAACGGCGTATTCCGTTCCCGGGCCAATGCGCAGGTTGACGCGCTTGGATTTCAATGTGACGAATCGCGGCAACGGCAGGCCGCTCGGCCCCTTGGCCGCTTGCGCATGAGCAAATTCCAGGGTGCCCACCGATGTGGCCAGAGCAATCGCAAGAACGAGGCAGGACTTCAGGACTTTGCTGCGCATGGAGGTTTCCGTTTGCTCGAATTCGCGGGCCAGGCTAAACCTGCACGCGCTCCGGGCGTTGACATTCCCCGGCTGCACCACGAGTTTTGTTTGTCTTCGCGTGCGGGTCTGGTAGAAATTGCCCGGAATGGGAAAATTATCACCCCTCTTGGTTAAAGACCTCTGAACAAGGCACCGCAGGCAGCCATGACAGCGAAGAAAAAACCGAAGGTCTACATCACCCGCAAGCTGCCGGATGCCGTCGAAACCCGAATGCGGGAGCTCTTCGATGCCGAGCTCAATATCGACGACGCGCCGCGTTCCGTTCCCGAGCTGATCGCCGCCGTGAGAACGGCTGACGTGCTGGTTCCGACCGTCACCGATCGCATCGACGCGGCGCTGATCGATGAGGCGGGACCGCAGATGAAGCTGATTGCGAGCTTCTCCAACGGCACCGACCATATCGACGTCGAGGCGGCGGCCCGCAAGGGCATCACCGTCACCAACACGCCGAACGTCCTGACCGAGGATACCGCCGACATGACGATGGCGCTGATTCTCGCGGTGCCGAGACGGCTCGGCGAAGGGGCGCGCGTTTTGACCGACAAGCCGGGCGAATGGGCCGGCTGGTCTCCGACCTGGATGCTCGGCCGGCGCATTCACGGCAAGCGCATCGGCATCGTCGGCATGGGGCGAATCGGCACGGCGGTCGCCCGCCGCGCCAAGGCTTTCGGCCTTTCGATCCACTACCACAACCGCAAGCGCGTCAATCCGGCCGTCGAGGACGAGCTGGAAGCGACCTATTGGGAAAGCCTCGACCAGATGCTCGCCCGCGTCGACATCGTTTCGATCAATTGCCCGTCGACCCCGGCAACCTTCCATCTGATCTCGGCGCGCCGGCTCGCGCTCTTGCAGCCGACGGCCTACATCGTCAACACCGCGCGCGGCGATGTGGTCGACGAAACAGCGCTGATCAAGTGCCTGAGGGAGGGCAAGATCGCCGGTGCCGGTCTCGACGTCTTCGAAAATGAGCCGGCCGTCAACCCGAAGCTGGTCAAGCTCGCCAATGAGGGCAAGGTCGTGCTGCTGCCGCATATGAGTTCGGCGACGATCGAAGGCCGTATCGACATGGGCGACAAGGTCATCATCAATATCCGCACCTTCATCGACGGCCACAGGCCGCCCAACCGGGTGTTGCCCGGCCGTTGATGGCTGGAGCTCAGGCGAGGTGAACCGGGAGCGGAAGGGCCTTTCGCATCTCGACGAAGGTCGTTCTGGCGAAGCCGGAATGCGCCTTTTCCGCGGTTCTGGTAAATCCCCAGGCGGCAAAGACTGCGTGGTTTTCCGTGAGCTCGATACGTGTCTCCAGCCGCAAAGCAAAAAGACCGAGCGCTGCGGCCGTCTCCTCGGCAACCATCAGCAGCCGCTTGCCGAGGCCCTTGCCTTGCAGGCCCGGAAGAACGGCAAGCTTGCCGATATAGAGGCAATCGGCCTCCGGCCGCAGGAAGAGGCAGCCAATCAGCCTGTCATCGTCGATGACGACATGACCGATCTCGGCCCTGGCCTTTTCGGCGAGCGACTCCGTCGTCAGCTTAAGTGCGGAGGATGGCGGATCGATCCTGCCATTCATCGGGGCGAAGGCGGCGAGGATGAGCGCCAGCAGCTCGTCCCAGCGCGTGAAGGCCTGGTCGAGACGGACGATCGTCATCCGGCCTGCCTCTGCCGGGGGCGCCGCCGCCGGTAGCGGACCGTGTCGAACCGGGCCGACAGTGCGTCGTAGAGCAGCAGCCGCCCGACCAGCGGCTCGCCGGCGCCGGTGACGAGTTTGATCGCCTCCATGGCCATCATCGTGCCGATGACGCCGGTCAGCGCACCGATGATGCCAGCCTCGGCACAGCTGGGGATCACTCCCGCCGGCGGCGCCTCCGGAAACAGGTCGCGATAACCGGGATTGGGCGTGCCGTCCTCGGCACTCTCATAGGGCTTGAGAACGGTCAGCGAGCCATCGAAACGCCCGACGGCGCCGGTGACGAGGGGGATGCGTGCTTCTTCCGCCGCATCGGCGGCGGCATAACGTGTGTCGAAATTGTCGGAACCGTCGATCAGCAGATCGAAGCCGGACAACTGGCGGCGGGCGGTGTCCCCGCAGAAGCGCTCCTCGAAGCGGATGAGCCGGACATGCGGGTTAAGTCTGGCGATGGCAAGGGCAGCGCTCTCGGTCTTGAGCTCGCCGATCGTGCCGGAATCATGGATCACTTGGCGCTGCAGGTTGGCTAGTGACACCCGGTCGTCATCGACGATGCCGAGCGTGCCGACACCGGCTGCGGCAAGATATTGCAGGATCGGCGCGCCGAGACCGCCGGCGCCGATGACGAGCACCCGGGCGGCCTTCAATTTCTGCTGTCCTGCGCCGCCGATCTCGGGCAGCAGGATGTGTCGGTGATACCGGGCGATTTCATCCGGGCCGAGAGGTTCCATGGCGCCGATCTTAGCATGACCCCGGACACCGGGAAAAGCTGCCTCTGTCATTCGAACACCCTTCCCTCTGCGACGGAAAAGAACTGCGCCCTTTCGCCGAGCGCCGAAAACATCGCCCGATCGGTTCCGGTCATGAAAGCCTGTCCGCCGAGCCCGTCGATGAGGTCGAACAGCGCGGCGCGGCGGCCTTCGTCGAGATGCGCGGCGATCTCGTCGAGCAGCAGGATCGGCGCATGGCCGGTGAGATTGCCGACGAGCCGCGCATGCGCAAGCACCAACCCGACAAGCAGCGCCTTCTGCTCGCCGGTGGAACACCGCTCCGCCTCCATCGCCTTCTCGCGGTGGTGCACGATCAGATCGGCCCGGTGCGGCCCTTCCAGCGTGCGTCCCGCGCCGGCGTCCCGGTAACGGCTCTCCGCCAGCATCGCCGCATAGTCGTCCTCGAGATCGACCGAGGGGCGCGAGAACTGGCCATCCATGAAACCCGAGAGCTGCAGCGACGCCGAGGGGAAGGGGGAATTTTCGCGTGATTCCTCGATCAGCCGGGTTAGGAGGCCGAGCATCTCCTGGCGGGCCAGTGCCATGGCGATGCCGAGGCTTGCCATCTGCTCCTCGATGCCGGCAAGCCAGGACGGGTCGAAGCGGCCTTCATCCAGCAATTTGTTGCGGCTGCGCATGGCGCGCTCGAAATCGCTGGCGCGGCGGCCGTGAGCGGGATCGAGCGACAGCACCAGCCGGTCGAGAAAGCGACGCCGGTCTGAGGAGGTGCCGGTAAAGAGTCCGTCCATCGCTGGTGTCAACCAGAGAAGCCGCAGATGATCTGTCAGCTCGTCGGCGGTTTTTGCCGGCGTGCCGTTGATGCGCAGCTTGCGCGCGGTGCTCTCCTCGCCGGTTTCGATCCCGGTGCCGATCTCGACTTCGCCCTCCATGCCGTCCACGGCGGCAAAGATCGAAAATCCGCCGACCGCGCCGACCCGGGTAATGTCGCCATAGGCTGCGCGGCGCAGGCCGCGGCCAGGCGAAAGCAGCGAGACGGCCTCCATGAGATTGGTCTTGCCGGCGCCGTTGTTTCCCGTCAGTACGGCATGCCGACCGTCGAGTGTAAGGCTCGCCGCCGCATAATTACGGAAGTCTGTCAGCTTCAGACGGGAAAGAGAAACCTTGTGCGGCATCGCATGTCCAGGTTGGTGAAGCGTGACAGCTAAGCCGAAGGCGCGTCGATGGCAAGGCTTGCGGCTCGGTTGCCACGGTTCAGACGCAAAATAGGCAGAAGGACGTTGCCGAATGCTCTGTCAACGAGGGCTTATTCCGGAACCTTTCGGTACGCTTTTTTCTGAATTCCCTGAAAATACAACCGCCTCGACGGTGATCCGACACCGCATGCTTCACCACCGACGGCCATTGCCGTCGCCTTCGAACCGCCTGGACAGCAGGGGTTTTTCGACATCGGTTCGAAGCCGCTTACGTAACGTAAAGCCCAGAAAAAGTCGGTTGAATTTTGCAACTGCTGGGTTGAGTTATTCGGCGGAAACGATATGGTAAATGAAACGTTTGTGTATGAGAGAAAGAAGAAGTGCCAGATCCGGTTGATATTATCGTTGGTCGCAACATAAGGCAGCTTCGCGCCATTCGCCGTGTTTCCCAACTCGAGCTTGGTGAAGCACTCGGACTGACCTTCCAGCAGGTCCAGAAATATGAAAAGGGAACGAACCGCGTTTCCGCCAGCAAGCTGCACCAGATCGCCGTGTTTCTCGATGTCGAGATTTCCGTCCTTTTTGAAGGAACCGATGTGCCGCAAATTGGCAACCGCATCGAGCTCAGCCCCGACGCCTATGCGCTGGCCTTGAGTTACGACAAGCTGAATTCGCCCGCAGGCAAGGAAGCGGTCAAGACCATTCTCGCCCTCATGAGTGCACAGGTGGCCGAAAACGCCGCTTGATGCTGGTAATCAGCGTCTTCGTTTATCTGAAGGTCTGGATGAAGCGCTTGCGGATCGCTTGTTCTCGCCTGGGGGTTCCTCGGAGAAGCAAGCGGGATCAGAGGCCTGAAGCCCGCCGCAGCAACCCGCGTCCGATCACGAATGCGTCAGTGAAACTCGCGCTCGTGCAGCGCCATCAGCAGGTCGTCTTGCGTCTGATGGCCGGCATGATAGAGATCGATCGCGATATTGGCGATCGAAAGACCTTGCTGGCTGCGAAGCTTGATGTTGCGCTCGGCGCACCATGTGTAAATGGCGCCGGCGAGAACGTCGACATCGTCATGCTGAGAGGAGAAGGCTGGCGCCATGGCAGTTACTCTTGCTTTGGTTATTCCCGAACAGAGCGCAGCGCCCGGCAGGACAAGCCAAGGACACTCCGTCACTCTACTTGCGCCTGACCCCTCGAAAACCGATTCCGATCCTCCGGTAATGCGCTGGCGACAGAGACTGAATTCATTTGAAAAACTTGCAAGCGCCATCATCCGGCTGCGTTAACGCCAGTCGACTTTCATAGCGCTGCCGTCTCAATGCGGCACAAATCGGCCGGCATTGCAGACGCATGTTCCAAAATGGGTCGGTGCGACGAAAAAAGCCGGGAACGTTTGCGTCCCCGGCTTTCGAAATGGATATCCTGATTGCCGCTCAGCCCTCGAAGAATTCCTTCATCCGGGCAAAGAAACCCGTCGACTCCGGATTGTTCTCCTTGGAGGAAATCTGCTCGAATTCCTGCAGCAGCTCGCGCTGGCGCTTGGTGAGCTTCTGTGGTGTCTCGATCTGAATCTGGATATAGAGGTCACCCGTCTGCGCCGAACGCAACACCGGCATGCCCTTGCTCTTGAGACGGAACTGTTTGCCCGCCTGTGTGCCCTCAGGCACTGACACCCGGGATTTGGTGCCGTCGAGCGTCGCCACGTCGAAGGTCCCGCCGAGAGCGGCTGTCGTCATCGAGATCGGGACGGCGCAATAGAGATCGGCTCCGTCACGCTGGTAGAACTCGTGCGGCTTTACCGACAGGAATATATAGAGATCGCCCGCCGGTCCGCCGCGAGTTCCGGCTTCGCCTTCGCCCTGCAGACGGATGCGCGTGCCGTCCTCGATACCGGCGGGAATATTGACCGAGAGCGAACGCTCCTCCGTCACCCGGCCCTGGCCGTGGCACTTCGGACACGGGTCGGGAATGATCTGGCCGCGGCCGTGGCAGGTCGGGCAGGTCCGCTCGATCGAGAAGAAGCCCTGTGCGGCGCGCACGCGGCCCGTGCCCTGGCAGGTGCCGCAGTTCTTCGGCTGCGTGCCGGGCTTGGCGCCCGAACCCGAACAGACGTCACAGGTGATCGAAGTCGGAACGCGGATCTGCGCCGTCTTGCCGGAGAAGGCCTCTTCCAGCGTTATTTCCATATTGTAGCGAAGATCGGCGCCGCGCTCGCGGCCTCCTGCAGAGCGCTGGCGCGCACGTCCGCCGCCCATCATCTCGCCGAAAATATCCTCGAAGATGTCGGAGAAGCCACCGCCGGCAAAACCGCCGCCACCGCCGCCCATGCCGCCATGTTCGAAGGCCGCATGGCCATAACGATCATAGGCTGCCCGCTTCTGCGGGTCCTTGAGCATCTCATAGGCTTCGTTGATTTCCTTGAACTTCCGCTCGGCTTCCTTGTCATCCGGGTTCTTGTCCGGATGGTATTTCATCGCCAGCTTTCGGAAGGCGCTCTTCAGCTCTTTCTCGTCTGCCGATTTGGCTACACCCAGAGTTTCGTAAAAGTCCGCTTTTGCCATTAAGGATTAAACCCCGGAAATGGATTTCCGGCTGCCATGGTGAGCAGCCGGATCAGGTGTTGAAGCATTACCACGCCGCCGCGGATTACGCGGACTTCTTGCGGTCGTCGTCCTTGATTTCCTCGTAGTCGGCGTCGACGACATTGTCGCCGCCTTCCGCGGAGGCATCGGCAGCAGCGCCGCCTTCGGCCTGCTGTGCTTCATAGATTGCCTGGCCGAGCTTCATCGACACTTCCATCAGGGTCTGGGTCTTGGCCTTGATGTCGTCGGCATCCGGCTCGGAGGCTTCCGATGCCGTCTTCAGCGCGGCGATCGCATCCGAAATCGCGGTGCGGTCGGCTTCCGAAACCTTGTCGCCGTAATCCTTGAGCGACTTTTCCGTCGAATGGATCAGGCTTTCGGCCTGGTTCTTGGCTTCCACCGCCTCGCGGCGCTTCTTGTCTTCGGCGGCGTGGGATTCGGCATCCTTCACCATCTTCTCGATGTCGGCGTCGGAAAGGCCGCCGGAAGCCTGGATACGGATCTGCTGTTCCTTGCCCGTGCCCTTGTCCTTGGCCGAAACCTGCACGATGCCGTTGGCGTCGATATCGAAGGTGACTTCGATCTGCGGCACGCCGCGCGGCGACGGCGGCAGGCCGACGAGGTCGAACTGGCCGAGCAGCTTGTTGTCGGCAGCCATTTCGCGCTCGCCCTGCGAAACGCGGATGGTGACAGCCTGCTGGTTGTCTTCGGCAGTCGAGAAGGTCTGGCTCTTCTTCGTCGGGATCGTCGTGTTGCGCTCGATCAGACGGGTGAAGACACCGCCGAGCGTTTCGATGCCGAGCGACAGCGGGGTCACGTCGAGGAGCAGAACGTCCTTGACGTCGCCCTGCAGAACGCCGGCCTGGATGGCGGCGCCGAGAGCGACGACTTCATCGGGGTTGACGCCCTTGTGCGGCTCCTTGCCGAACAGCTGCTTGACGACTTCCTGCACCTTCGGCATGCGGCTCATGCCGCCGACCAGAACGACTTCGTCGATTTCGGCCGCGGTGACGCCGGCATCCTTGAGAGCCGCCTTGCAGGGCGCGATTGTGCGCTGGACGAGGTCGTCGACCAAGCTCTCGAGCTTGGCGCGGGTCAGCTTCAGCGTCAGGTGCTTCGGGCCGGAAGCGTCGGCCGTGATGAACGGCAGGTTGATTTCGGTCTGTTGCGAGGACGAAAGCTCGATCTTTGCCTTTTCCGCGGCTTCCTTGAGGCGCTGCAGGGCAAGCTTGTCGTTCTTCAGGTCGATGCCGTTGTCTTTCTTGAATTCGGCAACGAGATATTCGACGAGACGCATGTCGAAGTCTTCACCGCCGAGGAAGGTATCGCCGTTGGTGGACTTCACTTCGAAGACGCCGTCGCCGATCTCGAGGATGGAAATATCGAAGGTGCCGCCGCCGAGGTCGTAGACGGCGATCGTCTTGCCTTCCTTCTTTTCGAGGCCATAGGCGAGCGCGGCAGCAGTCGGCTCGTTGATGATGCGCAGAACTTCAAGCCCGGCGATCTTGCCGGCATCCTTGGTTGCCTGGCGCTGCGCGTCGTTGAAGTATGCGGGAACCGTGATGACGGCCTTCTCGACCTTTTCGCCGAGATAGGATTCAGCGGTTTCCTTCATCTTCTGGAGGATCATCGCGGAAATCTGTGCGGGCGAGTAGCCCTTGCCATTGGCTTCGACCCAGGCGTCGCCATTGTCGCCCTTGACGATGCTGAAGGGGACGAGATGCTTGTCCTTCTCAACGGTCGGATCTTCGTAGCGGCGGCCGATCAGGCGCTTCACTGCAAAGAGGGTGTTCGTCGGGTTGGTGACCGCCTGGCGCTTGGCCGGCTGGCCGACGAGGCGCTCGCCATCATCGGAAAAGGCCACCATGGAAGGGGTGGTCCGCGCACCTTCCGCATTCTCGATGACCTTCGCGTCCTTGCCGTCCATGACTGCGACGCAGGAATTCGTCGTTCCAAGGTCGATACCAATTACTTTTGCCATGTCATTCTCTCCTTGAAGCAAGCTGTCGGAACCCCCAGAAGGCATTTCCCTGACAGCCCCTTACGGGATGGGTCTACTTGCGATTACGCAATCGTGATTGCGGTGATGCGGCGTATATAAGGAGCGGTTTTCTGGACTGCAAGGCGGGAAATAGCCCGGAATCCAGCAAAACGAATGTGTTGCCTTCAATTTTGATGGCAGCCGGGAAAGAGATCTCCTCAGCTTCTCGCAGGCGATGCAGCAATGATGTCATTGGCCCATGATCAGATCGAGCAGGGTCGTGCGCCGCGGTTGCACCGAGGAGGTCGCCTGCGGCGTTCCGACATCGCCGGGCGGCACCACGTTTCCATAACCGGACCCATCGCCGTCGGCAAGGTCGGCGGGCGGAACAGGACCATTTCGCGATGGTGCCGTCTGCTGCCGGACGGGCGCCTGCGGATAGCGGTTGGCATTTTCGTTGCCGCCGAAGACGCCGGAAATGATGCCGCCGATCGTCGTCGAGGGCGGCACTTCGGCCGTGACCGGCTGCCCGCCGTCCGGCGCTGCCTGCGCCATCGGCTGACCATTGTTCGGATTATCGATCAGCTGGCCGTTGCCGAAGAGTGGCGCCGGCGAAAGACCCTTGTGGGCGGCGACCATGAATTCCTTCCAGGCCTTGGCGGGCAAACCGCCGCCGGTCACCTTCTTCATCGGCTTGCCGTCGTCATTGCCGAACCAGACGCCGGTGGTGAGATTGCTGGTGAAGCCGACGAAAAGCGCGTCGCGCGAATTCTGCGTCGTGCCGGTCTTTCCCGCCGCCTGCCAGCCGGGGATCTTGGCGCTCTTGCCGGTGCCGTTGTCGATGACGCCCATCATCATCGCATCCATCTGCGCTGCGATCTGCTCGGAGAGCACGCGCGGCGGACTGTCATAGGTGTTTTCGTAGAGCACCTTGCCTTCGGCGGTCGTTACGCGACGGATGACGTGCGGCGTTGCCTTGTAGCCGCCGTTCATGAAGGCGGCATAGGAGGCGGTGAGTTCCATCAGGGACACTTCGGATGTCCCGAGTGCAATCGAGGCGTTCGGCTGCAGCTCGCTTTCGATACCGAGCCGGTGGGCGAGCTTGATCACCTGGTCCGGCCCGTCATACATCACAAGCTGCGCAGCCACCGTGTTCAGCGATTTGGCGAGTGCGGTCGCAATCGTCACTTCGCCATTGTATTTTTTCTCGTAATTCTCCGGCGTCCAGTCGCCGATGCGGATCGGCGCGTCATTGAACACCGAAAAAGGCGTCAGCCCTTTTTCCAGCGCCGCGGCGTAGACGAAGGGCTTGAACGAGGAGCCCGGCTGACGCTTGGCCTTGACGGCGCGGTTGAACTGGCTCGTCGCATAGTCCCTGCCGCCGACGAGCGCCCGGATCGCCCCGGTGCCGTCGATCGAGACGAGGGCCGCCTGCGAGGCGTCGAGCTTGCCGCCTTCCTTGTCGAGCACGTCGACCAGCGACTGCTCGGCCTTCTTTTCCAGCGATTTGTCAATGGTCGTGTCGACGACGATGTCTTCCTTGACGTCGCCGATCAGGCCCGGCAACTCGTCCATGACCATGTCGGCGACATAATGCCCGGCACCCGACCAGTAGCTCTTGGCCGAAGCCGGAGTCTGCGACATCGCTGTCTTGACCTCGGAATCCGTGATGAAACCCTGCTCGCGCATCGCCGTGAGCACGAGCTGGGCGCGCGCATTCGCCGCTTCCGCGTCGCGGGCCGGCGAAAGTCGCGACGGCGCCTTGAGCAGGCCTGCCAGCACGGCGGCCTCGCCGAGGTTCACATCCCGCGCCGATTTGTTGAAGTAGCGGCGAGAGGCCGCCTCCACGCCATAGGCATTCGATCCGAAGAACACCCGGTTGAGATACATGGCAAGGATCTGGTCCTTGGTATATTTCTGCTCCAGCCAGAGCGCGAGCAGCACCTCCTGTACCTTGCGTTCCAGCGTTCTTTCCGGCGAGAGAAACAGGTTCTTGGCAAGCTGCTGCGTCAGCGTCGAACCGCCCTGCACCATGTGGCCGGCCGTGAAATTGGTGACGATCGCCCGGCCGAGGCCGAGCGGATCGACGCCGAAATGTGAATAAAAACGCCGATCTTCGATGGCGATGACGGCTTCGGGTATATAAGGCGACATGTTTTCGAGCGACAGCGCCTCGCCGCCGGTGGCGCCCCGATTGGCGATGACGCTGCCGTCGACGGCGGTAATCTTGACGTTTGGCGGCCGCTCGGGGATCGCCCATGTGCTGGCGCTCGGCATGCGTGAGCCGTAATAGACGACAAGTCCGGCAACGCCGATGCCGGCCCAGATGAAAAGCACGACGCACCAGTAGACCACACCGCGCAGGAAGCCGAAAAAGCCGCCGCCTTCACGCTCCCGCGGCTCTCGCCGCCGCTGGCGGGCCAGACGCTGCGGCGGGGGTTTGGAACCGCCGCGTCGCGTGGATCTGCTTGCGACAACGCGATCATCGGCATCGAGCGAAAACGAATCATCGTCACGGGCCGGGCGGCCGCTGAAGGACGGTTCAATTCTGTCGCCTGATTTGCTTCTGCCTGCCATCGCGGACCGGTCGCATCCCCTGTTCGATCGCGAAGCCCACTTCGCATAACGGCGCCCTTTACAGCGCCGCCTGTCTCCTTAGAGACGCAAAGGACGCTGTAGCACTTTGAAGTGCTGCATAATTTCGTCCTTAAATCGATTCCGGTTCAAGGAACTATGCAACGGGCGACGCGATCATCCGGTTGAACTGTAATTGCGGCGATTTAACGGGGTGTTAAAGGGCGAAAAGCCACGGAGCTATTCCCACTTGCCCAGATGAAAGCCGGCGCCAGATCGGTGTTGCCGCGAAAGCCGCACGATTATCACCCCAGAGCCCCTGGACGCGTTGCACCCAATCAAATGGGATCGCTGATTTAAGGAATTACGCGGCGAGCGGAACCAATAGGCTCGACGATTGTTTATGCAGAAGCGGGACAACCCCTCAAGTCCCGCCTATGATCGGCCGTCTCCCCTCAACGCGCGCCGATCGACATCAGGCCCGGTGCATCCCCCCAAGGAGCGCCGGGCTTTTTCTTGGCTCCGTGCTTGATGAGTGCTGTTGAGAAAAGGGCGGCATCGCTGCCGCCCCGACCTTTCAGTCGCACTTGGGATCGCCCGGACGGCAGACGAAAGGCGAAGCCCTTGGATCCGGACGATTGTAGGTGTCGGCCTTACCGCCTCTGAACTGCGGCAGGTCCCGGAAATTCGTGTCGGTTTCTCGACGTTCGGGCCGGCGGACTTCCTCTCTGCGGTCGTCGTCGCGCCAGTCTCGGTTGCGTTCCCGGTACTCGCGGGCCCGATAGTCCCGATCCCGATAATCGCGGTCGCGGTCGCGGTAATAATAATCACGGTCGCGGTTGCGGTAATAGTAGTCCGGGCCGCGGCTCCAGCGGTCCCGCTCGCGATAGAAATCGCGATGGCGGTAGTAACGGTCCCAATAATTGCCGACGCTGAAGGTGACCAGCGGAATGCCCAACGGACGGTAATATTCCGGACCTACATAAACGCGGCGTTGCCCGTAGACTGCCTGCACGTACTGGCCCGAAACCCAGCCGCGGCCGCCGTAGAATTCGACGTCGCACCAGTTGACGTTGGAAAGGCATCCGCGGATTTCGACGGATGAACCGGCGGGGATGACGGCGACGGCGGGATATCGGGTGCTGGGACCCGCACGCATGTTGACGTTCGCCGTCGAGTAGCCCTCGGCGGCCTGCGCTACGGCTGGCCCAAGCACAAGCAGCGCGGCCGCGGCGATTTTGACGATGAGGTTTCTCACGCTTCTCACTCCTCGTTGGCGTGTTTTTCAGGCAGCGCTCGGCTGCATTTCCTTGGCATATGCCATCTGGAACAAAAGATAGAGCGATCGCCGGCATTTGTTAGGGCGTCATCGTTCGCTTTGTCTTTCAAAACCTTATAGGTCGAGCGCGATGAACGTAGCTTGAACGGCGGGGAGATTTGTGCGCCACTTCGGGTGCGCTCTCATGGTCCCCTCGAGGGTGCCTCATGAGAGCATCGTTAACCGTCTGTTAACCTTCAGGCGGCAATCTGACGCCAATACCCGCTTGCTCCTTGACCACGGATGAACTGGCACCGAGCCGGGCGGAGGACGAAAGGCCGGGCGACCGGCCTTTTGTTTTGATTTTGGTGGCCGGCGCAAGGCACGCCATTGCCGGTCAGCCGGCAAGCGCCTGAAGGATCCGCACCCAGGAGCGGATGCCCTTGTGGTAGGAAACAAGCTCGTATTTTTCGTTCGGCGAATGGATGCGGTCGTCGCTGAGACCGAAGCCGACGAGCAGTGATTCCATGCCGAGCATCTTTTGGAAGTCGCCAACGATCGGGATCGAGCCGCCCATGCCGATGACGATGGCAGGTTTCGGCCATTCATCGGAAAGCGCCGTCTTCGCCTTGGTCAGAAGGGGCGAGTCGTAAGAGAGATGAATCGCCGGCGAGCCGCCATGCGGATGGAACTCGACCGAGCAGTCGGCCGGAACTTTCGACCTGATATAGCTGCGGAAGGCCTCGCGGATAGCGGTCGGATCCTGGGCGCCGACGAGCCGGAACGAAACCTTTGCCGAGGCCTTGGCGGCGATGACCGTCTTGAAGCCTTCGCCGGTATATCCGCCCCAGATGCCGTTGACTTCGGCAGTCGGCCGCGCCCAGGTCAATTCCAGCACCGACCGGCCCTTTTCGCCGGAGGGAATGGAAAGGCCGACTTCGCCGAGGAATTTTTCGGCGGTCTTGCCGAGCGTTTCCCAGGACGCCTTGATGTTGTCGGGCGTTTCCTCGACGCCGTCGTAAAAGCCCTCGAGCGTGATGCGGCCGGTCTCGTCATGCAGGCCGGCAAGCGCCTTGACGAGAATATGGATCGGATTTGCTGCCGCGCCGCCGAAGAGACCGGAATGCAGGTCGCGGTCGGCGGCCGTCACGGTCACTTCCTCGCCGACGAGGCCGCGGAGCGCCGCGGCGATGGCCGGCGTATCGCGGTCCCACATGCCGGTATCGCAGACAAGCGCATAATCGGCCTTAAGCTCGGCGGCGTTGGCTTCAAGGAAAGGCTTCAGCGACGGCGAGCCTGATTCCTCCTCGCCCTCGAAGAGAATCGTGATGCGGCAGGGAAGCGCGCCGTTGATCTCCTTATAGGCGCGGCAGGCCTCGACGAAGGTCATCAGCTGGCCCTTGTCGTCAGAAGTGCCGCGACCGGTCAGGATCTTGCGGCCATTGCCGACTTCCTTGATCGACGGCTCGAAGGGATCGTTTTCCCAAAGCTCAATCGGGTCGACCGGCTGCACGTCGTAGTGACCGTAGAAAAGAACATGCGGCGCGTCGGCCGAAGCGCCGGCATGATGGGCGACCACCATCGGATGGCCCGGCGTGTCGCGCACCGAGGCAGTAAAGCCAAGGCCTTCGAGATAGGCGACCAGCCATTCGGCGGCCTTCCGGCATTCGGCCTTGTAGGCGGGATCGGTAGAAATCGACTGGATGCGCAGAAGCTCGAAAAGCTTTTCGAGACTCGAGGAAAGGTTCTGATCCGCGCGTGCAAGCACCTGTTGTAGATCCGTCATTTTCGACTCCTTTTTGAAATTCGGCCGGACGATAGACCAAAGCAGGAAAGCAGGCGAGGCGGAAAAGCAAAATGGGCGGCGCGAACGCGACCATGTCAGGATCGGGTGCAAGAAGATTACCGCGACAATATAGAAGAACATTCTAATTCAATTTACGGTTATTTAGCATAACCGAAATAACGTGACCGTATTCAGCTGTTCGGGGGACGGATGTTTTCGGTCATTACATGTATTCGGGATGATCACGATTGGCGGCTGGTGCTTGCGGCGGCCGCGGTTTGCCTGGTTGGCGCGATGGCGGCGATGCTGCCGCTTTCCCGCGCTCAAGGATGTGATACGGGGCGGCGCAAGCTCTGGATCGGCGCGTCGGCTTTCGCCTTCGGCACCGGCGTATGGGCAACGCATTTCATCGCGATGCTGGCCTATGACGGCGGCATGCCGATCACCTACCAGCTGGGCCTGACGGCGCTTTCCTTCCTGCTGTCGGTTGTCGGTTCGTGGGTGGCGATTCGCGTCGCTTCGCAAAGCAGCGGCAGATTTTCGCGCATCGGCGGCGGCGTCCTGATGGCGCTCGGCATTGCCTCGATGCACCTGACCGGCATGCAGGCGATCGAGACTCAGGCGGTGATTCTCTACGATCCCTATATGACGCTGACTGCGGTTCTGGCTGGAGCGCTGCTGTCGAGCGCTGCCTTCCACGCCTTCTTCCAGTGGAACGGAGCCAGGCGGCTCCTAGCCTCGTCGGTCACCTTCGTCCTTGCAATCTGCACCCTCCACTTCATTTCGATGGCGAGCATCACGCTCGTCCCGGATCCCGGCAAAGAGGTCCCGGCAACGGTGCTCGATACCAGCCTGCTGGCTGCGATCGTCGTGGTCGCGGCGACGGCCCTCATTCTGACGGCTATCGCGGTGGTGTTTATCGGAAGCCACCTGACGGATCTGAGAGGGCTGGCAAATGCCTCCCAGGAGGGCTTGCTGATCCTGCGGGAAGGCCGGATCATCGATGCCAATGAACGCTTCCAAGGCCTTTCCGGCTGGAAGCTCGCCGATCTTGTCGGCAAGGCGCCGTCAGTCGCCTTGACCGCTATCCAGGGGCAGAGCGGGCCTGGCGAAACATTGCTCAACACCAGGAACGGCAAGGACATCGCCGTCGAGGTAAACACCAGCAGGATCGTCTATCGCGGGCATAATTGCGACGTGCTGGCGGTGCGCGATCTGACCGAACGCAGACAGGCCGAGGAGATGATCGAACATCTCGCCCACCACGATGGTCTCACCGGCCTGCCGAACCGGTCGTTGTTCGACACGCGCATCCGCCAGGCGCTCCAGATGGCCGAACGAAAGAACAGCGAGGTTGCGCTCCTCTATATCGATCTCGATCGCTTCAAGACCGTCAACGACGTTTTCGGCCACGCCGAGGGCGACCGCATCCTCTGCAAGGTCGCCTCGATCCTGCGTCGCGTGGCCGATGAAAGCGATACGATCGCCCGCCTCGGCGGCGATGAGTTTGCCATCATCCAGCCCGCCGGACAGCAACCGGCGGCCGCGCAGAAGCTCGCAGCCGCGATCCTCGACGAATTCGCCGTCGAGATGGATACGGCGCGCGACCCGACCGCCGTCGGCGTCAGCCTTGGCATCGCCCTTTATCCGGCCGACGGAAGCGATGCAGACGAGATCTGCAACAACGCCGATATCGCACTTTATCGGGTCAAGCACGGTGGCCGCGGCAAGGCCTGTTTCTTCGATGCGGAGATGGATGAGGCCACGCGAGCCCGCCGCCAGATCGAAAGCGAACTGCGCCACGCCATCACCCGCAATCAGATCCATGTCAGCTATCAGCCGATTCTCGATGCGCAGAGCGGCGAGATCAGCGGTTACGAGGCCCTGATGCGCTGGAACCGGCCGGGCCATGGCATAAGCGAGCCGGAGGTCTTCATTCCGATCGCGGAGGAAAGCGGCTCGATCGTCCAGCTCGGCGAATGGGTGCTGCAGCAGGCCTGTACAGAGGCCGCGCGCTGGTCGCATCCACTGACGATCGCCGTCAACGTCTCGCCGGTGCAGTTCATGCTGCCGAACCTGTCTGAGCGAATCGAGGCGATCCTCGAGGAAACAGGGCTCGCGCCCGACCGGCTGGAGATCGAGATCACCGAGGCAGCTCTCATCCGTGATCGCGATCGGGTGATGGCCACGCTGCAACGGCTGCGCAGCCTGGGTGTTCACATCGTCATGGACGACTTCGGCACCGGTTTTTCCTCGCTTTCCAACCTGCGGACCTTCCCGTTCGACAAAATCAAGGTCGATCGCAGCTTCACCGGCATGCTCGAGCAAGACGCGGCCGCACGTTCTATCGTGCGCGCCATCATCGGCCTCGGCCACAGTCTCGGCATGCCTGTCGTGACCGAGGGCGTCGAAACCGAGACGCAGCGGCAGATCGTCCTCGAAGAAGGCTGCGCCCAGGTACAGGGCTTTTTGCTCGGAAAGCCGGATATCGAGCCGAGCATCAAGCTCGCCGCCCGTAAAAGACTCCTGTCCTCGACGGCTGACGCCGACGCGCGGCCGATACCATGGAGGCGAGCTACGCGTCTTGCCTGCGAGTAGTGCCGGTCAAAGCGCCTTGGCGTTTTCCAGCAGCCGGCGGATATATTCGAGCGTCAGCTCGCGCTCGAATCCGCGAAAGCCTTTAAACAGCGCCTGGTCCGCCTCGCGGGCGCTCTCGATCGCCTCAGCTTCCATGGCGCGGGCCTTCGGCGTCAGGAAGATCAGCTGCGCCCGCTTGTCGGAGGGATGCGGCCGGCGCTCGATCAGCCCGTCGCGGACCATGCGCGACAAAGTATTGGCCATGGTCGCCTGCTCGATAGCGACTCGCTCGAGAAGCTGTTTCTGCGTCAGCCCGTCCTCGGCCCAGAGTTCCAGCAGGATGGGAAACTGGCCGGGAGAGAAACCGAGCCCGACCGCGCGCTGGTGCAGCGAGCGGGCAAAACCCTTCGCCAGCTGGCTGGCAAGGTAAGCTCCCGAATCCATGCGGTTAAATCCCATGATTGCAAATTAGGCTCAAAACCACGCCGGAGACAATGCAGCAAATCGCATAGGACCTTCCAAAAAAATGCCGGTCGCGATCGGAATTTCCTGGAGCCTTGAAAAACAAAAGTCGCCATGACCTGGAGGTTTGGCCATGGCGACTTTAAAATGGGGACAAAGGCCCGGAGAGGGGGATAAGGCCTTTGTCCAAGCCTGATGCGGCGGGGGACAAGCCGGTAATCAGACCCGCGACGCGATCAAGCGCCGGTGACATGCATTTGTAACTGCGAATGTGGTTTTTCAAGGGTCACGCAACGTTACAAATCGGTAACAGTTTGGTGAGCAGGATTCCCTTTCCCCTTAATTCTGTGA
The DNA here is from genome assembly GCF_017352135.1 of Rhizobium lentis. Classification (NCBI taxonomy): domain Bacteria; kingdom Pseudomonadati; phylum Pseudomonadota; class Alphaproteobacteria; order Hyphomicrobiales; family Rhizobiaceae; genus Rhizobium; species Rhizobium lentis. The sequence goes on from NZ_CP071454.1 coordinate 1,984,327, forward strand.
GCGGGGATCGCTTCAGGGACAAAATGATCTGACGATTCAAAATACTACGGCGTCCTTGCGAGTGGACGCGTGGCGCCGCCCGGCTCGGGACGCCACAATCGCTTGGCGCGCCAGAACTTTGTATGGACCTCGTTCCGTGCCCGCGCTATCCATGCACGCATGAAAAAAGGCGATCACCTCTTCCTAGTCGATGGTTCCGGATTCATCTTTCGGGCGTTTCACGCATTGCCGCCGCTGACGCGCAAGTCCGACGGCCTGCCGGTCGGCGCCGTCTCCGGTTTCTGCAACATGCTGTGGAAACTCTTGAGGGATGCGCGCAATACCGATGTCGGGGTCACCCCGACCCATCTGGCCGTTATCTTCGATTATTCCGCCAAGACCTTTCGCAAGGATCTTTATGACGCCTACAAGGCGAACCGCTCAGCCCCGCCGGAAGAGCTCATCCCGCAATTCGGCCTCATAAGAGAAGCGACCCGCGCCTTCAACCTGCCCTGCATCGAAACCGAGGGCTTTGAGGCCGACGACATCATCGCCACCTATGCCCGCCAGGCCGAGGCAACAGGCGCCGACGTCACCATCGTTTCCTCCGACAAGGATCTGATGCAGCTCGTCACACCAAACGTCCACATGTATGACAGCATGAAGGACAAGCAGATCGGCATTCCCGACGTCGTCGAGAAATGGGGCGTGCCGCCGGAAAAGATGATCGACCTGCAGGCGATGACCGGTGACTCCGTCGACAATGTTCCCGGCATTCCCGGCATCGGCCCGAAAACCGCTGCCCAGCTGCTTGAGGAATATGGCGATCTCGACACGCTGCTCGACCGTGCCACCGAGATCAAGCAGGTCAAGCGCCGCGAGACGATCCTTGCCAATATCGACATGGCGCGGCTTTCGCGCGAACTCGTGCGGCTGCGCACCGACGTGCCGCTCGATCTCGATCTCGATGCGCTGTTGCTGGAACCGCAGAACGGCCCGAAGCTGATCGGCTTCCTGAAGACGATGGAATTCACGACGCTGACCCGACGCGTCGCCGAAGTCTGCGATTGCGATGCGAGCGCCATCGAACCGGCGGTCGTCCGCATCGAATGGGGTGATAAAGCCCATGGTCCCGACCTCGATGCGGCCGAGCCGGAACCTGTTGCCGGCGCCATCCCCGACGTTTCGGGTGAATCGGTGCCCGTGCCGCCGCGGGCAAAGGCGAAGGCCGGCGTCGAAGGCGCCTTTTCGCCTGGCGATCTTGCCAAGTCGCGGGCCGAGGCCTTTGCGGCGCTGCCCTTCGATCATTCGGCCTATGTAACGATCCGCGATCTGGCCACGCTCGACCGCTGGATCGCCGATGCGCGCGACACCGGCCTCGTCGCTTTCGATACCGAGACCACGTCGCTGGATGCGATGCAGGCCGAGCTTGTCGGCTTTGCGCTGGCGATTGCCGATAATACGGCCGACCCGACCGGCACGAAGATCCGCGCCGCCTACGTGCCGCTTGCCCACAAGAGCGGCGTCGGCGATCTGCTCGGCGGCGGCCTTGTCGAAAACCAGATCCCGATGCGCGATGCGCTGCCGCGGCTGAAGGCCTTGCTGGAAGACGAATCGGTGCTCAAGGTCGCCCAGAACCTGAAATACGACTACCTCCTGATGAAGCGCTTCGGCATCGAGACCAGAAGTTTCGATGACACGATGCTGATCTCTTATGTGCTTGACGCCGGCACCGGCGCTCACGGCATGGACCCGCTCTCGGAAAAATTCCTCGGCCATACGCCGATCCCCTACAAGGACGTGGCCGGCAGCGGCAAGGCGAATGTCACTTTCGATCTGGTCGATATCGACCGCGCCACTCATTACGCCGCCGAAGACGCCGACGTGACGCTGCGCCTCTGGCTGGTGCTGAAGCCGCGGCTGGCGGCGGCAGGGCTGACCAGCGTCTATGAGCGGCTGGAGCGGCCGCTGCTGCCGGTGCTGGCGCGCATGGAAGCGCGCGGCGTCACCGTCGACCGGCAGATCCTGTCGCGTCTCTCCGGCGAACTGGCTCAGGGTGCCGCACGCCTGGAAGACGAGATCTACACATTGGCCGGCGAGCGTTTCAATATCGGTTCGCCCAAGCAGCTCGGCGATATTCTATTCGGAAAGATGGGGCTGCCCGGCGGCAGCAAGACGAAAACCGGGCAATGGTCCACCTCCGCTTCGGTGCTCGAGGATCTGGCCGCTGCCGGCATCGAGCTGCCGCGCAAGATCGTCGACTGGCGCCAGCTCACCAAGCTCAAATCCACCTATACCGACGCGCTGCCGGGCTATGTCCACCCGGAGACAAAGCGGGTTCACACCTCCTATTCGCTGGCATCGACGACCACGGGACGCCTGTCCTCCTCCGAACCGAACCTGCAGAACATACCGGTACGCACGGCAGAAGGCCGCAAGATCCGCACCGCCTTCATCTCGACGCCGGGCCACAAGCTGATTTCCGCCGATTACAGCCAGATCGAACTTCGAGTGCTTGCCCACGTGGCCGAAATCCCGCAGCTGACCAAGGCCTTCGAGGATGGGGTCGACATCCACGCCATGACGGCCTCGGAAATGTTCGGTGTGCCGGTCGAAGGCATGCCGGGCGAGGTGCGCCGCCGTGCCAAGGCAATCAATTTCGGCATCATCTACGGCATTTCTGCCTTCGGCCTCGCCAACCAGCTGTCGATCGAGCGTTCGGAAGCCGGTGACTATATCAAGAAATATTTCGAGCGGTTCCCCGGCATCCGCGACTATATGGAAAGCCGTAAGGCGATGGCGCGCGACAAGGGTTATGTCGAAACAATCTTCGGTCGGCGAATCAACTATCCGGAAATCCGCTCTTCCAATCCCTCGGTGCGCGCCTTCAACGAACGGGCGGCGATCAACGCGCCGATCCAGGGCTCAGCGGCCGACGTCATCCGCCGGGCGATGATCAAGATGGAGCCGGCCCTCGCCGAAGCCGGCCTTGCCGAACGTGTTCGCATGCTGCTGCAGGTGCACGACGAACTCATCTTCGAAGTCGAGGATGAGGATGTCGAAAAGGCCATGCCAATTATCGTCTCGGTCATGGAAAACGCCACCATGCCGGCGCTCGAAATGCGCGTGCCGCTGAAGGTCGATGCGCGTGCCGCCACCAATTGGGACGAGGCGCATTGAGCGCCTCGTCAAAAAGCGAAGATTTTTCCGCTTAATACAAATCCTTGAAATCGCAGAAGTTTATCTCCGAGACCCGTGTCGGAACGATACGGCAGGAAGGAACTTATTAACCTTCCTTTTCTATCCCGGTAGGGTCGTAATTTGCCAAGCATGAGTGAGTATCGGACGCATGCGTTTTCCCAGAACCAATTTGACGGATGCCGCAGAATTTTCCAGCGGGCTTGAAACGGAGCTTCGGGAGGAAGAGGTCGGCGAAAGACCGCCGGCGCCGATCTGGCAGAGTAATTTCTCCCTCGCGCCGAACGTGCGTTTTACCCGCACGCCGGAAACGCTGATCAGCCGGCGCCGCGTGCAGAATGAGTCGATTCGCGACGATTCGCAGATTGCACAGCTTGCGGTACGAATCGAACCGGTCGCCGTCGACGTGCCTTTCGATATCTATCTGCCGGAGCCGGACGACCTGGTCGCTGCACCCGCTCCGATGATCGAGCCGCAGCAGCCGGCGTTTCCGGATGCAGTTGGCGCGCCCAGCTTGCGCGCCGCGTCCGAACTGTCCTCGATTTCGGATTTCGCCTTCTGGGAAGTCATGGCCTTCGAGGAGGCCGAGCCGGTTCGCGCGCCCGCGATCGCCCTGCCGAAGATCGAGGCTGCGCCTGATTCGATCACATCCTTGTTCCGTGTCATGGAATGGCATCCGGGCGCGCCGAAACATGCTCCCGCCGCATCCCGTCCGGTTCAGCCGGCCCTTCACGCGCCCGCCGGGCCTGCCGTGCCCCCGCCGGTCGCGATATCGCGGGAAAAGCCGATTGCAGTTGCCGCGCCCGTCGCCCCGTCGCCTCAGGCCGCACCTCTGCCCAGGCCCACGCCCCCCGTCGCCGCAGTCCTGCCGTCGCCCCGTCTTGCGGTGCGGCCCGAAAAGATCGACGCATCGGGCTATGAATTCCCGCCGCGCGCGCTTTTGCAGGAGCCGCCTGAACGTCTTGGCGAGATCATGTCGCAGGAGACGCTGGAGCAGAATGCCGGCCTGCTGGAAAGCGTGCTGGAGGATTTCGGCATTAAGGGCGAGATCATTCATGTCCGCCCCGGCCCCGTCGTCACCCTCTACGAATTCGAGCCGGCGCCCGGCGTGAAGTCGTCGCGGGTCATCGGCCTGGCCGACGATATTGCCCGCTCGATGTCGGCGCTTTCGGCCCGCGTTGCCGTCGTCCCCGGCCGCAATGTCATCGGCATCGAATTGCCGAATGTCACCCGTGAAACGGTCTATTTCCGCGAGATGATCGAAAGCCAGGATTTCGACAAGAGCGGCTATAAACTGGCGCTTGGCCTCGGCAAGACGATCGGCGGCGAGCCCGTGATCGCCGAGCTCGCGAAAATGCCGCATCTGCTCGTCGCCGGCACCACCGGCTCGGGCAAATCGGTCGCCATCAACACCATGATCCTGTCGCTGCTCTACCGCATGACGCCGGAACAGTGCCGGCTGATCATGGTCGACCCGAAGATGCTCGAACTCTCCGTTTATGACGGCATCCCGCATCTGTTGACCCCCGTCGTCACCGATCCGAAGAAGGCGGTGATGGCGTTGAAATGGGCCGTGCGCGAAATGGAGGAGCGTTACCGCAAGATGTCGCGCCTCGGCGTGCGCAACATCGACGGCTATAATGGCCGCGTCTCCCAGGCGCGCGAAAAGGGCGAGACCATCCACATCATGGTCCAGACCGGCTTCGAGAAGGGAACCGGTGCGCCGGTCGAGGAAAGCCAGGAACTGGATCTTGCGCCGATGCCCTATATCGTCGTCATCGTCGACGAAATGGCCGACCTGATGATGGTCGCCGGCAAAGAGATCGAAGGTGCGATCCAGCGTCTGGCGCAGATGGCGCGCGCCGCCGGCATCCACCTGATCATGGCGACCCAGCGTCCCTCGGTCGATGTCATCACCGGCACGATCAAGGCAAACTTCCCGACCCGCATCTCCTTCCAGGTCACTTCGAAGATCGACAGCCGCACCATTCTCGGCGAACAGGGGGCCGAACAGCTGCTCGGCCAGGGCGACATGCTGCATATGCAAGGCGGCGGCCGCATCGCCCGCGTCCACGGCCCCTTCGTCTCTGATGCTGAAGTGGAGAAAGTCGTTGCGCACCTGAAGACACAGGGCCGCCCCGAATATCTCGACACCGTTACCGCCGACGAAGAGGAAGAGCCGGAAGAGGAAGATGCCGGCGCCGTTTTCGATAAGAGCGCCATGGCCTCCGAAGATGGCAACGAGCTCTACGAGCAGGCGGTCAAGGTCGTCCTGCGCGACAAGAAGTGCTCGACCTCCTACATCCAGCGCCGCCTCGGCATCGGTTACAACAGAGCCGCTTCCCTGGTCGAGCGCATGGAAAAGGAAGGTCTTGTCGGCCCGGCCAATCATGTCGGCAAGCGCGAGATCGTCTCCGGGCGGGGCGACGGCGACTAATCGCGTGAGTGAAAAAGGGCGCATGCCGCTTGCTCCAACATCCCCTTTCCCTCGGGGAGGGGAAGGGTGAGGGCGCTCCCGATGCGTCGGAAATTTCTGCGGCCGCTTGTCTACCGAGCCTGGGCCAGCAGTCCGTTCAGAATGCCGATCATCTTCTGCTCGGCCTCTTCGAGCGAGCCGCTATTGTCGAGCTCCGTCACGTCATAGTCGCCACGCACGGTCAGCGGGCCGCGGGCAAGCCTGGCCATGATGTCCTCATGCGTCTCGCGACCGCGCGCCTCCAGCCGGCTGGCGAGCACTTCCGGGCGGGCCGTGACATTGATGACCTTCAGCCGCGGAAAGGCGGCCTGGAAGCGGTGAAGTGCGGAGCGCGAGCCGTTGGCGACGACGACATGACCCTTGGAGAGAGCAACGGACACCTCGGCCGGAATGCCGTATTTCAAGCCGTGCGCTTCCCACCAGACGGCGAAGGAGCCTGACTGCTCCATGGCCGCAAACCCTTCCAGAGAGACCGAAAGATGCTGCTCGCCGCCGGCATCGCGGTGACGGGTAATGACGCGGCGGATGAAATGCAGGTTGTCGTGCCCGGAAAAGCGCTTGGCAGCAAGGTTCATCAGCGTGTCCTTGCCGGCGCCGCTCGGTCCGACGACGACGACCATGATGCCGCGCTCGGCTCCGGCTCCCGGATGAGGTTCGTGCGTCATGCGACACGGCGTCCCTGGCGCCAGACGGAGCGTGTCACCGGCACGCCGTGCGAACGGTGAACGCGGACGAGATCGGCGCGCAGCCCGGTTGCGATCCGGCCGCGATCGTCGAGGCTGACGGTACGGGCGGGCGTCGACGTCACCATGGCGATCGCCTTGGGCAGCGTGATGCTCTCCACCTCGTCGGCGAGGATGAAGGGCGCATGCAGCAGGCTGAGCGGAACGTAATCGGAGGAAAGCACGTCGAGCACGCCCATCTCGGCGAGATCGCGGGCGGCAATGTTGCCGGAATGGGACTTGCCGCGCACGATGTTCGGTGCGCCCATCAGCACGCTCATGCCATGTTCGTGCGATGCCCGGGCGGCGTCGAAGCTGGTCGGAAACTCGGCAAGCCGTACGCCGTTGTCGATCGCCTCGTCGACGTGGGCGAGCGTCGCATCGTCATGGCTTGCGACCGTGATGCCGCGCTCGGCGCAGACCTTGGCAATGGCGTTGCGATGCGGCGTCGAATTGCGTGCCGATTCCTCCTGGCGCTTGGCGACAAAACGGGCAAACACCTCGTCGCTCAGGCCCCGCTTCTTCTGGTAGTAGAAGATATACTGGTCCATCGTCTGGAACTGGCGCTGGCCGGGCGCATGATCCATCAGCGAGACGAGGCGCACATGCGGGTCGTTTTCGAAATCGGCGAAATGTTCGAGCACGTTGTCGGCCGAGACCTCGCAGCGCAGATGGATGAGGTGTTCGGCGCGCAGCCGCCCTTCCTTCTCCGCCGCCTGGATGGCATCAGCCATGTCGCGCATCTCGCCATGTTCGAAGCCGCCATCCTCGTCCGCCCCCATGCGCAGGCAGTCGAAAACCGTGGTGATGCCGGAGGTGACGATCTGGGCGTCATGCGCCTGGACCGCGGCCGTCTTGTGCCAACGGATGCCTGGACGGGGCTGATAATGGCCTTCGAGGTGGTCGGTGTGCAGCTCGACAAGGCCCGGAATGACATAATCGCCTTCAAAATCTTCGCCGGCTACCGAATTGCCCTCAGAGATATCGGCGATCTTGCCGTCCCGAATGAGGATCGATCCCGAGAGGATGTCGTCCTCGAGTACGATGCGGGCGTTGGAAAACACGGTCTCTTTGCTCATGTCGTCGGCTCTCTCAGCGTTTGGCGCCGGCAAGCGGCAGCCAGGAATGAACTTTGAACGGAGCCTCGCGCGTCTCCTCGATAAAGACAGCGAGGCTGGAAATGGAAAGCGGCCGGCCGGTAAAATCGGCAAAACGCTCGGTCAGGATCGCCTTCATGACCTCGGCCCGTGTCTCCGGCACCTGGCCGCTCAGCGTCATGTGAAAGCCGAAATCCTCCATGACATAAGGATAACCCCAGCGCTGCAGGTTGGCGCGCTGCCTTTCGCTGAGCGTCTCCGGATTGCGCCGCGCGATATCGGCCTCGGAGAGCGCCGCGCGGAACGGCTCGAACGATTTTACCACCTTCGCGGCGAAATCCTGAAGAGGTTGATGAACAGAACTGGGAACAAGGGCGAAAAAGCGGCCGAGCTGGCCGAGCATGAGTTCGGGAATCTCGAAGGCCGGCGTGCGCGCGGCAAATTCCTCGGCCACCGCCATGAGATCCCTCTCGGTGACGGAGGCAGCGAGCGAAAACGGCGCCTTGATCGTGGCGTGAAAACCGTAGCGGCGGGGGTCGGCGGTCAATTCGAACTGCTCCGCGGCGCTGAGCGTCTCATGTTCCGGTGCAGGATAGGTCTCGCCGGTGAAGGCATCGCGGCCGAGCCAGAGCGAGGCCGCGCCGGTCAGGGGATCATCCTTCGGCGGCGAAAAATAGAGAGCGTAGCGCAAGGCTTTATCCTGGGGATCGTCGAAACGGGGAGCGCACTGTGCAGTGATTTGGCGGCGAACCGCAAGCAGGCTCCCGGCTAAAAGATTTCCGTGACAGAATGATGATGCGGCAGCTCGTCAGTGGCTCTTTTTTCCCATCACGCGCGAGCGCAGCGCATTCGAGAGATTGTCGAAGGCAAAAACCACCAGGAGGATCAGAAGCACCATATAGGCGACCTTGTCCCAGTCCGAATTGGTCTTCATGGATTCCAACAGCTTGAGGCCGATGCCGCCCGCACCGACGGCGCCGATCACGGTTGCCGAACGGGTATTCGATTCCCAGAAGTAGAGCGATTGCGAGATGAAGACCGGCAGAACCTGTGGGATGACGCCGAAACGCTGGACAGCGACTGGCGCTGCACCTACGGACTTGACGCCCTCACGCTGTTTATCGTCGATGTTCTCCAGCGCTTCCGCGTAGACTTTTCCGAGCGCGCCCGTATCGGTGAAGAAGATCGCTGCGATTCCCGGTAGCGGCCCCGGCCCGAAGGCACGCGTGAAGAACAATGCCCAGATCAGCATGTCGATCGAGCGCAGGAAATCGAAGAGCCGTTTCGTGCCCCAGTTCACGGTGCGGTTGCGCATGATGTTGCGCGCGGCGATGAAGGCGAGCGGGAAAGCGACCAGGGTGCCGAACAGCGTGCCGACAAAGGCCATGACCAGCGTCTGCATCAGTTTCGACAGGATGTCGCCGTGCTGCCAGCTCGTGTTGTTGAGGAAGTTGTCCAACGCCAGCGAAGCATTTGACTGATTCGCATCGAGCCGATCGCCCGAAAAGATCAAGCCGATGATCTCGGGCAGGCTGCGGCCCCAGAAGGGCGATTGCGTATCGAAGAAGAAGTTCGCCCAGCCGAGGAAGCGGCGCTGCACATAGACCTGGCTGGTGCGGATTTCTGCCTGTCCGGCAAAACCGTAATAGACATTCACCTTATTGTCGTCCTGCTGCATCTGGGCTGGCGCATTTGCGGGCAGGGAGGCGCGGTCGCGGGTGATGGTCACGGGATAGAGCTTGCCGTCGACATAGACGTCGACGCGGCTCGGGCCTACTTCCAGACGATCGCCGTCGCTGCCGAAGGTGACAATGTATCTGCTCCCGTCGGCGCTTGGCTTCAGCCAGTCGATATCAGCGCCTTCGGGATACTGGCGGCGGCTTGTCCATTGCGCAACGACCTGATCATTCTGGAAACGCAAGCGCGGCTGGGCACGCCAGGAATACCAATCCTGGACATAGGTTGCCGCGCGATCCCAGTTTCCGTTCATGAAAGTCGGAATGACGTTGAAGAAGGCGAAGCAGAAGGCAAGGTAAACAAGGACCGCCGCCGAAATGAGGGGGAAGCCCCAGCGCTGCATGAAGCTGCGATGGAAGACGTCGGGATAGGTATCCAGCAGGCGGTTGCGCTTGGCGGCGTCGATCGTCAGAACAGAGGACATCACGCCGCTCCCCGGCCGAATTCGAAGGACTGCTTGCCGATCAGTCGGCGGCGCAGCCAGGCGGAGAACTGGTCGACGCAAATGACGGTGATCAGCAGCAGGATGATGATTGCGTAAGTCTTGGCGGCATGGTCGCGACCAATCGAAAGGCTGAAGACCTCGCCTATGCCGCCGCCGCCAACAGCGCCGATGATGGTCGAGGCTCGCACGTTGATCTCGGTGCGCAGCAGCGTATAGGAGACAAAATTCGGCAGTACCTGCGGCAGGATGGCGAAGCGCACCCGCTCGATCCAGCCGGCGCCGACGGCGCGCAAGCCCTCGTCCGCCTTCATGTCGGCATTCTCGACGACTTCAAAGAACAGCTTTCCCAACGCGCCGACGGTGTGGACCCAGACCGCGATGATCGCCGAGATAGGACCAATCGACAGGATCGCCGCGAGAAGACCGGCAATGACGATCTCCGGGAAAGCGCGCATAATTTCCATGATGCGCCGCACGATCCATCGTGTTACGCCTGCACCGACCAGATTGGTGGAAGCGAAAAAGCAGAGCATGAACGCGCCGCTTGCACCGAGAATGGTGGAGACGATGGCGATGTTCAGCGTGATTGCGAGCTGGTAGAAGAAATTCGGAATGTAGAAACTGTCGGTGATCCAGACGCGGTCGCTTGTATAGTCGTATTTTATGGAACCGTCGGAAAAGGGCGAAGGCAGGTCGAACATGGCGCGGAAGATCTCCAGCGGGCTGTCCGGCACAAAACTCTTCATGAAATCGAAGAAATAGGGAAGACGCTCGAAGAATTTGCCTGAATTGGCGCTGTTGGCAAAATCGAGCGAAGCGCTGAGGATGATCAGGAAGATGGAGATCGAGACGACCGTGTACATCCGCCGAGTCCGAACCTGGCTTTGGTAATGGTCGAGGATCGTGCGGGAGCTTTCCTGCAGTCCATCCAGATGAGCCGCTCCGGCCGAGTGATCCATATGTGACTTCCTTTTTGGAAGATTGGCGGCATCATGATGATGCCGCCGCGAGATTGCCAGACCGAGAATCAGCCGCCGATAACGGCTTTGCGGGCGTCGATGATCGTCTGGTAGAAGCTCTGGTCGACCGGCGACCAGTCGACATAGCCGCCGCCGGTGAACGATTCGAAGCAGCTCTTGTCTGTCTTCGGCAGCTCGGCGAAGTAGGCGGTAACCTTCTTCTGGAGATCGGCCGGCAGCTTCTGGGAAACCATCAGTGGGCCATTCGGGATGAGGGGCGACTTCCAGACCTGGACGATATCATCCATGTCGAGCAGGCCCTTGGCGACCATCTGGTGCAGGTTGCCGGAGGTGTAGCCCTGCGCCCAATCGCCCTGGGCCGAACCGAAGGTGGTGCCGACGTCGAACTTCTTGTCGAGAACACCGAGGACGAGGTTCTCGTGGCCGCCACCGAAGCCGGTTTCCGAGAAGTACTGCTTGACGGGAACACCAATGTCCTTCGGCAGGGCAACGTTGGGAACAAGATAGCCGGAGGTCGAGTCCGGATCGGCGAAGCCGAGCTTCTTGCCCTTGGCGTCGGCGAGCGTCTTGATGCCGGAATCCTTGCGAGCGACCATGATCGAGTAGTAGCCGGTCGAACCGTCGGCCTGCTTGGTTGTGAGGACCGGGGTAACGGCGTTCGGATCCTTGAGATAGATTGCGGCGTAGGACGAGGCGCCCATGACGGCGAGGTCGATCGTACCGCCGAGGAGGCCCTGGATGACACCGTTATAGTTCGGCGACGGGAAGAGCTGCACCTCGGAAACGCCGGTGGCGGCGATCAGGCCCGGCTTGACGCACTCGGTACGACGAACCTGGTCGGCTTCGTTTTCGCCGCCATCGAGACCAATGCGGAGGACCTTGACCTCCTGTGCGGCGGCATTGCCGGCCAGGGCGGCAACGGCAATGGTTGCCATCAAAATCTTGCGGAATGCAGACATGGAAGTCTCCTTTTGTGACGTGGTTTGTCGGTTGGTTCTCCGGCCCTTGTCCCGTCGGCCGGAAACGGTCAATGCATAGCGGCTGCTTTGGCCGTCATGCCGGATGATTGGTTCTCGGCACGGCGCGCGGATTCGAGACTGGTCGAGGTCATCGTTTCGTCGATGCCGGCGCCGTCCTTGTCGGTGCCATAGATTGCCTTCACTGCTTCGGCCGTCAGCTCAGAGGGCTTTCCGTCGAAGACGACGCGGCCGCCGGCCATGCCGACGATGCGCTCACAATAGTTGCGGGCGGTATCGAGCGTGTGCAGGTTGGTGATGACGGTAATACCCTCGCGCTCGTTGATATCGCGTAGCGCATCCATGACGATCTTGGCGTTCAGCGGATCGAGCGAGGCGATCGGCTCGTCGGCGAGCACCATCTTCGGGTTCTGCATCAGCGCGCGGGCAATGGCTACGCGCTGCTGCTGGCCGCCGGAAAGCGTGCCGGCCGCCTGCAGCGCCGTCTGCTCGATGCCGAGGCGTTCGAGCGCTGCGATCGCGTGCACGCGCTCCTCGCGCGTGAAGATATTGAGCAGGCTCAGAAGCGTCGAGCGGTGATTGAGGCGACCGAGCATGACATTGGTCAGAACGTCCAGGCGCGGCACCAGATTGAACTGCTGGAAGATCATCGCGCAGTCGCGCTGCCAGTTGCGCAAGGTCCGGCCGCGAAGCGCGGAGACTTCGACGCCGGCGAAATGAATGGAGCCGGAGCTCGGCTCCTGCAGGCGGTTGATCATGCGCAGGAGCGTCGACTTGCCGGCGCCGGAGCGGCCGATGATGCCGACCATCTGGCCCTGGGGAATGCTGAGCGTGACGGAGTCGACGGCGAGCTTGTTTGCGAAACGACGTGTGACATCCTTCAGCTCGAACATCATGCTTTTTCCTCGCATCCCAGGCCTCGGTCAGCATCGCATTAGTCCCGCTTCGTGAACCTCGCGTGTCATATTTGTGTAAGTCGTGTCACAAATCCCGGCGCGGCGGCGACAGCATCTAGTCCTCGTAGTGCGACAGAAAATCTTCCGCGCTCAGGTTGCGGAAATCCTGCAGCGCCAGGCGCAGACGGTCATGTTGCCAGTCCCACCAGGCAAGCCTGTCCATGCGCTCGCCGATCTCTTTCGGAAAGCGCTCGCGGATCAATTTAGCCGGCACGCCGCCGACGATCGTATAGGGCGGGACATCCTTCGAAACGACGGCTCCGGCCCCGATCACCGCCCCGTTGCCGACACTGACCCCGGGCAGGATTGTCGCTCCATGACCGATCCAGACGTCGTTGCCGATCGTCACGCGGTTTGAGCGTCGCCAGGCGAAGAAGTCCGTTTCCATGTCGGCGTCCGGCCAGTAGTCGCCGGCCCGATAGGTGAAATGGTGCAGCGTCGCGCGCCAGGTCGGATGATTGGTGGCGTTGATGCGCACGGCGGCGGCGATATTGACGAATTTGCCGATCGTCGCGCACCAGACGGAGCCGTCCTGCATGATGTAGGAATAGTCGCCGAACTCGGCCTCGCTGATGCGGCAGCGTTCGGAGACCTCCGTATAGCGCCCGAAGGTGGAGTCGCTGACGGCGGCCGTTTCGTGAATATAGGGCTCGATATCAAGCTTGCGGCTCATGCGGCAATCTTTCTCGACGAGAACTGCTGGACGTCGAGAATGCGGTCGGCGACGGCTTCGCGCACTTCCTCGTCGTGGAAGATGCCGAGGAGGGCGACACCCGCCTGCTTCTTTTGCGCAATCATGTCGACGACGACTGCACGATTCCTGGCATCGAGCGAGGCTGTGGGTTCGTCGAGAAGCAGGATCGCATGGTCGGTAATGAAGCCGCGCGCGATGTTGATACGTTGCTGCTCGCCGCCGGAGAAGGTGGCAGGCGGAAGCTGCCAGAGCGCCTCTGGCAGGTTGAGCCGGGCCAGCAGGACGCCGGCCTTTTCCCGCGCGGCCACGGTGTCCGCGCCGCGCGCGACGAGCGGCTCGGCCACCACATCGATCGCCGCCACACGCGGTACCGTGCGCAGGAATTGGCTGACATAGCCGAGCGTATCGCGCCGCACGTTGAGCACGGTGCGCGGATCGGCGGAGGCGAGATCGACGACACGCCCGTCGTGGCGGATGAGAATCTGGCCGGTGTCGACGGCATAATTACCGTAGATCATCTTGAGCAGCGAGCTCTTGCCGATCCCCGAGGGACCGCCGAGTACGACGCATTCGCCTGCTGCGACCGAAAAGGCGACGTCGGAGACGACGGGCAGTTTGATGCCGTCGCGCAGGTGCATGGTGAAGCTCTTCGAGACTTCGGAAACGACGAGGGGCGTTGGCATGATTTCTTCTTCCTGATTCTAACGAAGGCTCAGACCTGCAGGATCGAGGAGACGAGCAGTTGGGTGTAAGGCTCTCTCGGATCGTCGAGCACGCGGTCAGTCAGCCCATGTTCGATGACATAGCCGTCCTTCATCACCATCATGCGATGCGACAGAAGCCGGGCGACGGCGAGATCGTGGGTGACGATGATGGCGGAGAGGCCAAGGTCGTTGACAAGGCCGCGCACGAGATCGAGCAGGCGCGCCTGTACCGAAACGTCGAGACCACCGGTCGGCTCGTCCATGAAGACGAGGCGCGGGCCGGTGACGAGGTTGCGGGCGATCTGAAGGCGCTGGCGCATGCCGCCGGAAAAGGCGCGCGGCTGGTCGTCGATACGGTCGGCGTCGATCTCGACGCGTTCGAGCCAGTCGATCGCCGAGGCGCGAATCTTGCCATAGTGCCGGTCGCCGATCGCCATCAGCCGTTCGCCGACATTGGCGCCGGCAGAAACGGTCATGCGCAGGCCATCGGCGGGGTTCTGGTGCACGAAGCCCCAGTCGGTGCGCATCAGGAAGCGACGCTCGGCCTCGTTCATGCGGTAGAGGTCGCGGTAGCCGCCGTCGCGCATGTGGTATTCGACGCTGCCGGTGGTCGGCATCAGCCGGGTGGAGATGCAGTTGAGCAATGTCGTCTTGCCCGAGCCGGATTCGCCGACAATAGCGAGAACCTCGCCGGGCCAGAGCTCGAAGGATACATTCCGGCAGCCGATCCGGTTGCCATAGAATTTCGAGAGGTCGTTGACTTTGAGAAGCGGCGTGTCGGTCATTCGGCTGCCTCCCGGGCCAACATTTCGCCGGCATGCCCCTGGGCGCGGCGGTCTTCGCAATGGTCGGTATCGGAGCAGACGAACATGCGCCCGCCCTTGTCGTCGAGGATGACCTCGTCGAGGTAGACCTCCTCTGCGCCACAGAGCGCGCAGGGTGTGCCGAAACGCTGGATCTCGAAGGGATGGTCTTCAAAATCCAGGCTGACGACGTCGGTATAAGGCGGCACGGCATAGATGCGCTTTTCGCGGCCGGCACCGAAAAGCTGCAGCGCTTCGGACCTGTGCATCTTCGGATTGTCGAATTTCGGCGTCGGCGAGGGGTCCATGACGTAGCGGCCATGCACCTTGACCGGATAGGCATAGGTCGTGGCGATGCGGCCGTTGCGGGCGATGTCCTCATAGAGTTTCACATGCATGAGGCCGTATTCCTCGAGCGCATGCATCTTGCGTGTCTCGGTCTCGCGCGGTTCGAGAAAGCGCAGCGGTTCCGGGATCGGCACCTGATAGACGAGCACCTGGCCGGCTCCGAGCTTTTGCTCGGGGATGCGGTGGCGCGTCTGGATGATCGTCGCCTCGCTGGTGCGCGTCGTCACCGCGACATTGGCGACCTTCTGGAAGAAAGCGCGGATGGAGACGGCGTTGGTCGTATCGTCGGCGCCCTGGTCGATGACCTTCAGCACGTCGTCGGGGCCGATGATCGAGGCCGTCACTTGCACGCCGCCGGTGCCCCAGCCGTAGGGCATCGGCATTTCTCTGCTGGCGAAGGGCACCTGGTAGCCGGGAATGGCGATCGCCTTCAGGATGGCGCGGCGGATCATCCGCTTGGTCTGCTCGTCGAGATAGGCGAAGTTGTAGCTGGCGAGATCACTCATTCGGCGGCCTCCTTCATGTCGTCGCCAGCGTTGTGGGCGGCTTCGAATTCGCGGCGCATCCGGCGGACGAGATCGAGTTCGGCCTGGAAGTCCACATAATGCGGAAGCTTCAGGTGCTCGACGAAGCCCGTCGCCTGGACATTGTCGGAATGCGAAATGACGAATTCCTCGTCCTGGGCCGGGGCGGTGATATCCTCGCCGAACTCTTCGGCGCGCAGCGCGCGATCAACAAGCGCCATCGCCATCGCCTTGCGCTCGCTCTGGCCGAACACCAGGCCGTAGCCGCGGGTAAACTGCGGCGGCGCCTTGGCTGAACCCTTGAACTGGTTGACCATCTGGCACTCGGTGATCTGGATCGTGCCGAGCGAGACGGCGAAACCGAGTTCCGGCACGTCGAATTCGACCTCGACCTCGCCGATGCGGATTTCACCGGTGAACGGGTGGTTGCGGCCGTAGCCGCGCTGGGTGGAATAGCCGAGCGCCAGCAGGAAGCCTTCGTCGCCGCGGGCAAGCGCCTGCAGACGCAGGTCGCGTGTCATCGGGAATTCCATCGGCTCGCGGGTCAGGTCGCCAATCTCGTGATCTTCCGGCATGTCGCCGTCGGCCTCGATCAGGCCCTCCTCGCCGAGGATTTCGGAGACGCGCATGACGCGGCCGGTTGCGGCTGGGCGCAGCGCGGGCTCCTCGATTTCCTCGTCGGAAAGCAGCGAGGGATCGAGCAGGCGGTGGGTATAGTCGAAGGTCGGCCCGAGAAGCTGGCCGCCCGGCAGATCCTTGTAGGTCGCCGAGACGCGGCGTTCGATCATCATAGCAGCCGTGTCGAGCGGCCTGGAATGACCGAAACGCGGCAGCGTCGTGCGGTAGGCGCGCAGCAGGAAGATCGCCTCGATCATGTCGCCGCGCGATTGGCGGACGGCGAGCGCGGCGAGCGTGCGGTCGAAAAGCGAGGCCTCGGCCATGACCCGGTCGACAGCGAGCGCCAGCTGCGCCACGATCTGGTCGATGCCGATCGCCGGCAGCGAACGGTCTCCGCGGCGGCGATCGGCAAGCAAGCGGTGAGCATTGGCAATGGCGGCCTCGCCACCTTTCACGGCAACATACATGAGCTCAGATCTCCGTTGCTGTGATCTTGGTGGTGCGCGGCAGGCAGAGGAAGCTTCTGCCCGAGGTCAGCACGATGTCGATGCCGCGCGGAAAGAGCGCGCGGTTCTCGGTCCAGAGCCGCAGGAAGGTTTCCGGCAGCCCCACGGGCGCGATCTCCGTCACGCTCTGGATGCCGGGGCCGATCAGCGCCAGTTTGCGCCCGCCTTCGAGTTCTGCGAGCTCGATGACAATGGTCGTCGAGCGGTCGGGATATTCCTGCGTGCCTGATGCAAACAGGCCGAAGGAGGAAAGCGCGGTGCCGGTTTCCGTGAAGGCGAACTGCGCTTCGGCCTTTTCGCTGGTCAGCGGCGCGCCGGTGTGGAAGCCGAGCCATTCCGGCACGGCGGATTTCGCCAATCCCTGGGAAAGCCAGACTGGCGTGTCATGGTCACAAAGCGTCAGCGCGATGGTTCCGGCGGCAATGCCGAACGGCGCCGGCGGAGCGATATCGGGCTCAACGGCCTGGATCGTGCCGGGACGCGCCATGCCGTCCATCAGCATCTTGAAGACGCTCTGGGCATGGAAAACCGGGTCGGCAAAGCCACCGGTCAAGGCTTCTGTCGTGAGGCCCATCAGTTGTCTCCCCGTACCATGGTGAAGAAGTCGACCCGCGTCGCTGCCGTCTCGTCCGCTTTGCGGCGCTCGGCAGCGGCGATTCGCGCGGCAATAGGTGCAAGCAGCGCCTGTTCGACGAAATCCTTGGTCGCTTCGTTCTGCCAGAGCGCGTCGAAGATCGCCGCAAGCCGGGCCTTCTCACGATCGGTGCCGAGCGCTTGCGCGTGGCCGATAGCGCCCGAGCCGAGCCGGACCGTCGCCCGCGTCATTGTCACCTCACCGAGATTGAAGGGAGTGCCGCCGCCGCCGATGCGGCCGCGCACCATCACCAAACCAGTCTCCGGTCCGCGCACCGGATGTACCGCAGGCTTTTCCGACAGCGCATCCCAGACGGCCTCGAGTTCGCTCCGCTCCGCGCGCGCCAGCAGGTCGGCGGCGCGTTTGCGCCCCGATACCGACTGCGAGGCAGCGTCTTTCTTCTCCGCTGATATCATCGCCGCTCTCCCCAAATGTCTATTGATATAGACAACCATACAAGATACATCTAGACTTAAATCGATGTCGTGACAAGGGTGTGACATCCTGCAGCGCGGCGCGTCTTTTCGCGGCGCGTCTTTTCGCGGCGCGAGGGGCGCTGTAAGGCAATAGGCATGGAAGTGGCAGGGGCGGAATGGCTGGATTGAAGCAGGTGCAGAGGCAGACCGGCGTGGCGCTCTGGCGTCAGATTGCCGACCGGATACGCGAGGCGATCAGTGCCGGTGCCTATGATGAAACAGGCATGGTGCCGCCGGAAACCGGGCTGGCGCTGCAGTTCGGCGTCAACCGGCATACCGTGCGCAGTGCGCTGGCGGCGCTGGCACAGGAAGGCATCGTCCGTGCGGTGCAGGGTCGCGGCACGCTGATCGAGCGCAAGGAACGACTGAACTTCCCGATCACCCGGCGCACCCGTTTTACGGCCGGCATCGGCGATCAGGCGCGCGAGATGCGCGGTCTTCTGCTTGAGGAGGCAAAGGAGGAGGCGAGCGCCGAGATCGCCCGCTGGCTGGGCCTAAAGCCGGGAGCGCAGGTGATCCGCCTGGAAACGCTGCGCGAGGCCGACAAGCGGCCGGTGTCAAAGGCGACGAGCTGGTTTCCCGCCGAACGTTTCGCCGGCATCGGCGAAGCCTACCGCAAGCACGAATCGATCACCAAGGCTTTCGCCGAGCTCGGGCTGGCGGATTATGTCCGGGCGACGACCGAGGTAACGGCAGCGCATGCTGCTACAGCCGACCTTGCCGACCTGGAGCTCACCCCCGGCGCGATCCTGCTGATCGCCAAGGCGATGAACACCGATCTCGTCGGCGTGCCGGTGCAATACTCGATCAGCCGCTTTGCGGCCGACCGGGTGCAGTTCATCATTGAGAATTGAAAGATGATGAGTGCCAGCCGCTTCCGGCCGGCACAGGCAACCGCTTCAGTGCGCGCCGGACATATCGCCCAGCACCTCCTTGGAACCGACGGTGGAATCCGCCTTCAGCTTGTAGACCATCGGGACGCCGGTCGCCAGGTTGAGGGCAAGCACGCCTTCCTTGCTCAGCTTGTCGAGCACCATGACGAGCGACCGCAGCGAATTGCCGTGTGCGGCAACCAGCACCTTTTCGCCGCGGAGCACGCGCGGCAGGATTTCCGTGAGGTAGTAAGGCCAGACGCGGGCGCCGGTGTCGCGCAGGCTCTCGCCGCCGGGCGGCGGCACGTCGTAGGAACGGCGCCAGATATGCACCTGTTCCTCGCCCCATTTGGCGCGCGCATCATCCTTGTTGAGGCCGGAGAGATCGCCGTAGTCGCGCTCGTTCAGCGCCTGGTCGCGGATGGTCTCGAGATCAGGCTGGCCAACCTTGTCGAGGATAAGCTTCAGCGTGTGCTGCGCCCGCACCAGAGCCGAGGTATAGGCGACGTCGAATTTGATCCCGTATTCGGCAAGTGCGGCGCCCCCGGCCTTGGCTTCCTGAATGCCGAGCTCGGTCAGGTCGGGATCCTTCCAGCCGGTGAAGAGATTCTTCAGGTTCCAGTCGCTCTGGCCGTGGCGAACGAGGACGAGGGTACCGCTCATGAATATGCCTCCGTAGTATCCTTATTGGGAAGAAAGCCCGAGCACGTCGAGCATGGAATAGAGCCCCGGCTTCTTGTCGCGGGCCCAGAGTGCCGCCTTGATGGCGCCGCGCGCGAAGATCGAGCGGTCGGCAGCACTATGCGACAGCGTGACGATTTCGCCTTCGCCGGCGAAAAGCACGGAATGTTCGCCGATGACGGAGCCGCCGCGCAGTGTCGCGAAGCCGATCGTGCCCGCCTCGCGGGCGCCGGTATGGCCGTCGCGCACTCTGACCGATTTCGAGGCGAGGTCGATGTTGCGCCCCTTGGCCGCGGCCTCGCCGAGGAGGAGGGCGGTGCCAGAGGGCGCGTCTACCTTGTGCTTGTGGTGCATTTCCAGGATCTCGATATCCCAGTCGGAGGGCTCGAGCGCCCGCGCGGCCTGCCGGGTCAGCACGCTCAGCAGATTGACGCCGAGGCTCATATTGCCCGACTTGACGATGCGGGCATGACGGGCCGCCGCAGCGATCCTGGCGTCGTCGTCTGCCGAGCAACCGGTCGTGCCGATGACATGGACGATGCGAGCCTGCGCCGCGAGGCCGGAGAATTCCACGGTTGCGGCAGGCGAGGTGAAGTCGAGCACGCCGTCGGCATGCAGGAAGGCCTGGAGCGGATCATCGCCGATGATGACGTCGGTCGGGCCGAGGCCGGCGATTTCGCCTGCATCCTTGCCGACGAAGGGCGATCCGGTGCGCTCGACCGCGGCATGCAGTTTTACGCCCTCGATCGAGTGAATGAGCCGGATCAGCGTCTGCCCCATGCGCCCTGCCGCGCCAACCACCACCAGTTTCATCGCAGCATCGCTCATGTCAGTCTCACCAAGTCAGTTTGAATCGGAGGCCGAGGGCCTCTGCAGATTGTTGAGGCGAGCGTAAAGACCGTCGCTGACCTTCGCAAGCGTCTCGTGATTGCCTTCCTCGACGACCCGGCCCTGCTGCATCACGACGATCTTGTCGGCACGCACCACGGTCGAAAGCCGATGGGCGATAACGACGACGGTGCGTCCGGTCATCGCCTCGTCGAGCGCCTTCTGCACGGCGGCTTCGGATTCGGTATCGAGGGCGGAGGTCGCCTCGTCGAGCAGCAGGATCGGCGCGTTGCGCACCAAGGCGCGGGCGATAGACAGCCGCTGGCGCTGGCCGCCCGAAAGCGTCACGCCGTTTTCGCCGACCGGCGTGTCGTAACCCTGCGGCTGGGCCGAGATGAAGTCATGCGCATAGGCAAGCCGGGCGGCCTCCTCCACCTCGGCATCGGTCGCTTCCGGCCGGCCATACCGGATATTGTCGCGGATCGTGCCTTCGAACAGATAGGGCTGCTGCGAGACATAAGCGAGTTGCTGGCGCAGCGACTTCTTCGTGATATGGGCGATATCCTGTCCGTCGATCAGGATTTGACCTTCGCGCGGATCGTAGAACCGAGGAATGAGGCTGATGACGGTGGATTTGCCCGCGCCAGAGGGGCCGACGAGCGCCGTTGTCGCCCCGCCCTCGGCGACGAAGCTGACACCGTTCAGCACGCTTTCATTGCCATAGCCGAAGGAAACGTTGCGGAATTCGATCCGCGCCTGCGTCACCGTCAGCGGCCGGGCATCCGGCAGGTCGCGCTGGCGCGGCTCCATGTCGAGCAATTCGTAGATCATCCGCGCATTGACGACGGCGCGCTCCATCTGCACCTGCAGGCGGGCAAGGCGGCGCGCCGGATCATAGGCAAGCAGCAGCGCCGTCACGAAGGAGAAGAAGGCGCCCGGGGCGACATTGTAATAGATCGAGCGATAGGCGGCGTAGGCAAGCACGCTGGCAACGGCGAAGCCCGCGAAGCTCTCCGTCAGCGGCGAGGTGCGCTCGGAAAGCCGGGCAATCCGGTTCGCCCGGTTCTCGGCGGCCGTGATGAGCTTGTTGACCTTGTTCTCCAATTCCTCTTCCATCGTGAAGCCCTTCACGATGGCGATGCCCTGGATCGTTTCCTGCATGGCGCCCAGCACGTGGCTGTTCAGATGCACGGCCTCGCGGGTTGCCGAGCGCAGCCGCTTGGAAACATAACGCAGCGCATAGAGCAGCGGCGGCGCCATGATGAAGACGGCGAGGCTGAGCAGCGGGTCCTGGAGGACCATGACGCCGATCAGCGAAACGAAGGTCAAGAGGTCGCGCACCGTCGAGGTGATCGTCAGGTTGAGCACGTCGCGGATGCCGCTGACGTTCTGGCTCACCTGCGCGGCGATATGAGCCGACCGTGCCTCGCTGAAAAAACCGACAGAAAGCGTCATCAGATGCGCATAGAGGCGGCGCTGATATCGGGCGACGATATTGTTGCCGACCTTGGAAAGCGCCACGGCCTGGCCGTAGCTTGCAAAGCCGCGCAGCACGAAGGCAACGAAGATCGAAAGACAGATGATCCAGACGACGTCGGCGCGTCGGTTGGCGAAGGCTTCATCAATGATCGCCCGCATGATCCAGGCAGTGAATGCCGTCGAGAGCGCCACCACCACGAGGCAGGCGATCGCGAAGACATAGCCCCAGAGATGATCGCGGCCGTTTTCAGCGATGATGCGCTTCAGGATGCCGGTTACGGTATCGCTGCTGACGCTCTGCTTTCTGCTTTCCACGGCTTCCAAATATCAAGCTTCCTGTCCGAGACTGAGCGCGTCACGAACGTGGCGCGCACTTTGGCCGGCTCTATAAAGAGTTGGGACTGGTTTGACTAGAGCGCGCGCATCCGGGTGGGACGCGCTGGGCTCAGCGCCGCCAGCGGCGGCCGTCCGTCGAGACGCCGAAATTGGCCGGCATGCGCGCATAGGCGGAAAGCCCGGCGAGCGCCGCCAGCGGATGCGTCACCACATAGGTCGGGATGGTGCGAAGCAGCGCGCTATGCGGCGCCTTGTCCTCGAAGGCTTGCCGGAATTCCGGTTTCTTCAGCGCCGGGAGGATCTTTTGCGAGATGCCGCCGGAGAGATAAACACCGCCGCGGGCCATGAATATCATCGCCATATCGCCCGCCACGCGGCCGAGATAGGTGGCAAACAGCGAAACAGTCTCGACGGCGGCCTTATCGCTGCCATCAAGCGCATGCGAGGTGATGTCGGCCGGATCCGTCATCGTCGGCTTGAGGCCGTCGACCACGCAGATGGCGTTGTAGAGGTTGACGAGGCCGCGCCCGCAGAGAATCTGTTCGGCCGAAACGCGGCCTTCGATCGTCTCGATATGCGGAAAGATCTCATAATCGCGCTTGCTGCGCGGCCCGAGATCGACATGGCCGCCTTCGCCGGGAACCGGAATCCAGCTGTGCTGGGTGTGCACGAGCCCGCCGACGCCGAGGCCGGTGCCGGGTCCGAGCACGACGCGCGAGGCGATCATGTCGCCGCTGGCGTTGCCGATGCGTTCGCGGTTTTCATCCGAAAGGGCGGCAATCGCCAGCGCCTGCGCCTCGAAATCATTGACGACAAGCACGTCCTCGATGCCGAGGCCCTCGATCATCGTCTTGGGCCGCACCACCCAGTCGCAATTGGTCAGCGGGATCTCGTCGTCGTTGATCGGGCCGGCGACGGCGAGGATCGCCGAACGCGGCTGCACCGCGGTCTTGTCGAGCACGCCCTTTTGGATCGCTTCGTCGATCGTGGCGAAATCCGCCGTGCGCACGTTCGGAAACTGCTTCGGTTCGGCATAGGCATCCGTCAGGATGGAGAATCGGGCATTGGTGCCGCCGATATCGCCGATCAGAATCGGGAAGGGAAGCGGAGCGGTGCTGTGATTGGATTTGGGCATGGCCGGTTCCGTGCTGATCAGGCTTCGAGTGTAGGAAGGAGCTTTATAGCGGTCGCGTGGTTCAGCGCCATCGGAATGTCGTAGACGATCGCCAGCCGCATCAGGGCCTTCACGTCGACATCATGCGGCATTGGCGTCAGCGGGTCGACGAAGAAAATCAGAGCGTCGACCTCGCCGGTCGAGATAAGCGCGCCGATTTGCTGGTCGCCGCCGAGCGGCCCGCTTTTCAACCTGGTGACGTCGAGATCGGGAGCGGCATCGAGCACGCGACCGCCGGTGGTGCCGGTGGCGACGATCTTCCAGCGCGAGAGAAGGTCCTGGTTCGCGCGGGCGAAAGCCGCCATGTCGTCCTTCTTCTGGTCATGCGCGATCAGCGCAAGGCATTTGCTGCCGGCCATGAAGTGAATCTCCGCCCCAACAATTCAATCGATTTGATCGCTTTATACCAAGTATTTGCGATTTGAAAGACAGTGCGCCGAGCCCTCACTGGATCGCAGGCTTGTCGCTCGGGACTGGGCCGACATCCGGCAACGCCTCGTCGTCGTCGGCCGGCGTGGCTGCTGGCGCGGCGACGAACGCGCTTGCGGCGGAGGGTCCGCCATAGGTGGCGGCCTGCATCGAAGCGACGGAAGCGGCATCGAGCACGGCGGCGCAGGCCTTGGGCAGGTCGGAGACCATCATCTCACGCGGCGGCTTAGGCGGCTTGGCGCCGGGCTTGGGCGGCTTCGGGGGCGCCCAAGGCGCCGGCGTGAACCAATAGGCAAGCGACTTGTCGCAGCCGTCTCCTGAGGCGACAGGAGCTTGCGGCGTGCATCCGGCAGCGCCGGGCGGGCATTTGATGCGGATGTGGAAATGCGAATCATGGCCGTATATCGGCCGGAGCTTACCAAGATTGGTGCGGTCGCCGGTCCAGGTGTCGCACATCTTCTTCTTGATCGCGGGATTGACGAAAATGCGCTCGACTTCGGGATAGCTCGCGGCCAGCATCAGAAGCCGCGCGCGCGATTCCGTCCATACCTTCGGGTTGACGGTGAGGAACTTGTCCTTCTGCAGCATGCTGGTGAAGGGCAGGTCCTCGCGCTCCTGAGGCGTCATGCGGCGTGTCGGCATTGGAGTGAACCAGATATCGGCATCAAGGCCGATCTGGTGCGAGGAATGGCCGTTGAGCATCGGCCCGCCGCGCGGCTGGGCGATATCGCCGACGAGGATGCCCGGCCAGCCGGCATATTTGACCGCGTCCTGCGAAAACCGTTCCAGGAGCGCGATCATCGCCGGGTTGCCCCAGCGGCGATTGCGCGAAAGCCGCATCGCCTGCCAGCTCGGCCCGTCGGTCGGCAGCGCCACTGCCCCGGTCATGCAGCCCTTCGCGTAGAAGCCGATCGGCTGCGCCGGCCCCTGCGTCGGCAGGCTGACGCCGGCGAAGCGCGCCTTGGCACTGCCCGGGCTCGGGGGCCTCTGCTCCGCGCCGACGTCGCCGGCGGCAAGGCTCGCGCCGATTGCGCCGGCAAGCGTCAGTCTGCCGAGTGTCCTGAAAGCCTGCGCGAAGCCGAAAGCCATGCTGTTCCCTTAAGTCGATGTCGAAGTGATTTGCGCTCGAATCTACTGTGAAAAGCAATTTTGGTGAATCGATGATTTGGCGAAGGTGCGCAGGAGGCCGCTGACAGAAGCTGGCTCAAAATTCCGCGAGCCCGGCAAAAACCAAACTCTCTCCTGTTTTTCGCCCCTATTTCTCGTATTGTCGAATCCATCAATATTCAGGGGAAGTGGGCATGGCGGCTTTCTTGTCGAAGATCGGTTTGTTTCTGGCACTTGCGGGTGCTTTGACGCCTTTGACGGCAATGGCTGAAGAGCAGCCATTTCAGATCGGAAGCTCGGTCATCAGCGAAATGAAATACAAGCCGGGCTTTGCTCATTTCGACTACGTCAATCCAAATGCCCCAAAGGGCGGAGATCTGCGCCTTTCCGCGAGCGGCGCCTTCGACACCTTTAATCCGCTACTTGCCAAAGGCCAGACGGCGGTAGGCCTGACGCTCGTATTCGACACGTTGATGAAGCCCGCCGATGACGAGCTGCTTGTGTCCTATGGCTTGCTTGCCGAAGGACTGTCCTTCCCCGCCGATGTTTCGAGTGCGACCTTTCGCCTGCGCAAAGAAGCGAAATGGGCGGACGGGCGGCCGGTTACGCCCGAGGATGTCATCTTCAGCCTGGATAAGACAAAGGAGCTCAATCCGGTCACCGCGAACTACTATCGGCACGTGGTAAAGGCCGAAAAAACCGGCGATCGCGACATCACCTTCACTTTCGACGAGAAGAACAACCGCGAGCTTCCGAATATTCTCGGCCAGTTGGTGGTCGTACCGAAACATTGGTGGGAGGGGCAGGGACCGGACGGCAAGCCCCGCGATATTTCAAAGACGACGCTCGAGCCGGTGATGGGGTCCGGGGCTTATAAAATTGCATCCTTCTCGCCCGGAGCGACGATCCGTTATGAACTGCGTGACGACTATTGGGGCAAGGACCTCAATGTGAATGTCGGCCAGAACAATTTCCGCAACGTCGTCTACACCTATATCGGGGATCGGGACGTTGAATTCGAAGCCTTCCGCGCCGGCAATAGCGACTTTTGGCAGGAAACCACAGCTGCCCGCTGGGCGACGGGATATGATTTCCCTGCAGTGAAGGAAGGACGCGTCAAGAAGGAAGAGGTTGCAAACCCGCTGCGCTCCACCGGAATCATGCAGGCGCTCGTGCCCAATATGCGGCGTGATCTGTTTAAGGACGAGCGGGTCCGCGAAGCGCTGAACTACGGTTTCGATTTCGAGGAGCTGAACCGCACGGTTGCCTTCAACAGCTACAAGCGCATCGATAGCTATTTTTGGAACACCGAGCTTGCCTCTTCGGGCCTGCCGCAGGGACGTGAACTGGAAATACTGCAGGGCATGAAGGACAAGGTTCCGCCCAAAGTCTTCACGGCACCCTACACCAATCCCGTCGGCGGTGACCCGCAGAAAAGCCGCGACAACCTTCGCAAGGCGATTGCACTGCTGAAAGACGCTGGCTGGGAGATCAAGAGCAATCGCATGGTCAATAGCAAGACCGGCCAGCCGATGAGCTTTGAGATACTGTTGTCGAGCCCCATGTTGGAGCGCTGGGCGGTGCCTTATGCCAACAATCTCAAGAAAATCGGCATAGATGCGCGCGTGCGGACAGTTGATGCATCGCAAGCTGTCAACCGCGAACGCAGCTTCGACTATGATATGATCTGGAATGTCTGGGCGCAGTCGATGAATCCCGGCAACGAGCAGGCCGACTATTGGGGATCCGGCTCGGTGAACCAGCAAGGCACCCAGAATTATGCCGGCATCGCCAATCCGGCGATCGACGAACTCATCCGCATGATCATCTTCGCGCCGAACCGCGATGAACAGGTCGCGGCGATCAAGGCGATGGACAGGGTCCTGCTTGCAAACCACTACGTCATCCCGCTGTTCTACCGCGGTACCCAGAACATCGTCTATTGGAACACGATCACCCATCCGGCCGAATTCCCGGCTTACAGCCTTGGCTTCCCCGATGCCTGGTGGTCAGCCTCGGCAAAATGAGCGGGCTTGCAATGCTGGGGCTCTGGGCTCCAAATGGCACGAGCGAATCACGACAAGCCGGCAGGGCCGGCAAGGGAAGGCTGGCGGATTGAGCGGCATTAGACTGGACGGCAGGCAGACAATAAGAAGACTTCCGGAGGCTGAAGGCTGATGGGCGCCTATGTCATTCGCCGCCTGCTTTTGATGATCCCGACCATCATCGGCATCATGGCGATCTCCTTTATCGTCGTTCAATTCGCCCCCGGCGGTCCGGTCGAGCAGGTCATTGCTCAATTGACCGGTCAGGCCGATGGCGCCGATCAGCGCCTGTCGGGCGGCGGCGACCTGATGGGTGACGGAGGAGGGGACGAAGGCTCCAGATATCGGGGCGCCCAGGGGCTCGATCCGGAACTGATCGCCAAGCTCGAAAAACAGTTCGGCTTCGACAAGCCGCCGCTGACGCGCTTCGGCGAGATGATGTGGAACTATATCCGCTTCGATTTCGGCGAAAGCTTCTTCCGCAACACCTCCGTGCTCGATCTCATCAAGGAGAAGCTGCCGGTGTCGATCTCGCTCGGCGTCTGGATCCTGATTTTCTCCTATGCGATCTCCATCCCGCTCGGCATCCGCAAGGCGGTCAAGGACGGATCGACCTTCGACGTCTGGACCTCGGGCGTCATCGTTATCGGTTACGCCGTGCCTAGCTTCCTCTTCGGCATCCTGCTGATCGTGCTTTTCGCCGGCGGCTCCTTCTACGACTGGTTTCCGCTGCGCGGCCTGGTCTCCGACAATTTCGACCAGCTCGCCTGGTGGCAGAAGCCGCTCGACTACTTCTGGCACCTCACCCTGCCGCTAATTTCGCTTTCGCTTGCCGCCTTCGCCACCACGACGCTGCTCACCAAGAATTCCTTCATCGAGGAGATCAAGAAGCAATATGTCGTCACCGCCCGCGCTAAGGGCCTGAATGAGCGGCAGGTGCTATACGGTCATGTCTTCCGCAACGCCATGCTGATCATCATCGCCGGTTTTCCCGGTGCCTTCATCTCCGCCTTCTTCACCGGCTCGCTGCTGATCGAGAACATCTTCTCGCTGGATGGTCTCGGCCGTCTCGGCTATCTCTCGGTCGTCAACCGGGATTACCCGATCGTTTTCGCGACGCTCTACATTTTCTCGCTGCTCGGTCTGTTTGTCAGCTTGATTTCCGACCTGATCTATACCTGGATCGATCCGCGCATCGATTTCGAGCGGAGGGACGTCTGATGGACGCCGCCGCAAATCCCGCCACCACAACCCCCGTCAAGCCGCCGCGCAAGGGCCTGCTGTCGCCGACCAATATTCGCCGCTGGAAAAACTTCCGGGCGAACGGCCGCGGTTACTGGTCCCTGTGGCTGTTCCTGTTACTCTTCGGGCTCAGCCTGTTTGCCGAGTTCCTCGCCAACGACCGGCCGATCGTTGCCTCCTACAAGGGCGAGATCCTGTTTCCCGTCCTGATCGATTATCCCGAGGAGAAGTTCGGCGGCTTCCTGGCGGAAACCGACTACCGCTCCTCGGTTATCGCAGACGAGATCAACGCCAATGGCTGGATGATCTGGCCGCCGATCCGTTATTCCTATCGTTCGGTCAATTCGAACATTCCGCATTCGGCGCCGACCGCCCCCTTCTGGCTGATGACGAAGGAGGAGCGCTGTTCCGGTTATCCGCAAGGGGTGAACGATCCCGGCTGCACACTCGGCAATCTCAACTGGCTCGGCACCGACGACCAGGCCCGCGACGTGCTGGCGCGCGTCATATACGGTTTCCGCATATCGGTGCTCTTCGGCCTGGCGCTGACCATCTGCTCGGCGATCATCGGCGTGACGGCAGGCGCGGTGCAGGGCTATTTCGGCGGCTGGACCGATCTCTTATTGCAGCGTTTCATCGAGATCTGGTCGTCGATGCCGGTGCTTTACATCCTGTTGATCATCGCCGCCATCCTGCCGCCTGGCTTCTTCGTGCTGCTCGGCATCATGCTGCTGTTTTCCTGGGTCGGCTTCGTCGGCGTCGTGCGCGCCGAATTCCTGCGCGCCCGCAATTTCGAATATGTCCGCGCCGCCCGCGCGCTCGGGGTCAACAACCGCACCATCATGTGGCGCCACCTGCTGCCGAACGCCATGGTCGCGACGCTCACCTTCCTGCCCTTCATTCTCTCCGGCTCGATCACCACGCTGACGTCGCTCGATTTCCTCGGCTTCGGCATGCCGCCGGGTTCCCCTTCCCTCGGCGAGATGATCGCCCAGGGCAAGACCAATCTGCAGGCGCCCTGGCTGGGGCTGACGGCCTTCTTCACCATGTCGATCATGCTGTCCTTGCTGATCTTCATCGGCGAAGCGGTGCGCGACGCCTTCGATCCGAGGAAGACGTTTCAATGAGTGACATGACAGAACCGCTGCTTTCCGTCCGCGATCTCTCGGTTGCCTTTCACCAGGGCGGCGAAACCTCGCTCGCTGTCGATCGCATTTCCTTCGATATCGCCAAGGGCGAGGTCGTCGCGCTCGTCGGCGAATCCGGCTCAGGCAAGTCGGTCTCGGCCAACTCGATCCTGCAGCTTCTGCCCTATCCCTCGGCAAGCCATCCCTCCGGCGAAATCCTGTTCAAGGGCAAGGATCTTCTGAAGGCATCGGAGCGGGCGTTGCGCGAGGTACGTGGCAACGACATCACCATGATCTTCCAGGAGCCGATGACCTCGCTCAATCCGCTTCATACGATCGAAAAGCAGATCGCCGAGATACTGGCGCTGCACCAGGGTCTCACTGGCCAGCCGGCGCGTGAGCGCGTGCTGGAATTGCTGAACCAGGTCGGCATCCGCGAGCCCGAGAAGCGGCTGAAAGCCTATCCGCATGAGCTGTCAGGGGGTCAGCGCCAGCGCGTCATGATCGCCATGGCGCTCGCCAACCGGCCGGAGCTGCTGATCGCCGATGAGCCGACCACCGCGCTCGACGTCACCGTGCAGGCGCAGATCCTCGAGCTTCTCAGGCAGTTGAAGACGGCGCACGGCATGTCGCTGCTCTTCATCACCCATGATCTCGGCATCGTGCGCAAATTCGCCGATCGCGTCTGCGTCATGACCAAGGGCAGGATCGTCGAAACCGGAACGGTCGAGGAGGTCTTCGCCAATCCCAAGCACGACTATACCCGTCACCTTCTCGCCTCCGAACCGCGCGGCGAGCCGCCGCTTGCCGATCCGTCGAAGCCGGTGGTGATGGAAGGTTCCGACATTCGCGTCTGGTTCCCGATCAAGGCGGGGCTGATGCGCCGCGTCGTCGATCATGTGAAGGCCGTCGACGGCATCGATCTTTCGCTGCGCGCCGGCCAGACGCTCGGCGTCGTCGGCGAATCCGGTTCCGGCAAGACGACGCTCGGCCTGGCGCTCACCCGGCTGATTTCCTCGCAGGGACGGATCGCCTTTGTCGGCAAGGATATAGCCGGCTATTCGTTCAGTGAAATGCGGCCGCTGCGCAATCAGCTGCAGATCGTCTTCCAGGATCCTTACGGCTCGCTCAGTCCGCGCATGTCGGTCGGCGATATTATCGCCGAAGGGCTGAAGGTGCATGAGCGGGCCTTGAGCGCCGAAGAGCGCGACCAGCGTGTCTGCTGGGCGCTGGAGGAGGTGGGCCTCGATCCCCTGACCCGCTGGCGCTATCCGCACGAGTTCTCCGGCGGCCAGCGCCAGCGCATCGCCATTGCCCGCGCCATGGTGCTGAAGCCGCGCTTCGTCATGCTCGACGAGCCGACCTCCGCGCTCGATATGAGCGTGCAGGCCCAGGTGGTCGACCTGCTGCGCGACCTGCAGAAGAAGCACGATCTCGCCTACCTCTTCATCAGTCACGACCTGAAGGTGGTGAAGGCGCTCGCCAACGACGTCATCGTCATGCGTTTCGGCAAGGTGGTGGAGCAGGGGCCTTCCTCGGAGATCTTCCGCGCCCCAAAGGACGATTACACCAAGGCGCTGATGGCCGCCGCATTCAACATCGAGGCGGTGCCGACTCCCGCCGTACAGCAGTAAAAGAAGATCATGTCAGCTCGCCCTCCCGTTCTCGTCGACATCAAGTTTAATCCCGAAGGGGTCGCCCGCGTGCTGAAGACGGCCTTTGCCGACCGCGGCAGCATCAATCTCGCCGATCCCGCCAATCGCGATCGCGATCTCGGCGATGTCGAATACGCGCTTCTCTGGAAGCCGGATGCCGACCTTTTCCAGCGGGCGCCGAACCTCAAGGTGATCTTTTCCGGCGGCGCCGGCGTCGACCATATCATCGGGATGGGCGGCCTGCCCGAGATCCCGATTGTCCGCTTCGTCGATCGCAGCCTGACGACGCGCATGAGCGAATGGGTCGTCATGCAATGCCTGATGCATCTGCGCGGGCAATACGCCCATGACACCCACCAACGCGGTCGGGAATGGGCAAAATTCATCGCGCCGGAGGCGGCGGAGGTGACGGTCGGCGTCATGGGACTCGGTATTCTCGGACAGGACGCGGTCGCCAAGCTGAAGGTGATGGGGTTTAATGTCATTGGCTGGTCGCGCACCCGCAAAGAGATCGGCGGTGTCGAAACCTTCGATGCAAGCGAGCTGGACAGCTTCCTCGCTAGAACCGACATCCTGGTGGGGCTTTTGCCGCTGACACCGGAGACAACGGGTTTTTATGATATCGGGCTATTCAAAAAGCTTCGTCGTGGCGGAGCGCTCGGACAGCCGGTCTTCATCAATGCCGGCCGAGGCAGGAGCCAGGTTGAGACCGATATCGTGTCAGCCGTCCGGGAGGGCACTCTTGGCGGCGCCTCCCTCGATGTCTTCGAAGTAGAGCCGCTTGCATCAGATAACCCCTTATGGGACCTGGAGAATGTCTTCATCACGCCGCACGACGCGGCCGTCTCCGAAGAAAACGCGCTGTTTCGCCATGTCGAGAAGCAGATCGCCCGTTTCGAGCGCGGTGAACCGCTGCAATTCGTGGTCGACCGCGCCGCCGGCTATTAAGCGTGTCGCACCCAAATCACCGCTGATCACCCTTCCGGAACCTTCCAGACAGCCACCCGTTTCCTTTGCTGAGATTCTTCGCGGGCCGGATATGCCGGTCAAGACAGCGGAAGGAGACGATGATGGCGCATCAGACGGAAACACGCTGGGAAAAATCGGACGGCAAACTTCACAAGGAGGAGCAAATCCCGCCGGTCAAGGCGCGACAGGGGCGCATGGGGTATCGTATCCTGACCGTGCTGCTCGTGGCGCTGATCCTTGCTTTCGTGGTCTGGATCCCGGTCGAGATCTGGGGCAATCGCGAGGCGAACGAAGTGGCGCCTCAGCAGCCAGGCCAGCAGCTCCAGCAGCAGCAGTCAGACGGAGCACCCGCGCCGACGCAGCAGAACGGCAATGCCGTTCCGACCGAGACGCCGAACACGACGCAGCCCGCTCCGAATGTCGCGCCTGCGACACCGGCCCAGCCGGCGGCACCAGCGCAATAGCGTTCGGCCGATCACCTCGCGCATCCCGCCGCCGTGCCGCAGCGGGATGCTTATTGTTTTGTCTGGACTTTCTCTGCCGATTTTTCGATAAG
This sequence comes from Rhizobium lentis, assembly GCF_017352135.1. Classification (NCBI taxonomy): domain Bacteria; kingdom Pseudomonadati; phylum Pseudomonadota; class Alphaproteobacteria; order Hyphomicrobiales; family Rhizobiaceae; genus Rhizobium; species Rhizobium lentis. The sequence continues at coordinate 2,016,701 of NZ_CP071454.1, forward strand.
AAGGCGCACGAGCCGGTTTCGTGCGCCGGCCCCGCACTTGGCAGCATTCGGGAACTTGGCAGCACCTGACCGGATTGGACAGGGGCAGGAATTCATGGCCAAGACCGATATTGCGAGACGCGTCTACAATCACGCCTGGAAACTCGACCCGATCATCCGCAGCCTGATCGATACCGACTTCTACAAGCTGCTGATGCTGCAGATGATCTGGAAGCTCTATCCAGATGTGAACGCCTCTTTCACCCTGATCAACCGGACCAAGCGCGTTCGTCTCGCCGAGGAGATCGACGAAGGCGAATTGCGTGAACAGCTCGATCATGCCCGCACGCTGCGGCTCTCCAAGAAGGAGATGATCTGGCTGGCGGGTAACAGTTTTTACGGCCGCGCGCAGATTTTCGAGCCGGAATTCCTAGCCTGGCTTTCCAACTTCCAGCTGCCCGAATATGAGCTGTCGAAGAAGGACGGGCAATATGTCCTGGATTTCCATGGATCCTGGAAAGAAACCACGATGTGGGAAATCCCGGCGCTCGCCATCGTCAACGAGCTGCGTTCGCGCTCGGCGATGAAGGCGCTCGGCCCCTTTACGCTTGATGTGCTCTATGCCCGCGCCAAGGCGAAGATGTGGTCGAAGGTTGAGCGGCTGAGGGAACTGCCGGGCCTGCGCATCTCCGATTTCGGTACCCGCCGCCGTCACAGCTTCCTCTGGCAGCGCTGGTGCGTCGAGGCGTTGAAGGAAGGCATCGGTCCGGCCTTCACCGGCACCAGCAACGTATTGCTGGCGATGGATTCCGACCTCGAGGCCGTCGGCACCAATGCCCACGAGTTGCCGATGGTGGCTGCGGCGCTGGCGCAGACCGACGAGCAGCTCCGCAACGCCCCCTACAAGATCCTGCGGGACTGGAACAAGCTCTATGGCGGCAACCTGCTGATCGTCCTGCCGGATGCCTTCGGCACCGCAGCCTTCCTGCGCGACGCCCCTGAGTGGGTTGCCGACTGGACCGGCTTCCGTCCGGACAGCGCTCCGCCGATCGAAGGCGGGGAAAAGATCATCGACTGGTGGAAGAAGATGGGCCGCGATCCGCGCCAGAAGCTCTTGATCTTCTCAGACGGCCTCGATGTCGACGCCATCATCGACACCTACCGGCACTTCGAAGGCCGCGTGCGCATGAGCTTCGGCTGGGGCACCAACCTGACGAACGATTTCGCCGGCTGCGCGCCGACGGAAATCTCCGGCCTCAATCCGATCTCCGTCGTCTGCAAGGTCAGCGACGCCAACGGCCGCCCCGCGGTGAAACTCTCCGACAACCCGCAGAAGGCGACCGGCGACCCGGCTGAGGTCGAACGCTACCTGAAATTCTTCGGTGCCGAGGATCGGGTCGATCAGACTGTTCTGGTATAGGCACGGGGTGAGGCACGGCCATGCCGCGGCGCATCGGCATGCCCAGCCATCGCATCCTCGATCGACCAGCCGAAGCGCCAGGCGTCGAACATCGAATACCATTCCTGGAGATCGGTGATCGGCAGGACATCCGGCTTCGACATCGGGTTGTCCGCCAGGCTGCGGCCAAGCGCCCGGTCGCGCACGCCGCGCTCCTGCATCTCAAGAAGATTCTCGAACATCGTCATCCCGGGGCCCTCCCGATCCACGGTTTATGCAATCATGCTAATTAAGCATTGTCGAGTCCGGATGTGCGCATTCCGGTTTTTCACAGGATTAGCCCCAATTCGCTACTCCAAGGAGGAAGCCGGGTAGACACTGGCTTGGGCCGGCCGGTCGCGATTGACTGGTAGAGGGTGACGGGGAGGCTCGGCTTCCTGGCTGGGGTCCGCCACCGAGCCTCCCGGCTGTCCGAATCTTCTGAATGCCGGCAGCATCGACAGACTGCCCCTTTCCGCTCGCGCCGATCCAACTGTGATGGAGGCGAGAGTTAACCGGAGGTGAATATCCACCGGCCCCGTCTCAATTCAAGGCAATCTCTCGGTCAGGCAGCCAGTCTGCGAAACCGCGTCCTGATCCGGTCGAGATAATAATGCCCGGGAGACGGGGCCGCCGTCATCGCATGGGCTTCCGAAGAGGGCACGCCTTCGAACAGACGTTCCTCGCCGTTCTTGAAGCAGATCCTGAGCCGCCCGTCTTCCTGGCTGAAATAGACGGATTTGATGATCTTCGACTGTACCGAAAGTTCTTCCACCTGTTTTACCTCTGTTTTTAGTTTGGCGGACCCTAAACCCAAACGTGCAAAGAGGCGGTGAAGCGGCATGGTAAAAATTCAGGAATTTTCTAGGTACCCTGAGGAATTCGGTCTTCGCCCGTCTGCGGAGGAGGTTGTGAAGTCTCGATAAATGACAAAGTTTGCCAAAATATGCCACGATGGCTGTAAGGAGATCGACATGGCAACGATGAACGTGTCGCTACCAGATCCCATGAAAGAGTGGGTGGAGGCGCAAACCAAAACGGGTCGCTACGCCAACGCAAGCGACTATGTCCGCGACCTGATCCGCAAGGATCAGGAGCGGAACGACAAGATTGCCGCCATGCAGCGCTTTATCGATGAAGGTTTGGAGAGCGGTACAGGGTCGCGATCAAAGGACGATCTATTTGAGGCGGCGCGGGCGCGCGTGGAAGCCCCTCACCACAATTGACAATGGGTTTTCGCCTCACGAAGGAAGCAGAAGAAGACATAATCGGCATTGCCGAATCGGGTATTCATCTGTTCGGCTCAATACAGGCCCGGCGCTATCACAATGAACTCTATGCCATTTCGCTTTGATTGCGGCCAACCCGCGTATGGCGCGTGAACGGCATGAGATTTCTCGCCCGATGCGCATACATCCGTTTGAAGCCCATATTGTCGTCTATACGATTGAAGAGGGCGAGGGCGTCCTCATTGTCCGTGTTCGCCATGGACACGAGGATTGGGCCGGCGAGGCTTGAAATTCGAACTATAACGAGTTTTGGATGCAAAATGTGAAATGGCGGACAGGGAGGGATTCGAACCCTCGGTACGCTTTCACGTACACACGCGTTCCAGGCGTGCGCCTTAAACCACTCGGCCACCTGTCCTTTGGCGTTCGCGCCCGGATAGGAGCAAATCGTCGGAACGGCGCGATATATACCGATGAATTTTTGCCGATCAACCCAAATCTAACAGTTTTTTGACTTCTTCCGATAAAACTACCTAAGGCCCGTCCATTGTGCTTCACCTCATCGATGACTATGTAATTCTCAAGGTGGAGAATGGCGCGGGTTGGCCGGAATTGTCCGGCAATCGAAGCGTCGGAGGAATTGATGCGTTTCCTGTTGCGTCTGGCCAGTCTTGTCGCGCTCGCGGCGGCCGTTATTGCCGGGACCATCGATTCGATTCAGTCTGTTGCTGCCTCCACCGTGGTGATGACGCCAATGGCCGACGCCTGGCAGGATGTGAGCCCGGCCACGCTCATGTCACTGCAATCCTCTCTCTCCTATTATGTCCACCCGCGTTTTTACGCCTTCATCTTCCAGTGGCTGATGCTCCAGCCGGCCTTCGCGGTTTTCCTGGTGATCGCCCTGCTTCTCTGGATGGTCGGCTACAAGAAGCCGCCGGTCGCCGGTCGCTTCACCGCCTAGCAAAGCGATTTCGCAAGCACGATGCGACGAGAAGTTTCAGCGGATTTCCACCGCCGGCCTTGCCCGCCATCGCTTGACGGATTGGCTAGAAAATCCGCATTCTGAGGAGCTCGGCGTCCAAAAATCAGTCGCGACGAACTGATTTTCGGCAATCGCTGCAAATCTTTACCAGCTGAAAAATTTCTGGTGAATTTTTCCGTGAGCCATGCAAGGATGCGCGCAGCCAGGCCTCCGGGGGGAGGTCGGTGGTTCCGCAGACATGCCCGCAAAGGGCTTGCGGGAGGACCCCTAACGAATAGCAACAACAGGGCTGCACAATGAAAAAATCCCTTCTCACTCTCCTTGCCGTGGCTGCCATGTCGACGACGGCGCTTGCCGCCGATGTCAAGCCGGCGCTGGTTTACGGCACCGGCGGGAAGTTCGATAAGTCTTTCAACGAAGCGGCCTATAACGGCGCCGAGAAGTTCAAGGCCGAGACCGGCATCGCCTATCGCGATTTCGAGCCGACCGGCGACACCCAGGGCGAACAGGCCATCCGCAACTTCGCGAGCCGCGGTTTCAACCCAGTTGTTGCCGTCTCCTTCGCCTGGACCTCGGCCATTGAGAAGGTCGCAGCCGAATTCCCCGACACCAAGTTCGTCATCGTTGATTCCGTCGTTGACAAGCCGAACGTTCGCTCGGTCGTCTATAAGGAAGAGGAAGGATCCTATCTCGTCGGTATCCTCGCCGGGATGGCGTCCAAGACCGGCAAGGTCGGCTTCGTCGGCGGCATGGACATTCCGCTGATCCGCAAGTTCGAATGCGGCTACGAGCAGGGCGCCCGCGCCGCCAAGGCCGACATCCAGGTGTTCCAGAACATGACCGGCACTACGGGTGCGGCCTGGAATGACCCGGTTCGCGGCGGTGAGCTCACCAAGAACCAGATCGATCAGGGCGCCGATGTCATTTACGCGGCAGCCGGCGCCACCGGCCTCGGCGTTCTTCAGACCGCAGCCGACAACAAGAAGCTGTCGATCGGTGTCGACTCCAACCAGAACCATCTGCATCCGGGCTCGGTCCTGACCTCGATGGTCAAGCGCGTCGACCTCGCCGTTTACAACGCCTATACCGACACCAAGAACGACAAGTTCACCGCAGGCGTTCAGGCCCTCGGCGTCAAGGAAGACGGTGTCGGCGCCGCGATCGACGATAATAACAAGTCGCTGATCACCCCGGAAATGCAGGCCGCCGTCGACAAGGCCAAAGCCGATATCATCGCCGGAACCATCAAGGTTCACGATTATACCTCGGACAACGCTTGCCCGAAGTGATCAGCGCCCTGATGTAACATCGAGATCGGGCGTATGGCGGAGGGGATTTTCGCCATACGCCCTTTTCTTATTTGGAGCCTGCAGTGACAGATAAGCCCGCTATCGAGCTTGTCGGCATCGATAAGAAATTCGGTGCCGTCCATGCCAACAAGGACATCAACCTTACCGTTGCCAAGGGGACGATCCACGGCATCATCGGCGAAAACGGCGCCGGCAAATCGACACTGATGTCGATCATCTACGGCTTTTACCATGCCGACAGCGGCGAAATCCGCGTCAACGGCAATCCGGTCACCATCCGTGACAGCCAGGCAGCGATCGCCACCGGCATCGGTATGGTGCACCAGCACTTCATGCTGGTGGATAATTTCACCGTGCTCGAGAACGTCATGCTCGGCGCCGAAGGCGGCTCGCTGCTGGCCCGAGGTGTCACCTCGGCCCGCGCCGAGCTCAAGCGGCTGGAAACGGAATACGGCCTCGAGGTCGATCCGGACGCGCTGATCGAAGAGCTTCCGGTCGGCCTGCAGCAGCGCGTCGAAATCTTGAAAGCCATGTATCGTGGCGCCGAGATCCTGATCCTCGACGAGCCGACAGGCGTGTTGACGCCGGCCGAAGCAGATCACCTCTTCCGCATTCTCAAGGTGCTGCGTGACCAGGGCAAGACGATCATTCTCATCACCCATAAGCTGCGCGAGATCATGGCGATCACCGATACGGTCTCTGTCATGCGCCGCGGCGAGATGGTCGCGACCCGCAAGACGGCGGAAACGACGGTGGAGGAGCTTGCCGAGCTGATGGTCGGCCGCCGCGTGCTGCTGCGCGTGCAGAAGGGCGAGGCAAATCCCGGCGCCGCCGTACTCTCCGTCCGCAACCTGACGGTCAAGGACAATCGCGGCGTCACCATGGTCGACAATGTCTCCTTCGACGTGCGCGCCGGAGAGATCGTCGGCGTTGCCGGTGTCGCCGGCAACGGCCAGTCCGAACTGCTGGAGGCGATCGCCGGCATCCGCAAGCCGGCCTCCGGCGAAATCCTTCTCGACGGCCAGACGATCGACAAGGCCGACCCCGCCCGCCTGCGCGAACTCGGCCTCGCCCATATTCCCGAGGACCGCCACCACATGGGCCTGGTGTTGAAATTCGAGGAATACGAAAATTCCGTGCTCGGCTATCACCGCCGCCCGGGCTACAGCAGAGGGCCGTTGCTCGATCTCGAAGCGATCCGCAAGGATGCGATGGAGAAGATCGAAAAATACGACATCCGCCCGCCGAACCCGCGGCTGAAGACGGCGAATTTCTCTGGCGGCAACCAGCAGAAGATCGTCGTCGCCCGCGAGATAGAACGCGATCCGAAGATGCTGATCATCGGCCAGCCGACCCGCGGCGTCGATATCGGCGCCATCGAATTCATCCACCGCCGGATCATCGAAATGCGCGACGCAGGCAAGGCGATCCTGCTCGTCTCCGTCGAACTCGATGAAATCCGTTCACTTTCAGACCGTATCCTTGTCATGTTCGCCGGCCACGTGGTCGGCGAGAAGACGCCCGATGCCGGTGAACAGACCCTCGGCCTGATGATGGCCGGCATTGCCGCGTGAGGCCTTAATGAGCACTGCTTCCGTTCCGCTACCAAACTGGATCAATTACGGTCTCATCCCGCTTTTGAACCTGATCGTCGCTTTCCTGATATCGGGCTTTGTCGTCTGGCTGATCGGCGAAAGCCCGCTGGCCGCTCTATCGCTGCTCATCGAAGGTGCCTTCGGCAGCGGTGAAGGCATTGGCTTCACGCTCTATTATGCCACAAGTTTCATCTTCACCGGCCTTTCGGTCGCCATCGCCATCCATGCCGGTCTCTTCAACATCGGCTCGGAAGGTCAGGCCTATATTGGTGGGCTTGGCTGTGCGCTGGTGGCACTCGCGCTTGACAATTATGTGCCTTGGTATGTGACGATGCCGATCGCCGTTATCGGCGCCGGCCTCTTCGGCGCCGCCTGGGCCTTCATTCCCGCCTTTCTGCAGGCCAAGCGCGGCAGCCATATCGTCATCACGACGATTATGTTCAACTATATCGCGGCCGCCCTCATGGTCTATTTGCTGGTGCATGTGCTGATCGTGCCGGGAAAGATGGCGCCCGAAACACGCACCTTCCTCGAAGGCGGACAGCTTCCGAAGCTCGGTTGGATCATGACCATGTTCGGTTCCAAGCTCGGTGCGGCCCCCTTCAACGTCTCCTTCATCATCGCCCTGTTCGCCGCCTGGTTCGTCTGGGTATTGGTCTGGCGCAGCAAGCTCGGCTTCGACATGCGCACGCTGGGCATGAGCCCTACAGCCGCCGATTATGCCGGCACGCCCCATGCGCGTACCATAATCATCGCCATGCTGCTCTCTGGCGCACTCGCCGGCATGATGGCGCTCAATCCGGTCATGGGCTCGTCGGCCCGTCTGCAGGTGGAGTTCGTTGGCGGCGCCGGTTTCGTCGGCATTGCCGTCTCGCTGATGGGCCGGAATCATCCGCTCGGCATCATCTTCGCCGCAATCCTTTTCGGCACTCTCTATCAGGGCGGAGACTGGATCTCCTTCGAAATGCCGAACATCACCCGGGAAATGATCCTCGTTATCCAGGGTCTGGTGATCCTGTTTGCCGGTGCTTTGGAGTATATGTTCCGGCCGGCGATGGTGCACCTCTATCAACAGTTCCAGCGAGCCTGAGGAACGGACGATGGATTACTACGACATCTTCATCAACGTCCTGAGCTCAACGGTTAGGCTCTCGATCCCGCTGATCTTTACGGCGCTCGCCGGGCTGTTTTCCGAGCGCGCCGGCGTTTTCGACATCGGTCTTGAGGGCAAGATGCTGGGTTCGGCCTTTGCCGCTGCCTGTGTCGCCTATCTCACCGGTTCGGCGTGGATCGGGCTCGGCGCCGGGGTCGTCTGCTCGGTGGCGCTCAGCCTGGTGCATGGCTTTGCCTCGATCACCAATCGCGGCAACCAGATCATCTCGGGTGTGGCCATCAACTTCTTCATCGCCGGTATCACCATCGTGCTCGGCCAGGCCTGGTTCGGCCAAGGGGGTCGGACGCCGCAGCTGCCGCCGGATGCCCGCTTCGCGCCGATCATCCTGCCGGGCGCCGATGCCATCCGCGACATACCGATCATCGGCCCGCTCTACGCCAACGTCATCTCAGGCAACAATATCCTTACCTATCTCGCCTTCCTCGCCGTGCCCTTCTCCTGGTGGGTTCTCTACCGCACGCGTTTCGGCCTCCGGCTACGCGCCGTCGGCGAAAATCCCGGCGCGGTTGATACGGCGGGCATTTCGGTCGCCTGGCTGCGCTACCGCGCCGTCATGTGCGCCGGCATTCTCTGCGGCTTCTCCGGCACCTATCTGGCGATCGCCCAGTCCGCCGCCTTCATCAAGGACATGTCGGCCGGCAAGGGTTATATCGCGCTCGCGGCGCTGGTCTTCGCCAAGTGGAAGCCGGTGCCGGTCATGTTCGCCTGCCTGCTCTTCGGCTTCCTCGACGCGCTGGCGAACTTCATGCAGGGCAAGCAGGTGCCGCTGATCGGCCAGGTTCCGGTCCAGGTCTTCCAGGCGCTGCCTTATATCCTGACCTGCGTGCTGCTTGCCGGCTTCATCGGCGTCGCAATCCCGCCGAAGGCCGGCGGTGTGCCCTATACGAAGGAGCGTTGACATGTCCCACGACCTGTTCGAAGCCGCCCGCGGCGCCATGGCCTTTGCCCATGCGCCCTATTCGAAATTCCCGGTCGGTGCGGCGATCCGTGCCGAGGACGGCAAGGTCTATACCGGCGCCAACATCGAAAACCTCTCCTTTCCGCAAGGATGGTGCGCCGAACCGACGGCAATCAGCGCCATGATCATGGGCGGGGCCAGGAAGATCGTCGAAATGGCCGTCATTGCCGAGAAACTCCCGCTCTGCCCGCCCTGCGGCGGTTGCCGCCAGAAGATCTCCGAATTCGCCTCCAAGGACACGAAGATCTACCTCTGCGACGAGGCGGGCGTGAAGAAGACCATGACGATGGAAGAGCTTCTTCCCTTCAGTTTTGAGACGGAACTCGGATGAGGACGACGGTCGATCTGCTCGCCGCATTGCTCGGTGCAATCAAGCCGCGCCACGGCATCGTGCTCGGCTCCGGCCTCGGTTCCCTCGTCGGCCAGCTGGAAGGCGCGGTGCGTATTCCCTATCGCGACCTGCCGGGCTTTCCCGTCAGCGCCGTCTCCGGCCATGCGGGCGAAGTCGTCGCCGGCCGCCTCGGCGGCAAGCCGGTCATCATGCTTTCCGGCCGCGTGCATTATTATGAGAAGGGCGATGCCAACGCCATGCGCCTGCCAATCGAGGTCTTGAAGGCGCTCGGCATCGAAGCGCTGATCCTGACCAATTCGGCCGGATCGTTACGCGACGACATGCCGCCCGGCTCGGTGATGCAGATTACCGATCACATCAATTATTCCGGCATGAACCCGCTGATCGGCGAGGAGAGCGACCACCGCTTCGTCGGCATGACCAATGCCTATGATGCAGGTCTTGCCGCGGCGATGCGCAAGGCTGCAGCAAAGCTCAAGATCGAGCTGGCGCAGGGCGTCTATATGTGGTTCTCCGGTCCGAGCTTTGAAACGCCGGCCGAAATCCGCATGGCGCGCATTCTTGGCGCCGATGCCGTCGGCATGTCGACGGTGCCCGAAGTCATCATCGCAAGAATGCTGGGTCTGAGGGTTGCCGCCGCCTCCGTTATCACCAACTATGGGGCTGGCATGACCGGCAATGAGCTCAGCCATGAGGAAACCAAGGACATGGCGCCCGTCGGCGGCGCCCGTCTAGCCGCCATACTGAAAGAGATGATTGCGGCCGGAACAGGATGATTTTAGGCCGGGTCGCCTAAAATCTGAATTCTGTTCTCCATCACATAATTAGAGCATGATGTCGTCCGAAACCGCTCACACTTTTCGGCATCATGCTCCAGAGGAAGCGAAAATGAATAGCCATTCCATCCGGGAAACGGCGGCTGTCGCCCTTTCCCTTCTCGATCTCACCAATCTGAAGGACGATTGCACCGAAGCGCAGATCGACGCACTCTGCGCCCGCGCGCAGACTCCCTTCGGCAACAGCGCCGCGATCTGCATCTGGCCGCACTTCGTCGCTTATGCCCGCAATATTCTCGGCACCGGCCATGTCGTGCGGATCGCGACGGTCGTCAACTTCCCTTCCGGCGAGATGGAAGTGGCAGATGTCGCCGCCGAAACGCGCGAGGCGATCGCCGACGGCGCCGATGAGATCGATCTGGTCATTCCATACCGCAAGTTCATCACCGGCGATGAAAAGGCGGTGACCGACATGGTCAGGGCCATTCGCGCCGAGTGCACCGGACCGGTTCTCCTCAAGGTCATCATCGAGACCGGTGAGTTGAAGGATGCGGCTTTGATCCGCCGCGCTTCCGAGCTGGCCATCGAAGCCGGCGCGGATTTCATCAAGACCTCCACCGGCAAGGTTGCCGTCAACGCCACGCTCGAAGCGGCCGATATCATGATCCGGTCCATTCGCGAAAGTGGGCGCAAGGTCGGTTTCAAGCCGGCCGGCGGTATCGGCTCGGTCGCCGATGCGGCCCTTTATCTTAGCCTTGCCGAGACCATCATGACGCCGGACTGGCCGATGCCGTCGACCTTCCGTTTCGGCGCCTCTGGTCTGCTCGACGACATCCTGGCGGTTCTGAGTGGAGCGCAACCGGCCTCCGTTGCGGCGTCGAGCTATTGAAATGATCCCGCAGGAGATCATCCGGCGCAAGCGTAACGGCGAGGAACTCGGCGCCGCCGATATAAAGTCGTTTATCGGCGCGCTCGCCGCGGGTCAGCTGTCGGAAGGCCAGATCGGCGCGTTCGCCATGGCTGTCTGGTTCAAGGGCATGTCGCGAGCGGAAATCGTCGCGCTGACACTGGCAATGGCTGATTCCGGCGACAGGCTGCAATGGGTTGATATCGACCGCCCGATTGCCGACAAACATTCGACCGGAGGCGTCGGCGACAATGTCTCGCTGATGCTGGCGCCGATTGCAGCCGCTTGCGGCCTCGCCGTTCCGATGATTTCAGGGCGCGGCCTCGGCCATACCGGTGGCACGCTGGATAAGCTAGAATCCATTCCCGGCTATACGATCACGCCGGATGCTGATCTGTTCCGCAGGGTCGTGAAGGAGGCAGGATGCGCCATCATCGGCCAGACCGGCGCCCTGGCTCCGGCCGACGGCAGGCTCTATGCCGTGCGCGATGTGACCGCAACGGTCGATTCCATTCCCTTGATCACCGCCTCCATCCTGTCGAAGAAACTTGCGGCCGGGCTTCAGACGTTGGTGCTCGACGTCAAGGTCGGCAACGGTGCCTTCATGGCCGACCGCGTCCAGGCGGAGATCCTGGCGCATTCGCTGGTCGAGGTGGCCAATGGCGCAGGCGTGAAGACTTCGGCGCTGATCACCGACATGAATGAGCCGCTCGCGGATTGCGCCGGCAATGCCGTCGAAATGCGCAACTGTCTGAATTTTCTGGCCGGCAGAAAGACGGGCACGCGGCTCGAAACGGTCGTTTTGGCCTTCGCCGCCGAAATGCTGGTGAAATCGGGCATTGCCGTTTCGTCCGATGAAGGCGAGAGCATGGCGCGCCAGGCGTTGTCGTCGGGAAGGGCGGCCGAGGTTTTTGCCCGCATGGTGTCCATGCTCGGCGGCCCGGCGGATCTTGTCGAAAATCCCGAGAAGTATCTCGCCCGGGCGCCGGTGGAAAAACCTGTCCGGGCTTCACGCTCCGGCTGGCTTGCTGCCTGCGACGCCCGTGGCATCGGAGTCAGCGTTATCGATCTCGGCGGCGGCAGACGCCATCCCGCCGATCAGATCGACCATCGCGTCGGTTTCTCGGCACTGCTGCCCCTCGGCACCCGCGTGACGGCAGGCGAACCGATCGCGCTCGTCCATGCCGCCGACGACGCAGCGGCGGAAGGGGCCGCCGCCGCGCTTGCCGTGCATTACCGCATCGGCGAAGAAGAGCCCGAACTGACACCGGTCATTGCCGGCCTTATCTGATAGGGACTACTGCTTGAGGCTGAGCGAACCGTCGGCGACGGAATAGGAGGCGAGCTTCTGCAGGAAGCTCATGCCGACCAGTGTCGTCGTCAACGCATCGTCCCTGAGCACGAAGGCTTCGACATCGCGGACACGAATGCCGCCGATTTCGACTCGGTCGAGCATCACATGCGCAGCCTTCGTCTGGCCGTTCGCCGTGTTGACTCCATAGCGGAAATCGAGCTGGTTGGCCGTGTAGCCGAGCCGGCGGGCGAGCGTTTCGTTGAGTGCGACATAGGTGGCGCCGGTATCGATCAGGCCTTGCACCGGCTTGCCGTTGATCTTGAAGCTGCCGGTATAGTGACCCTGCGCATCTGCCTGAAGGCGGATCTTATTGCCGCCGTAGGCCGGCGCCGGCACTGCGGGCTTGCCATCTTCGGTCGACACGTAATTGGCGGAAAGAAGGTCGGCAGTCTGCTGGCCGGTACCTGCGAAGAAGGAAGGCACCTGTGTGGCGAGCGCCGCGGCGATGCTGGCGAATATGACGGTACGCACGAGCATGAAACAGAAATCCTTCCTGTATAAACCCAGCTTCATGCGGGGCCTCATGCTTCAAGACAGCTAAGCCTCAAGTCCTGACAAGTTGCTAATATCGCCAGGAAAAAGGCCCGGAGCGAACTGCCGGGCCTTAATGTCTTTCGATTTGGTAAAGGAAAGCTGAAATTATTTCGTGCCGTACATGCGGTCGCCGGCATCGCCGAGGCCGGGCATGATGTAACCCTTCTCATTGAGATGGCTGTCGATCGCTGCGGTGAAGACGGGAACATCGGGATGCGCCGCGCGGAAGTTGCGGATGCCTTCCGGAGCGGCAAGCAGGCAGAGGAAGCGGATATTGTGAGCGCCGCGTTCCTTGAGTTTGTCGATCGCCGCAATCGAGGAGTTGCCGGTCGCCAGCATCGGATCGACGACGATGATCAGGCGCTCGGCGACGTCCTCCGGCGCCTTGAAGTAATATTCGACCGGCTGCAGCGTCTCGTGATCGCGGTAGACGCCGATATGCGAGACGCGGGCGGAAGGCACGAGATCGAGCATGCCTTCGAGCAGCCCATTGCCGGCGCGCAGGATCGAGGCGAAGACCAGCTTCTTGCCCTCCAGGATCGGCGACTCCATCGTCTGCAGCGGCGTCTCGATCGTTGCCATCGTCAATTCGAGATCGCGGGTTACCTCGTAGCAGAGCAGCGTGGAAATTTCGCGCAACAGGCGTCGGAAACTTCCCGTCGATGTCTCCTTGCGCCGCATGATGGTGAGCTTGTGTTGCACAAGCGGATGATCGATGACCGTGACGCCGTCCATGGGGAAGCCTTTCATTCTTTCTATCGAATGTTTCTTTCACGGAAATCGTCCCGACCGCAAGAGTGGAGCCGAAATTGCGTCGATCTTCCCCAACTCCGGAGCCCCTCCCGGTCAGGAAAGGCTCTCACTCTCAAAGGCGGGCAAACAGGGCCTTCCGGGTCTCATCGTCGACAAAGGCCGCTTCGATCGCCGTGCGCGTCATGGCGTCGATCTCCGCATCGTCGAATCCGAAGGCTTCAGCGGCGAGCTCGTACTCCCGCTTGAGCGAGGTATGGAAGAAAGGCGGATCGTCCGAGCTGATCGTCACTCGCACGCCGGCTTCCTTCAGCCGACGCAGCGGATGGGACGCGAAATCGGGAAAAACCCTGAGTGCGATATTGGAGCCGGGGCAGACTTCGAGCACGGTGCCGAGATCCGCAAGCCGCTGCACCAGATCGATATCCTCGATGGCCCGCACGCCGTGGCCGATGCGCGCGGGGCGCACGGCATCGAGCGCGTCTGCAACGCTGAAGGCGCCGCAGACCTCGCCCGCATGGATGGTGATCCCGAGACCGGCATCGCGGGCGATATCGAAGGCTCTGATATAATCGGCGACACGGCCCATGCGCTCCTCGCCGGCAAGATTGAAGCCGGTTATCAGAGGGTTGCCGGCCTTTGCCGCATATTGGGCCGCTCCGATCACGCTCTCCGGACCGAAATGCCGCTCGCCGGTGACGATCAGCCGGGCCTCGATGCCGCTCTTTGCCTTGGCGCGGCGGATTCCTTCGCAGACACCCGATATATAGGCGTCGGCGCCGAGCCCGATGCGCTTGCCGTGGTCGGGTGAAACGATCAGTTCGCTGTAGATCGTATGGATGCCGGCGAGTTCGTCGAGATAGGTTTCGGTCAGAAGCGCATAGTCCTCCTCGGTCTTGTAGACCTCGGAAACCTTGTCGTAGCATTCGAGAAAGCTTGCGAAATCGTGCCAGACATAGGCGCCGTCACGAAGCCGATCGCCGATGTCGATGCCGTATTTCCGCGCCTGCGCTTCGGTGAGAGCTGGCGGGGCGGCACCCTCCAAATGGCAGTGCAGCTCGACCTTCTTCAAATGCGATGTCACAGAAAACTCCTTCCATGCGCTCCGGCAGGGATGCCGAGATGGCGCGCAATGCTTTCACCAATATCGGCATAGGTGCGGCGCACGCCGATCGAGCGCGAGCGGATGCCGGGGCCATAGGCGATGACCGGCACGCGTTCACGCGTATGATCTGTGCCGCGCCAGGTCGGATCGCAGCCATGGTCGGCAGTGAGCACGACGAGATCGCCGGGCTTCAGCTTCTTGTGCACTTCCGGCAACCGCGTATCGAAGGCTTCGAGCGCTGCGGCATAACCCGGCACGTCGCGGCGATGGCCGTAATTCATGTCGAAATCGACGAAATTGGTGAACACGAGATCGCCGTCCTCGGCCTCATCGATTGCCGACAGCGACGCATCCATCAGCGCCTCGTTGCCGTTCGCCTTGATGACCCGCGAGACACCCTGATGCGCGAAGATATCGCCGATTTTTCCGACGGCATGCACATGCCTGTTGTGCTCAACCAGCCGGTCGAGCAGCGTCGGCTCCGGCGGCAGCACGGAAAAATCGCGTCGGTTTCCGGTGCGCTGGAAGGTGGAGGCCGACTGGCCGATGAAGGGCCGGGCGATGACGCGGCCGATATTGTAGGGGTCGAGCAGCCCGCGGGCTGTGTGGCAGAAGGCGAGCAGTCGATCGAGGCCGAAATGCGCCTCATGCGCCGCGACCTGGAAGACCGAATCCGAAGAGGTGTAACAGATCGGCTTGCCGGTGCGGATATGTTCCTCGCCAAGCCGGGCGATGATCTCCGTTCCCGAGGCATGGCAGTTGCCGAGAATGCCCGGTATGCCACCCTCCCGGCATAATGCCTCGATCAGCTCCGGCGGAAAGGCCTCGCCTTCCGTCGGAAAATACCCCCAATCGAAATTGACAGGCGTTCCCGCGATCTCCCAATGCCCCGACGGCGTATCCTTGCCGCGGGAGATTTCGCTGGCGGCCCCGTAAACGCCGTAGACTTTCTCCGGCAGAGGCATGCCGGCCGGAAACTGGCCGGACGCGGCCCGTGCGATCTGCATCAGCCCGAGCTCGGACATATTCGGCAAGGAAAGCGGCCCGCTGCGCAGACCAGCGCGATCGCCGGCTCCGGCCGCACAGAATTCGGCGATATGGCCGAGCGTGTCGGCGCCCTCGTCGCCGTAGGCCGCCGCATCCGGCGCTCCGCCGACGCCGAAGGAATCGAGAACGAAAAGAAAGGCGCGCGCCATTTTACCCCCGAAAGGACTGATCGCCGGCCTCCGGGACGTCGGAGGCTGAGGCCCAGGCATATAATGCCGCGCCTGGCTTGGCAAATTCGAGTTGGGGAAGAGCTGTCAGCAGTCGCCGCAGGGGATCGAGTCGCCTTGCCGCTGGCGGTAGAAATAGCTGCGACGGATGGTAATCGTGCGCATCCCGTCCGGCATGAAGTTCGGCGCGAACAGAAACATCCTATAGGGAATGCTGAGTTCGGTGCGGACCAGGAAGCTGTTGACCGTCTTCATGTCCGCCGGCACGTCGCTGACTGCGGCGTTCTTGGCATAAGGCACAGTCCCGTCCTGCGCCCAGGACCAGAGTACCTTCGCGTTGGCACTGGCGTCGATGGTAATCCCGGTGATCTTCAGCGTCAGCGAACTCGAGTTGTAGGGTACGAAGATCGATGTGGCGACCGACTGCATCTGTGCGAGCGCGCTCTTCGTGACCGATTGCTGCTGGGTGACGAGATCGGCGATCGAACCGGCGGCGCGGGTCGCGCGCTTGGAGACGCTGAGGCCGATCGTGATCTCGAAAGCGCCGATATAGAGCATGATGAGCACGGGAAAGAGGATCGCGAATTCGATCGCCCCGGCGCCCTTGCGCTCGCGCGCCAGTCGGCGTGCCGTCAATGCCAGTCGGGTGAACGGGTTGCGCAACGCCATTATGGATACTGCTCGTTCTGGAAGGCCGAGGTTGCGATAATCAGATATTGCGTCGGCATCGAACCGTCGGACGGACGGATCGTCGTGATATAGGGCCGGACGAGGTCCGTGATGATTTCCCAGCGATAGTAGGCGCGCAGCATGTTGATCGTGCCGGCGCCGCCGGGCGCATATTTGAAGGCAGCGGTGTTGATGTCGGCATATCGGTCGGTCGAAACCTTGGGGATCGTCGTCGGAATGGCCGAGAAGCTGCTGAACGTCTGAACATCCAGGTAAAGCTTGCTTGGTGTCGCGACTTCGCTCGTCGAGCAGCTGATCAGGATCGAGATCTCGTTGCAGAACGCCTGGCGGAACTGCGTCTGGCTCATGTCGGTCGTGCGGCCAAGATTGTAGGTGATCTGTCCGGTCCGCATCCGTCGGCTCATCGTATCGACGGCGTTGGAGACGAGTTCTTCGGCGGCGAAGGCGATGAAGGTCTCCAGAATCGCGAAGATTACGATAAAATAGGGGATGGCGAGCAGGGCGAATTCGATCGCCGCTGCGCCATCGCGCGAGCGGGCGACAGCGCGAAGCCTGGAGGAACGGAACGGCGCGAAGGCGCGCTCCTTATCCGTCTTCTGATCAACTACCGTCATTGCCTGGACCCGAGCGACATCTCTGCCTGCCACACTAGGGTCCGTTCGTTGATTTTCCGTTTCAACCCGATACGACGATTTTAACGAATGGCCGAAGATCCGAGCCAGGCCGATCAGGGTGAGGTGGTGCCGCTGGCCGCTTGCTGCGCATGCTGCTCGCAGTTCGGCGTGCAGGACAGCACGGAGCGCTCTGTCTGCCGGTAGACGCGCACCGTGTTGCCCTCGTCTATCGACACAAGGATGCGCTCGTCCAGGATTGCGTTGCCGTCGGCGTCGAGAAGAACGAGATTGGTGGTGCCGAAGCTGCGTCCTGTCAGCACGATCGTCTTGGCATCGGCCACGGTCGCGTCGGCGACCTTGGCGTTGCCGACGATGACCTTGCTGACGGGCCGGTCGAGCTTCAAGACACGCGCGTGATCCATATAGACGCGCAGCATGTCCTCGTCTGCGGCTGCGGAAATTCCCGAAACGCCGAAAGCGGCGATCATGCCGGCAAAGAAAATGGTTTTGCCGCTCGATGACATTTGGTCCTCTTTCACGATCGCAGCGCAAATAGGCGTATAGAATGGAAAAAAATGGTGAATGAAGCCTTAAGCCCAACACACTGTTTCGAGGTGACGCAGCATGATCTGATTTGGTACGGGATCAGGGTAGGACACGTTCCGGTTGGATACGATGCTTGTGCTAATTCCAGATGATTTCCGGCGTTAACCTCGGAATTTCATTAAAAATTGAGCGAAATGAATAAGGTAATACTTATCCTGCGGGAGCCTGTTCCTGGTTTCAGGTCTTGTTAACTCTTTTTCTTAAGTCGATGGAAACGCCCATTCATTAGATTGCGGTCATCCGATCAACGGCAACAGTTGGCGGACGTGCTGAACATCAACTGGAGTTAGGAGTACCCATGACCAAGCTTTTTAGCCGTTTTCTGAAGGACGAATCCGGCGCGACCGCAATCGAATACGGCCTGATCGCTGCCCTCATTTCCGTGGCGCTCATCACCGGCGCAACGAGCCTCGGCGGCAAGATCGGCAACACGTTCAACGGCTTGAGCACCAAGATGGACAGCGCTCAGACCGCGAGCGGCGGCTAAGACGGCTGCCGTCGAACGGCTTCCGCATAATGCCGGCCATTTGATTGGCCGACACATCGAGCGGGCTCACAGGCTGAACGGCCGTGAGCCTTTTCGCATCTTGCCAGGATCGGTAAACGCATGATCGCAGCCGCAGTCTTTGTGATATTACCACTCTGCCTCGCCATGGCGGCCTTCTCGGATCTGTTCACCATGACGATCCCGAACCGCGTTTCCGTGATCCTTATCGTCTCTTTTCTCGCACTGGCGCCGTTCTCGGGCCTCGGCTTGCAGGCAATCGGTATGCATCTTGCCGCCGCCGCTATCGTTCTCACCGTCTGCTTTGGGCTTTTTGTCTTCAATGTGATGGGCGGCGGAGACGCCAAGCTGTTGACCGCCACCGCGCTCTGGTTCGGCTTGAACCAGTCTCTGCTTATCCTGATGACCGATGTCGCCATCGTCGGCGGCTTCCTCACCTTGCTCATCCTGCTGGTGAGAACTCAGTCGAACATCATTCTTGCCATCGGCTTGCCGTTGCCGAACTCCGTCCTTATTGCGAAGAAGATTCCCTACGGGATTGCGATTGCGATCGGCGGCTTCATGGCCTTCCCGTCCTCGCCGATCTTCGTCGCCGCGCTGGAAAGCCTGAAATAACGGCGTTTTAAATGCCTGTTAACTTAAAATGTAAGCATTCCATTAACCATAATTATACCAATTGCTGAGCATTCTGCAGGGCGAACATATCGCGCCTTGAGGAATGATTTGATGAAACCGGCCCGCCTTATAATTCTAGCTGTCGCCGTGGTGGCAGCCGGCCTCGCCGGGCTCCTGGCAATGCGCATGGCCGGCAGTGGTGGCGTCGTCACCCAGGTGCAGTCGATCATCGAGAAAGAACCCACCGTCAACATCCTCGTCTCAAGCACCAATCTTCCGGTCGGCGCAAGGCTGGGCGACGACTCGGTGCATTGGATGGCCTGGCCGAAGGACGGCGTCGTCCAGGGCTTCATCACCGAAGCCGACAAGCCGGACGCGATCAAGGACCTGCAGGGCGCCGTCGTGCGGCTGCCGATCTTCGAAGGCGAGCCGATCCGCTCTGAAAAGGTCGCCGATTCCAGCAGTCGCATCCTGTCCTCGCTGCTGCCGGCCGGCAAACGCGCCGTTGCGACCGAGATATCCGTGGCAACGGGCGCCGGCGGTTTCATCCTGCCGAACGACCGCGTCGATGTCATCATGGTCCGCAAGGGCACCGAGGCCAACAAGCTCATCACCGAAACCGTGCTGAGCAATGTCCGCGTCCTCGCCATCGACCAGCAGATTCAGGAAAAGGACGATGGCTCGAAGGCGGTGGTCGGCACGACCGCAACGCTCGAGCTCACGCCCGATCAGACGAAGGTTCTCGCCGTCGCCCAGCAGATGGCCGATCGGCTGTCGCTCGCGCTACGCTCGGTTGCCGATGCGCAGGAGCAGGATACCAGTGCCGCCGACTATCTGCTGAGCGGCGACAACGGCAGTGCGATCGTTCAGGTCATCAAGTCGGGCTCCATTGTGACCGATACCGGCGAAGCGCCGAAGCCGGAGTAAAGGACGTGCAAATGGGCAATTCAACGCGGCGCGCCAAGCTTCTCCTGACAGGCTGCCTTTCACTTGCGATCGGCGTCACCGGCATGGCACCAGTCTCTTTCGGGCCGCTTCTTGCTTTAGACGAGGCGCGTGCCGATTCTGAAAGTCTTATCCGCATTTCGCGGACCGGCCCCGACGCCCATCGTCGGCTGAAGCTTGGGCTGAACAAGGCCGTCGTCGTCGATTTGCCGGAGGATGCGCACGATATTCTCGTATCCGATCCGACCATGGCCGATGCCGTGACCCGCACCTCGCGGCGCATCTATCTGTTCGGCAAGAAGGTCGGTCAGACGAATATATTCGTCTTCGGTGCCGGTGGGCAGGAGATTATCAATCTCGATATCGAGATCGAACGCGATGTCTCCGGTCTCGAGGTCAATCTCCGCCGCTTCATTCCCGATTCCAACATCAACGTCGAAATCGTCTCCGACAACATCGTGCTGACCGGCACCGTACGCACGCCGCAGGACGCCACGCAGGCCGCAGATCTGGCTCAGGTCTTCCTGAAGGGCGGCGAAGCGACGACTAGAACCGAGACGGCGTCCGGCACAGGCGGCGACAGCTCGGTGGCGCTCTTTGCCGAAGGCCGCCAGACCTCCCAGGTCGTCAACCTCCTGCAGATCCAGGGCGAGGACCAGGTGACCCTCAAGGTGACGATCGCCGAGGTCCGCCGCGAGGTGCTGAAGCAGCTCGGCTTCGACAATCTGGTTTCCAATTCCTCCGGCATGACGGTCGCCCAGCTCGGCACTCCGAGCGCCGACAGCGCGACGGCGACGGTTGGCGGCGGACTTGCGGCGCTCTTCAAAAGCTCGATCGGCAAATACGATATCTCCACCTATCTCAACGCATTGGAGCAGGCCAAGGTGGTCAGGACCCTGGCCGAGCCGACATTGACGGCGATATCGGGCCAGGCGGCGACCTTCAATTCCGGCGGCCAGCAGCTCTATTCGACGACGGACAATGACGGCAACGTTACGGTTGTTCCCTTCAACTACGGTATCAACCTTGCCTTCAAGCCGGTCGTGCTGTCGTCGGGACGCATCAGCCTGGAGATCAAGACGAACGTCTCCGAACCGGTGGCCGGCAGCGGCAACGCCACCTACCAGCGCCGTTCGGCTGAGACGTCGGTGGAACTGCCCTCGGGCGGCTCGATCGCGCTCGCCGGCCTCATCCGCGACAATGTTTCCCAGACGATGGGCGGCACACCCGGCGTCTCCAAGATCCCGTTGCTCGGCACGCTCTTCCGCCAGAAGGGTTTCGAACGCCAGGAAACCGAACTTGTCATCATCGCGACACCCTATCTGGTGCGCCCGGTGGCGCGTAACCAGCTCAACCGGCCAGATGACAATTTCAGCCCTGAAAATGACGGTGCAACCTTCTTCCTCAACCGTGTGAACAAGGTCTATGGCCGGCGCGAGGCGCCCGTGGCCGACGCGCAGTTCCACGGCTCGATAGGGTTCATCTACAAATGAGCGGGGCACGGTCGGCAGCAATGGCACAGAACAGAGATCAGGCGATGGCCCATATGAATGCGACGACACACCGCCTCGGTTACTCCAGGGCGCTTTCGGCCGCCGCCGTCCTGTCGGTGGCGATGCTTTCCGGGTGCGCCGGTCCGCACGACCAGCTGACGACAGGCGGGATTCCCGACGACTACCGCGCCCGCCATCCGATCATCGTCACGGAGGCCGAGCAGACGGTGGATATACCCGTCGCCTCAACCGACCGCCGACTGACCATTGCCCAGCGCGATCTCATTCGCGGCTTTGCCGCAAACTACATTTCACGCGCCTCAGGCCCGGTTTACGTCCTGTCGCCGCAAGGTTCGCCGAACTCTGCGGCCGCCTTTCAGCTGCGCAATCAGGTGCGCGCCGAGCTGACGACAAGAGGGATCGCAAGCTCGAAGATCATCAATACGTCCTACGCCGCCGCCGGCGCCGGCGATGCGGCGCCGATCCGATTGAGCTTTACCGGCACGACCGCGATCACGACACAATGCGGCCAATGGCCGAAGGATATCTCCAACGATTTCGCCAACCAGAACTACTATAATTTCGGCTGCGCCTCTCAGAACAATCTCGCCGCCCAGATCGCCAATCCGGAGGATCTCGTGGCGCCCCGCGGCATGACCCCGATCGACGCGCAGCGCCGCAACAATGCCATCCAGGAATACCGGACGACGTCGACGACGATCGAAGATGCCGGCGACAGCGGATTCTGAGGCGGAACGAACGATGAGCGCACTCGAATACGAAATCAGGAACCCCAGCGAACTTCGCCACGCCGAAGAGGCGGTGCGCATGGCGGATCTGGAAAATATGCGGCCGCTGCCGCGCATCTCCGTTCACGCCTTTTGTGAAAGCGAGGCCTTGCAGCATGTTATGGAGCGCTGCGCCAATGATCGGCGCATGGCGAAGGTGAGCATGCGCATCACCAGCGGCGGCATAGCCGCTGCCGCGAATATGTTCGCCGCCGCCCCGACGCCGAACCTGATCATCCTCGAGACCAAAGCCAATTCCGGAAGCCTGCTCGGCGAACTTGCACCGCTCGCCGCCGTCTGCGACCCGAGCACCAAGGTCGTGATCGTCGGCTACTACAACGATATCGGGCTCTATCGCGAACTCATCCGCAACGGCATTTCCGAATACATGGTCCAACCCGTCGCCATGCCCGATGTCCTGACGGCGATGGCCTCGATCTTCGTTGATCCGGAAGCCGAACCGCTCGGCCGCAGCATCGCTTTCATCGGCTCGAAAGGCGGCACCGGCGCCTCGACCATCGCGCATAATTGCGCCTTTGGCATTTCCAATCTCTTCTCCACCGAGACGATCCTCGCGGATCTCGACCTGCCCTATGGCACGGCGAATATCGACTTCGACCAGGATCCGGCCCAGGGCATCGCCGAAGCGGTCTTCGCGCCCGATCGGCTCGATGAGGTTTTCCTCGACCGCCTGCTGACGAAATGTTCCGAGCATCTGTCACTGCTCGCCGCACCCTCGCTGCTCGACCGCGCCTATGATTTCGACGGCCAAGCTTTCCAGCCGGTGCTCGACGTCCTGCAGCGCAGCGCCCCCGTCTCCGTGCTCGACGTTCCGCATGCATGGTCGGAATGGACGCGCTCGGTGCTGGGGAGTGTCGACGAGGTGGTGATCGCGGCGGTTCCCGATCTCGCCAACCTGCGCAATACCAAAAACATGCTGGATGCGCTGCGCAAGATGCGGCCGAACGACAAGCCGCCGCATCTGATCCTCAATCAGGTCGGCATGCCGAAACGTCCGGAGATCTCGCCGTCGGATTTCTGTGAGCCGCTGGAGATCGATCCGATCGCGATCATCCCCTTCGACATCAATCTCTTCGGCAATGCCGCCAACAGCGGCCGCATGATCTCGGAAGTCGATCCGAAGTCGCCGACGGCCGAAACCTTTTCGCAAATATCGCACATCGTCACCGGCCGTGCCGCGATCAGGAAGGCCAAGAAGGGCGGCCTTCTGGGCCTCCTGAAGCGCAAGTAGACGACCAGAACGAAGAGATTGGATTAAGCGGCATGTTTGGAAAACGCGGAAACGAAGGTTTCGGAAAGGCTGGGGGCGCGATCGCGCCACCGCCGCCGGCTCCGGCCGCCGCCGCGCCCGTGGCCTCCTCGCCCTCCATTTTGGTCGAACCTTCGCGCGAGCCACAGCGCCAGCAGGTGACGCCGCCGCCGATGCAGGCTCCGCCGCGCAAGCGGCCGGTTCGCACCGACGAATATTATGACACCAAACAGCAGGTGTTTTCCGCACTGATCGATACGATCGATCTCTCGCAGCTTTCCAAGCTCGACGGCGAAAGCGCGCGCGAGGAAATCCGCGACATCGTCAACGACATCATCACCATCAAGAATTTCGCGATGTCGATCTCCGAGCAGGAAGAGCTGCTCGAAGATATCTGCAACGACGTCCTTGGCTACGGCCCGCTGGAGCCGCTGCTGGCGCGCGACGATATCGCCGACATCATGGTCAACGGTGCCGGCCAGACCTTCATCGAAGTCGGTGGCAAGACGATCGAATCGGAAATCCGGTTTCGCGACAATGCACAGCTTCTCTCCATCTGTCAGCGCATTGTCAGCCAGGTCGGCCGCCGCGTCGACGAATCGAGCCCGATCTGCGACGCGCGCCTGCCCGACGGTTCGCGCGTCAACGTCATCGCGCCGCCGTTGTCGATAGACGGGCCGGCGCTGACCATCCGCAAGTTCAAGAAGGACAAGCTGACGCTCGATCAGCTCGTCCGTTTCGGCGCGATCACGCCGGAAGGCGCAACCGTGCTGCAGATCATCGGGCGCGTACGCTGCAACGTCATCATCTCCGGCGGCACGGGCTCGGGCAAAACGACCCTCCTGAACTGCCTCACCAACTATATCGACCGCGACGAGCGCGTCATCACCTGCGAGGACACTGCCGAACTGCAACTGCAGCAGCCTCATGTCGTGCGTTTGGAAACACGCCCGCCGAATATCGAGGGCGAGGGCGAGATCACCATGCGCGATCTCGTCAAGAACTGCCTGCGTATGCGCCCCGAACGCATCATCGTCGGCGAAGTGCGCGGACCTGAAGTCTTCGACCTCTTACAGGCGATGAACACCGGTCACGACGGCTCGATGGGCACGATCCACGCCAACACGCCGCGCGAATGCCTGAGCCGTATCGAATCGATGATCGCCATGGGCGGCTTCTCGCTGCCGGCAAAGACGGTGCGCGAGATCATCTCCACCTCGGTCGACGTCATCATCCAGGCGGCACGCCTGCGCGACGGCTCGCGCCGCATCACCCAGATCACCGAGGTGATCGGCATGGAAGGCGACGTCATCATCACCCAGGACCTGATGCGCTACGAGATCGAAGGCGAGGATGCAGGCGGCCGCCTGATCGGCCGGCACATGTCGACCGGCGTCGGCAAGCCGCATTTCTGGGATCGGGCTCGTTACTTCAACGAGGAAAAGCGCCTGGCCGCCGCCCTCGACGCGATGGAAGCGAAAACGAAGGAATAGGAGTGATGTTCGGGTTCGATCCGGTAGTCCTGGCAATCGTCGTCCTCGCTGCGGTCTCCGCGGCGGCGGTCGCCTATGCCCTGATGTTTTCCCGGATCGAGGCCGACAAGAAATCGGCAAGCCGCATCAACCGTGTCAAATCGGCCGAGGTCGACCGCGCCAAGGTCAAGGCTGCCCGCGACCGGGTGCAGGAACTGTCAAAGCGACGCAAGTCGGTGCAGGACAATCTGAAGGATCTGGAAAAGCGCCAGCACGAAAAGACCCGGAAGACCCTGTCGATGAAATCCCGGCTGGTGCAGGCCGGCCTGCCGATAAGCTTGGGAAGATTCTATCTCTTCAGTATCATCTTCGCCTCGGTGCTGCTGCTCGTGGCCTTCGTCCTCGGCGCATCGTGGATGGTGATGATCGGTGTTGCCGTCGTTGCCGGTCTCGGACTGCCGCGCTGGATCGTCGGCTTCCTCATCAAGCGCCGCCAGACCAAATTCCTCAACGAGCTCCCCAATGCGCTCGACGTCATCACCCGCTCGATCAAATCGGGTCTGCCGCTCAACGATGCGATCCGCCTGATCGCAACCGAAGGCACCGAGCCGGTCAAGAGCGAGTTCCGCCGGGTGATCGAGGCACAGCAGGTGGGCCTCAGCATTCCCGACGCCTGCGCCCGCATGACACTCCACATGCCGCTCCAGGAAGTCAATTTCTTCGCGATTGTCATCGCCATCCAGTCGCAGGCCGGTGGCAATCTGTCGGAAGCGATCGGCAACCTCTCCAAGGTTCTGCGCGAGCGCCGGAAGATGAAGGCCAAGGTTTCGGCGCTGTCGATGGAAGCCAAGGCGTCGGCCGTCATCATCGGCGCGCTGCCCTTTATTGTCGCGACCCTCGTCTACCTGACGTCACCGAACTACATGATGATCCTTTTTACCGATCCGCGCGGCCATTTCATCATGGGTGTCTCGGCGATCTGGATGTCGATCGGCATCTTTGTCATGCGCAACATGGTCAATTTTGACATCTAGCGGAAGGAAGCACCATGTCGCAGGACCTCGCCGCAACGCTGACCAACCCGAGCATGCTGATCGCCGTCTTCGTCGCGATCGCCGTCTTCGCCACATTTTACACGATCGCCATCCCCTTCTTCGAGCGCGGCGATCTCAACAAGCGAATGAAGGCCGTCTCGACCGAGCGGGAGCAGATCCGCGCCCGCGAACGCGCCCGCATGAATACGGAACCCGGCGCCGGCAAGGCGTCACTCCGCAACCAGAACAACCGCTCGGTCCGCCAGATCGTCGAGCGCTTCAACCTGCGCCAGGCGCTCGTCGACGAAAATACGGTCAACAAGCTGCGTGCTGCCGGTTTTCGCTCGGAGAACGCGCTGAATACCTTCCTCGTCGCGCGCTTCCTGCTGCCCTTTCTTTTCCTGGCGCTGGCCGCTTTCTGGGTCTTCGTCCTCGGCAACCTTGCCGAAAGGGGCATGCCCATCCGCCTCTTTGCCGTCATCGGCATCGGTTATCTCGGTTTTTACGCGCCGAACATCTATATCTCGAACCGCATGAGCAAGCGTCAGCACTCGATCAAACGCGCCTGGCCGGATGCGCTGGACCTGATGCTGATCTGCGTCGAATCCGGCATCTCGATCGAGGCGGCGATGCGCCGCGTCTCCGAAGAGCTCGGCGAGCAGTCGCCGCCGCTCGCCGAGGAAATGGTGCTGACCACGGCCGAGCTCTCTTTCCTGCCGGATCGCCGCGTGGCGCTCGAAAATCTTGCGACGCGCACGCAGATCGAACTGGTCCGCTCGGTGACCCAGGCGCTGATCCAGGCCGATCGTTACGGCACGCCGGTTGCGCAGGCGCTGCGCGTCCTCGCCCAGGAAGGACGCGACGAGCGCATGAACGAAGCGGAAAAGAAGGCCGCCGCGCTGCCGCCGAAACTGACGGTGCCGATGATCCTCTTTTTCCTGCCAGTGCTGATCGCCGTCATCCTCGGCCCGGCCGGCATCCAGGTGGCGGACAAGTTCTGACGGCTGCGCGTGACCGGGGCCGGCATTGCTGCTAAAGGGAAGGTTCAATCCCGAAGGAAGGTTGCGATGTCGTCTACGGGCATTTTCATCAGCATCATGGCAGCTCTGGTCGTCGGCGCGATGAGCCCCGGCCCGAGCTTCGTCGTCGTCTCCAGGATCGCCATTTCACGTTCCCGGCTGGACGGTTTTGCCGCCGCGCTCGGCATGGGCGCCGGCGGCGTCATTTTTGCCGTGCTGGCGCTGGCCGGCCTGACGGCGCTGCTATCGCAGTTCCAATGGCTCTATGTCCTGCTGAAGATCGCAGGCGGTGCCTATCTATTTTACATCGCCGTCAATATCTGGAGGGGCGCTGCTGAGCCGCTCGAGGTTTCCGATGAGGTCAATGACCGTCGCGCGCCGATGCGCAGCTTCATGACCGCCTTGCTCACTCAACTCAGCAATCCCAAGACCATCATCGTCTATGCCAGCCTCTTTGCCGCGCTTTTGCCGAGAACTGTACCTCTTGATCTGATCATCGCGCTGCCCTTCGGTGTCTTTGCCGTGGAGGCGGGGTGGTATTCGATCGTGGCGCTTGCCTTTTCGGCGCGCCACCCGCGGCGGCTCTATCTCCATGCCAAGACTTGGATCGACCGCACCGCCGGCGCCGTCATGGGCGGCCTTGGCCTTCGCCTCATTCTGTCGGGGCTCAGCACCCGCTGAAGCGGACAACATCAGCCTGGATCATTCGTTCAGTTGGTATTGCTGCCGTCCGCCGTGGCCGGCGTGTTGTCCTTGGCGGCGAGCTTCTGCCAGGAATTCTGCTGCGAGAGCATGCCTCTGAGATAGGCGACATTGGCATCGGCCTGTTGCGGCGAAAGTTCGCGCCGCGCGATTTGTTCGGCTTCCGGGAAGCGCCCCTGCAAGCCGACGACGAGGGCGAGATTCTGCCGCACGCGGCTGTCTGCGGTCGGCTGGCTGGCGGCGGAGCGCAAATAGGTTTCGGCGGTGCGCAGGTCGCCGGTCAGCACGTAGGACATGCCGAGGTTGGAAAGGATGGACGGCTCGTTCGGTTGAATGTCGAGCGCGTCGCGGTAGCGCTGCCTTGCCTCGCTTGCCTTGCCCATCTGGTCGAGGATCGCGCCTTCGGCCGAGATCAGCTTCCAGTCAGGACGATCCGGTGTCTGGGCGCGGCCGATCGTGTCGAGCGCCTGCTGGAACTGGCCGGCCGCCGCCTGCGCCTTGCCATAGGCCGCCAGCACGTTCCGGTCGGCGGGATTGGCGATCGCCACCTGCTGCATGACGGCGAGCGCCTGCGCGTCGCGCCCGTTCATGCGCAGCAGGTTGGCATAGCTGACGCCGGTGACGGGATCGCGCGGATTCTTTTCATAGGCCTGGCCGAGTCGGTCCGTTGCCGAGCGCAGCTCTGTGGCGTTCATCTCTTCGACCGGCTTGGTCAGTTTCGGCACCGAGCCTGTCGTCATTCGGTCCTTGGTCGTCGTCGAACAGCCGGCTAGCGCAAGGACGATCAGCGATGCTGCAGCGCCCTGCAGAATACGATTCGTGGATAGGGTGGTGAGCGAGGCAGGCATGACGCGTTCCTGGATTCGAAATCGGCGCCTGACCTCGAAGCGGAACAGGGAAAGGTTTTGACGCAATCTTCGCTCCAGCAATAGTCTGTTAACCCTAACAGACCGTTAAGGAACGATTCCTGACGAGCGCCGAAGGACAATCATGGCCCCCTATCAGTTCATCGAGAGACCGACCCCTTTCAACACGAAGGGCGGTTCGACACTGCCGATCTTCGCCGTCACGCCTGCCCATATCGAGACGGGCACGATCGAACCGATCGCACTCGATTGGGCGAAAAAAGCGGGCTTCAAGGCCGAAAGCGGGTCACTGCTGTTGATCCCCACGGCCGACGGCCATCTAGGGGGCGCGCTGTTCGGCCTCGGCACCAATCCGTCCGAACAGCCTTACATCACCGGCAAGCTCGCCCGCGCGCTGCCGGCCGGCGATTGGCACATCGAGACCGCGCCGTTGACGGCAAATCGCCTGGCCCTCGGCTTCGGGCTCGGCAGCTATCGTTTCGACCGCTACAAATCGGAAAAATCGCCGGCGGCGACGATGCTCATTCCGCGCGACGCCGACGGCGCCGATATCAAGCGCCAGCTCGCAGGCGTCTTTCTTGCCCGCGATCTCATCAATACGCCGACGAACGATATGGGGCCGGACCAGCTCGAGGCCGCCTTCCGCGGCCTTGCCGCCCATTACAAGGCGGAGGTATCGGTCGTGAAGGGCGACGAGCTGCTCCAGCAGAACTTCCCGCTCGTCCACACCGTCGGCCGCGCCAGCGCCGATGCGCCGCGCCTTCTTGAACTGCGCTGGGGCAAGAAAGGCCAGCGCAAGGTGACGCTCGTTGGCAAGGGCGTCTGCTTCGATACCGGCGGTCTCGACATCAAGCCTGCCGCCTCGATGCTCTTGATGAAGAAGGACATGGGCGGCGCGGCGAATGTCATGGGGCTGGCCCTGATGATCATGGACGCCAAGCTGAAGGTCGATCTGCGCGTCATCGTGCCCGTCGTCGAAAACGCCATCTCCTCCAATGCCTTCCGCCCCGGCGACATCTACCGCAGCCGCAAAGGCTTGACCGTCCAGATCGACAATACCGACGCCGAAGGTCGGCTGATCCTGGCTGATGCGCTTGCCTATGCCGACGAGGAGGAGCCCGAACTCCTGATCGACATGGCGACGCTGACGGGTGCAGCCCGCGTTGCCCTGGGTCCGGATCTCCCGCCCTTCTTCACCGACGATGCCAATCTTGCACATGATCTGACCGAAGCCAGCCTGGAAACGGACGATCCGATCTGGCGTCTGCCGCTCTACGCCGGCTATGAAAAAGACATCCGCACGAAATTCGCCGACCTGACCAATGCGCCGGCCGGCGGCATGGCGGGATCGATCACCGCCGCACTTTTCCTCAAGCGTTTCGTCGGCAAGGCCAAGAGCTGGGTGCATTTCGACATTTACGGTTGGGCCCAGTCCGAACGGCCGCATTCGCCGGGCGGCGGCGAAGCACAGGCGATCCGCGCGCTTTATCATCATATCCGCGGCAGCCTGCGCTGACCGATGCCAGCGAGGGCTCGCCGCCGGTTCACGGGTGGCGCTTCACTGTCGATCGTTAAAATTTTATTCACCCTGCCGGCCGGCAGTTCCCGCCACCTCTTGCATGTCCACGGCAACTGCCGGAAAATGAAACGCTAGCGTAACGATTTTCCGGAGGGGCCGTGCCGATCGAACTGACCGCTTCGCAGGCGCTGGGGCTCTGGCATGGCGTGGCGCTCGATCAGGTCCGCCATGACGACCGCGATTTGACATTGCGCCAGATGGCGATCCTGCTGCATATTTATCTGGTGCCGCCGCCCCATACCGTGCGCGGGCTTGCCGCCACCCTCAACGTCACCAAACCGGTCATCACCCGCGCCTTGGATACGATGGGGGAGATGGGCCTAGTCGACCGCGTGCGCGACGATGCCGACCGGCGCAATGTGGTCATCAAGCGGACCGTCGGCGGCGCGCTTTATCTGGAAAAGCTCGGCGATCTCGTCCGGGACCAGGGCCGCCGGCTGCCGATCTGAAAGGAGCGCAAATGACGATGCTCGACCGCCGCCTGCACGCCTATAGGCCGGATCTCGCGGAAGCGGAGCTCGAAGGCAAGGTGGAGGCGTCGCGCTTTGTGGAAGGTGTCCCGGCGCGGGTTTCCGTACCGGTCGTCGCCCTGCGCCCTGCGCCCGAGCTTGCCCGCGGAATCGATACCGAACTGCTCCTCGGCGAGGCAGTGACGGTTTTCGATCGCGCCGACGGCTGGTGCTGGGTGAAAGCGGCTTCGGACGGTTATGTTGGTTATCTTCCCGCCGAGGCGCTTTCTGAAGGCAGGCCTGCGCCGACCCATATCGTCACCGTGCCGCGCACCTTCCTCTATCCGGAACCGGAACTGCGCAAACCCCACCGCGCCATCCTGTCGATGGGAAGCCGCATCCATGTCGCCGGCGAGGCGGAAACGCGCGGCAATCATTATCTCGTGCTTGAGGACGGAACGGCGATCTTTGCCCGCCACGTCCAGCCGATCGGCGCGCTCGACGGCGGCGATTACGTCGATATTGCCGCCCGTTTCCTGGAGACGCCTTATCTCTGGGGCGGGCGTTCCGGCCTCGGCATCGATTGCTCCGGCCTCGTCCAGCTGGCGATGCTGATGGTCGGCAGGCAAGCGCCGCGCGATACCGACATGCAGGCTACCGGTCTCGGCCAGCCGATTGAGCGCTCCGAAATCCGCCGCGGCGACCTCGCCTTCTGGAAGGGGCACGTCGCCGTGTTCGAGGATGGGGAAACAATCCTCCATGCCAACGGTCACAGCATGACGGTGGCGCGCGAGAATTTCGAGGCTGCCGTCGACCGCATCGGGCGGCTCTATGAGCAGCCGACCGGCTATCGCCGCGTTATGCTGTGACCGGCGGTCGCGGCCAGGATCTGACGCCGCCGGTCCGAGCCTCGAAGGCTTTCGACAGCCTCAGCACCCTGAGATCGTCGAAACGCGGTCCGACGATCTGCAGGCCGATCGGCATGCCCGACCGGGAGAAGCCGCAATTGATCGAGGCGGCCGGCTGCTCCGACATGTTCCATGGCACCGTGAAAGCGATATGCTCGAAGGGCAGGGTCGGATCGTTGGTCGGCGATGCCCATTCGGCCGGATAGGAGATAATCGGATTGGTCGGCGAAAGCAGGGCGTCGATCCCGGTAAAGAGGCGGCCGCAGCTCTTCCTCATCTCGATCGTCTGGTTGAACCCCCTGACCGCGTCGGCGCCGCTGACGGCCGCGCCGCCCTTCGCCCAATCCCCTATATAGGGCAGGATGCTATCGCGCCTGTTGTCGTCGAGTTCTGCGAGGTCGGCCCAGAGGCGGGACCGCCAGAATTTGTCCAGGCCATCAAGCATGGCGCGCGTCAGTACCGGTTCGGCCGAAACAATGGCCGCCCCGGCCTGTTCGAACTGCTTTGCCGCTGCTTCCACTGCAACGCTGATCTCGTCATCCACCGCAAGGCCGCAGCCGGCATCAAGCATCAATCCGATCCTCATGCCCGACATGTCGATATTGAGATCCATCCAATCGAGATCGTTCGGCGGCAGGCTGGTGCCGTCGCGCCAGTCGGGCCTTGACAGGGTCGCCATCGAAAAGGCCGCATCCTCGACCGTGCGCGTCATCGGGCCGACGCAGCGCCCGACATAATAGGGATCGGCGGGAACGCGCCCGTGGCTCGGCTTGAAGCCGAAGATGCCGGTCCAGCCGGCCGGAAGCCGCACCGAGCCGCCGATGTCGGTGCCGATATGCAGCGGTCCATAGCCGGCCGCTGCCGCTGCGGCAGCGCCGGCGCTCGATCCGCCGGGATTCTGCGTCCTGTCCCAGGGATTGCGACTGAGAGGATGAAAGCTCGACAGCCCGGAGGAAAGCATGCCGTAATCCGGGCAGGTGGTCTTGGCGAAGATCACCGCGCCGTCCTCCCGCAGCCGCGCGGCCGCCGGCGCGTCGGCCTCGGCGGCTTTGAGCTCCACCGCCCTGGTACCGAGCGGCACTGGCTGGCCTTTCGTTGCGATCAGCTCTTTCAGCGTGACCGGGATGCCGTCGAGCGCACCGAGCGTTTGCCCCTTCGCCCAGCGCTCCGTCGAAGCTTTCGCCTGCGCGCGCGCCGCTTCCGGATCGTAGAGGTAGAGTGCGGAAATCGACGGCTCCCAGGCGGCGATATGGTCTTCGAGGGAGAGCCAGTATTCGAGCGGGGAGAGACTTTTATCGGCAAAGCGCCGTCTGAGCTCGCGGATGGTAAGGTCGGTTTCGGCCATGGCACGGATCTTCGGCGGTTGGTTTCGGGAGGACATCAGCGGCTCGCCTCGCGCGGGTCGAGAAGATCGCGCAACCCGTCGCCCAGCATGTTGAAGCCGAGGACGGTCAGCGCGATGGCAAGGCCGGGGAGGATCGCCAGCCAGGGGGCGAGCGCCAGATAGGTCTGCGCATCGGCAAGCATCCTTCCCCAAGTCGGCGCCGGCGGCGCCATGCCGAGCCCGAGAAAGCTGAGGCCCGCTTCGGTCAGGATCGCCAGCCCCAGCTGGATCGCCCCGTGTACAATGATCTGGCTGATGATATTCGGCAGCACATGGCGCAGTGAAATGGTCAGGCGCGTATTGCCGATCGCCCGCGCCGCCGTCACATAGTCGCGGCTCCAGGCCTGCAGCGCCGTTGCCAGCGTCACCCGGGCAAAGACCGGAATCATGAAGACGGCAATCGCGGCAATCGCGGTCAGTCGGCCGGGCCCGAGAAAGGCGCCGAGCATCATCGCCGACAGGATCGGCGGCAGGGCGAAGACGACGTCGCAGATGCGCATCAGCAGCGTTTCGAAGGGACCGCGGATCGCCGCCGCCGAAATGCCGGCGATCGAACCGAGCGATCCGCCGATCACGACCGACGTGATGGCGATCGACAGCGAGTTCCAGCAGCCTGCCATCAGCATCGAAAGCACGTCACGGCCGAACTGATCGGTGCCGAGCAGACCGAAGGCGAGAGGCGGCTGGAGCTTATGCACGATCTGCATTTTTGCCGGCGGCAGCGGCGTCCAGATGAGCGACAGCAGTGCGATGGCAACGAGCAGGCCGATGATCGCAGCTCCGGAAACAAGATTTATTCGCCGACTAAGTTTAAACCGCCGATGGCCGGCGATGGCGGTGGATGAGAACGAGGCCATCGTCAAGTCGTCCTTCTCATCCTGGGATCGATCGCGAGATAGGAAAGATCGACAATGAAATTGATCACGATGACGAGGGCTGCGAAGAACAGCACGACATCCTGCATCACGATAATATCGCGCTGGGAGAGCGCTTGAACGGCGAGCCGCCCGAGACCGGGCAGGTTGAAGACGTTTTCCACCAGCACCGCGCCGGCGACGAGAAAGGTGAACTGCAGCCCGATCATCGTCAGGATCGGGATCAGCGCATTCGGCACGATATGCCGCCACAGCACCGCATGACGAGACAGCCCCTTGGCTACCGCCGTGCGGGCAAAATCCTCATGCATCGTGTCGAGCACCGCCGAACGTGCGACACGCGTCAACACACCCGCCTGCGGCATTGCCAGCGCGACGGCCGGCATAACAAGCGCCTGTAATGCTTGTAGAATACCGGCGCTCCAGCCCGGGAAGCCGCCGGCCGGCATCAGCCCGAGCATCGTCGAAAACAGGATGATGAGGAGCAGGGCCACCCAGAAGGCCGGCACGGCGATGCTGATCTGCGAAAACAACGTTGCGATGACGTCGAAGATGCCGCCGCGGCGGGAAGCGGCCAGCACGCCGAGCGGCAAGGCGATCGCCACCGAAAGCGCGATCGCCATCAGCGCCAGCGGCAGCGTCACCGCCAGCCGCTCCACGATCAGTCCGGCAACCGGAACGCCATAGGTGTAGGATTGGCCGAGATTCCCCGACAGGACGCCAGCCAGCCATCGCCCGTAACGCAGGATGAGCGGCTGGTCGAGGCCGAGCTCATGCCGAAGCGCCGCCAGCGTTTCCGGGCTTGCCGAGGTGCCGAGCATGATCGAAGCGGGATCGCCCGGCAGGAGATCCATGACCGCGAAGATCAGCAGCGAGACGATGAAAAGTGTGAGGAGCAGGCCGATGAAGTGGCGGGCGAGGAGGGTGATCATATTGGGTCGAACACGGCGGCAACCGAACGCGGAACGCCCCCTTTGCCCTCACACGGAGCACCCGACGCGCCGGCGGCGAGTTTGGCGAGAACGACAACCCCACTCTCCGTCATCCCAGGCCTTGAGCCTGGGATCCATGCCACGGATGTTGATGGATGTGGTCTGGATGCTCGGGTCAAGCCCGAGCATGACGGAGTGTGGGGTTGGCGGGAGGAGGCAATCAGGGCGCAGATGCCCATGTCAGAAATACCATCCGCCAGCGAAACCAGACAATGCCGGCTGGGATTGACCTCGCCTGGTGAGGGAGGGAGAGGGCTGCGTGCCATATCGGCCAAATACATGTCGGATCTCTCCAAGGCCATCACCTCATCGCATCCCTACCGAGCCTACCGCTCATTCCTCCCAGTAAACGCCCGAGAGCACGTTGGAAGGAATCGGCTCGTTCTCCCACAGCCCCTTCAGCCCTTTGTCCCAGACGCCGAGTTTCGGCATGACGAAAAGGTAGAGCGCCGGCACGTCTACGGCGAGGATCTTTTGTGCCTCGCCATAGATCGCATTCTGCGCCACAGGAT
The DNA here is from genome assembly GCF_017352135.1 of Rhizobium lentis. Taxonomy (NCBI): domain Bacteria; kingdom Pseudomonadati; phylum Pseudomonadota; class Alphaproteobacteria; order Hyphomicrobiales; family Rhizobiaceae; genus Rhizobium; species Rhizobium lentis. Next base: position 2,051,676 of record NZ_CP071454.1, read on the forward strand.
CGGCCGTCTCCTGGACCTTCTTCATCAGCGCGTCGAAGGCCGGGTTCTTATAATTGAAATAGTAGGGATCGCGCGCATAGATGTCGATGTCGAGCGGTTCGGCATGGGCGACGATCGTCATGTCGAAGTTGCGATCCTTCATGACGTCCTGCACCCATTTCGCCGGAAACTCCGTCGGCTCGATGTTCATCGTCACGCCGACCTCGGCAAACATCGCCTGCATCACCTGGGCACTGCGCGGCGCATAAGCCATCTGCGGCGATTTGATCGTGAAGGTGAAGCCGTTGGGGTAACCGGCCTCGGTAAGCAGTGCCTTCGCCTTCTCGACGTCGTAGGGCAGCACGCCGGTCATATCCTGATAGCCTGGATCGTTCGGCGTATAATGGCTGCCGATCGGCGTACCGAGACCGGACCATGCGCCTTCGATCACGGTCTTGCGGTCGATCGCCATCATCAGCGCCTGGCGGACGCGTTTGTCGTCGAAGGGCTTCCTGGCATTGTTCATGCCGGCGACGACCTTGAGCTCGGTATTGCCAACCCTGGTGATAAGCCTGGTGTCACCGTCGAAGGAACTCATCAGCTCGGGTGCGGCAAATTCCGGAAAGGCATCGAGGTCGCCGGATTTCAGCGCCGCCGCCTGCGCCTGCGGATCGGCGATGAAGCGGAAGGTCACCTTGTCGAGCTTGGCGGCCGCATCCTTGTCCCAGTAGTCGTCATTCCTGGCGAGTTCGACCCTGTCGCCCTTCGCCCAGCTGGCGAATTTGAAGGGGCCGGTGCCAATTGGCGTCACCTTGTCGTCGGCGGCCGTCTTCGGCCCGACCATCACCGAGGCCGGCCACCCTAGCCAGTAGATCAGGCTGCCGGTCGGCGCCGAGAGATGCAGCACCAGGGTTTCGGCATCGGGCGTATCGATCGAGGCGATCGAGGCGAAGAAGCGCTTCTGCGGATTGACCGAATCCGCGCCGCGGGCGCGGTCGAGCGAAAACTTGGCGCTCGCGGCATCGAAGGCCTCGCCGTCGTGGAATTTGACGCCGGTCTGCAGCTTGAACGTATAGGTCAGGCCATCGGGAGAGATCTCCCAGCTTTTCGCCAGTTGCGGCTGGACCTTGCCGGCCTGGTCGATCGTCACCAGCCCCTCGAACACATTCTGCCAGGTCACCTGGCCGATCGCGACCGGTGCCGCGATCGTGGGGTCGAGGCCGGCCGGCTCGACGCTCATGCCGAGGGTGAGGGTGGTCTTGGCCGCTTCCGCCGGCGTCATGATCGTCATCACCAGACCGGCCGCAAGCACGGCAGCGAGGGAAAGCCGCCTGATGAAACGCGAAGGCGCAAACGAAAGCTTGTTCATCATGGTTCCCTTATCTGGCCGTGCGTCGATGACGAAGGCCTTTGCGAATAGATTGCACCATAGCAGTGCACACACAATGACGATTTTGTGTGCTCGGTGTAGCCGAAAAAGCTACACCTGAAATTTGCGGGCAATGCAAGCTTGAAGCGTCAGTCTTTGGTCCCGGCTCGGCCGTTCGTGCGCTCGCGCATGAACCTCTCGATGAAGTCGAGCAGTTTCGTCGCCGCAAAGGACAGCTGCCGGTCCGGCGCGACGCAGAGATCGACATGGGTGCGGATGCCGGTCTTGCCGGCAATCGGAATGGCCAGGAGCTGGCCCGCTTCGATTTCGCGGCGGACGGTCAGCGCCGGCAGCAGCGTCGCCGCAGTCCCGCTGAGCACCAGTTCCTTCAGCATTTCGAGCGAACTGGTGACGAAGACGGGATCGAGGCTGAGCCCCACCTTCTCGAACAGCGCATCGAAGGCCTGGCGGAAACCGAAGGATTGATCCGGCAGCGCCAATGGGTAATCGGCGAGTTCCCGGATGGGGATTTCGGCAAGGGCCGCCGCCGGATGCTGCGGTGTGACAATGAAATCATAGGCGATCTCGGAGCGCAGCCGCACCTTGGTGCCCGATATGACGGGCGCAAACAGCGTCACCGCAATATCGGCTTCGGCGCTGTTGACGGCATCGACCGCTTGGCGCGCGCTGGTGATCGTCACGGTGAAACGCAGCTGCGGATATTTCAGGCTGAATTCGGCAAGCGCCGGCGCCAGGAGATTGGCGACGGTGGCGCCATTGGCATAGATGCTGACACGGCCGCGCTGCAGTCCCTTCAGGTCTTCGATCAGCTGCTGCACGTGATCGAGTTCGCGCAGCGTCCGGCCGGCGCGCGCAGCGAGAAGCTCGCCGGCCGCCGTCAGCTTGACGCCGCGGGCGCTGCGTTCGACCAGCGGCGCGCCGAAATGATATTCGAGGTTCTCGATCTGCCGGCTGATCGCCGTCGGCGCGACATTGAGGTTCTCGGCCGCCTGGCGCATGGAATTGGTCCTGACCAGCTCGTCGAAATACATCAGCGCCCGGATCTGCATTCACGTCTCTCCGCCATTCGGCCTATTCGACCTGTCCGGCTTTTGACCCTATCCAATCAATCGGCGTTCGGGTAGCGGTCGCGCCAGGCCTTTTGCGCGCCCTCGACCGGCAAAGCGGTTGCCGCGTGGACACCACGGGCGATCGCCCGCGCCATGACGATCGCGGCGAGGTGGCAAAGCTCCATCAGGCTGGCCATGTCGTCCCTGGCATGCTTGGCCGTCGACGCGGCAAAGACGGTATCGCCGTCGAGCGGCAGATGCGCCGGCAGCAGCGCCCGGGCAAAGCCGTCATGGCCGGCCAGCGAAAGCCGGTGTGCCTCGGCCTTCGTCAGCTGCGCGTCGGTGACGACGGCGCCTATCGTCGTCGCCGGCGTGTTCATGCCCTTGAGCCGCATCCTGTGATCGGCCACCGCAGGCATGCCGAGCCCGCCGAATTCGCCGTCTTGCTCGAAAGGTGCCGCCCAGAAATGCGGCCCGTCGCCGATCGTTGCCGAGCCCAGCGCATTGACCGCGACAATGGCTGCGACGCGATGCCCGGCGCTGCTGACGGCGCTGGCCGAGCCGAGCCCACCCTTGAAAGTGGCCGTCGTCGCCCCGGTACCGGCGCCTGCGGTGCCGAGCGCGAATGTGCCCTTGGCGGCTGCTTTCAACGCCTGATAGCCCATGTCGCGATAGGGCGCGTGCAGCCCCCAATCCTTGTCGCCACCATTCAGCAGGTCCATCAGGATCGCCTGTGGGACGATCGGGATGCGCACCGGCCCGACGGCAAAGCCACGGCCGATCTCACGCAGCCCCGCCTGCACGCCGCCGGCGGCATCGAGCCCGAAGGCCGAGCCGCCGGAGAGCACGAAGGCGTCGACGGTGCTGACGGTCATCGACGGGTCGAGCAGGCTGGTGTCGCGCCCGCCCGGCGCGCCGCCGAGCACCGTGCCGGAGGCGACGGCCGGTTCGTCGAAGACGATGACGGTGACGCCGGAGCCGAGCACGAGATCGGTCGCATGGCCGACGGAAGCACCTTCGATGTCGGTGATGAGGTTGAGAAGATCGGGCAAGGGCGCGTCCTTATACGAAAAGGCGGCCGATAGGACTGCAATTGCCCTCAAAAAACAAGACCGGCCCCATGGGACGGGACCGGTCGGACATCGGGAAAGCCGCGAAAACACGCGGCGAGCTCATGCCGTCAGGCATGGATCGGCTTCGGATGACGGCGGGTCATCAGGTCGTGGATGGCCAGCCGGACCTCATCCGGCGAGCCGAAACGCTGCTCGTCGAGGTCGTGGACGTGGAATTTGACGGCGATGAACTTCAGCCGGTCTTCGTCGGGGATGACGATGCCGACGGGAACGCCTGCATATTCGATAACTTGTTTCTTCATAGATAGAACTCCTGCCGCGCGGCATGCGCAGCCATGGCGAATTGACTTGTCTGGTACCGTTAAAAGGAGGACGAACGTCACATTCGACAGTTCGGGCGGGAGAGGGCGCCCGGACGGTCATTGCCAAGCACAGATCGCCCAAGGAGAGTGGCGAGAATATCGATGTCTGTCATGTCTCGTTCCTTTCGTTGGCGTTGTGCTTGAGGGTCCCGGAAGAACCGGGGCCGGTGATGGCTGCCTTCAATATCTACTAACTTAGTAGAGATTATCCGATAGCCTGTCGGAAACATATTCCGAAACGTGTCAAAATATCGACGATCCGAAAAAATTCATTCCATCTCTGTCCGAACTTACAGAAAGAAACATATCAGCTCTTCTTAAAATTCGCATGACAGATTCGAACCTCGTCGATCGCCGCAGCAGAGATAGGAAGCCTCGCTGTCTCCGGCAATGGCCGCCGGCGGTAAAAATCGGAATGCCTCGAAATGACCGATTTGGTTAATGCAGGAAAGTCTTGGCTTACCAGCCTTCGTCCAGCACCTTTTCCAGCATGTCCGCAAAGAAATCCGCGCTTTCGATGCTGAGGCAAAGCGGCGGCTTGATCTTCAGCACATTTTGGTGATCACCGGTCGGCTGCATGATGATACCGAGATCGAGAAGCCGGTCGCAGATCGCCGCCGTCTCTTCCGTCGCCGGCTTCAGCGTCGTTCTGTCGCGGACGAATTCCAGGCCGAGATAGAGACCCATGCCGTGTACGGCGCCGGCGATCGGGTGCCGGTCGATCAGTGCGGCAAGCCGCGCCTTCAGATGGTCGCCGACCGTCCGGGCATTTTCCTGCAGCTTCTCCTCGGCCATGATATCGAGCACCGTCAAGCCGGCGACGCAGCTGACCGGGCTGCCGCCGGTGGAAGAGAAGAAGGGCCCCTCCTTCTCCAGCGACTGCGCAATCTCCCGTCTGGTGATGACCGCGCCGAGCGGGTGGCCGTTACCGATGCCCTTGGCGATGGTGATGATATCGGGCACGACCCCTTGCTGTTCGAAGCCCCAGAAATAATGGCCGAGTCTGGCATAGCCGACCTGCACCTCGTCGGCGATGCAGAGCCCGCCGCGGGCGCGCACCTCGGCATAGATCTCCTTGAGGTAACCTTCCGGCAACGGAATGCCGCCGGCATTGCCGTAGACCGATTCGCCGATGAAGCCGGCCAGGCCTTCGCCGCTGGCGTCGATCGTTTCCAGCATCGGCGTGACGGCGCTGAGATAATGCGCCGCCGTGTCGGTCCCGCGAAACGCGCCGCGATAGGTATTCGGTGAAACGACCGCATGCACCCAATCCGGTCGGGTGGTCGGCGCCAGCGGATTGTCGGCGATGGACGTGGAGACGGCGTCGCTCGCCGCCGTCCAGCCATGATAGGCTTCGAGCAGGCAGAGGATGTGGCGCGCGCCGCTATGGGCTTGCGCCAGCCGAATCGCCAGATCGTTGGCCTCTGAGCCGCTGTTGACGAGGAAGACGGCGTCAAGTCCGTCCGGCGCGAGCGCCGCGAGACGTTCGGAATATTCCGCGATCGCCGCATAGTGGAATCGTGAATTCGTATTGAGCCGCAGCCATTGGGCGCTGATCGCCGCCGCCAGCCTAGGATGGCCGTGGCCAAGAAGCGTGACATTGTTGACCATGTCGAGATAGGCTCGGCCCTCGACATCGAACAGATGCTCCCTCCAGCCGCGCTCGATCTGCGGCGGCGTGGCATAATAGTTCTTTTGCGCACCTGCGAGATGGGTCTGCCGCCTGACGAAGAGCTCGGCTGTGTCCGGTCGCGGCGCATCCGCTCCTGGGCCGAGAAGGGGCGAAGGCGAAGGGCAGAGCACCGACCAGGCCGCCGCCTCGCGCGGCGTTGCAAACAGCGGTGGTTCGAGGCCGGCGACGCTGCAGAGCTGGAGGCGCAGCCCGCCAAGCGACGACGCCTCGCCGAAAACCGAACCGAGCCGATCGCCGGCGGCAAGCACGGCGCCATCCTCGACCCCGCCCTCGATCAAAGGGTCGAGCCCGTCGAGATGCAGCGTCATGCTGTCGTCGCTGAGGGTCAGATGCTGGTCCTTCCAGCCGATGCGCCCCGCAAAGGGCGCGGCGATTGCGCTTCCTGCGGCAAGGCATATGTCGACATGCAGGGCGAAGGTCGCCTGTCCCGCGCTATTTCCGAGCGCCGCGCGGGAAAGCCGATATTCACCATAGCGCGTCGCCGCCGTGCCGGTTTCGGTTGCCGCTCGGGCAAGCAGCCGCCAGTCCATATCGGCAGTGAGCCAGTTGCCGGCGGAAAAATGTGGGCTTCGCACGCCAAGGTCGACATAGGCGATCGCGGCGGGATCGATGTCGGGCAGCAAGGGCAGCCATCCGGATGCCGGCGGGGCGGCGACATCTGCGCCGGCCGCCTTGAGGATCGCGGCTTCCATGAGTTCGAACGGAACCGACATCGCCGTATCGAAGATTCGCCGCTCGTGAGCGAGATTGCCGCGGACATATTCGTTGTCCGGATCGATTGAAATCTGCTGCTCGCTGCTTGCGACGAGGATGACTGCGCGGGCGACGATCAACGGCCAGAGCGCCCTCAGCTCGTCGCCGCTCAACGGATAGATTGCTTGATAGGCGGTGACGGCAGGCAGGATATGAAAGGGATCGCCATTCGCTTGATGCAGCAGCGAAGCGCATGTGACGGCAAGGTCTCCGACCAGCCAGCCGCGGATGATGTCGCCGAAATCGATCACCCCGTCGGGGATCGTGTGGCCACGGGCGTCGCGATGGCCGACGACATTGTCGCCGGTGACGTCGTGATGTACGGCCTGGAGCCGGAGCGACGGCGCCAAGGGCTGGATGCGGCGAACGGCCATCACCATGGTTTTGGCGATCCGGTCGCGGGCAGCGCTGTCGGTGATGGCGGAAAGCAGCTGCACGGCGACAGGACCGGCGCGTCTCAAATCCCATTGCAGGCTGCGGTCGAGGCCCGGATGGTCGAAATCGGCAAGCGCCTGTGCCAGCCTCGCGCAGAGCGCGCCAAGCGCAGCGATGGAAGCCGGCGCCAGATATTTTTTCTCCGCCAGCCCCTGGCCTTCCAGAAAATCCAGCAGCCGGACCTGGTAGCCCCGCCCGCGAACGGTAAGGACGACGATCTCCCGCCCGTCATTCGTGGCGATCACGTTCGGAACGCGTGGCGCATCCTGCCGGTTCTTGAGGTGGCGAAGCGCCGCATTCTGCGCTTCGATCTCGGGAGTCCCATAGACGGCATGGCAGATCTTCAGGACGTATCGACCGCGATCGCTGTCGACGCGGTAGTTCCGATCCTGCTGGCTGCCGAGTTCGGCGAGCGTGCCGGATAGGCCGTAATGGGCAAGAAGGATTTCTTCCGCGTCCGCGACGGTGACGTCGGGACGCGGCAGCGCCATGCGATCAACAAGCGCCTCGTCGGTCATGACACCCCTCCCGCAGCATGATTCGATTACCTTTGAGCGAGATAATCAAATACTTGCCGCTGGCAGGCAACGGGAGATTGTCGTTTGCCAGCAAAAGAGCTGCGCCGCTCAGCCCATGCGTTCGGAGGCGTAGCTTCCGGGGCTTGCCGGGAAGACGACGGTACGGTTGCCGTTGATGAAGGTGCGGTGATGGATATGGGCGTGGATGGCGCGCGCCAGCACCTGGCTTTCGACGTCGCGGCCGATCGAGACATAGTCGTCGGGTGACTGCGCATGGGTGATGCGCGCGGTGTCCTGCTCGATGATCGGGCCTTCGTCGAGGTCGGCGGTCACGTAATGGGCGGTCGCGCCGATCAGCTTGACGCCTCGGCTGTAGGCCTGCTTGTAGGGATTGGCGCCCTTGAAGCTCGGCAGGAAGGAGTGATGGATGTTGATGATCCTGCCCGACATCTGCTTGCAGAGCTGGTCGGAGAGGACCTGCATGTAGCGGGCGAGCACGATGAGCTCGGTGCCGGTCTGCTCGACGAGGTCGACGAGCTGGGCCTCGGCCTGCGGCTTGTTCTCCTTGGTCACCTTGATGTGGTGGAAGGGGATGTCATGATTGACGACCACCTTCTGGTAATCGAAATGGTTGGAGACGACGCCGACGATGTCGATCGGCAGGGCGCCGATCTTCCAGCGGTAGAGCAGGTCGTTGAGACAATGGCCGAAGCGCGACACCATCAGCAGCACCTTCATGCGCTTCTCGCTGTCGTGGAAGTCATATTCCATTTCGAAGGGCGCGGCGACGGCAGCGAAATCAGCGCTGATCGCCGAGCCGGACAGACCCTCCTCAGAAATGAAGCTGACGCGCATGAAGAACCTGCCGGTATCGAGATCGTCGAACTGGCTGGAATCGATGATGTTGCAGCCCTTCTCCGCCAGATAGCTCGAAATCGCCGCGACGATCCCGCGCGTCGACTTGCAGGATACCGTCAATACATAGCTTGTCATGTCTCTTCCCTCTTCAAGACCGCCGCCGTGCTTAGATCAAAGCCCCGGCCGCGCATAGGCCGGCACGCTTTCATTCATGCGACAAATTGCAAGATAAACCATCATGCTTCTGTAAGTTCTCTCACCGCCGGCCATAAGCTTAGGAGAAGTCGCGGGAAAAACTATGCCGCCAGCGCCGCCGGGATGTGTATTCCCGCCTTAGCTGGCTGAAAATTGAAATATGCCGCGCAAAACTGTTGCGCAATTTGCGCCATGGAGATGCGGGAAACCAGGGATATGAAGCACGGCAAGCGATCGAATCGCGACGTGCTTTAGACTGGTGGGCGGCTCGCCACCGCCACCTTCCGGCGCGGCGTGGTGATTTCATGGATGATTGCGCCGCCGATCGACGAAAGCACGAGCGACAGGATCACGAAGAGCAGCGGCTGCTGCAGCACGCCGATCGGCAGGCGGTCCGAGGCGACCCTCAGGAAGGCGAGCGTGAAGGCGTGGGTGATATAGATGCTGTAGGAGCAGTCGCCGAGATAGTTCAGCCAGCCGATGACGGGAAGCCGGGAAAAATCGATGGAAATAGCACCGTAGACGATGAAGATCGCCGGGATTCCCCAGGCGTAGAACCGGCTCTCCGGCGGCATCAGCGCTTCGTTGACGAAGAGGAACACAAAACCCGTGGCCAGTGCCGCCCAGGCCCAACGGTTCGGCAGAAGCACCTTCTGCCCGTACACCCAGCCGAGCACGACGCCGGCGAGAAACTCCAGCATGATCGGCTCGCCGTAGAACCGGGTGGCCGTTGTTTCCGGCAACAGCCGGCAGGCAATCAGGATCACCGCAAAAACGGCAAACATCGCGGGAATCCGGCGGGTTTCCGAGAGCGGCAGCAGCAGCGCAAACACGAAATAGAAGAACATCTCGTAATTCAGCGTCCAGCCCGGCACGACGACGGGAGTGATCGTGGTGGGGTCGGCGGCATTGGCCCAAGGCAGAAAGAGGAGTGAGGCGATGAGATGCGGAAGGTCGAATACGGTCGATTTCAGCAATGACGGCGCGACCAGCGCCACGACGGCCGAAAACAGAGTCGCCAGCCAATAGAGCGGGACGATCCTTCGAATGCGGCGGCGGGCGAAATCGATGGGGCTCATCGCGCGTCCGCTCGTCGTCAGCCACATCACAAAACCGCTGAGGACGAAGAAGATATCAACGCCGGTTTCACCATAAAGAAAAGCCGTGGCGTCGACGGCTGGATTGACCTTGGCAAGCTGCAATATCGCATGGAAATAAACGACCATCAGCGCCGCAACGGCGCGCAGATATTGAAGCTGGACAAGCATCTGATGTCTTGCTCCTCGGGCTCGCGGGCGCTGGTTTCCACCCGCCGCTGCGGTCAACTCAGTACATCTGCCGCACGATCCTGCCGGATGCGCGGGCTGTCGTGGAAGCGCATATATCCGACGACGAACCACAAGAGGCCGGCAATTTTCATCGAGAAAACAGCGGTGCCCCCGATCATCATATTCAGAAAAATGAAAAGAGAAAGTGAATGGGCGCAACGCTTCTGCGCTGCTGTACGACCGGCGGGGAACAGGCAGACGAACAGCCAAAAGGCGATGACGCCGAAGATCGTCGCCGCGTAGATCAGGTAGACGTAGCCGCTGTCGGCGAATTCGGCGACCCTGTCGACCGAAAGCCCGAGAACGGCGAGAGGATCGAGCTCCATGATCTTCTTCATCGTCAGGTTGATGCGGCCGGTGAAATTGTCCCCCGTCGCATTGGGTTTCAGGGTGTAGACGAGGAAGCCCGTGGCGACGATCAGCGGCATCAGCGCCAGATTGAAATTCCGCGGGATCTTCGGAAAGACGAAATAGCCGACGATGCAGCAGAAGCAGAAGATCAGCATTGTGCGCGTGTCGTTTGTCACCAGGATCAACACCGCCGTGCCGATCATCAGCAGCCGGTCCCAGCGGCCAAGCCTCTCCCACATGGAAATCAGGTAGATCGCGATCACGCCGCAGAAATTGGCGAGCGACACCTGCTCGAGGAAGATCGAGGACGAGCGGTGGTCGATGATGCCGAAGGAGAAGCGCTCGGGAAAGCCAAGCGCATTTTGAAAAAGGCCTGTCTTGTTGTAGCTAAGCGGCAGCAGCCCGCGCGTATTGGCGAAATAATCGGACGGATGCACGATGCTGACGTAGAAGGGCACGCTGATGATCTCGAAGACCAGGAAGATCAGCACGCCGAGGCTTGCCCAGCGAAAGGCGAGCTTCATCGTTTTCTCGTTGCTCCAGCCTCCAAGGCCGGTAAAGCAGAAAATGATCAGCACGTTGCGGAAATGATCGACGAACGGCACACGGTTGAGCACGCTCACATAGATGGTGACGACGAGCGTGAACAGCAGGAACAGGAAGGCCGGCAGATCCGTCTCGTAGATCCCCTTGTGCAGGATGTAGATGATGGCGCTTGCCAGAATCAGCCCTTCGCTGGCGGCGACATGCGTCATCGAAAGCGGCATGATGTTGTGGTTGATGAAGGCGAGTATGCCGTTGTAGAGCACCGAGAGCAGGCCGAGCCAAAGCACCGCATGGTCGACGCGCGATGTCCTGCCGGCCAGATCGAGCCGGTTGCCTGCCACAGTAAAAGTCGCTGTCTTCTGATCGACGGCTGCCACGGTCAGTTCACCGCGGGCTTGACGGCGGCGCAGCCGCCGGCATCGGCTTTCGCCGAGGCGGCGAGAAGCCGCATCTGCGGTCGCTCGGGGCCCTTGCCCGGCTGAACGTTGAAAGGTTCGTCCGCCGGCCACCATTCGCCCGCCGCCCAGTAGGACCAGCCGAGCCACACATCGCTGTTGCCGGACATGGTGGCGTAGATCTTGGTCAGGCCGCTCATGCAGTCCTTGTCGGCGGAAGCGCCGAATTCGCCGAGAAAGCCGCGCTTATGGTTTCGCTTGAGCCAGGCGGTGACGCCAGCGATTGCCTCGACCGCGGCGTCCGCACCTTCGCAGGTGGGATGGGTTCCCGACGAATCGACGTCGAGATATTGGTGGACCTCGTAGGCGTAGAAGTCGAGCGGATCGCGCACGCCGAGCATCACCGTGCCGTTGGCTCCGCCGATCACATCCTTCTCCCAGCTGTGAGCGCCGCTCCAGGAGGTGCCGGGTACGAGGATGAGGTTTCTCGCGCCTGCCGCGCGGATGCTTCGGATGGCCGCATTGGCGGCATCGAGCCATTCCGTCGCCTTGATGTCGTGCGGCTCGTTCATCAGGCCGAAAAGAATGCCGTCCTGATTGGCGAATTCGACGGCGAGTCTCGCCCAGAAATCGGCGAAGGCGGCATCCGTCGCCGGCGCCGTGCCGACCTGCACCTTGTCGTAATAGCCGAAATTATGCGGATCGAGCAAAACGGCCATGCCGTGCTTACGGATCAGGCCGATGGTATCTTTGATCCGCTGGAGCTCGTCGTCGTCGAGCCGTCCGCGGAGCGCGGGCTGCAGCCGCTCCCAGCGAAAAGGAAGGCGGATGATCGTCATGCCCTTTTTGGCGAAATAGCCGATCGTCTCTTCGGTAGGATAGATGTAATTCGTGCCGTAGGTCGCGCCGCGCTCGCCATATTCGCCGCCGGAAAGATTGACGCCGCGATAACAGGGCGCGCCGGCCGCAAGGGCGGGCGACGGGATGAGGGCGGCCGCAAGCAGCAGCGCCACCAGATGTCGTGTCGTCCTCATGGCTATCCTCGCAATCACGGCAAATCGCAACATCGACGTTGCAGCGCCTATCTTAACGGTCCGTTAGCTAAGAATTTCTAAAGTCTCGGCACCTCGGCTTCAGTCTTTCACGCTGGGCGGGACACGAGTGCGCGTATGAGCCAGTATGACAGGAACAGAGTAGGCCGGCTGCCCGGCTGGCGCAGTTATGAGCCGCCTCAGACTGCGCCGGAAGGCGCGCGCCTGCGCAGTCCCGTCGTTCGTCCGGATGATTTCGCCCGTCCCCCGCCCGAACCGGCTCCTCCGCCCTTCGTGCCGCCGGCGAACGTTGCCCAAAGCCGCCGTTACGAGCAGCCATCGCCGGCTGCCGCCGAACAGCCTGCCGTCGATATGCCGCTGCAGAGCGCAGGCGCGCCCGCCGCCTCGCTTCTCGACCTTCGCTCCGCCATCGCGGCGATCTGGAGCCGCCGGCTGGTGGTGCTTGCGCTGGCCCTTCTCGGCGCCGTCGCGGGCGGCGCTTTGGCGCCGTTCATCGGCCAGAAATTCACCGCCGTGAGCAGTCTTTATTTCGACCCGCGCCAGATCGGCCTTGCCGATGCGGGCGCGCAATCTTCGGGTCCGTCTCCCGAAATGATTTCGGCGCTGATCGACAGTCAGGTGCAGATCCTGACCTCGGGCAATGTACTACGCCGCGTTGTTGATGCCATGAAGCTCGACCAGGATCCGGAATTCACCGGCGGCAGGACGGACGGTGCGGCCGTGATCGGCGCGCTGCAGAAGGCGCTTGTCGTCACCCGTGAGGCGAGCACCTATGTCGTTTCGCTGGCCGCCACCACGAATGATCCGGAAAAGTCCGCAAGGCTTGCCAACCAGGTCGTCACCTCCTTCACCGAGGAGGAAAACAGTGCTTCGAACGGCCTCTACGAAAACACCTCCTCGACGCTCGACGGACGTCTCGATGATCTGCGCCAGAAGGTGCTGGAGGCCGAGCAGGCGGTCGAAACCTTCCGCGCCGACAACGACATGGCCGCGACCGAGGGCAACCTGATTTCCGATCAGCGGCTCGCATCCCTGAACACGCTGCTGGTGACCGCGCAGGAAAAGACCATTCAGGCCAAGGCCCGCGCCGATGCCGTCGCCAATCTCCGCGTCGAGGACATCGTCGCCGGCAACCAGACGGAGGGCGGCGCTACTTCGCCGCTCGTCAGCCTGCGTCAGCAATATGCCACCCAGGCCGCCGCCGTCGGCAGCCTCGAAAGCCAGATGGGCACGCGCCATCCGCGCCTGCAGGCGGCCCGCTCCTCGCTGCAGAGCATATCGGGCGAGATCAAGGGCGAGTTGCAACGCCTCGCCACCTCGGCACGGGGCGAATATGAGCAGGCCAAATCAGCCGAAGACAGCATCGCCAAGGAACTTGCCGTTCAGAAGGCGCTGCAGGCGACGAGTTCGGACAAGCAGGTGGAACTGAACGAATTGCAGCGCAAGGCGACGGCGGCGCGCGATATTTACGAGACGGTGCTGAAGCGCTCCAGCCAGACGAGCGAGGAGCAGAGCCTCAGTCAAAGCAATATCCGCGTCATCTCGCCGGCCGAACCGCCTGTCAAGGCCGATGGCCCGGGCAAGAAGATCCTGATGGTCGCCGGGATCATTGGCGGCTTCCTCGCCGGCTTCTTCCTGGGTGCCGCCCTTGCCATCCTCGCCGGTCTCTTCGGCCATCCCGTAATCAGAGGTTATTTCAGGAAATCGCCCGTCGCGGCGGCTTGATGACGGTCTTCGGCTTTCCTACATCGGAGAAAGCGGCATGTCGCCGGCAGGAGAATTCCCATGCGGCTGATGATGGTGCTTCTGATATCGCTCGTTGCCGTGCCCGGTCTTGCGCCCGCATCCGCCTTCGCCGTCGACTGGACGAAACCCATCGATTCCGGCGTGCAACCTCTCTATCCCTATAAGGGCCTTCCCGGCGTCAAGGCGCAGCCGGACAAGAAGGAAGAGGAATCCTTCAATTGCCGGACGGAAACCGTCCAGGTCCGTCGCCGCTATGACGAGATCTTCCGCTCCGGCGGCATGCCGACGCTGATGTATGTCTGCGAACGCGACGGCTTCGTCACCACGGGCCGCAAGGTGCCGCTGCGCGGCCATTATCAGCCGGTGCGGTAAGGCGCTCGGGTGGTTGGCAAAGCCACTGGTTGCGCCTGCCGGAAACGCTCGCTCGGAAGCTCCATTTTGAGATAGTCGAAGCTGGCATTTGCTTGCGATCGATCGACGATCGAATATTTGACCATGCCCTCTTCCTGGGTGTGCCGCAGCGGCAGGCTTTCGGCCGCAGCAAAGCCCAACCGCTTGTAAAGCCCGATCGCTTTTTCATTGTGGGAAAAGACATGCAACTCGGCGGTTTCGACCCCAAGCCCGGAAAACATCCACTCCAGCAATGCGATGCCACAATGGAACATCAGGTTGCGGATATCGCTGATTCGGCCGCGGATGACGTTGTCGAATTCGGCCGCGCCGGGCCGGATGTTGCAGACGCCGAAATTGCCGAGCCGGTTGCCATCGGGATCGCAAATGACGAACAGGATCCGGTCGGCAGCGGGTAGCGAAATGCTTTCGAGCCAGCTACGTGTGCGTTCCTCGGTAGCGGTGAATTGCGTGAGGAAAAACGGCATCGACTGGTTTCGCCATGCCGTCAGGTCACTGATCAGGCCGGGCTCGTCGAGCATCGACCTGTCGATGCATTGCAGTTCGCCCACGATCCGGCCGCTATCGCTTCTGATTGGCAGACGGAGCCGTTTGCTCGGGTCTGCATTTTCCTTCAGGCTGACGATATCGACCCGCGCCATGGCGATCACATCTATTGTCCGCTCAGGCCTTGCGGCAGACGCAATAGCCGCCTGGCGAGGAAGACAGAACGAGCTTGCCGTTGAGGACGGGATCGACTTCGAAACGGTCAGTTTCCGCCAGATAGTCCGTAACCGCCTGTAGCGGCTCATTGCCACGCAGCCAGACCTTGGAACGCTTGGTGAATGCCTGCTCCTCGGTCAGGTGGCCGATGAGAGTGTCGGCTACGACAAGGTAGCAGCCTTCGCTTACCAGCGGGCCGTAGGCGCGGCATTCGGCAAGGACATGCTCATAGGAATGGTCACTGTCGAGCACCACCATCACACGGGCGCCGGGCGGAATCTCGGCCTTGACAGCGGCAAGCACGTCGTCGTCGACGGAGCCGCCCTGAATCATCTTGATCCGGTTCGACATCGGATGAGATTCGATCGATTCGCGATTATGAGCGCGGATGTCGATATCGACGCCAACAACCTTGGCCTTGTCGTTGCCAGTGGCGGCGAGGATCGAGGCCATGAAGATCAGCGAGCCGCCGCGCGCCACACCGGTTTCGATGATGACATCGGGCTTCGTCGCCCAGATGACTTCCTGGGTCGCAAGAATATCGGCCGGAAGCTGGATGATCGGCACGCCCATCCAGGACCAAAGATAGAAATAGTCGAACTTGTCGAGTCCGATCAGCGTATTCAACGATTGCTGGAAGCTTGCTTCGTCTTTACCGAGCGCAAGCGACATTTCCCGCTTGTGGGCTTCGAATTCGAGGCGGTCGTCCTTGGTGGTCATGACTGTTCTTGTCCTTCGCTATGGCTGTCTTAGGCCGACTGCTGTAATGCCGCGCTGTTGTGGTGGATCCGCCCGGCCGTCACATCGAGCAGCGTCGCCGCCACGCGGTCGATATCGGCTTCACTCATGTCGTGATAACTCGGCAGATTGATCGCCCGCCCCGGAATGCTCCAGGCATTCACGTTCTCCGGCCGGTCTTCGAACATGGAGAGGCTGGACAGGGGATAGAAGAAGACGCGCGCGTCGATATTGGCGGCCTCGAAGGCCTTCTGCATCATCTCGCGGGTAATGCCCGTCGACGGATGGAATACCGCGGTCGGCATCCAGGCGCCGTTGATCGTGCCGCTGTATTCCGGATTCATCGAGATGCCGGGCAAGGCGGAAAGCCGGACCATGTAGGCGGCGAGGATTTCCCGCTTGCGGGCGACGAGCTCTTCGATGCGCTCGATCTGGGCGCAGCCGATGGCTGCCTGTATGTTGGACATCTTGTACTTGAAGCCGATCTCGTCGGGCCAGAACTGCTTGGTCTGGCCGCGTGCGCGGCCGTGGTTGCTGAGCGTTAGCACCCGTTCGTAAAGCGCAGCGTCGCTGGTGACAAACATGCCGCCCTCACCCGTCGTCAGCGTCTTCGTGCCGTGGAAGGAGAAGGTGCCGAAGGTGCCCATTGAACCGGCGCGGCGGCCATTCCAGACGGAACCGATCGCTTCCGCCGCATCCTCGATGACAGGAATGCCGGTGCGCTTGCCGATCTCGAGCAGCGCGTCCATGTCGCAAAGATTGCCGTAGATATGGGTCGCTATAATCGCCTTGGTTTTCGGTGTGATGTGCCGCTCGACCTCACCCGGATCGATGCACCAGGAATCCGGCAGCACGTCGACGAAAACAGGCTTGGCGCCGAGGTGGACGATCGGCGAGACGGTAGCGACCCAGTTGGTGTCGGCGAGGATCACTTCGTCGCCTTCGCCGATGCCGAGCGCGGCCAGGCCCATGTGCATGGCGCCGGTGCAGCTCGATGTCGCGATGGCGAAGTCGCTGCCGAGATAAGTCTTGAAGTCGCGTTCGAAGCGGTTGATGTAGTCGTAACAGCGTGCGCCCCAGCCGGTCGCTGCCGCATCCGCGGCATAATCGGTTTCAAGCTGGGTGATGGAAGGCTTGGTGTAAAAGATCCTATTTGTCATGCCGCAAATTTCTGTTGAACCGAAACAAGACGCAGGCGCCCGACGCGACCCTAGTTTCTCAAACTGGTGCGAGGCTCACATGATGATGTGCCGGGCGAGATCGTGCTCGTGGAACACGAGACCGGGCAGGTAGCCAAGGGCGACGAAATATTCCCGATCGCGTTCGACGCTGACGAAGACGGCGGTGCTTTCCGGCGGGCTGTCGCTGAGTTCCTTTGTTACCTTCACCTTTTCGCTCAGCCCGAGCTCCCGCATCAGATTTTCAAGAGCTGCGATCTCCGGGAAACCGGCGAGAAGCAGCGTGTTGATACCGATCGCCGAATTCACCTCGCTGATCAGCGTCTGAATGGCGACCATCAGCGGCAGCCTTTCGCGGAAGGGGCGGATTTCCGGGTGATCGAGCATCCCGCCCCACATGACGCGGGTAAAGAGCTCGTAGGCCTTGATGAAGTTCTTGCGCTCTGCCCAGAAGCGGGAGGCGACCGCCATGCGGTTGAGTGTGAAGATCCTGCACATCTCCTCATACTTGAAACGTGTTTCGGGCGTCAGGTTCACTGCCCCGCGCCTGACCCCGGTATAGAGGAAATATTCAAGCCCGCCGCGATACCGGTCCCAGCTCGTCATGACGTCATTGGTGCCTTCCTGCGGCCGATCGCGAACGATCGCCGAATTGGCGATGGAGCGATAGAATGGCCGCTGCAGGAAGGTGACCGCGCCCTGATCGAGGAAATGCGCGAGGTACGGGAACGGATAGAAGCAGATGTCCCGCGGGATCCAGGCCGACCGCAGGGCCGACGCGCGATAGATGGCGATTTCCGGAAAGATGTTGCGTTCGCAAATATACTGGAAGACGTCGGTGAAGCTGCCATGCGCAAACTTCCGGTTCTCGTCGACATTGTAGAATTTCGTGATGTCGTTTTTGGTGACTTCGTCATAGAGGAACCATGGCGCATGGGCGCAGGTTACCTCACGGTTCTGATCGAGATATTTGACGGTATCGGTGACCGCATCCGCAATCAGCATGTCGTCGTCGGCGAGATAGATGAGATATTCACCCCTGCCGAGACGCAGAGCACTCGTGACATTAGCGCTGGCACCCGCATTGACCTCACGCTTGCAATAGCGGATCGGCAATCCGTGGCCGATGAACTCCTCGACAACCTGCTGGGTACCGTCGGTGGAGGCGTTGTCGCAGATGACGATCTCGAAGGGAAAGTCGAACTTATAGTCATTGCGGCAATAGGTAAGCGCGTTTCTGAGATAGGCTTCGCGATTGTATGTCGGGATGCAGATGCTGAGTTTGATGCCGCTCAAAGGCCCATCTCCTGGTTGTAGCTTTCAAGCGCGGCGTCGCGCTCGCTGATGACGCTCGGCCTGAACGGCCAGGCGATGGAGAAGGCGGGATCGTCCCAGCGGACGCCGCGGGCAAGCTCCGGCACATAAACTTCCGACATCTGATAGAAGAGTTCGCAATCGTCTTCGAGCGTCAGGAAGCCGTGTGCGCAGCCGGCGGGAATGTAAAAGGCATTGTGTCGGGACGCATCGAGCTCGACAGAGGCCCATTGGAGATAGGTCGGGGAACCCCGCCTCAGATCGAGCGCCACATCGAAGACCCTCCCGCGCGTGGCGCGCACCAGCTTGATCTCCGGCCGGGGGTCGGCCTGGTAATGCATGCCGCGCAATGTCCCGCGCTTGTGGTTCTGCGAGATGTTGCACTGCGGGTAGACAGGCACGAGGCCGCGGTCGGCAAAGCTCCTGGCATCGAAAGTCCGCGCGAACAGTCCGCGTTCGTCGGAGCGCGGGTCGATTTCCACGACAAAAGCACCCGAAACCGCGGTCGGAACGAATTTCATCCGATTACCGTCAGTTCCGGCACGGCCACGGCGAAGCGTCCGCCCCACGCACCGATCCTCTTATTGGCCGCCACGACTTCGTTCTTGATATTCCACGGCAGGATGAGAACGTAGTCCGGCTTCGTCTCGTCCATTTTTTCCGGCGCGTAGATCGGCAGCTTGCTGCCCGGCAGGTAATGTCCCTGCTTGTGCGGATTGCGGTCGACGACGTAATCGATGAGGTCGGTGCCGACGCCGCAGAAATTCAGGAGCGTGTTGCCCTTAGCGGCAGCGCCATAGGCCGCGACCGTCTTGCCGTCGCGTTTGGCTTCCTTGAGGAAGGCGAGCAATCCATCCTTGATCGGCGCCACGCGGCTCTGGAAGGCCTCGTAGGTTTCGATCTGGTCGAAGCCGGCCGCCGCTTCGTCGGCGCGCACTTTGGCGACGCCGGCGCCGGTCGGATGAGCGGCCGTTGTTGTGCGGCAGGCGAACACGCGCAGACTCCCGCCATGGGTCGGCAATTCTTCAACGTCGAATACCGTGAGGCCGTGCGCGGCGAAGACCTTCTCGACGGCCAGCAGCGACAGATAATAAAAATGCTCGTGATAGACGGTGTCGAACTGAATATTTTCCATCAGCCGCAACAGATGCGGAAATTCGACGCTGACGACACCATCCGGTTTCAGAACGCCATAGAGCCCACCGACGAAGTCGTTGATGTCAGGCACGTGCGCCAGCACGTTGTTGCCGATGACGATATCGGCGGCAAGGCCCCGGGAGACGAGATTGGCAGCCGTTTCCTCGCCGAAGAACCGCGCTTCCGTGGGAACGCCGATCTGCCGCGCCACATCGGCGACGTTTTCGGCCGGTTCGATGCCGAGCACCGGCACGCCGGCCTGGACGAAATGCTTGAGAAGGTAGCCGTCGTTGCTCGCTACCTCGATCACCTGCGATTCCTCGCCGAGACCGAAGCGCTTGCGCGCCATGACGGTGAATTGGCGGGCATGCTCTACCCAGCTATCACTGTAGGAGGAGAAGTAGGCGTAGTGGCTGAAGATGTCTTCCGGCGGCACGAAGGCATCGGCCTGCACCAGCCAGCACTCGGAGCAGACGAAGGCGCGTAGCGGGTAGGAAGGCTCCGGCTGCTTCAGCTGCTCTTCCGTGAGATAGGCGTTGGCAAGCGGCGTCGAGCCCAGATCGACGAAGCGATGTTTCAAGGGAGCGCCGCAGAACCGGCAATTATGCGCTGTCATGATATTGCTTCCTCGTAGGCCGCGATCTGGCCGAGTGAGAAGGCGCGCATGTCGGCTCCCTCACGGTTGGCCTGGTACCAGGCGGCAGTCCAGTCGATTGTCTGCTGTAGAGTCAGGCGCGGGCGCCAGCCGATGGTGTCGAGTGCAAGCGCCGAACTCAAGGTAAGGGCAGGCGCTTCCGGCAGATGCTTTCCCGGCGCCTGTTTCCAAACGTCATTCATGCCATGGGCAACGCCGAGTGCTTCCGCCAGTTCATAAACCATCGCGAAGCTCTGCGGATCGGGACCAAAATTGAGAGCCTCGGGCAGTGCTCCTTCGCCGGCAAGCGTTAACGCCTGGGCGAAGGCGAGATAACCGCCAAGCGGCTCCAGCACATGCTGCCAGGGACGGATGGCTTCGGGATAGCGCAGTTGGATCGGTTGGTTGCTTTCGAAGGCACGGATGAAGTCGGGGATCAGCCGATCTTTCGACCAGTCGCCGCCGCCGATGACATTGCCGGCACGTGCCGTCGCGACCTTGATGTCGCGCGCTTTGAAGAAGCTGTCGCGGTAACTCTGGACGACTAGCTCGGTGCAGGCCTTGGAATTGGAATAGGGGTCCTTGCCGCCGAGCGTATCGCTTTCGATAAAGGGAACGCCGCTGCCGTTGTTGGCATAGACCTTGTCGGAGGTGACGACGAGAACCGTCTTGACCGATGGCGTTTCCCGCACCGCGTCAAGCATGTTGGCTGTTCCCATCACATTGGTCGCGAAGGTTTCTGCCGGGTTTTCATAGGAACGCCGCACCAGCGCCTGAGCCGCCATATGGATGACGATTTCAGGCTCGAAGTCGATGACATGCTGCATGAATGCCGCCGCATCGCGGATGTCGGCGATGTGATGGCCCTGCCCGTTCCAGGGGGAAAGCCGGGCATAGAGCGAGGGATTGGTTTCCGGCTCCAGCGAGACGGCGGTCACCTCTGCGCCGAGTTTTTCCAGCCAGAGCGAAAGCCAGGATCCTTTGAACCCCGTGTGTCCCGTCAGGAATACCCGCCTGCCATTCCAGAAGTCCGTCAGGCCCATAGCTTCCACGGCGCCTTTCCGGAATTCCAGAGTTCTTCCAGATGGGTGCGCTCGCGCAATGTATCCATCGGCTGCCAGAAGCCGTCATGCTTGAAGGCGGCAAGCTGGTTGTTGGCGGCAAGCCACTCCAGCGGCCCGGCTTCCCAGATCGTGTCGTCGCTTGGGATGAGGTCGACCACGGAAGGGTCGAGCACGAAGAAGCCGCCGTTGATGCGCTGGCCGTCGCCTCTCGGCTTCTCCACGAAGGAGGTGATGAACTGGCCTTCGATATTCGTGGCGCCGTAACGTCCGGGCGGGGTGACCGCGCACATGGTCGCCTTCAGGCCGTGATCGCGATGGAAGGCGACTTCGGCGGCAATGTCGATGTCGCCGACGCCGTCGCCATAAGTCATGCAGAAGGGTTCGCCTGGTGTCAGATGGTCGCGAATGCGCCCGAGACGGCCGCCAGTCATCGAATGCATGCCGGTATCGACCACGGTCACGCGCCAATTCGGGCGTTTGCCGCCGTGATAATCGATGCTGTTGGCGGCGAGGTCGACGGTGATGTCGCTGTGGTGCAGAACAAGGTTTACGAAGTATTCCTTGATCATATAGCCCTTGTAGCCGGCGCAGATGATGAAATCATTCAGGCCATGATGGGCATAGATGTTCATGATGTGCCAGAGGATCGGCATGCCGCCGATTTCGACCAGGGGCTTGGGGCGAACGCTGGTTTCCTCGGCAAGCCGCGAGCCAAGGCCACCGGCGAGAATTACGACTTTCATCCCAAGCGAACTCCAGAGTGTCTAGCCGAGCTTCCCCCTTGTGAGCCCCCGGCTCTCTGCAGGCGGAACGGCCGTATGTTCATCCCTCACCCGGTATCCGATTTCGTTCTTGTGCGAGGCTTGCGGAGGGCATCAGAAGAGGCGGTCAGGCTTTTGGAAGGTGCACCGCTTCGTGCCGGACATCCAGCCTGGCGTGGCACGCGTATTGCATCGTTGCTAATATTCTAATGCGTAGGGAGATAGTGCCATGCAATGGAACACATCGGCGGATTTTCCACCTCTTGTTCTCTTTGTCGGTCGCCGGCACGAGCGCAAGATCGTCAGGACGCTGCGAGACGCAGCCGAGGTTCTGATGACGGACTGGCCATCTGAAGATGGCGAGGAATACGTCATGGCCGTCAAGGCTTGCGCCGATGCCATCACGGGGCAGTCCGGAACGGACGAACTCAGGGAACTGATTCTCAGAGCCGCCAGAGAAGCCGGCCTCGGGGTTCTGGCCGTTATTCCCGACAGCAGGAAGGCGATACCGCGTATGGCCGCATGAAGACCACCAGTCATGGGCTGATCAATACCGCCGCTCACGTGGATCACGCCAGCTGGCGGGCGTCTGTTTCGGCGATCTCGTACTTACGTCCATTGATGTTCGTTTCAACCCCGATCAGGCAGACAGAACCCTATTCCATTTTAGCGCCAGCATCGACGAACCATTTCGAATTCGTCAAGCATGGAAAATATCTGTCGAACATGATCGCTGGCGGTCCATTTGCGCGCACGGAGATGACCCTTCTCGATCATTTCTCGGCGCAGATCAGACTTCGGGAAAAAAGGGCTGCAGCCTGTGCTGAAGGTCAAATAGGGTGGTGATGTAAGGCACGTCGAAAGCGTCATGCTCATAGTGCCCGACCGACCAAGTAAACTGGTCGTGGTCTGTACCGAGGAGGTATATCTCCGAAAATCCCATATACATAGCGATCATCAGGCACATGACCGGCACGGATTGAACAGCAGGTATGCGCGACGCAATGTCCGGAAGCGCATCTGTCGGATATTCGGAAAATCCGCCCGCAAAAACCGTATACCGTACGTCGCGACCGGGAAATAGCTTCTCCTCACGCACCACAGGTTCTTCTGTATAATTGAGAAAAAGCATCGCGTGCCCCAGTTTCTGGTGCATTTCGCGGAACTAGAGCCTGCTGCTTTCATACGGAAGCATATCCTGAGTTTGTAAGGTAGTTTGCGCATTCTGCTGGCGAGAAGCAGTCGAGCATTTCACCAGCCTTGCGCCATGTCGCTTCGACTGTGCGAGGCTGTTCTCTCCTGATTAGGTGCTTGAGCTTGGCAAAGACTTGCTCGATGGGATTGAGGTCCGGGCTGTAAGGCGGCAGGAAGAAGAGGTGCGCGCCTGCGGCCCGGACGGCACGACGGACGGCTTGGCCCTTATGGCTGCCGAGATTGTCGATGATGACGATGTCGCCCTTGGCGAGCGTGGGCACGAGGATCCTCTGGATATAGAGGGTAAAGAGTTCGCCGTTGATCGGCCCATCGATGACCCAAGGGGCATCGATGCGGTCGCAGCGCAAGGCGGCAATGAATGTCAGGGTTTTCCAGTACCCATGCGGAACCGCGGCACATAGGCGTTGACCACGCGGTGCCCACCCCCTGAGGGGCGCCATGTTGGTCTTGATCCAGGTCTCATCGACAAAGACCAGCCGCTGCGCTTCGATCCGCCGTTGATGGGTCTTCCAACGCAACCGTTTCCTGGCGATATCCACCCGCGTCTGCTCGGCCGGCAGAACCGTTATTTTTGAAACTCAGGCCCTCGGCCCGGACGAACACCCAAACGGCGCGTCGCTCGGTCTTGATGCCGCGTTCGGCCAGTTCCGCTACTAGGCCCCGCGTCGTGAACGGGCCGGATCGACAGCGTTGGCGCAGCCAGTCGGCCCGTTCGCCGGACAAAGTCTGCTGCTTGCGCCCACCGACGCGGCCCGGCGTCAGAGCGCCGGTCTCCGCAAGGCGCTTCTTCCACTTCGAAACACAGGAGGGAGCAATCGCAAGTGCTGCTGCGATCGATCGTATCGTTTCTCCGGCATTCAGGCGCGCCATCGCCCGTTCGCGAAGATCTTCAGAATATGGGTGCGTCATCCTTGCCGGCCGTCCTTTTCCGGTAGGACAGAGAATCATATTTCAGCTGATTTGCGAATCTCCGAATCTGAGAAATCGAAGCGTGCTCTAAGGGCCGTCCGCCAAGCATCAACGATGCCATCAACAAATGTCGGGATGTCTTGGCAACAAAAACCGCGAAAGTCGGTTTTTCACATTGTTCCGAACCACCTAGGACGGCGGCCTGAAACTGGAAATGGTGCCCAGAAGAGGACTCGAACCTCCACGCCTCGCGGCACAGGTACCTGAAACCTGCGCGTCTACCAATTCCGCCATCTGGGCGACGGAGAGCGATGTAAGGGGGTGGCTCGTGACTGTCAACTGGGTTTTTGAAGTTTTCCTGACAGTCGGTAAAAAACAGGCGATCACATGCGAGGGAGCGGCCGAACGGCAGGCATGGCGCCTCGCTCGGGGGCGCCCTATATAGGGGAGTATCGAAAGGAATGCCTCATGCCTGCCGTCCGCACGCTTCTGCTCGCCGGCCTTTTTGCCGTTTTCGTGCCTGCTATGGCCAGCGCCGATTCGTCGAAGCCGGGTCTCGGGCCGCTCCACACGGGCTCGACGCTCTGCGATTTTCGCGGCTGCTTCGGTTTCGGGCCGCAGCAATGGCATCGTCCCGCCTACGTCCAGCCGAATTACCGTCCGCGCGGCGCGGGGCCGACCTATTACCGGCCGGGTGCCGCCGGGCCGCCGCAGCTGACTTATGACCCGCCGCCGGTGCGCGAGCTGCGGCCGAAGGCGCGCGATCCCAACAAGCATATCGCCTGGTGCACCAATGAATACCGCTCCTACAATCCGAGGACGGATCATTTCCTTACCTATGAAGGCGTTTATAGGGTCTGCCGCTCGCCGTTTCGCTGAGTTGCCGTGATCAGCTTTCGTGCGAGACGCGGTCGACATGGCCGAGATCGCGGCCAGGCTCGATGATATCGCGGACCCGCTGCTTCAGTTCCTTCGGCCCGGGAAAGCCGCCGTCGCGCTTGCGCTCCCAGATAAGGTCGCCATTGACGCGGATCTCGAAATTTCCGCCGGTGCCGGGGATCAGCGCCACTTCGCCGAGACTGTCGGAAAAGGTGCTCAGCAGCTCCTGCGCCATCCAGGCGGCGCGCAGTAGCCAGTTGCATTGGGTGCAGTAAAGGATCGAGATGCGGGCCTTTTCGGTCATGGGGATCTCCTTTCTCTCGCGGTGATTTAAGCCCTACAGCATCGGTCCGAAAATCGGAATCGATTTTCGGAAAGCGCGATGGATCGATTCAAAGTGTCAGAGCGTCCTTTGTGCGTCCAAAAGGACGCATAGCGCGCCGACGCAATCGCGCTTGCGCAAGCATCTTGCGCGCGGTTCTCCGGCATGGTCTCTTCCTGTCGTCGGCCATCGGAAAAAACCTATGCGAGTCGCAGTCGTCGAAAATATGCGCAATACCGGCCTCGGCGCGCTTGCCACGGCGCTCGACGAGGCGGGAGCGGATATCGAATGGTTCCGCGTCTGGCGGGACGGTATCCTGCCGCCAGACATATCCGCCCATGACGCGCTCGTCGTTCTCGGCGGCGAACAGAGCGCGCTGGATGACGAGACGCACCCCTACCTGCCGAAGCTCGCCCGGCTCGCCCGCCGCTTCGGCGATGCCGGCAAGGCGGTGCTCGGCATCTGTCTCGGCTGCCAGATCCTTGCCCGCGCCTATGGCGCCGACAACCATCTCGGTACCGCCCGCGAATTCGGGTGGCACAGGATCGGCGTTACCCCCGAAGGGAGGACAGATCCGCTGCTCTCGGCCCTTGGCAACGATTTCACCATCTTTGAATGGCATGCCGATACGTTTTCGCTGCCCGAGGGCGCTGTCCGTCTCGCCGCCAGCCCCATCGCCGAAAACCAGGCCTTCCGTATCGGCCGCGCCGTCTATGGCACCCAGTTCCATTTCGAAGCCGACATGCGCGTCGTCGAGGAGTGGAAAACCGATTTCCCCGATACGATCGCGCGCGTCGCCCCGGGCTGGCTCGAGAGCCACGCCGAACTCGCGGCAAGACACGGCGCCGCCGCCGATAGCGCTGGGCTCGCCATCGCGCGGGCCTGGGTGGGGCTGATCGAGCGGCAGGAGGCCGGGCTGCTGTCGCCGGCCTCTGCGTGAGGGCCAAGCGATGCCGGCAAGCGAACGCGAAAAGATGGCGGCGGGTGAGTGGTACTGCTGCCTCGACGACGAGCTCGATCTGTTGCGCCGGCAGGCGCGTCTGGCCGTCCATGCCCACAATACAATGCCGCCGGAGGAACGCGGCGCCGCAGCACCTGCCCTGAAGGCGCTCTTTGCCAAGGCCGCGGCCGATATCTTCATCGAGGCGCCGTTTCACTGCTCCTACGGCATCAACATCGTCGTCGGCGAGCGTGTCTATTTCAACGCCGGCTGCACCATCCTCGATTCCGGCCGCGTGACGATCGGCGACCGCTGCATGTTCGGCCCCGGCGTGCAGATCTATTGCGCCGAGCATCACAAGGATCCCGCGCTTCGCAGCACGGGCATCGAAATCGCCCGGCCTGTTGTCATCGGCTGTGACGTCTGGATCGGCGGCAGCGCCATCATCCTTGGCGGGGTGACGATCGGCGATGGAGCGATCGTCGGCGCCGGCGCTGTCGTGACGAAGAACGTGCCGGCAGGCGCTACCGCCGTCGGCAATCCGGCCCGTATCAGGTGACGCCCATCCATCGCGGTACACGACCGGGACAGATATCGTTTGCTGGCTACATACCGTCGACAGCCCGCATATCGTAGCGTTGCCGCGCGGCGATGATGTCCGCCTGGTTCTGTTCGGTCCACAGCACCAGCGAACGGATCGTCTCGTGCAGGGTGCAGCCAAGCGGCGTCAATGCATAATCGACCTTCGGCGGCACGACGGGATAAACGGTGCGCTCGATGATGCCGTCACGCTCCAGGTGCCTGAGCGTCGTCGTCAACATGCGCTGGCTGATGCCGTCGATATTCCTCTTCAGTTCGGTGAAGCGAAGCGTGCGCTTTTCGAGCAGCGCAATGACGAGCAGCGACCATTTGTCGGCGATCCGGTCGAGGATCTGCCGAACCTCGCACTCCTCGCGCGCATCCCATTGCAGGACGTCATAGTCCCTGTCGGTGCTGCAGATGTCACTCGGTGAGTTTGAAGTGCCTTCTTTCATGGCGTCGGATCATGTCCTAACTAAGCTTCGGTTACAAGAGGGAACTGAGGCATGAAAAGTAACTTCGTGCCTCAGCCCCGATGGTTCAGCGCGTCAACCGAAGGAACGGATTCCATGTCCACCCTATCTTCTCCAACCAAAACAGCTGAAGGGCGCATGAGCGCCCGCGCAGCCGGGGCACTGATCGTGCTCTGCGGCGCAATCTTCCTCGAAGGCATCGATGTCGCCATGCTCAACATCGCGCTGCCGGCGATCCGCGCCGATCTCGGCCTGTCGACAACGACGCTCAGCGCCGTCGTCAGCGCCTATGTGCTGGGTTATGCCGGCTTCATGCTGCTCGGCGGTCGCGCCGCCGATATTTTCGGCAAGAAACGCGTATTCCTGACAGCGCTTGCAGTCTTCCTCGCCTTCTCCGGTCTCGGCGGCTTTGCGAGCGAGGGCTGGATGCTGCTTGTCGCCCGCTTCGTTACCGGTGCGGCTTCCGCCTTCATGACACCGGCCGGACTGGCACTCATCACGACCAATTTCCCCGAGGGACCGCAGCGCAACAGGGCGGTGATGATCTACGCGTCAACGGCATCGGCCGGCTTCTCGCTCGGCCTCGTCGCCGGAGGCCTGCTTGCCGCAATCGACTGGCGCTGGGTGTTCTTCGCGCCGGTGGTGCTCGCGGCGATCCTGCTTGCGGTCGGCCCGCGGCTCATTACAGACAGGGACACGGGAAAGGTCCGCGGCAAATTCGATATTCCAGGCGCAATCGCGCTGACCGGCGCCATGCTGCTGGCCGCCTATGGAATCACCCGGCTCGAACATCCGGGCGAGAGCACGGAATGGACGATCATCGTCTTCGCAGCAAGCGCGGTGCTCTGGCTTGCGTTTCTCCTCATCGAGCGCGCTTCGTCCGCCCCGCTCGTGCGTCTCGGCATCCTGCGCTCAGGCGCGTTGATCCGCGCCAATCTTGGCGCCTTGCTGTTTGCCGGCTCGTTTTTCGGCTTCCAGTTCATCGCCTCGCTTTATTTGCAGGAATTGCTTGGCTGGACGCCGATGCAGACGAGCCTGGCGCTGATGGCAATCGGCATCGATGCCGTGGTTGCGCCGATCCTGACACCACGGCTGGTCGCCCGTTTCGGCAATGTTCGCGTCATCCTCGTCGGCTTCCTGCTGGCGCTCGCCTGCTATGGGCTGTTTTCGCGCATGGGCTTCGACTGGACCTATGCCGCGATGTTCCCGTCGATGCTGCTGCTCGGCCTTGCCTTCGCGCTCGGCTACGGCCCGCTGACCATCATTGCGACTGACGGTATCGCCGAAGACGAGCACGGGCTCGCCAGCGGGCTGGTCAACACCGCGATCCAGTTCGGAGCGGCACTTGGCCTTTCCGGCGTCAGCGCCATCGGCGCCTATATGCTGGGTGACGCGATCTCTCCCGAAGCCCGGCTGGAATCTCTGCGCGTGGCGCTTCTGGTGCCGCTCGCCGCCGCTGCGCTTGGCGCGCTCGTCATGGCGACGGGCCTGCGCGACCGTGACGGCTCCCGCCGCCAGGCCGTTGCCTGACAGAACCTGGCAAGGCCATCTCACTCATGGCGTTGCCATCTCGACAGCGGCGAAAGCTCCGCTAGATGAGAAGGCGAAACGGGAGGACAAACATGAGCGAGCGAACACTACCCATGGAGGGCGGCTGCCGTTGCGGCCGGGTGCGGTTGAAGATCAGCGCTCCGCCGCTGCTCACCATGGCCTGCCATTGCACGGGTTGCCAGAAGATGACCGCGAGCGCCTATTCGCTGAGCGCCGCCATTCCCAGCGAGGGCTTCGAAGTCACCAAAGGCGAGCCCGTCATTGGCGGCCTGCATGGCGTCACCAGGCATTACTTCTGCCCGCATTGCATGAGCTGGATGTTCACCCGGCCGGAGGGCATGGACTGGTTTGTCAATCTGCGCGTCACCATGCTCGACGACCCCAGCTGGTTTACGCCCTTCATCGAGACATGGACGCGTGAGAAGCTGGCATTTGCCGAGACCGGTGCGGTGTACAGTTACGAAGCGCTGCCCGAGATGAGTGCCTATGAAGGCCTAGTGAAAGAGTATATGGCGGGGCACTGATCTCAGAAGCCCTGGAAGAGAAAGTCCAGGGCCGCGATGATGGTATCGCGTTTATCAGATAGATCGGCGACGACTTTTCCTATTTCGGTGGTCGGGATGGATGCCATGCGCTGAGTGGCCATGACATAGACTTCGCCCTCAATGGAAAAGCGTGGGTTCAATCGCGAGATCGACCAGCCCAGTTCCTGCACTGAATGCAATGGAACCATGACTCGCGAAGGCAGATCGTCAAGCAGATTGGCTTGAACGTCGATGGCCGGGACATCCCCGCTCTTAAGGCGCTAGACGTGAAAGCGCGTCATCAAAACTGACGGTACTTGGCAAACGGCAAACCGTGCTTTTCGACGTTTTCATTTTCCAGCCGGATAGCCTCGGCGTTTTCGATACGCCACAGCCGCTCGCGCTCCGCCTTTATCGCTTTGGCGATACCATCCTCCGCCGCCCGCGATATGTTGATCTGGAGTTCGCGCGCCTGGGAGACGAGACCTTCGTCCAGAGAGAGGTTTGCTGCTTTCCTTACGCGCTGAGCCATACGATCTCCTTGATCTCATGCGCAGATCAGATGCGCATGAGATGTTGTTGGAAAGCGTTATTCGTCGCCCATCTTGAGCGCGGCGATGAAGGCTTCCTGCGGGATCTCCACCTTGCCGAACTGGCGCATGCGCTTCTTGCCTTCCTTCTGCTTGTCCAGAAGTTTGCGCTTGCGGGTGGCGTCGCCGCCGTAGCACTTGGCCGTCACGTCCTTGCGCAGCGCCGAGATGGTTTCGCGGGCAATCACGTTGCCGCCGATCGCCGCCTGGATCGGGATCTTGAACATGTGCTTCGGAATCAGCTCCTTCAGCCGCTCGCACATGTCGCGGCCGCGCTTTTCGGCTGCGGTGCGATGCACGAGCATCGAGAGGGCATCGACCGGCTCGCCGTTGACGAGGATCGACATCTTCACGAGGTTGCCTTCGCGATAGCCTTCCATGTGATAGTCGAAGGATGCATAGCCCTTCGAGATCGATTTCAGCCGGTCGTAGAAGTCGAAAACGACTTCGTTGAGCGGCAGTTCATAGGTCACCATCGCGCGGGTGCCGACATAGGTCAGTTCGGTCTGGATACCGCGGCGGTCCTGGCAGAGCTTCAGGATGCCGCCGAGATAGTCGTCCGGCGTCATGATCGTCGCCTTGATCCACGGTTCGCGGATTTCGGCAATCTTGACGACATCGGGCATGTCGGCCGGGTTGTGCAGCTCGCGCTCGCTGCCGTCGGTCATCGTCAGCTGATAGACGACGGAGGGGGCGGTGGCGATGAGGTCGAGATCGAACTCGCGCTCGAGGCGCTCCTGGATGATTTCGAGATGCAAGAGACCGAGGAAGCCGCAGCGGAAGCCGAAGCCGAGCGCGGCAGAGGATTCCATTTCGAAGGAGAAGGAGGCGTCGTTGAGGCGAAGCTTGCCCATGGCGGCGCGCAGATCTTCGAAATCGGCGGCATCGACTGGAAACAGGCCGCAGAAGACGACCGGTTGCGCCGGCTTGAAGCCCGGCAGGGCTTGCGCGGTCGGGCGCTTGTCCTCGGTGATCGTATCGCCGACGCGCGTATCGGCCACTTCCTTGATCGAGGCGGTGATGAAGCCGATCTCGCCGGGGCCGAGGCTGTCGACATTGACCATCTTCGGCGTCAGCACGCCGACGCGCTCCACCTGGTATCTGGCGTCGGTGCCCATCATGCGGATCGTCTGGCCCTTGGTCAGCACGCCGTCGATGATGCGCACGAGAACCATGACGCCGAGATAGGTGTCGTACCAGCTGTCGACGAGCAGCGCCTTCAGCGGCGCCTTTTCACCGCCGGGGCTCTTCGGCGCCGGCAGCTTGTGGACGATCGCTTCCAGCACGTCGGGAATGCCGAGGCCGGTTTTGGCCGAGATCAGCACGGCCTCGGAAGCGTCGATGCCGATCACTTCCTCGATCTGTTCCTTGATACGGTCGGGTTCGGCCGCCGGCAGGTCGATCTTGTTGAGCACGGTGACGAGCTCGTGGTCGTTGTCGATCGCCTGGTAGACGTTGGCGAGCGTCTGCGCTTCCACGCCCTGGGAGGCGTCAACGACCAGCAGCGAACCTTCGCAGGCCGACAGCGACCGCGAAACTTCATAGGCGAAGTCGACGTGTCCGGGCGTGTCGATCAGGTTGAGAACATATTTCTCGCCGTTATTTGCCTGGTAGTGCAGGCGCACGGTCTGGGCCTTGATGGTGATCCCACGTTCGCGCTCGATTTCCATATTGTCGAGCACCTGCTCGGACATTTCGCGCTCGGCAAGGCCGCCAGTCGTCTGGATCAGCCGGTCGGCCAGCGTCGATTTGCCGTGGTCGATATGGGCCACGATCGAAAAGTTGCGGATATGGGACAGCGGAGTGGTCGAATTGGTGCTCATGCGCGCCATATAGCAGCGCCGCCCCCTGCCGCAAAGCGGTAATTATCCCGGAAATTACGCTATTTTGCCGGTCCGAGGCGGGGGTGTCAGACCGGCCACGTTTCCAGCCGCCAGGCTGAATCCCAGAACATCCACTC
This sequence comes from Rhizobium lentis, assembly GCF_017352135.1. Classification (NCBI taxonomy): domain Bacteria; kingdom Pseudomonadati; phylum Pseudomonadota; class Alphaproteobacteria; order Hyphomicrobiales; family Rhizobiaceae; genus Rhizobium; species Rhizobium lentis. Next base: position 2,083,280 of record NZ_CP071454.1, read on the forward strand.
ATATTGCGAGGCGCGCACGAAGACATCGCTCATCTCGGCGCGCTCAGCCGGCGACGCGGCGCGTGCGGCGATGTCGGTGAGCGCAATCACCTCGCGGGCGCCGGCGGCAAACTGCGGATCGCCATAGGTGTTGATCCAGGCCTGGAAGGCATTGCCGGGGATGGCCGGCCGGTTTTTGATCGCTTCGCCGACATGCCAGTAGATCCAGAAGCAGGGAAGGATGGCCGAAAGTGCCACCGCATAGGATCGGTGATAGGCTGTGGCGAGCAGGAAATTCGTATAGGCAAAGCAGGCGGGCGAGGGCTCGGCAGCCGTGACCTCCTCGGACGTGATGCCGAACTGGGTGAGGAAGCCGGCATGCAGGCCCTGCTCGACGACAATCGCCTTCTGCGCTGAGCCGAGGAAGCGCAGCACCTGCGCATTGTCGGGCGCCTTGGCTGCGACGATGGCGAGGCATCGCGCATAGTGCTTCAGATAAATTGCGTCCTGCAGGATATAGTGCCGGAACACTTCGGGCGGCAGCGTCCCGTCGGAAAGCCGCCGCAGCAACGGCAAGGCTTCGATTTCAGCCATGATGGGGGCGATACTGTCCCAGGCGGCGGCCGTGAAGCTTCGCGTCAGTTCGGTGCTCTGCGTGCTGGCGTCCATCGTGCTCTCCTTCGGCGATTGCGCTGCCATATATCGACGCTGCGGCGGCAAAAACAAGGCTGATTGTCTCGCTGCCCAAGCGCTTGATTCCATCATCAGATCATGTATTTCTCTTATGGTGGAATAATGGATCGATAATGGAACAGCAACTCGAACAGGCAATCGGCATCCGCATTCGCACGCTGCGACAGGAAAAGGGCCTGACGCTGGATGAGCTTGCCGCGGCTTCCGGCGTCAGCCGGGCAATGATCTCGCGCATCGAGCGGGCGGAAGCGAGCCCGACCGCCTCGCTGCTGGCAAGGATCTGCGCCGCGCTCGGCCTGTCCTTGTCGGCTTTCTTCGCGCAAGAGGGGCGGCAGGCCTCACCGCTGGCGCGCCGACAGGACCAGCAGGTCTGGCGCGATCCGGAAACCGGCTATCTCAGGCGCGCGGTATCGGCGCCCGGCGCCGCCTCGGCGGTCGATATCGTCGAAGTCGAATTTCCAGCCGGCGCGCGCGTCAGTTTCCCGCCGCATGCCGCTTCCCATGGCATGATGCAGCATGTCTGGCTGTTCGACGGCGAGCTGGAGATGACGGCCGGTGACGCGGTCTATCGGCTGCGTCCGGGTGATTGCCTCTTCATGCCAGTCGGCGAAGGCCATTCCTTTCATAATCCCGGCAACGCGCCGGCGCGCTATTGCGTCGTGCTCGATCGCGGCGGCCGATAACAACATTCATTTCAGGAGAAGAACATGCCTGACATTCGCACCCTTTCCGCCGAGGAGGCCCGTGCCGCCATTCCCGATCTTTCGCAGGTACTGGCCGATTGCGTCACCGGCGGCGCATCTGTCGGTTTCATGCAGCCCTATGGGCCTGAGGATGCCGCGCCTTACTGGCGCGATGTTGCCGATGCGGTGGCTGGCGGGATCAGCCTGCTGCTGGTCGCCGAGCTCGATGGCCGGATCGTCGGCACGGTGCAGGTAGGGGCGGCGCAGATGCCGAACCAGCCGCATCGCGGCGATCTGAAGAAGCTCTTGGTGCATCGTTCCGCCCGCGGGCGCGGCCTTGCCCGGCTGCTGATGGAGGCCGCCGAGCGCGAGGCGGCGAAGTGCGGCAAGACGCTGCTCGTGCTCGACACGGCAACCGGCAGCGATGCCGAGGCGATCTATCCGCGCCTCGGCTGGCAGCGCGTCGGCGTCATCCCCGATTATGCGCTGTGGCCGGAAGGCGGCTTCTGCGACACCACCCTGTTCTACAAGCGGCTCGCCTGAATGCGCCTCACCGCCTATGCCCATTTTGTGAATATGGGAAGCGCACGGGCCAGTGTCGCGCCCGCCGTCCATTGCACCGCGTGCCAGCCGAACTGCCCTGCCGCTTCGACATTCGCCGCCATATCGTCGATGAAGGCGATCTCCTCGGGCTGGACCCCGGCGCGTTCGGTCGCCAGCCGGAAAAAGTCAGGTGAGGGTTTGCTGTGCCCGAGTGCTGCGGAATAGATGATATCGTCGAAATGCGCGCCAAGGCCAGCCCGCTCCATCAGGTAGCGCGCCCGCCGATGCTCCTGATTGGTCGCCAAGAAGAGCGTGACTCCGCTTTGCCTGAGAGCGCCGAGCTCTTCCAGCAGGTTGCGATCGAGCCGGGAATCGTTTTCGAACCAATAGTCGATCAGTGCTGTGGCGTTGAGATGGGGCGCGATATCCGTTAGTACGCTGGCAAGCCTTGGCTCCAGCGCCTCCCGGCCGATGATGATGTCGCCCCAATGGGTCTGGAAGAATGCCTGCTGCAGCAGCTCGGGTCGCAGACCAAGATCGCGCTCGAGATACGTGAAGTGGGGCAGCCCGTCGGTCGGCCGACCGTGAATGAGCACGCCGTCGACATCGACCATCAGCACTTTCATGCGAAATTTTCCTTCGGTCTCAAAACGTTGCGAAGGTGAAGTCATCCGCCTTGACGATCAAGGGCGCCGCGCCGGCTTTTTTGTCGCGTCCGACCCATGTAAGTCTGAACTTTCAATCAAGGACGAATCCAATGCGCGTCATCTACTCCGAGGACCACAGGCTGCGCGATGCCAGAACCGAGCTTTACGCCGGCCAGCTGGTGACGCCCTTCGAGGCGCCGTTCCGGGCCGAATGGATCCTGGCGGCGGTCAAGGAGGCGGGTTTCGCCGATGTCGTTGCACCTGATGCAGACGGGCTGGAAACGGCGCTAAAGGTGCATGATCCCGTCTATCTCGATTTTCTCGCCACCGTCTGGGATCGCTGGGTCGCCGCCGGCTTCGAGGGTGAGGCGATCGCAAATTCCTTCCCGGTCCGCCGCACCAGCCAGCGTGTGCCTGACAACATCGTCGGCGCGATCGGCCATTACGCCAATGCCGCCGATACCTCGATCACCAAGGGTTCCTACGAGGCTGCGATCGCCTCGATGCGCTGCGCCATTACGGGCGCCGATTGGCTGAATGCCGGCAATCGTTTCGCCTTCGCGCTTTGCCGCCCGCCCGGTCACCATGCCGGCATCGACCTCTTCGGCGGCTATTGCTTCATCAACAATGCGGGTGTGGCGGCCCAGCGTCTCATTGATCATGGTGCAAAGAAGGTCGCCGTGCTCGATGTCGATTTCCATCATGGTAACGGCACGCAGGATCTCTTCTATCACAGAGGTGATGTCTTCACCGCCTCGCTGCATGGCGATCCCATGTTTGCCTTTCCCTATTTCCTCGGCCATGCCGACGAAGAGGGCGAAGGGGAGGGCACTGGCGCCAACCGCAACTACCCGATGCCGCCTCATACGCCTTGGGAGGTCTGGTCTTCAGCCCTTGCCGATGCTCTTGTTCGCATCAAGGCTTTCGGCGCGGAAGCGATCGTCTTGGCGCTCGGCGTCGATACGTTCGAGCGCGACCCAATCTCGTTTTTCCAGCTGAAATCGGAGGACTTCATCCGCATGGGGGAGGTGATCTCCGCCGCAGGCCTGCCCGTCGTCACGTGCATGGAGGGCGGTTACGGCGTGCCGGAAATTGGGCTCAACGTCGCCAATGTCCTCAAAGGTCTGGAAGCCTGATTTCTGCCGATGACCGACGAGACCGTTGCATCCGATATCCCGACGTCACGCATGCTGAGCTGGGTGCGCAACTCCGCCATCTATCGGCTCGAGCGGCGGATGATGACGGAAAAACAGCTCACCGACGCCATCACCCGCAAGGCGAAGGAGAAGTTCGAGGATATCAGCGCGGCGCAAATCAAGGCCGTTGCCGATTTCGCCGTGAAATTTGCCTATGACAACAGGCTACTCGACGACAGCGCCTATGCGGAGATCAGCACACGTTCTGCCGTGCGCGGCGGCAAATCGAAGCGGGCCATCGCACAGAAGCTTGCGGTGAAGGGCGTCTCCAGCGACAAGGTCGAAGCCGCCCTTGAGGAGGCTGACGATCTCTATGCCGCCGCGATATTTGCCCGCAAACGCGCCTTCGGTCCCTTCCGCCGCGTCGAGCTTGACGAAAAGCGAAAGGCCAAGGAGCTCTCGGCCTTCGCCCGCAACGGCTTCAGCTTCGAGATCGGCAGGAAGGTCTTTGAAATGAGTTTTGAGGACGCCGAAGAAGTCATCCTCGCTGGCCGCTGATGCATAAGGCCTTTTGCTGCCGCGATCAGAAGTTTGAATTTGTCGCTCCTGAGCCGTCTTCGTAAGAAGAGCGCACAATTGGGGGGCGGGTATGGAAGAAAAGGCAAATGCCGGAGCGGGCACGCTGACCGCAGAGGCGTCGACAGCATTCGGAGGCGTGGCGGCCGGCGGGCTGTTGTGCCTCCTGTCCATGTCGTCGATCCAGTTCGGCGCGGCACTCTCATCTTCCGCTATCACCACATATGGACCGGCCGGCGCCAGCTGGCTACGCCTCGCTTTTGCGGCCATCATTCTCGCCGTTGTCGTGCGGCCGCGCATCGTCAGCTATAACAGGGCGCAATGGACGAGTGCTCTGGTTCTCGGCGCGACGACGGCGCTGATGACCATGAGCTTCTTTGCGGCGATCGAGCGCATTCCGCTCGGTCTTGCCGTGGCGATCGATTTTCTCGGTCCGCTTTCCGTTGCGACCATCGGCTACGGTCTCAGCCGGCGTCTTGTCTGGCCCCTCATTGCGGCACTTGGTGTTCTGGCCCTCGCTCATGACGGTGACGGCTGGGTCGGCGATGTCGCGGGTATTCTCTTTGCGCTCGGCGCGGGAACCGGCTGGGCGATCTATATCGTGCTGACCAAAAAGATCGGTGCGAGTTTCAAGGGGCTGGAAGGGCTGTCCATGTCGCTGGTGGTCGCCGCTCTTGTCGCGACACCCTTCGGCTTCGTCGGCGCCGTGCCGAAGCTCGATGCCTACGGCCTGATTGAAATGGCGGGTCTTGCCGTTCTCGTGCCGCTGTTGCCCTACACGCTTGAGCTGATTGCCTTGCGGCGCATGCCGACAGCCTCCTTCGGCATTCTCATGAGCCTCGAACCGGCCATCGCGGCCATCGCAGGTTTTGTCATTCTGGTCCAGCCGATGACATTGCTGCAGATGGCTGGAACTGCCCTGGTCGTTGCCGCAAGCGCGGGTGCGACCTTTTCCGCAAGGCAGTGATCAGCCGGCTTTTTTCGCCGGGTCGTCGAGAGCTGGATTATAGAACAGCGACAGCGTCAGGCTTTTGGCGATGCGTTCGGCGGTCGCCATGAACCAGGCCTTGGCCTCCGGCGACGGGGCGACATCGTCGAGCGTTGCGGCAAACAGCAACAGCCACTTTGGAAAGAGATCCGACGTCAGGTTTGCCACACCGGTATGCGCCTGCACCGGCTTGCCGCCATAGGCGCCGCTGCGGAAGGCGACGGCCGACCAGAAGCTCTTCATCTTCTGCATATGCTCCGGCCAGCGGCCGGAGAGCTTGGCGTCGAAGACGGGGCCGAGATCGGGGTGCTGAAGCACGCGCCCGTAGAAAGTCTCCACCAGCCTGTCTATGAAGGCCTCGTCGACGCCCATCGCCCGCATCTCTGCCTCCGCCCTTTCGCGGATCGCCGCGACATGGGCAGGGCGACCCTGAATGTCATTGTCCATCATAAACCCCGGCGCCGCAGGATGCGGCAGCCCCCATATAGGCCTTTACGGCCGCGAACCAAAGCCGCTTGCGGCAATCTGTCAACGGTTAGCGCCCGGCCACTTGACCACCATCGCCGCGCTCTCTAGATTTAGAATAATTCTAAATTATTGGAGAAGTTCATGCTGGCGCGGTTTTTCAGGTCGCCGAAACGATCTTTTGAGTCACTCTCCGAGCAGGAGATTCTCGCCCTTGCGATTGCCTCCGAGGAAGACGACGCCCGCATCTATCTGGCCTATGCCGATAGGCTGCGCCCTGAGTTTCCGGCTTCGGCCAAGGTCTTCGAGGATATGGCCGAGGTCGAGGACACGCACCGCAAATCGCTGTTCGAAATCCACCGCCAGCGTTTCGGCGAGCGTATCCCGCTGATCCGGCGCGAGCATGTGCAGGGCTTTTACGAGCGCAAGCCGGACTGGCTGAGAGCCAACCTGTCACTCGATGCGATGCGGCAGGAGACTGAGGCGATGGAGGAGCAGGCCTATCGTTTTTATGTCGAGGCGGCAAAGCGCACCACCGACGCCTCGACGCGTGAGCTTCTCGGCGACCTCGCACTCGCCGAACAAGGGCACGAAGACATCGCCCGCATGCTTGGCGACAAACATACGCCTGAGGATATCAGGCACGACGAGGACGAGACCGCGCACCGGCAATTCGTGCTGACCTATGTGCAGCCGGGCCTTGCCGGCTTGATGGACGGCTCTGTCTCGACGCTGGCGCCGATCTTTGCCGCCGCCTTCGCAACCCAGGATACATGGCAGACCTTCCTCGTCGGTCTTTCCGCCTCCGTCGGCGCCGGCATCTCGATGGGCTTCACCGAGGCCGCCCATGACGACGGCAAGATCTCCGGCCGGGGCTCGCCGATCAAACGTGGCCTTGCCTGCGGCATCATGACGGCGCTCGGCGGCCTTGGCCATGCGCTGCCCTATCTGATCCCTCATTTCTGGACGGCGACGATCACCGCCGCCATCATCGTCTTCTTCGAACTCTGGGCAATCGCCTTCATCCAGAACCGCTACATGGAAACCCCCTTCCTGCGCGCCGCCTTCCAGGTGGTGCTCGGCGGCGGCCTGGTCCTCGGCGCCGGCATCCTGATCGGGAATGGGTGAGGAGCGGTCGGCGAATCCGAGCAATCGATCCAGTGAATCGATTGCAGCGACGAACGCCCTGAGCCAAAGCGAAGGGCCGGGAGACGGTGCGGCATACAACGGATTACACACGGCACAGCGAGCAGCCCTCCTCGTCGCGCGGGCCTTGCCCTTAACTCACGCCCAAAGCGCGAACGTATCGAGCGTAAGCTAACGGCGGCAGCCATCTTCCCAAAAGCAAAAGGCCGGCAAAATCGCCGGCCTTTCCCCCCGCATCATCCCCCTTGAAGTCCTTAACGCAACGCGCCAACCAGGACGTCGCGGCCGTTCTCGATGGTGACCCAGCGGCCGGCATTGTAGCTCGACTGGCGCTTGACGAAGGAATATGGCGTCGCAAACCACGGCTTGACGTCGGCGGCGAGATTGTCGAGCACAAAATCGCCCTCGGCGGTGCGCAGCGTCAAGACGGCATGGCCTTCACCGTCAGGCTTGCGCACGACGGTCATCAGCAGGTCGGCGGCCGAAAAGCCGCGCTGGATCAGCATGCGGCGCTTCAAGAGCGCGAAATCCTCGCAGTCGCCGGCGGTGGTCGGATAGGCCCAGACCTCGTCCTTGCCGTAGATTTCCTTATCGGTCATCGGCGTAATCGTGCGATTGACCGTGGCATTGAGCGAACGGACGAGCGACCATTTGGCCGGGGTCATCTCGGCCGGTCCAGCATTGCGGTTTGCGCCGCATTCACTGCTGTGGATCTGACAGAAATCGTAATGACCGATCGGTTGGGAGGTGGCGTTGCCTGTTACCATGGAAGCATTTCTGCTTGGAGCTGGGATGGCGGCAGTCGCCATCACAAACACGGCCATCATGGCCACAAAGATACCTTTGATCCGCACGCCCGCTCTTTCCTCGATCGCCCCTAATTATTAACAAATTGTTAATGGAGACGGCCGAGAAGAGTCAATCGTTACTTCTTGGGAGAGCCTTGCGACGCGCCAACATGGTTAAAATGCAACGGGTTGGCGGCTTGCGTTAGGGGATTTTCTCGGTCGGTGCTGTTCAAATGGGCATCTGCATATTTGTTGATGAACGAATGATGCCTTTGACGGCGCTGAGGAGAAGGGCGATATCGCCCGGGCGGGAAAGGCGGTGGTCGCCATCGCGGATGAAGGTCAGCACCACGTCGTCGGCGGGAAGGTGCTCCAGAAGCTTCATCGCGTGCGCATGCGGCACGTCGGGATCTTTCATGCCCTGGAGGATATGCACTGGGCAGCCCGTCTCGATCATGCCGTCGAGCACCCGGTTTTTGCGCCCGTCCTCGATCAGTGCCTGTGTATAGACGTTCGGTTCCGGGCTGTATTGCGAGCGCTCTTCGAAGTAGCCGCGTTCGGCCAGCGACTTGCGTTCCTTGGCCTTGAGATTGGGTTCGATCAGTTCGGAGGTGAAATCGGGCGCCGGGGCGATCAGGACCATGCCGGCGAGCTTCGGGCCGCCCTGTCGCGCAAGTTCCTGCGCCAGGCGGAGCGCAATCCAGCCCCCCATCGAGGAGCCGACGAGAATGATACGCTCGGGCGCGACATGGCGGATGACGGCAAGGGCCTCCTCCAGCCAGCGCGAGATGGTTCCGTCGTGGAAGCTGCCGCCGGAAAGCCCATGGCCGGAATAGTCGAAGCGGATACAGGCGACGCCGAGTTCGGCCGCCAAACCGTCAAGCTCCACTGCTTTTGTGCCGCTCATGTCGGAACGGTAGCCGGATAACCAGACGAGCGCCGGTGCGTCGTTGCCGGGCTGCGCCGGGCGGACGATGAGGGCGACCTCGCGCGCCGCTTCGCCCTCGCCGACCGTCAGGAATTGCGGCGCGGGATTGAGCATCTGATCGGACATCGGTCAACTCCTGTTGTTTTGGCCTATAAAACAGATTCTTGGCAGGCTGACAGCAGGTGATTTTTCCGCTAAAGGATGATATTGACTCCGTTGCAGCGATGACGAGATAAGTTTGCGCACCCTGACCGGGAGCGCGCGGCTGCAACGTTCCGAAACAACGCGAGGAGAATACGACCATTCGCAGACCTTTTAAGACCGATGCGCCCGTGAAGGACGGACCGCGCTCGAATCGTGAAATCCGCATTCCCAAAGTTCAGCTGATCGCGGCTGACGGACAGAATATGGGCATCGTGCCCACCGACCAGGCCTTGAGAATGGCAGAAGAAGCCGGCCTCGATCTTGTCGAAATTTCCCCTAATGCCGAACCGCCGGTGTGCAAGATCCTCGATCTGGGCAAGCTGAAATACGCCAACCAGAAGAAGGCTGCCGAGGCGCGCAAGAAGCAGAAGATTGTCGAAGTCAAAGAAATCAAGATGCGCCCGAACATCGACACTCATGATTATGAGGTGAAGATGAAGGCGATGGGCCGCTTCTTCGACGAGGGTGACAAGGTCAAGGTGACCCTGAAGTTCCGCGGCCGCGAAATGGCTCACCAGGAACTCGGCATGAAGCTTCTGCAGCAGGTCAAGGCCGATACGACCGAAATCGCCAAGGTGGAGGCCGAGCCCAAGCTCGAAGGCCGTCAGATGATGATGGTGCTGGCGCCGAAGTAAGCGCCAGACACTTTTTCGCCCAAGGCCGTCCGCAAGGGCGGCTTTTGTGCTTTCGGCTTTGTTTTATGCATGTCTGCGGTCCCGGAACCGCTGCGCACGGCCGGTCGACATGCATGGCCGAAGATTCCTCCGCAGCCCCGTTGCACTTTCATGACGCTGCGGTTATAAGCGCGCGTCCGAACTGACCGGCAGGGCATGCCGTGGCAGTTTCGAATGCTTGCGGGACGGTTCGTCGCCGATCCCGCAGATCAACAACAAACGCTCCCGCACCTTGTTGCGACGACCGGAGAACCGGACTTCGCAAGGAGGGCTTTTTGATGAAGCGCGCAGGGAGGACAGAAGGAGTAGCAAAATGCCCAAGATGAAGACGAAGTCCGCTGCCAAGAAGCGGTTCAAGATCACCGCGTCAGGCAAGGTCAAGGCGGCTGCCGCTGGCAAGCGCCATGGCATGATCAAGCGCACGAACAAGTTCATTCGCGATGCCCGCGGCACGATGGTTCTCGCAGAACCCGATGGCCGCAAGGTCGTGAAGAACTATCTGCCGAACGGTCTCTGAGACTATTCCGGTAACGCGTTAGATTAAGGAGATCATGAAATGGCACGTGTAAAAAGAGGCGTCGCTGCCCACGCCAAGCACAAGAAGGTTCTGAAGCAGGCCAAGGGCTTCTACGGCCGCCGCAAGAACACCATCCGTACCGCAAAGGCTGCCGTCGATCGCGCCAAGCAGTACGCTTACCGCGACCGCAAGGTCAACAAGCGCAACTTCCGCGCCCTCTGGATCCAGCGCATCAACGCCGCTGTCCGCGAATTCGGCCTGACCTACGGCCGCTTCATCGACGGCCTGAACAAGGCCGGCATCGAGGTCGACCGCAAGGTTCTCTCCGATATGGCAATCCACGAGCCGGAAGCATTCGGCGCGCTGGTTGCTGCCGCCAAGAAGGCCCTTGAATATCTCAAGGACACCGGCACGGCGAACGAGTTTGAAGGCGCGGTTCGGTAACCAGCGCTTCCCAAGCTTGACGCTTTTTTGAATTTTGGGAAACCCGCGCTGGTTTGGGCTGGCGCGGGTTTTTCTTTCTCTGTACTCCTTGCGCCGGCCTCTCCAGCCTGCCTTTCGAACGCCGCCTGATCTGGACGGAAAGAAGACAATGTCAGATATCGACCAGCTTAAATCTTCCTTGCTTGCCGAAATTTCCGCCGCTGGTGATGAGCCCGCGCTCGAGGCCGTGCGCGTGTCCGCCCTCGGCAAGAAGGGCTCGGTCTCCGAGCTCTTGAAGACGCTCGGCGCCATGACGCCGGAGGAACGCCAGACCCGGGGCGCGGCGATCAACGCCTTGAAGAACGAGGTGACGGACGCCATCACCGAGCGCAAATCGGTGCTGAAGATGGCGGCGGTCAATGCCCGTCTTAAGGCCGAGACGGTCGATGTCAGCCTGCCGGTGCGCTCCTCGCCCGCCGAGCGCGGCCGCATCCATCCAATCAGCCAGATCGTCGACGAGATCACCGCGATCTTCGCCGACATGGGCTTCTCGATCGCCGAAGGTCCCGATATCGAGACCGACTACTACAATTTCACGGCACTGAATTTCCCGGAAGGCCATCCGGCCCGCGAGATGCACGACACCTTCTTCTTCAATCCGGATGAGAATGGTGAGCGCAAAGTGCTGCGCACGCACACCTCGCCGGTGCAGGTGCGGACGATGGAGACACAGAAGCCGCCGATCCGCATCATCATCCCCGGCAAGACCTACCGCCAGGACTCTGATGCCACGCATTCGCCGATGTTCCATCAGGTCGAAGGCCTCGTCATCGATAAGAAGGCCAATGTCGCCAGCATCCGTTGGGTGCTGGAAGAATTCTGCAAGACCTTCTTCGAGGTCGATAGCGTGACGATGCGTTTCCGCCCGTCCTTCTTCCCCTTCACGGAGCCCTCGTTCGAGGTCGATATCCAGTGCGACCGCTCCGGCCCAATCGTCAAGTTCGGCGAAGGCACCGACTGGATGGAGATCCTCGGCTGCGGCATGGTCCACCCGAACGTGCTGCGCTATGGCGGGCTCGATCCGGATGAATATCAGGGTTTTGCCTGGGGCATGGGCCTCGATCGCATCGCCATGCTGAAATACGGCATGCCCGACCTGCGCGACTTCTTCAATGCCGACGTCCGCTGGATGACGCATTACGGCTTCCGCCCGCTCGACATGCCGACGCTGTTCGGCGGCTTGAGCGCTTGAACGGAGAATTGGGACGATGAAATTCACGCTCTCCTGGCTGAAAGAGCATCTCGAAACGGATGCCACGCTGGATGAAATCTGCGCCCGTCTCACCGAGATCGGGTTGGAAGTCGAGGATGTCGACGACAAGGCGGCGTTCAAGCCCTTCGTCATCGCCAAGGTTCTTACGGCGGAAAAACATCCGCAGGCCGATCGCCTGAAAGTGCTGATGGTCGATACCGGATCCGGCGCGCCGGTTCAGGTCGTCTGCGGCGCTCCGAATGCGCGCGCCGGCCTCGTCGGCGCCTTCGCCGCTCCTGGAACCTACGTTCCCGGCATCGAGGTGACGCTTGCCGTCGGCAATATCCGTGGCGTCGAAAGCCGCGGCATGATGTGCTCCGAAAAGGAGCTGCAGATCTCCGACAATCATGACGGCATCATCGATCTGCCGGAGGATGCGCCGGTCGGTCAGAGCTATGCCAGCTACGCCCGTCTCGACGACCCCGTCATCGAGATCAACCTGACGCCGAACCGGCCGGACTGCACCTCGATCCACGGCATCGCCCGCGATCTTGCCGCCTCCGGTCTCGGCACGCTGAAGACGCGCCCCGCGCCGTCCTTCGCCGTTGAAGGCGAGACGCCGGTCAAGCTGACGATCGATCTCGATGATGCCAGGCTCTGCCCCGGTTTCGCGTTACGGCTTGTGCGCGGCGTCAAGAACGGCCCGAGCCCGCGCTGGATGCAGCAGCGGCTCACTGCCATCGGCCTGCGTCCGATCAATGCGCTTGTCGATATCACCAATTACATGACCTTCGATCAGGGCCGCCCGATCCACGTCTTCGATGCCGCCAAGATCAAGGGCAACCTGACGGTGCGCCGCGCAAGGGAAGGTGAGACCGTGCTGGCGCTCGACCAACGCGAATACAAGCTCGGCCCGAACAATGTCGTCATATCAGATGAAGAGGGCATCGAATCGATCGGCGGCATCATGGGCGGCGAACACTCCGGCTGCGATGAGAACACCGTCGACGTGCTGATCGAATCCGCTCTTTGGGATCCGATGAATATCGCCAAGTCGGGCCGCAGCCTCGGCATCATCACCGATGCCCGCTACCGCTTCGAACGCGGCGTCGATCCGGAATATATGGTTCCCGGCCTCGAACGCACGACGGAGTTGGTGCTGGAACTCTGCGGCGGCAGAGCCGCCGGGGCCGAGATCGTCGGCTATAAGGGTTACCAGCCGAAGGTCGTCGATTTCCCCTATTCCGAGGTCAAGCGCCTGACCGGCCTTGAAATCTCGACGGAGGAAAGCAACACGATCCTGACGCGTCTCGGCTTTGCGGTCTCCGGCTCCGGTGAGCGCGTCTCCGTTGCCGTTCCCTCGTGGCGCCCCGATGTCGATGGCAAGGCTGATCTCGTCGAGGAGGTCATGCGCATCCACGGCGTCGACAATATCAAGCCGGCGCCGCTCGAAAGCCATGCGGCCGTCAACGGCAGGATCCTGACGACGCTGCAGATTCGCACCCGCGTCGCCAAGCGAGCGCTCGCCGCACGCGGCATGCTCGAGGCGGTCAGCTGGTCCTTCATTCCGGAGGATCACGCCAAGCTGTTCGGCGGCGGTTCGCCAGCCCTCAAACTTGCCAATCCGATTGCCGCCGAAATGTCGGACATGCGCCCGTCTTTGCTGCCGGGTCTGCTGACCGCGGCGCAGCGCAATGCCGACAAGGGTTATGCCGACGTCGCTATCTTCGAGGTCTCCGGCACCTATGAAAACGACCGGCCGGAAGGTCAGCGGCGGGTCGCCGGCGGCATCCGCCGCGGCACCGCATCGCTCGCCGGCGCCGGCCGCATGTGGTCGAATGCCGCCAAGGGCGGCGGCAAGCCGGTCGATGTCTTCGACGCCAAGGCCGATGCACTCGCCGTCATCGAAGCCTGTGGCCTGCCTATGGGCAATATCCAGATCGAGCAGGGCGGCCCGGAATGGTATCATCCCGGCCGCTCCGGCACGATCAAGATGGGGCCGAAGGTGGTGCTCGGCTATTTCGGCGAATTCCATCCGCTGACGCTGGAAGCGCTCGATGTCGGCGGAGCCGTCTGCGGCTTCGAAGTCTATCTCGACGCCATGGCCGAGCCGAAGAAGAAAGCGACCCGCACCAAGCCGGCGCTCGATCTCTCGCCGTTCCAGGCCGTCAAGCGCGACTTCGCCTTCGTCGTCGACAAGACGGTGGAAGCCGGCGCGATCGTCAAGGCTGCGACCGGCGCCGACCGCAAGCTGGTCACCGGCGTCAATGTCTTCGACATCTTCGAAGGCGCATCGGTCGGCGAGGGCAAGAAGTCGGTGGCGATCGAGGTTCAGATCCAGCCGGTCGATCGCACGCTGACGGACGAGGATTTCGAGGCGCTGACGCAGAAGATCGTGGCGAGCGTCACGAAATTCACCGGCGGCGTTCTCAGAAGCTGAGCTTGATCCGTCCCTGCAAATAGAACGGACCGGTCGCGCAAGCGGCCGGTCCTTTCATGTGTGCAGATGATAGAGTTTGCTGACGATCACCCATCGTCCTTCGATCTTCAAGAGCGAGAGATAGTCGGTGAAGCGCATTCCGGCGAAGTCGTCGGTGACCTTGACGCTCGCCGCGTCGCCTTCGACATCGACGCTCTGGATATCCATGAAGGGCTGGGTGCCGGGCGGGGCGGGCTCCTCCGCCAGGATCGCGGCGATGAATTCGTCCCGCGTCAACCATTCGACGGCATCCTGGTAATAGCCGATGATCGAGCTTTTCGGGTGAAAGGCTTTCTTCAAGGCTGCCGCATTGGCGAAGGCCATGCCTTCGACATAGAGATGAACCGTCTGCTCGACTGCCTGCCTGTCCGACATGTTTTCATCCCGTTCTCCGAGATGCCGTTAGATAGTTGAGCCGGCCGCGAAGGCAAGCCCGGCCACTGTCGCAGCCGCGCTTCTTTCGATTACAAATTCGTCATTGCAAGCGAGGCGTCCGAATAGCGCTTGCCGGCCACCCGCCAGGCTGGGATGGCATTGTCCAATTGCTCGAGTTCCTCCGCGCTGAGCTCAATGTCGGCGGCCGCAACGTTCTGTTCGAGATGATGGAGCTTGCGGGCGCCGGGGATCGGCACGATGTCGTCGCCCCGGCTGAGGACCCAGGCCAGCGCCAGCTGTGCCGCCGTTACGCCTTTGACGGCCGCAAGCTGCTCGAGCGCTGCGACGAGAGCGGCATTGGCGTCGAAGTTCTCTGCCTGGAAACGCGGCACCTGCCGGCGGAAATCGTCGGCGGCAAGATCGTCGGCTTTGCGGATCGCACCCGTCAGGAAACCGCGCCCGAGCGGGCTGTAGGGCACGAAGCCGATGCCAAGTTCGCGGCAGGTGGCCAGCACATCTTCCTCGGGATCACGCGTCCACAGCGAATATTCGCTCTGCAGGGCTGCGATCGGATGGACTGCATGGGCGCGGCGGATGGTGGCGCTGCCGGCTTCCGACAGGCCGAGGGCGCGAACCTTCCCTTCCCTAACCAGTTCGGCCATGACGCCGACCGTCTCCTCGATCGGCACGTTGGGGTCGACCCGGTGCTGATAGAGCAGATCGATGGTCTCGATGCCGAGGCGTTTCAGCGAAGCCTCGGCCACCTCCCGCACATGGCTCGGTCGGCTGTCGACGCCGGCGATGGCGGCAGCGCCGGCCTGAGCGGTATCGATCTTGAAGCCGAATTTGGTGGCGATCACCACGCGGTCGCGGAACGGCTTCAGCGCCTTTCCGAGAAGAAGCTCGTTGGTGAAGGGACCATAGACTTCGGCAGTGTCGAACAAGGTGACGCCGAGATCGACGGCGCGATTGAGCGTCCTGATCGATTCTTGTTCGTCACTGGCGCCATAGGCAAAGCTCATGCCCATGCAGCCGAGCCCGACGGCCGAGACGGTCAGTTCGTTTCCGAGTTTCCGGGTTTTCATGATGCGCTCCTTTTCTGAGCTGATGAACCGCTGGAATGAATTGTCACGGTACCGGCAACCATATCGCCACGATATCGATCAGAAAATACATGCGGTTTCAAACAAGCTGTTCTATCATTTCGATCAATGAACAGGACTCAGCTCTCCCAACTCGCCGTTCTTGCCGCGGTCTCGGAGCATCGCAGCTTCCGGGCCGCGGCGAAGGAACTCCTCGTCGCGCCGTCGGCCGTCAGCCATGCGATTTCCAGTCTCGAGGAAAGCCTGGGTGTCAGGCTTCTGGCCCGCACCACCCGCAGCGTCGCCCCGACGGAGGAGGGCCGCCTGCTGCTCGAAAGACTGCGGCCGGCGCTCGAGGAGATTGGCGTTGCCTTGGAGGCCGTCCGCGATACGCGCAGCAAGCCCGCCGGAAATCTGCGCATATCAGCGCCGCGCTTCGCCTCCGATATTCTGCTCGCCCCGCGCCTCGGTGACTTCCTCAACCTCTATCCGGATATCACCCTGGAGATCGCCAATGAGGACGGCTTCACCGATATCGTCAAGGAGGGGTTCGATGCCGGCATCAGGCTGGAGGAAAGCCTGGAAGCCGATATGATCGCGGTCAGGATCTCACCCAAGCTGACGACGGTGATCGCCGCGTCACCCGAATATTTCGAGCGTTATCCGAAGCCGGAGCATCCGCGCGATCTCGTGGGCCACCGCTGCATCAAGCGGCGTTTCACCAACGGTTCGATCTATCGCTGGGAGTTCGAGAAGGACGGGCAGGAGCTCATCGTTGCTGTCGACGGGCCGCTTGTTGTCAGCGAGGACCGGCTGGCCCTGCTTGCGGCGCTGAACGGCGCCGGCCTTGCCTATCTCTTCGACATGCGGGTGCATACCGAACTTGCGGCAGGCAGGCTGGTGCGGGTGCTGGAGGATTGGTGTGCGCCTTATCCCGGCCCGTTCGTCTACTATCCGAGCCGGCGGCAGATACGTCCGGCACTGCGGGCCTTCATCGATTTTTTCAGATATGTCTAAAGGAATACGGGCGGCCGCTAGGTATGGAGCCTCAGGCCGCCCGTCGTCATAATGGGTCAGGCAGCCCTAGCCTTCTGGTTTGCCGCCGTCGTGGCGAGCTGTGAGAGGGTCTTGTCGGTGGCAGTTTCCTCCTGCAGCGTCTGGTCGAGCAGGGCGACGACGTCCTTGAGGCCGAGCGTCGCTGCCCAGGTCTTCAATGTGCCGTAGCGGGCGATTTCATAGTGCTCGACGGCCTGGGCGGCGGAAATCAATCCGGCATCCAGCGCCGGCGTGCCTTTGAATTCTTCCATGATGTCTTCGCCCTCGGCAATGACGCCCTGGATCGCCTCGCAGGTCTTGCCCTGAGCGCGCTTGCCGATCTTCTCGAAAACCTGCTGCAGGCGCTCGACCTGGGCTTCGGTTTCCTCGAGGTGTTTCTGGAAACCCGCCTTCAGTTCGGAGGACTGAGCGGCGCGCGCCATCTTCGGCAGGGCACGCAATATCTGCCGCTCGGCAAAATAGATGTCCTTGAGCGTATCGTAGAAGAGATCTTCCAACGTCTTTTCCTTGGCCATTGTCTCCATCCTTGTTTTGGGAAAGACCGCGAATGCGGCGACACATTAAGAAGCACAGATCGCGCTATTTGTTCCCGATCGATTTCGGGTGGACGGGAAAACCGGTCCGGGCAATCATCCTGCCGCCGACATGGAGGAAGAAAAGATCGTGCGAAAGCCAGGATCGATGAAAGGTCTCGAGGATCTCGGTCGCGTGCGGTTGTCGCAAAACTTCTTCTTTCGCGATTTCCTGCATTCCGAAATCGCCGATTTCTATCGTATCCCCAACATTCCTGAGGATCCTGATCTCGCGATCGAGGCGGGCAGGCGGCTTTGCGAGGAACTGCTGGAGCCGCTGGAAGCGACGTTCGGGCGTCTGCATATCCGTTCCGGCTACCGCTCGCCTGAGGTCAACCGATTCGGCAACGAAAATGACCTCAACTGTTCGACCAATGCCGCCACATCAGCGCACCACATCTGGGATATCAGGGATTTCGACGGCTGCATGGGCGCGGCAGTCTGCATCGCCGTCCCATGGATGATCGACCACTATAGCGATGAAGGCGACTGGCAGCGGCTTGCCTGGTGGATCCATGACCATCTGCCCTACGCCTCGCTCTGCTTCTTCCCGAAGCTCTGGGCTTTCAACATCCAGTGGCACGAACGGCCGAAGCGGGTGATCCAGAGCTATGTCAGGCCGCGAGGCATCCTGACCAAGCCAGGCATGGCCAATTGGGACGGCGATCATTCCGAATGGTACGACGGCTTTCCGGTTTTCAGAAGCTGATGCGGTAGCGGATGTGACCGTCGCTTTCGACATAGCTGTCGTAGAGCGCGCGGGCCGTTTTGTTCCGCTCGCTCGTATGCCAGTAGAGCCGCGCCCAGCCCTTTGTCTTGCAGAGTGCGATGAGATCGTCCATCAGCGCTCTTCCGACGCCCTGGCCACGCGCAGCCGGATCGACGAAGAGGTCTTCGAGATAACAGTCGTTGGTACGGATCCACGTGCCCTCATGCGTGAGATAGAGCGCAAAGCCCATCACCCTGCCATCGATTTCAGCAACGCGCATGGCGATTGCCGAGGCTGGATCGAAGGCTCGGCGCCATGTGGCATCGGTGATATCGGCATCGACCGTGACCTCGTAGAAGGCGAGGTAGGCGGTCCAGAGCTCGCGCCAGCGCTTCTCGTCTTCGGGGCTGGCTTCGCGGATTGTCACGGTCATGGGTGTTCCTTTCAGACGCCAGCTCGGTCGAGCAGCGCCATCGCCTCGTCGGAAAGCGCGAGTGTCGCCGATTTCACCAGGCTTTCAAGCTGCGAAAGGCTGGTAGCACTGGCGATCGGCGCCGTCACGCACCGCTTGCGCAAGAGCCAGGCGAGCGAAATTTCCGCCGGCTTGGCGCCGGTCTCGGCCGAAATGGTGTCGAGCGCCGCCAGGATGCGCAGGCCCTTGTCGTTTAGATATTGCGAAACCCGGCCTTCGCGGGCGCGGCCTTTCGTGTCGGCGTGGCTGCGGTATTTGCCGGTGAGGAAGCCGGCGGCGAGGCTGAAATAGGTGATGACGCCGATATCGTGACTGACGCAGAACTCGGCAAGCGGCCCCTCGAAGCTGGCGCGTGCGTAGAGATTATATTCGGGCTGCAGCACATCGTAACGCGGCAGGCCGGCTTTTTCGGCAGCGTCGAACGAGGCCCGGAGCAGATCGGCGTCATAGTTGGAGCAGCCGATGGCGCGGATCTTGCCCTGCTGCTTCAGCTTGGCGAAGGCACCAAGCGTTTCCTCGTGCGGCGTATCGGCATCCGGCCAATGTGAGAGGTAGAGGTCGATATAATCAGTCTGCAGCCGGCGCAGCGAGGCCTCGACCGCCTTCAGAATATAACTCGCCTTGAGCGTCTTTCCCTCTCCCATATCCGAGCCGACCTTGGTGACGATGACCGCCCTGTTGCGGGAGTTCCTCGACTGTTTCAGCCAGCGCCCGATAATCTCTTCGGAATCGCCACCCTTGTTGCCGGGAGCCCATGCGGAATAGACATCCGCCGTATCGATCGTGTTGAGCCCCGCATCGAAGAAGGCGTCGAGAATGGCAAAGGATGTTTTCTCGTCGGCCGTCCAGCCGAAGACATTGCCGCCGATGACGATCGGCGCGACCGAAAGACCTGTTTTTCCGAGCCGGCGCATTTCCATGACGCTCTCCAAAAGGCTGAGGGACAAGGCTGCTGTTGTTGAAACTGGGGATACGGCAGAACGCCGTCCAGCTAAGCTAGCGCGATCGGCGCGCCAGGGAAGGCAAACTTCCGTGATTTCGGATCGTGCCATTGCGCCGCAGCGAAGGCCTGAATATGGTTTGCCGGAATTATTCGGGAGGCTTGGACATGCTGCGTTTCGGTATCCTTTCAACGGCCAAGATCGGCCGCGACAATGTCGTTCCCGCCATCCAGGACGCGGAAAATTGCGTCGTCACGGCGATTGCCAGCCGGGAACTGACGCGCGCCAGGGAGATGGCCGATCGCTTCTCCGTGCCGCATGCCTTCGGCTCCTATGAGGAGATGCTCGCTTCAGACGTCATCGACGCCGTCTACATCCCGCTGCTGACGTCGCAGCATATCGAATGGTCGATCAAAGCAGCCGATGCCGGCAAGCACGTACTCTGCGAAAAGCCTTTGGCGCTGAAGGCCGGCGATATCGACGCGGTGATCGCTGCACGCGACCGCAACGGCGTGGTTGTGACCGAAGCCTATATGATCACCTATTCCCCGGTCTGGCAGAAGGTGCGTTCCCTGATCGGCGAGGGTGCGATCGGTTCGCTCCGGCATGTGCAGGGCGCTTTCACCTATTTCAACCGTGATCCCGGCAACATGCGCAACGTTCCCGAACTCGGCGGCGGCGGCCTTCCCGATATCGGCGTCTATCCCGTCATGAGCACGCGGTTTTCCACCGGCAAGGAGCCGCTCTGGATCCAGGCGATCACCGAGCGCGACCCGGATTTCGGCACGGATATCTATTCCAGCGTCAAGGCCGATTTCGGCGATTTCGAGCTGAGCTTCTACATCTCGACGCAGATGGCCAACCGCCAGGTCATGGTCTTCCATGGCACCGAAGGTTACATCGAGGTCAAGTCGCCCTTCAACGCCAATCGCTGGGGACCGGAAGAGATCGAACTCGCCGATCGCAGCCACAATGAATCGCGCATCTTCCGCTTTCAGGACAGCCGCCAGTACAAGCGCGAAGCCGAGGCCTTCGCCCGGGCGGTAACGAACGGCAGGGAAGAGATCGTCACGCTCGAAAACTCGAAGCTGAACCAGAAGGTGATCGATGCGATCTATCGCGCCAGCGAGAAGGACGGCTGGGAAGCGGTCTAGCGCATAACCCCAAAAATCGGAATCGATTTTCGGAAAGGATTATGCGCCAGTTCAAAGTGTTAGAGCGTCCTTAGCGCATCCTTTGGACGCGCGGCGCTCTAATTATTCCGGGCGGAAGACGAAACGCGAGTAGCCGAAGAAGCTGAAGACCATCGCAGCGATGCTGGCAAGCACCAACGCCGCAAGCGGCTGAAGTGCGGGCAGCGAAAGCAGAAGGGCGGAATAAAGCCCGTAATTGACGAGCGCCGCCGTGACGCCGACCGAGCCGTAGCGGAAGCCCTCGGCGGTGAGCGAACGGCCGGAGCGATCGAAGGTGAAGTTGCGGTTGAAAGCCCAGGTCGCCGCCATTGCGAGGGCAATCGCGATTATCCGCGCCAGAAAGGGCCCGAGCGGCGTCAACGCCAGCAGTGCCGACAGCGCGCCTGCGTCGACGATAAAGCCAATGCCGCCGGCGATCGCGAAACGGATGAGCTTCTTCATGCCGCATCAGCCTTGCCGCGGCTCGGGCGCGACGCAGGTGCAGCCTCGCTATCCGGCAGTTTGGCGGCACTCGGCGTCTCCAGGCTCATATAGTGGATGCGCAGCTGCTCGGCGCGCGCGCGGGCCACCGAATCCAGGATGACGCCGGCGGTAAAAAGCATGAAGGAGATCATCATCAGCGCCATCGACAGCACCCAGGTCGGCATGCGGCTGACGAGGCCCGTATCGAAATACTCCACCAGCACCGGCGTCATGAAACCGAGGCTCACCAGCATGAAGGCGGCGCTGATCGCGCTGAAGAAGGCGAAAGGCCGGGTTTCCTTCATCAGCATCGCGAACATCCAGAGGATCTTGCCGCCGTCGCGGAACGTCGAAAGCTTGGAGTGCGAGCCTTCCGGGCGGCGGCCATAGTCGAGTTCCAGTTCGCTGACCGGAAGCTTCAGCCGGGAGGCATGCACCGACATCTCGGTTTCGATCTCGAAACCGCCCGATACCGCCGGGAAGCTCTTGACGAAGCGGCGCGAGAAAGCGCGGTAGCCGGAAAAAATATCGGTGAAGTCGGGGCCGAAGATCGTCCGGTAGAGCAGGTTGAAAAGCCGGTTGCCAAGCGCATGGCCCTGGCGGCCGGCATCGGCATGCACGCCGCGCCGTGTGCCGACAACCATGTCGGCGCGTTCGGTCAAAAGCGTGCGCACCAACTCCTCGGCATCGCCAGGCGCATAAGTTCCGTCGCCATCGGCGATGATATAGATGTCGGCCTCGACGTCGGCGAACATGCGGCGCACGACGTGACCCTTGCCTTGCCGCCGCTCGCGCACGACATGGGCGCCGGCAAGCATCGCCTGCAGCGCGGTGCCGTCGGTGGAATTATTATCGTAGACGTAGATCGCGGCATCCGGCAGTGCTGCCCGGAAGCCCCGCACCACAGCGCCGATCGTCGCGGCTTCATTATAACAGGGAAGCAGGACGGCAATATCCGGGTGATGGGGACGCGTTCGGGCCATGACTCTACTCGCTACACTGAAAGCCGCCACCCAGCCTAATCATGCAGCGTTAATAAGACCCTATGACCGCGGCAAATCGGGCTGCGTACAGACGGCTTTACACTTTCTTGATCGGCGCCCGGTAAGCTTCGGCCATCTGGAAACGAAACGCTAACCACGATGAATGCCGTGCAGCCCATCGCCAACGCATCGTCCGTGACCGCCGCCCGCAGGAGCCGGCTCGCGGGCCTGCTGACGCGTCTCTGGCCGGCAGTCATTGCCTATAGTCTCATTCTCGCCGCCGTCATCCTCGTTACCAAGCTGTCCGGCGCCACCGATTATGTCGGCACCGACAATGACGACGGCATGCGTCTCGTCGAAGTTCGCGATTTTCTTGCCGGCCAGGGCTGGTTCGATCTGATGCAATATCGTCTCGGCCTTGCCGGCGGCACGCTGATGCACTGGTCGAGGTTGATCGATCTGCCAATCGCCTCACTGATCCGGTTTTTCGGCCTGTTCGCGCCGCGCGAGACCGCCGAGGCGCTGGCGCTCGCCGTCTGGCCCATTTCGCTCATCTTTCCTGCCATGCTGGCCATGGCGGTCGCCGGCCGTCGCATCGGCGGGGTTGCCGGCATGCACATCGCTCTCGGTCTGACCGCTCCGGCGATTTACACCGGAAACCGCTTCGCTCCGGGTGCGATCGACCATCACAACGTGCAGCTGGTGCTGGTCGCAACGATGGTGGCGATGCTCATGGATCCGGCGCGGCGCGGTTGGAGCTACGCGGTCGCAGGCATTGCGGCGGCCGTCGCCATCGCCATCGGCGCCGAGACAACGCCTTTCGTCGCCGCTGTCTGCGTCACGGTCGCCCTGCTCTGGGCATGGGAAGGCGAGAATTTCGCCGTCGCCGCCCGGGCCTTCGGGCTGTCGCTGACGATTGCGATCAACATCCTGTTCTTCGCAACGGTGCCGCCCCGGCTCTATTCGATGGTCACCTGCGACAATCTCTCGCTCGGCTACTACAGTCTGGCGGCGATCGGCAGCGGCCTCCTGCTGTGTTCGGCGGTTTTTGCGAGCGGCCTGCGTCGGCCCTGGCGCTTTGCCGCGCTCGCCTTTGTCGGCGTCGGCGTCTTCGGTTCGGCGATGGTCATCGCGCCGCAATGCCTGAGCGATCCGTTGGGGGGCCTTGATCCGATGCTGGTCGAACTCTGGCTGCGACACATATCGGAAGCGCAGTCGGTTTTGGCGCTGGCGCGCACCGATCCCTTCCCGATCGGCGGCTTCTATGCGGCAGGCCTCCTCGGCATCGCCGTCTGCATCTTTCGCATCGTCCAGCGCGACCGCGTGCAGATCCACCTGGTGCTGCTCTTCCTGCTCGCCACGAGCTGGGTGATCGCGCTGGTCCAGGTGCGCGGCGCTGCGTTCTCAAACCTCATCTCCATCCTGCCGCTCGCCCTGTTGATCATCGATGTCAGGCGCATCTCCAATAGCGACAGCGAGAATGTCGCCGCCGCTTTTGTCTATGTCATGATTGTACTTGCAAGCGTTCCCGCCGTCTGGGCCGTCGGCGGCGGGCTTGTCTCGCTGCAGATGGAAAACGCGACGCAGAAGAAGGCGGCGGAGCCGACCAAGACGCTTTCCTGCACATCGAAAGAGGCGCTGGCACCGCTTGCCGAACTTCCGGCCGGACTTGTCTCCGCCCCCTCGGAAATGGGGGTGCCGATCCTGCGCTTTACGCAGAACCGTGTTCTCTCCGCCCCCTATCACCGCGATCAGGGCGGTATGCTGACGGAAATGCATATTGGCCTGGCAAAGCCGCAGGAGGCGGAAGCCTTTCTCAAGGGGGCTGGTGTGACGGCCCTTGCCTTCTGCCCGAAGGACTTGCAGACGCGAGAACTCGCGAAGCTGAAGCCGGACGGGCTCTATGCCGAGCTCGGCAAGGGAAAAATCCCGCCCTATCTGGAGCCGCTTGCGAAGGGATCGGATATCGGCGCCCAGTTCTTTCGTTACCGGCCGACGGCGAATTGACGCCGCCAGCCTTTGCCTGGGCTGATATCAGTGCGATGTGCGGACCGCACGCAGGCGGGCGCTGGCAAAAAGCCCGAGCACGAAGAGGATAAGGCCGCCATTATAGCCAAGAACGGCATAAACAAGCGCCAGAAGCGAGACCGGCCCGGGCGAGGTTATCGCCGCTACCGCGAAGGTTATTCCTATCAGCGCGGCCACCAACGCGATCACGCCGGCCGAGCGCATGAGCCCGGCGCTGATGCCTAATGCTGCAGCTGTGAGAATAATCATTTCAGCACCTTCCCAGAGAGAACGAGGGGAAGCATAGGAAGCGCCAACTAACAAAGATTTACCGGTGATATTTGCGGAAAATCCTTTGTATTGCGGTGGTTAGCAATCCCTTTCGTAGGAAACGCACTGTTTATCTAAGCGTTCCGTACTAAGGCACATTTTCCCGTTTTTCTTGTCATTCTGTCGCCTGCAACGATCGCCTGCGTACGACGCGAAGAGGTCGACGCTTGGAATGACTGAGACAGGTTCTGCCGCGTCAAGATTTCGGCAGCTGGGAAAACAGGTTCCGGCGGCGCCACGACCTTCCCGTTTTCCGCCAATGGAAATAGAAGGAAAGGATGAGCAACCTCTTCGACAGCGATTCGCCGACAAACCTTGCCGAATATTCGGTTTCGGAGCTTTCCGGTTCGATCAAGCGTACCGTCGAAACCGCATTCGACCAGGTTCGCGTGCGCGGTGAGATCTCCGGCTATCGCGGGCCGCACTCCTCGGGCCATGCCTATTTCGCGCTGAAGGACGATCGCGCCCGCATCGACGCCGTTATCTGGAAGGGCACTTTCTCGCGGCTGAAGTTCCGCCCCGAGGAGGGCATGGAGGTGATCGCCACCGGCAAGGTCACCACCTTTCCCGGCTCCTCGAAATATCAGATCGTCATCGAAACGCTGGAACCGGCAGGCGCCGGCGCGCTGATGGCGCTGATCGAGGAGCGCAAGCGCAAGCTCGGCGCCGAGGGCCTGTTCGACGCCGCCCGGAAGAAGCGGCTGCCCTTCATGCCGCATGTGATTGGCGTCGTCACTTCGCCGACAGGCGCCGTGATCCGCGACATCCTGCACCGCATCTCCGATCGCTTTCCCGTGCATGTCATCGTCTGGCCGGTGAAGGTTCAGGGAGACGGGTCCGGCGAGGAGGTGGCAAACGCCATCCGTGGCTTCAATGCGCTGGAGCCGGCCGGCGCCATCCCGCGGCCTGACGTGCTGATCGTGGCGCGCGGCGGCGGCAGCCTGGAAGATCTCTGGAGTTTCAACGACGAGATCGTCGTGCGCGCCGCTGCCGAAAGCCGGATCCCGTTGATCTCGGCCGTCGGTCACGAGACCGACTGGACGCTGATCGATTACGCCGCCGATGTCCGCGCCCCAACGCCGACCGGTGCGGCGGAAATCGCCGTGCCCGTCAAGGCGGAACTCGAGGCCCAGGCCGCCGCGCTTGCCGCGCGCCTGCAGGGCTGCATGAACCGGCAGATGGATCAGCGCCGCCAATCCGTCCGCGGTCTGATGCGGGCATTGCCGTCGCTGGATCAGCTTCTTGCTCTGCCGCGCCGGCGTTTTGATGAAGCGGCGGCCGGTCTTGGCCGCGGGTTGGAGCTCAACACCATCAACAAGCGCCGCGGCTTCGAGCGTATCGCCTCGCATCTGCGCCCGGACGTGCTCTCCAACCGCATCGCTGAACGCCGCCAGCTTCTGAGTGAGCGTATGGCGCGCGCCGAGCGCACCGTCGAGCGCCTGCTCGATCGCTCGAAATCCCGCATCGACCGCGCCGAAGCCATGCTCGCCTCGCTACCGGCGCGGCTGAAGACCCACACCGACCGCAGTCGTGAGCGGATCGGCAACCTATCGCGCCACGCCGATACGGCGATCCGCCATCAGCTGACGCGTGCCCGCGCCGAACTTTCCGCGCAGGACCGCGTGCTGCAGTCGCTCTCTTATAAGAACGTGCTGAAGCGCGGCTACGCCGTCATCCGCGATGAGGACAACAGGCCGGTCTCGCAGGCGTCGGCCCTCTCCGCCGGCATGGGCATCGCCATCGAATTTGCCGACGGCCGCGTCGGCGCTATGACGACCGAAGGCGGCTCGGCGCCTGCCAGCGCCAAGAAGCGCAACGCAAAACCGCCAGAGCCGCCCAAGCAGGGAAGTCTGTTCTAACAATGCGGATTCTGCTGGTACTCGCCCATCCGCTGCCGGAAAGTTTTGCCGCCTCGGTGGCGCGCACGGCTCGCGAGGCACTGGAAGCCTCCGGGCATGTCGTCGATCTCATCGATCTCTACGCTGAGGACTTCGATCCGCGCCTCTCCGAAGCCGAGCGCCGCGGTTACTTCGATATGCCCTACGATACCTCGGCCGTTGCCGACATCGTTGCCCGGCTGAAGGCGGCCGAAGGTCTCGTCCTCGTCTTTCCGCAGTGGTGGTTCAATTTCCCGGCGGTGCTGAAAGGATTCTTCGATCGCATCTTCGCGCCCGGCGTCGCCTTCACCCATGATGCCGCGGGCGGCCGTATCGTTCCCGAGCTCACCAATATCCGGCTGCTCTATGCGCTGACGACGACGGGTTCACCGTGGTGGCTGGTGCATCTCTATATGGGCGATCCCGTCCGCCGACTGCTGAAGCGCGGCATTGCCGCATTCTGTTCGAAGAAGCTCGTCTTCCGCATGCTGAGCCTGCACGACATGGACCGCGCGACGGAAGCCAGGCGCGCGGCGCATCTGGAGCGCGTCCGCAAGGCATTGGCCGCTGTCTGACTATTCGAAATCAGACAGGAATTTCTTGAGCAGCCGGTCGAACGCTGCCTTGTCTTCGGCCGTCAGATTGCGCGTCAGCCGCTGCTGATTGGCGACATGGGCGCCGACCGCCTCTTCGACGGTCGCAAGCCCCTTATCCGTCAGCGTGATCAGCACGCTGCGCCTGTCCTGCGGATTGATGATGCGCTCGACGAAGCCGGCTTTCTCCAACTGGTCAATCCGGTTCGTCATCGTGCCGGAGCTCACCATCGTCATCTCCAGGAGCTCGCCCGGCGAAAGCCGATATGGGGCGCCTGAACGACGAAGTGTGGCCAGCACGTCGAAGGCCGGGGTGGACAGCCCGTGCTTCGATAGCACGGCTTCGACTTCGCGGCCGAGATGGGTGCCGAGGCGCTTCAGGCGCCCGAGGATCCCCATCGGCTCGACGTCGAGATCCGGCCGCTCGCGCCGCCATTGTGCCAGGATCCTGTCGACGTGATCTTGCTTATCTTCAACCATGTCCCATCGATAGCAGTGGATATCTTGACGTCAAGATAAAATACGTTTATGTTGGATTTATCTTGATATAGAGATTCTTGAGATGAAGACAAATTCGCGCTATTTCGCTGATGTGATGGCGACCGCTCTCGCTCCCGCTATCTGGGGCAGCACCTATTTCGTCACGACGTCCTTCCTGCCGCAGGGTTATCCGCTGTCCGTCGCCATGCTGCGTGCTCTGCCGGCGGGTCTGCTTATCCTGCTCATTGTCCGGAAGTTGCCGACCGGGGTCTGGTGGGGCCGCGCCTTCATTCTCGGCGCGCTAAACTTCTCGTTCTTCTGGGCGATGCTTTTCGTTTCGGCCTATCGCCTTCCGGGTGGCGTCGCGGCGACCGTCGGCGCTGTGCAGCCGCTGATCGTCATCGCCTTGTCGCGCCTCTTCCTCGGCAAGCCGGTCCGCTTCCTCGCCGTTGTCGCCGGCCTGATCGGCATGGGAGGCGTCGCGCTGCTGGTGCTGACGCCGACTGCGGCGCTTGACCCCATCGGCGTCGTCGCCGGTCTCGCGGGTGCCGTCTCGATGGCCTTCGGCACGGTGCTGACCCGTCACTGGCAGCCGCCCGTTTCCAGCCTTACTTTCACATCATGGCAATTGACCGCGGGCGGCATCCTGCTCGTGCCCGTCGCCTTACTGCTGGAACCGGCGCTGCCGGTGCCGACGCCCGCCAATATTCTCGGCATCGCCTGGCTTGGCCTCATCGGCGCGGCCTTTACCTATCTGCTGTGGTTTCGCGGCCTGTCGCGCATCGAGCCCTCGGCCGCGGCATCGCTCGGCTTCCTGAGCCCCGTCGTTGCGACCCTTCTCGGCTGGCTGGCGCTCGGCCAGAGCCTGACGCCGGCACAGCTTGCCGGCTTCGTCATGGTCCTTGCCAGCGTCTGGCTCAGTCAGCGCACAATGATGCCGAAGACGGACGGTGTCAGGCCCACTCGCCCTGCCGCATCACCGCAACCCGCGATCCGTCAGGCTTGACGCCGTCGATGTCGACCTTGTCCGAGCCGATCATCCAGTCGATATGGATCAGGCTGGAATTGCCGCCCTGTGCCTTGATCTGCTCCTGGCTCAGTGAAACGCCGTCGAGGAAGCACTTGGAATAGCACTGGCCGAGTGCGATGTGGCACGAGGCGTTTTCATCGAACAGCGTGTTGTAGAACAGGATGCCGCTCGCCGAAATCGGCGAGGAGTGCGGCACCAGCGCCACTTCGCCGAGCCGGCGCGCGCCCTCGTCGGTATCGAGCACCTTGTTCAACACCTCCTCGCCGCGAGAGGCCTTGGCCTCGACGATGCGCCCGCCCTCGAAACGCACCTGGATATTGTCGATCAGCGTGCCCTGGTGCGACAGCGGCTTCGTGCTCGAGACATGGCCTTCGACGCGCAGCGCATGCGGCGTGGTGAAGACTTCCTCGGTGGGGATGTTCGGATTGCAGGTAATGCCGTTCTTGGCGGTGGAAGCGCCGCCGTGCCATTCATGCCCGTCGGCAAGGCCGACCGTCAGATCGGTGCCCGGTCCCTTGAAATGCAGCGAGGCGAAGCGTTCGCCGTTCAGCCAAGCGGAGCGCTTGGCAAGGTTGGCATTGTGTTCGGCCCAGGCAGCGACCGGGTCGTCGAGATCGACGCGCGAGGCGGCAAAGATCGCCTTGGCGAGCTTGGCGATTGCGATTGGTTCCGGATCATCGGGAAAAACCACCTTGGCCCAGGACGGGTTGGGATAGGAGACGATGTTCCAGTTGATGTCGAAATTCGAGATCTTTTCCAAGGCCGGCTTATAGGCGGTGGAGGTGGCGCGATTGGCGCGGCCGACCTTGCCGGCATCCTGCTCGGATAGCAGCATCGGATTGTCGCCGGCGACCGCGAGGCGGGCCGCCCCGTTGGCATAGGCCTTGGCCATGCCCTCGTAGAGCCAGTCGGAGGCGCGGTCGAAGCTTTCGTCGCTGCCGTACTGGTAGCGCGCCAGCGTCGTTTCCTCGTCGGAGTAAAAAGCGCTCACCAGCCCGGCGCCCGCCTGATAGGCGTGTTTGGTGATGAGGCGAACGAGCGGCAGCGCCACAACAGGCGCAGTGATCACCAGATCCTGGCCCTTCCGCAGCTGCAGCCCGACCTTGACGGCGACTTCCGCGAGCTTCTCCAGCTTGACGGGATCAACGGTGTTCTGGCTCTGGGGCATGAAAGTCATGGTTCAACCTGCCTTCTGTCATCGACGCTAGAGCAATTCCAGGAAAAGTGCGAAGCGGTTTTCCGTCCGGAATTGCGCAAATTCAAAAGATTAGAGCGGTTCTGCGCTTCCGTGAAAAGCTGAACCGCTCTAAGAGGCCCGAAGACTTAGACCCGTTTGCGGCGAAAATGAAGGGCAGGGCTCACGATTTGAAAGCGGCCGGAGGCGATTCCGGCCGCTTTCAGCGCAGACTCAAGCGGCCACGGACTGCTTGAGCAGGACCGAATTATGCTTCTCCAGAAACTGCATCAGCCGCTGCGGATAATCCTCGCCGACGGCATCCTGCACACTCCCGCGCTCGGACAAGGCTTTCCGCCAGCGCGTCACCCGCTCCAGCCCGTCGAAGATGCCGCTGTTTCCCAGCCTGTCGAAAACATCGAAATACCGAAAGACCGGCGCGAAGACGGCGTCGACGAGGCTGAAATTTTTGCCGGAAAAATATGGGCCGTCGGCGAGCGCCCTTTCAAGCGTCGCGAATTTGGCGACGAGCGCCTCGCGCTTGGCGTCCAGTTGTTCCTTATCACTGGCCGTTTCATAGCCCCAGAGATCGGAAAGCACGGACGAGCCGAATTCCATCCATCCGCGATGGCGGGCACGCGTCAGCGGGTCGGCGGGATGCAGCCCAGCACCCGGCTGCGTTTCCTCCAGATATTCGCAGATGACGCTGCTTTCGAATAATGCCTCTTCGCGGCCATCGTCCTCCTGAATCCGGAGCAGCGGCACCTTGCCGAGCGGCGAAATTTTTAAGAACCAGTCCGGCTTGTCGGCGAGATCGATATTGATGCGCTCGAACGACACGCCTTTTTCATGAAGCGCGATCGCGGCGCGCTGCACGTAGGGGCAGAGGTGATGGCTGATGAGGGTAAGCTTGCGCATGAACAATTCTCCTGGCGGTTTGCAAAGGACGGCAGTGAGATCTATGCAAATGCATCTAATACCGCTTGCAGCGGAATTCAAGATAGATGTAATTGCATTTATGTCTGAGACTAGGTCGAAACCAAGCGAATCCGCCGTTTCAGCCTGGACGTGTATCATACGCGCCCGGGAGCGCTTGCTCGGCGCGATCGAAGCCGAATTGAAAGCGGCCGGCATGCCGCCGCTTGCCTGGTATGACGTGCTCTGGGAATTGGTCCGCTCACAAGACGGCAGGCTGCGGCCCTACGAGATCGAGGAGCGGACAGTGCTGGCGCAGTACAATCTTTCCCGGCTGATCGATCGGCTGGAAAGGGAGGGCCTTGTCCGGCGCGAAGTCTTCGCCGACGATGGCCGCGGCCGCTGGGTCGCAATTACCGATGCCGGCCGAACACTTCGCGCACGGATGTGGGCTGTCTATGCCGCAGCGATCGAGTCCCATGTCGGCAGCAAGCTTACTGAAGGCGAGGCG
This sequence comes from Rhizobium lentis, assembly GCF_017352135.1. Classification (NCBI taxonomy): domain Bacteria; kingdom Pseudomonadati; phylum Pseudomonadota; class Alphaproteobacteria; order Hyphomicrobiales; family Rhizobiaceae; genus Rhizobium; species Rhizobium lentis. Next base: position 2,114,163 of record NZ_CP071454.1, read on the forward strand.
AAAAACATAACGGCGCTGCTCGCTCGTTTCCTCTGATCAGGCGATCAATGACGCGCCGACCGCTTTCAGCGCCTTCAGTGCATCCTTCGGATCGAGCCGCAGCTGCAGCCCGCGTTGACCGCCATTGATATAGACCAGCGGTTCGCCAAGGGTGGCCTCCTCGATCGCCGTCGGAACGACCTTCTTTTGGCCGAAGGGACTGATGCCGCCGACGTGATAGCCCGTCAGCCGCTCGGCATCGGCCGGCTTCATCATATTGGCTGATTTGCCTCGGAAGGCGCTGGCGAGTTTCTTCATGCTGACTTCACGATCCGACGGCACCACGACGCAGACCGGCTTACCATCCACCTCCGCCATCAGCGTCTTCAGCACCCGATGCGGCGCTTCGCCCAAGGCTTCGGCCGCCTGCAGCCCGACGCGCTCGGCATTCGGGTCGTAATCATAAGCGTGCACTGAAAAGGCGATGCCGGCCTGAGAAAGAACCTGTGTTGCGCGTGTGGTCTTGGACATCTGCCTGTCAGTCGCCGAATGTGCCGGCATAAATCTCCGGCTTGAAGCCGATCAAAAGCTTGCCTTCCGCCTCCAGCACCGGCCGCTTGATCATCGACGGCTGTTCGAGCATCAGCGCAATCGCCTTCTCCCTGCTCAGGCCCTCGCGCTCGGCCTCGGGCAGTTTGCGAAATGTGGTGCCGGCGCGGTTGAGCACCGTGTCGAGGCCGGCGCGGTCGATCCAGGCTTCGAGATGGGCGCGGTCGATACCAAGTGCCTTGTAATCGTGAAACTCATAGGCGACGTCGTGTTCTTCCAGCCAGCTGCGGGCTTTCTTCATCGTGTCGCAATTCTTGATGCCATAGATGGTGACGTCCATGCCCGATCAGTCTCCCTGTGATGGCAGCGGGATAGCATGCGCGAGCGCCGGCGCAAACGCTGCGCGGCATTTATCCCAAGCCGCGCCTGCTCAATTCTCCAGCGTGCCAGCCTTGCGTGCGGCCTTGCTGGGCTTGGCGCAGACGATCTTCATCAGATCGCCGCGCCGGCGCACCAGCCGATCGGAGGTTCGGGTCAGGATCAGCCCATCCTGCGGCGCCTGCAAATCGATGCTGCCATCAGGCTGACCCGGCCGGGTAACGATCGTCGCCAGGAGCGCGCCCGCCGCAACCCTGTCGCCGATCGTGTGATGGAAGAGCACGGCGCCGCCTTCGGGAGCGCGGATGATCTCGACATTGTCGAGCGGCACGGCGGGACCGGCAAACTCAGCCGGTGCAATCTTTTCGTCGCGAACGATGCCGCGGAGGGCAAGGAAACGCCAGAGCCCGTCCGTATCCCGCTTCGCCAGCATCGGATCGACGTCGCGCTGGCCGCGCAGCTCGACGGTGACCGAAAGTCTGCCCGGCAGCCGGGACTGTCGTTCGCCGGGAATTTCATATTTCCATGCAAATCCGACGGCCTCCTCGAAGGCCGAGCTTTCGCCATCCGAAAGCAGCACCGCCTGCATGTCGAGCGCGGCGGCGAGATCGGCCGCCTCCGGCCAGAAAGCCTCATCGAGATAGGCATATTGCAGGGATTCGTCGTCGCAATGCAGATCGAGGACAAGATCGGCGCCGAGCGCCATATGCAAGAGCTGTCGCTTCAGACTGTCGGTAGCCGGATAATCATCGAGGTCTTCGATCAGCGCCGCCCGATCGACAATGGAGACCAGCGGAAAATCCCGGTTGAAGTTGGTGCGGGAGCCGAGGTCGAAACGACCCTGCAATTCGCCGAAATGCGATTGCGCGGCCCCGATCGGGTTGGCCTGCGGCACGATGGTGATGTCGCCTGCGATCGCGCCTTCGCTTTCCGCCTGCCGCAGCCGCTCTGCGAGGAAATGCAGAAGCGCCGTTCCCGGCAACTCGTCGGCATGAAGCCCAGCCTGGACATAGATCTTCGGCGCCTTCGGATCGCGGCCCGCAAACCGCAGCACCGGCAGCCGCCACGCCGTTCCCGGCGTATCGCCTGGGATGATGATCTCCGAAACGTCCATCCTGCCTTGCTCCGCGTTTGCCATCCTGACGGCCCCTTCAGCTTTATGCGCGGAAATCTGGCGAGCGCAAGCCTCACGGACCGCATTCCGGCCTCAACCGTGCAACGGCCATCGTCTGATTCGTCGCGCTTCCAAGGCATCATCGCCTGCCTCTCTGTTGACCAGTCGCCAGGATATTGGGCGAAGGAGAAAGGGCAAGAACAAAAAAAGAACGATGATGCGCAAGAAACGGGTTGAAACAGGGGCTGCCTCGTATGATTCTCTGGGACATCGAAACACGGAGGCGATGTCATGGTCGAGACAAGGCACCACTATCTCATCTTCGAAACCGCCGGCGGTTTCTGCGGTATTGCCTGGAGCCACGCCGGCATTGTCCGTTTCCAGCTGCCGACGAAAACTGCGGAGGCTACCGAGCGGCTGCTTCTGCGCCGTTTGCGCGATGCCGAGCCGGGCGCGCCGACGCCTCAGGTGCTCGAGACCGTCGCGGCGGTGAAACGCTACTTCCAGGGTGAGGAAACGGACTTTTCCGACGTCGAACTCGATCTCGCCGGCCAGGATGCCTTCTTCCGGGGTATTTACGCCGCAGCAAGGCGCGTCGGCTGGGGCCGCACGACAACCTATGGCGCGCTGGCAAAGGAACTCGGCGCCGGGCCGGAAGCGGCCCGCGACGTTGGCCAGGCGATGGCGAAGAACCCGATCGCCCTGATCATCCCCTGCCACCGGGTGCTCGCCGCAGGCGGCAAGATCGGTGGCTTTTCGGCGCCCGGCGGGTCGTCATCGAAAGCCCGCATGCTGGAACTCGAGGGCGTCAACCTCGGCCCGCCACCGCCGGCCCAGCAGTCGCTGGGCTTTTGAGCGGGGACGGTCTCGATGGGAAATGGCCGTTCAATGCGGGCTGGCCGTCGGCCGGATGATGATCTCGCTGACATCGACGTCGTCAGGCTGGCTGATGGCATAAAGGATTGAATTGGCGACGGCTTCGGGGCTGATCGTGATCGCTCTGAATGCTTTCATGGCTTCCCGTGCTGTCGGATCGGTGATCGTGTCGGCCAGTTCCGATGTCGTCGTGCCGGGCGAAATGACAGTCACCCGGATGCGGTCGGTTTCCTGCCGCAGCCCGTCCGAGATTGCGCGGACGGCAAATTTCGTCGCGCAATAGACGGCCGCCGTCGGCGAGACGCTGTGGCCGCCGATCGAAGACAGGTTGATGACCTGACCGGACCCCTGCGCCTTCATGATCGGAAGGGCTGCCGCGATGCCGTAGAGAACACCCTTAATGTTGACGTCGACCATCCGATCCCACTCGTCGACCTTGAGCGCGTCGAGTGGTGAGAGCGGCATCACGCCGGCATTGTTGACGATGACGTCAAGGCGGCCAAATTCGGACTTGGCGAAGCCTGCAAAGGCCTCCATTTCGGAACGGTCGGTTACGTCAAGCTTTCGCATACGCACGCTGCCGCCGTGTGCGGCGATTTCGCCGGAGAGCGTCTCCAGGCGATCGGTGCGCCGCGCGCCGATTACGACATGCGCGCCCGCGGCCGCCAGCACTTTTGCCGCCGCCTCTCCGATGCCGCTGCTGGCCCCGGTGATGGCGATGACTTTCCCTCGGATATCCACCATTTCAAGCTCCTTTGCATGATTGCCTGACGCCGATGCGGCAGGCTGAGATTTGTTGGCTCAGGCCGGAAAATCGGCACTGAGCGTCGTTTCGGCCCAGGCGTCGAAATTGGCGCGCAGCGCATCGAGCCGTTCGCGGGCGATCTTCAGGGCAGGTGCGCCGAGCAGCAGGCGCAGCGGCGGCTCATCCGCCTCGAACGCCGATATGATAGCGGCCGCCGCCCGCACGGGATCTCCCGGCTGCTTGCCGGAGATCGAGCGCGTAGCCTGCCGGCGCTTGCCCGATGTCTCGGCGTAATCTTCGATGACGGTGTTGGATTCGACCATCGACCGGCCCGCCCAATCCGTGCGGAAGGCGCCGGGCTCCAGGATCGTTACGTCGATGCCAAGCGGCTTGACCTCATGGGACAACGATTCCGACAGGGCTTCGACCGCGAATTTGCTGGCGTGGTAATAACCGGTCGCGGCGAATGCCACGAGACCGCCGAGCGAAGAGACGTTGAAGATATGCCCCTTCCGGCGTGAACGCATGCCGGGCAGGACCTCTTTGGTAACGGCGATCAACCCGAAGACATTGGTCTCGAACTGGGCGCGTATTTCCGCATCCTCACCCTCTTCGATCGCCGAGAGATAGCCGTAGCCGGCATTGTTGACGAGGACATCGATGGCGCCGAAATGCGTCTCGGCGTCGTGGACCGCAGCGGCGATGGAGCGGCCATCCGTCACGTCGAGGGTGAGGGCCAGCGCCCGCTCCGCGTGCGCTGCTGTGAGATCGCTAAGCCTATCGGGTCTGCGTGCGGTAATGGCAGCCCGCCAGCCGCGGGCCAGGACGGCTTCGGCGAGTGCCCGGCCGAGGCCGGATGATGCGCCGGTGATGAACCAGATGGGTGTGGTGGAAGACATGGTCGCCATCCTTTCCGGCCGTCGATGCGACCTTCTCTGCGGTTTCACTGCGGACGGATCATTTGCGGCGAAGCACCATGCCGGCATGATGGAGCGTATTGTCGTCGACGAAATCGCCGTCGGCGGTGAAGCCCGTGTCGTCCCAGTATTCGATATGCGTTTCAGTGATTTCGTAGCGTCCGCGATAGGCGCTCTCCCGCTTTCCGCGAGCCTCGTCGTAGCGATTGTCGGGGAGGAGTTCATGGCGCACGCGGCCGTCGTCGGTGACCCACATGCCGACATAGGGATGGTGTTGCATTCTGTTCTCGCTTGTTTGGAGCTGTTGAAGCTTTTGGACGCTCACGGGATCGGCGGCCGACCAGCTCGTCGCCGCGCCAGCCAGGCGATTGCCGTGCAAAATTGCAGAACCGGATATCTGAACCCTTTCTCATCGCGCTGTCCTTGCGTTGACTTCAAAGGAAAGATAGCGGGTCCAGTCCTGATCATTAAGTTGCCAATCCGAGATGCGTTGGTTAGAAATGTTAACCAATAACCGACGATCTCGAAGGTATTTCAGTTTTTCTGGCTGTGGCGGAGGCGCGGAATTTCCGGCTCGCCGGCGAGCGGCTCGGCGTCACCCGCTCCGCCGTCAGCCAGGCCCTGCAGCGTCTGGAGGATCGCCTCGGCGTCGCCTTGATCCAGCGCACGACGCGCAGCGTCAGCCTGACTGAAGCCGGCGAGGCATTCTTCGATGCGGTTCGCCCTTCAATCCGGCAGGTCAAGGATGCGATGCAGATGGTGAGGGAAATGCAGGCACGCCCGAGCGGCCTGCTGCGGCTCACCGTTTCCTCGATCGCCGAGAGCTTTCTGTCCGGCACGCTGCTGGCCGGTTTCATGGAGGCTTGCCCTGACGTCAAACTCGATATCACCATCACCGACGACGAATTCGACATCGTCGAGGCCGGCTTCGATGCCGGCGTAAGGCTGGGCGAGGTGATCGAGCAGGATATGATCGCCATCCCGGTCTCGAAGCCGCAGCGACAGTGCGCCGCCGCATCCCCGGGTTATCTCGCCCGGCGCGGTCGTCCCCGCCACCCGCGCGATCTGCAGAACCATGCTTGCATCGGCTGGCGACCCCGTCCGGATACTGCGCCCTATCGCTGGGAATTCACCGAAAACGGCCGCGACTTCGACGTCGCCGTCGATCCCGCCGTCACCACCAACGACATGGGGATGATGATCCGCATGGCCTGCGCCGGCGCCGGCATCACGTTCGGCATGGTGGAGACCTTTCAGCCCTATATCGAGCGCGGGGACCTCATGCCGCTGCTGGAGGATTTCTGTCCGCCCTTCCCAGGCTTCCATCTCTACTATCCCAGGCGCCAGAGACAGCCGCTGAAGCTGCGCGCGCTGGTCGATCATATCGGCAGGTCCCGCAGGCGGTAATGCGATGTGGCTTGAGCCCGCGGCTGCCACGCCCGGACGGCGATTTCAGGCCTGTCGCACGGTCTCAAAGCCTGCGGCTTGGGCTGCTTTCAGAAATTTGCGGTCAAAGCTGACCAACGCTGCGCAATGGGCCCCTTTGGTAAGGTGCAGCGCGTCGGCAAAATCCATTCCTTTTGCGACGAGATCGAAAGCAACAGCAATGGTTGCAGAATCCTCGATCGTTACCGTCGACAGGCCGCCAAAAGCGCGAAGTGCCTGAGCAACTTCTGAGCTGCTATAGCCATAGACGCTACGCAACACCCATTCGGCTTCCAGCACCACTGTAACGGCGACAAAAATGGCCTGCCCGTCAATGATTTCACGGGCGCGGGCAGATTGTTCCGGATGATCGCCGGTCAGATATCGGACGACAAGATTGGTATCAATTGCGATCATGACGCCGGTGGGCCTCGGCCCAAATGCCCGCTTCCATGTCTTCCAGGGTTTTGGGCTTGCCGCTGAAGGGAAGCATGCCGAAGACATCGCTCGGGTCCGTCGGCGCAAAGGCAGGCGCTTGCTTCAACAGCACTCCTTCCGGGGTTTCCTCAACGATCAGGCGGGTTCCGGCCTCCCACTCCCGCCGCTGGCGCACGGCCTTGGGAAGAATAACCTGGCCCTTAGTGGAGATGGTGGTAATGCTGCTTTCAGCGCGCGCCATCGATCATGGCTCCTTTGGTAAGACAAAAGTAAGATAAACGCGCCAGCCCTTCTGTTCAAGATGATTATCCCGATCCGGAATGCGCTCCGACGCAATCTGGCGCGGCTTGCTTTCAGCTGGACGCTGGCGCATGCGGCGCGTGCGTTCAGCTTGAGCGAAGCGACGCTGAGGCGTAAACTCTCCGCCGAGCATACCGGCTTCAGCGAAATCTTGGGCGACACCCGGATGAACCGCGCCCTGGCTATTATCCAGACGAGGACATTGCCGATGGCCAGGTTGCGCTGGAGGTCGGCTACGACTCGCCGTCGCAGTTTGCAGCCCGCTTCAAGGAACGCTTTGGCGTCAGCGCACGCCATGTGCGCGGCGCCACCGGGCGTTTGAGCGGAGCGGGGCAGAAGTTGAGCAGAGCGGGGCAGATGCGTTTGCGCGCTGACGATAGTTTGCCGGCATCATCAACCGCAGGAAAACAAGCATGCGTTTTATCTCAGCAGCACTTATGACCGCTTCCGTCTTCGGTGCGACGGCCGCACAGGCCGAAATGAAGCTCGTTTCGAAGGATCTTGCCGCCGGCAAGCCCATGGCCTACGCGCAGGTCTTCAACGGCTTTGGCTGCACGGGCAAGAACATTTCCCCGGAATTGGTCTGGTCGGGCGCTCCGGAGGGCACCAAGAGCTTCGCCGTCATGGCTTACGATCCGGATGCCCCGACCGGCTCCGGCTGGTGGCATTGGTCGGTGTTCAACATTCCGGCGGACATCTCGCAGATTGCCGCCGGCGCAAGCGGTGACAAGAAGCTTCCCGCAGGCGCCGTGGAAGGCCGTACCGATTTTGGCACCTCCGGATATGGCGGCGCCTGCCCGCCGGTCGGCGACAAGCCGCACCGCTACCAGTTCACCGTCTATGCGCTCAAGGTCGATAAGCTCCCGCTTCCCGATACCGCGCCCGGCGCCATGGTCGGCTTCTATGTCAGGGCAAACACGCTCGACAAGGCCTCGATCGAGGTCACTTATGGCCGCTGAGCCCTAAGCCTCAGACCGACCAGGTTTGCCGCCACATCCGTTCATTCGCGCCAGGCGTTTCATCACATCGCTAAGGTCGGCGATCAGGACATGGCACGCTGGAACGACAACCAGCGAAAGGACCGTCGAAACTATCAGTCCACCGATAACCGCGACAGCCATGGGTGCCCTGAACTCGCCACCGATCTCGTGGCCGAGAGCCGCCGGCACCATGCCGGCTACCATCGCCAGCGTCGTCATGACGATTGGGCGAAGCCGCTCGGCACAGGCTTCGATGGTGGCTTCGCGTCGCCGCAGGCCGGACCGCTCTAGCTCAACTGCAAAATCGACCAGCATGATCGAATTCTTCACGACGATGCCCATTAGCATAAGGATGCCGATGACGACTGGCAGCGACACGGGATGGCCGGTGAGGATGAGGGAGGCAACGACGCCTGAAAGCGCAAGCGGAAGAGGAGTGACGATCGTCAATGGTGTGAGCGGGTTGCCGAACAGCAGGATGAGCACGATCACCACAAGGCTCAAGCCCGCGATCATAGCAAAGGCAAAACTTGAAAAAACGCTGTCCTTGGAATCGGAATCTCCGGTTGCGAGCAATTCGACCTCCGGTGGAAGTGCCCTGACGGAGGGCAGGTTCCGGAGCGCTGCAATACCTTCGCCCTGCGTGATTCCTACGGCAAGGTCCGCTCCGATCTCGACCCGGCGCTGACGTTCCATGCGATTGATAACAGAAACGCTTTCGCCTTGCTCGAGGCGTGCGACCGCCTCAAGGGGCAGGAGGGCCCCCGACGATGTCATGATCCGTAGCTGTCGCAGCTTCTCCAAGCGATCTATCCCGGCTTCTTCAGCGAGCGTTCGGATCGGGATCAGTCTGCCGCTATCCTTGAACGACGGCAGCCTGGAATCGGCATCTCCCAAGGTGGCGACCCGGATTGCTGTTGCGACTTCTCTCGCGCTGACGCCAAGATCGGCAGCCCGTTCCGGTGACACGACCACGCTGAGTTCCGGCTGGCGCGTCGCTTCTGACGAAGCCGGATTGACGAACATCGGGTTGGAGCGCATTTCGGTTAGGATCGCCCGGGCGGCTGTCGACGCCTGTTCACCATTGGCGCTCAGGATTGCGAAAGACACATCCCGCCCTCCGCGATCGTTGACGAATTCGAAGCGAAGGTCAGGAATGGCCCTCAATAGAGCCTCGGCTCTTTCCCGGATTTGGGAAAGCGGAAGTTTGCGTTGATCTCTGTCCGCAATGGTCATCACAATGACCGCCTTGCGGATATCACGCACGCCATCAGATCCCGATCCGGCGCGTACGAACACGGTCTTGATATCTTCAATCGTCTTGAGGCGACGGGCGATCAGATCGCTCACCTCTTCATTGTCGGCAAGCGTCGAGCCTGGCGGCAGCTCAATCGAAACCGTCATCCGGCCGGTATCCTGCGCCGGCAGAAACGCGCTCGGCAGAAAACCGGCAAGAACAATCGTCAGGGCGAAGAGACCGGCCGCCAGTCCGGCTGTGATCCATCTCCATCTGATGGCGAGATCGACGAGGCCGCGATAACCCGCGACCAAGCGCCCTTCCACGAGCACCTTGCTCGGCGAGGTCAGGAAGTAGGCGGCGATCAACGGAGTCACCAGGCGAGCGACGAGAAGCGAGAAAAAGACGGCGATTGCAACCGTCAAGCCGAACTGGCGGAAATATTGCCCTATTTCTCCGGCCATCATTCCGACAGGGGCGAACACCGCAATAATTGCGGCCGAGATTGCAATGACGGCAAGGCCGATCTCGTCGGACGCGTCGATTGCAGCTTTGAAGGCGCTTTTGCCAAGGTTCTTGTGACGGACAATGTTTTCGATCTCGACGATGGAATCGTCGACGAGAATTCCAGCGACCAGCGTGATCGCGAGCAGGCTCAGCATGTTGAGCGAGAAACCGGCCAGTTCCATCACCCAGAAAGTCGGGATCACCGAAAGGGGCAGGCTCACGGCGGCAATGAGAGTCGCGCGCCAATCGCGCAGGAAGAGGAAGACAACGACTACGGCAAGGATTGCCCCCTCGATCAACGTGCTGCGGGCCGACAGGAAGTTTGCGAGAGTGAGCGTCACGCTGTCGTCGACGATCTTGAACTCTGTTCCGGGGCTTGTTCCGGCAATCTCCTCAAGGGCTCTGGCGAGCTTTTCAGCGACATCGACGTCTCCAGCGCCCAAGGCTTTGTAGACGGTAAATCCGACCGCCGGTTCGCCGTCGAGGCGCGCAAAATCCTGCCGCTTCTCCGTGGTGTCGGCGACTACGGCGACGTCGGAGAGGGAAACACTCTTTCCCTGCGGCAAGGAAAGACGGATGGTCGCGAGTTGATCGAGGGTTGAGACTGCTGCCTTCGTCGCAACGGTCATGTTCTGCGCGTCGACATTCCCCCGCCCCGACGGCAGATTGAATTGGCTTGCGGCGACTTGGTCGCTGACGGAGGACGCCGTTAAGCCGAGAGGGGCGAGCCTTTCCGCTTTCAGGAGAACGTGGATTTCCCGATTGACGGTGCCGACGAGTTCGACACGGCCTATACCGTCCAGTCCCTGGAGCTTCCTTACGACGACGTCATCGATGAAAAAGGACAGTTCTTCGGCCGACATCGAGCTATTATGGGCCGAATAGGTGGCGACCGGCTGGTTTTCGGAATCTATCCTCTCAATAATAGGTTCATCGATCGCCGCTGGCAGTCGATCACGGATTTTCGTGACCGCGTCCCTGACGTCGGAGACTGCACGGTCGATCGGCACCCCGATTTCGAACTCGACCGCAGTCTCCGATCGACCTTCCGAAATAATCGAGCTGATCTCTTTGATGTCGGAAAGGCCCGCGACACTGTTTTCGATGAGCCTGGTAATCTCGGTCTCGATCTGACCGGGTGCGGCGGCGGGTTCTTCGACGGTTACACCGACAGCCGGAACGTTGATGGCTGGAAAATACGTGATCGGCAGAGTTGCGTAGCTTTTCAGCCCAAGGGCGGTGAGGATGACGAACAGGAGAATGACGGGCAGCGGCGTGCGGATCGCCCATGCGGAAATGTTCATCGGATCACCTCAGTTACCCTGCGAAAGGCTTGCGTCGGCTTGCACCACGATCGGGATCGCCTGCTCACCAGCCTCCAAGAAGCCCCCGGCCTTCGCCACCACCAAGTCACCTTCGTTGACGCCGGAGCGGATCTGAATGAAACCGGCTTGGCGCCAGCCGAGCAGAACCGGTTTGCGTTCGATGCGATTATCCCTGAGAATCTTGATCGATGGCTCCTCACCGGTGCCGGCAATTGCCGACGCGGGCAGGAATATGCCCTTGCTGCTTCCGATTTGGATGCGCGCCGAGGCAAGTGCGCCAATCGGTGCTGTCAACCCTGGGGGTAGGGCGATGCGAGCGCGTCCAAGACGTGTCCGATCGGCAAGCGCCGGGGCGACGAAGCGAACGGCGCTTGTTAAACCCTCACGGTTGTCATCGAGACGAACATGAGCGACGGCGCCGACCGGCACGACGTCGAACTGAGCCTGCGGGATCTCTGCTTCCAGTTCGAACTGGTCGTCGTTTGCGATGATGAAGAGTTGCTCGCTGGATGAGGAGGCGGTCGCGCCGACCTTGGCGGACCGGTGGATGATCCGGCCTGCCGACGGTGCGACAATCCTGGTATAGCTCAGTCGCAATTCGATATCTTTGCGCGCCGCCGCGACGGTCTTGATGGCAGCTTCCGCGGATCGGACCGCCTGTCTGCTGGCCCGCACGCTCACCTCCGCTCGTGCAAGCGCCTTTTGCCTTTGCTCGAGTGCTTCTTGAGACATCAGTCCTTTGGGGACGAGCTTTTGGGCTCGTATAAGATCCGCCTCGGCTTCTTCCTGCGAAATCATGGCATTGTCGAGCGCGCTCGATGCCTGTCCGAGCTGTGCTGCCGCGCTCGCGGCCTGCGCGTCGTTCTGTTGAAGCTCGACATCGATCCTCGACGTATCCAGCGTCGCGAGGACCTGCCCACGGCTGACAAGATCGCCTTCTTCGGCGGCGATCGAGACTATCCGGGCTCCGGAGAGATCGGTGTTGACCAGTGTCGTTTCCCGCGCAACGATCGTACCCACGACCAAAACGCTTTGTTCGAGAACCTGGGCTGTCGCAGCGATAACCGACACTTTCGGTCCTTCGATGTCAGCGGCGAGAGCGCGGATTGGGAGCGCGGTCGCGGCCAGCAGCAAGATCCAAGCAAGACGGCGCTTCCTTGGGCTTGGCGACGGGCGGTCGGCCTGCCGCAGGCGGAGCGTACGAGACAGCGGCGTAAAGGAGGTCATCTGATTTCATTCCTTGCGCGATTCTTCTTTAATTGCGGGATGTACAGAGCCGCCGCGGCGGCGGCCCTTTGGATTTGAACGGCGAAGATGGTTTGGTCGCCCTGGATCAGAAACGGTAGCCCAGCATCAGCAGGGTTTTTGCCTGGACCTTTTCCTTGACGATCGGGCTGTCTGCAGCGTCTCCGACCAGGAAGCTGACGCCCTGCTCGCCCTTCACCACCCAGTTCTCGTTGATCAGGTAAGTGGCCGAGGCAGAGAGATCGACGCTCTTGATGCCAGCTCCAGCCTTGTATTGCGCATGACCGGAACGGCTCGATTGGGTGGAGTTGACGCCGAAATAAGCTTCCATGTAGTTGTCGTCGGCAAAGGTGGCGGAGGCTTCGGCGCCAAGGATGAGATGCTCCGACAGAGGCTGCGAGATTGACGCGCCGGCGGTGGCCAGCAGGCCCTCGCTTCCGCCGATCGTCTTGTCGACCGAGACGAAGACATTGGCAGGCCCGAACGTGTAGGTGGCTTTGCCGCCGACGGTCACGCCAAAATCGATGTCGCCCATCCCTCGCAGCATGTCGGCATCGTCTTCGTCACGGCCTGAGTCGTAGCCGACATTGACGTCGAACCGGAACGCGTCCTTCTCGATCGCCTTTATCTCGATGCCGGTCGGATCGATGGTGATCCGGTCGAAGAATTCGGCGGACACGAAAGGGAACGGGGAGACTTCAAACTCGTCGCTCCCCTCGTATTTCGGTGTCAAGACGGCACCAGCACCGATGACGACGTGCCAATCGTGCAGCGCTTGGCGAACCGGCCCGAAACGCTCCGGGTCCGGAGCGGCCGGGGCGGCCTGTTCGCCGCTTCCGAAGTCGGCGGCTTGCGCGGCAAAGGTCGATAAGAATAGCGACGCCACGGCGATGGACAACAGCCGGGACTGATCGGCGGTCAGTTTTAGAGAGGCAGACATGAATGCTCCGAGGTTGAGTTTGCGCGCATCCCCCGAGACCGACCTGGAAGCACGCCACGCCTCAGAAGTGCCATGCGCGGCCGGCACCGCGTGTTGGATGTTGTTAAGAGTTGTTTCTGCTTCGGCGGCCGTTCTGCGCCCTTAGAAACATTTCTTCATAATCGCGGGCGAGGACGGCCTCGCCTGGCATGATAAGGATGAGGTGGATCAACGGAGGTGGCGGATTGATTGATGAACGCGCGCGAGCGGCCGTCGAACGGCCGAGGATACTGATCGTCGAGGACGATCGGCAAATCGCCGAAATGCTGCGGGACAGCCTTGTTGAGCAAGGCATGGATGCGGAGCTCGCAGGCGATGGCGCAGCGATGGACGCGAAAATGCGTGCAATGCCCTTTGATCTCGTTGTCCTTGATGTGATGCTGCCCGGTGAAGATGGTCTTAGTCTCTGCCGGCGCCTGCGCGCGGGCGGCGGCATCCCGATCCTGATGCTGACATCTTTGAGCACCGACATTGACCGGATCGTCGGGCTGGAAATCGGCGCGGACGACTACGTCACCAAACCTTTCGTCCTGCGGGAGCTCATGGCTCGGATCAAAGGCCTCCTGCGTCGGTCGGGCTTGTCCGCGCAGCGAGGGGTAAGGCTCGCACATAGGCTTTTGCGTTTCGACGGCTGGCGGATCGATCCGGCTCGGCGTCAAGTTCACGATCCGGCCCAGGCCAGGATTGCCATGACGACTCACGAGTTCGATCTGCTCCTGGCATTTTGCCGCAACGCCGGGCGGGTTCTGACCCGCGAGCAGCTGCTTGCGGTAACGCATGCCGGCCTTGCCGGCCCGATCGAGCGCAGCATCGATGTCCACATCAGCCGCCTCAGGCAGAAAATCGAGAAGGACCCACGCGATCCACTCCTTATCAAAACCGTGCGGCTCGGCGGGTACGTTTTTACCGGACAGGTGGAAGAGGCCGATGTTTAGGCGGCTGCGTCGTGTCACGATGACGATCCGCGGCCAGATCACCATCATCATTCTGGTGGCGCTGGTGACGATCGTAACCATGGGCGACGCGGTGGAGCGCTGGGCCAGGAAAGATCTTGCCGCACCGGATCTCGAAAACATTGCCGAAAAGCTGAACGCCATCGCCGAGCTTCTCGGACCCGCTTCACCCGAAGAACGGCAGATCATTCTCACCAATGCACGTCGAGCCAAGTGGGATATCGAACTCGCGCCGGCGGCGACCGTGAGCCGGTTTGTAGGAGCTTCGAGCCGCCAGAGCTTTCTGGACATTGCTGCTGCCCGGTTGTTTCCGCCTGACAACGAACCGCCAATCGGTGGCTGGCAGACCTTTCTCGATGACCGGCGCGTGATCGCCGCTCGGGTCGACGACTCCACGATCGTCATCACCTCGGGCTTTCCGGATTCTATGCTGAGCAGCGCGTTCCTGGGGCGCGGCCCCTATTACTTTGTCGCCTTTTTCGTATTGATCGGCTTTTTCTTCATATTCGCAATCAGGGCGATCACGGAACCCATACGGCGCATTGCGCATGCGGCAGGGGTTTCCGATATCACCACCGGTTCTCCCGTCTTCCCAGAGCAAGGAACAATTGAGATCGTCGCATTGGCCCGGGCGTTGAATGGCATGCGTCGGCGGATCGGTCTCATGATCGAAGCCCGAACCCGCATGCTGCGCGGCATTGGCCATGACCTGCGCACGCCGCTAACGCGGCTGAAGCTGCGTGTGGAGCGGATGGAGGAAAGCGCACGGAAGGACGCCCTGCTCTCCGATATCGATCGTATCGAGAGCCTTCTCGTTGAGAGCCTGAACTATCTTCGAAACGACTATGCGACCGAGATGATCGAGCTCGTCGACGTCGCAAGCATTCTGCAAACGGTCTGCAGCGAATTCGCCGATATCGGCCACGCCGTCCGGTACACCGGGTCGAACAGGCTTCTTGCCAGATGCCGGCCGCTCTCCATCACGCGCGCGGTTTCCAATCTTTGCGATAATGCCGTTAAATTTTCAGGCAAGGCGGAGGTGACCATGGTCGAGCGGCCGGAAGCCGTGATGATCGTCGTTGAAGATGACGGGCCTGGCATTCCCCGGGAGCTTCGAGAGCGAGTGCTCGAACCCTTTTTTAAGTCGGACCAGTCTCGCGCCGAAGGAGGCTTCGGACTTGGTTTGTCGATTGTCGCAGACATCATACATTCCCACCAAGGCACCCTGGAACTGCGGCAACGCACGCCACGCGGTCTCAGCGTCGTTCTGACAATACCCAAATAAGCGCACATTTGGACGAATGAGATCGGGGCGGCGGCTCAGAATTGCTCCCGGTCGCGGCCAGCGACTGCCGCGCCATGGGCCAAGCGCTTCATCCAGACCGCCCTTAGGAGCGGGCCTACGTCGTCGCCTACCCCAACTCGGACATGCGCGCCGCCGAACTGCCAGGATTGGCACAGGCCTCACGGAAGTTAAACTCAAACTATGGATCACCAGTCTCGCTACCCAGAACAACCTGCAGAGGCTCTACATCTCGACCCGCGCCAGCGCGCCCCTCGGAAAGGTTTTCGAGCTCACCAGCTTGGGGAGCCTTGGCGCGGTGAGTTCGCAGAACAACGGCGGGCCCTCCGCAGAGTGTGCTCTCTGCCGCTCATGAGATCAGGCAGGAACATAGGTCAGCTTGATCACATTCTCGTCGATCAGATCATGGCTCACAAGACGAAGCGGCGGCCGGGGTCCGGCGAAATAGGGTTTGCCGTGGCCAAGCACGACGGGATGCAGGTAGATGTGATATTCATCGATCAGGCCGAGTCCGGTAAGGCTTTGCGCCAAGGCCGGCCCGGCAACTTCGATCTCTCCGTCACGCGCGGCCTTTAGTGCGCGCATCGCGCCCTCGAGATCATCCCCGACAAGGCTGGCGTTGGGGCCGACCGACGTCAACGACCGCGAGACCACCCATTTCGGCTGCTTCCGCCATGCCGCTGCGAAGGCCTGTTCCTCTGCATTCCACTCGGGATGATCCTCATCCCAATAACGCATGACCTCATACATCTGGCGGCCGTAGACGCTGCCCGTCTGCCTCTGAGCCTGCTCGACGAAGTGGCGGAAGAGGATGGGACTTGGCCCGAAGGCCGTGTGATCGACGTAACCGTCCAGCGACTGGTTCATCCCGAATACGAGCTTAGCCATGCCAGCTTCCCCTTTTTGGCGCGCACCGCGTGCGGTTCGGCGCGCAGCGACAGGAAGCAAGTTAGATCAACTGATTTTACTTTGCAATTGGTTAATGCCTGAGCTCGAACGCCGATCCGAACTGATCGTGGCAGGCGATAAGGCAGGCGCAATACCTAGGGGACGCTGCGCGGCGACGCTGGATCGCCGAGGAGCGACCCACCGAGACGACCACAGCGATCTTGGTGTTTCTCCGGGAACCTTGAATCATCCCCGGGCCGCTCATCATGCGGTCGCGTTCACGAGATGGTCCGATAGGGTCGAGATGAACGCACGAAGACGCTGAAGGCGTCGTAGGTCCCGGTGATATCCCATCCAGATGTCTCGCGCCGGCGGCGGCATCGGCAGTTCCAGTCTGCGGATACCCGCGATCTGATCGCCGACCACGCGGGGCAGGACGGCGATCCCGACGCCTTGCCTACACATGCGCCCCTGGACGTTGCGGTTGTTCGATCGCAGAACGGGTTTCGCTTTGGGGAAACTCTCGATGAGCCAAGCGATATCGGGAAACTGCCCGGTCGACGTATCGTGAGTGATCAGCCGGAAACCAGTCCCGTCGCCATATTTGGGATCGGGCGACTCCTCGGCGATGTAGACGCCGTATTCGAGCCTGAAAAGCCGCCGCTGAACGACATCGGCGGTGTTGAACGGAACGATACGAAAAGCGACGTCGGCCTCGCGCTGGGCGAGGTTGAAGAGGCGAGTGCCGGTCAGGATCTCGACGTCGACATTGGGATAGGCGTTGGAAAAATCCGCCAGGATGGGAGGCAGTACGTAGGCCCCGAACCAGTCCGCTGATGAAATGCGCAGACTGCCTTTGAGGTTCTGCTCCTGCCCCGCAAGCCGGCGCTCCATGGCCAGCGCGCCCTCTTCCATCTGCTCCGCCAGCGCGATGATCCCGTGGCCCTCTTCGGTCAGGACAAGACCGTCCGCGGTCCGCTGAAAGAGCGTGTGACCGATCGCCTGCTCCAGTGCGCGCAGACGCCTGCCGACGGTCGGATGGCTTGTCTGAAGAGAACGCGCGGCGCCGCCGAGCGTGCCGAATCGCGCAACAGCAAGAAAAATTCTGACGTCACTCCATTCCATCGCAACACCCGCACAAAACTGAACGCCGAGAATACATTTATGTCAGTTAAAGAACAAATCTAAGTACCTAGATTCCCACCATCGGTCCATCGACCGTCTCTCGTGTATCACCTCATGTCATTCGGAAGGATCGGCAAATGTCTCTCAAGTCTCTCTATCTCGGTGCTGCGGCTCTTGCAGTGATGTTCGGCGCGCCCTCCGCTTTCGCGCAACCGGCCCAAAATGTGATCTTGGTCCATGGCGCGTTGGTCGATGGCAGCGGCTGGAGGGGCGTTTATGAGCGCCTGATCGCCAAGGGCTTGAAAGTCACGATCGTTCAGGAACCGAATATTTCGCTGGCGGATGACGTTCAGGCGGTTCACCGCGCTATCGAGCAGCAAAATGGGCCGGTCGTCCTGGTCGGCCACAGCTATGGTGGTCAGATCATAACCGAAGCCGGCGTCGAACCGAAGGTTTCGGCACTTGTCTATGTCGCGGCCATCGTCCCGGATGTTGGCGAGAGCGTAGGCGATCTGTTTAAGAAGTGGCCGAGTCCGACCGCGGACGCGTTCAAGCCGACTTCTGACGGCTTCCTGCTGTTCGATCCAGCGAAGTTCCGGACGGGATTCGCCGCTGACCTGTCCAAGGCCGAGACGGATTTTATGACTAACTCGCAGGTGCCGGTTTCGGCGAAGATCCTCGGAACCAAGACGCAGCACGCAGCCTGGAAGACCAAGCCGAGCTACGGCATCGTGGCCGGGCTGGACATGGCTGTCAGCGCCAATGCGGAGCGGTCTATGTACAAGCGGGCAAGTGCGAAGGTCACCGAGGTGCCCGGTGCCAGCCATGCGGTTTATATCTCGCATCCGCGCGAAGTCGCCGACGTCATCGCCGAAGCGACCAGCAAATGAAGCCGATGCCCTGATGGTCAGGCTCAGGGTTGTGGAAGTTTCGTGACCTATGCGCCGAAGCCACCCCTGTGGCCTCGGCATCGCGACCAGCCAACTCATCGGCGCGGGTCTCGGTCTGACGATCGCCCGGTGGCCGGGTCCGGCCCTGCGCCCAGCTCTCATGCCAACAAAAGGAGATACAATATGCAGATCGGATTTATCGGTCTCGGCAGTATGGGCTCGGCAATGGCCCTGAACCTAGTGAAGGCAGGCCATGATGTTCGAGCCTGGAACCGTAGCAAGGTCGCCCAGGATAGCGTTCGCGGGGTGACGCTTGTCGAACTCGCGGGGGATGCATTCCAGGCTGACGTCGCCTTCACGATGCTATCCGACGACCCTGCCATTCGGGAGGTGATCCTCGATGCCGGCCTGCTCGCAAGCGCACAGCCAGGGCTGACCCATGTTGTCACATCGACGATCTCGGTCGCTTTCGCGCGAGAACTGGAGCAGCTGCACGAAGAGGCAGGCCTCGGTTATGTGTCCGCACCAGTTCTCGGGCGGCCGAACGTGGCAGCGAGTGGCCAGCTTAACATTCTAGCGGCCGGGAAGGCCGATGCAGTTGCCGCAATCGAGCCGCTGCTCGCTCCCCTCAGCAAAAGGGTCTGGAGGTTGGGGGAGAACCCCGCTCGGGCAAACACGGCAAAGCTCGCCTGCAACATGATGATCGCCATGGCCATCGAGGCGATGGCTGAGAGCGTCGTGCTGACCGAGAGCGTCGGCCTCGACCGTGCGGATTTCTTTGAACTCATCCTGGGCACGCTTTTCTCGGGCCGCGCCTATGAGAGCTACAGCGTGCAGATCACGGAACGGTCCTTTGAGCCCGGTTTCAAAGCCAAGCTCGCACTCAAGGACATGCGCCTGGCGACCGAGGCCAGCAAGGAGATCGGACGCACGCTCCCGATGCTTGAAGCTGTCCGTGAGGGGCTCAGTAAAGCCGTCTTGGCGGGCCTCGGCGACAAAGACTGGTCGATCATGGCCGATATGACGGTTCGTGGCGGCGGCAGCTTGGCGTCGTCTGAAAACAACGCGGAGACAAACTAATGAAAACTTGGCTCATCACAGGCTGCTCGAGCGGTTTCGGACAGCGGCTGGCGGTCGCTGCAGCGCAGCGCGGCGATCAGGTCATCGCGACGGCCCGCAACATCAAGACGATCGAGGTAATGGCCGAGCCTTTTGGCGGCCGCATGATCACCTTACCGCTCGACGTGACGGATGCGGCGGCAGCCAAGGCCGCGGTCGCAAAGGCGGTCGAGATATTCGGCGGCTTTGACGTGCTCGTGAACAATGCCGGTTACGGGCTGTTCGGGTCGATCGAAGAAGGCACGCCTGAAGAATATCGACCGATGTTCGAGGTAAACGTCTTCGGTCTGATCGAAGCCACCAGAGCGGCTCTGCCCGTCCTGCGGCGTTCGGGCGGTACGATCGTTAACATGTCGTCCGGCGCAGGCATCGCGGGCAGCGGCGGAGGAGGGTATTATCACGCCGCCAAATTCGCCGTGGAAGGGATTTCCGAGGCGCTCGCCGGGGAGCTGAAGCCATTCGGCATCCGCGTGCTGATCGTCGAGCCGGGGCCGTTTCGCACCGAGTTCCTTGGACGCTCGATCACGATGGCAGCCAACGAGATGCCGGAATACGCCGCGAGCTCGCGCAGGCACTATCGCGAAACCAACAACGGCAATCAGGCGGGCGATCCCGACAAGGCGATCGCGGTGATCCTGCAGGCGGTCGACGCCGATGACGCCCCGCTTCATCTGCCGCTCGGCCCGATCGCGCATTCGATCGCCGAGCGAAAGCTAGCTTCTTTTCGTAGCGATATCGACGCCTGGCGCGATATCACCATCGCCACCGATTTCAACCAGCCCTGAGCGCTGGCCGTAAGCTTTGTTTGTATGGATCGACTGGAAAGCAATCATGATCGCAACTCTGAAGGGGTTTACCCAGCAACTGGTGCCGGTGAATGGCATCAAGATCAACGCCATCACCGGGGGCTCCGGTCCGCCGATCCTTCTGCTGCACGGCTGGCCGGAGACATGGTGGGAATGGCACCACGTGATGCCGCGGCTCGCCGAGCAATTTAGCGTGGTGGCCATGGATCTGCGCGGCGCGGGTTTTTCCGATTGCCCGCTTGACGGCTATGACAAGGCGACGATGGCGCGCGACGCGCACGAAGTCATGGTTGCCCTGGGCCACGAACGCTACGCCGTTTGCGGCCATGACATTGGAGGAATGGTGGCGTTGCCGCAGGCTGCCATCTACCGGGAGGCTCTTACCCACCTAGCCGTTCTCGATGTTCCGCTTCCCGGCTGGTCCGAATGGGAAGCGACGACCGCAAGGATCTGGCACTTCAGCTTCCATATGAACCGGGATCTACCCGAGCGCCTGATCCATGGCCGTGAATATGATTATGTTTCGGCCTTCATGGCGGAGCGGTTCTACGATCACAGCACCTTCAATCCGGCGAACATCGAGATCTACGCGACAGCGATGGCCCTTCCCGGCCGCACGCGCGGTGGCATGGAATGGTATCGTACGCTGGCCGCTGACCATGCGGCCGCGCTCGAATATAAGAAGCAACCGCTTGAGATACCGGTGCTAGCTCTCGGCGGGGATCAGCGCTTTGGTGCGCATATGGTCCCGATGCTTAAGGAGTTCGCCAGCAATGTGACGGGCGGCTCGATTGAGCGGTGCAGCCACTATGTCGCTGACGAGCGGCCGGACGAGGTAGCGGCAGCTTTGATCGATTTCCTCAAGGCAAACTGAGATTGCGGCCGCCCGTCTTGAGCTGGGCGGATCGCGATACTGAGGGCGAGTTGCGCCCGATCGCGCTCAATTGGATAAACAAGAAAGGAAACGACAATGACCGCACCTGTCATTCGCGGCGTCAATCACATCGGCATCACGGTGCCCGACATCGAATCAGCAAAATCGTTCCTGGTGGAAGCTTTCGGCGGCCAGGTGATCTATCAGTCCTTCGGACCGCAGGACCCGCCGCGGCAGGGGCCCGAATTCGAGCGGGCCACCGGCGCTTTCCCCGGAACGGTCGTGCGTGCACAGGCGATGGTCAAAATCGGAACCGGACCTGACATCGAACTCTTCGAAATGCACGGTCCCGAACAAGCCCGGCCAGCGCGGTCAAGCGACTTCGGCATTACGCACTTCGGTGTCTATACCGACGACATCGACGCATCGGTAGAGCGCTTCGAAAAAGCCGGAGGCACGTCTCTTACCGCGCCCCGCGCTATTCCCTACGCCACTGAGAAAGGTCCCGGAAACAAGGTCTGCTACTGCCGCATGCCATGGGGCACGACGATTGAGTTCATCACCACGCCGGATCGCATGGGCTATCACGACCAGACGGATCTGCGCAGGTGGCAGGACGACGACCGAGTAGGGAGCGAAGAAGGAACCCGCATCAGTTAAGTCGCCGCGATGCTGACGCTGTCGGGCGGTTCGACGAGTGCGCAGCCGCGACGGCTGTCGCGACGGCGGTCCGCCCATCCGGGTGAGCCTGACCTTCGTCAGCGCGGGTCTCATGCCGCTATGCGCTGCGAGCGGCGAAGTTCGTACGACTTCAGGTGCGAGGTGCGCGTGAACCGTCGAGAGTATCGCGACGGACAGCGAGAACGATGACGCCGGAAGCCGCCAATTATCTGATCCGCTTCTATCGGTGCGCACAATGCCGTTGGAAATCTGAACACTGAACGATCTTCGCGTTGAAGAAAGTGCTGCACTCTAAATTGTTAGCTTCTTGAATCAACTCGACCAGCAATTAATCAATGTAGCCGCTCGATACAGCTAACTATGAATCCCCCTACTCCCACTCGATCGTGCCGGGCGGCTTCGACGTGACGTCGTAGACCACCCGGTTGATGCCGCGCACCTCGTTTATGATGCGGGTGGCGGCGCGGCCGAGGAATTCCATGTCGTAGTGGTAGAAATCCGCCGTCATGCCGTCGACGGAAGTGACGGCGCGCAACGCGCAGACGAACTCATAGGTGCGCCCGTCGCCCATAACGCCGACGGTCTGGACGGGAAGCAGCACGGCGAAGGCCTGCCAGATGGCGTCGTAGAGGCCAGCCTTGCGGATTTCGTCGAGATAGATCGCATCGGCTTCGCGCAGGATCTCGAGTTTCTCGCGGGTGATGCCGCCGGGGCAGCGGATGGCGAGGCCGGGACCCGGGAAGGGGTGGCGGCCGATGAAACTGTCGGGCAGGCCGAGTTCGCGGCCGAGCACGCGCACCTCATCCTTGAAGAGTTCTCGCAACGGCTCGACCAGCTGCATCTTCATGCGCTCCGGCAGGCCGCCGACATTGTGGTGCGACTTGATCGTCACCGACGGGCCGCCGGTGAAAGAAACACTCTCGATCACGTCGGGATAGAGCGTGCCCTGACCGAGGAAATCGGCACCGCCGAGTTTCTTTGCTTCTTCCTCGAAGGTTTCGATGAACAGCCGGCCGATGATCTTGCGCTTGGTCTCCGGGTCGCTGACGCCTTCGAGCTCGCCGATGAAACGGTCCGACGCATCGACATGCAGGAGATGCAGATTGTAGTGTTCGCGGAACATGGCGACGACATTGGCCGCCTCGTCCTTGCGCATCAGGCCGTGGTCGACGAGGATGCAGGTCAGCTGGTCGCCGACCGCCTCGTGGATCAGCAGCGCTGCGACGGAACTGTCGACGCCGCCCGAAAGTGCGCAGATGACGCGCTTGTCGCCGACCTGCTGGCGGATTTCCTCGACCGCCTTCTGTCGGTATGCCGACATTGACCAGTCGCCCTTGATGCCGGCGACATTATGGATGAAATTCCCGATCAGCTTGGCGCCGTCGGGCGTATGCACGACCTCGGGGTGGAACTGAACGCCGTAATATTTCCGCTTCTCGTCGGCGATGAAGGCGAAGGGGGCATTGGAAGAGGTGGCGACCACCTCGAAACCCTCTGGCAACGCGGTCACCCGGTCGCCATGGCTCATCCACACCTGATGGCGCGAGCCGGAGGACCAGAGGCCCTCGAACAGCTGGCAGTCCTTGTCGACGTCGAGGAAGGCGCGGCCGAATTCGCGGTGATGGCCGCTTTCGACCTTGCCGCCGAGCTGCATGCACATCGTCTGCTGGCCGTAGCAGATGCCGAAGACCGGCAGGCCGCTGTCGAAGATGATCTGGGGTGCCCGCGGCGATCCCTCGTCCACTGTGGACGCCGGGCTGCCGGAGAGGATCACGGCCTTCGGCTGCAGGCGCTTGAAGCCCTCTTCGGCCGATTGAAAGGGGACGATCTCGCAATAGACGCCGGCCTCGCGCACGCGCCGTGCGATGAGCTGGGTCACCTGGCTGCCGAAATCGACGATGAGAACGGAGTCGGGATGTGCTGTCTGGGTCATGGCGAGGCTTTAATGAAAAGCGCTTCTCCTTGCAATCCGGGAAATCTTCGGCGTCGGGTTTTTATTGTTCCGATTGTCCCCCCGCCCGTCTGACAAGGGGCGCGGTGTGCAGCCTAGAACCAGAAAACGCCGTCCTCCAGGGCCGTGCACAGGCTGTCGACGCCGTAGGAGAGCTTGCGGTCGACGATGTGCAGATATTCGGTCCACCCGGAAATATGCTGCAGCTCGACTGCGCCGTCGGAAATGCCGCGAAGGCCGATCAGCGGCAGCTTGTAGCCCTGGCAGGCGCGCAGCACCGCGTAGGTTTCCATGTCAACCATGTCGGCGTCGATGCCGCCATAGGCTGCACCCGAAATCACATTACCGCCGGTGGAAAGGCTGGCTTCGGGAATGCCGGGAATGCGCAGCGGCAGTTCAAGCGCCGCCGGCAGGTCGAGAAACGGCGTCCTGCCCTTTTCGAAACCGAGCGGTGAGGCGTCCATGTCGCGGTAGGACACCGAGCTCACCTGGTAGACCTCGGTCTGCTCCAGTTTTGCCGAACCGGCCGAGCCGAGCGAAACCACGAGATCCGGCAGGTCGTCGGCCGCATCGAGCCGCGCCAACGCCTTGGTCAGCGCGACCGCCGCCTCGACCGGGCCGACGCCTGTCATTAAAGGTTCGATGCGCGACCGCAGGAAGGGGCCATATTCGGCCTCCGCCGCCATGACGAACAGCATGGATTTGCCAGCGACCGACTTCAGCTCGAACTTCATCCCGTAATTCCTTCTCTCCCGCGGATGACCATCATCGTTCCGGTCATGGAGGCGATGAGCTTCGCCGGCCCGTCGCTGATCGCATAGCCTCGCCCATCGGCGACGATGATGGTGGAACCGGGTTTCGTGATTTCCCCGCGAAACAGGAAACGCTCGCCACGCCCCGGCGACATGAGATTGACCTTGAACTCGATCGTCAGGATCGAAGCCTCCGGGTCGATGACGCTGTAGGCCGCAAAGCCACAGGCCGAATCCAGCGCCGCGGATATGATGCCCGCATGCAGGATGCCGTGCTGCTGTGTCAGCTTGACGTCGAAGGGAAGCTCGATCTCGACGACGCCGTGCTCGACGCGCGTCAGCTCTGCGCCGATCGTCTGCATCGCCGCCTGGCGCGCAAAGTTGCGGCGGATTCGCGCGCGGAAATCGCCCCTGTCAGTCTCGCTCATGGCTACCCCTCTCGAAGCCGGGAAAGTGGCATGGCGGGCCGGTTTCGACAAGCCGGACATTGCCGAAATGCGGTCGGGACGGCGCTGGAAAGCGCAAGCCGTGTCGCCGGGGCAACCCTTTGCCGTGTCATCGTGACGCCTGCCTGCTTTGCTAGACCTGCCGGCCTCTTGCAACGCGATTGCGGCTTCGCGCAGGGCGGGTATTCTCGCACCAAATCTCGATATGATGGAGCACCGCCGGCATGACGACGATATCGCAATCGGTTCGAAATTTCGAGAACTGGCTGGCCGGGGAACTAGGCGACGATATCGTCAAGAAGGATCTGAGCGAGAAGCACGAAAGGATGCGCAGCGGCGGTTTCGTCTTCCTGCGCGCCACCTATTGGCGCTGGTGCGAGATCATCCTCGACATCTGCCCGGATCTCGGCGGCGCGCCCGCGGTGCTGGCCATCGGCGATACGCATCTGGAGAATTTCGGCACCTGGCGCGATGCCGAGGGCCGGCTGGTCTGGGGCGTCAATGATTTCGATGAAGCGGCAGTGATGCCCTATGCGCTGGATCTCGTGCGCCTTGCCGCCAGCGCCGTCCTGGCGCGCAAAGGCGACGGCCCCTCGGTGCGCAAGATCGGTGAGCTGATCCTCGGCGGTTATCGCAGGGGCCTTGAAAATCCCTTGCCGCTCATTCTGGAGCGCGATCACAAATGGCTGCGCAAGGTGCTGATGCTGCCGAATTCCGAACGGCGGCAATTTTGGGAGAAGTATGACATGCTGCCTCCCGGCCGAAAACCGGTGCCGTCAGCCTATGTCACGGCGCTTGCCGACGCATTGCCGCCGGGGGCTGCATCCCGCGCGCCGATGCCGCGCAGCGCCGGTACAGGCAGCCTCGGCCGGCCGCGTTTCGTTGCCTATGCCGAATGGCAGGGCGGACCGGTGCTGCGCGAGGCGAAGGCGTTGGTGCAGTCCGCATGGTCGCTATGCCACAGGCCCCAGGACGTGTCGATCCACGCGGGTGAGATCGCCAGCGGGCGGGCGCGCGCGGCCGATCCGCATTACCGGGTTTCCGACCGCATCCTCGTGCGCCGGCTCTCGCCGAACAGCCGCAAGATCGAGATCGACAAGCATCCGGAAACCCTGCTTTTGCCGACGATGCTCGAGCTGATGGGCTTCGAGATCGCCAACTGCCATTCCGACGATGCGGCGGCAGCCACGGCAATCCTGCGGGATTTGCAGGCGCGCGACCCCGAATGGCTGCAGGAGGCGGCAATGATGGCGGCATCGGGCATCAGTGCCGAGCAGAAAGCCTATTGCCGTTCCCGGTAAGTGATGCCGCCGCTTTGGACTAGAGCCTTTCCTAGTCAGATTGAAGCATTCTGCCGGAGCAGGTTTTCGTCAGGGCAAAGGCGATTGGCGACGGGCATACCCCAAGGTACGTCCGAGCCGATCGCCTTTGATCCTGGCGGAAAGATGCCCGGCCCTTCGGGTTGGCTGAAACGGGCCGGCTGATCGACCGGCCGGCTTGGCCGTAGAGCTCGGCTACGACGCGCGCCGGCCGGTCGACCATCCGACTCCGTTTGAGCCAACAGAATGATTCAATCTGACCAGGAAAGGCTCTAGATCCGCACGATGTGCTGATCCCAGGCGACGTCGCTGCGGGTCGACAGGAAATCGCCATCATAGGAGGAGACGGCAAAGCCGCCCTTGGCCGGCGCGATTCCCGCCGCATCGGCAATGATCGTCTCGGACAGCACCTTGCCCGTCCTGGCGTCGATGGTCACCGAGGCGCCGCCCTTCGGCGACGTCACGCCGACGAGGCCCGCGCTGCGGTTGACGGCGATCGCGCCGACGTAATTGGCAAGCCTGCGTGTCGTCTCCTCCGGCAGGTCGATGAAGGTGAGATCCTCGCCCTTGGCGAAATGGCCCACAAGCGGCGGCAGGTCCTTGCGGTGGCCTTCGTACTGGCAGGCGAACCAGATGCGGCCGTCGCCGTCGAGGTCGACGTGACGGGTGGAGAGCGCCGACCATTCCGCCGGCAGCAGATGTTTTTCGACGAGCGCGCCGCTTGCCGCGTCGATCAGGGCCAGCGACGGCTGCATCTCTCCGAGATTGAGCTTGATGCGGCCGAAATCCGGATGTGTCTCGATGCCGCCATTGGCGACGATGAGCAGGCGTCCGTCTTCGGAGACCGTCATGTCGTGCGGGCCGATGCCGCAGGTCTCGAATTCGCCAATGCGGGTGAAGCGGTCGGTTGCGTCATAGAGGCCGATCATGCCGCGATTGCCGTCGAAATCGTTCTCGCTGGCGTAGAGGATGCGGCCATCGGGAGAAAAGGCGCCATGGCCGTAAAAGTGCCGGCCTTCCCGGGAGTTGATGACGACCGGCTCGCCCTTGTTCCTCGGATCGAAGATCATTGCATAGGTGCCGGGGCGCCGGGCGAAGGCGGCGGCCTTGCCGGTGGCCGCACTGAAGGCCATGCCGTGCGCCCGGGCGGGAAGCGCCACCTGATCGACAATTTCGCCGCGCTCGGTCACGGTCGCGACGGCAAAGGAACCATCGCCCGTCCGAATGCCGGAGGCATAGATCGCGTCGCTCCGCTCCAGGGCCATCAGCGACCTTGGCGCCAGGCTCGCCAGGAAGCCGATCCCTGCTGCCTTGACGAAACTGCGTCGGTCGATCGTGGTGCTTCGCATGGGTTAGTCTCCGTCCGAAAAGGAAAAGCCGGCCGAAAGGCCAATGGCCGCGCCATAGTCGTCGCTGATCCTGGTGATCAGCTCGCGGCTTTCGACAAGCAACGCGTCGAGCTTGGCCTTCTCGGCATCGCTGGTGGCGACGTCGATGTCGGGATTGAGCTTCGGCACGCTGTCGAGCAGCGATTTGAAATCCTCGTCGATCGACGCGGCGATCGACCGTTTGTCCGGCGGCAGAAGCTCGGCCATGCCGGCCTTCTGCCAGAGCGTGCGCAGGCCCTCCAGATTGGCGGCCATGGACTTCCAGGTGTTCTTCGAACGCCAGTAGATCGCCATACGCGGGCGCGGCGCCGTATCCTTGCCCTTGTAGAACTGTTCCAGCCGCTGGTCGCGGACATTTTCGGCACCGTGGACAAGAATGCCGAGCAGCGCGGTCACGGCTTCCTTGTTGTCCATGAAATCATTGCTCTGCGGACCCGGATGTTTCCAGCTCGCCTGCACCCCGTCGGGTTTTTCCCAGGCGGCGACGACTTCGCCGGCCTCGCGCTGGATATTGCCTGCGACCGCCTGGCCGTAAAGGCAGCGGAAGCCGCCCTTCTGCTTGATGAGGTCCTCGGAACCGTTGCCGTAAAGCACGTATTCCAACGCCGTCAGGCCCTGCAGCGCCACACTCTTGCCGGCGATCGCATCGACGGTCGCATCCTTCGGATCGGCCTTGGCGATCAGCGCCTGCACCTGCTTCAGGCCGACGCCCTTGCGGTCGGGATAGAACAGGATGTGCTCGAAGAGATTGTCCTGGATGACGGGTCCGGTCTGGACTATCTCGATTATCGACCAGTAGCGGATCGTGTCGTCGAAAGCGGATTTCGCCTTGTCGAGCGTCTGCTGCGTGCCGCCGTCGCAGAGATCCTTCATCGCCGTCGTCAACCGGGCCGCCGATTGCTGCATGTTGCGATAGCCCGGGCGGATCACCTCATCGACAGCGCGCTGCATCACGGCAGGAACGGCATCCTCGTTCAGCCCTGCCGAAGGGGCAGCGGTCTGGGCGGCCGCCGCTGTGGCAAGGCCGATCAGAGTGAGGCAGAGCAGGGGGTGCCAAAGGCGCATCAAAGTGACTCCAGGAATGTAATCAGGGCCGCCCTGTCGTCTTTCGGCAGGGAGGAGAAAGCGTTGCGGGCCTTTTCAGCTTCGCCGCCGTGCCAGAGGATCGCCTCGGTGAGATCACGCGCACGGCCGTCATGCAGGAAAAAGCTGTGTCCGCTGACAGTCCGGGTCAGTCCTATACCCCATAGCGGCGGCGTGCGCCATTCACGTCCGCTTGCAAGGCCGACCTGCTGCCCGTCGGCAAGGCCCTCGCCCATATCGTGCAGGAGAAAGTCGGAATAGGGCCAGATCAGCTGGAAGGACTGCGCCTTGTCGGCAGTATCCCGGCGGGTGACGAATTTCGGCACGTGGCAGGAAATGCAGCCGGTTTCGTAGAAAATCCGCTTGCCCCGCAGCGTCTGCGGGAAGCTCGCCTTGCGCCGCGCCGGAACGGCCAGGTTTTCCGAATAGAAGGTTACGAGGTCGAGAATGGGGTCCGGCGCCTCTTCCTCGCCCAGCCGTTTCTGCACGCCGGTGGGCATATCGAGGCATTTCTCCTCCGCCACCGTGCAGTCGCCATGCGCATCCGGCCGATCCGGCGTCGAGATGCCGATATCGTTGGCAAAGGCATCGGCGCTCTGATCGCGCACGGAAGCATTCTGTGCCTTCCAGCCGAACCGTCCGAGCGCAATCCCGCCGCTGCGGTGGTCGCGCACGACCGCAGGCTTGCCGGAAATCCCGTCGCCGTCGGCATCGTCCGGATCGGCATGGGCAAGGATGTCGGCCGTGGGAATGGCTTCGATCAGCCCGAGGCCGATCATCGCCGAGGCGACACGCGGCGAAATCGTCGTCGCGGGATCGAGTGGCCCGTAGGCAGGGTCGACCAGCGAGTAACGCGGCCGGCGCAACGACACGGTCTCGCCGTCGCCGAGCGTCACCGTCTCTTCGCGGTAGCTGATCGCCATCTTTCCTTCTGCGGCAAGGCCGGGGACGGCGAGATCCTGCAGCTGATGGCCATAGATCGGATCGGGAAAGTTGACGACGTCGGCCTCAGCAATCGCCTTTTTTTCCTCCGGCGTTTTGGCTTCTCGCGCCAGCCGCAGGAGCATCGAGGTGGCGCTCGGGCCGCCCTCCGGCGGTCTGCCGCGGCCGTCATTGACATGGCAGCTCATGCAGGAGCGGGCATTGAACAGCGGCCCGAGGCCGTCGGAGGCCTGCGTCGAAGAGGGTGAGGAAACCCAGAGCTTGCGGAAGAGCGCATTGCCGAGCTTGAAATTCTGCTCTTCCTCGAAGGGGATGTTAGCCGAAACATGCGAGAAACTGTCTTCGGTGACGGGATCGATCGAGGTCGTAGCCCCCGCCTGCATCGCTTCGTATTGTTCAGCCTTGGAAAAATCCGCCGTCGGCCGCGTGATGTCGGCGACGCGTTTGAGATCGGTCTCGGAGAGGTCGGTGCGTTTGGTTGGCAGGTCGAAACCGCTGGCGATGCCTGCGGAAAATCCGGCAAACATGGCGCAGAGCGCAGCGCTGGCGATCAATCGGCGGGCCGGGGCATGCGACATTTCAAGAGCCCGGGCCGCTCCGGCTTTCGAAGCGGCCCGCCTTTTGCTTATTTGAAGACGGCGTTAGGATTATCCAAGCTGTCGGAACCTTCAAGCTGAACCGTGCCGAGATCGAGTGCGGCAATAACGCGCTGGATCGATTTCGTCTGGTCGATCAGGCCGTCGATGGCGGCCTGGACGACGGCATTGCCTTCCTTGTTGCCCTCGGCAATCATCTGGTCGTACTTCTCGACCGTATCGCCGCGCTTGGCCATGGCATTCATGGCGTCGAGCGTCTTGTTGAGCTTGCCTTCCAACTCCGCATCAAGCGCCTTGTCCTTGGCGGCCACGAGATCGTGCAGCGAGGGGCCGCTGAGCTTGGTGCCGTCGACGCGGGTGTAGTTGCCGGTATAGGCGGCGGCGATGCCGATCGCGTCGTTGAGATGCGAGTTGTAGGTATTGTCGGAGAAGCAATCATGCTCTTCTTCCGGATCGTGCAGCAGCAGGCCGAGCTTCATGCGCTCTCCGGCAAGCTCGCCATAGGAGAGCGAGCCCATGCCGGTCAGGATTGCGACGAGGCCGGCTTTCGGATCGGCCTCGACGTTCTTCGTCGCCGCACCGTCCGGCTTCCAGTTGTCCACCATTTCCTGGAGGTCGGAAACGAGCAGCGTGGAAGCGGACTTCAGATATTCGGCGCGCCGGTCGCAATTGCCGTGCGTGCAGTTCTTGAGGTCGTAATCGGTTGCCGGGCGGTTGCCGGCGCCGGGACCGGTACCGTTCAGATCCTGGCCCCAGAGCAGGAATTCGATGGCGTGGTAGCCGGTCGCGACATTGGCTTCGATGCCGCCGGCTTCCTGCAGCGTGCCGGAGAGGAATTCCGGCGTCAGCTTCGAGGCGTCGACATCCTTGCCGTCGATCTTGATCGTCTTGTTGGCAATGACATTCGCCACATAGAGAGCGTTCTCGTCGCTCTCGGTGCCGTAGGCGGTGTCGACATAGTCGATCAAGCCTTCATCAAGAGGCCATGCGTTGACCTTGCCTTCCCAGTCGTCGACGAGCGGATTGCCGAAGCGATAGACTTCCGTCTGCTGATAGGGAACGCGCGCCTTGATCCAGGCATTCCTGGCGGCCTTCAGCGTCGCGTCGGTCGGTGCCTTCAGGAAGGCGTCGATCGCAGCGTCGAGCGCCTTGGCCGTCGTCAGCGAGTCTTCGTATTTGGCGTGCGCCACCGCGGCATAATGTTTCACCACGGCGCCAGCACTGGTCTCGGCCTGCGCGGGAACGGCGAGCAGGGCTGCGGGGGCGATCGCCAGCACGGCTGCGCGGAATTTGCTGTTGAGCTTCATAATCCTCTCCTGTGACGGATCTTCCGTCTAATCGGCTCCGTGTCTTCGCGCAAAAGTAAACTGGTGTCAAACGCTCTAGTTTGGAATGATTTTAAGAAGGAGAAGGGCGGCAAACCGCCGCGTTTCAGGTGCATTTGCCTGAAAGATCAGCGTTCTCGGCCGCCGAGCGGCGAGCTTCTCTCGGCGGGTGCCGCGGGGATCAGCCCGCGCGCTGCATGCGGCAGAAGAAGAAGCCGTCCGTGTCGGTGGAGGCCGGCGTCAGCGTCACCGTCAGGCCATCGGAAGAACGCGGACGCGGCGTGTCCTTTCCGAACAGCGCGTCCCAGACGGGCAGGGCGCTGACGATCTGAAAATCGGGATGCTCCGCGGTAAAGCGGCGCACCTGGTTTTCATTTTCCTGAGGCAGCACCGAGCAGGTGACATAGATCAATTCGCCGCCCGGTTTGACGAAGCCGCTGGCCTGCGCCAGCGCGTCCTGCTGCTGGGCGGTGCGTTCGTCGAGGTTCTTGGCCGTCAGGCGCCATTTCGTGTCGGGACGGCGGCGCCATGTGCCGGTGCCGGTGCAGGGCGCGTCGACCAACACCTTGTCGCAGCGTCCGACAAGGCCCGAAAGCCCTTTGGCATCGTCATGCACCTGGACATTGCGCGTGCCCGCCCGCTTCAGCCGCTCGATGATCGGCGCAAGCCGTTTGCGATCGGCATCATAGGCATGCACCTGGCCCTTGTTCTGCATGGACGCCGCCATGGCGAGCGTCTTGCCGCCGCCGCCGGCGCAATAGTCGAGGATCTGCTCGCCGTCCCCGGCGAGCACCAGATCGGCGACGATCTGCGATCCCTCGTCCTGAACTTCGAACCAGCCTTTCTGGAACGAAAGCTCGGCTGTCACGTTGGGAAGACGCGAGGCGCCTTCGCCGGCGGCAATCCGGATGCCGTAGCGGGCGATCCTCGCGGCGTGAGCGCCGGCCCTTTCGAGCGCCTTGACCGCCTTGTCGCGGGAGGCCTTGAGGACGTTGGCGCGCAGGTCGAGCGTCGGGCGGGTGGCGAGCGCCTGTGCCTCGGCAAGCCAGTCGGCGCCGAAGGCCTGTTCGAAGGAGGGTTGGGCCCATTCGGGAATATCGCCGCGTATATGCGGCGGCGCATCGTCGAGCGAACGGCTGGCAAAGGCGGCGAGGGTCTCGGTCGGAAGCGGTGCCGGCGCAAATTTGTCGTGCGCCAGTTCGGCGGCAAGGCTGTCGGGGGTGAAGCCCCATTGGCGGAACATGACGGCGTGGGCAATGGCTGCGGCACTGTCGTCATCCATCAGCCAGGCATGGGAAAGCCGCATGCGCAAGGCGTCGTAGACGATGTTGCCGATCGCGGCGCGATCGCCGGAGCCGGCGAAACGGTGCGCAAGGCCCCAGTCCTTCAGCGCGTCGGCGACGGGCCGCTTGCGGGCGTCGATATCCGCAAGCACAGAAATCGCCCCTTCGAGGCGGCCGCCCAGACGCATTCACATCTCTCCTGTTGCCGTGGCCTGTGAACGACCCGCACAGACGCGACGGTCGCGGGCGGCGTGTTCCACAAGTCTCAACCGCGTGGTAACCGCGATTGACGGCAAGAGCAAGCGCCGCTCACGGCGCAGCCGGTTGTGTGCGGTCTCAGCTGATGACCTGGTAGCAGACCTTCGCAGTGCCGGAGCTCACCATGCCGATATTCTGCGCGGCGGCGCGCGACAGATCGAGCACCCGGCCGCGGATGAACGGGCCGCGATCGTTGATGCGAACGACGACGGTGCGGCCGTTGTTGCGGTTGGTGACCTTCACCTTGGTGCCGAACGCGAGCGAACGATGTGCGGCAGTCAGGATGGCAGGGTTCATGCGTTCTCCGGAAGCAGTTTTGGAGCGAAGCGCGTACCATGAAGCACCGCCGCATCCATTGCCAGCAAAACCTTCCGCCGGAAGCATGGAAGAACAGGCTGCAATAGTTGCCGCGGCGATAATAGAACGACGTATTTTCTTCAAAACAGAGTATCCCTCAACTATTGAACTCACGCCCTTGCAGGCGGCGGGGCTTAAATCTGTTAAAAAGTGGCGAAAAAGTGCCGCGGGCATTCACGGAGTATTACAGTTCGTAACAATTGTGAGTGCGGAGGAAAATTTCATAAAGAGGCGACGGCCGTCGAATCTGGAAAAAAACATAATGAAATCAGTTAAAATCCGAATGAATTTTCCGAAGAAGCGGTAAACATCCCGGCGTTCACAAAAACCGCAAAAATTTTTTTCTGATTTTGCCATATTTGTTGCCACATTTGGGCAAATTCAGAGGCCGTTAACCATAATAAGCGGCGAAAATTATCCCGCGAAGATCGGAAAGTAGGAATTTCCTACTCCTTTTGGGTGAGCAAAGCTGTTTGCAAACACTAACCGCGCCAGCGTCCATCTTGCCACAATTGCGCAAGCGACATCGGGTAGGTCGGGAAGGAAAATTCGAAGCCGGCAGCCTTCAGTTTCGCATTCGAAACCCGCTTGTTTTCGCCGTAAAAGGAACGCGCCATCGGTGTCAGCTCGGCGGTTTCAAACGCCTGTTCAGGGGGTGGTTCAACGCCCATCAGGCGAGCTGCCTCGACGATCACATCCTGCGGCGGCCCGGGCCGGTCGTCGGTGACATTATAGATGCC
Organism: Rhizobium lentis; assembly: GCF_017352135.1. NCBI lineage: Bacteria > Pseudomonadati > Pseudomonadota > Alphaproteobacteria > Hyphomicrobiales > Rhizobiaceae > Rhizobium > Rhizobium lentis. The sequence goes on from NZ_CP071454.1 coordinate 2,148,236, forward strand.
GCCGAGGCCGTGCTCGGAGAGGAAACGTGTCGCCGCGCCGATGTCCTCGACGCGGATGCGGTTGAACACCTGGTCCTTTTTGATCAGCCGCCGCGCAGTCCCCTTTTCAAGATTGCAGAAAGCGTTGCGTCCCGGCCCGTAGATGCCGGAAAGCCGCAGCACCGCCGCCGGCAGACCGCGCTGCCGGCCCATTGCCAGCCAGCCTTCTTCGGCCTCGAGCCGTTCTTTCGACCGTCCGGAGACCGGCAGGCAGGGCGTGTCCTCGTTCACCCAGGCGCCTCCGTGGTCGCCATAGACGCCGACGGTGGAGAGATAACCGATCCATTCAAGTTTCGGCAGCAGGCTGGCGCCATCCTTGCTGAGCAGCCGCAGCAGCGGGTCGGCCTGTCCAGGCGCGATCGACTGCACGAGGTGGGTGACGCCCCCCAACGCCTGACGCAGTTCCTCTTCTATGGCCTCGCCGTTGAAGAGGAATGCTTCAATGCCGTTGGCTCGCAGCCCGTCCATCTTCTCGGCGGAACGCGTGGTGCCGGAAACACGCACGCCGTCGCCGGCGAAGGCCTTCGCAATCGCCGTGCCGGAATAACCGCAGCCAAAGATCATCACATGCATCAGCCCACTCCCGCCAATTGCCATTCGTTCAAGACGTCGTCGTCGCTCTCATCAGCCCTTTGTGCGGAAAAGGCCGCGAATTCGTCAGCTTCCATCAGCCTTGAAAGCGCCCAGACCGCCATCCCCCGCACCACAGGCGAGGCATCGTCGGAGAGCATGCGACATTGCGCAATCAGCGCCTTATCGCCGGAATTACCGGCGGCGATCAGCACGTTGCGGACGAAGCGGTCGCGGCCGATCCGCTTCACCGGGGAGCCGCTGAAAAAGGTGCGGAAGGCGGCATCGTCAAGCGTCAGCAGAAAAGCGATCGACGGCTCCTTCAGCTCTTCTCGTGCCTTGAGCTTCATTTCGGAGGCGGAGCTTGCGAACTTGTTCCAGGGACAGGCGGCAAGACAGTCGTCGCAGCCATAGATGCGGTTGCCGATCAGCACCCGCATCTCGGGGGCGATCGGCCCCTTGTGTTCGATGGTGAGATAGGAGATGCAGCGCCGCGCGTCGATCTGGTAGGGCGCCGGGAAGGCGGCCGTCGGGCAGGCGTCGAGGCAGGCGCGGCACGAGCCGCAATGATCAATCTCCGGCGCGTCGACGGCAAGATCGGCGGTGGTGAACATCGAGCCGAGGAACAGCCACGAACCATGGGTGCGGCTGACGAGGTTGGTGTGTTTGCCCTGCCAGCCCAAGCCCGCTGCCGCCGCTAAGGGCTTTTCCATGACCGGTGCCGTATCGACAAATACCTTGACGTCGGCGCCTGCCCGCGCCGCAAAGCGCGTGGCGATCTCCTTCAGCCGGCCCTTGATGATGTCGTGATAATCGCGATTGCGGGCATAGACGGAGATCGCCGCTTTATCAGGCTTGCCGAGAATGCCACGCGGATCTTCTTCCGGGGCGTAGTTGAGGCCGAAGACGACGACGGACCGCACGTCGCTCCAGAGGGTCCGGGGATCGCCGCGCCGCTCGCGCGTCTCGGCCATCCACTCCATCGTCCCGTGCCGCCCGGCATCGATGAACTCGCCGAGGCGCTGCTTGGCGTCGGGGATCGCGTCCGGACGCGTGATGCGGCAGAGATCGAAGCCTTTGGCGGCAGATTCTGCCCGCACGAACTCGGTCAAATTGTCGCGGCGGCGGCGCTCTCTGTCATCATTGTCGGGCATAACGAGCCCTCGTCAGAAATCCAGGTCGGCATAGTGTGAAACGGGGGTCAGGCCGCGCACGCGCTCGGTCAGCATCGGCCGAAAGGAGGGGCGCGACTTCAGCCGCTGATACCACTCCTTGACGACAGGGGCGTCGGCCCACTCGATCTCGCCGAGATAATCGAGGATCGACACCGAGGCGGCGGCGGCGAGATCGGCATAGCTCATCCGCTCTCCCGCCAGCCATTGGCGCGAGCCGGCGAGCCAGGTGAGATAACGCATATGCTGGCGGATATTCGCGCGGGCCGTGCGCAGAATCTTCGAATCCGGCGCTCCGCCCCCCTGATCTGCGGTCATCTGCAACTTGAAGACACGCTCACGCGCGAGCGGCTTCGTCACGTCGTTTTCCATCTTCTGCATGAACCATTCACTCAGCCGGCGGATTTCCGCCCGCTGGAAAGGGTCTTCGGCGAGCAGTCGCCGGTCGCGTTTCAACACCCCGTGTGTCTCGTCCAGATATTCGGAAATGACGGTGGCGCCGCAGAGCGCCCGCATGCTGTCGTCGACATAGACCGGCAGCGTTCCGGCCGGATTGAGCGCCAGGAAATCCCGGCGCTTCTCCCATGTCTGCTCCTCGATCAGATCCGCCTGATAGCCGTATTCCGCCAGGATCAGCCGGACGAAGCGGGATGCGGATGACATGGGATGATGATAAAGCGTGGGCATCGATACTCGGGCTTTGTGATTGCTGTTACAGGACTGTGTGGCAGCTCGTTTATAGCGCCTTAGTCGTGACTCATTGGTTGAAGCTATAGGAGCTTGGCCCCGCCAATACAAGCGAATCGGATTTTACCCCATCTGACGATGGCAAAACACGGTCTAACGAACGAATGGAAACGGCAGCCTGATCGACCCAAGCGCTCAGGTCGACCGAACTTTAAACCGGAGACAATGTATGGATTATATCAATGCCGCAATTCTCGGTGTCATAGAGGGGATCACCGAATTTCTGCCGATCTCGAGCACCGGACACCTGATCATTGCCGAGCAATGGCTCGGACACCGCTCGGACATGTTCAATATCGTCATTCAGGCGGGCGCCATCCTCGCCGTCACCATCATCTACTGGCGCCGTCTCGTGGATCTGGTGCTCGGCTGGCGCGAGCCTGAGAATCGCGATTATGCCGCCAAGCTGATCGTCGCCTTTCTCATCACCGCCATCCTCGGCCTCGTCGTCAAGAGACTCGGTTTCCAATTGCCGGAAACGGCGACGCCGATCGCCTGGGCGCTGATCATCGGCGGCATCTGGATGATCTTTGCGGAATGGGCCGCCGCCCGCCGGCCGCCAAATAAGCAGATCACCTGGTTCGTCGCCATCCTGGTCGGCATCGCCCAGATCGTTGCCGGCGTCTTCCCCGGCACGTCACGCTCCGGCGCCACCATTTTCGTCGCCCTGTTGGCCGGCACCGGCAATCGCGCCGCTGCGACGGAATTTGCCTTTCTCGTCGGCATTCCCACGATGTATGCCGCAAGCGGCTATGAGTTGCTGAAGACCTTCAAGGATGGCGGCGCAGCCGGCGAAGACTGGACGGCGCTCGCCATCGCCTTCATAGTCTCCACCATCGTCGCGTTCATCGCCGTGAAATGGCTGCTCGCCTATATCAGGAGCAACCGGTTTACGCTGTTTGCCATCTACCGCATCATTCTTGGCGTGCTGCTGCTCGGCATGGCGATGACAGGCATGATCAGCTGAGGCACTCTATCGCATCGAATTCACGCAACTCCCGGCGTGAATGCGATGTGCTGCGCGTCTCTGCGAAGAGGCGCAAGGCGCGCTGCAATCCTTGGACGCGGGCAAGGTCGAGCGACTGGTTGAAAGGCCCGGTGTCCGGCATCCGCTTTGCGGTGTGTGTTTGGATCGGAGGCCGGCGCGAAGGGCCGGCTTTTCGTCAGTGGCTGATCGAAGCCGTCGAGCAAGGATCGACGCCGTAGGCCGGCGAGCAGTCGCCCTTGACCGCCGCGACCGAACCGGGCGCAACGAAGGAGCCTGCCATGATAACCAGTGCCGCACACGCAAAAAGGAGCGCGATTGACTTGCCCATCGAGAAATGCCTTTCACAGTGATTGCCGCACGCTTTCGCAGGCGTCGAGTCCGTTGGAGACGCGCGGGGTTTGGTAGTCAGTGGAATGGCAAATAGCAATAAATGTTCCTGCTAAATTTGGCGTTAATTCCACAATTTTTCCGATGCGTCTTTTCTGCAACGGCGCTTAAATCCGGCCGGTAAACAGGCATCTGAGATCGGCCATGGCGTTGGCTCCAACGGCAACGAAAAATGCCGTCCGCCTGCGCGGCGAACGGCATGATTTCAAATGCTCAAAATTGTTCAGGCAGCCTTGCCGGTGCCGGTATACTGGCCGTGCGGACGATACTGAACGAGATACGATTCGAGCACCGATGCCGGCATGGTGGGCGTGATGCCGAGCCCCGTCAGCGTGCGGCCCTCCGCCTCGGCTTCTGCGGAAACGACATTGTCGCGCTTGAGCAGGCGCACTTGGTCCGGCGTGATCGGCGGCGTGATGAAAGGGATGAGCGAGGCGATGCTGCCGATCAGCGAAGCGACGCCGAAGGGTAGCGAGACGAGCGGGTTCTTGCGGCTCGTCACCTTCAGCATCGTCTCGAGACATTCGCGGAAGGTCAGCACTTCGGGCCCGCCGAGTTCATAAATCTTGCCGCCTTCGACCTTGCCGTCGACCGCGCGGGCGACCGCCTCGGCGACATCCTCGACATAGACCGGCTGGAATTTCGTCTTGCCGCCGCCGACCAGCGGCAGGACCGGCGACATACGCGCCATGTCGGCGAACTTGTTGAAGAAGCTGTCCTCCGGCCCGAAGACGATCGACGGGCGGAAGATCACCGCATCCGGCTTGATGGAGAGGATGGCGGTTTCGGCGCGACCCTTGGTGCGGCCATAGTCCGAATCGGAGTTGGCGTTGGCGCCGATGGCCGAAATATGGACAAGCGTCGCGCCTGCCGCGCGCGCCGCTTCGGCAACCGCGCGGGCGCCGAATTCCTGAACGGCGTCGAAGGTGTTGCGGCCGGTCTCGTGCAGGATGCCGACGCAGTTGACGACGTGGCTCGCGCCCTCGACAGCGCGGTCGATCGAGTTGCGGTAGCGCAGGTTTGCCTGCACGAGGGAAATCTGGCCGACATTGCCGAGCGGCTGCAGGAAGCCGGCGAGATCGGGACGGCGCACCGCGACGCGGATGCGATAGCCGCGCTTGGCGAGCGCCCGCACTACGTGCCTGCCCACGAAGCCGGACCCTCCGAACACGGTGACGAGCGGCGGCAGGTTGGCAAGGGTCATGGCAGGTTCCTCGAAAGGCTTGGGAGATGCGTTATCGGCTCCCGTCTTAGCCCAATCCCGACGCGACGGGAAGGCCCATCGCGCCGTCAGATTCCGGCGATGCGACCGCGCTCAGACGCCTTCGACGACGACCATTTCGGCATCTGCCACCTCCTGGCGGATTTTGGCGGCGATCTGGTATTCCGGCGAATTATAGCAGTCCACCGCATGCTGCATCGAGGGAAATTCGATCACGACATTGCGAGCGCGCGCCTTGCCCTCGAGCTCGGTGATCGCGCCGCCGCGCGCCAGGAAATTCGCCCCATATTTCTCGAAGGCCGGCTTCGCGGCCGTCACATAATCCTTGTATCGTTCGGCGTCGCGGACGTCGACGCGAGCGATCCAGTATCCCTTGGCCATGGTCTCCTCCTCTTTGTTTTTGAATTCAGCGGTTTGCCGGCCAGAGCGCGCTCACCATCTCGTTGAGCACGGCGCGGGCAGCCTCTCTCGGATCTGGCGCCTTGACGATCGGCCGGGCAACGACGAGATGGGTGGCGCCGGCCTTCAGCGCGTCGAAAGGCGTCATCACCCGCTTCTGGTCGCCCTTCTCACTGCCGGTCGGGCGGATGCCCGGGGTGACGATCGCCATGTCGGGTCCAAGGACATCACGCACCTCCGCCGCTTCGGCCGCCGAACAGACGATGCCGCCCATGCCGGCGGCGCGCGCCTGGCCGGCGCGGCGCAGCACCAGGCTGTGCGGATCCTGGCTATAGCCGGCATCGATAAGATCGTCGGCATCCATCGAGGTGAGCACGGTCACGCCGAGCAGGCAGAGGCCGGAGCCGGCCGCCGCTTCGACCGCCGCCTTCATGGCTTTGGGATAGGCGTGCAGCGTCAGCATCGACATGCCCATCTTGGCGATGTTCTCGACGCCGGACGCAACCGTGTTGTCGATGTCGAGCAGCTTCATGTCGAGAAAGATCTTCTTGCCGCTGGCAGCAAGGTCGCGGGCGAATTCGAGGCCGCCGGCAAAGACCAGCTGATAGCCGATCTTATAGAAGAGAATGTCGTCGCCGAGCGTGGAAACCAGTCTTTCCGCCTCGCCGATCGTTGGAACATCCAGGCCGACGATCAGCCGCTCGCGTGCGTCCATGTGAAGTCACCCCCGCCAGTGTTCGATGGGTGTCCAGTCGCATGTTAGGCGGCGATCCGCAAGGCTGAAAGCATAGAGATTGCCGCCGCCGCCCGGCTGGTCGCCGTCGCGAGCGATCGGCCGGCCGGCCAGATGGCATTTGAGCAGCGTGCCGACGCCGCCATGGCCGACAAAGGCGATCGGCTCCGCTGCCTCATGCGTGGCCAGAACGGCGTTGACCGCCCCTACGATGCGGGCCTGCGCATCGATGGCCCGTTCCCAGCCTTTGAAGCTCTCTTCGGGATGGGCAAAGAACCAGTTGGCCGCCTCTTCGAATTGCGGCGGCGGCAGGAAGCCGGTGGCCGAGCGGTCGTTTTCGCGCATGCCGTGGACGATCTCGATCCTGATGCCGGACGCTTCGGCCAGAATTTCGGCCGTCTCGATCGCCTTCGTCTCGTCGCTGCAGACAATGCGCCGCAACTGCCTGGCCCAGCCGCTCTCGGCCGCCTTGCGGGCGCGCGCCGCGCCGATATCGGAAAGCCCCCATTTCGGCACGGGCACGTTGGCGTCGATCCTGACCTGCGGATGGGTGATGTAGAGCCCGAACATCTCAGCCGCGCCGGTAGATCCAAAGCTGCGCCGGCGGAATGTTGCGGACGACGAAGTCGAAATGCTGAATGTGGTAGCGGTCCGGATTGGCGGCAATCGGCGAGATCGCGCCGTAGGAAATCTGCACCACCGGCCGGCCGGCCGGCAGGCGGTCGAGCAGGCTTTCGAGCAGCGAGACGCGCATCGCCATCGGGAAGTTCAGAAGCGGAATGCAGGAGATGACACAATCGAATGTCCGATCGCTGTAATCGCCGAGCGTGGTCTGCAGGTCGAAGGCATCGCCGTTGATGAAGTGGACGCCGGGATAGGTTCGCAGCAGATGCTGGTGGAAATCCGTCGAATATTCGATCGCGACGAGATTGTCCGGCTTCACGCCGCGGCCGAGAATGGCCTTGGTGATGGCGCCCGTGCCCGGGCCGAGTTCCAGCACCGGCAGTCCGGAATGCATGTCGATGACGCTTGCCATGCGTTTTGCGGTGATCGAGGAGGTCGGCACGATCGAGCCCACCGTCTTCGGCCCCTGCATCATGCCCCTGAAGAAACGGATTTCCTCATCGAATCTCTTCCCGAGGTGTTCCTTCACCTTGACCCGTAAGCGCATTCTCCACCCATCTGCACGTTGATCGACTGTCTTAATATGCCGCTTGTCGCTGTTGGGACAAGGATTTTCGCAACAAGGATACCGGCATCAACAGCTCAGGCGGCCTTTCGGCCGGTACGGGGCATGAGATCGGCAAGTCTTTCGCTCAAATGGCCAGCGTCGACAGGGGCGCGCAATTTCTTATCGGTATTGTCGAAATAAAGATAGACGTCGCGGCCCTTGGCGCGCGCCGGCAGCGGCGCAAGCACGCGCGTCGCATTTTCGGGCTCCGCTCCCGTAACCCAGGCGCGGACGCGTTCGGCCCAGAGGTCGAGCGCCTCATCCTCGTAGCCGCTGACATAGAGCTGTTCGGAGCCATGCAGCCGGCAATAGACGAAATCGGCGGTGATATCCATCAGCAGCGGCCATTGCACCGTGTCGGCGCAGACGAGCGCCACCTTGTGACGCCGGAGCATCTCGATGAAATCAGCCGAGCGGAAGCTGTCATGGCGGATTTCGAGCGCATGGCGGATCGGCTGACGCCCGTCGCTTGTGAGCCAGGCCCTCCCTTTGAGGCGGCCGTCATGCTGCTTCGCAAGCGCGATCGCCCCATCGCGGTCATGCGGCAGCAGCGACAGGAAATTTTCAAAGCGTGCCGGTTCGAAGGCCATGTTCGGCGGAAATTGCCAGAGGATCGGCCCGAGCTTGGGGCCGAGCCTGAGCAGGCCGGAAGCAAAGAAATTGGCGAGCGGCGTCCTAATGTCCTGCAGCCGCAGCATATGGGTGATGAAGCGTGATCCCTTGACCGCGAAGACGAAGTCGTCGGGCGTTTCATCGCGCCAGCGGCCGAAGCTTTCGGGCCGCTGCAATCCGTAGAAGGTGCCGTTGATCTCGATCGAGGGGAAGTGGCGGGCGGCGTAGGAAAGCTCGTGCTTCTGCGGCAATTCCTTCGGATAGAATTGCCCGCGCCAGGGCGCATAGGTCCAGCCTGAAATGCCGATACGCACCGCTCCCGTCTTTTTCATTCTGCTCTCCTCCGGTTTGACAGGAGGAAAACCGAAAACGGGCGCCTTCGTTCCGGTCAGACGCGCATCGGCATCAGCACGTAGAGCGCATCGTCACCGGCCGTGTCACGGATCAGCGTCGGTGAGCCGGCATCGGCCAGCAGGAAGATCGCTTCCTCGCCGGAAAGCTGCGCGGTGATGTCGAGCAGGTATTTGGCATTGAAGCCGATTTCCATCGCGTCGGTGTCGTAGCCGACGGCGACTTCTTCGGTAGCGCTGCCGGAATCCGGATTGTTGACGGTCAGCATCAATTGCCCGTCGGACAGCGCGAGCTTCACGGCGCGGCCGCGCTCGGAGGAGATTGTCGAGACGCGGTCGACGGCCTGGGCGAAGCTCGTGCAGTCGACGCGCATTTCCTTGTCGTTGCCGGTGGGGATGACGCGCTGGTAATCCGGGAAGGTGCCGTCGATCAGTTTCGACGTCAGGACGATTGAGCCGATCGTCATGCGGATCTTGGCGTCGGAAACCTCGACCGTCACGATCGCTTCGGGATTGTCGACCAGCTTCTGCAGTTCGCCGACCGTCTTGCGCGGAATGATGATGCCGGGCATGCCTTCCGAGCCGGCGGGCGCGTCGACATCGGCGCGGGCCAGCCGGTGGCCGTCGGTTGCCACCGCCCTGAGCTTCAGTTCGCCGTTGCTCTCGATCGTGTGGAAGAAGATGCCGTTCAGATAATAACGCGTCTCTTCGGTCGAGATAGCGAACTGCGTGCGGTCGATCAGCATCTTCAGATCGGTCGCCTTCAGCTTGAAGCTATGCGTGAAGGTGCCGGCGGTCAGATCCGGGAAGTCGGATTCCGGCAGGCACTGCAGCGAGAATTTCGAACGGCCCGACTGCACGCTCATCGAGCCGCCGTCGGCGCTGGTGGCAAGCAGCACTTCCGATCCGTCGGGAAGCTTGCGCACGATATCGTAGAGAAGATGGGCGGGAACGGTGGTGGCGCCGGACTGTTCGACGCTTGCCGGCGTCGCCTCGGTGATCTCGAGATCGAGGTCGGTCGCCTTCATGTCGAGGTTCTGGCCATCGGCCTTGAGCAGTACGTTGGACAGGATCGGGATCGTGTTGCGACGTTCGACCACGCGGTGGACGTGGTTCAGCGATTTCAACAGGTTTGACCGCTCAATAGTAATACGCATGGGATGCTACCGCTTTCGACCGTGACAGTCCGGGCGTCGAGCGCCGGAAGAATGCTTTCCCGACCCGAGACCGGGGGAGTGGACGGGCAAAATGGCAGACTTCAGCATCGGTTTGCAAGAGGCATGGACAGCTGGACGCCCGCATTTGAGGTTTTCCGGAGCAATCCTCACAGAAATCCGAACCCTTGCCGAAGCCGCAGCGCTCGCCCATAAAGGCCGATGAACCGGCAAGGCGCCGGCGGCACGAAGGCAAAGGGCATGAACGAGCAAACCACAGGCGAGGACGCCACCAGGCGAAGCTTCCGCCTGCACAACATGGCGGTGCCGGCGCGGCCGCTGGAGCCGGCGCTTTATCTCGTCGCCACCCCGATCGGCAATCTTGGCGACATCACGCTGCGCGCATTGGAAACGCTGGCCGGCGCCGACGTGCTGGCCTGCGAGGATACGCGCGTCACCCGCGTTCTGCTCGACCGCTACGGCATCCAGAACCGCCCCTTCGCTTACCATGAGCACAATGCCGATGAAGCCGGCCCGCGGCTCATCCAGGCGCTGGAGGCCGGCCGCTCGGTGGCGCTGGTGTCGGATGCCGGGACGCCGCTGGTGTCCGATCCCGGCTATCGGCTGGCCCAGCAGGCGATTGCGGCGGGTTATCGCGTCATCCCCATTCCAGGCGCCTCGGCGCCGCTCGCAGCCCTTGTCGGCTCTGGCCTGCCGAACGACGCCTTCCTCTTCGCCGGCTTTCTGCCGGCCAAGGACAAGGCCCGCCGCGATCGTCTCGGTGAATTTGCCGCGGCTCCCGCGACACTGATATTTTTTGAATCGCCCCATCGCATCGGCGCCACCCTTCTCGCTGCCGCTGACGTGTTGGGGGCGGCGCGGCCCGCTTCCGTCTGCCGTGAGCTGACCAAGACCTATGAGGAATTCCGCCGCGGCACGCTGGCCGAGCTCGCCGCGCACTACCAGCAGGTGGAAAACGTCAAGGGCGAGATCGTCCTCGTCGTCGGTCCGCCGCTACCGGCCGAGGCGGATGAGGCCGATGTCGAAGCCGTGCTTGCCGATCTATCGAAATCAATGCCGACGGCAAAGGCCGCAACCGAGGCCGCCCGCCTGACCGGCCTGCCGCGCAAGGTGCTCTACCAGCGCCTGCTGGAGATGAAGGGCGCAGATGGGCGATAATGACCTGACCGCCCTCAAAAGGAAGGCGCTGCGCCGGGGCCGCATGTCGGAATATGTCGCCGCCGCCTTCCTGATGCTGAAGGGCTACCGCATTCTGGCGCTGCGCCACCGCACCCGGCTCGGCGAGATCGACATCGTCGCCCGCAAAGGCGATCTCGCCGTCTTCGTCGAGGTCAAGGCCCGCCATGGCGAGGCAGCGGCGATCGACGCCGTTTCCGTCGCCGCCCAGAAGCGGATACGGGCGGCCAGCGATCTCTGGCTCGCCCGTCAGGCCGATCAGGCCCGCCTTTCCCAGCGCTACGATATCGTCGCGGTCATGCCCGGCCGGCTGCCGCGCCACTTTCCGGATGCGTTTTAGCAGCTCCCGGTGGAGTGGTCTCGGGATCGTTAAAATTTTAGCTTCGGCTTGAACCAGCTTCTTACGACTCTCTGCTATCGCAATCTGCGTAGGGGTAATGATTGGGGTTGTTTCATGGCCTGGAAGCTGATGCTTGCAAGTGCGGTCGCCATGGCCGCGCGCTCGGTGCCTTATGCCGCGGCAACGCCGGCCGGCAAATCCTTTGTCGCACATGCGAGCGACCTGCTGCCGCTGAAATCGACGCCGATCAACCCGGACTGGATTATCAGCGGCAATCCTGAGGCGCGCACGGCAGAACATTCGCGCGGCCACGACGAGGCGTCGCTGACGGCGATCTGGGACTGCACGGCAGGCGCATTCCGCTGGTACTTCGGCTGGGACGAGACGGTGATGATCCTCGAAGGCGAGGTCCATATCACCGCGGAGGACGGCACCGAACGGACCTTGCGCCCCGGCGATGTCGCCTTCTTCGCCGGTGGGACCTGGGCACGCTGGCGGGTCGACAATTACGTCCGCAAGGTCGCCTTCCTGCGCAAGCCTTTCCCCAGGCCGCTGGCAATCGCCTATCGTCTGCGCAACATGCTGCGCAATGGCGGCAATCAGGGGATCGCGGCCTGACGATCGCTGACCTCTGCCGCCCCTGATTGGCCGTTGCGTTTGATGCCGGGCCGACCTACATCTGTCCGGCATTCAGCGAGGGACGGAAATGACCAAGATCACCAATGTAGCGGTCCAGATGGATCATGTCGCCGGCATCAATATCGCAGGTGACTCCACCTTCGCCATGAGCCTGGAAGCGCAGGCGCGCGGCTACAGGCTTTTCCACTATACGCCCGACCGCCTGAGCTTCCGCGACGGCAAGCTCTTTGCCAGCGTCGAGCCGATGCTGCTGCGCGACGTCAAGGGTGATCACTTCGAGCTCGGCGCGTCCGAGCGCGTCGATCTCTCGACCATGGATGTCGTGCTGCTGCGCCAGGATCCGCCCTTCGACATGGCCTATATCACCTCGACGCACCTGCTCGAGCGCATCCACCCGAAGACGCTCGTCGTCAACGATCCGGCCTGGGTGCGCAATTCGCCGGAGAAGATCTTCGTCACCGAATTTGCCGATCTGATGCCGAAGACGCTGATCACCAAGGACCCGGCCGAGATCCGCCGCTTTCGCGACGAAATGGGCGACATCATCCTGAAGCCGCTCTATGGCAATGGCGGCGCCGGCGTCTTCCATTCGACCCGTGACGACCGCAACCTCTCCTCGCTGCTGGAGATGTTCGGCCAGCTCTTCCGCGAGCCCTTCATCGCCCAGCAATATCTGCCCGACGTGCGCAAGGGCGACAAACGCATCATCCTGGTCGACGGCAAATTCGCCGGCGCGATCAACCGCGTGCCGGCCGAACATGACAGCCGCTCCAACATGCATGTCGGCGGCCGCGCCGAGGCGACCGAACTGACGCCGCGCGAGAAAGAGATCTGCGAGCGGATCGGCCCGGCGCTGAGGGAACGCGGCTTCCTGCTCGTCGGCATCGACGTGATCGGCGATTACATGACCGAGATCAACGTCACGTCGCCGACAGGCATCCGCGAGGTCAGGAAGTTCGGCGGCGCCGATATTGCAAGCCTGCTCTGGGATGCGATCGAGCGCAAGCGCGGCTGAGGCTGCGATCGGGTACAACCGCATCCACCACTGATTATCTGCCTGCGTTCTTTTATTGTTCTTGTTTTAGTCCTGCTTCCGTGCCAGATTGCAACCGCTGGCTTTCACGGCCACAGGGGCGGTCTCTAAGAGTTTGCGGGACGAGGGTGGGCATATGGTCGCGCGTGTCAGTACGGTAGCATTTCAGGGCATCGAAGGCGTGCCGGTCGAGGTTCAGGTCATGATCGCGCCCGGCAAGGTCGGCATGCAGATCGTCGGTCTGCCTGACAAGGCAGTGGCCGAAAGCCGCGAACGCGTGCAGGCCGCGCTTCATGCCTCCGGCCTGGCGCTGCCGGGCAAACGGGTGACCGTCAATCTGGCGCCCGCCGATCTGCCGAAAGAGGGCTCGCATTTCGATCTGCCGATCGCGCTCGCACTGATGGCGGCCCTCGGCGCCATTCCCGCCGATGCGCTGTCGGACTTTGTCGTCGTCGGCGAACTCAATCTCGATGGCACGATCGCCGCCATTGCGGGCGCGCTGCCGGCCGCCATCGGCGCCAATGCGCTCGGCAAGGGGCTGATCTGCCCGGCCGAAAGCGGCGCCGAGGCCGCCTGGGCGGGTGCCGACGTCGATATTCTCGCCCCGCGCAGCCTGATTGCTCTTGCCAATCATTTCCGCGGCACGCAGGTGCTCTCCCGGCCCGAGCCGTCGATCCGCGCCAATGCCGCCAACCTGCCTGACCTTGCCGAGATCAAGGGCCAGGAAAGCGCCAAACGCGCGCTCGAGGTCGCGGCCGCCGGCGGCCACAACCTGCTGATGGTCGGACCTCCAGGCTCCGGCAAATCGATGCTGGCGTCGCGGCTGCCGTCGATCCTGCCGCCGCTTTCTCCCGCCGAACTGCTTGAAGTGTCGATGGTTCATTCGATCGCCGGCCAGCTCACTGGCGGCAAGCTGTCCGATCGCCGGCCCTTCCGCACCCCGCACCACTCCGCCACCATGGCCGCCCTTGTCGGCGGCGGGCTGCGCGCCCGTCCCGGCGAAGCCTCGCTTGCCCATCACGGCGTGCTCTTCCTCGATGAATTTCCCGAATTCACGCCGCAGGCGCTGGACGCGCTGCGCCAGCCGCTCGAAGGCGGCGAATGCGTCATTGCCCGGGCCAATCACCGCGTCTCCTACCCGGCGAAATTCCAGCTGATCGCGGCGATGAACCCCTGCCGCTGCGGCATGGCGGGTGAGCCGGGCCATAGCTGCGCCCGCGGCCCGCGCTGCATGAGCGATTACCAGGCCCGCATCTCCGGCCCGCTGATGGACCGCATTGACATCCGCATCGACGTGCCGGCCGTCTCCGCCGCCGACCTCATCCGGCCGATGGCCGCTGAGGCGAGCGCCGACGTCGCCCGCCGCGTTGCGCGCGCTCGCGAGCTCCAGCAGCAGCGCTTCGAGGCCGCCGGCGCCAAGGGCATCGGCACCAATGCCCGCTGCTCCACCGCGATGATCGAGAAACTCGCCGAACCGGATGCTAGCGGCCTGCAGCTGCTGCGCGACGCCGCCGAAAAAATGAAATTCTCCGCCCGCGGCTACCACCGCGTCCTCAAAGTCGCCCGCACGCTCGCCGATCTCGACGAGAAACCGACGGTCGGCCGAATGCATCTCGCCGAAGCGATCTCGTATCGCATCGCTGGGGAGAGGCTGACGGCTGCGGCGTGAGGTAGAAGCGAATAGGGAGTCGCGAATAGCGAATAGCGAATAGTTAGCTAAATGGCTCGCCTGACGCCAATCCGTCCCACATGCCATTCGCCATTCGCCATTCGCCATTCGCTATTCGCTATTCAGCTCCCCAACCCCTCAAACAGCGCCGTCGACAAATACCGCTCCGCAAAGGACGGAATGATCACGACGATGTTCTTCCCCGCATTCTCCGGCCGGCTGCCAACCTTGATCGCCGCCGTCAGCGCCGCACCCGAGGAAATGCCGACCGGCACGCCTTCGAGCCGGGCGATGAGGCGGGCCTGTTCGAAGGCCTCGTCGTTGGTCACGGTGACGACCTCGTCATAAATACCGGTGTCGAGGATCTTCGGCGCGAAACCGGCGCCGATGCCCTGGATCTTGTGCGGGCCGGGATTGCCGCCTGACAGCACCGGCGAATCGGCCGGTTCGACGGCGATGATCTGGATTTCCGGCTTGTGGCTCTTCAGCACCTGGCCGACGCCGGTGATCGTGCCGCCGGTGCCGATGCCGGAGACGACGATATCGACCGTGCCCTCGGTATCGTTCCAGATTTCCTCGGCTGTCGTCTTGCGGTGGATCTCGGGATTGGCCGGGTTTTCGAACTGCTGCGGGATGATAGCGTCGGGAAGGGAGGCCGCCAGCTCTTCGGCCTTGGCGATGGCGCCCTTCATGCCCTTCGACCCCTCGGTCAGCACCAGCTCGGCGCCGAGCAGCGCCAGCATCTTGCGGCGCTCGACCGACATGGTTTCCGGCATGGTGAGGATCAGCCGGTAACCCTTGGCGGCGGCGGCAAAGGCGAGCGCAATGCCGGTATTGCCGGAAGTCGGCTCGATCAGCACCGTCTTGCCTGATGTGATCTTGCCCTGGGCCTCGAGGCTTTCCACCATTGCGACGCCGATGCGGTCCTTGACGGAGGCGATCGGATTGAAGAATTCCAGCTTGCCGATCAGGTTTGCCACCACGCCCTTTTCCCGCGCCAGCTTGTCGAAACGCACGAGCGGCGTATCGCCGATGGTCTCGGTGATCGAGGAATAGATGCGGCCGCGGCCGGGTTTGTGCGACATGGGTGCTCTCCCTTTGAAATCCTGCTCCTGAAATCGGGAGGAGAATAGGATCAAAGGCTTGAAGAGGCTAGCCCGCCTTCATCCCGGGGGAGCGGGCAGCGGAGAAAAAAACCTTTGGAAACCGTTTCTTGCCGGATATTTATTTCAGGCCGCACGGGTGGCGATGAAGGCGGCGGTGCCGGCGAGGATGGCTGATGCAACCCGGTTCAGCGCCTGCAGGGCGCGCGGCTTTTTCAGCATCGTGCGGGCGCGCGCGGCAAGCAGCATATAGGGCACGAGCACGACGATCAGCACGACGAAGGTGACGGCGAGCAGCGCCGCATAGTCGCCGAGACCGATATTGCCGATATCGATCAGCGTCGGCGCCAGCGCGACGTAGAAGAGCATCGTCTTCGGATTGCCGAGCGTGACCAGCAGGCCGGAGAGGAAGGACAGGCCGATATTGCCGGATTTCTTCGCCGCAATATCCTGCGGCAACAGCCCCGCCGTCCAGAGCTTCCAGGCGATATAGGCGAGATAGAGGGCGCCGGCGATCTTGATGACGATGAATACCTCGGTGAAGGTCTGCGCCACAAAGGCAAGGCCGAGAATGACGGCCGTGAGATAGATCATGTCGCCGAGCACCAGGCCGAGGCCCATGAAGGACGTCTCGCGGAAAGTCGAGCCGAGCGCGCGGGCGACGACCGCGGTGATCCCGGGTCCGGGAATGGCCGCGGCGATGAACAATGCGACGGCATAGGCGAACAGGGCGGTCAGGCTCATCTCTGATATCCACTGGAGTGTCCAACCTCGCTATAGGCAGGCGCTACGGCTGCATCAATGCCGTGGCGCTGATCGGTCCATGAGCATCAGGAATGAGTCGGCGGAACCGGCTTTGATGGCACGCGCTTTGGCTCAGCCCTGGAGCGCCCGCGGCCGCAGCCAGCGCGGCGTCCAGCCGAGGTTCATGCCGGCGGCGGCAAGCAGGATGGTCGCCGCACCTGCGATCTGCAGCGGCTGCAGCGCGTGGCCGAAGGCCAGTCGGTCGACGAGGATCGCCGCAATCGGATAGAGGAAGGAGAGGGCGCCCGTGAGGTGGGTCGGCAGCCTCTGGATCGCGCCATAGAGCAGCACATACATCAGCCCGGTGTGGACGACGCCGATGGTCACCAGGATCGTCCAGCCGCCGGTGTCAACAGGCAGCTGCGAAAAGTCCGTCATCGGCGCCAGCATCAGCATGCCGGTCGCGACCTGGATGAGCGCGATCAGATGCGGCGGCGTGCCTTTCAGCCATTTGGCGGCAAGGGCGGCGAGCGCGTAGAAGAAGGCGGCACCGAGCGCCATCAGGATGCCGAGGCCGTAGCCATCGGTGGTCGCTGCGCCTGATCCCGGTTTCGCCTCGACGATTGCGGCCATGCCGGAGAAGGCGAGCGCCAGCCAGAACAGCTTGGCGGCGGTGATCTTCTCGCCGAAGAAGAGAGCGCCGAGCACCAGCAGCATGAAAGGCTGGGTATTGTAGACTGTCGTCGCGATCGAGATTGTCGCATGCGAATAGGCGGCAAAGAGCAGCAGCCAGTTCGAGACGATGGCGATACCGCCGAGGACGGCGATCGCGAAGGCGCGGAGCGTGATAATGCCGGGCCTGAGCAGCTTAAGAGCGCCGCAAATGACAAGCAAGGTGAGCGCACCGAACAGGCAGCGCCAGAACACCACGCCGCTGACCGGCTGGCCCGACATGACGACGAACCAGCCGATCGTCCCCGAGATCAGCATCGCTGCCGTCATTTCCACCGAACCTCTTTTGATATCGCCGCTCATGATCGCCTCCTTTATGGTGGCATCAGGATATTGCGCGGTCCCGCCATTTTATATAAGAATTGGAAGGGTGATTGGCTGTCGTGCCTAATAATAAAAGGGAATGTGACTGATATGGCTAATGAGATGCAGCCGCTCGACGAAATCGATCAGGCCATTATGGAGGCGCTCGCCGGCAATGCGCGGATCTCGCTGAAGGAGCTGGCGCAGGAGGTCGGGCTGTCTTCGCCGAGTGCCGCCGAGCGCCTGCGCCGGCTGGAGGAGCGCGGCGTCATCAAGGCCTTCACCATCGATCTCGACCCCGCCGCAGTCGGTTATCCCCTGCAGGCGATCGTGCGGGTGCGCCCGCTGCCGGGACAGTTGCACATCGTCGAGCGCATCATCCAGGACATTCCCGAAATCGTCGAATGCGACAAGGTGACGGGCGACGATTGCTTCATCGCCCGCCTGGTCATCCGCTCGATGGCGGAGCTGGACGGTATTCTCGACAAGGTCGCCGAACGGGCGGAGACCAACACCTCGATGATCAAGTCGTCACCGGTCAAACGCCGTCTGCCGCCGCTTTCGCGGAAAAGATAGCGATCGGCTGGGCGGTATCCTCTAAAAATCCGCCATCGGCGACAGCATCGCCGGAGAGGTTAGGGCGATATCGCCAAGCCCCCGTAGCATCAGCCTCGTCCCGCTCTCCAATGGTCGCGGCACACTCGGCCAGCAGAGTTTGTCCGGACGGAAGAACACCTCGGCGGAGGCCGGTGCCACCTCCAGTCCGCCAAGGATCGCGGCAAGCGTCGGGATCTCCGCCGCCACGACATCGATAAGGCTGAAGCGGCCCGCGTCGTCGATCTTCCAGGCGACTGCAGCCTGCTGGTCCTCCAGGAAACTGATGCGGACATCGGCATCGAGCTGCGTGTTGATCAGAAACATCGCCGCATTGGCCGTCACACCAAGTGAAGCCGAAACCGGGGTTCGATTTTTCAGCAGCGATTGCAGCAGGGCAAGATCACCTGAAGCCGTCGGCAGAAGCCACCGGGCAGGTGCGGCTGGTGTGGAAGGGGCGGGCGCCGCTCCCTCATATCGATGCAGCGGTATCGAGCGAAAACCGTATGCTTCGTAAAGCGACGGCTTATCGGTATAGAGGATGACGGCTTCGAAGCCTTGCTGGTCGCACCAGTCAAGTGCCTTTGCCGTCAGATCGCGATATAGCCCGCGACCGCGCCACTGTGGCCGCACCGCGCCGGACTGCAGGCCAGCCGCATGCACAACCCTGCCATTGATGACGAAGGGCAGCGCAAAGGCCGAGATATTGGCCGCAAGCTCGCCCCCGGCATCGAACCAGCCGAAGGGCATGCTGGCGGGGTCGGGTCCGCCGAGCTGCTGCAACGGTCCAATGTCGATGCCGAAAATATCCTGAAGCAGGCAGACCAGCGCCGCCCAGCCGGCGGGATCGCCGAAGTAATCCTGCCGGAAGGTCAGGCCAGCGCTGTCGAGGCGCTTTGCCATCACACGCCAGTGGAGCCGAAGCCGCCTGCGCCGCGCGCCGTTTCGCTTGCCTCGGTGATCTCGGCAATCCGCGCCTGGGTTACCGGCGCGATCACCATCTGGGCGATGCGCATGCCGCGTTCGATGACAAAGGCTTCGTCGCCGAGATTGGCGAGCAGCACCTTCACCTCGCCGCGATAGTCGCTGTCGACGGTGCCCGGTGAGTTGAGACAGGTGATGCCGTGCTTGAAGGCAAGGCCGGAGCGCGGCCGCACCTGGCCCTCGAAACCTTCGGGGATTTCGAAGATGAAACCGGTCGGCACCAGCGCCCGCTTGCCGGGCGAGAGCGTCAGCGGTTCGCCGTCGGCAACGGCGGCGCGCAGGTCCATGCCAGCCGCGCCCTTGCTTTCATACGCGGGCAGATCGAGGCCTTCGCCATTGGCCAGGCGGATGAGGTTCAGCGTCGGGCTGAGATCGTGATGAATGGTCATGGCCCATTACTTTGCGCCTCAGCGGACGAGGTCAATTGCATTACCGGGCTTTAATCGTTAGATACGCCGCAATTCCACAGGATTCACATTATGGCCGAAAGTCTCGCCGAGGCGGTCTCCCGCCGCCGCACATTCGCTATTATCGCCCACCCGGACGCGGGCAAGACGACGCTTACCGAAAAGCTGCTACTGTTCGGCGGCGCCATTCAGTTGGCCGGCGAAGTCAAGGCGAAGAAGGACCGCATGCAGACGCGCTCCGACTGGATGAAGATCGAACGCGAGCGCGGCATCTCGGTGGTCACCTCGGTGATGACCTTCGAATATAACGACAATGTCTTCAACATCCTCGACACGCCGGGCCACGAGGATTTCGCCGACGACACCTATCGCACGCTGACCGCCGTCGATGCCGCCGTCATGGTCATCGATGCCGCCAAGGGCATCGAGCCGCGCACGCTGAAGCTCTTCGAAGTCTGCCGCATGCGCGATATCCCGATCATCACGTTCATCAACAAGATGGACAGGGAAAGCCGCGATCCCTTCGAGATCCTCGACGAGGTCGAGGAGAAGCTGGCGCTCGATACGGCGCCGATCACCTGGCCGATCGGCCGCTCGAAGACCTTCTGCGGCTCCTATCATCTGGCCAACAGCACCGCCCGCGGATCCGACACCGAGGTCGAGACCACGCCCGTCAACGGGCCGCGGGCCGTCGCCGACAGACTGCCGGAAAACGAACGTCAGGCCTTCATCGACGAGACCGAGCTGGCGATCGAGGCCTGCCGCCCCTTCGACCGCGGTTCCTTCCTCGAAGGCCATATGACGCCTGTCTTCTTCGGCTCGGCGCTGCGCAATTACGGCGTTCGCGACCTTATCAACGCGCTCGGCGAATTCGCGCCGCCGCCGCGCGACCAGGTCGCCGACACCAGGACCGTGCATGCCACCGACGACAAGATGACGGCCTTCGTCTTCAAGATCCAGGCGAACATGGACCCGAACCACCGCGACCGCATCGCCTTTGCCCGCATCTGCTCGGGCAAGCTCGAGCGCGGCATGAAGGCAAGGCTCGCCCGCACCGGCAAGCAGCTCGGCCTGACGGCGCCGCAATTCTTCTTCGCCTCGCAGCGCCAGCTCGCCGACACCGCCTATGCCGGCGACGTCGTCGGCATTCCAAACCACGGCACGCTCCGGATCGGCGATACGCTGACCGAAGGCGAAGCCCTGGTCTTCCAGGGCGTTCCCAACTTCTCGCCGGAAATTCTGCGCCGCGTGCGGCTGGAAGACGCGATGAAGGCGAAGAAGCTCAAGGAAGCGCTGCAGCAGATGGCCGAAGAAGGCGTCGTCCAGCTGTTCTCGCCGGAAGACGGCTCGCCGGCGATCGTCGGCGTCGTCGGCGCCCTTCAGCTCGACGTCTTGAAGGAGCGGCTGATGGCCGAATACGGCCTGCCGGTCTCCTTCGAAATGTCGCGTTTCTCCGTCTGTCGCTGGATCTCCGCCGATCAGCCGGCCGATCTGGAAAAATTCCTCACCGTCAAACGCGGCGATATCGCCCGCGATCTCGATGGCGATCCCGTCTTCCTCGCCCAGGACGCGTTCTCGCTGCGCTACGAGGCGGAGCGTTATCCGACGATCAAGATGGTCGCCATCAAGGAATATCACGCCGCCAAGGCGGCGTGATCATCCCTCGGCAAGTCGTTCCGCCAGAAAATCGACGACGGCGCGCACCGCCGGCAGTTGGCCGCGCCGATGCGGCATCAGGATCGTCGTTTCGATGCCGCCGGCCGTCCATTCCGGCAGCAGCCGTACCAACCGCCCAGTCGCCAGCGCCGTTTCACAGACGGATATCGGCAGGAAGGTGATGCCGAGCCCGGAAACGGCCGTTTCCATCGCGGCCATCATGGTGCCGTTCCGCAGGCATTTCGTGTAGCGGAGGAACTTTATCCTATCGGTAGAGTTTTGCCAGGACATCAAGATCCTGGGAGGATAACATGAAAATACTGGTCATCTCTGCCGTATCGCTGGTTCTGTCATTCGGGGGAGTTGCGGTCGCGCAGACCACGACGGTCGTCGTTCCTGGCGAGGTCAAAACCTATGTCATGAAACAGGAAACGCCGTCCGTCACGTTTGAAGGTGAGGTTGCAGTTGGCACGGCGCTTCCTGACACCGTCGAGATCCACACAATCCCCGATCAACCTGATTACGGCTATGTGGTCGTCAACAAAAAGCGCGTGCTCGTCAATCCGAAGACCCGCGCGGTGATCGAGGTTATCGAATAACTTCAAAGGATCGCGGGCCCGCTTCCAAGGCCCGCGATTCTACTTGACGTAGTCAGCCTTTCGATTCGAGATTACGTTGGCTTACGCAAGCGCGTTCTGCTAGTCGACGACGGCAATCACTCGAATCCGCGCCTCGTCCGCAGCACGAATGAGGGCCGCACGCGCCACCTTGACCGGAATGTGGCCCTGGATGGCGTCCAGGCACGTTTTTATCGCCGCAACGTATTCCTTGCCATCATCGGTCGGCCAGGCGTTGATTAACGCATCGGCAACCTCACCCAGTGATCGAACCAACCTGTGTTTTTCTGGTCCGCTCATCACAAGCATCAGGGGAGCGAAGTCTTCGCTTCTGTGCCAATCCACTAAACCGGTTGACGGCATTGCCATTGTTCTCACCAGGGATCGACAACTTGGTGTCACCAGGGAGGTTCTGACTGGAGTTCAGGCTAACAACTAAAACCTCCCTGATGTCCCTTCGAGAGGGATATGGAGCAACTAACGCAGGTGATGTCGGTGGAAAGAGGGACCTAAGTCGCATTGGCGGCGATGGCCTCACTGCTCATATACCACTTGAGGTAACGTGAAGGTTCGCGGAGGGGCGGATCAGGAGGAGGATATGAAGTTCGGCCCCAACAATCATGAAGAGCGCTGCTCGGAAGGCCATAGCTCGGCCTCGACCATCGCAACCATATCGGCAACCCTTTCTGCCGATCCCGATATCGACAGCAGCGCCATCGAGATCAGAATGCTCGGCCCTGTCGTCGTCCTTGAAGGCTACATAACAAAGGCCGCGGACCGCGAAAAAGTCATCTCGCTCGCAGCGATGATCGTCGGCTGGGAAAACGTCCAGGATCGGATGCTGAGCCGCTTTCCTATGCAGTAACAAGCGGTGCCCGAGGGGGTGGACCAAGGTCCGATACTCCCCCGTCTGAAGTCGTAACTCCGGAACACATCCTCCGTTTTCCGGTTTGACCCCTAGCGGAATAAACCGCCAAAAAGGAGGAAAACAGATGAATATCAAAGCAGTAGGAATTGCCGCCGGCATGGTGTTGGCGTCGACGTCCGCCTTCGCGCAATCGTCCACGGTGACAGGCGCAGCAGGCGGTGCCGCAACGGGCGCGATTGTCGGCGGGCCGGTCGGTGCTGCCGTCGGCGGCATCGTTGGCGGCGTGGCAGGCAGCGTCATCGATCCGCCGCCGCCAAAGGTCGTGACCTATGTCGAACAGGCGCCTGCCCCAACCAAGCGCGTCGTGGTGAAGGAGAAGGTCGTCGTCGGACAGCCGCTTCCGGAAACCGTCATCGTGACGCCTGTTCCCGATGATCCGAAATATGCCTATGCGATCGTCAACGATCAGCGCGTCATCGTCGAACCTTCCTCGCGGACGGTCATCCAGGTCATCCCATAACCATCGGGCCATAACCCACGGGCGGCTCCAACCGTCTTCCCCAACCATAAGGGCATGCATGCGCCGCATGAAAATGCGGGCGGCATGGCCTGTTCCAACTTCGGAGATTGATCATGAAGAGCAACCACCTCACCATGCTTCTCGCGGCGCTGTCTCTCAGCGTCTCGCCGCTTGCAACCCTGCCGGCCGCAGCACAGCAGGACAGCAAGAGCGGAGGCCAGGCGCAGTCCGGTTCGCAGACGGGCACGGACACTGGTTCCCAGGCCGGCAGCGGCAAGACCGGTGCCGACTGCACCCCCGATGCTTCGGGAGCCTGCCCGCAGGGCAAGGGCCAGTCCTCGCAGCAGCAATCCGGTGAGGGTTCGCCGACGCAGAAGAGCGCCGAGCAGCCTTCGACCGATAATTCGACGAGCGGCAGCGCCTCCGGCAAGTCTTCGACGGAAACAAAATCCGCATCGCCCGACGCCAGCGGCGGCCCGACCACCGAACAGAAGCCCGCCGCCAAGTCCGGCAGTACCGATAGCGGCGGCGCCACCGCCGGCACGAAGAGCAGCACGCAGGATGCCAAGCCGGCCGAGGGCACGCAAAGCGGCACCACCACGCAGAGCGGCGATGCCTCGAAGCAGCCGGCCGATCAGAAGGCAACCACGACAAGCAAGAGCACATCCGAAACCAACGTCAACATCTCAGTCGAGCAGCAGACGGAAATTCGAACGGTGGTGAAGGAGGTGCAGGTTGAACCGGTGAAGGAGGTGAATTTCACGGTCTCCGTCGGGGTGAAAATCCCGAAGAAGGTGCGGCTCGAACCTCTGCCGCCGCGCATTATCAAGATCGTTCCGCAGTATGAAGGCTATCGCTTCTTCATCCTTGCGGATGGCCGGATCGTCATCGTCGATCCCGATGCTCTGACGATTGTCTACATCATCGAAGCTTAACAGGCGTTTCCCGGCGGTGCATTGCGCCGCCGGGCCGCAGGAGCAATCAATGATCTACCATGAAGATAAGCCATCCGGCGTCGCCTTCCCCATCACCGTCATCCTAATCGCCATTGTCGCTATTGTCGGCTGCCTGGCGCTGTCATCAGGCCACCACACATCGGCTCGGGTCTGGATTCCTGTCAGTGCGGCAGAGCCTTAATTTCATTTGATATGCCCTCCGCTAGGGCCTCTGCCGATCAACAGAACCATTCGTGGGCACTCCTCAAACACAGGACCTGTGAATGGTAACCTTCACTTTGCCCAAAGATGCTTGATGCGTAAGCGGTCAGCGTTGCCTCGCATACCTTGGTTCATGTCGAACCAGCAGTCAAAAAACAAAATACCCCGCACTGCGCGGGGCATTTTGTACTACCCGTGCCGCCAATCGGAGGCACGCGGCACGTAGAAGAATGACATGGTTCTGGAGGTGGTCAATTAGCCTTAACTTGCTAATCTTGCGGAACCATTTTCGCGCTGAGATCAACGCGATTAATAACCTCGGGGCCAACGTTTCTGACGGTGCTTACGCGGCGGGCAATCGGCCACATCGTCATCGCCTCGGCGTCGAAGGGCTTCATCAGGTCGGACGGATTCGGCTCGCGGGACAGCCAGCGCTGATAGTCCTTCCGATGGAGAATGACCGGCATGCGATCCTGGATCTTAGCCATCATCTTGTTCGCTGCGCAGGTGACGATAGCGAAATTACGAATATCCAGACCGGCGGGGTGATGCCAGATTTCCCAGACGCCGGCCAAAGCGAAGGGCGATCCATCCTTCATGGAGATGGCAAAGGGTTGACTATTTTTGCCGGCCGGCCAATCGAAAAAACCATTGAGGGGGATTAGGCAGCGGCGCGACCGGTAAGCCAATTGGAACAGGTCATCTGTGGCAATGCCTTCGCAACGAGCATTGATCAACGGCTGACGTCGGCCCGGCTTCATCCACGGCGGCAAGAGCTCCCATCGAGCTGGCGCAAAGACCGGTCCCGTTACATTCGGACTCCGTATGATATCGCGGATAATGATCGGGTAAGCTTGGGCAGGAAAGCCATTGTATCGAGGAAGCCGGTCGCCCAAGCTGCCAATCACGCCGCGTTCGGCGAAGGGGAAACTTCCTACCATTTCATCCAGCGATGTATTGATATAAATGCGACGACACATGCCGTTTCATCTGGGTTCTCATGGAAATTAGTCAAGCTATGCATTCTAACCGAATGCGCGGCTTACCGCCTCCTTTGATCAGTTCCTATCGTCCCCCTTCCGCTCAGCCTCGCCATCAAACCTCGCCAGCGGCTCGATATTTTCCACCCAGGACAAGGCCGAGCGGCACCATATCTGTTTCTTCGGCGTCAGGTCCCGCCGCTGGTCGATGCCGCCAAGACGGATGCCGATCGCGCCGCCGCTGGCGTCCGTGCGATAAAGCGGGGATCCGCAGTTCGGGCAGAAGAATTGCCGGCTGAGACGGCCGCTGTCGCCATATTTCGCGTAGGCTTTGGGCTCGCCGGCGATGAGGCTGAAGCTTCCAGGCCGCGCCGGTGCGGTGACGCGGTAGGCCGAGCCCGTCAGCCGCTGGCAATCGGTGCAATGGCAGATCGAGACCCGGTCGGGCTCGATCTCGGCCTGATAGCGGATCGCCCCGCAATGGCATCCTCCGGTGATATGCATCGGCAATCCCTCAGTCCGCCGGCGGACCGGCCGGGCGCATGGCGTAGAAGGCCTTGGCATCGGCCGTGAAGGCGGCCCGCTGATCGGCTTTGGTATAGAACATATGGCCGCCGCGATAAAGTTTCAGCCCGACGCGGCCGCCGGCGAGCGAGGGCGGCAGATGATCGATCACATAACGGCTGACGCTGTAGGGCGTCACCAGATCGCTGTAGCCATGCGCGACCAGCAGATGAAAGGTCGAGTTCGAGGCGAGCAGCTGGCGGATGTCGTCGACAGCGCTCGCCTGTAAGCGCGATCCGCCGCCGCGCCCGCCCCATTCCCAGCGCCGGCTGATGTCGCCGTCGAGCAGCGAATAGGTCATCTCGGTCTTGAAGCCGAGGTCGTTGCGGGCATAGTCGGCAAAGGCGCCGCCATAGGCGCGGGTGAAGCCGTCGAGGATGGCGTCGCCGCCGCGGTCGTAATCCGATTCCGGATAGGGATCGGGCGCCGCAAAGGAAGCGTCGTAGGGGCTTGTCACCTCGCCGCTGCCGCCGTCCGCGTGTTTGACGAAGGAGTTGCCGAGGAATCCGCGGTTGCGGGCGACGATATCCTGTGGAATGCCGGTCAGTTCGGCGATCCTGCCATAGAAGGCCGTGGCCTCGGCGCCGGTCGGCGGCGCGCCGGCGAGCGTCGTCAGATACTCGCCGAGGGCAAAACGTTCCGCTTGCCTCTGTTTCTCCTGGTCAAAGGCATTGTGCCGGTCGAGTTCGGCCGCAGCCAGCGACGGCAGCTCGAGCGCCGCGCCGAGCGCGAACTGATCGGCATTGAACATCAGCTGGCCTTCCAGCAACGGCGAAAGCATCACGGCGCCGGCAATGACGATGCCCTGGTTTTCCTGCAGCGCGCCGGCGACCTTGGCGGCGCGAAAGCCGCCGTAACTTTCGCCGAGCAGATATTTCGGCGAGTTGGAACGGTTGTTATGCGCGACATAGAGCGCGATCGCCTTGGCGATGCTCTGGGCATCCGAGTTGACGTTGTAATAGTTGGAGGCATCGTCGGCCTTCGCCGTCCGGCTCCAGCCGGTGCCGATCGGGTCGATCAGCACGAGGTCGGTGAAATCGAGCCAGCTTTGCGGGTTGTCGACGAGTTTCGCATGGGCGCCGTCGCGGGCCTGAGGCCCGAAATCGAGGACTTTCGGCCCGACCAGTCCAAGATGCAGAAAGGCGGAGGCGGCGCCCGGGCCACCGTTGAAGGCAAAGGTCAGCGGCCGGTCAGGTCCATCGTTTTTCGCGACATAGGCGGTGTAGAAGATCGCTCCGGTCTGCGCGCCGTCCTGGCCGAAAAGATCGAGTGTGCCTGCCGTCGCTGCATAGGCTATTCTCCGGCCGCCGATCGTCAATTCGTGCTCGGTGACGGAATCGTCTGGCAGCAGTTTCAGCATGCCGGCCCGCGCGCTGCGCTCCACATTCGCCCGGCGTTCGCCATCTTCCTGCGCGGGGGAAAGGGCAGGTCCGAGCGATGCCATAAGCGCGGTGAGCAGAAACAGGGTTCGTATGCGCACGATTTGTCCTCCGGCGGATGCAGGCTGAGATAGCGTAACATCCGCGTCCGACGACCGGCATCAAGAGATGGTGATGGACCAGTGAGCTCAGAAGTGAGAGGGCGGTTCAGACCTTTTCGACCGCGCGCACATTCACTTCCAGTGCCCGTCCGGCCTTCCAGCCGTTGAGCGCCGCGCCGAGCCCGAGCGCGACGAAGAGAAGCGCACACCAGGAAAAGCTGCCGGTCCAGCCGCGGATGAGGCCGACGATCAGTGGGCCGACGGCGGCAAGGAGATAACCGATGCATTGCGCCATGCCGGAGAGATGGGCGGCGACATCGGGATTGCGCGAGCGCAGCACGATCGTCGTCATTGCCGCCGCGATCAGCCCGCCTTGGCCGATGCCCTGCAGCACCGCCCATAGCCACACCGTCGAAAGCGGCGCAAACAGCAGGCCGAGCAGTGCGGTGACGGCGACGCCGCAGAGGCTGGCATTGATCAGCCGCTGGTCGCGGCCACGCACGGCAATATGCGGCACGACAAGGCAGGATGCCGCCTGCACCATCACCGACAGCGAAACGATCGCTCCTGATGTAACGCCGTCGATCCCGCGCTCGCGTAAGATCGGAACGAGCCAGCCGAAGACGCAATAGGCGAGCGCCGATTGCAGCCCCATGAACAGCGTCACCTGCCATGCGAGCCGGTCCCGCCAGAGGCCATCGGCGCGAAGGCGGGTTCGCCTGGCCTGGCCGCCGCTGCGAAGAACCTGCGGCAGCCAGATCAGGCCGACGACGAGCGCCGGCAGCGCCCAGGCAGCGAGCGCGCCTTGCAGCGAGCCGCCGAGCGCCTGTTCGATCGGCAGCGTCAGCCCGGCCGCACTTGCCGCGCCGGCGCAGAGCGCCATCGTGTAGAAGCCGGTCATCAAAGCGGCGCGCGTGGCGAAATCGCGCTTCACCAGCCCCGGCAGCAGGACGTTGCCGACCGCGATACAGGCTCCCGCCAGAGCGGTGCCGAGGAAGAGTAGCGGCACCGAGGATAGCCCACGCAAGGCTGTGCCGAGCGCCAAAAGCAGGACAACGCCGAGCAGCGTGCGTTCGGAGCCGATGCGCTGGGCAAGGCGCGGCGCCAGCGGCGAGAACGCCCCGAGGCAGACGACCGGCAGCGTCGTCAGCAGGCTGGCGCCAAGCGCGCTTAGCCCGAATTCCGAGCGGATTTCCGGCAAGAGCGCCGAGGCGCTCGAAAAGACCGGCCGCAGGTTGAAGGCGATCAGCACGAGGCTCGCGCCGAGCAGGAAGCGATCGGCAGCGCCCCGCACCGGTGTTGCCAATGGCGGCGGCAGGCTGCCGGCCTCAGCGTCTACAAGCAGCTCGTCGGTGACGTCGAGCGCGAGCGCAGCATCGTTGGAGGGTGTGTTCATGACAGGATCATCCGGTCAAGGGCGGCGAGAACTGGCGCCATGAAGCGGCGCACCGCCGCATCCGCCCTGTCGGGATCGCCGGTTTCGATGGCGTCGATGATATCGGCATGCGCCTGCAGGTCCGGCTCGGGAATATCCTTGCCGAGGGTGGCGGCGATCGTGTCGGCGATCGAGGCCGAGAAGAAATCATAGATCTCGATCATCGCCCGGTTGCCCGAAGCGGCGATGACTGCCTTGTGGAAGGCGAGGTCGCGTTCGATGAAGCCGGCCTTG
Source organism: Rhizobium lentis (assembly GCF_017352135.1). Classification (NCBI taxonomy): domain Bacteria; kingdom Pseudomonadati; phylum Pseudomonadota; class Alphaproteobacteria; order Hyphomicrobiales; family Rhizobiaceae; genus Rhizobium; species Rhizobium lentis. The sequence continues at coordinate 2,177,096 of NZ_CP071454.1, forward strand.
TGGCCGCCGTCATAGGTGCCGCGTTCGGCCAGCAGCCGGCGAAGTTCGGCAACGGTCTCCGGTTTCCTGCGGACCGCCGTCAGCCGGGCGGCCTCGACGTCGAGCGCCAGGCGCGCCTCGAACTGGTCGCGCAGGCTGGCGCGGCGCGCCATGGTCAGCGGCCGGCCGGCATCGCGGGTCGAGCGGACATAGGTGCCCGACCCCTGCCGGGTTTCGAGATAACCCTGGGAGACGAGAACGCGCACCGCTTCGCGCACCGTGCCGCGGCTGACGCAGAGCATGGCCGACAGCGAGGCTTCGTTCGGCAATTTCTCGCCGACCCCCCAGCGCTTGCCGAGAATATCGCTGCGGATCGCCTCGATCGCCGCATCGGCGAGATTGGTCTTACTGATTGCGCGCATGGCCATTCATATAGTCATCTGATGACTTTATGAATAAGGCCGCTTGGATCGCTCGTCAACGCGGAATCTGAGAGAAACCAGGCAATAAAAAAGGGCCGCCTCGGCGACCCTTTCCATGAGTTTGGCCTCGAACTGGCCTGGACTGTCAAAGCAGCCCCAGGAAGGCGGGTCTTAGAGCGAGGGCTGCCTCGCTTTCATCACCTCTTCCATGCCCGATACGAGGTCCGAAATCTCATTAGACATTGGATCACCTTCCTTTCGTTCTGTTGCTGATAGGGCAAAGGTAGGACGATTCGTCCGGGATGCAAGCAGAAATTACGCGCGATACACCCATTTGGCGAAAGCAGGTGTTCACAAAAGAACACAGGCTTTCGCTGAATTTGAAGCGGCCACCGGTCACGAATCCGTCATGATCGATTTGCAAACCGGCGGCCGTTAAGCTGTTGTTAGCCGCGCCGTTCGACAATTCAGAGCATTCCCGCCGATGCGGCGGCGGGGTCCGGAGCAAAGAACCATGTGTCGCTGGGCAGCCTATCGCGGAGACCCTCTCTATCTCGAGGAGCTGGTATCCTCGCCCGCCCATTCGCTGATCGAACAATCCCATTGCGCCACCCGCGCCAAGACGGCGACCAATGGCGACGGCTTCGGTATCGCCTGGTATGGGGAGAGGCCCGAGCCCGGCCGTTACCGCGACATCCTGCCGGCCTGGTCGGATTGCAATCTGAAGAGCCTGGCGCGGCAGATCCGCTCTCCCCTCTTCCTCGCCCATGTCCGTGCTGCCACAGGCGGCGGCACGCGTCGCGACAATTGCCACCCCTTCACCCACGACACCTGGTCCTTCATGCACAATGGCCAGATCTCCGGCTTCGAGCGTCTGCGCCGGCCGATGGAGGCGATGCTGGACGACGATCTGTTCAACGCCCGCGGCGGCACGACCGATTCCGAACTGATGTTCCTGCTGGCGCTGCAGTTCGGTCTGCGCGAGGCGCCGGTTGCCGCGATGGCTGAGATGATCGGTGCCGTCGAGGAGCTGGCCGAAAGCACTCTCGGCTCTATCTTGCTGCGCTTCACCGCCGCCTTCTCTGACGGCAAATCGCTTTATGCCATCCGCTATGCCACCGACCGCAAGGCGCCGACGCTTTATGCCTCTCCTGTCGGCGCCGGCTATTGCCTCGTGTCCGAGCCGTTGAACGATGATGTCGATGCCTGGGCCGAGATCCCGGATGGCAGCGCCGTCACCATCGGCAAAGACGGGATCGACGTTGCCGATTTCCGGCCGGCGAAGCGGGATGCCGTCAAGCCGCAGAGGGTCGCCATGTCTGCCTGACCGCTCGCGATCAGCCGAGCCGCTCGCGACCAGCTGAACCGCTGGCGATCAGCCGAGCCGCTCGGCAATCAGCGCCGCCAGCCGTTCGGCGACCTCTTCCTTCGTCAGATCGGGCCATTGCTCGACGCCGCCGTGGCGTACGAGTTTGACCTTGTTGCGGCTGCCGCCCATGATGCCGGTCGCGGGAGAGACGTCATTGGCGACGATCAGGTCGGCGCCCTTCCGCTCGAGCTTCGCCCTTGCATTGCTTTCCACGTCCTGGGTCTCGGCGGCAAAGCCGATCACCAGCTTCGGCCGCATCGTGTGATGGCCGACGGTTTTCAATATGTCCGGGTTTTCGGTCAGCGCCAGCGTCGGAATGGATTCGCCGGGATGTTTCTTCAGCTTCTGGTCGGCAGCCGAGGCGACGCGCCAGTCCGCTACCGCCGCCACCATCACCGCGACGTCGGCCGGCAGCGCCGCAAGCACGGCATCGCGCATCTCCTCCGCCCGCTCGACATGCACGACATTGACGCCCACGGGATCGGCGATTGCCACCGGTCCCGAGACGAGCGTCACCTCCGCCCCGAGCCTGGCAAGAGCGGCGGCGATCGCATGTCCCTGGCGACCGGAGGAGCGGTTGGCGATATAACGCACCGGATCGATCGGCTCATGCGTCGGTCCTGAGGTGACGATCGCCTTGCGTCCCTTGAGCGGCTTTTCCCCATCGTCGAGCAGGGCTTCGGCCGCGGCGACGATCTCCAGCGGCTCCGCCATCCGCCCGAGCCCCGCCTCCCGGCTCTCCGCCATCTCGCCGGCCATCGGCCCGACAAAGCTGATGCCGTCGCGCTTCAGCGTTGCGGCATTGCGCCGTGTCGCCGGATGCGCCCACATGCTGGGGTTCATCGCCGGTGCGGCAAGCACCGGTCTCTCGGTCGCCAGCAGCAGCGTCGAGGCGAGATCGTCGGCAAGCCCGTTCGCCATCTTCGCCATCAGGTCGGCGCTCGCCGGGGCGATCAGCACGAGGTCGCAGTCGCGCGCCAGCCTGATATGGCCGACATCCTGTTCGTCCTGCCGCGAAAACAGATCGACAAAGACATGGTCCGCCGCCAGCGCGCCGACGGCCAGCGGCGTGACGAATTCCTGCGCCCCCTTGGTCATAACCGGGCGCACGCTCGCACCGCGCTCGCGCAGCCGGCGGATCAGATCCAGGCTCTTGTAGGCGGCAATTCCGCCCGAGATGATGAGGAGGATGCGTTTGCCGCTGAGAGCCATGGCCTTCTACCCGTCGCCTTTTTCTGATTGATCTTGACCCTAAGCCTTTGGCGCAGAACATGCAATCGCGCGGGCGAGCGAGGTGACAGGCCCTGTGGGAGTCGCGGGGGAACGGAGAGGTTGCCGCAAATCTCTTCTCCCCTCGGGGAGAAGGTGCCGGCAGGCGGATGAGGGGGCTACACGGCGTTCCCTCTCATCTTAACCTATCCATTTCGCCCCAACCCGCAGCGAATAATCGCCCCACTATCTCAGCTACGAGTGATCGAAATGCCGCCGTCGACCAGCGACGCCGTGCCGGTGACGAAGCTCGCATCGTCGGAGGCGAGGTAGAGAACCGAGCGGGCGACTTCTTCCGGCGTCGCAACGCGCTTCAGGGCATGCATGTTGGTGATGGCAGCCTGTTTGTCGGGCGTATCGTTCACGTCGCGGTACATGTCGGTATCGACAGCGCCCGGCAGGATGGCATTGACGCGCACGCCCTGCTGCCCGAATTCGGCAGCCAGCGCCTGCGTCAGGCCGATCAGGCCGGATTTGCTGGCGGCATAGGCGGCAACGCCGGGAAAGGCGAAGCTGTAGCCGACGAAGGTCGAGGTGAAGATCACCGATCCGCCGCCATTTTCCGCCATCGCGCCAATCTGATGCTTGGCAGCGAGAAAGGATGCTGTGAGATTGACGGCCAACGCCTCGCTGAAGCCTACTTCCGAGACACCGGTGCTCGGACCGGCTTCACCGATGATGCCGGCATTGTTGAAGGCGATGTCGAGCTTGCCGTAATTGTTCACGGCGGCGGCGACCAGCGCCTTCTGAAAGTCTTCCGAACGGACGTCGCCGGCAACGGCGACGGCGTCGCCGCCTTCCGCTCTGATCTCCTCAACCAGGCCGTCGAGTTCGCGCTGGCGCCGGGCGCCGACGACGACCTTGGCGCCTTCGGCGGCGAAGAGCTTTGCCGTGACGCGGCCGATGCCGGAGCTTGCTCCGGTGACGATCGCGACCTTGTTGTTCAAGCGGTTCATGTTCCATCTCCTCTATTTGCGTGACGGCCCCTGCCGTCCCTTTCGATGAATGGAAGATGGCATTTTCCTTTCGTTCGGATTAGTCTCCAGATCGTGGAACTGTAATTCGGAAACGCCGAACGATGATCAGGATCGAAGGCATTGCGGCATTCGTCACCGTGGTGGAGGCAGGCTCTGTCAGCGAGGCGGCACGCCGGTTGCGGCTGTCCAAATCCGTCGTCAGCGAAAGGCTGGCGGAACTGGAGAAATCGCTGGGCGGCATTTTGCTGCACCGAACGACGCGCAAGCTTACCCTGACGGAGGATGGCACGGCGTTTCTCGAACGCGCCGCGCGCATCCTGCGCGAAGTCGACGAGGCCGCCGCCGACATGGCCGAGCGGCGCGGAACGCTCTCCGGGCCGATCCGCATCGCCGCCCCCGTCACCTTTGGCCGCATGCATCTGGGGCCCGCGCTTTATCCGTTCCTTGCCGAACATCCCGAGATCGAACTGACGCTCGATATCGACGATCGGCGGGTCGATGCCGCTTCGGAGGGCTATGATGCCATCATCCGCAATGGGCCGATCGCCGATAACAGGCTGGTCGCCTGGAAGCTCACCCGAAGCCGCCGCCTGCTCTGCGCCTCGCCGGATTATCTCGCACGGGAGGGAACGCCCTCGTCGCTCGCCGAGCTGAATCTTCACCGCGGCATCTTTTACACCAATCGCGGCGTTGCCGACTGGCGCTTCCAGACACCGGAGGGCGCGGTCGTCGTGCGTGCGAAGCGCGCGCTCGGCATCAACAATGGCGACATGCTCCGCGACGCCGCGATGGCCGGCCTCGGCATCGCGCTGCTGCCGGCCTTCATCGCCGGTCCGGCGGTCCGCGAGGGCCGCCTTGCCGAAATCGATGTCGGTCATAGACCCGAATCCGAATTCATCTATATGGCCCATCCGGAGGGGCGAAATCCCTCCGCCAAGCTGCGTGCCATTGCCGATCACCTGAAGAAGAGCTTCGGCGATCCGCCCTATTGGGATCCGGCGGGTTGACGCATGAACTCAGATGGCAAGGATGAAGAGATGCCGCCGGCGCAGGACGTGAAGACTTCAAAGGCTGCGATCCCGGGGCAGAAGGACTACCTCAGACGCGGCACCGGCGCTTATCGCCGTGCCAGCTTCGCGCTGTTCCTCTCCGGCTTTTCCACCTTCTCGCTGCTTTATTGCGTGCAGCCGCTGCTGCCGGTCTTCTCGCGGGAATTCTCCGTCAGCCCGGCCGAAAGCTCGCTTTCACTCTCGCTCTCCACCGGTTTCCTGGCGATTGCCATCGTCTGCGCCGCCGCCGTCTCGGAAGGTCTTGGCCGCCGCAGTCTGATGTCGATATCGCTGGTCGGTGCGGCTGTACTGACAATCGCCACGGCTTTCGCCCCGAACTGGCACTTGCTGCTCGTGATCCGCGCCCTGCAGGGTCTCGTTCTCGGCGGCGTGCCTGCTGTCGCCATGGCCTATCTTGCCGAGGAAGTCGATCCGCGCGGCCTCGGCGCCACCATGGGCCTCTATGTCGGCGGCACGGCGTTCGGCGGTATGTCCGGACGCGTGCTCACCGGCATCTTCGCCGAATATTTCAGCTGGCGCCCGGCGCTCTTCCTCATTGGCGCCATCGGCCTTGCTGCCGCGATCGGCTTCATCGCCCTGCTGCCGCCGTCAAGGAATTTCCTCCGCCGGCCCGGCCTCGACCCGCGTTTTCACGCGAGGGCCTGGCTCGGCCATCTTCGAAATCCGGCGCTGCCCTTCATTTTCGCCATCGCGTTCCTGGCGATGGGCTCCTTCGTGACGATCTACAATTATGCCGGTTTCCGCCTCGTGGCGCCTCCCTACGGCCTCAACCAGACGGAGCTCGGCCTGATCTTCACCGTCTATCTCTTCGGTATCGGCGCCGCCTCGATCGGCGGCCTGCTGGGAGACCGGATTGGACACTTTCCAGTGCTGCTCTTTGGCCTGGCGCTGACCGCCGCCGGCAGCGCGCTCACGCTCTTTGCCCCGCTGCCGTCGATCATTCTCGGTATCACAGTGCTGACGACCGGCTTCTTCATGAGCCATTCCATCGCGAGCGGCCTCGTCGGCAAGCTTGCCCTTGGCAATAAGGGACATGCCTCATCCATCTACATGCTGGCCTATTACGTCGGCTCCAGCCTCATCGGTTCGGCCGGCGGCTGGTTCTTCGCAGTGGAGGGCTGGACCGCCGTCGTTTTCTTCACGCTTGCCATGCTGGCGCTGGCCTTTATGTCAGCCTGTGTCGCCCAGCACTTTGCGAGGAGAAAACCATGATTCGCATTGACCATCTCGACCACCTCGTGCTGACCGTCGCCGATATTGCTGCCACCTGCGATTTTTATGCCCGTATCCTCGGCATGTCGGTCGAAACCTTCGCGGAAGGCCGCAAGGCGCTGAAATTCGGCCGGCAGAAAATCAACCTGCATCAGGTCCGCCGTGAATTCGAACCCAAGGCGCGACATCCGACACCAGGCTCCGGCGACCTCTGCTTCATCGCCGAGACACAACTCGCCGATGTCATCACCCATCTGCGGGCCTCAGGTGTTGCGATCGAAGAAGGCCCGGTCGAGCGCGCCGGTGCGACTGGACGGCTGCGCTCGGTCTATTTCAGGGACCCCGACGGCAACCTCCTCGAAGTCTCCAATCCGATCGCCTGACGCGCTGCCATGGCGGGCTGAAGCTAGCCTTCCCAATTCTCGGTCTGGAGGTCCGCCACGCGTTCAAACTCGCGGAGATTTCGGGTGATCAGGGTGAGGCCGCGCGCGGCGGCCTGCCCGGCAATCAGCACGTCATAGGGTCCGATCGGCGTTCCCGATGCCTGCAGCGCTGCGCGGATTTCCGCCGCTTTGCGCGCGTCGTCTCGGTCGAACTCCAGGATATCGAATTGCAACGCATCGATCCGCGCCAGATTCTCATCGCTCCGCAGGCTTTTGTAGGCGCCGTAGAAGAGTTTATGCGCGACGATTGCCGGGACGGCGAAATCTTGCGGCCTGTGTTTGCGCAGTTCGGCCAGGAGGCGCTCGTTGCCCTTCATCAGCGCTATAACGGCATTCGCATCGAGCAGATATTTCATTTGAAGAAGTCGAGTTCAGGCCGTTCCTGCCCGATAGGTTGCTCTTCCGTCGCTGTCGCAAAGTCGGGATCGACCGGACCGGTCACGTCGGCAAGCCAGTCCCAATCATCGGAACTCGGCTCGAGAATGATCGCGCGCCCCTGCCGTCGAATGGTGACGCTGTCCCCTTCGAAACGGAATTCCTTTGGCAGTCGGACGGCCTGGGAACGTCCCGACCAGAAGATCTTTGCTGTTTCCATGTCACAGCCCTCAATGAGATATGACAATGATATATAGCAATTCTAGATCTATTTCAACCAAGGCTGAGATAGGGCACCTCCTTCTTCGCCACCTCGTCCAGCGCCTCCTCGTAGCCCGCATCGGCGTACCGCATGACGCCGAGTGCGGTATCGTTGGTCAGCGCATGGTCGAGCCGTTCATCGGCGGCATCGGTGCCGTCGGCGACGACGGTGACGCCGCAGCTCGTCATATAGCCGGCATATCCGCCGCCGCCGGAATGGACGACGACGAGATCGGCCATCGACGAGCAGAGCATCATCGCATCGATCAGCGGCCAGTCGGCGATCGCGTCGGAGCCGTCCTTCATCCGCTCGGTCATGATATTGGGATGCGCCATGGCGCCGGCATCGAGATGGTCGCGGGAGAAGGCGACCGGGCCTTTGATGTCGCCGCTTGCCACGAGAGCGTTGACACGCCGTGCGAGCGCGGTGCGTTCGCCGTGGCCGAGCCAGGCGATGCGCGCCGGCAACCCCTCGAAGGGCACGTGCTCGCGTGCCAGCCGGATCCAGTTGGTGATGATCTTGTTGTCGGGAAACATCTCGAGCAGCAGATCATCGATGCGGGCGATATCGCTCTCCTCGCCCGAGAGCGCCATCCAGCGGAACGGCCCGATTGCCCGGGCAAACAGCGGCCTGAGATAGGCTTCGGTGAAGATCGGGATGTCGAAGGCGTTGGCGACGCCGCCTTCGTGGGCCTGTGTGCGGATAAGGTTGCCATTATCGAAGACTTCAGAACCCTTTTTCTGGAACTCCAGCATCGCGCTCACATGCTCGACGATCGAGGCGCGGCTTGCCGCCATCAATTGCCCCTGGCCGTCATCACGCAAACCCTTGACCTGGTCGAGGCTCATACCCTTCGGCATATAGCCGTAGACGAGATCATGCGCCGAGGTCTGATCGGTGACGATGTCGGGTACAATGCCGCGGCCCGCGATCTCCGGATAGACCTCCGCCGCATTGCCGACCAGCCCGATGGACAGCGCCCGTTTGTCCTTCACCGCCGCATCGATCATTGCAAGGGCGGTATCGAGGTCGGGGGCGATCTCCTGGAGATAGCCGATCTGCTGGCGTTTGCGCGCCCGCTCGGGATCGATGTCGACGCAGAGGATCGCCGCCCCCGCCATGCGGCCGGCGAGCGGCTGGGCCCCGCCCATGCCGCCGAGACCGGCGGTCAGCACGAACCTGCCATGGAGATCGCCGCCGAAGCGCCGCTCGGCGATGCGCATGAAGATCTCGTAGGTTCCCTGGATGACGCCCTGGCTGCCGATATATTGCCAGGCGCCGGCCGTCAGCCCGCCCCAGCAGATCAGCCCCTTGCGCTGCAGCTCGTAGAACACTTCGGCCTTTGCCCATTGGCCGACGATGTTGCAGTTCGCCATGATGACGAGCGGCGCCTTGTCATGGGTTCGCACCAGTCCGATCGGCTTGCCGGACTGGATGAGCAGCGTCTGGTCCTCGTCCATCTCGGTCAGCGCCTTGACGATGCCCTTGTGCGCCGCCCAGTTGCGCGCCGCCTTGCCGAGAGCGGCATAGACGATCAGATTGTCGGGATCCTCACCGACCGAGAGCACGTTTTCCAAGAGCCGCAGCAGAGCCTCCTGCCGCCAGCCCTTGGCACGCAGCTCCGGTCCGCCGGGAATGGGAAATTTCGGATGGCGCGGATTGGCCTTGGGCATCGTAGTTTCCTCGCTTTGTTCTCTACTTTCCCTTCGCCCAGCGGGGGTCCAAAGGATGGGTCGAGACCTGTGGCTCGACCCCGGTCGGTAGATTTGCATCGTTCTTTATTTGCCCGGCAGTGATTCCACAAAGGTGAGCGCAGCATCGAGCAAACGCCGTCTCAGCGCATCGTCGCCGTAAACCTCGGCACTGGCCCGCACCCAGCCATGCATCACCCGCTCGCCCATCAGCATCTGGATCACCCCGGGCAGTGCCAGCGCCCAGTCGTCATTGCCCTTGCCGAGCCGGATCAGCATGCCGTCGCTGCGCGCGCCGCAGAGAAGGTTGCCGTTCAGCATGAAGGCCCGGCCGCCGAACATGGATTTTTCGGCAAGACCCGGCCGGTCGCCGAGTTCCTCGCGCAGCAGTTCTTCGAGGCCTGGATCGCGCGCCATGGCTCAGGCCTTCGCCGCCAGCGCATAACGCGCGATCTCGATCCCCATCGCCTGCTCGACGACGGGATAGACCGCCGGATCGAGCACGCTTGCCGAAAGCGGAATGATATCCATCGGCACATGCAGGACGAAGATCTGCATGCCGTCGCGAAGCTGGCCGACGCTGAGCGGTTCGCCCTCCTCAGAAAGCGTGGTGATGACGGCGGGGAAGGTTGCAAGCCGCCCGCCCCCCGCATCGTCGACGGCCATGTATTCGTTCATCACATGCAGCGTCACCGATGTCTCGCCCGAGCCGACGGTGATCGTGCCGATGTCGAAGGCCTCCTTGGTGTAGACGACATCCTTCCGAGCGATGACGCCTTCGGCGAGAATATGCCCGCCCGTCGTCTTGCAGATCGCATCGATCACGGCTGATCCGCCGCGCTTTTCCGCGGCGATGATCGCTTCCCCGAGTGCAAGCGCCATAGAGATGCCGCCGAGCGCCGCATGGCTGCGTACATAGGAGGCCCTCAGCGGATTGCGACAGCTGGCAATAAAGCCACCGGACTGATCGGCAGCAGCCCGCAGCACCGGCGAGATCTTCGCCGTCGCCCCCTTCACCACCAGTTCCATGTAACGGTCCTCAGCCCGATTGCCGCCGACCGCGGTCTGAATCATCGGCTCGGGCGACCCGGCCATGCCGATCGAGCCCATGTCGCCTGTCGGATGGGCGCGGATATCGCCGACGGCGTCGACCACCTTGGTGCCGAGGATCGCCGACGGCAGCCAGCCGTTCAGCGTCGAGGACTTGCCGTTCTGGCCGATGATCAGCCCCGAGAGCTTCTCGCCCAGCGCCTCCTGCAGCAACTGGACGGCCTTCACATAGTCGATGCCTTGCATCTCCCAGGGTGTGGTGGAGGCCGGCGCACCGATCGCGGCTGCCGTGGCGACCCAGTCATCATCCTTCAATTCGTCGATCGACACCAGTTCCGGCTTGCCGATGCTGACGGCGGCATAACCGAGCATCCGCCCGTGATCGGCCCAGCCGCCGCCGCCGGCGGCATAGACGGAGCCGCCCTTGACGGCCGCTTCCACGTCCTTTTCAACCAGTATGCGTCCCATTCGGCGTCTCCTCATTCGAGTTCTTGTCCATCTCGCGCACCGCTTCGAAAAGCGCGGCGGCGCCGAGTGCGATATCGTCATTCTCGGCCCATTCGTCGGGGCAATGGCTGCGGCCCTCCCGGCAAGGCACGAAGATCATCGCCGCCGGCGCCACCTTGGCGATCCAGGCCGTGTCGTGCCCCGCGCCGGAGGCCATGCGCCGATGTTTGGCGCCGACCCGGGTGCAGGCAGCCTCCAGCGTCGCAAGCAGCCCCGCATCGCCCGGCGTCGGCAGATTGTCGGAAACCCGGTTCGGCGCCTTGATCGTCACGCCATAGGCGCCCGCCAGCTTTCCGACATGCCCGTCGAGCCAGCGGCAGAAGGCTTCCATGTCGGCGCGGATTTCCGCGCGTCCGTCGATCAGCAGCACCACTTTCGACGGCACGACATTGGCGGCGTTCGGCTCGATCCGGAACTCTCCGACCGTCGCCGCGAAGTGGCCCGGCATTTTGGCAAGCTCGGCGGCAGCATTGCGGATGTCGAGCACCAGCTGCGCGGCCGCCACCAGCGCATCGGCCCGCCGGTCCATCGGCGTCGTGCCAGCATGGTCGGCCCGCCCCTCGATGGTGATCTCCAAGCGGGTGATGCCGGAGATCGCGGTAACGATGCCGATATCCTCCTTTTCGGCTTCGAGCACCGGGCCTTGTTCGATATGGAGCTCGAGAAAGCCTGCTATATAAGGCCGGTTCTGCTGCATCAGCACATCGGGTCTGCCGCCAAGCTCAGCGATGCTCTCGGCCAGGTCGCGCCCGTCGCTGGCGCGCGAAAGCCAGGCCTCCGGCAATTGGCCGGTCATGCCGCGGCTGCCGACGCAGGAGACGCCGAAGATGCTGACCTCCTCGGCAAGGAAATCGACGATTTCGAGATCGTGGTCGAGCTCGATAGCTTGGTCGCTGAGTGCGCGCGCCACTTCCAGCGCCGAGATCACCCCGGCGATGCCATCGAAGCGGCCGCCATCTGGAACCGTGTCGGAATGCGAACCGACCATGATCGTGCCGAGCCAGGGTTTGCGGCCCGTGCGCCGGCCGATCAGATTGCCGGCGGGATCGATGCGCGTTTCCAGTCCCGCCGCCTTCATCCGCGCCTCGATATAGGCCCGGCCTTTGAGAAAGAGCGGCGTAAAGGCCCGCCGCGTCCAGGGACGTCCCGGCTCGGTGATTTCGGCCAGCGCCGTGATATCTTCAGCGATGCGGCCGGCATTGACGGGAAGATTGCGGCTCATGCGGAGGCTCCCGCAACGACCTGGCGTGGCAGCGGTCGGACGAACCGGCCGGTGCCGGGCGCGGCCAGCATCCTGCCGCCCTCGGCGATTTTTTTGCCGCTGAGATAAGTGGCCGAGACGGTCCATGGCAGGCGGATGCCGTTATAGGGGCTCCAGCCGACGACATTGTTGCCGCTCGCCGACGCGTCGTAGACGCTGTCTCGCGGTTCGAGCACGGTGATATCGGCATCCTTGCCCGGGGTCAGCGCTCCCTTGATATGGTCGAGCCGGAAATGCCTGGCCGGATTTTCCGCCATCAGCCGCGCCGCCCAGGTCAAGGGAATGCCGCGTTCGAGCGCCCCTTTGACGAAAAGCGGCACCATCACCTCGAGGCCGGGAACGCCGGAGGCATTGGCGAGCATGTCGGGATTGGTCTTGCGGTTTTCCGACCAGCTGACGTGGTCGGTCGAGACCAGCCAGACATCGCCCTCGGCCACCTTGCGCCAGAGCTTTTCCACCTCGGCGCGCGGCCGGATGGGCGGATTGATCTTCGCCTTGCCGCCCAGGCGCTTCACGTCGTTTTCCTCGTCGAGCGTCAGGTAGTGGATGCAGCATTCGACGGTCGCCGCAAGACCGTCGCGGCGGTAGGCGCGGGCGATATCGTAGCCGCGCCCGAGCGAGCAGTGCACCACATGGGCGGGGCAGCCGGTATTGGCGCCGGTCTCGAAGATCGTATGCATCGCCAGAAGCTCGGTAATCGCAGGCCGCGACAGGCCATGCGCCCGCCAGTCGGTGATGCCGCTTGCCTTGACCTGCTCCATGTAGCTGCGCACCGCCTCGTCGTCTTCATTGTGCACGCCCGCCGTCAGCCCCGTCGGCGCGATTGCCGCAAAACAGGCGTCGAGCAGGGCGGGGGGAATGCGCGGAAATCGTTTGGGATCGGTGCCGAAGGTCGAAAACTTGAAGGCGGCGACGCCGGCCTCGACCATTTCGGGAATCCGCGCCGGACCTTCCTGCGGATCGACGGTGCCGTAAAGCGCGAAGTCGACGCGGGCCTGTGGGTTCGCATGCTCGATCTTCCGCTTCACCGCCGCCGCCGAACAGACGAGATTGCCCTCGTCGTAGGGCATGTCGACAATCGTGGTCACGCCGCCGGCCGCCGCCGAGCGCGTCGACCAGATAAAATCCTCCTGATCCTTCTGAGAGAGCGAATGCACCTGCGCGTCGATGGCGCCGGGAAGGATCAGCGCTTTGCCGAGCAGATGCCGTTCGCGCGCCGCCGGCGGGACGCCAAGGCCGACTTCGGCGATCCTGCCGGCGTTGACGGCGACATAGCCTTTTTCGAGAATGCGGTTCGGCATCACCACCGTGCCCTGCAGAACGAGATCAAAGTCCATGCCGCTTGCTCCCTAGACTGAAGTCAGGCCGTTGCCGGGTCTCGGACAGCATCATGTCCCCGACCGAATTAATGTAGGGCAGGATCCGGATTTTGGGCCTTGCCCGCGATCATCCTGCCCGGCTGGTCAGCCGTTCTTCGACGGGCTCTGGCGAGCCGAGTGCAAAGAAATCGTCGAACGAAGCGATCGGAACCTGCTCGGTCAGTTTGGCGAGAAAGTCATCCGATCCAAGCTCTTCCTCGATCGCCTCCACTTCAGCGGAAAGCGGCCGGTCGACTGTATAAAAGGCCGCATGTTTGCGCACGACCTCGTAGAGCATGCCGGCCACGCCTCTCGGTTCATCGCCGAGTATGTCGATCGCCTGGGCAGACAACAGCGCCTCGAGCGCCGCGAGGCGCTTCAGCGCCTGCATCTGCCGCTCGAAGCGTTCGATGACCAGCGGCAGGAAGGCGGCCTCGTCCTCCAGGCCGGCCGCGACGACCAGCGACTGCGCCGAAACGGGGCTGGACATCGACAAGACGCGCGAGAAGATCTCGCCGGCAAGCTTGATGATCGGCCCGAAGCCGGTGGCGATCCGTCCCGGCGGCACGAGGTTGACCGGCAGATCGCGTCGCTGGCCGTTACCGAGGATGACGCAGCGGTTGAAGGCGTTGCGCGCCGCATGCGCCATGCAGAGCGCGGCCGATTCGAGCAGGATCGTTACATCCAGCGGAAGCGAACCGCCTGATGTCATCACCCGGCCTTCGACGACGACGGGATTGTCGTCCGAGCGTCCGGTGGCGGCAAGGATCTTGTGACCGGTCGAAAGCAGGTTTTCGATGACGGCCCCGAACACCTGGGCGATCATGCGCAGGCTGAGCGGATCCTGCACATGCGTGGCCACTGGCCAGTTCCATTCGTCCGACGCGTTGCAGAGCCAGGCGCCGATCAGCGCCTCGCGCGCCGTGCCGACATGGCGGACCGCCTTCCAGGGATCGCGGGAGGCGCCGAGCGCGCCGGCCGCCATCATCCCGGTCGCGAGCAGGATGCGGATCGAGGCCGCCGCATTGCGCGTCGTTTCCGCCGCCGCTGCGAAGCTCACCGCATTGATGCTGAGCGAAGCGAGGCTGTCGCGCGGTGCCATCCGTACCGGTTCCAGTCCCGCTGCCCGGAAGGCGTCGGCCGCCTGCATCCGATTGCCGCGATAGACGGCTTCGCCGACGCCGGTCAGCACGGCGCCGATCTGCCCCATCAGGCCGATATCGGCACAGCCGATCGAGCCGGTGCGGCGCACGACCGGGATCAGATCGGCCTCGAGCATCCTGATATAGGCCTCGATCAGTTCCGACGTGCAGCCGACCTGGCCGGTCAGCGCCGTGTTGACGCGGATCGCCATGGCGTTGCGCACGACATTGCAGGAAAAGGGTGTTCCGGTGCCGAAGTGATGGGCGCGCACCAGGCCGAGATTGAAGGTATCGAGTTCGTCTGGCGACCACTCCACATCCTTCATGGCGCCCACACCCGTCGTCGATCCGTAAACGGGCATGCCCGAGGCAATTGCGTCCTCGACGATCTCGCGGGCAATCGCGATGCGGGCCATGCCGGTCGGGGAGGCCGAAATCCTCGCCTTGCCGGCACCAATCGTCACCATCTCGGCAAAACCGAGCGGTTGTCCGGAAAGTTCGATGCCGGGGCGTTCGTGCTGCATGTGCCTTATCTCCTAAACTGCGAGACTAAGCGAGCCCTCCCTCACATGGGATATCCCAAATGTCGAACACCGCATGTTTTCGGCAGGCGTCAACTCAGCATCCAGGCAATATAGAGAAGCGTCAATGCGATCACCCACAGCGCGATCCTGCCCGAGCGGCTGTGTCGCGCCTCGGCCTTGCCGATCGCCTCGGCCGTCTGATCGTCGAAACGCAGGCCGTGTTCGCTCATATGCAGCAGCTGGTGGTGAAATTTCTCGGTTTTCGCCGCGATGTCCGGCGCGGCTTCGGCGAGCTTGACCGCCGCCTTCAGCCCGTCCTTGAGGTCGGTGACGATCCGCTTCGGCCCGAGATTGGTGCGAATCCAGTCGCCGACGACAGGCTCGGAGGCCTTCCACATATTGAAGCGCGGGTTGAGCATGCGTGACACGCCTTCGACCACGACCATGGTCTTCTGCAGCATCACCAGCTCCGGCCGTGTCGCCATGTCGAAGAGTTCGGTCACTTCGAAAAGCAGCGTCAGCAGCTTGCCCATCGAGATCGTCTCGGCCGGCTGCCCGTGGATCGGCTCGCCGATCGCCCGGATCGCCTGGGCGAAGCTTTCGACATTGTGGTGGCCGGGCACATAGCCGGCCTCGAAATGCACCTCGGCGACGCGGATGTAATCGCGGGTGATGAAGCCATAGAGGATCTCGGCAAGGAACCGTCGTTCCTTCTTGCCGAGCCGCCCGACAATGCCCATGTCGACGGCGACGATCATGCCGTTCGAATCGACGAAGAGATTGCCCGGATGCATGTCGGCATGGAAGAAACCGTCGCGCAGCGTGTGGCGCAGGAAGGACTGGATCAGCGTATCGGCGAGCAGGTTGAGATCGTGGCCGGCCGCCCGCAGCCCCTCGACATCGGACATTCGCGTGCCGTCGATCCATTCCATGGTGATGACATCGCGGCCCGTGCGCTCCCAATCGACCTTCGGTACTCGAAAGCCGGGATCACTGTCGGTGTTTTCGGAAATCTCCGAAAGCGCCGCCGCCTCCAGGCGAAGATCCATCTCTACCTTCGTCGTCTGTTCCAGCGTCTTCGTCACCTCGACCGGCCGCAGCCGCCGGCTGGACGGCATGAAACGCTCTTGCATATGGGCGACGAGATACATCGCCTCGATATCATGGGCAAAACGCTGGCGCACGCCGGGTCGCACGATCTTGACGGCGACCTTCTTGCGCCCTTCTGGTGTATCGACCTCGGCCGGATGTACCTGGGCGATCGAGGCGGCCGCGATCGGCTCGCCGAAGCTCGCATAGAGTTCGCCGATCGGCCGGCCGAGCGATCCTTCGATATTGGCCTTGGCGGCAGCCGTGGGAAAGAAGGCCATCCGGTCCTGCAGCTGCGACAGGTCGTTGGCGAATTCGACGCCGACGACATCGGGACGAGTCGCCAGGAACTGGCCGATCTTCACATAGGAGGGACCGAGCCGCTCGACGGCCTGCGCCAGCCGGTCACTGCGCTTGATCGCCATGGCGCGGCTCCGCGCAAACAGGCCGACGAAGGATTTGGCGAGGCTGATCGACGGCGGCAGGCCTTCCGACGGCAGCGCCGATATCACCCCTTCGCGCACAAGAATCCAGCCGACCCTGATCAGGCGGAAATAGGCTCCGAATGTGCTCATGCAGGCTTGCCTGTTTGCAAAGGCGCGGCCGAACACAGGAACGAGAGGAAGCGTGTGGCCTGCAACATCCCTCAGAGCTTCCAGCCGGAATGGAGTGCGGCGATGCCGCCGGTATAATTGGTGTAGGTGACGCGCGAAAAACCGGCTTGGCGGATCATTGCCGCGAAATTCTCCTGGTTCGGGAATTTGCGGATCGATTCCACCAGATATTGATAGGGCTCGGCATCGCCGGTGATCGCCTTGCCGAATTGCGGAATGGCGTTGAACGACCAGGCGTCATAGATCTTGTCGAGAAGCGGCATGTCGACTTCGGAAAATTCGAGCACCAGCAGCCGTCCGCCGCGCTTCAGCACCCGATAGGCTTCAGACAGCGCCGCATCGATCCTTGGCACGTTGCGGATGCCGAAAGCGATCGTGTAGGCGTCGAAGCTCGCTGCCTCGAAGGGCAGTTCCTCGGCATTCGCCTCGACGAAGGTGAGATTGCCGGAAAGCTTCTTCTTTTCCGCCCGCTCGGCACCGACGCCGAGCATCGAGCCGTTGATGTCGAGCACGGTTGCATGCGCCTGCCGGCCCGAGGCCTCGACGATGCGGAAGGCAATGTCGCCGGTGCCGCCGGCCACGTCGAGCACCTTGTAGCCAGGCTCCTTGCGCGGGTTGAGCGCCGAGATCATCGCATCTTTCCAGACCCGGTGCATGCCGACCGACATGACATCGTTCATGATGTCGTAGCGCTTGGCGACCTTGTGGAATACCTGGTTGACCAGGCCCTGCTTCTCGCCGCCGGCGACCTCGCGGAAGCCGTAGGAGGTCTCCATGCCGCCATCGGCGGAAGTGCGGCTTTCTGACATCAGGCTGCTCCGTTCCTTGCAGATCGGCGCGGCGGCCATAGCGAAAGGCCGCGCGCGACGTTATCACTGGCCACGCTCTCCGCGGCACACTGGCGCTATAGCGCACATCGTCCTCGGTTGAAACACGTTAGATATAGATGGGTTAAGATGCCGGAATTGCCAGAAGTCGAAACGGTCAAACGCGGCCTGGCGCCGACGATGGAGGGGGCTCGCGTCGCAAGGCTGGAGCTGCGCCGCAAGGATTTGCGCTTTCCCTTTCCCGACGCCTTTTCGGAAAAAGTTTCCGGCCGAACCATTGTCGGGCTCGGCCGTCGGGCCAAATATCTGCTGGTCGATCTCGACGACGGCAACACGCTGATTTCCCATCTTGGCATGTCTGGCTCCTTCCGCGTCGAAGAAGGGGCCGCCTCCGATGCGCCGGGGCAATTCCACCATGCCCGCTCCAAGGACGAAAAGCACGACCACGTCGTCTTCCATCTGGAAAGCCCCGGCGGCTCAAGGCGCGTGGTCTATAACGACCCGCGCCGTTTCGGGTTCATGGATATGGCAAGGCGCGCCGATCTCGCTGCTCATCCCTTCTTCCGCGATCTCGGGCCGGAGCCGACGGGAAACGAACTCAGCGCCGCCTACCTCGCCGAACGCTTCCGTGACAAGGCGCAGCCTCTGAAGAGCGCGCTCCTCGACCAGAAGAATATTGCCGGTCTCGGCAATATATATGTGTGCGAGGCGCTGTGGCGCTCGCATCTTTCGCCGATCCGGGCCGCCGGCACGCTGGTGACGGCAAGCGGCAAGCCGAAGGAGAAGCTGAACCTGCTCGTCGCCTCGATCCGCGACGTCATCGCCGACGCCATCGCCGCGGGCGGGTCCTCGCTGCGCGACCATATCCAGGCGGACGGATCGCTCGGCTATTTCCAGCATTCCTTCTCCGTTTATGACCGCGAAAGTGAGGCTTGCGGCACGCCGGGTTGCGGCGGTACGGTCGCCCGCATCGTGCAGGCAGGGCGCTCCACCTTCTATTGCGCCGCCTGCCAGAAGTAAGAGTGAGAAACCGGGAGAGCAGCATGGCCTATGAGACCCTGATCGTCGAAACCCGAGGCAATGTCGGCCTCGTCACGCTGAACCGTCCGCAGGCGCTGAACGCGCTGAACTCCACCGTCCTTAAGGAGTTGAAGGAGGCCTATGCGGCCTTCCACGCCGACGAAGAGATCGGCGCGATCGTCATCACCGGCTCAGAGCGCGCTTTCGCCGCCGGCGCCGACATCAAGGAGATGCAGTCGCTCGAATTCGCCGCCATGTACAAGAGTGACTTCATCAGCGGCTGGGACGATATCGCCAAGGCCCGTAAGCCCGTCATCGCCGCCGTCAGCGGCTTCGCGCTCGGCGGCGGTTGCGAACTCGCCATGATGTGCGACTTCATCATCGCCTCGGAGACGGCGAAATTCGGCCAGCCTGAAATCACCCTCGGCGTCATTCCCGGCATGGGCGGTTCCCAGCGGCTGACACGCGCCGTCGGCAAGGCGAAGGCAATGGATCTCGTGCTGACCGGCCGCATGATGGATGCCGCCGAAGCGGAACGATCGGGACTCGTTTCGCGTGTGGTGGCGCCCGAGCGTCTTCTCGACGAGGCCTTCGCCGCGGCCGAAAAGATCGCGTCCCTTTCGCAGCCGTCGGTCATGATGGCCAAGGAGGCGGTCAACCGCGCATTCGAGACGACGCTGGAGGAAGGCTTGCGGTTCGAACGCCGCCTGTTTCATAGTCTCTTTGCCACAGATGATCAGAAAGAAGGCATGACGGCCTTCGTCGAGAAGCGCAAACCAGCCTTTAAGCACCGTTGAAAGCTTTTGGGCGCTTCCGGCTGGAAAGCTTGAAAATCCGCGTTGACGTGGGCCGGCTTTAGGGTTATATGCCCGCCCACGGTTCGGAAAGCCGGTCTGGTTTTCCGCGATTGCTCCCGCATTGCTGGATTTGGTGGCCGCAGGGCCCGCGGTAATGACGGAGTTTGTTCGAATTCTTGAGAGAGGCATCCATGGCCAATACAACTTCGGCGAAAAAAGCGACCCGCAAGATCGCCCGCCGTACCGACGTCAATAAGGCTCGTCGCTCGCGCGTTCGTACTTTCGTTCGCCAGGTCGAAGAGGCTATCGCATCCGGCGACGCCGCCAAGGCGAAGGAAGCTTTCCTGGCAGCTCAGCCGGAACTCGCCCGCGCCGCCAGCAAGGGCGTGCTGCACTCCAACACGGCATCGCGCAAGGTCTCTCGCCTCGCCGCTCGTGTGAAGGCTCTTTCGGTCGCCGCGACCGCGTAATCGTCCATTAACGACCTCCTCGTTATGATTAGCCCGGTAATTTTGCCGGGCTTTTTCGATTCCGTCGATTGGCCTCTTCGTGGTTAATTGCGCGACTGTTTCGTGTCAGTGCCATGACAGGAAAAAGCATTTAAAAACAAGGGCTTGCGCAAGGATGCTTTGGGGCCTCGCGACTCTAGGCCGCGCGTCCGGGACCATGGGCGAGTCAAGAAGATTTTTATTTTTTTTCTTTCAATGCGTGTCAAAATAGCCCGAACGGGGAATCTCCTTGATTCAAAAGCGATTCTTTTTTGACGCTGGTGTGACGCCCGAAAAGGGCGGGCGGAGTCAATGGTCGCTTCTTAATTTTGCGTAAAATTCATCGTTGATCTTGCCATTTGATCCTGCCTAAATGGCTTCCAACAGAGGGCGCGGACATCACCTGCAGAGTTCGGTCTTAACTGCCACGTCGGCGGGGCGATACGTTTGTGCCATTTGTTACGGAGCCTTGCGCTTCCGTTTTTTCAAGCACTTGACGGAGTTGGGCCTGTAACGTGGCTGTTACGGGGCAGGGATGTTTTGTGCCTAGGGCAACCACACGTTTAACGTGAGGCTGTCGGATAGGGGATAGTATTATTGCGTTCGGGCTGGTCGGCCGAAACGAGGATTGACCGCCAGCCTGGCACGGAAAGCCGGATGAAGGTGCCGCATGAACGCGGTACCTGCAACGGATTTCTGCGCCGTGTTTGAGTGAACCGGCAGGCAAGCGGCTTCATGAGGATGCCGCCGGCCCGTCAAAGCGGGGAATAATCGGGCGGCTGATTTAGCGGAGGCCGCCCGGTGGAATGGAAAGGCGGCACTATGCAGATGAATACGATGAAGGCGGGCGGGCTCGACAATGGGGATGCGGCACCGCAGGCGTTCGGCTCCATTCGCCTGGAAGTGGGGGAAGTAAAGGCGGAAATGAAGCAGAGCATTTTGTTTGAGCGCGTCAGCGCGCGCTTGAAGGCCCAGGTCGGTCCGGACGTCTATGCCAGCTGGTTTGCCAGGCTGAAGCTGCATTCTGTATCGAAGAGCGTTGTTCGGCTCTCGGTTCCCACGACCTTTCTGAAGTCGTGGATCAACAATCGTTATCTCGATCTCATCACCGGTCTGTTCCAGGCCGAAGACCCGGAAATCCTGAAGATCGAAATCCTGGTGCGCACGGCAACGCGCAGCGGCATGAAGGCCGTCGACGAGGTGGTCCAGCCCGAGCCGGCTGCTCCCGCCCAAATGCGCCGTCCGCCAAGCGCCCAGCCAGCCGGCCAGGCCATCCAGCAGGCGGTTTCGGCTGTTGCGGCCGCACGGCCGGCAAGCCTCGGTACGCCGCTCTTCGGCTCGCCGCTCGATAGCCGTTTCACCTTCGATACTTTCGTGGAAGGCAGCTCGAACCGCGTCGCGCTTGCGGCTGCCAAGACGATCGCCGAAGCCGGCTCCGGCGCGGTGCGCTTCAACCCGCTCTTCGTCCATTCGACGGTCGGCCTTGGCAAGACCCACCTGCTGCAGGCGATCGCCAATGCGGCGGTGCAGAACCCGCGGGCTCTGCGCGTCGTCTATCTGACGGCTGAATATTTCATGTGGCGTTTCGCCACGGCGATCCGCGACAACGACGCGCTGACTCTGAAGGATTCCTTGCGCAACATCGATCTCCTGATCATCGACGACATGCAGTTCCTGCAGGGCAAGATGATCCAGCACGAATTCTGCCATCTCCTCAACATGCTGCTCGACAGCGCCAAGCAGGTCGTCGTCGCGGCCGACCGCGCGCCGTGGGAACTGGAGTCGCTCGACCCGCGCGTCCGTTCGCGCCTGCAGGGCGGCGTGGCGATCGAACTCGACGCGCCGGATTACGAAATGCGTCTCGAAATCCTCAAGCGTCGCCTGGCCGCGGCCCGGCTCGAGGATCCGTCGCTCGAAATTCCGGCCGAATTGCTTCAGCACGTCGCCCGCAATATTACCGCCAGCGGCCGCGAACTCGAAGGCGCCTTCAACCAGCTGATCTTCCGCCGCTCCTTCGAGCCGAACCTGTCGATCGAACGTGTGGACGAATTGCTCGCCCATCTCGTCGGCTCCGGCGAGCCCCGCCGTGTGCGCATCGAGGACATCCAGCGCATCGTCGCCAGGCACTACAATGTCTCGCGCCAGGAACTGGTTTCCAACCGCCGCACCCGCGTCATCGTCAAGCCACGCCAGATCGCCATGTATCTGTCGAAGACGCTGACGCCGCGCTCCTTTCCGGAGATCGGCCGCCGTTTCGGCGGGCGCGATCACACGACCGTGCTGCATGCCGTGCGCAAGATCGAGGAGCTGATTTCCGGCGACACCAAGCTTTCGCACGAAATCGAGCTTCTGAAGCGACTGATCAACGAATAGTCCGCGCAAGCGTCCCTGGCGCGTTCGAAGAACGCCCTGTGCAGCGAGAATTCGACGGCCGGAAGCGATTCCGGCCGTTTTCTTTTATGAGCTTTTTATTCTATACCTCCGGCCCGAGATGTGCCGCCCGCAAATGGGCGGCATCTTGGAATACGATTCGATAAGAGCAGAAGCGTCGAAGAGGCGCGCGGGAGGAATGAATGAGTTTTAGAAAGATCGCCGTTCTCGGTCTCGGCAAGGTCGGGCGGCTGGCGGCCACGCTTTTGCATGAAGGCGGCTTCGAGGTGATCGGCGTCGATGCGCAGCTGCCGCTGGCCGAGGTGCCATTCAAGTGCCGCACCGGCGATATTTCCGATCCCGCGGTCATCGGCGAGCTGCTCTCGAGCGTCGAGGCGGTGCTGTCCTGCCTGCCCTATCATCTGAACATCGAATTGGCCCGCGCCGCCCATCTTGCCGGCATCCACTATTTCGATCTGACCGAAGATGTGCCTACGACCAATTTCATCATCGAGCTGTCGAAGACTGCCCGTGGCCTGATGGCGCCGCAATGCGGCCTGGCGCCGGGTTTCGTCGGCATCGTCGGCGCAAGCCTCGCCGACGGCTTCGATCGCTGCCGGTCGATCCGCATGCGCGTCGGCGCCCTGCCGCAGCATCCGACCGGCCTTCTCGGCTATGCCTTCAACTGGTCGCCGGAAGGCGTCGTCAATGAATATCTGAATGATTGCGAGGTCATCGAGGGCGGCGTTCGCAAGCTCGTCTCGCCGATGGAGTGGCACGAGACCGCCTATGTCGGCGGCGTCAAGCTCGAAGCCTTCACGACCTCGGGCGGTCTCGGCACCATGTGCGACACCATGCTCGGCAAGGTCGACAATCTCGACTACAAGACCATGCGTTATCCCGGCCATATGGAGCTGATGAACTTCTTCTTCCATGAGCTGCTGATGCGCGACAAGCGCGAGCTCGCCGGCGAGATTCTGACCAATGCCAAGCCGCCTGTCGAAGACGACGTCGTCTATGTCCATGTTGCCGCCGAGGGCACCGAGAACGGCAGCCTGCGCCGCAAGGAATTCGTGCGTGCCTATTATCCGATCGAGATTGCCGGCGCCCGCCGTACGGCGATTGCCTGGACGACGTCGGCCTCCGTCGTCGCCGTCATCGAAATGGTCCGCGACGGCCTCTTGCCGGCGACCGGCTTCCTGCACCAGGAGCATATACCGCTGGACATGTTCCTGAAGACGCCGACAGGCAGCCTTTTCAAATCGGGCGCTACCGGCCATCGCTGAGAAGTCTTTCCGGCGTGGACGGCGGCATCGCCGCCGCGCCGGGATCAGCCGATTTCCCGAACGCCGCGGCCCCGAATGTCAGCAGGCCCGAATGTCAGCAAGCAAGGTCGGCGACAACGGAATCGAGGATCAGCATGCCGGATGGCGTGCAGCGCAGCCGCGAATTGCCGATCCGCTCGACGAATTTGTGCTGCAGCAGAAATTCCTCGCGTTTCGGGTCGAGTTCGCGGCCCGAAAGCTGCTGCCAGCGGGCGAGATCGACGCCTTCTCTCAGCCGCAGTCCCATCAGCAAGAGCTCGTCCGACTGCTCCTCGTAGCCGAGCCGCTCCTCGTCGAGAATGCCGTGGCCATCGCGCTCGACCATCTCGAGCCAGGCCTCCGGCTTGCGCTCGGTGGCGGTGGCGATCTTTTCAGGCCCGCGCGTCAGCCGGCCATGGGCGCCGGGGCCGATGCCGGCATAATCGCCGTAACGCCAGTAGGTGAGGTTATGCCGGCTTTCGGCACCCGGCCGGGCATGGTTGGAGACCTCATAGGCCGGCATGCCCTCGCGCGCGGTGATCTCCTGCGTTGCCTCGTAGAGCAGCGCCGATTGCTCACCATCCGGCACGATCAGCTTGCCTGATTTGTGCAGGCCATAGAAGGGCGTGCCTTCCTCGATGGTCAGCTGATAGAGCGACAGATGGTCGACCGCATAGGAGATCGCTTGCTTCAGCTCTCTTTCCCACTCTTCGACCGTCTGGTCCGGCCGGGCATAGATGAGGTCGAAGGACATGCGCGGGAAGATCTCGCGCGCCAGTCGGATCGCTTTCAGCGCGTCGGCGACGTCATGCAGCCGGCCGAGGAATTTCAGATCCCGGTCATTAAGCGCCTGCACCCCGAGCGAAACACGGTTGACGCCGGCCACACGATAACCGCGGAAGCGTTCGGCCTCGACGCTCGACGGATTGGCCTCCATGGTGATCTCGATGCCGGCGGGCACGTGCCAGTGCCGGGCGATGCCGTCGAGAATGGCGGAGACCGTTTCCGGCTTCATCAGCGACGGCGTGCCGCCGCCGAGGAAGATGCTGGACACCGTCTTCGGCCCGCTGAGTGCCCGGACCGCCGCCGTTTCCCTCAGAAAGGCGGCGGCAAAGCGCTCCTGATCGACCGGCTGATGGCGCACATGGCTGTTGAAGTCGCAATAGGGACACTTCGCCGCGCAGAAGGGCCAATGCACATAGACGCCGAAACCGGGCTCGCCGGTATCGGGCAGAAGTGCGGCGTCGCGCGACAGGCTTGGCGTGTCAAAATTGCCCACGGACCGATCCTATGCCTCCAGGCAGGTTTCGACGAAAAGCTTGAAGGCGCGCGCCCGGTGCGACAGCGCCTGCGGCTTGCCAACGTTCCAGCCGTGCTTTTCCTCGCCGCTCATTTCCCCGAAGGTAACGTCGTAACCCTCGGGCTGGAAGACCGGATCGTAGCCGAAGCCCTGGGTGCCGCGCGGCGGCCAGACGACGCTGCCTTCGACCTCGCCTCGAAAGAGTTCGGTGTGGCCGTCCGGCCATGCCAGGCAGAGCACGCTGACGAAACGCGCCCCGCGCTGTTCGCGCGTCGTGGCCCCGGCATCCTGCAGCGCCTTTTCCACCTTGGCCATCGCCATGTCGAAATCGCGCCTGCCGTCCGACGTCTCCGCCCAATTGGCGGTGTAGACGCCGGGATTGCCGCCGAGTGCGTCGACCACCAGCCCGGAATCGTCGGACAGCGCCGGCATGCCGGCGGCATTGGCCGAGGCGACCGCCTTGATCGTCGCATTCTCCTCGAAGCTCGTGCCGGTCTCGTCGGGCTCGACGAAATTAAGCTCGGCGGCGGATTTAGCGGTGAAGCCAAGCGGCCCGATCAGTTCCTGGATCTCCCGGATCTTGCCTGCATTGTGGCTGGCGACGACGATGGTTTTGGTTTCGAGCTTGCGCATTCAGATATCCTGTTCGATGCCCCAGATTTTTGCCTCCGCGCATTCCAGGCTGTTGCCGGCCGGATCGCGAAAATAGATCGAGCGGCCGCCATTCGGCCAGTGCACCTCGGATTCGATCGCCACACCGGCGGCAATCAGCCTTTCGGCCATCGCATCGATCTGGCTGCCGGACACTCGGAAGCAGGCATGACCCTGGCCGGTCGTGCCGTGCGGAGGCACCTGCAGCGCCTCCGGTGCCGGCGGCTTGACCGTTTCCTCCGGGTTGAAGATCAACAGGACGCCGGGTCCGCAGCGGAAGAAGACGTGTCGGTTGCCGGCCCGGGTGATCTTCTCCAGCCCGAGAACGTCCTCGTAGAACGTCTCGGCCTGGTCGAGGTCCCGCGCATAGAGCGCCGTTTCCAACATGCCTTCCAGCATGGGGTTCATCCCGCAATCGCCTCTTTCTGCAGAGCGACGAGTTCGCCGATGCCGTTCTTGGCAAGCTGCATCAGCGAGGTGAATTCCTCTTCGCTGAACGGCGTGCCTTCGGCCGTGCCTTGGATCTCGACGATGCCGCCGGCGCCGGTCATGACAAAATTCGCATCGGTCTCGGCCGAGGAATCCTCGAGATAATCGAGATCGATCACCGGTTGGCTGGCGAAAACGCCGCAGGAGATGGCGGCGACATGATCCTTAAGGACCCGGTCGACCTTGATCATGTTGCGGCTTTCCATCCATTTCAGGCAGTCGTAAAGCGCGATCCAGCCGCCGGTGATCGAGGCCGTCCGCGTGCCGCCATCGGCCTGGATGACGTCGCAATCGAGCGTGATCTGCCGTTCGCCGAGCGCCTGTAGATCGACGACGGCGCGCAGCGAGCGGCCGATCAGCCGTTGGATTTCCTGGGTGCGGCCACCCTGCTTGCCGGCGGCGGCCTCGCGCTTCATCCGCTCGCCGGTCGCCCGCGGCAGCATGCCGTATTCGGCCGTGACCCAGCCCTTGCCGGTGTTGCGCAGCCACGGCGGTGTCTTGTCCTCGAGACTTGCCGTGCAGAGCACATGCGTGTCGCCGAATTTCACCAGGCAGGAGCCTTCTGCATGCTTGGAAAAATTGCGCTCGAACGAGACCTTGCGCATCTGGTCGGTTTTTCTGCCTGAAGGCCGCATTCTTATCTCCTGGAGTTGTTGACCGCTTCTACGATTGGCGGCGCTCATTTGCAAATTCCCTTTTGCCACGGGTGCGAGTTTGACTATATTTTCGGGAGCATCATCAGGATGGGTTTGAAAAGGTTTATGGGCATCAGGTCGACGTCGGTTTCGGATGCCGTTGCTGCGCTGGACGAACGGTCCAGAGAAATTTTTCGCCGCATCGTCGAAGGTTATCTCGAAAGCGGCGAGCCGCTCGGCTCGCGCAACCTGTCGCGCCTGCTGCCGATGTCGCTGTCGCCGGCCTCCGTGCGCAACGTCATGAGCGATCTCGAAGAGCTCGGTCTCATCTATTCCCCGCATGTCAGCGCCGGCCGGCTGCCGACCCAGATCGGCCTGCGTTTCTTCGTCGATGCCTTCATGCAGGTCGGCGATCTCTCCGCCGAAGACCGGGCCAATATCGACCGCCAGGTGCGCGCCGAAAGCGGCGGCAATCCGGTGGAATCGATGATGAACGAGGCCAGCCGGATGCTGTCGGGCATCTCGCGCGGCGCCGGCCTCGTCATCACCTCGAAAAGCGATCCGGTGCTCAAACATGTCGAGTTCATCCGGCTTGAGCCGACAAAAGCGCTCGCCGTGCTCGTCGGCGATCACGATCAGGTGGAAAACCGCATCATCGAGCTGCCGGCGGGCGTCACCTCCTCGCAGCTGACGGAGGCGGCGAATTTCCTCAATGCCCATATGTCCGGCCAGACCCTGTCGGAGCTGCGCAAGCAGCTGAGCCGGCTGAAGGACGACGTCCGTCACGAGCTCGATGCCCTGTCACGCGATCTCGTCGAGCGCGGCATCGCCGTCTGGGCCGGCAGCCCGGATGAGGGAAAGCCCGCCCAGCTGATCATTCGCGGCCGCGCCAATCTGCTCGAAGGCCTCGCCGGCGCCGAGGATCTCGACCGGCTGCGCCTGCTGTTCGACGATCTCGAGAAGAAGGACAGCCTGATCGAGATTCTCAATCTCGCCGAGAGCGGCTCGGGCGTGCGTATCTTTATCGGTTCGGAAAACAAGCTCTTCTCGCTGTCCGGCTCGTCGCTCATTGTCGCGCCCTATCGTGACGATGACGATCGCATCGTCGGCGCCGTCGGCGTCATCGGCCCGACGCGGCTCAATTATTCCCGCATTGTGCCGATGGTGGATTACACCGCGCAGCTCGTCTCTCGCCTTTCGCGCAATCCCCTTTGACGTCGCAAATGCCGAAGGCCTGGAATTTTCGCTTCTTTGTCACGCAGACTTGATTTTTTTTGGTCAAACCTCGATATCGGGCGCATCTGAAAATACCAAACCGGAGACCGTCATGACCGATGAAACGACGAAAAACGGACCTGACGCAACTGCGGCTGATGCCGCAGCCGACGCTGCCGTCAACGTCGAGCCTGAAGCAACCGAGCGGCAGGAGGTAAGCCAGCCGGACCCCCTCGAGCTTCTCAAAGCCGAAAATGCCGAGCTGCGCGATCGCTATCTGCGCCTCGCTGCCGAGATTGACAATCTGCGCCGCCGCACCGAGCGTGAGGTGAAGGATGCGAAATCCTATTCCGTCGCCGGTTTCGCCCGTGACATGCTCGCCGTCTCGGACAATCTGCGCCGGGCGCTGGACGCCATCTCTCCGGAGGCCAAGGCGACAGCCGATGCCGGGCTCACCTCGCTGATCGAGGGCGTCGAGATGACCGAGCGATCCATGCTGTCAGCGCTCGAACGCCACGGCGTTCGCAAGCTGGAGCCGGTCGGTCAGAAATTCGATCCGAACTTCCATCAGGCGATGTTCGAGGTGCCGAACGCCGAGGTGCCGAATAACACAGTTGTTCAGGTCGTGCAGGCCGGTTTCACAATCGGCGAGCGCGTGCTGCGCCCGGCCATGGTCGGCGTCGCCAAGGGCGGCCCGAAGCCGGCCGAAGCCGAAACCAATTCCGTCTTCGACGAGAAGGACGCCTGAGGTCGCTCCCTTCTCCGTCGATGAGAAGGGAGCGACAAAGGATCAGATGCGGGCGAAGCGTTCGATCAGCAAATCGAAGAAGCCGTCCGCATCGACGAAGCGCATCACCTTGGCGTTGTGCTTGCGGTCGGTCACATGCCACCAATCGATGACGGTCATGCCGACGGTGAGTTCGGACTGGACTTCGATTTCGACATTGCAGTCCCGGCCCTGGAAAAGTTCCGGCTTCAAGAGATAGGCGACAACCGTCGGGTCATGCAGTGGCCCGCCGTCGGAGCCGTATTTCTCGATGTCGAAGCGCTCGAAGAATTCCAGCATCTCGACCATCGCCTTTGCCGGCGCCGTGCCGATCTCGGCCATGCGCTTCACCCGGTCCTTGCGGGTCAGCAATTGATGCGTCACGTCGAGCGGCATCATCACGATCGGTACGCCCGAGCGGAAGACGATGTCGGCTGCCTCGGGATCGACATAGATGTTGAATTCTGCCGCGGGCGTGATGTTGCCGCCCTCGAAGAAGCCGCCGCCCATCATCACCAGCTCACTCACGCGGGGGATGATGTCGGGCGCCTTGCGGAAGGCCATGCCGATATTGGTGAGCGGCCCGAGCGTGCAGAGCGTCACCGTTCCTTCCGGCTCGCGGCGCAGCGTCTCGATGATGAAATCGACGGCATGGCCTGGCTGCAGCGCCATCGTCGGCTCGTCGAGCGCGGGGCCGTCAAGGCCGGTCTTGCCATGCACATGTTCTGCCGTCACCAGCTTGCGGGCGATCGGCTTGTCGGCACCGGCGAACACCTTCGTCTCCGTCCGGCCGCAGAGCTCGCAGACGATGCGGGCATTGCGGCTGGTGAGCGAAAGCGGCACGTTGCCGGCGACAGTGGTAATCCCCAGAACTTCCAGCTCATCAGGACTGCCGAAGGCAAGCATGATGGCCGCCGCGTCGTCCTGGCCGGGATCCGTGTCGATGATGATTTTTCTCACGCTTGCCATTCCGATCGCCCCTCCTCGCCATGCCGTTTCCGGCAAATACCATCTCTTCATTTCCCGTCACAAATCGGCACATGCCGCGCGGGCACGTTTTGATGCGAGGCAGCCAGCCCTTTGTCAAGCAAGGAGGCGGTCGCCGCGAACTTAAAATCGGGGAGGGCGGGCCGCGCCTTGCAGCGCCGGGCTCATGCCCCCATATTAGCGGCATCCGGATGCTGCGTGTAAGGTCCGGGATGGTCGCTTGCGTCAAGGACTTGAAAAATATGAGCCGCATTACCCCTTTCGCCAGCCCGCTGCTTCTGGGCTTCGACGCCATGGAAAAGACGCTGGAGCGCATTTCAAAGGCGAGCGACGGATATCCGCCCTACAATATCGAGCGCATCGCCGCCGATAGCGGTGCGCCGGAACGTCTGCGCATCACCCTGGCCGTTGCCGGTTTCAGCGAGGAAGAACTCGACGTTTCCACCGAGGAAAACCAGCTTCTGATCCGCGGCCGCCAAGCGGAGCAGGGCGAGCGGGACTATCTCTATCGCGGTATTGCTTCCCGCCAGTTCCAGCGGACTTTCGTTCTTGCCGACGGCATGCAGGTGCTCGGCGCCGGCCTGAAGAACGGTCTGCTCTCCGTCGATCTAATTCGACCGGAACCCGCCCGCATGGTCAAGAAAATTAACATTTCGGTCTCACAGTAGCACAACGGTTTGTTGAACCGTTGGTCCCTTCTGCCGGAGGAACAGGAATGTTGATGAAAGAAGCCACGTCTCGTCTGACCAAATCCGAGCTTGCCCATATCGGCAACGGCGAGGTCGCCTATATCAGGAAGATGCGCACCGAAGAGGTCGCCAAGTGCTTTCCCGAGGCGCCGGATATCGATCCGAATGTCGATCTCTGGGCGCTCTTCGGCGCCGACGGCACGCCGATTCTGCTGACGGACAACCGTTCCAGCACCTTCTTCAAGGCCGCCGAGGATGAACTGAAGACGGTCAGCCTGCACTGACCGTCAAATAGCGTCTGCTCTGTTTCACCGCCCTTTTCGGTGCGCGGATGGTTTATTTGGTTTCGTTGCTGTCGCGGCTGATATTGCGACATCACGCGCAGCCTACTTACAGACACGCGCGTCATTAGCCGGCCGACAATTGTCGCGCCACCGTGCTTGCCTCGGCCTCAGATCTTCCTGAAGGTCAGATAGGCCGACGACCGGCCCTCACGCCGCGCCTTGGCTTCGTAGCGGGTGCTCGGCCAGCCCTCATAGGGCGTCAGCCAATCCGCCGCATTGTCGGCCAGCCACTCGAAGCCGCCATGGTCGCGGCATTTGATCAGCGTCCAGTTGACGTAGGTGTCGATATCGGAGGCGAAGCAGAAGAGCCCGCCGGGCTTCAGCACGCGGTGAAAGCGGTCGAGATTGGTCTTCGAGACAAAGCGCCGCTTCCAGTGCTTCCGCTTCGGCCAGGGATCGGGATAGAGCAGATCGATCTGGTCGAGCGAAGCGTCGGGCAGCCAGTCGAGCAGCTGCGTCGCGTCGTCATTATAGACGCGGATGTTGCGCGCGCCCGTCTCACGGACGCGTGACAGCAGCTTCTGCATGGAGTTGACGAAGGGTTCGACGCCAATGAAACCGGTCGAAGATCTCTCCAGCGCGCGGTGGATCAGATGCTCGCCGCCGCCGAATCCGATTTCCAGCCGCAATGTCTCGACGGGAACCGGGAAGAGGGATGTCAGCGGCTCTGGGGGAGCCGCCGAGAGATCGATGAGGAATGCCGGGAGCAGGCTGCTCAGTGTCTCGGCCTGCTGTTCGCGCAAGGCCTTTCCCTTGCGGCGACCGAAAAAGGCTTCGGTCGCCCGTCCCCGGCGTTCCATATCCGTCATGCAGCCGCCTTGGTCTTGACGGCTTCCTTGAGCGCCTTGACGAGGTCGGTGCGTTCCCAGGAGAACGAGCCGTCGCGGCCGGCCTTGCGGCCGAAATGGCCGTAAGCCGAGGTCTTGGCATAGATCGGCTTGTTGAGGTCGAGATGACGGCGGATGCCCGACGGCGACAGGTCCATGTTCTCGCGGATCGCAGCTTCGACCTGGTCCTCCGAAACACCCTTGCCGGTGCCGTGCAGGTCGACATAGATCGACAGCGGCTGGGCGACGCCGATGGCGTAGGAGAGCTGGATCGTGCAGCGGTCGGAAAGACCGGCGGCCACGACGTTCTTGGCGAGATAGCGGGCGGCATAGGCGGCCGAACGGTCGACCTTCGTCGTGTCCTTGCCGGAGAATGCGCCGCCGCCATGCGGAGCGGCACCGCCGTAGGTGTCGACGATGATCTTGCGGCCGGTGAGGCCCGCATCACCATCCGGTCCGCCGATGACGAACTTGCCGGTCGGGTTGATGTACCACTTGCAGTCCTCGGCGATCTTCAGTTCGCCGAGCGCTTCGCGAATATAGGGTTCGACGACGGCGCGGACCTTGTTCGAGTCCCAGCTATCGTCGAGATGCTGGGTCGAAAGCACGATCGAGGTCGCTTCCGACGGCTTGCCGTCGACGTAGCGCACGGTCACCTGGCTCTTGGCGTCGGGGCCGAGCTTGGCGACTTCGCCGTCGCCCTTCTTGCGGGCGACTGCGAGCAGCTGCAGGATCTTGTGGGAATAATAGATCGGAGCCGGCATGAGGTCCGGCGTTTCCTTGCAGGCGTAACCGAACATGATGCCCTGGTCGCCGGCGCCCTCGTCGCCCTGCTGGTCGGCGGCGTTGTCGACGCCCTGTGCGATGTCGGCCGACTGCGAGTGCAGGAGCACGTCGATCTTGGCCTTCTTCCAGTGGAAGCCGTCCTGTTCGTAGCCGATATCCTTGATGGCGCGGCGGGCGGCGGCCTTGAACTTCGACGGATTGATGACGTCCTTGCCGTCCTTGTCCTTCTTCATCAGGCTCGGCGGCAGGCGGACTTCGCCGGCGATCACGACGCGGTTGGTCGTCGCCAGCGTTTCGCAGGCAATGCGCACGCCCCACGGATTGACGCCGGTCTTGGCCGCTTCGCGGTAGACCAGATCGACGATCTCGTCGGAGATGCGGTCACACACTTTGTCCGGGTGACCTTCGGCAACAGATTCGCTGGTAAAGAGATAATTCGCGCGCATTCCGGGATTCCCCTCAAAGAATAATAGCTCGCTAGTAGGTACTCAGTTCGGCAGCCGATGACAAGCGCAGAAGGACATAAATATATCTTTATATCTGCGGCAAAGTGACAAATTTTGCCCCGAAAATGCAAAAAAGCGGCCCTTCGACCGCTTTTTCATTTCCGTGATGGGACCCGGATCAGTCGGCGTCGGCTTCGGCAGCGAGCGCCTTGACCAGTTCCACGACCTTGCGACGAACCTTGGGGTCGGAGATCTTGACGAAGGCGCGGTTGAGTTGCAGGCCCTCAGAGGAAGAGAGGAAGTCGACCACATAATTCGAGCTGGAGGCTTCGGCCATGCCGCCGACAGCACCGGAATGTTCGCCGGGCGCATCCTCGAAGAAGAAGGAGACCGGAACATTGAGGATGCTCGAGATGTTCTGCAGACGGCTTGCGCCGACGCGGTTTGTGCCCTTCTCATATTTCTGGATCTGCTGGAAAGTGATGCCGAGGCTTTCGCCAAGCTTTTCCTGGCTCATGCCCAACATCGTTCGGCGAAGGCGAATGCGGCTGCCAACGTGGATGTCGATCGGATTAGGCTTCTTCTTGTTTTCAATCATTGTCGTGCCCTAGCTACGAATTTCTGTTTCCAACCGGCATACCCCTGATCCATCCCAAAACGCCACGTTGCAAGCAGTGGGGAATCCACCGTCATGCCACGTTAACAACGCCGATTGTCATCACTATGCAATTTTAGGGGTTTTTGGTCAATTCGACCCTCAAATAAAACCTGCGCGAGAAATCAGCGCAATCAGAATCAGCAGTGCCTCGGTCAACCAGAAGTATGTCTGGTGGGGGTATGTGGTTCCGGACCTTTCGCCGAAGCTATCGACAGTTGCATCAATAAAGCCGGTTTCTCCAAGATCAAGGCCGGCGATAATTTCCCCATGCGCGTTCACCAGCGCCGAAATGCCGTTGTTGGCATCGCGAATCAGCGGCAGGCCGGTTTCAACGGCCCGCACCCGCGCCTGCTGGAAATGCTGATAGGGGCCGGGCGTGATGCCGAACCATGCATCATTGGTAATATTGAGGAGCGCATTCGCGTCGTTTATGTCGCCGGTCATTTCAGCGGGAAAAATGATCTCGTAGCAGATCAGCGGGTAAAGATTGAGGCCGCCGGGCAGCGCCAGCAGGTGCCTGCTTGCGGCGGCGGAAAACCCGCCCGGTATCTCGACGACGTTTTGGATGCCGAGTTCGGTGAGCATGTCCTCGAAGGGCAGATACTCGCCGAAAGGCACCAGATGCACCTTGTCGGAGGCGGCGATGATCTGGCCGCGGCCATCGATCACATAGATCGAATTGTAGTAGCGCACCGGCGTGCCGGGCCCCATCTCCTCGGCGCGCACCGCGCCGGCGATCAGGATCTGGTTGTCGTCGAGTGTATCGGCGATCCGCGTCAGCGCATCCTGGTTGTCGGTCAGGATGAAGGGGATCGAGGTTTCCGGCCAGACGATGATGTCGGGCTTGCGCCCGCCGGTTTTCGGCGCTTCGGCCGAAAGCTTCAGATGGGTCTCGAAGATCGCATTGCGATCGGCGTCGTTGCCCATCTTCGCCGCCTGGTCGATGGCGGGCTGCACCAGCCGCGCCACCGGCCGCTTGTCTTCGGGCAATGGGGCGGGCCGCGGCGCAAGATAAAGTGCATAGGCGCCGTAACCTAGATGGGTGGCAAACAGCAGGACAGCGAGCGCGATGCCCGCCCGCGCGCCCTGCCGGGTCCCGGCAAGGGCAGGCGCGGAAAAGACGAAGACGGCAAAGGCTGTCACCGTGATCGTCCCGATCACATGCGCCGACTGCATCATCAAAGGAACCGGCATTATGCCGTAGCCGATAGCATTCCAGGGAAAGCCGGTAAGAACCACGCTTCGGAGCCATTCCATCAGGCCGAAGCCGGCCGCAAGTGCGGCGATCCGCCCCATGCCGTCGGACCAGACGATCCGGGCAAGGGCCGCCGCCAACCCATAGAAGATCGCAAGACAGGCTGGCAGTCCGAGGATGGCGAGCGGCAGTGCCCAGGCGAATTCCTCCGAATCGACCAGCAAGGCGTGGCCGAGCCACCACAGGCCGGCGACGAAATAGCCGAAGCCGAACAGCCAGCCGACCGCAAAGGCCGGCCACAGCCGGCCGATCAGGCCGCTTTCAGGCGAAGCCGCCGCCCCGTCGATCAGCCAGACGAGCAGCGTGAAGGACACGAACATCGCCGCGAAAAACCCGAAAGGCGGCAGCGCCAGCACGGCCAACACCCCGGCGGCGACGGCCAGCAACAACCGTTTGACACCCCAGACGAGGATAACCCTGTCCGCCAGCCGCTCCATGCGCACTCCCGTCAAGCCGCGAATCAACCCATTCGCAGTCTTTCAAAAAAGCGGCACTTTGTCGTGCAAATGCATGTCGCCCGAATGCCACGCGCTTTAGTTAGCGGTCGATTCGGCCGGCCGGTCGTCGCCGGCTTCGGAGCCGGGCGTGATGTCGCCGGCCTCCTTGGCGCGACGCCGGATCGCGTGACGCTTGCGGGTGATGCGCAGCCGCTTGATGCGGCGCGGATCGGCGTCGAGGATGTGGAATTCGAAATTCGGCAGGGCCTGGACGACTTCGCCGCGGACCGGGATGCGGCCGAGCGCGGAGAAGATCAGCCCGCCCAGCGTGTCGACCTCGTCGACCTGTTCGCTGATGTCGAAATCCGGTCCGATCGCTTCGGCGATCTCTTCCAGCTCAACGCGGGCGTCGGCGACGAAGACGTCTTCGGCGACGCGCTTGAACATGACCTCTTCGTCGTCATGTTCGTCGTCGATGTCGCCGACCACCATTTCGACGATGTCCTCATGCGAGGCGAGCCCGTCGGTGCCGCCATATTCGTCGATGACGAGCGCCATCTGCGTGCGGTTCACCTGCATGCGGCGCAGCAGGTCGGAGGCCAGCATCGACGGGGGCACGAACAGGATCTTGCGGATGATGCCGGCCTCGGCCAGCGTCTTCTGCAGGTCGACGCGGGCAAGGTCGAAATTCGGCTTGGTCGAACGCGGTGGCTTCTGGATGTTTTCCGGCGCGACGTCGATCGCCGGCACGGCAATGGCGGGCTTGGCCGGGCCGCGGCGCTTGTTGCGCGCCTGCTTGGCGACATAGGAGAGCAGATCGCGGATATGCACCATGCCGCGCGGATCGTCGAGCGTATCGGCATAGACCGGCATGCGCGAGCGGCCGGATTCCTCGAACAGGATCATCAGCTCGCCGATGGTGATGTTCTGGTCCACCGCCTCGATATCGGCGCGCGGCACCATCACGTCGGCAACGCGCACCTCGCGAAAGCGCAGGATATTGTGCAGCATCGCCCGTTCGTCCGGCGAGAAGGCGTCATCGCCGGCCGCATCGGTCATCAGCGCGTCGGCAAGATCCTCGCGCAGCCGCGAGCCCTGCTGCGGGCGAAGGATGCGGGCGGCCCGCGACCAGAAGGATTGGGATCGGCCGGATGGCCGACTACTACTGCCTGCCTCGTCCGAAGAGGAGGAGGATGGCTCGGAGTCCTTGGCGTCTGCCGCCGGCTTCGTCGTAAAGTCGCTCATGGTTCCATTTTAAGGTCTTGACCCTCGTAGGGATCAGATAGGCCGAGCTGCGCCAAAATGCGAGTCTCCAGCCCCTCCATAATTTCGGCTTCGGTATTATTCATATGGTCGTAGCCGAGAAGATGCAAGAAACCATGGATCAGGAGATGGGTCAGGTGATCGTCGAAACTCTTTTCGAGCTCCTGGGCTTCCCGCTCCACCGTCTCCCGCGCGATGATGATGTCGCCGAGCATCGGGCCGGGCATCTTGCCGGGCTGAACGGGAAAGGCGGGGAAGGAGAGCACGTTGGTGGCCTTGTCTTTGCCGCGCCATTCGGCGTTGATGTCCTGGATCGAGGCGTCGTCGGTGAAAACAAGCGAGACTTCAGGCGGCATCGTCGGAAACGGCTGCTTCTCGCTGTCGCGGAGATAGACCACAGCCGCCCCGAGTACGCGCTCGCAAAACACCAGCAGCGTCTCTTCGCCGGGCCAGCCGATGTTCTCGATGCTGATCTGGATATCGAGTTCGGCCATCAGTCCGGCCGGCTGATTTCTTCGGTCGCGACGGAATAGGTGGCGTCATAGGCTCTGACGATGCGGCCGACCAGCGGGTGGCGGACGACGTCGGTATCCTTGAAGCGCACGATCGAGATCCCGTCGACGCCGTTCAGAAGCTCCAGTGCCTCGACGAGGCCGGATTTGACGCCGCGCGGCAGGTCGATCTGGCTCGGGTCGCCGGTGACGATCATGCGCGCATTTTCGCCAAGACGCGTCAGGAACATCTTCATCTGCATCGACGTCGTGTTCTGCGCTTCGTCAAGGATGATGGCGGCATTGGCGAGCGTGCGGCCGCGCATGAAGGCGAGCGGCGCGATTTCAATGACGCCGGCGGTGATCGCCCGGTCGACCTTGTCGGCGGGGATCATGTCGTAGAGCGCGTCATAGAGCGGGCGCAGATAGGGATCGACCTTTTCCTTCATGTCGCCGGGCAGGAAGCCGAGCCGCTCGCCGGCCTCGACGGCCGGGCGCGACAGGATGATCTTTTCGACGGCGCCGCGCTCGAGCAGCTGGGCGGCATGGGCGACGGCGAGATAGGTCTTGCCGGTGCCGGCCGGGCCGACGCCGAAGACCAGCTCGGCACGTTCCAGCGCCCTGATATAGGCGTCCTGCGTCGGCGTGCGGGCGATGATCGTCTTCTTGCGGGTGGAGATCTGCGCCATCGTCAGCTTGGCCTTGCGCTCCATGGTGGGCAGGCTGAGCTGATCGTCGGCGGCGACCGCCATGCGGATTGCGCCCTCGACGTCGGATCGTTCCACGCTGCCGCCTTTCTGAAGTTTTTCATAGAGATAATCGAGCGTGCGCCGTGCCTGGTTGGTGGTCACGACATCGCCCGATATGACGACGGAGTTGCCGCGCGCCCGCGCATCGATGTTGAGCCGCTCCTCGAGCAGCTTGAGGTTCTGGTCGAACTGGCCGAAGAGTTCGCTGGCGAACCGATTGTTCTCGAACGTCAGGACGAAGTGATTGGTGTCGCTCGGCGTGCGGGGGTGGCGCGGTGAAGAAGAAACCAATTCTTGTCCGTTCAAGCGGTCGGGCTCCTTGGGTTAGACCGCAGCCTCTGCGCGTTCGGCAAACAGGCTGTTCGTTCCGGTTCCGGTGATTCGCACTTTAATAATGTCACCGATTTGCGATGCTTTTGCATCAACATTCACGGATTGAAGCCAGGGAGAACGTCCGATCAGCTGTCCCGGCATGCGGCCGGGCTTTTCGAGCAGCAGATCGATCTCTTTGCCGATGCAGGATTCGGCAAATTCCTGCTGCTGCTTCAGAAGAAGCGCTTGCAGGCGTTCCAGCCGTTCTGCCTTGATCTCTTCCGGCACCTGGTCCTTCAGTTCCGCGCCGGGTGTGCCCGGCCGTGTCGAGTATTTGAACGAGAAGGCCTGCGCGTAACGCACCTCCTCCACAAGCCTCAGTGTATCCTCAAAATCCTTGTCTGTCTCCCCCGGAAAGCCGGTAATGAAGTCGCCCGACAGTGCGATGTCGGGCCGCACCGCGCGAATTCGCTCGATCAGCGCAAGATATTCGGCTGCCGTGTGGCGCCGGTTCATCGCTTTCAGGATGCGGTCCGAGCCCGACTGCACCGGCAGGTGCAGATAGGGCATCAGTGCCCTCAGATCGCGATGGGCGTTGATCAGCCGGTCGTCCATGTCGCGCGGATGGCTCGTGGTATAACGCAGACGGGCAAGGCCGGGGATTTCGGCGAGGCGGTAGAGCAGATCGCCGAGGCTCCATGCCTCGCCGCTTGGCCCTGCGCCGTGCCAGGCATTGACGTTCTGCCCGAGCAGGGTGACCTCGCGCACCCCGCCCTCGACCAGCTTTTCGGCTTCCTCGACGATCTGGGCAACCGGCCGCGACACTTCCGAGCCGCGCGTATAGGGCACGACGCAGAAGGTGCAGAACTTGTCGCAGCCCTCCTGTACGGTCAGGAAGGCGGTGACGCCGCGGGCGCGGATCTTCCGGCTCTCGGCGATCGGCAGATGCTCGAACTTGTCCTCGATCGCATATTCTGTGTCGACGACGCGCTGGCCCTCCTTGGCCCGGCGCAGCGCCTCCGGCAGGCGATGGTAGGTCTGTGGGCCGATGACGACGTCGACGGCCGGCGCCCGGCGCAGAATCTCTTCGCCTTCGGCCTGGGCGACGCAGCCGGCAACGCCGATCATCATCTCCCGGCCGTCGGCCGCCTTCTTCTTTTTCATCTCGCGCAGCCGTCCGAGCGCCGAATAGACCTTCTCGGCCGCCTTCTCTCTGATATGGCAGGTGTTGAGAAGAACGAGGTCCGCCTCTTCCATGTCCTCCGTCGGCTCGTAGCCGTCGCGGGCGAGCGCATCGCTCATGCGCGTGGAATCATAGACGTTCATCTGGCAGCCATAGGTCTTGATGAAGACCTTGCGGCTGTTGGAGCCATCGCGGAGGGAAACCTCCGGGGCTTGAAGAAGGGCGCTGTCCTGTGTCATGGCGCGCTATTTAGTGGTTTTTGCCGTCCGAGAAAAGGGACTCTCGGCTCAGCCGACATCGCGGCCGCGCAGGCTTCCGTTAAGAAGGCGGCGGATGCGGGTGGCGATCGTCGCGCTGACATCCTTGCGGTTGGTCTTGTCGCCATATTCGATCGCCTCTCCGAACGAGACCTCGGCGTCGATCGCGCCGCATTTCACGATGTCGATCAGATGCGGCAGAAGCTCGATATCGCCCGGCCAGGCGGCGAGCGGCCGGTGATAGCGGCCCATGGCGATGCCATGGACCCTGGTATAGGCGATCGAAACCGGCTGGACCATGACCATGCCGGTCGGGGAGAAGGGCACGGCCATCGCGGCTGCGCCGAAGAGAGAAGACTTGACTTCCAGCAGACGATTGCCGTCCGAGGTCGTTCCCTCGGGAAACAGCACCACGATCTCGCCGTCGGCCATGCGGCCGGCGATCTCGCTTGCCTGGTCGCCGGTGCGGCGCTTTTCCTCACGCACGACGAAGACGCTTTTCTGCAGCTTGGCGAGTGTGCCGAAGATCGGCCAGTCGCGCACCTCGATCTTGGCGATGAAGGCGACGTCTGCAACGGACGACATCACCATGATATCCATCCAGGACGAATGGTTGGAGCAGAGCATCAGCGGCCGGCGGCCTTCCAGACTCCCCGTCACGCGCACGCGAATGCCGAGGCAATAGCAGACGATGCGGTGCCAGACACGCGGAAGCCAACGGCGCAGCCGCCAGTCGAAGCGCAGCGCCAGCACCTGGAGCGGCATGAGCACGATGCTGACGGCAAGGATGACGACCGCAGCAAGGGCGATGCGCAGCCAGGCGATCAAATGCGGCACTCCCGGGCGGCCATCGCTTCAGAGATCTTCCTTCTTCAATGGAATGCCATAGAGCTCCAGGCGGTGGTCGACCAGCTGGAATCCGTGTTCGCGGGCGATGCGCTCCTGCAGCGCCTCGATCTCTGGCGAGCGGAATTCGATGACGGTGCCGGTCTTCAGGTCGATGAGGTGGTCGTGGTGCTCTTCCGGCACCGTTTCGTAGCGCGAGCGGCCGTCGCGGAAATCGTGGCGGGCGATGATGCCGGCATCCTCGAACAGCTTGACGGTGCGATAGACTGTTGAAATCGAGATTTTCGTGTCGACCTTCACCGAACGGCGGTAAAGCTCTTCGACGTCGGGATGGTCTTCGGACTCTTCGAGGATGCGCGCGATGACGCGGCGCTGCTCGGTCATGCGCATGCCGCGTTCGGCGCAAAGCTCCTCAAGGGTCTTGGCTACATCCGTCATGGCACGCCTTCAAAAATAATCGCGTTTCGACAATGCCCCTACGGCGTTGCGCCGGTGCGCAGGTCATCTCTCTGCCACGGAACTATCGAAGAACGCGCTTCATGACAAGCGCCGTGGAAAGGGCGCCGTTTTCCTGTTTGTAATAGCCCTGGCGCTCGCCGACCTTTTCAAAGCCGAGCTTGCGGTAGAGGCCAAGCGCCGCCGTATTGCCGTTGTCGACCTCGAGAAACATGGTCTCGCCGCCACGTGCCCGCGCCTCGCGCATCGCCGCCTGCATCAACCGCCAGCCGAGCCCGGCGCGGGCGACTTTCGCCTGCACGGCGATCGTCAGGATCTCGGCCTCGCCGGCCACCTCGCGGGCAAGGATGAAGCCGGGAAGCGGCTTTTTCAGGATGGCATTGGTCTGGCGCGCGACGAAGCCGAACACCGTCTCCTGCGACAGCAGGCTGTGAAACTCGCCGTCGCCCCAGGGCCGGGCAAACCGCTCGCCGTGCAGCATGGCGACGTCGTGGCAATCCTCGCGCTCCATGGCAATGATCTCGAATTCCGGCTTAAGCGTCAGATAGGCTTCCAGCATGGTCACACTCGTCGTGCAATCGCATATCCGGCCTGCGGCTTGGCATCCGGTCCGCGCAGATAAAGGGGCTTGGGTTTTCCGGCATCGGCAGAGGCGGCAGCACCCAGGCGCGCCACCACCGAAATCGGGAAGACATTGGCGTTATCGCCACCGACGCCGGCCTTGAGGAGCGGCGTTGCCGAACCGGTGATCTCGCCGTCGAAGCCGGCGGCGAAAGCCTGGGCCTCGGCGACGCTTGCCGCCCGGGGCGCATCAAGCGGGGAACCATCGGCCGCGAAGGACTGGAGATAGATTTCGTCGCGCTTGGCGTCCATCGCCGCCAGCACGGCGCGGCCGGGGGTCTTCTCACGCTGGGCTGATGCCATCACTTCGAGCGTAGTGACGCCGACGACAGGCACATTGAGGGAAAGCGCAAAACCACGGGCTGCGGCAACGCCGACGCGGATACCGGTAAAGGAGCCGGGGCCGATGGTAACGGCAAGCCGGTCAATATCAGACAGCGTTATGTCGGCCTGACCCAGCGCACGGTCGACTATATCGATCAGATGTTCAGCATGCCCCTTCCCGATCATGTCCGATGCCTCCCCCAGCACCGTATTCCTGCCGCTGTCGTAAACGGCGGCAGCGCAATCCACACCCGCGGTGTCGAGCGCCAGAATGATCATGCCATAAGTTTCCGAATAAACTGCTGTTGCCTAACCATAAACCCGTCCGGCCGAACCTGAGATGAACGGCGGGGGCGAATTCGAGATTTTCAAGCGGCAATCACTTCCTGCACTTCGGGAACGAAATGGCGCAGCAGGTTCTGGACGCCATGCTTCAGCGTCGCCGTCGAAGACGGGCAGCCGGAGCAGGAGCCTTTCATGTTCAGATAGACCTTGCCGTCCTTGAAGCCGCGGAAGGTGATGTCGCCGCCGTCCTGGGCAACGGCCGGGCGCACGCGGGTCTCCAAAAGTTCCTTGATGGTCAGCACGATCGACTCATCACCTTCATCGAAGAATTCGTCGCCGGCATCGACATCTTCGGAGAGGATGGAGGCATCGCCCATAACCGGCTTGCCGGACATGAAGTGCTCCATGATGGAGCCCAGTATAGCCGGCTTAAGATGCTGCCATTCGGCGTCGTCTTTGGAGACGG
Organism: Rhizobium lentis; assembly: GCF_017352135.1. Classification (NCBI taxonomy): domain Bacteria; kingdom Pseudomonadati; phylum Pseudomonadota; class Alphaproteobacteria; order Hyphomicrobiales; family Rhizobiaceae; genus Rhizobium; species Rhizobium lentis. Next base: position 2,219,254 of record NZ_CP071454.1, read on the forward strand.
AAATGAAATCATAGCCGAAATAGACACCGGTGACGCCCGGTATTTCGAACAGGCGGGCGGCGAGCGGCGAAGCTTCAGCCTCTTCGGCGCTGCGGAACTCGGCGGTGCCGTTTTCCATCACCACCTTGCCCGGCAGGAACTTCTGCGTGGCGGGGTTCGGTGTGGCTTCGGTCTGAATGAACATCTGGTTCTCCATGCGGCCGGCCCATGGTCTCGGCCGTCTTTAGAATTCTTCAAAAGAAGATAAGCCCATTGGCTGATCTAATCAAGAGACTCGTACTCAAGAAATAAGCTCAGCAGAGGGCGTCGATTTCCTCATTGGTCAGCGTATCCGGCAGCACGGTCACGGGAATTGGAAACGCCGCCGCGCGTCCGGCGACCGACGAAACCAGGGGTCCCGGGCCTTCCTTCGCCGAGCCGGCGGCAAGAACGAGGATTGCCACGTCGCGGTCTTCCTCGATCACGGCATTGATCTGCTCGGCCGCACTGCCTTCACGGATGACGACCTCCGGTTCGATGCCGATCGTCTCGCGCACGATTTGCGCGATCTTGGCGACGATTGCCTCGGCTTCCTCGCGCGCCTCGGCCCGCATGATCTCCTCGACGCCGAGCCATTGCTGGAAATCGCCGTTGGGAATCACATAGAGCAGCACCAGGCCGCCATTGGAATTCTTCGCGCGCCGGCCAGCATAATGAACGGCGCGCTGGCATTCGGGTGTCCCGTCGATCACCGCCATGAATTTGCGGCGGTGACCTTCGAGCCGTGAGAGTCGCTTCGATACCATGGGCGGACTCTGACACCCGAAGCGGAAAATTTGCAAGCCAGTTTTGCTGTGACCCGGTCAAGATTCGTGCGCTCAGGAAGACAGCCGCCGCACCATCGACGGCGCGACGAGGAGAGGTGTCTCAGTACAGGAAGCCGATGACGTCGCGCACCTGCTTCATCGTCACATCGGCGCGGGCCCTGGCCCGTTCTCCGCCCTTGCGCAGGATTGCATCAATATGGCTGGTGTCGTCCATCAGCCGGCGCATCTCGCCGGTGATCGGCGCCAGCACATGGATGGCAAGATCGACCAGCGCCGGCTTGAAGAAGGAGAATTGCTGGCCGCCGAATTCGGCAAGCACCTCGGCCTTCGATTTGTCGGCGAGCGCGGCATAGATCGCCACCAGATTGTCGGCCTCCGGCCGGCCCTGTAGCCCCTCGACCTCGCTCGGCAAACCGTCCGGATCGGTCTTGGCCTTGCGGATCTTCTTCGAGATCGCCTCCTCGTCGTCCATCAGATTGATGCGCGAAAGGTCGGAGGGATCGGATTTCGACATTTTCTTGGTGCCGTCGCGCAGCGACATGACGCGCGGCGCCGGCCCGCCGATCAGCGGCTCGACCATCGGAAAATAGGCATGCACCGGCTCGTCGCCGACGGTGATGTCGATGCCGTAACCGGTCTTGCGAATATGCTCGGCATAATCGAGGTTGAACTTCATCGCGATATCGCGGGCAAGCTCCAGGTGCTGCTTCTGGTCCTCGCCGACCGGCACATGAGTGGCGCGATAGACGAGAATATCGGCGGCCATCAGGCTCGGATAGGCGTAGAGACCGAGCGATGCCTGCTCGCGGTCCTTGCCGGCCTTGTCCTTGAACTGCGTCATGCGGTTCATCCAGCCGATGCGGGCGACGCAGTTGAAGATCCAGGCAAGTTCCGCATGCTGCGGCACAGCCGACTGGTTGAAGACGATATGCTTTTCCGGATCGATGCCGGCGGCGATAAAGGCGGCGGCGATCGAGCGCGTCTGGCTCGGCATGTCCTCGTGCACCAGCTGGGCCGTGAGCGCATGCATGTCGACGACGCAATAGATGCAGTCATTGCCTTCCTGCAGCGCCACGAAGCGGCGGATGGCACCGAGGTAGTTGCCGAGATGCAGATTGCCGGTCGGCTGCACGCCGGAGAATACGAGTTTCTTGAATTCGCTCATGTCGTCCTCAATAGGCTGGTGGAGGGCCCCAAGGCTTTTCGCCTATGTTGCTAACGCCGCGGCTTATGCACGGGCGACCGGTCGCAATCAAGTGGTTGGGGCTGCAGCATGCTGGATCAGGTCGAAGGTGTTGCCGTAAGGATCCGCAAAGACGGCGACCGTGCCGTAGACCTCATGCCTGGGCTGCTCCAGAAAGCGCACGCCGGCGGCAAGCATGGCGGCATGATCGCGGGCGAAATCGTCAGTCTTCAGGAAGAAGCCGACGCGGCCGCCCGTCTGGTTGCCGATTGCCGCGCGCTGCGCCTGGTTTGCCGCCTGCGCCAGCAGAAAGGCTGCGCCATCCCCGCCTTTCGGCTTCACGACCACCCAGCGCTTGCCCTCCGGCTGGGGCTCGTCCTGAAGGCAATCGAAACCGAGGGGGCCGCAATAGAAGCCTTTGGCGCGGTCGTAATCGTCGACGACGAGCGTGACGAGAAAAAGAGACTGGACGGTCATGTGATCTCCCATGTTTGGATGTTTATTCCATCTAGAACGCGAAGGATGCTCACTTTTAAGCCGAATTGATCAGCGTCCTTAGTTCAAAATGAGTATAAAATTTCACAGAAAAGCTCTTATTGAACTGAAAATCCTCTCCGCACACTGGCGGCCCGTCAGTCGCCAGGCCAACCGCCCGGAGGGGACCATGCAGAACACCCGTTTGCTCGTCATGGCAGGCCTTTTCGCCCTACAATCCGCAACCGATGCCGTCGGTCAAGACAGCAAGAGACCGGCCGTTCATCTTCCCAAGCATGAGACGCGACTTGCCTATGCGGTTCAGACCGTCAGCGTGCGCGCCGGCTGTTTTCCAGAGCGCCTGCGAGCGATCCTCTCACATATCGCCGCAAAGACCGGACGCCGCCCGATTGTTACCTCCGGCCTCCGGCCACATCCCCGCCGTCATGGCTCCCTGCATGGAAAATGCCTGGCGGCCGATATCCGGGTGCCGGGCCTTTCGGAACGAACCATCATTGCTGCCGCCAAGACAGCTCCAGGCATCGGCGGCATCGGCAGCTATTGCAACGGCATCATTCATGTCGATGTCGGCCCGCAGAGACGATGGGTCGATTGTTAGGCGAGCGAGAAAAGTGTGCAGGGGTTTTGTGCCGCGGCGGTCAGGTTTGCGCCGGCGGCTTTTGCCCCTCACCCTAACCCTCTCCCCATAAAGGGGGCGAGGGGACGTGCCTACGAGAGGCGCGGCGGCGCGGCAAGTCCCTTCTCCCCGTCAGAACGGGGAGAAGGTGGCGGCAGCCGGATGAGGGGCTTTCTCGGCAATCAACTAGCTTTGTGCATCCTTCGCCGGCACCGGCTTGCGGTTCAGATTGCGCCGAATCATGCCGAGGTCGGCTCCGCCGATCAGGAAGGCGGCGGCGAAATAGATGAGCATTGCGATTGCGATTAGCAGCCCCAGCGTACCGACCTTGGTCAGAAGCGGCGCGCCGGAGGCGAGCCACGGCGCCCAATATTGCTTGAGGAAGACGATTGCCGCGGCCATGACGGCCGAGGCGACGATCAGCAGGGCGGCGCGTTTTGCCAGCGCCCATTCCCAGGTCAGATGGCCGCGGCGCAAAAGCGTGGTGAACAGCAGCAGCGTGCTGATCCAGCCGGCGGTGGCTTCGGCGACAGCGATGCCGGGCGCGCCCATAAAGGGGAACAGGGTCAGCGCCGTCGCGCAGTTGGTCCCCACTGCGATCGCCGAGAAGCGCATCGGCGTCTTGGTGTCCTCTCGGGCATAGAAGCCCGGCTGCAGCGCCTTGATCAGCACGAAGGCCGGCAGGCCTATGCCGTAAATGGCCAGGATCGAGCCGACGACGAGGGTATTTTCCTGGTGGAAGGCGCCGCGCTCGTAGAGCACGCGAATGATCTCGTCGGACAGGATCCAGAGGGCGAAGGCGGCGGGAATGGTCAGGAACAGCACGAATTCGATCGAACGGTTCTGCAGGTTTGCCGCTTCGCGTAACGCGCCGCCCTTCAGCGCCCGGGCCAGTTCCGGCAGCAGCACGACGCCGACGCCAACACCGACGACGCCGAGCGGCAGCTGGTAGATCCGGTCGGCATATTGCAGCGCTGCGATCGCGCCGTCACGGGAGGAGGCGATCGCCTGGCCGATCAGCTGGTTGATCTGGGTAATGCCGCCGGTCACCGCGGCCGGCACCGCCAGTATCAGCAGCCGCTTGACATTCGGCGTCATCTTCGGGAAGCGCAGGCCGATGCTCATGCCGGCGGCCAGCACGCCGATATAGACGACGGCGAGCTGCAGCAGGCCGGCCATGAGCACACCCCAGGAAAGATACCAGGCCGTCGCCAGCGGATCGGCGCCGGTATAGAGCGAATAAAACAGCGCCGCGATCATCACCACGTTGAGGAAAACGGGAGCGATGGCGGCGGCGAAGAAATGATGCAGCGAATTCAGCATGCCGCTCATCATCGCCGTCAGCGACATGCACATGAGATAGGGAAACATCACGGCCGCCATGCGGATCGTGATCGAGAACTTGTCGGGATCGTCGGCAAAGCCCGGCGCGATGATGAAGCGCACCAAGAGCGGCATGGCAAGCTCCATCACGATGGTGATGAGGAGCAGCACCGAAAACAGGACGCCGAAGACCTCTTCCGAAAAGCGCTTGGCGCCGTCGGTGCCGTTCGCCTCGATCTCCTTGGCAAAGAGCGGCACGAAGGCGGCGTTGAAAGCGCCTTCGGCAAACAGCCGGCGGAAGAGGTTCGGGAAGCGGAAGGCGGCGTAGAAGACGTCGGCCATCGGCCCGGTGCCGAGCGCCGCCGCCATCAGTGTTTCGCGGGCGAAACCGAAGATGCGGCTGCCGAGGGTGGCGCCTCCGACGGTCGCGAATTTCTTGACGAGGCTCATGCGTGCGGGCTCATGTGGGAGAATCGGCTTTCTTTTCTGCGGGGGGCGATATCCGGGTGGCGGCCGGCGCGATAATGCCGGAAGGCATGCGTTCGCGCAGTTCGTCCTCCTCCTCGGCCATCACGGCCTTCATCCGGGCGGTGATGTTGGCGCGCTTGCTGTCGCCCGATATCTTCTGGCCGACAAGGTCGGTGACGTAGAAGGTGTCGATCACCTTTTCGCCGAACGTGGTGATGCGCGCCGACTGGATGTCGAGCGACAGATCGGAGAGCACCGCTGTCATTTCCGACAGCAATCCCGGCCGGTCGAGGCATTCGACCTCGATGACGGTGAACTTATTCGACAGGCTGTTGGTGATGTTGATCGACGGCGGAATGACGAAGGCCTTGCTCTTCTTGCGGTTGCGCGTGCGCGTGGCAATGACCTCGGGCAGGCGCTTGCGGCCGGACAGCACATCTTCGATCATCCGACCGATCGTGGCGGCGCGGCGCAATTCGTCGGCATCGTCGGCAAATTCGCGGCTGACATGGATTGTGTCGAGCGCCCGTCCGTCCGACGTCGTGAAGATCTGCGCGTCGACGATGTTGGCGCCGGCCGCGGCACAGGCGCCGGCAATGACGGCAAGCAGGCGCGGATGGTCGGGCGACAGCACAGTGATTTCGGTGATGGCGTGGAAACTGTCGGTGCGCACCATGGTGGCGAGCGCCTGGCCCGACTTGTCGGCCTGGCGGATGAAATGGGCGTGGCGGATCTGGTCCTCCAGCGGGACGGAGAGCAGATAGGGCTGGTAGTGCAGCTTGGTATAGGTATTGCGGTCCTTCTGGCTCCAGTCGGCGAGCGCAGCGCGCAGTGCCTCGGCGGCAGCATTGGCCCGCTCCTTGCGCGAGACCTCTGAAAAGCCGCCGGCCAGAAGCAGTTCGGTTTCGTAATAGAGCGTGCGCAGCAGCTGGCCCTTCCAGCCGTTCCATACGCCGGGGCCGACGGCGCGAATATCGCAGATCGTCAGGATCAACAGCATCTTCAGCCGGTCGAGCGACTGCACGCGGTCGGCGAAGTCGATGATCGTCTTACGGTCGGTGAGGTCGCGGGTCTGCGCCACCATCGACATGGTCAGATGTTCCTCGATCAGCCAGACGACGAGTTCCGTCTGCTTCTGCGACAGGCCGAAGCGGGCGCAGAGCTTGCGGGCGACACGGGCACCGGCGATCGAATGATCCTCCTGGCGGCCCTTGGCGATGTCATGGAGGAGAACGGCGACATAGAGCGCCTCGCGCTCCTCGATCCCCGAAATCAACTTGTTGGCGAGCGGATGCAGGTCCTCCGCGCGTGACTTGTCGATTTCGGAGAGGACGTCGACGGTGCGGATCAGATGCTCGTCGACGGTATAGTGGTGATACATGTTGAACTGCATCATCGCGACGATTTTGCCGAATTCGGGAATGAAACGGCCGAGCACGCCGGCCTCGTTCATGCGCCGCAGGATGAGCGCCGGATCGCGCTTCGACGTCAGGATCGACATGAACAGGCGGTTTGCCTCGTCGTTTTCCCTGAGCGTATTATCGATCAGGGCAAGCGAGCGGGTGACGCGTTTCAGTGCGTCCGGATGGAATTCCAGCCCGTTGATGTCGGCGACGTGGAAGAGCCGGATGATGCTGACGGGATCGCGTTTGAAGACCTCGGCGTCGGCGAGTGCGATGCGGCCGCGGTCTTCGACGAATTCGACGCTGCCGGCAATCTTGCGCGTGCGATGGGTGAAGCGGCTGATGACGCCGGTCAGGCCCGGGATCGATTTGGCCTGCTGATCTTCGAGTGCAGCGCAGAGGATGCGGGTAAGATCGCCGACATCCTTGGCGACGAGGAAGTAGTGCTTCATGAAGCGCTCGACCGCCGAAAGGCCGGGGCGGGTATGGTAGCCGAAGGCTTCGGCGATCTCGCGCTGGATATCGAAGGACAGCCGTTCCTCGGCCTTGCCGGTCAGGAAATGCATATGGCAACGCACCGCCCAGAGAAAATCGTCGGCTTTCTGCAGCAGTCGATATTCGTGCTTCGACAAGACGCCGAGCTTGACCAGCTCCGCCTGGTCGCGCACGTGATAATAATATTTGGAGATCCAGAACAGCGTGTGCAGGTCGCGAAGCCCGCCCTTGCCTTCCTTGACGTTCGGTTCGACGAGGTAACGCGTGTCGCCCGCCTTGCGGTGGCGCTCATCGCGTTCGGCCAGCTTGGCGGCGATGAATTCGGGGCCGGTGCCGGTGACGATCTCCTTGTCGAAACGGGCTTCGAGCTCGGTTTCCAGCCGCTGCAGGCCGCAAATATAGCGCATCTCCAGGATGGCGGTGCGGATCGTCATGTCGGACTTGGACAGCGCGATGCATTCCTCCACCGTCCGGGTGGCATGGCCGACCTTGAAACCCATGTCCCAGAGCATATAGAGCATGAATTCGACCGCCTTGTGCGTCTCGTCCGCCGGCCTCGGCAGGAAGAGAAAGAGCAGGTCGATATCCGAGCCGGGCGCCAGCGTGTCGCGGCCGTAACCGCCGACGGCGGTGACCGCGAATTTGTCCTTCTGCTGCGGAAAGATATGCGTCGTGGCGAAATTGTGGAGGACGGTGATGATCTGGTCCTGAAGCCAGGAAATCCGATAGGCGCATTTGAGCCCGCTGCCGTCGGCGGCCAGGGCCGCGCGCGCCCTCTGCCGGCCTTCGGTGCTCGCCCTTTTCAGCGCCGCCAGAAGATCGGCGCGCATGATGTCGGGCCGGGTCCGGTTGGCCTCGACAACGGCGTCGCACTGCTTCTGCAGAAGCTCGACGTCAAGGATATCGGAGAAATCGAGGTCGCGCATCGCGCTCACAGGAGCGGTTTCCTGTTCATGCCGGGCTGCCGGATCGGGGCTTGCCTCACGTTTCATCTGCATGCGCTATAACCTCATTGCCCGGCGATTGACACGGGGCTTCATACTGCAAGAACCTTTAAATTTGGCGAAATGGTGTTGCCATGCTGCAATGCGGGACGCTTTGTCGCCAGCGGCGGTCTTGCCGAAAAGCCTCAGCCTGCGACGTGCGCATGCAGCGAATACAGCACCTGCCGGGTCTCGCGCAGAATCTCCTCGAGCGTTGCCCTGTCGCATTCGCCATAACCTGCTTTGGCGATCGACGTTGCGAGTTCAGAGATCATAGCGCAGGAGCGGGTGATTTTCAGCAGGCCGATCGGTGACGTCCAGCCGCGGGCATTGCGATCCTTGTCGGCGCGCCGCATCGTGTCGAGCATCGAGCAGATGAGCGACAGGCGCTCGGTTTCGCGAACCAGCTTTTCCATGAACATGGCGCGCGCTCCTATTTCAGCTTCTTCTTGAGGTCGTAAAGGGCATCCATCGCCTCGCGCGGCGTCATGTCGTCGAGGTTCATCGCCTTCAGTGCCTCCTCGACCTTGGACGGGCCGCGGGCCGTGTCCTCACGGCGCACCGCCACCTGGAACAGCGGCAGGTCGTCGATCAGCTGGCTCGCCGGATTCTTGCGGTCGGCATCTTCGAGGCGGGTGAGCACGTCGCGGGCCCGCGCCACGACCGAGGCCGGAAGCCCGGCAAGACGGGCGACCTGTATGCCGTAGGAGCGGTCGGCCGCGCCCGGCCCGACCTCGTGCAGGAAGATGACGTCGCCGTCCCATTCCTTGACGCGCATCGTGGCGTTCGATAGCCGGCCAAGCTTTTCCGACAGCACGGTCAGCTCGTGGAAATGCGTGGCGAAGAGGCCGCGGCAGCGATTGGCCTCATGCAGGTGCTCGACGGCGGCCCAGGCGATCGACAGACCGTCGAAGGTGGCGGTGCCGCGGCCGATTTCGTCGAGGATGACGAGGGAACGGTCGCTCGCCTGGTTGAGGATCGCCGCCGTTTCGACCATCTCGACCATGAAGGTGGAGCGTCCGCGCGCCAGGTCGTCGGATGCGCCGACGCGCGAGAACAGCCGGTCGACGATGCCGATATGGGCCGATGTTGCCGGCACGAAGGAGCCCATCTGTGCCAGGATGGAGATCAGTGCGTTCTGGCGCAGGAAGGTCGATTTACCGCCCATGTTCGGACCGGTCAGCAGCCAGATCGCCCCGTCCTTTTCGCCGGTCTTTGGCGAGAGATCGCAATTGTTGGCGACGAAGGGGCCGCCGGCCTGGCGGCGCAGCGCCTGTTCGACGACCGGATGGCGCCCGCCCTCGATCGCAAACATCTTCGAGCAGTCGACCTGCGGCCGGCAATAGGCCTGCTCTTCGGCCAGCAGCGCCAGGCCCGCGGCGACGTCGATCACAGCAAGCGCCCTGGCGCCTGCCTTGATTGCCTCGGCTTCAGCCACGACGGCCGCCGTCATCCTGTCGAAGGCTTCGAGTTCGATCGCCAGCGCCCGGTCGGCGGCATTGGCGATGCGGCTTTCGAGATCCGCAAGCTCGGTCGTAGTGAAGCGCATGGCGCTCGCCATCGTCTGGCGATGGATGAAGCGTGCCTTCGCCTCCGCCGTATCCGTCATCGGGGCGGCATTGCCGGCGGTCACCTCGATGAAATAGCCGAGGATATTGTTGTGCTTGATTTTCAGCGACCGGATGCCGGTCTCCTCGGCATATTGCAATTGCAGACCGGCGATGACGCGGCGGGATTGGTCGCGCAGCGCCCGGACCTCGTCGAGCTCGGCGCTCGCGCCATCGCGCAGGAAGCCGCCGTCGCGTTTCAACAGCGGCAGTTCATCGGCGAGCGTCTCGGCAAGCAGGTTTTCGAGGGTCGGGGGCAGAGCCTTCAATCCCGCGAGCGCCTCGCCGAGCTCTTCGGGCAGCATCGCCTGTCCAAGCATCTCGGCAAGTTCGGCTGCTGCTTGAAGCCCCTGGCGGATCGCCGAGAGATCGCGCGGTCCGCCGCGATCGAGCGCCAGGCGCGAGAGCGCGCGCGGCATGTCGGGGACATGTTTCAGCGTGTCGCGCAGATTTCCGCAGAGCGAAGGCTCGTCAATCAGGAAGCCGATCGAATCCAGCCGCGCATTGATGCGGGTGGGGTCGGTCAGCGGCGACATCAGCCGTTCGGCGAGAAGCCGCGCGCCTCCGCCGGTGACGGTGCGGTCGATCGCCTTCAAGAGCGAGCCGTTACGCTCGCCCGACAGCGTGCGGGCGAGTTCCAGATTGGCGCGAGTGGCAGGATCGATGAAGAGCGTCGACGCCGCACTTTCCCGCTCGGGCTTGCCAAGCGGCGGCCGCTCGGCGATCTGCGTCTTCTCGACATAGGCGACGGCGGCGGCCGCCGCCGCCAGCTCGGCGCGCGAGAAGCTGCCGAAGCCGTCGAGTGTGGCGACGCCGAAATATCGCGCGATCCGGCCTTCGGCGCTGGCGCTGTCGAAGAGCACGGAAGGCTGCGGCACGGCGGTGCGGCCGAGCACGTCGAAAACGGGCTTGAGTTCGGGATCGTGGAAGATCGTATCGGGCAGGATCAGCTCGCGCGGATCGAGGCGCAGGATATCGGCAAGCAGCCGCGAGGCTTCCGTCTCGGCCAGGCGGAAGACGCCGGTGGAAATATCGATCCAGGCAAGCGCCAGCGCCGGCTCCGCTCCGCCGCGAATGCGCGCCAGCGCCATCAGATAGTTGGATTCCGATGGCGAGAGCAGCTTTTCCTCGGTGATCGTGCCGGGCGTGACGAGACGAACGACGTCGCGCTTGACGACGGATTTGCCGCCGCGCTTCTTGGCTTCGGCCGGATCTTCGATCTGTTCGCAGACGGCGACGCGGAAACCGAGCGAAATCAGCTTCTGCAGGTAATCGTCGGCCGCATGCACGGGGACGCCGCACATCGGGATATCCTGGCCCATGTGCTGGCCGCGCTTCGTCAGCGTGATGCCGAGCGCGCGGGCGGCCTCCAGCGCGTCTTCGAAGAACAGCTCGTAGAAGTCGCCCATGCGATAGAACAGCAGCGAACCCGGATTGTTCGCCTTGATCTCGATATATTGCTCCATCATCGGCGTCGCCGAGGCGCGGCTTTCCGCCGTGGCGAGCTCGGCAGCCGAAAAGGCTTCATTCCCAATGTCTATTCGTGCGTTCACGGAGGTGCAGTTTTTCCCAAAAAAACAGGTGCCAACCCTATCCGCGCGCCGCTATAGATGACAACAGCATTTGAGGAAGAGCGAAGCGTCGCCCACAGGACGTTGGAGGATTTATGCCCGATATCGATAAGAAGGACCGGCCGGTGACCTCGGTGACCGATCAGGAGGCGCTCGATTTTCACGCCATGGGCCGCCCCGGCAAGCTGGAGATCAACCCGACCAAGCCGATGGCGACGCAGCGCGACCTCTCGCTCGCCTATTCCCCGGGCGTTGCCGTTCCCGTCAAGGCGATCGCCGCCGATCCGCAGACCGCCTATGACTACACGGCGCGCGGCAATATGGTCGCCGTCATATCCAACGGCACGGCCATTCTCGGCCTCGGCAATCTCGGCGCGCTGGCGTCCAAGCCGGTCATGGAAGGCAAGTCGGTGCTCTTCAAGCGCTTCGCCGACGTCGATTCCATCGACCTCGAGATCGACACGGAAAATGTCGACGAGTTCATCAACTGCGTGCGCTTCCTCGGCCCCTCCTTCGGCGGCATCAATCTCGAGGATATCAAGGCGCCGGATTGTTTCGTCATCGAAAGCCGGCTACGCGAGCTGATGGACATTCCGGTCTTCCACGACGACCAGCACGGCACGGCGATCATTGCCGCCGCCGGCCTGATCAATGCGCTGGAGCTGACCGGCCGCGACCTGAAGACAACGAAGCTCGTCTGCAACGGTGCCGGGGCGGCGGCGATCGCCTGCGTCGAACTGATCAAGGCGATGGGCTTCGCGCCCGAAAACATCATCCTCTGCGACACCAAGGGCGTCATCTACCAGGGCCGCACCGAGGGCATGAACCAGTGGAAATCGGCGCATGCGGCAAAGACCGACGCGCGCGCGCTGGAAGAGGCGATGAACGGTGCGGATGTCATCTTCGGCCTGTCGCAGAAAGGCGCCTTCTCAGCCGACATGATCCGCTCGATGGCCGACCGGCCGATCATCTTTGCCATGGCCAATCCCGATCCCGAAATCACGCCGGAGGAGGTCGCCCGCATCCGCGACGACGCCATCATGGCAACGGGCCGTTCCGATTATCCGAACCAGGTCAACAACGTCCTCGGCTTTCCCTATATCTTCCGCGGCGCCCTCGATGTGCGTGCCTCCACCATTAACGACGCGATGAAGATCGCCGCCGTCAAGGCGCTGGCGAATCTCGCCCGCGAGGATGTGCCCGACGACGTAGTCGCCGCCTACCAGGGCAACCGGCCGCGTTTCGGTGCGCAATATATCATTCCGGTTCCCTTCGATCCGCGCCTGATCTCGGCAATCCCGGTCGCCGTTGCAGAAGCTGCGATCGAAAGCGGTGTCGCCCGCAAGGTGATCACCGACATGGCCGGTTATGCCCGCGAGCTTTCGGCGCGTCGCGATCCGATCGCCTCGACGCTCGCCAGCCTCTACGAGCGCGTGCGCCGGCGCCCGAAGCGGATCGTCTTTGCCGAGGCCGAGGAAGAACAGGTCCTGCGCGCCGCACTTTCCTACGCCAACCAGCAGCTCGGCACCGCCATCCTGCTCGGCCGCGAAGACCTGATCCGGGCGACGGCCGAACGTGCCGGCATCGATCTCAACCGGCCCGGCCTCGAAATCGTCAACGCCCGCATCTCTACCCGCGTCGAGGCCTATATCGACTATCTCTATGCCCGGCTGCAGCGGCACGGTTATCTCCACCGCGACGCGCAGCGGCTGATCCACAACGACCGCAACCACTTCGCCGCCACCATGGTGGCGCTCGGCGACGCCGACGGCATGGTGACGGGCATCACCCGCAACTATTCGACGGCGCTCGAGGATGTGCGCCGCTGCATCGACGCAAAGCCTGGCCACCGCGTCATCGGCGTGTCGCTGGCGCTCTGCCGCGGCCGCACGGTCTTCGTCGCCGATACGGCGGTGCACGATATGCCGACGGCCGAAGAGCTTGCCGATATCGCCGAGGAGGCCGCGGGTCTGGCGCGACGCATGGGCTATCAGCCGCGCGTCGCCCTGCTGGCCTATTCCACCTTCGGCCATCCCTCCGGCGAACGTTCCGAGCGGGTGCGCGAGGCGGTGAAGATCCTCGACCGGCGCCGCGTCGATTTCGAATATGACGGCGAGATGGCGGCCGACGTCGCGCTGAACCGCAAGGTGATGGAGCAATATCCGTTCTGCCGCCTCTCCGGTCCGGCCAATGTCCTCGTTATGCCGGCCTTCCACTCGGCCTCGATCTCGACCAAGATGCTGCAGGAACTCGGCGGCTCGACGGTAATCGGCCCGATCCTGGTCGGCTTCGACAAGCCGGTGCAGATCACCTCAATGGGCGCCAAGGACAGCGACATCGTCAACATGGCGGCAATCGCCGCCTATGGTGGTTCGTAAGAAGAGACTAGTGCGGGCTGCCGCCACCGAACGGAGTCGAGACAAATGTCTCGACCCGCCAGGTTCGGGTGAGGAGCAGCTATCGGTGCGAACCGGGCAGCGGTGCGACGAAGCGAGAACTATGAATTGCGATCAGCTCGCGAAGCGGCCGGCGTCGGCGCCGTAATAGTTCAGGTAGCGGTCGGAAATGCTGGAGATCGGCAGTACGATCAGCACGTCGGTCGTGTTGAAGGCATGATCGATGACCGCGCTGGAGCCGACCATCGCACCGAGGCGCAGATAACCCTTGATCAGCGGCGGCAGGGCCATCAGCGCCCGCTTCGGGTTGACCGCCTCGGCCGGCATCAGATCCATGTTGCGGGCGAGATGCGGCAGTGCGCCGACCGCCCATTCGTCCTTCGCCAGCACATTGTGATAGAGGAAGGACAGGGCCAGCGCATGGCTTTCGAGATAGACGCCGGGGAACGAAGCGCAGCCGAACATCGCGCTCATGCCGTACTTCAGCGCATAGGCCCAGTTGCCCTGCCACAGAAGCTCGACGGTGCGCTTGGTGCGGTACTCCGGCAGCACGCAGGAGCGGCCGAGTTCCATGAAGCGTTTGTCGGGATGCTTGGCGATGAGATCATCGATCTCGAATTCGGAAGCCGAGTAAAAACCGCCATTGGCCATCGCGACATCCTGGCGCAGCAGCCGGTAAGTGCCGACGATCTGGTCTTCCGGGTCGCCCTCGATCAATCGGTCGAGAACGAGAAGATGGTCGCAGAAGGCATCATAGGCGTCGACGTCGCGCTGGCGCCGCATGGCCTCCTGCGGCAGCTGCGCCTTCATCTCGTCGACGAAGACGCGGTAGCGTACGGCCTGGGCGGCATCGATCTCGCGTGCCGTGCGGGCAAGGCGGGTTTCCAGATTGCCGATCCGGCCGAGGATGTCGCCGTCCTTCTGCTCAGCAGCCGTCGACGGCCGTGCAGTCTCCGCGGTGACGTCACGATTCAGAATGTCGATGGAGGACATGGCGATTCTCCCGTTGCCGGCTTATCGACGCCATAAAACACTTCTGTACGACAGGAAAGTGACATATTGCATTTCCCGCTGCAACAACCCTTGCCGGTTCCACGCTCCTTACCGCGCCTCTGCCCGGCGGGCGGAAAGTGCTGCGACCGCCTGAACTTCGGTCAGCAGCCGCACCGGGTCGACCGGCTTTACCATGACGCGGTTGGCGCCGTTGAGCAAGACTTGGCGGCGTGATTCGTCGCTCTTGTCGGCGGTGAGCACGATCACCGGCACCGGGGCAAGATCGAGCCGCCTTTCGTGGCCGCGAAGCCGTCCCAGCATGTCGATGCCGTTGCCGCCGGGCATCGAAAGGTCGCTGATGATGATGTCGGGCCGGGCATCGACCTCGCCAAGGGCGCAATCGAGCAGCGTCTCGAAATCGTCGACATGGCGCACCTTGTGTCCGCCTTTTTCCAGGACGACGCGCACCAGCATCGCATTGATCGGGTCGTCCTCGCCGAGCAGAATGCTGAGCCCGCTCGCGGCGACCCGCGTCTCCGCCACCGAAAGCCCGAAGCCCGGCTGGTTGTCGTTCAGCGCGTCGCGCTTCTCCATGCCGCGCATGCGCCCGCGCAGCACATCGATCAGCGACTGTTCGCGCAGCGGCCGGATCAGCCAGGCATCGAACAGGTCGAGCGGATGGGCGCTGCGCTCTTCCGGGTTGACGAGGAGAACCTTGCGCAGGCCGAGGGCAGCGATTTCGGCGCGATCGGCAAGGTGGGCTGAAAATTCCGCCGACATGCGATGGTCGACGATGATATCGGTCGGGCGGCCGCCGCCGGTCGCCATGCCGAGCAGCCTTGCCCGTGCCGTTTCGCCGTCGCCGACGAGATGGCAGACGCCGCCGAGCGCGGTGATCGTTTCGGCGATGGCGGTGCGCGCAGCCCCGGCCGGCGCCAACAGCACGACGCTGTTGCCGGCAAGCAGCATGTTGCGCCGGTCGGGCCGCTCGGTGCCGAGTTCGACGGGGAAGCGGATGGTGAATGTGCTGCCCCGGCCCTTTTCGCTGGCAACCGTCAATGCGCCGCCGAATTCGCGCATGATACGGGCGGAGATGGCAAGGCCGAGCCCGGTGCCGGCGCTCTTGTCGGCAACGCTTCCGCCCTGCTCGAACTCGCCGAAAACGCGGGCCTGCTCCTCCGTCGTCATGCCGGGACCGCTATCGGCCACGGTGATCAGGAGGTCGCCGGCGTCAAGCGAGACGCGGATGAAGACGCCGCCGACCTGGGTGAACTTCACCGCGTTGCCGATGACGTTGAACAGAACCTGGCGCAGCCGCGCCGGATCGAAGCTCATATTCTCGGGCACATCGGATGATACGGTGGCGCCGATCTCGATGCCCTTTTCATGCGCCCGGTGGGCGAGCATCTCGACGACGCTTTCGAGAAGCTTGCGCAGCGATTCCGAGCGCGGATGAAGCTCGAAGCGGCCCACCTCGATGGTGGAGAAATCGAGCAGGTCCTCGACGAGCTGCGTCAGCGCGTGGCCGGATTGGCGGATGTTTGCCAGATAATTCTGCTGCTCCTGCGTCAGCCGCGTCTCCGCAATCAGGTGCGTCATGCCGAGGATGCCCGAAAGCGGCGTGCGCACTTCGTGGCTGACGGTGGCAAGCAGCCTGGATTTGGCGGCGCTGCTATATTCGGCCTTCTGGCGAGCCTCCTCGCGGCTCTGCGCGATCAGCCGTTCTTCGGTAACGTCGCGGGCGACGCTCTGCAGCAGCAGGCGGCCATTGGCCGGATCGCGGGTCACGACGTCGCGCCAGAGGAAGATGCGCTGCCCCTCCGGCGTCGAAATCTCCACATCGTAACAATGTGGGATCGGGCCGGGGCGGAAGGCCAGCCCGATCTCCTCGCAGGTGCGTCCTTCCGGACGCAGCCGGCCGGTGAGGCGGCGGAACGTATCGTTGGCGGAGATGATGCGCCGGTCCATGGTGCGGCTGACGGTGATGTCGCCGAGCACGTCGTGCACCTCGGCGAACAGCCTCGTGCCATCGTTCCACGCCGGCAGGGACGGGCGGCCAGGCCTGTTTGATCTCCGCCGACGGATCATCAGGACGGCATAACTGGCGATGACCGCAAGGCCGAGAACGACGAGCCCGCCTGAGAGCAGCAGCGGGTCGCCGGCATGGGCAAGCAGCATGAGCAACATTGCGGCAAGGAAGCCGGCGCCGCCCAGCCAGTAGAACAGCAGGCGCCGTGTCGGCGTCGGTGTCGCTGCGCGTGGTCGCGGGCAGGGCTGCCCCATCCGCTCCTGGAGCGGCTTGGCGGCGGATCCGCCGAAGGCGGCGGACAATCTTTCCTGCAACTGTCCCAGGTTCTGCATGGTATCCGGATAACATGAGGCTTATTCCGAATGCCTTCAGGAATTCGATAAGATTTTAGCGGCCGGCCTTTTTCGGCAGCAGCAGCTCCTCGAGTATGACGCAGCCGGCGCCGATCGTGATGAAACTGTCGGCGAGATTGAAGACCGCGAAAGACCAGCTTTCGGTGTAGAAGAGGATGTAGTCGATCACATGCCCGTAGGCAAAGCGGTCGACAAGATTGCCGATCGCCCCGGCAATGATCAGCGCATAGCCGAGATGGGCGAGCCAGCGGTCTTTTGCCGTGCGGTACCAGAGCCAGATGACGAAGGCGACGATGAGGAGCCGCATGCCGACGATGAACCAGCCGTCCATGCCCGACAGCATCGAAAAGGCGACGCCGAGATTATAGGTGCGGTAGAGCGCCAGCATCGGGAAGACGGGCACGGCTTCCTGCAGCGGCAGGTAATGATCGACGGCGATCTTGACGGCCTGGTCGATGAGAACGGCGGCGACGATGAAGAAGAAGATCGGCACCGGGCGCGAAAACAGCGCGGGGCGTGCATGCGTCGGTTCGGTCATTTGCCCTCGGCAAGTGAGAGGAGATGGCGGCGCGCCTCGAAAAGCATGACGGCGGTAGCGACGGCGAGGTTCAGGGAATCGGCGCGACCCTGCTGGGGAATCCGGGCAAGCGCATCGGCTTGCCCGGCGAGCTGGTCCGGCAGGCCGGATTGTTCGTTGCCCATTAGGAGCACGATGGGCTTCTTCCGGTAGTCGATCGTGCGGTAATCGACGGCGCCGGCCAGATGGGTGGCGATGACGGAAACGCCGGTCGATTTCCGCCAGGCGATGAATTCCTCCGGCGTTGCGCGTGCGACCGGAACGGCGAAAACCGAGCCCATCGTGGCCCGCACGGTTTCGAGCGAGAAGGGATCGGTTGCCTCTCCGACCAGAATGACGCCGGAAGCCCCGGCCGCATCCGCCGTGCGGATGATCGTGCCGAGATTGCCGGGATCGCGCACCCGGTCGAGCGCCACCCAGGTCTCACCCTGTTGCGGGCGAACATTTTTGAGCGGCGTCCAGCGCTGCTCGAAGATGCCGACGACCATCTGCGGATTGTCGCGCCGGGTGATCGAGCCGATCACCTTTTCGCTGACTTCGAGCACCAGCCCGCCAGAGGCGACGGTCTTTGCCGCCATCTGTTCGACCAGCGGCTTGCCCTTAGCCGCCTTGGCATAGACCAGCGTGCGGATCGTCCAGCCGAGTTCGATCGCGTCGATGACGAGCTTCAGCCCTTCGGCGAGGAAAGTCCCGCTTTCCTCGCGCGACTTCTTGTTCGTCAGCGCCTTGATGTCCTTGATGATCGGATTGGCGAGCGAGGTGACTTCCTTCACCTGTCCGACCCTGCGCGGTCCCTGATCGTGGAAGTCTTTGCTCATTGCGGCACCCAGCGGGAAAAGAGGGAGGTGGAAAGCGCCCGGCCCGCAGTCCGGCCATCCGTGCCGGCCTCGCGAATGACCAGTTCGCCGGATTCGACCGCACCGCCGGCGCCGCGCATCGTCTCGCGCATCAGCTCGTGGATGGAATAGAAGCTGGCGCGGATCGAATAGGCCGTCAGCACCAGGCCGACCGCCTTCGGCGACAGGATCTCGCGGCAGATGTCGAGCATCAGCGGCAGGTGCTCGAAGAGATGCCAGACTTCGCCATTGGGACCGCGGCCGAATTTCGGCGGGTCGGTGAGGATGATGTCGTACTGGCTGCCGCGGCGTTCCTCGCGCAGGATGAATTTCATCGCATCCTCACAGATCCAGCGGATCGGCAATTTCTCCATGCGCCCGAGCGCCTGGTTTTCGCGCGCCCAGCCGATCGCCTTCTTCGACGCGTCGACATGGGTGACCTCGGCGCCGGCGGCGGCAGCGACCAGCGAAGCCACACCGGTATAACCGAAGAGGTTCAGCACCTTCAGCGGCCTGCCGGCCTGTTCTACCTGATCCTTCATCCAGCTCCAGTGGACGATCTGCTCGGGGAAGACGCCGACATGCCGGAACGAGGTGAAGCGGCCGAGGAAATCGACGCCAAGCAGATTGAGCGGCCAGGTTTCGCCGAGCGCCTCCCTCGGGAAACGCCAGCGACCGGTGCCTTCCTCGTCGGTATCGCCGGTGAAGACGGCGTCGACCTTTTCCCAGATCTGGGGCGCCAGCGACGGCCGCCACAGCGCCTGGGCTTCCGGCCGGATGATCCGATAGGGGCCGTACTGTTCCAGCTTCTGGCCATTGCCGCTGTCGATCAGATGGAAGTCGCCGGCTCCAAGCGATTCAAGGATCACCGGCACGCGCTCGATCGGACGCTCGCCGGTTCGTGTCATCAGGGGGCGGCTGACGGGGGCCGGGGCTGCGGTCTCGCGTACCGTCTCGCGGCCAGCCGCGGGCCGCGCGGCCGGCTTCGGCGGCCGGCCCGCCCGATCATCCCTGCGGCTCTCACCGGAGGGACCGGCTGTCTTCTTCTGGCCCGGCCGGCGTTCTCTTTGTTTCAATGTGCTCTTCCGCGTCTCTGTCGGAGGTGTCTTTCTAGGTTTTTCGTCCTCTAGCCCAGAAGACCGCGCCGGATCAACTGCGCCGACCAAGCCTTGAAACAGGTTCTCCCCGCGCAGCTTTTATTTCAAGCCCTCGGATGCCTGTGCAGGCAGCCGATTATCACCAGATAGCTGTGGCTGGCGTCGAAGGTATGGATTCGGACCGCGGCTCAAGAGAGAGCCTCGTCCTGACGTGCCCTTCGAGGCTCCGGCCTATGGGCTGCCCACCGCAGGACGAGGTCCGTTGAAGAATGCCGCACGGTCAATTCCTCGCTCGCCCAGATCGCAAGTCCGCCGGATAACATTCTCCTCCAGCTTGGCAAAGCGCTTTCCCGCTGGGATAAGATGGGCGAATCGCAGATGGAGCTATCGAATGGATTTCACCGGCGAAGAACGTATCGCCGCGCCGCGCGACATGGTCTGGGCGGCGCTGAACGATCCCGAGATCATGCGCGGCTGCATTCCGGGCTGCCAGAACATCGAGCAGCTGTCGCCCGATGTTTTCGAGGCGACGATCAAGGTGAAGTTCAGCCTGCTGTCGGCCACCTTCCATGGACTGCTGACGCTGTCGAATATTGATGCCCCGAAAAGTTACACGTTGTGGGCCGAAGGCAAGGGTGGCATTGCCGGCTTCGCCAGGGGCAGCGCCGATGTCGTGCTCGAGGACCGCGGCGTCGAGACGATCCTGCATTACCGCGCCAGGGCCGAACTCGGCGGCAAGCTCGCCCAGCTCGGCGCCCGCCTGCTGGATTCGACCTCGCAGCGGCTCGCCGAAGGCTTCTTCTCGGATTTCAATGCTGCCGTCGTCGCAAAAATGGCCGTTGATTGAGGGCTGAAGGCGTGGGTGCGGCTTGGCGCGGACAGGAGCTTGGTTTAAGCCGACATCATGACATGGACCATCAGGCCGCCGCGGGCGGAAGACCAGGAAATGCTCGCGGACATCTATCTTTCCGTGCGGCGCCAGACATTCGTCTGGGTCGATCCCGGTAAATTCCATCACGAGGATTTTTCCGCCCATACCAATGGTGAGACGGTCTTCGTCTGCGAGCATGCCGATGGCAGCCTTGCCGGCTTCTTGTCGCTCTGGCCGGAGGACGATTTCATTCACATGCTTTATATAAGGTCGGAATCCAGGGCCGCGGCGCCGGCACGGCGCTGCTCCAGGCGCTGCCGGAATGGCCGCAGCATAAGTACCGGCTGAAATGCCTGGTGAACAACCGGCGGGCGAAGGCTTTCTACCTTTCACACGGCTTCGAGGTGACCGGCAATGGCGCGTCGCCGGAGGGCGACTATGAGGAATTAAGCTTTTTCCCGCTCTGATCGTGCGCGAATGTCGAGCCGGTTTACCGGGCCGGAAGCTGCCCGGCGATTTCCTCGGCGCGGCTCTTGTGGCGGTCGGCCTCGCCCTGCCAGCGGATGGCTTCCTTGGCCTCGGTGCGGGCGCGCTTGCGGTGCTTGCCCTGGCTGAACCAGGTGGCGGCCGAGCCGATCAGCATGCCTGATATCAGCGCGATGAACAGGAAGACGAAGAAGGGCGCCGAAACCGCAAGCACCTGATCGTCGGGCCGGAACGGATTGAAAGCGAGCGTGACGCTTTGCCGGTTGGCGACGCAGAAGACGATGAGGATGACGCCGAGTGGCAGCAGAATCAACAGGTTGACGATCTTCTTGGCCATTTGAGGTCTCCACGCGCCGGTTGCGCCCGCACATCTTTCAAGATGGGCAAAGGGTGCCGTTATATGCATCGACCCGAAAATCGATTCCGATTTTCGGGTCGATGCGCTAGCAGAATAGGAAAACGCTCTTCAAGTTCAAGTGCGGTTTCGCCGCAGGCCGCCTGGTACGGCTCAATCCTCTTCGTCGGCCTGGCCGGGATTGAGCCGCTCGCGCAATTCCTTGCCGGTCTTGAAGAAGGGAACCCACTTCTCCTCGACGAAGACGGTGTCGCCGGTGCGCGGGTTGCGGCCGGAGCGGGAAGGGCGGTTCTTGACCGAAAACGCGCCGAAGCCGCGTAATTCGACGCGGTTGCCCGCAGCCAGTGCATCGGTGATCTCGTCGAGAACCGCGTTGACGATATTTTCGACGTCGCGATGATAGAGATGCGGGTTGCGTGCCGCAACAATCTGCACCAATTCGGACTTGATCACAGTCGCCCCCTTAAATTATTGATTTCTTATCAATCGTGGCCAACCTGCCAAACTGAAAGCAGCCCGTCAAGAAGCAACTTCGGGGGCAGGATTCCATTGATATCCTGGCCTCTGACGAGATCATCATAACCAAAGATAGCAATCAACCGTGAAACAGCTCCAGCGAGCAGAAAAGGCGTATTGCTCTTCTTGTCCCAGTCGACCATCGGCAGGTCGGCATTGATGCCGCGCGATTTGAGATAGGCACGAATTTCCGCCTCGCCGCCGATCGTGTCGATCAGTTTGGCCGTGAGCGCCTG
Organism: Rhizobium lentis; assembly: GCF_017352135.1. Lineage (NCBI taxonomy): Bacteria > Pseudomonadati > Pseudomonadota > Alphaproteobacteria > Hyphomicrobiales > Rhizobiaceae > Rhizobium > Rhizobium lentis. The sequence goes on from NZ_CP071454.1 coordinate 2,240,949, forward strand.
CCGGCCGGTGTAGATCGTGCCGTCGGCGAGTTTCAGCACCTCGTCGCGCGGCAGCTTGCGCCGGTCGGCGACCAGATCGACGAACCAGTTGTAGCTGTCGAGCACCATGTTGCGGATCATCGCCTTGGCCTCCTCGCTCGCCTCGTGGAAGGGTGAGGGCTCGGCCTTCAGCGGCGAGGACTTGATCTCCTGCAGCGACACGCCGATCTTGTCGAGCAGCGGCTGGATCTGCGGATATTGGAAGATGACGCCGATCGAGCCGGTAATCGAGCTGTCGCCGGCAATGATCGTATCGCCGGCGGTGGCGACCATGTAGCCGGCGGAGGCGGCCAAGGTGCGCACGTCGGAGACGACCGGCTTCTTGGCTGATATGGCACGGATCGCCTTGAAGATTTTTTCCCCGCCATAGGTCGTGCCGCCGGGCGAGGAGATCGAAATCACCGCGGCCTTGACCTGATCGCTGGTCTCGACCCTCTTCAACCGCTCCAGCAGCTCGTCGTCGTCGACAATCAGCCCCGATATCGTCACATGGGCGATATGCGGGCTTGCCGTGCCGGCATCGCCGACGGCAAAGCGGTAAAAGGCGAATCCGAGCGCCACAATGAGGGCCGCGGCGAGGATGCGCCAGAAGCCGAGCTTGCGGCGCAGCCGCCGGCGATCCGCAATGATCGAACTGTCCATAGAAACCTCCAGCACTGACCCGGTGTCGGCCTCGCGCCGATCGATCCGGTGAGATGGGTGGCAGCGGCGCTTATGAGTGCCACTTTTTGATGTTTTTCCGTTTTGTTGCTTGTTGCAGAAAAAATTCCATATTGGCAAGCCAATGTAATAATGCGAAACGAACTGTGATTGCGGCCGGCTTTGTTATCGAAGCGCGGCGATCACCGCACATGGACGAGGCCTATGCTCGATACCCTGAAGAACAACGGGAATGCCGCCTATGCAGGGTCCGGCAAAAGCGCCTATGGCGATGCGTTGTTCCATTCCGCCCGCGTGCGGCGGCTTAAGATCTTGTTGCCTGTGGCAGCGCTTGTCGTGTCGTCGATCGTCGGTGGTGTAGCTGTGGTTCGGGCCTATTTACCGGAGAACATCAAGCTCGAAGGCGCCAAGATCGAGAACGGCAAGGTCGTGATGGAAAAGCCGGCGATATCCGGGCGCAACTCCGACGGCGTCAATTATTCCATGCTTGCCGAAAGGGCGCTGCAGGATATCCGCAATCCCGATCTCATCACGCTCGAGACCATCAAGGCCGCCGTGCCGATGAATGACGGCCTGATTGCCCGCGTCGTCGCCTCGACTGCCGATTACAATCGCGCCACCGACAACCTGCACATGACCGAGCCCTTCACCCTGGTGCTGAGCAGCGGCCTCAACGCAAAGTTTCAGTCCGCCCGGCTCGACATCAAGGGCGGAAACATGCGAAGCGACGACCCCGTCACCATCACCAAGGACAATGCCTCCATTGTTGCGCAGACGCTTGAGATAACCGATAAGGGGCGCGTGATCACATTCGAGGGGAATGTTCGCATGAATGTCGATCCATCCACGATTCATAAACAGGGCACTTAACAGCCGGGTCACCCATGACAAAAGATTGTCGCATTTCAGCTTGCAAGACTGGCATAGCATTCGCTGCCGGCGCATTTGCCCTTATTCTGACGGCCTCGGGCGCGGGCGCTCAGTCGACGACCATGTCCGGCATGAAGCTTTCCAACGATCAGCCGATTCAGATCGAAAGCGACAAGCTGGAGATCCACGACCAGGAGCATACCGCCCTTTTCACCGGCAACGTCAAGGTCGTCCAGGGCACGACCACGCTGCAGTCCGGCAAGATGACCGTCTATTACAAGGACAAGGCGGCAAAATCGGGCGCCGGCGCTGCCGCCCAACCCGAGGCGAAGCCGGAACAGTCGGCCTCGCTGGCATCGGGAAGCGCTGACATCGACAAGATCCTGGTGACGGACAAAGTTTACCTGGTCTCGGGCACGCAGACGGCGACGGCGGATGACGGCAGCTTCGACATGGCCTCGCAGACATTCATCCTCACGGCGGATCAGGGAAACAAGGTTATTCTGTCGGACGGGCCGAACGTCTTCACCGGCTGCAAGCTGACCGTTCACATGCAAACCGGCCAGGCGGAGCTTGAAAGCTGCGGCGGGCGTGTCCAGATTCAACTCGATCCGAAATCGCAGCCGAACGCGCAGAAGCAGAACTGAACCGGCCTCCCACGTGAAATTATCATCGCTATCCACCATGTTCGGTCAGCCCGGGCCACAAGCTATGGGTGCCGCCGACAAGAGCCGCTACCAGGGAACGCTGATCGCACGCGGCCTCACGAAGACCTATGCGACTCGTCGTGTCGTCAACGGCGTGTCGTTGGTGGTGCGCCGGGGCGAGGCCGTCGGCCTGCTCGGCCCGAATGGCGCCGGCAAGACGACCTGTTTTTACATGATCACCGGCCTCGTGCCGGTGGATGAAGGCACGATCGAGATCGACGGAAACGATGTCACGACCATGCCGATGTACCGCCGCTCGCGCCTCGGCGTCGGTTACCTGCCGCAGGAAGCCTCGATTTTTCGCGGGCTGACGGTGGAAGAAAATATCCGCGCCGTCCTCGAAGTGCATGTCAAGGACAAGGCCGCGCGCGAGCAGAAGCTGAACGAGCTGCTGGAGGAATTTCATATCCAGAAGCTGCGCAAGAGTGCAGCAGTCGCCCTTTCAGGCGGTGAGCGACGCCGCCTCGAAATCGCGCGAGCGCTGGCGACCGACCCGACCTTCATGCTGCTCGACGAGCCCTTCGCCGGTGTCGATCCGATCTCGGTCGCCGACATCCAGAATCTTGTCCATCATCTGACGGCGCGCGGCATCGGCGTTCTCATCACCGACCACAATGTGCGCGAGACGCTCGGTCTCATCGACCGCGCCTACATCATCCATGCCGGTGAAGTGCTGACCCATGGCCGGGCGAACGACATCGTCAACAACCCGGAAGTGCGCCGGCTCTATCTCGGCGACAAATTCAGCCTCTGATCTCCTGAAATTCACCTTCCCGCGTAGTTCCGCTTGACCAAATGAGATAAAAAAGCAATTTTTGGGCCAAGTTGGATTTCCGTGGCCTGAAGCGTTAACTGGACGCGGTTTCCCGGAGGAATCGAGGGGAGTTTCGCGTCCGTCATGGCACTGTCCGCCAATCTATTCCTGCGCCAGAGCCAGTCCCTGGTCATGACACCGCAACTGATGCAGTCCATCCAGTTGCTGCAGATGACGCATTTCGAGCTGACCCAGTTCATCGCTCAGGAAGTGGAGAAGAACCCGCTGCTCGAATTTCCGTCGAACGACGGCGAGGCGGGCGACGAACGGGCGGCAAGCGACGACGACCAGTATGGCCGCCAACCGGAGGACGCCGGCTCGGACGACGGCGCCGACAACCGTGCCGAGGCGCTCTCCAGCGAATGGTACGACAATGGCGGCAGCGACAGCAGCAGCCGGCTGACCGACGAGCTCGACGCCAATTACACCAATGTCTTTCCCGATGACAGTGCACCGCAGCGACTTGACGCACCGGAACTCGTCGGTCAGTGGAAGTCGATGCCGGGCAGCGCCGAGGGCGCCGATTACGATCTCGACGATTTCGTCGCCGGCCAGGTGTCGCTGCGCGACCATCTCACCCAGCAGATCCCCTTCGTCCTGCCCGATACGAGTGACCGGCTGATCGCGCAGAATTTCGTCGATCAGCTCGACGATGCCGGCTATCTGCAGGCCGATCTCGTCGAGACCGGCGAGCGGCTGGGTGCCAGTCTTGCCAAGGTCGAACACGTGCTTGCCGCCCTCCAGACGCTCGATCCGCCGGGTGTTTTCGCCCGCAGCCTCGCCGAATGCCTGGCGATCCAGCTCAAGCAGAAGGACCGCTACGATCCTGCCATGCAGGCGCTGGTTGAAAATCTCGAACTCCTGGCGCGGCGCGACTTTGCCACGCTGAAGCGGCTCTGCGGCGTCGACGAGGAAGACCTTCTCGACATGCTCGGCGAAATCCGCCAGCTCAATCCGAAGCCCGGCAGCGGTTTCGAGACGGGTGTTTCCGAAGCGATCATGCCCGATGTCGTCGTCAGACCCTCCGCGGAGGGTGGTTGGCTGGTCGAGCTCAATCCGGATACGCTGCCGCGCGTCCTTGTCAATCAGTCCTATTTTTCCCGGATAACGAAGAACGGCGAGGATCACGCCTTTCTTTCCGAGTGCCTGCAGAGCGCCAACTGGCTGACCCGCAGCCTCGATCAGCGGGCAAAGACCATCATGAAGGTGGCCAGCGAGATCGTGCGCCAGCAGGACGCCTTTCTGCTGCACGGCGTCGACCATTTGCGGCCGCTGAACCTGAAGACGGTGGCCGAGGCGATCAAGATGCATGAATCCACGGTCAGCCGCGTCACCTCGAATAAATATATGCTGACGCCGCGCGGCCTCTTCGAGCTCAAATATTTCTTCACCGTGTCGATCGGCGCCGTCGAAGGCGGCGACAGCCATTCGGCCGAGGCCGTGCGTCACAAGATCCGCACGCTCATCATGCAGGAGAGCCCCGACGCGGTGCTCTCCGATGACGATATCGTCGAAATGCTGAAGAAAGGCGGCGTCGATCTCGCCCGCCGCACGGTTGCCAAATACCGGGAAGCGATGAACATTGCTTCCTCGGTCCAGCGCCGCCGTGAGAAGCGGGCGCTCGCCAAGGTCGCGGGCTTCTGACGCTGCCGGCTTCTGCCTCGTCATCGGCGTCGAAATGCTCGGCGGTCTTGGGGAAAACCTGTTTGCCCAGCTTGCCATCATCCTGGCGACCATCCGTTGTGCAGGTGCCGCGGTTTTCGGCAAGACCAGAGGCTTGATCCTGCCGTGCCGGCGGCCGACGGCCTGCATCGGACTGGGCTGCGTCATTTCTCGGCGTCATCGCCATGGCGATCCCGGCAACCCGGGGGTGCGCAACGCAGGCGTGCAACGCGCGACGTGATGAAGGGGGAAATCGCTGGAAGGCGTTTTCCGCAAGGGATTTGCCGCACCTTGTGCGAGCATATCCGGTGTCGATATGCGGCCCTATTGACTTTTCGGTAACCTCTGGCTAGAAGCCCGCCGCAATCGAAGCCGTGAACGGCTTTTTGAAGTTATCCCCATCATCCCAAGGGCGCCGAGGGCCCGCAGGCCCACGCCGATCTTGCTTGAGATTGCGCGAAGTGCTTGGATGAACCCGAGGCTTGGCGTAAACTGATACCCGCAAACGACCATAAGAAGGGAAACTCCATGAGCGTGCGTGTATCCGGGAAACATATGGAAATTGGTGAATCCTTCCGTCAAAAGATCGAGGACCAAATTGGTATGGCCATCACGAAATACTTCGACGGAGGGTATTCCGGCCAGGTCACCGTGGAAAAGGCGAGTTCCCGTTTTTCGGCAGACTGCAAGCTTCATCTCGACAGCGGGGTGGTGCTGCATGCCGCCGGCGAAGCGACGGATCCGCAGCTTGCTTTCGACGCCGCTTCCGAGCGCATCGAGAAGCGTCTGCGTCGCTACAAGCGCAAGCTGAAGGACCATCATGCCGGTAACCACCTGAATGGTTTTGCAGAAGTCTCCTACACAGTTATGGACTCCGTTCCTGATCACGAGGATGAAGTCCCCGACGATTTCGCCCCGGCCATCGTCGCTGAAAGCACGAAGCAGCTGAAGACCATGTCGGTCGCCACCGCCGTGATGGCGCTCGACATGACCGACGAGCCGCTTCTCCTATTCCGTAGCCCCGGCAAGGAACATCTGAATATCGTTTACCGTCGGCACGACGGAAATATTGGCTGGATCGATTCGGCCAATATCAAAGGCTGAGATCAGGGTGGTGAGCGGCGGTATCGCCGTCGCTCCTTGCTTCATCTGATCCCGGCGACAGAAGGAAAAAGAAATGGCATTGGCAGATTTGCTCCATCAGGATGCGATCATTCCCGCCCTCAGAGTAAATTCCAAGAAACAGTTGCTTCAGGAATTGGCGGCAAGAGCCGCGAGGATCACCGGCCTCTCCGAACGGGAGATCTTCGACGTCATCTTGCAACGCGAACGCCTGGGCTCGACCGGCGTCGGCAACGGTATCGCCATTCCCCACGGCAAGCTGGTGAACATTCATTCGATCGTCGGCATCTTCGCCCGTCTGGAGCAGCCGGTCGATTTCGAAGCGCTGGACGACCAGCCGGTCGACCTCGTCTTCCTGCTGCTGGCGCCGGAGGGCGCGGGCGCCGATCATCTCAAAGCCCTGTCGCGCATCGCCCGCGTCCTGCGCGATCATGACCTGGTTGCAAAACTGCGGGCCACCGATTCCGCCTCGGCGATCTACGCCTTCCTCAACGAGGAGCAGACGTCGAACGCTGCCTGAGCCGCATCCATAGCAGAACGAAATAAGGCGCCTGATTTCTCAGGCGCCTCTTTCATTTATCACGGACGGAATGGTCAGAACTCTTCCCAGTTGTCCTGAGCCGCGGCGGCTGAGCCTTGCGATACGGTTGCGGCGCGGCGTATCGCCGGGGCGGCAGCGTGGCGGACGGCAGGAGCGGGTGCGAAATGCGAGGGGGCCGCGGCCGGGGCACGCATCTGCCTCGCCATGGAAGCGAGCGCTGTCGCGTTATTAGAGCCGGAGACTCGGAAGCGTGTGGCAAGCGCCTTCAGCGTCTGTGCCTCGTCGTTGAGGGCGACGCTTGCGGCGGTCGCTTCCTCCACCATCGCCGCATTCTGCTGCGTCACCTGGTCCATCTGGTTCATGGCCTGGTTGATTTCCTTGAGCCCGACCGCCTGTTCGCTGGCCGATGCCGAAATCTGTCGGATGAGGCTGTTGATGCCCATAACTTGTTCGGCGATTTTGTGCAGCGTGCCGCCGGCGCGCCCGACGAGATCGACGCCTTCCTTGACCTGGACGGCTGACGTGTTGATCAGCGTCTTGATCTCCTTGGCGGCATTGGCCGAACGCTGAGCGAGTTCACGCACTTCCTGGGCGACGACGGCGAAACCCTTGCCGGCTTCCCCGGCGCGTGCGGCTTCGACGCCGGCGTTCAACGCCAGGAGGTTCGTCTGGAAGGCGATTTCGTCGATAACGCCGATGATCCGCGAAACCTCGGTCGAAGACTGCTCGATCCCCTGCATGGAGGCGATGGCCTTCTGCACGACTTCGCCCGATTTCTCAGCATCCTGGCAGGCGAGATTGACGTTGTCGGCGGCCGTGCGTGCATTCTCGGCGCTGGAATCGACCTGGGCGGTGAGCTCATTGAGCGCGGCCGCCGTCTCTTCCAGGCTTGCCGCCTGCTGCTCGGTGCGTTTGGCGAGGTCGGAAGCGCTGTTGCTGATCTCGCCGGTGCCGGCGCCGATATTGATCACACTGAGGTTCATTGTGTGGATGGTCTCTTCGAGGCTTGCAAGTGCGGCGTTGAAGTCCTGCTTCAGCTTGCCGTACTCGCCGGGGAACTCTTCGGTGATGCGGTAACCCAGATTGCCCTGCGACAATTCCGAGAGTCCGGCGCCGACGATCGAGACGATGTGACGCTGCAGCGACACCGATTGCTGCCGTTCCGATTCCGAGCGGCTGCGTTCGGTCTCGGCGACCTGCCGCTGGTGAGTGGCCTCGTCTTCGAGGCGCTGGCTGTCGGCGAGCTTGAAGCGGAAGCCTTCGAGCGCCTTTGCGACCGAACCGACTTCATCGGTACGGTCCTGGGCCGCGATGGGTTCTGCATATTCGCCATCGCTGAGCGCCTTGACGCTGGCGACAAGACTGCCGAGAGGCCGCTGCACGAACGAGCGGACGGCGAAATAGAGGGCCAGCATCACCGCGCCGAGCACGATCAGACCGGTGACGATCATCATGTAGGTTTGGGCCTGCACCGGCGCGTTGATCACTGCATGCGGGACGTCGACGAGCACGACCCAGGTGGCGTTGACCCCGGGGACTTCGAATGGATAGACGACGCGGTCGAAGGGGTCGAGGCCGTCATAGCTGAGGTTCTTGACGAGGCCGGGCTGCTTGGTCGACAGCGCCGCCTTGACGACGTCGGCGCCCTCGCCGTCATATTGCTTGGTCATCAGCTCGGGTACCGGCGCGACGATCCAATTGCCTGCCTGCGACAGCAGCGTCACACGGCCGGAGCCGAAGGGGTGCAGCGCCTGCAGCTTATCGGTCAGCGACTTCAGCGAGATGTCGACGCCGCCGACGCCGATCATCTTGCCGCCCGACATGACGGGATAGGCGATGGAGGTCAGCAGCGTTGGTACGTCGGTTCCCTCGGCCATGTAGGGCGTGGTGATCGCGCCCTTGCCGCTGTCGGCAGCAAGCTTCCACCACTCAGCGGTATAATCATTGTCGAAGGTCGAATACTGGACGCCGCCATCCTTGGTTTTCGACCAATAGGGCGTGAAGGCGCCGTTCTTGTTGGTGCCCTCGTCATTGTTGTTGGCGATCTCGGTCGTCTTTCCATCCAGGGCGCCAAGCTGCTCGCAGAACCAGCTGCCAAAGGCGAAGGCATTCTGTTCCAGATTGGCTTTCAGCACGTTGATCATGCCCTTTCGATCGAGCGACTTGCCATCGTGGGCTCGGCCGATGACACCTGACATGCTGCGTGCAGCGCTGGCGAGTTCGCCGACATTGGCGGCGATCTCATTGGCGATCGACTTTGCCTCGATATTGGCTTGATCCATCGTCAGCGTCTGAACGCGAGCCCGGGTCTGCCCTATGAGGAAAAAGTTCGAAGCGATGAGAACAAGTGCGATGGCGATGCCGGTGATGGCGATAAGTTTCGCCGCAAGCGATTTCATGCGAAAAATGAACATGGGTTCCTCAGGCAAGGATGCGCCGAACGGGCATTCTTCGGCGCAGGGGCGAAGGCATGGCTCCGTCATGAAGCAGCCGCATCAGCCGTGGATTCCGCATGCGCGAGGATCCGGCGATCGCTGGGAAGATCGCCGGAGACCTATTAAATTTGAGTGAAACTTAAGTGGTTTATACGAGCAAAACCGCAGGAATCCCCCATTGAATTGAAGGACATCTGGCGACGTTTCGCAGGCAGGCCAGGCTATATTCTGTCTGCGACTTCCCCAGTCAAAGGAATCGACGGTTGCGCTCCTGATTTGAGACATGCAAGTGAACCGGCAACTGCCGCGCGCCGCAGCGCCGCCGGAAAGTCAAGGCCCTCATCGAGGCTGGCGGCGAAATAACCGCAGAAGGTGTCTCCCGCACCGACCGTATCGACGGGGTCGATCGCCAGCCCTTGCGCCCGTGAAATGGCGCCGTCCCGGATGGCTATGACGCCATCGCCGCCGAGCGTCACGATCAGCGTCTGCCCGGTTTCCTGATACAGGCGGACAAGCGCTGCCTCGCGCGCTCCTGCGTCCATGCCGGTCTGTCCGGCAAGCCGCTCGAACTCCGTCTCATTGGCAATGACGATATCGGCCAGCCGGCCGAGACGCGATGCATCGGGGGTCAAGGGGGCGAGGTTGAGGATGCTGGTGATGCCCTTGGTGCGTGCGGCCGATAGCGCGCGTTCGACGGCTGCGACCGGCACCTCAAGCTGCAACATCAGTATGTCGCCTTCGTTCATGCGGCCGATAGCGGTTTCCGCGTCCGCGGGCGCGACCAGGCCGTTGGCGCCCGGCACCACGGCAATCATGTTCTCGCCGTCGCCGCCGACCAGGATAAGCGCCGTTCCTGTGGGACCGTCGACATGCTTGACGAGGGAGAGATCGGTTCCGGCCTCATCAAGCAGGGCAAGAGCATCGGCGGCAAAAGCATCCTTGCCGACGGCACCGGCCATATGCACGTAGCGGCCGGCGCGGCGCGCTGCCAGCGCCTGGTTGGCGCCCTTGCCGCCGGCAGCAGTGGCAAAACCGTTGCCGGCCACCGTCTCACCGGGCTTCGGCAGGCGCTCCGTCGTGGCGATGAGGTCCATGTTGATGGACCCGAAAACTGTAATCATGAGGATGTCCCGTCCTTTGGAGCATCGGGCGATATCATGCTCCAATCCTTTGATAGAATGCGCGCGAGACACTGCCCGAAGCGGTTACTCCTCGTCAACCACCCGAAGCTTGAGAAGGCCGGTACGGCTTTCCACGGATTTGGCCGGAGCCTCGCTGTCGCGGGCGGGCTTGGCGTCGCCGCCTGCCTCGAATTCCAGCGCCTCGATCTTGGCGCCGCGCTTGGTGAGCTTGTCTGCTGACGTCACCACCATGTCGATATCTTTCTGCGCCATGGCGAAATGACCCTGCAGCTTGCGCACCCGCTCGTCGAGCCGGCCGAGATCGTCCATCAGGATCGCCACCTCGCCCTGAATCAGATGCGCCTGCGCCCGCATGCGCTGATCCTTCAGCACGGCCTGGATGACCTGGATCGACAGCATCAGCAGCGACGGCGAGACGATGACGATGCGCGCGCGGTGCGCCTTCTGCACCAGCGCCTCAAAGTTCTCGTGGATCTCGGCGAAGATCGATTCCGATGGTACGAAGAGAAAGGCCGTATCCTGGGTTTCTCCCTGAATCAGATATTTCTCGGAAATATCGCGGATGTGGATCTCCATGTCGCGGCGGAACTGCTGGCCGGCGATCTTGCCGGCCTCGGGGCTGCCGGCATCGCGGATCGCGTTCCAGGCTTCGAGCGGGAACTTCGCATCGATGACAAGCGGCGGCGCACCGTTCGGCATGCGGATCGTGCAGTCCGGCCGCGAGCCGTTCGAGAGCGTCTGCTGGAAGGCATAGGCGCCCATCGGCAGGCCGTCGGCGACAATCGTCTCCATCCTCGACTGGCCGAAGGCGCCGCGCGTCTGTTTGTTGGAAAGAATGGCCTGCAGCCCGACGACGTCCTTGGCGAGCGTCTGGATATTGTTCTGTGCGGCATCGATGACCGCCAGCCGCTCCTGCAGCCGCTGCAGGTTCTCATGCGTCGACTTCGTCTGCTCGGTGATCGTCGAGTTGACGCGCTGCGACATGCCGTCGAGGCGCTGGCTGATCGCTTGGTTGAGTTCGCTCTGCCGCGCGCCGAAAACCTCGGCCATGGCCGCGATGCGGCCCTGCATCTCCGCCTGGACCTTCAAAAGCTCGGCCATGCGCGCCTCGCTTTCGCCAGCTCGCAGGCGCGCCTCCTCCGCCTGCTCGCGGCGATGGCTGGCGCCGCGCAAGAGCAGAATGATCATCAAAAGCACGAGGGCGACGAAAAGGCCGCCGGCAAGCGCCAGCATGGCCGGGCTGATCGAGGCGACGGAAAGGGCGAGCGATTCGGAATGGACGGTCATGCCGCAACCATAACAGAAGATGCGGCAATATATAGATCAAAACGGGAACAGAATCGGCGGTCCCCAATATCTTCTGTGTCGCCCTTTTTCGTCGCCGATGCGGAAAATCGCCGCCGACTTAACCATTGCTCAACCATATTCGCCAAAATCTGTTGCGTAGAATTCCCTCCCGCGCCGTTGCGCCAATCACAGAGATTACCATGACATCCCAGCAGACCGACAATGCTCTCAGGCAGCGCCTCGATTTCATCGAACTGGACGAGGCGGCGCGCCGGTCGATGCGGGATCTCAGCCCGGTCATCTCGGAGCTGATCGGCGCCGCCCTCGATAAATTTTACGCCAAGGTCGCCAGGACCCCCGCGGTCTCGGGCTTCTTCGCCGATAAGAGCCATGTCGCCCATGCCAAGAAGCGCCAGCAGGATCATTGGGCCAATCTCGCCAGCGGCACCTTCGACGAGCGCTATGTCGACGGCGTGACCGCGGTCGGCCGGACGCACGCCAGCATCGGGCTGGAGCCGCGCTGGTATGTCGGCGGCTATGCGCTTGTTCTGTCCGAACTCGTCAAGGGTATCATGGAGAAGCAATGGCCGTCGGTCTTCGCGCGCCAGCAAGGCAGGCAGCTCGCCGAGAAACTGTCGGCAGTCATCAAATCGGGCATGCTCGACATGGATTATTCGATCTCGGTCTATCTCGAGACGCTTGAAGCCAAGCGCCGGGCCGTTGAGGAGCAGCGGGCCCAGGCCGAAGCCGATCAGGCGATGGCGCTGGAAGAGTTGCGCCGCGGTCTCGAAGCGCTGTCGAACGGCGATCTCGAAGCCACTCTGCCGTCCGACCTGCCCGGCAATTTCAAGCAGATGGCCGAGCATTACAACCGTGCCGTCAAGGCCCTTCGCCAGTCCTTCGCGTCCGTGCGCGACACCTCGGGCCAGATCATGAACGGCGCCGACGCCATCTCCAACGCGACCAACGACCTGGCGTTGCGCACCGCCCAGCAGGCAGCGGGCGTCGAGGAGAGTTCGGCCGCCCTGCAGCAGCTTTCCGTCAGCGTCGGCCAGACGGCTGCCAATGCCGAGAAGGCCTCCGACGCGGTGCGCGAGACGCAGCAGAAGGCGAAGAATTCCGGTGAACTCGTCACCAGCGCGGTCTCGGCGATGGCCGGGATCGAGAAATCCTCGACGGAAATTTCCAAGATCATCGGCGTCATCGACGAGATCGCCTTCCAGACCAATCTTCTGGCGCTGAATGCCGGCGTCGAGGCAGCGCGCGCCGGTGATGCCGGCAAGGGTTTTGCCGTCGTCGCCCAGGAAGTCCGCCAACTCGCCCAGCGCACTGCCGAAGCCGCCAAGGAGATCAAGAACCTGATCTCGCAGAGCTCGACCCAGGTCAATGAGGGTGTCGGCATCGTCTCCAGCACCGGCGAGGCGCTGAGCGACATGATCAGCCGCATCGACATCATCAACCGCTTCGTCGCCGATATCGCCGCTGCCGCCCGCGATCAGGCAACCGGGGTCAACGAGGTCAGCGTGGCGATCCGCAGCATGGGCGAAATCACCCAGCAGAATTCGGGCATGGTCGAGCACACCTCGGCCGAAACCCGCCGCCTCAACGGCGAGGTGGAGAAGCTGATCGAACTGCTGCGCCGCTTCCGCGCCCGCCCGGAGGGCCATGCCGTCACCGCCGCCCGCCGGGCCGCGTGAGGCTCTATGGCGAAATTCGGAGCGGGGATGGAAAAAAGCGCCTTCCCCGCCCGCCGGATAATTCCATAGTCGGAAAAGATGGGTTATGGGAACGCCATGACCATCAAGCCACTCATCATTCTTCCCGATCCCCTTCTCCGCCAGCTCTCCAAGCCGATCGAGCGGGTGGACGCCGACCTTCAGCGTCTTGCCGACGACATGCTGGACACCATGTACGACGCGCCGGGCATCGGCCTTGCTGCGATCCAGATCGGCGTGCCGCGCCGCATGCTGGTCATCGATGTGTCGCGCGAGGGCGAGGAGAAGCAGCCGCAGGTCTTCATCAATCCGGAGATCGTCAAATCTTCCAACGAGCGTTCGGTCTATGAGGAGGGCTGCCTGTCGATCCCGGATTATTATGCCGAGGTCGAGCGCCCGGCTGTCGTGTCGGTCAAATATCTCGATCGCGAGGGCAAGGAACAGCTGGTGGAAGCCGACGGCCTGCTCGCCACCTGCCTGCAGCACGAGATCGACCATTTGAACGGCGTGCTCTTCATCGATCATATCTCGCGGCTGAAGCGGGAGATGGTGATCAAGAAGTTCACCAAGGCGGCGAAGACGAAGGCGCTCTGAGGAAGCCTTGAATATGCGCCCGTAAGGCACTATGATATCACCGATATCATAGTGGAGGTGCGGATGGGCGATCTGCTTATTCGAGATGTTCCGGAAGCGATGAAGCGGCAGCTTCAGGAAAGTGCCCAGCGCAATGGCCGCAGCCTTTCAGAAGAGGCGATCGAAATCATCCGCCGTCAGATCGCGGCGGAACGCTCGGGAGCACCCGCGGGGCGGCGCTTGAGATCGCTGATGGGAGAGGAAAGATTGAGCGATGACGAAGTAGAGGCTATCGCCGCGTCTCGCCATGAACGTGATCGGGAACCGCCAAGTTTCGACAAATGATCGTCCTTGATACCAACGTAATTTCCGAATTGCAGGGAAGAACCCATAGCGAGCGGGTATTGAACTGGCTAGACGCTTACGACGTCGAGACGCTTTTTCTGACAACGATCTCCGTGGGGGAAATGCGCTATGGGCTTGAACTCCTTGATGACGGCAGGCGAAAGAAAGCATTGATTTCCGACTTCAACCGGATCGAATCCGAATTTTCTGGTCGCATACTCGGTTTTTCGCTTAGTGCGGCGAATCGTTACGGCCTCCTCGCTGCGGCGCGCAGAAAGGCGGGACGGCCGGTGGAAACGAAGGATGCGATGATCGCCGCCATCTGCCTTGCGAACGGCGCGACGCTCGCCACCCGCAACACCAGAGATTTCGAAGGGCTTGATCTCAAGCTCGTAAACCCGTTTGAAGACGGCTGATCCTCAACTGGCGAGATAGTATGTCTCTTCGCATCATCTTCATGGGAACGCCGGAGTTCTCGGTTCCGACCCTGCGCCTGCTCGTCGATGCCGGCCACAGTATCGTCGCCGTCTACACCCAGCCGCCGCGACCGGGCGGCCGGCGCGGGCTCGATCTGCAGAAATCGCCGGTGCATCAGGCGGCGGAATTGCTCGGCCTGCCGGTCTTCACACCGGTCAATTTCAAGGCCCCGGAGGAGCGCCAGCGCTTTGCCGCCTTCAATGCCGATGTCGCTGTCGTCGTCGCGTATGGCTTGCTGCTGCCGGAGGCGATTTTGAACGGCACCCGCGAGGGCTGCTACAACGGCCATGCCTCGCTGTTGCCGCGCTGGCGGGGTGCCGCCCCCATCCAGCGGGCAATCATGGCCGGCGACGATAAGACCGGCATGATGGTGATGAAGATGGACAAGGGTCTCGATACCGGCGCAGTCGCGCTGACCCGCGAAGTCGAGATCGGCCCGAACATGACGGCAGGCGAATTGCATGACCGGCTGATGCAGGTCGGCGCCAAGGCGATGGCGGAAGCCATGGTGAAGCTGGAGATGAACGACCTGCCGTTGACGCCGCAGCCGGAAGAGGGCGTGCTCTATGCCTCCAAGATCGACAAGGCCGAGACGCGCATCGATTTCGCCAAGCCAGCGCTAGAGGTGCACAACCATATCCGCGGCCTTGCGCCGTTTCCCGGCGCCTGGTTCGAGTTGGAGATCAGCGGTCGGCCGGAACGGGTGAAGGTGCTGGGATCCGAGCTCACGGAAGGGCGGGGCGTTGCGGGACAGTTGCTGACCGACGATCTTGTCGTCGCCTGCGCTACCGCCGCCGTGCGGCTGACACGGCTGCAGAAAGCAGGCGGCAAGCCGCTGGCCGCGGCGGATTTCCTCCGCGGCACGCCGCTCGGCGCCGGCACGAGGCTTTCCTGATGCCGCGTTTCCGCATGACCGTCGAATATGACGGTGGCCCCTATGTCGGCTGGCAGCGGCAGGAGAACGGCCCGTCGGTGCAGGGCGCGCTTGAAGCCGCAGTGCTGTCATTGACCGGCGAGACGGTGTCGATCCGCGGCGCCGGACGCACCGATTCCGGCGTCCACGCCATGGGACAGGTGATCCATGCCGATCTTTCCAAGGGCTGGTCACCCTACAAGCTGCAGAACGCCCTGAACGCACATCTGAGGCTTGCCGGCGAGCGTGTCTCCATTCTCGACGTCGAGGCGGTGCCCGACTTCTTCGATGCCCGCTTCTCCGCCCTCAGGCGCCACTATCTCTACCGCATCATCAGCCGCCGGGCGCCGCTGGCGCTCGACGCCGGCAAGGCCTGGTGGGTGCCGAAGGCGCTCGATCACGAGGTCATGCATGCCGCCGCCCAGAGGCTGGTCGGCCGCCACGACTTTTCCACCTTCCGCTCCGCTCATTGCCAGGCAAACAGCTCGGTGCGCACGCTCGACCGGCTTGACGTGACGCGAAACGGCGAGCTGATCGAGATCCGCGCCACGGCGCAGAGCTTCCTCCACAATCAGATCCGGTCCTTCGCCGGCACGTTGAAGCTCGCCGGCGAAGGCAAATGGACGCCCGATGATGTCGAGGCGGCGCTTCAGGCGCGCGACCGCAAGGCCTGCGGCCCGGTGGCGCCGCCGGAAGGGCTCTATTTCCTGCAGGTGGATTATCCCGAGGTGATCACCGACCGCCGCAGGCCGGCCGACCAAAACGACGACGATCCGTCATAAGGTCGCTCAGGCGGGGTAGATGCCGAGGAAGTGCTGCAAATATTCCGACAGGATCATCGATGGCACCAGCAGCACCAGCGTCAGCGCGCCGACCATCAGCGCGTGATCGTGGCAGATCATCCTGAGGATGCGCGCCAGCACGAAGACCTGCGCCAGCATGAAGGCGAGCAGCAGCAGCGAGACGAAGCCGACGGTGCCTGGCAGGAAGGACACCAGTGCCAGCAGCACACCGTTGATATAGGACAGCGGCACCCAGAGCCAGTTGACGCTGACGACGATCGGGGCGAAGCGCTCGCCCATGCGGAAGGCAAGCAGCAGCAGCCCGGCCAAGACCAGTGGCACGAACCAGTTGGCGACCTCGACGAGGCCGAGCCTGATGAAGAAGGCAAAGTCGACATCGGCTTCCGGCGGCATCGACCGCAGGAAGGCCTGTCGCCACCAGAGCCAGGAAATGCCCATCGGCGGCAGGCACCAGACCATCGCCCAGAACGAGCGGTTGACGCCGCGCTCCGACAAATCGAGGAAGCGGAAGCCACGCGGATCCATCCGGATCAGCAGCCAGAGGCCGGCCAGATAATACTGGACTTCCTTAAGACCCGGCATGGGCGAACCAGCGGTCGATGAAGGTCTCGTAGATCGCCGTCAAGGTCTCCAGATCGGCAACAGTGACGCGCTCGTCGACCATGTGCATCGTCTGGCCGACGAGGCCGAATTCGACGACTGGGCAATGGTCCTTGATGAACCGCGCATCCGAGGTGCCGCCGGTGGTCGAGAGCTTGGGCGACCGGCCGGCCACACGTTCGATGGCGGACGACAGCGAGGCGATCAGGGCGTTGTTGCGCGTCAGGAAGACATGGCTCGGACGATCGGCCCAGACGATGTCGTATTTCACCGGCTCCCGGCCCGGACGCAGCTGGCCGCTGCCGGCGGCGGCGTCGAGCCGCCGCAGGATTTCGGCGCGCAGCGTTTCGACGGTCCAGCTGTCGTTGAAGCGGATGTTGAAGCTTGCCGACGCCTTGGCCGGAATGACATTGGTGGCCGGATTGCCGACATCGACCGTCGTCACCTCGAGGTTCGACGGCTGGAAATCGTCGGTACCGCCGTCGAAGGGCGGGTCCATCAGCGCCTGAGTCAGTTGCAGCATCCCGCGCACCGGATTGTCGGCAAGGTGCGGGTAGGCGGCATGGCCCTGGACTCCATGCACGGTGATCCTGCCCGACAGCGATCCGCGCCGGCCGATCTTGATCATGTCGCCGAGCCTGTCCGGATTGGTCGGTTCGCCCACCAGGCAGGCGTCCCAGCGTTCGCCGCGTTCGGCAGCCCAGTCCAGGAGTTTGGTCGTGCCGTTGATCGCCGGGCCTTCTTCATCGCCGGTGATCAGGAACGAAATCGAGCCGGCGGGCGGCCCGTTCTTTTCGATATGGCGGGCGACGGCGGCGACGAAACAGGCAATGCCGCCCTTCATGTCGACGGCACCGCGGCCGAAAAGCTCGCCCTTCGATATCTCGGCGGCAAAGGGCGGATGCGTCCAGGCCGCTTCGTCGCCGACCGGCACGACATCGGTATGACCGGCAAACATCAGATGCGGGCCGTCCTTGCCGAGCCGGGCATAGAGGTTCTCGATGTCGGGCGTTCCCTCTTCGCGCGCCGTCACCTTGTCGACTTTAAAGCCGAGCGGTGCGAGCATCGCCGCGAGCGCCGTGAGCGCGCCGCCTTCAGCGGGCGTGACGGAGGGGCAGCGAATCAGCGTCTGCAGATTGGCGACGGGATCGGTAGCGGTCATGGCGGTCGAACTATCCGGCGGGAATGGCAAAGACATGGCAAGGCGGCGGCGCCTCGCGTAAAAAGACGCCGTCTGTTTACCGGATCAATGTCCTGATGTCATCAATCTCTGAGCAGCTCGTTGATGCCGGTCTTGGAGCGGGTCCGTTCATCGACGCGCTTGACGATGACGGCGCAGTAGAGATGCGGCGCCGGCTGGCCGTTCGCCATCGTCGCATTGCCCGACGGCATCGAGCCGGCGACGACGACGGAGTAGGGCGGCACTTCGCCGTACATCACCTCGCCGGTGGCGCGATCGACGATCTTGGTCGACTTGCCGATATAGACGCCCATGCCGAGCACGGAGCCTTCACGGATGATGCAGCCCTCGACCACCTCGGACCGGGCGCCGATGAAGCAATTGTCCTCGATGATCGTCGGTCCTGCCTGCATCGGTTCGAGCACGCCGCCGATACCGACGCCGCCGGAGAGATGCACATGCTTGCCGATCTGCGCGCAGGAGCCGACCGTCGCCCAGGTGTCGACCATCGTGCCCTCGCCGACATAGGCGCCGAGATTGACGAAGGAGGGCATCAGGATCGCATTCGTGGCGATATAGGCCGAGCGGCGCACGACGCAGTTCGGCACGGCGCGGAAGCCCGCGGCACGGAACTGGTTCTCGCCCCAGCCCTCGAATTTCGAGGGCACCTTGTCCCACCAAGTGGAACTGCCCGAGCCGCCCTTGACCACCTCCATGTCGTTAAGGCGGAAGGAGAGCAGCACCGCCTTCTTCAGCCACTGATTGACCGTCCAGGCGCCATCGTCGCCGCGCGTCGCCACGCGGGCCTTGCCGGCGTCGAGCAGATCGAGCGCCGCTTCGACCGCGTCGCGAACCTCGCCCTTGGTCGACGTGTTCACATTGTCGCGATTGTCGAAGGCGGTTTCGATGATCTTTTCGAGGGAGGCGAGGTCGATGGCGCTCATGAGAATTCCTTAAACTTCGATCTTTATCGTGGAGACGGCGGAGTCTCCGGACGTGCGATCGGCGTGGGTTTGTCCTGCTCTATAGCATGCACCCGTAGAACGGAATGATTTTTCGAACAAGATCATACCTGGATTCAAGGCGTTATAGCGACATATCCGGCAGTTGGTGCTGGCAATACTGAAAGGCATTTCGAGATGGCGAAGGGACGAAACGGCGGTTCGCGGCGCAAGGACGGTGTATGGGATCCGCTGAAGAGCAGTTCGACCGACAGGCAGCGCGCAGAAGCCGTGCCGAAGACGCCACAAACGCTGTCGCCGGCCTATCGGCTCGCCTATGTCGACGAGGATTTCCTCTGTCGTGAAGAATTGCGGCCGATCCGCCTGCAGCTGGAACTCTTGAAGACGGAGATGATGCTGACCGAACGCGGCATCCGCTCGACGGTCGTCATGTTCGGCGGGGCCCGCATTCCCGCTCCCGGCCAGAGTGCCTGGGCGGCACGCAACGACATCCAGCGCGCCAATCTCGAGGGGGCGTCGGTCTATTATGACGAGGCGCGCAAATTTGCCCGTCTCTGCTCGAAATATTCGGCCAGCCTCGATTTCCAGGAATATGTCATCGTCACCGGCGGCGGCCCCGGCGTCATGGAGGCGGGCAATCGCGGCGCGGCCGACGAGGGCGCGCCGTCAATCGGCCTCAACATCGTGCTGCCGCACGAGCAGGCCCCGAACGCCTATGTGACGCCGGAACTCAGCTTCAACTTCCACTATTTCGCCATTCGCAAGATGCATTTCATGGTGCGCGCCAAGGCGATCGCGGTGTTCCCCGGCGGCTTCGGGACGCTCGACGAATTCTTTGAATGCCTGACCTTGATCCAGACCGGCCGCATGGAGCGCCTGCCGCTGATCCTCTTCGGCGAGGCCTTCTGGCGAAGCATCATCAATTTCGAGGCCTTGGCCGAATTCGGCACGATCGCGCCGGATGACGTCAAGCTGATCAGCTTCGTCGACACCGCCGAAGCCGCGTGGAAGATCATCCAGGAATTCTACGAGCATCGGGAGTAGCGGCGCCACGGGCGCCGCCTCTTGATTGTCAGGCCGTCTCTTTCCCTGTCGGTTCGGGAAAAAGAGGGGCGCAATGGTTCGTCCGGACTTACAGCAGCGGCCGGTCCGGCATGTCGTCGATCGAGATGACGCCGTCCTTGTTGCGGTCCATGCGTGTAAACAGCTTGTCGAAGGCGGAGACGGCTTCCTGTTTGGAAATCTGGCCGTCCTCGTCGGTGTCGACCCGACGCATCATCATCGAAGCGCGCATGAAGTTGCCGCCATGGCGCATCCAGTGATGTCCGTCGCGGCCTTCGTGACCCTCGCGCGGCGGCCGCCCCTGATCGTCATTGTCCAACATGTCGGGCGCGGCGTTGGCGTCTTCGTTTTCGCCGGCCTCCTGCTTGCGCTCGTCCTTCATCGCCTTCATCTGGGCTTCCCGATACTGGCGGATTTCGCCCGGGGTCAGGGAGCCGTCATTATTGGTATCGATCGTTGCGAAGACCTTGTCTAGGCCGGCGGTCGCCTCTTCCTTGGAGACCTTGCCGTCCTTGTTCGTGTCGAACTGCTTGAGCATTCTGATATAGGTGACTTCGCGGAAGGCCGCCGGACCCGGACGGCCCATGCCGGGATGCGGGCGAGGACCGTCCCCGGGCGCGGCAAAGCCTGTCCCGGCGGCTGCGCCGAAGACGAAGGCGGAGGAAAGCGCTGCCAGTATCAGCTTGTTGCGGTACATCGTATCTCCTTTCGTGAGGTGTCTCCTCACTGAGGAAGCTACGGCAGCAGGCCCGAAAGACCCAGTTAAACATCGGTAAGCTGAATGAAACTTTGGTAATGCCGCCAGCCGCCGGTCAAGGCCCTGCGCAGACCAGAGATCTGAGGCGTCGGAACCGATCGCGGCGCGCTTCAGCCGGGACCGGTGATCTTGCCGAGGAAGGCGGCGAGGTCGTCGGTGACGAAATCGATGTGATCCTCCTCGCCGCTGGTCTTTTCCCACCATTCGACGACCGTCTCTTCCAGATTGCGCGGCACCAGCAGCACGGTCTGCATGCCGAGCGCCTTCGGCACCGTCAGATTGCGCGGCAGATCCTCGAACATCGCCGCCCTGTTCGTTTCAACGCGCTTCAGCGCCGCAAACTTGTCATAGGTCGCCTGCGCCGGCTTCGGCACGTAGTCGGCGGCGACGATATCGAAGATGTCGTCGAAATGCTCGAGAATGCCGAGCGCGCCGGCCGTCATCTCGGCATGCCTGACGCTGCCGTTGGTAAAGATGAACTTGCGCCCCGGCAGCGCCTTGATCGCCTCGCCGAGCTCCGGCTGCGGCGTCAGGCCCGAATAGTCGATCGCATGCGCCTTTTCGAGGAAGTCGTTCGGATCGATGCCATGATGGATCATCAGGCCCTGCAGCGTCGTGCCGTGGTCGAGATAATACTGCTTCTGCAGCTTGCGCGCTTCCTCCCGCTCCATCTGCAGGAGCGCCGCGACATAGGCGGTCATGTTCTTGTCGATCTGCGCGAAGAGGTTGACGTGATGGGGATAGAGTGTGTTGTCGAGGTCGAACACCCAGTCGGTGACGTGTTCGAAATCGGCTCTTTCAGGCGTGCGGTCGATCTTTGTCATGGCCGCCCTTATGGCACGGCTGCGACGGGAAACCAAAGGCTTTTGCCTTCCAAGCCTGGCGACATCGGCCACCGCAAAAATGCCGCTAGAATTTCACAACTTTAAGAGGATTTTGGCTGAATATAGCCATTGATCGCTGGTGACTTCTGCCTGCGTCAGTCAGGGGGCCCGGAAGGGTAAGTCGCATGAGGATCGTTCTGGTAAATCCGCCGCATACGGCGATCGGCAGTCGTATTCCCGATGATCACCTTCCGCCGCTTGGTCTTCTCTCCGTAGGAGGGCCGCTGCTCGATGATGGTCACGCCGTCAGCCTCGTCGATGCCGAATTCGGACCGATGGAGTTAGCCGAGATTGTCGGCCATGTGGTGGCCGGCCGCCCCGATCTGGTGCTGATTGGCCATTCCGGCTCGACCTCGGCTCATCCCACCGCCCGCGCGATCGCAGAGGCGATCAAATCCCGCGATCCCAAAATCTCCATCATCTATGGCGGCGTCTTTCCGACCTATCACTGGCGGGAGGTGCTCGCCGAGACGGCGGCATTCGATATCCTCGTGCGTGGCGAAGGCGAGGAAACGATGCGGCGCCTCGCCGATGCCCTCGCGACAAACCGGCCGCCGCTGGCAACCATTCCCGGCATCGCCTTTCGCGATGGCAACGGCAAAGTCTTGGCAACACCACCGGCGCAGGCGATTGCCGATCTCGATGCCTATCGCGTCGGCTGGGAGCTGATCGATCATCGCCGCTATAGTTACTGGGGCGGCAAGCGGGCGGTGGTGATGCAGTTCTCCCGCGGCTGTCCGCATCTTTGCAATTATTGCGGACAGCGCGGTTTCTGGACCCGCTGGCGTCACCGCTCGCCGGAACTGTTTGCCCGCGAGATCGCCAGGCTCTATCGCGAAGAAGGTGTTGAGCTCATCAATCTTGCCGACGAGAATCCAACCTCGTCGCGGAAGGCCTGGCTGGCTTTCCTCGAAGCAATGATAGCCGAGAACGTGCCCGTCCAGATCGTCGGGTCGACCCGGGCGGATGACATTGTCCGCGACGCCGATATCCTGCCTCTCTACCGCAAGGCTGGTGTCGTCCGTTGGCTGCTCGGTATGGAAAACACCGATGAGGCAACCCTGGCCTTGATCAAGAAAGGAGGAGCGAAAGCAACGGACCGGGAGGCGATCCGCCTCCTGCGCCAGTACGATATTCTCTCCATGGCGACCTGGGTGGTGGGTTTCGAAGAGGAGAAACTGAGCGATCTCTGGCGCGGCTTCCGGCAATTGCTCTCCTATGATCCCGACCAGATCCAGGCGCTCTATGTGACGCCGCATCGCTGGACACCCTTCTTCCGCATTGCCCGTGACCGGCGGGTGATCGAGACCGACATCCGCAAATGGGATTACAAGCATCAGGTCCTGAGGATGCGCCATCTAAGCCCGTTCGTGTTGGTTATCTGCGTCAAGCTCATCGAGGTGGCGGTCCAGGCCCGGCCGAAGGCATTGATGCGTATCCTCGTCCATCGCGATCCCGAGCAGCGCCACTCCATGCGCTGGTACACGCAGATGGGCCGCCGCGTCTGGTTTCACGAGATCCTCGAATTCCTCTTTCGCCGCCGTCATATCAAGGATGGTCCGACGCTCGAGAATTTCTGGGGTGCGCCACAGGATGACGAGGAGGAGTCTATGCTGCGCCCGCAGCGGCATTCAAAAAGCCTCGACGCAGCGGAATAAAATAGACGCCCGATTTTCGGCGGACGGCCGCGGCCGAGGATGCTAGAAAGTCGGCATGTTATTCGAACGTCCCGACGATGATACGCTCTATGACGCCCTGATCGCGCGCAGCGCCGATTACGAGGGCCAGGCCTATGTCTGCGTGAAAACGACGGGCATTTTTTGCCGCCTGACCTGCCCGGCACGCAAGCCGAAAAGGGAAAACACGCTGTTTTTCGATACGATCGCCGCCTGCATGCATTCGGGCTTTCGCCCATGCCGGCGCTGCAAGCCGCTGGAGCAGCCGGGCCGGGAGCCTGTTGTCGATGAGCTGCTGGCGCGGCTCGACGACGAACCCGAGGTTCGCTGGAGCGAGGACGAGCTTATTCGACGAGGCCATGATCCTTCGACCGTGCGGCGCGCCTTCAAGCGGGCGCTCGGCATGACTTTCCACGACATCGTCCGTTTCCGCCGGCTCGGCGAAGCCGCCCGGCAACTGGCGGACGGGGCGCGCGTCATCGATGCGCAGCTCGACGCCGGATACGGCTCTTCGAGCGGCTTCCGGTCGGCCTTCCAGCGGCTCGTCGGCAAGGCGCCGGCGCTCTCGCAGAACCGCGAACTGCTGTTTGCCGACTGGTTCGACTCGCCGCTCGGGCCGATGATCGCGGTCGCCGACAAGACGCATCTGCATCTTCTCGAGTTTCACGACCGTAAGGCGCTGCCGACCGAGCTCGAAGCCCTGCAGAAGCGCGTCCGCTCCTCCGTCGCCGTCGGCCGCACGCCGGCGATCGATCAGATCGAGGCGGAGATAAGGGATTATTTCGACGGCCGGCTGGCCGTCTTCAGGACGCCGCTGGCGCTCGGCGGCACGCCCTTCGAAAAGCATGTATGGGCAACGCTGATGGAAATCCCCGTCGGTCAGACGCGCGCCTATGGCGATCTCGCAAGGGAGATGGAGCGGCCGGAGGTGGTGCGTGCCGTCGGCCGCGCCAATGGCGCCAACCGGCTTGCCATCATCGTGCCCTGCCACCGCGTCCTCGGCGCCGATGGGTCGCTGACCGGTTACGGGGGCGGGCTCTGGCGCAAGCAATGGCTGTTGCGCCATGAAGAGAAGATCAGCCCGCAGATCAACACACGGGCAAGGATGGAGGAGACAGCATGAACCAGACTGAAAAGGCCGAGCTTTTCGGCTCGCTTCATCGGAAGGGCAATCCGATCGTCCTCTATAATATCTGGGATGCCGGCACGGCGAAGGCGGTTGCCGATGCCGGCGCCAAGGCGCTCGCGACCGGAAGCTGGTCGGTCGCCGCAGCCCATGGGTTTGCCGATGGCGAGAAGCTGCCGATGCCGGTGCTGGTCGAGACGGTGAAATCCATCACCGATGTCATCGACCTGCCGCTTTCTGTCGATTTCGAAGGCGCTTATTCGGCGGAACCCCAGGGTGCGGCCGCCAATGTCGCCAGGCTGGTCGATGTCGGCGCCATCGGCATCAATATCGAGGATCGGATCGTGAGCGGCGAGGGGCTTTATCCGGTCGAGCGCCAGGCGGCCCGCATCCGCGCCATTCGCGGCATGGCCGACGGCAGGGGCATTCCCTTCTTCATCAATGCCCGCACCGACCTCTTTCTTGCCGAAAGCGACCTTGCCAAACATGCTGGCCTTGTGGACGAGGCGATCGAGCGGGGCAGGGCCTATGCGGCGGCCGGCGGCAGCGGCTTCTTCGTTCCCGGCCTGATCGATCCAGCCTTGATCGAAAAGATCTGCGCGGCATCGTCGCTTCCGGTCAACGTCATGATGCGGGCAGGAGCCCCGGATGTGAAAACGCTGGCAAAGCTCGGCGTCGGCCGTATCAGTTACGGCCCCGGTCCTTACCGGTCGATGATGGAAAAGCTGAAGCAGGACGCGGCAGCAATTTACAGCCTGCTCTGAAGGCTGCCCGGAAGGGCTTCAGGAACGGAAGCGCAGATTGCGCCGCGTCAGCTGGTCGACCGAGGTGCAGCCCATCAGCTTCATGTCGCGCTCGATCTCGGTGCGCATCGTCTCCAGCGCCCGTTCGACGCCGGGCCGTCCGGCAGCGGCGAGCGGGAAGAGATAGTAGCGGCCGAGGCCGACGGCCTTGGCCCCCAGCGACAGGGCCTTCAGAACATGGGTTCCCCGCTGCACGCCGCCATCCATCATGACGTCGATCCGGTCGCCGACGGCATCGACGATCTCGGCGAGCTGGTCGAAAGCGCTGCGCGAGCCGTCGAGCTGGCGTCCGCCATGGTTGGAAAGCACGATTCCGGTGCAGCCGATCTCGACGGCGCGCTTGGCGTCTTCGACCGACATGATGCCCTTCAGGCAGAATTGTCCGCCCCAGGCGCGCACCATCTCCGCCACATCGTTCCACGACATGGAGGGGTCGAGCATCTCGGTGAAGTAGCGGCTGATCGACAGCGCGCCGCCATCCATCTTGACGTGGTTTTCGAGCTGCGGCAGCCGGAAGGGCTCATGCGTCAGCCAGCCGATCGCCCAGGAGGGCTTTATGGCGAACTGCGTCATTCCGGCGAGGTTGAGCTTGAAGGGAATCGAAAAACCCGTGCGTTTGTCGCGCTCGCGATTGCCGCCGGTGATGCTGTCGACCGTCAGCATCATCGCCTGCACGCCGGCATTTTTCGCCCGCGCCATCATCTCGTGATTGAGGCCGCGATCCTTGTGGAAATAGAACTGATAGACCTGCGGCCCGGCGCTGATCTGCCGCGCTTCCTCAAGGCTGATCGTACCGAGTGAGGACACGCCGAACATCGTGCCGTATTTCGCCGCCGCCGCCGCGACCGCCCGCTCCCCCTGGTGGTGAAAAAGCCGCTGCAGCGCCGTCGGCGAGCAATAGACCGGCATTGCCAGTTTCTGCCCCATGACCGTCACCGACATGTCGACCTCGGCCACGCCGCGCAAAACGTCGGGCACGAGGTCACAAGCCTCGAAGGCCGCCGTATTGCGCCGATAGGTCACCTCGTCATCGGCCGCGCCATCGATATAGTCGAAGATCGGCCCGGGAAGACGCTGTTTGGCCATGCGCCGGAAATCATGAAAATTATGGCAGTCCTGAAGGCGCATCTTTTGCTCGACCCGTTTGAATTCGGGCCGCAACCTAAAGCACGATTGCAAATCTTGCCAAGGCTATATCGGGCGATTTTCGTCCTGTCGGACGGTCGTTTCACGAGAATGCAGGCAGATTTAGGCTCATGGAGAGGCGCCCTTCGCGTCGTGAAGGGCGCAGCCTCGCTCAGGGAACGATCAGCGTTCCGATGCCGTGCTCGGTGAAGATCTCCAGCAGGACGGAATGGGCGGTCTTGCCGTTCAGGATGACGACGCCCTGCACGCCGGCCTTGATCGCATCGATGCAGGTCTCGACCTTCGGGATCATGCCGCCCGAGATCGTGCCGTCGGCGATCAGCGCATGCGCTTCGGCGACGGAAAGCTCCTTGATCAGCTGGCCGTTCTTGTCGAGCACGCCGGGCACGTCGGTCAGGAACAGCAGGCGGGTGGCGTTCAGCGCGCCGGCGATGGCGCCGGCGAAAGTGTCGGCGTTGATATTGTAGGTCGCCCCGTCGCGGCCCGGCGCCACCGGCGCAATGACCGGGATCATCTCGGAGCGGGCGAGCAGATCGAGCAGTGTGCGGTCGACCTCCACCACTTCGCCGACGAAGCCGAGATCGAGCACCCGCTCGATGTTGGAATCGGGGTCCTTGATGGTCTTGCGCGCCTTTTCGGCGAAGACCATGTTGCCGTCCTTGCCGCAAAGGCCGATCGCCCATTCGCCCGTCTGGTTGATCAGCGCGACGATCTCTTTGTTGATAGAGCCGGCGAGCACCATCTCGACAATCTCGACCGTCTTCTGGTCGGTGACGCGAAGCCCGCCTTCGAATTTCGATTCGATGCCCATCTTGTTGAGCATGGCGCCGATCTGCGGGCCGCCACCATGAACGACGATGGGATTGACGCCCGACTGCTTCAGAAGCGCGATGTCGCTGGCAAAGGCCTTGCCGAGTTCGGGGTTGCCCATGGCGTGACCGCCATATTTCACGACGATCGTCTTGTTCTCGTAGCGCTGCATGAAGGGCAGCGCCTTGGCCAGAAGCCGTGCCTGGATTTCGCTTTCGGACTCGTTCATGGGAACCCCGCAGGAATTGATCGCGGCCTTTTATCGCAAGTTTCTGACAGAGGGAATAATCCAGAACGCAATAGTTTTTCGTATGTGGCACGGAGCCGGAGGAATTCGCCCGCCGGCTGAGCGCAAGTACGATATGGGGAACGGCATGCCAGGCGATGAGATCAAGGAGCTGATCGGCCGGGTCGCGCTCGGCGATCGCAAGGCCTTCGTTGCCCTCTACAACCAGACTGCGCCGAAACTTTTCGCAATCTGCCTGCGTATCTTGAAGGACCGCACGGAAGCCGAGGAAGCCCTGCAGGACGTCTATATCAGCATCTGGCAGCGAGCCCGGAGCTTCCAGGCGGCCACGGGCTCGTCGACGGCATGGCTGGCCGCGATTGCACGCAACCGGTCGATCGATCTCATGCGCGCGCGCAAGCCCGTCGCCGACGAACTCGACAGCGCTTACGATCTTGCCGATTCCGAACCCGACCCGGAAAGTCAGACGGTGACCAGGGATGAAGGAAGGCGGATTGACACCTGCATGGAAGAGTTGGAAGCTGATCGTGCGGTCGCCGTGAAACGGGCTTATGTCGAAGGGCTGAGCTATCAGGAACTGGCGGATCAGTTTGATGTCCCGCTGAATACGATGCGGACCTGGCTCAGGCGCAGCCTCTTGAAACTGAGAGAGTGCATGGAACGATGACATCGCCCGACAAAAGCAAGGGAGACCGCTCCCGAGACGAGGTTCTCGCCGGCGAATATGTGTTGGGCGTCCTGTCGCTGCAGGATCGCCGGGTGGTCGAAGAGCGCATGCGCCACGATCGCACCTTTGCGGCAATCGTCAGCCGCTGGGAAACCAATCTCTCCGCCTTCAACGACGAATATGACGGCGTGGCGCCAAGCCGTGAAACTTTCAAGCAGATCGAGTCGCGACTGTTCGGCAATGCCGAAAAGCCCGCATCCTTCTCGCAGGGGCTCTGGAATTCGGCGGTTTTCTGGCGCTCGCTGGCCTTTGCCTGCATCGTCGTCGCCGTCAGCGCCGTCATCTTCGCCTCCGGCGTCGTGCCGCAGCCGCAGGGGCCGACACCGCTGGTGGCCGAGCTTTCCGGCCAGAACAACGCCATCAATCTTCACGCCTCCTACGAGATCCAGAGCGGCCGGCTGAAGATCGTGCCCGTCGCGGCCGGCAAGCCGGAAGAAAAATCGCTGGAACTCTGGCTGGTGCCGGGCAGCGGCACGCCGAAATCCCTCGGCATCTTCCAGCCGGGCGAGAGCGGTGAACTCGTCATTCCCGCCGATCTGCGCGGCAATGTCGCCGATGGCGCAACCCTTGCCGTCAGCCTCGAACCTTTCGGCGGCTCGCCGACCGGACAGGTGACCGGCCCGGTGATTGCGAGCGGCACGGTGCGGCGGCCATGATTTTGCGCCACCATGAATCAATTTCTCCTGTGTGAAACTCTTCGGCACGGCCTTCCGTAGTTCGAAATGTCCGGACGACGCTTGAGGCATGACGCCCAGCGGACGGTGCCCGGCCAGAGGAGAAAATCATGAGCAAGAACCTGTTGCGCGGCTTTACGCTCGCAGCCGCCATGTCAGCCGTCGCCTTCGCCGCTGATGCGAAGAACCCCAAGGTCGGCGGCGCAGCGATGTTCGAAACCAAGAACATCGTCGAAAATGCCATAAACTCCAAGGATCACACGACTTTGGTCGCCGCCGTCAAGGCTGCCGGCCTCGTCGGCACGCTCGAAAGCAAGGGGCCCTTTACGGTCTTTGCGCCGACCAACGAGGCTTTCGCAGCTCTGCCCAAGGGCACTGTCGATACGCTGCTGAAGCCGGAAAACAAGGCGACGCTGACCAAGGTTCTGACCTGCCACGTCGTGGCCGCCGATGCGATGGCCAAGACGGTTGCCAAGATGATCAAGGATGACGGCGGTGAGCACGACATCAAGACCGTCGGCGGCTGCGTGCTGAAAGCCAGGGAGAGCATGGGCAAGATCACGCTGACCGATGAAAACGGCGGCATCTCCCACGTGACGATCGCCGACGTCAAACAGTCGAACGGCGTCATCCACGTCGTCGACAAGGTGCTGTTGCCGAAGATGTAAAACGACCGTATCGGCAGAGGCACGGGGCGCTTTTCGGAGCGCCCTTTTATTTCCAGCTGGCAATGCCGACGGTTTCGGCGATCGCCTGGCGCAGCTCGTCGAGCCCGTCGCCCTTTTCGGACGAGGTGGACAGCACGGCGGGATAGGCAGCCGGACGCTTGCGGATCTTGTCCGCCGTCTCGGCCAGGAGCTTCGGCACGGCGGGCGCCTTGATCTTGTCGGTCTTGGTCAGGACGACCTGGTAGGAGACGGCCGCCTTGTCGAGCAGGGTCAGCACCTCCTCGTCATTCTTCTTGATGCCGTGACGGCTGTCGATCAGCACATAGACGCGCTTCAGCGTGGCGCGGCCGCGCAGGTAATCGAAGACGAGCTTGGTCCATTTGTCGACCTGCTCCTTCGGCGCCTGCGCATAGCCGTAGCCCGGCATGTCGACGATCGCCATCGGCGGCAGGTCAGCCGCTTCGCCGGAATAGCCGTCCGGAACGAAATAATTGAGTTCCTGCGTGCGTCCCGGCGTATTCGATGTGCGCGCGAGGCCCTTCTGCCCGACCAGCGCGTTGATCAGCGACGATTTGCCGACATTCGACCGCCCGGCAAAGGCCACCTCAAGCGGCCCTTCCGGCGGCAGGAAGTTGAGCGACGGTACGCCGCGGATGAAGATCCAGGGGTGGCCGAAGAGCGGCTTTTCGGTTTCGGGCATGCGGGGCTCTCCGGGTTTGATCTGCTATCAAGTTTGTTTGACAAGCTCGCTCTCAACCGGGTCATCCTCGGCCCGGGAGTTGGTTGATAACGGCCCCTCATCCGGCTGCCGCCACCTTCTCCCCGTAAACGGGGCGAAGGGATATGCCGCGAACTCTCCGTTCCCTGCTCACCTCTCGCAGGGCACGTCCCCTCTCCCCGTTTTTACGGGGAGAGGGCTAGGGTGAGGGGCAGCCCGGCGCAAACAAGCAGCCGTGGGCCAAGCCCATGCATGACGGAACGCTGCGGGCCCTATTTCGATGGCGCCGCTTTTCGTCGGAACAGGCCCTTCAGATTGTCGAAGAGCTCGATCTTGACGCCGTGGCGTTTCATGATCAGCGACTGCTGCAGCACCGAGAGCGTGTTGTTCCAGGCCCAGTAGATGACGAGGCCGGCTGGGAAGCTTGCCAGCATGAAGGTGAACACCAGCGGCATCCAGTTGAAGATCATCGCCTGCGTCGGATCGGGCGGTGTCGGGTTCATGCGCATTTGCACGAACATGGTGATGCCCATGATCAGCGGCCAGACGCCGAGATGCAAGATGGCCGGTGCTTCGAAGGGCAGCAGGCCGAACAGGTTGACGATCGTCGTCGGATCGGGCGCCGAAAGGTCCTGGATCCAGCCGAAGAACGGCGCATGCCGCATCTCGATGGTGATGTAGATCACCTTGTAGAGCGAGAAGAAAATCGGGATCTGCAGCGCCACTGGCCAGCAGCCGGCGATCGGATTGATCTTTTCTTCCTTGTAGAGCTGCATCATCGCCTGCTGCAGCCCCATGCGGTCGTCGCCGAATTTCGTCTTCAGCTCCTCCATCTTCGGCTGCACGCGCTTCATGTTCGCCATCGAGGCATATTGCTTGCTGGCGAGCGGGAAGAATAACAGCTTCACGACGATGGTGGTGCAAAGGATCGCCACGCCGAAATTGCCGAAGAAGCGATAGAAGAAGTCCATCAACTTGAACATCGGCTTGGTGATGAAATAGAACCAGCCCCAGTCGATCAGGCGGTCGAACTTCGGGATCGAATAGCTGGCTTCATAGCCGTCGATGACGGGCACCTCCTTGGCGCCGGCGAAGACCAGGTTCTTGAGCTCGATCGATTGGCCAGGCGCAACGGTGAAGGCGTCGTCCTTGTAGTCGGCCTGATAGCGCGGCTGGCCGTCGGCGAAATGCGAGAAGCGCGCTTCATAGGCCGAGGTTTGCGGTGGAATGATCGTCGCGGCCCAATATTTGTCAGTGATGCCGAGCCAGCCGCCAGTGGACTTGGCTGGCTGCACGGCTTCTTCCTCGACGGCGCTATATTTGGTTTCGATGAGACCGTCATCGCCGATGACGCCGATGAAGCCTTCATGCAGAACGTAGATCGAAGGCGTCGTCGGCTTGTTATAGCGCGTTACGCGGCCGTAGGAGGAGAGCGAGGCGGGCGCTTGGCCGGTATTCTCGATCTTATCGGCGACGGTGAACATGTAGCGCTCGTCGACCGAAATCGTGCGGGTGAAGGTCAGGCCCTTGTCATTGGTATAAGAGAGCGTCACTGGCGTCTTTTCGGTGAGCTTGGCGCCCTCCGGTGCCGTCCAGAGCGTCGCGGGACCGGGGACGGCGCCCGTCGTGTCGCTGCCGATATAGCCGAGCTCGGTGAAGTAGCCGTCCTTGGTTTCCGCCGGGCTGAACAGTGTGATGATCGGGCTCGAGTCGTCGACGGTCTCGTGATAGCCCTTCAGCTTCAGGTCGTCGAGGCGGGCACCGGCAAGGTTGATCGAGCCGGAAAGCGCAGGAGTATCGATGGCGATGCGCGGCGTTTTTGCGAGCGCCTGCTCAAGCGTCGCCGTTGCGGCCGCCTGGCCGGAAGGCGCAGCACCGCTCGTCTGGGCGGGCGTCTGACCGCCTGCCGCGGGCTGCTGAGCCTGCTCGGTCTGCTGTTGTGCCTTTTGCGCTTCCTGTGCTTTCCGTTGGGCCTCGATGCGCGGATTCATATAGAGAAACTGCCAGCCGAGGACGATCAGCACCGAGAGAGCGATCGCAATGAAGTAATTGCGGTTGTTTTCCATCATACGTTCCTGGGGCGTCCGTCTCCGGAGCGCCGGTGTTTCGGCTTGGTTTCCACGCGGGATTTCAATTCCGCGGCCAATTCCTGGAAGGACGCCTCAAGCACGTCCCTGCGCGCGACAACCACATAGTCGTGTCCGGGCTGCATTGCAAACCCTGCATGAAGCCGCACCGCCTCTTTCAGGCGCCGCCGCATGCGGTTCCGTTCGACCGCGTTACCGTGTTTTTTGGTGACTGTAAAACCGACACGCGCTTGGCTGTCGGGTTCCCTCCGGTCGAGGACTTCGAGGAGGAAGAGGCCGCCGCGGCGTTTTTCGCCCTCGCGCACGGCAAGAAACTGCGGGCGGCTCTTCAGCCGCCCGACAGTGTGTTTTTTCTCACTGGTCGTCAATTCGCCCGCCATCTCTTATCGGGCAATCCGGCCTTAGGCCGAAAGACGCTTGCGGCCCTGCGCGCGGCGGGCAGCGATGACCTTGCGGCCACCCTTCGTGGACATGCGCGCACGGAAGCCGTGGCGACGCTTGCGAACAAGCTTGGATGGTTGGTAGGTACGCTTCATTTATTTAAACACCGCGGAGTGCGGCCCTTCTTGAATTTGCATAGTGCAAGGAGCGTTGTTTTTCGAACGGGCGGGCCATGAAGGCCTTGAGTGACCGGACGTGCGGCGGCTTATACGGACGAAGCCCGCCAAAGTCAATTATACCGGATCATTTCACTTGCGGTGCCAAATTAAGGACGGTTTTCACACACTGAAGTGTTAATAAAATCGCGCTGCTCCGTGAAGTTGTAATTTGCCGCCAAGCACGCCGATCGTCTTGGTTTTCAGCGGTTTGCGCCTCGGGCCGACGCGGGAATGGATCATTTTCGCAGTCATAATCGTAAATATTAGAAATCTAACTTTAATCAATTTCCCCGATAATCCGATCATCGGCTGGAATTTGCTTTCCAGGCAGTGTGGGGTAGCTAGGAGGCATTGCATTGAAGATCCGCGGGAAAATAAATCTGCTGGTTTGCGTCATGGGCGCCGTCGCCCTTCTGATCGGCGCAACGGCATTGTCCGCCATGCATGAATACAGCCGTAATCTCACGGCCTATGAGCACGCCGCTGCCCGCGCCTATGCCGGTGAACGCCTCAACCGTTTCGTCACCGCCGTCGTCATGGAATCGCGCGGCATTTATGCGGCCAAGACGATCAAGGATACGCCGAATTTCGCCAAGGGCCTGACGGCCGCCCTGGATGAGATCGACAAGGTCATCGCCAACTGGGCGCCGCTCGTTCCCGAAAGCGAGAAGGCCGATTTCGCCAAGCTCGTCTCCCGCGCCGCCGAATTCCGCACGTTCCGCACGGAGACGGCCCGCCTCGGCACGGAAGTCGGTCCCGAGGCAGCCAGCCAGCAGGGCAACAACGAGGCCAACCGCGCCAACCGCAAGGCCTTCCAGGCGGAAATCGACGCGGTCGTCGCCACCGATAAGGCGGCGCTCGAAGCCGTCAACGCCGAGATCGAAAGTTTCCGCAGCTGGGTCCTGATGCTGGTGCTCAGCATCACCGGCATCGGTATCGCCGTCGGCATCGGTATGGGCTTTTATATCGGCACCAGCCATCTCAGCAGCCCGATCAAGCGTGTCACCCATGCGATCAAGGAGGTCGCCGACGGCAATTTCGAGGCCGAGGTTCCCTATGCCGGCCGCCAGGACGAAATCGGCGAAATGGCCGCTGCGGTCGCTGTCTTCAAGGAGAACGGCCTTGCCGTCAAGCGCCTGAACGCCCAGGAAGCGGCAATGCGCGCCAAGAGCGATGATCTGCAGTCGAGCATGTCTGTCGTCGTGGCCGCCGCTGCCGCCGGCGATTTCAGCCACCGCATCGACAAGGACTATCAGGACGAGAACCTCAACCAGTTCGCCGGCAACATCAACATGCTGCTCTCGAGCGTCGATGCCGGCATTGGCGAGACCCGCCGCGTCATTGCAAGCCTTGCCGAAGGCGACCTGACCCAGACGATGAACGGCAAATTCCAGGGCGCCTTCGCCGAGCTGCAGCAGAATGTCAACAACAGCTTCGTAACGCTGCAGGCGACCATGCGCGAAGTGCGCGAGACGACGGAAGCGATGAACGCCAACACCGCCGAGCTGCGCAATGCCAGCGACGATCTGTCGAAGCGCACCGAACAGCAGGCTGCCGCCCTCGAGCAGACCTCGGCGGCGCTCGACGAGATTACCGCCGTCGTCCAGAACTCTACCGAACGGGCGCATGAAGCCACCGTCATGGTGTCCGAAGCCAAGGAAAATGCCGGCCGCTCCGGCGTCGTCGTGCGTAATGCCGTCGAGGCCATGGGCCGCATCGAACAGGCCTCGCGCGAAATCAGCCAGATCATCAACGTCATCGACGAGATCGCCTTCCAGACCAACCTCCTGGCCCTGAATGCCGGTGTCGAGGCAGCGCGCGCCGGTGAGGCCGGCAAGGGCTTCGCAGTGGTCGCGCAGGAAGTGCGCGAACTCGCCCAGCGTTCGGCGACGGCCGCCAAGGACATCAAGGCGCTGATCACCAAATCGGGCGACGAGGTGCAGGTCGGCGTCAAGCTCGTCCAGGCGACCGGCGAGGCGCTGTCCGAAATCGGCACCCGCGTCATTGCCATCAACGATCATATCCATTCGATCGCCACGGCCGCCGTCGAGCAGTCGACTGGCCTCAAGGAGGTCAATACCGCCGTCAACCAGATGGATCAGGTGACCCAGCAGAATGCGGCGATGGTGGAGGAGACCTCCGCCGCCACGCACAGGCTTTCGGCCGAGGCCAACGGGCTGGTGCACCTCATCGCCCGCTTCAAGCTGTCGGATGCGGCGGCACCCGTGGCGCTCGTGCGCAACGAGCCGCAGAGGCAGCCGGTCGCCTCGCCCGCCCGCCGGGCGATCGCCAAGGTCGCCCGCGCCTTCGGCGGCAATGCGGCGCCTGCCGAACAGAGCTGGGAAGAATTTTAAGCTCGATTGATCACGCCGTCTTCTAACGCCGCCTCCGGGCGGCGTTCGTTCTTTCTGCCCGCGCCGGGCAAAGACCCCGCCCCAAATCCCTCCCAACAAGGGCAGGGGCTTAACCTGCGGCACCACCGGCGCTTCCCACTTAATCGTTCTATCCGCTGAAAGGCTGATATTTGCTGCCCGCGGGCGCCACAAATTAGTCCCTCCCCCTTGTGGCGAGGGGTTGGGGGGCTTCTTCCAGGCCGGACGTTTCTTTGTGACGACGTGACGCTGTTCGCAAAGATTTGAAAGCGGAGCGTCTTGGTCTAATATAAGAGTTCCAGCGGTGAGGGCGGTTCCAATGCTGCCGATCGGGCGAGACGAAAATGCCGGTGCGTGATCAGGGCGACAATCCTTCGGCGGAAGACCCGGCGGCTGGCGAGGCTGCCAGGGGGCGGTGCCCGTCTGGCATGTTCGGCGGACTGTCGGGCAAGCTGCTCTGGCTCACGGTTATCTTCATCATGCTCGCCGAAATCCTGATCTTCTTCCCTTCGGTCGCCAGCATGCGTCTACGCTGGTTGCAGGAGAGGCTGAACACGGCCGCCGCTGCCGCCATCGTCATCGACGGGCTGCAGCCGGTCGAGCTGCCGCGCGCCTTGCAGAAGGAGACGCTCGAGGCGACCGGCACCAAGGCTATCGTGCTGCGCAAGGAAGGCACGTCGCGGCTGCTGGCGACGACCGACATGCCGACCTCGGTCGACGAGTCCTACGACCTCACCGACGTGCCGCCGCTGACGGCGATCCGCGATGCGCTCGACACCCTCATCTTCGGCGGCAGCAGGATGATCCGCGTCTATGGCCCCGTCGGCGACACCAATACCGGCGTCGAGGTGGTGATGAAGGACCGGCAGCTGCGCACGGCGATGTTCGGCTATTCCCGCAACATGCTGCTGCTTTCGGTGCTGATCTCGCTCTTCACCGCGACGCTGATCTTCTTTGCGATCAACCGCATTCTCATCGGCCCGATTCGCCGGCTGACGGGCAGCATGCAGCAATTCTCCTCCGATCCGGAAAATCCGGCGCATATCTATATCGGGGACGGCGGCCGCGACGAGCTGGCGGTGGCCGGCCGTAACCTCACTTCGATGCAGATGGAGCTGCAAAAGACGCTGAAGCAGCAGAAAAACCTCGCCGCCCTCGGGCTGGCGGTTTCCAAGATCAATCACGACATGCGCAATATCCTGGCCTCGGCCCAGCTGATGTCGGACCGGCTCGTCGATGTCGAGGATCCGATGGTCAAGAGCTTCGCGCCGAAGCTCTTGCGCACCATCGACCGCGCCGTCGGTTATACGACGGAAGTGCTGTCCTATGGCAAGGCGAGCGAATCGGCGCCTCGCCGCCGCCACGTCCGGCTGCTGGAACTGACGCAGGACGTCAAGGACATGCTGGCGATCGAGCCGCAAAGCGGCATCGAGTTTGTCGAGCAGTTCGCGAGCGATCTCGAGGTCGATGCCGATGGCGAGCAGCTTTTCCGGGTCATTCACAATCTCTGCCGCAACGCGCTGCAGGCGCTGACCTCGCCGGGCGAGGGCGGCCCAGGCGCCATCCGGCGCATCACCGTTTCCGCCCAGCGCGTCGGCAGCGTCGTCAGCATCACGGTGGACGATACCGGTCCCGGCATGCCGCTGAAGGCGCGCCAGAACCTCTTTGCCGCCTTCCGCGGCTCGGCCCGTTCCGGCGGCACCGGCCTCGGCCTTACCATTGCCCGCGAGCTGGTGCTCGCCCATGGCGGCACCATCGCGCTGGTGGAAAAGCCGACGGTCGGCACCCAGTTCCGTGTCGAGATCCCCGATCGCCCGGTTTCGCTGGACGATTACCGCAACCGGACACAGAGCGAGAAGTAAAAGCTTTTCGCCGGGGCGCGACCCTTCCGGACAAAGACGCGATTTTTTCAGAAATGCTCTTGCATTGTCCGAAAGGACCCTTTAGAGGATCGCCCACGCAAGCGGCACCGCCGCAATTTGCACGCACCCGTAGCTCAGCTGGATAGAGCACCAGACTACGAATCTGGGGGTCAGGAGTTCGAATCTCTTCGGGTGCGCCATTCTCTTCCTAATGCATCAGCAAAGCCCGTTTTCGGAAATGGTTGGCGCGCCGACGCCTCGATCATCGCTTCGCCTCGTAAAGGTGTCCGCACGAGATAAGTCGCCGGCTCATTCCTTGATCGGGATTCCGGCTTCGATCGCAGCTTCGATGAAAGCCTGCCGCGCCTCTTCCCGGTTTCGTTTTCCCGACATGACATCGGCGCAAACCGCGCAGGCCCTGTCCAGGGCCGGGCCTTCTTCGGTCGGCCAGTCTTCGATCAGCGCCCATGTTGCGGCCTGGGTCGTCCGGATGACCACCCACTGATCCGGGCCTTCAAGGGCAACCGTCACCGGCTTCTTCCAATTGGTTTGCATGACTGCAGGATCTCCACTGCGTATTCTCCGCCGCCTGCTCGCCTAAGGCAATTGATCCGGCGTGTCGAGGTGCCGTCTGAACGAGACGTCTTCTGGAGGAGTGAGCTGCTTACTGAAACGCCGGCATGTTTATCTCCAGCCGCAGCTTCTCCTCGGCCGCTGCCGTCTCTGCCGCTAGACTAGGCGGCAAAGGAAAATCTATTGAGCGTTCGGATGCTCTCTCTCATAGGCTTCCCTCTCTTTCTTCCCGAACAGGGCTGAGTAAAAACCGCTGCAAACCAGATATGAACACGCATCCGGGTTGCCGGTTTGCCATCCCGGCTGGCAGAGGACGACGCGCTGGAATTTGGCATTGCAAAGTCCGTGGTTTGCCAAGAGCCGCGGGTCGTTTCCGAAATACGCGCTTATGGCTTCGTCGCGAGTCCATGCAGGAACGATTTTCCAATCAGCGGCGCCGCCCTCAGCGCTTACATTGCCGGTCGCACAGAATGACCAATTGGATATCGTGATCGGATGATCGCAGGGAAAGCCTGGACGGCGCTTCCCAGCAAGATCGACATCAACGCCAGCAGCCGCTGGCCATAGACCATAGCACCCTTGTCCCTCATGCCGTCCTTTCGCATCCCGGCGTTCACGTCGCTGAGCGCGAATGCCTGCCGCGCCTTCTTCCGCGTCGTCATCGAGCACGTCGCCCATGCCGGCCTGGAAAACGGGAGGCTTGTCGTGACGCATCCGCAATTCGTGTCCTACGGCGTGACCGGCGAATATGTGGCGGATGCGCTCGACGAGCTGGAATATAAGGGGCTCCTCAAGGTTCGCCGCGGCCGGGCGGGGAGCGGGGTCGCCCATCCCAACCTATTCACGCTCACCTTCGTCGGGGACCACGAAGGCGCGCCGGCAACCGACGAGTGGAAGCGATGTACGGCCCAAAGGTGCCGGAAATGGTCCGAGACCGACCGCAGGATTGCCGCCGACAAGCGCGGCCGCCTCGGTCGGAAGAAAAAAACCTCACTTCGGGATCCCGAAATTCCCCCGCTTCGGGAATCCGAAATTCGCCGTGCTTCATAAGCCGTCGGCAGGGAGGAAGATGCAATGATTTCAATGCCGCGACCTATTTCGGGATTCCGAACTGCTATATAGATTTTGGTGGGAGTTACAGGCATCGGCAGATGACAGCGAGCCGGAAGCCGATGGAGAGCGCCGGCGGAGCTTGTGAAGCGACGTCAGACGGAATTATCGCCGGCCGGATTGCGCTTCGCCGGTATTCTATGCCGAGACGCCTCGCGGACAGATCGCGAGAGCGTGGGCGGCCGCCGGGTCGGGCGACCGCCGCGGCCGTGCTATCAGTACGGGCCTATGCACTGACGGCGGGGTCCGTAATAGGGCTGGAAGGTATTGTCGAATGCCCTGTACGAACGATAGCGCGCATAGCACCAGCGCTCGTGGGCGCCGGCGCCATAATAGCGTGACGATACATAGCTGCCATACGGGCGCCCATAGTAGGCGTAGGGCCGGCCATAATAGGCGTAGGGCCGACGGTAATAGCCATAGGGCGAGCCGTAATAGCCGTAGGGCGAGCCGTAATACGAACCGTAATAGGGCTGCGACAAGGCGCTGCCGAGAATGGTGCCGACAGCCAGGCCACCCAAGGCCCAACCCCAGTCTGCTCCATGATGATGACGATAACCCCGATAATACCCGCCTCGGTAATGACGACCACCCCAGTGACCGCCTCGGCCACGCCACTGCACCTGTTCTATCCGCTGCTGTGATTCGATCCTGGGTGGGTTGATGGCCGGAAACGCCTGAGCCGGAGTGATGCCGGGGACACTTATGATCAAGCACAACGCGGCGACGCTAAGCTTTCTCATGACTGTTCTCCTCTACTCCTCCAGGAGTAGGACAGATCTTCCCCTCCTGAACAAAGGTGAACGCATGAAGTCCGCAGATGTTCCCTGGACGGGAAGATCAGCGTTGGTAAATCTCATCGCACCGCGAGGGGTGCCGATGGCTGCCTAGTTTCGCGCAACCTTCCTCATGTATCAGGCCTGACAATCTTTAAGGCGCTTTCGGCCGGAGGAATGCATGAGGGTGGGAATTTATCGGGCTCTGGCCGTGCTCGCGACGATGACGGCGCTTGCCGGCTGCGTCGACCATGCAAACGCGCCCGTGCTTCTGCCCGTCGGTGTGCCGGTCAATCCGCCGGTCGTCGCTCAAAGCATCTGCGTGACCGACGGCAATGCCATGTATGACGAGGCGAAAAAGCAGTATCAGCTGCGCGCCCAGCTGACCGGCTATGCCGAGGCCGATGCGCTGGAGGCCGAAACGACG
The DNA here is from genome assembly GCF_017352135.1 of Rhizobium lentis. Lineage (NCBI taxonomy): Bacteria > Pseudomonadati > Pseudomonadota > Alphaproteobacteria > Hyphomicrobiales > Rhizobiaceae > Rhizobium > Rhizobium lentis. Next base: position 2,280,900 of record NZ_CP071454.1, read on the forward strand.
GCGCGGGCCGCCGCCCACCGGCAATATGTGGCGTGCCTCTCCGGCCAGGGATACCGGGCATTATACGCGAATTGAGAATAGAGAATTCGCATTTCTGATCAGCGTCCGCCGAGCTCTTCCCCTGATCGCGACCTTTCACGTTTTCTCGCGAAAAGCTCACCTGGGATCGCCTGCAATCACGAGTTTTGGAAGTCATTGCTGCGCACGGAACCGAGCGTGTCGGAGAGGATTTTGCAGAGATAAATCCACGAAGGAGGGTTTATCATGAAGATCGTCAGTTTTGTCCGTTCCGCCCTCGCACTCGGTGCCGTTCTCGCCCTCGCGCCGATCGGCCCAACCCGGGCAGCTCCCGTTCAAACGGTTCAGCCGCCCCATATTTCTCAAGCAAAAACCTTGCAATATAAGCCACATGCCGGGCTCTGGCATGGCTATCGAGGCTTCCGAGCCGAGCAGCCCGGCACTCGCCGCCATTCCGATGGTTCCTGGTATCCGCTTGCCGCTTTCGGCGTCGAAGCCGGCACCACCGGCTCCGTTGTCCACCAGCCGGTGAACAGACCGGCGGCTCCGACAATGTGCAACCCTACGTTTTCTGGATCGATCGGTCCCGGCAGCATGCCCTGTGATAACGGCTATTGAGCCGGCAAATGAAAAGGCGGCGCGAGCCGCCTTTTTCCTGCTTCGGGGCGCCGCTCACATGTTCGTGACCTCCATTGAGGTGCGGTAGATTGTGACAAATCGGCTTCCTAACTCCTCGGCGTAAATGCACGTAATCCTCCCAAGGAGACGACAATGATCACGACGTTCAAGAGTGGCCTGGCGGCCGCAGCCCTCGGCGCACTGATCGGCCTTTCCGCGTTCTCGGCTGAAGCCGTTCCGCTCCAGTCGAGCGCGACGGAACAGGGCGCAGTCGAGCAGCAGCCGGTTGCCCGGGATGGGAACCGGGTGCAGCGCGACAGGCAAACGACCGGTTCGATCGGTGAGCGCGGCGCGGATACGATGAGTTCGCCCTACATGATGGATCCGAAAAAGCCGCTGAACATGGGCTGCAAGCTCGGTTTCAACCCCTCGAGCAGCTCCAGCTGCAACTATTGATGCCTCGGCACCGGTGAGGGGCGGCTTTCGGGCCGCCCCTTTCCGTACCGAGGACGGTGCCCCGCCTTTCCAGCCTTCCACGCATGTCGCACAGGTGCAAAATCATCGCAGACGCCGTAGAAATGCCGGCTCGCAAGCGCGATTGACGTCTCTGCCTTGGAATTGCCATGCTGGCCGCGATGGTCGCATTGATAATCAATTGAATTTCAAAAAGGTGGGACAGTCATGACCGCAAAGGCTGCATGTTCGGATTTCCTGCATTTTTTCCGTTCCTGGATCAGCAATCCGCTTCGAGTGGCTGCCATCGCGCCGTCGGGAGATTCACTTGCCAGGATCATCACCAGCGAAATTGCCGCACTTGACGGGCCGATCATCGAACTCGGGCCGGGGACGGGTGTGTTCACCCGGGCGCTGCTCGCCCGCGGCATCAGTGAAGCGGATCTGACGCTGATCGAGTATGGCCCGGAATTTATCGATGCGCTGCAGGCGCGTTTTCCGGCGGCACGCATATTGCAGATGGACGCGGCCCACCTTGCCCAGGCCGATATTTTCGACGGCGAGCCGGTTGGCGCCGTCATCAGCGGCCTGCCGCTTCTGTCCATGTCGCCGCGCAAGATCGCCTCGATCCTTGCCGGCGTCTTTACCTATATGCGGCCGGGCGGGGCGGTCTATCAGTTTACCTATGGCCCGCGCTGCCCGGTGCCGCGGCCGATCCTCGACCGCCTCGGCCTGAAGGCCGTGCGCATCGGCGGCACGGTCCGCAATCTGCCGCCGGCGTCCGTCTACCGGATCTCGCGCCGCAAGCCGCTGGAACTGTCGCGCGAGCGCTTTCGGTATCGTGACGGGGAAGCCGACATCGATGTCGCCGCCTTTTCCGACGAATCCGCCGGCTGAACGGATCACTGGCCGAGCGCAAGCGGCAGGCTCGACGCAGCGCGACCGATAGTCCGATGCAGGGCTACGGCGCCGGCGATGTTTTCGGTGCCCTCCCTGTTATCCCCGCAGGTGCCGTCCTATATCTGCAAGCGTCACGGCGGCCGCATTCCCGATATCGCCGCCGGCGGATCATCACGATGCCGGGCATCTTAGGGCAGACATTCACAATCGAAGACATCCTCGACAGCGCCGCATCCCGTGGCCCGCGCTGTCGGACCGTCCGGCTTTCGGCCGCTCCACCGACTTTGAACGTTTTCATTGATCAAGAGAGGAAAGATCATGTCCAGTCACAATGCAGCCAAGTCAGGCACCTTCAGGATCGGCGGCGAGATCGAAGTCAATCGTCTCGGCTTCGGCGCCATGCGCGTCACCGGTAACGGCATCTGGGGCGAACCGGCCGATCATGCCGAATCCATCCGCACCCTGAAGCGCCTGCCGGAGCTCGGCGTCAATTTCATCGATACGGCCGATTCCTACGGTCCCGATGTCTCCGAATGGCTGATCAAGGAAGCGCTGCATCCCTATGGCGCAGGATCCATCATCGCCACCAAGGGCGGCCTGACCCGCCACGGTCCCGATATCTGGCTGCCGGTCGGCCGGCCCGAATATCTGATCCAGCAGGCGCATAAGAGCCTGCGCAATCTCGGCCTCGAGCAGATCGACCTCTGGCAGCTCCACCGCATCGACCCGAAGGTTCCGGCCAAGGAGCAGTTCGATGCGATCAAGTCGCTGCTCGATGCTGGTCTCATCCGCCATGCGGGTCTGAGCGAAGTCTCCGTCGCCGACATTGAGGCGGCCTCGAAACACTTTAAGGTCGCCACTGTCCAGAACCGCTACAATCTTGTCGATCGCACCAGCGAGGACGTGCTCGACTATTGCGCCAAGCACAATATCGGCTTCATTCCCTGGTATCCGCTCGCCGCCGGCGATCTGGCAAAGCCGGGCTCGCTGCTCGATACGATCGCCAGAAGGCACAATGCCGCGCCGAGCCAGATCGCTCTCGCCTGGGTGCTGAAGCGTAGCCCGGTGATGCTGCCGATTCCCGGCACCTCGAAGGTCAAACATCTCGAGGAAAACGTCGCGGCGGTCGATATCACGCTGTCGGACGAAGAGTTCTCGGCACTCGATGCCGAGGGCCGGAGGGTTTTCAAAGCGGCTTGATTGAAGCCTCAATGCAGGCCGGTTTGCGCTGGTGGCTGCCCACCCCGTAAAGACGGGGAGAGGGGACGTGCCATACGACAGCGAGGTGGGAACGGAGAGGGGGCGGCATATCACCTTCGCCCCGCGAGCGGGGGGCGAGCTTTCGACAATTTCCCAGAGCCGCATTTTTCAGCAAAATTTTGACCATCTGGTCAAACATGCTGCAAAATGAGGCGTTAACCCGTCATTTTAAGGGCGCGCCATGCATTCACTGCATTGCTGCATTGCGGTAATTTCGCTATTCGTGCTCAAATGAATGGGGTATCACTATCTTCGTAAGCAGCGCACTCCTCCTCCCAAGCGCTCTTACATCGGACTGACAACACTCCTCCTCCCAGTTGTCAGTCAGGATCAAGAGCCTGGCGCACCTCCTCCCGCGCCAGGCTCTTTTCTTTTCCCCCTACAAATTCACGGGTTGCCGAGGCAGCCCTGCCATTGCGCCGGCATTGCTTCACCCGCGGTTTGACTCGACATGCATCGTCGGACTATTTGAAACTGTGCCGCCCGTCCGGCGCGTGAACCGATTGGAGTTTGGTCATGATCGGCAAATGGCGCGGCCGTGCGGCTCTGGCAGGGATTCTGGTCGCAACGATGGTGATCGCCGGCTGCGGCGGCAGGCCGGTCGGCGTCATGCAGGCGGCCGGCACCGTGCCGCCGGGCACCTCGAAGGTCGATCTCCTGGTGGCGACGACGCGCGCTGCCGACGACAATCCCGCTGTGCTTTTCTCCGGCGAACGCGGCACGGGGCTTGCAGTCAATGCCGTCGATGTCTCGATCCCACCGGAAGCCAATCGCAAGGTCGGCCAGGTGCAATGGCCGAAGCGCCTGCCGGCCGATCCACTCCGTGACTTCGTCACCGTTTCCGTCGATCCGCTTGAGGGCGAGCGGGCAGGCGAGAGCTGGCTGAAGAGCCATATGCCGAAGAGCCGCCGCGTGCTCGTCTTCGTGCACGGCTTCAACAATCGTTATGAAGACGCCGTCTACCGCTTCGCCCAGATCGTCCATGATTCGCATGCCGACGTCGCCCCCGTCGTCTTCACCTGGCCGTCGCGCGCCAGCATCTTCGATTACAATTACGACAAGGAAAGCACCAACTATTCCCGCGACGCGCTGGAGGAACTGCTGACCCGCACCGCCGCCAATCCGGCCGTCAGCGACGTCACCATCATGGCCCATTCGATGGGCACCTGGCTGACCGTCGAGGCGCTCCGGCAGATGGCGATCCGCAACGGTCACGTCGCTTCGAAGATCAACAATGTCATCCTTGCCTCGCCGGATCTCGATGTAGACGTCTTCGGCCGCCAGTTCGCAAGTCTCGGCAAGGACCGGCCGCATTTCACCATCTTCGTCTCCAGGGATGATCGCGCCCTGGCGCTGTCGCGGCGCATCTCCGGCAATGTCGATCGGCTCGGCCAGATTGATCCTTCGGCCGAACCCTACCGCAGCAAGCTGGAAGCCGCCGGCATCACCGTGCTCGATCTGACCAAGCTCAAGGGCGGCGACCGGCTGAACCACGGCAAGTTCGCCGAAAGCCCTGAGGTGGTGAAGCTGATCGGCGACCGGCTGATTGCCGGGCAGACGATCACTGATTCCAATGTCGGCCTCGGCGAGGCCGTCGGCGCGGTGGCGATGGGGGCGGCCCAGACGGCCGGAAGTGCCGTCAGCGTCGCCGTCAGCACGCCGATCGCGATCTTCGATCCGCGCACCCGACGCAATTACGATGCGCAGCTGAAGCGCCTCGGCCAGTCGATGGACAATACCGTCGGTTCGGTCGGCGACAGCGTCGGGGCGAGCCTGCCCGAAAGCCAGTAAAACCACACAACTATTCCAGCAGAGTGCACGGCGCTTTCGTGTTTCGCAAGTGCGTAAAAACAAGGAGATCGAGAATCTCCCTGTTTCGTAGAAAACGGAAATTCTCTAGGCAGTGCCGCTGATCTGATATATCAGATGACGAAGCGGCGATCCTCTCTGCCGTCTGGGTAGGTTGATGGCATGGCGGATGAGACGAAGAAGAAGGTTGTGGTCGTCGGCGCAGGCGTGATCGGCGCCTCGATCGCTTTCGAATTGCAGCGACGTGGTTTGCAGGTCACTTTGGTCGATAAGGGCGAGCCCGGACGCGGCACCTCTTTCGGCAACATGGCGAGCATCGCGCTCGATTTTGCCGCCAGCTCCGGCCCATCGACCTGGAAGAAGATCCCTGGCTGGCTCATCGACCCCGAAGGCCCCGTCTGGCTGCGCCCGTCCTATGCCGGCAAGATCCTGCCCTGGTTCCTGCGCTTCCTTGCCGCCGGCCGGCCGTCACGGCTCCGGGAAATCGAGGATGCTGGCATGAGCCTGTCGAGCCGGGCGCTCGGCGATTTCCGTCAGATGCTGCAGACGATCGGCGCATCCGAAATGCTGACCGAGGAAGGCTGCCTGGCGATCTACGAGACGGAGGCGGAATTTGCCGCTGATCGCGCCCATCTCGCCATGATGCAGCGCTACGGCCTCGATTTCGAGGTCTTGAGCAATGGCGCCATCCAATATTATGAGCCCGCCCTTTCGCCTGTTATCGCCAAGGCGGTGCTGCTGCCCGACAACAAGTCGGTCCGCGACCCCTATAAACTGGTAGTCAAACTGGCCGACGCGGCCAAAGCTGCGGGTGCAACCTTCGTCTCCGGCGCTGTCAGGAACATCGAGCGCAAGGGTGACGGCACCGTCGTCGTACTCCTCGATGATAGCAGCCGCATCGAGGCCGGTTCGGTTGTGCTTGCGGCCGGCGTCCACACCCGTTTCCTCGCCGAAAAGCTCGGTGAGCCGATTCCGCTTGAAACCGAACGCGGCTATCACACCCAGATCATGAAGCCCGGCATCTCGATGCGCTATTCGGTGATCTGGCCGCATCGGGCTTTCATGGTGACGCCGACGGCGGGCGGCATCCGCGTCGGCGGCAATGTCGAGCTTGCCGGTCTCGACGCCCCGCCCGATTTCCGCCGCCCGCGGGTGCTGGTGCGCCATGCCCAGCGAGTGCTGCCCGGCCTGAAGGCCGAGGAGGCGACCGAATGGATGGGCCATCGCCCAGCGCTGCCCGACACGATCCCGATCATTTCGTCGTCCTCGAAAATGCCCGGAGTTTTCTACGCCACCGGCCACGGCCATCTCGGCCTGACCTATGCCGCGACGACAGCGCTAGTGATTGCCGATATGGTAAGCGGAGCGACACCGCCGGTCGATGTCACCCCGTTCCGCATAGACCGATATTGAGGATCTGGAGATTTCGATATGAGATGGAAGCGCACGATTCAGCTGCTGGATGTTCATGCCGAAGGCGAGATCGGCCGTGTGGCAATCGGCGGCGTGCCGAAGATCCCCGGCGATACCATCGCCGCCCAGCTGCATTGGCTGAACACCGATCCGAAAGGCGATGAGCTTCGCCGCTTTCTCTGCCTCGAGCCGCGCGGCGCGCCGATCGGCTCGGTCAACCTGCTGCTGCCGGCACGCCACCCGCAAGCCGATGCCGCCTTCATCATCCTGCAGCCCGACCAGGCGCATGCGAGCTCCGGCTCGAACTCGATCTGCGTGACGACGGCGCTGCTCGAATCCGGTATCGTCGAGATGCAGGAGCCGGAGACGGTCTTGACGCTCGAGACCGCCGCCGGCCTCGTCAAGGCGACGGCCACCTGCCGTGACGGGCGCTGCGAAAAGGTGAAGCTCACCATGGTGCCGTCTTTCGTGCATGAGCTCGACGTCGAAATCGACACGCCGCATTGGGGAAAGATCAAGGCCGATCTCTGCTATGGCGGCATTTTCTATGCGCTGGTCGATGTCGGCCAGATCAACCTGACAATTGAGAAGGCCAATGCCGCCGGCCTCGTCCAGGCCGGCATGATCCTGAAAGAACTGATCAACCGCGACATCAAGGTCGTCCATCCCGAGATCCCGGCCATTTCGGGCGTCGCTTATGTGATGTTCCGCGATACCGAGGCCGACGGCACGGTGCGCACCTGCACCACCATGTGGCCGGGCCGCGCCGACCGCTCGCCGTGCGGCACCGGCAATTCCGCCAATCTTGCCACCCTTCATGCCCGCGGCAAGGCCAAGGTCGGCGATACCTTCACCTCGAAATCGATCATCGGCTCCGAATTCGAAGTCGGCCTGCAGGCGCTGACCGAGGTCGCCGGCCGCCCGGCCGTCATCCCCACCATCACCGGCCGCGGCTTCACCTTCGGCCTCACCCAGGTCGCCCTCGACCCCTTCGACCCCCATCCCGGCGGCTTCGCCCTGACGGATGTCTGGGGGCCATCGGCGGGGGAGATTTGAGCGACCAAGTCGGAAGCCGAGCCACGGCATCCGCCAATGACGATCACCCGCGTTGCGAAAGTCCGGCGCTGACGTGGTCTGCGGCAAGGCTTTCGGCCGGCGCCGGCCTGCCGAGCAGGTAGCCTTGGCCGATGTCGCAGCCGAGATCCTGAAGCCTTTGACGTTGACTCTCCTCTTCGATGCCTTCGGCGGTGATCGTTACGCCAAGTCCCGTACCGAGGGCGATGATCGCCTTGATTACTTTGTCCTGCTTGTCGTTGGTTTCGAACGAAGAGACGAAACTCCTGTCGATCTTGATTTTGTCGAACCGGTAGCTGGAGAGCTGCGAGAGGCTGGAATAGCCTGTTCCGAAGTCGTCGAGAGCGATCCTGACGCCCGCGTTCACCAGATCGTCGAGGACGATTCGTGCGGTGACGGCATCTTGGATGATGGCGCTCTCCGTCACCTCAAGTTCGATCCTGTGGGCGGGCAGGCCGACATCGCCCAATATCTTGAGAATTCTGAGCCCCAGCAACCGGTCGCTGAGTTGGATCGGAGACAGGTTGAACGACAGGACCAGATTGCTTGGCCAGCTAAGCGCATCGGTGCAGGCGTGGCGAAGCAGCTGGTCCGTCAGTTCGACGATCAGGCCGGCTTCCTCCGCCACGGGAATGAATTCGCTCGGCGGGACGAATTCGCCGGAAGCAGTCTTCCAGCGCGCCAGCGCCTCGAAGCCGATTATCTCATTGGTCTTCAGGTCGACGAGCGGCTGATAATAGGGAACGATTTCAGCGTTCCTGATGGCTGATCTCAGATCCGCTTCCACCCGAATCCGTTTTGCCAGCTCGTCATGCATCGAAACGACGAAGGGCTTCACCAGATTGCGCCCCTGCTTTTTTGCCACATACATCGCACAGTCCGAATGCCGAATGACCTGGCTGAGTTCGTCGTCGTTCTCCGGATAAAGGGCGAAGCCGACGCTGGCGCCGAGATCGACGGCGATCCCATTGAACGTGAATGGTTTGCTGATCACGCTGACAATGCGGTTGCCCAAGGCGACAAGATCAGGATTTCCGGTCCGCCGTGCCAGCACGACGAACTCATCGCCACCAAGGCGGAAAACGCGATCGCGGGGAAAGAGGGAAGAGAGCCGCTGCGCAACCGCCTTCAGCACCGCATCACCGTGATCGTGCCCCAGGAGGTCGTTGACCTTCTTGAAGCCGTCGAGATCGATGCTGAACACGGCATAGCTTTCCTGTGTCCTCTGATCGCTCATCGACTGCGCGCAGACGGACTCCAGAAATCTGCGGTTGGGCAATTCGGTCAGCGTATCGTGACAGGCGATCCAATCGACGTTCTTTTCCGCCTGCAGCCTGCGGTTAACCTCCCTCGAAAGATCCCGGATTCTCAGCGCCGAATAAATAAGCCCGAGAAAGCCGGAGATGTTCAGGGCGAGGAGTGCGTGGTCGAGCGGATAATCATGATGCTTCTCGATGAACTCATCCAGGCCCTCATGCCACTCGAAGTGCCAGGATAGGCAGAAGAGAGCCAGGAAGATCGAGAGCCATGCCAATATCTCCCTCTGGGGTCTGGTTGGTTGGATGCGAGGCATAAAAGCAGGCTCCTGGTGTGTGAAGAACCATCATGGCCAGTTCGGAAGACCGCGTCGTCCGCGACAAATCTCGATCGACGACCCCTGTCGCCGAATGCCGGTAACCGAATATCAGTGTGGTCTTCGAAGGTTAATGCCGCGTTTCGGCGGCGTATGCTTGGGCGTTTCGCTGCGCGCAACGGATATCCTTGTCGCAAATCGGATGCGGCTCAGTGCGCTCCACGCCGGGGCACTGCTCGCTGCATGCAGCGAGCGCCGGCACACCCGCCTGTCCTTCGAGGCCCTGCAGGGCATCTCAGGACAAGGCTCTCTTGGGTGTCGGGGGCTCGCCTCAACGCCTGGAGGGCGGCCACCGGCGCCGAGCGACATTCACCCGTTCTGATAGACGAACGGATCTACCTCGGCCCGTGCACCGCCTCTTTGGGGTGGATAACGGCCCTTACGCAGCATGCGACCCGGCTCGCCCAATTCAGATAGCGTCCCGGATGTCGAAGCGGGCCACCTTGCCGTCCCGAAACCGGAACACGTGCCCAACCATCTTCTGTTCTTGGAGCGGTTGGCCTTGCAGGTCACGGACCGATTGCCGGACGTCTGCGATGATTGCGCCGTCCGCCGTTCGGTTAAAATCGACCGGCTCGACGTGGGGATCGATCATCGTCCATTGACGCGTCCAATATTCCCGCACCGCCTCGCGGCCATGGACGTGGCCGCCATCCATGCCGTTTGCCCAGACGACATCGTCGGCAAGCGCTGCCAGCACGGCGTCTATGTCGCGCTCGTTGAAGCGCTCGTAGATGCGTTGGAGAGTTTTGATATCGTCGTCCATTGCCTTCTCCTTGCAGAGGTGCGGGGTTGGATTTCGCCCGGCTTCTCGACGAACCACCTCGGTCATTTTGCTCTGGGCGGCCACCGGTTAAAGGTCCGCCACCCGCAGCAACTCGTTCAGGCGGGTCGCCCATTCCCTGTTGCCATCGCGGAGCGGACCAAGCGCATCGCCGGCAGTTTCGGGAAGATCGCTTGCGGCGGTAGCAAAGCGATGGGCCTGCTGTCGATGTCCCGCGGCCGCGTGGCAGCACGCCTGGAGGCGCAGCAGCGCCGGCCAGTCGGGCCGCGCCTTCAGCGCCCGGCGCCCGGTATCGAGCGCGCCCTCGACGTCGCCCGAAAAGAACAACGCCAGCATCAGCAGGCTGAACCAGACGCCGTTCTGCGGATCGTGCGGATTAAGCTCGAGACCATGGGCCAGCGGCTTGCGCGCGCCGGCCGCATCGCCTGAAAAGAGCCGGGCCATGCCGAGGACGAGATGCCCGAGGGCGAAGCTCGGACCCAGTTCGATGGATCGTTCCGCGGCGAGAATCGCCTGATCGGCCCGGTCCGTATAGGCCGATACGATCGCCAGCGCATAATGCGAGTAGGGGTTGCGGGCGTCGAGATAGATTGCCCTCAGCGCTGCATCCAACCCTTCCTTCCCGTCCGCGCCGGGGTTTTCCGTCCAGCCATAGGCGATGAGGCCGGCATTGACCCGCGCCCGCCAGATCTGCGCCTCCGGAAGCATGGGATCGAGTTCCGCCGCCTCGCGGAAGAAGCCGCGCGCCAGGCGGTGGGTTGGCCGCGTGACCTTGTGAAACTGGAATGTGCCTTGCCGCACGAGATCCCAGGCGGTGATGTTGCCGGTGTGCGGCGCCACCGGCAGCCCGTGGCGCAACAGCAGCTCGGGCTCGACCGCCGCTGCGATCCGCTCGGCAATGGCGTCCTGCACAGCAAACAGCTCGGCCAGCTGAAGATCGTAATGCTCGGACCAGACGGTGGCGCCCTTGGCCGCGTCGGCGAGGTGCACCGATATCCGGATCCGGTCGCCGCTATAGCGGATCGTCCCGTCCACCAGAAAATCGACGCCAAGGTCGAGCGCGACCGATTGCGGATCCCGCGAGCCGTTTCTCCGGGTGAAACTCGCCCCGCGTGACGCGACGCGGAACCATCTGAACCGGGCAAGCGCCATGATCAGGTCGTCGGCGATACCGTCGGCCAGATACTGTCTTTCGGCATCGCTGCCGAGATTTTCGAACGGCAGGACGGCAATCGCCGGGATGGATCTGGCCCCGCCATGCCGGTCGCCATCGGCCCCGTCGGTGCGGCTCTCCACGGGAGCGGCAAACCTGTATCCGACCCGCGGCACCGTGACGATCCATTCACTGCCGTCCAAGGCCGGGCCGAGCAGTTTGCGGAGGGCTGCGATCTGAACGGAAAGATTGCTTTCCTCGACCGCCAATCCCGGCCAGACCGCATCCATCAGGGCCGACTTCGACACGACGGCGCCCTGTGCCGACAGCAGAACGGCAAGCAGCGAAGCGCCGCGGGCGCCGATGGCGACGGGCCGGTCGTCGCGAAGCAGGCATCCGTTCTCGGCGATGAATTCGAAGTGGCCGAATGCAAGGTGCTGGGTGTTCATGGTCGGAATGATACGCCGATTTCGCAGTTTTTCGGAATTATTCGGCCTCCCTTCAGGACTTGCGCCGGCTGTGCGCGCAGAGTCTGCTCCATTGTCTGGGTTGAAGAGGTGAGAGCGATGAAGAGCGAAGCAAGGCAAGCGAAAACGCCTCCTGCATTGACCGCCAAGATCGTCCGCGCCAGCGCCGGCCATGTCGCCAAGCAGGGATCGGTCTACCGCTCGGGTGTCTCGGCACAAAGCGTCGGATCAAGCATGCTGTGGCTCGGGGCGATTTCGCTGCCGGCCGGCAGGCGAACCAGCGCCCATCGCCATAAGGGGCACGAGACGGCCCTGCTCATGACCGCCGGCCAGGAGATCGAGATCTGGTCCGGGGCGGCGCTCGAACGGTGCGAAATGATCCGCCCCGGCGACTACCTGTTCATTCCGGCAGGCGTTCCCCATGTGGCCGTCAATCGCAGCACTGAAGACGCCGAGTTCCTCGGCGCCCGTAATGACCCGGCCGCCAACGAAAGTGTCGTTCTGATGCCGGAACTCGACGAGATCGTACCCTGATGCATGTCGCCCCGGAACTGTCCGAGGCTTTGGCGCGGCATGCTCTAACCACACCGGGAGGTGTATTATGGCCATCATCGAACAACGCCTGGCCGAAATGGGTCTGGAATTGCCCGAGCCTTTGAAGGTCCGCGATGGGCTGCGCCTGCCATTCACCTGGGTTCGCCTGCGCGGCAGCCGCGCTTACATCTCGGGCCATGTCGCCTGCAACCGCGATGGAACACTGGCAAAGCCCCTTGGCAAGGTTGGCGACCAGGTTTCGCCGGAGGAGGGATACGCGTCGGCTCGGCTCGTTGCGCTCGCCCATCTCGCCAGTCTCAAGCGGGCCGTCGGAGACCTCGATCGGGTTACGGCATGGCTGCGCGTCTTCGCCATGGTGAATGTTGCTCCTGACTTCAACGAGACGCCGCTGGTCACCAACGGCTATTCCGATCTGATATTGGAACTCTACGGTCCCGATGCCGGCGCCCACGCCCGTTCCTCCATCGGCATGGCCATTCCTCTGAATGCGCCGGTGAACTGCGAAGCGGAAGTCGAAATCGACGGGTGACGCCAGCGCATCGGCCCGAAAATCGGAACTGATCTTCGAGCCGATGCGTGGGTTCAAATTAGAGCGTCCTTGGCGGGCCGAAAGCACGCATCGTGCTCGATTTAATAAACGAAAGGATCCACCTCGGCCGGCGCACCCGCCTCCTTCGGATAGATCACGCCCTTGCGCAGGATGATGTTGGCATAAAGCCGGGGTTCGCTGGTTTGGATCAGCGCATGGGCGGCCCGCACCCGGCCGTAGAAATCCGCGCCGACGAGCGGCACAACCTGCCGATGCGGTTCGTGGTGGGCGCAGCAGTCGATCATCTCCTCGTGCACGGGATCGAGCTTGTCGCGCTCGGCCTTGACGGTCGAGCGGAAAATTGCTTCCGGCACGAAATCGTCGATCGGCAGCACGCTGAGCACGGCATTGAGGACCGGGATCAGGCGGTGCCCGTCGAGCCGGATCAGTCGGCGCGCATGTTCGACGCCTGGATAATTGCCGTCGACGATGGCGATTTCGTCGCCGTGGCCCATGGCCCGAAGCGTAAAAAGCAATTCCGGGCTCAAGAGCGGATCAAGTCCCTTCAGCATGGTCTACCTCCTTGAAGAGTACGTTCTGATCGGTGAGGTAACGCGAAAAGATCGGCAGGCTGGCGCCGCCGATGGCGCGTGCCTGCGCGCCGACCGCGCCCTCGATGATTTCGGGCATGACGACGCCCTGCAGGTCGAGCTTGGCGGCCTCGTCGATCGTCGCCTGCACGATGCGGCTGCGTACCCAATGGGGAAAGCCGCCGTCGATGACGGCGGCGCTGAAATCGACGATTGAGGCGGCCGCCACGATCGCCTGGGCCAGCGCCTTGGCGGTGTCTTGGATCCAGGTGTCCATCGGTTCGCCGAAATCCACCCAGTCGTCGGCCGAATACCAGAGCGGCTCGGGATCGATGCCGCGCTCGCGCAGCATGTTTTCGAGCACGAAGATCGAGGCGATTTCGAGCAGTTGCTTGGTTTCGCCGTTCCTGTCGCGCACGGGCAAGGGCCCGATCGCGCCTGCCGTGCCGGTACGGCCGGAAAAGATCGCCGAATTCAGGACGATGCCGCCGCCGATGAAGGAGCCGATGAAGAAATAGACGAAGTCGGGATAGGAGGGGCCGACGCCGAAGACGAGTTCGGCACCGCAGGCGCTGGTCGCATCGTTCTGCAGGAAGACCGGATGCGAGACGCGGGCGGCGACATCGGCCTGCAGGTCGACATCCCGCCACACCTCCATTGCGCCGGGCGGCGCGCCCACCTCCTCGGCCCAGTTCCAGAGTTCGAAAGGGGCGGCGATGCCGAGGCCGGCAATGCGGCCGCGCTGCCTGTCGTCGAGCCGACTTTCGATCTCCTCGATGCCTGCGGTGACGAAGGCGAGGATTTCATGCGGCAGCGGATAGGCATAGGTCTGGTGCAGCTGCATGCGGATGCGGCCGACGAAATCCATCAGCACCAGGTCGGCGCTACGCCGGCCCATCTTCAGGCCGAAGGAATAGACGGCGTCGGGATTGAGATGCATCGGGATCGATGGCTGGCCGACACGGCCGCGCACCGGCGCTCCGCGCGACAGCAGCCCTTCCTTTTCCAGGACCCGCATGATCACGGAGACAGTCTGCGCCGACAGCCCGCTGCGGCGCGCGATATCGGCCTTCGACAAAGCGCCGTAGAGGCGCACCAGCGACAGCACGAGCCGTTCGTTGTAGGCCCGCACCCTGACCTGGTTCGCACCACCGGCCGGATTTAGAATTGGCGGCGGGACCGGTGTGTGTTCCGGTCCATCCAAAGACGACATGGCCGCTCCTCCCGATTGTTGGCCTATGCCCTAACTCAATTGAGCATGCCACATCGAATTAATAATTCAATTGGATTTATTTATTGACAAGCGGATTTCTTTTCGCTCTTAATTGCCATCGTCAAGGGCACGGGCGGCTATGGGAGCGTCAGCAATCCACGCCGAAGTGCCATATCTGAAGATCCCGGCCCGCAGGGGCGGCGCCGGTCACTCTGGGAGGAGTTCATGAAGAAATCAGTTCTCGCTTTCGGCGCGCTCGCACTCGGCGTTGCCTTCTCCGCACCGGCCATGGCGGCTGACGTTTCCGCCTGCCTGATCACCAAGACCGACACCAACCCCTTCTTCGTCAAGATGAAGGAAGGCGCGACGGCCAAGGCCAAGGAACTCGGCGTTTCGCTGAAGTCCTACGCCGGCAAGGTCGACGGTGACAGCGAAAGCCAGGTCGCTGCGATCGAAAGCTGCATTGCCGACGGCGCGAAGGGCATTCTGCTAACGGCTTCCGACACCAAGGGCATCGTTTCTTCGGTCAAGAAGGCCCGTGATGCCGGCGTGCTGGTCATCGCGCTCGACACGCCGCTCGAGCCGGCCGATGCTGCCGACGCCACCTTCGCCACCGACAACCTGCTCGCCGGCAAGCTGATCGGCCAGTGGGCCAAGGAAACGCTCGGCGACAAGGCCAAGGACGCCAAGGTCGGCTTCCTCGACCTGACGCCGTCGCAGCCGACGGTCGACGTCC
The DNA here is from genome assembly GCF_017352135.1 of Rhizobium lentis. Lineage (NCBI taxonomy): Bacteria > Pseudomonadati > Pseudomonadota > Alphaproteobacteria > Hyphomicrobiales > Rhizobiaceae > Rhizobium > Rhizobium lentis. The sequence goes on from NZ_CP071454.1 coordinate 2,296,105, forward strand.
TGCGCGACCAGGGCTTCATGATGGGCTTCGGTATCGACCCGAAGAACCCGGACAAGATCGGCGACGAAGACGACAAGCGCATCGTCGGTCATGACGTGACCAACGGCAACGAGGAAGGCGGCCGCAAGGCCATGGAAAACCTTCTGCAGAAGGATCCGAGCATCAACGTCATCCACACGATCAACGAACCGGCCGCTGTCGGCGCCTATCAGGCGCTGAAGGCTGTCGGCATGGAAAAGAACGTCCTGATCGTCTCGGTCGACGGCGGCTGCCCGGGCGTCAAGTCGGTCAAGGAAGGCGTCATCGGCGCCACCTCGCAGCAATATCCGCTGCTGATGGCGTCGCTCGGCATCGAGGCGATCAAAAAGTTCGCCGATAGCGGCGAAAAGCCGAAGCCGACCGAAGGCAAGTCCTTCTTCGATACCGGCGTTTCGCTCGTCACCGACAAGCCGGTCGCCGGCGTCAAGTCGATCGACACCAAGGAAGGCACGGACAAGTGCTGGGGCTAAGCCCGATCTTTTGAAAGAGAGAACGGCCGGGGCTTGATCCCCGGCCGTTTTGGACGGACGATGCGCCGTCGCCCCACCGGCTAAGCAATGAACGGATCAACAAGGGTGACGGCCTCCGCGCGAATTCGGCGCGCGGATGCGGAGGAGGAACCATGACCGGAGCACAGGAATTCGAACGCGTCCTCGACGGCAGCGACAAGAACGTCGCCTCCTTCGAGCACCAGAGCGTCCCGCTGATTAAGCGTGCCCAGCATTTTCTGCACTCGACGCCGGCCGCCGTGCCGCTGATCGTGCTGGTGCTGGCGATCATCATCTTCGGGGCGACGATCGGCGAGCGCTTCTTCTCGTCCTACACCCTGACCCTGATCCTGCAGCAGATCGCCATCGTCGGCATTCTCGGCGCGGCCCAGACGCTGGTCATCCTGACGGCCGGCATCGATCTTTCGATCGGCGTCATCATGGTGATTTCGGCCGTTATCATGGGCAATGTCGCCATCACTTACGGCATACCGACGCCGATCGCAGTGATTTCGGGCCTTCTGGTCGGCGGCCTCTGCGGCCTGCTGAACGGCTTCCTCGTCGCCTTCATGAAGCTGCCGCCCTTCATCGTCACTCTCGGCACCTGGAACATCGTCATGGCGACGAATTTCATCTATTCCGCCAATGAGACGATCCGAGACGCAGATGTCGACGCACAGGCGCCGCTGCTGCATCTTTTCGCGGCTAGCTTCAAGCTCGGCACCGCCGTGCTCACCCTCGGCGTCATCGCCATGGTGCTGCTCGTCCTGCTGCTCTGGTATGTACTCAATCACACCGCCTGGGGCCGGCATGTCTATGCGGTCGGCGACGATCCGGAGGCGGCCAAGCTTTCCGGTATCCAGGCCAAGAAGGTGCTGCTGACCGTCTATACCATCTCGGGCATCATCGCCGCCTTCGCCGCCTGGGTCTCGATCGGCCGCAACGGCTCGATTTCCCCGTCCTCGGCCGTCACCGATTATAACCTGCAGGCGATCACCGCGACGGTGATCGGCGGCATCTCGCTCTTCGGTGGCCGCGGCTCCATTCTCGGCACGCTGTTCGGCGCCATGATCGTCGGCGTCGTGTCGATGGGCCTCAACATGCTCGGTGCCGACCCGCAATGGAAGGTTCTTTTGACAGGCGTGCTGATCATCGCCGCCGTCGCCATCGATCAGTGGATCAGAAAGGTTTCGGTGTGACCATGACTCGCGAACCCCTTCTCACCGCCCGCGGTCTCGTCAAGCGTTACGGACGCGTGACCGCGCTCGACAATGCCGATTTCGACCTCTATCCTGGCGAAATCCTGGCCGTCATCGGCGATAACGGCGCCGGCAAGTCCTCGCTGATCAAGGCGATTTCGGGCGCGGTCACCCCCGACGAGGGCGTGATCACCCTTGAGGGCAAGCAGGTACACTTCCGCTCGCCGATGGAGGCGCGCGAAGCCGGCATCGAGACCGTCTACCAGAACCTTGCTCTGTCGCCGGCGCTGTCAATCGCCGACAATATGTTCCTCGGCCGCGAGATCCGCAAACCCGGTCCGCTCGGCTCCTTGTTCCGCATGCTCGACCGGCCAGCCATGGAAAAGCTGGCGCGCAACAAGCTGACCGAACTCGGCCTGATGACCATCCAGAACATCAACCAGGCGGTGGAGACGCTCTCCGGCGGTCAGCGCCAGGGCGTCGCGGTCGCCCGCGCCGCCGCCTTCGGCTCGAAAGTGATCATCATGGACGAACCGACGGCGGCCCTCGGCGTCAAGGAAAGCCGGCGCGTGCTGGAGCTGATCCTCGATGTGCGCGCTCGCGGCCTGCCGATCGTGCTGATCTCCCACAACATGCCGCATGTCTTCGAGGTGGCCGACCGCATCCATATCCACCGCCTCGGCCGGCGACTGACGGTGATCGATCCGAAGGAATACACCATGTCCGACGCCGTCGCCTTCATGACCGGCGCCAAGGCGGTGCCGACGGAGCCCGTCGCGGCATGAGCCTGCGCATCGATGACATCGCCGGCGACGTGCTTGGCCGCGCCGGCGATGCCAGGCGTTTCCTGATCGCCGTCGCCGGGCCGCCGGGAGCCGGCAAATCGACGATGGCCGACAATCTGGCCGCGGCGCTGAAGGCGCGCGGCGAAAGCGCCGAAGTCCTGCCCATGGACGGCTTCCATATGGACAACGCCATCCTGATCGAACGCGGCCTGCTGGCCCGCAAGGGCATCCCCGAAACCTTCGATGTCAGAGGTTTTCTCGACATCATCCGCGCCGTCAGGGCGGCCGACCAGGAGGTCCTGGTGCCGGTCTTCGACCGCTCGCGCGAACTCGCCATCGCTTCGGCCCGGCCGATCGATCCCAAGGACCGCTTCATCATCGTCGAGGGCAATTATCTGCTCTTCACCCAAGGAAAATGGGCCGAGCTCGACGGCGTCTTCGATTTTTCGATCATGCTGGCGCCGCCGATCGAAGTGCTGGAGGAGCGGCTGTGGGCGCGCTGGCGCGGCTACAACCTCGATGAGGAGGCCGCCAGCGCCAAGGTTTACGGCAACGACCTGCCGAACGGCCGGCTGATCCTCGAAAACCGCCGCCCGGCCGACGTGACGCTGGAGATCGCGCTGGCGTGATGCCGCGACATTTATTTTCTTGCGGCGGATAGCGCATCTCGTTCGGAAGTGCTGAGCGGTTCCGGGATAGCGACATGCGAAACAACGAGCTGAAGCGCGTCGCATGAAGCCGGTTTGAAGCGACGCGCTTTAGTGCTATCGAGGCCGCAGACGCATCGCTTCGGAGGCCTGCCATGCAATCGATCACCATCCGCCGTCCTGACGACTGGCACCTGCATCTGCGCGACGGCGCCATGCTGGAAGGCGTGATCGCCGATACGAGCCGCACCTTCGCCCGCGCCATCATCATGCCCAATCTGGTGCCGCCCGTCGTCACGTCAGCGGATGCGAGAGCCTATCGCGAGCGCATCCTCAAGGCGCTGCCGGACGGCCATCGCTTCCAGCCGCTGATGACGCTGTATCTCACCGAGCATACGAGCCCGGATGACGTGGAAGCGGGTGCCGCGAGCGGCCTCATCACTGCCGTCAAGCTTTACCCCGCCGGCGCCACCACCAATTCGCATGGCGGCGTGCGCGACATGGAAAAGGCGATGCCGGTGCTCGAGCGCATGGCTGAGATTGGCCTGCCGCTCTGCGTCCATGGCGAGGTGACGACGGCCGAGGTCGATATCTTCGACCGCGAGGCCGTCTTCATCGACACCGTGCTCGATCCGCTGCGCAAGCGCCTGCCGGAATTGAAGGTGACGATGGAGCATGTGACGACATCGGATGGTATCGATTACATCAAGGCGGCCAAGGGCAATCTCGCCGGCTCGATCACCACCCATCATCTGATCATCAACCGCAACGCCATTCTGGTCGGCGGCATCCGCCCGCATTATTACTGCCTGCCGATCGCCAAGCGCGAGACCCACCGGCTGGCCTTGCGGGCGGCCGCCACCAGCGGCGACAAGCGCTTCTTCCTCGGCACGGATTCGGCTCCGCATGTCGATCCGCTGAAGGAATGCGCCTGCGGCTGCGCCGGCATCTACACCTCGATCAATACGATGAGCTGCCTTGCGCATGTCTTCGAGGAGGAGGGCGCGCTCGACAGGCTCGAAGCCTTCGCCTCATTGAACGGGCCGGCCTGGTACGGGCTGTCCCCGAACGAGGAACGGATCACGCTGTCAAAGCAGGCCGAACCGGTCATCTTTCCCGCCAAGATAGAAACCGGCGCTGGTCCGGTGACGGTCTTCGATCCGATGTTGCCCCTGCATTGGCAGGTGGTGGGATAGCAAATGCCTTCCGTGTTTTCTATTTTAAATAGAATATTCATTTAAAGTGCCGCAGCCGCGTTAGTCGCGTAACATTTTCATTGTGCAGTGCATCATTTGTTAACGGATGCATAAGACATTTCTCCGCACGTAACCCAGCGCATCGGCCCCGAAAACCGGAATCGGTTGTCGGAAAGCACGGTGCCTGGATCCAGAGTGTTAGAGCGTCCTTTGCGCGTCCGACAGGACGCACGGCGCTCCAAGCCGCCGATCATCTGGCGCGCCAACCGCTGCGGAGACTGAAGAAGCATGATGCTTGACTACAACTCCCTTTTGCTGGCGCTCGGCGTTTCGGCCGCCTGTCTTGCCGTGACCCTGATGGGCAGCTGGCTGGTGCGCCGGACCGAAACCGTGCTGCTCACCGCCACCAGCGGTCTCGTCCTCGTCGTCACGGGCATTTTTGTCTACAGCGCCTATGTCAACCGGCCGGAGGCTGCCTTCGCCATCGGCAGTTTCGTGCTGTTCCATGCCGGCTTTGCCACCATCTGGGGCGCGGGCAAACAGTTCCTCACCGGCTATCTGGCGGTTTCGGCCGTCGTGATCCGGGCACTGGCGGCAATGGTTTCTTCCATCGTGCCGATGATCGCGGGGTATGACGGCCTGGCCTTCATCGCCGACAATCTCGCCATCGCCTTGCTGCTCTTTGCCACTGCCCGGCAATATTGGCTTGCCCGTGCCGAAGCGCCGGCGCCGCTTCTCGGCATTGCGGCGCTCTATACGCTGACGGCGATTTCCTTCGTACTCTGCGCCGCCGTCCTGATCGCCGATGGCAAGCTGGTGCTGGGAAAAGCGCCTAACAACTGGGCCGAGGATCTGAGTATCGCCGTCTGCATCGCCGGCATGACCGGCATCGGCGCATTGTCGCTGGCGCTGCATCAATGGCGGCTCGCCGCCCGCCACCGCCTCGAGGCGATGACCGATCCGCTGACCGGCCTGCTCAACCGCCGCGCCGTCTTCGACGAGTACGGCACGCGCCCGATGGGATCGACCACCGCCATCATCGTCTTCGATATCGACCATTTCAAATCCGTCAACGACCGCTATGGCCATGCGAGCGGCGACCGCGTGATCACCGTCTTCGCCGAGGAACTCGCCGCCAATTGCCGCCCCGGCGATACCGCCGCGAGGCTCGGGGGCGAAGAATTTGCGCTGGTGCTGAAGGAAGTCATGCCAGGCCGGGCCGAACTGACGGCTGAGCGGATTCGCAGGGCCTTCGAGGCGCGAGAGATTCCCATCGACGGTGAGGTATTGAGATGCACAGTGAGCGTCGGCGTGGCGCCCGGCCGGTCGACGCCGCTCGATTTCGACGCCATGCTGAGCGCCGCCGACAAGGCGCTCTACGCCGCCAAGCGCGCCGGCCGCAATCGGGTCGAGTTTGCCGGCCATCTGCAGGCCGTGCCCGTCGAAGCATCGCTCACGGCGTCTTGATTCCGGACTGCGCCTCCCATAACGTCACGCTCGGCCGAATGCGGCCAGCCGCCCCGCGACGCATCAGCGTTATGGTGAATGCATCCAGATTTATCCTTCACATCCCTTGCCGTTTGGCGATCGATGGCGAACGGGTCAGCAGACGCGGGCACTGACCGTCCTGTTTGCCGCCAACGGAAGGATGACATCATGCGCGATTTTGGCGATGCCAAGCTCATGGCAAAGACATTACGGCAGGCTCTCGCCGACCGCGGCGTCTCTGTTACCCGCAGCGAGACGCTCGAAATCGTTGCCCGGCAGTTCGGGCTCGAGCAATGGAATATTCTTTCGGCGAAGATCGATGCGGCGGCTGCCGGCCGCTCCGCGATCGGCATCGAACCGCCGATGCCGATCTTCCGCATCTTCTCGGTGGAAAAGGCGATGGAATTCTATTGCGGCTTCCTCGGCTTCACGCTCGATTGGGAGCACCGCTTCGGCGACTATTTCCCGCTCTATTGCCAGGTCTCGCGTGACGACATGGCGCTGCACTTGAGCGAACATTCCGGCGACGCCAGCCCCGGCGCCAAGGCCTTCGTCCGCGTCGCCAACATCCGCGCCTATCACGCCGAACTCGCCGGCAAGGACTACCGCTATATGAAACCCGGGATCGAGGAAGCGCCCTGGGGACTGGAGATGACCGTCATCGACCCCTTCAGCAACCGCATCGCCTTTTGCGAGCAGAACTAGGCTGGGGCGGCTGGACGCTGCTTCTTGCATGCATCATGCGTCGGCGCACCCGTCTCGTCCTTCGAGGCCCCTGCGGCACCTCTGGATAAAGCTCTCTTGGATGCCGGCGCTTGCCTCTATGAAGCATCCCAGCGTGAGGCTCCCTCGGAAGCCGGAAGTGCCCCTCAAACGACCATCAGCGCCCGCACGAAAGCGGCCGAGGCGAGCAGCGAGGCGATCGTGCGCACATGGTTCCACCACGTCCAGTCCCTGAGATAGGTGGTCCAGAGCGCCGCCGCCTCCGCCCCGCTGCCGCTGACCTTTTCCAACGCGTCGTTCATCGGCACGTTGAAGATGATGGTCGAGAGGAAGGAGGCAAGGAGATAGAGGGCCGCACCTGTCAGCATCAGCGTGGACGCCCCGCCGCGCCAGTCGATCACCGCCAGCACGGCAATGACGAGGCAGAGGATCGCCGTCGGCACGAAGAGGGCCATGAAGGGCGAGCGGACGATCGTCACATTGATCGCGTTCATCGCCGCGATGCCCTGTTCCGCCGGGATGCGCGCGAAGGCGGTCATGATGAAGGTCGAGAAGGCGAAGAAGATGCCGGCGACGAGGCCGCTGCCGATCGCTGCGGCGACGAGGGAAAGGATGAGGATGATCTGCATGTCGAAGCGCCTTCCGGGATAAACAAGAGAAATTCTCTTATTTGTAATATGAGATAAACTCTCTTATTTTGTTTGTCAACGAGCAAAGGAGAGCCCATGTCGGAGCAGAAGCGCGCAACGCGCAGACGCCAGCAGGACCATGGCGGCCAGCCGCGGCGCATTCCGCGCCAGCAGCGCGGCCGCGAGCGCTTCGAGAAAATCCTCGCCGTCGCCGCCGAACTGATCGAACAGCATGGCAGCGACGGCCTAAAGATGAGCGAGATCGTCGAAGAAGCCGGCCTGTCCTTCGGCGCGCTCTACCAATATTTTCCCGACAAGACCTCGATCATCCGAACGCTTGCCGAGCGCTTCAACGAAGAGGGCAGGCGCTGCGTCGAGGCGGAGCTGGCCAAGGTCGCTGACCCCGCGGGCCTCAAGGCGGCGCTCGCCAATATCGTCGACGAATATTACGCCTTCTTCCGCCGCGAGCCCGTCATGCGCGACATCTGGCATGCGACCCATACCGACAAGCTGCTGCAGCAGGTCGATGCCGAAGACATGGAATTCCTTGCGCAGGCCTTTCTCGCCGTGCTCGTCCGCCTTTGGCCAAACCGCGATCGAGTCGAGCTTCTGGCGATCGCCCGGCTGACGATGCAGCTGCTTGCCGCCGCCGTGCGCTACGCCGTGTCGCTGGATGCGGAGGAGGGCGCCCGGGCGATTGCCCTCTTCAAGACGATGCAGCTCGTCGATATCGGCCGTCTGGTGCGGTAAGGCTCGCCTTGCGTCTGGAAACTGCCGGCGCTTGCTGCTACTGCATGATGGCTTGGATCGGAATCGATTTAAGCACGGAATTCTGCAGCAATTCAAAGTGCTACAGCGTCCTTTGCGCAGCTGAAGAGGCGCGCGGCGCTGTCATGCCATAGCAAGCCAAGCCGAAGGAGAGCCCGATGATCCAGACCACATTTCCCGACCGCGCCCTCATGGCCGAACTGGTGGCAAAGATGCTCTGGGAAATCAAGGCGGTGCATTTCAATGCGGCTCAGCCTTACAAGCTCTCCTCCGGCATGGCGAGCCCGGTTTATATCGATTGCCGCAAGCTGCTCTCCTATCCGCGCATCCGCTCGACGGTGATGGATTTCGCCGCCAGCACGCTCATGCGCGATGCCGGTTTCGAGCAGTTCGATTGCATCGCCGGCGGCGAGACCGCCGGCATTCCCTTCGCCGCCCTGCTCGCCGATCGCCTCGGCCTGCCGATGATCTATGTCCGCAAGCAGCCGAAGGGCCATGGCCGTAATGCGCAGATCGAAGGCAATCTGCCGGAAGGGTCGCGTGTGCTCGTCATCGAGGATCTGACGACGGCCGGCGGCAGCATGTTCAAGTTCATCGACGCCATTCGCGCTGCCGGCGGCATCGTCGATCACGGTATCGCGCTGTTCTTCTACGGGATTTTCGGCGATCAGCGGTTTACTGACGGCAAGGTGAGGCTGCATCACATCGCCACCTGGCGCAGCGTCCTTGCGGTTGCCAGGGCAGAGAAGCTTTTCGACGACAAGACGCTTGCAGAGGTCGAGGCCTTTCTCGATGCGCCATTGGCATGGTCGGCGAGGAATGGCGGGGTAAGTGAGCTTTCGCTCTAACCAGTTGACAAAAGCTCGCTTAAACGGTTGATGAACATATCCGTGCTGTTGGGAGGAATCCGATGATTTTGTGCTGCGGCGAAGCCCTGATCGACATGCTGCCGAGGGACACGACGCTTGGTGAAAAGGGCTTTGCCCCCTATGCCGGCGGCGCGATCTTCAATACCGCCATCGCGCTTGGTCGCCTCGGCATCCCCACCGCCTTCTTCACCGGGATTGCCGATGACATGATGGGCGAAATCCTGCTCGCGACGCTGAAGGCGAGCAATGTCGATTACAGCCCGTGCGCCATCACCCAGCGGCCCTCGACGATCGCCTTCGTCAAGCTCGTCAACGGCCAGGCGACCTATGCCTTCTATGACGAGGGCACGGCCGGCCGCATGATCACCGAAGCCGACCTGCCGACGCTCGGCGACGATTGCGAAGCGCTGCATTTCGGCGCGATCAGCCTGATCCCGAGCCCCTGCGGCGAGACCTATGAAGCGCTGCTCGACCGCGAAGCTGCCCGGCGGGTCATTTCGCTCGACCCCAACATCCGCCCGGGCTTCATCAAGGACAAGCCGGCGCATATGGCCCGCATCAGGCGTATGGCGGCCAAATCCGACATCGTCAAATTCTCCGACGAGGATCTCGACTGGTTCGGCCTTGAAGGCGACCACGATGCGCTCGCGGCCCACTGGCTGGCCCACGGCGCCAAGCTCGTCGTCATCACCAAGGGCGCGGAAGGTGCTTCCGGCTATACCAGGGATCGCAAGGTTACAGTGCCAAGTGAGCGCGTTGCCGTCGTCGACACGGTCGGCGCCGGCGATACTTTCGACGCCGGTGTGCTGGCGTCGCTGAAGCGAGATAATCTGCTAACCAAGGAGCAGGTCGCCTCGCTCGACGAGCAGGCGGTGCGCAACGCCCTGACGCTGGGTGCCAAGGCCGCCGCCGTCACCGTCTCCCGCGCCGGCGCCAACCCGCCCTGGGCGCATGAGATCGGGCTTTAACGCTCGAAGCAAGCCGCCGATCGATCAGGTGACCGTCCGGGGAAGCTCGGCAGCGGTCACCAGGTCCCGCAGGAAGTTTTCGCACCAAAGCGAGACATCGTGAGAGAGCAGATGTTCCATCATCATGCTCCAGCGCTCGCGGCGCTCCTCGAGCGACATGGCGAGACCCCTGGCAAGCGCATTGGCGGTGCCTTCGACATCGTAGGGATTGACCAGCAGTGCCCCCTTCAACTCCCGTGCGGCGCCGGCAAAGCGCGATAGCACCAAGACGCCCGGCCGATCCGGGTTTTGGGCGGCGACATATTCCTTGGCGACGAGGTTCATGCCGTCGCGCAACGGCGTGACCAGCCCGATCGTCGCCAGACGGTAGAGGCCGGCGAGCACGTTGCGGCTGATCGATCGGTTGACATAGCGGATCGGCACCCAGTCGACCGTTCCGATGGCGCCGTTGACGCGGCCGGCCTGCTCGGCGACCATCTTCTGCATATGCTCGTATTCGGGGACTTCCGAACGCGATTTCGGTGTGACCTGCAGATAGGTGACCTTGTTCTGGTAGGCAGGATTGCTGATGAGGAAGCGTTCGAACGCTTCCAGCCGCTGAATGATGCCCTTCGAATAATCAAGGCGGTCGACGCCGATGATCATGTCCCGGCCTTCGACGCTGCGCCGGGTCTTCTGCACCATGACATTGTCTGCGGCTCTCTCGGCGAAATCGGCGAAGGCCGCGGTCTCGATGCCGATCGGATAGGCGCCGGCCTTGAAGATCCGGCCGTGGGAATCGAACAAACCGTTTCCGAGGTCGTCGCCAATTCCCTCCCTTCTCAAATAACCGGCGAAGTTCTGGAGGTCGTAATCGGTCTGGAAGCCGACGAGATCGTAATGGGAAAGCCCGCGCATGATTTCTTCATGGACCGGCATCGTCACGAGAATGTCGGCCGGCGGCCAGGGAATGTGCAGGAAGAAGCCGATCCGGTTCTTCAGCCCCATTTGCCGCAGTTCGGCGGCCAGCGGAATGAGGTGGTAATCATGCACCCAGATGATGTCATCAGGCTCGATCAACGGCGCCAGCCGGTGCGCGAAGAAGCGGTTGACGCGGAAATAACCGGCCATTTCCTTGCGGCCGTATTCGGCGAGGTCGAGGCGGTAGTGACAGATGGGCCAGAGAACACGGTTTGCAAAGCCGCGATAATATTCCTCGACGTCGGTATCGGTGAGATCGGTCAGCGCATAGGTGATGTTACCCTTCTGCAGCTGCGACAGCGCGCCGGGCTCCCTGTCGCCGCTCGACTCTCCCGACCACCCCATCCAAATGCCGCCGCGCTCTTCCAGGGCTGCCTGCAGCGCAACGGCCAGCCCGCCGGCCGCGGCGCTCCCATCTTTGGCCGGCATGGGAACACGATTGGAAACGACGATAAGACGGCTCATGAGCTTCCTTTGGTGAAGATGAAACGTGAAACGCCGCGTGACGAGCGTCTCGGGCAATCTCCTGAACTGGGCGCGAAAGAGCAGATCCGGACACGAGTGGCCGGGTGCATACGCCAGCGGAAACAATGAAACGGGGCGTCGTCCCCGGCTTGATGGGCCATGTCGTCGGAAGTATCCTGCGCACAGATTTTGCTTGAATCTAGGGCGATTGCGGCGGATTGAAAGAATTCTTTCTAAAATATTCTAATAGAAGAACGTTCAATCCGGTTTCGCACCAGGCGCCCATCGACCTCTGGCCGTGACGCCAACAGGATCTGCCCGGTTCTCAGGGCTAGTCTTTGGCGCGGGCGCGCGCCTGGCTTTCCTTCTTGATCGGCCGTCCGACCGGACAGACCTCCTGCACGAAGCCGTTGAGCGTATTGACGAGATTGTTCTCGATCAGGGAGTAGTGGACGAACTGGCCCTGTTTTTCCCGTCTGATCAGCCCTGAGGCTTCGAGGATGGAAAGATGCTGCGAAACGGCTGGCTTGGACATGCTGAAGCGGTCGGCGATCTCGCCGGCGGTCAGGCCCGATGCCGAGAGATAGGCGAGGATCTTCCGGCGTGGCGCACTGGAAAGTGCGTGGAATACGCGCTGGGCCGCGCTGACGGAGCCATCTGCTGCTGGATCATCGAAAGACTCTTCGTCCAAGTCCGGTCTCCGTGCCTGCGGCGCTCTTGCATCTGCCTGTTAAACAATTGTTTTCGTTGATGCAAAGTAATTAGGTAATTCGTTAATTAACGAATTGGCGGGCCACGTTCAAGCGCAATGTGCCCCGACGGGGAGGAGTTTGCCATGAGCAGTATTGCCACCGGACGCATGATCGATGACAACAGCGATCCAGTGAAGGGCAGGGTGGTCTGGATGCCCGCAAAGTCGATCTGGATTGCCACCATGACCTTGATTGCCGTCATTGGTGGGCCGCTGACCTTCACTTGGAGCGCACTCGGCGTCTTCATCCTCCTGACCGCTGTCACGATCTGTCTTGGTCATTCGGTCGGCATGCACCGGCTGCTGATCCATCGTTCATTCAGCACGCATATCTGGATCGAGCACTTTCTCGTCTATCTCGGCACGCTGGTCGGCATGGCCGGCCCCTTCGGCATGATCTACGCGCACGACATTCGCGATTGGGCGCAACGGCAGCCAGGCTGCCATGATCTCTTTGCCCATCGGCGGTCTTTCTTCATCGATGCCTTCTGGCAGATGCATTGCACGGTGGTGCTGCACCATCCGCCACGTTTCGTCCTCAAGGAGCGGGAACGGCGCGACCGCTTCTATCGCTTCGTGGAGGCGACATGGATGGCGCAACAGATTCCCCTGCTGGTCGTACTCCTCGCGCTCGGCGGACTGCCATGGGCGGTCTGGGGTGTTGCCATGCGGATATCGGTGTCGCTGACCGGACACTGGCTGGTCGGCCATTTCGCTCATCGAGGCGGCCATCAGGGCTGGAGCGTCGACGATGTTGCGGTGCAGGGATACAACCTGCCGCGGTTCGGGCTGGTGACCTTTGGCGAGAGCTTCCACGGCAACCATCACGCCTTTCCGGAATCCGCCCGGCTCGGCATCGAGCCGGGCCAGCTGGATCTCGATTGGCATTTCATCCGGCTGCTGGCAGGGCTCGGTCTGGCTTCGGCAATCAAGCTCCCGCACACGATTGCGCCAAGGCGAGGGTTGAAGCGCGTTGATGCATCCGAAACGGCTGGTGACGGCGTAAATCCATCTTGGGCGTGAGAGATCGGCCTCTGAGCCTCATTCGATCCGGTCGAGAAAGGCCCGGACCTCGCGATTGAAGAGGTCCGGCCGCTGCAGCGGCGCGAAATGGCTGACCTCCGGCAGCAGCACAAATTCCGCATCCGGGATCGTCTTCGCCAGGTAATCGGCATGGTCGGGCTTGATGAATTCGTCATGCTCACCCAGCACGATGGAAACCGGCACCTTGATGTCCGCCAACTGCTCGGCCGAATAATTCGGCTCCGTCGCCATCATCTTGGAGACATCGGCGACGAAAGCATCGAACTGGTTCGGCGTTGCCGACAGCGCCTGATAGTCCTTCCTGTGACGGTTGAAGCAGCGGTCGATGACTGGCGTCGCCTTGAATTCTCTTGTGCCGCTGGGGTCCATGTTGCAGGCGAAGAAGAAGACGCCGCAGACCCGGTTCGGCTGCTGGTCGGCAAGGATCAGCGCGGTGCAGGCGCCGTCGCTCCAGCCGACGAGGGCCGCTTCCTCAAGTCCGACGTGATCCATGACGGCAAGCACGTCGGAAGCCATGAGGTGATAGCTATAAGGGCGATCATCGCGCGTGCTGCGGCCATGCCCGCGGCTGTCGATCAGCACAACCCGATGGCCGGCGTCGATAAGCGCAGGAACCTGATAGCCCCAATTGCCGCTATTGCCGAGCCCGCCATGCAGCAGGATGACGGCCGGGCCTGCGCCGTAGCTCGCATACCAGATGCGGGCACCATCGTTTTCGACGAAACCCTGCTCATTCGTGGCAGGCAAAGGCAGCGCACCGTTTGCCTCGAAGTTCACCAGTTCGTCATCCGTCGCTGTCATCGGCTCCTCCTCTGTCGGTCCTTCTATAGACGACGACATGCTCTGCAATTCGACAGAGTCAAAAAAAAGCCCACCCGCGTGACGGATGGGCTTCAATCGCTGCGCAATTGTCGAATTACTGGGCGAGCTTTGCCAGCGCAGCAACAAGACCCTGCGTCGAGGAGTCGTGACCGGCAGCGCTCTGCTTGCCTTCGACGACGGGCAGCAGGCCGGTTGCCAGTTCCTTACCGAGCTCGACGCCCCACTGGTCGAAGGAATTGATGCGGAAGAGCACGCCTTCGACGAAGACGCGATGTTCGTAGAGCGCGATCAGCCGGCCGAGCGCATAGGGCGTCAGCTTGTCGTAGACGAAGGTGATCGACGGCCGGTTGCCCTGGAAGACACGATGCGGCGCAATGAAATCGGCCTTCCTGTCGTCCATGCCCTTGTCGGTCAGCTGTTTCTTGGCCTCCGCGAAGGTGCGGCCCTTCATCAGCGCTTCCGACTGGGCGAGCACGTTGGAAATCAAAAGCTGGTGCTGATGGCGCAGCTCCGGCTCGAATGCATTGGCGGCGATCATGAATTCGGCCGGTATGATGCTCGTGCCCTGGTGGATGAGCTGGTAGAAGGCGTGCTGGCCGTTGGTGCCGGGTTCGCCCCAGACGACCGGACCGGAATTGCCCTCGACCGGCGTGCCGTCGACGGTGACGCCCTTGCCGTTCGATTCCATGTCGAGCTGCTGCAGATAGGCGGGGAAACGCGACAGGCGCTGGTCGTAAGGCAGGATGGCGCGGGTGGGGTAGCCAAGAACGTTGCGATGGTAGAAGCCGATCAGGCCGAGCAGCATCGGCAGGTTCTCGGTAACCGGTGCCTTACGGAAGTGATTGTCGACGGCATGCGCGCCATCGAGAAACTTGCCGAAATTCTCCGGCCCGATCGCAATCATCAGCGGCAGGCCGATCGCCGACCAGATCGAGTAGCGGCCGCCGACCCAATCCCAGAAGCCGAAGACGCGGGCGCTGTCGATGCCGAAGGCGGCGACCTTGTCGAGCGCCGTCGAGACGGCGGCGAAATGATGCTGCACGGCCGTTTCGCCGAGTGCCCTGGCGATGAAATTGCGCGCCGTCTGTGCATTGGTCATCGTCTCGACGGTGGTGAAGGTCTTCGAGGCGACGATGAAGAGCGTCGTCTCCGGCTGCACCAGCTTCAGGATATCGGCGATATGGGCGCCGTCGATATTGGAGACGAAATGCGCACGCGGGCCGTCATGGAAGGGGGCGAGCGCCAGCGTCGCCATCACAGGGCCGAGATCCGAGCCGCCGATGCCGATATTGATGACGTCTGTGATCGCCTTGCCTGTCGCGCCCTTCAGCGCCCCAGAGCGGATGTCGTCGGCAAATTTGCCCATGGCGGCAAGCACCGCGTTGACGTCAGGCATGACGTCCTTGCCGTCGACCAGAACCGGTGTGTTGGATCGGTTGCGCAGCGCCGTGTGCAGAACGGCGCGATCCTCGGTAAAGTTGATCGCCTTGCCGGAGAACATCTCCTCGCGCTTCTTCTCGACGCCGCCCTCTTCGGCAAGCTTGACCAGGAGCTTGAGGATGTCGTCGTTCACCGCCGTCTTGGAAAAATCCATCAGCAGGTCGTCGAGCGAGACGGAAAAGCGCGAAAAGCGCTTGGAATCGGCGGCGAAGGCGGCCCGGAGATCGGTCGCCTTGGTGGCATCAGCCGTAGTTTTCAGCTGTTCGACGATGGCGTTCATGGGAGGCTCCTTTTGAGGCGGAAAGGTTGCGGAAACTATTCGCTTTATCGGGCGCAAATCAAGTTCAGCCGCCGCTCGAAACATGAAAAAAGCCACCCGCGGTGAGCGGATGGCTGTAATTTCATGCGGTTGTCAAAATCAGTCGCGCAGGTCCTTGCGCAGGATCTTGCCCACGGGCGACTTCGGCAGTTCGGTGCGGAACTCGATGAAGCGGGGGCGTTTGTAATTGGTGAGGTTGGCGATGCAATGGGCCTTCACCTCCGCCTCCGTCAGGTTCGGGTCCTTCCTGACGACGAAGAGTTTCACCGCCTCGCCCGAATGCCCGTCCGGCACACCGACCGCAGCGGCCTCGAGGATGCCGGCATGCATGGCGGCGACTTCCTCGATCTCGTTCGGATAGACGTTGAAACCCGAGACGAGGATCATGTCCTTCTTGCGGTCGACGATCTTGGTGTAACCGCGTTCGTCCATGAAACCCATGTCGCCCGTGCGAAAATAGCCGTCTGATGTCATCACCCGCGCCGTCTCTTCCGGCTTCCGCCAGTAGCCGGCCATCACCTGCGGCCCGCGGATGCAGATCTCGCCGATTTCGCCCGATGGCAGCGAGCGGCCCTCCTCATCGCGAATGTCGAGATCGGTGGAGGGCAGCGGCAGGCCGATCGATCCGGTGAACTCGGCTGAATCGAAGCGGTTGGCGGTGGCGACAGGCGATGTCTCGGAAAGGCCGTAGCCTTCGGTTATCGGCGTGCCGGTCATATCAAGCCAGCGTTCGGCAACCGGGCGCTGCACCGCCATGCCGCCGCCGAGCGACATGATCAGCGAGGAGAAGTCGAGCTTGGCGAAATCGGCATTGTTCATCAGCGCGTTGAACAGCGTGTTGAGGCCGGGGAAGATATGCACCTCGGACTTTCCGAACTCCTTGACGAGGCCAGGAATATCGCGCGGATTGGCGATCAGGATATTGTGGGCGCCAAGCGACATGCCCATCAGGGAATTCACCGTCAGCGCGAAGATGTGGTAGAGCGGCAGCGCGCAGAGGAAATTCAGCACCTCCGGCTGCTTCTTACGCTGGAAAGCCGACCGCAGCCAGAGCGACAGCTGCAGCTTGTTGGCGAGCAGGTTCTGATGGGTGAGTACCGCGCCCTTGGCAACGCCTGTCGTGCCGCCGGTATATTGCAGGAAGGCGATGTCGCCCGCCGCCAGCGTGACCGGCTGCAGCTTCTTTTGCGCTCCTTCGCGCAGCACCTGAGCGAAGCTTTTGTGCTGCGGAATCGACCAGGAGGGGACGAGCTTCTTCACCTTGCGCACGACGAAATTGACGACCAGGCCCTTGGGGCCCAGCATTTCGCCGAGCGAGGTGACGACGACGTGGCGCAGATCGGTCTTGTTGAGGACCTGCTCGACCGTGCGGGCGAAATTCTCCAGCACGAAGATTGCCTTGGCACCGGAATCGCGCAGCTGGTGTTCGAGCTCGCGCGGCGTATAAAGCGGGTTGACGTTGACGACCACGAGGCCGGCGCGCAGGATCGCATAGGTTGCGACCGGGTTCTGCAAGACGTTCGGCATCATCACCGCGACGCGGTCGCCTTTCTCGAGCCCGATGCTCTGCAGCCAGGCGGCGACTTTGCGTGTCTGGCTCTCCAGCTCGCGGTAGCTCATCGCCTTGCCCATGCTGGAAAAAACCGTCCGGTCGGCGTAACGGGCGCAGGATTTTTCGAGCAGCTCGGCAAGCGAGGCATGTTCCAGCGGCGGCAGTTCGGCCGGAACCACGTCGGGATAGGTGGCAAGCCAGGGCTTGTCCGGTTTTGCTCCGTTCGGATGGACGGAAATGCTGCTCATCGTGTCTCTCTCTCCCTTGCGGCCGCCGCGCCGGTGCCGAGCCGTGTTCGATTGGCTCGCGATTGACCGGAAGCATCCTCCATCTTCCAGTCCGGCAGCTTATGCCATTGCCTGAACGGTTCAAGCCGAATGAAGCTATACTAACCTTGACGTAAACGTCAACATTTGCCGCAAAGCCGATCGAGAAATCCGGGAACTTTGAGTCCGCCCTGACGTTGACCCTGCATACTCGCAATCAGGAAACACCGAAGGAGGTGCACAATGTTGAATCAGGATACCGACGCCACCCGTCGCGACCCCAATGTGAAGGATACACCTTCGCTGATCGCAAGCGACCGCGTGGAAGGCACCCGTGTCTACGGCGCGGACGGCCGGCATATCGGCTCGATCGAACGGCTGATCATCGGAAAGCTCGATGGCCGCGTCGCCTATGCCGTGCTGAGTTTCGGCGGCTTCCTGGGTATCGGCGACGATCACTATCCGCTCCCCTGGGAAAAGCTGACCTACGACACTCAGCTGGATGGCTATCGCATCGACCTGACCAAGGAGCAGATCGAAGGCGCACCGAGCTATTCGGACGATGACGACAGCTGGTACAACGATAATGGCCGCCGGGTCTATGACTACTATGGCGTGCCGCCCTACTGGATGTAATCTCGTCCGATAGGCCGAACTGGAAGGGCCCCGCGGGTTGCGTGGGGCCTTTTTGGTGTTGGTGATGTCGTGGGCTTGGCGGACCCTCATCCGGCTGCCGCCACCTCTCCCCGTAAACGGGGCGAAGGGACCATGCCGCAAGCTCTCCGTTCTCACCAAACTCTCGCAGGGCACGTCCCCTCTCCTCGCAACCGGGGGAGAGGGCTAGGATGAGGGGCAGTCACTAGCGCGAACCGGCAACAAGATCGTTGGCCGACCGCAGCACGGTGCCGACGGTGATATCTTCTGCCCTGATCGCCTTTACCGTCTTCACCGCAAACACATGGCTCTCGCCCGGCAACAACGTCACCAGCATCGAGTCCACAACCGCGTCCGGATCCAGCCGATCCGCCATCAGGCAGAGGTCCTTGAGAAAATTATCCGCCGTCACCTTCACCGCATAGCCGCCGTCGATCCCCGTGACCTCAACGCTCAGCCGCGGCGCCGGCAAGGCAAGCTCGATGTCCTCGACGAAATAATGAAAAGCCCGCCTGTCGAGCATGTCGACGACAACAACCTCCTCCTTCGGTAAGCCAGGACTGACGATCTCGTCGGGCAGCGGAAATTCCTTGGCCTCGAAGCGGTCGCAGAGCAGACGCCAGAATTCGAATTCGGCAAGCACGCGGCCGTCGAGCCTCATGCGCTTGCCGCTGATCTTTGCGCGCCAGAACAGCGTGCGTTCATTGATGGCGACTGCCGCCAGCCCGCCGTTCCGTGGCTGGATCGTCAGCAGGCGCGGATCATAGGCCGCCTTCAGCGCATACCAGAGCGGCTTGCGGCGCCCGGCCGAATCGAGGGCCGCCCAGGAGGTCACCGGCCAGCAGTCGTTGAACTGCCAGACGACGGCGCCCTTGCAGACATCCCGATGCGAGCGCATGTGCTCGACGCCGAAGCGGATGGCGCGAGCCTGATTGAGCTGGGTGGCGAAATGCCAGTCATCCATCGTCCTCGGCTCCGGCAGATGGCCGGCGAGTCCGCGGATCAGCTTGTCATTGCCTTGCGTCGCCTTCTGATGATGGAAAACGCCGTTCGATTGCGGCGTCAGCGGCCGATCATGCATGCTTTCTTCGATGGTCGCCCAGGCGGGCGGCGCCTGCCAGCCGAATTCGGAGCAGAAACGCGGGATGTAATTGCGGTAGACCTCGTAGCCGACATCGTTCCACACGTCCCAGATATGTTTGCAGCCATGTCCGTCGGCATTGGGCTCGATCTGCATCGAGCCGGAATAGGGGCTGCCGGGATAATAGGGCCGGTCGGGATCGAGTTTGGCCGAGAGCTTCGGCAGCAGGTCGAGATAATAGCCGAGCCCCCAGCTCTCGCCCGGCTTGATGATAGGTCGCCAGCCCCATTCGTCGAAGCCCCAGATATTCTCGTTATTGCCATTCCAGAGGATCAGGCTGGCATGCGGCATCAGCCGCACGACATTGTCGCGCACCTCCGCCTCGACTTCGCTTCGAAGCGGCTCCTCCTCCGGATAGGCGGCGCAGGCAAAGAGGAAATCCTGCCAGACCAGCATGCCCATGTGGTCGCAGGCCTCGTAGAATTCGTCGCGCTCGAAGATGCCGCCGCCCCAGACGCGCAGCATGTGGATATTGGCGGCCTTTGCCTCCGCGATCCGACTGGCATAGCGCTCGGCTGTCACCCGCGAGGGAAAACAATCGTCGGGGATCCAGTTCGCGCCGCAGATGAAGAGCGGCACGTCGTTGACGACGAAGGTGAAGGCCGAACCATGCTCGTCGGCCGACGTGTCGAGCCTGAGCGAACGGAAACCGAGTTCGCGCTCGGATGTGTCCAGCAAATCGCCACTGGCCTCGTCGATCAGGCTGAGCGTCAGGGGATAGAGCGGCTGTGCACCGAGATGATGCGGCCACCAGAGCTGCGGCGAGGGGAGGCGGAGTTCGAAGGAAACCGCGTCTTCGCTGGGGCCAATTGCCACTGTCTTGGTCACGCCGCCGATTTCGGCGGCCAGCCGGCACGGCCCGTGATCGCCATGCCGCGCCAGCGTCGCATGCACCTTTACCAGCCCGTCGCTGCCGGCAAGCGTCGCCGATATACGAGTTTCGGCAAGCCGCGCCCGGTCCCAGCTCTCCAGCGCAACCTGTTTCCACAGCCCCGCCGTCACCAGCGTCGGCCCCCAGTCCCAGCCGAAATTGCAGGCCATCTTGCGCATCAGATTGCCCGGGCCCGGATAGTTGTTCGGCCGGTAGCCGTAATGTTTCTCCATCTCCGCGCCATAGGCATAGGCGGAGCGGAAGGTGACAGCGAGGTCGTTCGCCCCGGTCTTCAGCAGACCGGAGACGTCAAAACGATAGGTGCGGTGCATGTTGAAGGTGCGGCCGATCTCCTCGCCATTCAGCGATATCACCGCGATCGTATCGAGCCCGTCGAAGATGAGCTCCTGCATTGTGCGCTCATCCGGCGCAGCCTCGAATGTGCAGCGATAGGTCCAATCCGTTCTGCCGATCCAGTCATTGGTGATCTCGTTGACGTCGATGTAGGGATCGGGGATCAGCCGGTTGGCGAGAAGGTCGAGATGCACGCAGCCGGGCACCGTTGCCGGGATCGTTTCCGGCAGGCCGCGCCTTGCTGTATCGTTGCAGGAAAGCGTCCAGCCGGAATGAAGCACCGTCTTCTCGATCATCGGCCTGCCCTACAGAAACCGGCCGTGGCGCTGCAGCACCTCGATCTTGTAGCCATCGGGATCGCTGACGAAGAAGAACAGGCCGAAGAGTTTGCCGTCGCGGTTGAGCTCCACCAGCTCGCCCGGCTTGAGCCCAAGTTTCATCATGCGCTCACGCTCGATGGCGACTTCCTGGACGGAAACGGCAAGATGACCATAGGCATTGCCGAGAGCATAGGGTTCGATCCGGCCCTTGTTGACCGTCAGTTCCAGCTCGAAGCCGGTCTCGGCATTGCTCATGTAGATCAGCGTGAAGGTCTCGAAATCGACGCGGTCGGCGACCGAGAGGCCGAAGGCCTTGCTATAGAATTCGACGGAGCGCGCCTCGTCGAGAACGCGGATCATGGAGTGGATCATCTTCGCCAAGGCGGCCTCCCGTTGAATCGATCACCGCTGCCTTGGTAGCGGTCCTCTTACGCCGCGCGCAAGCCGATTCTTCGGGTAATCGCCGCTTCGACGAGGCCCATGGCGTCATAGATCAGCACCGCCATCAGGCCGACGATCAGACCGCCCTGCAGGATGAAGGCGGTATTGTCCGATATCAGCCCGGCGATGATCACTTCGCCGAGCCCCTTTGCCGCAACCGTCGAGCCGATCGTCGCAGTGCCGATATTGATGACGGTTGCGACTTTCAGCCCTTCGAGGATCAGCGGCAGGGCAAGCGGCAGTTCGACGCGGAAGAGCCGCTGCGTGCCGTTCATGCCCATGCCGTCGGCGGCGTCGAGCACCTGCGGCGAAACCTGCTTCAGGCCGGCGACGGTGTTTTCGAAGATCGGCAGCAGGCCGTAGAGAAAGAGCGCGATCAGCGTCGGCATGGCGCCGAAGCCGGTGGCGGGCACGGCGAGCGCCAGCACCGCGACCGGCGGAAAGGTCTGGCCGGCATTGGCGATCGCGCGCGACAGCGGCAGGAAATCGGCGCCGCTTTGGCGTGTTACGAAGATGCCGCCGACGACGGCGAGCACGGCGCTGCAGACGATCGATCCGATGACGAGCTGCAGATGGCCGAGCGCCAGCGAGGCCAGGCTGTTCTGGGTGTAGACGGCAGGCGCATTGTTGCTGGTCAGCGGAGTGAGCAGGAAGGAAAGCCACTCGGTCCTGAACAGCAGGATCAGGAGCAGGGCGAGCGCCGCCAGGCGGAAGAGATTGGCGACGAGGTGTTTCATGCCTTGCGGCCCAGTTCGAGCAGCCGGCGCATCGAGATCGAGCCGACCGGCGCCTTCTCGCCATCCTGCACCGCCGCCTCGTCGACCCCTTGCCAGATCATTTCGGCAAGTGCATCGCGCAGACTCAAGGATTGCGGCAGGGCATAGGCGAGACCGCTCTTGGCCGGCGCCATGCTCTCCTTCAGCGGCAGCAGCGACATCAGCTTCAGCGCCCGGTCGGAGGTGCCGGTCAATTGCTGGACGAAGGGATCGGCGGGTTCGGTGAGGATCTTTTCCGGCGTCGAGCATTGCAGCAATCGGCCCTGGCTCATGACAGCGATCTGATTGCCGAGATGGAAGGCCTCGTCCATGTCGTGGGTAACGAGGATGATGGTCGTGCCGAACTGCTTCTGGATCGCCAGCAGGTCGTCCTGCGCCTTGCCGCGGATGACCGGATCGAGCGCGCCGAAGGGTTCGTCCATCAACAGCAGTTCCGGCTCGGCGGCAAGGGCGCGTGCGACGCCGACGCGCTGCTGCTGGCCACCGGAGAGCTGATGCGGATATTTGTCGGCGAATTCAGCCGGATCGAGATTGAAAAGCCCGAGCAGTTCCTCGACGCGCCTGGCGATACGGGTGGAATCCCATTCGAGCAGCTGGGGGACGGTGGCGATATTCTGTGCCACGGTGCGATGCGGAAACAGCCCGTGGCCTTGGATCGCATAACCGATCCGGCGGCGAAGTTCGGTCACCTCGACGTCCATCACATTCTGGCCGCCGACGAAGATCTCGCCTTCCGTGATCGGCACCAGCCGGTTGATCATCCGCATCAGCGTCGATTTGCCGGAGCCCGACGTGCCGACGATGACGGTGATCTCGCCCTTCTCGACGTCCATCGAGACCTTGTCGACGACGGTGGCAGCACCATAGCGCTTGGTGACGTTCCTGATTTCGATCATGCTCATGCGGCGGGTCCCCGGATGCTGTCGATGACCGCATCGAGGATGACGGCCGATGAGAAGGCGAAGAAGACGGTCGGCACGGCGCCGAGCAGCACGAGGTCCATTGCCGTCTGGCCGAGCCCCTGGAAAATGAAGATGCCGAAGCCGCCGCCGCCGATCAAGGCGGCGATCGTCACCATGCCGATCGCCTGCACCAGCACGATGCGGATGCCGGTGAGGATCACGGGGAAGGCGAGCGGCATGTCGATGCCGGTCAGGATCTGCAAGCGTGTCAGCCCCATGCCGGCGGCCGCATCGCGCACCGAAGGATCGACGCCCTGCAGGCCGACGACGGTATTGGCGACGATCGGCAGCAGCGAATAGAGCACTAGCGCGATCAAAGCCGGCGCCGTGCCGATGCCGCGGATGCCGATGGCGGCGGCGAGCGGTACATGGGTGGCGAGATAGCCGAGCGGCAGCATCAGCAGGCCGAAGAGCGCCAGGCTCGGGATCGTCTGGATGAGGCTTAAGCCCTGCAGCACGACGGCTCTGAGCCTCGGTACCCAGAAACAGAGGATTCCGAGCGGCAGGCCGAGTATGATGGCGATAACAAGAGAACCGAGTGCCAGCAGCAGGTGCGAGAAGGCCTCCGTCCGGAACTGTGCCGCCCGCGTGGAAAATTCCTTCATGATCGACAGGCTGTCGAGCAGGCCGGAGAAGAGGAAAGCGAAGAGCAGCGCCGCATAGGCCGCGAGCGCCGCGACCCGCATCCACGGCGCCAGCCGGATCTTGACCAGCGCATCGGAGATGATCAGCCCGATCACCGCGAACAGCACCCAGAAACCGCCGCCGGGCGTCATGCGCGCCACCGTGCTGCCGGGCGGCGTCGCCGCGGTCGAGACCAGGCCGATCGCCGCGATGAGCGACGCCAGGCAAAGTGTGGCGATGACAAGCCGTGCCACTGCATTGGCGAGGAACAGGGTGGCGACGGCGGTCAGAACGAGAAAGACGGTCAGGATGATAACGGAGGGCTGGGGAAGAAGCTGCGTCAGCAGCATCGGCTTGCCGGCGGCGATGCGGTTCGCCTTCACATAGATGAAGGGCATCAGTGCCGTCGCCGCGATTCCGCCGGCCACCAGAACCACGCCGAGCCGGTCCAGCCTGCGGACCGCTGAGGTTTCGTCCATCAATTCAATCCCGTCTCGCCAGCCCCGTCGCAAGGAAGGCTCCGCCCGCAGCCGGGCGGAGCGAGGGGCAACTATTTCAGGAAGCCCTTTTCCTTGAGATAGGCTTCGGCGACGGATTTTGCCGGCTCGCCGTCGACCTGGATCTTAGCGTTGAGCTTGCGCAGTTCGTCGGCGGTCAGGCTCTTGAAGATCGGCGAGAGCACCTCCTCGATCTTCGGATTGGCCTTCAGCACCTCTTCGCGGATGATCGGCGTGGGTGCATAGACCTGCTGCACGTTCTTGTCGTCTTCGAGAACGGTCAGTTCGGCCGCTTCGATCGCACCGTCGGTGCCGTAGACCATGGCGGTGTTGACGCCGTTCGTCTGGTCGGCGGCCGCCTTGATCGTCGCCGCCGTATCGCCGCCGGAGAGGACGACTGTCTGGTCGGGCTTCAGCTGGAAACCGTAGGTCGTCTGGAAAGCGGGAAGCGCGCCGGCCGAATTGACGAATTCGGACGAAGCGGCAAGCTTGACCGCGCCGCCGCCGGCAACCCATTTGCCGAAATCCGTGAGGCTCTTCAGCTTGTTCGGCTCGGCGACGTCGTTGCGCACGGCAAGCGCCCAAGTGTTGTTGGCGGGCGACGGCGTCAGCCAGACGATCTTGTTGGCGTCATAATCGAGCTTCTTCGCCAGCTCGTAACCCTTGTCGATATTCTTCCAGGCGGCGTCGTCGGCCTTGTTGAAGAAGAAGCCGGCATTGCCGGTATATTCGGGATAGATGTCGATTTCGCCAGCGGTGATCGCCTTGCGCACCACCGGTGTGGCGCCGAGCGCGATACGGTCCTGCGTCTTGATGCCGTTGGCTTCGAGCGCGAGCGCGATGACGTTGCCGAGCAGCGTGCCTTCCGTGTCGATCTTCGACGAGACGACGACGTCTGCGGCCTGAACCGCGCCCGCCGCAAAGGCGGAGAGCGAAACGGCAAGTGCGAGTTTCTTCAGCATGGAATATCCCCTTTTAAACACCGTTGATGAGGCTCAAGCCCGAGAGGCTTGCGCGCAGGAAATCCGTCGGCGAGGGCGGTGAGGCCGCCATCATCCGAATTGCGTGCGTCATGGAAATAGCGTGCCCACCCGAAAAATCGATGCAAGCCCCCTCCAGTATTTGCGGTCGCGCCGACGATTATGGCGGCGAACACATCGCCGCGCGCGGAAACGCATTCCCTTTTCCAGGGTCGGCGCGATTTGTTTTTGTCCCCTTGCGTGTTTCCACGGTGTTCCGGTGCTCTTCTTGCGAAAACGTCGCCGCCCGGATTTTTATGCCGCAGACGATAGAACGCCGATCCTCAGGCGGGGATATCTCTTTTGCCGAACACATCATATCGTCCGGTTTTTCCAGCGCTTTCGGAGCGAGCTCTTTGCATCTCGGTGCCCTTTTCATTACCGGCCATGTCCTCGGTACCGGTTCGGTCCGCGAAACGGCGCGACGCTTCCAGCTGTCGCCCTCCACTGTTTCGACGGCGATCCGCCAGCTCGAAACCGAACTGGCGATAAAGCTGACCGAGCGCTCCTCGGGCACGCTGGCAACGCTGCTTGCAAGCGACAGGGTGCAGGAAGGGCTGGAGCCGATCACCGCTGCGATCGGACAGCTCGGTCGACTGGCGGGCCGTGACGCCGCCGGGGCTTACGAAGCCTGGGCGTCGCGAATTCCGGTCAAGATCGTCGCCATCGAGCGTTTTCTCGAGGTGGCCGACCAGGGCAGCATCAACCGCGCGGCCCGCCGCCTTCACCTGGGGCAGCCGCAGCTTTCGCTGCAGCTCGCCAATCTCGAGAAGTTCCTCGGCCATCGGTTGTTCGAACGGCAGGCGCAAGGTTCGCTGCTGACGGAGGAGGGCAGGCGTGCCTACCCGATCTTCATGACAATCAGCCAGGCATGGAACGATTTGAAATCCTCGGCCGACGAGCGCTATCGCCGCACCGCCCGGTCGCTGCGCATCGGCTCGATCATCCCGACCGGCTCGGAAAGCTGGGTGGCGCGCTGCCTGGGTGCGCTGGTTTCCGAATGGAATGCGCGCCGCAGCAACAATGCCATCTCATTGGTCGCGATGACGGCCGACGACCTGCGCGAGGCACTGAAGAGCGGCCGCATCGATGTCGCGATCCTGGATTCGGTCTTCGGCCTGGAAAGCTTCCGGCACCATGAACTCCTGCAGACCGACATGGTGGTGATCGCGCCGCCGGACAGCACGGAAACCACGGTCGCCGATCTCGTTGCCGGCCATGCGATCTGCATGCCGAGCCCACGCACCGGCCTCGGCCATGCCGCCATGGCCTTCAGCGACGAGCGCGCGTCCAGCCGGCGCTTGCGCAGCCGCGATATCACCGCGGCGGATTCGCTGCCCGTGATCGTCGACCTCGTCGCCAATCATGGCTACGTCTCTTTCCTCGGCCGCGTCAGCGCCACGCCGATCGCCGGCAAGGTGCGCATCGTCGATCTCGACGAGCACCTGCCATTGTCCTATCACGTCGCCTTCAACCATCGCAAAGCCGCCGCCGATGCCTCCATGATGATCGTCGAGATGGCCGCCAAAATGACGTCGGAATCGGCCGTGCAGGCCGGCAGAGTTCGGGAGAGCGCAGCATGACCATCCTGCTGGAAGTATGCGTCGACAGCGCCGAAGGCCTTGCCGCCGCGATCGAAGGCGGCGCCGGCCGCATCGAGCTCTGCTCGGCGCTGGAACTCGGCGGCCTGACGCCGCTGTCGAGCCTGATGCGGATCGCCGCCCTCGCGCCCATTCCGGTCTACGCGATGATCCGCCCGCATGCCGGCCCCTTCATTTTCGACGGCGTCGACGAGGCGGCGATGATGCTCGATATCGAGGCGGTGCGCGCCGCGGGCCTTGCCGGCGTCGTCATCGGCGCCAACCGCCCGGACGGCACGCTCGACATGCCGCTGATCCACCGGCTGAAGGCCCATGCGGCTGGCCTGGGAGCGACGCTGCACCGAGCTTTCGACCTGGTGCCCGATGCCGATCAGGCGCTCGAACAGGCGGTCGAGCTCGGCTGCGAACGCATCCTCACCTCCGGCTGCGCGCTGAAGGCCGCCGACGGCCTCGACACGCTGAAGAGGATTTCGGAGAAGGCGGCTGGTCGCATTTCGATCATGCCCGGCAGCGGCATCCGCCCCGCCAATGTCGGCGAGATTCTCCGAGCGACCGGCGCCCGCGAGGTGCATGGCTCCTGCAGTTCCCTGGTCGAAAGCCGCGACCCGCGCGCGGTCGCCTTCGGCTTCGAGGCGAAGAGTGCGAACAAGACCGATGTCGCGGTTGTGAGGGAGATGCGCAGGGCGATTGAAATGGTGGGTTAGCGACCGCGGCTGACGCGCACGCAGCACTCAATGGCTGCCCCTCACCCTAACCCTCTCCCCGTTTTGACGGGGAGAGGGGACGTGCCCTTTGAGAGGTTGATGGGTAACGGAGAGGTCGCGGCATATCTCCTTCGCCCCGCAGGCGGGGAGAAGGTGGCGGCAGCCGGATGAGGGGCTGCTCTCGCCGATCTCGACAGGCTGAGCGTGCGCAACCGCTCCACTCGTTCCCGAAAACGGCCTAACCCCCAACCCTGATCACCGCCTTGATCAGCCCGCTCTTCTCATGCGCCCAGCGGGCGAGGTCGCGCGGCGCATCATCGAGTGTCGTGCGGTGGGTGATCAGCTTGTCGACCGGCACCAGGCCCTTGGCGATCGAATCCGCCACATGCTCGAAATCGGCGCGGGTGGCGTTGCGGCTGCCGATCAGCATCATCTCGCGCTTGTGGAACTCCGGATCGGAGAAGCGAATGTCGTCCTTGACGACGCTGACCAGCACCAGTGCGCCACCATGGGCGACGAAGGAGAAGGCCTTCTCCATCGACGGGCCATAACCGGTCGCGTCGAACACCACGTCGAAACCATCGCCATTGGTGCTGGCCCGCACCGCATCGGCCGTTCCCTCATTGGCAACGATGCCTGAGGTGAAGCCGAAGCGCTCGGACGCCATCTGCAGCCGCTCCGCGCTGGTATCGAGCAGCGTCACCTCATGGCCGGCAATGCGCGAGAAGATTGCCGCTCCGAGCCCGATCGGCCCGGCGCCGATGACGAGCGACCGTGCACCGGCGCCGGCCAGCGAGCGCCGCACCGCATGGGCGCCGATCGCCAGAAATTCCGTCGTCGCCGCCGCTTCGAGGCTGAGGCCCTTGGCGGGATAAAGATTATCGACCGGAACCGAAATCTCCTCGCAGAAGGCGCCGTCGGTATGGACGCCGAGCACCTTGATGCTGGTGCAGCAGTTCGGCTTGCCCTTGATGCAGGCGACACATTGGCCGCAGGCGAGATAGGGGTTGACGATCACGGGCGTGCCGGCCGCAAGCGCCACGCCGTCACCGGCCTCGATCACTGTCGCCGAGATCTCATGCCCCATCACCCGGGGATATTCGAGGAAGGGGTGCTTGCCCTCGAAGATATGATAATCCGTGCCGCAGATGCCGACATGGCTGACGGCCAACCGCACCCAGCCGGGCGCCGGTGCGGCAGGTGATGGGCGTTCGACGATGTCGAGCACGCCGGGCTCCCGGCAAACAACTGCTTTCATGACGGCCTCGCATTCTTCGTTCTTTGCTTGTGTCGTGCCACTGCTGTTCGGTTCGCGCCGATAGCTGCCCCTCACCCTAACCCTCTCCCAGTAAACGGCGAGGGGACGTGCCCGGCACCACGTCAATGGGGACGGAGAGTTTGCGGCATTTGCCCTTCTCCCCGCGAGCGGGGAGAAGGTGACGGCAACCAGAGGAGGGCAGGTGGCGATCTCTTGCTTGCCTCTCAGTTGCTCTTGCGGCGGCGCAGCTGGTCGAAGAAGACGATCACGATGATCAAGAGACCGGTGATGATGCGCTGCCAGAAGGAGTTGACGTTCAGAAGGTTCGCACCGTTGTTGATGGTGGCGAGAATGAAGGCGCCGATCAGCGGGCCATGCACCGAACCGACCGCGCCGAACAGGCTGGTGCCGCCGATGACTGAGGAGGCGATCGCCTGCAGTTCCCAGCCGTCGGCCTGTGTCGCATTGCCGATGGCGATGCGCGAGGCGAGCAGCACGCCGACGAAGGCGGCGAAGGAGGCCGAAAGAATATAGGCGAGATATATCATGCCCTTGACGTTGACGCCGGAAAGGCGCGCCGCCTCGGCATTCGAACCGACTGCGAAGAGATAGCGGCCCCAGCGGCTCAGATGCAGGAAGACGAAGGAGGGGACCGCCACCAGGATGACCATCCAGAACAGGCTCGGAATGCCGAGGAAATCGGCGCGGGCGAAATTGCTGAAGCTCTCGTCGGTGATGCTGATCGTCGAGCCGTTGGTGATCAGGAGGCCGATGCCGCGCAGCGATGTGAGCGTTGCGAGCGTGATGATGAAGGGCGGCAGGCCCATATGGACGATGCCGAAGCCGTGAAAGGCGCCGATTGCGACACCGATGGCGAGCGTCAGCACGATCGCCCCCCAGAGTGGCACGCCCGCCTGCAGCAGCCAGGCGATGATGACGGTGCAGAAGCCGACGATCGCACCGACCGACAGGTCGATGCCGGCGGTGATGATGACGAAGGTCTGGCCGAGCGCCAGGATCGCCGTCATCGCGCCTTGGCGCAGCAGGTTGGAGATGTTGAGCGGCGTCCAGAAGCTCGCGGTGACGAAGCCGAGCACGACCCAGAGGAAGATCAGGAGCCCGATCAGCGTCAGGCCGAACAGGATGTTCATTTTCCGGCGCGGCGGCGGCGCGACGATTTCGGTGGGGGTGGCAGTCATCGATTTTCTCCCTCTTAGAGCATTTCCTTTTCTTCGAACCACGGAAATGCTCTATCTCTTTGTTCTCTCGTGCTCAGACGCCGATCGCTTCGCTGAGCACTTGTTCATGCGTCGCCGCGTGGAAATCATGGCTGGCGACCAGCCTGCCGCCGCGGAAGACGTGCAGCCGGTCTGCCAGTTCGTAGACCTCCGGCAGGTAGGAGGAGATCAGGATGATGCCGGCCCCCTCCTTCAGAAGCTTGGCAAAGAGCCGGTAGATTTCCGCCTTGGTGCCGACGTCGACGCCGACGGTGGGTTCGTCGAAGATGAACAGCCGGGCGCCGTGGCTTAGCCACTTGCCGATGACGATCTTCTGCTGATTGCCGCCCGACATGCTGGAGGCCGGAACGCGCCGGCTCGGCGTCTTGATGCTGAGATCGCGGATCTGCCTGTCGGCATTGGCCGATTCGCGCGCGTGATTGATGACCGGGCCGTGGCTCAACCGCCCGAACACCGGCAGGTTGATGTTGAGGCCGATCGGCAGGTTGAGGCAGAGCCCCTGGTCGCGCCGGCTTTCGGGCGCGAGCGCAATGCCGAGCTCCATCGCGGTGCGTTCGTTCCTGATATCGACGCGCTTGCCCCTCCAGTGGATTTCGCCCGCGCTGATCGGCTCGCGCCCGTAGAGGCCGAGCGCGAATTCGCTGCGGCCGGCGCCGATCAGCCCGTAAAGGCCGACGATCTGTCCCGCCTTGACGCTGAGCGAGACGTCTTCGAAGCCAGGGCCGGAGAGGCCGCGGACCTCGACGATCGTCTCGCCGATGGCGATCTCTTCCTTGTGGTAGATCTGTTCGATCGAGCGGTTGATCATCAGCGCGATCAGCTCGGCCTCGTTGGTCTCGCCGATCAGCCGCGTGCCGACATGCGTGCCGTCGCGCAGCACCGAGACACGGTCGGCGAGCTCGAAGACTTCCTCCATGCGGTGGCTGATATAAACGATGGTGACGCCTTCGCCCTGCAGGCGGCGGATCAGCTTGAAGAGCTGGGCCGATTCCTGGCGGGTAAGATAGGCTGTGGGTTCGTCGAAGATCAGGAACTGCGTGCCGCGCATGGCGGCGCGTGCGGTGGCGACGAGCTGTTGCTGGCCGATCGTCAGCGAGCTTAAAAGCGCGCCGGCCGGCAGGCCGAAGCCGAGATCGTCGAGCACAGCCTGGGCCATCTTCTCCATCTGCTTCTTGCGCATGAGGCCGTAGCGGTTGACCTCGTCGCCGAGGAAGAGGTTGGCGGCGACGCTGAGATGCGGGCAGAGCACGACTTCCTGATGGACGGCGTTGATGCCGCGGGCGATCGCCTCGTTCGGTGTCGACAGCCCCACGGGATGGCCGCACCACAGCACTTCGCCGGCCGTGCGGGTGATGACGCCGGTGAGCAATTTGATCAGGGTGGATTTGCCGGCGCCGTTTTCACCGACGATGGCGTGGATTTCACCGGCCAGGAAAGTCAGCGTCGCCGGCTTCAGCGCCTGCACGTGACCGTAATTTTTCTGCAGGCCTTTCAGTTCGAGGATGGGCGATCCGGCGGGAATTCGATTGGCTTCTTTCAGCGGGGCGCTGTCATCATGGCGATGACTGACCTCTTCCAGTCCGGTCATGGACCTTTCCTCCTCTTGTCGCGTCTTTTCCATCCCTGGTGAACCATACCATGGATGAGAAAGGCCGCGCCGGTTTTTGAAGCCGGCGCGGCCGTCTGTCGTCTTACTTGATCTTCGGGTTCAGGAGCGCGTCGATCTTCGGATCGGCCATGTTCGCCTTGGTAACGAGATTGGCGCCGGTGTCGACATTTTCCGGAACCTTCTCGCCCTTGGAGACGGCAAGCGCGGTCTTGATGCCGTCATAACCCATGCGATAGGGGTCCTGGACGACGAGGCCGGCGATCGCGCCGTCCTTGAGGAAGCCGACCGTCTTTTCGTCGCTGTCGAAGCCGATGACCTTGATCTTGTCGCCGAGCTTGTTTTCGGCGATCGCCTGGCCCACACCCTGCGCCAGGATCAGGTTCGAGGCGAAGACGCCGACGAGATTCGGGTTTGCCGTGATCAGGTCGGTCATCATGTTGAGGCCGGTCGTCGCCTGGCCGTCGCCGTATTTGTCGGCGATGACCTTCAGGCCCGGATATTTGGTCTTCACCTGATCCAGGAAGCCTTCGCGGCGCTGTTCCAGCGAGCCGACGCCGGGTAGGTTGGTGAGAATGACGATGTCGCCTTCTTCCTTGCCCGTCATCTCCTTGATCGCGGCGGCAAGGCCGTCGGCGGCGATGCGGCCGCCCTGGACGTTGTCGGTCGTCAGGAACGAGCTGAACGCCTTGGAGTCGGCGGCCGAGTCGATGCCGATGATCGGAACCGACTTGGCGGCTTCGTCGATCGGCTTGCCGAGCGCCTTGAACTCTGTCGGCGAGATGACGATGGCGGCCGGCTTGCCGGCAACGGCATTCTCGAGAATGCTGATCTGGCCGTTGATGTCGGATTCGGCCTGGGCGCCGAGCTCCGGCACGTTGACGCCGAGATCCTTGCCGGCCTTGCGGGCGCCGGCCAGCACGATCTGCCAGTAGAAGGACGTCGTGTCCTTGACGATGATCGGGATCGTCACGTCGGCGGCAAAGGACGTGACCGGCATCGCCGTGGCGATGACGGCCGCACCGGCGAGCGCGGTGAAGGCGCGACGCGACAAAAGGGATTTCACGATGCTCATAAGGGTTCTCCTCTCAGGATGCGTTCTCCTCCAATAAACCGGACCGCTGAACGCTGGCGGGGGTTTTTATCGATAAAAAACATTTGCAGGGAGAAGCTAGCCGAGGCGCAATCGAATTGCAAGTGCGTCGTTCCAGCTTTTTTGCTCCGGAAAACTCCTCCCAAGCAACTGATTTTATTTCAATACCACGATAACCTAAAATAGCTATCAGGTCAGATCGACCTCGTGCGGGTGCACGACGCCCTTTTTCAAAATCAGATTGCCGTACAGCCGGAATTCAGTCGTCGCGACGATATAGGCGGCTTTGCGAGCCATGGCGTAGAAGGCGAAACGTTCCACCGGCACGATCCTGAAATCGCCAGCGCGCTTCGAGACGATCTGCTGGAACTCCGCGCACACTTCGGGCACGGCGCCGGGGTCACCCACCACCTCCATCCGCCATGCCGTTTCCGGCACGAAAGTGTCGAGCGGCATATGCGACAGGATTGCTGCGGCCATGGCAGTAGCGCTGACGCCATCGGCGCGGATGACGGGTGGGCCCATCGTGCCGGCGGGAAAATTGGCGTCTGCGATGACGATATCGTCGCCATGCCCCATCGTTTTCAGCGCATGGAGCAGGTCAGGACCGAGCAGCGGATGAATACCTTTAAGCATAGTGTCTCCTCAGACCCGGACCGCCTCCGTGCCGAGCGGCGGCGCGATGAGCGTATAGGGTTCGAATTCGGCAAAGATGCTGTCCGCAAGCGGGGACGCGACGATTTCCATGTTGCGCGTCAAGCTCGAGGGCTTGGCCGTGCCGATCAGCACAGATGCGATGATCGGGTCACGCAGCGGAAACTGCATGGCGGCCGCCGCGAGCGGCACGCCGTGACGTTTGGCGATTGCCTCCATCGCCCCGACCTTGGCGAGCACGTCGTCGGTTGCCGGCATGTAGTCGAAATGCGAGCCCGGCACCGGCCCGGTGGCGAGAATGCCGGAGTTGAAGACGCCGCCGACGACGAGCGACGTGCCCTTCTGCCGGCAGAGCGGCAGAAGTTCGTCCTCGGCCGAACGGTCAAGCAGCGTATAGCGGCCGGCGAGCAGGATGCAGTCGAGATCGGCATGTCGCAGGACATCGAGGCAGACGGGCACTTCGTTGACGCCGAGGCCGAAGGCGGAGATCGCTCCGGAAGCACGCAGTTCCTCCAGCGCCTTGACGCCGGAATCGAGGAACTGCTTCAGATGGACCGCGTTCTTCGCCGCGCCATGCGTATAACCGCCAATGTCGTGCACGTAGAGAATGTCGATGCGGTTGAGGCCGAGGCGCGCATAGCTGAACTCGACCGAGCGCATGATGCCGTCATAGGAATAATCGTAATCCGCATCGAATGAGAGCGGATTGACATAGCTGTAGTCCGGCACGGTGCCGGTCGGCACAGGCCTGAGCAGCCGGCCGACCTTGGTCGACAGCACGTAGTCGCCTTCGGGCTTGTCGCGCAGGAAGTCGCCGACCCGCCTTTCGGCAAGGCCGAGCCCGTACCAGGGCGCGACGTCGAAATAGCGGATGTCGTTGTCCCAGGCCGCCTGCAGGGTTTCCATCGCCTGCTCGCGCGGGCACTCCCGGTAGAGGCCGCCGAGAGCCGCAGCGCCGAAACTGATCTCGGTCACCTCAAGCCCGGTCTTGCCGATCCGTCTCGTCTTCATCGTGCTTCCTCAGGAATTGCGTAAAAACAGAAGCTTAGGTCATCGCAACCTAAAGCGTCGCACCGAGATGCCAAGGCACGAACTCGTTATCGCCGTAACCGAAAATTTCGCTCTTCGTCTTTTTGCCGGACGCCGTATCGATGATGAGATCGAAGATCTCGCGGCCCTTGCCGCTGATCGTCGCGTCACCGGTGGCGATGGTGCCGCAATCGATGTCCATGTCCTCTTCCATCGAAGCATAGAGCGCCGAATTGCTGGAAAGCTTGAGCGACGGCGCCGGCCGGCAGCCGAAGCAACTGCCGCGGCCGGTGGTGAAGGCGATCATGTTCGCGCCGCCAGCCACCTGGCCGGTGGCCGAGACCGGGTCGTAGCCTGGTGTGTCCATGAAGACGAGGCCAGGGGCCGTCACCCGCTCGGCATAACCATAGACGGCGGTCAGCGGCGAGCGACCGCCCTTGGCAACGGCGCCGAGCGACTTTTCGAGGATGGTGGTGAGCCCGCCGCGCTTGTTGCCCGGAGATGGGTTGTTGTCGAGCGAGGCGCCGTGCAGGGCGACATAGTCTTCCCACCAGGCGATCTTCTCGTCGAGCTTCCTTGCCACCTCATCGCTGACGGCGCGGCTGCGCAGCAGATGTTCGGCGCCGTAGATTTCCGAGGTCTCCGACAGGATCGCAGTGCCGCCGGCCGCCGCCAGCAGATCG
The DNA here is from genome assembly GCF_017352135.1 of Rhizobium lentis. Taxonomy (NCBI): domain Bacteria; kingdom Pseudomonadati; phylum Pseudomonadota; class Alphaproteobacteria; order Hyphomicrobiales; family Rhizobiaceae; genus Rhizobium; species Rhizobium lentis. The sequence goes on from NZ_CP071454.1 coordinate 2,331,048, forward strand.
GCCGCCACGCCGAGCGCCGGATTGGCGGTGATGCCGGAAAAGCCGTCCGAGCCGCCGCACTGCAGGCCGATAATGATTTCGCCGACCGGGATCGGCACGCGTTTTTCCCGGCCGACATCGGCGGCGATTTCGCGCAGCACGCCCATTGCGCGCTCGACCGCGCGGCGCGAGCCGCCGGCATCCTGGATGTTGAAATGCCGCTTGGAAGCGCCGGCGCCGCTCTGGCCGTACAGCGTCAGCTGGTTGACCTCGCAGCCGAGACCGATCATCAGCACGCCGCCGAAATTGACATGCCTTGTATAGCCGGCAAGGGTCCGGTGCAGCACGTTCATGCCGTCGCCCGTCGAGCTCATACCGCAGCCCTGGTCGTGCACGATCGGCACGAAACCGTCGATGCCGTCATAATGCGGCAGGATCGTCCGGTTGGCCTCGTCGGCGATCGCCCGACAGACCGTGGTGGAACAGTTCACGCTGGCAATGATGCCGATGTAATTGCGCGTCGCCGCCCGGCCGTCGGCGCGGCGATAGCCCATGAAGCTACGCGCCTTGTCTTCGGCGGTTGCTTCTTCCGGCGCCGAATTGGCGGTGGCGGCGAGCCGGTCGTTTTCGAAATGCAGGTTGTGGCTGTGCACATGGTCGCCGGCCTTGACCTCGGCCGTGGTGCGGCCGATGGCCTGTCCGTATTTCACCACTGCCGCGCCGAGCGGAATGTCGGTCAGCGCGATCTTATGGCCGGGATCGATCTTCTGGCGAGCCTGAATGCCGGCAACAGTCGAACCCGGCGCGATAGCCGCCGTTGCGACCGCGACATTGTCTCCGGCCGAGAGGATAATCCAAGGCTGTTTGTCCAAGCTTTTCTCCCTTGAGATGCCGGAAAGTGTGAACTTCCGGACGACATCATGCTCTAACTCTTTAATTTAGAACCGAATTCAGATTTTAAACCACCAGGCTCGAAAATCATCCCGTTCTAAGGCGACGCCCGCTGCATCGGCGAATGCGCATTGATTTTGTTTTTTATCTACAATAAACATTTTCAAGTCAACGGGAATATTGATCCTGTGGACGAGGGAGGCAATGAGGCGCAGGCGGCCTGAAATAAGCTAAAGGTCGTTCAGACAAGCCCTTGGTCCGGCGCCTTCCTGCTTTTTAAGCGGGTGGGGCGCGGCAGACGGGCGGAAAAGCGGGGGTCTGATGGCAAGGCAGAACACGGTCTTCAAGGAAGCCTATAATCGCTACGCCGTAGCGTTGCGCACCGATACGGCGCTGCCCTCGGAACCCGAGATCGCCGCCCAGCTCGGCGTCAGCCGCTCGACGGCGCGCGCCATCCTCACCAGGCTCAGTGAAGAAGGCATCATCCGCTGGAACAAACGCCAGAAGATCGTGCTGCGCCAGCCGACCGACCGCGATCTCTTTCCGTCCGAGGAAACCGACTCGCTCCATGATATCATCGAGCGCAGTTTCATGCGGCGCATCCTCGCCGACGATGCCGCTCCCGGCATGCAGATCAACGAGCTGGAGCTCGCCCGCGAGATCGGTACCGGCACGACGAGCGTGCGCGAATTCCTCATCCGCTTTTCCCGCTTCGGCCTGATCGAAAAGCGGCCGAACAGCCACTGGACGCTGAAGGGTTTTACCCGCGAATTCGCGCTCGAACTTGCCGATGTGCGCGAAATGTTCGAACTGCATTCGGCCGCCGAATTCGGCCGGCTTCCCCGCGACAACCAGGCTTGGGCCGATCTCGCCGCCATGCGCGAGGATCATCTTTCCATGCTCGCCGACATCAACCAGCGCTTCAAGGATTTCTCCGTTCTCGACGAGCGCTTTCACCTGTTGATCCATCGAGCATCGAAAAACCGCTTCATCGCCGATTTCTACGACGCGATCGCCATCATCTTCCACTATCACTACCAGTGGAACAAAACCGCCGCCCGCGAGCGCAACGAGCGCGCCATCCACGAGCATCTCGATTATATCGCGGCACTGGAATCCGGCGACCAGGCGGCGATCGAAAAGGCCTGCCGCGTGCACCTGCGCTCCGCCCGCCAGACACTGCTGCAATCCCTGCCGCAGAATGTGAGCGACAACGCCTGAGCGGCCTATCACGGCAGACGTCAGCTTCATGCGAGCGCCACGTCGGCGTCAGCGCCATGAAACCTTCTGATTTGTAAGCCGTTATCGTGCTTATGACCGACGTTAAACTCAACCCGACATCGGTCGACGGCACCGATCCGGACGGTGCCGAGAAGTCGCGCCAGGAGAAGGCTTCGACTGTCGAGGTTGCGCTGCCGCCGGATGTCGTCGAACCAAGTCCGAAGCTCACGCCTGAGGAGGCCGAGCAGGCGCGCAAGCGATATTTGCTGAGGCGTTTCTGGATCAGCGCCCGCCGTTACTGGGGCAGCAGTGGCGACAGGCTCGCCTGGCCGTGCTCGATCGGTCTGTTGGTGATGATTTGCATGAATGTCGGCTTCCAATATGGGATCAACCGCTGGAACCGCGGGATCTTCGACGCCATAGAGCGACACGACGCCGGCACTGTCTATTACCTGAGCGCCGTCTTCGTGCCGCTCGTGCTCGGAAGCGTCGCTTTGGTCACCGCGCAAGTCTATGTTCGCATGATGATCCAGCGCCGCTGGCGCTCCTGGCTGACGGCGGCGGTCGTCGCTCGCTGGCTCGCCAACGGCCGTTACTATCAGCTGAACCTCATCGGCGGCGATCACAAGAACCCTGAGGCGCGTATCTCGGAGGATCTCAGGATTGCCACCGAAGCGCCGGTTGATTTCATCGCCGGCGTTATTGCCGCATTTCTGTCGGCCTCGACCTTCATCGTGGTGCTGTGGACGATCGGCGGGGCGCTCACCCTGCCGATTGCGGGTTGGACGATCACCATTCCCGGCTTTCTCGTCGTCACCGCGGTTGTCTATGCCGTGATCACCTCGACCGTGATCGCGGTCATCGGCCGCCATTTCGTGCAGGTCTCGGAGGTCAAGAACCAGGTGGAGGCCGAGCTCCGTTACACGCTGACCCGCGTGCGCGAAAACGGCGAGAGCATCGCTTTGCTCGGCGGCGAGGAAGAGGAGCGTAGCGACCTCGACAAGACATTTTCCAATGTGCTGAAACAATGGGCGCTGCTTGCGCGCCAGCATATGCGCACGACCTTCGTCTCGCACGGGTCGATGCTGATTGCGCCCGTCGTGCCGCTCCTGCTATGCGCGCCGAAGTTCCTCGCCGGCGGCATGACACTTGGCGAGGTCATGCAGGCTGCCTCCGCCTTCGCTATCGTCCAGACGGCGTTCGGATGGCTGGTCGACAACTACCCCCGTCTTGCCGACTGGAACGCCTGTGCGCGACGCGTCGCCTCGCTGATGGCCTCGCTCGACGGTCTCGAGCGCGCCGAACATAGCGACGCCCTGGGACGCATCAAGCGCGGTGAGACCCAGGGCAATGCGATCCTGAACTTGAACGATCTCTCCGTATCTCTCGACGACGGCACCGCCGTGGTCAAGGAAACCCAGGTCGAGATCGCGCCGGGCGAGCGGGTGCTCGTGGCCGGCGAATCCGGCTCCGGCAAGAGCACGCTGGTGCGCGCCATCGCCGGCCTTTGGCCCTGGGGTGACGGCAGCGTCGATTTCGACTCCGACCGGCGCTTGTTCATGTTGCCGCAACGGCCCTATATCCCCTCCGGCACACTTCGCCGCGCGGTCGCCTACCCCCGCGCCGCCGATAGCTGGACGCCGGAGGAGATCAAGGCCGCACTTGCCAAGGTGGGGCTCGACTATCTGAACGAGAAGATCGAGGAAGTCGCGCCATGGGATCAGATTCTCTCGGGCGGCGAAAAGCAGCGGCTCGCCTTCGCGCGGCTGCTGCTGCACCGTCCCGATATCATCGTGCTGGATGAGGCGACCTCGGCGCTCGACGAGAAGAGCCAGGACAGGATGATGGAGATGGTGATCAACGAATTGCCGACAGTCACCATCATCAGCGTGGCGCATCGCGCCGAGCTCGAAGCCTTCCACAGCCGCAAGATAACCTTGGAACGGCGCGAAGGCGGCGCCAAGCTCGTCAGCGATATCGATCTTGTCCAGCGCAAGGGCAGGCGAAACCTGATCCTGCGTGTTCTGGACAATCGCCGATAAGGTAATGCCAGGAAAACTGCGACGGGGTTTTCTGCACTTGCGGGGATACCCGCGACGTCATCCTCGGCCTTGTGCCGAGGATCTGCGCACGTCGAATAAATATCTGAAAATTAAATGGTTTCATGCAAAATAACTGCGGTGCTTAGATGCTCGGCACAAGGCCGAGCATGACGGAGGAACGTTGTGTCAGCAAATTGCCAGGCGCCCCCCGTCAGGAGCAACCGTGTCAATGCGAGGCTGCCTCGCTTGCGACCGCCGGCTCCCGCGCCTGGCGGTGACCGACCGGGATCAGCCAGGTGGTGAAGAAGGTCAGCATCGCGACGACCACCACGCCCCAGAAGCTCCAATGCAGGGCCGCGTCGAAGATGGTGCGGATCGCCGGATCGGCGGCGAGCGCCGAGAGCCCGGTCGGCTGGTTCAGCGCCTTGTGCAGGGCTGCCGCGGTCTCGCCGCTCGCATAGTGGCTGATGCCGGCATTGAGGATGGCGCCGAGCACGGTGGCGCCGAGCGTATTGCCGAGGCTGCGGGCGAAGATGATCGAGGCCGTGGCGCTGCCGCGCATCGACCATTCGACGCTGTCCTGCACCAGCACGATGCTGGTCAGGCTGATCAGGCCCATGCCGAAGCCCATGAAGAAGGAGCCGGCGCCGGCGAGAACTGGCGAACTTTCAGGCGTCAGGAACAACAGGAAACAGGCGCCGAACGGAAACATCAGGCTGCCGGCGCGCAGCGTGCGGCGGATGCCGAAGGCTTTGTAGAAGCGGCCGGACAGCATCACCGCCAGCGGCCAGCCGACGATGAGCATGGTGAGCGTGAAGCCGGCAACGATCGGTGAGCGGCCGAGCACGCCCTGTACGTAGATCGGCAGAATGGTGGAAAGCCCGATCAGCGCCATGCCGGCGAGCAGGGTGGCCGCATTGCTGGTCGCGATCAGCCGGCGGCTCCAGAGCGCGATCGAAATGATCGGCTCCGGCGCCCGTTTCTCCTGGGCGAGGAAGAAAAGGCCGGAGACGACGAAGACGGCAAAAAGCGTGAGCAGGATCCAGGCGCTCGCGCCGGTTTCCGTCAGCATGACGAGCAGGGCGACGATCGAAATCGAAAACAGCACCGATCCGAGATAATCGATCTTCGCCTGCTTGTGCGCCACCTCCTCCTTCAGGAAGATCATGAAGGCGATGATCGAGACGATGCCGATCGGCAGGTTGATCCAGAAGATCCAGGCCCACGAAAAGCTGTCGACGATGATGCCGCCGGCAAGCGGTCCGACGACGGCCGACGTCGCCCAGACGGTTGCCATCGCGCCCTGCACGCGGCCGCGTTCCTCGAGCTTGAAGAGATCGCCGATGATCGTCATCGTCACCGGCTGGATCGCGCCGGCGCCGAGCCCCTGCAAGAGCCGGAAGAACACCAGCGACATCATCGACCAGGCAAGGCCGCAGAGCAGAGAGCCGGCGAGGAAGATGATGATGCCGCCGATCAGCACCGGCTTGCGCCCGAAAATATCGGAAAGCTTGCCGTAGATGACCGTGGTCGTCGACTGCGCCAGCAGGAAGGCCGAAAACACCCAGCTGTAATAGGAAAAGCCGCCGAGCTGGCCGACGATGCGCGGCATCGCGGTCGCCACGATCGTCGCCTCGATCGCCACCATGAAAGTTGCGAGCATGATGGTGGCGACGACAAGCACGCGGTTGGAGCGGTGCGCTGCATTCGACATGACGATCCTCTTCGGGTGCTCCGCAGGGCCGGAAAAATCGGCAGGCTGGCAGGGTGTGGGGCGATCGCCGTATGCGGAGGGATGCTGTTCTTTTACGACCTCATGCCCGGCCGGTAAAGCAGTTCTCGCCGCATCCCTCGTTTTTACGTGCCGTCAGGGTGGCGGCAGCCGAAGGCCCGGCGCCATTCCGCTCCGGAACTTCACTACTCCGGAGGCGAGCGGTCGCCCATACCTCACTGCTGGCATGCTTCGCTGAGAGAGCCGGTCCCTGCGGTGCAACCCGGCACCTGCTGCAGATCCGGATTGACGCCGCCCGGATTGATCGTGCTGCGGCCGCTGTTGAGATCGACGCCGTCATTGCCTGTCGTGCTGCCCGTTGTGCCCGGATCGGTGCCGACGGACCCAGTGCCCGCCGACCCGGTGCCGACGGAGCCGGTGCCGGCCGATCCCGCGCCCGAACCGCCCGATCCGCCGATGATAGGCGCCACCGAAAGCCGCCCGCTGGAGTTCGCGCCACCGGTCGTCTGCGCCAGGGCCGAGCCGGCAAGGCCGATCGAAAGAAGGGATATTGCGATGAGCTTGCAGGACATGATGTTCTCCATCCTTGTTGTCTCAAGGGAGAAACCTGTTCGGCAGCGGCATGTTCCTTCCGATATTTCGCAGCCGAATGGACGCAACGGCAGCCCGACGCCGCCAGCCCTCCATCGACTGCCCACCCGCGCAAGTTGTGCCGAAGCCCATAAAAATTTACTTAACACTATCCGGTTGCCGTCGAAGATGCTAACCGTGCCCGCGGATACGAATGGATAGAGGTATCTCATGGACGCGATGAAGAGCGGCAGACGCATTGAATGTCTGGATGGTTTGCGTGGTTTGGCAGCGCTGTGGGTGCTGATCGGCCACGCGCACATCCTGACGGGGTTCAAGGTGCCTGTTATCGGAGATCCGGAGCTGGGCGTCGACCTGTTCATCATGCTCTCGGGCTTCCTGATGGTGTTTCACTATCAGAGACGGAAAGCCAGGGAGCCATGGGAGAGCCCGCAAACATGGGCGGTGTTCTGGGCGCGTCGCTTCTTCCGCATCGCACCGCTCTATTACGTCATGCTGGTGATTGCTCTCGTTGTCGGACCCGAGATTTATCAGGCTCGCATGGTCATCGATGCTTTCAATGGCAATCCGCCCCAGGCCGCATCCCGCTATCTGGACGATAGTCTCAGCAACTATCTGATGCACCTTTCGTTTTTGTTCGGCCTTTCCCCAAGCCATGCCTTCCGCACGGCGCTGCCGGATTGGAGCATAGGCCTGGAAATGCAGTTCTATGCGGCTCTGCCTTTCATCATGATCGTTCTCGGGCGGCTGGGCTGGCTGAAGGGCATGCTCGTCGCCGTCGGCTTGGCCGTCATTGCCGCGCTGGCCGTGCATCGCCTCGGCTTCCGCTTCCCGATGCCGTCATTCCTTCCGATGAAGATGCACATCTTCGCCGCCGGCATGCTGCTGGCGGGTGCATTGTGGATGTCGCAGGGCAGGGCCTACCTGGCTTTTGCAATCTCGGCTCTCTTGGTCCTCATCCCTCTCGGCGGCGACGTGACCGTGCTGCACGAAACTGTGCGCGTCGGGATAGTGGCGCTATTCTTTGTCCTGGTGCACGCCGATCGGGTTCCGGGTTTCGCCGGCAGCTATTCCCGCTCGGTCAATTCCATTCTCGGCAATACCTTCTTTCGAAATCTCGGGGAACTTTCATTCGGGGCCTATCTCATTCACTTGCTCATCATGCAGCCGGTCATCGCCTGGCTGATCGGCAATACCGCCCTCAGCAATCCCGGCCGCTGGCTGGCGACGCTGATCGTGACCATCCCTGCCGTCTATGTCCTGTCCTTAATAGGCTACAAGTTCATCGAGCTGCCCGGCCAGACCATCGGCAAGCGCCTGACACAACAGAGGCAGGTCGCGACCTAATGCAGGTCGCCCGGAAGGTGTGCTGCGTTCCGAGTTACGCGCCGGTTGTCTTACTAGTTCCCTCCGTGGGCGCCCTTGCCGTGTTATTTGCACGGCCATGCATCATAGAGCGCGGATTGCACCAATCCCTCGGCAGTCTTCTGGCGATTCTCGGGATGATCCGCGATATACTTGCAAACAACATCCCGCGCTTGGCGCAAAATCATTCCCTCTGGAAAGCAGATGAATCCACCCATCCGATATTTCCGTGCGAACGTCACAACATCACCAGGTGGCGCTTGATCTAGCGTGCTGAGCACTGATAGGTCATAGGTGCTTTTGTCTATGACGCCTGCAACGTAGCCTAATACCGCCTCGCGATCTCCCTGGCACAACTCGTGAAGCTCGTTGCCGGTGTAGAAACCAGCATGAGCGGTTTCTGCCATAGCGAATATCGACATAGCTAAAATCGCGCGCATGAAAATCCCCGTGAGTTGCGTAGCATGGTATCCAAGCGGCGAGGGGAATCAACTGGGGGTAAGGCTCTCTTCCGCGCTGGTCACAAGCTGTCGAAGTTGCGCTAGCGCATTTCCTCGGACAGCAAGCCATCGCTTCATTTTGAAGTAGGTGTCTAGGTCTGGAAGTTTGTCGCCAATTATACGGACATTGTGCCATGAGAGCATCCGACCTCGTTGGCGCATTCGCGCATGGTCTTACCGCTCGCAATCCGTGCGACTTTTATCTCTTGGCAGAACGTCATTCAGGCTCGTGAGTAGCCATGGCCTAGCCCTCCTGCTTTTGTTGGGCGAGGGTGTTGACCGCATTATCATTTCGAAAGGCTACTCGCCGAATACTGCGGTGGTGACGATCTCTTGCGTAAACCCATGGTGTAATACTCAATGGGTGTTCAGGAGAATGTGATTCGGGGGCGGCGTGAACAAGAGCGATTGGAGAAAGAAATACAGCTCATTCCCGCGGTTCACCTGTCCTCGATGCGGTAGAGGTACCCTCAGCGCGAAGAAGGACAGTTTTCACAAGTTAGAGCCGAAACACATTCAAATCGAGCTCGAGCACAATGGTGAGCGCAGTGAAGCCTCATATGGAAGATTCCAGGGTTTCCTCGTGTGCTCGATGGTTTTGTGTGGGGAGATTGTGGCTGTCTCGGGCGATTACAGTGAGTTCTACCATACGCAATATGACGAACAGCTTGATGATACGATCGAATTCACGGACCTAAATTACTACCCATTTCTAATGCGGCCCGCACCGCCAATGATCTCGATGCCCAAGAGCTTAAATGCTGAGTCGCGAAAGCATTTAGCCAAAGCGTTCGAGCTTTTCTGGGCTGATTGGGCTTCCTGTGCAAATCGGCTTCGCATTGTGACGGAGTACCTGCTCGACCAACTCGCGATACCCCGTACCGGCGTGAAGGGGAAACTTAAGAACGCCAACTTAGACTTGGCTGATCGGATTGAGTTGCTGAAAATTGCACGGCCGGGTCATGACCATCTGTTGAATGCTCTCAGAATCGTTGGAAACCTGGGAAGTCACGACGGGGAAGTAGATTTCGGAGTCATTCTCGATTGCTTCGAGTTTCTGGAAGAAGCGCTAATTGAGCTACTGGAACAGCGACGGGAGAAGATGGATGCTCGGGCAGCCCGCCTTATACAAAACCGGGGCAAACCATAAGCCTTGACGGATGCGGCTGCAATGCAAGAATACCGCAGGGCTGGGGAAGATGCCGTGCGGAAGAAAAGGTCTTTAGCATAGTGGGTCGTATTCGTTATGTTAAAATGGTTCAACTCGACGGAGCGGGGGAGGGCCCAAGCTGAAAGCTGGCGCATTCGATGAGTTGCGCCAGCGGGTTATGAGTGTCAGCGAATTTGCGAACGTCGATAAGGTGGAGATCCTAAGGACACCCGGCGTAAGTGGGTATGAGTGGCGAAAGATCGCCGGCGCACTAAAGTTATAGATCAGGGTTCGGACGCCGCGCGAACCCTGAGAACGCCCAAACAAAGGCGGCGCCGATGGCAAGACTGACCAAACGGTGGCAGAAATGCTCCCATGAGCAACGGCTTCGTGCGCTCGAACTTATCGCGGTCCTTGACCGATTCCCAACCAAGGTTCTCGTAGAGCATTTCACCAAGCTTCGCATGGCTGATAGAGGCGTAGCTGGGAAAGAGTTGGCGGAAGCGATGCTCAGTGTACCAGCAAGCGAAGCCAGGCGTACGGTAAGCGTTCCACGGCTCGGGTGCTTCTCGTAGCGCATAGTCCACATCCGCCGTACCCTTCACGTTCTCACAGCGAACTGGGAGATCTGCGTAGATATCGGGGTCACCGGACCACCATTCATCGCGCCGAACAACTTCCCAGCTGAAGAAGGCGACGACGATCATCCATAGCACGCTAAGGACAAGCCACAGCCGGAAAACCCGCATTTGATATTCATAAGAGTCCCTACCCCCGCTGCATTATGCATGGCAGCAAGGTCTCGTCCAGATTGACGGGAGGGGCCTACGGATTAAGTCCATCGGCCTGCATCTTCGCCTCAAAATCTTCGATGAAGCGGGAGTGCTCGGCGCGGAAGCTTTCTATTTCTGGCAGCGCCTTCGTTTTGAAGTAGGTGTGAACGATATGGGTGGTGTCAGATAGGGCAGAAAGATAACCGCTCAGGGTACCGTTCAAGCTATCGGGTGATGGCTCCGCGAACATCACAAGCTGTGGGTTCTCGTTCTCGTCAAACCGGAAATGCCGGAGGGTTAGCGCTCTGATGTTGTTGTGGGACTCGTTGCAGAGGCTGTTGTAGACGGACTGATAGATTTGCTCGAACCCGGCGAGCCTGAATTTCTCGTAGATGCTCATTGGCTTTACGCCCAGAGCAGCCAGCCCGGCTTGGTGCTCCGCAAGCCGCTGCGCGGCATCAGTGCTGTTCTCGAATTTGATAAGGAACGGATTGCCTCCGCGCACGCCGTGCTGGGCCAGCTTAATCCACTGGTCGTGGAAAGAAGCCTGCATCTGCTTAAGGTATTCAGGATCGTTGCACAGATTTATCAGATCCACATACGCTTCGAGCGTTGATCTGAAGATGATGTCTAGCGTGGCATGCTGATCTGCGCGCAATAAAACCAGGGCGTTGTAGGTCTGCTCCATGATGCTGACGTAGAGCGACATGATGGTGCGGTGAAGCGGGCTCCCCTGGTTGAAGACAATGGCTTTGAGATGCTTGTACGACTGCCCATAGATATATTCGAGAAAGTCCAGCATGTTCCGCCTCTGCATCCTGACGCTGCAATGCATATCAGATTCGCGGCGCTTTAGCCTTGCGAGGTGGATAAGGCTTGTCGTAAAATGATCATCGATATGTTGATCTGGAAAAATGGTGCCGCTTACGTGACTCGAACACGTGACCCCATCATTACGAATGATGTGCTCTACCGACTGAGCTAAAGCGGCATTTGGCGGCCGAAGCGTCCGGCCTGCGATTTGCATGGCGCTGATACAGGCATTGTTTGAAGATTTCAAGCACCCTGTCATGCCTTTGGCAAAAAAGAGGCGGGGGTGTGGAACACCCTCAGAGCGAGAGGCGGGCGCGGGCGGCCTTGTATTCGGCCTCCAGCCGGTCGACGAGCTTTGCCACCGGTTCCACCGCCTTGACGGCACTGATGCCCTGGCCGCTGCCCCATATGTCCTTCCAGGCCTTGGCGCCGCCGGTCGCCTGTTCGAAATCCATTTTCGACGGGTCGGCGACGGGCAGGTTGTCGGGGTCCATGCCGGCGGCGACGATCGAGGGCTTGAGATAATTGCCGTGCACGCCGGTGAAGTAGTTGGAGTAGACGATGTCGTTGGCTGCGCCGTCCACGATCGCCTGCTTGTAGGCGGGCGCGGCGCGTGCCTCTTGCGTGGCGATGAAGGGCGAGCCGATATAGGCCATGTCGGCGCCCATCGCTTCTGCGGCGAGGATAGCGCCGCCGGTGGAAATCGCCCCGGCAAGCAGCAGCGGCCCGTCGAACCATTCGCGGATCTCCTGGACGAGTGCGAAGGGCGAGAGCGTGCCGGCATGGCCGCCGGCGCCGGCGGCAACCGCGATCAGCCCGTCCGCACCCTTCCGGATCGCCGAATGGGCGTGGCGGTTGTTGATAATGTCATGCAGCACAATGCCGCCATAAGAATGCACCGCGGCATTGACCTCGGGCACGGCGCCGAGCGAGGAGATGACGATCGGCACCTTGTATTTGACGCAGAGCGAAAGGTCGTGCTCCAGCCGCTTGTTCGACATGTGGACGATCTGGTTGACGGCAAAGGGGGCGGCCGGCCGTTCCGGATGGGTCGCGTTGTGGCGGGCAAGCTCTTCGGTGATCTCGGCCAGCCATTCGTCGAGCTGGCTTTCCGGCCGGGCGTTCAGCGCCGGAAAGGCGCCGACGACGCCTGCCTTGCATTGGGCTAAGGTCAGCGCCGGATGCGAAATGATGAAGAGCGGCGAGCCGATCACCGGCAGTCTGAGTTTGTCCTTGAGGATCGGGGGCAGGGCCATGGTTCACCGCTCGCATTGACGTTTACGAAAACGTCAATCTCATAACAGAGAAGAAAAGCCGATAAAAGAGCGGCTGCCACGCCTTCGTCGATTTCAGGCCCATATATACCGCGCGCATAATGAATGAGGTAGGGCCCGCAAGCCGCCAAAGCCGGCGATTATCGCCGCGACCAACGTCGGGCCGGGCGGCAAGGCTTGCGGTTTGCCGCGCTTGCCGCTACCGAATTTTGATGGAGAACGGCGGGGATTGCAGTCCGATGCCGGGTTCAAGGTGAAGGACGAGACGTGAGCGGATTAGAAACGGCCATCAGAACAGCGCTCGAAAATGCCGATCGCGACAACCCGGAAGTTCGAGCGAGGATCTATCAATCCGCCCGCCAGGCTCTGGAAGCGGGCCTGCGCAAGCAGGATATCACCGATGCCGATGCCGTCGCCCATCACCGCCATCGCCTGGAAACCACGATCCACGCCATCGAAAGCGAGGAGCGCGACCGTCTTCACCCTCGCCAGAGACCGCCCGAAGTGCCGGTGCCGCCGGTCGTCGAAATGCCGCCGCCGCCGGCTCGCCGGGGCGACGTGGCCGATATCGACAGCCTGATCGACAACCCGGTGGCGGCGGGCGAGACCCGCGCTCCCGAGGTGGTCATGCACCGCAGCGACGAGTCGAGCCTCGACACAGTGCATGCGAGCAATGCCGATCATCTCGCAGCCGCCCCGGTCGGCGACGAGCGGCTAGGGCGCGGCCAGCGCGCCGCCAATATGGATTTCCGCCCGGAGCGGGCGGCGGGCCGCCGCAAGCCGCGCAAGTTCTTCTCGAGGCTTCTCGTCTGGTGCGTCCTGCTGGCCTTCATCGGCATCGGCGCCTGGTGGGCCTACACCTCGGGCCTGCTGCTGACGGCCGCCGAGCGCGATACCAGCGTCGCCAATCCGCCGGCCAGCACCCAGCCTGAGGATTTCACCGGCAATGACGGCAGCGCCGGCAATCCGGCCGCCAACACCAATCAGCCGGTGACCATCGATCCACAGAACAGCTTTTCGGCCGACTGGATCCCGGTGTTCAAGCCCGATGAGGCCGACAAGATCAAAAGCGGCCCGCGGGCGCGCACCGAAAACATCACCGAGAATGACGGCCCGGCCGTGCGCCTGATTTCCGAAAGCGGTGCGGCCGACGGCAACATCTCGGTCAGCGTTCCCGCCTCGGTGCTGCAGCAGCTTGCCGGCAAATCCTCGACCATCGCGCTGACACTGCAATCGACGACCGACGAGCCGACGCAGGTGACCGTCGAATGCAATTTCCAGTCGCTCGGCAACTGCGCCCGCCATCGCTTCAGCGTCACCCGCGAAAAGTCGGATGCGCTGCTGCAGGTGAAGTTCGACCGCTCGCTCGCGCCGAATGCACCGGGCACGCTTGTCATCAACAGCGATCTCGACGGCAAGGCGCGCGGCATCAACCTCTTCGCGATCCGCATCCTGCCGGGGCAGTGATGCGGCCTTTCGCGCCTATTCCAGGAAGCCAGTCTATTTCAGGAAGCCGGGGCCCGAGCCGATGATCTCTTCGTCGACTTCGCCGAGCGCCGTTTTGTCCTTGCCCTCATAATCCATCCTGTTCAGCATGTGGCGGATGAGTTGCAGGCGCGCCCGCCGCTTGTCATTGGCGCGGATGACGCTCCATGGCGCGAAATCCGTATGGGTTTCCTTCAGCATCCGGTCGCGCTTTTTGCTGTAATCGCCCCATTTCGTCAGTGCCGCGATATCCATCGACGAAAGCTTCCAGACCTTCAGCGGATCGTGCCTGCGGTCGTGGAAACGCTTGAGCTGCATCTCCCGGCCGATGTCGAGGTAGAATTTGAAGAGGAAGATGCCCTCATGGGCAAGGATCTTTTCGAGCTGCGGCGCCTGTTTGAGGAAGCCTTCATATTGCTGCGGCGTGCAGAACCCCATCACCGGCTCGACGCCGGCCCGGTTGTACCAGGAGCGGTCGAACAGCACGAATTCGCCCGAGGTCGGAAACTGCGCGACATAACGCTGGAAATACCATTGCCCCTGCTCGCGCTCGGTCGGCTTGGCGAGCGCCACGACGCGCGCAAGGCGCGGATTCATATGCGCCGAGGAGGCCGAAATCGCGCCGCCCTTGCCGGCCGCGTCCCGCCCCTCGAACAGCGCCATCACCCGCTTGCCGGTCGCCTGCAGCCAGAACTGCACCTTGACGAGTTCCACCTGCAGTTTTTCCAGCTGCTCCAGATAGTCTTCTTCGCTGAGCTTCTTCTTGTAGGGAAACCCGCCGGACTCAAGCGCATGCTCCTCCACCCAGTCCGGCAGCACCGGATTATCGACGTCGAAGATGCGCTTCTTGCCGCGGATATCGAGCTCCACGGCCCTGCTTTCGATATCCTCGCCCATATGCTCCTCCTGCGCTGGTGGCCCCTTGCCGCAGGCGAACATATTTACCGTTGAAAATCAAATCTTTCGCTTGACGGCAATCATTTTTCTCCCGCTTCCGCCGGGCTCTTGCGCTTGCAAGGGCGCCGGCCGAATACTTCTGTCATGAATTGCCGCTATCAGGCAGAGTTCAATATAAAGAAAAACGAATCGACGCCGCGAGGCCCAGTTGCAAGACGAAATTCCCTGGAGAAAAAGCCTGTTGGCGCGCATCCGGCGCGAACGGCCGGTGCTGCTTGCGGCCATCCTCAGCGCGCTTGTCGCTCTTGCCGCCGGCATGAACAAGTGGGTCGTGCTCGTCCTGCTGCTCGTCATGATCTTCACCGCGCTGTTCAACGAGGCACCTGTGCTCAAGGCCGAATCCGCCGAGCCCGCGGAGACGGAGCCGCAAGCGCCGCCGAGCCGCCTGCCTGACATTGCCGCCACCCTTGCCGGCCTCGATATCCCTGTGATGGTGCTATCGGACGACGCCTCGGTACTGTTCCAGAACCGCGCGGCCGAAAAGGCCTTCGGCGAGGTGGCGCTCGGCGCTCATATATCGGCCCGGCTGCGCTCGCCGGGCGTGCTCGACATGGTGCGCGAAACGATCGCCACCAATGCGCCGAACCAGATCGAACACTCTGAGCGGCTGCCGTCCGAGCGCGTCTATATCGTCCGCAGCGCGCCCGTCGAGTTCCGGGCCGACGGAGAGCCGGAGCGGTTTTTCATCCTGTCCTTCCGCGATATATCTGAGGTCCGCCGCATCGACCGCATGCGATCGGATTTCGTCGCCAATGCCAGCCATGAACTGCGCACGCCGCTGGCCTCCCTGCGCGGCTTCATCGAGACCATTCAGGGGCCGGCGAAGAACGATCAGAAGGCGCAGGCGCAGTTTCTGAACATCATGCTCGACCAGACGACGCGTATGAGCAGGCTGGTCGATGACCTGCTGTCGCTCTCCCGTCTGGAGCTGAAATCGCACATTGCGCCGGATGAGAAGGTCGATCTGGTACCGCTGCTCGGCCATGTCCGCGACTCGCTGGTGCCGCTTGCCAGGGATGTCGGCGTCGACATCAACCTGCATCTGCCCGATGGCAAGGTCGAGGTGCTGGGAGACCGCGACGAGCTTGTCCAGGTCTTCGAGAACCTGATGGAGAATGCCTGCAAATATGGCCAGGAAGGCAAGGTCGTCGATGTCAGGCTGAAGAACGGCTCCGGGGAGCCGGTGGAGGTCAGCATCATCGACAAGGGGCCGGGCATCCCGGCCGAGCACGTACCGCGCCTGACGGAACGCTTCTATCGCGTCAGCATCGAGGACAGCCGCTCGAAGAAGGGCACCGGCCTCGGCCTTGCGATCGTCAAACATATCCTGACCCGCCACCGCGCCCGGCTGATCGTCAAGTCCGAAGTCGGCAAGGGCACCGTTTTTACCGTGCGGTTCTAGCGTGGGACGCGACGCGAGCGATTAGCGATGCGTACCGCGGATACTGCCCCTCACCCTAACCCTCTCCCCGTAAACGGGGCGAGGGGACGTGCCATGCGAGAGGCTTGCGGGGAGCCGAGAGGTTGCGGCATATCCCCTTCGCCCCGTTTACGGGGAGAAGGTGGCGGCACCCAGATGAGCGGCAAGTCACAAGGAAAAACGTCAATGAGAGGTTCCAAACCCAAAACCATCGCCCGAGCGCGATCCCTGCGCCAGTCGGATAACGACGCAGAGGACAAGTTGTGGAAGGAACTGCGCGACCGCCGCCTCAACGGAAACAAGTTCGTGCGGCAAATGCCGATCGGTCCCTACTTTGCAGATTTTGCCTGCCGGGAACTGCGGCTCGTGGTCGAGATTGATGGCAGCCAACATGCGGACAGCCGACGGGATGGAATCCGGGATGCCTTCATGACCGGCAATGGCTGGTCGGTGGTTCGTTTCTGGAACGTAGATGTACTGAGCGCGCTGCCATCTGTGCTGGACACCATCGTTGCGATCTGCGACGGGCGGCTGGTCGAACGCGTCGAGGCAATGGATTTGCGGTTCTTTCCAGCCGTGCGTGAATAACGATGGCATGTCGTGCGATTGCCCCTCACCCTAACCCTCTCCCCGTAATGACGGGGAGAAGGGACGTGCCCTGTCGAGAGTTATTGGGTGGGACGGAGAGGTCGCGGCATATTCCCTTCTCCCCGTCAAAACGGGGAGCAACCATGTTTAATTCTTGCGGTGTTGTGGCGTCCATTCGGTCTTGCGAAAGAGGATTGTGTTGGCGAGAACGATGAGTTTTCGGGCGACGGCTATAACGGCGCACAGGTGCTCCTTTCCGCTCTGACGCAAGCGCGTGTAGAAAGCGGCGAGATCCGGATTGTGCCTGGTTGCCGTGAATGCGCACATGAACAGGCTCTTTCGCAGGCGTTCGCGACCACCCTGGATGCGGCGTCTGCCGTGATATTTTCCGCTATCGTCGTCATAGGGTGCGACGCCGGCAAGGGCGGCGATCTCGGCGCGGCTGGCATGGCCGAGTTCGGGCAGCCGAATGATCAAGCACAGGGCGCTGCGCAGCCCGATGCCTTTGATAGAGGTCAGCAGATCGAGCCGTTGCGAAAGGTCGCAATCGTCGCGAACCGTCTTTTCGAGCCGCAGCAGATGGGCCTTGCGGCAGGTTTCGAGGCGGGCGACCTCGCGCGCATGACGGCGCTTGATCGCCTCCGACAAGGCGGTCTCGGCAAAGGTCTTGACCAGGGCGATCTGCTGCTCGATCTGTTCCAGATAGGTCAGTTCGGCGGCCAGTTTGTCGAAGCGTGCGTCCGGCAGCGCCGGCAACTGCTCGAGGCTTGCCGTGAAGAGCGCAATCAGCACGGCATCGAGGCGATCGTTCTTGGCTCGCTTGAGCCGGCTCTTGGCGAAGAAGCGCAATTGCGCCGGCTGCAGACGCGCCGCCGGCCGCTTGCCGGCCCGCAGATGCGCCAGCAACCGCCATTCATAGCCGCCGGAGGCTTCGAAGCCGATGCGGCTGACGTCATGCTCTTGAAGAAAGGCGTCAAGCGCCTTCAGGCCAGCAGCGTCATAAGTGACCCTCAGCCTTGCGCGGCTGGGATGAAGGGCAATGTCGAGATGGCTTTTGCCGACATCGATTCCGGCACAGATCATGCTATTATCGGTCATCTTCGTCGTCCCTGTCTTGGATACGAACCCCAAGGTTCCTGCAACCACACGGGCCAGATGAAGAGCCGGTTGCGATCCTGCTCCCCACAGCCCCAAACGGCTAAGAAGGTGACGATCCGACAACCAGCTGCCGGGCGGGCGGCCACCCGCCCGGCAAGCATCAATATCCTACATTTTTCTTATCCAAGAAGGTGCCGGCAGGCGGATGAGGGGCAGATCCCACGGGTGGACCTGAATGAAAGAATGCAGGCGGGAAGGGCCAGGATGCCTTTCCGCAACCGCCGGTCACGTGTGGTAGACTTGCAATGCAAGGTCGAGCGGCGATCCAAACTTTGCCAACCGTCGACACGTTCAGGCGGGGTCCATAAAATTTATCGTTATAAATCAATATGTTAAACTGTCACAAATGTTTCACGGATTTGACATAAAAGGACGGTGCTTACAGCGCTAAGAGAGTCCCGCCGATGAAAAAAGGAACTGCGAGGGCCTCTCGATAGGCCGCACTCACACAAGCCCAATGCCCGGGAGATTCAAATGAACACCTTCAAGCTCACCGTTGCCGCGCTCGCTGCAACTGCTGCCTTCGCTGGCGCTGCCGCCGCCCGTGACCAGATCCAGGTTGCTGGTTCGTCCACCGTCCTGCCTTACGCCAAGATCGTTGCCGAGTCCTTCGGCGAGACCTTCACCCAGTTCAAGACCCCGGTCGTCGAATCCGGCGGCACGGGTGCTGGTCTGAAGGAATTCTGCAAGGGCGTTGGTGAAGACACCATCGACATCGCAAACGCTTCGCGCCCGATCAACAAGAACGAAGCCGAAGCCTGCAAGGCAGCCGGCGTAACGGACATCCAGGAGGTCAAGATCGGTTATGACGGCATCGTCTTCGCAACCGATTCCGGCAACCCCGATGTCGCTTACGTTCCCGCCGACATCTACAAGGCGCTGGCTGCCCAGGTTGTCGTCGACGGCAAGCTCGTCGCCAACCCCTACAAGAAGTGGTCGGAAGTCAACCCGAAGCTCCCCGCTGTTGATATCGCCGCCTACATTCCGGGCGAAAAGCACGGCACGCGCGAAGTCTTCGAACAGAACGTCCTGGCCGCCGGCTGCAAGGCTTCCGGCGCTCTCGATGTCATCGCCAAGGAAATCTCCGACAAGGCTGCCCAGACCAAGGCCTGCGTCGCAGTCCGCAAGGACGGCGCTGCAGTCGACATCGACGGCGACTATCCGGAAACCCTCGCACGCATCGCCGCCAACAAGACCGGCGTCGGCGTATTCGGCCTTTCCTTCTATGAAAACAATGCCGACAAGCTCAAGGTCGCTACGGTGAACGGCATCGTTCCGTCCGTCGAAACGATCGCCAACGGCACTTACCCGGTTTCCCGACCGCTGTTCTTCTACGTCAAGAAGGCACATCTCGGTGCCGTTCCGGGCCTGAAGGAATACGTCAACTTCTTCGTATCCGACCAGATGATCGGCCCCGACGGCCCGCTGGCTGAATATGGCCTGGTTGCCGCTCCGGATGCCGAGCGCGAAGCGATCCGCAAGGCTGTCGAAGCCGGCAAGTCCATGTAATAACCTTGCCGGCGCGGCGCTCTCGTAGCCCGCGCCGGCATTACTTTATGTCCCTGCGCGCCAGTATCCGATGCAGGGTTTGAATTCCTTCTCCATGATTGGAAGCCGCAGGCAGGCTGATGAAGCCGCCGCGCTTTTTGGGGGCCGTGGGCCTGGGGACGTAACGAATGAGCACATCCGTCATACTTTTGTGCCTTGTGGTGATCGGCGCGGCCGCCTATCTGGTTGCCCGCAGCCGTGCCGCAGCACTTGCCGGAGGCAGGTCCTCCGCATTGCATTCACGACCGGCCTATTACGGCGCCTATGCCGCTATCTGGACGGTCCTTCCCGCCTTGATCGTCCTCTGCGTCTGGCTCTCCGTCAGCCCCGGCATCATCCAGTCTTCGGTTCGCGGCGCCTTCCCTGACGACGTCAAGGCCCAGGCCGCCGTCGAACAGGATCTGAGCTATTCGATGGTGGCGACGGTCGCCCGCGGACTGACGATGCTGACATCAGACGAAGCCGCCGCGGTGGCAAACGACCCAGCCGCCCTGCAGGCCAAGCTCAGCGAAAAGGGCGTGCCGCTCGCCGGTCAGCCGCAGCCTTACATGGTCGAGGCCGCCAAAAAGCTCAACGCCATGAGCCTGACGAGCCGCCTCGCCATGACCGCGATCGTCTTCGTTCTGGCCGTTGCCGGCGCCCTTTATGCGCTGCGCGCGATCACGCCGCGCTTCCGCGCCCGCAACCGCGTCGAGCGCGTCATGCTCTGGGGCCTGCTGCTCGCCTCCTCGATCGCCATCCTGACGACGATCGGCATCGTGCTGTCGATGCTGTCGGAGGCCGCGCGCTTCTTTGCCGTCGTTCCCGCCGGCGAATTCTTCTTCGGCACCGTCTGGGACCCGCGCTTTGCCGGCGCCGGCAGCTCGTCCTTCGGCCAATTCGGCCTGGTCCCGCTTCTGCTCGGCACGCTTTATATCGGCCTGGTGGCGATGCTGGTCGCCGTTCCGGTCGGCCTCTTCGCCGCCATCTATATGGCCGAATACGCCTCGCCGAAGGTGCGTTCGATCTCCAAGCCGCTGCTCGAAGTGCTCGCCGGCATTCCGACGATCGTCTACGGCTTCTTCGCCCTCGTCACCGTCGGCCCGTTCCTGCGCGATTTCTCCGCTCAGATCAGCGGCCTGCTCTCCGGCAACTACAGCAGCTTCATCCAGGCGCAGAGCGTTCTGACGGCCGGTATCGTCATGGGCATCATGCTGATCCCCTACGTCTCCTCGCTGTCGGACGACATCATCACCGCCGTGCCGCGGGCGCTGCGTGACGGTTCGCTCGGTCTCGGCGCCACCCGCTCCGAAACCATCAAAAAGGTGGTGCTGCCGGCCGCTCTTCCCGGCATCGTCGGCGCGTTGCTGATGACCGCCTCGCGCGCCATCGGCGAAACCATGATCGTCGTGCTGGCCGCGGGTGTTGCCGCCCGCATCCAGATCAATCCCTTCGAACCGATGACCACGGTGACCGTCAAGATCGTCAATCAGCTCACAGGCGACCTTGAATTCACCTCGCCGCAGACACTGGTTGCCTTCGCGCTTGGCATCACGCTGTTCTGCATCACGCTTTGCCTCAACATCTATGCGCTCTACATTGTGCGCAAATACCGGGAGCAGTACGAATGACGGATATTGTTTCTCCCGCCGGCGTCACCGTTTCCAAGGCGCCCGCCCGCCGCGATATCGGCATCAAGCGGCGCTACGCCGCCGAGCGCCGGTTCCAGGCCTATGGCATCGCCGCCATCGCCTTCGGCCTCATCTTCCTCTTTGTCCTGCTCTGGACGGTGATCGGCAAGGGCTACACCGCCTTCCAGCAGACGACGATCACCCTGCCGATCGAATTCACGGAGAAGACGATCGACCCCAACAACAAGCGGGCGACCGATCCTTCCGTGCTGGTCGCGGCCAATTATCCGGTTCTGCTGCGCGAAGCGATCGTCAAGCAGCTGAACATCAACGCCTCGAGCCGTCCCGACGTGCGCGACGCAACCGCGATGCTCTCCAAGAGCGCGCCGATCCAGCTGCGTGATCTGGTCGTCGCCGATCCCTCGATCATCGGCAAGACGGTCGAGGTCACCCTGCTCGCCGACGCCAATGTCGACAGCGCCAACAAGGGCCAGATCGATCTCTCCGTCGATGAGAAGAACCGCAAGGTCAACGACAAGCAGGTGGCCTGGATGAACCAGCTGAAGGCGGACGGCGCGCTTCAGAAGCAGTTCAACAGCGGCCTTTTCGTCAACGGCAATTCCAGCCGTCCCGAAGCCGCCGGCCTCGGCGTCGCCCTCATCGGATCGCTCTATCTGATGCTGATCGTGCTCGTGCTGTCGCTGCCGATCGGTGTGGCGGCGTCGATCTATCTCGAAGAGTTCGCGCCGAAGAACAGGCTGACGGACCTGATCGAGGTCAACATCAACAACCTCGCCGCCGTCCCGTCGATCGTCTATGGTCTGCTCGGCCTTTCCGTCTTCATCAACTTCATCGGTCTGCCGCGCTCGGCGTCGCTGGTCGGCGGCCTGGTGCTGACGCTGATGACGCTGCCGACGATCATCATCGCGACCCGCGCCGCATTGCGCGCCGTGCCGCCCTCGATCCGCGCCGCCGCCTTGGGCCTCGGCGCCTCGAAGATGCAGATGGTGTTCCACCATGTCCTGCCGCTTGCCATGCCCGGCATTCTCACCGGCACCATCATCGGCCTGGCGCATGCGCTCGGCGAGACCGCGCCGCTGCTCCTGATCGGCATGGTCGCCTTCGTCGCCAATGCGCCCACGACGCCGCTCGAGCCCTCGACGGCCCTGCCGGTGCAGGTCTATATGTGGGCGAACGAGGCCGAACGCGCCTTCGTTGAGCGTACTTCGGGTGCCATCATCGTCCTGCTCCTGTTCCTGGTCGCCATGAACATGGGTGCCATTCTCTTGCGTCGTCGCTTCGAGCGCCGCTGGTAAACGGAGTTAAACATCATGAACATGTTGACGGAAGCTGCAGTTGAAAAGGCGCTGGATCAGAAGATGAGCAACGTCCCGTATAAGATGATCGGACAGGATGTCTCGGTTTACTACGGCGAAAAGCGGGCGCTTTTCGACGTGAACCTGAACATTCGCGAAAACACCGTAACCGCCCTGATCGGCCCGTCGGGCTGCGGCAAGTCGACCTTCCTGCGGAGCCTCAACCGCATGAACGACACGATCGAGGGGTGCCGCGTCACCGGCAAGATCACGCTTGATAGCGACGATATCTATGATCCGGATATCGACGTCGTCGAACTACGCGCCCGCGTCGGCATGGTGTTCCAGAAGCCGAACCCGTTCCCGAAGTCGATCTATGAAAACGTCTCTTATGGCCCGCGCATTCATGGCCTAGCCAAGTCGAAGGCCGACCTCGACCAGATCGTCGAGACCAGCCTGCAGCGCGCCGGCCTTTGGAATGAGGTCAAGGATCGCGTCCATGAATCCGGTACCGGCCTCTCCGGCGGTCAGCAACAGCGCTTGTGCATTGCCCGCGCCGTCGCCGTCAGCCCTGAGGTTATCCTGATGGACGAACCCTGCTCGGCGCTTGACCCGATCGCCACCGCCAAGGTCGAGGAGCTCATCCACGAGCTGCGCGAGAACTACACGATCGTCATCGTCACGCACTCGATGCAGCAGGCCGCGCGCGTTTCGCAGCGCACCGCCATGTTCCACCTCGGCAATCTCGTCGAGGAGAACGACACCGACAAGATGTTCACCAATCCGGATGATCCGCGTACCCAGGACTACATCATGGGTCGCTTCGGCTGATTGCGGCCATCCGAAGCCTTCCCCTTATTCGAGGACAAAGCCCCATGGCATCGACACATATTTATTCTGCCTATGATGATGATCTGAAGTTCCTCTCCAGGCGGATTTCCGAAATGGGCGGCCTGGCCGAACAGATGGTCGCCGAATCCGTCCGTGCGCTGGTCAATGGCGATACCGCGCTGGCGCAGAAGGTCATCTCCGACGACGTGATCCTCGATCACACCGAGCGCGAAATCGGCGACAAGGCGATCGTCACCATCGCCCGCCGGCAGCCGATGGCCTCGGACCTGCGCGAGATCATGGGTTCGATCCGCATCGCCGCCGATCTCGAACGCGTCGGCGACCTCGGCAAGAATACCGCCAAGCGCGTTATCGCCGTCCAGAGCACCGGCGTTCCACGCAAGCTCGCCCGCGGCCTCGAGCATCTCTCCGAGCTGGCGCTCGTCCAGCTCAAGGAAGTGCTCGACGTCTATACGACACGGGCCGCCGACAAGGCGACCGCTATCCGCGAGCGCGACAACGAAATCGACGCGATGTACACCTCGCTGTTCCGCGAACTCCTGACCTATATGATGGAAGATCCGCGCAACATCACGAGCTGCACGCATCTGCTCTTCTGCGCCAAGAACATCGAGCGCATCGGCGACCATGCCACCAACATCGCCGAGACGATCTATTACATGGCGACGGGCGCGCAGCCGGAAGGCGATCGCCCGAAGGATGACAGCGCCAACACCGTCGGCGCCGCGACGGAATAATCTTCCGATCAATCGATTGCGTGCGCGCCCGTTCGGGGCGCGCAAAGAGGTCGCAGCCAATTTCTGAATTTGCGCAGGACGCCTGTTTAAATCGCCCCCGGTTTAAGGCTCGTGTGCGAGGAGACGGACACGCATGATCCCGAGAGTCGCAGTTGTTGAAGACGAGGAAGCGCTCAGCGTACTTCTTCGCTATAATCTTGAAGCCGAAGGCTTCGAAGTCGATACCATTCTGCGTGGCGACGAGGCCGAAATCAGGCTGCAGGAACGCACGCCCGACCTTCTCATCCTGGATTGGATGCTGCCCGGCGTCTCCGGCATCGAACTCTGCCGGCGCCTGCGCATGCGGCCGGAAACCGAGCGGCTGCCGATCATCATGCTGACGGCGCGCGGCGAGGAGAGCGAGCGCGTCCGCGGCCTGTCGACCGGCGCCGACGATTACGTCGTCAAACCCTTCTCGACTCCCGAACTCGTCGCCCGCGTCAAGGCGATGCTGCGCCGTGCACGCCCCGAGGTGCTGTCCTCGGTGCTGAAGTGCGGCGATATCGAGCTCGACCGCGAAACCCATCGCGTCCATCGCAAGAGCCGCGAAGTCCGCCTCGGCCCGACCGAATTCCGCCTCTTGGAATTCCTGATGTCGTCGCCGGGCCGGGTCTTCTCCCGCTCACAGCTGCTCGATGGCGTCTGGGGCCACGATATCTATGTCGACGAACGCACCGTCGACGTCCATGTCGGCCGCCTGCGCAAGGCGCTGAACTTCTCCAACATGCAGGACGTCATCCGCACCGTCCGTGGCGCCGGTTATTCGATGGAAGCTTGAGCTCCCGAACACGGACGGGGTGAGGGGACGTGCCCCATGAGAGGTTGGTGGGGAACGGAAAGAGTGCGGCAAATCTCTTCTCCCCTCGGGGAGAAGGTGCCGGCAGGCGGATGAGGGGGCCACACGGCACACCCTCCCGTCATCACCTATCCCATCACGTCAACGGCAAGCGCCCAACACGACCGAAGTTCACATGGCATTGTTGGGAAGGACCGGCTTCGCCGGCCCCTCATCCGCCCTACGGGCACCTTCTCCCCGCAGGGGAGAAGAGGGAATCGAGACGTTGCGGCATGTAAGCGGGGGCCGAAGGACGGGTCGAGACCGGTGGTCGACGCTGAATGAGCGGCGCTATTGGCGCGAACCAATAAAAAACGGGCCGCTCGGCCCGTTTTTCATGTCCGGCGATCGCCCCTCAGCTCACCCGAGCGGCCGCCCGGCGGCGTTCGTTGACCGGCTGGTAGGCAAGCTTCTGGTGATAGCTGCAATAGGGCGAATTGTCCGGGGATTCGCAGCCGCAGAAGTGGAAGTCGTCCTTGAGCGGATCGCCGACCGGCCACTTGCAGGTGCGTTCGGTCAGCTCCGTCAGGCCGAGGCGGCGGGAAATCGGCACGACCACGTTGCCGGCCGGCACATAGTCCATTTCCTCGACGCCATCGACCTCGATCTCTTCCTTCAGCATCGTTGCGCCCTGCTGGCGGGTCACGGTGCGGGTGGTGATCCGGGAGGCGTAGTTCGGCGCCCGTGGCGCTGATGTCTGGCGCTTCGGTGTGCGCGCCGCGGTGGTCGTGCCGCCGGCCTTGGCACGGCCCGGAAGGCTCAGCCTGTGCACCTTGCCGATAACGGCATTTCTGCTGACCCCGCCAAGCTGCGCCGCGATCTGGCTGGCGCTCAGCCCTTCGGACCAAAGCTTCTTGAGTTTCTCGACCCGCTCGTCTGTCCAGTTCATGCCCTGTCTCCACCTTTTGCGTTGGTGATGGCAGAATCCCTCACCGTTGTCCCGGAAGCCTCCGAAACAAGAAACGCTTGATCAATTTTGGTGACTAGTTCCGCCGCATGCAGTCTAGTAATTGAACTTTAACCTAGTGTGAGGCTGACTCCGTGACAAGAGTCGCGGGAATCCGGATGAATCGAATTCCGAGTTTTCCCCAACTTGCTGCCCCTGCGTGTCATTTCTGCAATAATGCCTGTTGAAGGCGGGAAATGCCGCTGTACAAGCTTGCTGCATGCGCTAAGGGCGCAGTTTTGTTGACATTGCAGCGCGAAAAGGAAATAGTACCGCCTGCCGCCGAAAGGCGGCATTTTTGATTTTTCGGGCGCGGTTTTCTTAGCCGGAGTCCGTGCCTGACAACGCTGACCGGGAGACCCGCGCTATGGCTGAAGCCGCGCCGCTTTATGACACCTATTCTCGCGCCCCGTTGCGGTTCGAGCGAGGCGAGGGCGTGTGGCTGATCACCGAAGGCGGCGAGCGTTACCTCGATTTCGGCGCCGGCGTCGCCGTCACCTCCGTCGGCCACAGCCATCCGCATGTGGTTGCCGCGTTGAAGGAGCAGGCCGACAAGGTCTGGCACCTCTCCAACATCTATGAGATTCCTGGCCAGGAGCGCCTCGCCAAACGCCTGACGGACGCCACCTTCGCCGACAAGGTGTTCTTCACCAATTCGGGCGCCGAGGCGCTCGAATGCGCGATCAAGACGGCCCGCCGCTATCAGTATTCCAAGGGCCATCCCGAGCGTTTCCATATCATCACCTTCGAGGGCGCCTTCCACGGACGCACGCTCGCGACGATCGCCGCCGGCGGCCAGGAGAAATATCTCGAAGGTTTCGGTCCCAAGGCGCCGGGTTTCGATCAGGTGGCTTTCGGCGACATCGAAGCGGTGCGCGCCGCGATCACCGATGCCACGGCCGGCATTCTGATTGAGCCGGTGCAGGGCGAGGGCGGCGTGCGTCCGGCGACTCCAGACTTCATGAAGGCGCTTCGTCAGATCTGCGACGAAAAGGGCCTGCTGCTGATCCTCGACGAGGTCCAGACGGGCGTCGGTCGCACCGGCAAGCTCTTTGCCCATGAATGGTCCGGCATCACGCCTGACATCATGGCGGTTGCCAAGGGCATCGGCGGCGGCTTTCCGCTCGGCGCCTGCCTCGCAACGGCCGAAGCCGCCTCCGGCATGAAGGCCGGCACCCATGGTTCGACCTATGGCGGCAATCCGCTCGCCATGGCCGTCGGCAGCGCCGTGCTCGACGTCATTCTCGCCGATGGGTTCCTGCAGCAGGTGCGCGACGTCGCGCTCGTCCTCCGTCAGGGGCTGGCATCGCTCAAGGATCGTTATCCCGATGTGATCGAAGATATCAGAGGCGAGGGGCTGCTGCTCGGCGTCAAGGCGGCCGTTCCCTCGGCCGAACTGCTGCAGGCGATACGCGCCGCGCATCTGCTCGGCGTGCCGGCCGGCGACAACGTCATCCGCCTTCTTCCGCCGCTCGTCGTCACCGCCGAGGAAGCCCGCGAGGGGCTCGTACGTCTCGAGCGCGCCGCCGAGAGCGTCCGCGTCGCCAAGATCAAGAAGACGGCTTGAAAGGGATTGCCGCCTTCGGGCGCGCGACAGGTAAGAACATGGCTCCTAAACATTTCCTCGATCTTTCGGCCGTCACATCGGCCGACCTCAGAACCATCATGAATGATGCGCTTTCCCGCAAGCAGGCCTTCAAGGCCGGCACGGGCGACAAGCCGCTCGCCGGCAAGATGCTGGCGATGATCTTCGAGAAGCCGTCGACGCGCACCCGCGTCTCCTTCGACGTCGGCATGCGCCAGCTCGGCGGCGAAACGCTTTTCCTGTCGGGCACCGAAATGCAGCTCGGCCGCGCCGAGACGATCGGCGACACCGCCAAGGTGCTGTCGCGCTATGTCGATGCGATCATGATCCGCACCACCGAGCATTCCAGGCTGCTGGAGCTTGCCGAGCATGCGACCGTGCCTGTGATCAATGCGCTGACGGACGACACCCATCCCTGCCAGATCATGGCCGATATCATGACCTTCGAAGAGCATCGCGGCCCGATCAAGGGCAAGACCATCGCCTGGACCGGCGACGGCAACAATGTGCTGCATTCGCTGGTGGAAGGGGCGGCGCGCTTCGGCTACCGCATGAACATGGCCGTGCCTCTTGGTTCCGAACCCAAGGATCACTATCTGAACTGGGCCCGCAATGAGGGCGCCGAAATCATGCTCTGCCATGATGCCGACCGTGCGGTCGCAGGCGCCGATTGCGTGGTGACCGATACCTGGGTCTCCATGAATCAGGAACATCGGGCCCGGGGTCACAATGTCTTCCAGCCTTATCAGGTCAATGCGGCCTTGATGGCCAAGGCCGGCAACGATGCATTGTTCATGCATTGCCTGCCGGCGCATCGCGGTGAGGAAGTGACGGATGACGTGATCGACGGCCCGCAATCCGTGGTCTTCGATGAGGCGGAAAACCGTCTTCATGCGCAGAAGTCGATTCTTGCTTGGTGCCTGGGCGCGATCTGAACCATAATCGGACGCCGCGCGTCGGAGACTTGCGGCCGCGCGAGCGAGGGGCACGCTGACCCTTCGCTTGAAAACTAGGAGTGAAAGCCATGGCAGAAGCTGCAGCCGCCCTCGGCCAGTTCGATTTCGCCGGCGATGACCATGTCGTCCCCTTTCAGGTAGAAGGTCTGGATGTGCGCGGCCGCGCCGTCCAGCTCGGCCCGATGCTCGATGCCATCCTTGAGCGCCATCATTATCCGGCACCCGTCGCCCGGCTGCTCGCCGAAGTCGTCGTGCTGACGGTGCTGCTCGGCACCTCGTTGAAGTTCGAAGGCAAATTCACGGTGCAGACCAAGGGCGACGGCCCGGTCGATCTCCTCGTCGCCGATTTCTCGACGCCGGAGAATGTGCGCGCCTATGCCCGTTTCGATCGGGCGCTGCTCGACAAGGCCGTTGCGGCAGGCGAGACCGAGCCGGAGCAGCTGCTCGGCAAGGGCGTGCTCGCCTTCACTATCGATCAGGGCAAGTTCGCCCAGCCGTATCAGGGCATCGTCGCGCTCGACGGCACCTCGCTCGAGGAGATCGCCGGTGTCTATTTCCGCCAGTCGGAACAGATCCCGACGCGCGTGCGCCTTGCCGCGGCCGAACTCTTCGACCGCGATGACGCCGGCAAGCCGCGCCATCGCTGGCGGGCGGGCGGCCTCGTCGCCCAGTTCCTGCCGGAGGCGCCGGAGCGCATGCGCCAGCCCGATCTCCACGGCGGTGACGGCGACACCGGCGACCGCCCGCATGGCGAGGACGACGCCTGGGTCGAAGCCCGCTCGCTGGTCGAGACCATCGATGCCGATGAACTGACCGATCCGCAGGTCGGCACCGAGCGGCTGTTGTTCCGCTTGTTCCACGAGCGCGGCGTGCGCGTCTACGAACCGCGCGCCGTCTTCGACCGCTGCAGCTGCTCGCGGGAAAAGATCGGTCACGTGCTGCAGGGTTTCACCGCCGAGGAGATCGAGGCCAGCCAGGAAAATGGCGAGATATCGGTCACCTGCGAGTTCTGCTCGACCACCTATCGCTTCCAAGCGGCCGAGCTTCAGCCGGCGCAATAACATTTGGTCGCGCTTGGCGCGAAAAAGATGCGCATTGCAGCTGCACAGTGACTCGACTTTCGGTAGTTACTGTGCGCCTATTGCCCAACTGGTACTTTGGGGAGCTGCCCTCGTGCGCCTTTTATATTTCGTACTCGCATTCATTGCTGCCATGCCACGGATTGTCTTAGCTGACCAAGAGACAATCCAATGGAAAGAAGTCGGCGGCTGGAGCGTGGCTATCGATCCGACTTTAGACAATGGCTGTTTTGTTCTGACTTCCTTTGATGACAACACCATTATTCGTCTTGGTTTCAATTTCCGAAAGAAAGACAACCCTTTTTACATCATGCTCGGAAATCCAAACTGGAAATCCCTGGAGAAAGGTAAGCATTATCCCATCGAGCTCTCGTTGGACCAGTTTAAATGGACGGCTGATGCAAGGGGACTGGATATGCCTGGCCTCAAATCATTATGGATTGATTTCAAGGATCCTGACTTGATTGCGGAGTTTGAGGGTAAACTGAGTTTCCGCGCCAGCTTTAGAGGAAAGCAGATTGCAGCCCTCCGTCTGAAAGATTTCGCCAGGGCAGCGGATGAGTTGCTCGCCTGCCAAAACGCGGTAGATGATGCGGTCGCAAAACAGCCAGCGCCGCCGCGATCCAAAGATCCATTGGAAGCAAAGCCAGGTACTCAGGCCTCGGATCCTTTCGACCTTTAGTCGATTGATGTCTGGGCAAGCCTGAGGATCTACGACCGAGGGTACGGCGTCCATGTTGGTACTGACTGGAAGGCTGCAGCCGGCGGCATCCACGCGCAGTGCTTGCTGCATGGGTCCTCGGGTCAAGCCCGAGGACGACGGAGGGTGGGGAGAAACGAGCGGCAAGAGGCGGGACGTCTCGGAATTCCAGCAAAATGCGCAAACACGTTAAGCAGACCCCACGTCCAACAAATCCACTGGGACACTTTTGATGAATTTGCTCCCGACCGCTCGCCTCTTGCCGGTCGTTGTCCCGCCCTCCGTCGTCCTCGGGCTTGACCCGAGGACCCATACGGCAAGCACGGCGTTCGTGTTTGCACTGACGAACGAGCGAACCTACGCTCTCAATTCAGCACGCGCAGCAGACCCGGGGAATCCAGCGAGAAGGCAGGGATATCGACGTCGAACAGCTCGCCTTCATCGGTTTCCATCTGGTAATGACCGAACATCAGGCCCGACGGCGTGTCGAGCGGGCAGCCGGAGGAATATTCGTAGCTGTCGCCGGGGCTAAGCCGCGGTTGTTCACCGACGACGCCGGGCCCGGTCACCTCGTCCACCACCCCGTTCTGGTCGGTGATGTTCCAATAGCGGTTGACCAGGCGAACGGCGACGCCGGAATTGTTGCTGATGACAATCCGGTAACCCCAGACATAGCGATCGTCCTCCGGATCGGATTGCTCCTCCAGATAGAACGGTTCGACCACGACTTCGATATCTCTTGTGAGGGCGCGATACATGCCTTGCACCTTAGTCAAGATATGTTACCCGTATCTTATAAAGAGACCCCGTCCGTCAAGAAACGGAATGTTGATCGTCATTGAAACGACCAATAGTGAATGGGTTTCAGCCGTTAAGCCTAATCGTCAATGTTAATTTTACTTCGCAACGCCGGCGCCGGCGAACTTGTTCCGTCGATGGCGCGGCCGGACCCGGATGAGGTCCAGCCGCTCTTCCAGTTGGTCAGGCCGAGACCTTGGCGAGCGCCTGCGCGAAATCCTCGATCAGGTCGTCGGTATCCTCGATACCGGCCGAAAGGCGGACCGTGCCCGCAGAGATACCGAGCTCGGCGCGCGCCTCTTCCGTCAGGTTCTTGTGCGTCGTCGTTGCCGGATGCGTGATCAGGCTCTTGCTGTCGCCGAGATTGTTGGAGATTTTGATGATCTCCAGCGCGTTCTGCAGCGCGAAGGCCGCCTCCTTGCCGCCCTTCAGCTCGAAGGCGACCAGCGTCGAGCCGCCGGTCATCTGCTTGGCGATGAGATCGGCCTGCGGATGGTCCTTGCGGCCGGGATAGATCACCTTGGCGACCTTGCTCTGCTCGGCCAGGAAGTCGGCGATCTTTGCCGCATTCTGCGTCTGCTGCTTGACGCGCAGCGGCAGCGTCTCGATGCCCTTCAGAAGGGTCCAGGCATTGAAGGGGGACATTGCCGGGCCGGTATGGCGGAAGTAGTCGTGCAGGTTTTCATCGATCCATTCCTTGTCGGAAAGCACCACGCCGCCGAGGCAGCGGCCCTGGCCGTCGATGTGCTTGGTGGCGGAATAGACGACGATATGAGCGCCGAGTTCGAGCGGCTTCTGGAAGAGCGGCGTTGCAAACACGTTGTCGACGACGACTTTGGCGCCGACCTGATTGGCGAGCCTGGCAACGCCTGCGATGTCGATCACTTCGAGTGTCGGATTGGTCGGGCTTTCCAGGAAGAACACCTTGGTGTTCGGGCGGATCGCCCTTTCCCAGTTGGCGAGATCGCGGCCGTCGACCAGCGTGCACTCGATGCCGTATTTCGGTGCCAGCGTTTCGACGACCCAGCGGCAGGAGCCGAAGAGGGCGCGGGCGGCGACGATATGGTCGCCCGCCTTGACCTGGCAGAGGACGGCGGCGGCGACGGCCGCCATGCCGGAGGCGGTGGCGCGGGCGTCTTCGGCGCCTTCGAGCATGCACATGCGCTTTTCGAACATGTCGTTGGTCGGGCTGCCGTAGCGGGCGTAGATGAAGCCGTCGGTTTCGCCCTTGAAGCGGGCCTCGGCCGCTTCCGACGTCTCGTAGACGAAGCCCTGCGTGAGGTAGATTGCCTCGGACGTCTCGCCATACTGCGAACGCAAGGTTCCGCCGTGGACGAGTTGGGTTGCCGGGCGCCAGGTCTTGCTCATGCCATCACCTTCACATAACAAAAAAACCGGCCGCAAAAGCAGACCGGTTTCATAACCCGGTCTTTTTAGCCACTTGTTTAACGTGGCTGCAAGCCGACCGGCCAAATCACCACGGGATAATTCTGCAATACTGCTGTTAGCTGCTTGCGTCAATTCCCCGAGTTTGGTTTTGTCGGCCGCAAAATGATGGATGGGGCATGATGGCTCGCGACACTGGAATTCTGGCGGACCGCGCGATCGCGGCGCTGTTCGAAACGGGGCGTCTGAACTCCGAGCGGGAGCTGGACCGCGATCAGATCCAGCCGGCAAGTCTCGACCTGCGCTTAGGAAGCAAGGCCTTTCGAGTGCGCGCCTCCTTCATGCCCGGCCCCTCGCATCTGGTGTCGGACAAGCTCGACCGGCTGAGCCTGCATGTGATCGATCTCTCCCAGGGCGCGGTGCTCGAGACCGGCTGCGTCTATATCGTGCCGCTGATGGAGAGCTTGGCGCTGCCGGCCGACATGTCCGCCTCGGCCAATCCGAAGAGCTCGACCGGCAGGCTCGATATCTTCACCCGCGTCATCACCGACTATGCGCAGGAATTCGACAAGATCCCGGCTGGTTACTCCGGCCCGCTCTATCTCGAAATCAGCCCGCGCACCTTCCCGATCGTCGTGCGCCGCGGCTCGCGCCTGTCGCAGATCCGCTTCCGCGTCGGTCAGTCCGTGCTGGGCGAGCCGGAACTCCTGAAGCTGCATGAAAGCGAAACGCTGGTTGCAGCCAAGCAGCCGAACGTTTCCGGTGGCGGCATTGCGCTGTCGATCGACCTGACAGGCGACAAGGACGGCCTGATCGGCTATCGCGGCAAGCATCACACCGCCGTCGTCGATGTCGATGAGAAGGATCAGCACGATATCTTCGATTTCTGGGAGCCGCTCTATAGCCGCGGCCGCAACGAGCTGATCCTCGATCCCGACGAATTCTATATCCTCGTCTCGCGTGAGGCCGTGCACGTGCCGCCGGATTATGCCGCCGAGATGACCCCCTTCGACCCGCTGGTCGGCGAATTCCGTGTCCATTACGCCGGCTTCTTCGATCCTGGCTTCGGTCATGCGCCGGCCGGAGGGCGCGGCAGCCGCGCCGTGCTCGAAGTGCGCAGCCACGAAGTCCCCTTCATCCTCGAAGACGGCCAGATCGTCGGTCGCCTGGTCTATGAGCATATGCAGGAAAAACCGGCCAGCCTCTACGGCTCCGGCCTCGGCTCCAACTACCAGGCGCAGGGCCTCAAGCTCTCGAAGCACTTTCGCATCTGAAGCCGGCCTGGCGTGCTTTGACTTGACAGCGGCCCCCATCTGTTGGAAATCTCAGCCCATCGCGGGTGTAGCTCAATGGTAGAGCAGCAGCTTCCCAAGCTGAATACGAGGGTTCGATTCCCTTCACCCGCTCCAAATCCATATCCCCAGGCCCTAATCCCCGAAAAACCGGATCGGCTTATACCGGCGGTGTGCGATGATCAGGCTCCGGTCGGGCTGGATGATGTAGGTTTCCTCCACCTGCTGGCCGTACTGGTCGATAAAATCATGCGGGAAGGAGGAGCCGGGCGGCGATTTGGTGAGCTTGCTGCGCGGCTGGCCGTCATAGGTGATGCTGCCGGGAATGGGTTCGAGCCCCGGTCCGCTGTAGCTGACGGTGTTGCATCCCGTGAGAGCGAGAGTGCCGATGAGGCCAATGATTGCGGGTTTCATGTCTATCCCCTCCGACGCGACGAACCACCCGATCTTACTCTCGATCGGATGGAGCACGCCAGATGCAACTGTGCGCCCGCGTTCACGCCTTCTGGATGCACCGGTTGGAAGGCCGTGATCGGCTCGACCTCTCCATTGCCGAAAGTGGTGCCGTATGCTAGATCGGTTTCGTCGAAAAAGGCAGGATCGGTTGAGGTAAGCCCGATCCCTTCCGCGAGAGCGAAAACGACGCTCTCAAGAAGCTCTGCTCCGTGCCATGGCACGAGAACCCGCGACGTGATCCGCATGGAAATGCGGGATCCCGGCGGCATGCGGAGACGGCAAAAGGCAGTCCCGGGATTCAAACGGAGACTGTCATGCGCCTGAACCATCTCGATTTTCACGTACCCGATATTGCCGCGACGGCGGATTTCTTCATCCGCCACTTCGGCCTGAGGCTGAAGGATATGCGCGGCCAGAATGGTCTGGCGATCCTGGAAGACGATTCCGGCCTCGAAATCGTCTTCAGCCACGCGATCGCCAAGTTCGGCACCGCCGATCAGGTCGACCTGCAGCGTCAGACCTATCATATCGGCTTCATCCTGCCTGAAAGAGCGAATGTCGATGCGGTCCATGCCGGGCTGGCTGCTGCCGGCGCTGCGCTTTCCGGCCCTCCGGCGGCGATGCGCGGCGGCTGGCTGTTTTATTGCACGGCGCCTGGAAACATTCTGGTCGAAGTGGGTTGGCGGCCGGGTTAGCCCACCAAATAGAAGGGCGGCGTCCGCCGTCCGCCCCTCATCCGGCTGCCGCCACCGACCGGGGTCGAGCCACTGGTCTCGACCCGTCCTTCGGACCCCCGTAAACGGGGGGAAGGGGATGTGCCGCGACCTCTCCGTTCCCCGCCGACCTCTCGCTGGGCACGTCCCCTCGCCCCGTTTTTACGGCGAGAGGGTTAGGGTGAGGGGCAGCTATCCGCGCGAACCGGACGGGCGTGCCTCTTGCCGGCTCAGAACTCCGTCCAGTCGCCATCCTGGCTCGACGGCGTGCTGCTGCCGGCGCCGAAAGCGTTGGCGAGTGTCTGGCTGAGCGCGCGGGCCGGTGAGGCGGCCGGGCGCGCTGTGCCTTCCCTAGCGATGCGGATCGGCGCTGACTTGACTGCCGGGCGCGGGGCCACCCGCGGCGCCGCAGACGCGATCGGTGCGGCGGCGGCAAAGCCGCCGGTGCCCGTCAGCCGGAATTGGCCGAGCAGGCTGTTGAGCGCCGCCGCTTCGGTGGCGAGGTTGTGGCTGGCGGCCGTCGACTGCTCGACCATCGCCGCATTCTGCTGCGTGCCCTGGTCCATGGTGTTGACGGCGGTGTTGATCTCCTGCAGCCCGATCGACTGTTCACGCGAAGCTTCGGCGATCGCGTGGACGTGCTGGTTGATCTCCTGCACCTCGGTGACGATCACATCGAGCGCCTTGCCGGTCTCGCCGACCAGCGTGACGCCGGTCTGGACATGCGTGCCGGAATTGTTGATCAGGTCCTTGATTTCCTTGGCCGCCTTGGCGGAACGCTGTGCCAGTTCGCGCACTTCCTGGGCGACGACCGCAAAGCCCTTGCCGGCTTCACCGGCGCGGGCGGCTTCGACGCCGGCATTCAAGGCCAGCAGATTGGTCTGGAAGGCGATGTCGTCGATGACGCCGATGATGTTGGAGATTTCGCCGGAGGACTTTTCGATCTCCCGCATCGCGGCGACGGCCTTGCGGACGATTTCTCCGGATTTTTCAGCGCCGTGGCGCGTGCGGGTGACGAGCTGGCTCGCCTCCTCGGCGCGCTTGGCGGCGTCGCGCACCGTCGTGGTGATCTCTTCCAGCGCCGCTGCCGTTTCTTCGACGGAGGCCGACTGCTGTTCCGTTCGCCGGGACAGTTCGTCGGCGGAGGAACGGATCTCGTTGGCGCCGGCGCCGATCGCCCGCGCATTGGCCCCGACCGCCTGCATGGCCTCGTTGAGCTTCTCGACCGAGTGGTTGAAATCCTGGCGCAGTGCATCGAGATGGGCAACGAAGGGCTCGTCGATATGCGAGGCGAGATCGCCGGCGGCCAGGCGGCGCAGGCCATCGCCGAGCGCTGCGACGGCGCGTTCGAGCTCGGCTGCCTCGCGTGCTTTCTGCGCCTCGCGTTCGCGGCGCTCGCCGTCGCTGACGCTCCGGTCTGCCTCGGCGCGGGCCTCGATCTGACGGCGCTCGATGGCGTTGTCGCGGAAGATCGAAACGGCCTGTGCCATCTGGCCGACTTCGTCGCGGCGTTCGAGACCGGCGATCTCGCTGTCGGTGTCGCCTTCGGCAAGCCGCGCCATGCGCAGGCTGAGCCTCGTCATCGGGCCGGCGATACCCTTCTGCGCCACGGCGACGCCGCAACCGATCGCCAGGACAACGGCGATGCCGATCAGAGCGAAGGAGAAGGTGATCCGCCCGTTGACGGAAGCCGAGAGCACGTCGCCGCCATCGTTGAGCAGCGCCATCATCGCATCATTGTTGGCGATCATCTTCGGCGTCAGCGCATTGAGTTTGGCGTTGATCAGGGCAACGTTCGAAGCCGCACCGGCGCTGTCCTTGGCTTTGCTCTGTTCAGTGATCTTGTTCGCCAGGGTTTCGATGTCATCGATGCCGGCCTGAATTTCGTCGATCGCCGCCTTGCGGCTCGGGACCAGCGCCAGCGCCTGTTTCATTCGGTCACGGGCCTGCGGCAGCTTGCTCGGTGTGGTGAGCGCCGTCTGGAAGGCCGGCGTATCGGGTTTCGCGTCGGCCAGAAGAGTGACCTGCAGCACGGAGGCCACCACTGACGCGCTCGCCCGCGCGCTCAGCATCGAGGCCGTCGCCTCACGATCGATGAAGGCGCTGTAGGCGGCGTCCGCCCGGCGGAACTCGGAGATGACATAGACGAGCCCCGTCATCGAGATGAGGCCGAGAAATGCGACGACCGAGATGATTTTCGTGCGGATTTTCAGATGCTTCAGCATGGGAAATGTCACCCGGTTGGCTGGGCGTGTGGCGCGCCCGGTGCTTTGAAATCAATTGTGTAAAGAGCGCTGCTTCAAATGTCGCGGCTCAGGAAAAGTGGATTGACGCATGCATCATGCAATCGGCTGTCGGGCCCGTATCGTCGCGACAAATAGAGGCGATATTCTTTAATTCCGCGCTAACGCGCCTATGCGAACACACCTCCAATTGGGAGGCATACCGGCCACCAGAGCAGGTGCCGGCAGAGGCTCGCGCCAGCGCTCAAGGGGCCGCATCCTGACGTGCCCCGCAGGGGCCTCGAAGGGCGAGCCGGGTCAGCTGATGTCGGAAGCGCTGCCGGAGGCTGATGGGTTCGCTCACCCGCTCCCTTGCCGATGGATATTCCCCGCCGGCCATGACTCTGTTACTTCTCTGCAACCCCGCACTGCTTCGCTTTGAACCCGAGACCGGATCACGATGATCGAATCTAAGCTGGTACCTCCGACTCTCTGGGCTTTCCTCGCCTTCGGCCTGTTTTTGTCAGCACTTTTGTCGGGTCAAGCAGCATCCGCCCAGCAGGCTGCTCCCTCGCTGCCGCTGCTCTTTGACGCTCGCGAACGTCTGGCCAGGCCCGATCTTTCCTCGCTGGTCCGCCTGCGCTTCCTGACGTCGGTCGATTTCCCGCCCTTCAATTTCACCGATCAGAACGGCAAGCTTTCCGGTTTCAACGTCGATCTCGCCCGCGAAATCTGCGGTGAGCTGGAGATTTCGGACAAGTGCCAGATCCAGGCGATGCCTTTCGCCGATCTGAAGGATGCGCTCGCCGCCTCGCAGGGCGATGCCGTCATCGCCGGCCTTGCGGTGACGCCGGAGCTGCGCCGGCAGTTTGTCTTTTCCCGGCCTTATCTGATGCTGCCGGCGCGCTTCGTGCGCAACCTCGCGATACCAGTCGACGGCAAGACGGCTGCCGCCCTCGCCGGCCGCCCCGTCGGTGTCGTCAGAGGGACGGTACACGAGGCGATGCTGGCCGCCTTTTTCCCGGCGCTGAAAGCACAGGCCTTCGACACGAAGGAGGCTCTGCTTGCGGCGCTGAAGGAGCGCAAGGTCGATGCCGCCTTCGCCGATGCTCTGCAGCTTTCTTTCTGGGTCTCTTCGCCGGCATCGGACAAATGCTGCGCGCTGTTTGATGGCCCCTATCTCTCCGAACTTTTCCTCGGCGAGGGCATGACGATCATGCTGCGGCAGAAGGACAGCGTGCTGACCTCGGCCATCGACCACGCGCTTGCCGCATTGTCGCGCAATGGCCGTCTTCAGGAAATCTATCTGCGCTATTTTCCCTACGGACTTTATTGAGGGATACGGTTTAGCCCTTGCGGAAGCGGGCAATCGCGCTGCGTTCGATCGCCGCGCAAGTGAGCTTGTCGAGGCCGAGCCGGTCACGCAGCAGGCTGAGCAGCCGCAGTTCCTCCGCCTTGACCGAGAGGTCGGCGGAGGCCACTTCGACGGCAAGTGCATAGGCAGTGTCGTAGAGTTTTGCGGGTAAGGTGTCGCGCACGGTTTCGAGAACGACGTCGAGGCCCTCGGGCCCAGCCAGCAGCGAGGCGCAATCACGCGCTATCGGAATCAGCTTATCGTCATCGAAATCCTTGAAAACCGGCAGGAAGCCGATCAGTTGGCCCATCCTCGTCATCTCCCGGTCGTTCATCGTGCTGTCGACGGCGGATGCCATCACCATCACATAGATCAGGGCGTCATGGGCGGAAAGCGGCTTATTCATCGGTGATTCCTTTTTCGATCAGCCGAGATTAGGAATTGGCGACGGCCATTACAAGGGATTGGCAGCATCCCGGCGGACGGCCTGTCATTTGCGGCGCGGGTCTCTGCCGTAAATGCCTTTCTGCGCCTGCTTCGCCTTCTCGGCGACTGATGCAAGCGGCGAACCCGCCTCTGCTTCCGTCCAGCCGTTTTCGGCAAGCCACGTCCCGAGATCCTGGGTGCCGAGCCGGCAGGAGGCGATCGCCGTTCCCTTCCATTCGACTGTATCGAGATCGCAGGTGAGGCTGCGGTTGCGCAAGAGCTGGCGCAGCGCCGTCTTCGCCATCATGCCGCAAGGCCATTGCCGGCCTGCCGGCCCGCATATTCTGTCGGCCGGCGTGGGGACGATGCCGGCGAGCTGGAGCCTGCGCTCGCCGAAGGAAAGACGGCCGGCATTCTCGACCAGCGGCCTTGGCAGCTCCGTCGCCTTTTTCCCGGCGGGACTTGCCGTTGGGCTGTCAGCCTGCGCTGTTTGCTGCGCGACAGTTGCGGGGTTGGGCGCCGTGCCGTCAGTCGCCGCCAGAGGGGGCGGGGCCGCCGGTTCCGCCGAGCGGGCGATCATTTCGGCGCGTTCGTCCGATATCGTCGCTGCCGGTTCGGTGCCCTCGGGGGCAACATCGGGCGCGGCGGCCGCCGTCTCCTCCACGGCTGCGGTTTGCTCCCTGCCGTGCTGCCGCGAAGCCTCGCTTCACCCGTCATCAGCAGGCCGACCACTACCGCCATCCCCGTGATACCTGTTAAGACGGCGGCAGGGCGCATGGAATATCTTCCTACTGGCTGGCCCAGATGATGCGGGCGATCCAATCGACGTCGGACAGATCGAGTGTGCGGTTGGGGTGTTCGGGATTGAGCGACATCAGCTCGATCGACCGCGGGCTCCGGCGCAGCAGCACCTTGGCCATCACTTCGCCCTCGTTTGTGCGCACGACGACGCGGTCGTTGCGGCGCACCTGCGCCCCAGGCTCGACGATCAGCACATCGCCGTCGCGGTAGAGCGGCATCATGCTCTCGCCCTGCACCTCCAGCGCATAGACCCCGGATTTCTGAGATGGATTGGCCGGAAATTCCACCACGTCCCAGCCCTGGCCGGCCGGAAAGCCGCCATCGTCGAAGAAGCCGCCGGCGCCGGCCTGCGCGAAGCCGAGCAGCGGAATGGCGCCGGCTTGCCGGTGACTCTCCGGGTGCTTGGCCCGCTCGCCGGACGAATCGGCGGCCGGCCGCAGGAAGGCGAGAAACTCCTCCATGCTCGCGCCGGTCGCATCGAGCACCTTGGCGATCGATTCCGTCGAGGGCCAGCGCAGACGCCCATCGGCGGAAAGCCGTTTCGACTTGTTGAAGGAGGTGGGGTCGAGCCCGGCGCGGCGCGCAAGACCGGAGGGCGTCAGCTCGTGCCGTTCGGCAAGCCTGTCGATCGCCTCCCAGATCTGCTCGTGTGACAGCATATGCGCGCCCGATTCCGTGCAGCCTGTTTCAGGCCGCGCTTCAGCCGGGCGCAATCTTAACCGACCAGGCGCCACCCGTAAAGGTAAAGAAGGAATAAAATCCTGCGACCGGCGGCTTCGGCTCCGCTCAGGCGACCATTGCCATGTTGATCTTGCCGAGCTGGATGACGGCCTGCGTGCGGCTGTCGACATTGAGTTTCAAGAGGATCGCCGAGACGTGCGCCTTGATCGTCGCCTCGGAGACGCCGAGTTCGTAGGCGATCTGCTTGTTCAGGAGGCCTTCGGCCAGCATGGTCAGCACCCGGCTCTGTTGCGGCGTCAGCGTATGCAGGCGGTGGATCAGGTCGGCGACGTCGGGATCCTGCTCCTGGCCGTCGCGATAGCTTTCCGGCGTGGCGATGTCGCCGGCCAGCACCGTCTGGATGCTGCGGCGGATGTCGTCGATCCCGGAGGATTTGGAAATGAAGCCGGAAGCGCCGAGTTCCAGCGCCCGGCGGATCGTCGTCGCGTCGTCGGTGGCCGAGACGATGACGATCGGCAGGCTGGCGAATTCGGCCCGCAGCGCCATCAGGCCGGAAAAGCCGCTGACGCCGGGCATGGCGAGATCGAGCAGCATCAGGTCGGCATCCGCATGGGCGCCGGCCGCCCGGCGCGCGGCCGCAAAATCGCCGGCCTCGACGATCGCCTGCCGGCCTTCCATACCGATTACCGCCTGACGCAATGCGTCCCGAAACAGCGGATGATCGTCCGCAATGATGATGGTTTGTTCCTGCATCGAAGACTCCCTCCCAAGAGCTCGATCACGCCGCTTGCGTCGCCATCCCTCCGCGCCGCAGGCCGCCTTCTCCGGATGACTATACCAGATCAGGTCTTCTGCGGAAGGGGATTGGCCTTGTCCTCGGATTGGAGCTCCTTAACCATACCCATGAAACTCTTCATCATCCGCTCCATGATGCTGATCGAACGGTCGATTTCGGCATCGCTCGGCAGCGCGCGCTGGATGAGGCCGCCCTGTTCCAGCTTCGTCACTCGCTGGGAGAGCCGGTCGATCTCGTCCTCATAGGCCGCCCGCTCGTCGGCCGCCATGCGGCACACCAGCGCGCCGTCCTTGTCCTGGCAGATCGACATCGCTCCCGTCTGCCGGTCGAGCCGGACGAAATGATCGCCGCTCCTTTCGAGCTGGAAGCGGCTCGCATCGGCGTCGGTCGCCGCGGCGGCGAGCGGCAGAAGACCAATAGCAAGGGTCAGAACCAAAACCTTCATCATCTCATCCTCCGGATTTGCCTGTGCCGGTCCTGCTTTTTGAGCGCCGGGGCGTGGACATCGCCGCCTCTTTCCGGCAAAGCGCTCATGATGAGGACCAGCTATCGTGAGGCCATGATGAGCGTGACACCGACCCTTTACAAGATCGTGACGGAAGCGCTCTGGCAGGAAGCCAGACAAACCGGCATTTTTCATGGCGCCGGCATCGATCTCAAGGATGGTTTCATTCATTTGTCGACGGCAGCCCAGGTGAAGCAGACAGCCGCGCTGCATTTTGCCGGCCAGTCCGGGCTGTTGCTGGTCGCCATCGATGGCAACGGCTTTGGCGACAGGCTGATTTTCGAGCCCTCGCGCGGCGGCGATCTCTTCCCGCATCTCTATGCCGAGTTGCCTTTAACCGCCGTGCTTTGGGAGGCGGCGCTGCCGCTTGATGACAGCGGCGCCCATATCTTCCCGGAGCTTGCGCCATGATCGGCCCCCTGAAGCATCTCGCCCGCAAGGGCCTCTTCCTGTTCGATCCGGAAACGGCGCATGGCATGTCGATCGCCGCGCTGAAATCCGGTCTGGTCCCGGCCTGTCAGATCGCCCCGGATCCGCGGCTGCGCCAGACCGTCGCCGACCTCGTCTTCGATAACCCGCTCGGCATGGCGGCCGGTTACGACAAGAATGCCGAGGTGCCGGAAGCGCTGCTGAGGCTCGGTTTCGGCTTTGCCGAGATCGGCACGGTGACGCCGAAGCCGCAATCCGGCAATCCGCGTCCGCGCATCTTCCGTCTCGTCGAGGATGAAGGCGTCATCAACCGCCTCGGCTTCAACAATGAAGGTCATGACGCTGCCTTCCGGCGCCTTGCAGAGCTGAAGGGCAACGGCATCGTCGGCGTCAATATCGGCGCCAACAAGGACAGCGAGGACCGCATCGCCGATTATGTCGCCGGCATCCGCCGCTTTTATTCGCTCGCGCGCTATTTCACCGCCAACATCTCCTCGCCGAACACGCCCGGCCTGCGCGACCTGCAGGCGCGCGAAAGCCTCGCGGCGCTACTTTCGGCTGTGCTGGCGGCGCGCGACGAGCAGGCGGCGAAGTCCGGCCGCAAGATCCCGGTTTTCCTGAAGATCGCCCCCGACCTGACGGAGGAAGGCATGGACGATATCGCCGCGGAAGCGCTGTCGCATGCGCTTGATGGATTGATCGTCTCCAACACGACGCTGTCGCGTGAAGGCCTCAAGGATCAGCGCCAGGCCAGGGAAGCGGGCGGCCTTTCCGGCGTGCCGCTGTTCGAAAAGTCGACGGCCGTACTGGCCCGGATGCGCAAGCGCGTCGGCCGTGATCTGCCGATCATCGGCGTCGGCGGCGTCTCCTCGGCCGAAACCGCACTGGAGAAGGTGAGGGCCGGCGCCGATCTCGTCCAGCTCTATTCCTGCATGGTCTATGAAGGCCCTGGCCTGCCCGGCGAGATCGTCCGCGGTCTTTCGGCACTGCTCGACCGCGAAAAGGCCGGCTCGATCCGTGAGCTGCGTGACAGCAGGCTGGATTATTGGACAGCGCGAAAAGTCTGATCGGCCCGCGGCTTGACCAGCATCACCAGCAAGACGCCGCGGAAGAGCAGGAAGGCATTCATCGCCAGCCACAGGCCGTGATTGCCGAAAAGCGGCACGAAAATGGCGAGCATCAGGAGATAGCCGGCAAAGGACATCAGCATCCGGTTGCGCATGTCGGCCGACCATGTCGCGCCGATGAAGACCCCGTCCATCAGAAAGGCGAGCGCGCCGGTCAGCCCGGTCACCGCCGCCCAGGGCAGATAGGTTTCGGCCGCCTGCCGCACCTCGGGCGAGGTCGTCAACACCGAGATCAGCCAGGGTCCGGCGAGGAAGAAGAAGGCCGAACCGATCGCCGCCAGCCCGAAGGACCACAAAGTCGTGAGCTTCAGCCCGCGATCGAAGGCCGGCCGGTAACGCGCGCCGATTGCCCGGCCGATGATCTGTTCGGCTGCATTGGCAAGCCCGTCGAGATAATAGCCTGACAGCAGAAAGAAATTCATCACCACGGCATTGGCGGCAAGCGTCACCGCTCCGAAGCTGGTGCCGATCCGCGTCATAATGGTGAAGGCGCCGATCAGGACGAAAGTGCGGATCAGGATATCGCGATTGAGCGCGAAAAGTTCCGCCAGCCGGTGCCGCGAAAATATCTCCGCCCAGGCCGGCCGCTCCGCCTTGCCGAAGCCACGCAGCACGATGGCAAGTCCTGCGAGCGCGCCCACGGTTTCGCCGGCCATGGTTCCCCAGGCGACCCCCGCCACGCCCCAGTCGAGCGTCAGGCCGAGATACATGGAAAGCAGGATATTGATGCCGTTGATGATCGCCTGCAGCAGCAGCCCGACATTGCCCTGTCCACGCCCGAGCACGAAGCCGAGAATGGCGTAATTGGCAAGCGCCGCCGGTGCCGCCAGGATGCGGATCGAGAAATAGGTGCTGGTCGCCTCGGCGATTGCTCCCTCGGCGCCCATCAGTTTCAACCCCGCCGCCATAAGCAGCGGTGAAAGACCGAGCAGCGCCAGCCCGCAGCCGAGCGCTGAAATCAGCGCCCTGGAGAAGACCGCCTGCTGTTCGTGCCTGTCGCGCCGCCCGTAAGCCTGCGCCGTCAACCCTGTCGTCGACGCGCGCAGGAAGTTGAAGCTGCCGAGGATGAGATCGAAGAGCATGGCGCCGATCGCCAGGCCCGCCAGCGCCTCCGCATTGCCCATCCGGCCGACGACGGCGGTGTTCGTCAGCCCGAGCAGCGGCGTCGTCATGAAGCCGAGCGTCATCGGAATGGCGATCGATAGCACCAGGCGATGCGTCACCTCGAAAGCGAGGGCATTGTGATTGCTGCGGATATCCATAGATGCCTCGTCTTGAGGCGGAATCACCTCAGCTCGAAAGCACCATGGCCCAATAGGGCAGGTTCTTGGAAGATGTATTATGGGCGACGGCGACGCCGAGGCCGTCATAACGCCCGAGCATGTTCTCAAGATGATGCGGCGAGTTGATCCATGCCGTCACCACGGCATTGACGCTCTGCTGGCCGGAGGCGATGTTCTCCGCCGCCGGCAGGCGGACGCCGCTCGCCGTGACGCGGGCGCCGAAACTGTCGGTCATTCCCA
Organism: Rhizobium lentis; assembly: GCF_017352135.1. Classification (NCBI taxonomy): domain Bacteria; kingdom Pseudomonadati; phylum Pseudomonadota; class Alphaproteobacteria; order Hyphomicrobiales; family Rhizobiaceae; genus Rhizobium; species Rhizobium lentis. The sequence goes on from NZ_CP071454.1 coordinate 2,375,699, forward strand.
TCAGATGCGCCATCTTGCCGGCGCTCGCCATGCGCTTGGCCTGAAAGAGGGCGGCAGTCTGGGCTGCCGGATCGGCCGCAAGCGGCGGCAGGCCGTTCTTTGCGCGGAGCTGATTGACGAGCGGCAGCACGTTCACCGTTTCGTCCTCGCCGTTCGATGGCGTGCCGGCAAGGCGTGGGGTCGTGGTGCAGCCGGCAATGCCGGCGGCGAGCGCAAGTCCGGAGAGGCGCAGCAGTCCGCGCCTGGAAAGATCGATCGAGGTCATGTTAACGGTTGTAGCTGAAAAGGCGAAGGATGATGAAGATTGGGATGACGATCGTCGCCCCGAGGAGGAGATAGTCGCCGACGCGCCCGAGCGCCGAAAAGCCCCGGTGCCAGAGGTCCAGGACGAAGTCGCGGAACCCATAGATGATGTTCCACGGCGTCAGGCCGAACACGGTCATGACGAAACCGACGATCAGCGACACCACGATGAGTTTTATCAATGTGCGGCCGAGCGAATCGCCGAGAAACCTGTTCACCTGATCGGACATGCGCCATCTCCTGTTTGCCCTTGGAATAAGGTCGCGGTGCGTCGCCCGCAAGCCCTTTCCGGGATTGGCTGCTTCGCCTCTGAGATAGGACTTGAGTTTTTTTGTGGCCGCCGCCAAATGCAAACGAAACAACAGGTCCTTTGATGCACCACCAGCTTTCCTCAGGCGACGTCATCGCCGACCGTCGCGCCGATTATGCCAGGATGCTCGAAGAGGGCGGCGAGCCGGACGCGGCGGCCGAGCTGATGGAGCAGGCGCTAGAGCTCGCACCCGCCTGGGCCGCCGGCTGGTTTCGCCTTGCCACCTATCGTGAAAAGGCAGGAATGGGCGAGGCCGCGATCCATGCCTATCGCAGGACGCTCGCCCTCGATCCCGAGGATATATTCGGCGCCACCCTGAAGCTCGCCCTTCTCGGCGACGCCGCCACACCCGACCGGCCGCCGAGCCGCTATGTTGAGCGCCTGTTCGACGATTATGCCGACCGGTTCGAAACCGCCCTCATCGACAAACTCGATTACAGCGTCCCGCAAAAGCTCGCGGCGCTCATCGCTTCCACCGGCAGACGTTACAAATGCGCCGTCGATCTCGGCTGCGGCACTGGCCTGCTCGGCCCGGAGATCCGCGCCTGCGTCGGCCGCCTCGAGGGCTTCGACCTCTCGCAGAACATGCTGGCCAAGGCCGCCGAGAAACAGGTCTATGATCACCTCGCCCAGGCCGATCTGTCGCTTACGCCCGATCTCTCCGGCCTGTTCGTCGATGCGGAACGCCGACGTGCCGACCTCGTGACGGCAGCCGACGTGCTGATGTATCTCGGCAATCTCAAGAGCGTCTTTGCGATCGTGCGCGAACTCGCCGCATCGGCTGCGGACTTCGTCTTTTCCGTCGAGGATGCGGGCGACGGCGATGGATTCCATCTTGCGCCGTCGCTGCGTTATGCGCATTCGCAAGCCTATGTAAGGGCGCTGCTTTCCCGTCACGGCTTCGAAACCGTGCAAACCGTGAAGACAGTCATTCGCAAAGATGGCGGAAAACCGGTTTCCGGCATTCTGTTCCTTGCGCGCAAGGCGGCATGAGCGAACATTTCTTGCGATTTTCGAATAGGTCAATAATACTTACCTATTTCGCTTGATATAAATGGCAAAAGCCTGATATTGCAATGATATCCGCAGGGAGCGCGGGCGATAACACGCCAGGCCCTCCGGCTCATTTGACAATCAAAAATTTTCATCGCTTCCGGGATTTCGCCGGGGGCGTTCGCGAACTCGTCTGCCGTGGAGACTGGCGCAATGACACAGCTCATCAATGCCCTCGGCGTCTGGAACACCAGCGCGACCCGCCATACGCCGATCGAAGATGTGCAGGGTATTTTTTCCGGCGGCCTTGTCGCCGCCTTCGGCCTCTATGTGCTCGCCAGCGCCGGCCTGCTCACCGGCAGCACCGCCGGCGTCGCCTTCCTGCTGCACTATGCCTTTGGCGTCAATTTCGGCCTCGCCTTCTTCCTGCTCAACCTGCCGTTCTTCTATCTCTCCTGGAAGCGCCTCGGCATGGCCTTCACGCTCAAGACCTTCATCGCCATCGGCCTGACCTCGGTGCTATCTGATGTGCAGTCGCGTTTCTTTTCGATTTCGAGCATTCATCCTGCCTGGGCCGCCCTTCTCGGCGGCCTGCTGCTCGGCTTCGGCCTGCTGGCGCTCTATCGCCACCGCGCCAGCCTCGGCGGCGTCGGCATTCTCGGCATCTATCTGCAGGAGCGTTTCGGCATCCGCGCCGGTCTTGTCCAGCTTGGCATCGACCTGTGTGTGCTCACCGCCGCCTTCTTCGTCACCACGCCGCCCGTCGTCTTCTATTCGGTCCTCGGCGCCGTCGTCCTCAACCTCTTCGTAGCCATCAACCACCGCGCCGACCGCTACATCGCGCTCTAACCTTACAAATCCGTAACCCATTCTGAACAAATCGTAACTTGCCTCAGGCCTACCCCGGCGCAACACTCCTCCTGCGCCGGATTTGATGAGGTGAACTATGTCAGATTTGGAAAAGCTCGTGAGACGCCGCATGCAGGAAGAATACGCCAAGGGCGCTTCCGCAGAGGAAATTACCAAGGTCGTCCGCGACATATTCAACAGCACCGACCTCTCGGACAATGAGTCTGATGCCGTTGCCGCGCGGGCCGCTGCGGATCACGAGTGACCTGATATTCGACCGACCCGAGTTTTTCGGGTCGGTTCCCGTCAATACCGGTTACGCAGCCTTCGTCGCCGCATCAATCGGATGCTGCGATCGGAAGCCGACGGCAAGGCGGTTCCAGATATTGATCGCGCCGATCGCCACGGTAATCTCAGTCATTTCCTTCTCGGAGAAATGCGCCTTCAGCGTCTCGTAGTCGGCGTCCGGCGCGCCTGTCTTGGCGATATTGGTCACCGCGTCGACCCAGCCGAGCAGGGCCCTTTCGCGCGCGTCATAGACCGGTGATTCCCGCCAGACGCACATCAAATTGATCCATTGTTCGCTGAGCCCGTCGTGGCGGGCTTCCTTCACATGCATGTCGACGCAATAGGCGCAGCCGTTGATCTGCGAGGCGCGCAGCTTGATCAGATGGATGAAGCGGCGCTCCAGCCCGGAAGACTGGACATATTGTTCGAGCGCGGCGACCGCCTTGTAGGCATCGGGAGCGGCTTTGGCGAAGTTGAAACGCGGTTGCATGTCTTTCTCCTTTGATATGGCTCAACGAGCCGTCTTGCGTTCATGGAGTTCAAGGAAGGCGCAGCCCCGGGCTGCGATCGATCCGTCGTCGAGGGCGGCGAGTTCGACGCCGAGATCGGCAATGCTCGTCTTGGCAAGTTCCGCCCGGTAGACCCGCTCGGCGCGCAGCATCGCCACGCTGATGTTGCAGGGCTTGGAAAAGAAGTGGTCGGAGACCGGGTTCGGTCCGCGCTGGCGGATTTCGGCGCAGCGGAAGGCCGGTGCCGGTCCCTCCACAGCAAGCAGGATGTCAAGCAGCGATATCTCTTTCGGCGCCTTCGCCAGCCGGTAGCCACCTTTCGGCCCGGACACGGTATCGAGGATGCCGGCGCCCGAGAGCGCCTGCAGATGTTTGAGCAGGTAGCTCGTCGATACGCCGTGGAATTCGGCGAGCGCGGCGGCCGACAGCACGCCGCCTTCGGAGAGGCCGGAAAGCATGGCGACGCTGTGAATGGCCTGCTCGACCCCATCGCTCATCTTCATCAGCGTCACCTCCTCGATTCGTGGATAAAAAATATCCACGATTACGGAGATGTCAAGAGGCGCGCTCGCGCTTGCCTTTATCGCTGTGCCGGATAGAAGACGACAAAAGCCGACAGGGGAACATCATGGCATCCAACGCCTTCGCAGGCCTTCTGAACTCCAGCGCCGATCGGCACTCGCTGTTCGATGACGCCCAGGGCCTCGTCGCCGGCAGCATGCTCGCCGTGCTCGGCGTCTCGCTGCTTTCCGGTGCCGGGCTGCTGGCCGGCGGCACCGCGGGCCTTGCCTTCCTCGCGCATTACGCAACCGGGATCAGTTTCGGCCTCTGCTTCTTCGCGGTAAACCTGCCCTTCTATTATCTCGCCTTCCGCCGTCTGGGCCCCGCCTTCACCATCAAGACGTTCATCGCGATCGGGCTGACGTCGCTGCTGTCCGAATTCGTGCCCGGCCTCATCGGCGTGACGCATGTCCATCCAGTTGCCGGTGCGCTCTTCGGCGGCCTCGTCATCGCCGCCGGCATGCTGGCGCTCTTCCGCCATCGAGCCAGTCTCGGCGGCATCGGCATCCTTGCGCTCTACATCCAGGATCGCTTCGGCTGGCGCGCTGGCTTCGTCCAGCTTGGCTTCGACGGCATCGTGCTGGCGCTCTCCTTCTTCGTCGCCAGCCCTTTCATCATCGCCTGTTCCGTGCTCGGCGCCGTCGTGCTCAACCTGACGCTCGCCATCAATCACCGTAAAGACCGCTATATCGCCATGTGAGGGTCGGCGGCTCTTCTTTTTCACAGGCTTTTCACTACTTTCAGGACGTGGACCAGATCGATTCCGACGCCCTGCTTCCTGCCGCCTTTGCCCGCTGGTTTGCGGAAAAGGGCTGGCGTCCGCGCGCCCATCAGCTGGAACTGCTGGCCCGGGCCGAGGCCGGTGACAGCACCTTGCTGATTGCGCCGACCGGCGCCGGCAAAACGCTGGCAGGTTTCCTGCCTTCGCTCACCGATCTCACCCGCCGCGGCAAGATCCCGCCCGGTTCCGCCTTCACCGGCATCCATACGCTCTACGTGTCGCCGCTGAAGGCGCTGGCGATCGACATCGAGCGCAACCTGATGAAGCCGGTAGCGGAGATGGGCCTGCCGGTCACGATCGAAAACCGCACCGGCGATACGCCGAACGCCAAGCGCCAGCGCCAGAAGCTTAACCCGCCGGATATTCTGCTGACGACGCCGGAGCAGGTCGCCCTGCTTCTGGCGAACGGCGAGGCCGAGCGCTTCTTCAAGGACCTGAAATATGTCGTCCTCGACGAGCTGCATTCGCTCGTCACCTCCAAGCGCGGCCATATGCTGTCGCTCGGCCTTGCCCGCCTGCGCCGGCTTGCCCCTGAACTGAAGACCATCGGCCTGTCGGCGACCGTCGCCGAGCCGATGGACCTGCAGAAATGGCTGGTCGCCCAAAAGGAGGGCGGGGGCAGGAGGGCAGGGAGCGTCATGCGGGCCTCGTTGTCGTCGAAGGCGGCGCAAAGCCCGACATCTCGATCTTGTCGACCGAGGAGCACATCCCCTGGGCCGGCCACTCCGCCAAATATGCCATCCCCGATGTCTACAACAAGCTCCTCGAACACCAGACGACGCTGCTTTTCGTCAATACCCGCAGCCAGGCGGAAATGCTCTTCCAGGCACTCTGGACGATCAATGACGACAATTTGCCGATCGCCCTCCACCACGGCTCGCTCGACGTTGCCCAGCGCCGCAAGGTCGAGGCGGCGATGGCCGAAAACCGGCTGCGCGCCGTTGTCGCCACCTCAACGCTCGATCTCGGCATCGACTGGGGCGACGTCGACCTCGTCATCCATGTCGGCGCGCCGAAGGGCGCCTCGCGTCTTGCCCAGCGCATCGGCCGCGCCAACCACCGCATGGACGAACCCTCGAAGGCGATCCTCGTGCCCGCCAACCGGTTCGAGGTGATGGAGTGCCAGGCAGCCCTCGACGCCAATTATATCGGCGCCCAGGACACCCCGCCTGTCGGCCGCGGCGCGCTCGACGTGCTCGCCCAGCACATCCTCGGCATGGCCTGCGCCGAACCCTTCGACATGCTGGAACTTTATGACGAAATCACCAGCGCCTCGCCCTATGCCGATCTCAGCTGGGAGATCTTCGAGCGAGTCGTCGATTTCGTCGCGACCGGCGGTTATGCGCTCCGGACCTACGAGCGTTACGCCCGCATCCGCAAAACCAAGGAAGGCCGCTGGCGCGTCTCCAATCCGGCCGTCGCCCAGCAATATCGCCTCAACCTCGGCACCATCGTCGAAAGTCCGATGCTGAACATCCGCATGGTCAAGCGCGGCGAGGGCGGCCGGATCGGCCGCGGCGGCGCCACGCTCGGGAAGGTCGAGGAATATTTCCTCGAGCAATTGTCGCCGGGCGATACTTTCATCTTCTCCGGCAAGGTGCTGCGCTTCGAGGGCATTCGGGAAAACGAATGCCTGGCCTCTCAGGCCTTTTCGCTCGATCCGAAAATCCCCGCCTATAATGGCGGCAAGTTTCCGCTGTCGACCTATCTCGCCGAGCAGGTGCGGGCAATGATCGCCGATCCCGACCGCTGGCGCCGCCTGCCGGATCAGGTGCGCGACTGGCTATCGCTTCAGACTGACAAGTCGATGCTGCCGAAGCGCGACGAGTTCCTGATCGAAACTTTCCCGCGCGGCAGCCGCGGTTATATGGTCGCCTACCCCTTCGAAGGCCGTCTCGCCCACCAGACGCTCGGCATGCTGCTCACCCGCCGGCTGGAGCGGGCCGGCGCCAAGCCGCTCGGCTTCGTCGCCACCGATTATTCGCTGGCCGTCTGGGGCCTTGAGGACATGGGGCTGATGATCGCCAATGGTCGCCTCAGCCTCTCCGACCTCTTCGACGAGGATATGCTGGGCGACGATCTCGAAGCCTGGCTCGCCGAATCCTTCCTGCTAAAGCGCACCTTCCGCAATTGCGCCGTGATTGCGGGCTTGATCGAGCGCCGCCATCCGGGCAAGGAGAAGAGCGGCCACCAGATCACCGTCTCGGCCGATCTGATCTATGACGTGCTGCGCAGCCATGAGCCGGATCACATCCTGCTGCAGGCAACGCGCCAGGATGCGGCGACGGGGCTTTTGGATATAAGCCGTCTTGGCGATATGTTGATGCGAATCAGGGGCCACATCACCCACCGCCCGCTCGACCATATTTCCCCGCTCGCCGTGCCGGTGATGCTGGAGATCGGACGCGAAGCGGTGCCGGGCGAGGCTCATGATACGCTGCTCGCCGAAGCGGCCGACGATCTGATCGCCGAAGCTCTGGCATAATGACTAGGAAGAACACGACTGTGATGAACCGCCTGGCGCTGGCGCGCGACATTTCCGGACTGGCCGCGATACCGGGCATCGAGACATCGGTGAACGGTATTGCCGCGGTCTGCGATCCGCTCGGCGCCCTCTATCTGCCGGATGCCGGCCTGCTCGTCGTCTCCGACCTGCATTTGGAAAAAGGCGCGGCCTTTGCCCGCCGCGGCATGATGCTGCCGCCCTACGATACGCTGGCGACGCTGACCGTGCTTTCCGCCGTCATCTCCCGTTACGATCCGAAGCTCGTCGTCTCGCTCGGCGACAATTTCCACGATCGCGTCGGTTCGAAGCATCTGCCGGACAATTTCCGAGCGCTGATCATCGGCATGGCGCGCGGGCGGGAATGGATCTGGATCAACGGCAACCATGATCCCGACGGCATTGTCGATCTGCCCGGCGCTTGCGTCGACGAAATGCATTATGCTGGCCTGACCTTCCGGCACGAGCCGAGGAACGGCTTGCAGAGCGGCGAAATCGCAGGTCATCTACATCCTTCGGCGACCGTGCGCCGGCGCGACAGATCCATCCGCCGCCCGTGTTTTGCCACCGACGGCGCGCGTCTCCTCATGCCGGCCTTCGGCGTCATGAGCGGCGGTCTCGATCTCGGTCATCAGGCAATGAAGGGCCTGTTCGACAAAGCGTCGCTGGTGGCGCATCTGTTGGGGAAGGATCGGATTTATTCGGTCCGGTACGGGAATTTGCGGGGATAGACCCTGTGATGCAGATAGGGGCGCAACACGGCACGCCTTTATCCTCAATCACACTCCCGCAACTGCTGCTGATACGTCCCGGCCATCCGCGCGAATTTCTGCGCCGTCTGCTGCAATTGTCCGTTCGAGCGCCAGTCGCCGCGTTTATATCCGGTTGGCCCGGAATAATAGGCGAGATAGAGATTATAGGCATCGTTGAGCGGAATACCGGTCGCGGCGCTGTTCTGGTAATGATACCAGCCGATGAAATCGATCGCGTCGGTGAAGTTCGTGCGCCGCGCCGCCCAATTGCCCGTCTGCGACTGATAGTGATCCCATGTCCCGTCGAGCGCCTGCGAATAGCCATAGGCCGTCGACGGCCGGGTCCAGGGGATGAAGCCGAAGAGCTTGGTGCGCGGCGGCCGCGCATAGGGCTGGAAACCGGATTCGGTGTACATCGTCGCCATCAGGATCGGTACGGGCACGCCGTATTTCTTCTCCGTCCGTTCGGCCGCGCTCTGCCAACTCGAGAAGAGCCCGTCGCGCTGGTCGAAGACGGCGCAAATATTTCTCGTTTGCTTCGGCGCCGTCGCGCAGCCGGCAAGCAGCGCGAGACCCACGGCCGTCAAAACGATACGAGTACGCATAACCAAACCTCTCGTTTCCGAGAGATTACTAACTCGTAAGTGTTAAGAACCGGTTTTTAGTCGAATGCCGACTTCTCTCTTAGCCGCCGCTATGCCATGACGGGCTCGTAGCGCAGGATGACCGCGCCGCTTGCCGTCGTTGCCGATTCGAGCAATTTCAGTGGCACCTGGGCTTTGGCCGGCTTGAAAAGCGGGTTGCCACTGCCGAGAATGACAGGCACCACGCAGACCCTGATCTCATCGATGAGGCCGGCCTTCATGAGGCTGTCGGCAAGCGCGGCGCTGCCGAAGATGAAAATGGTCTTGCCGTCCTCCTGCTTCAGCCTGGTCAATTCGGGGATGGGATCGCTGACGACACGGGCATTGGTCCAGCCGGGCTCGGTCATCGTTCGGGAGACGGCGATCTTGGCAATGCCGTTCATATAGGCCTTGATCTTGTCTTCGCCCTCAGCGGTCGGCCAGTAGGCGGCCATGCCCTCATAGGTCTTGCGGCCGAAGACCAGGAGGTCGCCTTCCTCGCCGAACTGCTCGGCATAACGCTTGAGCTCCGGCCCCCAGGCAAGATTGTGAAAGTCGATGTCCCACGGCTTCGTTCCCTCGAAATAGCCATCGAGCGTCATCAGGTTCCAGACGATAAGCTTCCGCATTTCATTCTCCTCGGCGGCAAATCCGCTTTCATATTGCAATTGGTTTAACGTAGATAAACCAATGTCAAATTGCAAGCGGTTAGAGAGGAGGCACGCCCGACATTGGAACAACTTCAGCACTTGACGCCTCTAGGTCGTTCGTCCTAATACTTAGGTCAATTGACCTACGGGTGGCAGTTGGCGCGTTAGGAAACATCGGAGAGGGAAAAATGGTTGCTGCGGCCACGCGACAGCAGATAGTGGAAGCCGCCGACAGGCTTTTCTACGAGAGAGGCTTTGAAGCGACGTCCTTTGCCGACATTGCGGGAGAAGTCGGACTCTCACGAGGCAATTTTTATTATCACTTCAAGACCAAAGACGAGCTCCTCGATGCGGTAATCACCCATCGTCTCCTCAAAACCAGGTCAATGCTCGATATGTGGGAAGCAAAATCCAAGACTCCCGAGGAGCGTATCGTCAGTTTCGTCAGTCTCCTCGTCGTGAACCAGGCCAAGATCATGGCCTATGGTTGCCCGGTCGGTACGCTTTGCAACGAGCTCGCCAAGCTCGATCACCTTGCCAAGGACCGAGCAGCCGAGATTTTCAGTATGTTTCGCCATTGGCTCTCACATCAATTCATTGCATTCGGCCGGGAGGCTGAAGCCGATGCGCTCGCCATGCATATTCTGATGCGAAGCCAGGGTGTTGCGACGCTCGCGGCCGCCTATCGCGATGAAATCTTTGTCCGCAACGAGGTGGAAAACATGCGCGCCTGGCTGGCGGCGCAGCGGCCCGGAACGCCCGTCCCTCCCGAAACCCTTTCCCGACAGCATTCTTAAAGGAGCCCTTGGATGTTTTTCGTTACGCTGAAGTTCTCCGACAACAAGGCTAAAGCGCCCGTTCTGATGGAGGCGCACAATGCCTGGCTCAAACGCGGCTTCGACGACGGGATTTTTCTTCTCGCCGGCGGCATTCAGCCGAGCGCAGGCGGAGCGGTGGTTGCTCACAACACCTCACGCGCCGAGCTCGAAACCCGGATTCAGCAGGATCCTTTTATAGCGGAAGGCGTCGTCAGCGCCGATATTCTGGAAATTGCTCCAGCCCGTGTCGACGAGCGGCTCGCCTTCCTCAAGACATAGACAAGAGCCGGACGATTTGCCGACGGTGCCTGATTATTCCTTGCGGAAGATCAGGCTGGCGCCCCAGCCGGTGATGACCGCCAGTGCCACGGCCACGCAGCCGTAAAGGATCGGCTGCTCATGGGCCGCATCGGTGATCGTCTGCTCGATACCGGTCTTGATGACACGCAGCGGCAGCGATTTGTCGGTGACGAAAATGCCGCTCTTGAACAGATAGGCGCGCACTGTATGCACCCCGTTCGGAATATTTGCCGGCAGGCGAAGGCTCGCCTTGAAAAGGTTGGAGGAAACGAACCGCACGCCGCTCGGGTTGCGGTCGTAGAGCCCGCCGCCCTGCTGCAGCCGCCGGAAGGCCTGGCGGAATTCGCCGAGATTGCTGCCGTCGCCGACGAAGCCGACCGGCGTCAGCGGAATGTGGTCGATGCCGATCCCCTGATCGGTCAGTTCGAGCGGCGTCGCCAGGTCGTCGATTCTGCGCGAGCTCGACATCGAATAGGAATGCGGCACCGCCTCGAAGGTCATCGAGCGGGTATTCACCCAGATGCCGAAGACACGTTCCTTACGGCGCACCGTCGCATCCTCACGCGGCCCTTCCAGCACCACGACCACGTCATATTGGCCGATGGCGAGCAACAGCTGGTCGGTATTCGAGAGCGCCCCGAAAATCGTCAGATCCGCGCCGTGGAAATCCGAGGTGATGGCGATTTCGCTCGTCGATGTGCCGATCTCAAGGCCTTCGCGCACTGCTTCCGTCGCCTGCCCCGGCAACCACTGCGCTCCGGCAGTCGGAGGCAGCAGGCAAAGACATGTGAGGACGAAGGCGAGCAGGCGCATCAGTTGCCCCCCATCACGACCGAATAGACGTCGGCCGGCGTCACCACCAGTGCGATCGCCAGACGCAGGCCGACGGCGAGCACCAGCAGGCCGAGCAGGGCGCGCAGCTGTTCGCCGCGCAGCTTCTGGCCGACACGCACACCGTATTGCGCTCCGATGACACCTGCCACCATCAGGATGAAGGCAAGCACGATGTCGACGGAGAAGTTCGTCGCCGCCTGCACGATCGTCGTATAGGCGGTCACGAAGATGATCTGATAGAGCGAAGTGCCGACCACGACATTGGTCGGGATGCGCAGGAGGTAGATCATCGCCGGCACCATGATGAAGCCGCCGCCGACACCCATGACCGAGGTGAGGATGCCGATCGCAAAGCCGAGCGCGACGATCGGAATGACGCTGAGAAAGATCTTCGATTTCTTGAAACGCACCTTCAGCGGCAGTTTGTGCACCCAGTGCTGGTGGCCGGGTCTGCGCGGCGCCGGCGGCTCGTTGCGTGCGGCCCGCCGCATCGCATTGATGCTTTCGAGCAGCATCAGCCCACCGACGGTGCCGAGGAAGATGACGTAAAGCAGCGAGATGAAGAGATCGAGCTGACCGAGGGCGCGCAGCATCGAGAAGATCCAGATGCCGACCGTGGCGCCCGAGAGACCGCCGACCAGGAGTACCGTTCCGAGCTTGACGTCGAGCGTGCCGCGCCGGAAATGGGTGATCGCACCCGAAATCGACGATGCCACAACCTGGTTGGCGCCGGTGGCGACGGCGACGACAGGCGGGATATTGTAGAAGATCAACAGCGGCGTGATGAGAAAACCGCCGCCGACGCCGAACATTCCGGACAGGAATCCGACGGCCGCCCCCATGCCGAGAATGATGAAGATGTTCACCGACAATTCTGCGATGGGCAGATAGATTGTCACAACCGACCCCGAATGATGACCGCTCCTGCAGGGCGGTTTCTGTCACGTCCCCGTTCGAATGCGCACCATACTGTGAAATCGTTGCCAGAGGCTTTCGATCGCCGCTGATTGGGCGGAAAGACCGGTGCCAGAGGATTCGCCGGATTGTGCGCGGCTCGATATGTCCTGGCATAATCCGGCTTTTTTCCGGCTTTGTGACAGGCGTTGGAAAAATTGGGAAAGCCCTTGCGGCATAGTGCCGCCAGGCCCCCGCCGAGAGCTTGGTTGCCCTCACCCCTAACCCTCTCGCGGGGCGAGGGGACGTGCCAAACGCAACGTTGAGGCTGAGGAAGGCAGTGCGGCATACCCTTCGCCCCGTTTACGGGGGGCTGAAGGACGGATCGAGACCAGTGGCTCGACCCCGATCGGTGGCGGCAGCCGGATGAAGCGCAGGTTTCGCGAATTCCGCGTTGAAACTACACCTCAAATCGCCTTGGCGCCCTGCTTGTTGCGCTCGAGCAGCGCCTTCACGGTCGCGTCGGTCACTTTGCCGTCCGGCTCCTGGCCGATCGACTTCTGGAAGTTCTTGATCGCCGTGACGGTCTTTGCGCCCATTTCGCCATCCGGCGCTCCGGCGTCGAAACCATTATTGTTGAGGATTGCCTGAATGTTGCGGATCGCTTTCTTCATGTCGACGGTTGCCGTCTTCACGCCGGTGCCCGCCCATTCGTCGGGGACGTCGATGCCATTGGCGCGCTGGTCGAGCGGCTCCGGCTTCCAGAGGTCGGCCTTGGCCCGCGCCCGTTCGAGCTGGTCGGGTTTCATGGCGTTGGCCACTTCGTCGCGCTTCTGCGCTGCATCCTTGTCGCCGGCTTTGGCGGCAATCGCAAACCACTTGTAGGATTCTTCGAGATCGCCCGGAACGCCGTTGCCGCGAGCGCAGAGAATTGCCAGGTTGAACTGGCTGTCGGTGATGCCGAGGTTGGCGGCCTTGGTGAACCACGAGGCGGCCGTCGCATAGTCCTGCTGGCCGAGCGCGCCGGAGGCGTAAAGGACGGCAAGATTGTGCATGGCGCTGGCATTGCCCTGGCCTGCCGCCTGTTCGTAGAAGCCTTTCGCCTTGGCGATGTCGCGTTCGACGCCGTTGCCCTTCTCGTACATGCTGCCGAGTCGGTATTGCGCCGGCGCAAAACCCCTGTCGGCCGCAAGCTGGTACCAGCCCGCGGCCTGCTTCTGATCGACCGTCATGCCGTTGCGGCCATCCGAATAGCGCGCGCCGATCTCGAACAGCGCCAAGGCGTCACCGCCCTGCGCCGCATCGGCAAGCGATTTCGGCTGCACGGTATCCGGAACGGTGATGGCGGCCTGCGGCGCGGGCGCCGCTGCGGTCGAGCCGTTCGGAACGAAGCTCGAAGTTTCCTGCGTTGCGCCGGACGAATCGGCGGGGGCAAGGGTTGCCGTCCCCTCGCCGTCGAGCGGCGTCGCATCGGTCAGGTGCTCGCCGGCGGCAGGCGGGATTGCTTCCGGTTGCGCCGGTTCGGCGGCTGGCGGTGCGTTTGCGGTTGCCGGCGCGTTCATGTCCGCAGCGCCGGTCTCCGGCTGGGCGGGTGTCGCCTCAGGCAAGGCCGGCTGGGGGTCTTCCATCGCCCCCGTCAGTGCCGAGACCTCTGCCGGCGGCTGCGGCGCCGGCTCGCCGCTCGTCAGGGTCCGGGCCAGCGGAAAGGCCATAATGGCGAGCAGCACGGCGCCGACGGCGAGAAGGATCGGCCGGCGGTAGCGCGAAAAAGCGCTGGTCTTGCCCGTCTTGTTGGCCTTGTCGGCATTCGCAGCCTTCCTCTCGGCCTTGACCGCCGCCTGCTTCGGATTGGCATCCACTTCCATTGCGGCCGCCTGCGCTGCCCGGCGCGCAGCGGCGATGTAATCGGCGCGATCGGTCTCGACGGCAGGTTTGCCGCGTTGAGCATTCTGGCTGGCGCGCACCCGTTCAAGGATCTTTTTGACGTCAGGTGCTCCCGAACCCGGTTCGAGCAGTTCGTTCGCCGCATCCGTCGGCACCACATCGGCGGGATCGATCGACGGTGCGGGGTCGATCACCGCGCGTTCGGTGGCCTTGCTCTCGGTCCTCTTGCCGGGACGCAGCCGTTTGCCGAGGCTGGCGAGCAGCCCAGACTTTGCCGGTACCGGCGTCGTTGCCTCCGGCGGCCGGGTCGCGGCTTCGATGGCGATAGCGCTCGTTGCGCTCACGGCCGCGGCCGGGGCGGCGGGTTCCGCTGCGACCTCTGCCGGGCGGATGACCGGAGAGGCCTTCTCTGCCGGGGCGGCTTCCGGCGTCCGCGCGGCTTCGGCCACCATCAGCGCGTAGGGATCGACATCGAAATCGACGTCGGCCACGGGCATCTGGACGACCGGCCGTCCGCGCTCTTCCATGCCGTCGAGGCGCTCGGCAATATGCACCAGCGTCTCGTGCAGCGCTTTGAAGGTCTTGTGCGTGCGCTCCTCGCTGTCGCGGCTGATATCCTCGAGATGGCGCAGATCCTCGGCCAGCGCCGCCAGCGCGGACATGTCGGCGGCGGGCACGGCGCCCTGCAGGCCGCCATTGCGCGAATAGGCCTCGACGACGGCTTCGGCCGCCTGGCGCGCCGCCTCGATGATATATTCGTCGCTCGTCGCCATATAGTCTTCAATCGCGCCCATGCGCCGGTCGAGGTCGGCGGGGATCTGAGCGCTTTCGCGCGGCTGGCTCATTAGCGCCGAAAGATTGGCGATCTGGTCTTCGAGGCTCTTCAGCGCCCGCGGATCGGTCGGCGGCGCCGCTGTGGTCTCTTCCAGCCGGGCGGCAATGTCGCTCAGCCGGCCTTCGAGACGCTGGAAGGCGTCGTCATCGATCGACGCGACAGGTGCGGGCGACTGATAGGCCATCTCGTCAATACGCCGGGCGAGATAATCGAGCCGCTGTGCCAGCACGTCGTTGACGGCACCGTTCTCGAGTGCGTCGATCTTGCGGGAAATGTCGGACAGCGGTCCGGCGAGGTCGAGCTGGGGTGCTGCCTTCTGGGTGCGTTCCAGAAGATAGGAAAGATGTTCCAGCCGTTCGTCGAGACGCGAGGTCGCTTCCGCCTTGGTCAGCTCTTCGACTCGCGTCGTCAGCGCTTCTAGCCGCATCGCCAGCTCGTCGGCCGGGGTTGCGCGGTTGGCCGCATCATGGCTCATCAGGTCGATCTGGTCGGCCAGCGCCGCAAGCCGGCTTTCCAGCCGCTGCATCAGCGCCGGGTCGTTGGTGGCCGCCGCGCGTCCGCTGGCCGCGATCGCTCGGCTGATCTCATCGAGCCGCGTGTCCATCGCGGCGAACTGCTCGGACATGGCCCGGTCGTGCGGCTGGATCATATTGCCGAACTGCTCCATCGCCGTGGCGATGGCGATCAGCTTGTCTTCCAGCGCCCGAACGGCCGGGCTTTCGCCCATGCCACCAATATGGCGCTTGATGTCGTCGAGCCGGTAGGCGAGCGAAACCAGCTCTTCCTGCAGGCCCTCGGTATCGAGCGCGACAAGCCGGCTCTCAAAGCCGTCCCAGCGATTTTCCATGTGGCGCAGCGAATCCTCGCGCGCCAGCCCGTCCATCAGTGAGCGCAGTTCCTCGAAATCCTCGCGCAGGCCAGCGGCCTCCGGGCCGTTGGCGCGGCCGGTCAGCTGGCCGATGCTCTGGGCAAGACGGCCCATGTCGGCGCGGATCTCGTCGGCGAAACGGCCGTCGCCGGCGCTTGTCTTGATCTCGCGCAGTTCGGCGCGCAGCGCGTTCATCTCACGGGTGACGCCCTCGGAAATATCACGCTTCAGGTCATGGCGCAGGTTGACAAGCGCCTGGGCGATCTCGGTCATCGTGTCGGCGCCGGCGCGCAAGCCAGGTGCTGCCAGCGGCGCGGCCGCGCGCGGTGCGGGTTCGCGTGCCTGCGGGGCCGGCTCGCGCCCATAGGGCCGCTCGCGGGAGGCGTCGAGCGCGCGCTGGCGCTGGCGGATTTCGGCGAGCGGATCAGGGCGCGGCTCGGACGCCTTTGCGGGTCGGGGAGCATAGGAACCGGCATAGGGATCGCGCTCCGCCGCTGCCGGGCGCGGCCGCTGTTCGCGCCCGCTGCCCATCAACCCTTCGATTCGCGCCTCCAGCCCTTCGATCGTGCGGTTCAACGCATCGAGCGAGGTCCTGTCGGACTGCCGGGAAGGATTTGATCGCGATCCGTTCATCTTCTTGCTCGCTTCGACTGCTCGAGCTCTCGTCAGAGCCCGATCCGTGGCTATTCCGTCTGTGGCCCACGCTTGTCACGCGGTCCGGAGCGCATCATCCATAAGAAAATAGTCAATTAGACTTTCCTCAGGCTGAACGATGTAGCGGCATTCTTGGGAAACGCGAGACTGGGAAAAGAATGCGGATCACTACGGCTCAATCCGCACCTTTCACGAAACGTGGTAAACAAGCCGTTAATATCGATGAGAATTTTTTAACGTTTGCATTCCAGAAGCCAATTTGGTCGCCAGTCGCCATGGAATTGGCCAGGTCGGACGGCCATACCCGATCAGGCCGGCCTCGGATATTGCAGCTCGATCTTCACGCCGTCGGGCCATAGACGAAGACCTGGCCGAGGTCGGTGTCGGGAATATCGTAATTTTCGTAACGATAGCCGCTCGCCTTGATGCGCTCCAGAGCCGGCTCGAATTCGTAAAGGCTGAAGGCGACATGAATTGAAAATGCCCGGCGGAAAATCGGTGCTGCGCGATGTCAGCAGGAGATGGATGACGGGTCGTTCGTCCAGATGCCGTGAAAGTTGCCTTCTCCGTCGGCAATACGCCGCGCAAGCCCAGTTAGAAATTTTCCGTCCACGGCCTGACTTCCACCTCCAGCGACCACGCGCTGCGGTGCTTGCGAAGCACGTCGAGATAGGTTTGGGCGATTGCGTCGGGCAAGAGCGTCGCATCCGGTTTGTCTGCCCGGTCCGGCCGGGTTTGCGAGCGCACCGCGCCGTCGATGACGAAATGCGCGATATGAATGCCCATCGGACCGAGTTCGCGGGCGGCACTCTGGGCAAGGCCACGCAGCGCGAATTTTCCCATCGCGAAGGGCGCCGATTGCGCAAAGCCCTTCACGCTCGCCGACGCGCCGGTAATGAGAATGGCGCCGTGCCGCTGTGGTATCATCCGTTGCGCCGCCTGCTGCACCACCAGAAAGCCGCCCATCGCCGTCGTCGCAATCGCTTTTTCGACTTCGGCGGGGTCGAGTTCGGCGAGCGGCCCGCGCAGGCGGGCGCTGGCGTTAAAGATCACCACTTCGGGTCCACCGATTGCGGCGGCAACCTCTTCGAACAGCAACTGGACGCTGGCAGGCTGCGAGACGTCGGCCGCAAATGCCCTGGCGCCGGTCTCCTCTAAGAGCGTCTGCAGCTTTTCGATATTGCGGGCGGCGAGCCCGACCTTGACGCCCAGCCCCGACAGTTGCCGGGCGAGCGACGCGCTGATGCCAGAGCCGGCGCCGACGATGAGGGCGCTCTGATAAGGAAAGTCGGTCATGATATCGTCCTCGATGGATCGTCGGAAAGACGTAGGAAGCCCGACGAGGCCGCGCCACCCCACCGCCCAGCCGAATTTCAGTCCGGCGCGTCAATCGAATAGGCGCTGATGCGCGAGAGGTGGATGTAGGAAAGGCCGGTTTCGTCGGCCCATTCGTTGAAGGCCTGCTGGATCAATTGCTGATCTTTCCTCGTTGTGCCGGAGGAGGAGAGTGGCACACCGGCCGATCTCAGGCAGGCGAGCACGTCGAGCGTGGCGACGAAGCTGTCGCGGCCGATGCCGCGCAGGAAATATTGTCCGGTCATGCCGCCGAGCCGGCTGCCGCGTTTGGTCAACAGCTCGAGAAGGCCGATCTGATCTTCCCGCGGCCAGTCGGCGAAGAAGGCGCCGGCGCTGCCGTGTTCCCTTGCCAGTTCTCGGACGAAGGCGGCATTGGCGCGAACCGACATGATCTTCGCGCCATTGCGGATGATCCGCTCGTCCGATGTCAGCTCGTGCCAATAATCGTCGGGCGCAATATTCAACGCCGCCGGGTCGAAGCCTGAAAAGGCGGCCTCAAAGCCCGGCCATTTCGCATCGATCACCTTGTGCACGAAGCCGCTGTAGAAGATACGCCGGGTCATATCCGCCAGGATGTGATCGTCTGAGGTGGCGCGCAGCCGGTCGTGATCCGGCCGGTGGTTCTCCAGCATGGCCTGCAACGCGGCTGCTCCGCCCTTCCGCTCCTCTGCACGCTGTCTTATCGCCTCGAATCTGATCATCCCCGCGGTCCCCTGAAGCATTTGCGGATTGAAAGACGCTTCCGCTTATATGCCGCTCCCAGATGGACAAGGAAGGGGAGATGACGTCTCCTCGTTCCGCCCGGACTCGCCGGCCGAAGATTTTTTTCAGAAAAGGGAGCGAAGCTGCAGAATTTGACGTTTACGCAAACGTCAATATTTTGTAAGACAGTGCCCGAGGCCGGAGCGATCCGGTCAGTCGAATGGAGGAATTCTGAAGATGCCAGTCTACAAGGCCCCGGTGACCGACACGCTTTTCGTTCTGAACGATGTGCTGGGCCTCGAACGCTACAATAATCTTCCCGGTTTTGCCGACGCGACGCCCGATATGATCGAGGCAATCCTCGGCGAGGCGGCGAAGGTTGCCGAAGAAGTCCTTTTCCCGGTGAATTATTCCGGCGACCAGGAAGGCTGCGTTCGCCATGACGATGCGAGCGTCTCGACGCCGAACGGCTTCAAGGAGGCGTACAGGTCCTATCGCGAAGGCGGCTGGATCGGCCTTGCGGTGCCGGAGGAGTTCGGCGGCCAGGGGCTTCCCTATACGCTGCATGCCGCTGTCGGCGAATATACCTCCGCCGCCAATATGTCGCTGATGATGTATCCGGGCCTGACGCAGGGCGCGATTGCCGCGATCCTCGTCCACGGCACGCAGGAGCAGAAAGACACCTATCTGCCGAAGATGGTGGACGGCTCTTGGTCCGGCACCATGAACCTGACCGAGCCGCATTGCGGCACCGATCTCGGCATGCTGCGCACCAAGGCGGTGCCGCAGGCCGATGGCAGCTATAAGATATCAGGTCAGAAGATTTTCATCTCCGCTGGCGAACACGACCTGACCGACAACATCGTCCATCTGGTGCTGGCCCGTATCGAAGGTGCGCCCGAGGGCACCAAAGGTATCTCGCTCTTCATCGTCCCGAAATTCCTCGTCGGCGAGGACGGAACGCTTGGCGCCCGCAACGCCGTTTCCTGCGGCGCGATCGAGCACAAGATGGGCATCCACGGCAACGCCACCTGCGTCATGAATTACGACGAGGCGACGGGCTTCCTGATCGGCGCCGAAAACCGCGGCCTCAACGCCATGTTCGTGATGATGAACGAGGCCCGCCTGATGGTCGGCCTGCAGGGCATCGCCATTTCCGAGATCGCCTATCAGAATGCCGCGAATTACGCCCGCGACCGCATCCAGGGCCGTTCGCTCTCCGGCCCCAAGGCGCCTGACAAGAAGGCCGATCCGATCATCGTCCATCCGGATATCCGCCGGTCGCTGATGACTATCCGCGCCTTCAACGAGGCCGGCCGCGCCTTTCTGCTCTGGACCGCGCTCAAGTCCGATATCGCCCATCGCGCCACCGACGAGAAGGAGCGCCAGACCGCCGACGATATTCTCGGCCTCGTCACCCCGATCCTCAAGGGCGTAATGACCGACAGGGGCTTCGATCACGCCGTCATGGCCCAGCAGGTCTTCGGCGGTCACGGCTATGTCGAAGAGCACGGCATGAGCCAGTATGTGCGCGATGCCCGCATCGCCATGATCTATGAAGGCGCCAACGGCATCCAGGCGCTCGACCTCGTCGGCCGCAAGCTCGCCCTGAACGGCGGCCGCGCCGCCATGGCGCTGTTCAAGGAGATCGGCGACTTCTGCGAGGAGAACCGCAGCAACGAGAAGCTCTCCTTCTTCACCAAGCACCTGAAGAAGGGCTTGAACGACGTCCAGAGCGCGACCATGTGGTTCATGCAGAACGCCATGGCCAAGCCCGACAATGCCGGCGCTGGCTCGACCGATTACATGCACCTCTTCGGCCTCGTCGTTCTCGGCTATATGTGGGCGAAGATGGCGAAGGCCGCCGAGGACGGCCTTGCCTCCGGTGAGGCAAGCCGCGAGGATTATCTGAAGAACAAGCTGATCACGGCGAAATTCTTCATGGAACGGATCATGCCGGAAACGGCACTTCGCAAGGCCCGCATCGAAGCCGGCGCCGACACGATGATGGAGCTGGCCGCGGAAGCGTTTTGAGCCGGTTCTCCCTCCCCCTTTGGGGAGGGTTGGGGGTGAGAAGCGGTCGGCGCAGCCGACGAAACGATCCGGTGAATCGTTTCGAGCGCCGAACGCCCTGAGTTTAAAACGAAGGGCTATTTGGTCTTCGCAGATTTTGAAGGCGCGTTGGCGCCGCCAGGGAGACGAGACAATGACCGAGGTTTTCATTTACGATCACGTCCGCACGCCGCGCGGCCGCGGCAAGAAGGACGGCGCCCTGCATGAGGTGCCCTCCGTGCGTCTTGCGGCCAAGACGCTGGAAGCGATCCGCGACCGCAACGGGCTCGACACCACGACCGTCGACGACATCATCATGGGCTGCGTCGATCCGGTCATGGATGCCGGCGCGGTCATCCCGAAGGCTGCCGCCTTCGAAGCCGGTTATTCCACAAGAGCGCCCGGCATGCAGATCTCCCGCTTCTGCGCCTCCGGCCTCGACGCCGTCAATTTCGCCGCCGGCAAGATCGCCCAGGGCGCCGACGATATCGTCATTGCCGGCGGGGTGGAAAGCATGTCGCGCGTCGGCTTGGGCATGTCGGGCGGCGCCTGGTTCATGGACCCATCGGTGAATTTTCCGGCCTATTTCATGCCGCAGGGCGTCTCGGCCGATCTCATCGCCACCAAATACGGTTTTAGCAGAACCGATGTCGACGCTTACGCCGTCGAGAGCCAGAAGCGTGCCGCCCATGCCTGGGAGCAGGGCTGGTTCGACAAGTCGGTCGTGCCGGTCAAGGACCAGAACGGCCTGACGATCCTTGACAAGGACGAGCATATGCGCCCCGGCACCGATATGCAGGCGCTCGCCTCCCTCAATCCGTCCTTCCAGATGCCCGGCGAGATGGGCGGCTTCGAGGCCGTCGGCATCCAGGCCCATCCCGAGATCGAACGGATCAACTATGTTCATCACGCCGGCAACTCCTCCGGCATCGTCGATGGTGCCGCTGCGGTGCTCTTGGGGTCCAAGGCGGGCGGTGAGAGCATGGGGCTGAAGCCGCGTGGACGCATCAAGGCTTTCGCCAATATCGGCTCCGATCCGGCCTTGATGCTGACCGGCCCTGTCGACGTGACCGAAAAGCTGTTGAAGCGGACGGGCATGAACCTTGCTGACATCGACCTCTTCGAGCTGAACGAAGCCTTCGCCGCCGTGGTATTGCGCTATATGCAGGCCTTCGACATCGACCATGACAGGATCAACGTCAATGGCGGTGCGATCGCCATGGGTCACCCGCTTGGCGCCACCGGCGCCATGATCCTCGGCACCGTGCTGGACGAGCTTGAACGCCGCGACCTCAACACCGCGCTGGTGACGCTCTGCATCGGCGCCGGCATGGGCACGGCAACGGTTATCGAACGCGTTTGATGGGATCGCGACCCTCTCCACAAGGGGAGGGGGTTCACCGCAAGAGAATTCAGGGAGAGGAATTCCCAATGAGCAGCTACACCAATTTCACGCTCGAAACCGACGCTGACGGCATCGCTCTCGTCACCTGGGACATGCCCGGCAAATCGATGAACGTCTTCACATCAGAGGTGATGGAAGAGCTCAATGCGATCATCGACGCCACGACCGCTGACGCCGCCGTCAAGGGTGTCGTCTTCACCTCGGGCAAGTCCTCCTTCTCCGGCGGCGCCGATCTGTCGATGATCAAGTCGATGTTCAGCGCCTACCAGGAGGAGAAGGCAAAGAGCCCGGAAACGGCGGTGCGGACCCTCTTCGGCCTCGTTGGCCGGATGAGCGGCCTGTTCCGCAAGCTGGAAACCTCGGGCAAGCCCTGGGTGTCGGCGATCAACGGCACTTGCATGGGCGGCGCCTTCGAGCTGTCGCTCGCCTGCCACGGCCGTGTCGCCTCCAATGCCAAGAGCGTCAAGATCGCGCTGCCGGAGGTCAAGGTCGGCATCTTCCCCGGCGCCGGCGGCACCCAGCGGGTGTCGCGGCTGGCCAACGCCCAGGACGCGCTGCAGATGATGACGACGGGCCAGTCGCTGACCGGCTCGCGCGCCAAGGCAATGAACCTCCTGCATCAGGTGGTCGAGCCGGATCAGCTGATCCCCGCCGCCAAGCAGATGATCAAGGACGGTCTGAAGCCGGTCGCCCCCTGGGACGAAAAGGGCTTCAAGGTGCCCGGCGGCGGCATCTGGACGCCGGCCTCCGCCCAGCTCTGGCCGGCCGCCCCGGCAATTCTGCGTCGGGAAACCTCGGGCAATTATCCGGCAGCGCTCGCTATCCTGAAATGCGTCTATGAAGGCCTGCAGGTGCCGTTCGACACGGGCCTGAAGATCGAGCAACGTTATTTCACCGAAGTGCTGCAGACCCGCGAAGCCTTCTCGATGATCCGCTCCCTGTTCATCTCGATGCAGGAGCTCGGCAAGGGCGCGCGTCGACCCGCGGGTATTCCGAAGACCGAGCTGAAGCATGTCGGCGTTGTCGGCGCCGGTTTCATGGGCGCCTCGATCGCCTATGTCACGGCCGCCGCCGGCATTCCGGTGACGCTGATCGACCGCGATATGGAAGCGGCTGCCAAGGGCAAGGCCGTTTCCGAAGGTCTCGTCAAGGATTCCATCGGTAAGGGGCGTCTTACGCAGGATGAGGGGGCAGCCCTTCTCGACCGCATCACCCCCTCGGCCGAATATGCCGATCTCGCCACTGCTAATCTCGTCATTGAGGCGGTCTTTGAGGATCGCGAGGTGAAGAAGGCTGTTATCGAGGCGGTTGAGGCCGTGCTGCCGGAAGGTGCGATCTTCGCCTCCAACACCTCGACGCTGCCGATCACCGGCCTTGCGAAGAATTCGAAACGTCCGGCCGATTTCATCGGCATCCACTTCTTCTCTCCTGTCGAAAAGATGATGCTGACTGAGGTGATCCTCGGAACTGAGACCGGCGACAAGGCGCTCGCCGTGGCGCTCGATTATGTCGCGGCGATCAAGAAGACGCCGATCGTCGTCAACGACACCCGCGGCTTCTTCGTCAATCGCTGCGTGCTGCGCTACATGTCTGAAAGCTACGACATGCTGATCGAGGGCGTGCCGCCCGCCATGATCGAGAATGCCGCCAAGATGGCCGGCATGCCTGTGGGGCCGCTGGCTTTGAACGACGAGGTGGCGATCGACCTTTCGCTGAAGATCCTCAAGGCCACCGTTGCCGATCTCGGCGAGAAAGCCATTGACCCCAGGCACATGGAGCTGATCTCCCGCATGGTCGAAAAGGAGGGCCGCTTCGGCCGCAAAAATTCCAAGGGCTTCTATGACTATCCGCCGAAACCGGCGAAGAAATCGCTCTGGCCGGAGCTGAAGAGCTCCTATCCGCAGAAAAGCCCGGACGAGGTCGACATCGCCATCCTCAAGCAACGTTTCCTCGTCACCATCGCGCTCGAAGCCGCCCGGACGGTCGAGGAAGGCATCGTCACAGATCCGCGCGAAGCCGATGTCGGCTCGATCCTCGGCTTCGGCTTCGCGCCCTACACCGGCGGGGCGCTGAGCTATATCGATGGGATGGGCGTAAAGGCATTCGTGGAACTGGCAGAAAAGTTAGCGTCAGCTTACGGAGAGCATTTCAAGCCGACGCCGCTCTTGAAGGACATGGCCGCCAAGGGCGAGACTTTCTACGGGCGGTTCGATCCTTATCCGAAGGTGGGGCAGGTGGCATAACTCGTTTCTGCCGTCGTGTCGTCGTCACGACGGCAGAAAATGTCCCCGCGATGCCGATCGACTTTTCCTTGCAGCCGCCTTGCCGCGGACACAATTTGCAATTACATCCCCGCACATCGATCTTGCTAGATGAACTTTGAAACGGCGCTCGCGTCGTTCCCGACGACCTTCCTCCAAAATCGGTTTTCATCGCCGCCCCGCCTCTGTCTGGGTTGCAATCTTCTATGAACGATTCGAAAAGGATATCGTCATGAGCACTGGTACCGTAAAGTGGTTCAACGCAACCAAGGGCTTCGGCTTCATTCAGCCGGATGACGGCGCAGCCGACGTCTTCGTCCACATCTCCGCCGTCGAGCGCGCCGGCATGCGCGATCTCAAGGATGGCCAGAAGCTCTCCTACGAGCTCGTCCGCGACAAGAAGTCCGGCAAGATGTCGGCCGACCGCCTCCAGGCGGCCTGAGCCTTCACAGCGCCCACGCGCCTTTGGACGCGCAAAGGACGCTATAACACTTTGACTTGCTGCAAATATGCAGCAGGGCTTGAATATCATCTCCGGACCGTGACCACGGATGTACTGGCACGGTTCGTTGAGATGGAAGGGAAGGTCGGGTTAGCCCGGCCTTTTTTCGTTTCCGACGGGTGATGCTGTGACTTTTCCCAAGAAATGCATCCGCGGCAACCCCGTCAATCGCCACCCGTCTCACCACCCTCCAGCATCTCCATCACCCGCGCCATCACCGCCCGTGCCGCATCGAGTTCGGCTGACGTAAAGGCTGCGCCGAGCCCGTTCGCCCATCCGGCCTGCGAGACCTCGATGACGGCGAGCCGATCCGCCCCTTCCGTCGTCAGCCGCACCAACTTGGCCCGCTGGTGCTGCGGATTGTCGGCATAGGCGATCAACCCTTCGCCCTGCAGAACGTCGGCAAGCCGCTGCACGCCCTGGCGGGCGAGGCCGAGCGTGCGGGCGATCTGCGCCACCGACATGTCGCCGCGCCGTGCCGCGGCCAGCACTTGCCAGCGCGCGCTCGTCTGTCCGGCCGGCTTTGCCAGCTGGTCGCCCGCCGCTGTCAGATGACCGGCGAGGCGTAGGGCCGTGATCGCGAAAGCGGAAAAGGCATCTCCCTCCATCGTTCGCTTCGGTCGATTTCGTTTGACAACATGTTGTCTATTTTGTATCTCATTCATAATGACAACATATTGTCATATCCGGCAACTGAAGGCAACGCCGAAGGAGGAGAGCGCGATGAAGAAAACCCACCGGGGAAGCTGCCATTGCGGCAAAGTGCATTACGAGGTGGACATCGACCTCGAAGCCGGCACCGGCCGCTGCAATTGTTCGATCTGCAGTAAGCGCCGCTACTGGGGCGCCAACGTCAAGCCGGAGGATTTCCGGCTGATGTGCGACGAGGCGGAGACATCGGATTACCAGTTCAACACGATGAGCGGGCATCACCGCTTCTGCCGCACCTGCGGCGTGCCGGCCTATGGCCATGGTTATGTCGAGGCGATCGGCGGCGCCTACGTCTCCATCAACATCGCCTGCCTCGACGATATCACTCCTCAGGAACTGGCAGCTCTGCCCGTCCGTTATGCCGACGGCAGGCACGATGCCTGGTGGAACGAGCCTGAAGTGACAAGTTATCTCTGACGCAAAAACGCACGACAGTTTTGCTGGAATAGCGCAAACTTTGTCGGATCGTCGTTCTCCCGTTCGTCCTCTGTCCGCAACGGAAAAGGAGAAGGACCGTGAAAGACGAAGCGAAGACCAGAAGCGAGGAAGAGGCGATCATCGCCATGCTGATGATGCGGGCGAGGGCGCTCGGCGAAAAGAACGCCGAGGAGGCACTTTCCTACGAGGCGGAGGATTCCGTCGAGTTTTCCCTGGCGCCGCCGCTTGTCAGCAATGGCAAGGACGAAGCGGGTCTTCAGGCCTGGTTCGACACCTGGGAAGGCCCGATCGGCGGTGAAGTGCGCGATGCCAAGCTGACGGTCGGCGGGGACGTCGCCTTCTGGAGCGGCCTCATGCACATGACGGGGACCAAGACGGATGGCGCCGAGGTTGATCTCTGGTTCCGCCAGACGCTGGGCCTCGTCAAGCAGGACGGCCGCTGGCTGGTCGCCCACCAGCATGCCTCCGTGCCCTTCGCCATGGATGGCAGCGGCCGCGCGCTGCTTGATCTCCAGCCGTGACGAATGTCAGGCAGCACTTTCCGCGGCCTCCCGCCGGCCGGTGCGAAGGGCCACGATCCCGACGCCCAGCAACAGCAGGATGGCGCTCGCATAAATATCCGTCGTCACCCGGTAACCGGCGGATTTCGCCAGGAACCCGGCAAGGATCGCCGGCAGGCTGAAGGCGAGGTAGCTCTGGATGTAAAAAGCCGACAGCAGCCCGGCCCGCTCGTCCGCCTTGGCAAGCGGCATGATCGTGCCGATCGAACCAAGGAAATTGGTGCCGAAACCGGCGCCGGTGAAGATGGTGCCTATCAACAGCAGCGGCACATTGGCAAGATGCACGCCGGCCACGACGGTCAGAATGCCAAGCGTCTGCACGGAAACGCCGAAGAGGAGATTGGCCGCGGCCGTCTTGCTGCGCCTGACATAGACAGCGGTCGCCCCGCTTGCCGTCAACGCGGCAACGACCGCTCCGCCCGTCAGCGGTGCGGTGCTGCCGGTGGTGCTGGCAACCAGGGACGGTACCAGCGAAAGGTAGAAGCCGCCGAGCGTCCAATTGGCGATATTGATCGGAGTCACCAGCGAGAGCGGCCGTTTCGCCTCCGGCGGAATCGATACCCGCGGCACGAGCGAACCGAGCGCGCCCGGCCGCGTGCTGCCGGTTTCGCGCGTCAGCCAGATGGCGGCTGCCTGCAGCGCGAAGGCGACGAGCAGCAGCGCATAGATGAGATGCATCGGGAAGGGGCCATATTGGATCAAGGCGCTGGTGCCGATTGCGCCGACCGCCATGCCGGAAAGCGGCGCGATTGAATTGACGATCTGGCCCTTCGCCCGGTCAACATCGACGAGCGCTGCCCCGAGCGATGCGCCGGCGATCCCGGTTGCGACACCCTGGACGATCCGCGCAGCGATCAGCCAGCCGGGTCCGCCGGCGGCGACGAACAGGACCATGGCGACGATTTCGAGCAGCAGGGCGGTAAAGATCACCGGCCTGCGGCCGAGATGATCGGAGATTGATCCGGCGGTCAGCAGCGCCGCCAAGAGCGCGAATGCGTAGACGGCGAAGATGACGGTGATCAGCACCGGCGAAATGGCGAAATTCTCCTGATAGATCCGGTAGAGCGGCGTCGGCACCGAGGAGGCGCCGAAGAAGGTGGCGAGCGTCAGCGCATGGAAACCGAGCGAAGGGGGCGGCGTATTCTCTGTGGATTCGGCTGCGGCGACCATATATAAGCCCTCTTAAAGCTAAGCCGTTGCGTTAGCTCCATGTAGGGTGAATGTCAGCTAAAGGCAAATTATTTGCGTTTATGGTCCTGTCAAAGAATTTGAACTATCGGAGTCAGGGCGAAATCGGGTTGCAGGCATGGCAGTGAAAGAGAATCTCCGTCCGGGCGGCAGAAGCGCCCGGGTTCAGGCGTCGGTGCACAAGGCGGTTCGCGAATTGTTGGCCGCGATGAACCGCGCCGAGGTGACGATCCCGATGATCGCCGCCAAGGCGGGTGTCACGCCGTCGACCATCTATCGCCGCTGGGGCGATCTGCAGGAGCTGCTTGCCGATGTCGCCGTCGAGCGGCTGCGGCCGGACATGCAGCCGGTCGACGCCGGGAGCGGCGAGGCTGACCTCCAGGCATGGGCGGAGCAATATGCCGAGGAAATGTCCTCCGGACCGGGCCGGGAGATGATCCGTGACGTGCTGGCGGCGCAGGCCGGCGCCAATGCCTGCAAATGCTGCGAATATACCCGCCAGCAGATCATCGTCATCTCCGACAGGGCCAAGGCGCGCGGCGAAACCTTCCCGGATGTCGATGGCGTGATGGACCAGGTGGTGGCGCCGATCATGTATCGCATCCTCTTTGGCGACGTGCCGGATGCGGCGCGTGTGCGCGACTTGGTCGAGCGTGTCATGAGCAGGGCGTGAACTATTCCGCGGCCGCGCGCTTGAGGCCGGATATCTGGGTGATATAGGCGCGCAGCGCCGCCGGCCGCACCGGTTTGTGCTGAACGGCGATGTCATGCCGCTCGGCCTCGCTGCGCACCTCAGGCGTGCGGTCGGCGGTGATCAGCAAGGCGGGAATATCGGCGGCGAACTGCCGACGCAGATGCAGGATTGCGGCAATGCCGGTGCCGTCATCGAGATGATAGTCGGCGATGGCAAGATCCGGCGGGCCGCCGCGGCCGTCCATGGCGATCACGTCGGCGAGGCAATCCACCGCCGTTACCTCGCAGCCCCAGCCGCTGAGCAGCAGCCGCATGCCTTCGAGGATATTCGGCTCGTTGTCGATGCAGAGGATCTTCAGCCCCTTGAGCGGTTGCCCCGGACGATCCGGCGGGGTGACGGCGGCCGCAGCCTCTGCCGGGCGCGCGATGTCGAGCGGCATGGCGATGCGGAATTGCGTGCCCTTGCCGTGGGTCGACTGCAGCTCTACCGGGTGGTTGAGCACCCGGGCGATGCGGTCGACGATCGAAAGGCCGAGCCCGAGGCCGGAAGCGGTTTTGGCGCCTTCGTCCAACCGGGCGAATTCCTTGAACACGGTGCGGAATTTCGATGGCGGAATGCCGATGCCGGAATCAATCACCTGGATGATCACCTGGTTGCCGCGCCGCCGCGCTCCGACTAGCACCTTGCCTGTTATGGTGTATTTGATGGCGTTGGAAACGAGGTTCTGCACCAGCCGGCGCAGAAGATTGGGGTCGGAGCGGACCCTGAGCGATGTCGGCATGACCACCAGCTTCAGCTGTTTCTCGCGGGCGATCGGCGCGAAATCGGTCTCGATCCGCTCCAACAGGTCGGAGAGGGCGACAGAGGCGAGCCGTGGCCGCATGGCGCCGGTATCGAGCCTCGAAATGTCGAGCACCGCGCCGAGAATCGTTTCAACCGATTCCAGCGCGGAATCGATGTTGCGCACGATCGGGCTGTTGTCGGATTGCGCCATGCGTTCGACCAGCGCCGAAGAATAGAGCCGGGCGGCGTTCAGCGGCTGCAGGATGTCATGGCCGGCGGCCGCGAAGAAGCGTGTCTTGCCGATATTCGCCTCGTCGGCGGCGGCGCGTGCCTCGGCCAGTTCGCGATTGACACGGGTAAGCTCCGCCGTGCGTTCGGCGACGCGCTGTTCCAGCGTCTCGTTCGCCTGTTTCAGTGCCTGGTCGGCGTTCACCTGCTGGGTGATATCGGTGAAGGTGGCGACGATGCCCTTGTCCGGCATGGCGTTGGAGCGCACTTCGATGATCCGCTCGCCGCCGCCGAGCACCAGCGAGAAGGGTTTGTCGAGCGTCAGGAAATGCCGCACGGTCTGCTGCAGATCGCCCGGCGCGATGTCGCCGCGCTGGCTGAGCGTCGTGACGATCTCCGAGAGGGGAAAGCCGACTTGGCCGGCAGTCTCGGGCAGATCCAGCAATTGCCGGAAGCGCCGGTTCCAGATCGTCAGCCGGTTGGAACTGTCGAAGACGGCAATGCCCTGATCCATTTGCGACAGCGCCGTCTGCAGCATGTCCTGGTTATATTGCAGCGCCTCGCTCGCCTGGTCGAGCAGCCAGGCGGTATCGGATGAGGCGTCCTCGATCTTCTGCAGGATCAACGATAGCACCAGCCTTGCCGAGGAGGAGCCGATGGCGCTGCCGAGCAGCTGTTCGCTGAAATGGATGAGCGCCATGTCGGCCGGCTGCTCGTCCTCCAGCTTGCGGCCGGAGCCTTGTTCATAGGTGGTGAACGAGCGCTGCATGCGCTCTTCGCCGAGATAACGTGAGATCGCGGCCTTGAGATCGCCGACGCTGATGCGGGTCTTCCAGCCGCGCGTGGCAAATTGCGAGCGCGAATGCCGCTTGACGAAGATGCCGGCCTGGATGCGTTCTAGCGGCCGGGCATTGCGGGTGAGCGAGCCGACGATGAAGAAGGCAGTGTTGACGAGCAGGCTCATGACGGTCGCATTGACCAGGGGATCGGCCTCGGCCGTGGTAAACAGCGTCGAGCCGGGAAAGATGAAGCCGAGCACGCCGCTCGCCACATAGGAATAATCCGGACCGCCAAGGGAGGGCAGGAACAGCAGGTAGACCCAGATGACGAAGCCGGAGGTCAGGCCGAGGATCGCGCCGCGCGCATTCGCCCGTCGCCAGATCAGCCCGCCGAAAAGCGCTGGGGCGATCTGCGCGATCGCCGCAAAGGAAAGCAGGCCGATCGAGGCAAGCCCGGCAGTGCTGTCGGTCGAGCGGTAATAGGCATAGCCGAAAAGCAGCACGGCAAAGATGGCGCTGCGGCGGATGTTGAGCAGCGTCTTGGCGAAATTGTCGCGCTGTCCGGCGCGGCCGGCGAGTTTGCGGCGCAGGAAGATCGGCATGATGATGTCGTTCGACACCATGATCGACAGCGCCACGGAATCGACGATCACCATCGCCGTTGCGGCCGAGAAGCCGCCGATGAAGGTGATCAGCGTCACCACGGGCATCTCGCCGGCCAGCGGCAGCGACAGCATGTAGAAATCGGCGTTGCCGGCGCCGCCGAAGGTCAGGAGCCCGCCAATCGCCACCGGCAGCACGAAAAGATTGATGGCGATGAGATAGCTGGGAAACAGGAAGCCTGCGAGCTTGAGCTGTTTCGGCGTCCGGTTTTCGACGACCGTCACGTGGAACTGCCGAGGCAGCAAGATGATCGCGAAGGCCGACAGCAGGATCAGGGTGATCCAGCGGCTGATCGGCGTATGGTAATTCAGCGCTGACATAACAAGCGCGTTGTCGACGGTCTTCTGCCAGAGATCGGCCGGGCCGTCGAAGAGGAACCAGATGACGCAGACGCCGGCCGTCAGAAAGGCGACGAGCTTGACCACCGATTCCATCGAAACGGCGAGGATCAGGCCGTCCTGATGTTCCGTCGCATCCGTATGCCGGGTGCCGAACATGATGGCGAAACAGGCAAGCACCAGGGTTGCTGCGAGCGGCAGGTCGAGGAAATAGAGATTGCCGCTGCCGATGCCGTAATCGGACGGATTGACCATGGCGCCGACGGTGCTCGAGATCGCCTTCAGCTGTAGCGCGATATAGGGGATGGTGCCGATTAGCGAGATCAGCGCGACAATCGTGGCGACTGTCGGGTTCTTGCCGTAGCGCGCGGCGACAAAATCGGCAACCGAGGTGAGCTTCTCCGCCTTGGCGAGCGCGATGATGCGGCGAAGCAGCGGCATGCCGAGCGTGAAGACCAGGATCGGGCCGATATAAATGCCGGCAAATTCCAGGCCTCGCTGCGCGGCGAGCCCGACGCTGCCGAAATAGGTCCAGGAGGTGCAATAGATCGCAAGGCTGAGCGCATAGACGACGGGCCAACCGCCATCGAGCGCGCTTGGGCCAAACGTGCCCGGGCCGCGGTTCTTGCGGTCGCCGTAGCTTGCCACGGCGAAAAGCAGGAGCAGATAGCCGAAGGCAGACGCGAATATGACCCAGCCTGGAAGCATTGACCCTCCGCCGGCGAAAAGCCGCCGGGACCTGCCGTAATGAGGTCAGCTTAAGTCATTTCAGATGCCTTGAAAATTCCCGCTGATCTACGCCTTAAGTCAAAGGCCGGGGCGCGGTTGCACCAGATAATTGCGATTGCCGATTGATTAATTGCAATGAAGATGTAGCTAATCGAAACGACGGCATATCTCTGAAATAGGATCGAAGGGAGACGGATCCGATGCTCAATGAGTTCAAGGCCTTTATCGCCCGCGGCAATGTCATGGATCTTGCCGTCGGCGTCATCATCGGCGGTGCCTTCGGCGGCATCGTCAAATCGCTGGTCGACGACATCATCATGCCGATCGTCGGCGCCGTTTTCGGCGGCTTCGATTTTTCCAATTACTTTCTGCCGCTCTCGTCGGCCGTCAACGCACCGACGCTCGCCGCCGCCCGCGCCCAGGGCGCCGTTTTCGCTTACGGCAATTTCATCACCGTCCTCATCAACTTCCTCATCCTTGCCTGGATCATCTTCCTGATGGTCAAGGCTGTGAATACGTTACGCGAACAGGTCGAGCGCAAGGAAAAGACCGCACCGGAAGAGGTCCCGCCGCCGCCGGCAGATGTCGCGGTGCTGATGGAAATCCGCGATCTCCTCGCCAAGCGCCCAACGGTCTGATCCGAGCTCAAGCCTGAGCTGCGACTGAATAGCTGCCCTTCATCCGCCTGCCCGGTGGGGGCTGCCGCGGGTCCGAAACGAGGAGAAAGGTGGCCGCAGCCGGATGAGTGGCAGCCAACCGGGCTAATTCATCACCAAAATCGATGTGCCATCACTGGATATCATGGGATTTGCCGACGCAAATCCTCTATGAAGGCGGAAACCGGAGATATGCATGTCGATCATGGAAAGCCTCAGCCCGCGCGCCCTAACGGCGCCCGAAAGCGGGATCGTCGAAGTCGTCAACTATGCCCGCGGCCGCGAAGGACTGCTGCCGCTCTGGGTGGGGGAAGGCGACCTGCCGACGCCCGATTTCATCAGCAGGGCGGCGATGGATGCGCTTGCATCAGGCGAGACCTTCTACACCTGGCAGCGCGGCATTCCGGAGCTTCGCCGGGCGCTGTCGGATTATTACAACAGGCACTTTTCCGTCCGCTTGCCGGCTGAGCATTTCTACGTCACCGGCTCCGGCATGCAGGCGATCCAGATCTCCGTGCAGGCACTGACCTCGCCCGGCGACGAGTTCGTCTACCTCACCCCCGCCTGGCCCAATATTGCCGCAGCCCTCGAAATAGCAGGTGCCCGCTCCGTCGGCGTCGAGCTGCAGTTCGAAGGCGGGAAATGGGCGCTCGATCTCGACCGCGTCGAGGCCGCCATCACACCGAAGACCAGGGGCATCTTCATCAACACGCCCTCGAATCCGACCGGCTGGACGGCGACAAAAAAGGATCTCGGCGATATCCTGGCGCTTGCCCGCAAGAACGACCTCTGGATCATGGCGGATGAAATCTACGCCCTCTATTATTTTGCCGGCGGCCGTGCGCCTTCTTTCCTCGACGTGATGGAGCCGGACGACAAGATCATCTTCGTCAATTCCTTCTCGAAGAACTGGTCGATGACCGGCTGGCGTGTCGGCTGGATCGTCGCACCGCCTGAGATGGGACAGGTGCTCGAAAACCTCGTCCAGTATTCGACGTCGGGCGTCGCACAGTTCATGCAGAAGGGCGCCGTCGCAGCGCTTGATCTCGGCGACGATTTCGTCGCCGCCAATATCGCCAAGGCGGCCCGCTCCCGCGATATTCTCTGCGACGCGCTGATTGCCACCAACCGCGTCGAGACGCTGAAGCCGGACGGCGCGCTCTACGCCTTCCTCAAGATCGATGGCGTCACGGACAGCCGCAGCGCTGCCATCGACATCGTCGACAAGACGGGCGTCGGCCTTGCTCCCGGGAAAGCGTTCGGCGCCGGCGGCGAGCTTTTCCTGCGCGCCTGTTTCCTGCGCGACCCCACCCAGATGGCGATCGCGGCCGAGCGTCTCTGCAACTACATCCTCAAGCGTTGAGAGGACGCGCAGGCACGCCTGCCCAGGCGGTTGCGTGCCGGAATCGCCCGATCGATAAAACTGTAGCAAAGACCGAAATCGGCCTCTAACCACGACTCCAAACATACCCGTTCACAAGCCTTCCAAGGGCGCTGTGATAAGAAAATTGGAAAGAAAACCGGCGCCTGATGCCCCTGCTGATAAATGGAAGCAGGGGTGTGGGACATGGCGGTTTTGGTGACGGGCGGCGCCGGATATATCGGCAGTCACATGGTGTGGGCGCTCATCGATGCGGGCGAGGATGTGGTCGTGCTCGACCGCCTTTCCACGGGCTTCCGCTGGGCCGTGGCGCCGGCGGCGCGTTTTTATCTCGGCGACATCGCCGACGCTGGCGTCCTGAAGAAGATCTTCATCGAAAACGACATCGAGGCGATTGTCCACTTCGCCGGCTCGGCCGTCGTCCCCGTCTCAGTCGCCGATCCGCTCTCCTATTACGACAACAATTCCGGCAAGACCCGGGCGCTTCTCTCCGCCTCGATCAAGGCCGGCATCCGCAACTTCGTCTTCTCCTCGACGGCCGCCGTCTACGGCCAGCAGAAGACGGATCTGCCAGTGAAGGAGACGGCCGCCCTCAATCCGGAAAATCCTTACGGTCAGTCGAAGCTGATGACCGAGTTCATGCTGCGTGATGCTGCCGCCGCCTATGATTTCAACTATGTCGCGCTTCGCTACTTCAACGTCGCCGGCGCCGATCCCGGCCACCGCGCCGGCCAGTCGACATCAGGCGCCACGCACCTCATCAAGGTTGCCTGCGAGGCAGCGCTCGGCAAGCGCGACAGCGTCCATGTCTATGGCATCGACTATCCCACCCATGACGGCACCGGCGTGCGCGATTACATCCATGTCACCGACCTCGTCGATGCGCATTTGAAAGCGCTGCAGCACCTGCGCAAGGGCAAGGCGTCGCTCGTTGCCAATTGCGGTTATGGCAGCGGCTATTCCGTGCTCGACGTCCTGAACATGGTCACCCGCCTGCACGGGCATTCCTTCAAGATCCACATGGCGCCGCGCCGCGCCGGCGATGCGGCGAGCGTCGTCGCCGACGCTTCGCTCGCCCGGCAGGTGCTCGACTGGATGCCCCGCTACGATTCGTTGGAAACCATCGTCCAGAGCTCGCTCGATTGGGAACTCTTCCTGTCAAACAGGAACGTCGACGACCTGCACAGCATCCATCGGGCCCTTGCCGCCGCATCCTTCTGAGTGGTTTCCCGCCGACGTTCGCCTGTTTATTGTCCCCGAAGCCCTCGCCGAGGAATTGAAGGCCATAGGGATTCGTCTCGCCATCGACAGTGTGGCCCGCTGCGACGTCGCAACGCCGGCCCGGGATTTGCTGTCGGCCTGAGCAAACGATCGGTGTTGGCTGGAAATGCTGGAGCGATGCCGCATCCTCGGCTATGCATGGTTCAACAGGCGAGGTGAACCATGCAGCACGGCGAAGTGATCATCGAACGGCAGGGCACTGCCGGCATCATCCGGCTCAACCGGCCGCGGGCGCTGAACAGTTTGACGTTGCCGATGATCCGCACGCTCACCGAAGTACTTGATGGCTTTGCCTCCGAATCCAATGTGGCGAGCGTTGTCATCACGGGCGAAGGCGAACGCGGTTTCTGCGCCGGCGGCGATATCCGCGCCCTGCATGAGAGCGCCCGCGCCGGCGATGGTCTCGCCGGAACCTTCTGGCGGGAGGAATTTCGTCTCAACCATCAGATCGCCTCCTACCCCAAACCCTATGTCGCGCTGATGGACGGCATCACCATGGGCGGCGGCGTCGGCCTGTCCTCCCACGGAAGGCACCGCATCGTCACCGAGCGCACCCGCCTTGCCATGCCCGAAACCGGCATCGGCTATGTCCCCGATATCGGCGCCACCTGGCTGCTGCCGAAGGCGCCCGGCGAGGCCGGAACATGGCTCGGCCTGACTGGCCTCGATATTGGCGCTGCCGACGCGATCTACGCCGGCCTGGCCGATCTTCAGGTCGCCTCGCCGCGGCTCGGCGCGGTGATCGATGCTCTTTCGGACCTGCCGCGCGGCAGCACGGCGAGCGATGTCGATGCCCTCTTGCAGGCACTTGCCGAGCCCCAGGGTGAAAGCCGGCTGCGGCAGAATGCCGCGGTGATTGACCGAGCATTCGGTTTCGGCAGCGTCGAAGAAATTCTTGCGGCGCTTGCCGCAGAAGAGGGCGAATTCGCCACCGAGACGCGCCGCGTACTGCTGACGCGCTCGCCGACCAGCCTGAAGCTTGCTCTGCGGCTGCTGAGGGCCGGCCGTGCCAGCAGTTCCCTTGCCGAGTGCCTCGGCCGTGAGCTCGGCGTCTGCCTGCAAATGCTTGACAATCCCGATTTCTTCGAAGGCATTCGCGCCGCCGTCATCGACAAGGACCGCAATCCGCGATGGTCGCCGGCGTCAGTCGAGGCGGTACCGGCCGAAACGGTCGAGCGCTTCCTGAAACCGGCCGAACCGCCGCTTTCGCTCTGACGCAATAAACTTCTTGCCTTGATCGATGCGGGCACCGCCCGGGAGGTGAGGGCGCCTGCGTCCTCATGCCAGCCGCGCCACCACCAAATCGTCGCGGCATCCCGCCGAAACCATAGGTCCTCCTGTGCTAAAGGCGAACCTTCCCTCTCCCTTGACCTGATCGACCGCCAAACACGCTTCGACATAGTGTCCGCGACGTCCCGTAACGACACGTCTCGATCACGCAAAACAGGAGCGCATCATGTCACAGGCAGAAGCAAGACCTCGCAGTCAGCAAGAGACGGACATGGACCCGGGCAGTCCGCAGTCCGGCAGGCCACGGCAGCCTGATGAGTTGGTTCCGTCGCGCTACGCGGTGCGGATCGGTGAAATTGAGGTACTGATCATCAGCGATGGGGTGCTGCCGCTCCCGACTGCGATGCTGGGACACAACGCCGACGCGGCCGACCGAGCAGCCTGGCTGGACGAGATGTTCCTGCCGCCGGACGCTTTCGACTGGGCGCTGAACGTGGTTCTGGTGCGCAGCGGCGGACAGACCATCCTCATCGACGCTGGGCTGGGTTTGGATCCGGACCTCAACTTGCCGCGGGCAGGGCAGTTGATCAGGCGACTGGAGTCCGCCGGAATTGATCTGGGATCCGTGACCGACGCGGTGCTGACCCACCTGCACATGGATCACATTGGCGGGCTGCTGGTCGATGGGGTGAAGGACCGGCTGCGTCCCGACCTCAGGATTCATGTGGCGGCCGCCGAGGCCAAGTTCTGGGAAGCGCCCGATTTCAGCCATGTGTCCATGCCGCCCGGCTTCCCGGACGCGCTTCGGGCGACCGCGAAGCGTTTCCTGAGCGAATACGGCAGCCATCTCAGGCAGTTCGACGAGCAGTCCGAAGTGGCGCCCGGAGTGATCGTCCGCCGCACCGGCGGCCACACACCTGGGCACAGTGTCGTTCGCCTGGCATCCGGCAGCGACCGTCTGACATTCGCCGGCGACGCCATCTTTGCGGTCGGCTTCGAGCACCCCGACTGGTACAATGGTTTCGAACATTATCCCGAGGAGGCGGCGCGTGTTCGCCTCGATCTCTTGCGGGAGCTGGCGGCGACCGGCGAACAGCTGGTGGCCACGCACCTGCCGTTCCCGTCCGTAGGCCGCGTGGCGGTCGAAGGTGAAGCCTTCCGTTGGGTGCCGGTATTCTGGGACTACTGAGCCTGTCAGGCAGGACCATATCGGAGCGCGTCGTAGGATCGGATTGCCCGCGGCGCGCCCTATCGCCACATACCGCGCATGCGGGCGCCGACGTCGATGCGCACCTGCCGCGCCTGCGCCTGGGCGGCCGCTTCCGATTTCACCAGCGGCCAGCTGCAGGCCTCGAAGAACTGTAAGAGCGTCGCCGGAATGAAGCGGCTGCGCGCGGCATAGACGTGCCGGTCGCCCTGCGTGTTCTGGCCGTAGGTGAAGAAGCGCTGTGGCACGACGAGATCGAGGCCGTCACGGGCGCGGGTCATCGCCACGTAGAGCAGCCGGCGCTCCTCCTCGATTTCGGCGGTCGTGCCGACGGCGAGATCGTTCGGAATGCAGCCGTCGACGACGTTCAGCATAAAGACCTTCGTCCATTCCTGGCCCTTGGCCGAATGGATGGTCGACAGGATCAGATAGTCCTCGTCGAGCAGCGGCACGCCCGCCTGGTCGCTGGTCGCATCCGGCGGATCGAGCGTGAGTTCCGTAAGGAAGCGCTCGCGCGAGGCATAACCGCCGGCGATCTGCTCGAGCTGCAGCAGGTCGGCCTGCCGTGTCGATGCGTCCTCGTGCAGCCGCTCCAGATGCGGCGCGTACCATTGCCGCGCCAGCCCGATTTCCGCCGGCCAGCCGGCCTTGCCGGATTTCAGCTCCTGCAGCATCGAAACGAAATCGGTCCAATCCGTGCCGGAGCGCGGCGGCGCCGGCATGGCGGCCAGAGCCGACAGCGGGCTAGCATCCTGGGCCATCAGGTCGAGCGCCTTCTGCGCGGTCGTCGGCCCGACGCCCGGCAGGATCTGCATCAGCCGGAAGCCCGCCACCCGGTCACGCGGGTTCTGGGCGAAGCGAAGGGCGGCCAGCATGTCCTTGACATGCGCGCTGTCGAGAAACTTTAGCCCGCCGAACTTGACGAAGGGAATGTTGCGCCGGGTCAGCTCGACTTCCAGCGGCCCGCTGTGATGGGCGGCGCGAAAGAGCACGGCCTGCTGCTTGAGCTTGAGACCTTCCTCGCGATTGTCGAGCACCTTGTCGGCGACATAACGCGCCTGTTCGGCCTCGTCGCGCACCGTGACGAGGCGCGGCCGCTCCGCCGATTGGCGCTCGGTCCACAGGTTCTTGGTGAAGCGCTCCGAGGCGAGATCGATCACGGCATTGGCGGCGGCGAGGATCGGCTGCGTAGAGCGGTAGTTGCGGTCGAGCGTGACGATATTGGCGGCCGGGCTGAAGGCCGCGGGAAAATCGAGGATGTTGCGCACCGTCGCGGCGCGGAAGGAATAGATCGACTGCGCATCGTCGCCGACGACGGTCAGCCCCTGGCCCTGCGGCTTCAATGCCAGCAGGATCGAGGCCTGCAGCCGGTTGGTGTCCTGATATTCGTCGACGAGCACATGGTCGAAGCGGCTGCCTATATCCTCGGCAATGGCGGTCTCGCCGACCATCTGCGCCCAGTAGAGCAGCAGGTCGTCGTAATCGAGCACGTTCTGGGCCTGCTTGGCCTCGACATAGCAGGCGAAAAGCTCGCGCAGCTGCTTCTCCCAGGCCGCGCACCAGGGAAAGGCATCGCGCAGCACCTGGTCGAGCGCGGTTTCGGAGTTCACCGCCCGGGAATAGATGGCAAGGCAGGTGCCTTTGGCCGGAAAGCGGCTTTCCGTTTTGGAAAAGCCGAGGTCGTGCCGGATGAGGTTCATCAGGTCGGCACTGTCTTCGCGGTCGTGAATGGTGAAATCGGCATCGAGGCCGATCTGTTGGGCATAATCGCGCAGCAGCCGCGCGCCGATGCCGTGAAAGGTGCCGGACCAGGAAAGTGCGTCGGCCATGATGCCGGCATTGGCGCCGAGAACGTCGCGGCAGATGCGCTCGACGCGTCGCGCCATCTCGGCCGCCGCCCGGCGCGAGAAGGTCATCAGCAGGATGCGGCGGGGATCGGCGCCCTTGACGATGAGATGGGCGACCCGATGCGCCAGCGTGTTCGTCTTGCCCGAGCCCGCCCCGGCAATGACCAGCAGCGGCCCGGCAATATGGCTTCCGTCGGTGAGCGTGCCGTGTTCGACGGCCATGCGCTGCTGGGGATTGAGCTTTTCGAGATACATCCAGCCGTCCGGTCGGGCTCCCGCAGAATCACTGCGGCAAGATTAGATGTTCCTTGAATGTTCGCGATTGCCGCCGCTGTCAAGCCGGTAAGCGGGCAATCCTCAATCGGGGAAATCCGGACCGACCACCCGCCGCACCAGTTTCAGGCTGCGGTCCGGTTGGAGAATATAGGTTTCCTCCACGCGCTGGCCCGTCTCGCTGTAGAATTGGTGATGGACGGCGCTGCCGATCGGCGACTTGGTGAGCTTGGTTCGCGGCTGGCCGCCATAGGTGATGCTGCCGGGAATGGGTTCCAGCGCCGGCGTATCGACCGAGGAGCAGCCGGCGAGCATGGCCCCGGCCAACAAGGCGGGCAAAAACGCTTTCATTCGTCATCCCTCTACAGACTGCCGAGGGATATGGAAAGCGTTCCAACTTTCGCCAAGGGCTGCCTGCCTATTGTCTTTGAATATTATCCGAACCTGTTTTCCCGATCTTGATAAATCCGACCGGCAGGGTCACGGCGCGGCGGGGACAAGTGCTTCAGTCGAGAGCCTCCTTCATGCGCTCGGCGATCTCGACGCCCGGAAAATCCTGGTCGGCCGAGGCGATGTGCGTGGGCCCCTGTTGCGGCGCTGAGGGAACCAAAGCGCCCTCCCAGGTGTTGAAAAGCCGGACCTGAAACGCTGGAGACCATCATGCAGACGCTTCTTCGCCTCCGGGCGTCCACCTTGATCATCGGCTGCGGCGTCTTTGCCAGCCCAGCCTATGCCTCGCTTGAAACGGGCATGGATTATTCCGCTTTGCCGAAGGATCAGATCGCCTTCAACGAATATACCGAGACGACCGCCTGCGAGCCGGCGGAGCCGCACTATCTGCCGTCATTCATCCGCGCGGCCGACGGCACGATTATCGGTGTGGGATATATCGAGATGGAGAATGAGGCCGGCTCGGCTTGCTGAAACCGATCCGCTCGATCGAGGCTCGTCTGCGTTTCCGGATGACGAGCCTCTGACCGTCATCATGACGGCTGGATGTTTTCTATCGAAACAGCTGGCTCAGGTGCAACGCCCTTTGCTCCAAAACCCGGCACCTGCTCGATGCAGGGTTAAGTGAAAATTAAACAATGCACCATCGCGGGACAGCTTGCTGACCAAACCGAAAACCGTCGGGCGCCCCTGCTTGCGTTAATGCAGCTTCAGCTTCGCCTCTTCGGCCGCCGCCAGGAACTCGGCCCTCGCCTCCTCCACGCTTTTACGGCCGTCCAGCGCTGCCCGGCAGGTGCTGCGGGCCTTGATATAATGAAGTCCGCGCGAACTCGGCCAGAAATCCGCCAGGCATTTCAAGGCATCGAACGGCCCGGTGACCGTTCGCGCATCGGCGCCTTCGAAACCGACCGTCACCGGGCTGTTCCATCTCTCAGTTGCCATCGATACTCCTCCACGATTGTCGACAGAAACACGGGTGCAGCGCCTCCCATTCCTAGGACAGACGCCGCCATGGTAGGCATTCTAGCGCGATTTTTCCCGTCAACAATGGTGAATCGTTTGTTGCTGATGAGGCGGAATGCCAACTTGAGTAAGGCGAATCGCGTGGGTGTGCACGCCCGGAGGAATTTTGAGTAGTCGCAGATAAGTTGTGTGGCGCTTGCGCGCCGCTACCGCTACCATGCTCGGGAAAGCTGAGGGGCTCGATATGGGGTTAGATGGAAATTTGATCCAGGCTGCTTTGCTCTGCGGCGCGCTGGCAATGCCGGTTTTAGCCCACGGCGCAGAGAGGGCCGCTGAAGAGGCTTTCCTGGCGCGCCTTTCCACTGAAGTCGTCCCAAGAATGCAGCGGGAATATATGCGGGTTAGGCTGCCGTCATTGGGAATCGATATCGCTTCCTATTACGCACGGATAAGTCTCAATCGATGGTACGTCGAGGGCATATTCGAGCCAGATGAAGATCTCGTGATAACTGCCGAACGGATGGAACGCTGGCAATTATCCCCGTTCCTGCCTTATTATCTCGAAGATACCGAAATTCCCGATTGTGCTGCAATGCTGTCCTCTTCGTGCAGATGGCTGCCCCTCACCCTAACCCTCTCCCCGTAAACGGGGCGAGGGGACGTGCCACGCGAGAGCTTCGCGAGGGACGGAGGTTGCGGCATATCCTCTCCGTCCGGCAAGCGGGGCCGAAGGACTGGTCGAGATCGTTGGCTCGACCAGCTCGGTGGCGGCAGCCGGATGAGGGCAGCCAGACGCTTAAGAAAATGGTGTCCGAGAGAAAACTGGTGCTGCCGAGTGGGATTGAACCACCGACCTCACCCTTACCAAGGGTGTGCTCTACCACTGAGCTACGGCAGCAGGACCAGATCCGCGCGGAGCCGGGCGGCTCATTTCGCGGGAACGGGGCGGCTATTGCCACAGCTTGACGACAAGCGCAAGCCGCAAAATCCAACTTCGCGTGGATAGAGATGCAAGGGACTTTTGGAATGGCGCGAATTCGGCTAATTCTGTTGACATGAACGACAAGACCGAAACCGGCCAGAAGAGCCGTAAAGAGGCGATCGAGGCACAGGCGAAACTGCGCCGCGAGCGCGCCGCCGAAAAGCTCAGGGAAAATCTGTCAAGGCGCAAACAGCAGGTGCGCGCCCGCCGTTCCGGCCAGGCCGACGAGACAAATGGGCTGCCCGCCGCAAAAATGGACGAATCGTAATGTTCCGTCCCGGACGAATTGAAGCCTCTTCAGAAATCTCCTAAACACCTCCTCCTTCATTCAAGGCAGAACTTTCAGAAAGTAAGCGCACATGGATCGTATCAGAATCGTCGGCGGCAATGAGCTGAATGGCATCATTCCGATTTCCGGCGCCAAGAATGCCGCACTGCCGCTGATGATCGCCTCGCTTTTGACCAGCGATACGCTGACGCTGGAAAACGTGCCGCATCTGGCCGATGTCGAATTGTTGATGCGCATCCTCGGCAATCACGGCGTCGACGTCGCCGTCAACGGCCGCCGCGAGCGTCAGGAAGATTCCTACGCCCGCACGATCCATTTCACCTGCCGCACCATCGTCGATACCACCGCCTCCTATGAGCTGGTTTCGAAGATGCGCGCCTCTTTCTGGGTCATCGGCCCGCTGCTCGCGCGCGAAGGCCATTGCCGCGTCTCGCTGCCGGGCGGCTGCGCCATCGGCACGCGCCCGGTCGATCTTTTCATCGACGGCCTGACGGCGCTTGGCGCCACCATGGAAATCGATGCCGGTTATATCAATGCGAGGGCGCCTGACGGCGGCCTGATCGGCGCGCGCTACACCTTCCCGAAGGTCTCCGTCGGCGCCACTCATGTGATGATGATGGCGGCGACGCTTGCCCGCGGCACGACCGTCATCGGCAATGCCGCCCGCGAGCCCGAGGTCGTCGATCTCGCCAACTGCCTGAACGCCATGGGCGCCAAGATATCGGGCGCGGGTACTGCGACCATCACCATCGAAGGCGTGACTTCGCTCTCCGGCGCCCGTCACCGCGTGCTGCCCGATCGCATCGAGACCGGCACCTATGCCATGGCCGTCGCCATGGCCGGCGGCGACGTCGTGCTCGAAAATACCGACGTGGCGCTGCTCGAAACCGCGCTGGAAACGCTCCGCCGCGCCGGCGCTGACATTTCGGCGACCAACAACGGCATGCGCGTCAGGCGCAACGGCGCCGGCATCAAGCCGGTCGATATCGTCACCGATCCCTTCCCGGGTTTCCCCACTGACCTGCAGGCGCAGTTCATGGCGCTGATGACCCGTTCCTCCGGCATCTCGCATGTCACCGAGACGATCTTCGAAAACCGCTTCATGCACGTGCAGGAACTTGCCCGGCTCGGCGCCAGGATCACGCTCTCGGGCCAGACGGCCAAGATCGAGGGCGTCCAGCGCCTGCGCGGCGCGCCGGTCATGGCAACCGATCTGCGCGCCTCCGTCTCGCTCGTCATCGCCGGCCTTGCCGCCGAGGGCGAGACCACCGTCTCCCGCGTCTATCATCTCGACCGCGGTTTTGAGCGGCTCGAAGAGAAGCTGACCCGCTGCGGCGCCGTCGTCCAGCGCATCAGCGAATAGTGGACAGCTTCATTCCGGTTGCGTAATCGGTCGCAGCATCTTATTTGCCTTGTCTGACGCATCGCCATTCCGGCGATGCCCGTTAAATAGCAAGAGCATGATGTCGTCCGAAAACCGCTCACACTTTTCGGCATCGTGCTCTGGGGATTGGGCCTGAATGACCGACCTGAAGCTTATTGCGCTCGATGACGAGGACCTCGCGATCATATCGGCGCATATGCAGGATAGCGTCTTCAAGGTCGGCGACATCGACTGGTCGCCGCGCGGCGCCCAGTTCGCGCTTGCCGCCAATCGCTTCGTCTGGGAAAGTGCCGCGCGCAAGCGCAGAGGGTTCGAGCGCCGCCGCGCAGCTCTGGTCTTCAAGCGCGTGCTTGCCGTCCGTTCGCTCGGCATCGATCGCGGCAAGCGCGATGAGGTGCTGTCGCTCCTGGCGCTGCGGTTCGATCGCAAGGGCGAGGGGCCGGAGGGCACGATCGAGTTGGCGCTGTCGGGCGCGGCCTCGATCGCGCTCGATGTCGAATGCATCGAGGCCCAGATGGCCGATATCGGCGGCGCATGGCAGGCGGCTTCGAAACCTCGCCATCCCTGAGCGGCCTGACGCCTGAGTTTGTACATCGCGGTTCGAGTGAGAAGGAATATCGGCTTTGGCAATCTGGCTGGATCAGGCATCGGAAGGTTTCAAGCAGCATTTCGCCGCCTTTCTGACGACGAAGCGCGAAGTCTCGGAGGATGTGAATTCAGTCGCCCGCGCCATCATCGATGATGTCAGAGCGCGCGGCGATGTGGCGCTGGCCGAATATTCGCTGAAGTTCGACGGCATCGATTTTGCCACCGTGCCGATGCGCGTCACGCCGGAGGAGATCGACGCCGCTATCGAGGCGGTGCCCTCGGAAGTGCTGGGCGCCTT
Source organism: Rhizobium lentis (assembly GCF_017352135.1). Taxonomy (NCBI): domain Bacteria; kingdom Pseudomonadati; phylum Pseudomonadota; class Alphaproteobacteria; order Hyphomicrobiales; family Rhizobiaceae; genus Rhizobium; species Rhizobium lentis. Next base: position 2,420,126 of record NZ_CP071454.1, read on the forward strand.
GAAGCTCGCGGCATTGCGCATCGAAAGCCACCATCGCCGCCAGCTGCCGAAGGACGATAACTACGAGGATGATCTCGGCGTCGGTCTCGGCTCGCGCTGGACGGCGATCGAGGCGGTCGGGCTCTATGTTCCGGGCGGCACCGCAAGTTATCCGAGCTCGGTGCTGATGAATGCGGTGCCGGCCAAGGTCGCCGGCGTCGAGCGCATCGTCATCGCCGTTCCTGCGACCGGCGGCGCCGTCAACCCGGCGGTGCTGGCCGCCGCCAGACTCGTCGGCGTCACCGAGATCTATCGCATCGGCGGCGCCCAGGCGATCGCCGCGCTCGCCTATGGCACCGAGACGATTGCCCCGGTCGCCAAGATCACCGGTCCCGGCAATGCCTATGTCGCCGCCGCCAAGCGCCATGTCTTCGGCACCGTCGGCATCGATATGATCGCCGGCCCCTCCGAGGTGCTGGTGATTGCCGACAAAGACAACAACCCGGATTGGATCGCCGCCGACCTCCTGGCGCAGGCCGAGCACGATGCCAGCGCCCAGGCGATCCTGATCACCGACGATGCCGCATTCGGCAAGGCGGTGGAGCAGGCGGTGGAACGCCAGCTGAAGACGTTGAACCGCGCCGAGACGGCGGCGGCAAGCTGGCGCGATTTCGGTGCGGTCATCCTCGTTTCCGATTTGAATGAGGCCGTTCCGCTGGCGAACCGCATCGCCGCCGAGCACGTCGAGCTCGCCCTCGCCGATCCCGACCGGCTGCTCGACGGCATCCGCAATGCCGGCGCGATCTTCGTCGGCGCTCATACGCCCGAGGTGATCGGCGATTATGTCGGCGGCTCGAACCACGTGCTGCCGACGGCGCGCTCGGCGCGCTTCTCGTCGGGTCTCTCAGTGCTCGATTTCGTCAAGCGCACCTCGATCCTGCGCCTTGGGCCGCAGCAGCTGCGCACCCTCGGCCCGGCGGCGATCGCGCTTGCGGTCTCCGAGGGCCTCGATGCGCATGCGCGATCGGTGGCGATCCGCCTCAATCTCGATAGGTGAGGGCATGGCGGTGGGCGAATTCCGGCTTTGTGACGTCGTCCTGGACGAGACGATCGGCCGTTCGACGCCCGATGTCGAGCATGAACGCGCTGTCGCCATCTTCGATCTGATCGAGGAGAACAGTTTCCAGCCGCTCGGTCATTCCGGCGGGCCCTACCGGCTGAACATCTCGCTGGTCGATTCGAAGCTGGTCTTCGCCATCAAGACGGAAGAGGGCGGCGATGTCGCCACTCATATCCTGTCGCTCACCCCCTTCCGGCGGATCGTCAAGGATTACTTCATGATCTGCGAAAGCTATTACGAAGCGATCCGCTCGGCCACGCCGAGTCGCATCGAGGCGATCGATATGGGCCGGCGCGGCATCCACAATGAAGGTTCGCAGACGCTGAAAGACAGGCTGGCGGGCAAGATCGAGATCGATTTCGACACCGCCCGGCGGCTTTTTACGCTGGTCTGCGTGCTCTACTGGCGCGGGTGACGGCCATGGAGCTCGCCGCCGACGTCGACGACGGAAAGAGGCCGGGCGCCATCCTCTTCATGTGCGGGCAGAATGCCATCCGTTCGCCGATGGCCGAAGCGATAGCCCGTAGCATTCTCCCGGCCAATACCTATATACGCTCCGTCGGCGTTCGCGCCGGCGAACGCGATCCCTTCGTAGACGTCGTGCTGGAGGAGATCGGGCTTTCCCTCGGGCGCCGTCAGCCGCAGACGCTCGACGATCTCGATGAAGACTATTTCGACCTGATCATAACGCTTTCGCCGCCAGCCCACCACGCGGCGCTCGAGCTCACCCGGTCGAACGCGGTCGATGTCGTCTACTGGCCGACCATGGATCCGACTGTTGTTGCGGGAACGCGCGAGCAGATTCTGGAGAGCTACCGCGAGGTGCGCGATCATCTGGCCGGCCTGATCGAAAGCCGGCTGCTGAAAAGGAAAGGCATTGCCGCGCAATCGGCATGAAAACAAATAAAGGAAAGCCTGATCAACAAGGTTCACAAACCCGCCTTGATTGTGTAGTTTCCGCGCAAATTTTAAAGGCGCGCGTTGCGCTGCCTCTTCAACCCACAGGAAGAAAACCACTATATGCCGAAAGAAGAAGTCCTCGAATTCCCGGGAATCGTTACCGAGCTTCTGCCGAATGCGACGTTTCGCGTGAAGCTTGAAAACGAACACGAGATCATCGCCCACACCGCCGGCCGCATGCGCAAGAACCGCATCCGCGTTCTCGCCGGTGACAAGGTGCTGGTGGAAATGACGCCCTATGATCTGACCAAGGGCCGCATCACCTATCGATTCAAGTAAGTCTGCCCACTCCCGTCTGCCGATGGTCGAGGTCTCATGGCGCTGAAATACAAGCTCATTCTGGCTTCGGGCTCGCCCCGCCGTGTCGACCTGCTCAACCAGGCCGGCATCGAGCCTTCGCGCCTGATGCCGATGGATATCGACGAAACGCCGAAGAAATCGGAGCATCCGCGCTCGCTCGCCCGAAGGCTGTCGGCCGAGAAGGCCGAGGCGGCCCTTGCCGCCATCAAGGGCGATATTACCTGGAAGGGCAGCTATATCCTGTCCGCCGATACGGTGGTCGCCGTTGGCCGCCGCATTCTCGGCAAGGCTGAATTCGCCGACGAGGCGTTGAGTTCGCTGCATCTGTTGTCGGGACGCAACCATCTCGTCTATACCGGCGTTTGCCTGGTGACACCCGATCGCAAGATCCGCCAGAAGATCGTCGAGACCAAGGTGCGCTTCAAGCGGCTCTCCGGTTTCGAGATCGAGAACTACCTGGCGTCGGGCCAGTGGCGCGGCAAGGCAGGCGCCTATGGCATCCAGGGCCTTGCCGGCACTTTCGTGCAGAAGATGGTGGGCTCCTACACCAATGTCGTCGGCCTGCCGCTTTATGAAACCATTCTGCTTCTGACCGGCGAGGGCTTCGATGTGCATAGCCGGTGGCCCGAGGGCTGAGTCCGACGGCCGATGCTTAAAGCGCGTCTCGATCTTTCAGATCCGCGCGCCTGCTTTAAGGCTTTGTTTTTACGCATGTCTCGGCAAAAGCGTTTCACGCTTTGCCTGACAAAACCGCTGGACACTTTTGCGCGACATGCTTTAGGACGGACCGATATGCCTGAAGACAAGAAACCGGCCGCCAAGGTCGAACCGCTGCGCAAGGCGCGCCCTTGCCCCGAATGCGGCAAACCCTCGAACCGCGAACATTACCCCTTCTGCTCCAACCGCTGCCGCGAGGTCGACCTCTCTCGCTGGCTGACCGGCTCCTACGCCATCCCGGTTGCCGATGATGAGACGAAGGCGGATTATCCGGACGAGGAAAATTAGAGAATTCCGACCGCGAAGCTCTTATTTTTCCTCACGAATCCGCAAAATCGGCGAGACCGTCAAAAAAGAGTCATTTGACGCTTGCCATGGCCGAACAAGATGCTATAACCCCGCTCGCTTCCGGGGCGAACCAAGGCCCCGCGGTTGTTTTCATCAAAAGCACCCTAGCGAAGCAGGTTGGCCCAGGTAGCTCAGTTGGTAGAGCAGCGGATTGAAAATCCGCGTGTCGGTGGTTCGATTCCGCCCCTGGGCACCACGGTACCCCATTATTTCTTCCGGCTTTTCCGAAGTATTCACCCTCGCTAAATTTGCCGAGTTTGACAGATTTTTCACTCGGGTTTGACAACTTTCGTTTTTTGTTTGTTCAGTTCCTCGCCTAAATCGGCCACCGCCGCGGCGTCCTATTTCGATCGATTTGCCCCGGCTTGCGCTGAACAGGGGTGAGCCCGCGATCTCAATTGGCGTCAGCGTCAACACTGTCGACCTTATACCAGGAAGGCGTCCTTCCGAAACCTCGTAAATGGCAAACCAGAAAAGGATGGCTTGTATCTGAAATCAGGTCCGCAAGGTCGGAATGGCCAGAGGAAGGCGTCCGAACGCGCAAGGCGAGGTGGATATTTGGAGGGCGACGCTCTGAAATCGGGATGTGATCCTGTCCGGCAGTGATGAAGATAATGCCCCTCGATCAATGCGGCATGCTGGAAGCAATCCGGAGCGGTGCCGGCCTGTGGCTGGCGCAGGCGGCGATTCTCTGCCGATGTGCCTATGTTAATCGCGATCGACTTTCACGAAAAGGAGCTAAGGTGATTCGCGCTTTGCGCCCAGCAACTTCACTTTCTCACAAGCGCAAACTGTGGATTTCGGGGACTGTCGCGGCCAAATAGCCGTCTTTCCTAAGTATTTTCATGTGCTTAGTGTTTCAGATGAAACACCCTGTTTTTAAACAGCTTTTATTTGTGGGTGATGAAAAGTCTATTTGGTGCAAATGCTTACTGCATGCACCCGTTCCACAGGTGTTAACTTTCAACCCCTTGACGGAAACATGGCGTTTACACTTTACTTTCCTCACTGACCGCCCACAGGGTGAGCAGGGCACGAAAAAAGGCCGGGGTTGCACCCCCGGCCTCGTGTCGAACAAACCGAATGCCTCGATCGGAAAGACGGCTCACCCGATAACGCCTCAAGGATACTTGGGGAGGTTGGCCTGTCAAGCCGATCGAGGTTTCCTAACCCAAAGGGAACTCGAAAATGAAACATACGAATTATCGACTCACTCTTGATGATGCCGTCCAAGTCTGGCTGCATAGCTGGAATGGCGAATATCAGCACCAAATTGCCTTCCGCTTCGGCGTGAACCAAGGCCGTGTCAACGAAGTGCTGAAGGGCAAGCGCCACCCCGGCAGCGAGCAGATCGCCCGCGAAAAGCGCGATCTCCATTAAGTGAAGGTGCGTGCACCCGCACCTGTGGGAAGCGAAGTTCCGCCCGCCGGCTCTCCGGCGGGTCCGCCCAAGCAATCTCGATAGATGGAAAAAAGATGAGCGCGCGATATTCCGAGCCGAGAATAAACAAGTCGGAATTTAATTGCCCACACTGTGGCGTGCGCGCAACGCAGCATTGGCACAGCCTTTATCAGGACCGAAGCGAGAAGGGAGAAGCGCCCTTACGCCACACTAAAGAGAGTGCGGACGAGCTGCTTGCGAGGGTAAAGCAAAAAGGACCGGATGATCCGCCCGAACCTATGGTGAAAGAATTATACCGACGAGCCGGACGTGAAACCTTCTTCGGGTTGCCCAGAAGTGACCTCTACGGCGCCCGCATAGTCTGGAACATGAACGCGGCCGAATGCAATCACTGCGGTGACATCTCAATATGGCTTTATTCTCAGATGATCTACCCGGCCGGTAGCGAAATTCCGGCCCATGACGACATGCCCCGGGCTGTTAAAGAAACATTCACAGAGGCGGCGAAGATTGTTTCCGCTTCGCCCAGAGCATCTGCGGCTCTGGCGCGCCTAGCTCTCCAGCAACTATGCGAGGAACTCGACTGCAAGAAGGATCAGCTTCACGAGCAAATTGGCGAGTTGGTTGCAAAAGGGCTCAGTCCAGATATCCAAAAAATGTTGGACTCTGTTCGCGTTATTGGGAACAACGCTGTGCATCCCGGTGAGATTGATATGAAAGACGATGAGCCGACTGCTCGTTTTATCCTGAAGTGCCTTAACCGCATTGTTCAGCGACTAATTACCGAGCGCGTCGAGGTCGACGCCCTTTATGCCCTGTTGCCTGAGGGCGCACGCAAGGCGATCGAAAAGCGAGACGCTAAAACGTAATTATGCGATAGTGGGTCACCGGCATGAAATCCCTTCAAGCCTATGTCATGAACGCGCTTTCCGATTTCCTCAAACCCCAAGAACAGGTTTCGATTTTCTCATTCGACTATTGGAGCAGTGCGAACGGGATTACAGTCGCTTCAACATTGATTGCGGCAGTGCTTGGTGCCTTATTTGGAACACTTGGAACGGCCGCCATCTCGTGGTGGCTTGCAAAACGCACCGCCACTGAACAACTACGCCGCGACGAGGCAGCAAGGATTGAAAAGAACAAGGCGGTCGCGCTCGAGATGTTCGTTAAGGCAATGACGATCACCAACCAGCTCTACTCGGTTCTCGGCCTCGTACTCAATATGCTTCAGACCGCTGAGAAGAAAGGCGTCGGTGATCTGGACCTTTGGCAGAAGGTTCTACCGATGTCAGGCATAACCAGCAATCCTGACCGTTTCACTGCACAGGAAGCGGCCGTTTTGATCGGCGCGAAAGAATTCGACGTTCCCACCAACCTGTTTCTTCTAGCGGAAAAGTACTTCAGCCTCACTGACAGCATTAATAGGTACTCGGAGCGCCGACTGCGTCTAACCGATTTGCTTTCGGCAGAAATCGATGTTGGTGGCCTTGGTTCATCCAGGCTTTCGAAAGAACAGTATCAGCGGTATCAAGGACAAATGTACGAATTAAACGACATGGCAGCCCAGATCTGCCAGGCCCTCACAGAAGATTTCGAATTTTCAAAGGATGTAACTGAAAAGATAGGTCCAACCTTCAAGAAGGTGCTGGCTGACGACGATTTTCCGACTGCTGTTTTCCCTGCTGAAGCTGAAGCGCGCTGCGCTGAATTTCGGAAATTTCTTGGTTGAACGGCAAGGGAGGAAACCATGACCTGATGCCGGCGCGATCACAAGCAAGCATCTACTGGATGCTCGCAAAAACCTCCGAGACAACGGAGAATTTCGTGGCCTGCCACCGTCTGTAGTCAAGGACGAATTTCGCGGAAATCCAGCACTCCCCGCTCATTTGGCTAGCCTCCCATCCGAGCAGTCCTTGATTTTGCGCGGCCGCAAGCAATCTGCCGGCATGGCTGCGGGAAATCACATATTCGACCGCGATAAGTCGTGCGGAGACATCGCCGACCCAGGTGCGTTCGCCTAAGACCGGTGCCAGCGGCACCCGCGACATGAGGTCATGCAATATATTGCTTCCGGATTCGGACCTCGCGAACAGCGCAATGCTATCGGGGGGACTATACCAATCAGGATCGTTAAACAGCCGACGTGCGATGCGAGGCTGAGCGCGATAGAGAATTGTCTCATCCTCCTGCGACCGCCGATACCGATCTCCTGCGTCCATGCCGTCCAAGGAGCGAAGGTGGCCTTCGAACCATTGCCGAATGAGGGATTCAGCATAGGCGCTTGCTTGCAACGGGTTCGCGCGGCGATCTGTCGTCTGCGCCGGCTCAAGCAATTTGTAGTGCGCCATCTCCTTCAGATGTGAGACTGCGGTGTTATGGCTGGCGATGTGGTTCTCATCCAGAAATTTTCCGAGATTAGCGGCGGTCAAAGCAGGGCAGGACGGGTCGAGCTTCCGCTCAAAATGCAAAGCCAACGCCGCCTGGCTGAGAAGCCACTTCTGCAGATCGGCGACATAACGCACTATTCTGGGCGCTCTGTGATGGATTGCCAGCAAATCGAGTGCGGATTCGCGAAGAGCTGCGGCAAAGGAAGCGTTCGCCATGAGATCTTCAACACTGTAGCTGCGGCAACTATTCTGCAGTGAGGTTGAACACAAAGATATCGACATTTAAAACCGAATTGTATGCGCTGCTGACTCGGGATAATGAAGTACAGGAACCAGTGACTGCCACGTTATCCAAAATTTGCGTCCAGTTCGAGCGGGCTTTTGTTTGGTCACTGTAGTTGTTTGATCGCAAAGTTGACAGGACGTCTTCCCCTCCGAAATATCGGGCGCTATCGGCCGGGCTTTTCATGGAGAGAGTCTAGCCGTGACAAACGGAACATCCGGTGCGTCAGCCGAGTGCGGCACCGCACGACTGAACCTTCAGTCTCCGTCTGCTCCAGCTTCGGTATTTTCTGGCCCGCTGCCTCACGATCGCCGATTGAATGTCGCGAGCATTGCCGCGCCGGCCAAACCGGACAACAGAGACCCTAGCAGGATGCCCATCTTCACGTGGTCCTGAACATGGGGATCGTCGAATGCAAGCAAGCCGATGAAAAGGCTCATGGTGAAGCCTATGCCGCAGAGGGCGGCCACGCCGATCATCTGCCCCCAGCTCGCCTTGGCGGGAAGGTCGGCTAGCCCGAGTTTGACGAGCAGAAAGACCGTGCTGAGAACGCCGACCAGTTTTCCAAGCAACAGGCCCGCCGCCACGCCGAGCGTCAATGGCTCTGTCAGCGTTGCTGCCGAGGCTCCGGAGAAGGAGACTCCGGCATTGGCGAAGCCGAAGATTGGAACAACAATGAATGCGACGGGCTTGTGGAGGATGTGCTCGAGATGGTGCAACGGCGATTGGTCGTGGCTTGCTTCGGGCGTTCCCGGCGTCAGTTTCAGCGGAATAGTCAGAGCGAGAAGAACGCCGGCCAGCGTCGCGTGGATGCCGGATGCGAAGACGAGCACCCAAAGCAAGGCACCGAGCAGCAGATACGGCCAGAGCTTCAGTATTCTGGCGCGGTTCATGCCATAGAGCGCCGCGAACACCGCCGCGGCTCCCGCAAGCGCCACGAGGTTGAGGTCATTCGTGTAGAATAGCGCAATGACCACGACCGCCCCCAGGTCATCGATGATTGCCAGCGCCGCCAGGAAGATCTTCAACGAGGCAGGCACGCGTGGGCCGAACAGCGAGATGACGCCGAGCGCGAATGCGATGTCCGTCGCGGTCGGAATCGCCCAGCCACGCAGCGCGGCCGGGTTCTCCCAGTTGAACAGGATATAGAAGAGGGCGGGCAAGAGCATGCCTCCCATGGCCGCCGCCCCCGGAAGTATGCGGCGGCTCCAGCTCGAGAGCTGTCCATCCAGCATTTCGCGCTTGATCTCGAGCCCGACAAGGAGAAAGAACAGCGCCATCAGCGCGTCGTTGATCCAGTGCAGCAGACTGAGCGGCCCCAGATAGATGTGAAGCGCTTGGAAGTAACCTTCTGCCAGCGGTGAGTTCGCCGTCGCGATTGCGGCAGCGGCGACAGCCATCAGCACCAGGCCGCCTGACGCTTCGCTATCGAGGAACTGGCGAAGGGTTGATCGGATAAGTCCTGGAGAGATAGGCGACGACACCGGTCAGCGCTCCCTGTGTTTTGGAAGGTCGATCTTCAGTCTCCGTCGATTTCGGGAAAGCCCGCGGCGCACGCAGCACACGCCATCGCCCCCAAGATAAAGGGGTCGCATCGCCATTTCCAGCGAAATCGGCCGATGCGGAATCGATCATGGATCTGTTGACGATCGAAAGTCGTTGGGCAGCGACGTCTGGTCGGTCACGGCAGGAGGAGGGGCGGGCTCAATACCCCTCCACCAGAAGTGCTAGGGCTGCATAGCGCATCGAAGTTGACCTTGTCGAACATGGATCGAAGCATTGCTAGTTCCTCGGTTTTGAAATGATGTGGTTGTCGGCTCACGCCGCCCTGTCGCGGCGGATCGCCTGGAGGCACTCCCAGACGCGGCCGGGCAGGGGGACGTCGAGACCGAATACGGTTTCGAACGTGTCGCCGAGATGGCCGGCGCTCGTAATGCGTTCTTCGCTGAGGCTGTTCGCCGTCACCCGGCGCAGACAGTCATTCTGGACGGCGACGTAGCCGTCCGCCGTGTGCCGCAGGACCGCGAGCGCATTGGTGAACGGCGAGCCGGGATCTTGCATCAGCCAACCATGCGTTGCGGCCATCGCGGCTTCGTCGCTGTGGTCGAGCTGAAAATCAAAGCTTTTGGCGATGCCGCGCTCATGATTAGTGAAGCGCAGCCAGCTCCCGTCGGCCGGCATGATGGAGAAGTCGAAGCCGCGTTGGCTGATCGGCCCGGTCACAAGCGGCACCGGTTCGATGATGGCGTCCGCTACACCGACCTCGGCGAGATAGGGACGGTCGAGGTCGACCCGCAGCGTCAGATGATTGCCGATGGCGATGTCGCCGAGCTTTTCCCGGTCGACGGCGCCGCAAAGGCGCGTCACATGGAAGCCCAGTGTTGTAAGCGCGGCGCCGAAGAGGCCGTTCATCTCATAACACCAGCCGCCGCGCCGCCTCTCGACCATCTTGGCGAATGCCGCAGCCGGGCTGACCGCGGAAGGCCATCCCATGAAGGCGTCCAATGCCTCCCACGTAAAACTCAGGAGATGGGCGCGGTGCAAGTGGGACAAGCTGTCGATATCGAGGCGGGACGGCCGCTCGACTCCGATCCGGGCCAGATAAGCATCGAGCTGCGGGGCTGTCAGGGGCATTGCGTTTTCGTTCGAAGGTGCATGTGTCATGGTTCGGTCTCCTTTCAATTGGACCGTTGCTCAGGTTCGGTGGTGCGTTGCTGTTGGTTCAGGCGACCTTGCGGCCGTCCTCAGGCAGGAAAGTCAGCCCGAAACGCTTGCCGATCGAGGCGATCTGCTCGGCTGTTTCAGGCTTGCAGAGTTCTATGATCGGAAAGAAACTTTCGAACCCGCCCGGCGTGACGACGACCATGAGGCGGCCCTCCGCCTTGCCCACATTGCGGAAACGGTGCGGCACACCGCGCGGCAATGCGATACAGCCGCCTTCCGCAAGTTCGACATAATCGCCGGCGCACCAGAAGCCGAAGCGCCCGGCAAGCACGCGGAAGAACTCGTCCTCGCGCTCGTGCACGTGCAGCGGCGGTCCTTCGCCGGCCGGCACGAAAGCTTCGAACATGCCGAGCGAACCGCCGGTATTGGCCGCCATCATGCGGATGACATGCTTGCCGAACGCCATTGCGGGCGTCCCACGGCCGGACGGCGAGACCGCAGCTTGGATGAATGTCATGTCGGGCTCCTTTGCTTGAGAACACCCCACGATTACTTTGCGTCCTCTCCCATGATAAGAGGGATAAATTGGCATCATTGTATGGATAATTGCACTCATGAAGACGCTTGATCCGCTGGACGGGATTGCCGCATTTCTAACGGTTTCCACACATCTGAGCTTCACCAAGGCGGCCGAAGAACTGGGCATGGGGCGCGCGACGGTCGGCGCTCAGGTCCGGCAGCTCGAGGATCGCCTCGGCATTCGCCTCTTTCAGAGATCGACACGCAAGATCGCCCTGACCGAGGCCGGCGCCGCCTACAGGGAAGCGCTTTCGGGAATCCTGCCGCAGATAAGAGAGGCCGAACGGGCCGCAATCTCGTTTCAGAAGGAAGCTGTCGGGCGATTGCGGGTGTCGGCGCCACCCGACCTCGGGCAGCTCGTGATCGTGCCGGCAGTTTCGGAGTTCCTCAAACTCAATCCGGCCGTGTCTATCGAACTCGACCTGTCACATCGGCCGGTAAACTTGGTCGAGGATGGCTTCGACCTTGCAATTCGAGGCCGCCTTGAAGTCGATATCAATCTCATCACCCGACAACTGGCTACATCGTCGATCGTGATTTCCGCTTCACCGGCCTATATTGCCGAACACGGGGCACCAATGACGCCGCACGACCTCGCTCAGCACGCCTGCCTCCACTTCGCCGAACTAAGATGGGGGCGGATTTGGCCGTTCAGCAGGCACGGTGAGGAGTTTCGCATTCCCATCGTACCCCGCCTGGAACTTAATCATAGTCTTGGTCTGCGCGACGCCGCCGTGCTCGGACTCGGCATCGTCCTTCTGCCCGACTTTATCGTCGGGGAAGACCTCAGGCAGGGCCGGTTGGTCCGTCTTCTCCCCGATTGGGACATCAGCACGATACAGTTGCAAGCGGTCTATCCGGCCAATCGCCATATCGCCGTAAAGGTCCGACGCTTCGTCTCTTTCCTGGCAGGCAAACTGCAACGATAGACGACGTCAGCGGCTGCCGCCGAACAGAGTCTGCGATCAGCACGCCCGAGCCTGTTGCCGCCGACCGAGAAATCCGCGTTGTCCATCACCGCTTCGATGACGGCGTCTTCTCGATGGCACTTACATCGTGAAGGGCGTCGCCGGCACACTGCTGCGCCTGATGCTCGACTGGCATCTGAGCGACGGCAGACGCGAGTTCACCAACCGGGAAATGGGGTTGACGGCCGGCGCACGCATGCCGGAGATCAAAGACAATCCCGAACCGGCTCTTTGCTATTGCGGCGTCGGCTCGAAGAAAAGCGGGCGCCCCTACACCTCGCCCGCGTCGGCAAGGGCCGCGAGTTTGGAGAGATCCGTCGGGCGCTCCAACGAGTACCGCCAATGTCCAAGTACGAGGCTGTACCATCCCGGTGAAGCTCGATCACTAATTCGTGTTCGTCATGCCTGTAACAAAGGGGATTGCTGGCTCGAAGGAAAGACTATGCGGCCGATGACCGGTCCGCGGACATTTGCAAGAGGAGACCATCCATGAACCGTTCCACTCTTAGCCTTGCCCTCGCAGGCTCGCTCGCCACTGCCCTTTCATCTGCTGTCTTCGCCGCGCCGCTGCCGGCGGAGAAAATGGTGGGCAACGAGAAATGCTATGGCATCGCGCTCAAGGGCCAAAATGATTGCGCCGCGGGTGCTGGCACGACCTGCGCAGGGACATCGACGATGGATTATCAGGGCAACGCCTGGAAGGCCGTGCCGGCCGGCACATGCACCAGCATGAATGTCAACGGGCACATGGGTAAGCTCGAACCGACCAAAGGCTGACGCAAAGGCGGAGGCCCGATGCCTGGGCCTCCGTCCTTTTCTGGCTAAACCGGGAGAACTGCGATGACCGCTTCAGCAAACCAGCCCGTCCTCCTGCCGACGCGGGCAGGCCTGGGCCTCAAGCCCGAGCATTACGAGGCTATTCTGGCCGATCTGCCGGATGTCGGCTTCTTCGAGGTGCACGCCGAGAACTATATGGGCGCAGGTGGGCCGCCGCATCGCTATCTCCAAGCCATCACGGAACACTATCCGCTTTCGCTGCACGGTGTAGGCTTGTCGATCGGGGCGGCGCGCGGGCTCGACAAGGCGCATCTGAAACGGCTTCGCAGCTTGCTCGACCGCTATCGGCCGCGGAGCTTTTCCGAACACCTGGCCTGGTCGACGCATGACACGGGATTTCTCAACGATCTGCTGCCGCTGCCCTACACGGAAGAAACGCTGCTGCGCGTCGTCGACCATGTCGATGAAACGCAACAGGCGCTCGGCCGACAGTTGCTGCTGGAAAATCCGTCTACCTACATACTGTTCGCCGACAGTACGATCGACGAGGTGGATTTTCTGGCGGCGATCGCTGAGCGAACGGGCTGTGGCCTTCTGCTCGACGTGAATAATGTGATGGTCTCGGCGGTGAACCATCGGCTCGATGCCGCCGCCTATATCGATCGTTTTCCGGTCGAGTTCGTCGGCGAAATTCACCTTGCCGGTTACGACGAAACGGTCGACCCCGCCGGCGATCGGCTGCTGATCGACGCGCACGCTACGTCGGTGACGAGTGACGTGTTGGCGCTCTACGAACATACGCTCGCGCGCACCGGGGCGCTTCCGACGCTGATTGAATGGGACAACAATGTTCCGGATTTCGTCACGCTGTATTCAGAGGCGAAACGCGCGGATGCGATGCTTGCCGCTGAAACGTTTCGCCGCGGCGGGCGCCGGATCCGGGCGGCGTGACGATGGATTTCGAAACCGCTCAAACCGCCTTCGCCGATGCCTTGCTGCATGCCGGCCGGCCCGTGCCGGACGGCATCGTCAACGCACGCGGCAAGCCCGACGCGGCGCGGTTTGCCGTATACCGAAACAATGTGTTCGTCGGGCTGACAAAAGCATTGGCGCAACGCTTTCCGGTGACGGAGAGGCTGGTTGGTTCGGAATTCTTCGTGGCCATGGCGCGGGCCTACGCCCAGGATCATAAGCCGGCCTCGCCCCTGATCATGAACTATGGAGACGATTTCCCCGATTTCATCATAGCTTTCGAGCCTGCAGGCGCGCTTGCTTATCTGCCTGATATCGCCCGGCTGGAGGCTGCCTGGACGGACGCCTACCACGCCGCGGACAGCGTGGCTTTCGATCTTGCTGCACTCAAAGCCGTGGCGCCCGATATGCTTTCGGATTTGCGCCTCGTCCCACACCCCTCAGCGCACCTGATCCAGTCGAGGTTTCCGATTGGTTCGATCTGGGGCGCACATCAAGAGGAGACGGTTCCACCGGTCTCCGACGGGGGCGGGCAAGCGGTCTTGGTCGTACGGCCGGCGATGTCGGTCAATGTTCATGTCCTGCCGCCGCAGGACGCCGTCTTTGCAGCCGCCTTGTTCAACGCCGCCACCTTTGGCGAGGCGGCGCAGGCGGCACTTGCAGCTGCCCCCGAATTCGATTTCGGAACGACGCTTGTCGGCCTTGCCGGTCTCGGCGCGTTCAGCACCCTTCAGCAGTATAAAGGAAACTCCCTATGAAAACCGAAGTGGCTCCTTCGCACGGCTTCGCTGCTGCCGCTGCCTCCCTCGTCACACGCGCGGAAGGCCTGCTCGCCTCCGTTCCCAGTTCGCTGCCGCTGCTGGGGCTGCGTTTTGCGCTGGCTATCCCCTTCTTCAAGTCGGGGCTGACGAAATGGGACGGCTTCCTGACGCTTTCGTCAGGCGCGAAATATCTTTTCGAGCAGGAGTTCAGGCTTCATATCTTCGGCAGTGCAATTGCCTACCCGTTTCCTCTGACGATGGCAACGGCAGCCGGAATCGCAGAACTGGTCCTGCCTATCTTGTTGATTCTCGGCCTGACCACACGCTTCGCTGCTCTCGGTCTGCTATTGATGACGGCGATTATCCAACTCACCATCCCGGATGGCTGGGCCAACTTTCATTTGCCCTGGGCCGCAATGGCGCTGGCCTTGGTCGTGTTCGGTGGGGGCAAGATTGCGGTTGATCCGTTTGTCATGCCGGGCCGCAAATGACCTCAGGCTAGCAACTTGTCACGCCTGCGGCACTCAAAGAAGCAGGAGCGACCCCAGAGACAGAATGAGCGCGGGAAACATGACGACGGTTCCGAGCTTGAGAAATGTCCAGGCGCCGATATGCAGGCCTTCGCGGCGGAGCGCAGACAACCACAGAATCGTCGCCAGCGACCCCGTCACCGACAGATTGGGTCCGAGATCGACGCCGATCAGAACGGCCCCGGCGATCTTGTCGGAGACACCGGCCGCCTGCACGACGCTACCGGCAAGCAGGCCCGCCGGAAGATTGTTCACGAGGTTGCAGATCACGCCGACGAGCAGGCCGGCAATGCCGATCGCCTGCGATTGTGAGGCCGAGGCAAGCGAAGCGAGCTGATGGGAGAGAAGGTTCGTCAAGCCGGTGTGGTCGAGCGACTCGACGATGACGAACAGGCCCCCGACCAGCGGCAGAACGCTCCAGCTGATTCCCTTTATGGTCTCGGCAGGGCTTTGCCGTGTCAGCATCAGAACGATCGCAGTGGTGATCGTGCCGGCAACAAAGGTCGGCACGCCGAGATCGACATGCATGGCCGACGCCGCGACAAGGACAATGGCCGTCAGCAGGATGCCCCATCCGGCCAGGCGGGCGCTGCGGGAGAGGGGCGGCCGCTGCGTGTCTGCGGCAAGAGAATCTTCTGCGAGAGCGCGGCGCTGCGTCCAGTAGAGGCAGAGGAAGGTGGCGACGATCGAAATGATCGACGGCAACATGAATGTCGACAGCCAGCGGGAGAGCGGCGGCATGTCACCGCCGGCAAAGATCACCAGATTGGCCGGATTGGAAATCGGCAGGACGAAGCTTGCAGCATTGGCGATGAAGGCGCAAATCAGCAAATAGGGCATCGGGTCCTTGACCCGCGCCGTCCGGCAGGCGGCATAGACGGCCGGCGTCAGCACCACGGCCGTCGCGTCGTTGGAAAGAAAGACGGTGACCACCACGCCGACGAGATAGACCAGCACGAAAAGACGCCGCGGTGATCCCTTGGCGTAGGCTGTCGCAATGGCGGCGACCCAGTCGAACAGGCCTTCGCGCCGGGCAAGTTCAGACAGCAGCATCATGCCGATCAGAAAGAGATAGACATCGCCGCCCTTGGCAACGCCTGCCAGGGCTTCATGGGGTCCGACCAGACGGAAGGCGAGCAGAAGCAGGGCGCCGAAGACGGCCCAGATCGCTTCCGGCCAGCGAAAGGGACGGACGACGACGCCCATCGCAGTGAGGCCGGCGATACCCCAGGTCATAGCATGTTCGGTCATTCGGAATCGCGTTCGGTTGGCGCGCGGCAGATCAGCCGCCAAGGTTGGTACAAGAGTTTATCGCCGATCGAATACATGTTTGCTCGGGCAGTGACAAATCCGTTTATGTTTCGCCAGGGCAATGTCGAATAACATTCATTCGAAAAGTCGCGTCCAGCTTACCGCCGAGTTTCAGACTGACAGAACGATGTCCGGGTCAACAAGGGCTGTGTTATCACGGCCTCCCGGGGTGGTTGCGAATCCCCCGCTCCGCCTCCGTAGAATCGGACTGTGCATTATGCGCAGTCGTATTCGCCAGCACATGGATCGAATTGGGCGATGGCAGATTGATTTCAGCGATCAACCCGCAAGGCGCGGCATTTGCTAACGTCAGCGTTCCAAAATGGCTTTCGACGATATCCTTCACGATGGAAAGCCCCAAACCGAATCCGCGATCGTTACGCGCAGAATCCAGTTTATAGAACGGTTCCATGACATCGGCGAGGAATTCCGGAGGGATGCCGGGGCCGTCGTCGGTGACGCTGATGCTGATTGCCCGATCAGGTCTGACATGGAGCTCGACTTTTACGTGCCGGGCGAACTTGGTGCCGTTATCGATGAGATTTGCGACAGCGCGCTTGAGCGCATGAGGTCTGCACGGATAGGCGAAGCGGTCAGGTCCGCGATAAGAAACCGAATAGCCCATATCGGCAAAATCGTTACAGACGGTGTTCATAAGACTCGGCAGGTCGGCTCTCAGCTGGGGTTCTTTCGACGCATCTTTCCTGAGATAGACCAAAGTTTCGTCGACCATCAGCGCCAAGGCGTCGATGTCCGCCAGCAATGCGGCGCGCAGGGACGGTTCTGTTGAACGTTCGGCCCTGAGGCGCAGACGCGTCAGCGGCGTTCTCAGATCATGGCTGATGGCACGCAACATGCGCGTGCGCGCTTCGATCATCCCGCGGACGCGGCTCCGCATGTCGTTTAGCGACTTGGCGAGCGTGCGGACTTCGGGCGGCCCGATTTCGTCGAAGGGGCGTTCCGGGCCTTTATCGGGATCGAGATCGCGGGCCGCCTGAGAAAACCGCTGAAGCGGCGAAGCGATCATGCGGCTACCGTAGAGGGATAACAGGATGACGGGCACAAACATCGCCATCGTCGCGAGGAAGTCGCTGATTTCGCGATCGGTGATGCGGGAGTCGGGCACGGCAGGCGGCGGCAGGAAAGCCAAAGCGCGACGTTGATCAACGCCCACGACCAGCACCAGGTTGCCTGTCTCGCTAGCGGCCCGCAGCTTGGCGTCGACGCCCGCGGAAAGATTTTTTTGGATTTCGGAGCGAAAGTCACCTTCCTCCAACTCCAGTTCCGGGCCCAGCAGTTCTGCCGCTGGCACTTCCTCGACTTGAAGTCCGGTCCTTCTCGCAGCCTCCAGAATGGCGGTCTCTTGATCCGCGGTCTCGGCAGAGCGGATCATATCGGCAACAAATTCGACGCGCATGGCAATGGCGCGCGCCTGTGAGACGCTTTCAGGCTCCTTGATTGTCAGGTTTTCGCTGATGATGCCGAGGATGGCGAAAAGAACGACGGGCGCAACGGCAAGCAGGGCAATCTGCCGGTGGATGGACCCTGCAAAAAATCGCGCCAGCATCGTCAGCCTTCCTGAGCCGCGGCACAGCCCGATGGTGGCCGGCCTTTTTTTGCGCTCGCAGCTCCTGCCAATCGGCAAACGGCTCGAAGCGGCAATCACCGCCGCGATCGTATCAATATGTCAGGCGGAACGGTGTTTTTATTTGTTAACATCATTGTGGAGAGCAAACTGACGCGGCTCCGCGACAGTCTGAACCCGATCGAGAAAGGCGGCTCTGTCGAACAGCGCCGCGTCGACGTTGGGCAGGACAAAGGCCTGGATGTTGACGACGGGAAGGTTGGAGAGCGTTCGCACCTCGCCGATCTTCGAAGTGATGGTGACGATCACTTTGCAAAGAAACAGTTCCAGCGCGAGCTTGAGTTCCGACAGGGTGTTTGCGCTCCTCACGTCGAACCCCCTGCTTCGCAGCACTTCGCCGGCAAGGTACGATCCGCGCTGGTCAGGGATGTAGACAAGGACAGGAGGGGCAGGGTTTTGGCCGGTCATCAGTTAATTCCTCTCGTGGCCGCGCTGGCAGAATAGGAATTTCATTTCAAAGTTGCGTTTCATTTTATTAAGAGTTGTGTCTTCGGATGCCGAAGCGTCATCCGGTGGATAATTCCGTTCAATTGAGCAGATGTATCAGGCGATCACGTCGATCCAGCCCAGGGCGAACGCGAGCGCCCGCCCCTCCGGAAGTGTCAAGTCGGGGCTCGGAAACATTTCTTAACAAGACAAAATCCATCCCAAAACGGTTTGCCTGCAGGGTTCGGCCGGTCGAGGCACCTAACTCGGAAAACACCCAGGAGTGAACTTTGTCTTTTTTGAAGAAGAAAATCAGTTTCATGATTTTATCGATCCTTGTCGGGCCCCTTTCAGCAGGCGATAGGGCATGGGCGGCGGATCCGAGCGAACTTATCGCCGGTGAACCGCCAACACCCGCGAGCGAGCGTTCCAGCGGTATTCGCGGCAAGCTTCACGACTGGAATGTCGTTGTTGGAGCTGGCGCGGTGTACGGCCCGAAATTCGAGGGGTCGAAGGATTTCGAGGTCATGCCCGTTCCTCTGGTTTCCGCAAGCTTTTTCAACGATTACGTCCATGTCGGGCCGACTGGTTTGCTGATCGATATCTACAAGGTGGAGAATTTCAAAATCAGTGCCAGGGGCGGCATGGAGTTCGGTCGTGACGAAGACGACAGCGATCATTTGAGAGGGCTGGGCGATATCGATTCCGGTGCAAAGATCGGCGGCGTGATATCCTATGAGCTTGGCCCTATCGAGCTCAGCGCCGGAATTGACAAGATCATGGGCGGCAGCGACGGTGTCACCGGGACATTCGGCGCGGAATATTCCCACATGGTGGGTCAATTCATCCTTTCCGCCGGCGCGTCGGCCACGTGGGCGGACAAAAATTACATGAAGTCCTATTTTGGCGTCACGCCCTTGCAGTCGGCAAGGTCTGGACTCGAAACCTACGATGCAGGCGCGGGGTTCAAACGCATCGACCTCACCGCATCCGTCACTTACCTCGCATCCGAGCACTGGTTCATCCGCGGCCAGGCCGAACTGGGAATCGTGACCGGCGACGCGCGCAACAGCCCGGTGGTTCAGAAAGAGACCCAGCCTTCGGTCATGATGTTCGTCGGCTACAAATTCTAACCGTGGCCGCTTTCAACGATACGCACACATTTTTCTGATAAACAGTAAGCCGGATGTTTTCCCGGATTCAGGCGACGGATATGAGTAATATTGCAGTCAATTCACCCATGCAGGCTTCCGTCCGCGTCCTGATCGTCGAGGACGACCGTGATATTGCGAGCATGTTGGTCGACCTCATGAAAGATGCCGGCTATGGCGCCGAAGCGGTCGGCTCCGCCATGGAAATGGACCGCCTTCTGAAGAGGAAGGAGTTTCAGCTCATCGTCCTCGACGGCATGCTTCCGGGCGAGGACGGCTTCAGCATTTGCCGGCGGATCAGATCCGCCAATACCGTTCCGATTCTCATGCTGACGGCGCTGACGAAGGAGGTCGACCGAGTGATCGGACTGGAGCTTGGGGCCGACGACTACGTCACGAAACCCTTCAATTCCAGGGAACTGCTGGCGAGGATCAGGGCGCTCTTGCGGCGCTCTTCCTATTCCATGCAGGTCAAGCCGGTTCAGGAGGCGATGACCTTTGCCGGCTGGCGCATCGACCCCGTCACGCGCGAACTGACCGACAGCGATGGGGTTCATGTGTCGCTGACAACGGCAGAATTCGACGTCCTGCTGGTGTTCTGCCAGAACCCGCGGCAGGTCATGAACCGCCAGGAAATCCTTGCCCGTACCCATGCAGGATCAGCCGGGCCGGTCGAGCGCAGTATCGACGTCCATGTCAGCCGTGTCCGGCAAAAGATCGAGCCCGACTACAAAGAGCCGACATTCATCAAGACGGTACGGCTGGGTGGTTATATCTTCACGCCTGAAGTTTCGCTGGCGCGGGATTGATTAGCGAAGCTTCAGCTTGCGGGGGATAGCGCTGGAAACGCCTTGAGCCAGGCTTCTCTTGCTGCTTCAAAAGCAGATCTTCCATTTGTTTCAAAGGGAAACTGTCGGCGCGCATCGCCGGCGATCAGCGTCTCATGGCGCATATTTTTCTTCTCGAAGGCTTAGCCGACGGCGCTGTCCGGCAATGGCGGCGACAACAAATCTTAAAAAATCAAAATCCAAGGCAATCGTGAACTGGGATTAATGCGATCAGACGCGATCCGGACGGAGCTCGCGGAGCGATGCCCACGGCTGGCAGCGCTCTTGCCGCTCCGGCCGAAGACAGGGCGACGATTTTGATTAGACTCATGGCGATCCTGATGCTCGTCCTGATGGCTGGCTGCATGGCGCCGGATCGGGTTCGCTACAGCGAGACGGCGGCGGTCAACGCTAGGATCGAAGGATTTGGCGATATCCGCACCTATGCGGACACCGGCCGGCAGCTGCCCGATGCGCGGGCATGGCTGGCGATGCCGAGACATAGGGACGCCAATTATCTTGTCCTGTCCGGCGGCGGCGCCGGCGGAGCCTTCAGCGTCGGAGTCCTGAAGGCTTGGTCGGATAGGAAAGGACGGCCGGAATTCGATATTGTCAGCGGCGTCAGCACCGGCGCGCTGATTGCGCCTCTGGCTTTCCTTGGCCCAGCCTATGACGACACGCTCGTCGATCTCTATACGAGTGGGGTCGCAAAGGAGTTGGTGGACGCAGATTTTCTGCCAAAGGCGCTGCTTGGTTCAAGCCTGCTGAAGCAGGAGCCGCTGCGCCGGATGGTCGAACGCCATCTCACACAGGAGATCCTGGAAAAAATCGCCGCCGAGCACCGCAAGGGGAGGCGCCTGCTTGTCCTGACCTCCAATCTGGATTCGCAGAGACCGGTGGTTTGGAACATGGGCGCCATTGCCGATAGCGGTCAGCCTGATGCACTGAAGCTCTTTCAGGACATCATCATAGCCTCCGCGAGCATCCCGGGCGTATTTCCGGCCGTGCTCATCAAGGTCACGGCCGGCGGCGAGGAATTCGAGGAGATGCACTCGGACGGCGGTTCATCATCCCAGATCCTGACGATCCCCGAGGGTTGGATGGCGAGCCCGCGCCAGGCGCCGTGGCCGAAGGGCCTGAAGCTGAACATGTATGTCATCGTCAACAACGCGCTTGTGCCGGAGTTCTCGACGACGACAAACAATACGCTGGCTGTCATGGCCAGAGCGAGCGCTGCCCTCATCAAGTCCCAGACGCGCAGCGCTTTGGTCGCCACCTATGTCTATGCCCAGAAGAACGGCATCCGCTTTCGGGTCGCCTCGATCGATAGACAAATCCCCTACAAAATCACCGATCCCTTCAACACCAACTATATGCGCGCCGTCTATCACCTCGGCTACGCCGAGATGGCAAGCGGCCGTCTGTGGAAAGACCAGCCGGTCTTTGCCGATCTGGCCGCGGCGAACCCGCCTCAATCCCCACAATAGAGCCGTCCGATCTCAGACATTTTCAACCAAAGGAGAACAAAATGTCACGTCCGCATCCTGCCCACGCCACCGGCCGACGCCTTTGTAGTCCCGCAACCTCGGCACTCCTGTCCTGGCTGATCGCCTCGGCTGCCGCAGGCTGCGCCGCGGTGCCCCTGGAAGAGGCGCATACGTTGGTATCCTATGACGGACTGACGTCCAACAACGGCAAGATCACCAAAGCGAAGCTCAAAGTCGATCAGAAGGACCTCGCGGAGGCCAAGACCATCTACATCGAGCCGGCAATGGTTTCGCCAAAGGCGGGGGCTTCTATCAGGAAGCTTTCAGACTCCGCCCTTGTCGCCAATGTCATCAGTCGGGCTCTTTGCGTCGGCGTCAGCGATCGATATCAGGTCGTCGACCGCAGAGAGAACGCCGACGTTGTCGTCCATGCAACCATCACCCGCATTGTGCCGACAAACGCCGGGATGGCTGGCGTGTCGACCGCGACTTCGCTGGGTGCGTCGCTGGTTGTTCCGGTTCCCGTGCCTCGGTTGCCGGTGGGTCTCGGAGGCCTTGCGGTCGAGGCCGAGGCGATGGCAAGAGACGGGAGGCAGCTGGCCGCAATGGTCTGGGCAAAAGGCGCCAACGCCATCACCACGAGCGCACGCATCTCGCAGATCGGGGATGCCTATTCGCTCGCCTCGAGCTTCGGCAGCGATTTTTCAAAAATGCTCGTCACCGGCAAGACTCCGTATAAGGGGCTGCCCAAATTCCCGTCCGCTCAGAAGATCAAGTCGAGCCTCGGCGGAAGACCGAAATACCCCGCCTGCGAGCGCTTCGGCCGCTCGCCTGGCGTCAAGGATTTCGCTGCTTCGCAAATTGGCCTGCCACCATCTTGGACGGACAAGCGGCCCGCGGTCGTTGGCCAGTGGTCACCGTGAGAGGTCGGCGAGCGACCTTTGCCGAGCCAGCTCGTCCATGCCCTTGTGACCCTGCACCGCCGGCATCCAGGATGTCGGCGAATTCGTCTGAGCTACTCGGTTGGCGGACGCTGGAAACGCGGTCGGCCTTCTGTGCGGGCGGAATGGTGCTCTGGAAGCGGCTCCGGGGCGAGCCCCATAGCCCTCCGCCTCCAGGAGTGACCGAAGAGCCCCGGCTGCCGCCGCGAAAGGCTCCCAATTCGAGCAGTTGCCGTCTCTGCTTCACTTTGCCAGACTGATTTTTCCACCGCGGGGCCTCTGGTCATGCAGGATGCTTTCTTCTTCGTCAGCTGCCGGCCAGTCTTCGGCTAGCTTTCCATCGAAAATTCGCCTGAGGAACAGGAGGAAATCGTCGACGAAGGTGAAGATGACAGGGATGACAAGGAGGCTAAGTACGGTCGAGGTCATCAGGCCGCCGATCACGACGATTGCCATCGGCTGCCGGAAGCTCGCATCGCCACCGCTGAGACTGAGGGCAACGGGGAGCATGCCGCCTCCCATCGCCATTGTCGTCATCACGATCGGACGGGCCCGCTTGTGGCAGGCGTCCACCAGCGCGTCGAAGCGCGAAGCGCCCCTGCGCCGCGCCATGATCGCATATTCGACCAGCAGGATGGAATTCTTCGTCACCACGCCCATCAGCATCAGCAGACCAATGACCACAGGCATGGAGAAACTTGTTCCCGTCAGCACGAGGGGCAGAAGGGCGCCGCCGAGCGATAGAGGAAGCGCCATGAGAATCGTCAGCGGCTGGAGGAAGTCGTGAAAGAGCAGGACCAATACGGCATAGATGCAGAAGACGCCGACCGCCATGGCAATGCCGAAGCTGTCGAAGAGGTCGGACCGGCGCTCGAGTTCGCCCTGTTCGACAAGCCTCACACCTTGCGGAAGGGTTCGGAATGCAGGCAGGGCCTGGGCCTCGCGGTAAACATCGCCGAGGACGCGACCATTGAGCTCGACTGAGATAGTGATGTTGCGCGACCGGTCAATCCGGCTGATCTCTGACGGACTGCTGCCCATAGTGATGGCCGTGACCGAGCCCAAGTCGACGCTGCCTCTGCTGCCGGCAACGCGCAGGTTAGCGATGTCTTCGAGCGTCCTGCGGTTGCTCGGATCGAAACGCACGCGAATATCGAGCTGGCGCTGTGGCAGATTGAGTTTCGCCAGCGCGGAGGAATGATCGCCGCCGGTTGCGACCCGAACAGCCTCGGAGATCGATTCCGCAGTTACACCGAGGGCGGCGGCCCGATCGAGATCTGGAATGATCTGGATTTCGCGGGCCTGAAGCGAAGCGCTTGAGGTCACAGCCCCGATGCCTCGCAGCGTCCGAAGCTGTTCTTCGAGTGCACCAGCCGCCTTGTCGAGCGCGCCGGCGTCGTCGCTCGCAAGAGTAATATCCAGTCTGGTGCCATTGCCGCCCGATCCCACCTGAATGCGGGCTCCCGGTAGATTGTCAAGCGCCAGCCGGATATCGTTCTCTATGTCGAGTTGGGTACGGTCCCGTAGGCCGACCTTTTTCAGGTCGACAATCAAGGATGCGCTCGCGGTATCGATTGTCGTCGTGGAATCGAGGAGGTCACCCGATGAAACCGTTCCGACGGACGAGAAGACATGCGTGACGTCCGGCAGATGAGAGATGATGTTCGTTGCCCTCCGGGCGGTCGCGTCCGTTTCTTCGATCGGTGTTCCCGGCTGCAACGTGATGGTAACCTGCGTCTGTGCGTCGTCCGAGGCCGGCAGGAAACCCGAACTGAGGAGTGGGATGGCCGCCAGCGACAGACCGAGGAAAACAAGGACGCAGACCGTTGTTATCAGGCGATGCTGCAGGCAGGATTTCACGAGCGCCATGTAACGCCGCATCACCCACCCCTCCTTGGCCTCCGCGGGATGAATCTTCATCGTGTATGCGGCCATCACCGGCGTCAGAAGCCGCGCAACCAGGAGTGAGGCAAGGACCGCCACCGACGCCGTCACGCCAAACTGCCGGAAGATGAGGCCCGGAATGCCGCTCATGAACGCCGTCGGCAGGAAGACGGCGACGAGCGTCAATGTCGTGGCAATGACCGCCAGACCGATTTCGTCAGCCGCCTCGAGCGCCGAGCTCTTCGCCGATTTTCCCGTCTGCATGTGACGCGAGATGTTTTCGATTTCGACGATTGCGTCGTCGACGAGGATACCGACCACCAGCGATAGCGCCAGCAGCGTCACGGTATTGAGGCTGAAATCGGCAAGATACATGACGGCGAAGGTCGGAATGATGGATAGCGGCAGCGCAATCGCTGACAGGAATGTTGCGCGCCAATCCCGCAGGAAGAGCCAGACCACGACCACCGCCAGGATAGCCCCTTCATAGAGCATCTGCTTGGAGCCGTCATAATTCTCGATGATCGGGCCGACCGTGTTGTAGGCCGTGACGATCTCGACATTCGGATTGGCCTCGGCGAAGTCCTTTACGGTGGTTTCGATTGCCGCGGCGACAGCCGTGTCGGAAAACCCGTTCGAGCGTTTGATCTCGACGGCAATCACCGGTTTTCCGTCGAGATAGGCGATCGATGAGCGGTCGGCAAAGCTGTCCGTTACCGTGCCGATTTCGTCAAGCCGCACCAGTGCTCCGCTCGGGAGCGGGATTGCGAGTGCCTTTAGCTCATCGATCGAGGAAACCGCTCCGGCCGTTCGGATCGTCTGCTTGGTTCCTCCGACATCGCCTCGTCCACCCGACGTGTCGGTTTGCATGGATCGCAGCGTCGAGGAAATGGTCGCCGCGCCGACATTGAGGGAACTCATCATATGCGGGTCGAGATCGATGTGAACTTCGCGATCGACGCCGCCGACGCGGCTGACCTGGCCGACGCCTGGAACGGCAAGCAGGGCTTTCGTCATGTCATTGTCGACGAACCAGGAAAGCTCGGTCTGGTCGAGCCGCGTGGAGCGCAATGCAAATGCGATCAGCGCCGATCCCTGAATCTGCGTTCGCGTCACGCTCGGAGACTGCATCGCGGGGGGAAGGTCGCTGCGGGCACTGTCGACGGCGTTTCGCACCTCGTTCAGTGCTTGCTCGCCGTCCTTGCCGATCTGGAAGGACACGCTCATGACGACCGTACCCCCTGTGATCCTTGTGGTAATGTGGTCGAGGAGACTGAGCGAGGCGATCTTGTCCTCTATCTTGCGGGCGACTTCCGTTTCCAGTTGGGCCGGCGCAGCGCCCTCAAGGGTGGCGTGGATCTGAACTGTTGGAAGATCCATGTCCGGAAAGTTCTGAACCGAGAGCCGCTCGAAGGCAATGAGCCCGCCCGCAGTCAAGAGGATGAATAGGAGGGCGGCGGGAACAGGGTTGCGGATGGACCACGCGGAGATATTCATCGCGCTTCTCCTTCCACGCGCACGAGGGCCCCGTCCGAAAGGAAGGCGCCGCCGGTCCTCACGACCATTGCCGAGCGCGTGAGGCCGGAGATTATCTCCACTTCGCCGTCGTTGCGGCGGCCGGTTTCGACGCGGATGCGCCTGACGCGCTCTTCGGCGTCCATGGTGAAGACGTAGTTGATGCCGTCGCGCACAACGAGCGCAGTCTCTGGCACCGTCAGAGCAGGTGCGATCCCGAGCTTAATCCGCCCGCTCGCATAGAAGCCGACCGGCGCACGAGAGTCCGCCGATAGCGAGACGTAAACGAGCGTTCTGCCTGTATCGGTGCTGACGGTCGGCGCGACGAGGCGAACCGTCCCCCTCAGCTGCTGGCCGCGAGGCCCCTCGATCGTTGTCGTCATGCCTTCCTCGATAAGGGGGCGGTAGCGCGCCGACACCTCGGCCTGCCACTCGACGCGCTGTTGGCGCACGAGGCGAAACAGCTCCGTGCCTGACGTGACAACGGCGCCGAGCTGGGCGGAACGTGAGGTGATGAGGCCATCGTCGACCGCCACGATCGTTGTCTGCGAGAGCTTGATCTTCTGACTCTCGACCAGAGCCTGCGCGGATTGGACACTCGCCATCGCCGTTTGCTCGGCGCTGAGATATTCGATGATCTTCTCATCGGAGAGAACGCCGCTGTCTTTCATTTTCCGGGCGCGCTCGGCATTGGCCTCGGCCTTCGCAAGATCGGCCTTGGCGGTCGCCAAAAGGGCTTCCTCCTTTCGCAGGTCGGCGCGCACGGTGTCGTCGGCCAGCTGAGCGAGCGCCTGACCCTTCGTCACGACAGACCCGACATCGACGAATACATCGGTGATGCGCAGACCGCTGATTTCAGCAGCGCTGATCGCCTCGTGCCAGGGCTTCAGCCAGCCGCCGGCGAGAACCGTTTCTGGCCATTCTCGTTCCGCGAGCGCTTCGACGGTCACGGTAAGTGCGCCGCGCTCTTGCGCGAATGTCGCTCCTTGGCCGGCAAACAACCCGTAGAGAACCAGGCCGATGGCCAAGGGATGACGATGCGTCAACGCGGAATCCTTTCATGGTGTGGTCGCAGCGGATACGAAAATTGTGCCCGCACGGGCGCTGGCGGGCGCGGCCGTCGTCGCCGCCGGTCGCACGGCTGTTGGCGCCGCCTTTTGTCAGCCCGGATGTAGCGGATCGACCGCTCTGTGCGGTCAAAGATCGGCAAAGTTCGGTTAAGTTAGATTAAGCCGGCCGGCAGATTTATGTATGCGGCGAAGCGCGATGAGACGCTCGTTTACGGCGGCCAGCCTTAACAAATCAAAACATAACTCGTGATGACAAGACAGGCTGCATTGAAGATGATCCGGCCACATCGCCTTGGTTCGCGATCCGGTTCAGTTTCGAGGTGGAACGACGTCAGATGGAAGTCACAGCACAACATCCTCTAAAAACGGGCATCGACTTCGCGCGTGCTGGTCAGGATGGCCGGCTTTGTAACAAAGCGGGCGATTAGAGCGATCACTGCACCTTTGATATGGGCCTCGTGAGCAGCCGCTCTTGGGCAATGGCACGCCGTTGCTTGCGGCAAGCCGAGGCCTGCCCGCATGCAACTCAGCCGCCGGAGCGTCGGCCGCGAAAATTAACGGATAGATACATGGTTCTTTCGCTTGCTCAACGAACGCGGGACAATCGGTCACGGGAGCGCAGTTTTGCGTCACTGCACAACCATGCTGTCGCGCGATTGGCCGTTACGATGAGCATTGTCACAAGCTCTGCAGTCGCCGCTCTTGCGTTCCTGCCGGTGAAGAGCGATGCGCCAGACGAACGCCACGGCACAGGATCGGCCGAAGGGGGTGCGGCCTACCGCGAGCTCGCACTCTTCGGAGAGGTCCTCGAGCAGGTGCGAAACCGGCATGTCGACGCACCCAAGGATGCGCAACTCATCCGCGCCGCCATCGACGGCATGTTTACGACGCTTGACGCGCATTCCTCGTATCTCCCACCGGAACGTTTCGACGAGATACGTCGGCAGGATGCTGGCAGTTTTGACGGCCTGGGGATCGAAGCGACGGTAGAAGACGGCGTGGTCAAGGTTACCGCGCTGATCGAAGACAGCCCGGCCGGGCGAGCAGGGATCAGGGCGAATGACCGGATCGTCGAGGTTGACGGCAAACCCATATCCGGACAGACGCTGGAACAGATGCCGGCGTTATTTCTCGGCGAAGTGGGCAGCACCGCAGAGCTGGCGATTCTTCGCGAAGGCGTGGCCAGCCCTATCAAACTGAAGCTCAGGCGCGAGATCATAACCTTGGGAATACCGCGCCTGACTTTCGAGCAGGCCGTTCCTGTCATCAGGCTGGCGTCTTTTTCCGAACAGACCCAAGAGGGCATGGAGCGAGTGATTCGCGCGGCCGTTGACGGCGCGGGGAGGCCGCCTGCAGGCATCATCCTGGACCTGCGCAACAACGGCGGCGGTCCCCTCGATCAGGCAAGGCGAGTTGCCGACGCTTTTCTGGCCCGGGGAGCAATCTTCTATTCCCGCGGACGAGATGAACGGATGAGCCGCTATGCGGCACATCCAGATGCAGTCGACGCGCTCATCGCCGCGGTGCCCGTCATCGTCCTTGTCAATGGCGGCACGGCCTCTGCCGCAGAGATCGTTGCAGGCGCCCTTCAGGATCGCAGCCGGGCAACTCTCGTTGGCACCCGGACATTCGGCAAGGGCGTCGTTCAGACCGTGATCGCGCTCGGCGAGCATGCTGGAATGAGCCTCACGACCGCGCGCGTCTACACGCCGTCGAACCGGTCTATCCAGGCGTTGGGAATCGAGCCGGATATCGAGGTGGTGCAGGCGGTACCCGAAGCCTATGCGGGCAAAGCCACTGTTGCCGGTGAAGCTGGGCTAGCGCGGCATTTGCGGGGTGAGCAGGGGGAGGCGACCTTCACCTCTTCGATCTATGTCCCTGCCGCTCACGCCGATGATGAACAGCTGCAATATGCGATAAAGCTCATATTGGGACAAGTTCATCACGCGGCTTATCCGGCCGATATCGAAAACGATCAGGCTCGACCCCTGCAAGTGCAGCTTCGCTGATCTCCCGAAGATCTCTGCACCGGGGACCAGGGGGACCGTCACGAAAATAACCCATCCGCATGCCTGGAAAAGACCCGTCAGGGGAAAGGAAATCTCCATGTTTGCCACGCGCCCGCTGCGAATCCGTTCTGTTCGAGCATCGCTTATCCCATTGATCGCCACGCTGGCCGCTCTGTCCCCCGAGCCCGCCGAAGCCGACGAGCCTCTGGCCCGCGTCATCGCTGACGGCAGGCCATGGGAAATGTTCGTCGTGAAGCGGCGGGCTTCCAACATTCTCGTATTCCGGCCGGATGGCGGCGGCACTATCAGCGATAGCTTGGCGAGCATCCATCCGACATGGAGAGCTGTCCCTGATGGGATTTGTATTACGCCCAAACCTGGCGATGCTGAAAGGTGCCTTGATTTGGCCCGGACGAAAGACGGTATTGCTGCATCGCAGAACGGCAGGATGGTTTGGGTGCTGAAGCGATGATGCTGGTGCCAAAGCTGACCGTCGCAACGCTGAGCCTGTCGCGCTCGCAACAGGCCGTTTGCTGGTTAACCGATGCTTCGCAGGATGACCGACTGCGAACTGGAAAAGCTGCCTAACGTGACGATGGCGATATAGCACCACTGCAGCATTGTGAGTGCTGCAGCTGTGTAAGAAAGCAGATAGCCCGCGGTGACGCGGCGCCTCTCGCGGGCTCGCCACCGGCGCGCTGCCATGGCGGCAAGACAGGCTGGAAGAGAGAGTGCGGAAAGAACGGCATATTGTGTCGAGGTGCCGCCGATGAGCATCAGCACAAGGGCGCAAAGGCCGAAATTGATCATCGCTGTCACAACAATCGGGAAATAGGGCCGGGCTGCCGGTGTCGGGGGCAACTTGGCCCTGCGGCGTATGGACGGAATATCGCGCGGCAATCTCGGGGTCATCGTCATGCTTCCTGTGAGCAGAAGCGACTGAGACACAGGCCGTCGTAAAGATGGATCAATTTATGTTAAGAGATATCGCGCACAACGGAACAATTCCGGCCTGGTTTGACTAAATCCGCGTCCCATGCGGGCGCTCACACGGACGTCTTCAGAAGGCCTGCAGCCAAAGCGTCGAAGGCCTCGACGGCTTTCGGCAGCACATCCTGCGGCTCGTTGCTGGCCGCGATCCAGAGGGCGGCATTGAGCGCAGCACCGTTGACCAGCCGGGCGGCCGCTTCCGGGTCGACCGGCTTGAGGACACCCTGCGCGACAAGGCGCTCTATTGTCTGCCTGGTTACCTGAAGGCAACTGCTCTGGCTCGGCCATTGTGAAGGGTCACCCAACACCGCAGGTCCGTCGAGCAGAACGATGCGCTGGACCTCCGGATCGAGCGCCATCTCGATATAAGCCGCGCCCTCGGCGAGCAGGCCCTGCCAATCGTCGCCCGCACGGGCGCCGATCTCCTGGGCGCGCGATGCCATTTCCGTGTCGATCTGGTCGACAACGGCCGCAAGCAGCCCGCGCTTATCTCCGAAGTTGTGGTAGAGCGCTCCCCGCGTCAGGCCAGCTTCAGCGGTCAGCTCGTCCATCGAGGCGGCCGCGTATCCCTTCTCGGCGAAGGCCTTTCGGGCGGCCGCGATCAGCTTCACACGATTTTCCTCCATCGTCTCACCGCGTCGTTTTGCCATCTCGGGCTCCAATCTCACATACGTTCCGTATATAAACTTGACATACGGCGCGTATGTATCCTATTTTATATACGCGCCGTATATCAGATGGCGCGGCAGTTTGTGAAGCGCCGTATTGGCCCTGCCGCGCTTATTGGCTCCAATCAACGATCAGAAAGCGAGATCGACAATGACCCGACGCGAAGCAATCTTTCCGGCAGACAGGCATGCTCTTTACGAGAAGCATCGCTATTCGGCCGCCATCCGAACCGGCGACCTTCTGTTCGTCTCCGGCCAGGTCGGCAGCCGTTCCGATGGGACGCCTGAACCGGACTTCCAACGCCAGGTCCG
Source organism: Rhizobium lentis (assembly GCF_017352135.1). NCBI lineage: Bacteria > Pseudomonadati > Pseudomonadota > Alphaproteobacteria > Hyphomicrobiales > Rhizobiaceae > Rhizobium > Rhizobium lentis. Next base: position 2,451,108 of record NZ_CP071454.1, read on the forward strand.
ACTGGCTTTCGAAAACCTCAAGGCGACGCTGGATGCTGCCGGCTGCACCTTTGACGACATAGTGGATGTGACGACGTTCCACACCGACCCCGAGAACCAGTTTGAAACCTTGATGGCCGTCAAGCAGGAGATTTTCGGCAAGCCGCCCTATCCGAATTGGACCGCGGTCGGCGTAAACTGGCTGGCAGGCTTCGATTTCGAGATCAAGGTCATCGCCCGCATCCCTTCGAACGCCTGATTCCAGCGTGTTCCCCTTGCTCTGCGTCAGTGAGCGAAGAGCTCGGGCATGATCAGGCGCGCGCCATCACGCAGCCTTACCGCTTCTTGCTCGTCGATAAAGCGGTAAGGCCAACGTAGCCTGGTGGTGATCGGACCCCAGTTGCCGATCGCCGCGAGCAGTTTGTCGAGCGCTGCGTTTGAATAGCCGTGGTCACGGCGAAACGGGACGATGTAATCATCCATAAAGGCGCAGATGCGCCTTTCGATCTCGAGCGCCGCGTCGATATCCCTGTGCATCAGCTCGGTCCAGGCTTGGGCGCCACGGGGATCAAGACAAGCAACATTCGAAAACGCCCCGGCGGCAACGCCCTGCTTCATGCCGGTGGCGAGATGGTGGCCGGGAATGAACAGCGAAAATTCGGAAAGATGCGCTCGTGCCTGCGCATACCAGGCATCGTCTCCATCGGCGATCTTCATCCCGACCACGGACGGGCAGGGACCGCAAACCTCACCGAGCTCGGTTGGCGACAGGACACGTTTCGCATGCGGAGGATTGTAGAGAACGAGCGGGATTCCCTCGGCCACTTCCGACGCCCGTTTGAGGAAATCGGTGGCTTCGGGATTGGTAAGCGGCCACCAGTCGGGAAGGATCACCTGGATCGCCAATGGCTTATGAACGGTAGCGCGGCGCAGGCGATCGAGCATGATGATCGGATCGGGCTGGCAGGCGCCGATAACGAAGGCCATGTCGGCCGCGCGGCAACGCCACGCCAGCACCTCCTGAATTCGCTCGTACTCCGCTTCCGTCTGGTTGTGGAATTCTCCCGCCGTGCCGTTCGAATAGATGCCGTCGACCTTGGCGGCGATCAATATGTCGATTTCCTCGCCGAGCTTTTCGAAATCGATGCTGTCGTCTTCGCGGATCGGTAAGAGCAGGCTTGCCCAGTTGCCGGCGATCGGGTGACGGCGGGGTGTGTTGCTCATCTCACTCCTCGGTCCAGGTCGTCACGGATGCACGCCTTGAAATGACCGGGCTTCATTTCGCGCAGCTCCGGCACTATCTCGCCGCAAGCGGGCAAGGCATTCGGACAGCGTGTGCGGAAAACGCAACCGCTCGGCGGATCGGCCGGGCTCGGAATATCGCCCTTCAGAATCTGGCGGCGGCGCGGCGCATCGGGATCCGGCGAGGGGATCGCAGAAAGAAGCGCCCGCGTGTAGGGATGCAGTGGCCTGGCATAAAGGTCGGCGCTTGGCGCGATTTCCATGATCCGGCCGAGATAGAGAACAATCACCCGGTCGCAGATATATTCGACCACGGCGAGATCGTGACTGATGAACAGCATGGTCAGACCAAGGCGCTGTTGCAGGTCGCGCAGAAGATTGATCACCTGCGCCTGTATCGAGACATCGAGTGCCGAGACCGGCTCGTCGGCGACGATGAATTCCGGCGCGAGCGTCAGGGCGCGGGCAATGCCGATCCGCTGCCGCTGGCCGCCCGAAAACTCGTGGGCGTAGCGGTTGACAGCGTCCGCCGGAAGATCGACCTGTTCGAGCGCCTCGCGGGCGCGTTCCAATCGCTCTCTTGCCGTACCCCAGCCCTGGATCTTCAATCCCTCGGTGAGGATTTCGCCGATCGTCATGCGCGGCGACAGGCTCGCGAACGGGTCCTGAAAAATATATTGCATGCGCGGCCGCATCCTCCGCATCTCGGATGAGGATAAGCGCGTGAGTTCGGTGCCGTCGAAGCAAACGCTGCCGGCGGACGGTTCGACCAGGCGCAGGATCGATCGCCCGATCGTGGTCTTGCCGCTGCCGGATTCGCCGACCAGTCCGACCACCTCGCCCTTGCCGATATCGAAGGATATCGCCTGCAGGATGGTCAGCTTGGTTCCGCGGGACGTATAGTGTTTGCCGAGGTCGCGGACGGAGAGAAGGGGCTCGCTCATTCAGATCTCCTGCCAGCGAATGCAGCGGCTCTGGTGGCGCGGATTGACCTCGGCAAGCGGCGGCACCGCCGCGCGACAGGGGTCGATGGCAAACTTGCAGCGCGGCGAAAAAGCGCAGCCGGCCGGCATGTTCATCAGGCTCGGCACGACGCCTGGAATGGCGGCCAGCCTTTCGCCCGCCTCTTTCATCCGGCTCGCATCGCCGAGCCTCGGCATCGAGGCGAGCAGGCCGATCGTATAGGGGTGTCTCGGATTGCGGAAAACCTCGGCCACCGGCCCGGTCTCGACGATCCGCCCGGCATACATCACCGCCACCCGATCCGCGATTTCGGCGACGACGCCGAGATTGTGGGTGACGAAGAGCATGGCCATGCCGCGCTCGCGCTGCAGCTTCTGCAGGAGCGCCAGAATCTGCGCCTGGATGGTGACGTCGAGCGCCGTCGTCGGCTCATCGGCGATCAACAGCGTCGGGTCGCAGGCAAGAGCCATGGCGATCGTGGCGCGCTGGCGCATGCCGCCGGACAGCTCGTGCGGATATTGACCGGCACGGCGCCTGGCATCGGGAATACCGACGCTGTCGAGCAGCGAGACGGCCGCAGCCATCGCGGCCTTCCGGTCGGCGCCGCGATGGATGCGGATCGGCTCCGAAATCTGGTCGCCGATCGTGTAGACGGGGTTGAGGCTCGACATCGGCTCTTGAAAGACCATGCCGATATCATTGCCGCGGACGGCGCGCATATCCCGTTCGGCGAGCAAGACAAGGTTGCTGACGACACCATTTTTGCGCTTCAGGTGGATGCTGCCGGCGGCGATCGCACCGATATTACGGGTCAGCAGCCGCATGACCGAAAGGCTGGTGACCGATTTGCCCGAACCGGACTCGCCGACGAGAGCGAGCGTCTCGCCGGCCGCGACCGTCAGATCGATGCTGTTGACCGCCGTCACCTCGCCCGAGCGGATACGGAAGACGGTCCGCAGCCCCTTGACGTCGAGAATGGTGTCGGCGGTCTGTTGCATGGCATCCTCAGGAAAGCAGGCTGGTCGCGCGGAGGATTTCGTCGATCCTTGCCGTTTCAGCCTCGTTGAGCATTGCGCGCGGACGCGGCATCAGCGCCGTGTCGATGATGCCGAGCCTCTTCATCGCCGCCTTGAAGGCGCCGATGCCTGAGGCGCCGCCGCTGACGCGGCCCGCAGCGACCCAGACGATCTCGAACAGCCGGCAGAGGCGTTCCTGCTCCTTGCGAGCCGCGACCCAGTCGCCGCGCTGGGCGGCATTCCAGAGCCTGACGTAGCCGTGCGGATCGACATTCGCGATGCCGGGCACCACGCCATGGGCGCCCATCTGCAGCGCCGTGTCGACGACGATTTCGGAGCCGGTCATCAGGAAGACGTCCTTGTTGTCGGCGAGATCGAGCAGCACGTAACGGAAATTGCCGTCGTCGCCGCTTGAATCCTTGATGCCGATGATCGTTCCCTCCTTCGCAAGGGCCACGCTGGTCTGGCGCTGCAGCTTCACATGCACGCAGACCGGAATGTCATAGGCGATCAGCGGGACATCGACGGCGTCACGGATATAGCGGAAGTGATCGAGGATCTCGCCCTGGCTGGTGACCGTGTAGAACGGCGCGGTGACGACAACCGCATCGGCGCCGGCCGATTTCGCAGTCCTGGCATGGTTGATGACACGGTCGGTCGTCGGATCGATGACGCCAACGATCAGAGGCACGCGACCGTTGATGACCTTGGCCGAATGCTCGATGATTTGCTGTCGGGTCTTTTCGTCGTGGAAGATCACCTCGCTGGTCGAGCCGAGTACGAACAGGCCATGGCATCCGGCCTCGATCAGGTTTTCGAGCACCCGCGTGTAGGAGGGGTAGTCGACGGTGTAATCCGTGTTCAGCGGGGTTATGACGGGAGGAACGACACCCTTGAATTTGCTCATTTTTGCTTTCTTTCGATCGTCAGTTTAATTCGGCGCGAGGGTCGAAGGCATCGCGAAGACCGTCGCCAATGAAGTTGATTGCCAGGACGGCAAGCACCAGGAACCCGCCGGGAAACAGCCATTGCCAGGGGTATTGTTCGAGCACGGCGGTGGAGCGGGCCGCATTCAGCATGTTGCCCCAGCTTGCCGCCGGCGGCGCAATGCCAAGCCCGAGGAAGGAAAGTCCGGCCTCGAGCAGGATGGCATTGGCGATCTGCAGGGTCGCGAAGACGACGAGGATGTCGATCGAGTTCGGCAGGCCGTGGCGGAAGAGGAGGTGCGGCAGGCCCGCCCCCATGCCTCTTGCCGCCATCACGAAGTCACGTTCGCGAAGCTCCAGCAGCCGCGAGCGCACCATTCGCGCCAGCAGAGGCCAGGAGAGCAGCGAGATGACGAAGACCGTCGGCCAGATGCCGGTGCCGGCGATCGAAGCGAGCACCAGCAGGAAGATGACTGGCGGCAGCGTCATGACAAGATCGACGAGACGCATCGTGACCGCATCCGCAAGGCGGCCCGCAAGCGCCGAGACTGCGCCGACCAGAAAGCCGATGATAGCGGAAATGACGGTGGAAGTGACGGCCACCAGCAGCGAGATCCGGCCGCCGTCCATGACCCGGGCAAAGATGTCGCGACCGACCCCATCGGTGCCGAACCAGTGTTTCGGCCCCGGCGGCGCATTCATCGCGATGAGATCGATGTCGTTGGCTTGGAAGCTCCACCACAGCGGATAGGAAAGGATCGCCACGACCATCAGCGCGATCATGCAGAAGCCGAGCACGGCGGTCCGGTTGAGCAGGAAGCGATGCAGGGAGCGTATGATCGGGCCCGGGCTGCGGGCAGGGCTTCGTGCCAGCATCGCTCAGCCCACCTTGATCCGTGGATCGACCACGGCATAGGCAAGGTCGGTCAGAATGTTGACGACGATGACGCAGGCGCCGATCACCAGCGTCGAACCCATGATGACCGGATAGTCGCGGCCCTCGACCGCATCGACCATGAGCAGGCCCATGCCGGGCCAGTTGAAGACGCTTTCGATGAAGATAGCGCCACCGATCGCAAGGCCGATGGTCGAGCCGATCAGAGTGATGACGGGAAGCAGCGCATTGCGCAGAGCGTGCTTGGTGATGACCCAGAATTCAAACACGCCCTTGGCGCGCGCGGTGCGCACATAGTCCTGGTTCAGGACCTCCAGCATGGAAGCGCGCATGTAACGCATGATCAGCGCGGTCTGCGCGACGGCCAGCAGTGCCGCGGGCAGGATGAGGTGATGGAGGAGGTCGGCGACGGAGAACTCCCGGCCAGGTGTCAGCATGCCGCCCGACGGCATCCAGTTGAAATAAACCGAAAGCAGATAGAGACCGACAAGCGCGCTGAGGAACGGCGGGCTGGAAATCCCGGTAACCGCGAAGACCGACAAGGACAGGTCGGCGATCGAATTGCGGCGAACCGCGCCGATGATGCCGGTCGCGATGCCCGCGATGATCGCGATCGCGATCGCCGATCCCATCAGCAGCACCGTCGGGCCGACACGCGAGAGCACGAGGCCGAGCACCGGCTGGTCAGGCCGCTTGATCGAATAGCCGAGATTTCCCGTTAGCGCCTCCCGCAGCCAGGCAAGATACTGCACCGGCAGTGGCTGATCGAGTCCGAGCGTGGCGCGCAGCTCCGCAAGATCCGAGGATGACATCGGAATGTTGGGGTCGATATAGGCGTCGATCGGGTCGCCGGGTGTCAGGCGCAGCATCACGAAGATCAGCACGCTCAAGGCAAGCAGCATGCCCGCTCCGATCAGCAGGCGCCGGAGACTGTATCTCAGCATGGAAAATCCGTTCCTGTGCGGGCGGCTAGGTTCGCCAACCTAGCCACCCTTTGCTACTCAGGATGTCCTCGCCCTAGTCGGCGATCGTCCATTTCTCCGGATGCGCTTGGTAAGGACCGCCGCCGGGGGCGGGCGTCCAGACGAAGTCCTTCAGCTTTGAGGAGGCGACGCCATAGCGTTTCGCCACCCACAGCGGACCCCAGGGCAGCTCCTTGTTCATCACCTCGCAGACCTCCTGGTAGCGGGCGTCGCGTTTTGCAGCATCCGTCTCGCCGAGCGCAGCATCGAGGGCGGCCGTCAGCACCGGCATGCGCACACGCGCGACGTTCGGGCCGGCCGGCGGAATCTGCTTTTCGTTGAGGCCGACATTGATGCTGCCCGGATCCGGACCGTTCTGAAGGCCGGCATAGACCATCTGGAACTGCGCGACGTCAGGCGTCGGGTTGAGCACAATGCTGTTATAGGTCGGCGTGTCGACGGCGCGCGGCGTGACGTTGATGCCGACCTGGGCGAGCATCGCCTGGACCGCGGCCATGACATTGGCGGCAAGCGGCGTGGTGTAATAGGTCAGAAGGGTTATCGGCTTGTTGCCGTTGATCTCATCCCAGTCGGCCTCCTTCAGCAGTTGCTTGGCCTTTTCCGGATCATAGACGTAGTTCTCGATGCCCTTCGGCACCACCTGGTCGGCGATATAGGCGCAATTTGCCGCTTTGGCAGCGCCACCGTAGAGGCTCTGAATGATGGCATCGCGATTGATCGCATGCATCACCGCCTGACGGACCCGGACATCCTTCCAGATCGGCGAATCGTGGTTGAAGCCGAGATAGTTGACGACGAAGGAATTGCCTTCGATGACGCGGAAATCCTGATTGTTGTTGAAGGCGTTCAGATCGTTGGAATCGACATAGGTAAACTGGATTTCGCCGGCGCGGAGCGCGGCAATGGCTGCGGCCGGGTTGGCGAAATAGCGGTTGATGATCTTCTCGAGCGCCGGCTTGCCGCCCCGGTAGTCGGTGTTGGCGACGAGTTCGACATATTGGTCGGTGACGTACTTGCTGAACTTGAACGGCCCGGTGCCGATCGGCGAGGTGGACCACCATGTGTTCTTGGCAAGCTGATCCGCCGGGATCTGCGAAAGCGCGTGTTCCGGCAGCATCATCACCTTCGTCAGCGCGTCCATCAGGCTTGCGGACGGGGCCGAGAGCTTGATGACGAGGGTCTTGTCGTCCTCGGCCTCGACCGAGGAAACGGCGTTCAGCCGAGCTGCCAGAACGGAGCCGGTCTTGGCGTTCTTGGCAAGCTCGATGGTGAACTTGGCGTCCTTCGCCGTAAAGGGCTTGCCGTCATGCCATTTCGCGTCGGCGAGCTTGAACGTGTAGGTCAATTGGTCGGAACTGACTTCGTAGGACGAGGCGAGCTGGCCGACGACCTTCTCGAGCTTCTCGTCATAGGCCACCAGCGGCTCGAAATAGATGCTGAGCCAGGTGAAGCCTCCCGTCGCGGCCAGCGGATTGAAGTTGCCCTGAAAACCGCCGGGCCCGACATCGAAGCCGCCCGACAGCGTGGCTGCCTGTGCGGGGCCGGTGAAGGCCGGGCCGGCGGTCGTTGCCATCATCGCAGCAAGCGCGATGGCGGATGATAGTCTTTGCAGTCGTTTCATTGTGTTCCTCCCACATTTGCACTTTTCTTGTTGGCGGCAATCACCCGGGAAATGCCGTCGTAATGGCGGTCCAGGCGCTTCTGCGCTTCCGCGACGTCCCTCGCCTCGATCGCATCGACGATCGCCGCGTGATCCCTCCAGGTCGCGACGGGATCGACATTGTCGAGGTTTACGAAATCGGAGGCCTTGTAGAAGGCGAGCCAGAACACGTCGATCAGCCGGGCAAGCGTCTCGTTGTTCTGGCAGCGGAAGAGCAGGGTATGAAAAAGCTGGTCTTCATCGGCAAAGGACTGACCACGCTCGGCATGGACGCGCATGCGGTCCACGGTAGCGCGCAGCTCCGCAATATCGTCGTCGCCGATCATCTCCAGCGTCTTGCCGATCAGGCCGACTTCCAGGGTCCGGCGGATCTCGATTACCTCTTCGATCTGCCGCAGCGCGCCGCCGAGGCCATAGGCGAGATTGTCGAGGAGCGGCTCGAACGAGAATGCCTTTACGAAGATGCCGACACCACGGCGCGATTCCAGCACGCCCAGCGATTCCAGCGCCTTGATGCCTTCACGCAGCGAATTGCGGCTGACGCCGAGCTGGTTCGCCAGCTCGGATTCAGCCGGAAGCAGCGTGCCCGGCTTCAATCCGTTGTCGCTGACATAGGCGCGCAGGCTTTCCTGCACGGACACATGAAGAAGCGGCGCACGGGCAAGGGGCTTCATGGATTTCAGCGACATGCGATTCCCATTTCGTCTGTAAGGAACATCTCATAAACTTATCCACTTGTAGGATATCCGTCAAATGAATTTGTTCCGGTGGCTCCGGTCGCCGATCGTCATCGGCGCGGTCACCGTGCTTGCGATTATTCTGGATAGCGTCGCGGCCGGCTGTTGCGGATACTTGAAACGCGATGACCGATCGCAAGGCCTTGGCCTTGGGGACCTGCGCTGGACGGCCTGCGAAATTGCGGCAGGCCGTCAAACTCCTGCCACATGCCCTGCATTAATTCGACGCGGCCGCGTATGCCCTGGATCGGAATTGATTTAAGGATCATTATGCTGCAGCTCAAAACGTTGCCGCACCCTTTGCGCGTCTGAGAAGATGTGCTGGCGCCGCAGCAACCGCGTCGATGGAGATCGGATGCCCGCAATCCTGCGAAAAAAAGTTCACGGCGCGTCCACGCGGGGCGAGGTCATCGACGGTGCAGAGGATATCGGCGTCGCCTATCAGGTGTTTTCCGATACGGTGATCGAAGACGTCGTCGTCAAGAACTCGCCACGTGGCTTCAAGTTTCACAATGGCAAGAACCTCGTCGTCAGGGGCTGCGAAACGGAGAATGTCAAGGGCGACGGCATCTATCTGACGAAGACGACGAACGTCCTTCTGGAAAACAACCGCATGGGGCCGGCGCCCGGCGAGGGCGCCGATTGCTGCCAGTTCGCCTATCAAAACAGCGACGACAATATCAGTTCGGACGTCGTCATCCGCGGCAACCTCTTCCTGCAGTCGCCGACGAGCACCTCGAACAAGGGCGCGCTGGTCTGCGATAAAACCCGGAAATATCGGGTCGAATACAACTTCATCGGCGGGAAGAATTTCTCCTTTTCATCGATCGGCGACGATGCCGTGGTGCGCAGCAACGTCATGCGCGACGGCAGGATGAATGACTACTCCTTCGGCTACGGCGTCGGCGACAAGGCAGACCGTGCCGGCCACCACGTCTATGACAATTGGATCGAGAACAACAATCGCGGGATCAGCCTGAGCGGCTTTTCCGACCAGGAGCTGGCATTTCGCAAGGACATGGAAATCCACGACAACGTCATCAGCGAATGCGACATAGCCTTCTTCGCCAATCGCTCGTGGTCCGGCAGCCTCCGGCGCAACATCTTCATGCGATGCCGGCAGGACATCCTTATGAAGGGCAAGGGCGAAGCGACCGCCGGTCGGATTGGCGGCAATTATCACAATGACGGCAGCTTTTTGAACGTCGTGGCGCCGCCGCTTCGCCTCGACCCCGGCGGCAAGGCATCCGTTGCCTCCGGTGAATGGACATCCGAGCCCGACGAGATCGTCATCCAGTGGCGTGACAAGGGGATGGATATTCCCGGCGCCAACCGGCCGTCCATCGCCGTCGAGCCCGGCATGGAATTGTCCTGTGTGCTGTTGGCCCGCAAAGGCCGGAATTGGATGCTGGCGATCGCCGAGGCCTCTTATGACGACTTCACACCGCGCGCATGGCAGGAAAAAATGCTGCCGTGGCAGAAGCGGTATCTCACGATTTGAGTGAAGCCCGCCGGTCCTCACGGCTGGCCGCGGAACCAAAGGCCGGCCTTGCCGTTGGTTGCCATGTCCCATCGTGTCAGGGAGAGAGGACGGTCATGGCGCGCCAGACATTTTGGAAAGGTTATCTCAAGCTCTCGCTCGTCACCGCTTCCGTTTCGCTGACGCCGGCGACGACCGAAAGCAACAAGGTGCGTTTCCACGTCCTCAATCGCCAGACGAAAAACCGCGTCGAAAGCCGCTATGTCGACAGCGTTACTCATAAGCCGGTGGCCGACAGGGATCAGGTCAAGGGCTATCCGCGCGGCGAGGACGACTATGTTCTGCTCGAGGACGAGGAAATCGAGGAGGTCGGGCTCGAAAGCACCCGTACCATCGATATCGACAGTTTCGTCCCCCGCGGCTCGATCGATTGGATCTGGTACGACAAGCCGCATTTCCTGGCACCCGAGGACAAGGTCGGCGTGGAGGCCTTCTGCGTTATCCGTGAGGCGATGAAAGCGAATGACGTCGTCGGCATCGCCCGTCTCGTTCTCTATCGCCGCGAGCGTGCCGTGCTCTTGGAGCCGCTAGGCAAGGGCATCGTGCTCTGGACCCTGCGCTACGGCGACGAGGTGCGCGAACCCACGGCCGAAATCGACGATAAGGCAGAGATCGACAGCAAGCTCCTAGCGCTGATGAAGCAGCTGGTGAAGGAAGAGACGAAGGATTGGAGCCCGACCATGGTGCAGGACCCGATCCAGAAGCGGCTGAAATCGATGATCCGCGGCAAGCAGAAGATGAAGAAGGCGGCCCCCGCCAAAAAACCGCCGCCGGTAAAATCGACCGGCAACGTCATCAATATCATGGATGCGCTGAAGAAGAGCCTGGCGGCGGAAGGCGAGGGGAAGCCGCGTTAGATTTTTATCGTTTCTTCCTCTCCAGCGGTTTCGCAGCCGCGAAAAACCGTCCCAGGGGTCTCGGGGCAGCACATCTGCATGCGTAGCAGGCCAGCGGCCCTTCAGCTTGTCGCGTCATGCTTCTGGATGACGAAGCTGTTGCCACTAAGCGGCCCCTGCGCCCGCGCGGCTCCGGAGTGAGCTTGAAATTGCGCTTCGCCTGATAGGTTTCGAGAGCATCTCAGCCTGCCTTCTTGCTCTGGCTGTCGCTGCGTGCTGGCGCCTTCTTCTTTGCCGGCGTCCTCTTCGCCGCGCTTTGGCCGCTCATCTTGGCGCTCTGGCGCAACGCCTCCATCAGGTCGACCACCTTGCGCTCCGGCGCCGGTTTTTTCTTCGGCAGCGACCGGCCCTCGATCTTTGCCTTCACCAGTTCGACGAGGGCAGCTTCGTAGCGGTCCTCATACTGGCTCGGGTCGAAGCTGCCGTGCTTGGTTCCGATGATATGCCCGGCGAGCGCGAGCATCTCCTTGTCGAACTTGATGTCGGGAATATCCTTGAAGATGGCGTCGGCCGAGCGCACCTCATAGTCGAAGTTCAGCATGGTCGCGACGATGTGACCGTCATGAGGTCGGATCAGCAGCGTCCGGTTGCGCCGGAAAAGCACGGCTTCGGCGAGCGCCGCGACCTTGCCGTCGTGCATGGCTCGGACGATCAGCGATAGCACTTCTTCATCATGTTCGTCGGCGGGTGCGAGGTAGTAGGGACGGTCGAAATAGAGCTTGTCGATATCGTCATAGGCGATGAACGCCTTGACGTTGAGCACCTTGTCGCTCTCCGGCATGATCTCGGCGATCTCATCGCCTTCAATGACGATATAGTCGCCATTCTCCAGCCCGTAGCCCTTGACCTGATCGCTTCGATCCACCGGTTTGCCGGTCTCGCTGTCGACGAATTGCCGTTCCAACCGGTGGCCGGTCCTGCGGTTGATGATATTGAAGGAAACGCGGTCGGAGGAGGAAGTGGCGGTATAGAGCCCCACGGCGCAAGCAAGGTCGCCTACCTTCAGATGACCTTTCCAGCTTGCCCGCGCGACCATTCCGCCTCCGTCGCAAATCAGAGCCGACTGCTGCTCTTGTCGGTTTCGAGCTCCTGGAATGCCCAGCCGCCGTCGGGTGCGGGATAGGCGAGCAGCGCGTCGCCATCGCCGATTTTTTGACGTGACGCAGCGTCTTTGGCGTGAACAATCGCTTCCTCGGCGGTCGCATAGGTTTCCGAAAGCGTGTCGCCGAGCTTGTAAGCCCAACCATTGTCATGCGGCACAACCTGATAGGTGATATCGGCCATTTCGGATCTCCTCTTCTCAATTCGATAATGGAGTATGACGCCGCCCTGAAAACGCCGACACACTCCGGCATCCCTAGTTCCGATTTGGTTTGCGCCTTGCGTCGAGGGCGATGATTTTTTCCAGGGAGGCGATGTCCTCGCTGGTGACGACGGGAACCGGATCGGCCGCAATGGCCTCCAGCACCTCCTGCGAAATAGCGCCGTTGCGGATCGCCCATTCCAGCGTCTCGCGCGTGTCCCGCTCGGCCTTGAGCTGTGCGTAGAGCGCAACGATCAGCCGGTCGCGGGCGTCCATCCGCCGGTCCTGACGATCCATCTTGCGGACATGCGGCATCGCGGTGCACCTTTGTCACTGATTTCGTCCAGGTGTAATCAACTGATGACGGCTCCAAAGGTTCCGTTACCGAGCGTCGCCGTCGCCGTCGCCGTTGCGGGCCGAGGCGCAACGCATTATTTCTGCGAGACTGTTGTCAGAGGATTTCTTCATGGCCGATCTCAAGGCTCGCCCCCGTCCGACCGGCGCCATCGCCAGCCTCGGCCGCACCGGTTTTCCGCATGTCACTTCCACCACCGGGGGCGAGATCGATATCGTCACCGCCCCGTCGCAGCCGGGCTTCAGTCCGCTCGATCTGCTCTATGCCTCGCTCTCAGCCTGTCTCGTGCTCAGCGCCCGCATTGCCGCCAGCCAGATGGGCATTCTCGACAGGATCAGCGAGATCACCGCCGAAGTCACCGGCGAGAAGGCAACGGAGGGGCTCTCACGTGTTGCGAAATTCAACATCGCCTTCTCGATCAAGGGCGATATCGACGAGGAAACCCGCCGCAGAATCGTCCATGCCGCCGAAGACGAGATCTGCACGGTCAGCAACACCATCCGCGGCTCGCCCGAATTCTCGACCACGATATCGGCGTAAGGTCCGCACTCGAAACCCAATAATAAATATAGACAATTAGGGTGAGGGAGATTGCGTGGGCAATGCCCGGCTTCTATGCTCGGGCATCGCAAGTGAAGATCCTGGCCGTCATGCATATGAAGCCTCTCCCGAAGTCCGAACGACCCGTCGTCGCCATCATCGGAGGCGGCGTCTCCGGCGCGGGCGTCGCCTATCATCTCGCCCGGGCAAATTGCGACGAGCGTCCCGTCATCGTGGTCTTCGAACCGCGGGCTGAGCTCGGCCGCGGCCTTGCATATGACACGCACGACCCGGCCCACCGCATCAATGTTCCCGCCGCCAAGATGAGCCTGCAGCCCGACGATCAGGACGAGTTCCAGGCCTGGATCGAAGCCCGCGATGCCGTCGCGGACGATCCCGGGGCGCAACAACCGGACGGCATGCTCTTCCCCCGGCGCCGACTCTTTGGCGAATACGTCGCTTCCCTGCTGAGGCCGCTGCTCGAAGAGGGCGCTGTGCTCCATAACCGCGCCGTCGTGACCGGCGTGGAGCGCCGTGGCGGCCGCTGGTCGATTGAGGACGACAAGGGCGGGGTGACAGAGGCCGATATCGTTGCGATCGCCACCAGCCATCCGCCGCCGGCAGCGCCCGGCCGGCTTGCCGCCAGTCTGGCGGACCATCCCCGCTTTGTCGCCGATACCACCAGGCCCGGCGCGCTCGATGTGATCCGCTCGCACGACCGGGTGCTGGTCATCGGCAACGGCTTGACCGCCGCCGATGTCATCGCCTCGCTGGCCGAGCGCGGTCATGATGGCCCTGTGACCGCGATCTCGCGCCGCGGCCTGCGTTCGCGCGGTCACGCGCCGGTGCCGCAACCGCTCTTCGGCGATTTTCTCTCCGATGCGACACAGTCCGCCCTTTCACTATTGGCCGGAATCCGTGCCGCCATCAGCGCGGCGAAGGCGCAGGACATAAGCTGGCATGGCGTGATCGATCAGGTGCGGGCGCAGGGATACGATCTCTGGCAGGCGCTGCCGGTTGCCGAACGGCGTCGTCTCGTCCGTCATCTGCGTCCCTATTGGGATGTGCACCGTTTCCGCATCGCGCCGCAGGTGGAAGCCGTGCTCGACGCGGCGATTGCTGCCGGTCGGCTGGAAATCCTTGCGGCTTCGGTCGCCGATGCGCGCATCGAAGGCGAGCTCATCCTTTGCACGCTCCAGCCGCGCCATCGGCGCCAGCCGTTGGAGCGACGCTATGACGCCGTCGTCGTCACCACAGGCCCGGCGCATGGCGGCATCCTCGAAACCCAGCCCTGGCTCGCGGCGCTTGCGGCGAGCGGCCAGCTGATGCTCGATCCCACAGGCCTCGGCCTCGCCTGCACCAAGCGTTCGGAGGCGATCGGTACTTCAGGAAAGCCAGACCCTTCGCTGCTGATCTCCGGCCCGCTGGCGCGCGGCACATTCGGCGAGCTGATGGGGCTGCCGCAGGTGACCGAGCACGCCTTCTTTGTCGCGCGTGAGATCGCCGCGAAGCTGGGGGCCAAGGTGACAAATACCCACCCGATCTGATTTCTCACTCCGGTGTCGCTCTTCGACTGTCACGCCTGCGTAACTTCTGATACTCACGCGGCAGCCAACAGTCCGCCGCCCAAGACATCAAGGAGCGGCCATCAAGAATATCGAGATCATGTCGCAGGCTGCCTCCACACTTTCCGAAGCTTCGCCATCCAATCGTTTTCCGCTTGCGGTGCTTCTTATCGGCGGGGCGGCGATCGGCGGCTCTCCGATTTTTGTAAGGTTGTCCGAGGTCGGGCCGATGGCAACGGCTTTCTGGCGTGTGGCGCTCGCGCTGATCCCGCTTTTCATCGTCGCGCTGATGAAGAGGGAGGGTGGCCAAAAGCCCCAGAACATTTTCGACTACGGCATGCTGATCTTTCCGGGTGTCATGCTCTCGCTCGATCTTGCCGCCTGGCATCTTTCGATCACCATGACATCAGTCGCCAACGCGACGCTGCTTGCAAATCTTGCGCCTGTTTTCGTCACGGTTATCGCCTTCTTCTTTTTCAAGGCACCGATCAGCCGCGTCTTCGTGTCTGGGCTTGCCTTGGCGTTGGCCGGCGTCGTCGTCCTGAAGGGCGGGCCGACCGCATTGGCCAATGGCGACCTCCGTGGTGACAGCCTGGCGATGATCGCCGCCTTCTTCTACGCCTGCTATATCCTTTCGCTCGGCAGGCTGCGCAGCCGGTTCGATACGATGCGGATCATGCTGTGGAGCACGGCGTCGGCCGCCATTTGCATCTTTCCGGTCGCCTTCTTCTTTGAAGGCGACATGGTGCCGGTGACCGTCTATGGCTGGTCGATGGTCTTTGGCCTCGCCTTTGTCAGCCATGCAGGGGGACAGGTGGCGATTACCTATGCGCTGGCCTATCTGCCGCCGGCCTTTTCCTCGCTGACGCTGCTGCTGCAGCCGGTCGTCGCTGCCATTCTCGCCTGGGCGCTGCTGAGTGAAGCGATCGGTACGATGCAGGCGCTTGGCGGCGCCATCGTCCTTGCCGGCATCATGGTTGCCCGAAAGTCTCGCGCTTAGGTGAAGCCGCCTGCTGCTCCGGCGCCGGTGACTCCTCTGCCATTTTCTGCAGCAGCCATTTCTGGATGATCGGCACATCGGCGTCGCCGAGATCGTGGCCGCCGGGGATGACGTCGGAATCGACGGTGGCGCCGGAGCTTTTCAACCGCTCTTCGAGTTCGCTTGCATATTTGCCGTAGGCGTCGGTCTTGCCGCTGATGACGAGCAGGTCGGTGCCCTTCAGATCGGCATGCGGATAGTCGCTGAGCACCGGCATGGAGCGCAGCAGGACCGCCTTATGGATCAGGTTCGGGTGCAGGTAGAGCAGCGAGTTCAAGAGGTTGGCGCCATTGGAATAGCCGACATAGACGACCTTCCTGGGGTCGAGGCCGTAGGACTTGACGGCGCCTTCGATGAAGGCGGCAAAGGCCTCGGCCTCCGTCTTGATGTCGTTCTGGTCGAAGGAGAAGGGGGTGATGCGCTTGTACCAGCGCGGAAAACCCTCTTCCGTCGCACGGCCCCGCACGCCGAGCAGGGTCGCGCGCGGCGCCACCTTGTTGAGGAGCGGCATCAGCGTCGTCTCGTTGCCGCCCGAGCCGTGGAGGAGCACGAAGACACTGCCGTCGGGATTCGGCGGCGTGTAGAAGCGATGAACGAACGGCAGCTCGCGGTAATTGATGCGCGGCTCGCCGGGCATCGAAAATTGCGGCAGAACCACCTTCAGGTCGTCAAGATTGGTGATCGTTTCCGGCGGCGCGAAGAGCTTGGTGCCGAGGGCGGCATGCTCCTCGTCGATGATCATCCCCGGCTTGTCGGTGGCAAGCTCGATCAGAGTGCCGCCGGGCTCGCGGGCATAGAGCGAGCGGAAATATTTGCGGTCGTGCATCTTGGTCGGCGATGCATCGGTCGCCTCCAACGCCTTGGAGACCGAACGCAGCGTTTCCTCGTCGGGCGCCCGGAAGGCGACATGATCGACGGTGCCGGTTCCCGGCGCGCCGGACCAGAAGCCGCGCGCATCGCGCACGTCGACGACGTCGCCGGACCCTGAAACCAGCCTGTCGATCGTGCCGCGGTTGGCCTGGAAACGATAGCCGAAATGGCGCTCGAGGAAGCTGCGGCTCTCGGCGGGCTTTTCCGTCAGCATGGTTGCGCCGCGCACGCGCTTGACCGCATGCTCGACCGGGATCGAGGCGCCGTCCCAGACGGCCGGCGATGTGAGGTTCTTGGCACCCGCGAGCTTGAGGATGATGTTGTCGGGGTCTTTCAGCCGGAGCACGGGCTCCCCGAATTCATCGGCCGGTCCCTCCGAGCGCAGGCCGAAGCTCATGGCGCGCGTCAGCCAGTAACCGATGCTCGCCGGATCGATCGCGAGCGAAATTTCGCTGATCTGGCCATAACCCGCCCGCCCGGGCGCGCCGTCTTCCCAGACGAGGAAGCTGACGAGCGAACCCGGCGAGCCTGCCGAGTCGCCATAGAAGAGGTGAAGTTGCGTCGCGTCCTCGTAGCCGGCCGTCTGCTTGACGAGCCGCATGCCAAGAAAGCCGGCGTAAAAATCCACGTTCGCCTGCACCTTCCGGGTGATAGCCGTCACGTGATGTATGCCTGATACCATCGAGAGCAGTCCTGATTGAAGCGGCGTCGTCAGGAGCGCGAGTATGAGAGCTGCGAAAGTCATACCGTTGCCAATGACCACCGCTTAATTTTGTTCCGCACAAAGCGCAAGCGAATCGCCGCGCTGCAATAATTCCAAATGGTCGACATCTTCGAGCGCCTCTTCCAGCTGCTGCAGGGTCGGGGGCTTCACCATGTAGGCGCGCGCGCCGAGATTTCTGGCCCGCTGCATGTCGGTCTCGTCGCTTGAGGTGCTGAGAATGCAGACGGGAATTCGTTTCAGACGGGCATCGGCCGACAGCGCGTTCAGCACCTCGAAGCCGTCCATGATCGGCATGTTGATGTCGAGCAGCATCAGGTCGATCTGCGGCACGCCGGCGATGCCGGCGCGCTCTTCGAGCAGCCGCATCGCCTCGCGTCCATTGGTGGCGACATGCAGATTGAAGGTCACCTTCTCCCGCCGCATCAGCTTGATCTTCAGAATCTGGATGTCGGCGGGGCTGTCTTCGACCAGCAGCACTTCGGCAAGCCGGCCGGAACCTTCCCCCGGATGCTCCGCCGGCTTGACGCTGGGCGGAACGTGTGATGCGGCCGGCGGCGCGGGCCGCACTTCCGCGAGCGGCAGTTCGACGACAAAGGTGGCGCCGGGGCCGCTGTCCGGTTCGCACCAGATCGAACCGCCATGCAGCTGCGCGATGCGGCGGCAGATGGCAAGGCCGAGCCCGGTGCCCTCGATGCCACGGCCGACGAGCCGTTTGAACGGCTGGAAGATCAGCTCGCGGTGCTGAGGATCGATGCCCGGTCCGTTATCACGCACCGTCAGGCGGCAGGTATCCCCTTGCGCTTCGCCAGAGATCCTGATCTCCGGCATCTTTTGATCGCAATAGCGGATGGCATTCGACACCAGGTTCTGCAGAAGCTGGGTGAGCAGCGTCGCATCGCCCATGACCTCCGGCATCGGGCCGCGGTTGATGACGGCGCCGCGGCTTTCCGTCTGCTGGCGCAGGTTGTCCTCCACCTGGCTAAGCACATCAGACAGCGAGACCGGCGTCAGCTGCGGCCCACCATAGGCTTCGAGCTTGGTGAAGTTCGAGACCTTGACGATCAGGTCTTCCATGTGGTCGGCGGCGCTCAGCACATAGTCGAGCAGTTCGCGGTCTTCGGCCGGAAGCACCGCGGAACCGTGCAGGATGCGGCTGAAGGATTTGATCGTCCTGAGCGGCTCCTTCAGGTCATGCGCCATGGCGCGTGTGAAGATCTCCAGCGATTGCCGCTTCTGCTCGAGCTGGCCTTCCAGCATACCATGCATGATGGCGTTCTGGATGCAGCGATGCAGCGTTTCGGGTGAAAGCGAATCCTTGGTGAGATAGTCGCGCGCGCCGCTCTTCATCACCTCGACGGCGACGGTCTCACTGCCCTGGCCGGTCAGCATGATGACGTTGGCGGCCGGGTCGTCCTCCAATATATCGGCAAGAACGCCGAGCCCGTCGCGCCCCGGCAGCGAATAGTCGAGCAGGATGCAGTTCGGCCGTTTCCGGCTGTTCAGCGCCAGGCCCTCTACACCCGTCTCCGCCTCCAGGACGGTATAGGCCGTGCTGGAGACGCGGCCCAATATGCGGCGATAGACCTCGCGGTCGTCGATGTTGTCGTCGATAATGAGGATAGTGCAGTCTTCCGCCAAACCGTCAGTCCTCGAGCGGCAGGATCGCGATTTCGAACCAGTATTCCTTCAGCCGCTGGATCGCCGCGAAGAGACCGTCGAGATCGACCGGCTTCTGCACATAGGTGTTGGCGCCGAGCGCATAACAGCCTTCGATGTCGCGTTCATCGTCGGATGTCGTCAGGATCACCACGGGGATCTTGCGCCAGCCGTCGTTCGACTTGATCGCCTCCAGTGTCTTACGGCCGTCGAGGCCGGGCATGTTGAGATCGAGCAGGATCAGCCCTGGTTTCGGCACCATCGAGCCGAGCATGTCGAGCGCTTCCTGCCCGGAGGACGCCCAGCGGATCGAATTGCGCAGGTTGGTGCGTTTGAAGGCGCGCATCGTCGCTTCGAAATCGTCTTCGCTATCTTCCACGATCAGGATCGGTTGCGTGTCACGCTGCTGCATTCTGCCCCTCGCGCTTCTTTCCCAAGGTGAAATAGAATGTGGTGCCGACGCCGACTTCGGATTCCAGCCAGATGTCGCCGTTGTGCCGCGCGATGATCTTGCGGACGAAGGTGAGGCCTGCTCCGGTCCCGTCATCGGAATCCTGCGACTTTTCGAGCCGTTTGAAAATGCGGAAAATATCCTCATGGAATTCCTGGGGTATCCCCTTGCCGTTATCCCTAACGAAAAACACGTTGCGCGCAACCGTGCCATCCTTGCCGACGAACCGGTCGAGATAGCCGATCGAGATCAGCGGCGCCGGCTTGTCATTGTACTTGATCGCATTGGTGATGAGATTGCGGAACACTTCGGTCAGCCGCGGCGCGTCGCAGACCACCTCCGGCAACCGGCCGTCGGTGACGACCCGGGCATGCCGCTCCTCCAGCAGGAGCTCCATCGTCGCGACCACATCCTTGACGATCAGGCCGATATCGGTGCGTTTGACCGCCAGCTGCTGTCGCCCGAGCCGGGAGAAGTAGAGCAGGTCGTTGACGAGCTTCTCCATGCGCTGGCTGAGACGCACGAGCCGGTTCAGTCGGCGCACGCCGTCCACGTCGAGCTTGTCCTCATAGTCTTCGAGAAGGAAACGGGAGTGGTTGTGCAGGCCGCGCAGCGGTTCCTTCAGATCATGCGAGGCAATATAGGCGAATTCGTCGAGGTCATGGTTGCTGCGCTCGAGCTCGGCCGTATAGGCCTCGAGCTGGGCAAGCGTCGCTTTCATCCGTTCTTCCTGGCGCACGCGCTCGCTGATATCGCGCACGATGCCGACGAAGGTCTTGGTCTGGCCGCTGGCGACGACGCTGATCGACACGTCGATCGGGAAGACGATGCCGTTCTTGCGCCGCCCGGAGACCATGCGCGTCGTGCCGATGATGCGCTCCTCGCCGGTCTGCCGGTAGTGGGCGAGATAGCCGTCGTGTTCGGAATGGTAAGGCTCGGGCATCAGCATCTTGATGTTCCGGCCGATCGTTTCCTGCGGGGTGTAGCCAAACATGCTTTCTGCCGCCGGATTGAAACTCTTGACCGTTCCACGCTCGTCGATGACGATGACGGCATCGGGCGTGCCGCGCGCCAGCGCGCCGAAGCGGATGCGTTCGGTTTCGAGAACGTGGTTGTTGCGCAAGAAATAGAAGACCAGGATTGCGATCAGCCAGAGCGTGGCCGCCGTGATGGTGCGGTTGGCGATCTCCTGCCAGAAGGCCGACTCGTCGTGCCGGATTGCGAAGAAGCCGAGCATGAGGAGCACGGTACAGACAAAGGCGAAGAAGAGCGGCGCATTCCTGTTCCCGAACCACAGCGCCGTCAGCACCAGCGGCACGTAAAGAATGCCGTTGGCAAGGCCAAGCGGCGTATAGAGATCGACGAGAAGACCGGTGAAGCAGACCGCCGCCGGGATCCAGAGCGGAATCTGCGCCCGGTTTGCCGGCTGTATCCACCATGAGCGGGCAAGCAGGCCGGAGCCGAAGAGTACCATGCCGACCGCCGTGTGCAGCGCCATCGCGGCATAGGGACCCCAGCGGTAGCCCTGTTCGGCATCAGTGACATAGCCGGCCAGCGCGATCATGCCAAGCGTGATGACGACGTAGCTCGTCAGTTCCTGCACCACCTGGCTGCTCGACTTCACCGGCTGGAGCGAGAGCAGCAGCGAAAGATTGGCGATCAGGAAGATCAGCGCCGTATTGGGACCCATGCCACCGCCGATCTCGGCGATGAAATCGGCTGGAATCACGAAGCGGTTGATCAAATGGTCGACATTATGGACAGCCCGGCCAACCGTTGCGATTTCCACGAGCCGGGCCGCCGCGATCGCCGCTGCAAGCCCCAGCACGACCGCCGCCGCGATCCGAAAGCGACGGGCAGCCAGCGTCGAGCCCACAAGCCCGAGACCGGACAGCACGAAGCAGAGCGCGGTGTTGAAGGCCATCGAAGGAAAGCCGGGGACGAGCGAAATGAAGACCTTGGTCTGCAGCAGCCAGCCGGCAAGGACGCTTACCCCGAGAAGCAACATCAGGCAGCCGACCGCGATCGCGAAGGCACGGTAGCGCCATCGCCTCCGCTGATCCTGCAGGTCCACGTTGCCCTTATCCTGCACCCGTGTATCCTCCTTCGGTTCGCGCCGCCATTTTTTCCGAAATCGAGGAATACTCAATAGGCAGGGGAAGGCGCCGCGGCGCTTTTTCCGAAATGATTTTTCGATCGGATAGATCGAATTTTCGTGAAATCGCGATATCGTGACGTCGAAGGACAACGAGGTTCATTGGAACAAGATCCAAATCACGGTGCTGGATGCCTACCATAGTTTATGTCGACGACAGCAGGGATGATCTCTTCTATCTCGACTATACCCGCAAGAAGCAGCAGATAGAGGTCGATCTATTCTGTTTTTCGACGGCCGAAACGGCGCTGGAGGCGCTGAAGCAGCGCGTGGCGGAAGGCTGGGCTCCGCCGGAGCTGCTGGTCGCCGATCTCTACATGCCCCTCGACAGCGGCATCGGCCTGATAAGCACGCTGCGTGGCGATGATCGTTTCAGCGCGATGCGCCTCGCTATCTGTAGCGGATCGGATGCCGATGAGGATCGCGCGCGGGCCTTCGCAGCCGGTGCTGATTTTTACCTCGAGAAGCCGCTTGACCTTGCCGCGATCGTTCTCAATCTGGAAGTGTAGGAAACAGCGAAAACCGAATGGTGCGTTTCCTGGCATTCGTCCGGGCGATATGACAAACCGCAATTGACAAGGCCGAGTGTGCATCCCAAGATGCAACCGAAACGAAGCGACGGAGCATAAAAATAAGCGCTGAGAGAGCCGATTGACCCGTGTTCGCCGCCACGAACTTCAGCCAACCCCTTAGCTGAATGGGCCTATCGGCTCTCTCGCGCTTACGTCTGGCACTGCCTTCTCGCATTCATGGATGTTGAACGCGGAAGATTTACGATACCCAGGTAAGAACTACTGCCCCTCAGTATAATCTGCCCGTGCATCACCTGTAGTTGAGATAATTGATGATATCCGCCTTGCGTACCGAAAGTCCCCGTTTCGATATCCCTCATCAACCGTCTCGCAATTTTTGTAGCTCTTCGCGCCTAAGACGTATATCCCAAGATTTCGGGATCGGGGGCCTGGGAGGAGGAGAGGAAGAGTGGGAATGAGCAACGCCGCGGCAACTCCCTTTCACGCCGGACCGGAGCTTAGCCGGGCGATCAACCGCACCGATTTTTTCCGTTTGCTGAAAGCGGCGGCGCAGCATTATCACTTCGACAATTTCGCGCTTGCCCGTATTTCCGAGGCTTCCGCTCCTTTCGGTGAACGCGATATCGTCATCACCAATGTCGCCGACCGTCGCGTCGGCCTTTTCGTTGCGACGTTGAAGGAGGCGCTTGGGACCGTCCGGGCAAAGAGCGCTCAGTTTCTGGCGACACCGGTTTATGGCAGGAGCGCGCAACCGGAAACCTATCCTTCCGAGCTGCTGTTCAACGAGTTCCGCGGCGGCGTCTTTCTCTTCATTCCTCTGTTCACGCCGGAAGGGCGACGATATTGCCTCGTGCTCAGCGGCGAGCGAGAAGAGCCAGATCAGGGCGAGATCGCCGACATGCTTCTCGATGCCATGCGCATTTTCGACAAGCTCTATGAGGAAATCCTGACGCAGGAAATGTCCGGGCGGTTGACCCAGCGCGAATCGGAAATCGTCAAATGGACGAGCGAGGGCAAGACCTCGGCGGAAATCGCCATCATCCTTGGTCTGTCCGAACACACGGTCAATTCGCATATCACTGCCGCCGCGCGTAAGCTCGACGCTGTGAACCGTGTCCACATGGTGGCAATCGCCCTGAGGAATGGTTTGGTTTCGTGAACATTGGCTTCGGGACTGGGGAAAATGAAATGATCACCGAAACGGTCCGACAGAGTGCCGTAAAGGTTCTGTTCGTCGACGACGAATTCATCGAATTCCGCGCGCTCAAAAAGAAAATCGCCGATCTCTCCGAGCCGCCGGTCGACCTCGAGTATTCGCCGTCGATCGGCGACGCGCTGGAAAAGGTCCGCGCGGCGCGTTTCGATCTCATCCTGCTCGACAATCGCCTTCTGCCCAATGCCGATTTTCGCGAAACGGTGCCGGAGCTGCGCGGCATCGGCTATACCGGCCCGATCGGCGTCGTCTCGACCGACATATCGGGCGGCTATTTCCAGGAGTTCCCGGACTACGGCGTCGATTTCCGCATCGGCAAGGACGAAATCGACGTTCAGACGCTGCAGCACATCATCCGCGAATATGTAACCTACGACGTCCCGGATTTCTGGAAGGACGATTACAGCATCTAAGCATCGAAGCCGAGCGATTGCGCTGTGGCTCAGCCGGCGGGAAGGCGGATGGCAAAGCGGCTGCCGCTTTCGTCCGAGTGCTCGAGGCTGATATCGCCGCCAAGCGCCTTCAGAAGCTCCTGCGCCGTCGTCAGGCCGAGCCCGGCGCCGGGGGCCGTACCCGCCTTCGGCAATTTCCAGAATGGGTCGAAGATTCGCTCTCGATAAGCTGGCTCGATGCCGGTGCCGTTATCGGCAACCCGGATGAACCAGTTCGCCCCCTCTCGTTGCGCCGCCATGCCCACATGCGGTGGCGATGCGCTGCGATAGGTGAGGGCGTTGGACATGAGCTGCCTCAGCACCAGGGAGAACAGCGCCGGGTCTGTACGGATGGAGGGGAGACCCTGGCAGGCGAGCGTCGCGTCGTGGACTCCCATTTCGTCGACGAGATCGCCCCAGACCTTTTCGGCCAGCGACTTCAGGTCGACCTCTTCAGGCGTTAGCTGCGGCGCTCCACCGGCAAGGCTCATCAGCGCCTTGGTGAGACGCTGCGCGGCTTGCGCCTTTTCCATGATCATCTTGAGGCTCTGCAGTTGTTCGCCGTCGAGCGTCTCCTCGAGATCATCAAGCAGCAGCTCGGCATACATGGCGATATGGCGCAGCGGCGATTGCAGGTCATGCGAGGCCGTTGCGAGAAAGCGCTTGATGCGCTCCTCATTGTCGCCGGCACTATTGGTTTCGAGCGGTTTCGTCGGGTTGGATGACATCTGGCGGTTTCCCGATCTTGGCTGCGGTGTCGCGCATCTTTTTCAGACCCGCGACGGCCGCTGTAATACCTTGAATTGCTGCATAATTTTATCCTGGCAATAGGCAAGGATAAAAAGAGGGCGCCGGCTCTGCAACCGGCGCCCTTTTCAAGGATGCGTTAACAACCCGTTTTCAGCTTGCCGACTTGCGCGAGCGGCCCTCGTCCGGCGGGATGATTTCGACTGCATCGGTTGCCGGTACCGCCTTGGCGTGGCGGCGGCGCCAGTCGCCGAGGAAGAGCAGGATCGGTGCGGCGATGAAGATCGACGAGGCGCCGGCCACCAGAATGCCGAAGACCATCGGGATCGCGAAGCTCGAGACTGCGCTGCCGCCCCAGATCGCCATCGGCACCAGGGCGAGGAAGGCTGTCGCATTGGTGTAGAGGCTTCGCGCCAGAGTCTCGTTGATCGACTTGTCGATGATCTCCCGCAGCGGCATCGATTTGTAGAGCCGCATGTTTTCGCGCATGCGGTCATAGACGACCACCTTGTCGTTCACAGAGTAACCGACGAGCGTCAGGATCGCCGCAATGGCGGTAAGGTTGAAGTCGAGGCCGGTGATTGCGAAGAAGCCGATGGCCTTGGTGACGTCGAGCACCAGCGTAACGATGGCGCCGACGGCGAACGGCCATTCAAAACGCGCCCAGATATAGAGGAGCATCGCGATGCTGGCGATTACGACCGACAGGATGCCGGCCGAAGCAAGCTCGCCGCTGACCTTCGGACCGATAACGTCGGTGCCTTCGACGGTGGCGCTCGGATCGATCTTGGCGACCTCGGCCTTCAGCTTGGTGACCGCCGCCGTCTGCGCCTCTTCGCCGCCTTCCTGCCGCTGCGCCCGAACGAGGATGCTGTTGTTGTCGCCGAAGGTCTGCAGCGTGATTTCGCCAAGGCCGAGACTATCAAGGCCCTCACGGAACTTGGCAAGATCGGCGGCTTCCTTCGTCTTGACCGACATCTGGATGCCGCCGCGGAAGTCGACGCCATAGTTGAGGCCTGGATAGATGAAGAGCACGACGGATGCGATCGAAAGCAACGCCGAAACCGTGACGCCGAAGAAGCGCGCCTTCATGAACTGGATATGCTTGTCGTAAGGGCTGAACGGGATCAACGGCCGGATGTTCAGCACCTTGAACTTGCGGCGGCGGGTAATCTCAATCATCGCGACGCGAACGAAGGCGACAGAGGTGAACATCGAGATGATCAGGCCGAGCGCCATGGTCACCGCAAAGCCGCGAACCGGGCCGGAGCCGAACCAGAACAGGATGGCCGCAGCGATCAGGGCCGTCATGTTGCCGTCGATAATGGTCGAATAGGCACGGTTGAAGCCCGTATCGATGGCGGCAAAGGCGCTCTTGCCCTTGCGGGTCTCTTCACGGATACGCTCATTGATGAGGACGTTGGCGTCGACCGCCAGGCCGATGCCGAGAACGACGCCGGCAATGCCGGGCAGCGTCAGCGTCGCGCCGACCAGGGTCAGGGCCGAGAGGGTCAGGATCGTATGGATCAGCAGCGCCACATTCGCCAGGATGCCCCAGGTGCCGTAGAGCACGAAGATGAAGGCGGCGACGAGGGCGAAGCCGACGATGCCGGAATAAATGCCCATCTTGATGGCATCGGCGCCGAGATCGGCACCGACTGTGCGCTCCTCGATCACAGTCAGCTTGGCGGGAAGGGCGCCGGCGCGCAACATGGCGGCGAGCGTCGTGGCGCTGTCAGCCGAGAAATTGCCGGAGATCTGGCCGGAACCGCCGGTGATCGGCTCGCGGATGACGGGGGCGCTCAGCACCTTATTGTCGAGGACGATGGCAAAGGGACTGCCGACGTTCTGGCGGGTGATTTCGGCAAAGCGGGTGGCACCGGCGCTGTCGAAGCGGAAGCTGACGATAGGTTCGCGCGTGTTCGGATCGAAGCTGACGCGGGCATCAGAAAGACGGTCGCCTGATATTTCAACGCGGTCGAGGACCGGGTAGGACCGGCCTTCATCGTCTTGCAGCATGGTGACGCCGGGGCCTGGCTGGTTGTTCGGCGCCAGCATGTGGAACGACATCTTTGCCGTGGAGCCCAGAAGTTCGCGCAGGCGCGACGGATCCTGCGCGCCCGGAAGCTGGACCAGCACGCGATTGGCGCCAATGCGCTGAATGGTCGGCTCGGAGACGCCGACCTGGTCGACGCGCTGCCGGATGACTTCAAGGCTCTGCTGGACGGCGTTGTCGACATTGGCGGAGATGCCGGCCGGCGAGAAGCCGACGGTGACGGTTGCTCCGTTCGCAGTAACATTGAGATCCGCCTGGCCGGCGCTGAGGCCGGTGCTGATCGGGTTGGCGAGTGTCCTGAGTTCGGTGACGGCCGCATCGCTCTGCGCCGCATCGGCGAGCGTCACGACGATCTGATTCTGGCTGCGCACGACGGCCTTCGGCTGGATCCCCTTTTCGCGCAGGACACGGCGCGCGTCCTGAAGCAGCGATTGCAGCCGCTCTTTGGTCAGATCCGCTTCGTCGACTTCCAGAACGAGGTGCGAACCACCGCGAAGGTCGAGCCCGAGCGACACCTGCTCATGCGGCAGCCATGTCGGGAGGCGCTGGAGCGTGGACTGCGGCAGGGCGTTCGGCAGGGCGATCAATAAGCCGATCACGATGATCACCGTATAGGTGAGCACCAGCCAGGGTGAAGTACGCATATTATATTCCTTGGTATGGAGAGCCGGCGCCTGGGCGCTGTCGGCATGTCGTCAATGGTCGGAAGCGCCGCTCGGCGCTGGCCTCAGGCAGCGATCGGCGGTGCGCGGGGCTGATGGGACCCGGAAACTGCTGGATGAAGCGGAGTTTCGAATGCCACAATGGGTGCGGTGACGTTCCAGCCGGTAAAATCGACAGCCGGCGCGGCGGCAAGGGCAGGCGGCCCAGTGTCGTGGGCGGCCTGCTTCGGCGCAAGCTTGCGTTCGGCGGCAAGCACCCCGCGCACGGCATCGCGCGCGCTCAGCTGCGGCGGCTGCGGATCGCGGCCGGACGAGGAAAGCGTGTTGGCGGCCGTGGCCGGCGAGATGATGAGATTGCCGCCGAAAACCAGGCCGATATAGGCAAGGACGGCGATGAGCAGAGAGATGGCGATAAAGCCCGTCAGACGGCGCTGCTCCAGCTCCATCTCCTCCGTCCCGGCGATGTCACTTCCGTATCGGCTCAAAAGCGCGCCAATCTCTCATTCTCTTTCCGGCGGAGCAGTGCCCGTCGGAATAATAGTATCAGGCTCCCGCCTGTCTTCATAGGGAACACTCTCATGATGCACTTGAGCGAGCCGGTCAACCATGCCAAGCGCGATTTCGCGTTCGCCCATGATGACGGTGTCGGCGCCATATTGCTTCAATTCGTCGACCTCGGCGTCGGAATGGGCGCGCGCGACGATGAGAATCGATGGGTTGACGCTGCGCGCCTGTTCGGCGATGCGGCAGGCCTCGAAGGCGTTCGGGATGGCGATGGCGAGGCTGCGTGCAGCCGGGAGATTGGCGAGATCGAGCGTTTCGCGCGCCACTGCATTGCCCATGAAGGCTTCGATCCCCTGCACTTTCAAGTCGCCGATCCGCTTGTCGGAATCTTCGATGACGAGGAAGGGCGTCCCGGATGATTTGAGGTTCTGTCCGACGATCCTGCCGACCCGTCCGTAACCGATGAGGATGGCGTGGCCGGTCAGCGCGGTCGGATGCACCTCGACGTCATCCGGCGGCGCTATCGGCTCGGCCTTGGCCGTGTCATCAGGCGCAGCAGCAGCCTCGGTCGCGGTCTCGTCACGCTTGGCGCTCTCGAAAAGCGGCCGCATGCGGTCGCAGAGAAAGAACAGCAGCGGATTGAGGATGATCGAGATGATGGCGCCGGCGAGGATGAGATCGCGGCCTTCCTCGGGCAGCAGCCCGAGCTCGACGCCGAGGGCGGCGAGGATGAAGGAGAATTCGCCGATCTGACCGAGGCTTGCCGAAATCGTCAGCGCCGTGCCGGGCGGCTTCCTGAAGGCGAGCACGATCAGAAAGGCGGCGATGGATTTGCCGATGACGATGATGAAGACGGTGGCCAGAATCGGCAGCGGCCTGTCGATCAGGATGTTCGGATCGAACAGCATGCCGACCGACACGAAGAAGAGCACGGCGAAGGCGTCGCGCAGCGGCAGGCTTTCCTGGGCGGCGCGATGGCTGAGCTCGCTTTCGGCGAGCACCATGCCGGCAAAGAAGGCGCCGAGCGCCAGCGACACGCCGAAGAGCTTCGCCGCGCCGAAGGCGACGCCGAGGGCGATGGCGAGCACGCCGAGCCGGAAGAGCTCGCGCGAGCCGGTATGGGCGATGCGGTGCATCATCCATGGAATGAGCTTGCGGCCGAAGACCAGCATCAGCGCCGCGAACAGCCCGACCTTGACCAGCGTCATGGCGAGCATGCCGCCGATGCCGAGATCGAGGCCGAACAGGCGGTTCAGCCCGGCCGAAAACGGTTCGACGGGAGCGTGACCCTCGCCGCCGATGCTGGCTGCGGCCGGGATCAGCACCAGCGCCAGCACCATGGCGAGATCCTCGACGATCAGCCAGCCGACGGCGATCCTGCCGCGCTCCGTCTCGACGAGCCGGCGCTCCTGCAGCGCCTTCAGGAGCACGACGGTCGAGGCGACCGAAAGCGCCAGACCGAAGACCAGGCTGCCGCCGGTCGGCCAGCCCATCAAGGCGCCGAGCCCCCAGCCGAGCAATGTCGCAAAACCGATCTGTGCGATCGCGCCGGGCACGGCAATGCCGCGCACCGACAGCAGGTCTTTCAGGGAGAAATGCAGCCCGACGCCGAACATCAGCAGGATGACGCCGATTTCGGCAAGTTCGGGCGCCAGGCTCTGATCCGCCACATAGCCCGGCGTATGCGGCCCGACCAGCACACCGGCGATCAGATAGCCGACGAGCGGCGGCATACGCAGCCGATGGGCAAAAGCGCCGAAGACGAAAGCCAGCACGAGGCCGCCGACGATTGTCGAAATCAGGGGCGTATCGTGCGGCATAATTATCTCCCGATCTGGAAATCCTGTTCGTGATATGACATATATGATTTATATCAACCAATATGAGCAAGTTGTAATTATGGGTCAAGGCGCAAGAGAAACAATTCTGACTCCGGCTCTCTGCCGGGCAGCTCGCGGCCTGCTCGACTGGACCCAGACCGAGCTTGCCGAAAGGGCGGCGGTCTCGCGCAGCACCATCCGCGATTACGAGGGACGCCACCACGACATCCACCGCGCGACGGAGGCGCAGCTGCGCCTCGCCTTCGAAAAAGGTGGGGTCAGGTTCATCGAGATCGAAGGGGCGGGCACCGGCCTCTGCCTGCCCGCTGCATAATTGCCTGAAGCCGAACCGGTTAAGGGTGAAGGCAGGCGGCAGAGACTTTGTAGATGTAGAGCGCCTTGCCCTTATAGTAGCCTTCGGTCGGCTGCCAGTTCTTCAGTAGCTCCGGCGTTTCGGCTGGGCAGGTGAGGGGACCGTCCGTCAGGAAAAGCACCTTGCCGGTGATGTCGGCGGGCAGGGCGAATTCCTGCTCGTAATAGCTCTCCGGAAGGCCGGCGGGCGCACGCGCATAGATCCTGTAGGGTGCGTCGCGCAGCGTATAGAAAAGATCGGCGACCATATCGCGGTTGTCCGTGACGATGATGTCGGCACCGGCCTGACCGGCAAGTGCTCCCGCCTCGCGGCTGACCGCGGCGCGGCCGAGATAGCGCTTCATCAATTCGTCGCCGTTCGGCAACAGCAGCTGCTGCGGAAAGATTGTCGCCAGCGGAAAGAGCAGGCTTGCGATGCCGTTGATGGTGAGCGACAGCCTTAGTCCTTTCGGCCACATCCGGTAAAGCAGCCAGACGGCAAGCACGGTTCCGGCGACATAGGCGGTCACGGCCCAGTTGGCGTAGGCTTTGGCGACCGTCGCCTGCAGGGTGATCAGCACCACCACCGGCATCGACAGCCAGATCAGCATCTTCTCCCGGTCGTCGCTCCTGCCCTTGATCATGCGATAGACGGCCCAGAGCATCGCGAAAAATATGATCGGTCCGACGACGCCGAACTGGGCGGCGAAAAATTCCAGCCCGCGACGCAGATTGATGCCGAGGTCGCTCCAATGGGCGATGTCCTGCGTGTGGCGCACGGTCGTAATGTCGTGCTGCAGGTTCCACCAGAGGTTCGGCAGGGCGACGGCCGCCGCGACCGCGACCGCCACGATGAAATCCCGAACGGCGATGCGCGCCGCCGGAACCAGGAGGAGGGCAATCGCTCCGCCCGGAACGACGAACAGCACGGCATATTTCGTCAGAAAGGCGAGGCCGACGGCGAGGCCCATGACGAGCGCCAGGCCGACCGAGCGCCGCTCAGTCAGGCCGAAATAGGCGAGCAAGGCGATCGCGATGAAAAACAGCAGGATGACATCGGTCGAGAAGAAGACCGAGGAAAGCGCCACACCGGGAAGCGTGATGTAGGTGGCGCCGGTCCAGCCTTCGATCTCGGGGCCGACGAAACGCTTCGCCACCTTCATGAGCACCAGTGCCGCCGCCATGTGGATCAGCGGTCCAAGCACTCGGATCCAGTAGATGGCGTTGGAGCCGGAGAACTCCGTCATCGCCCGGATCACCCAGGCGATCATCGGCGGTTTCGAATAGTAGCCGAGATCGAGATTCTGCGACCAGAACCAGTACTGCGCCTCATCGACGAAAAGGTCCGTCGCATCGAAATGAAGCGTGACGACGCGCCAGAGCGTGAAGCCGAGAACGATGAGGAGACCAGATCTGGGGGACATGAACCGAGTGTTCCGCTGACATGAAAGGCGCGAGTGCGATTACACCAAAGGCGCCGGACTGCCAACGGGCAATGGGGTCGGTCGGCTTTCAGCCAGGGAAGGCTTTAGAACACCCGAAGCATGCTGTTATCGCGATGTGCGGCGAGGAAATCGAGGCGGGCAACGGCGGCAAGTATGCCCATTGCGATCAAGCAGGAACCCAATCCGAGAACAATCATTGCTCTGTCCTTGTCGACGTCATGTCTGTTTACGACCGGCATATAACACGGAGCTTGCGTGTGCCTTGTAGCAGCCGTGCAACTCCGCGGGAGTATTTCCTGCGAACTGCCTTGAATTGCTGCGAAAGTCCTGCGCTGCGAAAGGCTTATTAACCTTCGGGCAAGGAATTAACCATAAACATTGGGTTACACGTCGGAATGGGAAGATGCACTCGTTCCCACCAGGCATGACGCCGTACCGCCGTACCGGGTCGATCCGGTATCCATCTCTTCAGACAGCTCCGATAGAGAATAGCTGATCAGAGGCCTTCGATCCGCCGGTTGTGCCCGGTGGTGAGGACCGTCTCCA
The DNA here is from genome assembly GCF_017352135.1 of Rhizobium lentis. Taxonomy (NCBI): domain Bacteria; kingdom Pseudomonadati; phylum Pseudomonadota; class Alphaproteobacteria; order Hyphomicrobiales; family Rhizobiaceae; genus Rhizobium; species Rhizobium lentis. The sequence goes on from NZ_CP071454.1 coordinate 2,482,911, forward strand.
CGCTTGGCTTCCTCGGATGCTGCGAAAGTTTTTTGCCGGGCATCTGCCCGGAAAGCGGGTTGGGGACAGGCGTTGAGGCAGGAAATGCCATCAGATCAGGCTCGTGGAGCGCAGGCAGGCAGCTTGCGCGACCGCCTGCGCTTTGCCGGTCTCGATGCCGAGCAATGCGAGCTGGTGCGCCGCCACCGGCCGGCCCTCGAGGCGCATCTGAAGGCGGGACTCAGGGATCTCTTCCACCGGTTCCAGGCCTTTCCCGACGCTTCGCGCAATTTCGACAGCGAACGCCAGGTCGAGCGCCTGCATGATCTGCAGTCCTCGCATTGGGACGTGCTGACGGATGCACGCTTCGACAGTCTCTATGCCGAACGCGTCAAGGTTCTCTCCGACACCGAAAGCAAGATGGGCCTCGACCCGCGCTGGCATGTCGCCGGCCACGGCGTCATGCTCGAACATGTCGTTTCCGGTCTCGTCGACGAGATTGCCGGCCGTCCACTGCTGCCGTCGGCCAGGCGCCGTACCCGCGAAATCTCGGAGCTGATGACGGCGATCATCCGCATCGTTATGGTCGATGTGGAAATCGCCGTCTCGCTGCGCTTCAACGCGCTTCGCGCCGCTCACAGCCGCGCGCTCGCCGATCAGCGCGCCGACAGCGAGGCCGAGGTCATGAGGGTCTTCGGCGATGTCATCGAAGGCCTGTCCGCGCGCGATCTGACGCGGCGCGCACCCGTCGACGGCGACGGCGCCTTTGCCGGGATCGCCGCCGCACTGAACGGCGCATTGGAAAGTCTCCAGGCCGACTTCACCGCCATCTCCGAGCGCACGCTCAAGGCCGAAGCCGCGACAGCCTCACTTGCCGCCCTGTCGCGGCAGTTCGTCGGCACGGCGTCCGGCCAGGCCGACCGGCTGCAGCTTTCAGCCGCCGCCCTTGCCGGCATCGCCGGCAGTGTGCGTGACGGTGCCGCCGACAGCCGCGCCGCCGAACAGGCGGCCGCCTCGACGCGCGCCGCCGTCGAAGAGAGCGGCGAGGTCGTCGGCCGCGCAATCAGCGCCATGGCCGATATCGAGCAATCGGCCGAAAAGATCGGGCAGATCATCGGCGCGATCGACGAGATTGCCTTCCAGACCAATCTTCTGGCGCTCAATGCCGGCATTGAGGCCGCCCGCGCCGGCGACTCCGGCCGCGGCTTTGCCGTCGTCGCCCAGGAGGTCCGCGCTCTTGCCCAGCGCTCGGCCGAAGCCGCCCGCGAGATCAAGACGCTGGTGACGACGACCAAGGCGCAGGTCGATGCGGGCGTGCAGATGGTCGGCCGCACGCAGGATTCGATCGGCAGCATCGTGCGTCAGGTCACCGACATCAACGCCGCCATATCAGGCATCGCCACCCGAACCGGCGAACATGCCGCGAGCCTCGACAGCGTCACGGCCGACGTCAGGGGGCTGGGCACCGAGGTGGCTGGCAGCGCCGGTTTTGCCGAGCGCTCCGCGGCAGGCGCCGATGATCTTCACACAGTTATTGTCGAGCTCGGTCAGACTATTCGCGAATTCCGCATTGCCCGCGAAAAGGCTCATGCCGCGCCACCGGCGCCGGCTCGCGCCACACCGCCGCCCAGCGTCGGAATCGCCGCGCGTCCGTCGCTGGCCGAGGACGAATACGAAAATGATGATTTTGACCTTCCTCGGCCCCGCGCGGGCAGCGGAGGTGGGCGGAATGTTTACTAACCTATCGGATTATCGCCTCAGCTCGTCTTTCAGGGCCGGGGACAAGGGGGACAAGGAAAAGCTGATGGTAGCAAAGAAGAGTGGCAAGACGCTGAATTTGACAGCGGTGCTCGACCTCAACGAGGCTTCCGCCTTACGCGACAAACTCCTCTCCATGCGGGGAAGCGCTCTTTCGATCGACGCGTCCGACGTCGAACGGGTTGGCGCTCTTTGCGCCCAGGTTCTGATGTCCGCCGAGAAAACCTGGGAACAGGACAAGCAGCCGTTCACCTTCTCCAAGGTGTCCGACGCATTTCAGAAAACCATGCAGCTGGTTGGCGTCGATATCGACCACCTGCTTGCCAAGGAGATCCGGCAATGAAGAAAAAAGTGCTTACCGTGGATGATTCCCGCACCATCCGAAACATGCTGCTCGTGACGCTGAACAATGCCGGTTTCGAGACGATCCAGGCGGAAGACGGCGTCGAGGGTCTCGAAGTTCTCGAAGAGTCCAATCCTGACGTCATCGTGACCGACATCAACATGCCGCGCCTCGACGGTTTCGGCTTCATCGAAGGTGTCCGCCGCAACGAGAAATATCGGGCGATCCCGATCTTGGTCCTGACGACGGAGAGCGACGCGGAAAAGAAGAATCGCGCCCGCCAGGCCGGCGCCACCGGCTGGATCGTCAAGCCTTTCGACCCGGCCAAGCTGATCGATGCAATTGAGCGCGTAACCGCTTAAACCCAGGATTTGCTCCTATGGATATGAACGAAATCAAAGAGATCTTTTTCCAGGAGTGCGAGGAACAGCTCGCCGAGCTGGAATCCGGTCTTCTGAAAATGAACGATGGCGATCGCGATCCGGAAACCGTCAATGCGGTGTTCCGTGCCGTGCATTCGATCAAGGGGGGCGCCGGCGCCTTCGGCCTTGATGATCTGGTTGCCTTCGCCCATGTTTTCGAGACCACTCTCGATTGCGTTCGTTCCAACAAGCTCGAGCCGACCCAGGACGTCCTGAAGGTGATGCTGAAGTCGGCCGATGTGCTCGCCGACCTGACCAATGCTGCGCGCGATGGCGGCAGTGTCGATGAAAGCCGCAGCCGCGGCCTCGTCAAGGAACTCGAGGCGTTGGCCAATGGCGAGCTGCCGTCTCCCTCGGCAGCAGCCGAGGCTCCGGCGCCGAAGGCGGCGGCAAATCCCGCTCCGGCGCCTGCCCCCAAGCCGACCGACGACAGCGGCTTCCAGCCGATCCCCTTCTCCTTCGACGATTTCGGCGGCGAGGATGATGCGGGCTCCGGCCTGCCGGCCTACGAGATCACTTTCAAGCCGCGCCACGAACTCTATTCAAAGGGGAATGACGCCACCCTGCTGCTGCGCGACCTCTCGCGCCTCGGCGAAATGACGATTTATTGCAATGCCGATGAGCTGCCGGGCCTCGAGGAGCTCGATCCGGAAGCGGCTTATTTCTTCTGGAACATCACGCTCAAGACCGACAAGGGCGAGGACGCCATTCGCGCCGTCTTTGAATTCGCCGAGTGGGATTGCGAGCTGACGGTGAAGCCGGTCGAGGAAGCAAGAGGCGACGCGTCGAGCAATGAGGAACTGCCGATGGTGCCGGTTCCCTTCGACCTGTCGATTCTCGACGAGACCGGCCCGGGCGAAGAGGGCCCTGCACGTTCCGACGACACGGCAGCTGCCGTTGCCGCCGCCGAGACAGCCTCCAATGTCACGCAGATGGCCGCAGCCGCCGCCCGCGTCGAGAAGAAGGAATCGGCAGCCGCCGCAGCAGCCGCGGCAAACGCCGCCGCCCAGAACAGCGCTGCCGGCGCCGGCCAGACGATCCGCGTCGATCTCGACCGCGTCGACCGCCTGATCAACCTCGTCGGCGAGCTGGTCATCAACCAGGCGATGCTGTCGCAAAGCGTCATCGAGAATGACACGACCGGCACCTCCTCGATCAACATGGGCCTGGAAGAGCTGCAGCAGCTCACCCGCGAGATCCAGGACTCGGTGATGGCGATCCGCGCGCAGCCGGTAAAGCCGGTCTTCCAGCGCATGTCGCGCATCGTCCGCGAAATCGCCGACATGACCGGCAAGTCGATCCGCCTGATCACCGAAGGTGAAAACACCGAAGTCGACAAGACGGTGATCGACAAGCTGGCCGAGCCGCTCACCCACATGATCCGCAATGCCGTCGACCACGGTATCGAAACACCGGAAAAGCGCGCCGCCGCCGGCAAGAACACCGAAGGCACAGTCCGCCTCACCGCCAAGCATCGTTCGGGCCGCATCCTGATCGAGCTTGCCGACGACGGCGCCGGCATCAACCGCGAGAAGGTCCGCCAGAAGGCGATCGACAACGACCTTATCCCGGCCGATGCCAACCTGTCGGACGAGGAAATCGATAACCTGATCTTCCTTCCGGGCTTCTCGACTGCCGACAAGATCTCCGACATCTCAGGCCGCGGCGTCGGCATGGACGTCGTCAAGCGTTCGATCCAGGCGCTCGGCGGCCGCATCAACATCACGTCCAAGCCGGGCCACGGCTCGGTCTTCACGATGAGCCTGCCTCTGACGCTCGCCGTCCTCGACGGCATGGTGGTCACCGTCGCCGGTCAGACGCTGGTCGTGCCGCTGACGGCAATCGTCGAAACCCTCCAGCCGGAAGCTTCCGCGATCCACTCCTTCGGCGCCAACCACCGGCTGATCTCGATCCGCAACAGTTTCTGCCCGCTGGTCGATGTCGGCCGCATCCTGAACTTCCGCGCAACCCAGGCCAATCCCGTCGAGGGCGTGGCGCTCCTGGTGGAGTCGGAAGGTGGCGGCCAGCGCGCCCTGATGGTCGATGCCATCCAGGGACAGCGCCAGGTGGTCATCAAGAGCCTGGAAGCCAACTACACCCATGTGCCGGGCATTGCCGCCGCCACCATCCTCGGCGACGGACGCGTGGCTCTCATCCTCGATGTCGATGCGGTTGTCGGCGCCTCGCGCGGCCAGTCGCTCAAAGCGGAAATGTCGTTAGCAGCGGTAGGGTAAGGAATGTCGTACGCTGTAAAAAGTCTGAACCAGGGGGATCGCGAGCTGATCGCGTTCCGCATCGGAGATCAGGAATTTTGCGTGAACATCATGTCGGTTCGCGAAATCCGTGGCTGGACCCCGGCGACCGCGATGCCGCACTCGCCTGCCTACATGCTGGGGGTCATCAACCTGCGCGGCGCGGTGCTGCCGATCATCGATCTTGCCGCTCGCCTCGGCATGAAGCCCGCCGATCCCACAGCCCGTCACGTCATCATCGTCGCCCAGGTCAGGCGCAAAGTCGTCGGCCTCCTGGTCGACGCCGTCTCCGACATTTTGACGGTGACCGACGAGATCATTCAGCCGACCCCTGAAATCTCCTCTGACCTCGAGCGCCAGTTCGCCCGGGGCATTCTCGCCATCGACAAGCGGATGATCTGCCTGATCGAACTTGAAGCCCTCTTTTCCGAGACCGAAAGCGAAGCCGCATGAACGCAATGGGCGCAAAAGATCTGAGGCAGGGAGCCGACGAGGTGCTGGCGAGCGGAGAATATCCGCTGACGCGCCGCGACCTCACGGAAATCGCCGCCATGATCTACTCGGATGCCGGGATCTTCCTCAACGAGACGAAGGCCTCGCTCGTCTATTCGCGTCTTTCGAAGCATATCCGCAATCTTGGTCTTTCCGGTTTCCGGGAATATTGCGAACTGGTCGCGTCGCCGGCTGGGGCTGCGGCGCGTCGCGAAATGCTCTCGCATCTGACGACCAATTTTACCCGCTTCTTCCGCGAGAACCATCATTTCGAGCATCTGCGCGACCATGTCCTGCCGGAGCTTCTGCAGCGGGCGCGATCGGGCGGCAGGGTGCGCATCTGGTCGGCCGCTTCCTCCGACGGGCAGGAACCCTATTCGATCGCGCTGACCGTGCTGTCGCTGATGCCGAATGTCGCCGATTACGACTTCAAGATCCTGGCGACCGACATCGACCCGAAAATCCTCGCCATCGCCCGGGCCGGCGCTTATGACGAGAACGCGCTCGAAACCGTCTCGCCCGCCATGCGCAAGCAGTGGTTCAGCGAAGTCGAAGTGCAGGGCCGCCGCAAGTTCCAGGTCGACGATCGCGTCAAGCGGCTGATCACCTACAACGAGCTGAACCTGATGGCGCAATGGCCCTTCAAGGGCAAGTTCGACGTCATCTTCTGCCGTAACGTCGTCATCTATTTTGATGAGCCGACGCAGATGAAGATCTGGCAGCGTTTCGCCGGCCTGCTGCCGGAGGGCGGCCATCTCTATATCGGCCATTCCGAGCGCGTCTCCGGCGAAGCAAAACACGTCTTCGACAATATCGGCATCACGACCTATCGATACGCCACCAAAGGTCTCGGGAGGAAGGCATGAGCGCTCCGGCAAGAGTTCTCGTTGTTGACGACTCGCCGACCATGCGGGGGCTGATCACCGCCGTGCTGAGCTCCGACCCGGAGGTCAACGTCATCGGCCAGGCCGGCGACGCTCTGGAAGCGCGCGAGGCGATCAAGCGGCTGAACCCCGACGTGGTGACGCTCGACATCGAGATGCCGAACATGAACGGCCTCGATTTCCTCGAAAAGATCATGACGCTGCGGCCGATGCCGGTCATCATGGTATCCACGATGACGCATCGCGGCGCCGAAGCGACCCTTGCTGCGCTTGAAATCGGCGCCTTCGACTGCGTCGGCAAGCCGGGCCCCGGCGAACCAAGGCCGTTCGGCGATCTCGCCGAAAAGGTCAAGGCTGCCGCGCGCACGCAGCGCCAGTTCTCCCAGCCGGCGGCTGCCGTCACGCCGCCGCCCTCGGTCGCCGAGTTCCGCGTCGGCCGCAAGATCGTCGCCATCGGCTCGTCGACCGGCGGCGTCGAGGCGCTAATCGCCGTGCTGCAGAAATTTCCGGCCAACTGCCCCCCGACGGTCATCACCCAGCATATGCCGCCGACCTTCACCAAGAGTTTCGCCGAGCGGCTGAACCGTCTCTGCGCCCCGGTAGTGCAGGAAGCGACCGATGGCGCCCGCCTCGAAATCGGCAAGATCTACCTGGCGCCGGGCGGCGAACGTCATCTCCAGGTCAGCGGCGGCTCGGCGCCGTGCTGCCGTCTTGTCGACCGGGCGCCGGTCAACGGTCACCGACCGTCGGTGGACGTGCTCTTTGATTCGGTCGCCGAACTCGCGGGCCGCAACGCCGTTGGCGTGATTCTGACCGGAATGGGCCGCGATGGCGCCGCCGGATTGTTGAAAATGCGCCACGCCGGCGCCAGAACGCTCGGCCAGAACGAAAAAACCTGCGTCGTTTACGGAATGCCAAGGGTTGCTCAGGAACTTGGCGCCGTCGAGCAGCAGCTGCCGCTGGCTGCCATCGGCGAAGAAATATTGAAATTGACAGCCGCCCGAAAGGAAGGGACCGAATAATGTCGATCGCGGAGAAAATCAAAGTTCTGATCGTCGATGATCAGGTAACGAGCCGGTTGCTGCTCAGCGATGCGCTGACCCAGCTCGGTTTCAAGCAGATCACATCCGCAGGCGACGGTGAGCAGGGCATGAAAATCATGACCGAGCAGCCGCACCACCTGGTGATCTCGGACTTCAACATGCCGAAGATGGATGGCATCGGCTTCCTTCAGGCCGTGCGCACCAACCCGAACACCAAGAAGGCGGCCTTCATCATCCTCACCGCCCAGGGCGATCGGGCGCTGGTGCAGAAGGCAGCCCAGCTCGGCGCCAACAACGTACTCGCCAAGCCGTTCACGATCGAGAAGATGAAAGCGGCCATCGAAGCCGTGTTTGGAGCTCTGAAATGATCACTGAGGGGGCAGCCCGCCGCGTGCACATCATTCAGGGCGAGTACAAGGTCCTGAGCGATCCGAATGCGGTCCTCTCGACCATTCTCGGCTCGTGCGTGGCCGCATGCCTCAGAGATCCCGTCGCCGGTGTCGGCGGCATGAACCACTTTCTGCTGCCCGGTTCGGCGACGTCGCCGACATCAGGCGGCGATGCCACACGCTACGGCGTGCATCTGATGGAACTGCTGATCAACGGTCTCCTGAAGCAGGGCGCCCGGCGCGACCGGCTGGAGGCAAAGATCTTCGGCGGCGCGAAGACGATCTCGACATTCTCCAACGTCGGTGAGCAGAACGCGGCCTTCGCCATGCAGTTCCTGAGGGATGAAGGCATTCCGGTGGTCGGCTCCTCCACCGGTGGAGAGCATGGGCGAAAGCTCGAATATTGGCCGGTCTCCGGTCGTGCCCGGCAATATCCGCTGACCGGCGCCGAAACGCAGAGAACCGTCGCTCTCGAGCAGCGTCCCGCCGCTCCGCAGAAGCCCGCCGAAACCAGTATCGAATTTTTTTGATGGCGAGGATTTTGATATGACATTTACTCCGGTGATGGAGCCGCCCGCGCCTGTTGAAGCGCTGAGCGACATCCTCATGCGCATCGTTTCGGAACTGCATGATGTCGCTTACCTGATCGAGCGCATCGAGCCGCAGCTTCTCGAACTCGGCGGCGCCGAAATCCTCAATTCGCCGGATGCCATGAAGGTCATGCAGGGCATCGATCTGGCAGTGCAGAAATCGCGCGGCCTTGCCGAATTCATCGATACCATCACCGGCGAAATCCCGCTCGGCTGGACGGTCGACGTCGCGACCGCACTCAGCCTCGTCAAGCTGGCGGAGATGCAGAAGGCGCTGGGCGGCGTCACACGCCACGGCCATTCCCAGCCGCTAAGCAAGGCGGCCGGCGACTTCGATTTCTTCTGAGGCGCGCGATCTTTCAGCTTCACTCCTTGCGCCTTAGGCTCCTCATTTAACGCACGTCCTTCTCGCAACATCGCTGCGACATGCTTGAGCCTCTCGCTCCCGCGCGCTCTTCACGAAACGCTCGCACAAGTTTCGCCGATTATTCGTCAGATGAGGCAATAAGCCTGCTTTGTCTTTGACGGATCGTGCGAGAACAGAATGAATCTGTTAAATCAATTAGTTCAGATATTTAAGAACTTTGGTGCCCTGGGCCGGACGCGCCTGATGATTCTGGGGGGCGTCGGCGCCCTTTCCATCGCCATCATCCTTGCGGCTGCTCTTTTCGTCAACAAACCGGCTCAAGAAACGCTCTACGTCGGTCTCGAAGCTCCCGATCTCAATCAGATCAGCATGGCGCTTGCCGAAGCCAACATCAATTTCCAGGTCGGGGCGGACGGTTCCAGCATCACCGTTCCGGCGGGCATGACGGGCAAGGCCCGCCTGATGCTTGCCGAGCGCGGCCTGCCGAACAGCGCCAATGCTGGTTACGAACTGTTCGACAATGTCGGCTCGCTCGGTTTGACCTCCTTCATGCAGGAAGTGACGCGGGTTCGCGCGCTGGAAGGCGAGATCGCCCGCACCATCCAGTCGATCTCGGGCATCACGGCCGCGCGCGTCCATATCGTCATGCCCGAAGTCGGAAACTTCCGGAAGGCCGAGCAGAAGCCGACCGCCTCCGTCATGATTCGCGCCAGCGCCGCCACCGGGCGCGGCGCCGCCACCTCGATCCGCCACCTCGTCGCCTCGGCTGTGCCGGGGCTCGACGTCGATGACGTGACGATTCTTGATTCCGCCGGCCAGTTGCTCGCTTCCGGCGACGAGGCGAGCAACAGTTCGCTGAACCGCTCGCTCAACATTGTCCAGAACGTTCAGCAGGAAGTCGAATCCAACATCGACAAGGCGCTCGCGCCCTTCCTCGGCATGGACAACTTCCGCTCCAGCGTCACGGCCGACCTCAATACCGACGCCCAGCAGATACAGGAAACCGTCTACGATCCTGAATCCAAGGTCGAACGTTCGGTCCGATCGACGAAGGAAGCCCAGCAGTCGCAGCAGAGGCAGTCCGACAACGCAACGACCGTCGAACAGAACATTCCCCAGGCGGCCCCCGAGGCCGGCGGCGCCAACGGCCCGGAATCGCAGGACAAGTCCGACAAGCGCGAAGAGCAGACCAACTACGAAATCAACAGCAAGACGACGGCGACGACCCGCAGCAGCTACAAGGTCGAAAAGCTGTCGATCGCCGTGGTCGTCAACAAGGGCCGCATCGCCAAGATGGTCGGCGAGCCCGCCGACCAGGCCAAGATGGACGCCTATGTTGCCGAGATGAAGAGCATCGTCGCTTCGGCAGCCGGAATCGACACTAGCCGCGGCGACGTCGTCACCGTCACGGCCATGGATTTCCTCGAGAACCAGCTGCTCGAAGACGCCACCGGCGGTATACGCGTCATGGACATGCTGAACCGCAACCTTGCCGGCATCATCAACTCGCTGGCCTTCGTCGCGGTCGCCTTCGTGGTGGTCTGGATGGGCCTGCGGCCGCTGGTACGCAGCATTAGCGGCAACGGCTCCAGCTCGGTCCTCGGCGATGCCACGCCGGAAGCGGCCGGTCTCGAGCTCCCGGACTTCGCGCCGGCGGCAGGCGCCCCCGGAGGCGCTCTCATGGACGGCTTCGGATCCGACTTCGGCTTCGACAGCACCGAGGATCTGCTCAGTCTTGGCGACGACGACGGCAACTTCAACCGCCGCGTCAAGGAGGGGCCGGAACGCAAGCTTGCCCGCATGGTGGAGATCAACGAGGAACGCGCCGCCAAAATCCTCAGGAAATGGGCGATCGACGACGCAGCATAAGAAAGGGCCGGGAAACCGGCCCTTTTCACGTCGTCGCCACGACGGCTTCGGACAGACGCATTAAATCTGTTGGCTTCACTCGCGCAATACGCGAATCAAGTTGCGATACAGCCAGAATCACCTTAGCCTCTGCCATATCTCGAGCGGCATAATCGGCATTCGAATCAAGGCACGAACGGCGGCTGATGTAAATACCTAGAAGTCGGAGATGCTACTTTGCATCGGCTGGCTTACCCTTAGGTGATTCGAAATGGGATTCGCGGGACTTGAATTGAATCCTTTACAGAAAAATTGCAGTTGCACCGAGTGTCACCGTTTCTCAGCCGCAGGACGTTGCCAATGGATATGAACATAGTTCTGGCGAGCAAAGGCGAGAGGCACATGATGAATTTCGCAAGCGCAGTGGCGCCGGCTCTGTTGCCGCGCGACGAGCTGATCCAACGCCTGCACGGGGTCGCAAACACCGGCAGGTTGCAGTCCGGACTGCGCGCCCTGACGGACTATGTCGGTGCCTCGCACTATCTTCTGGCGCGGTGTGATCTGATCCAGGAAAGCGGCCTCGATTTCATCGTTTCCTCGGATTGGCCCTTCGATCTGGTCAAGGAGGTCGCCAATGATCTCGTCAGCGGTTATGCCCGCTCGACCGAGCTGGAAAAATGCATGCAGGTCTTCCAGCCGAATTTTGCGCTTCTGCCCGAAGCCGCAGACGTGCCGGACGGCGCCAGCCGCCAATACTGTTCCTTGACCTTCAATGTCGGCCGCTCGCGGCTCGCCTTGATGTTCCTGTTCGGCGAAGGCTTCATCCTGTCGCCGGAGCGACTGCGGGACGTGGGGCTGCTTGCCGGCTACGTTGCGAGCTTTCTGCGCTGCGGAGGCGCGCGGGTCGATCGCGATTTCGAACTGACCGACCGCGAGCTGGAATGCTTGTTCTGGATCGCCGAGGGCAAGACCAGCGACGAGATCGCGATGATCCTCGGAATCTCCCGCAATACCATCAACAACTACATCACCAGCGTGATGCGCAAGACGGCGACCAAGACCCGGTCGGAGGCCATTGCCTTCGCGGTCCGCAACAATTTCGTATAGGGGGATCCATGGGGCATCCATCAAGCAGGGCGATGAGCGGCGCCGATCCGCTGCGCATGGTGCGGATGAACAGGATTTCCAGCCGCTCCGATCTTTTTCCGCGGCTCATCGCGATGCAGAAGCTCGCCGACGCTCGAGGCTTCGCGATTTACCGTGTCAGCGGCTCGGGGCTTCCGGCAAAGCAGCGCCTTGTCTGCGAGCTCGAGAACTGGGGACCTTCCAATGCCGGTTTCGGCAAGGCCTTGACGGATGCCTATGGCGATATCCTACTCGATCATATCGAAAAGTCGCTGCTGCCGCTCTCCTGGGCCGGCGCTCATGACCGGGCGGCCCCCGGTCCGGCGGATTTTTCGCCCTTCATGACGCGCCTGAAGGATGGCATCCTGCCCTTCTCCGGCCTTGCCTTTCCGGTGCGGCTCGGCGCCGTCGGCAACGGCTTCATCCTTTTCACCGGCGATGATATCGATCCATCTAGCGACACGATCGTCGAGCTGCACGGCCGCTGCTGCCATATCATGATGGATCTGCTCTCGCTCGACGAACGCCGCGCGGCCGCCGCCGAGGCCCTCAGCGAACGCGAGATCGCCTGTCTTCAGCTTGCCGGTGACGGCCGCATCAGTGAAGAGATCGCCGAAAAACTCGGCCTGTCCGTCCACACGGTCAATGCCTATCTCGGCTCGGCGACCATCAAGCTCAATTCCGTCAACCGTATCCAGGCGATCGCCAAGGCGATCCGGCTCGGCTACATCAGCTGAACCGGCGCCGGCCGCCCTGGACGAAAGTCGGCGCGAAACTTGCTTGTTGTGAGAGCAAATCAGCTGGCGAGCGCGCGCGGCGGCTTCATGCTGTAGCGGGCTTGCCGAAGGCTCTTTTCCAGGAAGGCGGTATTCTGGTCGGGGTCGGCCGAGGGATCCTGGAAGGCGATGTGATTGATTTCGATGCCGGCATGATCTTCGGCAAGGGTGAGCTGGGCATAGACGGTGACGCCGCGCGGCTTGATTTCCAGGTCGAGAACGACTTCGGGCTTGCCGCCCCACTCCAACGTATAGTTTCCGCCCAGGCCGAAATTGACCGTACCCGGATGAAAGAAAAGCTCCGCCGCCGAAGCGACGAGATCGGCCAGATTGCCGTAATACTCGAAGCGCAGCAGTGAAATAAGGTCAGAAGCATCCAGAAGGCGCAGTTCGGTGGCGACCGGGCTGATCGCGTCTGCGAGGATCTTTTCACGCTGGGTAGAGTGGGGGCATTTTTTCATTCGGCTTATCTTACCCGTTTGTTCTTGGCGTCTGCGGCGTAGACCCGGTGGATCAGCTCCGCAACGGCCTTATAGAAGACTGACGGTATGACACTATCGACCGAGACTTGCGCAAACATGGAGCGTGCAAGCGGCGGATCCTCGAACACCGGGATGCCGTTCTGCTCGGCGATCTCCCTGATCTTGAGGGCAATGAGGTCCTGGCCCTTGGCCAGAACCACCGGCGCGTCGTTCTCTTCACGCGCGTAGCGCAGCGCCACGGCATAGTGCGTCGGGTTGGCAATGACGAGTGTTGCACGGTGTACGTTGGCGATCATGCGCCGGCGCGCACGGTCGCGCATCAGCGAGCGCTGCCGGCTTTTGACAAAAGGGTCGCCCTGGGCCTGCTTGTTTTCTTCCTTCACTTCGTGCCGCGTCATCTTCAGCTCGGTGAACCAGTGGTGACGCGTCCAGAAAAGGTCGGCGATCGCCACGATGGCGGTGGCGATCAGCATGACGATGATGATCTTGCGCATCGCTGTCATCATCCGCACGAGGATGGTCTGCGGATCGGAGAACATCGCGTCGATCGAGCTAAAATATTCGCTCCTCATCACGAAGAACAGGATGACCCCGACCACGACGACCTTGAACAGCGATTTTCCGAATTCGATGAGGCCAGGCAGGCTGAACAGCCGTGACCAGCCCTTGATCGGCGAGATGCGCGAGCCCTGCGGCCGGATGCGTTCGAGCACCAGCGTCGGCAGGTTCTGAAAGACGGAGGAGGCGATGCCGAACACCATGAACAGGATGAAGGCCGGCGCCAGCAGTGCTGCACTTGCCCAGCCGATCCGGACGAACAACGACAATATATCCGGCCCGGTCTCGATCTTCCATTGGTCGGGCTGCTCGAAGATGTCGCGCAGCGTTTCCGTCATGCGCCCGACGCTGTCGGGGAGGAAGAACACCAGATAGATGTAGGTGGCGAGAATCGTCGCGAAGATCGACAGCTCGCGCGATGACGGCACGTTGCCTTTTTCCGCGGCATCGCTCTGCTTTTTCGCGGTCGGGGCTTCTGTTTTGCTGTCCTTGTCATCATCTGCCAAGTCGCGGCCCTCCGTCGAAGAAATGGGCCCCAGCTAACGCACGTCGCCCAAAAGTGTGCAGCGGTTTTGGGATGCGACATGCATCAAAACAAAGACCTAAAGCGCGTCGCAGGAACTAAGTTTCCACGCGACGCGCTTATGGGAAGGGTAGTCGCCTGTGGCACGGCGATCAACAGCCGCCTTTCGGTATACCGGATTTGTCAGCAGTCTGGAACTGCCGATACATGGGCGCGGGATCACGACGTGCATGCAACAAGGAGCTAAAACGAGTCGCACGAATCAGTTCACTGCGGCCCGTTTCAGGCGGCTGCCGAAGCCTCGCCTTCCTTCTCCTTGAGCTCGATCTGGCCGGAATTGGCCAAGCGAATCGCTTCCTGCGCCACGGCGCGCCGCGCAATCGCGATCTCGCGCGGATTGACGCCGCCCATGCCGCTCTGCAGATCCGATTCGATCATGCGACGCTGGCGTGGGCTGATGGCGGAGAGAACCGATTCGCGGATTTCGGCCGGCGAGCCGCGCAGCGCGACGGTGAGCACGTCGGTCGAAATGTCGTTGAGCAGCAGGACGCGGCTGCGCTGCGGCATGTACATGAGGTCCTCGAAGAGGAAGATCTTCGGCCGAACCTTGTTGACTGCCTCGCGGCTGATCGATTCGAGCGAGGTGAGCAGCGTGTCGACCTGCGGCTTGTCGAGCTCGTTCATGAGATCGGCGACCTTCGTCGAGCCGGCGGCGTTGCGCTCTGCCTCGACCTCGGCCAGCAGCGACATCACCTGGTTCTCGATGATCTGCGCGGCCTTCGGGCTGACAGCCTTCATGTTGACCGTTCGGTTCATGATGTCGGCGCGGCGGTTGTCGGGAAGCTGCAGCAGTACCTTGGCGCCGAAGGAGGAGGGCATCATCGAAAGAATATAGGCAACGGTCTGCGGATGTTCGCGCAACAGGAACTGTGCGACGAAAGCCGGCTCGGCCTCGCTGAGGCGATCCCAGATCGAGGTCTCGTAGGCCTGGAAGGCCGTGCGGCGGCCGAGCAGGCTGTCGACCTCATCGGGGGTCAGGCCTTCTTCCAGAATGGCCTCGATCGCTTTGGCATTGTCCATCAGTCCGGCGCCCTCGGTGAAGAGATCCTCGAACTCGGAGACGAGCGACAGCAGCTCGTCCGGCGGAATGGCGCGCAGCGACTGGGCAGACGAGATGATCGTCTGCAGTTCGGCCTGTGTGAAATATTTCAACAGCCGGCCGGCGACGCCCTTTCCCATGGCGAGAAGGACCGCCGCCGCCTTTTCAGCCTGGGTCAACGGTTTCTCGGCTAGCGCGCCGCCGAAATCGTCAAAGTCCATCATGGTCTAACCTCTCCGTCCCCACAGGGATCAGGCTTTCTTGGTACTCAAAACTTCTATCAGTTTTACGCCGAACCGGGTGTCGTCGTTATCGAGCACCGTAATCTCGCCGCGTGCGATCCTGCGGCCGTTCACCATGATCTCGACCGGTTCGCCGATTTTCTTGTCGAGGGCGATCGTCGCGCCTTCATTGAGATTCATCAGGCCGGAGACCTGCATCCGGCTGGTGCCGAGCATGATCTGGACATCGATCGGAATGTCCATGATCAGTTCGAAGTTCGAGGTCAGCGCGCTGCCGAGCGGTGCCGGTGACGCCTCGAACGACGAGCTGCCGCCGAAATCCATGCCTGCAGCCGGGCTGGCGCCGGTGCCGAAATCGCCGCCGAAATCGTCGCCGCCGAAGGGGGAGTCCGAAACCTCGCCGCCAAAGGCGGCCAGATCCGTTCCTGCTGCGAAGTCATCATTCTCCAGCTCGCCGCCAAACTGCGACAGGTCGCTGTCGGCATCCTTTTTCAGCACGCCGCGCAGATCGTCGATCGCCTGGTCGAGATCGGCTTCGCTGCCCGGCATATCCAGGGAGAGGTCACTGTTCTGCGGTGTTTTCTTCGTAGCCATGAAATCACTATTCCAGTTGAAACTTGCCTCAAACTGCCTTTGCAGCCCAAAGGCCAGAGAACCGATCAATTCATCAAATGACGGATGAGTTCGTCATCCGAGTTCATCGTATCCTTCACTCGGACCATGTAGTTTTCGCCCGAACGCCCGAACTCGCATACATATAATTCCTTGCTGTTGGCGCTGACCTCGACGCGTACGTCGCCGCTGTCGCGGAAGGGGATGACGTCGCCGACCATCAGCTTCGATATCGTGCGCAGCGTCAGGTCCTGCAGCCGGATCCTGGCCTCGAGCGTGACGTGCGAGCGGCGGACCTGGTCGCCGAGCTGTTCCGTCCATTCCGGCGAGGTGCTGCCGGCCTGGCGCTTCGGCTTCGGCGGCGTCACCTTGGTCTTGAGCAGCGCCGTCTGCGGAACGATCAGTGAGAATTCCGAAACGATGCCGGCAAGCGTGATCGACATGTTGATGGCCGCGGCAAATTCGTCCGGGCGGTCGTCCGCCGGCCGGGGGCGCGTGTC
The DNA here is from genome assembly GCF_017352135.1 of Rhizobium lentis. NCBI lineage: Bacteria > Pseudomonadati > Pseudomonadota > Alphaproteobacteria > Hyphomicrobiales > Rhizobiaceae > Rhizobium > Rhizobium lentis. The sequence goes on from NZ_CP071454.1 coordinate 2,499,195, forward strand.
ATGGGCGTGCGGGGCCGAAAGGCTTGGCTCGAAACCGCCCGGTGCGTTGACCGCCGAGCGCAGCACCTTGGCGATCTTGTCGAAGATCATGACTGCCAGATCGAGTTCGATGATCGACAGCAGCCGCTCAGCCGGCTCCTCGATCGTATCGGCGGTGGCGCCGAGCAGGTGTTCCATCAGCGTGATGACGAAACCGTTGCCGCAGGCAAGCGTGATGTTCTGCGACCAGTTGCGCAGCGTCGCGTCGACGAGCGTGACGTTGTGGCTGAGGTCGTCGATCAGGTGGTTCTTGTAACCGATCTCGCAGCCGAGATAGCCGACCGTTACGTCGAGCCCGGTCTCGCTTTTGATGACATCGGGAAAGAACTCGCTGTAGACCTCCCCGAAAGAGCTGCAGATCTTGGAGACCCGGCCTCTGTCGCCAAGCCCGCCAGTCAATTTGGCGAGAAGGGCAGGATCCATTGCCGGTTTGTCACGCGAAGCATCGCCCATGGTCATTTAAGCCGCCTTGTTTTCGCCACCGGGGTTCATCATTTCCTGCTCGACCGCATCGATGGAGGGACGTTCATAGGCCGAAATCGTCTTGCGGCCGTATTCGAGAGCGACCTGCGGTACCGAGCCGTTCATATAGGCAAGCAGCGTCTGCTTGACGATCACGTAGAGGCGGTGCTGCTTGCTGCGTACGATCTTGATCTGGGAGACCAGCGGTGAGCAAAGGCAGTAGGACAAGAGGATGCCGAGGAAGGTGCCGACGAGCGCCGAGCCGATCAGGTGACCGAGCACCTCAGGCGATTCATTGATCGCAGCCATTGCCTTGATGACGCCGAGAACCGCCGCGACGATACCGATCGCCGGGAAGGAATCGCCCATGATCTGGATCGCGTGATAGGGCTTCATCTTGTCGTGCATGATGGTGTTGAGCTCTTCGTCCATCAGCGCCTCGATTTCGTGGCTGCGGGCGTTGCCGATGATGATCAGGCGCACGTAGTCACAGATGAACGCCGTCAGTTCCTTGTTTTTCAGAACGGTCGGAGCCTGCTGGAAGATCGTCGATTCGGCCGGATTATCGATGTGGGCTTCGATTTCGTTTCGTGACTTGGTGCGCAGGTCGCGCATCAGCGAATAGAGCACGCCGAGCGTGTCGAGATAATTGCGTTCCTTGGGCACGGCATGCTTGAAGGCTTCCCCGAGCGCCTTGCCGGAGTCCTTCACCACCTTCATCGGGTTCGCCATGATGAAGCTGCCGAGACCGGCGCCGCCGATGATGACGAACTCGAAGGGCTGAAATAGAGCGTCCACATGACCGCCCATCGCCATGAAGCCACCGATGACGCAGCCGCAAGTCACTATAAATCCGATAATGATGTTCATCGTCAGCCCAATCTGAACGTTGCTTTTCTTTAAGACGGATAGGGTTTCTGCCTTGCGTGAGGCTGATGAAAAGGCCGTCTGCGGGCATTTCAGCCTGCCAGCTTCGCGCAAGCATCTGCCGCCAATCTAAAGGGGACGAATGGGCGCTCGCGTCCGTTTCTGAGATGCCGCCTCAGCGAAATTCCGGCCGAACCAGATCAGACGACGCCCGGTTTTTCGTTCCGTTCATCGCCAATGCTTGGAGCTTACCGACATGCAATCCGGTCTTTACGTTTCTCTGTCGTCGCAGATGGCGCTCGAAAAGCGCCTGAGCACCATCGCGGACAACATGGCCAACGTGAACACCACCGGTTTTCGCGCCACGGAGGTGAAGTTCGACGAGATGGTGGCGGCCACCAAGAACAAACTGAACACCAAGGTCGCCTTCGTTTCCCAGGGCAACGATTATCTGAATGAGCAGAACGGCGAACTGCAGCACACTGGCAACATGCTCGATTTCGCCGTCAAGGGCGATGCCTGGTTTTCGCTCGACACGCCGGCCGGCCGCGTCCTGACCAGGGACGGCCGCTTCACGATCAAGGATACCGGCGAGCTCGTCTCGATCAGGGGATATCCGGTTCTCGACGCCGGCGGCGCGCCGATCCAGCTCGACACGAAGGCCGGCGAGCCGGCGGTCGGCACCGACGGCATCATCTATCAGGCTGGCCGCCAGGTCGGTTCGCTGGGGCTGTTCGAGGCCGATATCAGCAAGGGTTATCTGCGCTACGAAAACAGCGGCATCATGACCACCGACCAGCCGCGCGCCGTCGTTGACCGCTTCAATGTCGGCGTCGAGCAGGGATATCTGGAAAATTCCAACGTCAACGCCATGCGCGAGATCACCCAGCTGATCGAGGTCAACCGTGCTTTTGAAAGCATCTCGTCCCTGATGCGCGACAGCGAGGATTCCTTCAAGGAAGCCGTTCAGACGCTTGGGGGCAGCCGCTAAGCAATGAGCACCACGTTACTGTCCGAGGACGGTCTTTCCCCGAAGCTGGCGCATCTGGCGGGTCTTGTCGACCAATATGCATCGCCGGAATTCGCGGTCGCCCACGGCGGTCGCGTGCAGACCATTGCCGCCGGCCACTACACCGTTCGCGGTCTTTCCCGCCATGTTCGCCTCGGCGAATTCGTGGCTCATAAATCCGCCTCCGGCGTCCATCTCGGCGAGGTCGTTCGTGTCGAGCCGGAGCTGATCTACGTCTGCCCGATCGAGCCCGGCGAGCCGATCGGCATCCATGACACCGTCATCCGCAAGGGCGCCTTCCGCATTTCGCCGTCCGACAGCTGGTGCGGGCGCACCGTCAATTCGCTCTGCGAGCCGATCGACGGGCTGGGTCCGATCGCGGACGGCCTCGATCGTCGCTCGATCTCCAATACGGCGCCCCCGTCGATGACCCGCCAGCGGGTCGGGACCGGCTTCAAGACCGGCGTGCGCGCGATCGACATCTTCTCGCCGCTCTGCCTCGGCCAGCGCCTTGGTATCTTCGCCGGCTCCGGTGTCGGCAAGTCGACGCTTCTGTCCATGCTCGCCCGCGCCGACGCCTTCGACAAGGTGGTGATCGCGCTGGTCGGCGAACGCGGCCGCGAGGTGCGTGAGTTCATCGAGGATACGCTCGGCAGCAATATGAGAAAGGCGATTGCCGTCGTCGCGACCAGCGATGAAAGCCCGATGCTGCGCAAGATGGCGCCGCTGACGGCGGTCACCATCGCCGAGCATTTCCGCGACAAGGGCGAGAACGTTCTCTTCGTCGTCGACAGCGTCACCCGTTTTGCCCATGCGATCCGCGAGGTGGCGACCGCCTCCGGCGAGCCGCCGATCGCGCGCGGTTATCCGGCGTCCGTCTTCACCGAGCTGCCGCGCCTGCTCGAACGCGCCGGTCCCGGCCCCGAGGGCGCCGGCACGATTACGGCGATCATCTCTATCCTCGTCGACGGCGACAACCACAACGACCCGATCGCCGATTCGACGCGCGGCATCCTCGACGGCCATATTGTCTTGCAGCGCAGCCTTGCCGAAGAAGGGCGCTATCCTCCGATCGATCCGCTCGCCTCGATCTCGCGCCTTGCCCGCAAGGCATGGACGCCGGATCAGGAAAAGCTGGTGTCGCGATTGAAGGTGCTGATCCACCGCTTCGAGGAAACGCGCGACCTGCGGCTGATCGGCGGTTACCGCCAGGGCGCCGATCCCGATCTCGACATGGCCGTCAAGCAGGTCCCCATCATTTACGACGTCCTGAAACAGTCTCCGGGCGATCGTGACTCGGTCGACGCCTTTGCCGATCTCGCCAGCGCGCTCAAGGCTGCAGCCGGCATGGGCAATCAGGGCGCCCCCATCCAGAGGAGATAGACGTGGCTGAATTCGACGACGAACGCATCGCTTCCCTGAAGCCGCGCGGGAAGACCGCCACCCAGGACCGGTTTCTGACCTTCGCCGGCCTGGCGCTTGCCGGCGCCTCCGCCTTTTTCCCCTGGTACGTGTTCTTCAATGCCGACAAGTTTGGCATCAATGTCGCCACCAGCAGCAATTCGCGCGAACTGCCGGATTGGCCGGCCCGTAACGTCTTCAGCGTCTCACCGCTTGCCATGGTCAACAAGAACGAGGCGGCCAAGAAGGTTCCGCCGGTCGATGCGCTGACGACGGCGACGGTCTCCAATCTCGGCAGGGAGCGTGATGGTGCCGCCATGCTGGAAGACCAGCCGTTCCCGGGCAAGTCTGCCTTCCGTCTGCTGCATGTGTCCAACGGCCGGGCGCTGATCGAGGATCCCTCGGGCATGTATGTGGTGCGCATCGGCTCGGTGCTGCCTGACGAAAGCCGCCTCGCAACGCTCGAGCAGCGCGACGGCAAGTGGGTGATCATCACCTCCAAGGGCGAGATTTACAAGAACGATTGAACCTCTTCGTAGAGTCGAAGACAAAGGGCTCCGCCGCGAACCGGCCGGAGCCCTTTTATTGTGGCGGCCTTCGCCGAAAGCACGTCGGAGGCCGAATTCCCGTAAGTCCCACGCAAGATTACCGCACTAGCTTCGGGGTAGTAAAAACGGAGAGTTCTCATGCAACCGATCCAACTTTTCGACTTGGCTTCGCGACAGGCGGAATGGCTGACGATCCGTCAGCAGGTTGTTGCCGGCAACATCGCGAATGCCAATACCCCGAAGTTCCGCGCCAAGGACGTGACACCCTTCGATGCCGTGCTGGACAGGTCCGACATTACCATGACGCGCACCAATCCGGCGCATCTGAGCGGTAACGATTTCAGCGAGACCGGCGATATCGACGTCAAGGACGCTGCACTCGACCAGGAGATCGGCATCCAGGAATCCGGCAACACCGTCGGGCTGGCCGAGGAGCTTTCCAAGTCGGGTGACATCAAGCGCCAGTACGATCTGAACACCTCGCTGGTCAGCTCCTTCAACCGAATGATGTTGATGACCGTCAGGAAATAATCGCCATGGATCCGCTCTCCGCAGCTATGAAAATTGCCGGTTCGGGGCTCGAGGCGCAATCGACGCGCCTGCGCATCGTCTCGGAAAACATCGCCAATGCCCGCTCGACCGGCGACACGCCCGGTGCGGACCCCTATCGCCGCAAGACGATCACCTTCGGCCAGCAGATGGACCGCACGAGCGGCGTCGAGACCGTCAACGTCAAGAAGGTCGGCGTCGATGAAGGCGATTTCAGCACCGAATTCGACCCCAGCAATCCCGCGGCGGACGCCAAGGGCGTCGTCAAATTGCCGAACGTCAACATCCTGGTCGAGATGGCCGACATGCGTGAAGCCAATCGTTCCTATGACGCCAACCTGCAGACCATCAAGCAGACCCGCGACCTCATCTCGTCCACGATCGATCTTCTGAAGAGCCAATAATCCATGATCAGCAGCGTCCAGAATGTCAGCAACCTTTCGATGACCCGCGCGCTCGGCGCCGTCGAAACCGAAAATTCCGCCTCGTCCGCCGCAACGACCATGCCGGGCACCGCCGGTTCGGCGGGCGGCCTGACTTTCGCCTCGGTCATGGGCAGCATGGCGACCGACGCGGTCAACAGCCTGAAAGGCGCCGAAAGCATGTCTTTCGCCGGCATCAAGGGCACGGCGACGACCCGTGAAGTCGTCGATTCCATGCTCCAGGCCGAGCAGACGCTGCAGACCGCGATTGCCATCCGCGACAAGGTCGTCTCGGCCTTTCTCGAAGTCACCAAGATGCAGATGTAACTGATTTGAGGACGAACACATGAGAGCGCTCGCCATTGCAGCAACGGGCATGGATGCCCAGCAGACCAACCTCGAAGTCATCGCCAACAACATCGCGAACATCAACACGACGGGCTTCAAGCGCGCCCGCGCCGAGTTCACCGATCTTCTTTATCAGACCGAACGGGCCAAGGGTGTCGCCAACCGCGCCAACCAGGCCGTCGTTCCGGAAGGCGCCAATATCGGCCTCGGCGTCCAGACCTCGGCGGTCCGCAACCTGCATCTCCAGGGCGAACTCACCCAGACCGGCAACGACCTCGACATCGCGCTAATCGGCAAGGGCTTCTTCCAGATCCAGTCGACCGACGGTACGACGCTCTATACCCGCGCCGGCGCCTTCAACAAGAACGACCAGGGCCAGCTCGTCACCATCGACGGTTATGAGGTTCTCCCCGGCATCACCATCCCGCAGGGTTCGACCGAACTGACGATCAGCCGCTCCGGTGAGGTTTCGGTCAAGCTGCCGGGGTCGACTGATGTGACCGTGCTCGGCCAGTTGACCCTTGCCGATTTCGTCAACGAGGCGGGCCTCCAGCCCATCGGCGACAACCTCTTCCAGGAAACCCCGGCCTCGGGTGACGCCGTCATCGGCAATCCCGACGAGGAAGGTTTCGGCTACATGAAGCAGGGTTATCTGGAATCCTCGAACGTCGACCCGGTGAAGGAAATCACCGAGCTGATATCGGCCCAGCGCGCTTACGAAATGAATTCCAAGGTGATCACCACCGCTGATGAAATGGCCTCCATCGTCAGCAAGAACCTGAAGTAAAGGGAAGGGCCGAAACATGATGTTTTGCCGGGCGAGACATATCTCGGGATGGATGGCGGCAGCCATGATCGCAGTCGCGGGCATCGTCGTGCCCGCGGGCGCCGACGCCGGCATGGGTTATGCCGTCGTCCCGACCACGATCATCTACCCCGGCGACACATTGTCGGGCAGCCAGCTTCAGGAGGTTGAGGTCACCAATCCCAACCTCGCCGGAGATTACGCCAAATCGATTTCGCAGGTCGAAGGTCTGGTTTCCAAACGCACGCTGCTGCCGGGCCGCACAATCTCGGTTTCAGCCCTGCGCGAGCCCTATACCGTGACGCGCGGCTCGTCGATCCGCCTGGTCTTCACGCTCGGCGCGATGACGATCTCAGCCGCCGGCACGCCGCTCGAAGACGGCGCGACGGGGCAGATGATCCGCGCGCGCAATATGGATTCCGGTGTCATCGTCAGCGGTACCGTGCTCGCCGACGGCACGATCCATGTGAGGGCGAAATGAAAATGTTTTTCCGTATCGTCACCTTTGTTGCGGTCGTCGCCATGAGTCTGGCCGACGTAGCGCCCGCCTGGGCGCTGACGTCCCGCATCAAGGATATCGCTTCGCTTCAGGCCGGCCGCGATAACCAGCTGATCGGGTACGGCCTCATCGTGGGCCTGCAGGGAACTGGCGACGGCTTCCGCGCCTCGCCCTTCACCGAGCAGTCGATGCGGGCAATGCTCCAGAATCTCGGCATCTCCACGCAGGGCGGCCAGTCCAACGCGAAGAACACCGCGGCCGTGATGGTCACCGCCAACCTGCCGCCCTTTGCAAGCCCCGGCAGCCGCCTCGATGTCACGGTGAGCTCGCTCGGTGATGCGACCTCGCTGCGCGGCGGCACACTCGTCATGACCTCGCTTTCCGGCGCCGACGGTCAGATCTACGCTGTCGCCCAGGGCTCCGTTATCGTCTCCGGCTTTCAGGCGCAGGGACAGGCGGCGACCGTGACCGAAGGCGTCACCACCGCCGGCCGCGTGCCCGGCGGCGCCATCATCGAACGCGAATTGCCATCTCACTTCAAGGATTCGGTCAATCTCGTCCTGCAGCTGCGCAATCCCGACTTCTCGACGGCGATCCGCATTGCCGACATCGTCAATGGCTATGCTTCCGCGCGCTTCGGCGGCCCGGTCGCCGAAGCCAAGGATTCGCAGGAAGTGGTGATTCAGAAGCCGCGCACGGCCGATCTCACCCGGCTGATGGCCGATGTCGAGAATCTGATCGTCGAAACCGATACGCCGGCCAAGGTCGTCATCAACGAGCGCACAGGAACGATCGTCATCGGCTCCGACGTGCGCGTATCGCCGGTCGCCGTCAGCTACGGCACTCTGACGGTTCAGGTCACCGAGACGCCGCAGATCATCCAGCCCGAACCCTTCTCGCGCGGGCGGACCGCGGTCCAGCCGCAGACCGATATCGCGGCTGAGCAGACCGGCGGGCGCGTTGCCATCATCGACGGTCCCGACCTCAGGACCCTTGTCGCCGGCCTCAACAATATCGGCGTGAAACCGGATGGCATCATCGCCATTCTCCAGGGCATCAAATCGGCGGGCGCCCTGCAGGCGGAGCTTGTGCTGCAATGATCAAGATCATCAACCCTGACATGACGGTCCTGCAGTTGCTGCGCCGGCTGGCGCTGCCGGCAGCCGGTCTCGTCCTTCTGTCGATCCCCGGCGCCTTCGCGCAGGAGCATCCGCAGGGAGACATCACCTCTCAGGACGAGATCAAGCAATTCTGCACCAATATCGCCGATCCCGCCCGCGACCAGCGTTACCTCCTGCAGAAGCAGGAACTGGAAAGGCTCCGCGCCGACATCGACGCCCGCATGGCGGAGATGGACAAGCGCAAGGCCGAATATCAGGACTGGCTGAAGCGCCGTGACGACTTCCTGAAGCAGGCGGAAGCCGGCCTCACCGAAATCTACCGGAAGATGAAGCCGGATGCCGCCGCACTCCAGCTGCAGGATATGAAGATCGAGGTGGCCTCCGCCGTCATCATGCGGCTCGGCCCGCGTCAGTCGAGCCTCATCCTCAACGAGATGGACCCGCAGAAGGCCGCCGTCATCGCCAGCATCATCGCCAGTGCGTCCGATCCCAATACGTCGAAGGATCCTTCATGAACATGCGTTTCCCGGCCGCGATCGCCGCCCTCGCACTCCTTGCGGGCTGCCAGTCCCCGACGGCAGTCAGCGAGATCGGCCGTGCGCCCGCCATGAGCCCCATCGGCAGCGGTCTCGCCTATGGCCAGACGCCGCAGATGGCGCTCTATCCGAAGCAGCCGCGCGCCGTGGCGCAGGGCTATTCGCTGTGGAGCGACTCGCAGGCTGCGCTCTTCAAAGATGCGCGCGCTTTGAACGTCGGCGACATCCTGACCGTCGATATCCAGATCAACGACAAGGCTTCCTTCGACAACGAGACCAACCGCAGCCGTACCAATTCGAGCGGCATGAGCTGGGACGTCAATGCCCAGATCTTCGGCTGGACGCCCGAATCCAAGACCGATCTGACCTATGGTTCCGACACCAGCACCGATGGCAAGGGCAAGATCGAGCGAACCGACAAGATCACCCTGCTCGTCGCGGCCGTCGTCACCGGTATTCTCGAGAACGGCAACCTGGTCATCTCGGGTTCGCAGGAAGTCAGGCTGAACCAGGAACTGCGTATCCTGAACGTCGCCGGCATCGTGCGTCCGCAGGACGTCAACGCCGACAACCAGATCTCCTATGACAAGATCGCCGAAGCCCGCATCTCCTATGGCGGCCGCGGCCGCCTGATGGAAGTGCAGCAGCCGCCGCGCGGCCAGCAGGCCGTCGATCTTTTCTCGCCGCTTTGAGGCTGAACGACGATGGCACACATAGATGCAGGCCTCGGTCAATCGAAGAAGAAATCCGGCTCGCTGATGACGATCATCGGCATCGCCGTGCTGACATTGGTCGGCGCCGGCGGCGGTTGGGCGGTGGGCACGATCGTCGCGCCCGAAATCAAGGGCGCCAAGGAGGCCGAACAGGCCAAGGACGCCGAGGCCAAGAAGAAGGCCGAGGAGGGCCTGGCGCGCATCTCGACCGAGGCCAACAACGTCGTCCAGCTCGAGCCGATCACCTCCAACCTTGCCTATCCCTCGGAAAACTGGGTCCGACTCGAGGTCGCGCTGCTGTTCAACGGGCCGCCTGACGTCAAGGTTTCCGAGGATATTCACCAGGATATCCTCGCCTATATCAGGACCGTTTCCCTGCAGCAGATCGAGGGGCCGCGGGGCTTTCAATATCTCAAGGATGACATACAGGAACGTGTTGACCTTCGCTCGCAAGGACGGGTATCGAAAGTCATGTTCAGGACCTTTGTCATCGAATGATTCGATTCATAGTTTTCCTTGCCGCCATGATGACGGTACCGGAACTGGCGGTGGCACAGCAGCTGCCGACTGACTTGTTGAACGTGCCGGTCGATGGCTCGGTCGCCGCCTGGATCATCCGCACCTTCGGCCTGCTGACCGTCCTTTCGATCGCGCCGGGCATCCTGATCATGGTGACGAGCTTCCCGCGCTTCATCATCGCCTTCTCGATCCTGCGTTCGGGCATGGGCCTCTCCTCGACGCCCTCCAACATGATCCTCCTGTCGCTGTCGCTGTTCATGACCTTCTACGTCATGTCGCCGACCTTCGATCAGGCCTGGCAGAACGGCGTACAGCCGCTGCTTGCCAATCAGATCAACGAGACCGAGGCGGTCCAGCGTATCGCCGATCCCTTCCGCACCTTCATGGCGGCCAATACCCGCGACAAAGACCTGGCGCTTTTCGTCGACCTGGCGCGCGAACGCGGACAGAATATCCAGACGACCGATCCGATCGATTACCGGGTGCTGATCCCGGCCTTCATGATTTCCGAAATTCGCCGCGGTTTCGAGATCGGCTTTCTTGTCGTTTTGCCGTTCCTGGTCATCGATCTCATTGTCGCAACCATCACCATGGCGATGGGCATGATGATGCTGCCGCCGACCTCGATCTCGCTGCCGTTCAAGATTCTCTTTTTCGTGCTGATCGACGGCTGGAATCTGCTCGTCGGAAGCCTGGTGCGCTCGTTCAGCTGACCGGCTGCCCTCCTTTACCTTTCCCAACGAAAAACCCGCCGGATCGCTCCGGCGGGTTTTTCGTTGAGATCGAAGGCCTCACTCGCTGGCGAAGGGCGCCATGCGCGGCGGCAGCGCCGGAACATCCATGTGGTCGGGCGCCAGATGTTGTTTGGCCCGTTCGGCCATGATTTCGTAGGCCTGCTCCAGATGATGGCAGAATCGTTCGGCGTCGAACAGCGGCGCGATATAGCGCCTCTCCTTCAGATGTTCCTTGAATTCGGCGATCCGCCCGGGATTCTGCGCCAGCTCGACGGCGAGATCCTCGTATGCCTGCAGGTCGCTTGCGACGAGTTCCGGCAGGTCGATCGCCCTGAGCAGGCTTTCGCTGACGCGCGAGGCGAAGTTCGTCCCCTTGAGGGTCAGGACCGGCAGCCCGCCCCAGAGCTGCTCCGAGGTGGTCGTGTGGCCATTGACGGGGAAGGTGTCGATGCCGAGGTCAGCTGCCTGCTGACGGTCGATATGTTCTTCGTAGGGCGCGCGCGGGCAGAAGATGATGCGCTTGGCGGAAATGCCTGCCGCCTGAAATTGCTTCAAGAGGTTTGCCTGGTTGCGCGGCGTATTCGCCATCAGCCAGAGCACGCTGTTCGGTGCCCGCTTGAGGATCCGGCACCAGCTGTTGATCGTCTCGGGCGTGATTTTGCGGTTGCCGTTGAAGGACGCAAAGATGAAGGCTTCTTCCGGAAGGCCGAGCTGTTGACGCGTGACCGGACGAGGCTTCGGACGATGCGTCGGATCGTTCGGCTGGTAGCTTTCCGGAAGCCGGCAGAATTTCTCATGGTAGAACGGCTTGGCCACCTCGGGCAGGACGAAATGGTCGCCGATGACATAGTCGAGGTCGATATTGACCGTGCTGCCGGGAAAGCCGAGCCAGCCCACATGCACAGGTGCGAGCGGCAGGTTGAAAACCGTCGCGCGGCTGCCCGACGTATGACCCTTCAGGTCGACCATGATGTCGATATTGTGCTCGCGTACGGTTTCCAGCACCGCCTGGTCGGAGAAGCCGTGAATGTCCACGATCCTGCCCCAGCGGCTGCGGTCGGTGTCATTGTGTTTCAGGTATTCGGGGCCTGTATGGCAGAAGAGCGTCACCTCGAACCTGTCCTTGTCGTGCAGTTCGAGAATGCGCTGCAGGAGCTTCATCGTCGCGTGGCGATCCCAGAAGTCCGATGACATGTAGCCGATCCGGATCTTGTTCGACCATGTGTGCGGCTGGTTGCGGCGGAAAGCGACCCGTTCCTGGTTGAGCGGGGCAGTGCCGATCGTTGCGTATCGGTTGAAATCTTCGTTGCCGCACCAGTGCAGATGATAGAAGGGGTTGTCCTTGCGCAAAATCTCCACGTCACCCTTTGCCAGGGCCGCGTCGATCACCGTCTGATGCTTGGCTGCCTCTTCGAAATCGTTGAATTCACGGGCGAATACAAGGTGGAGAAAGCGGAAGGCGTGATTGCCGGGAAAACGCTTGAAGATGTTGCGCGCAAGCGCCTGGTTGGTTGCGTCGTTGAGATCGTCGCTCAGCAGCAGGGCCGCCAGGCGCAGGTGATCGGGATTCATGCTTTCCGACAGAACCGTCTTGAACGGGCGGATGATATCCCGCTGCTGGCGCTTCAGATAAATCGAGGTGATGATGAAGGCGAGTTCGGCATCTTCCTGCGCCTTGGTGAGGTTGCGCATGGCGATCAGCAGCGCTTCATCCTCGTTGCCGGTCTCGTAATGCAGCTTGGCAGCCTGCTTCTGATATTCATAGGCGTTCGGTCCTTCGCAATTGCCGGCCAGGCCATAGGCTTTCGCGGCATCGGCCTTGAAGCCGAGCTGCACGAGGTTCTTGGCCAGCAGCGCATAGGTCTTGGCGTCCTGCTGAATATCGATGAGTTGGTTGAGCGCCGCCAAGGACTTTGTGTAGCGGCCGGCCTGGTAATCTCTGGATGCCGCAGAGAACGAAACTTTGCTGTTCAAAAACCCAACTCCGTGAAGGAAATGTTCTGGCATGGCTGTCGGTCGCCGAGCGCGCATAATCCCTCCTCCCGGACAAGGGGTGGATCGATCCGATGATGCTATCCCGGCACCTGCCACCTTGCCATTCGAAGCTTGCTTGAAACAGGTGGCGCGGTGAGCGCCTGCTTGTCCTGAAGGTCTCGCCTGTCACAGAAAAACGTCCCCGCGCGCCGGTATAATTTGCTCTTTTCGCTCGAATTCGGATGCCAAAGATGTTCTTCAGCAGCCATTAACTAAGCCTTGTGAGGAGACATTAACTATCCCGTGTGAGGGCAGGGGCAGGAACCGTATTTTTAAGAAGTTGGCAAGCATTGGCTGCGAGATTGCCCTGGACATGACGGGTTTGGGCCAACACAAGCAGGCGCCGAGTAGCATGAAGCTGGTCCGTCATCGCCGGTACTACAGTCCGGTATGTCCTCCTTTTTGTATCTAGTTTCCAGGGGACAGACTTATGACAAGCATTAACACGAATTCTTCCGCACAGGCCGCTCTCCAGACGCTGCGCAGCGTCAACCACGGCCTCAACCAGACGCAGAACCGCGTTTCCTCCGGTTACCGCGTTGAAAACGCTTCGGACAACGCCGCCTACTGGTCCATCGCAACGACCATGCGTTCGGACAACAAGGCACTTTCGGCCGTTTCCGACGCTCTTGGCGTAGGTGCCGCCAAAGTCGACACAGCTTACACTGCGATGGACAGCGCTATCGACGTCGTCACCGAAATCAAGGCCAAGCTGGTTGCTGCAACCGAAAGCGGCGTTGACAAGGCCAAGGTTCAGGAAGAAATCGGCCAGTTGCAGCAGCAGCTCCTGAGCATCGCTCAATCGGCTTCCTTCAATGGCGAAAACTGGGTTGCTGGCGCTGCCGGTACCAAGAGCGTCGTTTCCTCCTTCGTCCGCGACGGTTCCAACGCGGTTTCGGTCAAGACGACCGACTACGTTCTCAACAGCGGCTCCACGGGCAACGTCCTGTTCGGCATGAGCAACGGTACGGTCGAAACTTCTACCGGCATCCTCGGCACCTCGTCGGGCGCGACCGGCTCGATCTACTCGATGAGCATCACCAACTTCACCGCCGGTCAGATCCAGACGGCTCTGACCAACGTTGAATCGGCTCTGAAGGCCATGACCAGCGCCGGCGCTGCTCTCGGCTCGCTCTCCAAGCGCATCGAACTGCAGGACGATTTCGTCGACGCCCTCAGCGACTCGATCGACTCCGGTATCGGCCGCCTCGTTGACGCGAACATGGAAGAAGAGTCCTCCAGGCTCAGCGCTCTGCAGACCCAGCAGCAGCTGGCGATCCAGTCGCTGTCGATCGCAAACTCCTCTTCGCAGAACATCCTGTCGCTCTTCCGCTAAGAGCGGTCGGCAAAGGCTCCAAGTTTCGCGGCCGGGTCATTCCCGGCCGCGAAATGTTTTAAAATTGGGTTAATGAATATCTCGCTAACCATCAGATATTTTTACGAAATTTCTATTTTGAATTTAGCTTTCCTTAACCATCTTGCTGTCTTCTAGGCCCATCGAAACGGCGAGTTAACCCTAATAGAGATGGTTAACAGGCATGATGCTGATCGCTGTGGGCCGGCCAAAATCCGGAATGTCCCTTTTTAAAATCTGCCAACAAGGGGCAAACAAACTATGACGAGCATCAACACCAATAACGCTGCAATGGCAGCCCTCCAGACTCTGCGCGGCATCAACCAGGGTCTTCAGGAAACCCAGGCTCACGTTTCCTCCGGCTATCGCGTCGGCAAGGCTTCCGACAACGCTGCTTACTGGTCGATCGCAACGACCATGCGTTCGGACAACAAGGCTCTCTCGGCTGTCTCCGACGCCCTCGGCCTCGGCGCCGCCAAGGTCGACACCGCATATGCCGCCATGGACAGCGCCATCGACGTCGTCGGCAACATCAAGGCCAAGCTCGTTGCCGCAACCGAAAACGGCGTTGACAAGGCCAAGGTTCAGGAAGAAATCAGCCAGCTGCAGGCACAGCTGCTGAGCATCGCACAGTCGGCTTCCTTCTCCGGTGAGAACTGGGTTGCTGGCGCTAACGGCACGAAGAGCGTTGTTTCCACTTTCGTCCGCGACGGCTCCAACGCCGTTTCTGTCAAGATGACCGACTACGTTCTTTCGAACTCCTCCATGGGCAACGTCCTGTTCGGCATGAGCGCCGGCGCGGTTGAAACCTCCACGGGTATCCTCGGTACCTCGACGGGTGCGACCGGCTCGATCTACTCGATGAGCATCACCAACTTCACGCTCGGCCAGATCCAGTCGGCCCTGACCAACGTTGAATCGGCTCTGAAGGCCATGACCAGTGCCGGCGCTGCTCTCGGTTCGATCTCCACCCGCATCGGCCTGCAGGAAGACTTCGTCAACGCTCTCAGCGACTCGATCGACTCCGGTGTCGGCCGCCTCGTTGACGCCAACATGGAAGAAGAGTCCTCCAAGCTCAGCGCTCTGCAGACACAGCAGCAGCTGGCGATCCAGTCGCTGTCGATCGCAAACTCCTCTTCGCAGAACATCCTGTCGCTGTTCCGCGGCTAATAGCCCCGCGCAAACAACGGCCCGCCGGTCTCCGGCGGGCATTTGGAATCGAGCCGCGCTTCGATGGAGCGCGGCTTTTTTATTTTCATTAACGATTGATTAACCATAATGCTGTCTTCTCAGCTCAACGAGACGGCGGGTTAACCGATATTAAAAACCGGTTAACAGGCATGAAGCTGATCCCCGTTCCCGGTAACATTCCGGAATGTCCCTTTTTCCCAGATGCCGACAAGGGGCAAGCATTTCATGACCAGCATTTTGACCAATGTCGCGGCGATGGCCGCCCTTCAGACACTCCGCGGAATCAACAACAGCCTCGAGGACACGCAAAACCGTGTATCGTCGGGTTACCGCGTGGAAAAGGCGGCCGATAACGCAGCTTATTGGTCAATCGCAACGACCATGCGTTCGGACAACAAGGCACTTTCGGCCGTTTCCGACGCTCTCGGTCTCGGCGCCGCCAAGGTCGACACCGCCTACTCCGCCATGGACAGCGCCATCGACGTCATCACTGAGATCAAGGCGAAGATCGTCGCCGCGACGGAAAAGGGCGTCGACAAGACCAAGGTCCAGGAAGAAATCGGTCAGCTGCAGCAGCAGCTTCTGAGCATCGCCCAGTCGGCTTCCTTCTCCGGTGAGAACTGGGTTGCCGGCGCTGATGGCACCAAGAGCGTTGTGTCGACCTTCGTTCGCGATGGCAACGGCAATGTCTCGGTCAAGACGACGGACTACGTCTTGAACACAAGCTCCACAGGCAATGTTCTCTTCGGCATGACATCGACCGGTACGATCGAGACGAGTTCCGGCATTATCGGCACATCATCCGGAACGATCGGCTCGATCTACTCGATGAACATCAGCACCTTCGGTTCGGTGGAAATTTCGATGGCCCTGACGTCGATCGAGGCCGGCCTGGAAGCCATGACCAAGGCGGCATCGCAGCTTGGTTCGATTTCCACTCGCATCGAATTGCAGGAAAACTTCGTTGGAGCGTTGAGCGATTCGATCGACTCCGGCGTCGGCCGCCTCGTCGACGCCGACATGGAAGAGGAATCGAGCAAGCTGACGGCGCTGCAGACCCAGCAGCAGCTGGCCATCCAGTCGCTGTCGATCGCCAATTCCAGCGCGCAGAACATCCTCACGCTGTTCCGCAGCTAAATCAGTCGCTGAAGCTGGACCGAATCTTGCGCCGCCGTTCGGCCGCAAGCGGGAAACCTTCCGGACCGCGCCCGAAACGGCGCGGTTCTTTCTTTTATATCAATAGTTTGCTCAGCCTGATAAGCCGCTGGGAAGCACGCGCGGCGCCGCTCTTGCCGAACAAGTTGATATCGAGTTAACTTTGCCGTGAGTTGATTTGCTTTTGCGACAGCCGGTGGAAATTCGCCGGAGGCATGACGCCATTTCAGTCGCCGCCGGCAATCCGGCCTGCCCTTTCATCTTATTCCGAGACCCTGTCGATGACCGTTAAGATTACCAGCGCGGCCGCGGTGAATGCACTTGCGGTGCTACGCAGCATCAACAAAGAAGCCAGTCAGACCCAGCAGCAAGTTTCTTCGGGATATCGGATCGAGACGGCCGCCGACGATGCCTCCTATTGGTCGGTCGCCACCGTCATGCGCTCGGACAGCACCAATCTCGGTACGGTTGGCGATGCGCTCGGTCTCGGCGCGGCCAAGGTGGATGCGACCTACACGGCGATGAATTCGGCGATCGATCTCGTCACCCAGATTCGCGCCAAGCTGGTTGCGGCAAGAGAGCCCGGCACCGACAAGGACAAGATCAATGCCGAAGTCAGCGAATACAAAGAGCAGCTGAAGACCGTCGTCGAATCGACGTCGTTTGCAGGCGAAAACTGGTTGCTGAACAGCGACAAGGCCGCGCCGCCGACGTGGTCGGTCATCTCGGGCTTCGTGCGCTCCTCGACCGGCGAATACCAGGCTCAGACCATCGACTTCCCTTCGTCGCAGACCATCCTCATCGACAAGAACAATGCGAGCGGCGGCCTGTTCACCAAGGCGATCGATGCCCAGGCGATCAACAACAGCGGCGCGGGACCGCGCAACTATTACCTGCTGAACGCCGGTTCGACCACGCCGGCGACGGGCACTGAAGTCGCGATCGGCAAGACCACCACCGACGCGCAGCTCGTCGACATGCTTGACGTGACCGACTCGCTGCTCTCCTCGCTGACGACAACGGCCGCCTCCATCGGCGTGATGAAGGGGCGTATCGACGATCAGATCGATTACGCCGCCAATCTGTCGGATTCGATCGACAAGAGCGTCGGCGCGCTCGTCGATACCGATATGGACGAGGCTTCGATCCGGCAGAAGGCGATCGAAACCCAGAAGCAGATGGCCGTCGAAGCGATCTCGATTCTCAACACGGCCGCGAGCAAGATCCTCATTCTGCTGGAATAGAGCTGGGCGCGATCATCGTGGCGGCGGCGCCATTCATCTTCGCGCAAGTTTGACTTCCTAGTTTCCGGCATGACGGCATCGTCCGAAATCATGCCGGCGCAAGGCCAAGCCCTTGTTCGCTGCGAGGACATGTCGCGCGCAAGGCAATTTGAACGGGGCGGGCATGCCGCCTAGCTCCCGGATGCTGGATGGATTCTATGAGCGTTTCGCTTTCTCGGTACTTGAAGGATTTCGGCGAACCGAAACCGTCGGCACCGATCATCGACATCGACGATTTCGCCGGAGATGCTTTTCCGGAGACGCCGAGCGAACCGCCGATCGACGTCGAGGCGGAGCGTCGCGACGCCTATGCGCAAGGCCATGCCGCGGCGACCGCCGAACTGACCGAGAAATACGAAAGCGAGGCCCGCGCCCTGGCGGAGGTCCACGCGCGCGAGATCGAAGAACTGAAGCTGCGCTATGAAGTCGAGGCGGCGGCGGTCATTGCATCCCGCGTTCGCGATATCGCCGAAGAGGTTGCTCTGCTGGTCAGCGCCGGCGCGGCCACGGCGATTGCGCCCGTCATGACGGAAGCGCTTGCGGCCAAGGCTGCCGAAAGCCTTGCCGCATTGTTGCGTGACGCAATTCTGGAAGGCGCGGCCGGACCGATCGTCGTCAGGGGACCGACCAGGCTCTTCGACCTATTGAAGGCCGAGCTCGGCGAACATGCCGCGGCGGTTCGCCACCATGAGGCAGATGATATCGATCTCGCCGTCGAAATCGGTGAGTCCGTCATCGTTACCCGTATGTCCGCCTGGGCGGCCAGCTTGAAGAAAGTTCTCGAATGAGCGAAGGCGAAAACCATCACCACGGCAGGAACGAGATCATCATCGTCAAGCGGCATGGCGGCGGTGATCACGACGGTGCCCACGGCGGTGCGTGGAAAATTGCCTATGCCGACTTCATGACGGCGATGATGGCATTCTTCCTGGTCATGTGGCTGGTCAACGCCGCCAACGAGGAGACCAAGGCTGCGGTAGCGACCTATTTCAATCCGATCAAGCTTGCCGACGAAAAGCCGACCGAGAAAGGCCTGAAGAAGCCTGTCGACCATGCCGAGGGCGAGGAGAAGAACGAAAAGTCGAAACAGAAGGAAGACAATCCGACAGAGGGCAAGTCCGCCGCGGACGGTGACGACCAGACATCGACTTCGGGCGACCACACCAACTATTCCGAGGCCGATTTCTTCGAGAATCCTTATTCGGTTCTAGCCGAGATAGCGCAGGAAGTCGGCCAGCAGGCCAATGTCAGCGCCAAGGGCGATGGCGGCGCGGCCGACTCCGGCCCTGCCACTGGCGCCGATGGCGGGCAAGCCTATCGCGATCCCTTCGATCCGGATTTCTGGACGAAGCAGGTCGAGGTGACGACGGCTGGAAAATCCCTGCCGCCCGGCAAGAGCGAGGAACAGCCGGCCGAGAGCAAGGCAACGGAGGTCGCCAAGGCCGAGAATATGAAGCCGGTGCCTTTGGCGACCGATCAGAAGCCCGCTAAGGACGCCCAGGAAATCAAGGGCGGCGCCGCCGAGGCCAACGACGGCAAGCCGGCGGATGGCAAGGCGCCTGCTAAAGGCAAGGCGGAGGCCGCCCAGAAGGACGCCGATCATCAGAAGGATGCCGACAGGAGCGCTGACGAGACCGAGCAGCAGAAGAAGGAAGCAGAGCAGCTTCAGAAGCAGATCGCGCAACAGATCGGCGGCGTTGCGGGCAAGCTCGCCGAAGGCCTGACCGTAACGGCTTCCGAAGGCGGCCTGCTGGTCAGCATCTCCGACCAGAACGACGATTCAATGTTCAACATCGGTTCTGCCGTTCCGCGCCAGGAGATGGTGCTCGCCATGGAAAGGATCGGTACGATCCTCAGGGAGAGGGGTGGTGCAGTCGCCATCCGCGGCCACACGGACGGGCGCCAGTACAAGGGCACGCAGAACGAGAACTGGCGGCTTTCGATGGACCGCGCCCAGAGCGCCTACTACATGCTCGTGCGCGGCGGACTGGACGAGACGCGCATCTCCCAGGTCTCCGGCTTCGCCGACCGCCGGCTGAAGTTGCCGGCCGATCCGTTCAACGCGGCCAACCGCCGGATCGAAATCCTGGTGCAGGCGGAATAAGGATAGTCGGATGGCGCGTCGGCAGCATCGCTACATCGGATTTATGGCCCTCGGCCTGGCGATGCTTTCGCCGGCCGCAGGCAATGCGCAGGATCCGGACGATCTTGCACCCTACAAGATGCTGCGGTCGCTGCAGTTCGTACAGGATTCGGTCGTCGCCGGCGATCATTCAGCCGGCGAGATGCAGCGCTTCATGCTGGGCACCATCGACGAGCGGCTGCGCACGGCCGATACCTCGATCTTCGATGACGACCGCAATGTCGATGCCGCGCTGATCTATGCGATGAGCGGCGGAAATCCGCAGACGCTCGAATATCTGATCGCCCATGACGTCAACGGCTATTTCGACAACCGCGTCACCGACGTGCTGCGCAAATATCTGACCGGCAAGGGGCTCCTCGTCGCCAAGACGCTGGAGGAAACCGCCAGGGAATATCGCGACAAGAAGATCGGCCCCTACCTGGCGCTGATCGGCGGCAACGTGCTGATCGCCACGAAACCGACAGATGCGCTGGGTCTCTACGATCAGGCGCGTCTTGCCGCGCCCGGCACGATCGTCGAGGAGGCGGCCTTGCGCCGTTCCCTCGCCATCTGCGTCGACAAGGGAATAGTCGACAGAGGGCTCGCCTATTCGCAGCGTTATGTCAGACGCTTCCTCCATTCGCCCTATGCCAGCCAGTTCGCCGATCTTTTCGTCAAGCTCGTCGTCGCCCATCATCACGACGTGAAACCGCAGGATGTCGTCGACATCCTGTCCTTCATGGATGCGCCGCGCCAGCGCGAGGTCTATCTGCGCATCGCCCGCGCCGCCGCGATCTCAGGCAAGCCCGAATTGGCGCGCATGGCGGTCGAACGCGTGCAGTCGCTTGGGGCCGGCACCGACAATCCCTTCGGCCCGCTCGCGGATTTTTATGGTGGTATGGCCGGTCTTCCGACAGAGGATATCGACCGCGCAGCGAAGAATGTCAGCGGCATCGACGGCAATGCGCTCTCGCCGCGCGATCAGGCGCTGCAGGCGGCTGCGCGATTCGTTGCCGATCAGATCCTGCGTGCCCCGGATCCGGCAAGTTTGACGCAAGCATCCGGTCCTAACACTTCTCATCAAGAAATCACTTCTGAAAAGGCTGCGGCGATAGCCATGCGACCGGGGACGCCAGGCGCGTCTCCCGAGCCTGTTCCGGGAGGTGTGGCATCGACTGGCCAAAGCCAGGATACCGACTCCTCATTCAACGCATTTGTGACGACCAGCCGATCGAAGCTCGACGAGATCGATGGTCTTCTGGCGCAGGAAGGCAACGAACAATGATGGATTTGAGCGTCTCGGGCGGAGCCCCTGGTGCGGAGGCGGCTGCGGCCGCGAAATCCGCGAAAACGGCTGGAAAGGGTGATGCCGCCGGTCAGAAGGGCGACTTCTCCGATGTGCTTGCCAAGGCAAGCGGCAGCGCCGTCGGCGACGCGCCCGACGATGTGGAGCCGGATCAGAGCGACGCCGGGAAGGTGGCCCGGGCGATCCGCAGCAGCCGCAGCGGGGCCAAACCGTTGATCGATCTCAGCGACGCCGCGCTGAAGGCGCAGTCCGACGTGCCGCCGGAAACGATCGCGAATGTCGATAAGGCCGCCGCAAAGCCGGCAAGGGATCGACCCAAGTTGCCGGTCGATCTCGGCAAGCTCGATGCCAAGGACCAGCCCGCCGATGAGGCCGGGCGCGCCGCCAAGGGCGCCAAGCACGCCAAGACAGACCTCTCGAAAACAGAGGTGGATATCGATAGCGAGGACGATGACGGCGGCATTTCCGATGTGCTCGGCATGCTGAAGCAGGAACCCGCCGGCGGGGCGGGCACTTTGCCGGCCGCGGCCACCGCTCATCAATCCTCCGACAAGACCGGCGAGACCGGATCTGTCGATGAGAAGACCGCTGGCATCGACGCGAAAACGCGCGGCCACGCGTCCGACGCCCTGGCGGCCGTCAGCGGCAATGTCGAAAGCGTCAAGCCTGATGACACCAGGGTTCCCGGTGCGGAGAATGCGGAAGCCGCCGATGGCAGGACGTTCCGGATCAGCCGCGCCGATGGCCGCGGCGTGTCGATGGATGTGCACGTCGGCGCGGACCAGGCCGGACCGAAGGACGGCATGAAGAAGACTGAGGTCGAAAACGTCTCGGTCCTCGAATCGCGCCGCTATATCGGCCTGGCGCAGAATACGAATTCTGCCGCCGTCACAGCCGCCCTCTCCGGCGACTCCGAATGGGCGCGCGCCATGCAGCCGAGCTCGGCGCTCTCCAACGCGGCGGAATGGACGAGCACCGGCAAGGTGGTCAATACGCTGAAGATCCAGATGAACCCGATCGATCTTGGCCTGGTGACGGCGACCATGCGCCTGTCCGGCGACGCCCTGAACGTCGACCTCAAGGTCGAAACCGGCACGGCCTATCGGCAGCTGAAGGAAGATCACGGCAAGATTCTCGAAGCGCTGCGCAGCCAGGGCTATGCGGTCGACAATGTCACCATCAGCATGGCCCCGGTCGAACGTGCCGACGTCGGCACCCAGGCCGGCAGCCAGGGTCAGGCCTCCCAGCAGCAGTCGCTCCCCCAGCAGGGGAAGGGCGGCGAGGCGCGCGAGCGCCATAATCAGACGGCACAGCGGACGGATGGAGGCTTCAATGGCGCAGGCGAGACCGGTGTGGAAGACGTTTCTGCTGGCGGTGCTCGCAGCAGCGGCGCCGGCGGCGTTTACCTCTGAGGCATCTGCTTCCACCGGCGCCTGCGAACGCGAAATCCAGTCGGCTGCCGCCAAATACGGCATTCCGGAAGGTATCCTTTATTCGGTCGGTCTGACGGAGACCGGCCGCAAGGGCTCACTCTATCCCTATGCCATGAATGTCGAAGGCAAGGCGATTTTTCCGCCCTCGGAGCAGGACGCGATGCGGCAGTTCGATGCCGCCCGCAGCAGCGGGGCGAAGCTCATCGACATCGGATGCATGCAGATCAACCACTATTATCACGGCGAGAATTTCGCCTCCGCCGAGGACATGTTCGATCCTCATCGCAACGTGGAGTATGCGGCGAAGTTTCTCCGCAACCTGCATGATCGTCATGAGACCTGGACAATGGCGGTAGCCAGATACCATGCGGGTCCGAATAACGACCCCGCGCAGAAGCGGTATGTCTGCCGCGTCATCGCCAATCTGGTGGCCACGGGCTACGGCAAGTGGACTCCCAATGCGAGTAACTTCTGCCAAAATTGATTCAACCAAAAATAGAAGAGCTGTATTGTGACGGAATTGTGTCATAATGTGGCAGGAATCCGGCATCAATACCCTGCGCAAGTCACATTTAATGCACCGTTAACTTTTCCACGAAATTTTTGTGTGCATAAGCGGATGCGGCCACTATATGTAGATCAAATCGCCACGCAGATCTTAATCAACTATTAATTTCTGCCATTAACTTTAACGAGTTGTCGCCGATTCGTGCGATTCGTACCCATAGATCATCGAAGTGCCACGCTGATTCGGAGGCGGACGAATGATCGTAGTGGTTGATGAGCGTGAGCTCGTGAAAGACGGATACACATCCTTGTTTGGCCGGGAGGGCATTCCCTCCACCGGCTTTGATCCATCGGAATTCGGCGAGTGGGTGCAGACCGCCGCCGATTCGGATATTGCGGCGGTCGAGGCCTTCCTGATCGGTCAGGGCCAGCGCAGCTTCGAACTGCCTCGGGCGATCCGGGACCGCTCGATGGCGCCGGTGATTGCGGTCAGTGACCAGCCCTCGCTTGAAAACACGCTTGCGCTGTTTGATTGCGGCGTCGACGACGTGGTGCGCAAACCGGTTCATCCCCGCGAAATTCTCGCAAGGGCGGCTGCGATCCGCCGCCGCCTGAAGGCGATTGCCAATTACACCGATATCGGCGGGATCCGTGTCTTCTCCGACGGCCGTGACCCCGAGATCAATGGCGAGGTCTTCGCGCTCCCCCGACGCGAGCGCCGCATCCTCGAATATTTGATCGCCAATCGCGGTCGCCGGGTCACCAAGACCCAGATCTTCAACGCCATCTACGGCATCTTCGACGAAGAGGTCGAGGAGAATGTCGTCGAAAGCCACATCTCGAAGCTGCGCAAGAAGCTGCGCAAGAAGCTCGGCGTCGATCCGGTCGATTCCAAGCGCTTCCTTGGCTACTGCATCGATTGGGCCTGATTGTCTCGGCCGGGTGGCGGCGCCCGGCAGAGCCTCGATATTCGGCCTCGCAACGCACCATCACAGACAGCTTCACGCAAGGCCCGACAAATACTCTCGAGTTTAACAGGTAAAACGAGGTTTTCAGATGAGCATTTTCGGCAGCATGAAGACGGCAGTATCAGGCATGAACGCGCAGGCGAACCGCCTCAGCACGGTTGCCGACAACATCGCCAACGTGAACACCACCGGCTACAAGGCCGTGTCGACAAGCTTCTCCTCGCTGGTTCTTCCCTCCTCAGGCGGCAACTACAATTCCGGCGGCGTGCAGACGTCCGTCCGCCAGGCTGTCTCCGACCAGGGCGATATTTCCTACACCACGTCGACCACCGACCTTGCGATTTCGGGCGACGGCTTCTTCATCGTCCAGGGACCGGACGGCACGCCGGTGCTGACCCGCGCCGGTGACTTCCAGAAGGACGACGAAGGCAACCTCGTCAATGCCGCCGGCTTCCAGCTGATGGGCTATTCCTACGACTCCGGCTCTCCCGCCGTCGTCGTCAACGGCTTCGATGGCCTCGTTCCCGTCAACGTCAATCAGGATGGCCTTACCGCCATCGCCTCGACATCGGGTGTCTTCAAGGGCAATCTCGATTCCAACGCCAAAATTCCGGTCGCTCCCGCGACGCTACCAAGCGCTAACCTCGCCACGGCGACGACCGACACCAAGAAGGTCTCGATGGTTGCCTACGACCGTCTCGGCAATAAGGTGATGTACGACTTCTATTTCACCAAACAATCGGTCGCGGCAGCGCCGCCGCCTGCACCTCCGGCTACTGCAGCCACTTGGGAAGTGGCGATGTTCCGCAACGCAAACGCGGCGGTTGGTGGCACGACCTCCTTCCCGTACAGCGCCGGCGGCGCAGTTGGCACCGGAACGCTGACCTTCGACTCCAACGGCAAGATGACGTCGACCGGCGCTGTCAACATCACCGATGGCGTGACCGGGCAGACGATTGCCATGGACTTTTCCGGCTTGACACAGCTCGGCGCCGACTTCTCCGGCACCGGTACGCCGAACGGGCAGGCAGCGACCCCGGTCAAGGATGTCACGATCGACGGCGACGGCATCGTCTATGCCAAATATGAAGACGGCAGCACCAAGCCGCTCTACCGCATTCCGCTCGCCAATGTTGCAAGCCCGGACAAGCTGACCCTGATGAGCGGCAACGTCTACAGCGCCAACGGCCAGTCCGGCGTGACCGTCACCGGCTTCCCGCAGACCAACGGCCTCGGCACGATCAAAGCAGGCGCTCTCGAAGGTTCGAACGTCGACCTCGCCGGTGAACTCACCGAGATGATCGAATCGCAGCGCAGCTACACCGCCAATTCGAAAGTGTTCCAGACGGGGTCCGACATCATGGACGTCCTCGTCAACCTCAAGAGATAAGCAGGGTAACGGGTAAGCCATGTCGCTCACGTCCGCACTAAATACCGCGCAGAACATATTCAACAATACCGGCACGCAGAGCAGTGTCGTATCGAACAATATTTCGAATGCGGGCAACAAGGATTACGTGCGCCGGCAGGCAATGCTTACCACGTCCCTGAACGGCGCCCAGGTCGTCCAGATCAACCGGGCACAGGAAGACGCCCTGCTGCGCCAGTATCTGAAGACATCCTCTCAGGACAGCGCCCAGCAGACCCTGCTGGGCGGCCTTGAGGATCTCAAGTCGATCATGGGCGGCAACGACTATGAAACGTCGCCGTCGACCTATCTCGGTGTTTTCCAGCAGAAGCTCCAGGCGTTCCGGACTACGCCTGGCAGCACCGTCGCCGCCCAGGGCGCCATCACGGCCGCCCAGGACGTCGCCAACTCGCTGAACAATGCCTCGCGGTCCGTTCAGGATGTTCGTGCCAACGCTGATAAAGAGATAACCACCGCTGTCGATACGCTGAACACCCTCCTCGGCCAGTTCGAGAAGGCCAATAATGCGGTCAAGACCGCCACGGCCTCCGGTACGGACGCATCCGGTGCTCTCGATGAACGCGAGAAAATTCTGAAGCAGATTTCGCAGATCGTCGGCGTCAGCGCGACGACGCGTGACAACAACGACATGGTGCTGAGCACGCCGGACGGAACGATCCTCTTCGAGACGATCCCGCGCAAGGTGACGTTCAAATCCCAGGATATCTATACCGCCACGACTGTCGGCAATTCCGTCTATATCGACGGGGTCGCCCTGCCGCTCGGCAAGGGCTCGACGACGACCGGGCAGGGGAGCCTCCAGTCGCTCCTGCAGATCCGCGACGAAATCGCCCCCAACTTCCAGAAGCAGCTTGACGAAATTGCCCGCGGCCTTGTCTCGCTCTTCAAGGAGCAGAATACCGCAGCGCCCCCGGCCTATGTGCCTGGCCTCTTCACCTGGAGCGGCGGCACGGTCGATACCGGCGCCACCGCGGTCGCCGGCATGGCGTCGACCATCACCGTCAGCTCCCGCGTGATCACCTCGCAGGGCGGCGATCCGATGCGTCTGCGTGACGGCGGCGTCAACGCCACCGGCCTCGTCCTGAACACGTCGGGTGTCAGCGGCTACACAACTGAACTCGACCGCCTATATACCGCACTGAGCGCCGACATCGATTTCGACCCCGCAGCCGGAGCGCCGGTCGGTTTCGACGCGACGACGGGCATCGATTCGAATGTCAGCATCATGGAATACGCTACGAATTCCCTCGGCTGGCTCGAGCAGTATCGCAGCAACGCCACGACGGCGGCGGAAAATACCGCGGCGGCACTGTCGCGCTCCGACGAAGCCTATTCCAATGAGACTGGCGTCAACCTCGACGAGGAGCTGACACTGCTCCTCGATATCGAGCAGTCTTACAAAGCGGCGACCAAGATCCTGAACGCAGTTGATGAAATGTTGAAGTCATTGCTGGATATCGCGAGTTAAGCCATGAAGAGCTCATTTATTTCAAGTTCGGCCATTCAGAATGCGATGCGGCTGACGATCCGCCAGGCGCAGAACCAGATGACCAAGGCGACGATGGAAGCGACGACGGGAGTCTACGCGGATATCGGCGTCTCGCTCGGCGGCAATGCCGCCAGAAGCGTGGATTTCACCCGCGAGACCGACAGAATAGACTCGATCAAGGCAAGCAATTCACTTGTCAGCGCCCGCATGGAATCCTCGCAGCTCGGCCTCTCCAAGATGAAGGATGTCGGCGACGGTCTCGTGTCGAAGCTGACGGCGCTGCAAGGGAGCCGCGATCCGGGGAGCATCAAGGTCGCAATTCAGTCGGCGACCAGCGCACTTTCGACCATGATGGATACGGCCAATACCATGGTGAACGGGGAATACCTGTTCTCCGGCATCAACACCGATGTGCAGCCGCTGACAGACAAGACGACGGCGACGAGCGCGGCGATCGTTACGGCCCTCAACACTTATGCAGCCAGTATTCCGAAAGCGGTCGGCGATCTTACAGGCGCCGAGATGGAAACTTTCATCACGACGACGGTCGAGCCGATGTTTAGCGAAGCCAACTGGACGAACGCGGCGACCGGCTGGTCGCAGGCATCCAGCCAGAACATGACGAGCCGCATCAGCAACTCGGAAGTGATCGAATCTTCGACCAACGCCAATTCCGAAGGCATGCGCTACTTTGCGCTCGCCTCGGTCATGACCACCGCGCTGCTCGGCCAGAACCTCAGCACCGATGCAATGACGACGGTGTCCAAGAAGGCCATCAGCTACACGGCCAAGGCGACAAGCGGCCTCGTGACGCAGGCAAGCCAGCTCGGCCTCTCCCAGGAGCGCGTCAAGAAATCCAATGACGCTCTCGACGCCCAGTCGAACATTATCAAGAACAAGCTGGTCGATCTTCAGGGCGTCGATCCTTACGAGGCCTCGACCCTCGTCAAGACTTTGGAAACGCAGCTTGAAACCGCTTACACGATCGTCTCGAAGATCCAGCAGTTGAGTCTCGTAAACTACCTTTGATGAGCAAAGGCGCGCAATATCAAGAAGGATGCATGAATGTATCAGTTCTCATATGCCGAAGTCATGCAGGACTCGGTGGCCGACGCGAAAGAGCGGGAATGGCAGGTCCTTGACCGGTCCGTAGAGCTGCTGTCGTTGGCGCGCGACAAGGAAAAATACGGTCGGGAAGCTATTGAAGCCCTGTTTTACACGCGCCGGGTGTGGATCAGCTTCATCGAGGATCTGAAACATCCGGAAAACCAGCTGGATGTCCAGCTCAGGGCCAATCTCATCTCGATCGCAATCTGGATATTGAAGGAATGCGACAGGATCAGAAAACGTCTGTCTAATAACTACCAGGGCATCATCGACGTTACCACCATCATCAGGGATGGACTTAAATGAAAAGTACACTTCGCATTTCTCTGAAGGCCGGGGAAAGAATCTTCATCAACGGCGCCGTCCTGCGTGTCGACCGCAAGGTCGCGCTGGAATTCCTGAATGATGTGACGTTCCTTCTCGAAAATCACGTCCTGCAGCCGGAGGGCGCGACGACGCCGCTGCGCCAGCTCTATTTCATCGCGCAGATGATCCTCATCAATCCCGAGGGCAAGGACCACTCGACGGCGATGTTCCGCAAGTCGATCACCATGCTGCTCACCTGCTTCAAGAATGAAGAGATCCTCGCGGAGCTGAAGCGGATCGACGCGCTTGTGTCGACCGGCCGCGCCTTCGACGCACTGAAGGCGATCCGCGGTCTCTACGCGATCGAAGACAATATCCTCAACAATCACGAACTGCCGCCGACCATGGTCGAGCAGATTCGCAGGGAGATCGCACCATGGCGGTAGACGCAACGTCAAAGGTGACGAGCTCGACGACGAGTTCATCGAGTTCGGCCCAGAGCAAGGCGACGATGAACTACGACAATTTCCTTCAGCTGCTGATTGCGCAGATGAAGAACCAGGATCCGACCGATCCGATGGATGCCAGCGAGCAGGTCGCTCAGCTTGCGACCTTCTCTCAGGTCGAGCAGACGATCCAGACCAACACGAAGCTGGACACGCTTCTGGCGAGCTCGAGCCTGACCCAGGCCAGCAGCTACGTCGGCAAATATATGGAAAGCGCCGACGGCACCGTCAAAGGCGTCATCGAGTCGGTCAAGGTTTATTCCGACGGCATCATTGCGACGACCAAGGATGGCGGTAAAATACTGGTGCAAGCGGGAATCACTGTTGCCGACGAGGCGCCGAGCAGCAGCTGATACTACGGGCGCCGACGCGCCTGACAGTGCCGATCAATCGCAGCCCGGCTGTTGCGGGGCTGCTTCGAGGCGATATGAGGTTGCCTTTCGATGAATGAAGCTGATGCATTGGATCTGTTCCAGGCGGCGATCTGGACCGTGCTGATTGCCTCCGGTCCGGCCGTCCTCGCCGCGATGATCGTGGGTCTCGTCATCGCCTTGATCCAGGCGCTGACCCAGGTGCAGGAAGCGACGCTGACCTTCGTCCCCAAGATCGTCGCCGTGCTGGTCGTGGTCGGCGTAACCGCCCCCTTTGTCGGCTCGCAGGTCTCCATTTTCACCAATCTGGTCTTCTCGCGCATCCAGTCGGGCTTCTAGAGCAATTCCAGCAAAAGTGCGCAGCGGTTTTGCCAGGAAAACTGTTAAGTGCTTTTGCCGGGGACTGCGGAGAAACAAAAGGTTAGAGCAGTTCTACGCTTCCGTGAAAAGCTGAACCGCTCTGAGCCAACTTCGCGCAAGCTTCGCCATTTAAGTCTCGATCCGAACTGGGCGGACTTCGTTTCCGCCTCCTCTCATGAAGAGACGGATTCGTCATGGCGCAACCACCTGCACTCCCCCTTCCGAAAGTCGCCCCGAGCCTGCGCGATGTCGGTTTTGCCCTCGGGATCGTCGGCATCATCTGCATTCTCTTCCTGCCGATCCCGCCGTTCCTGATCGATATGGGGCTGGCCTTCTCGATCGCCTTCTCGGTGCTGATCCTGATGGTCGCGCTGTGGATCCAGAAGCCGCTCGATTTCTCGTCCTTTCCGACCATCCTGCTGATCGCGACGATGACCCGGCTGGCGCTCAACATCGCCACGACCCGCGTCATCCTGTCCCACGGCAATGAGGGCCACGATGCGGCGGGCGGCGTCATCGCCGGTTTCGCCAGCCTCGTCATGTCCGGCGACTTCGTCATCGGTCTGATCGTCTTCCTGATCCTCATCACCATCAACTTCATCGTCATCACCAAGGGTGCGACGCGCATCGCCGAAGTCGGCGCGCGCTTCACCTTGGACGCAATCCCCGGCAAGCAGATGTCGATCGACGCCGATCTCTCGGCCGGCATCATCGACGAGAAGGAAGCCCAGCGCCGGCGCAGGGAACTCGAAGAGGAAAGCTCCTTCTTCGGTGCGATGGACGGTGCCTCGAAATTTGTGCGCGGTGACGCCGTCGCCGGCCTCATCATCACCGCCATCAACGTCTTCGGCGGCATCATCATCGGCTATTTCCGCCACGGTATGCCGATCGGCGAAGCGGCCGACGTCTTCGTCAAGCTCTCCGTCGGCGACGGCCTCGTCTCGCAGATGCCGGCCCTCATCGTTTCGCTCGCCGCCGGCCTTCTCGTCTCCCGCGGCGGCACCACCGGCTCCACCGACCAGGCTGTTGTCAATCAGTTGAGCGGTTACCCCCGCGCGCTTTCCGTCTCGGCGGTGCTGATGTTTGTCCTGGCTTTGATGCCGGGTCTGCCCTTTGTCCCCTTCGTGGTCCTCGGCAGTCTTCTCGCCTTCGGCGCCTGGTTCATTCCGCGTCAGGTCGAGGCTGAAAACAAGCTTCGCCGCGAACAGGAGGAAAAGAAGGTCGTCCAGACCAAGGAGCTGGAGAAGGATTCGGTCAAGTCGGTGCTGCGCACCTCGGAAATCGAGCTCGCGCTCGGCAAGATGGTCTCGACGCGCCTGCTCGGCGCCCATCAGGAGCTGGCGTTCCGCGTCGGCAAGATGCGCAAGAAGTTCGCCACGCAATACGGCTTCGTCGTGCCGGAAATCAAGGTGACGGACGACATCGCCATCGCCGAGAAGTCCTATCAGATCCGCATCCACGGCACGACGGTCGCCTCCAACCTGCTGCGCGTCGGCGAAGTCCTCGTCGTCACCGGCGCCGGCCGGCGCCCGAGCATTCCCGGCGACGAAATCCGCGAGCCCGCTTTCGGCATGCCGGCGGTTTCGATCCTCGAAAACTTCGCCGACGATCTGAAACGCGAGGGCTTCCAGCCGATCGACAACGTCTCCGTCGTGCTCACGCACATGAGCGAAGTCATTCGCAACAACCTGCCGCAGCTTCTGTCCTATAAGGACGTCAAGGTGCTGATCGATCGCCTCGACCCGGAATATAAAAAGCTCGCCGATGAGATATGCTCGTCGCACATGTCCTATTCGGGCCTGCAGGCGGTGCTCAAGCTCCTGCTTGCCGAGCGCGTTTCGATCCGCAACCTGCATCTCATCCTCGAAGCGGTGGCCGAGCTTGCCCCGCATGTCAGGAAGACCGAGCAGATCGTCGAGCACGTCCGCATCCGCATGGCCCAGCAGCTCTGCGGGGATCTCGCGGATAATGGCGTGCTGCGGGTGCTGAGACTCGGCAGCAAATGGGATCTCGCCTTCCATCAGGCGCTGAAGCGCGATGCCAAGGGCGAAGTGATCGAATTCGACATCGATCCGCGCAGCCTCGAAGAGTTCAGCGAGCAGGCCAGCAAAGTTATCCGTGAGTTCATGGATCGCGGCCTGCCATTCGCCCTTGTCACGTCGCCGGAAACACGCTCCTATGTGCGCATGATCATCGAACGGCTGTTCGCCACGCTCCCGGTCCTGTCGCATGTCGAATTGGCCAAGGGCATCGAGATAAAGATTTTGGGCTCGATTTCATGATAGCAGACCCGCAAGGGACGGTTCTTGCCCTGTTTCTGGTTTTCTGCCGGATCGGCGGCTGTGTCCTGGCTCTTCCGGGCTTTTCCTCGGCGCGCGTGCCCGAGCAGCTGCGCGTCTTCGTCGCCGTCGCGCTGTCGATCGCCGTCATCCCGCTGCTCTGGGACACCGTTTATCCGGCGGTCCACACCGGTTCCGGAACCTATATCGGCCTGATTTTCAGCGAATCGCTGGTCGGCGTGATGTACGGCATGCTGGCGAGAATCTATACGCTCGGCATGCAGTTCGCCGCGTCGATCATCGCGATGATGGTAGGCTATACCCAGCCGGGCTTCACCGATGTCATCGAAGACACGCCCGAGACCAGCCTTTCGGCCTTCATCACCTTTGCTGGCATCATGATTCTGTTCATCATGGATTTCCACCACATCGTCTTCCGCGCCCTGATCGATTCCTACACGACGATACCCTTCGGTGGCCTGACGCAGATGCGCGCGACGCTGATCTCCTTTTCCGACACACTGGAGCAGACCACCTACATCATGCTGCGGCTTTCGAGTCCGTTTTTGATCTACGGTCTGATCTTCAATGTCTCGATCGGCTTCATCAATAAGCTGGCGCCGCAGATTCCGGTCTATTTCATTTCCACGCCCTATCTGTTGATGGGCGGGCTCTTCCTGATCTACTTCTCGATTGCGGCATTGGTCAGCCAGTTCGGCCAATCCTTCGGTTCGATCTATATCGGGCGATGAGGCTGTCATGATCGAAAAGAGCCGTTCCCAGAAGCTCAAGCGTCTCCTGACGGTGCAGCGGCATATCGAGAGGATGGCGGAGAACGACCTGGCCGAAACCAGCCGTCAACGCATCGAGGTCAATGCGGCGATGGATGACGTTATCGTCGCTCTCGGCTCGATGGACCCCGTCCACCACGCGTTCTCGCAGAATTACGCCGATCGATTCGGCCGGCTTTCCATCAAGGATCAGCAGCTGACGGGCATGCAGCAGATCCACGAGATGCGGCTGACGCGCGAGCGCGCCAAAGGTGATCGGCTGGAAGAGGGCATGAAAGAGGCCCTCGATGCGGAGCGTCGCGAGGCCGATGACAATGCCGTCTACGATGTGATCGATCAGCAATTCGCAACGCCAGCCTCCAGCAAGCTTCAAAAACCATAATCGTTACGATCTTAATTTAGAGGATTGTAACGTGGCTATTTCGCCCCCCAGTGATCTGGTCCTGGACGTGGTCAAAGCTGCCGACCCCATGGAGGTTCAGGTGGCCCAGGAAAAATTGAAGGCAAACCGTGCGGCATTTGCCGCAACGAGCCTCGCCGAGAATGGCAAGGGCTTCTCCAATACGGTCGATGTTCTCGATCATATCGGTCAGAAGAGCGGCCTCTCCAACATCCAGAACCGCACCAAGGCCGAGGAAGTACCGGAAAGCTACCGGAAGTTCGAGGCCATGGTCCTGCAGAACTTCGTCAAGTCGATGCTGCCGAGCGAAAGTGAAGAGGTCTACGGCAAGGGTGCCACCGGCGATATCTGGAAGGGCATGATGGCCGAGCAGCTCGGCAACACCATGGCCAAGGGCGACGGCATCGGCATCGCCAAGCAGATGTACAGCGAGCAGCTGCGCCGCCAGGAAGGCAAGATCGTCAACGCTTCGACCGATGATCGTGACCGCAACACCGCGCTCAGCATGATCGACGACTTCCAGCGTAAGACCTTCGGCACGCCGACGGCCGACGCCAAGACAGCAAGCGACGCATAATCGAGGGTAAAATGGAAATAGTTTCGAACGAATACAGGATCAAATCCGTTCTCGGACGCCTCGAAATGATCATCGACAATGAGAACACTCGGATCGGCAGCGATCCGCAGTTCGATCTCAAGGTCTCCAATGCGCATAAGAGCCGCTGCCTCTATGAGCTGTCGATGCTTTTCCGCGATACCGATCCGGCCGAGCTTGCCGCAGCCCATCTCGATCAGTTGCACGGCCTGAAGAAGAAGCTGGTCCTGAACGCCCGGCGCGTCGAGGCGCATCTCGAAGCGGTTCGTGCCGTGGCCGACCTCCTCAAGAATGCCGTTCAGGACGCGGACGCCGACGGCACCTATTCCCAGGAACAATTCGCCGCGCGTGGAAACTGATGATCAAGCTCGTCCTCACCGGTATCTGGGTTTGCGCCATCACCTTGGCCTCGGTCTATTTTTCGGTGTATCTGGCGACGGCGCCGGCGCCTGCGGCAATCGATTCCAAGCAGGGCGCGCTCGAACTGGTGAAAGGTGAAACGATCACTGTGCCGGTCATCGGCGACGGAGCGATCACCGGTTACTTCCTCGGCCGCATTTCCTTCATGATGAACAAGGAGATGCTGAAGGGCGTGACGTTGCCGCTGACCGAGATGACGACCGACCAGCTTTTCAGCCTGCTCGTCGGCAACAAGATGGTCGATCTCGCACACATCAAATCCTTCGACCCGAAAGCCTTCCGCGATGAGATCAAGAAGGGCATGAACGAGCGCCTCGGCGGCGAGTATGTCGCCGACGTGATGCTGGAGCAGCTCGACTATCTCTCCAAGGAAGAGGTCAAGGAAAATTCGGCCGGACAGCCGAAGAAACTCGGGGCTCCGGTCAAGATCATCGAAGGCGCGCCGGCCGAGGGAGCACCGGCCCCGGCCGCCCATTGAGACAACGGATTATCTATGCACAAACGGCGCCTTCGGGCGCCGTTTGTCGTTGGGACGCATTTGGTTAATAAACCACTTATACGAGCATCGAAATTCAAGGAATTTTCCTAAGAGTTGTTTGAAGCCGTCCTGCTATATCAGCTGGCACAGCTTGGCATGCGCCGTTTTCCGCGATCGGGGCGACGCCGTCCAGCCGTTACGCGACCGGTCCTTTCGAGACCTCCGGGTGCGGAAATATGGGCTTGTTTTCCGGGATCTCGGGCGAATGACGCACCCTCGGCAGGAGGTAGGAATGAATTTGATTGCGAACTTCGCGGTGCTTGCGTCGCGGCGGACGATCTTCGATCTGCCCGTCTGCGATCTCGGCTGGGACGATGCCCTCGTTTTTATCAACGAGCTGGCCTCCATCCCCGTCGGGCAGACCGTGGTTTGCTTCGTCAACGCCCATAACATGCTGACGGCGTTGCGCGACGATGATTATTACCGGATCATGTCGCGCAATCTGGTGCTGCCGGACGGCATCGGCCTCAACATCGCATCGCAGATCGCTCATGGCGCGCCGTTTCCCGCCAATCTGAACGGCACCGATTTCGTCCCGGCCTTCCTTACCTTCATGGAGGCCCCGCGCCGCATCGGCCTTATCGGCGGCACGCGATCGGTCGTCGAGGCAGCGGCCGAGAATTTCCGAAAGCACACGCCCTGGCACGAATTTATCGTCATTTCCGACGGCTTTTTCGACAAGGTCGATTCCACTGATGTCGTCGAGGAGATCGAGCGCCAGAAACCCGATATTCTGATCGTCGGCATGGGGACGCCGCTGCAGGAGAAATGGGTCCACGACAAGATCCGTGCCGACCATGCGCGCCTGGTGCTGACGGTGGGAGCTCTCTTCGACTTCGTCTCCGGCGCCGTCCCGCGGGCGCCGAAGACCGTGCGGATGATGCGCCTTGAATGGGCCTATCGCCTGATACAGGAGCCCGCACGTCTCTGGCGGCGCTACATCATCGGCATTCCTGTCTTCCTCTTCCATGTCCTGCGCTACCGCTTCCGCCGGCGCGAGAGAATCCTCAGCCACCCGGAAGAGCAGCGCAGCGTCGTGCAGCCGCCGGTCGACCGCAGGAAGGCGAGCTGAGGCTGGAGGGCGGCGCGCCTTGTCTGTCGCGCAAAGAGCGCTAGCCATCCCGAGAAACCGGACCGTAATTCTTGCCAGCGCGGTTAACCATTTCTTTGCCATGAATATTTAGAGTAGCTTAATCATCTGCATCGCGTGCGGATGAGCGAACTCGGCCATCATGTGCATGAGATGTGGCGCAAATGTACGATAGCAGGGCCAGAAGCAGCTTTCAGGATCGCGCCGCCGCAGCGCCGCGACCCTTTGACGATTCTTATCGCTCGCCGCGATCGAAGGGGCCTGACATAGCCCCGCCCGAGGCCGAACTCTTGCGCGCCATCGGCCGCGCGCTCGAAGAGCAGCGCGCAAAAGCGCTGCGCCCGTCGCCGCTGGTCGACCGCATCGAAACTATCCTCGGCAACAACCTGCGGGCCGCCAACGATATCGGCCGGCCTCTTCCGCCGGAGCCGGCAAGCCATGAACAGCCGGGTGCTGCGATCGGAGAAGGGGCGATCGCTGTCCATGAAAAACTTGCCGAGCCCAAACCGGCAGTTCCGCGTCGGCGCACCGGCCGCTTCGGCCTTGTGATGACGGTCGTCGCCGCGACGATCCTCGGCGCGGGCGTGCCGGCGCTGATGCCGGTCTCGCCGGCCCTCTACCGCGCCGAGACGACGCTGATGATAAAGACGGATGCGGCAAGCCGCGCCGCCTTCACCCAGGCTGCGGCGAAAGGGCTGCTCTCGGCGCGCGTGGTGGCTTCGACGGTTGCTGCGCTGAAACTCGATCGCGATCCGGAGTTTGCCGGCGCCAATGCCAATGCGCTTGGGGTTGCGCTCGATCTCCTCTCGGCCACAGGCGCTGCCGCCGATCCCGCCTCGCGCGCCGAGGCCACGCTGAAACATGCCGTCGAGATCGTGCCCGATGCCGTCGCCGGCACGATCCTCGTCATGGTAACGACCGGCGACAGCGGTAAATCCATGCGCATCGCCGCCCGGCTTGCCGAAGCGGTTTCCGCAGTCAGCGGCCACGGCCGGAGCACCGAAACCGATACCGCCCTGCGCAAGGCCTATGAGGAGGCGAAGGCGGAGCTTGCCGCTTTCACGGCAAGGAGCGGCGAGGGCAACGTCAAGGTGGCGACCGACCTTCGCCGCCAGATCGACCGGCTAGATGCCGAGCTGAAAGAAGCAGATCAGAACATTCTGGCCGCCAAGGCGCAGGCCGACCGGTTGAAGGCAGCGAAACTTGCGGGCGTGCTGGACGGTTCGCTCCCCTCCGAGATGCTCTCGCCGGCGTTGCAAGACTGGCGCGACAAATACGCTGTTGCCAGGACGATCCTTGCGCAGCTTTCGGCCGAGCTGGGTCCGCGCCATCCGCGCCTGTTGCAGCAGCAGGCCGAAACGGATGGTCTCAAGGAGAACATGAGCAAGGAGCTTGCCCGGCTCGCGCAGGTCGCCAATGCCGTTGCCAAGGCTGCGGTAGATGCGCGCAAGGGCCTGAATGAGCGGCGCA
Organism: Rhizobium lentis; assembly: GCF_017352135.1. Classification (NCBI taxonomy): domain Bacteria; kingdom Pseudomonadati; phylum Pseudomonadota; class Alphaproteobacteria; order Hyphomicrobiales; family Rhizobiaceae; genus Rhizobium; species Rhizobium lentis. The sequence continues at coordinate 2,536,274 of NZ_CP071454.1, forward strand.
ACACGCTGATCGCCCAGAGCCGGGATACCGGCGTCGATCTGTCGCGGCTGACCGAGCTGCGCGAGAAGGCGGATGCCGCGCGCTCGCGCCTGGAAGAGGCGTCGCCGGCATCGGGGGCAGCCGGCGACGGACATATTACCATTCTGAAGCCGCCGCAGGCGTCGACGATATCGGCCACCAATGGCCTGATCGGCCGTGCGCTGGCTGGAGCCGCCGCAGGCCTGGCAATCGGTCTTGCCCTGGCTTTCCTGCTGTCCTCGCGCAAATCCGCTGCGGATTTGCCGATGTCGCCATCGGTTCCCTCTTCGCCACCATCGCCGGTGCCGGGCTCGGCGACGGTCGACGAGATGGAGGTGCTGCGCTCCGAAATCTCAGGCCTGCGGGACCGGCTTCGCGTTCATGTGATGGAAGCGCGGCAGCCGCTGCGCTGAACAAACATTTCCTTGCAAGTTTGATATTGCCTTGCCGCTTTCCGACAGGATAGGGCGTTAGCGGGCATTTGACGCTCGCCAACTATCCATAGATTGACGTGAAACAGGGCGGAGAGACGCGTGGCGACAGTAATAGATGGCAAGAACGTAGCTGCATCGGTCATTCAGACGGTGAAGAGTGCGACGGCGGCGCTGGAAAGGATGAGCGGCGTCACCACAGGCCTTGCGGTCATCATCGTCGGCGACGATCCGGCAAGCCACGCCTATGTCGGCTCCAAGAGCCGCATGGCCAAGGAATGCGGCTTCAAGTCCGTTCAGCACACGCTGCCGGCCGAGACGAAGCAAGAGGAGCTGGCAGCCCTCGTTGCCACGCTGAACGCCGACCCGTCGATCCACGGCATCCTGGTGCAATTGCCCTTGCCGAAGCCGCTCGACAGCGAACCGATCATCCAGTCGATCCTGCCGGAAAAGGATGTCGACGGCCTGAGCGTCGTCAATGCCGGCAAGCTTGCCACCGGCGATCTGAAGACCGGGCTCGTCTCCTGCACGCCGGCCGGCGCCATGGTCTTCGTCCGCCGCACCCATGGTGAGGATCTGTCCGGCCTCAACGCCGTCGTCATCGGCCGCTCCAACCTGTTCGGCAAGCCGATGGCGCAATTGCTGCTCAACGCCAATGCGACGGTGACGATCGCCCATTCGAGGACGAAGAACCTCGCCGAGGTCTGCCGCAATGCCGATATTCTGGTCGCCGCCGTCGGCCGGCCGGAGATGGTCAAGGCCGATTGGGTCAAGCCGGGCGCGACCGTGATCGACGTCGGCATCAATCGCGTGCCGGCTCCTGAGAAGGGCGAGGGCAAGACCCGGCTCGTCGGCGACGTCGCCTTCGCTGAAGTCTCAGAAGTCGCCAGCACCATCACCCCGGTTCCCGGCGGCGTCGGCCCGATGACCATCGCCATGCTGATGGCCAACACCGTCATCGCCGCCCATCGGGCCGCCGGGCAGACCCCGCCGCAGTTTTGATTGTAACGCAAGCGGCTAAAGAGCCTCGTATCAAATTCGATTGATCCGACGCGCCTTTAGGCCAGTTGTTCGAAAGCCTGTTTTGCTGGTCGCGAATTCGCATCTCGTCAACAGCTTTACTATAGCTCAGCCATGACAGCTTCGCGCCGCCTTCTCGGTCATACAGGCAATTGTTGCCGCTCCCCGAAAGCGGCCATAGCATTGGTTTGACGAGACGACATCTGTGCGCCATGTGTGGACGTCGGCTCTCGCCGGCTTAATCGACTTGGACGAACGCGATCAAGAACGAGCACATGGTTCCAGTTCAGCACAGGGCAGTTCATCGTCGACGGGCGAAAGCAGCTTTTACTCTAAGCTGAGGTAGTCCGCACGATCCGGAGCAGCGGTACTGTGCCCGGCCGTTGGACTACAGCCCCAAGCTGTCATCAACAACAGTTGAACGTCTGTCAGAATTGCGAAAAGTGTATATATTAGACAAATGAGAACAATCAGTTGTCGATACTGATCGCGAAAAGGTTGGGAGCCCTCTTCTTCAACTTTGCAGACTGGGGAGAATCCGACAGCAATCCAGGGAGGAAGAAAAATGAGCAAAAAGGCAGTATCGCGTCGAGAGTTGCTGGGAGCATCTACGCTCGTTGGAGCAACCGCAGTTGGGGCTCTTGCCGCCCCGGCCGTGCTGGCCCAGGCACCCACCGTCATTAAAATGCAAACATCCTGGCCCGCGTCGGACATCTGGATGGATTTTGCCCGCCTGTACGTCGAACGGGTCGAACGAATGTCCGGCGGACGCCTGAAGTTCGAACTAATGCCTGCCGGTACGGTCGTCGGCGCGTTTCAGGTGCTCGACGGCGTCAACGATGGCGTGATCGACGCAGCCCACACCGTTCCCGTCTATTGGTACGGAAAGCACAAGGCGGCTTCCCTCTTCGGTACCGGGCCGGTATTTGGCGGCAGCGCAACCACCATGCTCGGCTGGTTCCATCAAGGTGGCGGCAAGGATCTCTACCGAGAACTCACCCAGGACATCATGGGGCTGAACGTTTACGGCTTCTATGGCTTCCCTATGCCCGCGCAGCCGTTCGGCTGGTTCAAGAACCCGGTCGCGACCGTGAACGACATCAACGGCCTCAAATATCGTACGGTCGGGCTCGCCGCCGATCTCATGCAGAACATGGGCATGAGCGTCGCTCAACTTCCGGGCGGCGAGATCGTGCCGGCAATGGAGCGAGGTGTCATCGACGCTTTCGAGTTCAACAATCCCTCCTCTGACATACGGTTTGGTTCGCAGGATGTCGCCAAGAACTACATGCTGTCGTCTTACCATCAAGCGAGCGAATCTTTCGAGTTCCTCTTCAACAAGGATGTGTTTGACGACCTTCCCGACGATCTGCAGGCGATCCTGGAATATGGCGTGGAGGCAGCAAGCACGGCGATAACAGCGTCCGCGATGGACAACTATTCAAGCGACCTTCAAAAACTCCAGGCCGAACATGGCGTGACCGTGCACCGCACTCCAAAGGAAATTCTGGACGCGCAACTGAAGGCCTGGGATGAGATCATCCCGACGCTTGAAGCGGATGCGTTCATGAAGAAGGTGCTCGACAGTCAGCGGCAGTGGGTGGAGAGGGTCGTGTACTACGAATTGATGAACTCCGCCGATCTCGCACTCGCCTATGAGCACTATTTCCCCGGAAAATTGAACCTCGGAAAATAGATGGTGCAGGCCCGGTATTTCCGGGCCTCGTCCCTCATCGAGGTTAGGGAGGCGCTTGCATGCTCCGTTACATTGCATTCGCCGACGAATTGTCGGCGTGGTTCGGCAAGGTGTTCGCGTGGGGAATACTCATCATGGCCTTCGGCGTCGGCTATGAGGTTGTTGCACGCTACCTTTTTCGCGCGCCGACCCCCTGGGCCTTCGATCTGAGCTATATGCTCTATGGAACGATCTTCATGATGGCGGGAGCGTATACCCTCTCGCGTGATGGTCATGTGCGCGGCGACTTCATCTACCGGCTCTGGAAACCGCGCACGCAGGCCAGGCTGGAACTGGTGTTGTACTTCATCTTTTTCTTTCCCGGTATAACCGCGCTTGTGTTCTCGGGCTGGAAATATGCCGCACGCAGTTGGCGCTACCTGGAGGTCAGTTCCAACAGTCCCGCCGGTGTGCCGATTTTCCAGTTCAAGGCTGTGATCGTCGCCGCCGGAATTCTCCTGTTCCTGCAGGGCGTGGCGCAGGTCTTCCGCTGCATTCTCTGCATAAGGACGGGCGAATGGCCGAAGCAGGCCGAAGATGTCGAAGAACTGGAAAAGGTACTACTGGAAACAAAGAGCCTGGACGTGCTCGACTCCGAGGACGAGGGTTTCCTTCCGTCGCGGGGACTTGACGCCGGACGTGAACCACGGGATCGGGACTCTCAATGACGGATGCACATATCGCCGTCGGGATGCTCCTCATCCTGATCCTCGCCATCTTCCTCGGCTTCCCGGTGGCGTTCACCTTGATGGCTCTCGGTGTCGGCTTCGGATACTATGCCTATTTCGATGCCGGCCGCATGTGGCGCGGCTATGACCGCGCGCTCGAATCCGGCGGTGATGCCTTTACACTGGCGCAGACCTGGATCGGCGGTTTCTTCAACAACCGGATCTTCGATCTGTTCGTCAACCAGACCTACTCGGTCATCCAGAACGACGTGCTGACAGCTATCCCGCTGTTCCTGTTCATGGGCTACATCGTCGAGCGAGCCAACATCGTCGATCGGCTGTTCTCGACGCTATTCAGCGTCACGCGCCGGGTGCCCGGCTCGATGGCGGTCGCCGCCCTGGCCACCTGCACACTCTTTGCCACCGCAACCGGCATCGTCGGGGCCGTGGTGACGTTGATGGGACTGCTCGCCCTACCAGCGATGCTGAAGGCAAAGTATGACGTGCGCTACGCGACGGGCGTGATCTGCGCGGGCGGCACGCTCGGGATCCTGATCCCGCCTTCCATCCTGCTGATCGTCTATGCGGCCACCTCCGGGATCTCGGTCGTCCGAATGTATGCGGCGGCGCTCCTGCCCGGCCTCGCCCTGGCCGGATTTTATCTCATCTATGTCGTGGTGCGAGCAATCCTGCAGCCGCAACTGGCGCCGCGGCCAACGAAAGAAGATGTGGGCGAGCACACGCCGGTGCAACTCGCCTGGATGATGCTTACATCCTTCGCGCCGCTCGCCTTTCTGATTCTTGCGGTGCTGGGTGCCATTCTCTTCGGCCTGGCAACGCCGTCGGAAGCCGCCGCAATTGGCGCATTGGGGGGACTGGCGCTTGCTGCGGCCTATCGGGCGCTTACCTGGCAGCGACTGAAGGAGTCGGTATATCTGACGGCGCGAACGACTGCGATGGTCTGCTGGTTGTTCGTCGGTTCGGCGACCTTCGCATCGGTATTCGCCTATCTCGGCGGCCAGCAATTCATCAGTGACTTCGTGACCGGCCTGGATATGTCGCCGCTGATGTTCCTGATCCTGGCCCAGGTCATCATCTTCATTCTCGGCTGGCCTCTGGAATGGACTGAAATCATCGTCATCTTCATCCCGATCTTCATTCCGCTGCTGCCGCATTTCGGGATCGATCCGCTGTTCTTCGGTATCCTCGTGGCAATCAACCTGCAGACGGCCTTCCTATCACCACCCATGGCGATGTCGGCATACTACTTGAAGGGCGTCTCGCCTCCGCATGTCAAACTGACAGACATCTTCCGCGGCATGATGCCGTATATGTTGATCGTCATTCTCTGCATGGTGGTCATCTATCTCTTCCCGGGCATCGTCTACATGCTGCCGAATCTCCTCTATGGAGTGCAGAGATGACGCAGTGTCTGGCCCATTGCGAAAGGATAGACCGATGAACAGAAGCCGGTTTTTTGCAATATTTGCATTCGTGACGCTTGTCGCGTTCTGCGCGGTCATCCTGGCGTTTGTTCCACGGTTCGATTTGGCCGCTGCGCTGCTGATCGGGATTGTCCCTGCGGGGTACGACATCTGGGATCAGCTCTTTCGGCGACGCCCGTCGAAATCGCCTGGATAGACTGCAATCGTTCAGCCGCCGCCCTTTCGTGACGGCAATCCGCTGCAAAAAGCCGTTCGTCCATCGACCACGGGCTCTTAGCTTGGAAATTGATCACCCATGGCCCCTCAGCGAAAGCGAGTGGCACGTCATTACGCGAACTTCCGAATAACGGATCGCCGCTTTGCCGGGGTGCGCTAGCTCTTCTCCGAACTTGCCAAACAAAGAATGCTCTATGTCTGCGGGGCAGGGCCGGTCGAAGCCCTGACGATCAGTTCGGTTTTCCACAGCTCCTGGTCGGGGAAGGGGCCGCCCTCTTTCACAGTGCCGATCAGCCGCTGCGCGATGCGAACGCCTGCCGCCCGCAGCGAGGAGCGTGTCGTCGTCAGCGGCACCGAGAAGTTTTCCGGCTTCAATAGCGGCAGCACATCGTCATGGGCGATAAGCGAAATGTCCTCGCCGAGCCGCAGTCCCGCCTGGTTGACCGCGCGGATCGCCCCGAGCGCCATCACCGTGCTGGAGCAGAGGATCGCCGTTGGCCGCTCCGGCAGTTGCAGGAACCGTTCCATGGCCAGCAGGCCCTGTTCGTCCGTCATCAGCGCGTGGTTCATGCAATGCTCCTCGAGCGTGAGGCCGCGTTCGGCAAGGGCTGAGATGACGCCGTTCCTTCTGCGGATGGCGAAATCGAGATGCATTGGACCGTTCATCAAGGCAAAGCGCGTATGGCCGAGCTGCAGCAAGAGCCGCGTCGCGTCGTAGAAAGCCCCTTCGTTATCGATGTCGAGATAGGGAAAATCCGTCTCGGTGCCGAACGAGCGGCCGTGCACGACATAGGGCATGGAGAGCGATTTCAGCATGGCGAGTCGCGGGTCGTGAGCGCGCATGTAGGCAATGAACAGCGCGTCGACATTGCCGCTGATCGCAAGCCGCCGGAGCGCCGCTACCTCATCATCCGGGTCGGACGGCATGATGACGAAATGGAAATCATGGCGCACGGCCTCCTCGCCGAGCCCAGCCAGAAATTCGCCGAAATGGACGTCGGATTGGTGACCCGGCGCCGTCGGCATGACGAGGCCGATCGAGCCCGCCTTGCCGGTTGCGAGCCGCTGGGCAGCCTTGTTCGGCCGGTATCCAGTTTCCTTGACGGCCTGAAGCACGCGCTCCCGGGTCGCTTCATTGACCTCGGGATAGCCGTTGAGCGCCCGGCTCACCGTCGTCTGCGAAAGCCCAAGCAATTCCGATAGCTGTTTGAGATTCACCTGCTATGCTTCCTCCCGGCCCGCCAGTCAGCCGCCTTAAAAGGCCTCCCGCCTTCAAACGGCATCCAAAGCGCTTTCAAATATGTATCATCTCGAGCGCTTGACTCAAGAAAAATCGCTCCATATTTCCACGATAGGCGCTGCTGCGCCGCGATATTCCCCCGCTCGGGAGGGATTTTCGCGAAATGACTTGACTTCATTCCACCGAAAGTGAAATGAGTGGGTTGTCAAAGCGCTTTGAAATTTCTTTTGAAGGGAATTCGGCGCGGTTGGGATTGTGATGGGAGGTTGATCACATGAAAAAGTCATTCTTGATGGGCGTTGCCGTTGCGGCGCTCTTTGCCGGAGCTGCGTCAGCGGCCGATCTGAAATTTGCCCCGGGACAGGATTCCAAATTCAACTGGAAGAGCTATGACGACTTCAAGGCCGCGCATGCCGATCTGAAGGGGCAGCCGCTGACGATCTTCGGGCCGTGGCGCGGAGAGGACGAGGCGTTCTTCATGAGCGTTCTCGCCTATTTCACCGAAGCGACCGGCGTCGACGCGAAGTACTCTTCTTCCGAAAACTACGAACAACAGATCGTCATCGACACCCAGGCGGGCTCGCCGCCGAATATCGCCATTCTGCCGCAGCCGGGCCTTCTGGCCGATCTAGCCAGCAAGGGCTTCCTGACGCCGCTCGGCGATGACAACTCCAAATGGATCAAGGACAATTACGGCGCGGGCGACAGCTGGGTCGGTTACGGCACCTACAAGGGCAAGGACGGCAAGGAAGCTTTCTATGCCTTCCCTTACAAGGCGGATGTCAAATCGCTCGTCTGGTACGTTCCGGAGAATTTCGAGGAAGCCGGCTATAAGATTCCGACGACCATGGAAGAACTGCATGCCCTGACCGATCAGATCGTCAAGGATGGCGGCGTTCCCTGGTGCATCGGTCTTGGTTCTGGCGGCGCCACCGGCTGGCCGGCGACCGACTGGGTCGAAGATATCATGCTGCGCATGCAGCCACCCGAAGCCTATGACAAGTGGACGACCAACGAACTGAAGTTTACCGATCCGGCCGTCGTTGCCGCGATCGACGAATTCGGCAAGTTCGCCAAGAACGAGAAATATGTCGATGGCGGCGTGGCTGCGGTGGCTTCGACCGATTTCCGCGACAGCCCGAAGGGCCTCTTTGCCGTTCCGCCGAAGTGCTACATGCACCATCAGGCCTCGTTCATTCCGTCATTCTTCCCTGAGGGCACGAAACTCGGCCAGGATGCCGACTTCTTCTACATGCCGACCTATGCTTCGAAACCGGAACTCGGCAAGCCGGTTCTCGGCGCCGGCACGCTGGTCTCGATCGCCAAGGATTCGAAGGCGGCTCGTGCCTTCATCGACTTCCTGAAGACCCCGATCGCGCACGAGGTATGGATGGCGCAGTCGAGTTTCCTGACGCCATACAAGAGCGTCAGCACCGAGGCTTATGCCAATCCGCAGATGAAGAAGGAAGGCGAGATCCTGACTTCCGCCACCACCTTCCGCTTTGACGGTTCCGACCTGATGCCGGGCAAGATCGGTGCCGGCGCCTTCTGGACGGGCATGGTCGATTTCGTCGGCGGCAAGTCCGCCGAAGAGGCTGCCGGCGAAATCCAGAGCGCCTGGGACGGCATCAAGTAATCCTTAAAATGATGCCGCCGGCTTGCCGGCGGCATGGCCTGCATTGCTGGCCGGGTTCGAAAAAGCCCGGCCATCGCCGGCTAAATTGTGATTGGGCAATCGAACATATTGACGGTGACCGGCCTTGGCCCGTCAGAATGAAAACCTGTCGGAATAAGATCAGGGGAAGCAGGGGAGGGACGTAATGCTGTGGCAGATAGTGTCCGCTTTGAGCGTCGTGGTCGTCGCGGTTGTCGCGTGCTCGGCCTATTTCTATTTTTCGAACAAGATCCTGGATTTCGCTCTGCCGGTGAGCGATGGCGACGTGCGTGCCGCCTCGCGCAATCTGAACCGGCGCGCGATGATCCGCCCTTGGCTGTTTCTCGGCCCGGCGCTCTTCCTGCTCTTCGTCTATCTCGTCTATCCCGTCGTCGCGACATTCATTCTTTCCTTCTACGATCGCACCGGTCTGCAGTTCGTCGGCCTGACCAATTACAAATGGGCGATCGGTGACCGCGAATTCCGCCAGTCGATCTTCAACAACATCCTCTGGCTCGCGGTCGTGCCGGCCGCCTGCACCTTCTTCGGCCTGGTCATCGCGGTGATGACGGACCGCATCTGGTGGGGCAATATCGCCAAGAGCATCGTCTTCATGCCGATGGCGATCTCCTTCGTCGGTGCCTCGGTCATCTGGAAGTTCATCTATGAATATCGCGGCGGCAATGACGTCCAGATCGGCCTGCTGAACGCCATCGTCCAGCTCTTCGGCGGCACGCCCGAAGTCTGGATCTCGGTTCCCTTCTGGAACAATTTTTTCCTGATGGTCATCCTGATCTGGATCCAGACCGGCTTCGCCATGGTCATCCTGTCGGCCGCGCTGCGCGGCATCCCCGAGGAGACGATCGAGGCCGCCGTCATCGACGGAGCCAATGGCTGGCAGATCTTCTGGCGCATCATGGTGCCGCAGGTCTGGGGCACCATCGCCGTTGTCTGGACGACGATCACCATCCTCGTCCTCAAAGTCTTCGATATCGTGCTGACCATGACCAACGGCCAATGGCAGACGATGGTGCTGGCGAACCTGATGTTCGACTGGATGTTCCGCGGTGGCGGCGATTCCGGCCGAAGCGCCGTCATCGCCATCATCATCATGCTCGCCGTCACGCCGATCATGATCTGGAACGTGCGCCGTGCCAATCGCGAACTGAAGGGCCATTGAGATGACCGCAGTTGGAAGTTACTTCAAGATCGGCCCCGCCCGTCTCTTCGTTCACCTCGCGGTTCTCTTAATCGTCATCATCTGGTTGATCCCGACGCTCGGCATCTTCGTCAGCGCCCTGCGTGACAAGGACCAAATCGTCGTCTCAGGCTGGTGGACGGCCTTCGTCGGCTCGACGCAGACCGTCGCCGTTCGCCTGGGCACGCCCGACCAGCAGCGGCAGGAAGGCGCCAACTACGTCATCTCAGGCAATGTGCTGGAAGGGCAGACCGGCAGGTCGGTCAAAGCCTTCGGCAACCGCGTGCAGCAGCCGGCCGCTTTCGACGCCGGCATGACCGCCGATCTCGGCGATGGTGAAACGCTGCAGATCAACAGCGACGGCAGCTATCGCTACATGAAGAACGCGGCCTTTTCGCCCGACGCGCGGCCGCGGCGCATCTACGTGTCCGTCTCGGCACCGCCGGAATTCACGCTGCAGAACTACAAGACGGTTCTGACTGGCGAAGGCATTGGCCAGTCGTTCATCAATTCGCTGACGGTGACGATCCCGGCAACGATCATCCCGATCCTGATCGCTGCTTTTGCCGCCTATGCCTTGAGCTGGATGGAGTTTCCCGGCCGCGCACTGCTGATTGCGCTCGTCGTCGGCCTCATCGTCGTGCCGCTGCAGATGTCGCTGATCCCACTGCTGCGCCTCTATAACGAGGTCGGCACCATGCTCGGCCAGCCGTCGAAGACTTATCCCGGCATCTGGCTGGCGCATACCGCCTTCGGCATGCCGCTCGCCATCTTTCTCCTGCGGGCCTATATTGCCGGCCTGCCGAAGGAAATCATCGAATCCGCCCGCGTCGACGGCGCCAGCGACTTCGAGATCTTCACCCGCATCGTTTTGCCTTTGTCCTTCCCGGCGCTCGCCTCCTTCGCCATCTTCCAGTTCCTGTGGGTGTGGAACGACCTGCTTGTCGCCATGGTCTTCCTCGGCACCGACAAGGATCATCTCGTGCTGACCGGCAGCCTGAACGCGCTGCTCGGCTCGCGCGGAGGCAATTGGGAGATTTTGACGGCATCGGCCTTCGTCACCATCGTCGTACCGCTGCTCGTCTTCTTCGGGCTGCAGCGCTATCTGGTGCGCGGTCTGCTGGCGGGCTCGGTCAAGGGCGGCTGACAATTCCCAAACGTGACTTCAAACAGGATATTCCATGAACGTGGCTTCCCAATCGATCTCGACCCCCGACAAGGACTGGTGGCGCGGCGCGGTGATCTATCAGATCTATCCGCGCTCCTACCAGGATTCGAACGGTGACGGCATCGGCGACCTGAAGGGCATCACCGCCCGCCTTCCGCATGTGGCAAGCCTCGGCGTCGATGCGATCTGGATCTCGCCCTTCTTCACCTCGCCGATGCGCGATTTCGGTTACGATGTGTCCGACTACGAGAACGTCGATTCGATCTTCGGCACGCTGGTGGATTTCGATACGATGATCGCTGAGGCCCATCGCCTCGGCATCCGCGTAATGATCGACCTTGTCATTTCCCACAGCTCGGACCAGCATCCCTGGTTCGTGCAGAGCCGTTCCAGCAGGACCAACGCCAAGGCAGATTGGTATGTCTGGGCCGACGCCAAACCCGACGGCTCGCCGCCGAACAACTGGCTGTCGATCTTCGGCGGCTCGGCATGGGCGTGGGATCCGACGCGCATGCAATATTACCTGCACAATTTCCTGACCTCGCAGCCGGATATGAACCTGCATAACCCTGAGGTGCAGGACCGATTGCTCGATGTCGTGCGTTTCTGGCTCAATCGCGGCGTCGACGGCTTCCGCCTCGACACGATCAATTTCTATTTCCACGATCCGCTCTTGCGTGACAATCCGGCGCTCGCTCCCGAGCGTCGCAACGCCTCGACGGCGCCGGCGGTCAATCCCTATAATTTTCAGGAGCATATCTACGACAAGAACCGTCCGGAGAATCTCGCCTTCCTCAAGCGCTTCCGCGCCGTTCTCGAGGAATTCCCGGCAATCGCCGCCGTCGGCGAGGTCGGTGACAGTCAGCGTGGCCTCGAAATTGTCGGCGAATATACCTCGGGCAACGACAAGATGCACATGTGTTACGCCTTCGAGTTCCTGGCGCCGGATCCGCTGACGCCGGAACGTGTCGAGGAGGTGATGGAAGATTTCGCAGCCGCCGCACCCGATGGCTGGGCCTGCTGGGCCTTCTCCAATCACGACGTCATGCGCCATGTCAGCCGCTGGGGCGGGCTGGTCGCCGATCACGACGCCTTCGCCAAGCTCTACGCTTCGCTGCTGATGACGCTGCGCGGTTCCGTCTGCCTCTATCAGGGCGAAGAACTGGCGTTGACCGAAGCCGATCTCGCCTACCAGGATCTGCAGGATCCCTATGGCATCCAGTTCTGGCCTGAATTCAAGGGTCGCGACGGCTGCCGCACGCCGATGGTCTGGGACAGCCATGTCGCGCAGGGCGGCTTCTCCACGGTCAAGCCCTGGCTGCCGGTGCCGGTCGAGCACATCCTGCGCGCGGTAAACGTCCAGCAGGGCGACGAGACTTCGGTGCTCGAGCACTATCGCCGCTTCATCGCCTTCCGCAAGCTGCACCCGGCCTTTGCAAAGGGGGAGATCGAATTCGAGGAGAGCGAGGGTGATACCCTGGTCTTCACCCGCGAATACGGCAATGAGAAACTGCTCTGCATTTTCAACATGAGCCCGGCCGAGGCTGGGGTCACCCTGCCTGCTGGAGAATGGCAGGCGTTGACGGGCCATGGCTTTATCAGCAACAACTATGGCGACAAGATCGATATTCCGGCCTGGGGGGCGTATTTCGCCCGTCTCGCCTAAGGATCAGGAGGGGAGAGAGAAATGACTGGACTGACACTGAAGGATATCCGCAAATCCTACGGTTCCGTGGATGTTCTCCATGGGATCGACCTCGATATCAAGCAAGGCGAATTCATCGTCTTCGTCGGTCCGTCCGGCTGCGGCAAGTCCACGCTTCTGCGCATGATCGCGGGTCTCGAGGCGATCACCGGCGGCGAGATGTATATCGACGGCATGCTCGTCAATGACGTGCCGCCGTCGAAGCGCGGCATCGCCATGGTCTTCCAGTCCTACGCCCTCTATCCCCACATGACCGTCTATGACAACATGGCCTTCGGCATGAAGATCGCCGGCGAAAGCAAGCAGGAGATCGACCGCCGCGTCCGGGCGGCGGCCGAGAGCTTGCAACTGACCAAATATCTCGACCGCCTGCCGAAGGCGCTTTCCGGCGGCCAGCGCCAGCGCGTGGCGATCGGCCGCGCCATCTGCCGCGATCCGAAGGTCTTCCTGTTCGACGAGCCGTTGTCCAACCTCGATGCCGCGCTGCGTGTCGCCACCCGCATCGAGATCGCCCGCCTGAACGAACAGATGGCCGATACGACGATGATCTACGTGACCCACGACCAGGTGGAGGCGATGACGCTCGCCGACCGCATCGTCGTGCTTTCCGCCGGCAATATCGAGCAGGTCGGCGCGCCGCTGGAGCTCTATGAGCGCCCCGCCAACCTCTTCGTCGCCAAATTCATCGGCTCGCCGGCCATGAACATCATCCCCGCAACGATCGCCGCGGCCGGCAGCCAGACGACGGTGACGCTGACCGGCGGCATGTCGGTGACGCTCGATGTGGCGACCGATGCGTCGGAGGCGGGCAAACAGGCAAGCTTCGGCGTTCGTCCGGAAGATCTGCGTATTGCCGACGGCGCCGACTATGTTTTCGAGGGCGAGGTGTCGATCGTCGAAGCGCTTGGCGAAGTGACGCTGCTCTACATCGAGGGCCTGGTTCCCGGCGAGCCGATCGTCGTCAAGCTGCCCGGCATCTACGACGTCCACAAGGGCCAGAAGATGCGTTTTGCCGCCGACCGGCAGAAGTTGCATCTCTTTGACGCGACCGGCCACACCTATCGGAAATGAGGAAGCCATTTTTGGGGTAATAACACCAGAAATTGTGCGGCACGGGCCGAATTCTCACTTTCTGTTAAAGATCGGCTGCTACCTTTTCCCCGTCGATTTATGAGGGGGATAAGCACGTGGCCGCTTCCAATCCATCACAGCCAAGGTCTCATTTCCTGAGCAAGGAAGAATCCTTCATGTACGACCGCGAAGCGCGGTTCAAGATGGAGGACACCATGAATGCCGCGCGCATCGAGTATACGGAAAAGGGCGTCATGCATGCGGCTTCGCGCCGCTGCGATATTGTCCGGATCTCGATGAGCAGCGCGACACTCGCGATTCTGACCCAGTTCAGCCTGCCGAAGCAGTTCTATCTGGATATTCCGGATGCCCGCATCACCAAGGTCGGCTGCCTGCTGATGAAGGTGAACGCCAACAACACGATCGAAGTCCGCTTCCTGCGCCTGCTGACGCAGAAGGAGCTGAACAAGATCTTCGTCTACAGCACCCATCCGGCGCACAAGGATTACGTCCTCGATATCCGCGCCTGACGGATAGGCCGGACCGATACGGAAAAACCCGCGGGGTGCTTGGCGCGCGCCCCGCGGGTTTTTGCTTGTCCACACCTGATAATGCTCAGTGGAAGAGCACGCTCGCACCCTGGTCCGAAGCGCCGACGGCGCGGCGGAAAGGCGCGAAGAGCTCGCGGCCCATGCCGAATTCATTATCGGAGAGATCGACGGTCACCGGCTCGCGCTCGGCCATGTCAGCCGCATCGACGAGCACCTCGAGCGTGCCCTTGATCGCGTCCAGGCGAATGATGTCGCCGTCCCTGATGCGGGCGATCGGGCCGCCATCGACTGCTTCCGGCGTGACGTGGATTGCCGCCGGCACCTTGCCGGATGCGCCCGACATGCGCCCATCGGTGAGCAACGCTACGCGAAAACCGCGATCCTGCAGCACGCCGAGCGGCGGCGTCAGCTTGTGCAGTTCCGGCATGCCGTTCGCCTTCGGCCCCTGGAAGCGCACGACAGCGACGAAATCGCGGTTGAGCTTGCCCTCCTTGAAGGCGTCCTGCAGCTCCTGCTGGCTGTGGAAGACGATCGCCGGCGCCTCGATGACATGGCGCTCCGGCTTGACGGCCGAGATCTTGATGACGGCTTTGCCGAGATTGCCGCGCAGCATCTTCAGCCCGCCATTCGCCTGGAAGGGCGTTTCGATGCTCGCAAGCACCTTCGGATCGTGGCTCTTGTCCGGCGACGGTTCGCGCAGGACGGTGCGGTTTGCGCCGAGACGGGCATCGACCGTATAGGCTTCGAGGCCCTGGCCGAAGACGGTGCGCACATCGTCGTGCACCAGGCCGTGCTTCAACAGTTCCTTGATGAGGAAGCCCATGCCGCCGGCGGCCTGGAAATGGTTCACGTCGGCAAGACCGTTCGGATAGACGCGCGCAAGCAGCGGCACGACCTCCGAAAGCTCGGCAATATCTTGCCAGGTCAGCTGGATGCCGGCGGCCCGCGCCATGGCGACGAGATGCAGCGTATGGTTGGTCGAGCCGCCGGTCGCATGCAGGCCGACGACGCCGTTGACGACCGAGCGCTCGTCGATCATCTCGCCGGCCGGCGTGAATTCGTTGCCGAGCGCGGTGATCGCCAGTGCCCGCTTGGCGGCTTCGCGGGTCAGCGCTTCACGCAGCGGCGTGCCGGGATTGATGAAGGAGGAGCCCGGCATGTGGAACCCCATGATCTCCATCAGCATCTGGTTGGAGTTGGCGGTGCCGTAAAAGGTGCAGGTGCCGGGACCGTGATAGGATTTCGATTCCGCCTCGAGCAGCTCGGCGCGCCCGACCTTGCCCTCGGCGAAGAGCTGGCGCACGCGCGACTTCTCGTCGTTCGGCAGGCCCGTCGTCATCGGACCGGCGGGAACGAAGATCGACGGCAGGTGTCCGAAGGACAGTGCTGCGATGACGAGGCCCGGTACGATCTTGTCGCAGACGCCAAGGAAGAGGGCGGCATCGAACATATTGTGCGACAGGCCAACGCCGGCTGCCATGGCGATCAGGTCGCGCGAGAACAGCGAGAGCTCCATGCCAGGCTGTCCCTGGGTGACGCCGTCGCACATGGCCGGCACGCCGCCTGCCACCTGGGCGACACCGCCGGCCTCGGCGGCCGCCTCGCGGATGATAGCCGGATAGGTCTCGAACGGCTGATGGGCCGAGAGCATGTCGTTATAGGCGGTGATGATGCCGAGATTGGGGATACGGTCGCCGGCGAGTGCGTCCTTCTCGGCGGGGGAACAGACCGCAAAGCCGTGAGCGAGGTTGGCGCAGCCGAGCACCGAACGTTGCACGCCCTTGGACGCTGCAGCGCGCAGGCGTTCCAGATAGCGCTCGCGGGTTGGTTTCGAGCGTTCGACGATGCGATCGGTGATCGCAGAAATGCGTGCATGAGCGGACATTGAAAATCCCTGCCTTGTTCGTTGTCTCTATCTGTTTCGGCGGCTCCGGCCATCCGGATCCGGGTCTGGGGCCGATCAGGGAGCCCAGTAGATCTCGACCGGGGAAGTGGCCCGGCGCAGGACGGCGCGGATCGGCATTTCTGCCTCGTCACCGCTGCCTTCCGCCTTGGCGAGAACGTCTTTTTTGCCTTCGCCCTCGATATGGAGAACCAGGAGTGCGGCATCGTCAAGACTGGAGAAGGTGAAGGTAAGGCGCGGCTCGCCGGCGCCTTCCGCTTCCATCGGGATGACGCCGCGTGGCGTCGACGCGTCGAGCGCGCGGGCA
The DNA here is from genome assembly GCF_017352135.1 of Rhizobium lentis. NCBI lineage: Bacteria > Pseudomonadati > Pseudomonadota > Alphaproteobacteria > Hyphomicrobiales > Rhizobiaceae > Rhizobium > Rhizobium lentis. The sequence goes on from NZ_CP071454.1 coordinate 2,552,604, forward strand.
AGATTGCTGCCGCCGGGGAAGAACGAGGCCGTATGGCCGTCGCCGCCCATGCCGAGGATGACGACGTCGAAGGGGATGCCGATTTCGGCGCTCTTCTCAGTGGCAAGCCGTGCGGCCTCCTCAACGGAGGATGCCGGTTGGTAAAGCGGCACGAAACGCGCCGCCTTCGCCTTGTTCTGAAGAAGGTTTGCATCGACCAGCAGGTGGTTCGAGCGGGTATTGTCGGCCGGCACGAATCGTTCGTCCACCAGCGTGATCGTCACCTTGTCCCAGGCGATGTCACGTGTCGAAAGCGCCTGGAAGAAGGCCTTCGGCGTCGAACCGCCGGAAACGGCGATGGACGCCGCACCACGGGCGGCGATTGCCGCCGAAAGCCTGTCGGCGACCTTGTCGGCGAGGCTGTCGGCGAGGTCTGCGGCACTGGCGAAGGAATGCAGGGTCGATGCCATCGATGTCGTCCTAGATGTCGTCATGCCAGGTGCGGCCGTCGCGCTCGATCAGCGCGATGGCCTGGCTCGGGCCCCAGGTGCCGGCCGTATAGCCCTGCACCTGCTGGCCGGTGGCTTCCCAACCCTTGAGGATCGGATCCACCCATCTCCATGCGGCCTCGACTTCGTCGCGGCGCATGAACAATGTCTGGTTGGAGCGGATCACGTCCATCAGCAGGCGCTCGTAGGCGTCGGGATTGCGGACATTGAAGGCCTGGGCGAAGCTCATGTCGAGCGATACGCTGCGCAACCGCATGCCGCCCGGGCCCGGATCCTTGATCATCAGCGACTGCTTGACGCCCTCATCCGGCTGCAGTCGGATGATCAGCTGGTTGGCGACGATGCGTCCGGCCGCCTGGTCGAAGATCGCATGCGGGATCGGCTTGAAGGTGATGACGATCTCGGACATGCGTCCGGTAAGCCGCTTGCCGGTTCTGATGTAGAAGGGAACGCCCGCCCAGCGCCAGTTGTTGATCTCCGCCTTGATGGCGACGAAGGTCTCGGTGTTGGAAACGCCGCCTTCGAGCTCTTCGAGATAACCCTTGACCGGGCCGCTGCTCGAGGCCCCGGCCCGGTACTGGCCGCGAACCGTCGCCTGCTCGACATTGGAAGCGTCGAGCGGCTTCAGGGCGCGCAGCACCTTCAGCTTCTCGTCGCGAACGGCTTCCGAATCCATCGACGAGGGCACTTCCATCGCCGTCAGGCAGAGCAGCTGCAGGATGTGGTTCTGCACCATGTCGCGCAGCGCACCGGCCGTATCGTAATAGCCGGCGCGGCCTTCGAGGCCGACCGATTCCGCCACGGTGATCTGCACATGATCGATGTAGTTGGCGTTCCACAGCGGTTCATAGAGCGCGTTGGCAAAACGCAGCGCCATCAGGTTCTGCACCGTCTCCTTGCCGAGATAGTGGTCGATGCGGAAGATCTGCTCTTCCTTGAAGACGCGGCCGATCGTGTCGTTGAGCTGCAGCGCCGAGGCGAGGTCGCGGCCGATGGGCTTTTCGACGACGATGCGGGTCGACTTGGTGATCAGCTTGTGATCATGGATCTTTTGCGAAATGTCGCCGAAGATGCCAGGTGCGACCGCCAAATAGAAGCCGCGCACCCTATCCTTGCTTTCGTCGAGCAGTTTTTTCAGCTCATCCCAGCCGGTGTCCGTGCGGGCGTCGACTGAAACATAGTAGAGGCGGGCACAGAACTTCTCGACCTCAGCTTCGTCGTATTCACCTTTCTTCAGGTGTTCCTTCAGCGCGTCCCTGGCGAACTTGCGATATTCCTCATGCGAAAGCGGGCTGCGCGAGGCGCCGATGATACGCGTCGGCTCCTTGAACTGGCCCTCGATCTGGCGATGGTAGAGCGCGGGCAAAAGTTTCCGCTCGGCAAGGTCGCCGCTGCCGCCGAAGACGACGCAATCAAAGGGCTCAACGGGAATGATCTGGCTGCTCATGAGCTTGTCTCTCAATCAGGCTGGTTGCGGCCCTTTTAATCTAATCGATTTAAAAAAGCCAGTGTGCAGTGCAATGAATCTGTCAGGCACCCGGTTTTAGAGCGAATTGCCGGAAGAGGAAATCCGCAATCGGACTAAAACTTGTCGCGAAGCGCAAACCACGACAACGCGAGGAAAAGCAGCGGCGCCCGCATCCAGGCTCCGCCGGGAAAGGCGGGAATATCGAGCGATTTGAATAGGTCGAGATCACTAGATGTCCCAAGCACCGTTTCCGCGTAAAGCTTGCCACAGTAGTTTGACAGCATGACGCCATGGCCGGAATAACCGCCGATCGAGGTGACGCCGGGCATGACTTCGCGCACGAAGAGCTGGCGCGGCATGGTGATGCCGACGCTGCCGCCCCAGGCATGGGTGATCCCGACGTCTTTCAGGTCAGGATAGATTTCGGCGATCTGCCGGCGGATATGCTTAGAAATGTCTCGCGGATTGTCCGCCGTATAGGCCTCGCGTCCGCCGAACAGCAGCCGGCCTTCGACTTTGCGGAAATAGCGCACGACGAAGCGCGAATCGGCGACGGCCTCGCCTCCCGGCAGCACATCGGGATGGCGGTCGAGCGGAACAGTGGCGCCGATGAAGGAGCGGATTGGCATGATATGGCTTGCAGTCACCGGTTCGAGGCCGTCGATATAGCCGTCGCAGGCGATCAGCGCGCGGCTGGCGGTGATCGTGCCCCTTGCGGTTTCGATCCTCACCTTGCCGTCGCCCTGGCGGATCGCCGTTGCCTTGGTCATCTCGAAGATCGCGGCGCCGGCATTGGCGGCCACCCGCGCCAGCCCGATGAGCAGCTTCAGCGGATGGATATGGCCGGTGCCGACGTCGCGCACGCCGCAATAAAAACGCTTCGAGCCGAGCCGCTCCTGCGTTTCCTTCGCGTCCATGAAGCTCACATGCGGATAGTCGTAACGCTGCGCGGCGATTTCGGCATTCTGACGATAGTCGCGTTCGTAGCTTGCCTTGTGCGCGACGTTGAGCTGGCCGGGCACATAATCGATCTCGATCTGATGTTCTGTGGCGAAATCGAGAAGATGGCGCTTGGCCGCCTCGGCAACATCAAACAGCGCCCTGGAGCGTTCGTAGCCGATCTTTTCCTCGAGTTCTTCCGGCCACCAGCGCTGGCCCGTGCCGAGCTGGCCGCCATTGCGCCCGGACGCCCCGTCGCCGAAGCGCCAGGCCTCGATCAGCACCACCGAGACGCCTGACCTGGCAAGGTTATAGGCCGCCTGCAGGCCCGTATAGCCGCCGCCGACAATGGCGACGTCGCATGTTCTGGAGCCGTCGAGCGCGGCATAGGTCGGCCGCTCCCCGACGGTTGCCTGATACCAGGATAGCCCGGGCGCGATCGGGCTCTGCCACATCTGCTGCGATGCCATGACGCTCCCTCACACGTTGAGCAGAAGGAATTCCCGCTCCCAGGGGCTGATCACCTGCATGAAGGTCTCGAACTCGCCACGCTTGACACCAGCATAAAGGCCGATGAACTGCTTGCCGAACACCTCTTCGAAGGCAGGCTCGTCCTCCATCAGGGCGACGGCTTCCAACAGGCCGCGCGGCAGGTCAATCGAGCCCTCATTGGCTGAATCCTCCGTCGGCGCCGTCGGCTCGATCTCTTTCATGATGCCGAGCAGGCCAGAGGCAAGCGAGGCGGCGAGCGCCAGATAGGGGTTGGCGTCCGAGCTCGGCAGCCGGTTTTCCACACGCCGCGCCTGCGGATCGGAAACCGGAACGCGGAAAGCGGTCGTCCGGTTATCATAGCCCCAGGCATTGTTGACCGGGCAGGACATATCGGGCTGCAGGCGCCGGTAGGAATTCACATAGGGCGCAAGCATCGCCAGCGCGCTAGGCACGAATTTCTGCATGCCGCCGATGAAATGGAAGAATTCCCTAGAGGCCGATCCATCCGGATTGGAGAAGACGTTCTTGCCCGTCTCGAGATTGACCACCGACTGGTGGATATGCATCGCCGAGCCCGGCTGGCCCTGCATCGGCTTGGCCATGAAGGTCGCATAGATGTCGTGTTTCAGCGCCGCCTCGCGGATCGTCCGCTTGAACAGGAACACCTGGTCGGCAAGCTCGATCGGATTGCCGTGGCGCAGGTTGATCTCGAGCTGCGCCGGTCCCTCCTCGTGGATCAGCGTATCGATCTCCAGACCCTGCTTTTCCGAGAAATGGTAGATGTCGTCGATCAACTCGTCGAATTCGTTGATGCCGGCGATCGAATAGCCCTGGCCGCCGAGGATCGATCGGCCGGAGCGGCCTTTCGGCGGGTGCAGCGGGTAGTCGGGATCGTCATTCTTGGCGACCAGGTAGAACTCGATCTCGGGTGCGACGATCGGCTTCCAGCCGCGGTCGTGATAGAGGCTCATGATCCTCTTCAAGACGTTGCGTGGCGTATAGGGCACTTCGCCGCCGTCCGAATCGACGATGTCGCAGATCACCTGCGCCGTCGGGTCGGTCTCCCAGGGCACGACCGATAGCGTCGAAAGGTCGGGCATCAGCTTCAGGTCGCTGTCGCGCGGTTCGTATCGGAAGCTCTCCGTCTCCTCGGGGTACTCGCCCGAAATCGTATGCCGGTAGATCGCCGAAGGCAGCGCCAGCGAAGTGTTCGAAGTGAATTTCGAGCTCGGCATCATCTTGCCGCGCGGAACGCCGGCAAGGTCCGGCGTGATGCATTCGATGTCTTCGATGCCCCTGGCCCGCAGCCACTGCGCCGCTTCCTTCCAGTTCGCAACGCCGCGCAGGGATCCGGGATCCGGAGGAGTTTTCGTCGAGGCGGGTACGTTTCTGGCAGGCTTCAGCGTCGTCTTTTTTGGGGACATGACACACCGGTTTGGTTGATCGTGGCGCCATCATAGCCGGACTTTGCCAATTGGCGAGGGGTTGAAAACGTTGACTTTCGTCCTTTGATGGAAAAAGAAGGCGCGACTTTTGATCGGGGAAACGGGTTTGCAGCGCAAAAGCGACGTCATCGTTATCGGCGCCGGGGCGGCGGGCATGATGGCGGCCATTCGCGCCGGAAAACGCGGCCGTTCGGTCGTCGTTCTCGATCATGCGAGGGCGCCGGGTGAGAAGATCCGCATATCGGGCGGCGGCCGCTGCAATTTCACGAATATCCATGCCGGGCCGAAGAATTTTCTCTCCGCCAATCCGCATTTCTGCAAGTCGGCGCTCGCCCGCTTCACGCCTGCCGATTTCATCGCCATGGTCGACCGGCATGGCATTGCCTGGCACGAAAAGACGCTGGGCCAGCTCTTCTGCGACGATAGCGCCAAGGACATCATCCGCATGCTGCTGGATGAGATGCGCACCGCTGGCGCGGTCCTGCATCTCGGCACCGAAATATCAGGCGTCGAACGGATGGCGGCGGGCTTCCGCGTCTCCACCGGCGAGGTAGCCTATGAAGCATCGTCTCTCATCATCGCGACCGGCGGCAAATCCATTCCGAAGATGGGCGCCACTGGCCTTGCCTATCGCCTTGCCGAGCAATTCGGCCTCGCCGTGCTCGAAACCCGCCCCGGCCTCGTGCCGCTGACACTCGATCCCGGCCTGCTCGAAGCCATCGCGCCGCTGTCCGGCATTTCCGCCCCGGCCGAAATCCGCCATGGCAGGACCGCCTTCCGCGAAGCGCTGCTCTTTACCCATCGCGGCCTCAGCGGGCCCGCGATCCTGCAAATCTCCTCCTACTGGCGGGAAGGCGACGAGATCGTCGTTGCGGTCGAACCGGATATCGATGTCGCCGCGCAGCTGAAGACGGCAAAGCAGATGAACGGCCGCCAGTCGGCGCAGACGGCGCTAGGCCAGATTCTGCCGAAGCGGCTGGCGCAGTTTCTCGTCGAGAGGGAGAATATCGCCGGCAATATGGCCGATCTGCCCGACCGGACGCTTCTGCGCCTTGCCGACAGCGCCCAGAACTGGATCGTCAAACCTTCCGGCTCGGAAGGCTATCGCACCGCCGAAGTGACGCTCGGCGGCATCGACACGGCGGCGCTCGATTCCCGCAGCATGGAGGCAAAGGCCGTTCCCGGCCTCTATTTCATCGGCGAATGCGTCGACGTCACCGGCTGGCTCGGCGGCTATAATTTTCAATGGGCCTGGGCTTCCGGCTATGCTGCCGGCGAATACGCATAGAAATATACATCGATTCAAGACTTCTTAAGAGAGGTGCGCCATCCTGTCTCAATTGCCGGATCGCAAAGCTTTTCCCAAATTAAGCTTTACCGGCAAGCCGTTTTGTTGGACTGTTGTGTCATAAGAGTGAGGTTTCGAATATGACCAGAAACGCACGACGCGCCCGCGCCATCGCAATCACCCAGGCAAAACCTGACGCCCGGATAAACGCCCTGCGATACCTGATGCTCGCAGCCGGCGCGACCGCCGCCAGCCTGGCACTGCTGCTCGCCCACCTCATCTGATCCTTCCCGCGCGCCTGAAAGCAACCTTGCCGGCCCCCGATCGCGACACGACGGCCGCTCAATGCATAATTTGTAGTTATTTCACCGCCTTGGCTTAAGCCGCCATCACCGCTTATCTGAAAATTAATATCTAATCTGACACAATTGCCCGCGATTATTTGGGCATTTCCAAGTCTGCTTGGACATGAACTGGCAATGACTGCCGCCTGGCCTCCGGGTTCCCCAATGAAAATTGAATAGCTCGATGTGCACTCGGCTGGCGCGCCTTACGGCTGCCCGCGGGAGGAGTAGTGTATGAAAGGCCCGGAACGTCATGTTGATTGATAAGATTCTTTCCCGCTTCAGGATCAAGACGAAGGTTTTGATCTTCGTTCTGCCCTTTGTCGTCACCATCTCGGCGGTGGGCCTGACAGGCCTTTACGCATCCGGGCTTCTCCAGGGCCGCATGGAAATCTCCAACAGCGTGCTGCAGTCGCTGAGCGGGTTCAAGGATCTTTACGGTTCGATGGACGACTTTCTGCGCATCACCAGCCAGCAGGCGCGCGACAAGCTGCTGGCGGATCTGAAGACACAGCAGGGCGTGCTCGATCAGACGCTCGACCAGGTCGGCGAACAGGCGGCAGGCCGCGACAGCCTCGCGGAAGCGTCGAGCCGCACCAAGGACATTTCGGGCGTCGTCGACAAGCTCTGGGGCCTGCATGAGCAGGAACAGGCGCTGCACGAGCAGATCGACGCGGCGCAGAAGAGCCTGATCAGCACCCGCTTCACTGTCTCCTACCAGGCCGAGGAATTGCAGACCGCGCTCCAGCGCGACGAGAGCGCCGCCACCGTCACCCTTCGTACGGCCGATCGCCTGCTCAAGGGCGGCGATTTCCTCGGCACCGTCGCCAGCGGCTACAGCAAGCCGCAGACGCCGCAGGACAAGATTGCCTTCATCAATGAACAGATGCCGGAGATCGTCAAATCCCAGCGTCTGATCGCCATTTCGGTTCCGACCAATCAGAAGAACGTCGTCGACGCGTTGGCCGCGACCATCGACAGCATCAAGGCGATCGCCCAGATGCCCAATCCGACCGACGAGAACGTCGCCGAACTTGGCCGTCTCGTTTCCCGCTTCCGCCAGACTTCGACCTATACGCAGCTGACCGCGACGCAGAAGATGCGCGAAGCGACCCAGCGTTTCGCCGAGCTCGAAGGCCGCATCGCCCAGACCAACTCCGTCCTTCAGGATACCCGGCGCCTGGAAAATTCCGTCTATGCGCTGCAGATCGTCCTGTCCGATTTCCTCGCCAACTCCAGCAAGGATAATCTTGTGCGCCTGCAGCAGCAGGCCGGCACGCTCGGCAAGGACATGCAGGTGCTGACCACCAGCGCCAAGGGCATGGGCTTTGCCGAAGGCATATACGGCGCCATCCAGCCGGCACTCGACGCCATTTCGAGCGGCGGCTCGAAGATCGTCGATACGATCGGCGAGCGCGTCACGGCCTATGCCGCCGCTCGCCAGGAGCTCGACCAGATCTGGACGAAGCTGACCAATTTCGCCGAGCTGCAGAAGCAGACGGCCGGCACCGAGCGCACCCAGGCAAACAGCATCTCGGTCCTGACCACCGGCCTCGGCATCCTCCTGTCGATCCTCGGCGGCATCGCCCTGGTGCTGACCTTGCAGCGGCCGATCAGCCAGATTACCGCCGCCATGCGCCGCATCGCCGAAGGCGCTCTGGACACCAGCATAACAGGCGAGCAGCGCTACGATGAAATCGGCGACATGGCCCGGGCGCTTGGCATCTTCAAGGAAAATGCGATCTCGAAGATCCGCATCGAGGAGCAGAGCGATGAGGAACGTGCTGCCGCCGAACACGAGCGCCAGCGCAACGACGCCGAAAAGCGGGAGATGGACCGCCAGATCGAATTCGCGGTCAACGCGCTTGCCGCCGGCCTCGAACGCATGTCGCAGGGCGACATCTCGACGACGATCGAAACGCCTTTCATCGGCCGCCTCGAGCAGCTGCGCCAGGACTTCAATGGGTCGATGCTGCGCCTGCAGGCGACGATGAGCCAGATCCGCGACAATGTCGAATTGATCCAGGGTAACGGCAACCAGATGGCCCAGTCGGCCGAGGATCTCTCCAAGCGCACCGAGCAGCAGGCTGCCTCGCTCGAAGAGACCGCCGCCGCCGTCGATCAGATCACCGTCACCGTCCGCTCGTCGGCCGAACGCGCCAAGGATGCCGACCAGATCGTCCGCCAGGCCAAGCGCAGCGCCGATGATTCCGCCGTCGTCGTCAACAATGCGATCGACGCGATGGGCCGCATCGAGGATGCCGCGCGCCAGATCGAACAGATCATCGGCGTCATCGACGAGATTGCCTTCCAGACCAACCTGCTGGCGCTCAACGCCGGCATCGAGGCGGCGCGTGCCGGCGAGGCCGGCAAGGGCTTTGCGGTCGTCGCCATGGAAGTCCGTGAACTCGCCCAGCGTTCCGCCGCCGCCGCGCAGGAGATCAAGGGCCTGATCAACAAGTCGACCAGCGAGGTCAGCTCCGGCTCGCAGTTCGTCCAGGAGACCGGCACGGTGCTTGCCAAGATCAGCGCCCAGATCGTCACGATCAGCCAGCATGTCGAGATGATCGCCCGCGCCAGCCACGACCAGTCCAACGCGCTGCAAAGCGTCAACTCGACGGTCAACCAGATGGACCAGATGACGCAGAAGAACGCCGCCATGGTCGAGGAGACGACCGCTGCCAGCCGCGAACTGGCCGACGAGGCCGACGCGCTGCGCCGCCTGATCCAGCAGTTCAAGATCGACGGCGAGGCGGCCGAAGCGCAGGTTTACCGCGCCGCCTGATCGTCGACCGACTCCGTCTTTACGCGAACGGCCCTGGACTTTCCGGGGCCGTTTTCATGTGTTGGGGTCGTGGACATCCGGCCAAGAAGATCGCCGCTTCGCCCCTCATCCGGCTGCCGCCACCTTCTCCCCGCTCGCGGGGCGAAGGGGGATGGCCGCAACCTCTCGGTTCCTCACTCACCTCTCGCGGGGCACGTCCCCTCTCCCCGCGAGCGGGGAGAGGGCTAGGGTGAGGGGCAGCCATCCGCGCAAACGGGCAGTAATGGAGCTGTTCCTCTATCCCGCCGGGACAATAAAAAAACACCCGAAAACAACACCGGTGAATATTGCCGCCAACCAGATTTACGGAAAATTTTCCTTAACGCTTTTCCTCTAATTTAGCCCTCATTGCCGTCGGGGGTTTTGATGCTGCGCCTTTTCTCTACGTCTATCGTCCGCCAGATCGTCGCGATCACGCTGTTTCTGCTGGCGATCAGCACGGCCGCCATCGTCGGCGTGACCTATTACAATCTGAGCAATCATGTCATGGACGGGGCGGTCGCCGACGCCAAGGAAGCTGCCCGCGCCATGGCCGTTCTTTACGGCGCGGCCGATCAGGCGGCAAAGGTCGAGCTGAAGGACAATCAGCTCTCCGCCGTGACGGAGGACACCGTTCCGGCCCTTGCCGATCATTCGCTGGTCGACCGCACGGCGCAGTCGATTGCCGGTGTTGCGACGATCTTCCAGAAGCAGGGCGGCGACTACGTCCGCATCTCCACAAACGTCAAGAAGGAAAACGGCGACCGCGCCGTCGGCACCAAGCTCGCAGCCGAACACCCCGCCCAACCGGTTCTTGCCAAAGGCGAGGCCTATTACGGCCCGGCGGTGCTTTTCGGCCGCCAGTTCATCACCGGTTACTTCCCGATCAAGAACGCGTCGAACGCCAACGTCGGCATTCTCTTCATCGGCATTCCGATGGAGGTCTATTACCAGCGCCTGAATGAGCTGCAGATCCTCGTTCTCGGCGTCGGCGCCATTGTCATGCTGATCGTCGGTGTTGTCGCCTACTATGCGATCCGCCTGTCGGTAAAACCTTTGCAGGCGCTGACCGCGAGCGTGCATTCGATTTCCGCGGACGATCTCGATGGGACGATCCCCTGTCTTGAGAAGAAAAACGAGTTCGGCGATATCGGCCGGGCCCTGGCGCTGTTCCGTGACAGCGCCAAGGCCAGGCGCGATCTGGAAAGTGAAGCAGTCGCGCAGCGCGCCTCGAGTGACGCCGAACGCGCCCGCAACGATGCAGATAAGCGCTCGCTCGACAGCCAGATCGATTTTGCCGTCAGCCAGCTTGCGGCCGGCCTCGGACGTCTGTCCCAGGGTGATGTCTCGCAGACGATCGGCACGCCCTTCGTCGGCCGGCTGGAGCAGCTGCGCGTCGATTTCAACGCCTCCCTGCTGCGGCTCCAGGATACGCTGTCCGGCATTCGCGACAGCGCCTCGACGATCCAGCGCAACAGCAGCGCCGTTTCGGCCTCCGCCGATGAGCTTTCGAAACGCACCGAGGCGCAGGCGGCGAGCCTGGAAGAGACCGCCGCCGCGGTGGAGGAGATTACCGTCACGGTTCGCTCCTCCGCCGAGCGGGCTCGCGAAGCCAACAACGTCGTCGCCGCGACCAAAAGGACGGCGGACAATTCCGGCACCGTGGTCGGCGATGCTGTCGCCGCCATGGAGCGTATCGAAGAGGCCTCGCAGCGGATCGAGCAAATCATCGAGGTGATCGACGACATCGCCTTCCAGACCAATCTTCTGGCGCTGAATGCCGGCATCGAGGCGGCGCGCGCGGGCGAGGCCGGCAAGGGCTTCGCGGTCGTCGCGCAGGAAGTCCGCGAACTCGCCCAGCGCTCGGCCGATGCGGCGCGCGAGATCAAGTCGCTGATCGAGACGTCGAGCCGGGAAGTGACGGCAGGGTCCGAACTCGTCCAGAAGACCGGCAGCGTCCTTGCCTCGATCAGCCAGGAGATCATCTCGATCAGCGGCCACGTCGAGACCATCGCCACGGCCAGCCGCGATCAGTCGGCCGCGTTGCAGGAGGTCAACGGTTCGGTCAACGCCATGGACCAGATGACCCAGAAGAACGCGTCGATGGTTGCCGAGACCACGCAGGCAAGCCGCCTGCTGGCCGGCGAGGCCGATACGCTGATGGCGCTGATCGAGCGTTTCCGCATCGGCGCAGAACCCGCCGCTGCTCACCTCGGCACAAGAAAAGTCGCCTGAGGAGCCCGGCAGCGACTGCCGCAGGACTGCCCCGCAACGTTGCGGCGCGTTCGTTTCGATGCGGCGCGTCTGAGAATAAGGTCGAGCGACGTCAGCCAGGCGGCGAAACGAACGACGCTGCTCTCTCCGAACTCGGCATAGAATTGATCCTCGTCCGCCTCGCTGCCGCTCGGGCGGCGAAGGGGGCGAAATCCATGCACGGCTGCGACGGTGATCAAGTCGATCATGGGGATGTCCTTTCGCTTTAAGACATCTCACGATTTAGGCATCGAATTTCTCTTCATAAACAGAGAAATCCCCGTTATGTTTTTCACCGATGAAAAACGCAAACTGGGATTCCTATCAGCTTTTCCTGCAGGTCGCCCGGCTCGGCGGCTTGACGGGGGCGGGTGCCGCAAGCGGACTCAGCCCCGCGACCATCGGCCGGCGCATGCTCGATCTCGAACAGGAGGTCGGCCGGACCCTGTTTTCGCGCAGCCAGACCGGATATCGCCTGACGCAGGATGGCCAGGCGCTGCTCGATCACCTCCAGGACATGGAGGCCGCCGCCCGCAAGGTCGAGGCCTGGCGGCAATCCGCTGGGGGCGGCACGACCGTGAGGATCACCGCCGGCACCTGGCTCGCGTGGCTCCTGACGGAAAATTTCGCCGCGATCCGCACGCCGGGCGATGCCTTCGCCGTCTCCCTCACCATCGGCGAGGCGCGGGCAAGTCTTGCCTATCGCGAGAGCGATATCGGCATTCGCGCCTTCGAGCCGGAGGAAGCCAATCTGGCAGCGCGCCAGCTCGGCGAGGTGGCTTATGCCGTCTATGTCAGACGCAACGCGGCCGAGACCGACGAGCGCTGGATTGCCGTCGGCGAGGAGGAGGCGATATCAGCCTATCTGCGTTGGCCGCACGCCCACGCCGCCGCTGACATCGTCGCCACCGTCAATCGGCCGCGTTCGCTGCCGGATTTGGTGCGTGCCGGCGCCGGCAAGACCGTGCTTCCCTGTTTCGTCGGCGATCTCCATCCGGAATTGCAGCGCCAGGGCGGTGAATTGCCGGAATTGCGCCACCGTCAATGGATCGTCATGAATGCCGAAGACCGTCATCGCCCTGAGATCCGGACAGTTGCCGACCGCATGATCAAGCTCATCCGAAGCTATGCCGATCTCTTCGCCGGAAAACGGCCGAGCCGCGGCTGACGCCTGCGGCATTCGGCGCGGATGCGAGACGATAAGGCGCCCGCGCAGTCTCGGAGGCGCGGGCGCTCTGATCGATGGCGCGGTCCGATGTCGCCGGGCCGCGTCGGTTGTGCCGTCAATGCCGGTTGGTGAGAACGACCGGAATGAGCAGGTCGCCCCAATTGCCGTCGCCGCCGTGATGACGGGCCGAGCGCACCAGCTCGACCGAGACGCCGGCCTCGACGGCTTTCATGACGGACTGGTTCAGCCGGTGCAGATCGTTGGCGAGCATGCGGATCATCGTCTGCTGATCCTCATTCATGCTACTTGCCTGCTCCTCGGCCCGTTCCCGGACGCGTGCGATGGATGCCATGGTCTTATCCTCCTCTTCGGTTCATTCCGCAGCCGGCTTGAACTGCGCATGTTCGGTTGAATCGTGCATTGCGGTGGTCGAAGACCGGCCGCCGGTGATGGCGAGCGACACGGCGTCGAAATAGCCGGTGCCGACCTCGCGCTGATGTTTGGTTGCGGTATAGCCGTTGACCTCCGCGGCGAATTCGGCCTGCTGCAGCTCGGAATAGGCCGACATCTGTCGCTGCCTGTAGCCGCGCGCCAGTTCGTACATGCCGTAGTTCAGCTGATGGAAGCCGGCGAGCGTGATGAACTGGAACTTGTAGCCCATCGCGCCGAGCTCGCGCTGGAACCTTGCGATGGTCGCCTCGTCGAGGTTTTTCTTCCAGTTGAATGACGGCGAGCAATTATAGGCGAGCAGCTTGCCGGGATGGACTTTGTGGACGCCCTCGGCAAAACGGCGCGCCTGCTCGAGATCCGGCTTGGAGGTCTCGCACCAGATCAGGTCGCAATGCGGCGCATAGGCGACAGCGCGCGCAATGCACGGTTCGATGCCGTTTCTGACCTGGTAGAAGCCTTCGACCGTGCGTCCGGCATCGTAATCGACGAAGGGCTGGTCGCGCTCATCGATATCGGATGTCAGGAGTTTTGCCGCTTCCGCATCGGTGCGGGCGATGACCAATGTCGCCACGCCCATGACGTCGGCGGCAAGCCGGGCAGCGTCGAGATTGCGGATATGGGCGGCCGTCGGGATCAGCACCTTGCCGCCGAGATGGCCGCATTTCTTCTCCGAAGCGAGCTGGTCCTCGAAATGGACACCCGCAGCACCGGCCTCGATATAGGCCTTCATGATCTCGAAAGCGTTGAGCGGCCCGCCGAAACCGGCTTCCGCATCGGCAACGATCGGCGCAAACCAAGTCTCGACGGAAAGCCCGTTGCCTTCTGATGTCTCGATCTGATCGGCGCGCTGCAGCGTGCGATTGATGCGCTTGGCAAGCTCCGGCCCGGCATTGGCGGGATACAGCGACTGGTCGGGATACATTGCCGATGCCGTATTGGCGTCGGCAGCCACCTGCCAGCCGGACAGATAGATCGCCTTCAGCCCGGCGCGCACCATCTGCATTGCCTGGTTGCCGGAGAGCGCGCCGAGCGCATTGACGAAGTCCTCCTGGTGTATCAGCCGCCACAGCCGGTCCGCCCCCATTTCGGCGAGCGTATGGGTGAGCGCTACCGAGCCTCTGAGCCGCTGCACGTCCTCGGCCGAGTAGGGCCTCTCTATGCCGTCGAAGCGACCTGCTGGTGCGTTTCGGACAAGCTTGTAAAAATCGGTCATGCTGCTCTCCTTGCTGAAAACCGTCATCGGGTGGATGGATGACAAGATTGACAATTTCGCGTGGTATAGCCAGGAAAAACCTTTGATTTTCGCCTGGGAAAGAGGTTAAGATGGCGAGGATTGACAGAGGGGCGCTGTGAATTTGTAAAATTTTGTAAATAAAACGCTCATGGTCTTTGTCAAAGGTGTGACATGGCGGAACGGAAGATATTCGCGGGTCCGAAATTGCGGCGCATCCGCAATGCGCTGGCGCTGACGCAGACCGCCATGGCCGAGGCGCTGGAGATTTCGCCCTCCTACCTGAACCTGATCGAGCGCAACCAGCGGCCGTTGACGGTCCAGCTCCTGTTGAAGCTCGCGGCGGTCTATCGGGTTGATCTGGAGGAGTTGCGGGGCCAGACCGGCGGCAGTCTCGGCCAGCTCAAGGAAGTCTTCGCAGATCCGCTGCTTTCGGGCGAGCTGCCCGGCGATCAGGAACTGGTCGAGGTGGCGGAGGCGGCGCCGAATGCCGCCAGCGGCATGATCAAGCTCTATCGTGCCTATCGCGAGCAGGCGGCACGGCTGTCGGATCTGACGGCGCTGATGGCTGCCGAGGGGCATGCGCCCGTCGCCGCCGGCCGGTTGCCGCTGGACGAACTGCGCGAGACGCTGGAGCGCAGACCGGGCTATTTCGGACGGATAGAGGCCGCGGCGGAAGCCTTCGCCGCAACGTTGCCCGGCGGCCTTGATCTTGCTGCGGGGCTGAAGGACTGGCTGCGCGCCGAGCGCGGCATTGCGGTGCGCATCCTGCCCGTGCACGTCATGCCGGATTTGCGCCGCCGTTTTGATCGTCATTCGATGCGGCTTTTCATTTCGGAACGGTTGTCCCCGGCCGATCGTGCGCACGAGATCGCTGTCGAAGCCGCCACCCTTGCATTGCGGCCGGCCATCGATGCCGAGCTCAACGATCTCTCGTTTTCCTCCGCCGAGGCGCACCGCATTGCCCGTTTCGAGCTTGCCCGCATTGCGGCTCTGGCGCTGGCAATGCCTTATGAGGCCTTTCTTTCGGCGGCCAAGGCGACGCGTTACGACATCGATATTCTTCGTTCGCGTTTCGGCGTCTCTTTCGGCCATGCCGCCATGCGTCTGACGATGCTGCAGCGCCCGGGGGCGGCAGCCATCCCCTTCTTTCTGGTCGAGATCGATGCCGCGGGCCACCGGTTGCGGCGAGCCGGCGCCCAGGGCTTTCCGCAGGCCCGTTTCGGTGGCGACTGTCCGAAGCTCAATATTCACGCCGCCTTCCTGCAGCCGGGCCAGATCCTCGCCGAGACGGTCGTCATGCCGGATGGCACATCCTTCTTGACGGTCGCCCGCACCCTGGAGGGGCCGAGCGTCGAATTCGGTGAAAGGATCCGGCGAACCGCGATTCTGATCGGCTGCGATGCCGCCCTGGCGGACGGACTGGTCTACGGGCAGGCGACAGCGCTCGATCCGGTTGCGATCGGTCCGGCCTGTCGGCTCTGCGAGCGGCGCGGCTGCCTTTCCCGCGCAGAGCCGCCGGTAACGCGGCCGCTCGGGCTCGACGAGATGGTGGCGGGCCTCAGCGCCTTCGACTTCCAGTGATTGTGAAATGATTGGGGACGCAGTTTTTGCGCTTGTGGGCTTAGAAATTCCTTCTTAGTCTGCGGACAAAACCAGAGGGAAAAGCTGTCCGGATTGCGGGCTCTTTGAACAAACAGGAGAAGTCATGAGGTCAACCATCGCAAGCGTGACGGCGGTCGCCGTCGCCGCGCTCCTTTCCGCCGCGCCGGCCGTTGCGCAGGAGCGTGTCGTCAATGTCTACAACTGGTCGGATTATATCGACGACAGCATCCTTGCCGATTTCACCAAGGAAACCGGCATCAAGGTCGTCTACGACACCTTCGATTCGAACGAGACCGTGGAAACCAAGCTGCTTGCCGGCGGCACCGGTTATGACGTCGTCGTTCCCACGGCCGACTTCCTGCAGCGCCAGATCCAGGCCGGCGTCTTCCAGAAACTCGACAAGTCGAAGCTGCCGAACCTGACCAACATGTGGGACGTGATCCAGCAGCGGACCGCTGCCTATGATCCGGGCAACGAATACGCGGTCGACTACATGTGGGGCACTGACGGCATCGGCTACAACGTCAAGAAGGTTGCCGAAATCCTCGGGCCGGATGCGAAGCCGGGTCTCGAAGTGATCTTCGACCCGAAGGTCGCCGAAAAGTTCAAGGACTGCGGCATCTACGTGCTCGACTCGCCGAAGGACGTCATGACCACGGCTCTCAGATATTTGGGCCTTGATCCCAACTCCACCAAGGCCGAGGATTTCAAGAAGGTCGAGGAACTGCTGACGGCGGTCCGCCCCTATATCCGCAAGTTCCACTCCTCCGAATACATCAACGCCCTTGCCAATGGTGATATCTGCATCGCCTTCGGCTTTTCCGGCGATATGCTGCAGGCCCGCGACCGCGCCGCCGAAGCCAAGAACAATGTCGAGGTCAACTATTCGATCCCCGTGCAGGGCGCTCAGATGTGGTTCGACATGATGGCGATCCCCGCTGATGCCAAGCACGTAGCCGAAGCGCATGAGTTCTTGAACTATATGATGAAACCCGAGGTCATCGCCAAGGCGAGCGACCACACCTTCTATGCCAATGGCAACAAGGCCTCGCAGCAGTTCGTCAGCAAGGAAGTGCTGGAGGATCCGGCTGTCTATCCGACGGAGGAGGTGATGAAGAATCTCTTCACCGTCAAGCCGTGGGACCCGAAGACCCAGCGCACGGCGACGCGGATCTGGACGAAGGTCGTTACCGGCCAGTAAGTCGATGCCAGGCCCGGACGGAAACGTCCGGGCCTTTCAATTACCGGCCCGGGGTGGAGGCCGGCTGAAAACTTATGTTCTCGGGGAATATTATGAAATCTTTGGGCAATATCCGCCGCGCATTCGCACCCTGGACCGATCCGTCCGCAAAACCTTTCATCGCCTTCAAGAATGTCACCAAGCGCTTCGGCAATTTTACCGCCGTCAATGACCTGTCGCTGAATATCTATCACCGCGAGTTCTTCGCGCTGCTCGGGGCGTCCGGTTGCGGAAAGTCGACGCTGCTGCGCATGCTCGCTGGATTCGAGCAGCCGACGTCGGGAGAGATCGTTCTCGACGGCACCGATCTCGCCGGCACGCCGCCCTATCAGCGACCGGTCAACATGATGTTTCAGTCCTACGCGCTTTTCCCGCACATGACGGTCGAGAAGAACATCGCCTTCGGCCTGAAGCAGGATGGCATGCCGAAGGACGAAATGACCGAGCGCGTCGCCCAGATGCTGAAGCTGGTAAAGCTCGAGCAGTTTGCTTCGCGAAAACCGAACCAGCTCTCCGGCGGCCAGCGCCAGCGCGTCGCGCTCGCCCGTTCGCTCGCCAAGCGCCCGAAAGTGTTGCTGCTCGACGAGCCGCTCGGTGCGCTCGACAAGAAGCTGCGCGAGGAAACCCAGTTCGAGCTGATGGATCTGCAGCAAAGTCTCGGCCTCACCTTCGTCGTGGTCACTCATGACCAGGAGGAGGCGATGACCATGGCCGACCGCATCGCAGTCATGAGCCACGGCAAGGTGGTGCAGGTGGCAACGCCCGCCGAAATCTACGAGGCGCCGAATAGCCGCTTCGTTGCGGACTTCATCGGCGACGTGAATATCTTCGACGGCAAGGTGACCGCGTCGGGAGACGGCGCAGTCGAGATATCAGTCGAAAGCGGCTTCACGATCCGCAGCGCCGCCACCGAGACGCCGGCCGTCGGCAATTCGGTCGGTTTTGCCATCCGCCCGGAAAAGATCCGTGTGACGCGCGCAGCACCCGCGAACGCCTCGGTCAATACAGCCAAGGGGGAGATCTGGGATATCGGCTATCTCGGCGACATGACCGTCTTCCACATCAAGCTGCCGAGCGGCAAATTCGTCAGAGCCTCTTCCCTCAACGCGCAGCGTTCCGTCGACGACCCTTTTACCTATGATCAGGACGTCTGGGTTTCGTTCGATGAGAATGGCGGCGTGCTGCTGAAGGATTGAGCCATGGAAACCTTCGCATCACGGTTCTATAGCCGCCTCGTCATTATCATTCCCTATGCCTGGCTGCTGCTTTTCTTTCTTGCCCCGTTCTTCATCGTTTTCCGCATCTCGCTGTCGACGACGGCGATCGCCATACCGCCTTACGAGCCGGTCTTCTCATTGGCCGATGGCTGGAGCGGTTTCTGGAGCAAGGTCGCAACCTTCTCCTGGGACAATTACGGCTATCTCATCGATGATCCGCTCTATTTCAACGCCTATCTGTCGAGCGTCGTCATCGCGGCGATTTCGACCTTCCTGATGTTGCTGATCGCCTATCCGATCGCCTATGGCATGGCGCAGGCTCCGCGGAGCATCCGCCCGACGCTGCTGATGCTCGTGATCCTGCCGTTCTGGACGAGCTTCCTGATCCGCGTCTATTCCTGGATCGCCATCCTGAAGCCGGAGGGGTTGCTGAACCAGCTTCTTCTGTCGCTGCATATCATCGACAGCCCATTGATCATCCTCAATACCACGACGGCCGTCTATATCGGCATCGTCTATTCCTACCTGCCCTTCATGGTGCTGCCGCTCTATTCGGCACTCGAAAAAATGGACGGCACGCTGATCGAGGCGGCCCAGGATCTCGGCTGCACGCCGATCCAGGCCTTCTGGCGCGTCACGTTCCCGCTGTCGATCCCCGGTGTGGTGGCCGGCTGCATGCTGGTCTTCATCCCTGCAGTCGGTGAATTCGTCATCCCCGATCTTCTCGGCGGTTCGCAGACGCTGATGATTGGCAAGACGCTCTGGAACGAATTCAATGCCAACAGGGACTGGCCGGTGTCCTCGGCGGTCGCAACGATCCTGCTCATGATCCTGGTGATCCCGATCGTCTTCTTCCAGAATGCGCAGGCCAAAGCCGAAGAGCGGGGGAAATAAGCATGCTGAGATGGACCCGTTTCAACATCATCTCCGTGATGCTCGGCTTTGCCTTCCTATACCTGCCAATCGTGCTGCTGGTGGTCTTTTCCTTCAACGAGTCGAAGCTGGTGACCGTCTGGGGCGGCTTTTCCACCAAGTGGTATGTCTCGCTGCTGTCGAACCAGGCGCTGCTCGATGCAGCCTGGGTGACGATCCGTGTCGGTCTGCTGTCGGCCACCTTCGCGACCATCCTCGGCACCATGGCGGCGCTGACGCTGGTGCGCTACACGCGCTTCCGCGGCCGCATGCTCTTTTCAGGCATGGTCTATGCACCGCTCGTCATGCCCGAAGTCATTACCGGCCTGTCGCTTCTGCTGCTCTTCGTGGCGATCGGCTTCGATCGCGGCTTCTGGACGATCACGCTGGCCCATACCACGCTGACCATGTGTTTCGTTGCCGTCGTCGTGCAGTCGCGGCTGCTGAGCTTCGATCAGTCGATCGAGGAGGCAGCCCAGGATCTGGGCGCGCCGCCGGTTCGGACCTTCTTCGAGATCACGCTGCCGATCATCTCGCCCGCGGTGTTTTCTGGCTGGATCCTGGCCTTTACCCTGTCGCTGGATGACCTCGTGATCGCAAGCTTCACCTCCGGCCCTGGCGCAACCACGCTGCCGATGAAGATCTATAGCCAGGTGCGCCTCGGCGTGACGCCTGAGATCAATGCGATCTGCACGATCCTGATCGCCATCGTCGCAGTCGGCGTCATTTGCGCCTCGATCATCACCAAGCGGCGCGAAGTGCAGCGCGAGCGCGATGAGCGGGCGGCGGCGGCGACCGCCTGATCTACCGTGCGTGGGGCATCGCGCCAAAATGCGGAACCGGTGAGACGACCGGGTTCGGCCAGGAGCCGCCGATGAAGAACGGCAGAAGCGGCAGCTCTGCCGCCTTGGCCGGATCGGTTGCCTCCAGCGATCCGGACAGCGCCAGCCCGTTCGATTGATAGGTGATCATGCCGGACAGAGCCAGCGTCTGCGCCGGTCCGACGATAAGGGCGTCGTGGATTTCGGCGGAGCCGTTGGCGAAGTCGGCCTGAAGGTCCAGTCGGTTGAAGGTGAAGGCGCCGCTTGCCGCCGCGCTCAGCGGGAAGAACGGCTTTTCGGCCGCCTCGGTCCGGAGCGCCGCCACGTCGATACCCGGGATCGTGCCTTCTCTCGTCCAGAAGCGGAGCCTGCCGGTGACGTCGGCAAGGCCGGTGGTCCAGATCGCTTTCGGCGACCGCAGGTCGAGATCGAGCGATCCCGTCGCGAGCGGCAGCGGCCCCTTGAGCTGCAGGCGCTCGGCAAGGCCGGCGAAGTCGGCGTCGCGGATCGACAGCTGCAACTTGCCGCCGCCGTCGAAATCGCGCCGCGTCGCTTCCAGATGCGCGGTCATTTCGCCGCCTTCGAACTGGCTGTCGCCGATATCGAACTTCGCCTCGCCGCCTGAAACAATCATGCTGGCGCCGACATCGGAAAGCTCGAAGAGGCCCATCTGCGCGCGTCGCGCCGAAAGCCTGACGTCGACGTCGAGCAGCTGCAGCGGTTCGGCCGTGGCGGCGGAGATTTCCTCGGCCTCGCCGGCTGCAAGCCTCAGCGCGAAGGCGTCGAGGAACGGCTTGAGATTCATCTGGTCGAAGGCAAGCGTGCCGCCGATTTTCGGCCGTCTGCCGGGTTGGGTCGAAAGGTCCATTACGCCGGTGGCGCTCGCATCGTTCAGCGAGAGGCTGAGATCGTTGAAACGCAGCCCGCTGCCTGACGACATGATGTCGGAGTCCAGCGAGGCGCTCTTCAGCGTCCCGACGCCGGGGATCGATCTGCCCGACCATGTCAGAAGCGCAGGCACATCGGGAATGCTGACGGCGATATTGCCGGAAAGGGCCGAAAGGCTGGCGATGCTGGCGACCCCTTGGAAACGGGCCGTCAGCAGGTTCGACGTCAGCGAGGTCCGCGTCTCGGCGCTCTTGCCGGCAAAGGCGAGCAGCGGCTGGCGCGAGGCGAAATCGACCTTCAGGTCCACGCCGTTGATGCGGGCGATGACGACGGCCGAGATCGCGCCCGACAGCCGAGGCCAGGCGATGTCGGCCGTGACGCTGTCGAAATGGTAGGTCCTGGCGCTCCTGATGTCGGTGACGACAAGCGTGCCGTCCTCGACGGTCACCGCACCGATCTCGGCATCGAGATCGCGATCGAGCACTTCGGCACCATTTTCATAACGCACGCCGCTGATCGCGCGGGCAAGCAGGCCGGCGTAACTCCAGTCGATCAGCCCTTTCTCGTCACGCGTCAGTGCAAGATTGGGACGCAGCAGGTGGAATTCGTGGAAGCTCGTCCGCCCCCTCAGTGCGTCGATGAGGCTGAAATCGGCCGACAGGCTTTCAATGCGGCCGAGCAGCTTGTCGCCGCTTTCGCGCGGCTGGCGAATGGTGATCTGGTTGATCGTAATGCGCGGCGTCGGCCAGAATTCGAGAACCGGGCTGCCCTTGATCTCGGCGTGATAACCGGTCCATTTCGACAGGGCGTCCTCAATGCCGGATCGCACGAAGCCGGTCGTGATGAGATAGGGCGCTGCGACCCTCAGAGCCACGAACAGCCCAAGCGCAATCAGCAGGAGCACAGTCGAGACACGGGCGAAGGCCGGAAGCCAGCGCGAAACGGATCCGATCTTCCTGCGCCACCTGCGATGTCGAAACGTACCCATGATCTCTGCCGATTGTGCGCTGATTTCGCCCGATATATCAAATATCAGGCCTATGCAAACCCAATGCACGTTGACTGCAAGTGTGACGCGGTTTCGCCGCAACGACATCCGAAAAGTGAAGCGCTGAACCGCGTCGCATGAATCCGATTTATGCGACGCGTTTAGGCTTGGGATCGGGCGGTCGCGCACTTTATAATGCAATGCAGCATGATATAAAGGCGGCATTGGGGAGGAGGAATGAATGCAGGACAGCAAACCACTTTGGGTGCCTTCGGCCGAGACCGTCGCAACAAGCCCGATCCATGCCTTCATCGAGCGCTGCAATGCTGAATACGGTCTTTCGCTTGCAGGCTTTGAGGATCTGCACGCATGGTCGGTGGCCGAGCGGGAGAAGTTCTGGCCGAGCGTGTGGGATTTCTGCGGCGTGAAGGGAGAGCGCGGCGCTAGGGTGCTCGTCGACGGCGACAGCATGCTGGGAGCCCGCTTTTTTCCCGATGCCACGCTCAACTTTGCCGAAAACCTGCTGCCCGGCCGCGGCGCGGGTGATGCCATCCTCTTCCGCGGCGAGGACAGGGTTGAGGACCGCTGGTCATGGGATCGGCTGCGCGCGCTGGTCTCGAGGCTGCAGCAGGCCTTCGCAGCCCGTGGCATCGGCAAGGGCGACCGCATCGCCGCCATGATGCCGAACATGCCGGAGACCGTCGCCGCCATGCTGGCCGCCGCCTCGATCGGCGCCATCTGGTCATCCTGCTCTCCCGATTTCGGCGAGCAGGGCGTGCTCGACCGTTTCGGCCAGATCGGCCCGCGGCTTTTCATCGCCTGCGATGCCTACTGGTATTCCGGCAAGCTGCAGGATGTCGGTCCGAAGGTTGCCGCGGTGGCGAAAAGCCTCGGTGTCCCCACGATCATTGTCCACTATGCCGGTGATGCCGAGGCGGTGGCGAGCAGGACGCCCGGGGCTTCGACGTTGGACGCCTTGGTTGCACCCTATGAGGCCAAGGAGATCGCGTTCACGCCGCTGGCCTTCGCCCATCCGCTCTACATCCTCTTTTCCTCAGGCACGACAGGTGTGCCGAAATGCATCGTGCATTCGGCCGGCGGCACGCTGCTGCAGCACCTCAAGGAGCAGCGGCTGCATTGCGGCCTTCAGGCGGGCGAGAAGCTCTTCTACTTCACCACCTGCGGCTGGATGATGTGGAACTGGCTGGTCAGCGGGCTCGCCAGCGGCGCCACGCTCTGCCTGTTCGACGGCTCGCCCTTCGCCCCTGACGGCAATGTGCTGTTCGACTATGCCGAGGCGGAAAAATTCGCGATCTTCGGCACCTCGGCGAAATATATCGATGCGGTGCGCAAGAGCGGGCTGACGCCGCGCAAAAGCCACGACCTCTCAAACCTCCGGCTGATGACCTCCACCGGTTCGCCGCTGTCGCCCGAGGGTTTCACCTTCGTCTATGAGGGCATCAAGGAGGACATGCAACTCGCCTCGATCTCAGGCGGCACCGATATCGTCTCTTGCTTTGTGCTCGGCAACCCGCTGCAGCCGGTCTGGCGCGGCGAAATCCAGGGTCCGGGCCTCGGCCTTGCGGTCGACGTCTGGAACGATGACGGCAAGCCCGTGCGCGGGGAAAAGGGCGAACTTGTCTGCACCAAGGCCTTCCCCTCCATGCCGGTCATGTTCTGGAACGACCCTGATGGGGCCAAATATCGCGCCGCCTATTTCGACCGGTTCGACAATGTCTGGTGCCACGGCGATTTTGCTGAATGGACGGCGCATGGCGGCCTTGTCATTCACGGCCGCTCGGATGCGACGCTCAACCCCGGCGGCGTGCGCATCGGCACGGCCGAGATCTACAATCAGGTGGAACAGATGGACGAGGTGGCCGAGGCGCTGTGCATAGGCCAGGAGTGGGACGACGACGTGCGTGTCGTGCTCTTCGTCCGCCTGGCATCCGGCGTGACGCTGACCGAAGATCTCATCAAGGCGATCAAGACACGTATTCGCACCGGCGCCTCGCCGCGGCACGTGCCGGCAAAGATTATCGCGGTTGCCGATATTCCCCGCACCAAATCCGGCAAGATCGTCGAGCTTGCAGTGCGTGAGGTCGTTCACAACAGGCCGGTGAAAAACCAGGAGGCGCTTGCCAACCCCGAGGCGCTGCGTCTCTTCGCGAATTTGAGTGAACTGAAGGACTGATAAGGAATCGTAAACTACAAGCTTTCACCATTCAGCAATCCCCTGTCATGGAAACCTTTCGTTAAGAAAGGTTCGTCAAAGGTGAAACAACTTGGGGGCCGCACATGAACGAGGCGGCCTGAAGCCTCCGGGCTTACGAAACATGACGTTGATCGACTGAGCTCTTGTTGAACAGCACCCATTTGAAGGCAGCCTCTGGCTGCCTCTTTTTTTGCGTGCCGTGCAGCGTTTCAGGCGGCCGTCGCCTTTTGATGGGATCAGCCGGCGAGCACGCGTTGCGACGGGAAGGTGATTTCGACGAGCGTGCCTTCATTCGGCGCCGAATTGATCGAGAATGTCGCCCGGTTGGCATCCACCATCGCCTTGGTCAGGGGCAGGCCGAGCCCGGTGCCGTCGCCGCGATGGCGTGACTGGGTCGATGAGACCTGGCGGAACGGCTTCATCGCGTGGTCGAGTTCGGCGCGCGTCATGCCGATGCCGGTGTCGCGCACCCTCAGCACGACGCTGCCATTTGCCTCGTAGGAGGTGGAAACGACGATCTGCCCGCCCGACGGGGTGAAGCGGATCGCGTTCGACAGGATGTTGAGCGCGATCTGCTTGATCGAGCGCAGATCGGCCACGACGTCGGGCACCGCATGCGAGAGCGCCGTGCGGATGATGACGCGCTGGCTGTTTGCCTGCGGCTGGACCAGCGCGACGGCCTCCGAGACAGCCTCATTGAGGCCGACGGCGGCAAAATCGAGATCCATCTCGCCCGCTTCGATCTTCGAGATGTCGAGGAGATCGTTGACGATGTCGAGGACGTGCCGGCCGGAGCGGCCGATATCATTGGCATATTCGATGTAACGGGGATGGCCGATCGGCCCGAAGCGCTCGCCCGCCATCATGTCTGAAAAGCCGATGATGGCGTTGAGTGGCGTGCGGATTTCGTGGCTGACGCGGGCGAGGAAATCGGTCTTGTGGGCATTGGCGGTTTCGGCCGCGCCCTTGGCGTTGCGCAGTTCGTCCTCGGTGCGCTTCCACTGGGTGATATCGCGGATGACGGCGCAATAGCCGTTCGAGGAGGTCAGCCGGCCCATCGTCATGAACAGCGGCACGAAGCCGCCGGCGGCCTCGCGGCCGATCACTTCGCGCCCGTCGTTCAGCACGCTCGCGACACCGTGGCCGGAGAGGCCGTTGAGATAATCGAGGACCGCTTTTTGGCTCTCATGGGCAAACAGCATGACGAAGGGTTTGCCGCGCGTCTCCTGCTCGTCGTAATTGAACAGCGCGCTCGCCGACCTGTTCATCGAGCGAATGTCGCCCTCGGTGCCGATGACGACGACGCCGTCCGTCGCCGTTTCCAGGATCGATCGCAATTCCTCCACCTCGACCTGCAGCTTGGCGACCTTCTCGACCATCCGCTCGGGACGCGCTTCGGACCGGTTGTTTTCGCCGCGGCCATCCTCCTTGCCTTCTACCGGCATCAGAGCCAGCATCAGGGCATTGGCGTCTTCCCAGCGCACGGATTGCAGCCGCGCGGTCACCGGCACCAGCCTGTCGTCGGCCTTGACGAGCATCATCGTGCCGGAACCCGCAGCCTTTTCCTCGAGTTCGCGGCGCTGCAACAGCGCTTCGATGCCGCCCACCTCGCGCAAGGCGTCGAGCGAGCGGTAGCCCGTCAGCCGCATGAATTCCGGATTGGCATGGAGCAACGCATCGCCGACATGGATCAGCACCGCGACGGGTAATTGGTCGACCGTTCCGGCCGAAAGCCCGTCGGTCATCTTCACGCGCGGCGGGATGAAACTGGTGAGAACCTCGATCTGGCTAACCGTCTCCTCGAGCCCTTCCGTCGCCTCGTCCTCGGCGGTGGCGGCGGGCTCTTCAGCGGCGTCGCCTTCGCGCAGCGCCTCAGCCGCGTTCTCAAAAATTGCTTCCTGCGGCGCCACCTCCTCGACCGGAGCTGGATCGCCCGTGTCGGCAACGAACGTTTCGCTCGCCAAGGTTTCGGGTTCGGCGCTTTCCTCGAAGGCCGCCGTTTCGGTGGCGCTTCCCGTCGGTGCCGGGGCTTCGGCTTCTTCCTTGCCGGCGCCGAAGGCTTCCAGACGCTTGGCGATTTCGCGGAAATTCGCCTGTTCGGCGGCCGTCAATGCGGCGCCGGTGCTGTGCAACTGCACAACCTTGTCGGCAAAGCGGCGGTTGGGCGCCTCGACGATGCGAAGCGCCGGGGGCTCGTCTGCGCCATCGGCCGCCGGCGCTTCACCGGCATCGGCATCGGCGTCGGAGCTGTCGCGCGGTTCTTCAGCGGCGCTCACCAAGGCAGGCGGCTCGAAGCCGGCCTGTTCCTCGGTCGGGTCGGAGGTCGCTGGCGTCTGGTCCTTGATCTCCTCCGCTACGCTCGGTTCCGCCGAGGGCGCTTCGGGTGGGGCTTCAATGCCGCCTGACGGTTCGGTGACGGCTTCGGCCGCTGGGCCGAGGCTCGCCGCATCATGGCCGATGCCGTTCGGGCCGAGCGTCAGGCCCAGTGCCAGCGGATCTTCCTGCGCATCGGAAAGCCTGACGACGCCGAAGCCGCGGAAGCCGTCGAAATCGCGGTTGCGGGTATAGGTCGGCAGTGCCGCGAGATCGACGGGAACGACCAGGCTGGTGCCTTCGACCGGCCAGAGGATCGTCTTGCCCGACCATGTGTCGCGGCGGGCGAGCGCCTCGGAAATCTTGCCGTCAGGGTCGAGGTTGAAGAGAGCGGCGATATCGCTGAAGGCAGAGCCGATGATGGCGGATGCATGCGGACCAACGGCCTCGGCAAATTCGTGGCTGACCTCGTTGAACCGGCCTTCTGCATCGATCTTCCAGACGAAGCGCGTGGCGCGGCTGTTCGGCCTGAACACGAAACCAGGTTCCGGCGCAAGCACCGGGGCAGGGGGCGCGTCGGAAGCCGGGTTTGTTGCTATGGCCGGTTCTTCCTGAATGAGTTCCGACGCCTCATCGACGGGCGTGGGGCCGCCGGCTTCGGCAGGTGTTTCCGCCATCACCGTCACCGCCGCCGCCCCGTCGGCGGAATGGATCGTGCCGTCATCGACGGGTTCTGCGGGAGCGTCGGCCTCATCCGCGCTGCTCTGGCTCGCGTCGTCGTCGCTCTTCGGCCCCTCGTCTGCGGCCGGAGGCATCTCCGCAACCGCCGCCTCTGCGGATGTGGCAGCCGCCTCGGCCGGCTGTTCCCTCTCGTCGGCGATCGCCTCCAGCGTCTCCTCGACCTCTTCGATCCCCGCGACCGCTTCGACGATCTCGCCGAAGCCGGTTGCTGCAGCCGCCGCTTCCGGGGGACGTTCGGACGGCCGCGCGCTCTCTTCCCCCGTGGGCGCGTCAGCCGCCTGCGGGGGTGCATCGACTGCGTCGTGCATGGGCGCATCGACCGGGTCGAGATGACCGATCGCGGTCTCCACGGCAAAGAGCAGATTGAGCGCCGGCTCGTCGCTGAGCTTGCCGACCGCGGCCGGGAGATAACCCCGGCCGGTAGCGACTGGGCGCTTCACCAGCCGATCGGGGTGCGCGCCGGCGAGGTTGATCAAGGTCTTTGCGGTCTCGCCGGAGATGGCGAGCGAGGCAAAACCGGGCGAGGCCGCGATGACCTCGCCATTGGCGCCGATCACCGCCATATGGGTGTCGGGATCGTCGAGCCCCTGCAGCATCTGGGCCGCCGAGGCGCCTGACGTGAGCGGCCTTGCCGACACCGGCACGGAAAACAGTATGGCCTTCTCGCCTGATGAAAGCCGGATCAGTTCGGCCGCCGCCTGCACCTGGACACGCTGGAATCCCTTGGCGACGCGGATCATCAGGCTGCGGTTGTCGCCGACGTCGGTGAGTTGACGCGCCGCCGTTTCCAGCTGGCGGAAGGTGATCTCGGTGCGATCGACACCCTGATCGAGCAGGTCATAGACCGCCGCATGACCGAAAAGCTCCGCACCTGCGCCGTTTGCCCAGAGCAGGCGGGCAAGATCGGCCGAAAACAGCACCATCGCCTCGCCGCGTGAAAAGCGTTCCCGCACCCGCGCATGCACGGCGATATCGATGAACGGATACTGGACTGCGGGCATGATCGAACCTTGTCGCTGTCGGCCTTCTAAATTAACGGCTTATTAATAACTGCAGGCGGCATGCCGGTCCAGAACGGTGGGGTGCTTTCGGCCCATAGGGTTAACGACTTGTGCGCTGCACAATAAATGTTGCAATGCACAATGAAATGTCCTATATAGAGGTCATTCAATGATCACAGGCAGCGACTGCCTCAGCCCAAAGGAATGCGACCCATGGCTACCATAAAGACCGATGACGTTTTTTCAATCGCTTCTTTCGACCCGTCCAAGCTGGCTGAATCCTTCCGCGAATTCGCCGAAAAGGGCGCACAGCAGTCGAAGGAGGCCTATGCCAAGCTGAAGACCGCTGGCGAGGAAGCCGGCAAGACGCTCGAAGCCACCGTCCAGACGGCACAGGCCGGCACCGTCGAGATCGGCCTGAAGGCGATCGACGTCCTGCGCGTCAACGCCGAAACCTCGCTTTCGCACATGGAAGCACTGCTCGGCGTCAAGTCCGTCGCCGAATTCGTCGAGTTGCAGACCGCCTTCATCCGCAAGCAGGCTGAACTCACCGTCGAGCAGGCGAAGTCGATCCAGGAAACCACCAAGCAGGTGGCCGAAAAGCTCGCAAAGCCTTCCAAGGAAGCCGCCGAAAAGGCCATGGCTTCCTTCAAGGTCGCGTAATCGGTTTTTACCGATCGGAAACAAAGGGCTGGACCTCGCGTCCAGCCTTTTTGTATATTGACGAGGAAATTGGACTTGAATTCATCGCCAAGTCCTCGTATGTGACCCCCGTCGCGCGGCGCCAAGCGTGATTTTTATGCGGTTGTAGCTCAGTTGGTTAGAGCGCAGGTTTGTGGCACCTGAGGTCAGTGGTTCGACCCCACTCAACCGTACCATCTCTCCACATCAGCTCGCTTTTTGAGCAAGTCGTTTAGCCAACGTCATTTCAAACGAAATTGTCGCTGCAGATGTGAGTTCCTGCGTTTTCGACGGCAAATTTGCTGTGTATTTGCCACAGTAAATCGCATATCTGGGAATTACAACCAGCCCGTATGGCGACCTGCCGCCAGGTAAGCTACATGTGCGGTACGTAGCAGCATGAGGTCCGCAATTGGGACAATCCCCACTTGGAACGATCCGCCCACTCAACCAGAGTTGCGGAGGATTCGAACGCGAGCCCCTCGCGGCAAAGAGAGGCGGATGCAACGTTCGGCGGCGCCGAAACAATCGGGGCGTCGTTTTCGATGAACCTGGATTCTTTACTAAATTTCAGCAGATGACCGTAACTCCAATTTAAGTGCCGTTATGCAAGCACTTGCGACGGGCGGAGCGCAGGATCCTAGAATATGTCTTCTAGCCTTTTTTAGAGATTGGGGAGAAAGCGCCTTCATAAGGGCTGGTCGCCAAGATCAAAAAACTTCTCGAATAGAAATGAAGCTTTTAGTTGAATTTCTCACTCAGGTGGAGCAGAGGGAATTCGGCAATAGGCTCGGCCGGATGGAATAGGCAAACGGGGATTTTATGACGGACTCTACGAATTGGCCGACCTACGTCAGCCCGACTGGGGATCAGAAGGTAGACGGGCTCTTGCACGACTTCGCCTGGAGCGGAGCGATCACCTATGCGTTCCCCACGACTTCGTCATCGTATGACTATAATGGCGAGAAAAACTATTCCTTTTCGCCGATCTCGTCCCAGCAGCAGTCTCTCGCCTTGTACTTTATGGAGCAGTCCTATGGGAGTGCGGCAAATGACGGCTTCTCCGTCGAGGGATTCACGAACGCCAACTTTGAGGCCGGAAG
Source organism: Rhizobium lentis (assembly GCF_017352135.1). Taxonomy (NCBI): domain Bacteria; kingdom Pseudomonadati; phylum Pseudomonadota; class Alphaproteobacteria; order Hyphomicrobiales; family Rhizobiaceae; genus Rhizobium; species Rhizobium lentis. Next base: position 2,582,698 of record NZ_CP071454.1, read on the forward strand.
TGCCAGAACCGCAAAGGTCCGGTTCGCTCAATCGTCGCATCCCGATCTCGAGACAGCGTGGGCCTATTATCCAGGGAGCGGCGGGCCGGGTGGTGATGTCTGGTTCGGGACGGGATATGCCGGCACCGAAAATGATCTTCGCTTTCCGAGGTTCGGTAACTATGCAGGTCACACCTTGGCGCACGAACTGGGTCACGCTCTCGGACTGAAGCATGCTCACGAATACGGAATAGTCGTTCCGAGCGCGTACGATTCGCTCGAATACACGATCATGACCTACCGCTCATACATCGGCGACAATGGGAGTGGGTACACGTATGAGCACGATGGCGCGCCACAAACCTTCATGATGCTCGACATCGCCGCCCTACAGGAAATGTATGGCGCCGACTACACCACGAACAGTGGCGATACGCTCTACAAGTGGAATCCGAACCAAGGCATCACCTATGTCAACGGGGTCGCGGCCATCACGCCCGCTGCCAACAGGATCTTCGCAACAATCTGGGATGGCGGTGGTGTCGACACCTACGACCTGAGTGCCTACGCGACAGGCCTCAAAATCGATTTGCGAGCAGGGGGGCACTCTGTTTTTTCCCAGGGCCAGCTGGCCGACCTGGGAGGAGGCCCGAACAATGGCTATGCCCGCGGCAACATTTTCAACGCCCTTCTTTATCACGGCAATGTTGCATCATTGATCGAGAACGTTCAGGCCGGCTCCGGCAACGATTCTATTATAGGCAACGAGGCGGACAATACCCTCTGGGGCAATGCTGGAAATGATTCGCTTTCCGGCGGTGCCGGCAATGACACATTGATCGGCGGAGTAGGCAACGACACCTACATTGTCGATGATCTGGCGGACGTGGTCACTGAGGCGCTGAATCAAGGGGTCGATCTGATCAGGACGGCGCTTTCTTCCTTTGCCTTGAGCAATATCGCCAATGTCGAAAATCTGACCTTCACCGGCACCGGCAATTTTAGCGGGACCGGAAACGGTCTCGCCAACACGATCACCGGCGGTGCCGGCAACGACACCCTTGACGGCGACGCCGGCAATGACAGGCTGATCGGCGGTGCCGGCAACGACACCTATATTGTCGACGATAGCTTCGATTTTGTGTTGGAGAGTGCGAATAAGGGGACGGACACCGTCCGGACCGCGTTTTCAAGCTACACGCTCAGCAACAATGTCGAGAACCTGATTTACTTGGGATCCGCCAATTTCACCGGCACCGGCAGTGCGCAGGCCAACATGATCACCAGCGGTTCCGGCAATGATCTGCTGAATGGCGGAGCCGGCGCCGACACGTTGATCGGTGGGGCTGGCGATGACATCTACATCGTCGACAATGCCGGCGACCTTGTCACCGAAGCGGCCAACGCGGGGAGCGATACGGTTCGCGCGAACCTGGCGAGCTATACGCTTGGCAGCAATGCCGAGAACCTGGCCTTTGCCGGCACAGGAGATTTCGCTGGTACCGGTAACGATCTCGCCAACACTATCACGGGTGGTGCAGGCGCCGACACGCTGGACGGCAAGGCCGGCGCGGACAGCTTGATCGGCGGAGCGGGCAACGACACCTACATCGTCGATGAATTGGCGGATTCCGTCATCGAAGCCGCCAATCAAGGCACCGATCTGATCAAGACGGCGCTTTACGTCTTTGAGTTGACCAATAACAATGTCGAAAACCTGACCTTTATCGGCACCGGCGACTTTAGCGGGACTGGAAACAGTCTCGCCAACATGATCACCAGCGGCGCAGGCAACGACACGCTGGACGGCTGGGCTGGCGCCGACACGCTGATCGGTGGCGCCGGCAACGACGTCTATCTCGTCGACAACGTTTCCGACAGCGTCGTCGAGGCAGCCAGTGGCGGCACCGATGAGATCCGGACGTCCCTGACGACCTACTCAATCGCCGCATTGGTCAATGTGGAGAACCTCAGCTATACGGGATCTGTCAACTTCACTGGCACGGGCAATGCGCTGGCCAATACGATCACCACCGGTGTCGGCAATGACACGCTGAATGGCGGGGCCGGTTTGGACAGCTTGATCGGTGGTGCGGGCGACGACACTTACATTGTCGACAATGCCGGCGACAGCGTCACCGAAGCTGCCGACGAGGGAACTGACGCGGTTCGCACGACGCTGGCAAGCTATACGCTTGGGGCCGATGTCGAGAACCTCACCTATATCGGAACGGCGACCTTTGTTGGAACAGGCAATGATCTCGACAACACCATTCTGGGCGGGGCAGGCGCCGATACCCTGGATGGAAAGGCCGGTGCGGACAGCTTGATCGGTGGTGCGGGCAACGACACCTATATTGTCGATGACGTTGGCGACATGGTCACCGAAGGGCTGAACGCAGGAACCGATCTGATCAAGACGGCGCTTGTCAGCTATACGCTCGGCAACAATGTCGAGAACCTGCAATATACGGGATCCGGCAGCTTCAGCGGCACCGGCAATGCGCTTGTCAACACGATCACCGGCGACGCCGGCAATGACACGCTTGACGGCGGCATCGGCAATGACACGCTTTCCGGCGGCGCCGGCAACGACACATTGATCGGCGGGGCCGGTTCCGACACGCTGTCGGGCGGGATTGGCGACGACATCTATGTGGTCGATATTGCGACCGACCTGGTGATCGAGAATGTGAATGAAGGGACGGACACGGTCCAGACGGCGCTTGCCAGCTATACGCTTGGCAACAATGTCGAGAACCTGCTCTTTACAGGCTCCGCCAGCTTCAGCGGCACCGGCAATGCGCTCGCCAACACGATCACCGGCGGCGCCTTCAATGACACGCTGAATGGCGGGGCAGGTGCCGATACCCTGATCGGCGGTGAGGGCAACGACACCTATATCGTCGACCATGCCGGTGACCTCGTCACCGAAGCTGCCGACGAGGGAACCGATACGGTTCGCACGACATTGGCGAACTACACGCTTGGCAGCGATGTCGAGAACCTCACCTACATCAACACGGTAGCCTTTGTCGGAACAGGCAATGATCTCGACAACGTGATCACGGGTGGCGCTGCCGCCGATACGCTTTCCGGCGGCGTCGGCAACGATACGCTGAATGGCGGGGGTGGGGCCGACACGCTGATCGGCGGGACCGGCAACGACACCTACATCGTCGACAATGCCGGCGACGTCGTCACCGAAGCGGCCAATGCAGGGACCGACACGGTTCGCACGACCTTGGCCGTCCACACACTGGCGGCCAATGTCGAGAACCTCACCTACATCGGAACGACAGCCTTTACCGGGGCAGGGAATCTGCTCGACAACGTCATCACAGGTGGTGTTGCCGCCGACAAGCTTATAGGCGCTGCGGGCGACGACACGCTGATCGGCGGGGCTGGTTCCGACACGATGCTGGGCGGGATTGGCGACGACATCTATGTGGTCGACATTGCGACTGATATCGTGATCGAGACTGCCAACGAGGGAACGGACACGGTCCAGACGGCGCTTGCCAGCTATACGCTCGGCAACAATGTCGAGAACCTGACCTATACCGGATCCGCCAACTTCAGCGGCACCGGCAACGCGCTGGCCAACACGATCACCGGCGGCGCCGGCAACGACACGCTGAATGGCGGGCTAGGTGCGGACACCTTGATCGGTGGTGCGGGCAACGACACCTACATCGTTGACGATGCCGGCGACATCGTCACCGAAGCCGCCGACGCCGGGACCGACACGGTTCGCACGACGCTGGCGATCTATACGCTTGCCGCCAATGTCGAGAACCTGAGCTTTATCGGAACTGGGACGTTTGCAGGCACGGGCAACAATCTCGACAACATGATCACGGGTGGCGCTGTCGCCGATACGCTTTCCGGCGACGCCGGCAATGACACGCTGAATGGCGGGGCTGGTTTGGACAGCTTGATCGGTGGTGCGGGCGACGACACTTACATTGTCGACAATGCCGGCGACAGCGTCACCGAAGCTGCCGACGAGGGAACTGACGCGGTTCGCACGACGCTGGCAAGCTATACGCTTGGGGCCGATGTCGAGAACCTCACCTATATCGGAACGGCGACCTTTGTTGGAACAGGCAATGATCTCGACAACACCATTCTGGGCGGGGCAGGCGCCGATACCCTGGATGGAAAGGCCGGTGCGGACAGCTTGATCGGTGGTGCGGGCAACGACACCTATATTGTCGATGACGTTGGCGACATGGTCACCGAAGGGCTGAACGCAGGAACCGATCTGATCAAGACGGCGCTTGTCAGCTATACGCTCGGCAACAATGTCGAGAACCTGCAATATACGGGATCCGGCAGCTTCAGCGGCACCGGCAATGCGCTTGTCAACACGATCACCGGCGACGCCGGCAATGACACGCTTGACGGCGGCATCGGCAATGACACGCTTTCCGGCGGCGCCGGCAACGACACATTGATCGGCGGGGCCGGTTCCGACACGCTGTCGGGCGGGATTGGCGACGACATCTATGTGGTCGATATTGCGACCGACCTGGTGATCGAGAATGTGAATGAAGGGACGGACACGGTCCAGACGGCGCTTGCCAGCTATACGCTTGGCAACAATGTCGAGAACCTGCTCTTTACAGGCTCCGCCAGCTTCAGCGGCACCGGCAATGCGCTCGCCAACACGATCACCGGCGGCGCCTTCAATGACACGCTGAATGGCGGGGCAGGTGCCGATACCCTGATCGGCGGTGAGGGCAACGACACCTATATCGTCGACCATGCCGGTGACCTCGTCACCGAAGCTGCCGACGAGGGAACCGATACGGTTCGCACGACATTGGCGAACTACACGCTTGGCAGCGATGTCGAGAACCTCACCTACATCAACACGGTAGCCTTTGTCGGAACAGGCAATGATCTCGACAACGTGATCACGGGTGGCGCTGCCGCCGATACGCTTTCCGGCGGCGTCGGCAACGATACGCTGAATGGCGGGGGTGGGGCCGACACGCTGATCGGCGGGACCGGCAACGACACCTACATCGTCGACAATGCCGGCGACGTCGTCACCGAAGCGGCCAATGCAGGGACCGACACGGTTCGCACGACCTTGGCCGTCCACACACTGGCGGCCAATGTCGAGAACCTCACCTACATCGGAACGACAGCCTTTACCGGGGCAGGGAATCTGCTCGACAACGTCATCACAGGTGGTGTTGCCGCCGACAAGCTTATAGGCGCTGCGGGCGACGACACGCTGATCGGCGGGGCTGGTTCCGACACGATGCTGGGCGGGATTGGCGACGACATCTATGTGGTCGACATTGCGACTGATATCGTGATCGAGACTGCCAACGAGGGAACGGACACGGTCCAGACGGCGCTTGCCAGCTATACGCTCGGCAACAATGTCGAGAACCTGACCTATACCGGATCCGCCAACTTCAGCGGCACCGGCAACGCGCTGGCCAACACGATCACCGGCGGCGCCGGCAACGACACGCTGAATGGCGGGCTAGGTGCGGACACCTTGATCGGTGGTGCGGGCAACGACACCTACATCGTTGACGATGCCGGCGACATCGTCACCGAAGCCGCCGACGCCGGGACCGACACGGTTCGCACGACGCTGGCGATCTATACGCTTGCCGCCAATGTCGAGAACCTGAGCTTTATCGGAACTGGGACGTTTGTCGTCGGAACAGGGAACGCGCTGGACAACATTATCGTCGGCGGCAGTGGTACTAATTCGCTAACGGGTGGCGCCGGCAACGATACCCTTACTGGTGGAGCGGCAGCCGACGTCTTCATTTATTGGTCGAACTGGGGCCACGATACGATCACAAACTTCGTGACAACCGGCTCCGCAAGTGACCTGATCTCGATCGATGACAGCATTTTCGACGACTGGGAATCGCTTTTTGCGGCAACTGAGCAGTCCGGGAATGATACAATCATCAGAGCCGATGCCGACAACAGCATAACGCTTACGAATGTTGCTCTTTCAAGCCTGCATTCGTGGGACTTCTTCTTTGCGTAATCTTTGCGTGGACCTCTCGGCATCTTGTTTGGCGGGAAGGCACTGACGGATAGCGGCGTGAAGCAATTCCGGCCGATATTGACGGACGTTGTTGCGGGCGCAGCTCTTTCGATCAACGGCAGGCACTGCAGCGAGGTTGGAGCATGTCGCGCAAAAGTGCGGCGTGCTATCTCCAAGTGCAGGAACGAAAACCAGTATACTGTCGATTAGATGGAACCCATGCCATCCCTCACCGTTCTTCAAGCTGACGGGAGAATACGCATGTCGAAAACGCTTCTCTACGGCGCGACCAAGATCGATGAGACAAACAGTGCCTATGCGCCCATCGAAAGCCTGGCCGCTTTCCAGTGGAAGAGCCGTGTCTTCATTCTTTTCGCCGACAGGGACAGTGCCCGCGCGGCGCGCCAGGAAAACCAGCTGCTGGCCGACCGCAGTGCGCTCGATGAGCGCGGTATGGTGGTGCTGAAGGTCTCGGGCGGCAAGGTGCGGGCGCTTTTCGGCGCTGCCGATGGCCTCGACGGCGAAGTGATCCGCCGCGATCTCCACGCGCCAGAGACCGGTGAATTCGCGGCCTTCCTGCTCGGCAAGGACGGCACCGTCAAGCTCAAGGTCAGCGAGCCGATCACCAATGGCGAGCTCTTCGCCATCATCGACAGCATGCCGATGCGCGCTGCCGAGACGCTGAAGTCGGACAAATAACCCCGACGAACATCGCAACATGAAAGGGAGACGGTCATGTCCGTGCCCAACGAACCCATTCCCGATCAGCCGCCGATGCCGGCGCCCGGCTGGAAGCCGGTGCCGCCGATCACCGAACCGGAACCGGACCGGCTTCCCGACGAAGCGCCGGTTCCCAATCCCGATGAGAATGACGAGCCGGCCAAGCACGTCCGAACTTATAGGAAGATCTGCCGCTCGGCGCTGACGAGTTCCTGCAGGAAGTCGACGACACTGCGCACGCGCACGAGGTCGCGCGCGGTTTCGTGATAGGTCGTCCAGTAGGCGCGGCGGATCGAAATATCAGGCAGGATGCGCTGGAGCTCCGGATACTGCCGGGCGATGTAATCGTGCAGGATGCCAATGCCGGCGCCGGATCGGACCGCCTCCGTCTGGCCGATCGCCGTCGAGATCTCGAAGCTCGCATCCCAACTTCGCATCACCTCGCCGGAGAAATTCAGCGATGCGGTGAAGATCAGGTCCTCGACATAACCGATGCGCGGATGCGCCTTCAGCGCCTCGACATCGCGGGGTATGCCGTGGGAGGCGATATAGTCGCGCGAGGCATAAAGGCCGAGCGTATAGTCGGTGAGCTTCGACGAGACGAGTCGGCCCTGTCCGGGACGTTCCAGCGTAATCGCAATATCCGCCTCGCGCTGCGACAGCGAGAAGGAGCGCGGCACTGGCACCAGCTGGATCTTCAGCTCCGGGTGGCGTTCGATCAATCCGCCCATGCGCGGCGCCAGAAAGGAGACGCCGAATCCATCAGGCGCCCCGATGCGCACCGTCCCGGCAATGGCCGTGTCGGTGTGGCCGAGATTGGCCTGCGCGGCGAGCATTTCGGTTTCCATCCGCTCGGCGGCGTGCAGGAAGACCCCTCCTTCGGCCGTCAGTTCGCAGCCATTCGTGCGGCGGATGAAAAGCCGCGTCTTCAGTGCTTCTTCGAGCGATGTCAGCCGTCGTGAGAGTGTGGCGTGGTTGAGCCCCAATCGCTTCGAAGCGGCAAGGATCTGCCCGGTGCGGGCGACGGCGAGGAAAATGCGAACATCGTCCCAGTTCATGACTTGGCACGCATGATGATTGGGTCGACGTCGATAGGCGCGAGCGATCGCACCATGCCTTCTGTCGCGCTCTTGTATTTTAGAAAATGCGGCGTGCGCAGATGCGCTTCATAGGCCTTCTGGCTTGCGTAGACTTCGAGAATGCGGATCCGGTTTGGATTGTCCCTGAGGGAGACGGCGCTGAGCGAAAGAACGCCCTCTTCCAGCGCGACCGCGGCCTCGATTTCTTCGGTAAGCAGCGCGCAATAGCTTTCAAGCGTCTCCGGAGCGATCTCCAGTTCCGCCATTCGCACGACAGGTATCGGGCTCATCGGTGTACCTCACATTGGATTTGACTTGTTCGCATGTGGAGCCAATTTTTAAAGCAGCAGCACCTGCGACCGGACTATAATATACGCACAACGGTTGCTTATCTCAGCGCATTGATTTGTGCAAATTGAAGTGCGATTGTGGGTCATCCCAAAAACAGGAGGAGCATCCCATGCGTGAGATCGGTCATTTCATCGGCGGCAAGCATGTTGCCGGCACCAGCGGCCGCGTGAGCAATGTTTACAATCCGGCAACCGGCGAAGTGCAGGCGACGGTCGCGCTCGCAAGCGTCGAGGAACTGCGCGCCGCCGTCGAGAACGCCAAGGCCGCGCAGCCGAAATGGGGTGCCACCAATCCGCAGCGCCGCGCCCGCGTCTTCTTCAAGTTCGTCGAACTCCTGAACAAGCACATGGACGAGCTTGCCGAAATGCTCTCCAAGGAGCACGGCAAGACGATCGAGGACGCCAAGGGCGATGTCATTCGCGGCCTCGAAGTCTGCGAATTCGTCTGCGGCATCCCGCATCTCGCCAAGGGCGAATTCACCGAGGGTGCGGGTCCGGCAATCGACATGTATTCGCTCCGCCAGCCGGTCGGCATCGGCGCCGGCATCACGCCCTTCAACTTCCCCGGCATGATCCCGATGTGGATGTTCGCGCCGGCGATCGCCTGCGGCAACGCCTTTATCCTGAAGCCCTCCGAGCGTGATCCCTCCCTGCCGATCCGCCTCGCCGAACTGATGATCGAGGCCGGACTGCCGGCCGGCATCCTCAACGTCGTCAACGGCGACAAGGGTGCGGTCGATGCCATCCTCACCGATCCAGATATCGGCGCCGTCTCCTTCGTCGGCTCGACGCCGATCGCCCGCTACGTCTACGGCACTGCGGCGATGAACGGCAAGCGCGCCCAGTGCTTCGGCGGCGCCAAGAACCACATGATCATCATGCCCGATGCCGATATGGACCAGGCCGTCAACGCGCTGATGGGCGCAGGCTACGGTTCGGCCGGCGAACGCTGCATGGCGATTTCGGTTGCAGTTCCGGTCGGCGAGGAGACCGCCAACCGCCTCGTCGAGAAGCTGACGCCGAAGATCGAATCGCTGCGCATCGGCCCTTACACCGACGACAAGGCCGACATGGGTCCGCTCGTTACCAAGGACGCCTATAACCGTGTTCGCGGCCTGATCGACCGCGGCATCGAAGAGGGCGCCAAGCTCGTCGTCGACGGCCGCGACTTCAAGCTCCAGGGCTATGAAGACGGCTATTTTGTCGGCGGCTGCCTGTTCGATCATGTCACGCCCGAGATGGACATCTACAAGACCGAGATCTTCGGGCCTGTCCTTTCCGTCGTTCGCGCCCAGAACTACGAGGAAGCGCTGTCGCTGCCGATGAAGCACGAGTACGGCAATGGCGTCGCGATCTTCACCCGTGACGGCGACGCCGCCCGCGACTTCGCCTCGCGCGTCAATATCGGCATGATCGGCATCAACGTTCCGATCCCGGTTCCGCTTGCCTATCACTCCTTCGGCGGCTGGAAGGCATCGAGCTTCGGCGACCTCAACCAGCACGGCACGGATTCGATCAAGTTCTGGACGAAGACCAAGACCGTCACCGCCCGCTGGCCCTCCGGCATCAAGAGCGGCGCCGAATTCGTCATGCCGACAATGAAATAATCTGCACGACAGATCGATCTGCAATTCGAGGGCCTTTCGGCCCCCGTTTCATTTGAGCGTTGGAAGCGCATTTCGGACTACAAACACAAGATCGCACACCAGGATCGACGTCGCGGCAAATCGCCTCATAAGCTGAATGCGAATTTCATATTTTGGAATTGTTCAAAACTACCAAACCGCCTATATAGGTCTGAACAGGGCACGAGTCAGGAGATTGGCATGCGGTTGACGAAGCAGACCAACTATGCGGTTCGCATGTTGATGTATTGTGCTGCCAACGAAGGGCAGCTGAGCCGGATCCCGGAGATCGCCAAGGCCTATGGTGTTTCCGAACTCTTTCTTTTCAAGATTCTCCAGCCGCTGAACAAGGCGGGGCTGGTGGAGACAGTGCGCGGCCGCAATGGCGGTGTGCGCTTGGGCAAGCCGGCGGCCGAGATCACGCTCTTCGACGTTGTTCGGGTTACGGAAGACAGTTTCGCCATGGCCGAATGTTTCGAGGATGACGGCATGGTCGAATGCCCGCTGGTCGACAGCTGCGGACTGAATTCGGCGCTGCGCAAGGCGCTCAACGCCTTCTTCGCCGTGCTGTCGGAATATACAATCGACGATCTCGTCAAGGCGCGTCCGCAGATCAATTTCCTTCTCGGAATTACTGGCGAGCACGAATACCGCAAGCCCGCGGTCGTCGCTCCCGCCGCCTGAATCAAAGAGCAGGACAGACCTGTAAAACCGCGGTTGCCTCGGCAGTCGCGGTTTTTGTTTGTGCCGTCTCTGCGGGCTCGTGGATGTGCGGAATGGCCATTATGCGCAGCTAAAAGGGCGCAATAATCCAAAATGCGACGAAATCCCGCTGATTTTTGTCCGAATATTTCCAAATGAGGCTGATTTTTGACCAAAAATTTCTAAAATTGTCCAGCTGGAAAAATTTTCTCCGTAGCCCGTTGCTTTCAGTAGATAAATGTCGTTCCATCGACCGTCGATCGGGATGCCTATCTGCGGTCTCCAGACATCAAAAAAGAACAACCGGGAAACAATATTATGAAAAAGATCTCTGTCATGCTGGCAGCGACGGCCCTGATTTCGGTCATGGCGACGTCGGCCTGGTCCAAGACCCTTGTTTATTGCTCCGAGGGTTCGCCGGAAGGTTTCGACCCGAGCCTCTATACGGCAGGCACGACTTTCGACGCCTCGTCGCGCACGGTCTATAGCCGTCTCGTCGAATTCAAGCATGGCGGCACCGAGATCGAGCCCGGCCTGGCCGACAGCTGGAGCGTTTCGGCCGACGGCAAGGAATACACCTTCAAGCTTCATCCCGGCGTCAAGTTCCAGACCACCGACTTCTTCACGCCGACGCGCGATTTCAACGCCGACGACGTCGTGTTCTCCTTCGAGCGCCAGCTGAAATCCGACAATCCCTGGAACAAGTATGTCGAGGGCGGCTCCTACGAATATGCGGCTGGCATGGGCTTCCCGGAACTGATCAAGTCAGTCGAGAAGGTCGATGACCTCACGGTCAAGTTCACGCTCAACCATCCCGAAGCGCCGTTCTTGGCCGACCTCGCCATGGATTTCGCCTCGATCGTCTCCAAGGAATATGCCGACAAGCTCGCGGCCGACGGCAAGATGGCGCAGCTGAACCAGCAGCCGCTCGGCACCGGCCCCTTCACCTTCGTCGCCTATCAGCCGGATGCCGTCATCCGCTACAAGGCGAACGAAACCTATTTCAAGGGCAAGGAAAAGATCGACGATCTGGTTTTCGCCATCACCTCTGATGCCGCCGTCCGTGCCCAGAAGCTGAAGGCCGGCGAATGCCACCTGATCCCCTATCCGAATGCCGCCGACGTTGCCGAACTGAAGAAGGATGAAAATCTGACGGTTCTGGAGCAGCCTGGTCTCAACGTCAGCTACCTCGCCTACAACACGCAGATGGCGCCGTTCGACAAGCCGGAAGTGCGCCGCGCGCTCAATATGGCAATCAACAAGCAGGCGATCGTCGACGCCGTCTTCCAGGGGGCGGCCACCGTTGCCAAGAACCCGATCCCGCCGACCATGTGGTCCTATAACGATGCTGTCGAGGACGACAAGTACGATCCGGATGCCGCCAAGAAGGCTCTTGCCGACGCCGGCGTCAAGGATCTCAGCATGAAGGTCTGGGCGATGCCGGTTTCGCGTCCCTACATGTTGAACGCGCGCCGTGCCGCCGAACTGATCCAGGCCGACTTCGCCAAGGTCGGGGTCAAGGTCGAGATCGTCACGCATGAATGGGCCGAGTACCTGAAGCTCTCCTCCGACGTGAAGCGCGACGGCGCCGTCATTCTCGGCTGGACCGGCGACAACGGCGATCCCGATAACTTCATGGATACGCTGCTCGGCTGCGATGCCGTCGGCGGCAACAACCGCGCCCAGTGGTGCAACAAGGAATATGACGACCTGATGACCAAGGCCAAGCTCACCGCCGATGTCGGCGAGCGCACCAAGGCCTATGAGCAGGCGCAGCTGATCTTCAAGAAGGAAGCTCCCTGGGCAACCCTCGACCACTCGCTCGTCTTCGTTCCGATGAGCAAGAAGGTCTCTGGCTTCCATATGGACCCGCTCGGCATCCACCGTTTCGACGGCGTCGACGTATCCGAATAACAAGAATAATGTAAAAATGCCCGGCAGAGCTGGGCGCAGCCGGCGGTCAGGACCTTCCTGACCGCCGGAAACTATTGGACATCTGCCATGTTGCGTTTTTTCATCGGCCGCCTTGCGGTGCTGATCCCGACATTTCTCGGCGTTTCCCTGATTGCCTTCTCGTTCATCCGCCTGCTGCCCGGAGATCCCGTCATGCTGCTCTCGGGCGAACGCGTCATGGCGCCGGAGCGGCACGCCCAAATTATGCACGATCTCGGTTTCGACCGGCCCATGTATGTGCAGTATTTCGACTATCTCGGAAAAGTCCTGCAGGGCGATCTCGGCACCTCGATCGTCACCAAGCGGCCCGTCCTCGGCGAATTCCTAACGCTGTTTCCGGCGACGTTGGAACTTTCCTTCTGCGCCATCATCCTCGCCGTCTGTCTTGGCGTGCCCGCCGGCGTCTTTGCCGCCGTCAAGCGAGGCACGTGGTTCGATCAGAGCGTAATGGGTGTTGCCCTAATCGGCTATTCCATGCCGATTTTCTGGTGGGGCCTGCTGCTGATCATCTTCTTCTCCGGCTATCTCGGCTGGACACCGGTTTCCGGCCGCATCTCGCTGATGTATTTCTTCAAGCCGGTTACCGGTTTTATGCTGATCGACAGCTTGCTGTCCGGCCAGAAGGGCGCCTTCGCCTCGGCCGTCAGCTATCTCATTCTGCCGACGATCGTACTGGCCACGATCCCGCTCGCCGTCATCGCCCGCCAAACGCGCTCGGCCATGCTCGAGGTTCTTGGTGAGGACTATGTCCGCACGGCGCGCTCCAAGGGCCTGAAGCCGCTGCGCGTCGTCGGCGTGCATGCGCTGCGCAACGCGATGATCCCCGTCATCACCACGATCGGCTTGCAGATCGGCGTTCTCCTTGCCGGCGCCATCCTCACCGAGACGATCTTCTCCTGGCCGGGCATCGGCAAGTGGATGGTCGATTCGGTGTTCAAGCGCGATTACGCGGTGGTGCAGGGCGGTCTTCTGCTGATCGCCGGCGTCATCATGCTGGTCAACCTGATTGTTGACGTCCTCTACGGCTTCATCAATCCGCGCATTCGTCACTAGGAGCGGTCCATGAGCACTGTCACCGTCAAAACCGGTCAGCCATCCGCTCTTGCGGAATTCTGGCATTATTTCTCCCGCAACAAGGGCGCCGTCATCGGCCTCGTTGTCTTCGTCGTGATCCTGGTCGTTGCGATCTTCGCACCGGTCTTTGCTCCGCATGCGCCGAACGAGCAGAATCGAGAGGTGCTGCTCGCCGTGCCGTCGTGGATGGAGGGAGGCCACGCCTCCTTTCCGCTCGGAACGGATGCCGTCGGCCGCGATATTCTCTCGCGGCTGATCTACGGCGCGCGATTCTCGCTCTTCATCGGCGTCGTCGTCGTGACGCTTTCGGTCATATGCGGTGTCCTGATCGGCCTCGTCGCCGGCTATTTCCGCGGCAAGATCGATACCGCCATCATGCGCCTGATGGATATCATCCTCGCCTTCCCGTCGCTGCTGCTCGCGCTCGTGCTGGTGGCGGTGCTCGGTCCTGGCCTTACTAATGCGATGATCGCGATTTCGCTGGTCAACCAGCCGCATTTCGTGCGGCTGACCCGCGCATCGGTCATCTCAGAGCGTGAGAAGGAATATGTGATCGCCTCGCGCGTCGCCGGTGCCGGCACGCTCCGCTTGATGTTCAAAACAATCCTGCCGAACTGTCTCGGGCCGTTGATCGTTCAGGCGACGCTCGCGTTCTCCGCAGCGATCCTAGACGCTGCCGCCCTAGGCTTTCTAGGCATGGGCGCCCAGCCGCCGACACCCGAATGGGGCACCATGCTCGCCGAGTCCCGTGAATTCATCTCGCGTGCGTGGTGGGTCGTGACTTTCCCGGGTCTTGCCATCCTCATCACCGTTCTTGCCATCAACCTGATGGGCGACGGCCTGCGCGATGCGCTTGACCCCAAACTGAAGAGGTCGTGATGCCGCTCCTCGAAATCGAAAACCTGACGGTCGAATTCCAGACGTCATCCGGACTTTTCCGCGCCGTCGACGGCGTATCGCTGACGTGCGACAAGGGCGAGATCCTCTCGGTCGTCGGCGAATCCGGTTCGGGAAAATCCGTTGCCATGCTGGCCCTGATGGGCCTGCTGCCCTGGACCGCCAGGATCACCGCCGACCGCATGCAGTTCGACGGCCAGGATCTGCGCGGCATCTCAGGACGCCAGCGCCGCCGGATCGTCGGCAAGGACATGGCGATGATCTTCCAGGAGCCGATGTCGAGCCTGAATCCGTGCTTCACTGTCGGCTTCCAGCTGGGCGAGACGCTGCGCGTCCATATGGGTCTCAACCGCAAAGAGCGCCGCGAACGCTCGATCGAACTCTTGAGGCTCGTCGGCATTCCGGCGCCGGAAGACCGCCTTTCGAACTTCCCGCATCAGATGTCGGGCGGCATGAGCCAGCGTGTCATGATAGCCATGGCGCTCGCCTGCAACCCGAAGCTTCTCATCGCTGACGAGCCGACGACCGCGCTCGACGTGACGATCCAGGCGCAGATCCTCGATCTGCTCGTGCGCCTGCAGAAGGAGCAGGGCATGGCGCTGGTGCTGATCACTCACGACATGGGCGTCGTCGCCGAAACCGCCGAGCGCGTACAGGTGCAATATGCCGGCCAGAAGGTCGAGGAGCAGCCGGTCAAGGCGCTGTTCCGTGATCCGCACCATCCCTATACGGCGGCCCTGCTTGCCGCCTTGCCGGAACGCGCCCAAGTCGGCCAGCGGCTTCCCTCGATTGCCGGCGTCGTTCCCGGCCAGCACGGCCGTCCGACGGGCTGTCTGTTCGCGCCGCGCTGCGGCTATGCCACGGTCGAATGCGAGCGCGGCGTCGTACGTCAGGGGCCTGAACTCGGGCGGGCGCTGTGCAACTATCCATTGAAGGACGGCAAGCCGCTGGGCCATCCCGGTGTCATGCGCGTTGAAACTGCAGGAGACCTGGTGTGACCAGCGCTGTTCTCGAGGGCAGGGACCTCGCCCGTTTCTACACCGTCAACCGCGGTCTTTTCAAAGGCGACGCCACCGTCAAGGCGCTGAACGGCGTCAGCTTCAGCCTCCATTCCGGCAAGACGCTTGCCGTCGTCGGCGAATCCGGCTGTGGCAAGTCGACGCTCGCTCGTCTGGTCACCATGATCGAGGATCCGACGGCCGGCGAGTTGCTGATCGACGGCAAGCCCGCGCGTATCGGCGACCGCAGCCTGCGCAGCCAGGTGCAGATCGTCTTCCAGAATCCCTACGGCTCGCTCAACCCGCGCCAGAAGGTCGGTGCGATCCTGGAAGAGCCGCTGAAGATCAATACCGATCTCGATGCCAGTGCCCGCCGCCGCAAGGTGGAGGAGATGATGGCCCGTGTCGGGCTGCGCCCGGAGCATCATGGCCGCTACCCCCATATGTTCTCCGGCGGCCAGCGCCAGCGTATCGCCATTGCCCGCGCGCTGATGCTGCGGCCGAAGGTGCTGGTGCTCGACGAACCGGTTTCGGCCCTCGACCTGTCGATCCAGGCGCAGGTGCTGAACCTGTTGATGGACCTGCAGAAGGAGATGGGTCTTGCCTATCTCTTCATCTCGCACGGCCTCTCCGTCGTCCATCACATCGCCGACGAGGTGATGGTGATGTATCTCGGCCGCCCGATCGAAACCGGTCCCGCCGCCGAAGTATTCGCCCGCCCGCGCCATCCCTATACGGCAGCCCTGCTGTCGGCGACGCCCGTCGCCGACCCGGAACGCGCCAAGAACCGGATCCGCCTGCAAGGCGAACTGCCGTCGCCGCTGAAGCCGCCGTCCGGTTGCCACTTCAATCCGCGCTGCTGGAAGGCGCAGGACTATTGTCGTCAGGTTTCTCCCGAATTAAGTGGAGAAGGCGCACAGCAATATGCCTGTCATTTCCCGCTCGACTGAGCGGGAAACCTGAGCAATTCCAGGAAGCGGTTTTCCCAGGCAAAGCGCGAAGCGATTTTGTCGGGAATTGAGTAGACGAAAGCTTAGATGCTCGGAGGAAGCATGCCGGATCAGCGGATGAACAGACCCCACGCGATCATCGTCATGGGGGTCAGTGGCTGCGGCAAGTCGTCGGTCGGCGAGAAGCTCGCCAAGGCCTTGCGCCTTGACTTCGTCGAAGGCGATGCGCTTCATCCGGCTTCCAATGTCGAGAAAATGTCGAAGGGCATTCCGCTGACCGATGAGGATCGGATGCCCTGGCTCGACCTTATCGGCGAACGGATGCAGGGATCGCTGGAAAAAGGCGAGGGCATCATCGTCTCCTGCTCGGCGCTGAAGCGCATCTATCGCGACCGGCTGAGGGCTGCTGCCGGCAATCTGTTCTTCGTCTACCTCGAAGGCTCCAAGGCGCTGCTGACCAAGCGCATGGGCGAGCGTAAGGGCCATTTCATGCCGGTCTCGCTGCTTGAAAGTCAGTTGGCGACGCTTGAGGTGCCGACCGGTGAGGCGGGCGTCGTCACCGTCGATATCGACGACACGATCGACGGCATCGCTGCAACGGCTCTCAGAGGTCTCTCGACCCTCGGCGTTACGGCTTGAATCGCTGCGGCGAATAGGCCGAGATGTCGATGAACGGCGTCTCGCCGGTGATGAGTTCTGCAAGCACGCGGCCGGTCACCGGCCCGAGCGTCAGCCCGTGATGGGCGTGGCCGAAAGCAAACCATAGGCCCTGATGGCGCGGTGCTTTGCCGATGACAGGCATCATGTCGGGCGTGCACGGGCGCGCGCCCATCCAGGGTTCGGGATCGAGCCTGCCTCCGAGGGGGAAGATCGTGCGCGCCACGGCTTCGGCCCGGTCGAGCTGCACCGGCGTCTTCGGGGCGTCGAGCGTTGCGAACTCCGCCCCCGTCGTCAGGCGAATGCCGCGGTTCATCGGCGCCAGCAAATAACCCCGTTCGGCATCGAGCACCCAGTTGTTGAGCACGGCATTGCCCTTGGCGGCATAATGCATGTGATAGCCGCGCTTGACGCCGAGCGGAAAGGAATAGCCTAGCCGGCGCGTCGCGACGGCCGCCCACGGCCCGAGCGCGAGGACTGCATCGTCCGCTTCGAGTGGGCCTTCCCCGGTCATGATCTTCCAGCCGGCGCCGAACTGGCCGAGCGAAGCGGCGTCACCGGTGACGAACCGGCCGCCGAGGCTCTCGAAATAGCCGCGATAGGCCGCTGTCAGCGCATGCGGATCGAGCACCGACCAGGGATCGCGCCAGCGGATACCGCCGGCGAAACGGACGGTCATATCGGGTTCGATACGGGCGATATCGGCGGACGTCAGGCTGTCATAGGTCACGCCGAATTCGCTCTGCCAAAGGGCGGCCTCGGCGAGCGCCTCGTCGCGCGTCGCCTCGGTGCGGAAGATCTTAATCCAGCCGTCCTTGCGGATCAGCGCCTGCGCCTGCGAGGCCTCGATCAGGTCCTTGTGCTCGGCAACAGAGTTTTCGATCAGCGGCGCATAGGCCCGTGTGATGACCGCGTGGCGCCGGGCATTCGAGTTCCACCAGTAACGGGCAAGAAAGGCGAGCTGGCTTGGCAAGGCACTGAGATGATAATGGGCATCGATTTCGTTGTTGAGTGCATAACGCAGCAACAGGCCGAGTTGCTGGGGAAAGCCGTAGGGCGCGACGCCTTCGCGCTGGATCAGGCCGGCATTGCCGAAGGAGGTTTCGCTGCCCGGATCCTTCCGATCGATCAGCGTCACCTGCCGGCCGCGCCGCTGAAGATGAATTGCCGTTGACACCCCGACGATACCGGCGCCGAGCACGATTGCGTTCTTGGTCATTCCCCTGCATTCCGCTTTGTCATCGGTTGAAAATGCCCCCGCCGATCCCGCGGCGCAAACGAAAAATCGCATTCATTTCAAAATCATTGCGCTTTCCAGTGTGGCATTTTCGGCCTTGATGCGCACATGCAGGATTGCGGCGTTGAAAAGCGAAAAGACGACCGCGTAGACCGGCAGACCGAAGGCGAGGGGAAGGGTGGCGACCTCGCCGATGACGATCGCATAGTTCGGATGCCGCAGGAAACGATAGGGGCCGGAGTTGACGAGCGGCGCTCCCCGCAGGATGACGATGCGTGTCGTCCAGCGGTCCTTCAGTGTCGCCAGCACCCAGAGCCGTAACGCCTGCAGTCCCATGAAAACCAGGAACCAGAAGAGCTGGACCGGCCTGCCCGGTGCCAGCAGCCAGAGGCCGATGATCCAGGCGGCATGCAACGCCACCATGACGGGATAGTGCTCCGGGGCGACTTCCCGGCCGCCTCGGGCGAGAAGGGCGGCGGTGTTGCGCCGGGCGATGACGAGCTCTCCCAGCCGCTGCAGCGTCACGAACGTCAGGAGCGCGATCGACGGCCACATCATGCCGCCCTCCGCAGCGTCACGCAGCTCGCGGAAAAACCCGGCCCCATGGCGATCATCGCCGCCCGCTCCGGCAGCCCGGCGCGGATTGCCCGCTCCAGCACGAACAGCACGGTCGGCGAGGACATGTTGCCATATTCGGCAAGCACGGCTCGTTCGTGATCGAGCGCACCCGGTGTCAATGAAAGCGCGCTTTCCATCGCAGCCAGCACCTTCATGCCGCCGGGATGGCAGATGAAGCGGTCGATATCTTCCGGTCTCAGCCCGTTTCGCGCCAGAATGGCCGTCACCGCCGGGGCGAGCTCCCGTTCGGCGAAGGGCGGCAACGATTGCGCCAGTACGATGCCAAAACCGCCATCGTCGATCTTCCATCCCATGATATCGAGTGTGTCGGGAAAGAGGTGTTCGCCGGTCGATTCCACCTTCGCCAGCCCCTCTCCACCGGTTCGCAGCACGCAGGCGGCGGCGCCATCGCCGAAAAGCGCCGTCGCAATGATGTTCGGCCGCGTCAGCTCATCCAGTCGGAAGGCGAGAGTGCAAAGCTCGATCGAGACGAAAAGCACGACGGCGCCCGGCCGGCTGCGAGCCAACCCCGCGGCGATCGCAAAGCCGGAGACACCGGCGGCACAGCCGAGCCCGAAAACCGGAACGCGCTCGATATCTGTCCTGAAGCCCATCCTGCGGCTCAGCTGCGCATCGAGGCTCGGCGTGGTAAAACCGGTGGAAGAGACGGTGACGATACAGTCGACATCGCCGGCGCTGAGACCTGCCCGGTGAAGTGCCGAGGTGGCCGTCTCGACAAAAAGGGCGCCCGCCACCTCTGCGTAGGCCTGCATGCGATCCTGCCAGCCATGCGTCTCGTCAAACCAGGCAAGCGGCCGCGCCGCATGGCGCTTGTTGATGCCGGCGCTGTCGAAGACGGGGGCAAGATGGCGGAAATCCTCGAACCGATCGCCAAACAGCCGCGCCGAGGCTTCGGCCGCCTCTTTCTGGAAGATGACATGTTCGGGGGTGGCGACGGCGAGGCTGACGAGTTTGACGGTATCGGTCACGGAATTCTCCTTGTCGTTCCCGGCGCAACGCTGAAAACACCCGATCCCGATGAGTTATTCGGCCTCGGTGGCTTCACGAAGCCGTGATGAAGAAAATGCAGGAGGTCGGCGAATAAAGCCCGGCGTAGCGGTGTTCTCTCCTCGCAACGTTACCTCTGAGGAGTTTTCCCATGACGATCACGACAGTCCGCATCGCTTCCATCCTTCTCGGCGGCTGCCTTGCCGCATCTGTCTTCTCCGGCCCGGTCTTTGCGGTCGGCGACAATGACAGCACGACGCCGACCTGCAAGAAGGGCGAGATCTACGACCAGAAGACCAAGAAATGCGTCAAGCAGCAGGGCGCCAATGTCTCGGACGAGAACCGCACCGATTATGCCTATTCGCTGGCCAAGGCCGGCCGTTATGAAGAGGCGCTTGCCATGCTCGACACGGTCAAGAACCAGAACAGCGCCGAGGTGCTGAACTATCGCGGTTACGCCACCCGCAAGCTCGGACGTACCGACGAAGGCATCTCCTATTATCTGCAATCGGTGAAGATGGATCCGCAATACGCCAAGGTCCGCGAATATCTCGGCGAAGCCTATGTCATCAAGGGCCGGCTCGATCTGGCCAGAGAGCAGTTGAACACGATCAAAGCGATCTGCGGCACGAGTTGTGAGGAATATAAGGATCTGAGCGCGGTCATTCTCGACCCGTCGAAGATCTGAGCGGCAGGCCACGGGCGGGAAATGGAGCCGGGAAGGATATCCGAATGTCGGTCGCGCGCACCCCGTTTGCTGCCTATAGTCGCGCGAGAATGGAATCGCCGGTTTACCAGGCGGTTCCAAGGGATGCAGGA
Source organism: Rhizobium lentis (assembly GCF_017352135.1). Classification (NCBI taxonomy): domain Bacteria; kingdom Pseudomonadati; phylum Pseudomonadota; class Alphaproteobacteria; order Hyphomicrobiales; family Rhizobiaceae; genus Rhizobium; species Rhizobium lentis. The sequence continues at coordinate 2,603,395 of NZ_CP071454.1, forward strand.
TCGGCGGAGGCGGCCATCGCGAGCGAAGCGGATATCAGGAGCGGCCTGACGGAGAACCTGGCCAGGCTCTGGCGTTACGGCCTCGTTCTCTCGCATCAGCGCGATGTCGCCGACGATCTGGTGCAGGCGACCTGCCTTCGCGCGCTCGAACGCGCCGGTCAGTTCGTCCCTGGCACCCGGCTCGACCGCTGGCTGTTTTCGATCCTGCATTCGATCTGGCTGAACGAGGTCCGCTCGCGCCGGGTGCGCCAGGGCCAGGGTTTCGTCGATGCCGGCGAGGCGCTGACCTTCGACGGCGTGCACGATACCGAAATGCATGTGATGGCAGGGCAGGTGCTGAAGCAGGTGAGTGCGTTGCCGGAGGCGCAGCGGATGGTGGTTTTCCTGGCCTATGTGGAAGGACTTTCCTATCGCGAGGTTGCAGGCATATTGGATATCCCGATCGGGACCGTGATGAGCCGGCTGGCGGCCGCCCGCGCCAGGCTCTCCGGTGCCGGACCAGAAGGGGGACGGCGATGAGCACGAAACACACCATTCCCTCCGACGAGGACTTGACCGCCTTCATCGACGGCGAACTGACGGCGGAAGAGGCAGCTCGCATCGAGGCGATCGTGCAGGAGGACGAGAGCGTCGCTGCACGGCTGGAGTTCCTGGCACGCGCCAACCTGCCATTCGAGCAAGCTTTCGCCCCGCTGCTCTCCGAAGCCCCGCGCGAAAAACTGCAGGCGATGCTCGCCGCCATTCCTGCGCATGAGGGCGCAAGGTTCGCCTCTGCGCCCGCTGCCACGCGTCGCCGCTTCCTCGGCGCTCTCGCCGCCTCGCTTGTGGCCGGCATCGCCATCGACCGCGCCGTCATCGGCATCGGCAGGGGCTTGTCCCCAAACGACGAAAACAGCGAATGGCGGGCCGTGGTCGCCGACTATATTTCGCTCTATACCGCCGAAACGCTAGCCGGCCCCGTCCCCGGCAGGCAGGACCAGGCCGCCCAGCTCGCCACTCTAGACGAAAAGCTCGGCCTGTCGCTCTCCCCCGAAGCCGTCGCGCTCCCAGGGATCGATTTCAAACGCGCCCTGCTGCTGCAATACGACGGCAAGGCGCTCGCCCAGGTCGCCTATCTCGACCCCGAGACCGGTCCGATGGCGCTCTGCATTGTCAAATCTGACGCGGGACCGAAGGCGCCGGACCTCGAAAACCGCAAAGGTATGAATGTCGTCTACTGGTCGAACGGCACGCACGCCTTCATGCTGATCGGGCATGCGACGGCCGACAGGATGACGATGATTGCGGATAAGGTGCGAGAGAGGGTGGCGGCGTGACCGGCTATGGGCGACCGCGACGGGTTTAAACAGATGAGTCCTGCGGTCGGTTGCGCATCAGGAACTGGCCTAGCCGGTTGGCGATCTTGAAGGCCCAGAACATCGATGTTGAAACCTTGAGACCGTGGTCGGCAAGGGCACGCAGCACCTCCTTGTTCTGACGCGATATATTTTGAACGTTCTTGTTCGTGGCGCCCCCTAAGCGCATTCTGACCAACACGCGTGGGATATAGATCGTTCTGATGCGCGCCACTTCCAGAAATCGCATCATCAGCTCGACGTCGGCTGCAAGTCGGTAGCGCAGATCAAACCGCCCGAACCGTTCATAGATGCTGCGTCGAACATAGAATGTCGGATGTGGCGGGCACCAGCCGCGTGCGAAGGAACCGGATTTGAATGCACGCGATTTCCAGTAGCGGATCTTGCGATCGGTATGCCGGTTGGAAACATAGACGAGATCGCCGTAGCAGCCGTCATAGGCTTCATCGTCCAGCGCAGCCGCCACTGTTTCCAGGGAGTCATTGCCCTCGAAAGTGTCGTCCGCATTCAAGAAGCCTATGATGTCGCCGGTCGCGAGGCCAATCCCCTTGTTCATGGCCTCATAGATACCTCCATCTCTTCCCGACACTACGCGGCGGTTATCCGCCGGCGCCGAAGCGATGATGGCGAGCGTGGAATCGTTTGAGCCACCGTCAATGATGATGTGCTCGAAATCGTGGTAGGTTTGCGTGTCGATGGAGCGCAGCGTATCGGCAATGGTTCGCTCGGCGTTCCAGCAAACAGTGATGAGGCTTATCCGGGGCGGGCTTTGATCGGCAGGGTCTGTGGCCATTTTGACGGGTGTCTTGCTCACATTCTAACGGGTAAAATCTAGCCGACCCGTAGCAGACGGAGAGGCGGCGTCGCAATGCCGTCCGACAGATTTCCTTGATCGATATCCGCTCCTCTGCAGTCGGAGCGTTCCGTTGAATTTTCCTGCGTGCGATCGCCTGAGCTTCGGGGAGAGCGGGGTGGAATTTCTAAATCGGCCTCAGCACGAAGAGAAGGCTGTCGCCCTTGCCTGCGGCATCCAGAATTCGATTGCTCAATCCCATCACCATCCCGGCCCCCCGTGCGCCACGCGATAGTGCTACGTTCTTCAGCCGAGTGAGGAACGGTGGCCTGACCTGGATTGCATCAGCATTGTGCTTCCAGGTGGATGATGACTTGCCCTCCTGCTTCCGCTCTCGAGCGGTGCGTAATTGCAGGACCGACCAGAGATTAGGCGTAACCGTTCTGACGTTTTCGACCTTGTAACCAAACTTGCCGGCGAGTCTGGTAAACGACGCGCGGTTGAAATGATTTTGGTGATAGGGAATATGCCAATTGATCCAGCGGTCTTTCCAGATCTTGCGATGAAACGAGCCCGTATTGGGAAACGCCATGATCACGCGGCCTTGGGGGGTGAGACGTTCTCTTACCGCCTGCAGCATGGCCGAGGGATCCGGCACATGTTCGAGCACCTGGTTCAATACAATCAGGTCGAACTTCATATCGGGAAAAGGCAGATCGTAAATGTTGCCGATATGGACTTGCAAACCGAAGTGATCGGCAATCGTCCGTACATTCGGATCGGCCTCAATCCCCCAGCTTTCGATACCCTTGTTCCTCATTTCGAGCAGCGAAATGCATGAGCCGCAACCGACATCCAGCACCTTCTCGCCAGGCTTCGCCAGATAATGACCCTGGTGATCGGTGCCGTTTATCCAGCGCTTGAAGGCTGCGAAGGGCTTGTTTACCAACGCAGCTTCTTTGGCTATGGCCGTGAAATCAACCTCCCGGCGCGGATAATACGTGCTGTAGAGCCCAGGTAGATCTTCTTCCGTCAACGGCGGCGTCGTCGTCATATGACCGCAAGAGACACACCTCTTGATCGAAAATACACCAGGGCAACCGTATCGGTCGTCGGATATGCGCTCAATGAATGTTTCCATGTTCGAGCCGCAGGCCATGCACTGCATCTGATGATCGTTGTTCATCGCGTCGTTGCTGTCCGTTATTTTCATTTCTTTGCCCGCAGAACGGATACCGTCCGGATAAGCATAAAAGCCGCCATGCGCAATGGCGCTGTGAGTCGTTGCAGAGGCGTGCCGATCAAAGAGTAGAACGCGATCCGCTGAAACACATTGTGGGGCGAGCGCCGGCCAAAATGCTTCTTCCACCACGATATATTCGACACATGCGCGCCGTAGACAGACGGTGAATAAACGATAGCTTCGCTGGAAACAAGAAGCGGCGCACCTGCACGTGCAAAGCGCATTGAGACTTCGTAATCGGCCATATAATGGGGCAAGAGGTGCGGACGCATCGTCCCATGCCGCTTGAAGAGTTCAGCAGGGAACAGTGTTCCACGGCCGCTCAGGGCATCGGCTTTATACAGAGGTTTGGGATTGCGGCGTTCCTCTTCGCTCAATTCGGCGAGAATGTCCCACACCGCTATGCGATTTATGTTCAAGCGCGGCCCCACGCCGGTCAGAGGAGGATTGCTCTCCTCCTCGTGAACGACACTGCCTACAATCGCATCACCATTTTCGCGCGAGCACCGTATCAAAGTTTCGACGTAGGTCGGGCCGAACCACGTGTCGTTGTTAACGAAAAGGATATAATCTTCTGGGCCGCAGTCGGGCAGAATCCGTTTCAGGCCGACATCCATGGCCCCGCCCCACCACCGATTGCCGTCAGTTCTTATGCTTGTCACATCTGGCTGCGCTGCGAGGAATTCAGCCGTGCCGTCGGTGGAACCATCATCAATGATGACAATTCGAATATTGCCGACAACGGTCTGGGCCCTCAAGGCCGTGATGACTGTGCGAGTGTGTTCAAGTCGGTTGAAGACCGGAATTAGGACGTTAACGCGCATCAAATTTCGTCGTCTTTCCCTACGAACCAACCGAAATCTGGCCGTTGCGCAAAAAGCACATTGGTGGCAGCGGACTGCGCGTTTGTTCTATCAACCAATACTGACACACAGTTCATTCTTCGAACCAAGTCTGGAAAGGCCGTCGCTCAAATTCGTCCAGCGCGCCGCCAGGTGTGGAGTTAAAGACGCGGATACCGTTCGCTTTGGCAATATTTGAGATTGCTCTATATTGCCGCCACAGTCGCGCCAGTTGTTGGAATTCATCGTGACGGCCCCTTGTCAAGACGCCGTCTGCATTTACGGTGAAATCCTTTCCTTTTTGAACTTTGAGATCGAACGCGTACTGGTAGGTCGACGAGAGGAAACGATCATGGTCGACGCCGAGCAGGATAATCTCCTTGAAACCAAGATACATGGCTATCATCAACGCCATCACCGGCACCGATTCGACACGAGGGACCGGCTGCGAGATATCGACGATTTCATCTGACGTTCTTTCGTCGAAGCTTTCACCGAGCACGAGATAGCGAACCGTCCGCCCAGCAAACAGATTGTTTTTTTGAACGAGCTCAGCTTCTGTGGAACTAAGAAACAGTTCCTGTCCGCCCAGGTGCGAATGCATCTCATTAAACCAGCGGATCACATCCTCAGGAGTCATCAATCCGTAGGTGATTTGCGGAACGCAATGATAACGAGACTGGAACTTGTCAAAATCGGAGTGCAGATAGCCGTTGGAAACGGTGATTACATTTTCGCCTTGAAGTCGCGACAAATCCAAGCCCTTGACGCTTGGACCATTGCCTAAAATAAAACAGCGCTCCCCCGCATGCAGCCCGGCAAGCTGTCTATTCTCTGCCAGCGATCTCGCGACATCCGCAGAGAATTTATGGCGATTATTTAGCCTGCGCTTCAGCTCATGCACACCATAGGGGAGCAGCATGGAGCCAAACGTCAAAATCTTTCTCAAGGCTGCAGCCACTTCACCACCTCGAAGACCTCTGCGTATTTGACACCGATGCGCTGGCCGGCGTTCTCGGCTTCATTGCGGAAGAAGCTCACCCATTTACGCCCCGTGCGCTCCATCTCGGATTCATGGGCAAGGATCGCTCTTTCCTTCTGATCCCAATGGGCGGTAATGTCGACGTAGAAATTCCCCCTGAAATCGACCGTCGAATGATACCAGTTGCTGCGGTACATCAACAGGCGCGGCACATGGCGGCAGCTGTGCAGCGATGCACGCGACAATGCCAGGTGGTCATGATGGATATCGCCGACCCAGTGGGTATAGACCATGTCGATCTTCAGATCCTGCACGAGCTTGAGGATCTCGATATTCAGGGGATCGACGAATTCGATCTGGAGAGTTTTGAACTCGCCGCAAAACATCTTGTGGACGCCGAGAATTTCCATCGCCGCATCCGCTTCCGCTCTAGCAACCTGACTGCTGCGGACGGACTGGTCATACTGGTTGGAAAAGCCGGATACGGTCGCGACATAGACGTAGACCGTGTCGCCGTTTGCCGCATGGCGTGCCAATGCACCGCCACAGCCCAGTTCCACGTCGTCGAAATGGGCACCGATCGCGAGAATATTCATTTGCAACTCCAGAGCAGGTCACGCGTGCCTGCAATACCACAATTCAGCAGTGTGTCGAGAATGCTGAGATAGGGCATGAACTCCCCGAAAGGCTGTGGATAGACCGGATGAACGAAATGCTGCCATTCGATTTCGATTCCGGCTGCCTCAAACACGTCCGGCCGCATATACTCGCGCGCGCCGAGGCCCGAGAGATAACGTGTTGCCCCCACTTTGCGCAGCAGTTCGACAAGCAATTCGTTCTTGTGCCCCTCAGGGCTTAATGTGCTCGATCGCACCGTCGGCATCCTAATTTCAAGCATCTCCAGGATGCCTTCCAGGAAATGCATATTGAAATCGGCCAGCAGTTCGAACCGTTTGCCGTAGAGGCCCTCAATAAGGGGAAAGGCCTCACTCCAACCGGCAGACTTTCGATAGTTTTCGCGAAGCAGGGAAAGGTTCTGATCTATCCATCCGGTGCCGGGCGCCAGTTCCACCGCGTTGATCGGGGTGCCAAGACTCGGCTTTTTGATCCCGACGGTGAGCCAGCGATCACCTTGCGCCGTCTTTATCTTGTCACGGTGTGTCCAGCTTTTGCTCGTGCCATGAACAAACTGGACGTGGTCCAGAACGATGTAGAGGTCAGCGTTCAGAAAACGCTGAAAAAAGCCGAGATAGGAGGCAAAGTCCGGCTGATGGATCACCGCTGTCAGGGTCATGCAGCCAGTCCTTCCAGCAGATCGGCAACGCGGCCGACCCCGCCGAGGTCGACCTTGGTCATCGCAGTCTCGCTCATGCTCCTGATGGGGATTGCCTTTTCCAGGATGCCAAGGTCGAATTCTGAGTGATGTCCGGCAAAGAACGCCGCACCGAGGTTTTCAAGCGCGCACCCGACCGGGATTTCAAAAGGTTCGTTGGCAATCACCACGCACGGCAAGCCGGCCGCACAGGCTTCGAAGGGCGTAAGACCGCCACCGGTAATCGCCAGATCGTGCCCATACATCTCCGCCGCAAGCGACGGCACCTGGTTGAGCAGCTTGAATCGATCCGGCTCTGCGGCCGAGACGACCTCTTCAAGCTCGGCCATGTGCCGGAAGCTCGGGCCCGTGACGATCGTGACTGGGAAGGGTTTGTTGCGCAGCCATTGGGCGACGCGGACCGTTACCCCGTAGGTATCGGCGCCGCCGAGCGTGACGAGTATCGATGTGAGCTCTTCCCGAACTCGGCGATACCTAGCAATTTCCGGATTGAGTATCATATACTCCACCCCCAGCCGCACATCCCCGCCCTTCAGCTCCTCCGTCTTTTCAAACAACAGAGCGCAGACATTGATGTCGGCAAGTTCTGCGCCATCGCCGCGATCATCAAAGGTAACAAGCTTGGCGCCCAAGCGCTTGACGGTCTCGCCGTGGGACCGCTGCGTATTGAGGCGGTCGTTAATCCAGATCGAGGACGGAGCTGCGTCTGCGAGGAAATCCTTCTCCCATCCCGTCACGGCGGCGAGATCATAAAGCGCAACGTCGAAGCCGCGCTCCCGGATGATGCTCAACGAATTCGGATGATCGTTCGCCAAAAATCGCACTGAACGACCACGGGTGCGCAGCTCGGCGGCGAGCGTCAGCGATCGAAACAGATGCCCCATGCCGCGTGCATGCGAACTTTCTATGCAGAAGACGAACATAACTTGATCGCTTCTTCTGTCTCGAGCCAACGTCCGCCCGCCTGCGCTGCGAGCGCACAAGCACGTCTCCAGTCCTCCTCAGTATCCACCGTCAGGCGCAGATTCGGAGAGACTTTGGCCGGTGGTACATCGAGCTGACCGATCTTGAACAATTCGGGGCGATCGGTGAAGTATTCATTCACGTGTTCGCGATGGTGCGGCAGCTTCCCCTCGCGGTGGCTGCGCGACAGGGCTTCGAAGGTAAATATCTCGGCGCCGACACCAATTGGCAACTGGCCAAACGCATGCGTGTAGTCGAATCCCTGCTTTTGGTGCAGATCGATCAGTCTTTCGAGCTCTTCGATGTCAGTGAAGGGATTATCTGCGGTCAGCCGCACGACGTCCGACATGCCGAGTGATCTTGCACATTCGAAATAACGGTCGAGAACATCGGCTTCGTCGCCGCGAAAGCAGCTTGCACCGTGCTCCAGGCACCAGGCTTCGATAATATCGTTCTCGCTCGCCGACGATGTCGCAACCACAACCTTGGCCGGACGCCTCAACATTTGAAGCCGACCAAGGACATGGCCGAGAAGAGGCTTGCCGGAAATGTCACGAAGCACTTTTCCCGGCAGCCGCGTCGATCCCATCCGCGCCTGGATGATAATCCCAAGCGTCACGCCAGATCGCTCCATTGGAGAACGGCGTCGGCATCGAGGTCGTTGACGACCCGTCGTCCTGCGAGAACTTCGAAATGCTTCGGTTCAATTCCTGTTCCGGGCCGCTTGACGGCAATATCGCCGGCGGAGATGACATGACCGGCCTTGAGCGGTCGATTGACGACGACGCTCTTGCGATTGTTCAATCTCGTCGTCGCTTCACTCGCGGCCGGTTCCTTGCGACCACTGCCCTTCATGATTTCGAACGCGCGTATCGCGTCGACAAGCCATTTCATTTCCGCCGGATCGGCCGAAAGCATGTGGTCCGGGCCGTCTGCGGCTTTGTCGTAGGTGAAATGACGCTCGATGACCCGGGCGCCCATCGCGACCGCACAGAGACTTGCGACCGGTGTCAGCGTGTGGTCGGAATAACCGACGTCGAGATCCGGAAACGCTTCCATCATCGTTTGCATCGCCCGCAGGTTCACATTTTCCGGATGCGTCGGATAGCTAGTGATGGCATGCAGTAGAATGAGCTTGTCGTTGCCGGCGTCCTTGATTGCGGCGACGGACTCCCGAACTTCGTCGAGCGTCGACATCCCCGTCGACAGGATGATCGGCTTGCCGGTTTTTGCCAGATAACGGAGAAAGGGAATGTTGACTGCGTCGTCCGAACCCACCTTGTGGGCGCCCACTCCACACTTCTCCAGCAGATCGACATCCGTTTCATGCGACGGCGACGAGAACCAGTCCAGCCCGTGCTCTTCGGCATAGCGAAAAACCGCTTCGTGAAGCTCATGACCGATTTCGTATTTACGAAATAGTTCGAACTGCGAGGTAACGCCGGTGTTCTCCATATCGAACATCGCGTTGCGGCTCGACAGGGTCTCCGCGCGATAAGTCTGGAGCTTGACGGCATCCACCCCCGCCGCCTTTGCCTCGTCAATCAGGCGCCTTGCCTGATCAAATGTCGTGAAGTTTCCGCCGATCTCAGCGATGATATAGCACCGGTCCGGCCGGTAATTGCGGAACATCCTGTTTCTCCCTGTAATTCACGACCGGCAAAGCCGCCTCACTCGCGCGGCGATCGCAGGCCCCTAAATTGCAGGCTTGGTGGCATCTGCGTAACGCGCGGATTTCGGCCGACTACCGTCCGATTTCCTGGTTCCGGTCGACGTAATTCCGCACAATCACCTGCCGGCCGCAAATCTCAGCCGTCTCGTCATCGGTCTGTCTCGGCAGATAGCATCGGCGGCAGACCTCGCTCTTCAGAAAACCTTGCGGTTCCTTGTGCAGAGCGCGCACCGCGTTCATTTTTTCCCCGTGCCATATCTGGTGCACGGTTTCCGTGTTCGCGTCGCCGATAACCTCACGGTTCTCCTCATCGTTCGAGCACTTCATGACCAATCCGTCAGCACCGATCACCAGGCGTTGGTACTGCTGCGGACATGTGAAGTTGTCGAGATAGGCGATATCGGAATCGTTGCCGAGATAGTCGATCAGCGGATTGAAAGCGACCAGATCCACATGAGGCGCGAAGGTCTCGTAATAGAGATCCGGATTCTCCCGGATTGCCGGCCAGATGCCCTGCACCTTGATGACAGGCCGGTGGAGACCGCGTTCCTCCTTGTACTTCTTGATATCCTTGATCTTGTCGAGCAGCGCCTCGAACTTGATCGGCTTGCGGATCCGCTCATAGGTCTCACCGGTGCCATCGATCGAAACGGTGATCCAGTCAATGCCGGCATCGACGAGCTGGGCGAAATAGTCTCTGTTGAGCTTGAAGCCGTGCGTGAGGGTCGAGACCTCTTTGATCCCGTGATCCTTGGCATAACGCACGCAGTCGGCGAAACGCTTGTGCAGCGTGGCTTCGCCCCGCAGCGACAGGCGGATCGCCGGAACCTTGCCGCCGATCTCATCGATGATGCGGCAATAGAGATCCCAGTCCATCCGGGTCGTATTGACGTTTTTCTTGAACTCGTCGCTGATCGTATAACACATCGGGCAGCGCAGATTGCAGATCGACGCCAGTTCGAGATCGACCAGCAGCGGATAATCCGAAACCTGCTGGTTCAGGGCATATTCCGACCATTTGCGACGATACTCCGCGTATTCGGCTTCCCAACCCTCGCCACGGTATTTCTCGAACGCGGCTTCGCGCTCGTCCGTGTCCATCGAGTAGTTGCCTTTGTTGATCGGAACGTAACGTTCGTTCAATTTACGACTCCTTCATCAGCTCGCGGATTCCGGCCGGCAGATCCCATTCCGGCCGCCATCCGAGAACGGCGCGAGCCCGCGTAATATCGGCCCGCACGTCAGGTATTTCATTCCGCCGAACAGCGCAAGATGACACTACGGGTAGATCAGTGCCGGCAGCTTCCTGCAAGATGTCGATGATTTCCTGCACCGAATACGACGTTCCCGAGCCGATGTTCATGCAATGATAGCCTTCAGAGACGTTCATGGCTTTGGCGAGGGCGCTCAGGACATCGTCAACGAAGACGTAATCCCGCCGCGGACTGAGGTCCATGACCTGTATTTCCTGCTTGGTTCTTACCTGGTTCAGAAGCGTCGGTATCAGAAATTCCGGGCGCTGCCCAACCCCATATATATTGAAAAGGCGCAATACCACCACTGGTACCTGCTCATGTGTGGCAGCAAACGCACAGAGTTGTTCGGCAAGATGTTTGGAGAGTGCGTAGGGATTGTTGGGTCTGACCGGATCAGTTTCGTGGATCGGCAGCCGCTCCGGCACCCCGTAGACATAGGCGCTGGCGAATATGAGCCTGGCCTTGTGCCGTTTGCACCAGTTCAATGCATGCTGCGTGCCGAGAACATTGGCGGCCGTGAAGCTCGGGCCTTGCGTCCAGCTGTCGGGAACAAATGTCCTGCCGGCTAAATGAAACAGCGTGCGCGCCGGGGGAAGTCGCTGCCACATCCCCTCCTCGCTGATGTCGCCGTGGGTCCGGTCCAGCGCAAGCACGTCAACGCCGGCCTGTTCAAGCCGCTCCACCAAGCGCTTCCCGAGGAAGCCGCCAGCACCGGTGACAATGGCATCAACCATTCAAGAACCTGGATTGCATGGTTTCGAACTGCTCGATCGCCAATGCATAATCGTCGGGGCGGCCGATATCGAGCCAATAGCCGGGAAAATCGCGAACCGTGGCCGGCTTTCCGGCGGCAAGAAGATCAAGCATCAACTGGTCGAAGCCGTAGGCGCCGCGTTGCGGTATGTGTTCGACCGCCCGCGAGGACACCATGTAGACGCCCATGCTGACCTTATACTCGGCCGTCGGCTTTTCCCGAAAGCCAGTCAGACGCCCCGCCTCGTTGGTGTCGAGAACGCCGTAGTCGATGCGATGCTGCCGTGTCTTGGACGAAATTGTAAAGATATTGCCGTCACGGACATGGCTATCGTGAAAATCGGCATAATTCAGGTCCGTCAGAATGTCGCCGTTCATCACCAGGAAATTCTCCGGCAGATCCTTGATCAACCGCAGCGGCCCCATTGTCCCGAGCGGTTCATCCTCGAGCGAGTAATCAATGCGCACGCCCCATTTGTCGCCATCCTGGAAAAAGGCCTTGATCAATTCAGCCTGATGGTTGACGGCGAGTGTTATGTGCTGAAATCCGCCGGAGATCAGCTGGCGAATGATGACCTCGAGAATGGGATAATCGCCGATCGGCATCAAAGGTTTGGGAAGGACGACGGTATAGGGCCGCAACCGCGTTCCCATTCCTCCCGCCAGAATGACTGCGCGCCTAGACATTGAAGATATCCGCCTTGTATCTCGCCAGATTCTGGGGCTGACGCAGCCACTCGACGGTCGCTCTCAGACCTTCCTCCAAGCTGTAACGGGGCGAAAATCCCGTCAGCGACTTGATCAGGCTATTGTCGCAGCACAAGCGTTCCACTTCGCTGTTTGCGGGGCGCAACCGCTGCTCGTCACATTCGATCTCCACATTGACGCCGATGATGTCGGCGATCAGCCGAACGGTATCGCCGATCGAGATCTCGCTGCCGGAGCCGATATTGACCGTCTGGCCGACGGCTTCGTCGCAGGCCGCAAGCGCCAGAAAGCCGTCGCATGTATCCTGCACGAAATTGAAGTCCCGCGTGGGCGAAAGCGCGCCGAGCTTCAGTGTCGTCCGCCCGCTCAGCAGTTGTGAGATCACTGTCGGAATAACCGCCCTTGCCGATTGTCTGGGGCCGAACGTGTTGAACGGTCGTGCGATCGTCACCGGCAGGTCAAAGCTCGAATAATAGCTGTAGGCGATTGCATCGGCGCCGATCTTGGAGGCCGAATAGGGCGACTGCGCCTGCAGCGGATGGCTTTCGCTGATCGGCACAAAACGCGCCGTGCCGTAGACTTCGCTGGTTGACGTCTGGATCACCCTCCCCACCCCAGCGTCAAGGGCTCCTTGAAGGACGTTCAGCGTGCCGTTCACATTGGTATCGATGTAGCTCGACGGCGCCTGATAGGAATAGGGAATGGCAATCAGGGCGGCAAGGTGGAAGATCGTGTCGACGCCCGTGGCGACGGAGCGCATCTGAGAGGGGTCGCGGACGTCTCCGAGGATGACTTCGAACTTGCCGCGATATTCAGACTGATCCAGCCAGCCCCAGCTGGAAAACGAGTTGTACTGGCAGAGGGCGCGAACTTCGACGCCCGACCTGACCAGCGTCTCGACAAGATGGGAGCCGATAAATCCATCCGCCCCGGTGACAAGCGCTTTCTTCATTTCAAAACACCCTCAGAATCGCGCTGGAAGAGCTTCTCCACCTCCCAGGGCAGTTGGATCGCCGAAATCGACGGCTTCCGCTGCTGGCCCAGCATCTGGATAATTCCTACATTGTCCTCCACGTCAAACCGAATACCCTCGGCGACGGAATAGATCGAGAACCGGCTCGATATGCCGAGCCGCACGTAGAACGTGCCGGTGTTGAGAAGACATCCGGGAAATTTGACGCGGGTTCGATAATAGCCGGCTGGCCGGGCGTCGAGGCGCCCGACGTCGAGCTCGGGATCGGAAAGGCTGACGAGGGGGGTATAGCCATCCTCCATCATGATCTGCATTCCGACTGAGAGGCCGGAAAGAGGCTCCCTCAATTCGTACTCGACCTCGACGGAGAAGCCCTTAGACAGTTCCACCGTCCCCGAAACCTCGTCCTTCTCGTTCAGTACCGCAACACGGCAAATGACCGCCTTTCCATCGACGTCCTCGGGATTGACCGAGTAAATTGCCGTGCCGCCGAATTCCGGGCGGTCGAGGTAGGCTTTTATCACATCTGCGGTGTCGCCGATCGCAGCGACTTTGCCGTCGGCCATCAGGATCGATTTCGGGCAGATGCTGCTGATCGCAGTCATATTGTGGCTGACAAAGATAATCGTTCGACCAGCCTTCGTGACTTCCTGCATGCGCCCCATGCATTTGTTCTGGAAGTTGACGTCACCAACGGCCAAGACCTCATCAATCAAAAGAATTTCCGGCTCGAGATGCGCCGCAACCGAGAAAGCCAGGCGCACGTACATTCCGGATGAATATCGCTTCACCGGGGTGTCAATGAACTCGCCGATTTCGGCAAACTCGACGATCTCGTCGAACTTTGATCTGACCTCGGCACGACTCATACCAAGAATGGCGCCGTTGAGATAGACATTCTCTCGACCGGAAAGCTCCGGATGAAATCCGGTGCCAACCTCAAGAAGGCTCGCAATTCTACCCCGTATTCCTATGAAGCCGGAATTGGGCAGGGTGATACGCGACATCACCTTCAACAGCGTGGATTTTCCGGCACCGTTCCTGCCAATAATCCCGACAATCTCGCCGTGGCCGACCTCGAAGGAGACGTCATCAAGCGCATGAAAGATGTCTCCCCTCAGCCGCGACTCCTTGCCCTTGGCGGAGGCATAGTCGGATACCGAAATGTTCGGATCCGGAAGATTGCGCCACTTTGCCCACCAGCTCTGAAGGTCGCGATAGAGGGTGCCGTGATTGATCACGCCGAGGCGGTACAGCTTGCTGATATGCTCCGCTCGAATAACGATATCACTCATCAAACGGTATCCATTGCCGTTGCCTCGGCTCGCGCGAAAAGCATCAGGCCACCGATAAAAACAATCAGAGTGACAGCGATATTCGCGAGGCAAACGCTCAGTGGGAGTGACGACGAGTCGAACAGTGCCCAACGGAATAGCTGAACCGGCGTCGTCATCGGATTGAGGTGGTAAAACCATTGATATCGTTCGGGAACTTGGCTGAAGGTGTAGACGACGGGTGTGGCATACATCCAAAGCTGAGCCACGAAGCCGACAGCATAAACCAGATCACGATATCGGACCGTCAGCGCAGAAACCGCGAGTCCTGCGCCCACGCCAAGTGTTGCGACATATGCCAAAATCAGCGGCGTCGCTAACACAAAACGCAGGCTCATCACCATGCCATCCTGGCTGAGCCAGAGAGCAAAGGAGATTGTAAGCAGAAGCATAAATTGGATAACAAATGCTACCAGGCTGCTCATCGCGACCGCGAGCGGGACAACCAGTCGGGGGAAGTACACCTTTCCGAACAAATTTGAGTTCTTTGAAAATGTTTCCGCATTGTTGGTCAGACAAGCCGAGAAATAATTCCAGATGATGGTTCCGGACATATAAAAGACAAGCGGTGAAATTCCATCGGTGGAGAGATTGGCAATCTTTCCGAAGACGACATAGTAGGTTATCGCCGTCAGTGTCGGTTGTATCAGATACCAAACCGGTCCGAGCACAGTTTGCTTGTAGAAGGTCGTGAAATCCCTTTTGAAGAACATCCAGACAAGTTCACGATATTTCCATGCGGCCGTCAGCCGGCCGCTTACATTGCCGGATGGCTTGATGACGATATCCCAGAATTCGGTTCCGCTTTCTCGCTTCTTCGTCACGTGACCTGTCATATTATAGGCTCAAACTCTCCGGTAGCCGCTGCTCGGGCCATATTTCGACGGCTCGGGAACTGCGCAGACAACGCCATGTATCATGCGATTTGATCGAGGACACGCCCCAAAATAAGTTTCAGACGGCGGTCGAAATCCTCTTGCTTCCACAAGGAAGCTCTTTCAAGCCCTTTTTTGATCAAGGCGGAGCGCAGGTCTTCGTCTTCCCACAGGCGGTTCATTGCGCCTTGAATTTCCTCAATGGTTTGCGGCGCGAAATAGAGGGCTGCATCACCGCACTGTTCCCGCATACCATATTTGTCCGAGATCAGAACGGGGCAACCGCACGCCATTGCTTCAAGAGGCGGAATGTTGGTTGGACCGAAAAAAGTCGGCATAACCAGTCCTCGGGCACGATGATAAAATCCCGCAAGGTCCGAGTCCGGGACATAGCCGACGAAATGAATTGCGTCCGAGAGACCAAGCTCGCTCGCCAGGGTTTTGACAGTGTCATATTCGCGTGTTGTGCCGCCCGCCAACACCAATTCCATATCCGGGTGGATCGCGCGCGCTGATGCAAGTGCTGTTATGAGCCGCGCGTGGTTCTTGTGAGGCCAGAACTGTGCCGGATAAAAATAGAATTTTTGCGGAAGTCGATAGCGTTCGGCGAAGTCGGCGGTCTCGATGGAGCCTGTCAGATAGCTCGGAGCAACATAAGGAAGCGGATGGATGCGGTCTTCCCTTGTCCCGTAACTTTCCATGACATGGCGTCGTCCCATGTCCGAATCGACAAGCACGGCCGCGCTCTGGTTTGCGAGGTTGCGGAAGCGGTTTTCTCTCAGTTGAAAACGCAGCCAGCTTCCAGCTTCTGGAAAGCTGCGCTCGTATCGGTGCATCAAATCGTGGATGGTTGCGACCGAGGGCTCGTTGATCTGCCAGGTGAGTGCGTCCTGAGCCGGGAAAATCCATAAGTCGCATTGCAAGGACGACAACTCGCGAACGAGCGGATTTATCCGTCCGGCGAGGGTACGCGCAACGGAGCCCGGCATAGCCATGAAGATCTTGGCAAGCAGTTCACCACGCTTCCAATGACGCAGCCGGACAGCCTTGAGGGCGTTGGCATCGAACTGGGGGCGCCATGCTTCATCGCCATAGGCGACGATGACGTCCGCTTCGGTGCCATCGATTGAGGACAAGGCGTGAACAACACTCTGCGCATATTGAAACATGCCGCCGGCGTGGCGACCTACTCCGAGATAGAAACCAATCCTTTTTCGACGCAAGATATCTCGACCGCTCAATTATGTCGCCAATGGTCAGATCGCATTCTTGCGGGCGACGACACAGACGCCCCAGGTGTCAGTCCCCGGGGACGCGCCGGACATCCATTCCTCGGCAACGACACGACTCATCCCCGCATTTGCAAGCAGGCGATCGATCTCATTGAGGAAGAGGTAACGCATGCGGTGGGTTTCGCGAACCATCTCGGTCTTGGCACTCAGCTTCTCCGTCGCGAAAATCGTGTAATTGACATCGACGACGCTCTCGGTGTCGTGCAGCACCGACTCCGCGACACGGACGATTGAAACTTCATCATTTTCCAGGCGTTTGGCCCGGGTGCTAGGGCGTTGCCACAGCACTGCAGGCCCGTACCAGAAGTCGAAGATGAAAATCCCACCATCTTCGAGGTGGTGGGAAACAGTCTCGATCATTGCTTCCAGATCGGCGTCCGAGATCTGATAGCTCAGAACGTGAAAGAGCGAAATCACCGCCTGAAATCGTCGATCCGTCCGGAAGGTACGTGCGTCGCCCAGCGAGAAATCAAGTTTGCCGTTCGCCTGTGCCGCCTTCGGCATGGCTGCGGCAAGCATGGTTTCCGAAAGCTCAACCCCCAGCACCTCGTATCCGGCTTTGGCGATCATGCCGGCATGGATGCCGGTGCCGGATCCCAGCTCCAAAATTTGGGTTACGGGTCTGGTGGCGTGGCGCTCCAGCAGAGCTTTCACATAGGATGTTTCGCCCTCATAGTCCTTGTCCTTGTAGAGAAGGTCGTAATACTGGGAATATAATCCGAAACTGGTCGTCAACGAATGACCTCCGCGACGATACCCGCGACTTCGCGAATTTGCTCTTCCCTCAGCGCCATCCCGCTTGGAATATAGAAGCCGCGGCGCGCAAGCCTTGCGGCGATGGGAAGATCGGCGTCCTTGAAGAAGCCCATCTTCTGCAGAACCGGCTGCTCGTGCATCGGCCAGAAAAAAGGGCGGCAGCCTACGCCCTTCGCGGCCAGTCGCTTCATCGCTTCAGCTGCGTCGAAATCGATCTCGTCCTTCAGCACGATGCCGTAAACCCAATAGATATTTCGGGCGTAGGATGTCTCGGCCAACGGCAATTGAATACCCGGAAGATCCTGAAGCAGTTCGGTATAGAGGCTGCCCATCGCCCGCTTACGCTCGACGAATTCCGGCAGGCGCTCAAGCTGCGCGCAACCTAAAGCCGCCTGCATATTCGTCATGCGCATATTCCAGCCCAGCTCTTCATGGACAAAGCGGCGGGCAGGGAGGAAGCAAAGATTTCGCAGGCTCCGAGATCTGTCGGCAATCGCATCGGAATCGGTGACGATCATGCCACCTTCGCCTGTGGTAATATGCTTGTTGGGATAGAAGCTGAAAATGCTGACATCGCCGAAACTGCCGCAAGGCTGGCCGTTATAAGTCTGGCCATGCATTTCCGCGGCATCTTCAATGATCTTGAGGTTGTGGCGGCGGGCGATCTCGTTGATAGGTGCCATATCGCATGGCAAACCATAGATATGCACCACCATGATGGCGCGCGTCTTTGGAGTAATTGCTGCTTCAATTTTCGTCGGATCGATATTCCAGGTGAGGGGATCCGAGTCCACCGCAACCGGCACACAGCCCGCTCTTACGATGGCTGCGGCGCAGGAAATGATCGTGAAGGATGGCAAGATGACCTCGGAGCCTTCCTCCAGACCAAGCGCCATCATACCGGCATCGAGAGCCATTGAACCATTGGCGACAGCGATTGCGTGCCTGCGGCTGACGGATGCAGCAAATTCACGCTCAAACCGCGTGATGAAGGGACCTTCGGAGGAAATCCAGCCGGTCTCGATGCATTCCAGCAGATACTTGCTCTCGTTGCCATTCAGCAGCGGTTCATTGACCGGAATCATACGGTACCCTTTATCTTCAGTTCCCGCGCCGACGGTACAAATCGCGTTTTATCGGACTCCCCGGCGTAGGGGCCTTGTTTGACTTCGATGATTTCGGCTTCTTCGATAATTTCGAAACCGTGCCCGCCGAAGGCAAGCAATATGACGTCGCCCGCGCGCAGGATCGCGCTTTCGTAATATTCCTGCGCGTCGGTATAGAAGTCCACACGAACAACGCCCGACTTTATCAGCAGGACTTCCTTCGTGTAGAGAACTTCGCGCGCAACGGCGTTATGGACGTGCGGCTGGATGACATAGCCGGTCGGTCGCTTCATATAGGCGAGCTGCTGCGAAAACTCGTCCGGCGTGAAAAACTGGATGCCGTCGAACGTGTAGTTCGAGCGCAATATCATGGCCTGCAATTCGCCGCCATGCACGATGTTTTCTATCATGTTTCTCTTTCCCAAGTAGAGCGATGCGTCAGGATGCCGCCAAACCGGCCGCTTTCCGTATGCGCTTAACGCCGGCGGAGAATACGAGCTTATAGAAGTCTTTCATCCGCTGGCGGCGCATTTTCTCGAAAAAGCCCACCACTCGCAGCCGCATTTGTTCGTTAACTTCTACGCGGATCTTTTGCAATTTCTTTGGCGCATGGCCGAGGCTGCTCTCGTAGTAGTCGACGTCGCTGCAGTGGACGCCGCTATCGTCAAACCCCGAGTTCACCACGAGGCTCTCGCGAGGGTAGAGGGTCAGCATATTGTCGAGATAAGCAGCGGCATGCCACCTGATCGCCCAGGATTGATTCTTGCCGTCGACCTGATTGCGCAGCATCCTGAGGAAGAAGGCGTTCCCACCGTGGTCGAAACCTTTGGCGAGGCCTTTGTCTTTCAGGGCCGCCAAAAGCTTCGCCCCATCGGGTTCGAAGTGTTTCCAGGCCCGCGCCCAGGTGGCCCATCCCCAACAGTCCGCTCCTCGCAGGAAGTAGCTCTCAGGCGCATCGTCGTTGGCGACCGGATAGGCGTAGCCGTGAATGCTGGCAACGCGTTCCTCATCTGCATAAAGATCGAGGCCCTGGTTCATATAACGCAGGAAGTCGGGCGAGGTTATAAGATCATCCTCGACGACGATCACGCGGCCATATTGCTCGCACAGACGTCCGACGCCATCGATGATGGAGCCTGCAAGGCCGTAGTTCCGTTCACGTTCGACGACGGTGACCGACTTGAAACCCGTTACCGTTTTTGCCTGTTCACGGACCTGGCGGACGCGCTCCGCTTCTTTCTCATTGCGCGCACCGTCGCAGTAAATGAACAAAGGCGTTTCTTCCGCCAATTCGTTTGCCTGCAATGCAGCGACGGTCCGTGCCATATGCAGGGGACGATTGAAGACAAAAAGTATGACTGGTGCGCATTCCATGATTATTCCCAGCATTTCCTGCGTTGCGCAAATTGCTCGAGCCTATGTACGAATTGGGTCTCGGCTTCGAGCCGCTCCGTGTCGATCGCTTTTAGCTGCTTACGCCCTTTTTCGATCAGATCAACTGCCACCGCAGGATCTCGAATCCGCAACATTGCGTCGGCCCACTGCTCTGCGTCATCAGCGTCGGCAAACAACGCCGCATCGCCGACCTGTTCATTGAGGTGCGCCGAATAAATCAACGGGCGGCCGACTGCCCAGGCTTCCAACGGCGGTAGATTGGTCGGACCAAAATAAGTCGACATCACGACGGCCAGAGCGCCTTCGTAAAGCGCGCGCATGTGATCAACCGGCACAAAGCCGAGAAACGTCACATTGTCAGAGACGCCTAACCGCTGCGCTTGCTGCTTGATCCAGGCCAAATTTCCGCTGTTCCCACCCGAAAAGACCACGCGTATGTCGGAATTAGCCGTCTTTTGCTTTAACGACGAGATCGCTTCAAGAATGCGTATATGGTTCTTATGAGGCCAGAATTGCGCCGGATAGAAATAATAGCCATCCCTCAGCCCGTATTTGGCGAGCACGGCTGTGCGATCGATCGAATGCGCTTCACTTAAGAACGGAGAGGGTTCGAACGGCATCGCAATCATGCGCTCTTCGTCAACTCCGTAGCGAACGACAATCCTCCTCAGTAGTTGATGTGATGCCACCAAGACGGCGACCGCACGTGGCAGGCATGTGGAAAAGTGCCGCTCTCGTTCTTCGAATCTGCCATCGGAGCTGACTTCCGGAAATTCGAGATCGTCGCGATGACAGAGATCAAGGACTGTTGTGACGTAATTGAGCTTGCGGAAATAGTTCGGAGTTGAGGAATGTGTAACGAAATACCCCAGATCCATGCCTGCTTTCAGCAGCGCATTTTCGATCTTGTTTGCCATCCACGCTTTACCAATTTCCTTGCGGATTGAGCGGCGCAACACGGCGAGTGCAATTCGGGATAGTCTTCCGGCGGCAGGCAGGTATTTTGCGGGAACTCCAAGTCGCTTGAGATGCTGGAGATTGGCTTTGATTGTCGTGAAAGCCACGACCTCATGCTGTTTTCCGATGATACGCTGGAGTTGTACGATCGCATTGATTGCTTGATTGAAACCGCCACCGACCTGAATCGGGTTTTCTAACAAGATGCCAATTTTCATGATTTGACTAACCTCAGCGTCCGCGCCAGCAGACGCCTACTTCACATTTCGATCAGGCCGGAGAACCGCGTCGTTTTTCACAGATAATCTGACACAGCGGATCTCGTCCTCAATTTCTCTTTCCCTATGTAAAAGGGTCACAGCCAGCGGATGCTGTCACGAATTGATCGTCACGGAGATCCGCAAAAGGGCGCTCTCACCAATTGGCGCGAGGAGGCATCCGCGTCATCCATTCAGTTGCATCTGATAATTTCTAGGTTTGCCTTAGCATATCCTACGATCACGACAACACCCACAACGGCCCGGTCACAACCAAAATTGGACGTGTTTGGGGGGTGTCGTTGCAATCTTGAGACAGTGACCGACAATTCCTTCTATGGTGCTTGAGTGGCCATCAAAACCTGGAGCGGGAAAGCAAACTGAAGGGCAAAACGACCTCGTGTCCGTTGAGAACAGTCAAGGAAGAGCGCCCGAGGAAGCCGTTACGCTTTTGCAGGACGGGCGCCGGATAAGTTCCGAGGCCATGGGTCAATCGATCGACATGACTTTCGGCCGCGAATTTCAGATTTGCGTGGGGACGATGCGAACGGAGCACTTCTTCTACCAGCTTGTGGTCAGCGATGCTGCCTTTGACGAAAAGATGGCGCGGATGGTTCCAGACGACGTAAGGTTTTCAAGATTGCCGGCATAAGTGAGCGCGTTGAGGTTGACGACAGTCCCATTGTGCCAGTCTCACATCGACCGAAGAGATCGACGATGCGCATTTCGCCGGCCCGACCGCAGTTACATGGGGGTTGCACTCGTTCGGCCGTTTCCATAAACACGACCCGAAGATTGTATCGAAAGACGATGTGAAAAAATGACAAAAACCGCGCTTATTACTGGGGTGACTGGTCAGGATGGTGCCTATTTGGCCGAATTGCTTTTGAGCAAAGGTTATACGGTGCACGGTATCAAGCGGCGGTCCTCGTCTTTTAATACCGGCCGCATCGAACATATCTATCAGGATCCGCATGAGGCCCATCCACGCTTCGTCCTCCACTATGGCGATATGATCGACTCGACCAATCTCCTGCGGATCGTGCAGCAGACACAGCCTGACGAAATTTACAACCTGGCCGCACAAAGCCATGTCGGCGTTAGTTTCGAAACGCCGGAATATACCGCCGATGCCGATGGTATCGGGACGTTGAGGTTGCTTGAGGCGATCCGCATCCTGGGTCTTGAGAAAAAAAGCCGGTTCTACCAGGCGTCGACATCGGAACTCTACGGTCTTGTGCAGCAAGTGCCGCAGAACGAGAAGACGCCATTCTATCCGCGCTCTCCCTATGCCGCAGCCAAGCTCTATGCCTACTGGATCGTCGTGAATTATCGCGAGGCCTACGGCATGCACGCGTCCAACGGCATTCTGTTCAACCATGAAAGTCCGCTTCGCGGCGAGACCTTCGTCACGCGCAAGATCACGATGGCGGTGGCGGCCATCAGCCTCGGCCTTCAGGACAAGCTTTACCTCGGGAACCTTGACGCCCAGCGTGACTGGGGCCATGCGCGCGAATACGTCGAAGGCATGTGGCGCATGCTGCAGCAGGACAAGCCGGATGACTACGTATTGGCGACGGGTGAGACGACGCGTGTCCGCCAGTTTGTCGAGTGGGCTTTTGCCGACGTCGGCATCACCCTGGAGTGGAAGGGGTCCGGCGTCGACGAAAAGGGTTATGACTCCGCCTCCGGTGCGTGCCTTGTGGAAATCGATCCTCGATATTTCCGCCCGACGGAAGTCGATCTTCTGCTTGGCGACCCCTCCAAGGCACGCCAGAATCTCGGCTGGCACCACAAGACGCCGGTTCGCGAACTCGCCGCGGAGATGGTGCGCGAGGATATCAAGCACTGGAAGGCTCAAGGTAGCCGGAAAGAGGTCTGAGTGTACGACTTATCCAACAAGAAGATCTGGGTTGCCGGTCATCGCGGAATGGTCGGCAGTGCTCTTGTGCGCAGGCTTCAATCCGAAGCCTGCAACGTCGTCACGGCCACGCGCGCCGAGGTCGACTTGACGCGCCAGGACGAGGTCGAGAAATTTGTTGAAGCAACCCGGCCTGACGCGATCATTCTCGCCGCTGCCAAGGTTGGCGGTATCCTCGCGAATGACAGCTATCCCGCCGAATTCATCTACGACAATCTGATTATTGAAGCCAACCTCTTTGAGGCTGCCCATCGGGCGGGCGTGGACCGGTTTCTCTTCCTGGGGTCAAGCTGCATTTATCCCAAGCTCGCGCCACAGCCGATTCCCGAAGACGCTCTGTTGACCGGTCCGCTTGAGCCGACCAACGAATGGTACGCGATGGCCAAGATCGCCGGTATCAAGCTCGCGGAAGCCTATCGCAAGCAATATGGCCGGGATTACATTTCGGCCATGCCGACCAATTTATACGGGCCAGGCGATAATTTCGACCTGAATACCAGTCATGTTCTGCCAGCGCTGATCCGCAAGGCTCATGCTGCGAAACTTCGCAAAGACCCGCATATGGTGGTCTGGGGCACAGGCACCCCGCGCCGCGAATTTCTTCACGTCGACGACTGCGCCGATGCGTTGGTGTTTCTCCTCAAATCATATTCGGGCGCGCAGCATGTCAATGTCGGCTCGGGCACGGATCTCGAAATTATCGAATTGACGCGTCTGGTATGCCGCGTTGTCGGTTATGAGGGGGAGATCATCCATGATCTTTCCAAGCCTGATGGCACGCCGCGAAAGCTGATGAGCAATCAGAAGCTGCAGGACATGGGCTGGAAACCGCGCATCTCGCTCGAGGACGGCATCCGAGCCACTTACGCCTGGTTCCTGGAATTCGAAAATAAATCGGATTCAGCGGTCTGATACCAGGTCCTTCGGATCGGCATTTCTCTTTTCACGTTGATTCGCCACACAGGGGTGTCGCGAGCCTCCTGCCTTATGGGCCACTGGCCGGCCGGTCCGGAACGCATTGTCGTCTGAACCTTCACCACCGTCAGGATAAAGCCGAGAATGCGGTTCTGCAGTCTGCCGACGAGTAATAAGGTCGGCGGCGGGCGGCACGGCTCGGGGCTATTGCGGCTGGGGAACCCGATAGGGTTAGCGCGGTGAGTATTGTAGGAAGGGCGAATATACGCATAATTTCTGCGGCTGGCGCTGCCAGGCAAGATCGGCCGAAACTCGTGGGGGATTCCATGGAAACAATCGTCGAGGACGCCCATGCTGGCGCAGTGTCGCCCGAACTTGTGGTCGATGCACTGTTTGCATGCCGAAAGACGGCAGCGATCAGGGCCGCCATCGAGCTAGACCTCTTCACGCATATCGGCGAGGGCAAAACGGCAGCAATGTTGGCGCCGGCGATAAGCGCCTCGGAGCGTGGAGTGCGCATCCTGTGCGATTACCTCGTGGTCCATGGCTTCCTGAACAAGGAGGGCGGACAGTATCGGATGACGCCCTCGACCCGAATGTTCCTCGATCGCAATTCGCCGGCCTATATGGGCTCTGCCGTCGAGTTTGCCGCCGCTCCCGAAATACTGGATAATTTTCTGCGTGATCCCGCCGCCGTCGTGCGAAACGGCGGTTCGTGTGGCCTTGCGAACATGTCGCCGGACAATCCCGTCTGGCTGAAGTTTGCCCGCGGCATGGGCTCCTTTACCGGGCTCAGCGCCAAGATACTGGCTGGCGAAATCTCCAGCTGGCCGAGGCCTCCTGAAAAGGTTTTGGACATCGCTGCGGGTCCAGGCGTTTTCGGCATCGAAATCGCCAAGGGCTTTCCATCGGCGCAGATCGTCGCCGTCGACTGGGCGGCCGTGTTGGAGCTGTCGAGGCAGAATGCGGAAAAAGCCGGCGTGGCCGACCGCTACCGGACGATCGCCGGCAGTGCCTTCGATGTGGATTGGGGCATGGGTTACGATCTCGTGCTGCTGCCGAATTTTCTGCACCACTTCGATTTGCCGACTTGTGCTCAGTTGTTACGGCGGATCATCGCAAGCCTGGCGGAGAACGGCCGGATCGTCGCGGTCGATTTCGTGCCGAACGAAGATGGCGTGTCGCCGCCTTTTCCCGCGGCCTTCTCCTGGGAGATGCTCGCCAGCACCCCGGCGGGCCAGGCTTATAGGCAAAGCGAGCTAACCGAGATGGCAAGACTGGCCGGCCTTGCCGGTGTCACGGTCAAACCGATGCCGCCAACGCCGGCAAGCCTCATCATTTTTGCATAGCCGCAGCAAAATCCGGTCGCCCTCTTTGTCGACAGAACCGAGCGCATCTGAGAATTTAAGAGGAATTGGCTGGGGAACCTGGATTCGAACCAAGATCGACGGAGTCAGAGTCCGCTGTTCTACCATTGAACTATTCCCCAGCAAGCGGACCGGCGGCCGGTTCGGCTGGTGTGCGGCGCTTATAAACAAAAGCCCGGCGATTGCAAATACCTGTTTTGAAAAAAATCGGCCCTCTCATCTCGAGTGAAACTCCTCCGCAAAGCCCTCTCCCAAAAAAGAATTTGGTGATTTTGGCGGGCGCTGATATTCTTGCGGCAACGCAAAAATCAAATGAGCGCCTGCTGCATATCTCAAGGACTTGCGCGGCGCAGTGGAAAAACAAAGTGGAAGACCCCGAAGGCGGCGCGAAGCCGCAATTTGACGGGGCGTCGGCGGCAGGGCGCAGGGACGGCAAGAAGTCCAGGCGTCGCAAGGGCAAGCGCGGCGGGCAAACCCGCAGTGCCGCTCATCCCGCTTCGCATGAGCTCTCCGGCAGCGCCGGGCAGCCTGCACGCCCGATTGAAGATGCCGCCGGCTCTCCGGCCCGCAAGCGGAAGCGCCGCCGTCGTGGCGGTCATCGCGCTCCGCAGGATGGCTCGATTCAAACCCAGGCGACGGAACAGACGGGCGCGGCGGCCAATGCCGCCCGGCTCGACGGCGAACCCGCATCGACCCGACGCAACCGCCGTAAGCATCGGGGCAAGCGCGGGCTGCAGGGCCGGCCGCTGACATCGGCAAAGCCTTCCCATGTGCCGCCGCAGGAAAGCCGCATGGAAGAGACGGCGCGTAGCGCCGTCCCGCGCGAAATGCAGAACGGCGCGGGCGTCGGCCGCAAGGGGCGCCAGGAGAGCAACGGTCACCAAGGGGATCGCCAGGCCAGCGAGCATGCATGGCCGGAAGAACTCTATGCCGCGCTCGATCTCGGCACCAACAATTGCCGCTTGCTCATCGCCCAGCCGACCCGACCCGGGCAGTTCCGCGTCGTCGATGCCTTTTCCCGCATCGTGCGCCTTGGCGAAGGCCTTGCGGCCAGCGGCCGGCTGTCCGACGAGGCAATGGAAAGGGCGATCGAGGCGCTGAGGATCTGCGCGTCCAAGCTCAGGAACCGGGAAATCCGCCGCATGCGGCTGATCGCCACCGAAGCCTGCCGCCAGGCGGTCAATGGCGAGGAGTTCCTCGGCCGCGTCGTCGCTGAAACCGGCCTTGAGCTTGAGATCATCGACCGGGAGACCGAGGCACGGCTTGCCGTCTCCGGCTGCTCTTCGTTGGTCGGGCGCGAGACGCGCTCCGTCGTCCTCTTCGATATCGGTGGCGGCTCATCGGAGATTGCCGTCATCCGCATCGGTGACAATCGTTTCAGTCGGCTGGCCAATCACATCACCCATTGGACCTCGCTGCCGGTCGGCGTCGTGACGCTGTCGGAGCGTCACGGCGGGCGCGATGTCACCCCGGAACTTTTCGAAGGCATGGTGCACGAGGTCGAAGGCATGCTCGGACGCTTCGATTGCCCTGAGATCGAGGTCGCCCAGACCGGCGATTTCCATTTGATCGGCACGTCCGGCACGGTGACGACGCTTGCCGGCGTCCATCTCGACCTGCCGCGTTATGACCGGCGCAAGGTCGATGGCATTTGGCTGTCGGATGATGAGGTCTCCGCCATGCAGGCAAAGCTTCTCTCCTGGGATTTCGAAAGCCGCGCCGCCAATCCCTGCATCGGACCGGACCGCGCCGATCTGGTGCTGGCCGGCTGCGCCATTCTGGAGGCGATCCGCCGTCGCTGGCCGAGCCCGCGCATG
The DNA here is from genome assembly GCF_017352135.1 of Rhizobium lentis. Taxonomy (NCBI): domain Bacteria; kingdom Pseudomonadati; phylum Pseudomonadota; class Alphaproteobacteria; order Hyphomicrobiales; family Rhizobiaceae; genus Rhizobium; species Rhizobium lentis. Next base: position 2,630,260 of record NZ_CP071454.1, read on the forward strand.
CGCGTTGCCGATCGCGGCTTGAGGGAAGGCCTGCTCACCGACATGATGGCCGATGACGGCGTGTGGCGGCGAAACCGCAACCGTCGTGGCCAGCGTGCGAAATAAGGGGAAGGCATGACAAAGGCACCGATCGCGGGAAACCGCACCGGCCGCAAGCTCGGCCAGCGCGTCAAGAACAAGAAAATGAAGGCATCCTCGCGCCAATGGCTGCAGCGCCACATCAACGATCCCTATGTGCAGCGCGCCAAGCTTGAAGGCTATCGCGCCCGTGCTGCCTTCAAGCTCCTGGAGATCGACGAGAAGTACCACATTCTGCGCGGCGCCCGGCGTATTATCGATCTGGGCGCGGCTCCCGGCAGCTGGTCGCAAATTGCCGCCAAGGTCACCGGATCGACGGATGAGGATGTCCGTGTCGCCGCGATCGATTTCCTCGAAATGGCCCAGCTTCCCGGCGTGAAGATCCTGCAGCTCGACTTCCTCGATCCCAGTGCGCCGGAAAAGCTACTGGAGGCTGTCGGCGGCACGCCCGATCTCGTCATCTCCGATATGGCCGCGCCGACCACAGGCCACCACCGCACCGATCACCTGCGCACCATGCATCTGTGCGAGGTGGCGGCCCATTTCGCCATCGAGGTGCTGGGGGAGGGCGGGCATTTCCTCACCAAGACCTTCCAGGGCGGCACGGAGCGAGACCTGCTCGCCATGCTGAAGCAGAACTTCCGCCAGGTCGTCCACGTCAAGCCGAATTCCTCACGTGCCGAATCGGTCGAGATGTTCCTGCTGGCCAAGGGGTTCAAAGGGCGCAAGGCCGGGGAGCAGTCAGAGGAAGCTTGATCTTCGGGCCAGTCCTGTCCGATGATAGGCGAACTCGGAGTTGAATAGCTGATCCTATGCTTCTTTACGTGACGATCGGATCCAACGACCTTTATCGCGCAGGGCATTTTTATGATGCCGTGCTGCCTGCGCTCGGCTATCGCCGCCAGCATTATTCGGAGGAGGAAATCGGCTATTCCGCCGACGGCGATACGCGCTGCCGATTCTGGGTGGTGACCCCGTTCAATCGCCGCCGGGCGACAGCGGGTAACGGCGCAATGGTCGCATTGGCTGCGGAAACGCGGGCGGCTGTTGATGCCTTCCATGCGGCGGCAATGGCGGCCGGCGCCGTCGATGAAGGCAAGCCGGGGCTGCGCCCCTACCATGCTCATTTCTATGCCGCCTATGTCCGCGATCTCGACGGCAATAAGCTCAGTGCGGTTTGCGAAAGTGCCGAATAATCCCAGGTCTATCTCACGGCCGGCTGTTCGGCCTCGATCGCCGACGTCGCCATGTGACGCGATCGGTGGCCGGAAACGAGCGCGCCGGCATTGCGGTCCATCCGGATGAAGGGAATGGTCGCAATGATGGTCAGGCCGGCGATGACGTAGAAGGCGAGGTGGAAATCGGCAACCTGCAGTGCCTCGCCGCGCAGATAGATCGAGGTCTCCAATATCGCGGCCGCGACCGCGACGCCGAGCGCCAGGCTGATCTGCTGCATCACCGAACTCATCGATGTCGCCTGGCTGGCTTCGGCATCGTCGATCTCGGCGAAGGCGAGCGCATTGACGCCGGTGAACATGAAGGAGCGGGAGAAGCCGCCGATAAGCAGCACGCCGATGATGACGAGATGCGGCGTTGCCGGGGTGAAGAAGCCGGTGATGACGGTGACCAGTGTCGTCACCATGGCGGCGCCGATCAGCGTCGTGCGGAAGCCGGTGGCCGCGAAAACACGCTTGGCCATGAACTTGGTGGTGATCGCCCCGATTGCTCCGGCAAAGGTGATGAGGCCGGATTGGAACGGCGTCAGCCCGAAGCCGAGCTGCAGCATCAAGGGCGTCAGGAACGGCATGGCGCCGACGCAGATGCGGAAGAGATTGCCCCCCGTGGTCGAGGCCCGGAACGTCGGGTTTTTGAACAGGTTGAGGTTGAGGATCGGCGCCGGGTGACGCTTGGCATGGCGCACATAGAGGATGCCGCAGGCAAGGCCGATCAAGGTCGCAGTGACGCCGATCGCCGGGGGCAGGGCCGGGAGGCTGACCACAGACAGGCCGAAGACGACGCCCGCAGCCGAAAATGACGTCAGCACGAAGCCGGTGAAATCGAGCTTCGGCGGCGCCGTCGCTTCCACCTCCGGCAGAAAGATCGTCGCCAGCCAGATGCCGATAATGCCGACCGGCACGTTGATCAGGAAGATCCAGTGCCAGCTGAAATAGGTGGTGATGAAGCCGCCGAGCGGCGGACCGGTGAGCGGGCCGACAAGAGCGGGGACGGTCAAGAGCGCCATCGCCGAGACCAGATCGCTGCGCTGCGTCGTGCGCACCAGCACGAGGCGGCCGACCGGCGTCATCATCGCGCCGCCCATGCCCTGCAGGAAGCGGGCAAACACGAATTCGACGAGGTTGGAGGAGACGGCGCAGAAGATCGAGCCGATAACGAAGACGGAGATGGCCAGGCGGAAAATCTTCTTGGCGCCGAACCTGTCGGCCATCCAGCCGCTGACCGGGATGAACACCGCCAACGCCACCATGTAGGAGGTCAGCGCCAGTTTCAGCGTGATCGGCCCGACATTCAGGTCCCTCGCAATTGCCGGCAGCGCCGTCGAAATCACGGTGGAATCCATCTGCTCCATGAACAGAGCGACGGCAAGGATCAGCGGGACAATGCGGTTCATAGGCGGGAGCCTTGATAGGCTGCGGATGAAGCAGGAAAGGCATTTGCTGTGTAGACCCACTTCCCAAGCCTGCCAATCCTTCAACCCGCTTCGATGGCGCGTTTGGTTCACGTCTGCGTGAGATGGCTTGCCCGTCAACCTTCCCTATCAAGATTGACACATGTTTGCTTCGCCAGGGGCAGGAAATCCGGGTGGGATCTCGGGGCAGTGCGGCCGACACGCCGCGTATCAAAGGGGAGTAGAAATGGTAGTTTCAACGCAAATAAAGCGACGCACGCTTTTTGCCGCAGGCCTCGGGCTCTTGGCGGCGCCGATGATTTTAAGAGAGAAGGCCGTGGCGGCCGCGACTGGAGAAAGCAGCAATATGAATGCAGCGCCTTTGCCCGAAATCAATCAATTCAAGCTTGGTTCCTATAAGGTCTCCGTCGTGCGCGACGGTATCAACATTTCCGAAAAACCCAATGAAACCTTCGGCACCAATCAGAATCCCGAAACCGTCAAGGCTTTGCTGACGGCAAACTTCCTGCCGGCCGACAAGTTCGTCAACGGATATGCGCCGGCCCTCATCGATACCGGTTCGGATGTCATTCTCGTCGATACTGGCTTCGGTGCGGCCGGGCGGGCGCGCGGCGCCGGCCAGCTGGCCGAAGGCCTGAAGGCCGCGGGATATTCGGCCGACGACGTCACCCTTGTGGCGCTCACCCATCTGCACGGCGATCATATAGGCGGTCTGATGGAAAATGGCGCTCCAGCCTTCCGGAATGCCCGCTATGTCATCGGTCAGGCCGAATATGATTTCTGGTCGAACAAATCACGCGAAGGCACGACCGCCGAAGGCGGCCACAAGGCCGTGCTCGCCAATGTCGCGCCGCTCGTGGAAAAGGCGACCTTCCTCAAGGACGGTGATAGCGTAGTGCCCGGCATGACGGCGATGCTGGCAGCCGGTCACAGCCCTGGGCATATGGTGTTCCATCTGGAATCCGAGGGCAAGCGCTTGGTGCTGACCGGTGACACGGCCAACCACTATATCCTGTCGCTGCTGCGCCCGGACTGGGAAGTGCGCTTCGATATGGACAAGGCGCAGGCGGCGGCCAGCCGCCGCAAGGTTTTCGACATGATCGCGACCGACAAGATCGCCTTCCTCGGCTACCACATGCCGTTCCCGGCGGTGGGCTTTGCCGAGAAGCAGGACGGCGGCTATCGCTTCGTGCCGAAGACCTATCAGTTCGACATCTGAGCAAGAGCGGTTCAGCTTTTCATCGAAGCCAGGAACCGCTCTATCTCTTTGTTCTCACGCCATTCCCGGCGATATCGCTGCGCGCTTTGCCCGGCAGAACCGCTTCGCATAGTGCCTGGAATTGCTCTGTGCGCATGGCACCCATGACACGCCCGGCTGATATGCCGGGTTTTTTGCTATTTCCTTCCTGTCGTAGACGTGTTACCAGCCCTCGCCAACTTCCAAGCAACTCATGCACACCGCCGGGGCGGACGATTCGTTTCCGGGGCGGCTTGCATTTTCTTAAACGAAGGAATTTGGCCATGGCTCGCATCATTGAAACGGCAACCGGCGCGGACGCGCTAACCTTTGACGACGTGCTGCTGCAGCCCGGCCACTCCGAGGTCATGCCCGGTCAGACGAATATTGCCACCCGCATCGCCCGCGACTTCGACCTCAACATCCCGATCCTCTCTTCGGCCATGGATACGGTCACCGAAAGCCGGCTGGCGATCGCCATGGCCCAGGCCGGCGGCCTCGGCGTCATCCACCGCAATCTGACGCCGATCGAACAGGCCGAAGAGGTCCGCCAGGTGAAGAAGTTCGAAAGCGGCATGGTCGTCAATCCCGTCACGATCGGCCCCGAGGCGAAGCTTGCCGAAGCGCTGGGCCTGATGAAATCGCATGGCATTTCGGGCATTCCCGTCGTCGAGAAGTCGGGCCGCCTTGTTGGCATCCTCACCAACCGCGACGTCCGCTTCGCCTCCGATCCGGAGCAGAAGATCCATGAGCTGATGACCAAGGACAATCTGGTCACCGTCAAGGAGAGCGTCGATCAGCAGGAAGCCAAGCGCCTGCTTCACTCGCATCGCATCGAGAAGCTGCTGGTCGTCGATGGGGAAGGTCGCTGCGTCGGTCTTATCACCGTCAAGGATATCGAGAAGTCGCAGCTGAACCCGAACGCGTCCAAGGATGCGCAGGGCAGGCTTCGAGCCGCGGCCGCCATCAGCGTCGGCGATGACGGCTTCGAGCGTGCCGAACGGCTGATCGAGGCCGGCGTCGACCTTCTGGTCGTCGATACCGCCCATGGCCATTCGCAGCGCGTTCTCGATGCCGTCACCCGGGTCAAGAAGCTTTCCAATTCGGTCAGGATCATGGCCGGCAACGTCGCCACCTATGACGGCACCAGGGCGCTGATCGACGCGGGCGCAGACGCCGTCAAGGTCGGCATCGGCCCGGGCTCGATCTGCACGACGCGCATCGTCGCTGGCGTCGGCGTTCCCCAGCTCGCCGCCATCATGTCGGCCGTTCAGGCCGCCCAGGATCAGGACGTGCCTGTGATCGCCGACGGCGGCATCAAATTCTCCGGTGACCTTGCCAAGGCGATCGCCGCCGGCGCTTCCGCCGTGATGATCGGCTCGCTGCTGGCCGGCACCGACGAGAGCCCGGGCGAGGTCTATCTCTATCAGGGCCGTTCCTTCAAGGCCTATCGCGGCATGGGTTCCGTCGGCGCCATGGCCCGCGGTTCGGCCGACCGCTATTTCCAGGCTGAGGTGCGTGACACGCTGAAGCTCGTGCCGGAAGGCATCGAGGGCCAGGTACCCTACAAGGGACCGGTCTCGGCCGTCGTCCACCAGCTTGCCGGCGGCCTCAAGGCGGCCATGGGTTATGTCGGCGGCAAGGACATCAAGGATTTCCAGGAGCGGGCGACGTTCGTGCGTATCTCCGGCGCCGGTCTTCGCGAAAGCCACGCCCATGACGTGACGATCACCCGTGAGAGCCCGAACTATCCGGGAGCCGGCCTCTAATCATGAAGGCGGGCAGCGCAATTTCCCTCTGGGTCGTCGCGCTGCTCGCAGCCCTCTGCCTGGCTGTGCTGGCTTGGACGACTTTCGGCTTCGTCGTACCCTTCAAGCACGAAACCGGGCAGGCCGTGCTCGACACCTATTTCGCAGGCTACGACGAATCTGCCGTTTTCCACATGCAGAAGTTGCTCGATGAGAACGAGACGGCGGCCAAGCTGCTCAGCGCCATGTATTTCGGGCCGGAGCTGATCTTTCCGGCATTGCTGACGGCGCTGCTGTTCCTTGTTTTCTTCAGGCTTGGCCCCGTCGGCTCCTGGTTCGGCCGGCCGCTTCATCCGCTCATAGCCAAGGCGATCTATCTGTTGCCTTTCATCTACGGCATCTCCGACTATGGTGAGAACATTTCCAGCCTGATCGCCTTTAGCGAAGGCACGTCCGCAGGTCTTGCAATGCACCTGCTGCCTTGGATGACGCGGTTGAAATTCGCAAGTCTCGCTATCTGCTTCATCGTCGCCACGCGGCTTGCCATTGCCCGTTGGCTGTCGACCGGCGAAGACCGAAGCTGGGAAGGTTGAAGTGCTCTTCGTCAATGCCGGTGGCGGCTCCATGTTGCCCCTCGGCGAAATCACCGAAGAGCAGTATGACGATACGTTCGATCGGAATGTGACGGGGGTTCTCTTTACGGTGCAGAAGGCCTTGCCACTGCTCTCGCCAGGATCATCGCTGGCATCCGCTTATCCTTTCCGCTAGTGCTGCCAACAGACAAAAGCGGAAAAGGAAGTGGCGATCATGACCGGATATGAAATCTTCTGGCCACTCCTCGCCCATGCGGCCCTGGTCTACGGTCTATACGCGCTTCTTAGCCTGAGGCGCGCGAAAATGATCCGCGCTGGAAAAATCGCTCGGTCGGAGTATCGAGAAAATCGCGCCGAGCCGGTCGAAAGCCTCGTGGTCAAGAACGCTCTCGCCAACCAGTTCGAACTGCCGGTGCTCTTCCACGTCTGTTGCATTCTCCTTTATATCACGCAGGCCGATAACATCATCACCGTCGGCCTTGCGTGGATCTTCGTCGCGCTGCGTTATGCTCACGCTGCGGTCCACGTCACCAGCAATGAAATGCGCTATCGCAGCCCGCTTTTTGCGGCAGGCTATCTTGTGCTCGCTACCATGTGGGTCTGGCTCGCTGTTTGGATGGCGATGGACTGAGTTGCGTCGATCGCAGCTGACCGAACGCGCGCTCCATGTCCTTGACGGTTGCGCCGCTTAACTCTGCTTTCCCGAGAGCAGGGCACAACTTTTCGAAGTCTTTTCAATGCCCGTCAATTACCACGATATGCTGTGAGGGCTTGAATTCACAGGCCTTTGCCGGTCGTTAAAATGCGAGCTTTTCCATTTACCGCTGATGAACTCCTGGAATGTCATATCCGCTCGATGCGCTGGCGGAAGACAGCCTCCGCGGCGAAACAATAAGAATGGGAACGACATGGGCGCGGAAAGCATGGATCGGATCGGCTTGCGCAGGCAGCCGAAGCAGGGTCGCAGTATCCAGAGGCTGGATCTTATCCTCGCCGCCGCCGCCAAGATCATCGCCAAGAAGGGCGTCAGCGCCATGCGTATGACGGAACTCGCGATCGCCGCCAAAGTGCCGATCGGCTCAGTTTACCAGTATTTTCCCGAGAAGGCGGCGATCGTCAAAGCCCTGTTCGACCAGCACGCTTCGGCGATCCAGGCGAAGACGGCGGCGATGTTCAGCGATGTGCAGTCACTCGACCAGGCCCTCGATCGCGTCTGCGCCACCATCGACTGGTATTACGAATCCTATCGCGACGATCCCGTCTATCGCGGCGTCTGGATGGGAACCGAGACCGATCAGGATCTGCTTCGGCTAAATATCGAGCATAGTGGCCGCGTCGCCGGCATCTTCCATGACGCCGTGCGCAGGCTGGCTCCCGACCTTTGCGACGAGGAAATGTTCGCGCGCACTTACCTTTTCAGCCACCTGATCGGCGCCGTCATTCGGCTTGCCGCGGTCAGCGAAGAGACCATAGCGCGGCGCATGCTCGGCGAGTGGAAACGCGTCATCCGCGCCTCCCTTTTCGCCACGGCCGCGCCGAGCGCGGCTTAACCCTTTACCAGCTCGGCACCATGTTGGCGGCCTTCGGCCGCGGATAAAGCCGCGCCTGAGCCGATTTGACATCCGCATCCAGACCATCATCGACGACGGCCGGCGTGATGTTGTCGAGGCAGGCAGTGATATGCGCCGTGATTGCATTCATCAGCGACAGCGAGACGCCTGGCCGCTTCATGATCCCGATCTGCACCGGCGGCAGCGCCGGGAAACCGTCGGCCTGGCTCAGCACCTTCATGCCCGTCCGCAGCGCCGATTCCGGCATGACCGAGACCGCCATGCCGGCCAGCACCGCCGCAGCGACGACGGTGCAGGACCAGCTGGTGAACAGGATCTGGTGCTCGCGGCCGACGGCATCGAGCGCCGAGCAGGCGAGCTGGCGCCACTGGCAGTCGCGGCGGCCGACGGCAAGCGGCACCGGCGCGTCTTCGCGGATCGGATGGTTGGCCGAGCCGACCCAGCAGAGCGGCTCGGTTCTCACCACATCGGACATGCGCTCGCGCGGGTTGTGGGTAACGAGCGCAATGTCGAGCTCGCCCTTGTGCATGCGTTCGGCGAGATCGACCGAGGGCTCGCAGACGATGTAGAGCTCAACATTCGGATGCGTCTTGGCAAAGCGGCCGATGATTTCAGGCATATAGCGGTCGGCATAATCGTCCGGCGTGCCGATCCGCAGCGTCCCCTCCAGCCTGTTGTCGTCGAAGGCGGCGATCGCCTCATTGTTGAGGCGGATGATGCGCCGGGCGTAATTAAGCAGTTTTTCGCCCTCGACCGTCAGCCGGTTGCCGCGGCCGTCCTTGATGAACAGCTGCTTGCCGATGCGCTCTTCGAGACGGCGCATCTGCATGGAGACGGCAGATTGGGTCTTGTAGACCCTGTCGGCCGCCTTGGTGAAGCTGCCGGAATCGACGATGGCAATGAAGGTCTGCAACTGGTCGAGATCAAGAGGCGCGGACATGGGTTCCACCTATAAAGATAGCTGATGATAATCATTAGAAACATTCGTTGGACTGATCAATAGGTCTTTGGCATCTTCGAGATGCAAATCAAGAAAGTGATGGACAGACACTCTGCCTGTCCGAGCCGAATTCAGCCTGCTCCTTCCCGCACGACCTCGTGGGAGGGGTGGGTTGTTGCGTGCCCCGAAAGAAAGGAGAGTTCGATGCACATGACAGACCGGACACTAGAACTCGACTGCGGCAAGCTTACCCCGACGTTTTGGCAGCGTCTGGCGGCAGGCCTCGCACCGTTGACCTTCCTCTTTCGCGTGTTCCGCAATCGCATGGAGATCAACGCGCTGCATGACCTGAACGATACGCAGCTGAGGGACATCGGCCTCACGAGGGCCGATCTGACCTCCGCGTTCCTGGCCTCGACGTTTTTCGAGGACCCGTCGGAACATCTGACGCGTTCGGCGCGCAATCGCTGGCGCCTGCAGCTTTTCCGCTTCCACGAAGAGTAGGAGCGCGAGTTTCCCCGCAGGGTGATAGCCAATAGCCCTGCCGCTTGACCCGGTGATCGGCTTTCCCAAGCCATCACCGGGTTTTTTATGTCTTGGTTTCCGGAGAAGGCTTCGGCCGGTAGGTTTCGAAGATTGCTTCCAGGTTCCTCTGGTAGCTCTTCTGCACTTCGAGTCCGCTGTCGAACATGGCGTTCAGCATCTCGGTGTAGCTCTCGGCATTGGTCTTCGCCTCTTCCGTCGGCGCCTCCGGGGCCTTGGCTGCCGGTTGTTTGCCCGCCGGCTGCTGGCCGAGCCCGGCCATCATCTCCTGGAAAGCCTTGGCAAAGGGATTGTCGAGGAACGGGTTGGGGGCAGGCGCCGGTTCCTGTTTCGGCATCGAGAACATCAGCTGCATCGCCTGCGTGAAGGGATTGTCGAAAATGCTGGGTTCCGGGGTCGCCTTCGGCTTCGGCGCGAAACCGGTGCTCTCAAGCCATTTTTGGATCGTTTCGCCCATCGCGGTGTTGACGAACGGATTGACCGGCGCAGCCATCTGGCCGGTCGTCTGCTTGAAGAGCCCGCCCATCAGCGTATCGGCCAGCACCGGCAGCATCTGCTTGTAGATATCCTGGCCGATCCCGGTCATCTGGGCCGCCTGGGCGGCGATCGCCCGCGAAACCTCCTTCGAGCCGAAGAGCTGGGCCAGGATGTTGTTGCCGTCGGAAATGCCCTCCGGCGTGAAGGCCCGGCTCATATCCTCGAAATATCGCGCGTAGTTGCCGGAGGCGACGGCCTGCATCAGGCCGACGAAATCGTAAGGGTTGCTGGTGCTGCGCTTCAGGCCGGCGGAAAAGGCCGGCATCAGCGCCGCCATCGCCTTGGTCGCCTGTTCCTGCGCCAGGTTGAATTGCCGGGCGACCGCCTCCATCGCAGCGCCGTTCTGCGCCTGCATCATCATGTCGAAGAGTGGCAGCATGGAGGTCCCTTTCCCCGAGTCGTGACGCTTTGGTAACGCACTATATCCGGAAATGGTAATGTGCAAACGGCTTTTTGCCAGAGGGACTTAATGCATGTCGCCCGGAAGTGTGCCGCGGTTCCGCGACGACGACATGCGGGACAAGTCTCAGTACTGATAGTCCTCGAAGACCGGTTCGACGGAGGCCCGCCAGCGGCCGTGATAGAGCGAAAGCAGATCCTCGGCGAGCGTCGCCTTCTTGGCCAGCACCTCGTCGAGCGGTGCCAGGAAGATACTCTCGTCCTGGCCTTCCCCGTTGAGCTTGCCGCGCGCTTTGAGGCCGGCCTTCGAAATGCCTATCACCTCGCGCGCCACTTCGAGAAGCGGGCGTCCGCGAAACTGCGCCTTCAGGCCTTCGGCCGGAACGGCATTGCGCAAGGCGCTGACTTCGGCAAAGCTCCAATCCTTCGTCAGCGCGTCGGCGGCCTCGAGTGCCGCGTCTTCGTAGAGCAAGCCGACCCAGAAGGCCGGCAAGGCACAGATGCGCCGCCACGGGCCGCCATCGGCGCCGCGCATTTCGAGGAAACGTTTCAGCCGGACATCGGGGAAGAGCGTCGAGAGATGGTTCGTCCAGTCGCCCATCGTCGGCGAGGGATCGGCGACTTCGCCCTTCAATGCGCCGTTCATGAACTGGCGGAAGGTCACATGCGTGCAATCGTGGTAGCGGCCGTCGCGGACGATGAAATACATCGGCACGTCGAGCGCCCATTCGGTATAGTCATTGAAGCCGAAATCGTCGCGGAAGGTGAAATCGAGCAGTCCGGAGCGCCGGTTGTCGGTATCGCGCCAGATATCGCCGCGCCAGGAAAGCAGCCCGTTCGGCTTACCCTCGGTGAAGGGCGAGGAGGCAAACAGCGCCGTCGCCAGCGATTGCAGCTTCATCGAGACGCGCATCTTCTGGCGCATGTCGGCTTCGGAGGAGAAATCGAGATTCACCTGGATCGTACAGGTGCGGTACATCATGTCGAGACCCTTGGTGCCGACTTTCGGCATATAGCGGGTCATGATCTCGTAGCGGGATTTCGGCATATGCGGGGTTTCCGCATAAGTCCATTTCGGACTGCCGCCGATGCCGAGGAAGCGAATGCCCATCGGTTCGGCGATTTCACGCAGCGTCGCGAGATGCTGGTTCGACTCCTTGCAGGTCTGATGGATCGTCTCCAGCGGCGCGCCGGAGAGTTCGAACTGACCGCCGGGCTCGATCGAAATCGCGCCCATGCCATTTTGCTCTGCAAGGCCGATGATGTTGTCGCCGTCCATGATCGGCTCCCAACCGCATTTCTTCTGCAGGCCGGAAAGCAGGGCCGAGATGCTGGCCTCGCCGAAATAGGGAACCGGGCTGTTGTCGGTGCGGAAGAAAGCGAACTTCTCGTGTTCGGTGCCGATCCGGAACCCCTCGCGCGGCTTGTTGCCCGCAGCGATATAATCGGTCAATTCCTGCACCGAAGAGAGCGGCGTCTGGTCGGTAGTGTCGCGGGCCATGCGGGTACCTGTATTCAAAAAGGCGCCCAGGGGGCCGGGCAATTGGAAGGTGATTAGGACCCAAGCCACGTCTGTTGCAAGTGAAATTCTTTCAACGAGGCATCAAAAAAATAGCTGCGATTTCCGTGTCCACCCGTTTTGCTGTCAGTTCCAGTCGCCGATCGCCGCCTGGACCACAGCCAGCGCCGCCACGGCTGCCGTGTCGGCCCTGAGGATGCGCGGTCCGAGCGGGATGGCGGTGACGAAATCGAGGCTTCGAAGCCGTGCGCGCTCCTCTTCCGAAAAGCCGCCTTCCGGCCCGACCAGCAAGGCGAGATGCCTTTCCGTGATCGTCGACAGCACCGGCAGCGGATTCTGCCCGGCATCACCCTCGTCGCAATAGATGATGCGGCGCTCGTGCGGCCAGCGGTCGAGCAGATCGAGGAGCCGCACTGGTTCGGCCACGTCGGGAATGCCGAGAATACCGCATTGCTCCGCTGCCTCGACGACATTGGCACGAAGCTTGTCGAGATTGGTGATCCTGCCCTGAACGTGCTGGGTCATCACAGGCTGCAGCAGGCCGGCTCCCATTTCGACCGCTTTCTGCACCAGATAATCCATGCGGCCGACCTTGAGCGGCGCAAAGAGATAGTGCAGGTCGGTGGGTGCCGGCTGCGGCCGCGTCTGTTCGATCGCCGAAAGCTGGATGCGTTTGCGGGTGGGGAAGGAGACGGTTGCCCTCCACTCGCCGTCACGGCCGTTGAAGACGAGGATCTCCGCCCCGTCCTCCATTCTCAGCACATTGGCGAGATAGTTGAACTGGTCGGCACTCGCCTCGAGGACGGTACCGCCCGAAAGCGGGGCATCGACGAAAAGCCGTTGCATGCGAAAATTGGCGCGCATTCGAAAAATCCGGGGCCTTAAAACATGTCTCGCAAAGTGTGCAGCCGTTTGCCAGGCAAAGCGTGAAACGCTTTTGCCGAGACATGCTAGAAAATAAAGACCTAAAGCGCGGCACGCCGATCTGAAGGAGCGACGCGCTTTAGACGAAGAGCGCGAACATAACCCAATAAATCAGCGCCGCAAGCGCTCCCGAAATGGGGACGGTGACGATCCAGGCGGCGACGATCGTCATGAAATGCGAGCGGCGCACGAGATAACGCCGCCGTCTCTCATGGATATTGGGCTCCTCCGGCTCGTCGACATCGAAGCTGTCGGCCTTGCGCCTGATATAGGCGATGCGGCGCTTCGAATGGCGCGTGTACCATTCGCGGAAGAATCCGACGCCGAAGACGGAACCGACGGCGATATGCGTCGTGCTGACCGGCAGGCCGAGCCAGGAGGCGACGATGACGGTGAAGGCGGTCGACAGCGCCACGCAATAAGCCCGCATCGGATTGAGCTTGGTGATCTCCTCGCCGACGAGGCGGATGAGCCGCGGCCCGAAAAGCAGCAGCCCGACGGAGATGCCGAAAGCGCCGATCAGCATCACCCAGAGCGGCGGATGCCCGATGGCGTCGCCGCCGGTGCCGACCGAATGGACGATCGCCGAAAGCGGCCCGATCGCGTTCGAAACGTCGTTTGCGCCATGCGCGAAGGAAAGCAGCGCCGCGGAGCCGATGAGCGGCAGCCGGAACAGCGTCCGCAGCGAGCCGTTGCGGTTTTCGAGACCCCGTGCCTGGGCGAGCACCAGCGGCCGCGCGGCAAGCCAGCTCACCAGCCCGATGCCGATCCCGATGAGGGTGATGGTGTAAGATGGAAATTTGTCCCGGGGCGACAGCTGCAGCACCATATAGGCCATGAAGGCGCCAGCCATGACCGCAACCAGCACCGGTACCCAGCGCCGGGCGGCCTCGACTTTGTCGTCGCGATAGATGATGAGCGTCTTGACGAGGTATAGCAGCCCGGCGGCGATCAGCCCGCCGATCAGCGGCGAGGTAATCCAGCTCGAGGTGATCTCCAGCATGACCCGCCAGTTCACCGGCGCCGGTCCGACCGCACCGATGCCGGCGCCGATCACCGCGCCGACGATCGTGTGGGTCGTGGACACCGGCGCGTTCATCCATGTCGCAAGATTGATCCAGAGGGCGGCCGCCGTCAGCGCCGCCATCATGATCCAGCCAAGAATTGCCGGCGGCACCTGGACGGCGTCGACGATATCGGAGGAGATCGTCTTGACGACCTCGCCGCCGGCGATCGTGGCGCCAAGGATTTCGAAAATCGCAGCGATGACCAGTGCCTGGCCCATCGTCATGGCGCGCGCGCCGACGGCCGCGCCCACGTTGTTTGTCACGTCATTGGCGCCGATGTTCATCGCCATGTAGCCGGCTAGTGCCGCCCCCGCCACGACGAGCACCGCTCCCGGCCGGTCGAAGACGTAGACGCCGGCAAAGAGCATCGCGAGGCCGACGAAAATCAGCCCGAGGCCAGGCGCCACCAGCCGCCGTAAAACATGCTTGGCCGCGTCCTCGGCATGAGTGAGCTTCTCGAGATCTTTGTCGAGCGTACGTTTCGTCAGGACTGCGGGACGTGGCGGCATTCTTTATTCCAGGGATGAATCTGCTTCTACGCTGCTTTACTAGCAGTGCAAGATGGCGGGATTCATTTCGCTGAAATTCGCTTTGCCACCGGAGTTTGCTTCACCGCCTTGGCCGAAAGCCTGTCGGCCATTTTTTGCTTGAAGGCGAGGAAAAGGTGTCGGAGTTCCGGTTCGCGCACGCGGCTTGCCGCCTCGTCAAACGAGACCCACTCGATGGCTCGCTCGCCCTTTTCCTTGAAGTTCTTCGCCATGTCGGTGACTTCGAGCGCGTAGACCTGCACCTTGCAGATCACCTGCACCCCGTCGCGCAGCACTTTCGGATAGGTGTAGGCGCCGAGCGTTTCCGTCTCGATCGCCCCGCGGACGCCTGCTTCTTCAAGAGCTTCCTGAGCGGCGACCTCATGGGCGCATTTTCCCTCCATCGGCCAGCCCTTGGGGATGACCCAGCGACCGGTATCGCGGCTTGTCACCAGGAGAACCTCGACATCACCGCTCTTCTTCTTCACCCGATAGCAGATCGCACCATATTGTTGTCGCGGCGGACGCCGGAACATCAGCTGCACGTCGGATGCCAATCGGGCGAGGAGAGTCAATTGTCGGGTCACCTTTACAGTGGTTGTTAGGAATCACTCATATACATGTATCACGAAAAGCTTACGCAATCCAAAAGTTGCAGGACGATCGGAAACATAATTAACCGCCGTTCATAGGGAAATCGAACTGGGGCAGGCTCGTGAAATCCGTCGCGCGCTGTCTCGAATGCGTCATATTGCACAGCTGTACAATATGACTTCGTCTTGCCTTCTAATCAATGGCGGGATCAATTGTTCCACGATCATTTTTGCGAATGTGGTAACTATGCGTCTACCGCCTCTCAATGCCGTCCGCGCCTTTGAAGCCGTTTGCCGTCACGGCAGCATCTTGAAGGCCGCCGAGGAGCTGAATGTCGTACGCGGCGCCGTGCGCCAGCAGATTGATACGTTGGAGAATCACTTCGGCCGCAAGCTCTTTGCGCGCGACGGCCGCCGCTTGGTTCCGACCTCGCAGGCAAGCGCTTTCGCTGAAGCTTCGGGCGCGGCGTTCGACATCCTGCAGCGTGCCGCTATGGAACTCGAAGGTGTCGGGCCTGATCGCATCCGTCTCGGCGTTCCCTCCGCCTTCGCCGTCTGGTGGCTGATGCCGCGCGTCGCGGACATGCAGGAGAGCCTTGGCGATTTGGTGGTCGACATCGTACCGATGACCGTGGTCGAGCCGCTGCAGACGCACCCGCAATTGGACGCGGTGATCATGGGCGGCGAATACCGGCCGGGCTTAGGGGTGACCGCCATGCGATTCATGGAGGATGAATTCGGTCCGGTCGCCACGCCGGCGCTGGTGGCGATGCTGTCGAAGGACCCTGCTGCGATGGGTGGGCTGACGATGCTTGTCAGTCGCAGCGCGCCGAAGCTCTGGGCCGAATGGTTTGCGGAGAGCGGCACGCTGCCTGTCACTTTCTCCCGCCGCCAGGAGTTCGAGGATCTGCTGTTGGCGCTCGGCGCTGCTCGCTCCGGGCTTGGCGTCGCGATTGCGCCGCGTGCCTCGATAGAGGACGATCTTGAGCGCGGGCAGTTGGTCGCGCCCTACGGCTTCATCTCACGCCCCTTGGGCTACAGCCTTTGCTGCCGCACGCCGGATGCGAAACGGCCGGCCTTCACTGCTTTGTCCAGCTGGCTGCTTCGGCGCGGAGGGCGGGCTTGAAGGGCAGTTTTTCTGCTCTTTCGCCAGAATTACTTCCATAGGCGTCGCGCTGTCGCTCCGATAGACAGGTTCGAACACGAAACGGGGAAGAGTGATGGAGAAGACTGCAACCCGCATCGATTGGATCGGCAGCAGTTGCCGATTGCTCAAGTCGACAGCCGCCGAATTCGAGCGCACGCGTCCCTTCGAGGGCATGTCGATCGGCACCGGCATTCATCTGGAACCGAAGACGGTGGCGCTCCTGATGACGCTTCGAGCTGGTGGAGCGCGCCTCGTCTGCACTGGCAATCTCAACAGCACCCAGCCCTCGACGGTCGAGTTCCTGCGGGCACAGGGCGTCGCCGTCTTCGCGACCCAGACAACCGATCCCGCCGCCCATCACCAGAGCCTCGAAGCGGTCATTGCCGAAAGGCCGGATCTGCTGCTCGACAATGGCGGCGATCTCTTCGCCATCGCCGCAGAAAAGCCTTACGCCAATCTTCTCGGCGGCACCGAGGAGACGACGTCCGGCCGCACGCGCCTGCTGCCGATGCGCGCGCACCTGAACATGCCGATCCTCGTCATCAACGACAGCCCGATCAAGCAGTTCGCCGAGAACCGGCATGCCGTCGGCCAGAGCCTGTTCGAAAGCTATCTGCGCTTCACCAATCGCTCGACCAACGGCAAACGCGTGACGGTTTTCGGCTACGGCGCCTGCGGCAAGGGCACGGCCGCCTGTTTTCGCGCCGCCTTTTCGTCAGTCAGCGTCGTCGATATCGATCCGGTGACGACGCTCGAAGCTCATCTCGACGGCTTCGTGACGCCACTGCGCCAAGAGGCGATCCGTTCGGCCGATATTCTCATCACGGTTACCGGTTTTGCCGGTATCGTCACGGCGGCCGACCTGCCGCTCCTCAAGGACGGCGCGATTCTGATGAACGGCGGCCACTTCCCGCATGAGATCGACGTCGAAGCCTTCCGCAGCCACGCCGACATCTCCGGCACTGATCGCTATAAGGCGGAGCACATCGAAACCTTCCACTTGAAGGACGGTCGTTCCTTTCACGTGCTTGGCGCTGGCCACATGGCCAATCTCGCCGGTCCGCGACCGCTCGGCAATTCCGCTGAATCGATGGATCTCGGCTTTGCGCTCCAGGCGCGCTGCCTCGAGCGTATCGCCAGGGGCGAGGCCGGTGCTGATTCCTGTGTCGTGCCGGTGCCCGCCGATATCGATGCGATGGTGGCGAACGCCTATCTCGATCTCTCGCGCTGAATCTTCCGTCAGCGCTCCCAATAGGGGACGGGTCCGTAAAGCTCCGCGAGATAATCGATGAGCAAACGCACCTTGGCCGGCAGGAACTGTCGGCTGGGATAGACGGCCGAGAGTGTGACATTGTGCGAGCCCTCGTAGGCGGGCAGCACCTGCACCAGGCGGCCGGCCTTGAGTTCTCCGCCAATATCCCAGGTGGAGCGCAGTGCGATCCCGAGGCCGGCGATGACAGCCTCGCGGATCACTTCGCTGGAATTGGTGACCAGCATGCCCTCGGGGCGCAAACTGAGCGGGCCCTCCGGCCCGTTCAGCCGCCAGGTATCGTTGTTGTGCGCCGGCAGGCAGTGATGCTGCTTCAGGTCGTCGATGGTTCTGGGCTCGCCGTGCGCAGCAAGGTAATCCGGCGAGGCGCAGAGCAGTCGGCGCACCGGCGCCAGCCGGCGGGCGACGAGGCTTGAATCGGTAAGCTCCGCGATACGAATCGCCAGATCGAAACCACCGCCGACGATGTCGGAGAATTCGTCGGTCAGCACCAGGTTGATCGTCAGCGCCGGATGCGCCGCCATGAAATCTTTGAGATGCGGCGCGATATGCATGCGCCCGAAGGAGGTCGGCGCCGAGATCTTCAGCGTGCCGTGCATCTGGGCCGAGCGGCCGGAAATGTAGAATTCCGCCTCCTCCAGCCCGGCGAGAATGCCGAGAACGCGGTCGTAAAAACCCTGGCCGGCTTCCGTCAGTGAGATCTGCCGCGTCGTGCGCTGCAGAAGCCGGGTGCCGAGCCGATCCTCCAGCCGCTTGATCCGCTTGGAGACGACCGCCGGAGAAAAGCCGAGCGCCCGGCCGGCGAGCGACATGCTTCCCGTCGAAACGACCTTGGCAAAGATTTCGAGATCACCCAGATTGGTCATAAGCTTTTCGCGGCTTTTTCCCTTTTTGGCATAAGTGCTTAGCATTTGCGCCACTTTCGGGAAAGTGCTAAGCCGGTTCACCGGCGGCAGAGGGCTGGCGGCCCGTCCCGCTGTCATCTTCCCGCTGCTGTTTCCCGTCGTCAGGGCCAGGGAGGGCACCATGTCTGACGCCATTGCGTTTCTCAGCCCCCGCGCCGATGTGCTGGCGGGCCGCGCCCGGATCGTTGCCGATCTGACCGATCTCCTGCCGCCGGAATGCCTGGTCTACGAGGCCCGCGAGCTCGTGCCGTTCGAAACCGACGCCTTCGTTTCCTACCGCCGCCTGCCGCTCGCCGTCGCCCTGCCGCGCACCACGGCCGAGGTTTCGGCCGTCATGCGTTATTGCCACCGCTACGGCATTCCGGTCGTGCCGCGCGGCGCCGGTACCTCGCTTTCCGGCGGCGCCATTCCGCAGGAGGACGCCGTCGTGCTTGGCCTGTCGAAGATGAACGCCATCCTGGACATCGATCTGCCGAACCGCGCCGCCGTGGTTCAGGCCGGCGTCACCAATCTTAACATTTCCGACTCCGTTTCCGCGGACGGGTTTTTCTACGCGCCCGATCCGAGCTCGCAGCTCGCCTGCACGATCGGCGGCAACATCGGCATGAATTCCGGCGGCGCCCACTGCCTGAAATACGGCGTCACCACCAACAATCTGCTCGGCGTCAAAATGGTGCTGGTCGACGGCACGGTGATCGAACTTGGCGGCAAGGCGCTGGATGCGGCAGGTTACGACCTGCTCGGCCTCGTCTGCGGCCACGAAGGCCAGCTCGGCATCGTCACCGAGGCGACCGTGCGGCTGATCGCCAAGCCCGAAGGCGCGCGCCCCGTGCTCTTCGGCTTCGAAGCTTCAGAAGAGGCCGGCGCCTGTGTTGCCGATGTCATCGCCGCCGGCATCATCCCCGTTGCGATCGAATTCATGGACAAACCGGCGATCGAGATCTGCGAGGCCTTCGCCCATGCCGGCTATCCCCTCGATGTCGGGGCGCTCCTGATCGTCGAGGTCGAGGGTTCGGAAGCGGAGATGGACGCGACGTTGAAGGATATCGTCGCGATCGCCCGCCGGCACGGTGTGAAGACCGTGCGCGAGTGCCAGTCGGCAACCGAGGCGGCCTTGATCTGGAAGGGCCGCAAATCGGCCTTCGGCGCCACCGGCCGCATCGCCGACTATATCTGCATGGACGGCACCGTGCCGCTCAGCCAGCTCTCTCATGTGCTGAAGAAGACCGCCGAGATCGTCGACCATTACGGCCTGCGTGTCGCCAATGTCTTCCACGCAGGTGACGGCAACATGCACCCGCTGATCCTCTTCAACGCCAACGATCCCGAAGATGCCGCCCGCGCCGAGGCCGCCGGCAACGATATCCTGAAGCTCTGCGTCGACGCCGGAGGCTGCCTGACCGGCGAACATGGCGTCGGCATCGAAAAGCGCGACTTGATGCGGCACCAATATTCCGAGGCCGATCTCGCCCAGCAGATGGCGGTGCGCGCCGCCTTCGATCCCGGCTGGATCCTCAACCCGTCGAAGGTCTTCCCGCTCGAAGGGCGCCCGGCCACATGATCGATCTGATGCCGACCAGCGAGGAACAGGCGGCGGCGATCGTTCGCGCACATGCGGAGGTGAACCGGCCGCTCGCCGTCTGTGGCGGAGATACGCGCTCGGGTTTCGGCAATGCCGTTGTCGCCGAAGATAGGCTGCGATCGACCAGGCTTTCCGGCATCGTCGCCTACAATTCCGGCGAGATGGTCATGACAGCCCGCTCGGGTACGCCGCTTGCCGAGGTCGAGGCGGCGCTGTCCGAAAGCGGCCAGATGCTCGCCTTCGAACCGATGGATCATCGCCCGGTCATGCGCAGGTCGGGCGAGCCGACGATCGGCGGCGTCTTCGCCGCCAATGTTTCCGGCCCGCGCCGCCTCATTGCGGGTGCTGCTCGCGACAGCCTGCTCGGCGTGCGCTTCGTCAACGGCAAGGGCGAGATCATCAAGGCCGGGGGCCGGGTGATGAAGAATGTCACCGGCCTCGATCTCGTCAAACTGATCGCCGGCTCGTACGGCACGCTGGGTTTCCTCACCGAAGTCACTTTCCGGGTGCCGCCGCGCCCGAAGACCGAGCGGACCGTGGTTCTCTCCGGACTGAACGATGCCGAGGCGGCCAATGCCATGGCGGCGGCGATGGCGCTGCCGGTCGAGGTCTCGGGAGCCGCACATCTGCCTTTGACGGTGACGTGGAAATTCCTCGCCGGCAAGCTGCCGGAAGGCGAGGCGACGGTTCTGC
Source organism: Rhizobium lentis (assembly GCF_017352135.1). Taxonomy (NCBI): domain Bacteria; kingdom Pseudomonadati; phylum Pseudomonadota; class Alphaproteobacteria; order Hyphomicrobiales; family Rhizobiaceae; genus Rhizobium; species Rhizobium lentis. The sequence goes on from NZ_CP071454.1 coordinate 2,650,780, forward strand.
GTATCGAGGGCCTGCCAGGCTCGGTCGACGTGCGCGTCGAAAAGCTTGCAGCGGCGATGTCTGCGTTTGCGACCGTCACCAGACTGGAGCAGCCGGAAAGCCGCAGGCTCTGGCAGGAGATCCGCGACGTACTGCCTTACGCCGACGGCACCCTTCGGCCGGTCTGGCGCGTCTCGGTTGCCCCCGGCACCGGTCATCAGCTAGTCGCCGCGCTCCGCCTCGAAGCAGGAGTCGATGCCTTCTACGACTGGCAGGGCGGCCTCGTCTGGATGAGGATGGAGGCCGGCCCCGAAGCCGATCTGGTCCGCCGTTACATCAAGGCGCTCGGCGGTGGTCACGCGACGCTGATCCGGGCATCCGCTGAGGCGAGGGCGGTTACATCAGCTTTCCATCCCGAGCCCGAGGCGGTGGCGATGCTGTCGCGGCGGGTAAAGGAGAAGTTCGATCCGGCGGGGATTTTCAATCCGGGGAAGATGGGGTGAGAAGATGAGTTTGCGCGTGAGCCACCCCCCTCTGTCCTGCCGGACATCTCCTCTACAAGGGGGCAGATCGGCAAGAGGTTGGACCATCGCTCTCTCGCCGTCGCGTCGGAGTTGCAGTGTCCGAGTTGTTTGGGGAAGCCATCGCCCCCATACGATCTCTGTGGGGGTCCGAAGGACGGGTCGAGACCTGTGGCTCGACTCCGGGTCCGGCAGGACGGAGGGGGGTGCCCCGGGCACCGCGCCTCGGAGGCTCCGCTAGATGCAAACCAACTTCACCCCCGCCCAGCTCGCCGATCCCCATGTCGCCGAATCCGAGCAGATCCTGCGCAAGTGTGTGCATTGCGGCTTCTGCACCGCCACCTGTCCCACCTATGTGACGCTCGGCAACGAACTCGACAGCCCGCGCGGCCGCATCTATCTGATCAAGGACATGCTGGAAAACGGCCGCGCCGCCGATGCCGAGGTCGTTACCCATATCGACCGCTGTCTCTCCTGCCTTGCCTGCGTCACCACCTGTCCTTCGGGCGTCGACTACATGCATCTGGTCGATCACGCCCGCGCCCATATCGAAAAGACCTACAGGCGGCCGTTCATGAACCGGCTGACGCGCGCCATCCTTGCCGCTGTGCTGCCCTATCCCGGCCGTTTCCGCCTGGCGCTCAATCTCGCCCGCCTCGGTCGGCCCTTTGCCGGCCTGATGCGGGGGGCGGCGCTGAAACCCTTCGCCGCCATGCTGGCGCTGGCACCGCGCCGCATCCCCGCGGCTTCGGCTTTCGCAAAACCCGGCAGCTACCGGCCGGAGGGGGAACGGCGCGGCCGGGTGGCGATCCTTTCCGGCTGCGCCCAGCCGGTGCTCGATCCCGGCATCAACGCGGCGGCGATCCGGCTGCTGACGCGGCTTGGCATCGAGGTCGTGGCGCCGGAAGGCGAGGTCTGCTGCGGATCGCTGGTGCACCACATGGGCCGCGCCGAACAGGCGCTGGCGAGCGCCCGGACCAATGTCGATATCTGGACGCGTGAGATCGAAGGGCAGGGGCTCGATGCGATCATCATCACCGCCTCGGGCTGCGGCACGACCATCAAGGATTACGGCCATATGCTGCGCCTCGATCCCGCCTATGCCGCAAAGGCGGCCAAGGTCTCGGCGCTGGCAAAGGACATCACCGAATATCTGGCGACCCTCGACCTTCCGGCCCATATGCCGAGGGGCATCACGGTCGCCTACCATTCCGCCTGCTCGATGCAGCACGGCCAGCGCATCACGCTTGCGCCGAAGCAATTGCTGAAAGCAGCGGGCTTCACCGTGCGCGATCCGGCTGAGGGCCATCTCTGCTGCGGCTCGGCCGGCACCTACAACATCATGCAGCCGGAGATCGCGGCTGCGCTGAAGGTGCGCAAGGTCAAGAACATCGAAGCCACCAAGGCCGATATCATCGCCACCGGCAATATAGGCTGCATTACCCAGATCGCCACCGGCACCGAGATCCCGATCCTGCATACGGTCGAGCTTCTCGACTGGGCCTATGGCGGCACTATGCCGGAAAAATTAACGGGTTTGCCGTTAGGCTGAAGAAAATGCAGCCGGTCCGTCCGGCCGCTTCGGGAGGTTGGACGATGTGGCGGGGAATGATTGTATTTGCGGGACTGCTCTGTGCGGCAGGCGCGGCCCATGCCGATAGCCGCCTGTTCTGTTCGGCCGATGACGCGCAGGCGCGCTTCACCCTCGAAAGCGGCTTCGCAAGCGATGCCGGCCACAGGCTCAGCCATTTCCGCGGTGCCCTGATCGTCAAGGATCCCGCGCAGGCGCCGGCCTTCGCAAAACGTGTGTTCGAATCGCAGCATCTGAGCAATCACTGGTCGCGCGATGGCGAGCTGCTCCTGGAAGTCTTCGACGGCGGTGGTGATGATACTGGCGGCGCGACACTGGATCTGGTGGTTGTTGCCGGCACGCGTGGCAAGCCGGCGGCGAATTTCAGCGGCACCTATTCCCTGACGATCGAAGGCGGCAGCAAACCTTATGCCGCCGAGGGCAAGGTCAGCTGCGGCATGAAATAGCGCATAACGCCGCAGCTGAATTTCAATTCATTACCAGTGGAAGGATACGCCGACGTTGACGGCGTTGGTGAAGATGTCGGTCTTCAGCCGGTCGCCGCTGTCGATCGGAACGTCGACGCGCGAATAGGTACCCTTGTATTCGACGAAGGTCGACCAGCGTTCGGTCACCTTGAAGTCGACGCCGGCCTGGGCCTGCAGGGTCACGCCGCCGAATTCATAAGCCCAGGTCTTGCCCTCCGGGCGAATCACTTCGACATGCGGAATGTTGACGCCGATGCCGGCGCCGAGATAGGGCGTCCAGCGGCGGCTCGGATCCTGGAAGCGGTAGAGACCGTTCACAGTGAGCAGGTTCAGGCCGTCGGTGAATTCGAAATGCGACCAACCAGCCTCTGCGAGGGTGTCGTCGTCCGCATAGACCTTGTCATGGGTAAAATCGAGCGAGATACCCCAGTTCGGCTTGTTGAAGTTTTCCAGCCACCAGGTAACGCGAGCGCCGTAATAGGGCGGGGCACCGAAGGATTTGCCTTCCCAGCCGGCGGTGAAATGCGTGCCGTCCGAGACGTCGACGCCGCTGTGCGGCGCAGTCTGATAGCCGCCGTAGATGGAGAATTCCAGATCCTCCGCCGAGGCGGAGGCAGCTGAACAGATTGTAAAAAGCGCGATGCCCGCAAGCAGGGAGGCGGAGGAACGCAGCGCATATGTCATTGAATAGCCCCGATATTACAAAATATGTCCACTCTGCGGCAGCTGTGCCAGTTTTCGGCCGCAAAGTCTAACCAAAACGAGAGACGCGTCAAAATGCGCCTTCCGATTTTCTGCAAGTGTTGCTCAGCCGCCGAACATCGTGCGCAGCACGTCGATGCCTCTGTCCTCGAACGCCACCTTGCCCTGCTTGTTGCCGGGACCGATGACGATCACCTTGGTGCCGACGGCGGCGCGATCATAAAGATGCATCACGTCCGCGTTCATCATGCGGATGCAGCCGGAAGACATGTTGAGGCCGATCGTCCAGGGCTGATTGGTGCCGTGGATGCGGAAGATGGTGTCGCGCCCGCCCTGATAGAGGTACATGGCGCGGGCGCCGAGCGGATTGTCCTCGCCGCCTTCCTGGAAAGCGGGAATGATGTGGCCCTTGGCTGCTTCGCGGCGGCGCATTTCGGCCGGCGGCGTCCAGCTCGGCCATTCGGCCTTGCGGCCGATCTTGACGATGCCGGACCAGCCGAAGCCGTCACGGCCGACGCCGATGCCGTAGCGGGTGGCGCGGTTGTTGCCCTCGACGAGGTAGAGATACTTGTTGTTGGTATCGATGATGATGGTGCCGGCCGCTTCCGTCGTCACCAGGCGCACCTTCTTGCGCTTGAACTGCGGCTTCACATATTTCGGCATCTGCGCCACGCGCACGATCTGCGCCGGGCGCCGCGCCGGGTCGGAACCCGAGCCGGCAGGCGCAGCAAAGGCTGACGTGGACATCAAGGACAGGACGAGCCCGGCCGCCGCCAAACCCGACATCAATTTGATCATGATCGATTCCCCTCAAGCAACTCCGGCCGAAGCTACATGATCTTCTGCCCGATTCAAGATCGGTATGGCCTGATAAAGCAATTTTAAAGAGTGGAGCCGCGTGTTCTTGCCGCTTCCAGACTATAGGATGTGCCGTTACATGACGATGACGCGGGTTCCGACGTTGACCCGTTCGTAAAGATCGACGACGTCCTCATTGCGCAGTCGGATGCAGCCGGAAGAAACGGCGCTGCCGATCGACCAGGGTGCATTGGTGCCATGGATGCGGTAGAGCGTCGAGCCGAGATACATGGCGCGCGCGCCGAGCGGGTTTTCCGGGCCGCCGTCCATGCGCGCCGGCAGGTAATGGCCCTTGGCGGCCTCGCGGCTGATCATCTCGGAAGGCGGCGTCCAGTCCGGCCATTCGGTCTTGCGGGTGATCTTGTGGACGCCTGCCCATTCAAAGCCCGGCTTGCCGACGCCGACACCGTAGCGTCGCGCCCTGCCGCCCTCCGTCACCAGATAGAGGAAGCGGTTGTTGGTGTCGATGACGATCGTTCCGGGCTTTTCCGTGGTGTCGTAATCGACCATCTGCGGCAGATATTGCGGCTCGATCGGATGGCGGATAGCCGGTATGCCGGGATTGATCGCAGACACGGTCTGCAGCGCCGGCTGCGGCGCCGGGCGGATGGCGCGGCGCTGGAAAAGGCCGCGCTGCTGCGGCTGGACGACCGGGCGCTGGTAGACGACGGGACGAACCTTGCCGCCGCTCAGCTGGTTGATCCATGGCGCGGTCAGATCGGGGCTCAGCACGACCGGCGGGCGGGTAGCGTAGCGGTCGTCGGCATTGGCGGCCGTGGAGAAAGCACCGAACAGTGCTGCGGCAAGAACAAGCTGTTTCATCATCGGACGGACTCTCAACAAATGGCCGAAAATGGACTGGCGGGGACTATCCACCCGCCGAAACGCTGCCACCCTATCCGCCAGCGAATGGTAAAGATCGATTCATGAAAAGCCGACCGACCGGATAAACTTTTCGTCAGGGTTACCGTTCGGTTTGGAAAGACAGTTTGCAAATGGTAAAGCCGGAATCACGACCGGAGAACGAACGGATCATGAGCGCGACTGGGATTATCATCGGCGAGGATGGCAGGAGCCGCTGCCACTGGCACGCCAATCTACCCGATTATCTCAGATATCATGACGAGGAATGGGGCCGCCCCGTGACGAACGATATCCGTCTCTTCGAGAAGATTTGCCTCGAAGGCTTCCAGTCCGGCCTTTCCTGGCTAACCATCCTGCGCAAGCGGGAGAATTTTCGCGCCGCGTTTGCCGGTTTCGATTTCGAGAAGGTTGCCCTCTTTGGCGAAAAGGATGTAGCCCGCTGCCTTGCCGATGCCGGCATCATTCGCCATCGCGGCAAGATCGTTTCCACGATCAACAATGCCAAGCGCGCAATCGAAATTCGCGACGAATTCGGCTCGCTCGCCCATTATTTCTGGCGCCACGAACCCGGCCATAACGAGCGGCCGGCGGTGGTCGACCGTGACCATCTCCTCGCCAACCCGACGACGCCGACATCGGTCATCATTTCGAAGGATCTGAAGAAACGCGGCTGGACCTTTGTCGGCCCGACCACAGTTTATGCCTTCATGCAGGCGATGGGCCTCGTCAACGATCATCTGGAGGGCTGCTTCTGTCGGCCCGAGGTCGAGGCGATGCGCGCTGTGCTGGTCCGACCATGAAAGATCTGTCCGTGAAAATAGTGATCGCTGCCCTTGTCCTGTCCTTCCTGCCGGCCATTGCCATGGCGCAGACGCCGCAGCTTGATCCCGGCGAGAAGCTGGAGAAGCTGCAGTTCCCGGCCGTTACCATGCAGCTCAAGGGATGGACGAAATTCGGCAATAGCCACGTCTATACGCTGCCGGTGCGCGCCGGTCAGCACGTCAAGATCAGCTTTTCCACCAAGAGCAAGTTTGCCTTCCTGGCGATCTTCGACCTGTCGAAACCCGATGACGAGGCTTTCTTCGGCACCGATGAGGACGGCATGAGCTATCAGGCGACGGTGAAGGAAAACGCCACCTGGCTGCTGCGTCCCTATTACTCCAAGGTCTCGCCGCGCCGCGGCCTCGGCGCTCCCTTCAGCATCCTGATCGAGCCGTTGGCTGCCGCCCCGCAGCAGCCGCAGCCGCAGGCCGAGCCGGAACGCCCGTCGCTGTTTCCGAAGGCGCCCCCTAAGCCGAAATGAGCTCTATGCGAGCCGGTCGATCAGCTCGCGCAACTCGCCGAGATGGCCAATCTTGCGGAATCGCGGCGCCTCCGTCGGCTCGTCCACATGTTCCAGCACCCAGGTGAGTTCGTGCGGCACGAAGACGCCGTAGCTGCCGGCCGCGATTGCCGGCACGATATCCGACTTCAGCGAGTTGCCGACCATCATCGCCCGCTCCGGTCCGTCACCGACCTTGGCAAAGATGCGCCGATAGGTGACGGCCGTCTTGTCGGAAACGATCTCGACCGCATCGAAGAAGTCGCCGAGCCCGGATTGGGCAAGTTTGCGCTCCTGGTCGAAGAGATCGCCCTTGGTGATCATGACCAGCAGATATTTGCCGGCGAGCGCCTCCAGCGTCTCGTGCGCATGTGGCATGGTCTCGACCGGATGGCTGAGAAGGTCTCGGCCGGTATCGAGGATCTTGGCGATGACGCTGGCCGGCACCTTACCCTCGGTGATCTCGATCGCCGTCTCGATCATCGACAGCGTGAAGCCCTTGATGCCGAAGCCGTAATGGCGAAGGTTGCGTTTCTCGGCCTCCAACAGCCGCTCGGAAATCTTCGGGCCCTCGGCGAAATCGGCAAGAAGCCTGGTGAAATGGGCTTCCGTCAGTCGATAATATTGTTCGTTCTGCCAAAGCGTGTCGTCGGCATCGAAGCCGATCGTCGTCAGTGCTCGCGTTGTCACATCAGCACCTCTTGAACTATGGCCGGGAATCTATCGGCCGCGTGTGTCGAGACAAGGGCGTTCGCTTCCGACAAGACTCAGCGTTGAAAAGCGCCGCCGTCGCACTACATCGAAGTGGCCTCACCCAACAGCCAGCCACGGCTGTGCCTGTCGCGCGCAGGCCAATAATCAAAAAATGAAGTTCTTGAGTTCGCAAGTCCCTCTTGCGGCAGACACAAAGGAATTTTCGACCATGCGTTACAATCAACTCGGAAATACGGGACTTTTCGTCTCGGAAATCTGCCTGGGCACGATGACCTTCGGCGAAGCCAAAGAAGGCAGCATGTGGGGCGCCATCGCCGATGTCGACCAGAATGCCGCTGACCGGATCGTCGAGCGCTCGCTTGCAGCAGGCGTCAATTTCATCGACACGGCCGACGTCTATTCATCCGGCGAGTCCGAAAGGCTGCTCGGCCAGGCGCTGAAGAACCTCGACGTCCCGCGCAAGGATGTCGTCATTGCCACCAAGGTCTATGGCGTTATGGGCGACAAGCCGAACGACCGCGGCGCCTCGCGCGGCCATATCATGGATTCGGTGGAGGCGAGCCTCAAACGCCTGCAGACCGATCATATCGACCTCTATCAGATCCACGGGACAGACACGGTGACGCCGATCGAGGAGACGCTACGCGCCTTCGACGACCTCGTTTCACGTGGCCTGGTGCGCTATATCGGCGTCTCCAACTGGCAGGCCTGGCGTATTTCCAAGGCGCTCGGCCTCTCCGAACGCCGCGGCTTCGCTCGCTTCGAAACGGTGCAGGCCTATTATTCCATCGCCGGCCGTGATCTCGAACGGGACATCGTGCCGATGATGCAGGAGGAGAGGCTCGGCTTGATGGTGTGGTCGCCCCTCGCCGGCGGCCTGCTCTCCGGCAAATATGGTCCGGGCGCGCCCGGCAACGGCGAGGGCCGCCGCGCCAATTTCGACTTCCCGCCGGTCGACAAGGACAGGGCCTGGGCCTGCGTCGCCGTCATGCGCGAGGTCGCTGAAAAGCACGGCGTCAGCGTCGCCACCGTGGCACTCGCCTATATCCTCGCAAAGCCTTTCGTCACCTCGGTCATCATCGGCGCCAAGCGGGTCGACCAGCTCGACCAGAACCTTGCCGCCGTCAGGCTGAAGCTTGACGACGGCGATATGCAGAGGCTCGACGAGGTGAGCGCGCTGGCTCCTGAATATCCGGGCTGGATGCTGGCAAGGCAGGGAGCCGGCCGACGCCCGGCCGATTTCGAGCCGAAGGACTGAGATCGGCGGCATCGCGCCACCGGCTGCTTCGTGCGGATACCTGCCCTTCAGCGGCGGTCCGAAGGACGGGTCGAGACCCGTGGCACGACCCCGGTCGGTGGCGGCAGCCGGATGAGGGCCGGTCGAGTATGACGGACGCCTGGAATACAAGGCGTTCCCTGCGCTTGGGATCGACTACTTCCCGTGGGCCTTGAGCCAGGCGTTCATCTCCGCGAAGGCGAGCGTGCACATGGTGTTTATAGGCGAAGGCCGGATACAAGCCAGGCCGAGCGGCGGTCACATCCTGATCACCAGGCTGCAACGACCTTGTGTTCGATCCTGTAATCCTTGCTCTCTTCGCCGAGCGGCGCGACCGGCCATGTCCAGGCGGCCTTCGCCGGCGGCGGCAAGACGCCATGCAGCAGGTCGGCCTCCTCATGGGTTTTGCCGTTGCGGTCGATGACCGCAAAGGCAATGTCGGTCACCAGGCAGTTGCGGCAGGAAAGGCCCGAAAGCCCGTCAACATGTGCCGCGATCAGCCTTTCCACCGTATCGTCAGGCATTTGCCCGACCTCGGCCTCGTGGCGCCGTTTCACGCCTCGGCCGATCTGCGACAGCAGGTTGGCCGAAACCACCAGATCGAGATAGGGCACAGTCCTGAGGAAGCCGAGCGGTTCGGGTTCCTGACCGGCGGCGAGTTCGTCATAGCCGGAGAGATCGCGCTCGATCAGCCTGATATTGCGATGGCGCTTGGCCGCAAGCCATAGCCGCACCGAGGCAAGGTGAACGAGATCGACGAGCACGACGGTATCGAAATCGCGTGCGAGCTCTTCGATCGGCACGTCCCGCAGCAGGCCGGAGCCGAGCACGACGGCGGTCCGTTTCTGCCTGAGGCCGGCCGCCGCCGCGCGGATCGCGTCGCGGCTCTTCTCCTCGTGGTCGGCCCATTCCGCGGCGCAACGCCCGGCCCGCGACCAGAGATTGACGGAATAGCGAATGAATTTTCGGTGGGCCTTGCCGGTCAGCGGCAATGTTGCGGCATAGAGAATCGCCTCGGTGATCATGAGCCCATCCGCATTCTGAACAATGCCTCTTGTTCAATCGATTCTGGCCGCGCCATCAAGGCCCTTCGCCCTTGCCGCTCCCCGCCCAATCCGCTAGGACACCGCCACTGTCACAGTCAGCGGAATTCCCGGAAATGAACGACAAGCAGAAGAAACCGCAAAAGCTCAAGGCCCGCCTGCCGCGCGGCTTCGTCGACCGGACGGCCGGCGATATCCGCGCCGTCAACGAGATGACGGCAAAGATCCGGGAAGTCTATGAGCATTATGGTTTCGACCCCGTGGAAACGCCGCTGTTCGAATATACCGATGCGCTGGGCAAGTTCCTGCCCGACAGCGACCGGCCGAACGAAGGCGTCTTCTCGCTGCAGGACGATGACGAGCAATGGATGTCGCTGCGCTACGACCTGACGGCGCCGCTCGCCCGCCATGTCGCCGAGAATTTCAACGAGATTCAGCTGCCCTACCGCACCTATCGCGCCGGTTACGTCTTCCGCAACGAGAAGCCAGGCCCCGGCCGCTTCCGGCAGTTCATGCAGTTCGATGCCGATACCGTCGGCGCGCCCGGCGTTCAGGCGGACGCGGAAATGTGCATGATGATGGCCGATACGCTTGAGGCCCTCGGCATCAAGCGCGGCGATTACGTCATCCGCGTCAACAACCGCAAGGTTCTGGACGGCGTGCTGGAAGCGATCGGCCTCGGCGGCGACGACAAGGCCGGCCAGCGACTCAATGTGCTGCGCGCCATCGACAAGCTTGACAAGTTCGGGCCACAGGGTGTGGCGCTGCTGCTCGGTCCCGGCCGCAAGGATGAATCCGGCGACTTCACCAAGGGCGCCGGGCTCGACCAGGAGCAGATCGACAAGGTTCTGTTCTTCGTCGGCATCAAGGACTACGCCGAAAGCGCCGGGCGCCTTGCCGAACTCGTCGCGGGAACTTCGAAGGGCGCCGAAGGCGTCGAGGAGCTGAATTTTATCGGTGCACTCGTCACGAGCGCCGGCTATGGCGCCGACCGTATCAAGATCGATCCTTCGGTCGTCCGCGGCCTCGAATATTACACCGGCCCGGTCTACGAGGCCGAGCTTCTCTTCGACGTCACCAACGAAAAGGGCGACAAGGTCGTCTTCGGCTCGGTCGGCGGCGGCGGGCGTTATGATGGCCTCGTCTCCCGCTTCATGGGCCAGCCGGTTCCGGCGACGGGCTTTTCGATCGGCGTCTCCCGCCTGATGACGGCGCTGAAGAATCTCGGCAAGCTTGGTGCGAGTGAAGTGATCGAGCCGGTGCTGGTCACCGTCATGGACGGCGACGTCGAGGCGATGGGCCGCTATCAGAGGATGACGCAGCAACTGCGCGCCGCCGGCATCCGAGCCGAGATGTTCCAGGGCAACTGGAAGAAATTCGGCAATCAGCTGAAATATGCCGACCGCCGCGGCTGCCCTGTGGCGATCATCCAGGGCGGCGACGAGCGCGCCGAGGGTGTCGTCCAGATTAAGGATCTGATCGAGGGCAAGCGGCTTTCCGGCGAGATCGAGGACAATGCCAGCTGGCGCGAAGCCCGCGTGGCGCAGGAGACGGTGCCGGAGGCCGATCTCGTCGCTAAGGTGAAGGAAATTCTGGCCGCGCAGGCGGAGGATCGGAAGAGGGCTGGCGGCGATGTCTAAGGCATACCCCCCTCTGCCCTGCCGGGCATCTCCCCCACAAGGGGGGAGATCGGCTGGGAGCATTCTTTTGCCCCCATCAAAAACTTCAAGTGGCCGGAGCCACTTGGTGCACTCTCTAAATAGCGGGAAGTTGGCGCGTCTTGCCGATCTCCCCCCTTGTGGGGGAGATGCCCGGCAGGGCAGAGGGGGGTGCCTTCCGGCAGAACCTTCGCCTATCGTTCGGAGTTCGGCATGCCCCTGATCAACCTCCCCGAATTTTCCAGCGAGCTGCTCGCCGAATTTACCGCCCGCAACGCCGAGCGCATCGACACGCCGGTCATTCAGCCGGCCGAGCCTTTCCTCGATATCGCCGGCGAGGATCTGCGCCGGCGCATCTTCATGACCGAGAGCGAAACCGGCGCCAGCCTCTGCCTGCGGCCCGAATTCACCATCCCCGTCTGCCTGCGCCACATCGAGACCGCGACTGGCACGCCGAAGCGCTATGCCTATCTCGGCGAGGTCTTCCGCCAGCGCCGTGACGGCGCCAACGAATTCTATCAGGCCGGCATCGAGGACCTGGGTGATATCAACCTTGCCAGCGCTGATGCCCGCGCCATCGGTGACGCCACCGGCATTTTGAGCCGCCTGCTGCCGGGCCGGCGCCTGTCGGTGACGCTTGGCGACCAGGCGGTGTTCGAGGCTGTTGTCCAGGCGCTCGGCCTGCCGCTCGGCTGGCAGAAGCGCCTGATCCACGCCTTCGGCAACATGACGCAGTTGGAGGCGCTGCTTGCCAGCCTCGTCAGCCCGCAATTCGTCACCGGGCTCGATGACGATATTGCCCGGCTTATTGCGTCGGGAGACGAACAGGCGCTGGTCGCGCATATCGAGCATGAAATGCAGGCGACGGGTTATTCGACCAACGCCAGCCGTTCGCCGCTGGAAATCGCCCGACGGCTCAAGGAAAAGCTCATCCTCTCCGAAACGCGCCTCGACGACGCGGCCTTCCATGTCTTGGAGCAGTTCCTGTCGCTCCACGTGCCGCTCGTCAACGCTTCTGCGGCCCTGGCCGGTTTCGCTGACGCGGCGGGTCTGAAGCTCGGCAACGCGCTCTCCCGCTTCAACGGCCGCGTCGCGGCCCTCGCGAACGCCGGCGTCGATCTTTCCGATCTTGGTTACCGCGCGGCCTTCGGGCGGCCGCTCGATTATTACACCGGTCTCGTCTTCGAGGTGACGGTGGAGGGATCGAGCGCGGTTCTGGCCGGCGGCGGCCGCTTCGATAAACTCCTGACATTCCTCGGTGCGACGGACCGCATTCCGGCCGTCGGCTTCTCCTTCTGGCTCGACCGCATCGAAACCGAAAGGGCAGCCGCATGACCATCACAATCGCGCTCCCCTCCAAGGGCCGGATGAAGGACGACGCTTCGGTGATCTTCGAGCGGGCCGGCCTGCGGATCACGGGGGTCGGTAACGATCGCTCCTATCGCGGCCGCGTCGAAGGTCGGGACGATGTCGAGGTCGCCTTCCTCTCGGCCTCCGAAATCTCCCGCGAACTCGGCAACGGTACCGTCGATTTCGGCGTCACCGGTGAGGATCTGATGCGGGAGGGTTTTGCCGAGGTCGACAAGCGCGTCGAGTTCTGCGCCCGTCTCGGCTTCGGCCATGCCGATGTCGTCGTTGCCGTGCCTGAGATCTGGCTTGATGTCGAGACTATGGCCGATCTCGGCGACGTTGCTGCCGATTACCGCGCACGCCATGGCCGGCGCCTGGCGATTGCCACCAAATACTGGCGGCTGACCCAGCAGTTCTTTTCGAGCCAGCACGGCATCCAGCTTTACCGCATCGTCGAAAGCTTGGGCGCCACCGAAGGCGCTCCTGCCTCCGGATCGGCCGATATCATCGTCGATATCACCTCCACCGGCTCGACGCTGCGCGCCAACCACCTGAAGGTGCTCCAGGACGGCGTCATCCTGCATTCGCAGGCCTGCCTGGTGCGCGCTCGCCGCGACAACCATGCCGAGGAACCGGCCGTGCAGGCGATCATCGACGCGGTGCGCGCCGCCCTCTGAGTCTCAGCAGCAGCTTACGAAAAACCCGCCGTCGGATTGACGGCGGGTTCTTGGTGTCCGGGAGGATGTCTGCTGGTATCAGGCAGTCGCGTAGGCGCCGCGGCGGGCGTCGAGCGAGTAGGCGCCTGCGCCATAGGTGGCGAGCATGATATAGGCGCCGGCGAGCGTGATGTTCTTCATGAAGTTGACGAAGTTCAGGCCGCTGAGCCAGGCGTTTGCGGCGGCCGGGAAGTCCGGAACGTTGATCGGCGAGAAGTGGAAGACGAAGCCGGTGAACACGCAGAAGACGGCAAGCAGCCAGCCGACGATGCGGACCTGGAAGCCGATGAGCACCGCAAGACCGGTCGCCAGTTCGAATAGGCCGGCGAGGTAGGTGAGCGCGGTGGACGCCGGAAGGCCGGCCCCGGCGATCATGCCGGCGGTCGAAGCCGGATCGGTCAGTTTGCCGAAGCCGGCGAAGATGAACATGAAGGAAAGAAGAATGCGGGCAATCAGGATGATGACGTTCGACATGGATGTTGTCTCCGTTTGAAGGACCCTGGAGATCTTGGTGCCCCGGCACCGGTTGGACCTCGGATGCCTCCTATGTCGCCTTTTTCGTCCGTTATGAAAAGATAAACGGAAGCGGACAGTTCGTTCACTAATATGGAACGACGTCCTGCCGTCGTCGCTTGCCTTTGCCGAAGGGTCTCTTATGGTCGGCGCCCAACAAGGAGGCCCCGATGGCAGATCTTTCCGCATTTCCGATCACAAAGCGCTGGCCGGCTAAAAATTCCGATATCATCCAGCTTTATTCGCTGCAGACGCCGAACGGGGTAAAGGTCTCGGTCGCGCTCGAAGAACTCGGGCTCGCATATGAGCCGCATTATATTTCCTTTGGCGACAACGAGCAGAAGTCCCCCGAATTCGAATCCCTCAATCCGAACGGCCGCATTCCGGCGATCATCGATCCCAATGGGCCGGGGGGAAAGCCGATCGGCCTGTTCGAATCCGGCGCCATCCTGCTTTATCTCGCGGAAAAGACCGGCAAGCTGATCCCCGCCGATCCTGCCGGCCGCTATGAATGTATCCAGTGGGTGTTTTTCCAGATGGCGGGCATTGGCCCGATGTTCGGCCAGTTCGGCCATTTTCATAAATTCGCCGCCGACAAGGTCGCCAACAATTCCTATCCGGTGGAGCGCTATCGCGACGAGTCGAAACGGCTGCTCGGCGTGCTCGAGGGCCGGCTGCAGGGTCGCCGGTGGATCATGGGTGACCAATATACGATCGCCGACATCACCACCTTCACCTGGGTCCGCGGCGCCGACATTTTTTATGGCGGCCGCGAGATTCTCGAATATGCAAAATTCCCCGCGGTTTCGGATTGGCTGGCCCGCTGCATCACCCGCCCGGCAAGCGAAAAGGGCCTCAACATCCCCGTCAAGCCGGAGTAGCGGACGGTCCCCGGAAATACGAAGGGCCGCCTTCGGGGCGGCCCGAGATTGCTGCTGGAGGCGCAAGCATCTCTTGCGTCATGCTCGGGCTTGTCCCGAGCATCTGCAACCAGTGCAGCATATCCTCGGCACAAGGCAGCACAAGGCCGAGGATGACGTTGAGAGAGCGAGGTTTGTTAGCTGGGGTCGCCCTCGAGGCGACCTTTTGTCTTCATTGCCAGTCTCACCGCCAGCTTGTGATCTGTTTTGCGCCTTCAAGCTTGAAGCGCGGGAAGACGAAGACGCCGGCCATGCTGCCGCTGTATTTCTCCTCGAGGCCGTTCGACTCGCCCATGCAGAAGAGCGGCTGCCGCAAGCCGTTCGGCATGACGATGGTCGTCGAAAAACAGAAGGACGAGCAGAGCGTCGCTGCCTGTTCGAACAGTTCCAGCACGTGGCTGCGATCTTTTGTGTCGTAACAGCGGACCAGGCTCAGCAGCCCGCATTCCGGGGTCGAGAGGCCGTGCAGCATCGTGCTCCAGTCGCCGAGACGAAGCAGTCCGCTCGAAAGATCTCCGGTCCAGGGCTCGGAAACGGAAAACTGCGCCAGCATCTCGTGATTTCGCTTGTTGTCGTTCAGCGAGCCGGGCATCAAAGGTACGGCTGCGTTGGCTTTGGCGATCTTAAACAAGGCGTTCCCCAGTTCGGATGCGGCTCCTCCGCCGCACGCTCGTCCACACAAGAAACAGGATCATGTAGCAGCGGTCATTATGTCCGCGCCAGCATTCGTCGCTCGTTGTCACAGCCATCGGGCCTCCGAAACCGGAGCCTTTCAGCTGAACGTTCTGGCGTCGCTTTTTCGCGCTCCGGCCTCGTTTGAAGGCGAAAATCATCGCCGGTGCGCACGTCAATTGCTGCCCGGATTTATAGGAGCTTTTAATCAAACGGCAACGCCTTTTTCAGGGGTGGTCAGGCCGCTGCCTTCTCTCGGGCTTGCGCATTCTGCCGGCCGTTTCGCCGGAAAAATGAGCAAAAATCGCTTGTTTTGCCCCGCAACAGGCCGCAGATGACGCCAATCCCCGCCTATTTCCACGGCGGGAAAAACAAGCGGTTAAGCAAGCCTGGCGAAAGCTTCGAGACCGGCTGACCCGCTGCACGGCATAAAATAGCGCACAACGGATCGAATCGCAGCGGCCAAAAGAAAAGGGCGACCCGAGGGCCGCCCTTCCTGTTCCGGATGTGCCGGAATGGATGTCAGTGCAGGCTTTCGCCTATCACATCATGTCCATACCGCCAGTTCAGCGCGCTTGACGCGCTGAACCATCTGAGTTGCTGGGCGGTTTCATGGACGATGCTGTGAAAGGCCTTTGGCCTCACATCATGTCCATACCGCCCATGCCACCCATGCCGCCCGGCATAGCCGGAGCGTCCTTCTTCGGCAGCTCGGCGATCATGGCTTCGGTGGTGATCAGCAGCGATGCGACGGAAGCGGCATCCTGCAGGGCGGTGCGAACGACCTTGACCGGGTCGATGATGCCCATGCCGATCATGTCGCCATATTCGCCGGTCTGTGCGTTGTAGCCGTAGTTGTCCTGATCCTTGTCGAGGATCTTGCCGACAACGATCGAAGCTTCGTCACCAGCGTTTTCAGCGATCTGGCGGGCCGGAGCCTGCAGAGCGCGGCGAACGATGTTGATGCCGGCTTCCTGGTCGTCGTTGATACCCTTGGAGGTGATCTTGACGGAAGAACGCAGCAGGGCAACGCCGCCGCCCGGTACGATGCCTTCCTGAACGGCAGCGCGCGTCGCGTTGAGGGCGTCGTCGATGCGGTCCTTCTTTTCCTTCACTTCGACTTCCGTCGAGCCGCCGACACGGATGACGGCAACGCCGCCGGCGAGCTTGGCAAGACGTTCCTGCAGCTTCTCGCGGTCGTAGTCGGAGGTGGTTTCTTCGATCTGGGCCTTGATCTGGGCAACACGGCCTTCGATGTCGGACTTGGCGCCCGAACCGTCGACGATCGTGGTGTTTTCCTTGGAGATCGAAACCTTCTTTGCCCGGCCGAGCATGTCAAGCGTGACGCTTTCGAGCTTGATGCCGAGATCTTCGGAGATGACGGTGCCGCCGGTCAGGATGGCGATGTCTTCGAGCATGGCCTTGCGGCGGTCGCCGAAGCCCGGAGCCTTGACGGCAGCGATCTTCAGGCCGCCGCGCAGCTTGTTGACGACGAGCGTAGCAAGCGCTTCGCCTTCGACGTCTTCAGCGATGATGAGGAGCGGCTTGCCGGTCTGGACGACGGCTTCGAGAACCGGCAGCATCGACTGCAGGTTCGACAGCTTCTTCTCGTGGAGGAGAATGAAGACGTCTTCGAGGTCGGCGACCATCTTTTCCGGGTTGGTGACGAAGTAGGGGCTGAGGTAGCCGCGGTCGAACTGCATGCCTTCGACGACTTCGAGTTCGGTTTCGGCGGTCTTGGCTTCTTCAACCGTGATGACGCCTTCGTTGCCGACCTTCTGCATGGCTTCGGCAATGTCGAGGCCGACCTGACGTTCGCCGTTAGCGGAGATCGTGCCGACCTGGGCGACTTCTTCCGAGGTGTTGATCTTCTTGGCCTTGGCCTGGAGATCCTTGACGACTTCGGCAACGGCGAGATCGATGCCGCGCTTCAGGTCCATGGGGTTCATGCCGGCGGCAACGGCCTTGGCGCCTTCGCGAACGATCGCCTGGGCAAGAACGGTTGCAGTCGTGGTGCCGTCACCGGCGATGTCGTTGGTCTTCGAAGCAACTTCGCGGACCATCTGGGCGCCCATGTTTTCGAACTTGTCTTCGAGTTCGATCTCCTTGGCGACCGAAACGCCGTCCTTGGTGATGCGCGGCGCGCCGAAGGACTTGTCGATGATGACGTTGCGGCCCTTCGGGCCGAGCGTGACCTTCACTGCATCGGCGAGAATGTCGACGCCGCGCAGCATCTTTTCGCGCGCGGTGCGGCCAAACTTGATTTCTTTAGCTGCCATGTTTGTGTCTCCTGAATTCGATTTGTTCGGGCAGAAGGCCCGTCAGTCATTTCGGGAAGCGGATCGGCTGATCAGCCGATGATGCCCATGATGTCGGCTTCCTTCATGATCAGAAGGTCTTCGCCGTTGATCTTGACTTCAGTGCCGGACCACTTGCCGAACAGGACGCGGTCGCCAGCCTTGACGTCGAGCGCGACGACCTTGCCGGACTCGTCACGAGCGCCGGAGCCGACGGCGACGATTTCGCCTTCCTGGGGCTTTTCCTTGGCGGTGTCGGGAATGATGATGCCGCCCTTGGTCTTTTCTTCGGACTCGACGCGACGAACGACGACGCGGTCGTGAAGCGGACGGAAATTGGTGGTTGCCATTGTCTAATCCCTCGATCGAATGACATTCGCGGACCGGAGCGGTCCGCATGGATAAGTGTTAGCACTCCTCTGTGGTGAGTGCTAGCGCTCGAGCATTTAGGGATGGCTCCGAGAGGAGTCAATGAGAGCAATCACGAATTTTTGTGCCGGAATTGTGAAGAGGCGACGAATTATCGGAGATTGCCGTCGAAATCTGTCTCGCCGTTGCCTTTGGCAGCGCCGCCGGACCTTGCCGTCCGCTCTCGCCGCCATCGCCGGCATTCTTGACTGCCAAGCCGCGCAGAAAATGCCTTGCCATCGTCTCGCGGCTTTGCAATGTCACCGGTGACTGAAGCAAATCGGGAAATTGGAATGGCCAGGCGGATAGAAAACTTCTCCGAGATCACGGATCGCTATGATGTGGTGCTCTGTGATGTCTGGGGCGTGGTTCACAACGGCATCGATCCGTTTCCGAAGGCCGCAGCGGCCCTTGAAGCGGCGCGCAAGAGCGGTGTGGCGGTCGTGCTCATCACCAATTCGCCGCGCCTTTCCTGGCAGGTGGTCGAGCAGCTGCGCCATATCGGCGTTCCCGACAGCGCCTATGACCGGATCGTTACCTCGGGCGATGTCACCCGCCGGCTGATCGCCGAGGGACCGAAGACCGTGTTTCTGCTCGGCCCCGAGCGCGACAAGGCGCTTCTCGAAGGCATCGGCGTCGAGCGCCGCCCGGCCGGCGAAGCGCAGTCGCTCGTCTGCACCGGCTTCTTCGACGACGAAACC
Organism: Rhizobium lentis; assembly: GCF_017352135.1. Lineage (NCBI taxonomy): Bacteria > Pseudomonadati > Pseudomonadota > Alphaproteobacteria > Hyphomicrobiales > Rhizobiaceae > Rhizobium > Rhizobium lentis. The sequence continues at coordinate 2,669,351 of NZ_CP071454.1, forward strand.
GAGAAGCCGGAGGATTATACCGACATGCTTCTGGATTTCCAGGCGCGCGATGTGCCGATGATTTGCGCCAATCCCGATCTCGTCGTCGAGCGCGGCCACCGCATCATCCCCTGCGCCGGCGCCATGGCCGCCTATTACGAGCAGCTCGGCGGCAAGAGCCGCATCGCCGGCAAGCCGCACCGGCCGATCTATGAGGCGACGCTTGCGGCCGCCCGCGAGCTTCGTGGCGGTTTCCCGATCGAGCGTGTGCTGGCGATCGGCGACGGCATGCCGACGGATGTCCGCGGCGCCTTGAATTACGGGCTCGACCTTCTCTACATCAGCGGCGGGATCCACGCCAAGGAATACACCTTGAACGGCGAGACCGACGAGGCGATCCTCAACGCCTATCTCGAACGGGAGAAGGCGACGCCGAAGTGGTGGATGCCGCGACTTGCATAAAGAGAAGCCAGCCGATGACCGTCTTCCACCGCAATGAAACCCGGGAACCCTTGCCTGCCCATCTCAAGGGCGGCGTCATCGCCATCGGCAATTTCGACGGCGTGCACCGTGGCCATCAGTCGGTGCTCAACCGCGCGCTGGAAATCGCCAAGGCGCGCGGCATTCCTGCCCTGGTGCTGACCTTCGAGCCGCATCCGCGCACGGTGTTCCGGCCGCAGACGCCGGTCTTCCGGCTGACGCCGGCGCCGCTCAAGGCCCGGATTCTGGAAACGCTCGGGTTCAACGCCGTCATCGAATATCCCTTCGACCACGAATTTTCACAGCGTTCGGCCGACGATTTCATCCATTCGATCCTGAAGGACTGGCTCGGCGCCTCGGAAGTCGTCACCGGCTTCGATTTCCACTTCGGCCGCGGCCGCGAGGGCGGTCCAGCCTTCCTGATGAATGCCGGCCAGACCTACGGCTTCGGCGTCACCCTGATCGATGCCTTCCGCGATGAAAATGCAGATGTCGTCTCTTCGAGCCACATCCGCACGCTCCTGAAGGACGGCAATGTCAGCGAAGTCGCCGGCATGCTGGGCTATCGCTATACGGTCGAGGCGGAGGTGATCGACGGCGAGAAGCTCGGCCGCCAGCTCGGTTTTCCCACCGCCAATATGCGCCTGCCGCCGGAGGCCGAACTCGCTGCCGGCATCTATGCCGTCCGCTTCCGCCGTCAGAATGGAACGCTCTATGATGCCGTCGCAAGCTATGGTCGCCGCCCGACGGTGACGGAAAATGGCGCGCCGCTGCTCGAAACCTATCTTTTCGATTTCAGTGGCGATCTCTACGGCCAGCTCTGCGCCGTGTCCTTCTTCGGCCATCTCCGTCCGGAACTGAAATTCGACGGCCTCGATCCGCTCGTCGCTCAGATCAAACGCGACGAGGAAGAGGCGAGGGCGCTGCTGGCGGGCGTTACACCGCTCGGCGAGCTTGATCGAAAGCTCTGCTTTTCCTGAGTGGTTTCGAGCTATCTCCGGCTGAGCGGAAATTGATCTGGATCGTTCGTCCACGGATCGAACACCGCCGCGCCGGAGAAGCGCTTATCCCTGACGTTTCGCGTGACCAAATAGAGATTGTGCTTGATCGCCGTGGCGGCCAGCATCGTGTCGACGACCGACGGCGCATGTCCGTTCCTCAGTTTCACGCGCCCGGAAATGGCGCCCCAATGTCTGACGGCTGTGTCGCTCAGCGAAAGAACGCGTTGCGAAAACCTATCCTCAAGTGCATCGCGGGAGGCAGCATAGCGATAGCGGTTTTGATCGTCCTCAGGCAGGTTTTCGATGCCCTTGTCGTATTCCGCCAGCGTGAGGATGCTCATAAACATCCTCTCCTCGTCTTGAGCCGCGGCCCAGGATTTGACGGAGGGGGCGCCGTTCGGATCGATCAGCGCGGCAATGACGTTCGTATCGAGTAGCCAGCCGATCACAGCTCGCTATCCCGCCCGTAATCTGCGTCTCGCTCAAGGTCGAGCTCCTTGAGGTCAAGGCTTTCCATGAAGGCGACGAAAGGCTTCTTCGGCTCGGCTTTCGTCAGATGGTCGAGCTCTTCGACGCTGATGACGACGACGCTGTCCCGGCCGCGAACCGTCACGCGCTGTGGTCCTTCGCTACGGGCGCGGCGAACCACCTCGCTGAAACGCGCTTTCGCGTCCTCGAGCTTCCAGCTTTGCTTCGTTATTTTTTTCATGCCGTTGATCTCTCGATCGAATCTGGTCAGATAGTCAGATTTATATCTCGAGCGAAGAGGATTTTCCAGTCCGTTGCTTTCCCGGAAGGATGCGGCGCTGGCAATTCCAGTCACCGGTGCCGATTGCGGGCCGCAATTTCCTCTCTTCCTTTTCCCGGCAAAAACGCCTATGAACCGGCGCTATGACGAAATTTCGGCTGGCGATCACGATGCGAATTATCGGCCCGGCCTTCCGCGCGCGCTAAGCGGCCGGGAGGTCCGGGTTTTTGGCGCTTGCATGCGAGCGCTTCCGTCGCCAACTTTTTCACGCCCGTAGCGCCCCTTTCTGGGCCGCCAGAAACGATTGTCCCGATATGACCGACACAGCCGAAAAGATCGATTACTCGAAGACCCTTTATCTGCCCGAAACCGATTTCCCGATGCGCGCTGGCCTGCCGCAAAAGGAGCCGGAACTCGTTGCCCGCTGGCAGCAGATGGACCTCTACAAGAAGCTTCGCGCTTCCGCCGCTGGCCGCGACAAGTTCGTCCTGCACGACGGCCCGCCCTATGCCAACGGCAACATCCATATTGGCCATGCGCTGAACAAGATCCTCAAGGACGTCATCAACCGTTCGTTCCAGATGCGCGGTTATGACGCCAACTACGTGCCCGGCTGGGATTGCCACGGCCTGCCGATCGAATGGAAGATCGAGGAGGAAAACTATCGCGCCAAGGGCAAGGCCAAGCCCGACCTGACCGAGCCGGCGGCGATGATCGAATTCCGCCGCGAGTGCCGCGCCTATGCGGAAAAGTGGATCAAGGTCCAAGGTGAGGAGTTCCAGCGCCTCGGCATCGTCGGCGATTTCGAGAACCCGTATCTGACGATGAACTTCCACGCGGAAAGCCGCATCGCCGGCGAGCTCTTGAAGATCGCCGCAAGCGGCCAGCTCTATCGCGGCTCCAAGCCGATCATGTGGTCGGTGGTCGAACGCACTGCGCTTGCCGAAGCCGAAGTCGAATATCAGGACTACGAGAGCGACACGATCTGGGTGAAGTTCCCGGTCGAAAAAGGCTCCGACAGCGTCAAGGATGCCTTCGTCGTCATCTGGACGACGACGCCCTGGACGATCCCCGGCAACCGGGCGATCGCCTATTCCTCGCGTGTTGCCTACGGCCTTTACGAGGTGACCGCCGCCGAGAACGATTTCGGCCCGCGCCCGGGCGAAAAGCTGATCTTTGCCGACAAGCTGGCCGAAGAAGCCTTCGCGAAGGCCAAGCTGCAATACCGGCGTCTTGCAGATGTTACGGCTGACGATCTCGCCGGCATCACCTGCGCCCATCCGCTCAAAGGTCTGGGAGGCGGCTACCAATTTGCCGTGCCGCTGCTCGAGGGCGACCACGTCACCGACGATGCCGGTACCGGCTTCGTGCACACCGCGCCGAGCCACGGCCGCGAAGACTTCGACGTCTGGACGGCGCATGCCCGCGAGATCGAGGCGCGCGGTATCGAGACCAAGATCCCGTTCCCGGTGGACGACGGCGGCTTCTACACCGCTGACGCCCCCGGCCTGGAAGGCGCACGTGTCATCGACGACAACGGCAAGAAGGGCGATGCCAACGACCGCGTCATCAAGGCGCTGATCGAGTGCCACGCGCTCTTTGCCCGCGGCCGCCTGAAACACCAGTATCCGCATTCCTGGCGTTCCAAGAAGCCGGTCATCTTCCGCAACACGCCGCAGTGGTTCGTCTATATGGACAAGACCCTGGCCGACGGAACGACACTGCGCACCCGTGCGCTGAGCGCGATCGACGACACCCGTTTCGTGCCGGCCGCCGGCCAGAACCGTCTGCGCGCCATGATCGAGCAGCGCCCGGACTGGGTGCTTTCGCGTCAAAGAGCATGGGGCGTGCCGATCTGCGTCTTCGTCGACGAGCAGGGCGAAGTCCTGAAGGATGAGGCCGTCAACCAGCGCATCCTGAACGCTTTCGACGTCGAGGGCGCCGACGCCTGGTTTGCCGAAGGCGCCAAGGAACGTTTTCTCGGCAACGAGCATGACCCGGCCAAATGGACGCAGGTCATGGATATCCTTGACGTTTGGTTCGACTCGGGCTCGACGCACACCTTCACGCTGGAAGATCGCCCCGACCTGAAATGGCCGGCCGACCTCTATCTCGAAGGCTCCGACCAGCATCGCGGCTGGTTCCATTCCTCGCTGCTGGAATCGGCGGCGACCCGCGGCCGCGCGCCCTACGACGCCGTCCTCACCCATGGCTTCACCATGGATGAGAAGGGCGAAAAGATGTCGAAGTCGAAGGGCAATGTCACCTCGCCGCAGGAGGTGATGAAGGATGCCGGCGCCGATATCCTGCGCCTCTGGGTGATGACCTCGGATTATGCCGACGACCTGCGCGTCGGCAAGACGATCATCCAGACCAATGTCGACGCCTATCGCAAGCTGCGCAATACCATCCGCTGGATGCTCGGCACGCTCGCCCACGACAAGGGCGAGGTCATCGCGCTTGCCGACCTGCCGGAGCTGGAGCAGCTGATGCTGCACCGCCTCTCCGAGCTCGATCGGCTCGTGCGCGAAAACTACGATGCCTTCGACTTCAAGAAGATCGCCCGCGCTTTGATCGACTTTGCCAATGTCGAGCTCTCGGCCTTCTATTTCGACGTCCGTAAGGATGCGCTCTATTGCGATGCGCCCTCCAGCCTTCGCCGCCGTTCGGCGCTCTATGTCATCCGCATGATCTTCGATTGCGTCGTGACCTGGCTCGCGCCGATGCTGCCGTTTACGACGGAGGAGGCATGGCTCTCGCGCAATCCCTCTGCCGTCTCGGTGCATCTGGAGCAGTTTGCTCCGGTCGCAAAGGAATGGCGCAACGATGCGCTCGCCGAAAAGTGGAAGAAGATCCGCGCGATCCGCAGCGTCGTGACCGGCGCGCTCGAAATCGAGCGCAAGGACAAGCGCATCGGTTCCTCGCTCGAGGCGGCCCCCGTCGTTCATGTCGCCGATGCGGAGCTGCGCAAGGCGCTCGAGGGTCAGGACTTCAGCGAAGTCTGTATCACCTCTGATATCACGATCAAGGCGGATGCCGGCCCGGCCGAAGCCTTCCGTCTCGCCGACGTGCCTGACGTCGCCGTCGTGCCGAAACTTGCCGAAGGTGTGAAATGCGCCCGTTCCTGGCGCATCACCACCGATGTCGGTTCCGATCCGGATTATCCCGACGTCTCGGCGCGTGATGCTGCCGCGTTGCGCGAACTCGGCATCCGCGCCTGAAGATATTTGCCGGGTGAATTGCCTTTGCGGCGTTCATCCGGTAAAAGCTGCCTGAAATTGGCCGGATTTTTGCGTCAGGGGGACGGTTGTCCGGTTGGGCAACGATTGCACCGGTGGCTGGAAGGGTTTTCATGTTCGCAACGCATTGGTTCCGTATGGGCGCCTGCCTGTCTGTTGTGGTGGCGGGATGCTCCCTGGTATCCAGCTGCGCCAGCAGCCCCACTTACGGCACCGACAAGACTGCCATGGAGCAGTTGACCGACGATCTCGGCCAGTCCGTGTCGCTGGTCGGACCGGACCCGAAGAACAAGGGCGTCAAATACACACCGCGTCCGACGCTGGTGCTGCCGGCCGAGGGGCAGCGCGAGACCCTTGTCGCGCCGCAGCAGACGGTGGCGAACAAGGACAATCCACAATGGCTTGAATCGCCGGAGGAAACCCGCGCCCGTCTCGTTTCCGAGGCTGACGCCAATTCGGACAATCCGAATTATCGCTCGCCGCTGGCGAGCTCGGCCATCGAAGGCGGCCGGCGCACCACGGAAGCTCAGACCCAGGCCTATCGCGAAGCCCGCGCCCTGCAGAAGGGGTCATACGTCGATCAGCGCCGCTACATCTCCGATCCGCCGGCCGGCTACCGCACCGTCGACGATCCGGCAAAGCTCGACGACGTCGGCGAGCCTGAGCTCAAGAAGCAGAAGAAGCGCAAGAAGGATGCGGCAATCGCCAATTCCGGCAAGCAGTGGTGGAACTTCCTGCAATAGCTTGTCTTGGCATGTAAGCGCTGTCCGGCCGGTTCGATTGTCATGTGACATCCTCACCCGTCGCTGATCAGCCCCTCATCCGCCTGCCGGCACCTTCTCCCCGTAAACGGGGCGAAGGGGATATGCCGCATCCTCTCCGTTCCCCATCAACCTCTCGCGGGGCACGTCCCCTCGCCCCGTTTTACGGGGAGAGGGTTAGGGTGAGGGGCGGTCACTCGCACAAACCGGGCAGTCCTAGCGCGTGGGTACGGCGCGCGCGCAGGCATTGCGATTACTGCGCATCTCTCCGCTGCGAAAAGAACTTTCGCAACATGTCCGCCGACTGCACCTCGTTGAAACCCGAATAGACCTCAGGGACGTGGTGACAGGTCGGCTGCGCATAGAATCGCACGCCATTGTCGACGGCGCCGCCCTTCGGGTCCTCGGCGCCGTAATAGAGCCTGCGGATACGCGCAAACGAGATGGCTGCCGCGCACATGGTGCAAGGCTCGAGCGTCACATAGAGATCGGCGCCGGTAAGGCGCTCCTGCCCGAGCGCTTCGCAGGCAAGCCGGATTGCGGCAATTTCGGCATGCGCGGTCACGTCATTGAGCTCACGCGTCCGGTTTCCCGAGCGTGAAACGGCTATATCGTCGACAACAACGACGGCGCCGATTGGCACTTCGCCGCGTTCGCCGGCGGCGCGCGCTTCTTCCAGCGCCATCTCCATGAAACGATTTGTCTTCACGTTCGCAAGAATTTCCACTTAACCGCAGATGCATGACCTGATAGACAGGCCCAAAAGGCAGGCAAACAGCAAATGACACCCAAAGACAAGCCAAAACGCCCGGGCACGAAGCCCTTTTCACGGGACACCGGGCCGAAGGCCGGCCCGATAGCGGGCGGCGCGAAGCCGGCGAAGGCTGCAGCCGCGCGTCCGGCCGCGGCTGAAACCGACAGCGAGGCCAAGGCCGAACGCATTTCCAAGGTGATGGCGCGCGCCGGCGTCGCCTCCCGCCGCGACATCGAACGCATGATCATGGAAGGGCGGGTGACGCTGAACGGCAGGGCGCTCGACACCCCGGTCGTCAACGTCACGCTCGCCGATCGGATCGAGGTCGACGGCGTGCCGATCCGCGGCATCGAGCGCACCAGGCTCTGGCTCTATCACAAGCCGGCCGGCCTGGTGACCACCAATGCCGATCCGGAAGGCCGGCCGACCGTCTTCGACAACCTGCCGGAAGAATTGCCGCGCGTCATGTCTATCGGCCGCCTCGACATCAACACCGAGGGCCTGCTGCTGCTCACCAATGACGGCGGCCTCGCCCGTGCGCTGGAACTGCCGGCGACCGGCTGGCTGAGGCGCTACCGCGTCCGTGCTCATGGCGAGATCGATCAGGAGGAGCTCGACAAATTGAAGGAGGGCATCGCCGTCGACGGCGTGCTCTATGGCTCGATCGAGGCGACGCTCGACCGGACCCAAGGCTCGAACGTCTGGATCACCATGGGCCTTCGCGAAGGCAAGAATCGCGAAATTAAGAACGTGCTCGGCGCGCTCGGCCTCGACGTCAACCGGCTGATCCGTATTTCCTATGGCCCGTTCCAGCTCGGTGATTTGCCGGAAGGCCATGTCATCGAAGTGCGCGGCCGCACATTGCGCGAGCAGCTCGGCCCGCGCCTCATCGAGGAAGCCAAGGCCAATTTCGACGCGCCGATCTACAACGCGCCGGCGGTCGCCGCCGAGGAAGAGGCCGAGGCCGCGACACCCGACAAGCGCGAGCGGCCGCGTCGCCCGGAGGACAAGCGCGAACGGGCGCTGAGCCGCCTCGACACCAAACGCGATGATCGCGGTGGCGGTCGCAGAGATGACGATCGCCGCGACGGCGGCCGCAGGGATGACGACAAGCCGAAGCGCTCTCAGCCGCTCGGCCAGCGCCGCAGCGCCAATGTCTGGATGGCGCCGGGCGCCCGGCCGCTCGGCGAAAAGGCGGCGGCGAAAGCCGCCAAGAATGCGCAGACCGCGCGCCGGCGCGGCGAGCAGGCACCGGCAAAGAATGCTGCTTTCGATCGCATCGAGGATCGTCCGCGCACGCTGATCAACCGCGTGCGCGAAGAGGATGGCGAATGGATCCGCTCGAGCGAGCCGCCCCGCCGCAAGGACGAGGGCGAGGGCTTCGGCCGCAAACGCTCTTTCGGTGATCGTCCTGCGCGCGACGACCGCGGTTTCGGCGATCGGCCTTCGCGTGGCGACCGGCCCTTCGGCGACAAACCGCGCGGCGATCGCAAGCCGCGTGCGGAGGGTGACGGGCGTCCACGCGCCGCCAGAGCCTCCACCGGCGAGGGCCGTTCTGAGCGACCGCGCAACGACCGCCCGTTCGGCGGCAAGCCGCGCGGCGACCGCAGGCCGCGCGAGGAGGGGGATGAGCGCCCCCGGGCAGCCAGAAGCTTTGCCGGCGAGGGGCGCTCCGAACGTCCGCGCGGCGAGCGGACCTTCGGCGACAAGGCTCCGGGTGGCAAGTCCTCGGGCGAGAAGCCGCGTGGCAAGGGCTTTGGCGCCAAGCCCGGCGGACCCAAGAATTTTTCCGGCAAGCCGAAGGGCGCCAAGCCGGGTGGGGCCAAGTCGGGCGGTGATCGGCCGGGCGGCGACAGGCCCGCAGGCGGCCCGTCCAGAGGTGGAGCTAGAGCAAAGGGAATGACGCGCGGTGCGGATCGTCGGCGGTGAATTTCGCGGACGGCCTCTCGCCGTGCCAAAATCCAACGACATCCGGCCGACTGCCGACCGGACGCGCGAGAGCCTGTTCAATATATTGAGCCATGCCTATCCGGAATGCGTCGACGGCACCCGCATCCTCGATCTTTTTGCCGGAACCGGCGCCGTCGGCCTCGAAGCCGTCTCGCGCGGCTGTCGTCATGCGCTCTTCGTCGAGAACAGCGTCGAGGGCAGGGCGCTGCTCTGGGAGAATATCGACGCGCTCGGCCTGCATGGCCGCACGCGCATCCTGCGCCGCGACGCGACCGATCTCGGCAGCGTCGGCAATCTCGAGCCTTTCGACGTGCTCTTTGCCGACCCGCCTTATGGCAAGGGCCTCGGCGAGAAGGCGATGGCTGCGGCCGCCGTTGGCGGCTGGCTCAGGCCAGGCGCGATCGCGGTGCTTGAGGAACGCGCCGACATTGTCGTTTCCATCCATCCTTCTTATGTTTTCCTCGAAAGCCGCATCTTTGGCGATACGAGGGTGCATTTCTTCCGGTATCAACCGCAGTAAGCGGGGGGCAGGCGTGCAGCAGGCAGAGATTATCAGCCCGAAACTGCCTGCGATCAGCGATTTGCCAACGGTCGCGGTCGCTTTCGGCGGCGGCGGCGCGCGCGGCCTTTCCCACATCCATGTCATCGAAACCCTCGACGAGCTCGGCATCCGCCCGGTGGCGATAGCGGGTTCGTCGATCGGCGCGATCATGGGGGCCGGTATGGCCGCCGGCATGTCCGGCGCCGAGATCCGAGAACATGCGCTGGCGACGGTCGGCAACAAGACGGCTGTCGTCGCCCGGATCTGGGGCCTGCGGCCGGCAACGGTGCGCGATGCGGTCGCCAAGGGCATCCGCATCGGCCAGTTCAATCTGGAGCGGATCCTCAAAGCCTTCCTGCCCGCCGAACTGCCGGCCCGCTTCGAGGATCTGCTGGTCCCGATGAAGGTGATCACGACGGATTATTACGGACAGAGCGAAGTCATCATCGAAGAGGGCGAGCTGTTTCCCGCGCTCGCGGCTTCTTCGGCTATTCCCGCCGTTTTCATGCCGGTGCGCCTGCGCGGCCGGGTGATGATCGACGGCGGCATCAGCAATCCGGTGCCCTATGAACCCCTGATGGACCTCGCCGACATCGTCGTCGGCATCGACGTCGTCGGTGCCCCTGAAGGCGATGGCACCCACATTCCGAACCGCATGGAAAGCATCTTCGGTTCCGGCCAGCTGATGATGCAGACGGCAATCTCGTTGAAACTGAAGCTTTGCCAGCCGCAGATTTTCCTGCGCCCGACAGTCGGCCGCACCGGCGTCATGGATTTTTTGAAGGCCCGTGAAGTGCTCGCCATGTCCGTCGGCGTCAAGGACGAGCTGAAATTCGCCCTCGACCGCGAGTTCGAAGCGCGACTCAAGCGCTAGCTGTCCGTTTTTCTCATTGGGCATGGCCTTCGTGGTCGCCGCCCGCGCCAGTCGACGCTTCCATCATCATGGCCGTGCCCTCGAAGCTTGATAGGAGCGCAAGCGCGGATGGATCGAGGCCGGCCTCGGCATCCTTCAATTTGCCGGTAAGGCCTGCAGTCATTCACCGAAAGCCCGAGCTTCTCCAGCGTCGCGGCATTCTTCAAGCTGTCGCCGCTGCAGAGATAGATGTTCCAGCCCTGATGCGTCTTCTTCATCAGGGCGCGTCCCCCGCGTCCGTCCTGTCGCCAGCCGACGATCGCCCAATCGGCTTGAACGACGACGGGGGCGACATCGAGAGGCTTGTCCGGCCTCTCGAACATCACCTTCAGCTTCGCAGGTATCGCCTGTTGCGGATCCTCTTCGGCAGATGCCATGGATGCGACCAGCAGGCCGGCAAGAATAGCGATAGTCAATTTCATCTGGCGAACCCTCAAGCGAAAACGCGTTTCAGCGGCGGTACAAACCGCACGACGATCTGGTCGAAGGCGATCATGGCGAGAATGGCGATCCCGCTCATCGGGAAGGCGATGGCGAAGATTGCTGTAATCACCCACAGGCCGTAATAAACCGAGCGTTTTGGCGGCAGGGGCGGCACGCCGAGGCAGCCGGCCGGTCGCCGCTTCCACCACATGACGGCGGCCGTCACGCAGCTGAGCACAATCGTCAGGCAGGTCGCGAGCATCAGCAGCTGGTTGAATCGCCCCCATTCCTGCCCCTGGTGGACATTGATGCCCCACTCGATCGCTTTGCCGAGCAACGGATATTGGTTGAAGCCGATATCGAGCAATGGTTTGCCGGAGTACTGGTCGATGTGGATGGTCCGTTCGTCGGAGAGATCGTCGGGATAGAGCGAGGCGGTATAGACGCCTGTCTCGTCGGAGGGAATCGTCATGTCGAAGCCCGGCGCCATGCCCAGCCGCTCGGCGATCTCCACGGCTTTGTCGAGGCCGATCGGCTTGGCCGATTGCGCCGCGGCGATATCGGAAAGCGGAACCGGCGCTTTCTCGATGATCCAGCCGCTCTTCGGAAGGATGTCTTCGGTGACCTTCCGCGATTTCGGCACGTCGTCCCAAAGTTGAACCGGATAGCCGAGGCCGTGCTCGGTCAGCCAGGCATTGGCATTGGCGCCCCAATAGGGTGACCAGGGCATGCCCGTGATCGCCAGGAAGAAGATCAGAACGCCGGCGAAGGCGCCTGTCACCGCATGCAGGTCACGCCAGAAAACGCGACGGCTGGGTGTTCCTCGGACGCTGACGACGCCGCCAGTCTGGCGTCGCGGCCACCAGAGATAGATGCCGGTGACGACGAGCACCATGGCGAAGCCCCCGGCGATTTCGGTCAGCCGGTTCGCCATGGCGCCGAAATAGGCGAGGCTGTGAATGCGCTTGACGACATAATTGAACTCGTCGGTCGATCCGACCGTATCCAGCACCTTGCCGTCATAAGGGTTGACGAAGACCAGCGTCGCACCGGCATCGCTGGAGACCGTCACGACGGCCGATTGCTCCGGCGATAGCGGGTCTTTGTAGGATTTGGCGGTTGCGCCCGGGACGGCGGAGGCGGCGATCTCGGTGATCCGCGCTGCCGGCAGCGCTTCGCCGCTCGGCTGTACGAGGTAGCGGTAGCCGAAGAAGGTGCCGTTGATCTCGTCCTTGAAAAGATAGAGCGATCCGGTGATCGCCAGGTTGAGCATGAAGGGGTATGGCGAGAAGCCCGGCAAAGAAATGCCAGCGCCAGATGGCACGGTAGAGCGAAACGCTGGCGGCGTCTTCCGCCGGCCCGGCAACGGTAATGGTCGACATGAGAATGGATCCGTATCCACGGCCGATGGCAGGAACGCAGGTCGGCCGACGTTGAAAGGCGCACTACGGCAAAGGCCGCAACACGAAGTTCAGATGAGGATCGGATGGGGCGGGGGAGCGCGAGGGCCGGTATTGGGCGGAAAAAGCCGACGATGAAACGCCTCGGCACGGATCGGCAATTCGACCGCAGCCGCAAAGAATATGGCGCCTGCGATATCCGTCGGCGCCGGCAGGAGAATTGAGGCGCCGATCCGGCAGGCTTCACAACCTTGCGAATGCGCCTGGTCGTGCTGGTTCTGCCCCGATGTGTCCGCGGCGGTGACGGAAAGCGTCGGAAGGGTCCCGTCCGGAAGGACATATTGGACGAGGCCCGCCGGCGCGAACTCGTCGGCGGCTGCAGCGGCAGGCTGATGGGCAAAGCCGACGAAAACAAGTGCGACCGCGCAGAGGACGCGCAGTGCCCATTGTTCGATATGTACCGCCCGCCCGGTCAACATTCCCCCATGGATCGCTTCGAGCGCGCGTTTTGATAAACGCCGCGCCGCTCATATTCAATGCGGGAATTTCGCAAAAGCGGTCAGGCGTCCGCCGTCGCATCCGCAGTTCCGGCCAGCGGATCGTCCTCGAAGGGATCGGCGGCGCGTTTCGGCTTGACCAGTGGCTCGGGGCGGACAGGGTGGGAAAACAGCATGTCGCGCCCGGCCTGCAGCCCTTCGGAGACCTGCAGGGCAAGCCGCGCCTCGTCGCGCTTGCGGATATCCTCGCCGATCTCATAGGCGTCGACCTCGGAAACGCCGAGCGCCTCCAGCGTCCGCCGTCCGAAGAGCAGGCCGGATTCCAGCGTTTCGCGCAGTTCGTAATCGACGCCCTTGTTGCGCAATTCGATCGAATGGATGCGGTCGTAGGAGCGGACGTAGAGGCGCGTGTGCGGATAATCCGCCTGCACCAGCTCCACCACCTTGTCTGTGATCTCCTTTTTCTGCGTGCAGACGAGCACGATCTTCGCCCGGTCGATGCCGGCCGAGCGCAGCACGTCCTTGCGGGTGCCGTCGCCGAAATAGATGCGGAAGCCGAAGGAGGAGGCCTGGCGGATGCGGTCGGCGGAAAAATCGATGACGGTGACGCTGCGACCGCCGGCCAGTAGGATCTGGGCGGCAATCTGGCCGAAACGCGAGAAGCCGACCATCAGCACGTCGGCGCCGGCGCCTTCGAAATCCTCGTCCAGTTCCTCCTGCTCATCGCCGTTGAGCAGCCGCTTCGACAGCGCCGCTCCGATCGGCGTCAGCGCCATGGACAACGTGACAATTGCCACCAGCAGCGATGCCGTGCTCGTCGACATCAACCCGACGACGCCCGCCGTGGTAAAGAGCACGAAGCCGAATTCGCCGCCTTGCGGTAAGAGGAAAGCAATGCGGATTGCATCATTGTGCGGAGACCCTGAGATCCGGCAGAGCCCGTAGATGATGATCGCCTTGACTGCCATGACGATCGGCACGGCGACGATCACGAAGAGCGCGTTGTCGAGGAGAACGCCGAGCTCCAGCGACAGGCCGACGGCGATGAAGAAGATGGCGAGCAGCACGCCGCGGAACGGCTCGATATCCGCCTCCAGTTCGTGCCGGTAGGAGGATTCTGCGAGCATCACGCCGGACAGGAAGGCGCCCATCGCCATCGAAAGCCCGGCAAGCTGCATCAGGCTTGCCGATCCCATCACGACGAAGAGGGCGGCGGCGATCATCGCCTCGCGCGCGCCGGTGCGGGCGATGATCTGGAAGAGCGGCGTCAGCAGATAGCGCCCCGCGACGATCATCGCCGCCACTGCGCCGACGGCCACGACAAAATCAGTGAGCGGCGTGCTGCTGCCCTTGCCGTTGCCGTCGAGAACGGTGATCAGCGCGAGCAGCGGCACGATCGCCAGGTCCTGGAACAGGAGCATCGAGAAGGAACGCTGTCCGTATCTCGTATTGACGTCGCCGTCGCCCTCGAGGATCTGCATGGCGAAGGCCGTCGAAGACAGCGCCAGGCCGAAGCCGGCGACGATGCTGCCGCGCCAGTCGAGCACATGGGAAAACCAGGCGAGCGCGGTCAGCGCCAGCCCAGTCACCATTACCTGCGCGGTGCCGAGGCCGAAGATGTCGCGCCGCATCTGCCAGAGGCGGCTCGGCTTCAGCTCCAAGCCGATGATGAAGAGCAGGAAGACGACGCCGAGCTCGGCGACGGCAAGAATCTGTTCGCCGTCGGTGATGCCATGGAAGACCGGACCGATGACGATGCCGGCGGCGAGATAACCCAGCACCGTGCCGAGCCCGAGCTTCTTGAATATCGGAGCGGCAACCACCGCGCCGCCAAGCAGCAGGATCGTTTCGGAGAAAAGGTCATTGGGCGCTGACATTCTGGCAATTTCTTTCGACGGCGGGAAACATCCAGGCAGCCCTGACAAAGAATCGGCGGCGGCGGCCTTGATGCTTGGGAGAGTGCACAATAAATGGAAGCCGAAGGAAAGGCCAAATCATGTCCTCAGAAATCGATTCCTCGACACTTCTTTCCCGCGCAAGTCAATTGATCGATCTGGCAAGGAAGGCAGGGGCCGACGCCGCCGACGCCGTCGTCGTCCGCTCCCGCTCGCAATCGGTCAGCGTCCGTCTCGGCAAGGTCGAGGGAACGGAATCGTCGGAAAGCGACGATTTTTCGCTGCGTGTCTTCATCGGCAAGCGGGTCGCCAGCGTTTCGGCCAATCCGGGCTTCGATCTTCAGGCGCTGGCCGAACGCGCCGTCGCCATGGCCAAGGTTTCTCCGGAAGACCCCTTCGCCTGCCTCGCCGATGAGGCGAGCCTTGCAAAATCCTACCCCGACCTACAACTGCTCGACACCACCGAGGTTTCCTCGGACATGCTGCGCGAGGCGGCTCTTGCCGCCGAAGCGGCCGCACTGGCGGTCGAGGGCGTCACCAATTCCTCCGGCGCCGGCGCGTCGGCCGGCATGGGCGGCCTCGTTCTCGCGACGTCACACGGTTTCGAAGGCAGCTACATGGCCTCCCGTTTCGGCCATTCCGTCAGCGTCATATCGGGCGAAGGCACCGGCATGGAACGCGACTATGACTTCGACAGCCGCCTCTATTACGCCGAACTCGACAATCCCTCCGAAATCGGTCGCCGTGCCGGCGAACGAGTGATCAAGCGCGTCAATCCGCGCCAGGTGCCGACCGGCAAGAACGTCACCGTCGTCTTCGATCCGCGCGTCGCCCGCGGCTTTGTCGGCCATATCGCCGGTGCGATCAACGGCGCCGCCGTCGCCCGCAAGACCAGCTTCCTGCGTGACCGGATGGGTCAGCAGGTGCTGAAGTCGGGCCTGTCGATCACCGACGACCCGCTGATCGTGCGCGGGCCTTCGTCGCGCCCCTTCGACGGTGAGGGCGTCTCCGGCGAGCGGTTGGTCATGATCGAAGACGGTGTTCTGAAGCATTGGTTCCTTTCGACCTCGACCGGTCGTGAGCTCGGCCTCGAAACCAACGGCCGCGGCGTGCGCGGCGGCAGCACCGTCACGCCGTCGTCCACCAATCTTGCCCTGGAACCCGGCGACGTCTCGCCGGAGGAGCTGATCCGCAGCGTCGGCAACGGCTTTTACGTCACCGAACTGATCGGCCACGGCGTCAACATGATCACCGGCGAATACAGCCGCGGCGCCACCGGCTTCTGGATCGAGAACGGCGAACTCACTTTTCCGGTGTCCGAGGTGACGATCGCCTCGAACCTCAAGGACATGTTCATGCGCCTGACACCGGCAAACGATATCGACCGCAAGTTCGGCGTCGCGGCGCCGACCTTCGCAATCGAAGGCATGACGCTCGCAGGACAGTGAGAAACGGGCAGCAGGAACGGATTATCGGATGAGCGATAGGGAAAAGGGCCGCTGGCAGAGCGATCTTGCCTTGATCGCCGATGCTGCGAAGGAGGCCGGCGCGGTCGCCTTCGGTTTCTTCAACCAATCTCCCGAAGTCTGGTGGAAGAACGAGGGCCGCTCTCCCGTCAGCGCCGCCGACTTCGCCGCCAACAAGACGCTCGAATCGATCCTGCGCGAGGCGCGGCCGGATTATGGCTGGTTGTCCGAGGAAACCGAGGACGATGCCGACCGCCTCTCACGCGAGACGCTGTTCATCGTTGATCCGATCGACGGCACGCGCGCCTTCCTGAGCGGGCAGAAGGTCTGGTGCGTTAGCGTCGCGGTCGTGCATCGCGGCCGCCCCGTCGCCGGCGTGCTCTATGCGCCGGCGCTCGAAGAACTCTACCAGGCCGTCGAGGGCGGGCTGGCGATGAAGAATGGCATGCCGCTCGCCGTCTCCGCCGCCGGAGCCGACGAGACGAGCCGCCTTGCGATCGGCGAGGACCTGTTGACGACCTTCCCGTCAGCGTTCCGCGCCCGGGTCGCGCGCCAGAAATACATTCCCTCGCTCGCCTATCGCATCGCCATGGTGGCGGACGGTCGTCTCGAAGGCACGTTCGTCAAGGGCAATTCACACGATTGGGACCTTGCCGCCGCCGATCTGATCCTGGCCTGCGCCGGCGGTGGCCTCGTCGACCTCGAAGGCCGGCCGGTCGTCTACAACAGCGCCGACATCACCCACAAGGTCCTCTGTGCGGGGCCGGCGCCCCGCATCGATGAGTTCCTCGCGGCTTTTGCCGAGCGACGAGACAGTTGACGTTTCCGTCAAAATCCCGCAGATGGGATGGCGGAGGAGACTAGGCAGAAAGAGAACAAAAAATGACTGAATCCGGTGACAAGAAGCAGCTTTTGCATCTCGTTTTTGGCGGCGAACTGGAAAGCCTCGATGACGTCCAGTTCCGTGATCTGAACGGTCTCGATATCGTCGGCATTTTCCCGGATTATGCCACGGCGCTGAGCGCCTGGAAGTCGAAGGCGCAGCAGACGGTCGACAATGCGCATATGCGCTACTTCATCGTCCACATGCATCGTTTGCTCGACCCGCAGGAAAAGGCCAAGGGCAACTAACCTCGGCAACTGACCTCGGCTAGCGACCTCGGCCAAGGCGATCCGCAGGTGCCGCCGGCGACCGTTCGGCGAGCAGGGCTTTCGCGCATCGGGCGCCCGTCGTTCCGGATTGTCTGACGCATTCTGAACAAATTGATCGGTCATTGCGGCCGCAACGATAATGAGGGAATGGGTTTGATGTCGATCTTGGATCGGAGGCTGGCGCAATGAGCTCCCGGATGGCTCGGTTCGGTCTGAGCGCATACCGTCTGGCGGGAACCGTGGCCTCTCCTGTTGTCGGCCTCTATATCACCTACCGCACGGCCAAGGGCAAGGAAGACCGGGCGCGCCGCCTGGAACGCTTCGGTTATCCGAGCGCCAACCGGCCGCAGGGCCCGCTCGTCTGGTTCCATGCCGCAAGTGTAGGTGAAACCAATGCCGTCATCCCGCTGATCCGCGAAATCCGCCGCCGCGACATCCATGTCATCCTGACGACCGGCACCATTACCTCCGCCAGACTCGCCGCCGAGCGCCTCGGCAATGAGGCGATCCATCAATATGTGCCGCTCGACCTGAAACCCTCCGTCAGCCGCTTCCTCGATTATTGGCAGCCCGATTGCGCCATCATCGCCGAATCCGAGATCTGGCCGGCAACGGTGCTGGAGCTCGGCCGCCGCCGCATCCCGCAGATCCTGATCAATGCCCGCATGTCGGACCGCTCCTTTGCCCGCTGGCGCCGCCGCCCGTCGATCGCCGAGGCCCTGTTCGAAAATCTTGCTCTGGTGATCGCCCAGTCGGATGTCGATGCCGAGCGTTTCCGCGATCTCGGCGCCGTCCCCGTCATCACCTCGGGCAACCTGAAGGTGGATACCGACGCCCCGCCCTATGACGGCGCTGTCCTTGCGCGCTACAGGAAGCAGATCGGTGACCGCAAGACCTGGGCGGCGATTTCGACATTCGATGGCGAGGAGAACGCCGCCGGCATCGTCCACCGCGCGCTGAAGGAGCGGGATCGCCAATTGACGATCATCGTGCCGCGCCATCCCGAGCGCAGCGACGAGATCGAGGCGGCGCTGGTCAAGCAGGGTCTGAAGGTCGCCCGCCGCACCCGTGATGACGTCCTCTCCGCCGATGTCGATATTTTCCTCGGAGATACGATCGGCGAAATGGGCCTCTATTTAAGACTGACGGAAATCGCCTTCGTCGGCCGCTCGCTCTTTGCCGAGGGCGGCCAGAACCCGCTGGAGCCGGCCATGCTCGGCTGCGCGGTCCTCTCCGGCGGCAATGTGCAGAACTTCCGCGAAGCCTATCAGAAGCTTGCCCGCAGCGGCAGCGCCCGTATGGTGCGCGATACCGAAATGCTGGCCAAGGGCGTACATTACCTGCTGACCAATGACGAAGCCCGCCGCAACATGATCGAGGCCGGCATCGCCGCCGTGCATGAGATGCGCGGCGCACTGTCGGCGACAGTGAAGGGGCTCGAACCCTATATCAATCCGCTGACGGTCAAGGCGCGCTTGTTGCCCAAGGCCGTGGCTCAGGTCTGAGGAGGCGCGATGTCGGGCCCGAGGCATATAAAAGGCATACTCTTCGACAAGGACGGCACGCTGCTCGACTACGACGAGAGCTGGCTGCCCGTGAACCGCGAGCTTGCCCGCATCGCCGCCCAGGGCGATCCGCTTCTTGCCGATCGGCTGCTCTCAGCCTGCGGCATGGATCCTGTGAGCGGCCATATCGTTCCCGACAGCCTGCTCGCGGCCGGCAATACCAGGCAGATTTCCGAGGGCCTTGTTGCCGCGGGCTCGACGGTCGATGTCGGGGAACTGACGGCTCGCCTCGATGAACTGTTTTCCAGCGCCGCCGAATTTTCCGTGCCGGTGACCGACCTTGCCGGCTTCTTCGCCAGGCTGCATCAACGCGGCTTCAAGCTCGGCGTTGCCTCGAGCGACAATGAGCGCTCCATCCGCCAGACGGCGGAACGCTTCGGTTTCGCCACCTATGTCGATTATATCGCCGGCTACGACAGCGGCTTCGGCAGCAAGCCGGAGCCGGGCATGGTGCTCGGCTTTTGCGCCGCGACCGGTCTTTTGCCTGAGGAGGTCGCCATCGTCGGCGACAACAATCATGATCTGCACATGGGCCTGAATGCCGGTACGGGGCTGAGGATCGCGGTGCTGACCGGAACCGGCTCGCGCGAGTCGCTTGCCGCCGCAGCCGATCATGTGCTCGACGATATCACCGCCCTTGAGACGTTGCTACCGGATCTGCAGCTGGCCTGATACGTAAGGACTTGCATTTTCACCGGTTTTGGCTTCTCAATCCAGGCCGGGTGAAGAGCAAGATGCTGATTGTCGCGAGGCGGGCAGGGGAGCGGAACGGCAAGATGATATCCGAAGCGCCGCCGTTCTGGTGGAG
The DNA here is from genome assembly GCF_017352135.1 of Rhizobium lentis. Lineage (NCBI taxonomy): Bacteria > Pseudomonadati > Pseudomonadota > Alphaproteobacteria > Hyphomicrobiales > Rhizobiaceae > Rhizobium > Rhizobium lentis. Next base: position 2,688,923 of record NZ_CP071454.1, read on the forward strand.
GAAAGCCGATTGGAGGGCCTGGCTGCTGGCGCCGCTTTCCTTTCTTTACGGCCGTATCGCCGGCCACCGCATGGCGCATGCGCGCCGCGTCTCCCTTTCCGTTCCCGTCATCTGCGTCGGCAATTTCACCGTCGGCGGCGCCGGCAAGACGCCGACGGCGCTGACGATCGCCCGCGCCGCCAAGGCGAAGGGCCTGAAACCCGGCTTTCTCAGCAGAGGTTACGGCGGCTCGCTCGACGTAACGACCGTGGTCGATCCCCATCATCACCGGGCGGTCGCGGTCGGCGATGAACCGCTGCTGCTTGCCCAGGAGGCCCTGACGGTGATTTCCCGCAGGCGCGTCGACGGGGCTCAGCGTCTGGTTGCCGAAGGCGCCGACCTCATTATCATGGATGATGGTTTTCAAAGCGCCCGGCTGGCGATCGACTACGCCCTGCTCGTCATCGACGCGACGCGCGGCCTCGGCAATGGCCATATCGTGCCGGGCGGCCCGGTACGCGCGCCGATCGGCCAGCAGCTGCGTCATGCGACGGCGCTCTTGAAGGTCGGCAGCGGCAATGCCGCCGACAGGATCGTTCGCATGGCTGCGCGCGCCGCAAAACCCTATTTCACCGCCTCGCTGAAAGTGCGCGGCGACAACACGCTGGCCGGCGTGAAGGTGCTGGCCTTCGCCGGTATCGCCGATCCCGCCAAATTCTTCCGTACCGTCGAATCGCGCGGCGCCGAAATCGTGGTCGCCAAGACCTTCGGCGACCACGAGCACCTGACCGAGGAGGAGATCGACGACATCCTGACGACCGCCGAGCGCCAGGGTCTCCTGATCGTCACCACATCAAAGGATTTCGTTCGCCTGTCCGGCCATCACGGCAAGGCCGAGCAGCTGGCGCAAAAGGCCCGAGTGATCGAGGTCGACATGGTCTTCGAGGATCATCTCGCCCCAAGCCTGATCATCGACCGGGCGATCGTCGCCTGCCGCGAGCGGCGTCTTAAGGAATCGAAAGTTGGGGCTAAAGCAATTTCAGGAAAGGCCGATCGGCTGTAACTGGCTGCTGCGAAACATCTCGGCGGCCTAAATCTGCCTGCAACGCGATCACGCGATCGAGTGAAGCAAAGTCTCGCGAGCGGACGTCAGATGCAACCGACATGCGCGATCGATCAACGCGATATTGCGACTTTCGAGGGCTTCGATCAGCGCAAGATGTTCCCCGATTGCGACCTCATTGCGCGCGCGTTCATCGCGCTTGTTCCACTGATAGTGATAGTGGAAGACCATGGCTATCACGTCTTGAAAGCTTTCGATAAACCGATTTGGGGCGACTGCCGCGATCAGCCGATGGAATCGGCTGTCCAATTCAGAGAAATCCTGAAACCGGGTGTCGATGTCGGCGAGCAGTTCCAAATGTTCACCCCGCATGGATTGAATCTGCTTCCAGACAGACGCACTGTCGGGCAGGCCAGCGAACAGCCGTGCGGAGCGCATTTCGAACATCTCTCTGATCTCGAACAATTCGAGCGCGAAACTGGCGGTGAACCCTTTGAAGACCCAGCCTGCATTCGGACGCTTCTCGATCAGCCCGTATTTCTGAAATCGATTGAGAAACTCACGGATAATCGTCGTTGCGACCCCGAACTTCCGAGCTAACTCCGTCTCATTTATTTCTGTGCCGGGGCAAGCACCGCCCCGCAGCATCCATTCCATGAAGCTTGTCTCGACCTGTTCCGAAATTGCCAGGGTCTCTTCCTGCGGATAGCGATCGATCTGGGACGGCTGCTCATGTACGATCCGCCTGTGCACGTCAGATATGATGATACCGCGTGCAGACATCCCTGCCAGCACCTTCCGCACCGTTGTCCTGCTCACGCCAAGCTGGGCGCGCAGCGCGTTTTCGGAGGGTAGTTCCTCACCAGGATCGAGCGTTCGGATGATATCGATCATATCATTGAACGCCCTCTTGAAAGTCGTGTTCGTCCTCATGGTGCAACTCCCGGTTTGATTATCTATCCATAAAAAACAAGTTGACGCAGGTATATCGTATGTTTCTTATGTATAAAAAACCGGGGAGGCTAGGGGAATTTGGAAGACTCCAGGATTCTGTCACAGAATTCGTCCCGGCCTGGTGGTTCGCAGGATGCAGCCTTCCATCCGAGACGTTCCGGCATCGCGCTTGGATTGAAGCTATTGAGCCTGGGCCCACTGCTCATCCTCATTATACTCATCGCGGTCGTCAGCTTGGTCACCCCGGCTTTTCTAAAGCCCGTCAACCTGGGAAACATACTGGCGCAGACCGCAGTGATCGCCGTCGTAGCAATGGGCCAGCAGCTCGTCATCCTGACGCGCGGCATCGACCTGTCTGTCGGTTCGAATCTTGCGCTAGCGACAGTCATTGGCGGCCTTGTCTACCAACAGGTTGACTCCTCATTCCTCGTCATTGCGGCCATGCTGCTGGCGGGCGCTGCTGTCGGAGCGGTAAACGGTTTCGTGTTTGTCTATGGCCGGCTGCCGCACCCCTTTATCATTACACTTGCAACCTTGAGCATCTGCCGCGGTCTGGCACTCGAACTGGCGCCCGGCCACACGACCATACGCGGGATGCCCGATGCCGTAACCGCAATCGGTGGCGCTACGACGCTTGGTGTGCCCAACTCCTTTTTTGTCGTCGCGATGTTCGGGGTTCTATTCTTGATCCTGACGAAATCGATGGTCTGTGGCCGATGGATCTATGCGGTCGGCGGCTCGCCGAGCGCCGCGAGAAGCATGGGTATACCGGTGATGGGCGTTCTGCTCTCGACCTACATTGTTTCCGGCTTTTGTGCAGGTGTCGGCGCGGTGCTGCTCGCCGGCCGGACCGGCGCTGCCTCGCCGATCTACGGCAATCTCCTGGAACTCGACACGATCGCTGCCGTGATTATCGGCGGCGCCAGCTTCCTTGGCGGACGAGGCCATCTCGGCCACGCGCTGATCGGCGCCGTGCTGATCGGAGTCATCCGCAATGCGCTGAACCTTCTCGGCGTCGACGTATTCTTTCAAATGATCGCGATCGGGCTCGTCATCGTCGTTGCCGTAGAGGCCGACGTGCTCCGCAACCATCTCGAGGCGCGTGCCCGCGCAATTCAATCGGCGGCAGTGCAATGACCCCCGCATCCACGACACCGGCACTTTCCGTTCGAAACGCCCAGAAGCGCTTCGGCGCAATCCATGCCCTGAAAAATGTGAGCTTTGACGCCTATTCAGGCGAGGTAACTGCTCTCTTGGGTGACAATGGCGCCGGCAAGTCGACGCTCGTCAAATGCATCAGCGGGCTTCATAGTCTCGACGAAGGAGAGATCCTCGTGGATGGTGCTCCAGTATGGCTCCATTCGACGGCAGCGGCCCGCCGCGCCGGTATTGAAACGGTTTACCAGGACCTGGCGCTTTTCGACAATCTGACGCCCGTACAGAATTTCTACTGCGGGCGAGAGATCTCCTTCCCCTCTTGGCTGCCTCGTCCGCTACGCTTTCTCAACACGGGCGCAATGAAGCGGGAAGCATCGAGCGTCATCGATCGCCTGAAGGTCAAGCTGCCGAGGTTCGACGCACCCGTGGCGCTGATGTCGGGGGGACAGCGACAGGCGATCGCGGTCGCGCGCGCCATCGTTTTTGCCCGCAAGCTGGTGATTCTCGACGAACCGACGGCAGCCCTGGGACTTCGAGAGTCTCGCCAGGTTCTTGACCTTATCAATCAGCTCAAGGCCGAGGGCAACGCCGTGATCATTATCACCCACAATATGGAGCATGTCGTCGAGATCGCCGATCGGGCAGTCGTCCTGCGGCAGGGTCGCAAAGTCGGCGAAGTAAAGCCAACGCAAGCGAACAAGCAGGACATCGTCGCGATGATTGTCGGCGCCGAGGCTTAAGGAAATCGCTGCTCCATCGGGGCAGCGGGCAACGGGATCGCCTTGAGGAGGGCGGTCAAAAACTGGGAGGTGTAATCATGAAACCGCATTCCCTGCTGGGAGCCGTCGCGCTCCTAGTCGTCGCTGTCGTTCCGTCCCTGGCGCAGGAGCCAGTGAAGCTCGGCTTTATAACCAAATTCCCTGTACCGTTCTTCGCAACGATGGAGAACGCAGCCAAAGATTATGCCAAGAAAAATCCGGGCGTCGAGATCATCTACGGCCAAGGTACGTCCGCAACCGACATCGAGGGCCAGATCGCGCAGATCGAGTCCATGGTGACACGAGGCGTGCAGGGCATTGCCATCACGCCCGTCGATCCCACAGTGGCCACGGCCCTCGACAAGGCGGTGGCGGCCGGTATCAAGGTCGTGCTGATGGATAACAACATTCCGGATTGGAACGGCAGGACGGCGCTTGCCACGACCAACAACTTCGCCGCCGGCAAGATCGCCGGGGAATATCTCAAGACCGTTCTTCATGCCGGCGACACGCTCGGGATCCTTGAGGGCGTGCCCGGTGTGCCAGCGCTTGATGACCGTGTGAAGGGTATGCTTGAGGGACTAAATGGAGTTGACGTCAAGATCGTCGGGAAAGGCGCAACGAATTGCACCGAGGAACTGGGGATCAGTGTCGCCGAGGATCTGTTGACGAAATACCCGGACCTCAAGGCCATTTATGCCGCTTGCGGCCCGCCCGCTGCTGGCGCGGCGCGCGCAATCAAGAACGCCGGCATTGCCAGTGACAAGATCGTGCTGGTCGGTTTCGACTTTTGCTGCGGCGAAGAGGAAGCGCTGAAGAATGGAATCGAGGATGCGTCGGTGGCGCAGTTTCCCACCAAGATGGCTGAACTCGGTGTGGATGCGCTGGTGAGATCCATCCGCGGGGAGAAGGTCGAGTCTTTGATTGACTCCGGCGCGGCGCTTGTGACGCCCGCGAACATGGCACAATTTGAGTGAACCGTTGCTCCTCAGGGCAACTTCGCAAAGGGCGCATCGCCAGTGGTCGGTGCTGCGCCTATTGGGTCAGGCAAACGGCTCGTCATCCGTCGGGCGAGCCGGCCGTGTGATCGCTCGTAGTGCCGAGACATCGAACAGCCCACTCGGGATGCCGGTGTGGCTGACCATCCAAGTGCCAACCGTCGCGAAACGCCGATCGGCGCGTGCGTCCTAGCGCCGCTGGTTCGGCAGCACCCCGGCGCGTTTGTCGGCTTCGATTGCCGAGATCACGTCCGCATAGGGCTCCTGGCGGGCGACGCTCCAGTAGCGCAGCTCGTCGAGCGGGATATTTTTGCCGGTCATCGCGCAGACGACATAGGAGCCGGGCGAGAGAATCTGGAAATCGCCGTCGAGATAGCGAATCTTCGCCTCGCGGTTTCCGTGCCCTTCGAACAAATTCATGCGCTCCGTTCCCTGCAACCTGTCATCCGTCTGCCATACTCCCGCAAGCACGGCATTGCCAGCTTTTTTAGCTTCTGCCGAAAAGCCGCTCGATATCGCTGAGCTTCAATTCGATATAGGTCGGCCGGCCGTGGTTGCACTGGCCGGAGCCGGGCGTCACTTCCATTTCCCTGAGCAGCGCGTTCATTTCCTCCGGCCGCAGCCGCCGCCCCGAGCGCACCGACCCATGGCAGGCCATCGTGGCCGCCACATATTCGAGCTTGGCCGACAGGCCAGACGCCGTATCCCACTCGGCGATCTCGTCGGCAAGCTGGCGGATGAGGCCATGGGCATCGACCTCGCCGAGCATGGCCGGCGTTTCGCGCACCGCGATCGCTCCCGGGCCGAAACGCTCGATCGCCAGGCCGAGTTCGGAAAACTCTGCCGCATGCAGCATCAGCCGGTCGCAATCCTCCTCCGGAATGTCGACGATCTCCGGGATGAGCAGCACCTGCGAGGCCAGTCGTTTCGAATGCAGCGCCTTGCGCATCGCCTCGAACACCAGCCGCTCATGCGCGGCGTGCTGGTCGACGATGACCAGCCCGTCCTCGGTCTGGGCGACGATGTAGTTGGCGTGGATCTGCGCCCGCGCGGCGCCGAGCGGATAGCGCGCGGCGGGTTCCGGCGCGGCCGGCTGCGGCGCAGACTGCGGCTCGGCGCGCGCCGTCGGCATGGAAAGACCGTCGAAGGCGGCCTGGGGCCGTTCACTGAGCCCGGCGGCCGGCTGGTAGGGCCGGGAGGGCGAAGTCTCGGCCGACCATGGCGCCTGCGGCCGCTGCATATGGTGCTGGAAGCCGGGGCGGAAGGCGCGCAGCATATCGCTCGCCCCGGTCGTCGCCGCCCGGCTGCCGTCGCGCGCCAGGGCCTCACGGATGGCGCCGACGATCAGGCCGCGCACCAGGCCGGGGTCGCGGAAACGCACGTCGGATTTGGCCGGATGCACGTTGACGTCGACGAGGGCCGGATTGAGCGCGATCGACAGCACCGCCACCGGATAACGCCCCGACGGGATGGTCTCGGCATAAGCGCCGCGGATCGCCGAGAGGATCAGCTTGTCCTGCACCGGCCGGCCGTTGACGAAGGCATATTGATGGGCGGAATTGCCGCGATTGAAGGTCGGCACGCCGGCAAAGCCGGTGAGCGCGATATCTTCGCGCACGGCGTCGAGCGCAATGGCGTTGTCGCGGAATTCCTTGCCGAGCACCTGTGCCATGCGCGCCAGATGATCGTCGCCAGTCGCCGGAAATTCCAGTGTCGTCCGGTCCGAGCCCGACAGCACGAAACGCACGGCGGGAAAGGCGATCGCCATGCGTTTGACGATCTCGGTGATGGCCCCGGCCTCGGCCTTTTCCGTCTTCAGGAATTTGAGCCGGGCGGGTGTGGCGAAGAACAGGTCGCGCACTTCGACGATCGTGCCGGGATTGGCGGGGGCCGGCCTCAAATGCACGATTTTGCCGCCGGCAACCGCGATCTCGTGGCCGCCGGCGCTGTCGCGTTTGCGGCTTGCGATACTGAGCCTCGCAACCGAGCCGATCGAAGGCAGCGCCTCGCCACGGAAGCCGAGCGTGCGGATATCGTCGAGCGTGTCTGAAATCTTCGAGGTGCAATGGCGTCTGACCGCCAGTTCGAGATCGGCGGCGTCCATGCCGGAACCGTTGTCGCTGACCCGCAGCAGCGCCTTGCCGCCGCCTGACGTGGCAATCTCGATGCGCGTTGCGCCGGCATCGAGCGCGTTTTCGATCAGTTCCTTGGCAGCGCTTGCAGGCCGTTCGATGACCTCGCCGGCGGCAATCTGGTTGATGAGCGTTTCGGAAAGCTGTCTGATGGCCATGGACTATTTTCGAGGATTCGCGGGCGGGAGGGAAGAGGTTTCCAAACGCTTTATTCAAGCCTTGTGGGCCGGCTCCTCCAATTTGGGGGACGGGTAGTGTTAAGCCGGTTTTAACAGAAAAATGGCATTTCTATTCATATACCTCCGGAAGCTGCGAAAATCGAACAGATGTGGGACGCAAGAGAATGAGTGCCGGCTTCGAAAAGGCGGACACGTCATTGAAAATCGACGGGACTTCCGCCGAGGCCGATCTGCAGACGGCGCTTTTCGATGTGGTGTGCGACAGCCTTTCGGCGGCTTTCATCATCTACGACAAGAACGATCATCTGATCTTCGCAAGCCGCCAGATCCTTGATTTCTTCCCCTTGCCGTCCGAGATGCTGAAGCCCGGCACCCGGCTGCGCGACTTCCTGGGGGCGATCTACGATACCGGCGTTCGCCAGCAATATGATATCAGGCAGGGCGGCTCGCTGAGCCGCGAGGACTGGCTGTCGCAGAAGATCGCCTCGCATTGGCGCGAGCGCTTCGAATCCGTCGAGCGCCACGGCGCCGACAGCTGGGTCCGCTTCGTCAAGCGCCGGCTGCCGGGCGGTTACGGCGTCACCATCATCTCGGACATCTCCGAGGACAAGAAGCGCGAGGAACAGTGGCGCTCGGACTTGGAAAGGGTGCAACTCACCGAAGACATTCTCGACAATCTGCCGTTCCCGCTTTTCGTCAAGGATCGCAACCTTACCTATGTCGCGGTGAACCTCGCCTTTTGCGAGAAGTACCAGACAAGCGCCGACGAGGTGCTGGGGCGCAAGAGCGGTGATCTCTTCTCACCCGAGATTGCCAAGCGCTTCGAAGAAAGCGATCGTCACGTGCTCGAAACCGGCGAGATGTCGATCTCCCGCCAGCGGCAGATCTCCCGCGACGGCATCGAGCGCGACATCATCAGCCGCAAGCACCGCATCGGCAAGCCCGGCCGCTATTTCCTGGTGTCCACCACGCAGGACCTGCCGCGCGAGGGCGCCGATCTCGAGGAGTTTGATCGCGCTTCGGCGATCACCACTTCTGCCAACCAGAGCTACCGCCGCGCCTATGTGCCGTTGCCGAGCGCGGTGGAGCGCCGCGAGCCGGCGGCGATGGAAGCGATCGTCCCTGAGAATTTTTCCGGCCGCAAGATCCTCGTCGTCACCGCCGACCTGGCCGCCGAGACCGCCGCTCTGCGGACGCTGTCGAAATATGGTTTCGAATCCTGCTCGGTGCGCGGCGAGGATGAAGAGGAGCGGTTCCTGGAAATCGCGACCTCCTCCGGCATTTCGCTCGATCTTCTGATCATCGACAATCAGATGGGCATGCGCTGCCTGGAGCTTTCCGAGCAATACGGCATCCCGTCGCTTGTCATGGACGGTTTCCAGCTCGCCAACGAGCTCACCTTCCAAATCGCTCGCCATTTCAATCGCAACAGCCGCAGTGCGGCCGGCGCCGATGCGGATTGGGAAATCAGCACTTCTGACGACGTGGTCGGCCTGCAGGTTCTCGTCGCCGAAGACAACGATATCAACCAGATCGTGTTTTCACAGATCCTCGAGGGCCTTGGTTATCGCCACATGATCGCCGCGACCGGCGACGAGGTCGTGCGCCTCTGGGCCGAACACCGGCCGCAGGTGGTGCTGATGGACATTTCGCTGCCGGGCTTCAACGGCTTCGAGGCCGCGCGCCTGATCCGCCAGATGGAGGAAGCCGGCGGCGCAGCCCGCACCCCGATTATCGGTGTGCTCACGCAGGCCTTCGAGCGCGATCGCGCCGAATGCGTCAATTCAGGCATGGACGACGTCATCATGAAACCCGTCAGCCCCGATATGCTCGAGACAATATTTCAGAAATACCTGGTGGAAGATGCTGCGCGGGTTCGAGCGAGTGGATGATACCGGAAACCTGCGGCGCGTGTCGTCAACTCCCCGATTTTGGGGCGAATCAGGCTGCCGACGCTGCTGATTCACTAGCGAATTGTTAAGAAATCCCGGTCATTCTTTGCCCGGCTGCGGAGGAAAGCTCGGGTTTGGATGATGAAATCGGCGGAAACGGCTTCCTTGACCGTGAGTCATAATGAGCTTCAAGCGATGGCCTATACCGATCCGCTGACCGGATTGGGAAACCGCAATCGCATGCGCGACAAGGTCCTGCAGATCTCCGCCGAGCGCGCCAGCGATCCGGCCCCATTCACCATCGGCATCGCCAATCTTGACAGCTTCAAGCCGATCAACGATCTCTTTGGCTCCTCGGCCGGCGACGAGATCCTCTGCCAGGTTGCCCATCGGCTCAGGGCCTGCATTCCGGACGGCGCGCTGGTCACACGCCACGATGGCGACGAATTCGCCTTCGTGCTGCCGTTGATTTTCGAGCGGGCGAGCGCCGAGAAGTTCGGCCAGATGATCCGCGAGGTGCTGTCGGCACCCTATGATCTCGGCGACCGCAACGTCCGCCTCTCCGCCTCCTTCGGCTTTGCCATCTACCCCTTCGCCGGCGAGGACTGCGAAGAACTGCTAAAGAGCGCCGACACCGCCCTCTATCGCTCCAAGCGCCGGGGTCGCGGCCAGATCACCGTCTATTCGCGTGAAATCGCCCAGGAGATGAAGCGCGCGACGCAGCTGGAGCAGGCGCTCAGAAACGCCATCATCTCCGACGCGATCGACGTTCATTTCCAGCCGATCGTCTCGCTCGCCAACAATCAGGTCGTCGGCTTCGAGGCGCTCGCACGCTGGAACGACCCTGATCTCGGCTTCGTTTCGCCCGGCGTCTTCGTGCCGCTCGCCGAAGAGCGCGGCTTCATCGACGCTCTGTCGGAGGCGCTGCTGCGCAAGGCCGCCGAAGCAGCCTTGTCCTGGCCGCGCGAACTCTTCCTGTCGTTCAATCTCTCCTCGGCTCAGCTGATGGATCCCGGCACGAGCGGCAGCATCCTGTCGATCCTCGGCCGGGTCGGCTTCGATCCGCATCGCCTGGAACTGGAAATCACAGAGACTGCGGTGATGGGCTCGGCCGATACCGCCCACCGCATCATCGCCGATCTGCGCGCCGCCGGGGTTCGCATCTCGCTCGACGATTTCGGCACCGGCCAGTCGAGCCTCGGACGTCTGCGCGACTTCATCTTCGACAAGATCAAGATCGACCGCGCCTTCGTCTCGCGTATCAATTCCGACCGCGCCTCCGAACACATCATCAAGGCGATCCTTTCCATGTGCGAAGGCCTGGAGCTGGAGGTCGTGGCCGAAGGCATCGAGGATTATGCCGAGGCAGTGAAACTGCGCACGCTCGGCTGCGGCATGGGCCAGGGCTATCATTTCGGCCGCCCGGCCGATGGCATCGCCACGCTGCGCTTCCTGCACGAGAACTATTACGATACGCCACTCGTCGAGCGCGTCAGCGCATAGCAATTCCAGCAAAAGTGCGCCGCGGTTTTGCGTCCGGAATTGCGTGAGACAAAGTCAATTCCAGCAAAAGTGCGCCGCGGTTTTGCGTCCGGAATTGCGAGACAAAAGCTAATTCCAGCAAAAGTGCAGAGCGGTTGTACGTCCGGGCTTGCATATAACAACGACGGCGCCCCTAGGAGCGCCGTCGTTTACGCTATACTACCACGCGCGGTTTACTTAGGCGTGGTCGAGCCGGTTGCCGTCGTATCGGTACCGGTTGCGGCCGGGGCCTTCTCTGCAGACTGCATTGCCAGCGTCTTGAACTCAGGTGCGGCCTTCAGCGATTCAGCTGTTTCGCTGGTCGTCAGCTTGACGCTGCCGTCCTGGGTGTTCTGGGCGATGGTAATCTTTTCCATCGGGACGGCGACGTTCTTTTCGCCGATGCCGAGGAAGCCGCCGACGCCGACGATCGCAGCAACAATGCCGCCGTCCTTCTTCATGATCAGGTCGTTGACGCTGCCGATGCTTTCATTGTTGGCGTTATAGACCGACTGGCCGATATAGGTGTTGGCGCTGACCTGGTCCGCGGCCTGCTCCGTCAGATAGCCGGCCTGGGCGGTGTCCGTGCTCGGTGCTGGCGCCGGAGCCTGTGCAGCATCCCCTGCGGGCTTGGTGACATCAGGGGTTACCGGCTTGGGCGCAGCCGGATCGGCCGGCGCTGCCTGGGTGGGAGCGGCGGGATCGGCAGGCTGCGGCGCCGTCTGCGAGAATGCCGCCGGTGCGAAAGCCGTGGCAAACAGCGCGCCAGCGGCAACGGTCGTCAAAAGTTTGCGTGTCATTTCGAACCTACTTTCATTTGCCTAGAGTGATCGCTGACCCGGCAATAGGTGATCCTTGCCGCGCCGGTTCGAAAGGAAAATGAGTGGTGCGCCGATTGGTTCCGGTTGAAAACACGGAAAATTTCTCGATTCTCACGGAACTTTTATTGACGGACGGCCGCCGAACGAAAAAGACGCCCCGCGCGGGAGCGCCTTGAATGGCGGCCGGTCAGACGCCGTCTTTCAGATCACATAGACGGGATCGAACACCCCCTTGACCTGGATGCCGAGTTCCAGAAGCGCCCCGGCGCTCGGCTGGGCCGAACGGGCGTCCTCGTCAAGCCCTTCCCAGGCGGTCGTCACCGCCAGCCGGTCGGCATTGGCGCCGATGAAGGCCGGGCAAGAGGGCTGGACGGCGGGAACCTTGTAGCGCGAGATGCGCAAGCCATCGGGATTGTAACGATCGACGACGCCGGCCCCCCAGCGGGCATTCCAGATATAGCCGTCGGCATCGACCACCGAGCCGTCGATGTCGCCGGGCTCGTTCATGCTGTCGACGAGCACGATCGGCTCGCCCGAGGGCAGGCCGGTCTGCGGATCGACCATGACGCGCATCAGCCGGTTGATGCGGGAATCCGTGTAGTAGCCGATCGTGCCATCCGGGGAAAAGCAGATCGAATTCGGAATGCTGATGCCGTTGAAGATCTTGGTCACCTTGCCGCCGGCGACATGATAGATGGCGCCAGCCTGGTTCTCCGCCCGCTTGCTCATCGTGCCGATCCAGAGCGCGCCCGAGGGATGGGTACGGCCGTCATTCGAGCGGTTTTCCGGCCGGTCGTTTTCGAGCGCGGCATAGAAGGTGAGGTTGCCGCCTGCCACGTCGCGCACGAAAAGCCCTTCCTCCGTCGCGATCAGCTGCCGTCCGGCGTCGATGCGGGCCAGCACGCTGGCCATGACAGGCAGCGAATGAACCTTCTTTTCCCCGCTCGCGAGCTTGAGCTCGTGCAATTCCTTGCCGAGGATGTTGAACCACCAGACCGTATTGCTGTCCGGATCATAGGTCGGCCCCTCGCCGAGGACGGAATTGGTGTTGCAAAGGGTCTTGCCTTCGAACTCGTAAATGTCGGTCATACGCTCACGCTCCCATGGCTGCATCATAGGCGTAAATGGTCGCCTTGGCGCGCTCGGCAACCTCTGCCGCGGTCATTCCGGGCTTGTAAAGGCTGGTGCCGAGGCCGAAGGCTGAGATGCCAGCCCTGGTGTAATCGGCGAAATTCTTGTCCGATACGCCGCCGACGGCGGCAATCGTCAGCTCCGGCGGCAGAATCGCCCGGATCGCCGTGATGCCGGACGGACCAAGCACGCTGGCCGGAAAGAATTTGAGACCGGTGGCGCCGGCGCGCGCAGCCGCCAGCGCTTCGGTCGGTGTAAAGACGCCGGGCATCGTCACCATGCCGTGGTCGCGCGCCCGGGTGATCACCTCCGGCTCGACATTGGGCGTCACCAGCAGCTTGCCGCCGGCTGCATTCAGGCTGTCGACCGCCTCGACCGTCAGCACCGTGCCGGCGCCGATCAGCACCCCGGCCGGCGCCATTTTCGCGGCAATCTCGATCGATTTGAACGGCTCCGGCGAATTGAGCGGGATTTCGATCGCCGTCAGGCCGTTTTCAATCAGGGTGCCGACGACGCTTTCGGTCTCGTCGGGCCGGATGCCGCGCAGGATGGCGATCAACGGACGCTGCATGTCGGGGAAGGGGATGCGGTTCATCATGTCAGCTTTCTCAATTCGGCCAGATGGCTTCGGCGGCTGCCGATAGGCCGCGGCGCACGGCCGCGTCGGCGTCGATGGCGGTGAAGGCAAGCGAGAGGGTGTCGAAGGCCTGTTCGTAGAGCGCCTGCAGCCGGCCGGAGGCGACGAGGGTGATATTCGTGCCGTTGGCGGCATCCTGCAGTGCGCCGGCGATTTCGAGGCCGATCAGCGTGCCGGACAGCCGGGCTTGCGCGGCAGCGGCGGAGATCCCGTGCAGGAGCTGGCCGGAGCGGGCGGTAAACAGGAGGTTGGTCGCAAGAGCCGGCCGGGCGAAAGCGGCCGATACCGCCGCCTCGAAGGCTGCCGCATCTGCCGGCTGCTCCTCCGCACCGGCAACCGCATGCGACAGGATCGTATGTTTGCTGATCGCGTCGAAGAGTTCGCCGGTCATGAAAGTGGAAAAGCCGGTGACCTTGCTGTCCGACACATGCACCCATTTCGAATGCGTGCCGGGCATGCAGACCGCCTGGGCGCCGATGCCTGTGCTGCCGAGCGCGCCGAGAAGCTGGGTTTCCTCGCCGCGCATGACGTCGGGCGTCGCCGTCTGCCGTTGGGCAAGGCCCGGCAGGATGCGGACGTCCCGGCTCTCCCCGGGCACGCGGACCGCCGCGGTGAGGATGGCGGTGAGCGGCGCGGGCACGTCGATATAACCGGCTTCGACCCAGCCCTGCCTTGCGCCGGCCATGCCGCAGACGATCACCGGCAGGCTTTCCGGCGCTTCGACAGCGGCGAGATGGCCGGATAGTACGGTGGAAAAGCCGGTCTTTGCCGCGCTCGTCATGCCGTCGCCGCTGCGGCGTTCGGCAAGGACGCTTCCATCCCTGCCGATCAGCCAGAGCCGGAAGCTGCTGGTGCCCCAGTCCACTGCGACATAAGCGGGATTGGCCATCACAAAACGCCTCCATCGACGATCAGGGACTGGGCGGTCATCGCTGCGGCGCAGTCGGATGCAAGAAACAGGCAGGGACCGACGATCGCATCGGCCTTGAGCGCAACTTTCAGGCATTGCTGCTCGACCGAGCGCGCAATGCTTTCCTCGGTGAGCCAGAGCTGCATCTGCCGTTCGGTGACGACCATGCCGGGCAGGATGCAGTTGACCCGGATATTCTCCGGCCCGAGCCTGCCAGCCATGCTCTTCGTCAGCCCGACGATCGCCGCCTTCGCCGCCGCGTAGGCGGGAAAGCCGCCCATGTTCAGCTTGAAGGCGATCGAAGACATGTTGACGATCGCCCCGCCGCCGGCCGTCCGCATCGACGGCGCCACCGCCTGCGAGGTGAAGAACACGTGCCGCAGATTGATCGCCTGATTGTTGTCCCAATAGGCCTCGGTGACCGCGTCGAATTCGTGCCGGTCGTCCCAGGCGGCATTGTTGACGAGCACGCGGATCGGCCCGGACGTCGCAAGGACGGTATCGACCGTGCGCCGAATCGCCTCGATGTCGCGCAGATCGGCATGGTAGAAGAGGACCGGGTGCGCCGTTTCCCGCGACAGGCGTTCGGCGAGTTCCCTGCCGGCCGTCTCGGCAATGTCGATGAACGAGACCTTGGCGTTCTGACGCGCAAAACCTTCGACGATCGCCGCGCCGATGCCCGAGCCGCCGCCGGTCACCAGTACGGCGCGATCCCTGAACTCGGGAAATTGTGCTGCCACTGCGTTCACCGTCTCCTCCGGATACTGTGACTGTTCCATTATTTGGAACTTAATTTGATTATGTGGAATTATCGGATTAGGCTGGCCTTTCTGTCAAGGGCGCTCCCTTTCAAAGACGGACCGATTGAATGGCACGTGGACGATGATTTCCAGCGACGGCATGGCACAGGCACGCGAGACTGGTACCCTCGGCAAACTGATGGTTCTGCTCGATCTCGTAACCCATGCGGATACGCCGTTGCGCTTCACCGATATCCTGGCGCTTGCCGGCCAGCCGCGCGGCACGCTGCATCGCCAGCTCAGCCACCTGGTGGAGGAGGGGCTGCTCGAACTCGATGGCGACGGGCGTTATGCGCCCGGTCTGCGCCTGCTCGATTTTGCCGCGCGCAGCTGGGCGCGCAATGAATTCCGCCTGATTGCCGAACCGCACCTGGCCGACCTCCAGCGGACGACCGGTGAGACGGTGCATCTCGGCGTGCTCCGGGGGCATTCGATCATCTATCTCGACAAGGTGGAAGGTCGCCAGCCGGTGCGCATGTATTCGCAGATCGGCAATGCCTCGCCCTGCTACTGCACCGGCGTCGGCAAAGCCGCCCTGTCGCTGCTGTCGGCCGAAAGCCTTGCCGCGCTCCTCGCCGGCCTGAGCTTTACCCGGTTTACCGCCGCGACCCATGTTTCGGTTGAAACGCTGCTTGCTGAGATCGGTGAAATTGCCGAGCAGGGCTACGCCTTCGACCGTGAAGAGCATGAGGCCGGCATCCGCTGTGTCGCCGCCCCCCTCTGGTCGGAGGATCGAACCTTCATCGGCGGCATTTCGATTACCGGCCCGGCCTATCGATTGTCGATGGAACTTCTGCACCAGTGGGCCGTTCCGGTTCAGCTGACGGCCGGAAAGATCATGGAAGGCATGCGCATTCGCCTGGGTCCGCGCCGCTGACCGAAAAATCACCCTCCGCCCGTTGCTGGACGCGATCGCAGAGCATGCTTATGATGAGCCCGATATTGAGATTTGCCGACGAATCACGACACCCTGGAATGGTCCGCGAAATCGATACGCATTCATCGGTCGAAGGCTGCACGCCGACGCCGATTCCATTTGATCCACCAGCGATCGTCATTCCCTGATGCAATCGAACCGGCCGCGAGGCTGGATCGCAAACGATTTGCCGGCCACTGCGCCGAAGATGAAGAAACGTGATGGCACCCTTGGCGCAAACATCGATGGAAGAAGGCGGCTATGTTCAGGAAATCGCGGGACTGAAGACCCAGTTCGATATTTTCCGCTTCATGAAACGCGTGACGGAAACCTATCGCAGCCGCGCCTTCATGGTTCTCAACCTGCCGCCGGTCACCTCGCTGGATCTTCAGGGCAGCACCGTTATCACCAGCTGGCCGGCGGAGCTTCTGGCGCTCTACGATCAGGAAGGGCTGCTGGTGAACAGCCCGGTTCTGAGGCGCCTGCGCACATCGACGTGCCCGTTCTTCTACGACATGTCGCGGCAGAGCTGGTCGCGCGACGACGGCAAGTCTGCGCTCGTCACCGGGCTGTTCGAGCGTTTCAGGATGACGCGCTGCGCCTACTTCCCGACGCATGAGCCCTCCGGCCAGCGCGGCGCCGTCTCCTTCGCCGGCGACCGCGAACCCTTCAGCCCGACCGAGATGCGCGAGCTTTGCTATATCGCCATCCATGTCTTCGACAGACTTGCCGAGATCCGCAACCTCGATAACCGCATGACCGACACGCTGACGGATCGCGAGATCGATTGCCTCAATTGGACGGCGGCCGGCAAGACGAGTGCCGAGATTGCCGAAATCCTGGCGCTCTCCGAGCATACGGTCAATCATTACCTCAACCGCGCCACCAAGAAGCTCGACACGGTCAACCGCACCCAGGCGGTCGCCAAGGCGCTGCGCATCGGCCTGATCAAATAAGTTGCAAAGATGGCGGCGTGCTGTCACCGGCCGCTCAGCGCTTAGGCAGATCTAGGGGCTGCCCGGCTTTTCCACGCGCTTTTCCCGATTTTTTCATCTGGCACGCTTTCTGCATCTCTTCCACCAGAGGTCCAGAGGGGACTTTGTGACCAGCGCCAGGAAATGGCGCGGCCGACACACCGCTGCCCACGCCGATGCCGCTTGTCTCCCGGCCTTCGGCGTCGGCGGCGGTTGTTGCCTTTTGGCACCGCTTCTTTCGCAGCCGTTCACGATTTCCTCTCCGGGGGCACTTTTTTCTGGCCTTTTTTTCGGCTTGCGCTAGTTCGCCCCGCATTGCGCCGGTGCTCGGGGAGAGACCGTTGCGGCCATCAGGGCGAAAGCCCGGCGGACTTGATGGCCGCAACGGATTTGCGAATCCCCCGCCGGCGCTTTTCAAAGCCGGCAAATCGGTTCTCTCCCGATGATTTCGTTTGGCGAAGACGCGTGCCTCCACTATCTCTACCGCATGTTTTTAGCCTTGGCCGGAATCGCCCAAGGCTAAAATCATGCGGCAATTTAAGATGCTACGGCGTCCTTTGCGCGTCTTGAAGGCGCGCGGCACCGTAGTCTGCGAGAAGAAGCAGTGAGGGTGGAATGACCGACGTCACCAAAGAACAGGTTCTCGAAACGCTGAAGACCGTGCGTGGACCGGATCTCGAACACGATATCGTTGCGCTTGGCATGGTCTCCGATGTCTTCATTTCCGACGGCAAGGTCTATTTCTCCATCACCGTTCCGGCCGAGCGCGCCAACGAGCTGGAGCCGATGCGGCTCGCCGCCGAGCGCGTCATCAAGGAGATCCCCGGCGTCAAGGGTGCGCTCGTCACGCTGACCGCGGATAAGAAGGCGGCCGCCGCGCCGGCTGCCCGCCCCGCGCCGAGCCCACCCCACGGCCATCCCGACCACGATCACCGGCATCACGCGCATGCGCCGCAGCAACAGCAGCCCCGTACCGGCAAGATCGGCGTGCCCGGCATCGGCGCCATCATTGCCGTCGCCTCCGGCAAGGGCGGGGTCGGCAAGTCCACCACTGCCGTCAACCTGGCGCTCGGCCTGCTCGCCAACGGTCTTCGTGTCGGCATTCTCGATGCCGATATCTACGGCCCCTCGATGCCGCGGCTCTTGAAGATATCCGGCCGCCCGACGCAGATCGACGGCCGCATCATCAACCCGATGGAGAACTACGGCCTTAAGGTCATGTCGATGGGCTTCCTTGTCGACGAGGAGACGGCGATGATCTGGCGCGGGCCGATGGTCCAGTCGGCACTGATGCAGATGCTGCGCGAAGTTGCCTGGGGTGAGCTCGATGTCCTCGTCGTCGACATGCCGCCCGGCACCGGCGACGCGCAGCTGACCATGGCCCAGCAGGTGCCGCTTGCCGGCGCCGTCATCGTCTCGACGCCGCAGGATCTCGCCCTGATCGATGCCCGCAAGGGCCTGAACATGTTCCGCAAGGTCGAGGTGCCGGTTCTCGGCATCGTCGAGAATATGAGCTATTTCATCGCCCCGGACACCGGCACCCGCTACGATATCTTCGGCCATGGCGGCGCCCGCAGGGAGGCCGAGCGCATCGGCGTGCCCTTCCTCGGCGAAGTGCCGCTGACGATGAACATCCGTGAAACCTCCGACGCCGGCACGCCGCTCGTTGCCTCCGATCCGAACGGCATCGTCGCCGGCATCTATCGCGGCATCGCCGCCAAGGTATGGGACCAGCTCGGCGGCCAGACGCAGCGCCCAGCGCCGGCAATCGTTTTCGAATAGGCAGCGAATCGCCGTGGCCAATACCCCAAATTGTGGGGGAAACGTGGTGAAAAGCCGCGCTTCACGCAAGATGTCTTGATTATTTCACGGCTTTGCTTCATATGCCGCGGCGCCATGATGGCGTTGCTGCAGATGCTCAATGACGGCCGGCTTCGTTTCGAAGCTATCGGCTCGCCTGCAAGATCGAAGGATTGGTAACTGCGATGCGGTGGAGCACAATGCGCATGCCGGCTTTCGAGGCCGGATGCAGCCGGAGTTGTATGAACTTTCTTGATCCGCCTCCGTTTGGACCTGGAACGAACCACCCTCGCATTGCCGCGATGGCGGACGCATGGAAGGGCCTTCGATGAAGATGGCGATGGCCACGAAGTGTCGTGAGCATCGGAGACGCTGCCGGTGATCACCGCTTACCATTCCGATTGCAAATCGGTCGAGATCCGCGATCTGACCCATCCCGCATCCTTTCCCGAGGATGTCGTCTGGATCGACATGATCGAGCCGAGCCGCGACGAGGAGCTTTATGTCGAGAAGGTGCTCGGCATCGAGGTGCCGACCCGCGAGGACCTCAAGGACATCGAACCCTCCGCCCGTCTCTATATCGAAAACGATGCGGTCTTCATGACGGCCTCGCTCGTCTGGAAGGCGGATACCGACGCGCCGACCCTGACCGATGTCGCCTTCATCCTGGCCGGCAACCGCCTGGTCACCATCCGTTACGCCCACCCCAAATCCTTCGCGCTGTTCATCGCCGCCCTTCACCGGCTGCCGGAAAACTGGCGCAGCGGCGCGGCCCTTCTTGCCAAGCTCTTGGAAACGATCGTCGATAGGACCGCCGAAGTCCTCGAAACCTCCGTCTCCCGCATCGACATCTTGTCGACGCACGTCTTCGGCGACCGGGCGAAAAAGGTGCGCAAGCCTTCGAACTTCCTCGAGGAAAAGCTGCGCGACATTGCCGGTCATCACCGCATGATCAGCAAGCTGCGCGACAGTCTCGGCTCGCTTTCGCGGCTGCTGACCTTCTTCCACACGATCCCGGCGATCCAGCAGGACCGCGAGGCGAAGGAGCTCTGCCGCACCGTCTCGCGCGATATCCAGTCGCTGTCGGAGCATGCCTCCTTCGTCGCCGCCAACGTCACCTTCCTGCTCGACGCCTCGCTCGGCCTCATCAACATCGAGCAGAACTCGATCATCAAGATTTTCTCGATCGCCTCGGTCGTGTTCCTGCCGCCGACATTGGTCGCCTCCATCTACGGCATGAATTTTCAGTTCATGCCGGAGCTGGCATGGACGGCGGGTTATCCCTATTCGCTGGCTTTGATGGTGCTGTCGGCCATCATCCCCTTCTTCTTTTTCCGCTGGAAAGGCTGGCTCTGAGGAGCCTGGTGAAATTTCATGTCCGAAGTGAGCCACCCGCCCGAACGCCATATGACGCCGCGCAAGCTGTTCTATCTCGGGCTCGGTTCCGTCGGTGTCGTCTACGGCGATATCGGCACGAGCCCGCTCTACGCTTTTCGCGAGGCGCTGAAGCCCGTCGCCCATGACGGCGTCACCCGTTTCGAGATCATCAGCCTGATCTCGCTGATGATCTGGGCGCTGACCATCATCGTCACCATCAAATACGTTCTCTTCCTGCTGCGCGCCGATAACGACGGGGAGGGTGGGACGCTGTCGCTGCTCGCCCTGCTGATGAAGACCGCCAACGGTCACACCGCCCTGCTGATGCTGCTTGGGCTGATGGGCGCCGCTCTGTTCCTCGGCGATGCGATGATCACGCCGGCCCTTTCCGTGCTGTCGGCCGTCGAGGGGCTGAAGCTCGTCACCCCCAGCCTTGCGGAATATATCGTGCCGATCTCGGTGGTGATCCTGGCGCTGCTCTTCGTCGTGCAGTCGCGCGGCACCGGCGCCGTTGCGAAGTTCTTCGGTCCGATCACCGCCGTCTGGTTCCTTGTCATGGCCGCCGCCGGCATCTCCCACATTTCGGACGATTTCGGCATCCTCGCCGCCTTCAATCCCTATTATGCCGTCAGCTTCCTGCTGCATGAGGGCTTTTACGGCGTCGTCGTGCTCGGTGCCGTCTTCCTGACGGTGACCGGCGCCGAGGCGCTTTACGCCGACCTCGGCCATTTCGGCCGCCGTCCGATCCAGTGGGCCTGGTTCCTGCTGGTCTTTCCGGCGCTGACGCTGAATTATCTCGGGCAGGGTGCGCTCGTTCTCGGTAATCCGATGACGATGTCCGACCCCTTCTATCTGATGTATCCGCAATGGGCGCTGCTGCCGGTCGTCATCCTTGCGACCGCCGCGACGATCATCGCCAGCCAGGCCGTCATAACCGGCGCCTTTTCGCTGGTGCGCCAAGGCATCAACCTCGGCTTCCTGCCACGCATGGAAATCCTCTTCACCTCCGAAACCAATACGGGACAGATCTTCGTGCCCTCGGTCAACGCCGTGCTGTTCTTCGGCGTCATCTTCCTGGTGCTGAGCTTTAAGACCTCGGACGCGTTGGCGACCGCCTATGGCATCTCGGTTACTGGCGCCATGGTCGTCACGTCGATCATGGCCTTTGAATTTGTCCGCGCCCGCTGGAACTGGTCGCTGCCAGTCGCCATCATGGCGCTCGCGCCGCTCGTCGTGCTCGAAATGATCTTCCTCGGCGCCAACCTTTTGAAGATCCACGACGGCGGTTATATCCCGATCCTGATTGCCACCGCCTTCACCGTCGTCATGTGGACCTGGCGCCGCGGCACTGCGATCCTGATGGAAAAGACCCGCCACACCGATATTCCTCTTGCCTCCTTCGTCAGTTCCATCGAGCGCAAGAGCGAGCATTCGCCGGCGCAGGTTCCGGGCACGGCGATCTTCCTGACCAGCGATCCGGAATCGGCCCCCGCCGCGCTGCTGCACAATCTCAAGCACAACCACGTGCTGCACGACCGCAACGTCATCCTGACGATCCGCACGGTCAACAAGCCGCGTGTGCCGAGCCACGACCGCTACAAGGTCGAGCAGATCTCCGAGCGGTTCTCCCGGGTCGAGCTGCTATTCGGCTTCATGGAATCGCAGAACGTCTCGCAGGCCCTGGCGACCTTGCGCAAGACAGGCCTGAAGTTCGACATCATGTCGACCTCATTCTATCTCGGCCGCCGCAAGCTGGTGCCGGATGCGAAGTCGGGTATGCCCTATTGGCAGGACCGGCTCTACATCGCGCTTGCCAACGCCGCCGCCAATCCCTCGGATTACTTCCGCCTGCCGGCCAACCGCGTGGTCGAGCTGGGATCGCACGTTATCATTTAATTGGGCAAAGACCCCGCCGCAAATCCTTCCCCACAAGGGGAGGGGCTTAACCTGTTGCTCCGACGCTTTCCATTTCACCGTTTCATCCGCAGAAAGGCTGATGTTTGTGGCGGGCGGATGCTGCGAGTTAGTCCCGCCGGTTGTGGGGAGTCTTTCGCAAGGCTGCAAACAACCTCACCTCGCGAAATATCTCCTCATTAGAATATCCAAAAATTCTCATGGTCACTTTCCGGCACAGGCTGTTAACCAGACATCAAGGTTAATGCGGGATTTTCGATGGAATGTTCCCGCGTTCCATGCCCGGAGTTCGTGTTGCGTCGAAAGAGCCCTTCCCGTAGCAAGCTGCGTCTTTTTCCCGAGAACTGGGTATCGCCGGTCGTCTTCGGCGCCGCCGCCTGGCTGATCTTCCCGAGCGTTGCGTCTCACGCCGATCTCGCCACCATGCTCACCGGCCTCGATCGTGAGGGCGGGAGCTGGCGCATGGTGTTGACCAATTCCCCGGCCGGCTCCATCCATCAGGCCGAACTCACCTTCGCCCAGCCGATGGTGACGGGTTCTGTTTCCGCCGGTGCCGGCATGGTGCTGCCGGATGGCCGCAAGGTCGCCTTCACCGCGAAAGACAAGGGGCATCAGGGCACGCCGGACGAGGACCGCGTCAACCGCTCCCTGAAGAAGGGCCGCGTCGTCGCGGTCGAGAGAATGCTGCCGCCGAAGGATTTTTCGGCCGGGTCCATCCTCGAGCGCACGAAGATGCTCTTCACGCCGAACTTCGATCTCAAGGACAGGTCGGCCTTCGTCAAGCCGAAGATCCAGGGCAAGGAAATCGAGATCGCCACCTCTTTCTATAGGAAGCAGCCGGTGATGCCGGTTGCGGGCGTGCCGACATTGCTTGCAGGCCTCGTCACCAGCAACAAGGCCGATGTGCTGGCCACCGCCTATGCGCCCGCCGCGCCGGACTATGCCCGCCAGTCGCCCTTCGATTCGATCCTGACTGAGCCGGACAGCGGCCGCTTCGTCCCGGAGATCGGCCCGCGCGACCATGCCTGGGCTGCCAGCGTGCTGGCGCCGAGCGTCTTTTCCGCGCGCGAACAGCAGTGCCTTGCCTCGGGCATCTATTTCGAGGCGCGCGGGGAATCGGTGAAGGGCCAGGCGGCCGTCGCGCAGGTTATCCTCAACCGCGTCCGCAACCCCGCCTATCCCAAGACCATCTGCGGCGTCGTCTATCAGAACGAGGATTGGCGCAATCGCTGCCAGTTTTCCTTCGCCTGCGACGCCATCAAGGATCGGGTGAACTCGGAATATCACTGGCGGGTCGCCCGCGACGTGGCGATGGCAGTGACAGCGGGCAGGATCTGGCTGCCGCAGGTGGGCTCGGCGACGCACTACCACGCCGTCTATGTCCGCCCGAATTGGGCAAAGACCATGGAAAAGGTCGGCCGCATCGGTCTTCATGTTTTCTATCGCACCTATGGCGGCGGCTGGAGCTGAGAGAAACCGTGCGAGCCCAGGCCGATTTTCCGCCGGGAAAAGCGGATTCTTTCCATCGATTTTGCGCGATCGGCTGAAAATCAATCTATCTGATTGATTTAACACATTTATTTTCTGGCTGGACAGAAACTGCCCATGCCTTGACTATACCAATCCCTAAAACTATGTTGCGCGCGACTTCAGAACGGGCCGGAAGGTTCTCAACCGCCGCGTCCGTGGTCCGAATGACCGGGGTAGCGGGAGTGCGGGCGACGGGCAGGCGAGGAGAGATCCATGGCGGACAACCGCGAGGAAAGTCTTGAGAAGCGCCGTGCGCAGCTGGGAGCGGAACTCGCCACCAAGCGCGCTGAGGCGGGAGTGGAACGCGCAAGCGAGGCCCAAGCCGAGGTAAGCCGCAAAGGTTATGCCCAGGCCATGAAGCTTTCCAGCGAGTTCATTGCCGCAATCATCGTCGGTGCTGTCCTTGGCTACGTCCTCGACCGTTTTGTTGGCACGGCGCCTTGGGGGTTGATTGTTCTTCTGCTTCTCGGATTCTGTGCCGGCGTTCTGAACGTGTTGCGTTCGGCGGGGGTGGTTGCCCATCCCCTCGGCGACAAGGACGACAAGAAATAAGGACCGGTCCCGGTCCAGTGCAATGACCCCGCGTCCTGCGGGCCAAAGAGAGAGAACAAGCGGTGTCCAACGATCCGACTCATCAGTTCCAGATCTTCAAGATTGTGCCGATCGAAATCGGCGGGATTGATTTCTCGTTCACCAATGCATCGCTCTTCATGGCCGCTTCGGCTGCCGCTGCCGTAGGCTTCCTCTATTTCGCGACCTCGAACCGCGCCATCGTGCCGGGCCGCTCGCAGTCGGTTGCGGAAATGTCCTATGAATTCATCGCCAACATGCTGAAGGAAGGCGCGGGCAAGCAGGGAATGAAATTCTTCCCGCTGGTCTTCTCACTCTTCATGTTCGTGCTGACGGCGAACCTGCTCGGCATGTTCCCGTATTTCTTCACGGTTACCAGCCAGATCATCGTCACCTTCGCGCTGGCGATCCTCGTTATCGGCACGGTTCTCGTCTACGGTTTCTACAAGCACGGCTTCCACTTCCTGAATGTCTTCGTTCCCTCGGGCGTGCCGGGCGTTCTGCTGCCGCTTGTTGTCGCGATCGAAGTCATCTCCTTCCTGTCCCGTCCGATTTCGCTCTCCGTTCGTCTTTTCGCCAACATGCTCGCCGGTCACATCACGCTGAAGGTGTTCGCAGGCTTCGTCGCCTCGCTTGGAGCCCTCGGTGCAGTCGGTGTCGGCGGCGCCGTTCTTCCCCTCATCATGACCGTCGCCCTGACCGGTCTCGAGTTCCTCGTCGCCTTCCTTCAGGCTTACGTCTTCGCGGTGCTGACTTGCATGTACCTCAACGACGCAATCCATCCGGGCGGGCACTAAGGATAACGACAACGACGTCTCCAGGGCGTCAGTCATTCGCCGCAACAACCATTTCAAAGGAGTTCAACATGGAAGCGGAAGCAGCAAAGTTCATCGGTGCAGGCCTGGCTTGCTTTGGTATGGCCGGTACGGCTCTCGGCCTCGGCAATATCTTCGGCAGCTACCTCTCCGGCGCTCTGCGCAATCCGTCTGCCGCCGACAGCCAGTTCGGCCGTCTGGTATTCGGCTTCGCCGTTACGGAAGCTCTGGGCATCTTCTCGCTGCTCGTCGCTCTCCTCCTCCTCTTCGCCGTCTGATATCGGCGAATAGATGGATCACGGCCTGCTGAGCGCATGCCGTGATCCTTTGCATTTGCAGTCCACCTGGAGGTGAGCATGTTTTTTGTGACCCCGGCTTACGCTGAAGAAGCACCGGCGGCAGCGACTGGCACGGATGCGCATGCCGCTCCGGCCGCAGGCGAGGTCCATACCGAGACCGGCGTTGCCGAAGGCGAGCACGCCCGCGGCCCGTTCCCGCCCTTCGATTCGACGACCTACGCGTCCCAGCTGCTCTGGCTGGTGATCACGTTCGGCGTCTTTTACCTCCTTATGCAAAAGGTCATCGCGCCGCGCATCGGGGCCATCCTCGACCAGCGCCACACGCGCATCTCCCAGGATCTGGAAGAAGCAGGCCGCCTGAAGGCTGAAGCCGACGCCGCCGTCGAGACCTATGAAGGCGAACTGGCCGCTGCCCGCGCCAAGTCGCATGCGATCGGCTCCGCCGCGCGCGATGCCGCCAAGGCCAAGGCTGAAGTGGATCGCCGCGCCGTTGAGGCCAGCCTGTCGGAAAAGATAAAGGCTGCCGAAGCCCGTATTGCCGATATCAAGGCGAAGGCTTTCGCCGATGTCGGCACCATTGCCGAGGAAACGGCGGCCGCCGTTGTCGAACAGCTGATCGGCGGTACCGCTGCTCAGGCAGACGTCGCCGCCGCCGTCGCGGCCGCCAAGAAGGAGGCTTGATCGATGGAATTTCATTTCGACGCGACTTTCTTCGCCTTTGTCGGCCTCATCCTTTTCCTGGCGCTGGTCGTCTATCTGAAGGTTCCGGGCATGATGGCGCGCTCGCTCGACGACCGCGCCGACCAGATCCGCAATGAACTGGCCGAAGCCAAGCGCCTGCGCGAGGAGGCCCAGCACCTGCTCGCCGAGTACCAGCGCAAGCGCAAGGAAGCGGAAGCCGAGGCGGCCCATATCGTTGCCGCCGCCGAGCGCGAAGCCGAGATGCTGACCGCCGAGGCGAAGAAGAAGACGGAAGAATTCGTCGCCAACCGCACGGCGCTTTCCGAGCAGAAGATCAAGCAGGCCGAGGCTGATGCGATGAAGGCGGTGCGTTCCGCCGCAGTCGACCTAGCGATCGCGGCCGCAGAAACGGTGCTCGCCAAGAAGGCGGACGGCAAGGTCCAGTCCGAACTCTTCGGCAACGCCGTCGGCCAGGTCAAGACGCGGCTCAACTGAGGCGTTTTCGAAAAGATTGGGACTGAAGGCCGGGCATGTCCCGGCCTTTTGTTTTGCGGCAAAGCTCGTTTTTACGCAGCCTCTAACTCAAACTCCGGAACGGCTGAAAACGAGGCGCGGCGCTGCCACTTGTCTCTTCTCCCCGGTGGGGCGAAGAGGGAGCAGACCGCGCCGACCTCCCTAACCTTGCCGTCGCGTTCGACATGTCCTCGCTCTCCGTTTACGGGGCCAAGGCATGGCAAAGAAGAATTCGTCGACAATGCCCGCAGTCTGAAGATCGGGCCTTTTGATCTAGTCCGAGATCAGTTCATCCATCTCAGGACCGTCCCCATCCTTGCGCAAGGGTCGAAAACTCATCCGATGCAGCGAGCAGGGACCGTGCTTCTCGATGCCGGCGCGGTGCTGTGCCGTGCCGTACCCGACATGTGCGGCAAAGCCGTAATCCGGAAATACGGTGTGCGCCCGCGCCATCATCCGGTCGCGGGTCACTTTGGCCACGATCGAGGCGGCGGCGATCGAGACCGAGCGGGCATCGCCCTTGACTACGGCCTGTCCGGGGCAATCGAGGCCGGGCGGCACGTCGAGCCCATCCGTCAGCACATAGCTTGCGGGAACGGCGAGGCTGCAGATGGCGCGGCGCATGGCGTCGAGGCTCGCCTTGCGAATGTCAGTCTCGTCGATGCGTGTGGAGCTGGAGGAGGCGATGGAGACGGTCGCGGTCGCGAGAATTTGCGCGAACAGTTCCTCGCGTCGTTGCGCCGATAGCTGTTTGGAATCGTTGAGGCCTTCCGGGATGCGCCGGGGATCGAGGATGACGGCGGCGGCCACGACAGGCCCGGCCAGCGGTCCGCGGCCTGCCTCGTCGGCGCCAGCGACCGGCCAGTGGCCGGCCTTGCGGGCCTTCAGCTCGAGTTTGAAATCCGGCACGAGCGGGGCCGTGTCGAAAAGCAGGGGAGAATCGGGTGGCGTGCGAGGTTTCATGCGGCTGAACCTCGCACGCCAACCCGATTTCCCGCAAGTCCCCGGATCAGGGCGGCGGCCGGGGACGGTCCGGCGGATGGTGGCGGTCAGGGCCATCCGCGGGAATTGCGCTCGGGGCTCGAAAACAGGGCGGTTTTTCTGAGCAGCCGATGCGCAAAGCTCGAAGCAATTCCAAGAAAGTGTGAAGTGATTTTCCCAGGCAAAGCGCGAAGCGGTTTTGCCTGAATTACGCAAACACAAAAGGCTAGAGCAACGACAGCTGCACGCCGCTGCCATCGGGCGGCACGAACAGATCGTCGCGCAACGGCACGCTGCGGCGCGTCAGCTCGAAGCGCCTGGCCGCCATTTCGAAGCGGCGCGCGATCTGCCAGGCATAGGGGCCGGCGCCTTTCATGCGCTTGCCGAATTCGGCATCGTAATCCTTGCCGCCGCGCATCGAGCGCACCAGCGACATCACATGCCGGTAGCGATCAGGATAATTCTGCAGCAGCCAGTCTCGGAAGAGCGCGCTGACTTCAAGAGGAAGCCTCAGGATGACGTAGCTCGCCTCGGCAGCACCGGCGGCCTTCGCCGATTCGAGGATGCGCTCCAATTCGTGGTCGTTCAGCGCCGGGATCAGCGGGGCGGCCATCACAGCCGTCTGGATGCCTGCTTCGGCAAGCGTGTGGATCGTCTCCAGGCGCCGCGGCGGCGTGGCGGCGCGTGGTTCCATCGCTCGGGCAAGCTTGCGGTCGAGCGTCGTCACCGAGATGCCGACGCGCACCAGGTTTTTCCGCGCCATCTCCTGCAGGATATCGAGGTCACGCAGGATCATCGCTGATTTTGTGACGATCGATACCGGATGGTTCGCTTTGTTCAGGACCTCGAGGATGCCGCGCATGATGCGCCATTCCTTCTCGATCGGCTGGTAGGGGTCGGTATTGGTGCCGATCGCGATCACCCGTACCTTGTAGCCCGGCTTGGCGAGTTCCCGCTCCAGCAGCTTTGCCGCATCGGGCTTGGCAAAGAGCTTTGTCTCGAAGTCCAGCCCGGCGGAGAGCCCCATATAGGCGTGGGTCGGCCGGGCGAAGCAATAGATGCAGCCGTGCTCGCAGCCGCGATAAGGATTGATCGAGCGATCGAAGGAAATGTCAGGTGATTCGTTTCGGGTGATGGCCGTGCGCGGTTTTTCGACCTGCACTTCCGTCCTGAATGGCGGCAGCTCTTCCCATGTTTGCCAGCCGTCGTCGAAGGTCTCCCGCTGCAGCGCCTCGAACCGCCCCGTCGGGTTCAATCCCGCCCCACGCCCGCGGCGCCGATCGACCTCGACCCGCAGACCGGAGGAAACGATCATCGCATCGGCAATATCTGCCGTATTGGCAGGCGCGAACGCGGCCTGCCCTGCCAGGGACTGCTCTCTCATCGGATTCTCCCGCGGCGGAAAAGCCACTGCCTCCGCCCGTCTTGATGATTAAATTCCTATCGACAAAATGAGAACAATGCAAGAACAAAATGCGCGAAACGGCGCTGGCAAAAATTTGTGCGGCGCATTATAGATGATCAATGTTGACGGTTGTTCTCGAATGCCAGGATCAGGAATCCGAGCTGGCGCAGACTTTATCGGTATTGGTGGCAGGCGCGGTGGAAGGGCTGGTCAGCGATGTGATCGTGCTCGATCACGGCTCGCACGATGGCACCTCGCGGGTCGCCGATGCCGCCGGCTGCCGCTTCCATTCGCAATGGGATATCAAGGACATCGTCCGCTCGGCCCGCGGCGAATGGCTGCTCTTCGTCGAGCCGGGCGCCAGACCCCAGGCCGGCTGGATCGATGAGATCGCCGAATATATGGCGCTGAACAAGGCGCCGGCGCGCTTCACCGCTTCGCGCGGTTACCGGCGCCCGTTCTTTCAGCGCGTCGCTCGCACTCGGCCGCCGCTGGAACTGGGATTGCTGATGCCGAAGAACCAGGCGCTCGCGACCGTCAAGAGTGGCATGCGCCTTGCCGACTTCGTCAGGGGCCAGAAACCGCGCAAACTCGCAAGCGAGCTCATTCCCTCCTGGGTCACTCGCGCCCGCTAAGCAGTTTCACTCGTGGTATCCCAAAGGCAGCCGTGGCATGCTTCGCCCCTGTCGTGCAAAGATGGCACCCGATCGAATTTGGCGCTATAATTCCCTTATGGCGCCGCCGAAGCGCCCCGCTTCGCTGGATGGCCATGGAATGCCGTTAGACGGCAGAACAGGTCGGCAAACTCTCCTCTTCTGCCGGAAGCCCGGCGAAAGGAGGTGCGTCATGGCACGCGGTGGGATTTACCGCGTGCGCTGTAGGATCTACGGCGGACGCAATATGATTTACGGTCTGCTGGCCGTCATATTGCCGACAGTGATGATCGCGCATCCGCATTCAGCAGCGTCGCAGACGATGCTCAGTTGCGCAGGCCGGTCCGACGTCATCAGTTTCCTCGACAGGAATTTCGGCGAAAAACTCACCGCGGTCGGGCTGGTCAACCAGAACTCCATTCTCGAGGTCTATGCCGCCAAAAGCGGAACCTGGACCCTCGTCGTCACGGATGTTCACGGCACAAGCTGCATTCTGCTGTCGGGTGACAGCTGGGAAACGATGCCGGCTCTGCCGGGCATTGAAACATAGCGCATGACCAAAGGGGATGTGAATGCGGGTCAGCCGGGTTACTTCTTCGCGCCGCGTTTCAGATGCTCGTCCAGGCGCGGCATGATCTCGACGAAATTGCACGGCGCGCTGCGGTAGTCGAGTTGTCCTTTGAGAATGCCGTCCCAGGCGTCCCGGCAGGCGCCGGGCGAGCCGGGCAGCGCGAAGATGAAAGTGGAATTGGCGACGCCGGCCGTAGCGCGCGACTGGATCGTCGCCGTGCCGATCTTCTCATAGGAAATACGGTGGAAGACGGCGGAAAAGCCGTCCATGCGCTTTTCGAACAACGGTTCGAGCGCTTCGGGCGTCACGTCGCGTCCGGTAAAGCCGGTGCCGCCCGTCGTGATGATGACGTCGATCTCGTCCTGTTCGGTCCAGGCCTTGACCCGCGCGGCGATTTTCTCCCGGTCGTCGGGCACGATCGCCCGGTCGACCAACCGGTGGCCCGCCTCGGCGATCCGCGCCGCCAGCGTATCGCCCGACTTATCGGTTTCCGGCGTGCGCGTATCCGAGACGGTGAGAATCGCGATGCCGACGGCGATGAAGGGCCGCTTTTCGTCCAAACCTGCCATCACATGCCTCCCGAAATGGTTTCCGTCGCCTGGAAATACCAGTCGGGCCGCGCCTCGTGAAGAGCCGCCGCCGCCTGTTGTGCGGCGGCCGTATCCGCAAAGATACCGAAGCAGGTGGCGCCGGAGCCGGACATGCGGGCAAGCAGGGCGCCCTGAGCCAGCAGCATCGCCGCGGTCGCCGCGATCTCGGGAACGGCGTCGCGCGCCGGCGGCTCGAGGTCATTGCGGGCGGCGGCGATCGCCGCCAACCAGGCGCCGCGCCCATGGAGATTCGGCGCCAGGCTGAGGGCCGGGTTGTCCTTTGCCTTGAGCCGGCGGAAAACCTCGGGCGTCGACACGCCCTTCAGCGGATTGGCGAGCACCATGGCAAAGGCCGGAAGATCGCGTAAGGCCTCGATCTGTTCGCCGATACCACGGGCAATCAGCGGCCGGCTCTCAAGGCACATCGGCACGTCGGCACCGAGCTTGAGCGCGAGGCTGGCAAGCGCCTCCACCGGCAGGCTCATACCCCAGAGGCGCATCAGCCCCCGTAAGGTCGCGGCCGCATCGGCCGAGCCGCCGCCGATGCCGGAGGCGATCGGCAGGTTCTTTTCGAGGTGGATGTGGACGGGGAAGGCGAGGCCGCCCACGACCTCGCGCAGAAGATCGCGCGCCCTGAGCACCAGATTGGTGCCACCGTCACCGGCAAGAGTTTCGCCGAAACGGCCCGATAGCGTGAAGACGTCGGCCTGAGCGGGCAGAAAGCCCAGGCGGTCGCCGCAGTCGGCGAAGGTCACCAGCATATCGAGCAGATGATAGCCATCTGCCCGCTGGCCCGTCACATGCAGGGCGAGGTTGATCTTCGCGCGCGCCTCTTCGGTGACGCCGAAAGCGTCGGCCAGGCCCTCCTCAGGCACAGGTCGCGCCCTTAGGATTTCTTGTCGACCGGTGGCGGCGTGACGGGCGCCGGATCCGGCTGCTTCTTGTCGGCCGCCTTCGCGTCGTCGCTGTCGACGGGCAGGCCATTGGCGACCTTGTCCTTGATCTTCGGAATTTCGGCCGCTTCAGGCTCTGAGGCGAGGGCCCGGTTCCACTGGTAGACGGCTTCGAGCTTGCGCCCGACGCGCCAATAGGCATCACCGAGATGATCGTTGATCGTTGCGTCGCCGGCCTTGATCTGTGCCGCCCGTTCCAGCTCGTCGACGGCGTCATCGAAGCGCTTCAGCCGGAAATAGGCCCAGCCGAGCGAATCGATGATGTAACCGTCGTCAGGGCGCAGCTCGACCGCCTTCTTGATCATGGCGAGACCCTCTTCGAGATTCCGGTTCATATCGATCCAGGAATAGCCGAGATAGTTCAGCACCTGCGGCTGGTCGGGGTTGAGCTCCAGGGCCCTGCGGAAGTTCGGTTCGGCCTGGTCCCACTTCTTCAGCCGCTCATAGGCAATGCCGCGCTGGAAGAAGACGCTCCAGTTGGCGCGGCCGGCGATCGGGCCGATCGCTTCGACCGCCTTGTCGTAATTGGCGGCCATCGCCTCGTAATCCTTGGCGTCGGAGAGCACGCTGCCATAGGCGAGGTAGCTGCGGATATCCTTCGGGTCGGAGGCGATCAGCGCCTGCAGGTGTTTGCGCGCCTCGTCCACCTTGCCGCCCTGGGCCAGGGCGAGGCCGAGCTGCAGTTCGGAAATGCGCCGCATCGGTGAATTTTCCGGCACCTTCTTGTAGAGCGCGATGGCGCGGTCCATCTGGTTCTGCTTTTCGGCGATGCCGCCGAGCAGCACCAGCGTATCGGCACTGTTGGGGTCAAGCGCCTTGGCGGTCTGCAGGTAGAGCGAGACGATGTCCTCGGCGCCGTCGCGGTTCAGCGCGCCGCCGACCGAAAACAGCACGCCGGCAGCCCCTTCTTTGGCAGTCTTGACCTGCTGCTCCTGCTTCTCACCCTTTTCGATACTGTCGCGCAGCGCATTCAGCGGCGCGTAGTTCGGCAGCAGATTGTCGCCGACGGAGACGGCGTCGAGCGCCTTCTGCTTGTTGCCCTGCGTCGCTTCGAGGCGGGCCAGCGCCATCACCGCGCGCATGAAGGTGTCGGGCGCCGTCGCGCCCCCTTCCTTGTCGAGCACTGCGTCGTTCAGATGCTGGCGGGCCGATTTCACGTCGCCGGTAACGACGGCGATCGCGCCGGCATTGTAATTCTGGAAGATGCGGAACCAGTCCGGTCCCTTCATCTTCTCGACCATGGCGAGCGCTTCCTTGCCGCGGCCGGCGCCGACGCGGGCCCAGGCGAGCAGCAGGTCGTTCATCATCCGGTCGAGATCGTTCGGCCCCTTATACTTCAGAATGGACTCGGCGGTCTTGTAATCGTCTCGGCGCACTGCATCCATGCCGCGCACGATCGTGGTGATGCGTTCGACTGAGGGATCGCCCTTCAGATCGTTGGCATATTTGACACCTTCCTTGATATCGCCGTTGAGCAGCAGCGAGATCATCAGCCGCTGGCGAATCTCCGGATTGCCTGGCTCGATCTGCAGCGCCTTCTTGTAGAGCTCGATCGCCATTTCGTAGTCGTGATCGACATCGGCCGTGCGTGCGGCGAGGAAGGCGCCGGAAAAAGTGGTGACGCTATCGGCATCGAAACTGTCGGTCTTGCCGGCCTCGCCCGCCTTGGCCGCATCCTCGGCACTCACGCCGGCGACACCGCCGAGCGAAAGGACAGCCGCCAGCGCTGCGCTCGTAAGAAGACGGATGGCAAATCTCTGCCGCATCAGGAAACCTTTCTTCGAGAGCGTCCGGGTGTCATGCCGGTCGCAAATCAGTTGTGATCACTGATTCATAACAGGATGGCTTTTTTGGAGCGGCGCTGCAAGAAAATCAGCCTCCGATCGAGGGCGTTCGATCAATTGACGCGCTCGACGCAGAAGTCGATCACCTCCATCAGGGCAGATTTCCACACCGTATCGGGAAGCGGCGCCAGGGCATCCCGCGCGATCGTGCCGTAATGGATCGCCCGAGCGATCGTATCGCTGAGCGTGCCATATTTGGTGATCAGCCCCAGCGCTTTTTCCAGGTTGGCGTCGCTGCTGTTGCCGGCCTCGATCGCATCGCGCCAGAAGGCGCGCTCCTCTGCGGTGCCGCGGCGATAGGCGAGGATGACGGGCAGGGTGATCTTGCCTTCGCGGAAATCGTCGCCGACATTCTTGCCGAGATCGGCGGCCTTCCCGCCGTAGTCGAGCGCGTCGTCGACGAGCTGGAAGGCAAGCCCGAGATTCATTCCGTAGGATTTCAGCGCGTTGCGGCCGGAGCGGCCGGCGTCGGCGACGATCGGTCCGACTTCGGCGGCGGCGGCAAAGAGGGCGGCCGTCTTGGCGCGGATGACGGCGAGATAATCATCCTCCGTCGTCTCCATGTTCTTGGCGACGGAAAGCTGGAGCACCTCGCCTTCCGCGATCACGCAAGCCGCGGAAGACAGAACGTCGAGCGCGTCGAGCGAGCCGACATCGACCATCATGCGGAAGGCCTGGCCGAGCAGGAAATCGCCGACCAGCACGCTTGCCTGGTTGCCCCAGATCATCCGCGCCGTCGATTTGCCGCGGCGCAGGTCGCTTTCGTCGACGACGTCGTCATGCAGCAGCGTCGCCGTATGCATGAACTCGACCGACGTGGCGAGCTTGACGTGATTTTCGCCGCGGTAGTCGAACAGCGAGGCGGCGGCCAGCGTCAGCATCGGCCGCAACCGCTTCCCGCCCGACGAGATCAGATGGTTCGCCACTTCGGGGATCATCTGCACGTCCGAGCCGGCCTTGGACAGAATAAGCTGGTTCACCCGCTCCATGTCAGCCCTGGTGAGATCGACCAGCGGCTTGATGGATGCCAGTTTGTTTTTGCTTTCTTCAAGCGGTATGACCACGCCCAACGACCCGGACTCCTGTTCATTCATTGCAGCTGACAATAGAAAGGGGCGATGGACGCGGCAAGAGGTGAATTGTCGCGCAGGACGAAATTGGAAGGAAAACGACGGCAAATGCATGAGCTTATCCGCGCCAACGACCCCGTTCTGCTCTCCTATGCCGAGAGCCTGATGAAGGATGCGGGCATTCACTGCTTCATCGCCGATCAGGGCATGAGCGTGCTGGAAGGCTCGCTCGGCATGCTGCCGCGCCGTCTGCTGGTGGACGAGGAGATGGCCGATCAGGCCCGCCGCATCCTGATCGACGCCGGTCTCGGCGGCGAACTGCGCGACAGAAAGTGAGCGCGCGATGACCGCGAAGCCCGCCCAAACCATCGATGCCTTCCATCGCGGCGCCTTTCACGTGGTGCAGCCCAGGGGCAGGGGCCACCGCTCCGGCATGGACGCGATGCTGCTGGCGGCGCTTGTCGCCGATGACCGTTCGATCAGGGTTGCCGATCTCGGCGCCGGCGCCGGCGCCGCCGGCCTCGCCGTCGCCTCGCGCCTTGCCAGGGCTGAAGTGGTGCTGTTCGAGCGTTCGGCCGAGATGGCCGATTATGCCCGCCGCAGCCTCCTCCTGCCCGAAAACCTCCATCTTGCGGATCGCGTCGGCGTCGTCGAGGCCGATGTGACGCTGACCGCCAGGGCGCGCAACGATGCCGGCCTCATTGATGAGAGCTTTCACCACGTGATCATGAACCCGCCTTTCAACGATGCCGGCGACCGGCGCACGCCGGATGCACTGAAGGCCGAAGCCCACGCGATGACCGATGGCCTGTTCGAAAGCTGGATCCGCACGGCCGGCGCCATCATGATCCCGGGCGGGCAATTGTCGCTGATCGCCAGACCCCAGTCGATCGCCGAGATCATCGATGCCTGCGGCCGGCGTTTCGGCGGCATCGAGATCACTGCCATTCATCCGCGCGCCGGTGAAAATGCCGTGCGCATTCTGGTGACCGCGATCAAGGGCTCGCGGGCGCGGCTGTCGCTGCGCGCGGCCCTCATCATGCATGAAGAGGGGAGCCACAAGTTCTCCCCTCTCGTCGATGATTTCAACAATGGCCGGGCGGCCTATGCGAGGCTTCGATCCTCAACAGCTAGCCGGTGACGAAATCGAGCAGCAGCTTGACGTTCAGCCCGGCGATGACGATCGCGATCACATAGGAAACGCCGCTCAGCCAGCGCGGCGCCACCAATTCGCCCATCTTGGCTTTGCTGGCGGTGAACATCACGAGCGGGAAGACGGCGAAGGAAAGCTGCAGGCTGAGCACCACCTGTGTGAGGATCAGAAGTTCTGCCGTTCCCTGGTTGCCGTACCATATGGTGACGACCGCCGCCGGCACGATGGCGATGGCGCGGGTGATCAGCCGGCGCACCCAGGGTTTCAGCCGGATCTTGAGAAAGCCTTCCATGACGATCTGGCCGGCAAGCGTTGCCGTCACCGTCGAATTGAGGCCGCAGCAGAGAAGTGCAATGCCGAACAGCGTCGGCGCGATCGCCAGACCCAGCAGGGGCGACAGCAACGAATGCGCCTCGCCGAGTTCGACGACGTCGGTCTTGCCGTGCGCATTGAAGGCGGCGGCCGCAAGGATCAGGATCGAAGCGTTGATCAGCAGCGCGAAGCAGAGCGCGACGGTGGAATCGATCGTCGCATAGGTCAGCGCCTCCTTCTTCTCGGGAACCGTATGGCCATAGGCCCTGGTCTGGACGATGCCGGAGTGAAGATAGAGATTGTGTGGCATGACGGTCGCGCCGAGGATGCCGAGCGCGAGATAGAGCATCTCCGGATTGCTGACGATTTCGGTCGTCGGGAAGAAGCCCTTGATGACAGCGCCCCATTGCGGATCGGCAAGGAAGATCTGCACGCCGAAGCAGAGCGCGATGACGCCGAGAAGCGCGATGATGAAGGCTTCCACCCAGCGGAAGCCGAGCTTCTGCAGGAAGAGGATCAGGAAGACGTCGAGCGCGGTGATGAGAACGCCGAGCTCCAGCGGAATGGCGAAGAGCAGGTTGAGGCCGATTGCCGTGCCGATCACCTCGGCGATGTCGGTGGCGATGATGGCGATTTCCGCAAAGGCCCAGAGCGGCACTGAAACCCATTTGGGGAAGGCGTCGCGGCAGGCCTGCGCGAGGTCGCGGCCGGAGGCGATCGCCAGCCGCGCGCAGAGCGATTGCAGCACGATCGCCATCAGGTTGGAAAGCAGGGCGACGGTGAGCAGCGCATAACCGAATTTCGAGCCGCCGGCGAGCGAGGTCGCCCAGTTGCCGGGATCCATGTAGCCGACGGCGACCATATAGCCCGGCCCGGCGAAGGCCGCCGCCCGGCGCCACATCGAGCTGGGCCGTCCTGTTCCGACGGTGCGGTAGACATCTGACAGTGACGCCTCTCCACGTTCGTGCCGCCAGCCATTGTTTACATTGGGATTGAGGGCGTCCATGCCGTTTTCACCTGTTTGTTGTGGGTGCACTATGACGGATAAGAATGATAATGCAAGTCATTCGCAACAAGAAAACCAATCTCCATGTTTTCCAGAACGCGGCCATTGCGTTTGTCGTTCCAGCGCATACATGGAATGCCGACGCGGATTGACGATCGGGCGATCCGAAGCGAAGGATGGGAAATGGCCGGATTCTTGAGAAAATTGCTGCCGAAACGGTTCCGCAAGGAAGGCGTCGTAATCCCGGTGGTCAGGTTGCAGGGCGCGATCATCAGCGGCGGCGGCCAGTTCCGCCCCACCCTCAATCTCGCCAATGTCGCCCCCGTCCTGGAAAAGGCCTTCGCCATGAAGGAGGCGCCGGCCGTTGCCATAACAATCAATTCGCCGGGCGGCTCGCCGGTCCAGTCCCGACTGATCTTCACCCGCATCCGCGAGCTCGCCCGCGAAAAGCAGAAGAAGGTGCTGGTCTTCGTCGAGGATGTCGCCGCTTCCGGCGGTTACATGATCGCGCTTGCCGGCGACGAGATCATCGCCGACGCCACCTCGATCGTCGGCTCGATCGGCGTCGTCTCCGGCGGTTTCGGCTTTCCCGAACTCCTGAAGAAGATAGGCGTCGAGCGCCGCGTCTATACGGCCGGCGAGAACAAGGTGATCCTCGATCCGTTCCAGCCAGAAAAGGAAAAGGACATCGAGTACCTCAAAAGCCTGCAGCTCGAAATCCATCAGGTGTTCATATCGATGGTGCGCGAGCGCCGCGCCGGCAAGCTGATGGACGATGCGACGGTCTTTTCCGGACTGTTCTGGAGCGGAACCCGCGGCCTCGAACTCGGCCTCGTCGACGGCCTCGGCGACATGCGCCAGGAATTGAAGCGGCGCTACGGCCAGAAGACCCGGCTTCAACTCGTCACCGCCAGCCGCGGCCTGTTCGGCCGCCGTATTCCGGGCGTATCGCCGGTTTCGCTCGAGGGGGCGGCATCCGCTGTTGCGACAGGGCTTGTCGAAGCGGCGGAAGAGAGAGCATTGTGGAGCCGCTTCGGGCTTTGAGAGGAGCAAGAGAGGGGCATGGCACAGCTTATTACCATTCTGGTCCTGGTCTTTTCCGGCTGGTGGCTCTACCGCCGCTTCGTCTCCGATGCCCGCAAGCTCGCCGAAAAGTCGCGCCGCGCTGAAAAGGAGCGCCAGACGGGCGCGATTGGCACGCTGGTCAAGGATCCGGCGACAGGCGAATACCGGCTGAAGCGCGATGGGGAATAGGCGGGCGCGACTGTACCGGCCTCTCGCCCGGCGCTTGCCCCTCATCCGCCTGCCGGCACCTTCTTGGATAAGAAAAATGTAGGATATTGATGCTTGCCGGGCGGGTGGCCGCCCGCCCGGCAGCTGGTTGTCGGATCGTCACCTTCTTAGCCGTTTTGGGCTGTGGGGAGCAGGATCGCAACCGGCTCTTCATCTGGCCCGTGTGGTTGCAGGAACCTTGGGGTTCGTATCCAAGACAGGGACGACGAAGATGACCGATAATAGCATGATCTGTGCCGGAATCGATGTCGGCAAAAGCCATCTCGACATTGCCCTTCATCCCAGCCGCGCAAGGCTGAGGGTCACTTATGACGCTGCTGGCCTGAAGGCGCTTGACGCCTTTCTTCAAGAGCATGACGTCAGCCGCATCGGCTTCGAAGCCTCCGGCGGCTATGAATGGCGGTTGCTGGCGCATCTGCGGGCCGGCAAGCGGCCGGCGGCGCGTCTGCAGCCGGCGCAATTGCGCTTCTTCGCCAAGAGCCGGCTCAAGCGAGCCAAGAACGATCGCCTCGATGCCGTGCTGATTGCGCTCTTCACGGCAAGCCTCGAGCAGTTGCCGGCGCTGCCGGACGCACGCTTCGACAAACTGGCCGCCGAACTGACCTATCTGGAACAGATCGAGCAGCAGATCGCCCTGGTCAAGACCTTTGCCGAGACCGCCTTGTCGGAGGCGATCAAGCGCCGTCATGCGCGCGAGGTCGCCCGCCTCGAAACCTGCCGAAAGGCCCATCTGCTGCGGCTCGAAAAGACGGTTCGCGACGATTGTGACCTTTCGCAACGGCTCGATCTGCTGACCTCTATCAAAGGCATCGGGCTGCGCAGCGCCCTGTGCCTGATCATTCGGCTACCCGAGCTCGGAAATGCTGGCCGCGGCGAAATCGCCGCCCTTGCCGGCGTCGCACCCTATGACGACGATAGCGGTAAATATCATGGCAGACGCCGCATCCAGGGTGGTCGCGAACGCCTGCGAAAGAGCCTGTTCATGTGCGCGTTTACGGCAACCCGGCACAATCCGGATCTCGCCTCTTTCTACACGCGCTTGCGTCAGAGCGGAAAGGAGCACCTGTGCGCCGTTATAGCCGTCGCCCGAAAACTCATCGTTCTCGCCAACACAATCCTCTTTCGCAAGACCGAATGGACGCCACAACACCGCAAGAATTAAACATGGTTGCTCCCCGTAAACGGGGCGAAGGGGATATGCCGCACCGGTTTCCTCAATATCGACGCAGTGTTTGGCACGTCCCCTCGCCCCGCGAGCGGGGAGAGGGTTAGGGTGAGGGGCAGCCGAATTCCTCTCCATGTCGGCACCACCACCTCCGCGATCGCCGCAAAAGCCTTGACCCCCGCCGCCCTCCATGGCACCTGTCGCGCCGATCTATCACGCCAGCGGTGCCATTCCATGTCAGCTCTCCCCGACCATATGAACCCGAAGCGCTCCTTCCAGGCGCTGATCCTGACCCTGCATAATTACTGGGCGGACAAGGGTTGCGCGGTGCTGCAGCCCTACGACATGGAAGTCGGCGCCGGCACCTTCCATCCGGCCACGACGCTGCGCGCCCTCGGCCCGAAGCCCTGGAAGGCGGCCTACGTCCAGCCGTCGCGGCGCCCGTCCGACGGCCGCTATGGCGAAAACCCGAACCGGCTGCAGCATTATTACCAGTATCAGGTCATCCTGAAGCCGAATCCGCCTAACCTGCAGGAACTCTATCTCGGCTCGCTGGCGGCGATCGGCCTCGATCCGCTGCTCCACGACATCCGTTTCGTCGAGGACGATTGGGAAAGCCCGACGCTCGGCGCCTGGGGCCTCGGCTGGGAATGCTGGTGCGACGGCATGGAAGTCTCGCAGTTCACCTATTTCCAGCAGGTCTGCGGCATCGAATGCGCGCCGGTCGCGGGCGAACTGACCTAT
Source organism: Rhizobium lentis (assembly GCF_017352135.1). NCBI lineage: Bacteria > Pseudomonadati > Pseudomonadota > Alphaproteobacteria > Hyphomicrobiales > Rhizobiaceae > Rhizobium > Rhizobium lentis. Next base: position 2,728,985 of record NZ_CP071454.1, read on the forward strand.
GGTCTGGAACGCCTCGCCATGTATGTCCAGGGCGTCGACAATGTCTATGACCTGAACTTCAACGGCCGCGAGGGCGACGAGAAGATCAGCTATGGTGACGTCTTCCTGCAGGCCGAGCAGGAATATTCGCGCCACAATTTCGAATTCGCCAATACCGAGATGCTGCATCGCCATTTCGTCGATGCCGAGAAGGAATGCCGGGCGCTGCTCGATGCCGGCGCCCCTGGCGACAACGCCAACCAGCGCCTGCACAAATGCGTCTTCCCGGCCTATGACCAGTGCATCAAGGCCAGCCACGTCTTCAACCTGCTCGACGCCCGCGGCGTCATCTCGGTCACCGAGCGCCAGAGCTATATCCTGCGGGTGCGCACGCTGGCCAAGGCCTGCGGCGAAGCCTTCCTGCTGACCGACGCCGGCGGCGTCAACCTGCCGAGCGAGGCCGCGTAAAAAGCCGTCTCAAAAATTCCGTCGCTTCCGGCGCTACGCTTCTTTTGTATTGCGCAAACCGCCCCCACATTGTTTTGTCGGGTGTTGGATCAGGTATGGCTGCGGTATTTCTTTTGAAGAGCGATCTTTTTTACTTTAAACTTTCCTATGAGAATTCAAGCCCAAGGATGTTGCGCCTTTTATCATGGCTCATCTTATGCGCCATGCTGGTCCTTCTGACCTCTTGCAGCGATTTCGACAAAGAGTTCACCGTCCAGTCGGCAAATAGTACGATAGAAGTTCACACCGACGGCGCTGCCTTTGTGTTGGAAAACTTCGACATCTCAGTCAAAAGGGCGGAAAATTACGGCGGCGTTTACGTTGATATCCCCCAACGTTTCACGGATGCGTCAGGTGGTGTTCACTGGCGCGATTTCGAACTGGTCGCAGCCCGGCGAGACGGACGCGACGAATACTATTCCTGGGAAAATAACGTGCCGGGCTACTCGATTTATATCGGAGAGGAGCACTGCAAAGACTGCTCTGCAAATCTGCCCACGGGTCTTGCAAAAATCCAGATCGCTTACTGGCTCGGACGCCTGGTTCGGCAGGAAGGAGACCGCGAGGTTCTCTTCCTGCCGGCCTATATGGGCCGCGTGCACGGCCAGGGAGCGAAAAAAAAAACGCTGACTCTCAAGTTGCCGCCGGGCGGAACGATACGCCCTTTGAAACAGGATCGGCAGGGAGCCTATGACATCATGCGGAGCGCACCGAACGAGATTTTGGTGTCCATTCCGGCAGGTAAAGGGGATCGAGTCCTACCTGATATCGAGATCGAATATCCCGCAGGGACCTTTGTGACCATAACGAGCGGCAAGCGGGTGCAGTGGTGGCTGTCCGATCACTTTCTCCCGTTCATCAGCATTTTGGGACCAATCGTCGCCGGTCTGTTTGTCCTTACTCGGTTGGGGCAGGCCTGGCGATTGCCTGCACCTTTGATCGCTTTCGATAGCAAGAAGACGGAGAGCACATCGCCTGCGTTGGCGGCCTATTTGTTTTCGAACTGGAAGCCGGAGGCCGCGAAGCCGGCCTTCATGGCGTCTGCCTGCCATCTCGCAATGAAGAGACTGCTTCGCATTTCCAGCCTTGGTGAGGATGCCGAAGCTTCGGATTTGTCTGCCAGACAGGTGCGCAAGAAAGGCAAGGTGGCGCGCGCCAGATGGTATGGCCTTCCCGCGGTGACGCGTTCGGTATTTGGTCGAATTGAAGGAGAGCGGCCTGTCAATGACCGGCGGACGGTCTTAAATGCCCTGTATGGTTTCGAACGTGACTTGCATCAGACAGTCACCGAGGAATATCGGAAAGTTAGAGGCGGCACAGATCGAACACGGCTGGTGGCTGCGGCCATCATTCTGGCTCTTGGCACTGCTGCCGCCTATTTCTCGGGCCTCTTGATCTTTTCCGTTTCCATCTGCGGGATATTGTTAGTTCTTTTCATAGTTGTAATGATGTTCCGCCACCCGGAGCGGTTTCCCATGGCAGTCAGCACCTCCGAGCAATTCAAGCAGGCGCTCACTCTGTTTCTGGGTTTTCCGGCGATAGTGATTGCTGCACTTTCCTACATCGGTACGACTGAGGTTATCAGCGAACAGCGGCCATATCTGATGGCGATTTTATTGGATATCGTCGGCATTGTGACTGTTGTGGCGCTGCGCATGCCCACGCCGAAGCAGCGGCAGATCCATAATGACATTCTCGTATTGAATCGCTATTTCCTCGGAGAAATCGAAGGCCCGGAAATGTCGGTGGAATGCTACGAGCACCACCTTCCTTTCGCTGTTGCCCTGAACGTCGAGCAACGCTGGACCGAGCGCTTCAATCGCTGGCGAGAAAGCGAAAAGATGGAGACCTATGCTCCGGATTGGCGGAGCAGTTCTTTGAGGGACGGCGATATCAAGGTCTGATTGAATGCGGCCGAAGAACGACCGCACCAAGATGACTTTGTTATTCCGAATCACTAACCTGCGATCATCAAATCGGGGAGCCCATCTGCATGTACCTGATACTCGCTATTATCGCTGTCATCGCACTCTACATCGTCTTCATCTACAACGGCCTGGTGCGCTCCCGACAGATAGCCGAGGAAGCCTGGTCGGGCATCGACGTGCAGTTGAAGCGGCGCGCCGATCTGATCCCGAACCTGATCGAGACGGTCAAGGGTTATGCCGCCCATGAGAAGTCGACGCTCGAAGAGGTCGTTTCCCTTCGCAACAAGGCGCAGGCCGTGCCGTCAGGCGATGTGGCGGGCAGGGCGCAGGCAGAGGGTCTGCTCGGCCAGGCGCTCGGCCGGGTCATCGCGCTCGCCGAGGCCTATCCCGATCTCAAGGCCAACGAGAATTTCGCCGAACTGCAGGCTTCGCTGGAAACCATGGAAGGCGAATTACAGATGGCGCGGCGTTATTACAACGGCGCGGCCCGCGACCTGAACGTCAAGGTCGAAAGCTTCCCCTCCAATCTCGTCGCCGGCCAGTTCGGTTTTGCCAAGCGGGAATACTTCGAAATCACCAACGAGGCCGACCGCGCCGTTCCCAGCGTCAAATTCTGACGATCCGGCATTTTGCCTTTGCGAAAAAGCGATTAAGAGCAAGGGCAGGTGGCGACGCGCTTTGGCCTCGCTCATGGACGGAAGACATAGCATGACACGCACAGCCAAACTCACGATCATTCCGCCGGGCGGGCCGCTTTCGGGCCGCGCCATCCCGCCGGGATCTAAGTCGATCACCAACCGCGCGCTGTTGCTCGCCGGCCTTGCCAAGGGCACGAGCCGGCTGACGGGCGCGCTGAAGAGCGACGATACGCGTTATATGGCCGATGCGCTGCGCGCCATGGGAGTTTCGATCGACGAACCCGACGACACCACCTTCGTCGTCACCGGCAGCGGCAGGCTCATGCCGCCGAAAGCGTCGCTCTTCCTCGGCAATGCCGGCACGGCGACACGCTTCCTGACGGCGGCGGCCGCCCTGGTCGACGGCACCGTCATCGTCGATGGCGACGAACACATGCGCAAGCGCCCGATCGGCCCGCTGGTCGAGGCGATGCGCACGCTCGGCATCGATGTGAGCGCCGAGACCGGCTGCCCGCCGGTCACCATCAGGGGTACCGGCCGCTTTGAGGCCGACCGGATCCTGATCGATGGCGGCCTCTCCAGCCAATACGTTTCCGCCCTGTTGATGATGGCGGCGGGCGGCGACCGCCCGGTCGAGATCGAACTCGTCGGCGAGGATATCGGCGCGCTCGGCTATATCGATCTCACCACGGCGGCGATGAAGGCTTTCGGCGCCAAGGTCGAGAAAACAAGCCCCGTCACCTGGCGCGTCGAGCCGACCGGCTACCGCGCCGCCGATTTCGTCATCGAGCCGGATGCCTCGGCCGCGACCTATCTCTGGGCAGCCGAAGTGCTGAGCGACGGCAGGATCGATCTCGGCGTCCCGAACGATGCCTTCACCCAGCCGGACGCCAAGGCCTATGAGACGATCGCCCAGTTCCCGCATCTGCCGGCTGAGATCGATGGCTCGCAGATGCAGGATGCCATTCCGACGATCGCCGTGCTTGCCGCCTTCAACGAGACGCCGGTCCGCTTCGTCGGCATCGCCAATCTGCGCGTCAAGGAATGCGACCGCATCCGCGCCCTGTCCACGGGGCTTAACACCATCCGCGAAGGCCTGGCTGTCGAGGAGGGGGACGATCTGATCGTCCATGCCGATCCTGCTCTCGCCGGTCAGACGCTGCCGGCCGAGATCGACACCTTTGCCGATCACCGCATCGCCATGAGCTTTGCGCTTGCCGGGCTGAAGATCGATGGCATCACCATTCTCGATCCCGATTGCGTCGGTAAGACCTTCCCCGCCTATTGGCGGACGCTTGCCGCGCTTGGCGTCACCTATCGGGACAAGGATTGACGGAAAACGCAGTCGCGGCTGCCGACGGGGAGACAGAGGATGGGGCGTCGGTTTTTCGGTTTTTGCCTGGCGCTGTTCCTGATAGCCGCCGCCCGGGCGGCCTTTGCCGCCGAGGTCGTCGACAGCTTCGCCTCCGACATCGCGCTGGAAAAGAGCGGCGCGATGTCGGTGACGGAAACGATCACCGTCAATGCCGAGGGCAACCGGATCAACCACGGCATCTTTCGGGACTTCCCGCTCTATTTCACCGATGCCGCCGGCCGTCGCCGCAGCGTCGATTTCGGTGTCGTCTCGGTGAAGCGCAATGGCAAGGATGAGCCCTGGCACACGGAACAGATAGCGGGGGGCATCCGCATCTATGCCGGCTCGGCCGAGGTGACGGTGACGCCGGGCCGTCATCGCTACGTCTTTACCTACAGGACCAACCGCCAGATTCGCTATTTCGACGATCACGACGAACTCTACTGGAACGTCACCGGCAATGGCTGGATCTTTCCGATCCGTTCGGCCACGGCGACCGTGAAGCTGCCGCCTGGTGTCACCGCGACGGAGACGATCTTTTTTACCGGTCCGCAGGGCGCGACGGGAAAGAGCGCCCGCGTCGGTGAGATCCCGACGGGCCTGGTCTTTTCCACCACCGCGCCGCTCGGCCCGAGCGAAGGCCTGACCTTCGCGATCCGCATGCCGAAAGGGGCGATCGATCCGCCGAGCGCGGACATGGAAAGCACCTGGTGGCTGAAGGATAACCGCAATTATTTCATCGGCTTCGGCGGGCTGGCCCTGGTCTTCGCCTATTACCTCAGATCCTGGCTGAAAGTCGGCCGCGATCCGGCCCGCGGCGTCGTCGTGCCACGTTGGGATGCGCCTGACGGCATCTCGCCGGCGCTGGTCAACTATATCGACAATAAGGGCTTCTCCGGCGGGGGCTGGACCGCCCTTGCCGCCACCGCGCTCAATCTTGCGGTGCGCGGCTACGTCAAGCTCGAAGACCTGAAGAATTCGATCGTCATTCGCGGCACCGGCAAGCCGCTCGACAGGCAAAAATTCCAGGCCGGCGAAGCCGAATTGCTGAAGGTCGCCGGCAGCGCCGGCGCGATGCTGAGGATCGACAGGGCGAACGGCGAGCGGGTGAAATCCGTCGGCCAGGCCTTCCGTTCGGCGATCGAGAAGGAGCATCGCGGCAAATATTACAATTCCAACCTGGGTTACACCTCAGGCGGCATCGCGCTCAGCGCGGCCGCCCTGGTGGCGCTGTTCGTCTTTGGGTCGCTGGAACCCGACACGATCGCGCTGATGCTGATTCCGATTGCCATCTCGGTCTTCGTCGCCGTCTTCGTGGCCGGCCTGGTCAAGTCGCTGCATCGGGGCGCCTCGCTGTTCGGCAAGATCATCGCCGTCATCGCCGCAGCGATCGGCGTTTTTGTCGGCATCAGCATTCTTTCCATCATTGTCCTGACGCTCGCCTCGTCGCTGGTCGAACTTCACGAGACGCCGATGCTCTTTGCTATCGGCGGCATCGTGCTGCTCAACATCCTCTATTTCTTCATCATGGGCGCGCCGACCCCGCTCGGCGCCAGAATGATGGACGGCATCGACGGCCTGCGCCAGTATCTGACGCTGGCCGAGAAGGACCGCATGAACATGGCGGGCGCGCCTGAAATGTCGCCGCAGCATTTCGAGACGCTGCTGCCCTACGCGGTGGCGCTCGGCGTCGAAAAGCCCTGGACACGCACCTTCGAGACCTGGCTTGCGGCAGCCGCCGCCGGTGCCGCCGCCTATGCGCCCGCCTGGTATTCCGGCGATTTCAACAGCGGCAGCTTCTCCGACCGCGTCGGCGGCTTCTCCTCGTCGATGGCCTCGACCATTGCCTCGACGATACCCTCGCCGCCGCCCTCGAGCTCGTCCTCCGGTTTTTCTGGCGGTGGCTCTTCCGGTGGAGGTGGCGGAGGCGGGGAGGCGGGGGCTGGTAAGCTTTCCCGCTTGACCTTTCGGCCCTTGCCCCTTAACCGCCAGGGGCAAAAGGAAAGGGTGGCGCATGAAGGTTCTGTTGATCGGATCGGGTGGACGCGAGCACGCGCTCGCCTGGAAGCTGGCGCAATCGCCGTTGATGAGCGAATTCTACGCCGCGCCCGGCAATCCCGGCATTGGCGAACACGCCGTCCTCGTGCCGGTCAATACCGAGGATCATGAAGCGGTGGCCGCCTTCTGCAGGGAGAAGGCGATCGATTTCGTCGTCGTCGGCCCGGAGGCGCCGCTTGTCGCCGGCCTCGCCGACCGCCTGCGCGCCGATGGCCTGGCGGTCTTCGGCCCGTCGGCTGCCGCCGCCCAGCTCGAAGGCTCCAAGGGCTTCACCAAGGATATCTGCGCCCGCTACGGCATTCCGACAGGCGCCTATCAGCGCTTCAACAATGCGCCGAAGGCGAAAGCCTATATTCGCGCCCAGGGCGCGCCGATCGTCGTCAAGGCCGACGGCCTGGCCGCCGGCAAGGGTGTGACCGTGGCGATGACGCTCGACGAGGCGCTGGCCGCGGTTGATGACTGCTTCGAGGGCGCCTTTGGAGCAGCCGGCGCCGAAGTCGTCGTCGAAGCCTATCTCGACGGCGAGGAGGCGAGCTTCTTCTGCCTCTGCGATGGAAAACATGCGCTGCCGCTAGCAACAGCCCAGGACCACAAGCGGGTGGGCGAGGGCGATACCGGCGTCAATACCGGCGGCATGGGCGCCTATTCGCCGGCGCCTGTCATGACGGCCGAGATGGTCGAGCGCACCATGAAGGAGATCATCGAGCCGACGATCCGCGGCATGGCCGAGAGCGGCCATCCCTTCTCCGGCGTGTTTTTTGCCGGGCTGATGATCACCGCAAAGGGGCCGGAACTCATCGAATACAATGTCCGCTTTGGCGATCCCGAGTGCCAGGTGCTGATGCTGCGGCTGAAAAGCGATCTGCTGCCGCTGCTGCTCGCCACCGCCAATGGCACGCTCGATCAGGTGAAGGCCGAATGGAACGACGATCCGGCACTGACTGTCGTCATGGCCTCGAAGGGTTATCCCGGCGCCTATGCGAAGAACACACCGATCCTTGCCCTGCCGGATGCCGGTGAAGGGGAGAAAGTGTTTCACGCCGGCACGGCTCTGAAGGACGGCATGCTGGTTGCGACCGGCGGCCGCGTGTTGAACGTCACCGCGACCGGCGGCACGGTCGGCGAGGCAAGCGCCCGCGCCTATGCGCTGCTGGACAAGGTCAGGTGGGAGAACGGCTTCTGCCGCCGCGACATCGGCTGGCGGGCGATCGAGCGCGAAAGAGCCTGAAATACGGTTCAAACCGACGCCTTCGTTAAATTTTTACCCTTTCCTCTGACGGGATGGAAACAAAGCTGCGTTATATCGCTCTGATAGCGAGACGGAGCAGTGTTCATGCGTCAGATTTTCCTCGGTGCGGCAATCCTGCTGATGGCGGGTTCTGCAATGGCCTCCTCGATTGAGGTGATCGGCAAGGCCGCGCCGCGCGCCGAAGGCAGCATCATCACCGAAAGCTGCGACACCTGCCCGCCGTTGCAGGCCGCGCTGACCAAGAAAGATTATACGGTGCCGGAACTCAAGCCGGGCGCCGTCCAGGCGACCGAGGTCCGCGATGTCGGCGGTGAAAAGAAGATCTATCGCACCGATGCCTGGATGGGCGGCTCACCCGTCCTCTTTGTCAGCAAAGCGACCCCGGAAGCGATGGTTGCCGTCGCGCCGCCGGCGCCGCCCGCCGACGGCATTGATATGAATGCGACGACCGCGGCCGTCATCGGCGCCGATGCGAGGCCGGTGGCCGCAGGCGTGGCGCAGCAGCCGGCGACGCTAAACGTTTCCGAATTTGAACTGCGCTTCTAGTCCAGACCAGGCTCGAGCCTGCGCTTCGGCAAAACCGAACCGCCTGAAGTTCCCTGCCCCTGCCCGATCAAGGTGTCGATCGTTGGGGTTCCACCGCGGTGGAGCGAATGCACCTCCGAAGAGAAGCGGGGGTGCATTCCTGCTTCGAGGCACCGGCGGCCCGAAGTTCGAAAACGGTGATTTTCGACCAACGGATGAAATTCAAGCCTTGCGCTTCGGTCCCGACCCCTGAATTTTAGGGAAATTCGTTTTGCTTTGAGTAAAATTAAAGCTTTCTTATCGACTAAGCTTCAATTCTCATTCGCCGGTCGCAGCATGTTATTTGAGCAGCGGTAGACGCGTCGTCTTGTTCGGCGCGCTCGCACAAGCGGTAGAAGACCGCACCGGAATGCAGCCCCCATTCCCCGTTGCGAGGCGACATGAAAAATTTGAAGATATCGAAGCAGCTTATCCTGCTGGTCATCGGCCTGATGGTGGCCTTTGCGATCGCCACCTCCCTGCAGATCCGCTCCTCGGTCGATGCGATCTACAAGGAGCGTTATGACATGCTCCGCGCCGAGGTTCAGTCGGCCGTTTCCGTTCTAAAGCTATACCAGGCCAAGGTGACCGCGGGCGAGATGACGCTCGAGGATGCGCAGAAGCAGGCCTATACCACCGTCAACGGGATGAAATACGATCCCGACGGCTATTTCTTCGGCTATAGCTATGACGTCCAGATGCTGTTCCACTACGATGCCGCGAAGGTCGGGCAGAACCTGAAAGGTCAGCCGGACAGCAAGGGCAAGCTCTACCGTGAAGAGCTGGTCAAGCTCGGGCAGCAGGGCGGCGGTCTCGTCGAATTTCATTCCACCAGCAAGCCGGGCCAGCCGGCCGGCGATTACCGCAAGACGGCCTATGGTCAGGCCTTTGAGCCCTGGAAGGTCGTCGTCGTCACCGGCGTCTATATGGACGATCTCGATGCGCAGATAAACAGCACCATCCTGACCGCCCTCTCCGGCAGCATCGTCCTGTTTTTCCTCGCCATGGGTGCCGCCTATGTCGTCATCCGCGGCATATCGGGACCTCTGAACAACGTCCATGCCGCCTTGAAGGCTGTCGCCGAGGAGGACGTATCGATTGCGATCCCGCATATCGGCATGAACAATGAGGTCGGCATGATGGCCAAGGCGACGCTGTCGCTGCAGGAAAAGATCCGCGAGCGCCATCAGATGTCGGATCGCGAGGCGGCCCAGCAGCTGGCGCTGGAAAGCGAGCGCGAAAACAATCTGCGCCAGCAGCAGGACGAGGCGGCGCTCCAGGCGCGCGTCGTGGCGACGATCGGCCAGGCGCTCGAACTGATCGCCCGCGGCGATCTCACCGTCCGCTGCGCCGATCTCGGCCAGAAATATGCCGCCCTGCGCGACAATTTCAATGAAGCGCTGTCGCATCTCGAGGCCGCCATGGCCAAGGTCAGCGCCAAGGGCAGCGATATCGGCACCAGCAAGGAAGAAATCCGCCGCGCCTCCAACGAACTGTCGCAGCGCACCGAGCGCCAGGCCGCCAGCCTGGAAGAAACATCCGCCGCTCTCGACGAACTGACCGTCGCCGTCCGCCAGACGGCCGATGGCGCGCACGAAGCCAGCAAGCGCGTGCATGCCGTCAGCACCGAGGCCACCCATAGCGATGCGATCGTCGGCCAAGCGATCGAGGCGATGAGCGGCATCGAGAAATCGTCCTCGGAGATATCAAAAATCATCGGCGTCATCGACGAGATCGCCTTCCAGACCAACCTTCTGGCGCTGAATGCCGGCGTCGAGGCGGCCCGTGCGGGTGAATCCGGCAAGGGCTTTGCGGTCGTCGCCCAGGAGGTGCGCGAACTCGCCCAGCGTTCCGCCGCCGCGGCCAAGGAGATCAAGGACCAGATCGCCCGTTCCTCCAGCCAGGTCGATCATGGCGTCCGCCTGGTCGGCGAGGCGGGCGAGGCGCTGAAGCGCATCTCCGACCAGATCAAGGCCGCCAACGAGATCGTTGCCAAGATCGCCCACAGCGCCTCCGAACAGGACACGACGCTGCGTTCGATCTCCTCGTCGATGAACCAGCTCGACGCCGCCACCCAGCAAAACGCCGCCATGGCCGAGGAGACCACGGCATCGGCCGAAACGCTGGCGAGCGACACCGACGAGCTGATCGACCTCATCCGCGGCTTCCGCGTCGGCAATGCCGGGACTGCTGCGGCCATGCATCAGGGTCGACGCGCTGCCTGAGCGGCGCGGCGACAAACAGGATTTTCAGCACCAAAATCTTAGCGGCCGTCGGGTTTCCGGCGGCCGTGCCATTTGAAGCCCTATGATGCGATGCGCTCGATCAGCCGCTCGATCTCCCGATCGGAAAACACTTCGATGCCCGCCGCTTTCAGCGCCGCCGCCGTGACGCCGCTGCCGGGCTGCCGGCGGCCGGAAAAAGTCCCGTCATAGATGAACCCGGACCCGCAGGACGGGCTGCCGTCGATGAGCAGCGCATAGCGGCAGCCGGTCTGCCTTGCGAGCGCCACGGCATTTTCCGCCGCCTGCAGGAACTCTTCAGTCACGTCGCCGCCAGTCAATTCCACGACCCGCGCCGTGCCGGCCAGCACCTCCTCGCCGGCTGCCGCATCGGCGATCTCCGCCGGCGGCCGCGGCACGGGCATGCCCGCCGACATCTCCGGACAGATCGTCACCAGCCGGCCCTCGGCCCGCCATCTCTCGATCGCCGGATGAAGCAACGGCTTCGCCCGCCCGTCATAGCGGACGGCGTGCCCCATGAGGCAGGCGCTGACGAGGATCTTGCTTTGCATGGCTGCTTGAATAGCGCGGTGGTGGCGGCAATGCCAGTGTTGGGGTGGGTGGGCTTTCCAGGGGGTATACGTTTCGACTCCCTCATCTCCTCAGCGGGAGAAGGTGCCCGTAGGGCGGATGAGGGGCCAGCGACGCGGGTCTCTCCTACAGTGCCCATGCGAGCTCCGACCGCGCTCAAAGGCATAGGGGGCGCCGGGTTATCGTCGGCGCGCCGGAATAGATTTTAAGGGAAAGATGTGCCGAGTGGCCCCCTCATCCGCCTGCCGGCACCTTCTCCCCGCTGGGGAGAAGAGGGTATGCCGCGACCTTTCCGTTCTCGCCGGCCTCGCAAATGGCAAGCGCCTCGTTCGTGCTGGCAATATCACCCCGAAATCTTCGAGAAATCCGCAACCGTTCCCGTCGCCTCGCGGATCAGGCGCAGCAGGGCGAGGCGGTTGGCGCGGATGGCGGCGTCCTCGTCGTTGACGAGCACGTCTTCGAAGAAGCGGTCGACAGGGCCGCGCAGCTTGGAGAGCGCTTCCATCGCCGAGCGGAAATCCTCCGCGGCAACGGCATCCGCCGCATCCTTGGATGCGCTTGATATCGCGGCGAACAGCTCCTTCTCTGCATCGAGCTTGAAGAGCGCCTGCGAAACGCCGTCGGCGATGACCGTGCCCTTCTTTTCCTCGGCGGCCAGCAGCTGCGTGGCGCGCTTGGTGCCGGCGAGCAGGTTCTTGCCGTCCTCCGAGGTGATGAAGGCCGTCAGCGCCTCGACCCGGCGCGCGACCATCAGAAGGTCGTCGGCCTCGGGCGTTAGCACGGCGTCGATGAGATCGTGGCGGGCGCCTTGGTCGCGCAGATAGACCTTGAGGCGATCGTGGAAGAAGGAGAGCAGATCGCCGTCTTCGGTCGTCGCCAGCAAAGGCAGGCGGACCCTGCGCTCCAGCAGGATCCTGACGACGCCCAGGGCCGCACGCCGTAACGCGAACGGATCCTTCGAACCGGTCGGCTTTTCATCGATCGCCCAGAAGCCGGTCAGCGTGTCGAGCTTGTCGGCAAGAGCGAGCGTAATCGCCACCTTGTCCTCCGGCACGCGGTCCGACGGGCCCTGCGGCTTGTAATGATCCTCGACCGCTGCGGCAACGGAGGCGTTTTCGCCCTGCAGCGCCGCGTATCTGCGGCCCATCAAGCCCTGCAGTTCCGGGAATTCGCCGACGGCCTCCGTGCGAAGATCCGCCTTGGCGAGCACGGCGGCGCGATCGACGAGAGCCGCGTCGGCGCCGGTGATTGCCGCCAGTTCCTTCGCCAGCGCCCGGATGCGGGCGACGCGGGCGCCCTGCGTGCCGAGCTTGGCATGGAAGGTTACGTCAAGCGCATCGAGCTTGGCCATGCGCTGGTCGAGTGGCTTCTTCAGATCGAGGCCGAATTTTGCGGCAGATGTTTCCAGAGTCGCGAGATCCGGCATGTCGCCCTGGTCGCGCTTCCAGAAATGCAGCGCGTCGGAAAGACGGGCGCGCACGACCTTGCCGTTGCCGTGAACGATTTCCTTGCCGCCGTCGCTCGCCTGGATATTGGAGACCAGGATGAATTTGTTCGAGAGCGTCTCTTCGCCCTGCTTGCGGGTGACGAAGCATTTCTGGTTGGTCTTGATCGTCAGCCGGATGATCTCGGAGGGGATGGAAAGATAATCCTCCTCGAAGCTGCCCATCAGCACCTGCGGCCATTCGACCAGGCCGGAAACTTCCTCCAGCAGGCCTTCGTCCTCGACCAGTTCGAGGCCGTTGGCGAAGGCGATGTCGCGGGCGTCATGCAGGATGACGTCCTTGCGCCGCTCGGCATCGAGGATGACCTTCGCCCTTTCGAGACTTGCGACGTAGTCGTCGAAGCGGCGGACGGTGATTGCCTCGGGCGCATGGAAACGATGGCCGTAGGTGACGTTGGAGGCGGTGATGCCGTCGATCTCGAACGGAATGACGACCGTCTCGTCATGCTCGGGGCCGAAGGTGCAGACGATCGACTGCAGCGGCCGCACCCAGCGCATCGCGCCGGGCTTGGAGGAAGCTTTGCCCCAGCGCATGGATTTCGGCCAGGGAAAATCGCGGATGATGCCGGGCATCACCTCGGCGACGATCTCTTCTGCCGCGCGGCCGGGCTTTGAGATGACCGCGACGTAAAAATCGCCCTTCTTCGGATCGCTGACCACCTGCGCCTCGGAGACCGACGACAGGCCGGCGCCGCGCAGGAAGCCTTCGATCGCCTTCTCGTTGGCGTCGGTGCGCGGCCCCTTGCGCTCCTCGCGCACGTCGGCCGAACGCGCCGTCAGGCCGTGGATGTCGAGCGCCAGCCGCCGTGGCGTCCAGTATTCGCGTGCGCCCTCGTAGGACAGACCCGCTTCGACAAGCGCATCGGTGACGAGCTTCCTCAGGTCGCCGGCAGCCTTGCGCTGCATGCGGGCCGGAATCTCTTCGGAGCGAAGTTCGAGAAGCAGGTTTGGCATGTCACTCTTTTCCTTGCGCCCGCGGGCAGGGCGATCCAAAAACGTTGCTTCTGCTATCAAAGAATGCCGCATCTGCACAACCGCAAAAACGGAAGAGGGCGATGGGGGTGGGCGACCGGTAGGCGTTGTGCCGTGTGGCCCCCTCATCCGCCCTGCCGGGCACCGACCGGGGCGAGCCGCCGGTCTCGCCCGTCCTTCGGACCCCCGATGGGTAGAAGGGGAGGTGCGGCGGCCGCCTCTTCTTGCCACTGCCGTTTGTGATGGATGAAAACAGTGCGGCATATCCCTCGGGGAGAAGATGCCGGCAGGCAGATGAGGGGGCTACACGGCACAACGCTCGCCGCTGATCCCCCAATCCGATAACTTCCGCTGTGGAAACCACAGTCGGGCATTGCCTTGCCGCTTTTCGCCGCTATGGTCCCGCAACTTTCGTCGACATAGGGAATCCCATGGCCGCAGACCTTCGTTTTCTCGCAGCCCGCATCTCCGCCGAAATCAACGCCCGGCCCGACCAGGCCAAGGCCGCCATCGAACTGCTCGACGAGGGCGCCACCGTGCCCTTCATCGCCCGTTACCGCAAGGAAGTGACGGGCGGGCTCGATGACACGCAGCTGCGCGATCTCGCCGAGCGGCTGGTCTATCTGCGCGAGCTCGAAGCCCGGCGTGATACGATCGTCGAATCGATCACCGGCCAGGGCAAGATGACCGAGGAGCTGATGGCCAAGGTCGCGGGCGCCGCAACCAAGGCCGAGCTCGAGGATCTCTATCTGCCCTATAAGCCGAAGCGGCGCACGCGGGCCGAAATCGCCCGCGAACGCGGCCTCGGGCCGCTCGCCGAGGCGATTCTGGCCGAGCGCAGCCGGGAACCGGCGGTCTTAGCCGAAGGCTTCATCACGGCTGATGTACCCGATGTGAAGATGGCGCTCGAGGGTGCGCGCGACATCGTCGCGGAAGGCATTGCCGAAAATGCCGATCTGCTCGGCAAGTTGCGCGCCCACATGCGCCAGGCAGCCCTGCTGAAGGCCAAAGTCGTCGACGGCAAGCAGGCGGCGGGCGAGAAGTTTTCCGATTATTTCGACCATTCCGAACGCTGGGCGACCGCGCCCGGCCACCGGGCGCTTGCCATGCTGCGCGGCTGGAACGAGGAGGTCTTGACGCTGACGATCGAGGCGGACGCCGAGACGGCCTCGCCGAACAAGCCGGTCGAGCGCATGATCGCCGCCGCCTACGAGATCGGCGCCAGCCGTCCCGGCGACCGCTGGCTGATGGAGGTCGCCAGCTGGACCTGGCGGGTGAAGCTCTCCATGTCGCTGTCGCTCGACCTGATGCGCGAGTTGCGCGAAAGGGCCGAAGAAGAGGCGATCCATGTTTTCGCCCGCAATCTCAAGGATCTGCTTTTGGCCGCACCCGCCGGTTCGCGCGCGACCATGGGTCTTGATCCCGGCATTCGCACCGGCGTCAAGGTCGCTGTCGTCGACGGCACCGGCAAGGTGGTGGCGACCTCGACTGTCTATCCCTTCCAGCCGCGCAACGACGTGCGCGGCGCCCAGATCGAACTCGCCTCGCTGATCCGCAAGCACAATGTCGAGCTGATCTCGATCGGCAACGGCACCGGCAGCCGCGAAACGGAAAAGCTGGTGGCCGACATGCTGGCCGAGCTGCCGGCGCCGAGGCCGACCAAGGTCATCGTCTCGGAAGCGGGCGCCTCGGTCTATTCCGCCTCGGCAACCGGCGCGGCTGAGTTTCCCGATCTCGACGTGTCGCTGCGCGGCGCCGTCTCCATCGCTCGGCGCCTGCAGGATCCGCTGGCCGAACTGGTCAAGATCGAGCCGAAGTCGATCGGCGTCGGCCAGTATCAGCACGATGTAGACCAGCAGAAGCTGTCGCGTTCGCTCGATGCGGTGGTCGAAGACGCGGTGAACGCCGTTGGCGTCGATTTGAACACTGCCTCGGCGCCATTGCTTTCCCGTGTCTCCGGCCTCGGCCCGTCCATCGCCGAGGCCATCGTCCGCCACCGCGACAGCGAGGGCCGTTTCGAGACGCGGCGCGATCTGCTGAAGGTCGCAAGACTCGGCGGCCGCACCTTCGAGCAATGCGCCGGCTTCCTGCGCATTCCGAACGGCAAGGAGCCGCTCGACGCATCCTCGGTCCACCCGGAGGCTTATGGCGTCGCCAAGAAGATCGTCGCCGCCTGCGGCCGCGACCTGCGCGCGCTGATGGGCGACAGCGCCGTCCTGAAATCGATCGATCCGCGTCAATTCATCGACGAGAAATTTGGTTTGCCGACGGTGAAAGACATCATCGCGGAATTGGAAAAGCCCGGCCGCGACCCGCGCCCGAGCTTCAAGACCGCGACCTTTGCCGAGGGCGTCAACGAGATTTCCGACCTGAAGCCCGGTATGATGCTGGAAGGCACGGTCACCAATGTCGCCGCTTTCGGCGCCTTCGTCGATATCGGCGTGCACCAGGACGGCCTGGTGCATGTCTCCCAGCTTGCCGATCGCTTCGTCAAGGATCCGCACGAGGTCGTCAAGGCGGGTGATGTCGTCAAGGTGCGGGTCGTCGAAGTCGACGCCAAGCGCAAGCGCATCGCTCTCTCGATGAAGCGCGATGACGGTTCTGCTGCACCTTCGCCGCGAGGTGATTCTCGCGGCAACCAGGGGTCCCGGCCGCAGAACGAGCTCCGGCCGGCGACTGCCAAACCGGAGAGCCAGGGCGCCTTCGGCGCTGCACTCGCCGAAGCCATGAAGCGAAAATAAGGGCTTAGCCAGGATATTGGCAAAAATGCAACAGTTTGGCAGCGTTATTGCAAGAGTGCTAAATCCGGCGCTTGTAAGGCGAAAGAGAGCTATTAAGTTGATGTGACCATCCTGTCACATTTGCGAGGCGTCCATGGCGTCGGCTTTCTTATCGATCGTCCAGCAAATCATTCGCAAGGGTTCGTTGAAACTTACCCTTGCCAATGGCGAGACTCACATGGTCGGCGACGGCACCGGTGAAACCGTTGTCGTCCGCCTTGCCGACCAGGAGGCCGAGGACGCCATCCGGCGCGACCCGACCATGAAGCTCGGCGAAATGTACATGCAGGGCCGGTTCATTCTCGAGCAGGGCAACATCTACGATTTCCTGTCGCTGGTGAAACAGAACACCACCAACGAGATCTTCGATTTCAAGATGGCGGCGCTGCTCGTCGGCCGGATTGCCTGGCAGCAGCTGAAAAGCCGCGTGCCGGTCAATCGCAACAGGCACAATGTCGCCCACCATTACGATCTCTCGGCCAAGCTCTTCGATCTTTTCCTGGACGAAGACTGGCAATATTCCTGCGCTTATTTCGATCCCCCGGGCATCGGTCTCGATGAGGCGCAACTCGCCAAGAAACGTCACATCGCCGCCAAGCTTCTGCTTGCGCCCAACCAGCGGATCCTGGAAATCGGCTCCGGCTGGGGCGGCATGGGCATGTATCTGACGGAGGCGACCGAGGGAGCCGAGTTCACCGGCATCACGCTCAGCCAGGAGCAGCTGAAGGTCTCCCGGGCTCGCGCCGAAAAACGCGGCCTTTCCAACCGCGTGCGTTTCGAGCTGCAGGACTATCGCAGCATGAACGGCCGGAAGTTCGACCGCATCGTCTCTGTCGGCATGTTCGAGCATGTCGGCATCGGCAACTACGGCAATTTCTTCCGCAAGGTGGCCGAACTGCTCGACGACGACGGCGTCATGGTGCTGCATTCGATCGGCCGCCCGAAGCCGAGTTTCGCCACCAACGCCTTCATCGAGAAGTATATCTTCCCCGGCGGCTACATTCCCTCGGTCGGCGAGGTCGTGGCGCCGCTCGAAAAGGCCGGGCTGCTGGTCAGGGATGTCGAAATCCTGCCGATGCATTACGCCTATACGCTGCGCCATTGGCGCGAACGTTTCGTCGCGCGCAAGGCCGAAGCGGTGGCGCTTTACGACGAGCAGTTCTTCCGCATGTGGGAATTTTATCTGGCCGGTTCCGAAATGGGCTTCCGCTGGGATGAGCTGTTCATCCTGCAGATCCAGATCGCCAAGAACCAGTTCACCGTTCCCGACAACCGCAACTACATCGCGGAGACAGAAGCGAAGCTGAAGGAATTCGAGGCGAGGCGCGCTCCGTTGGAGAAGGTGACATTCTGATCTCGCCGCGGCGTCTGGACGAAAGGGAGTGCGGATGAGCAGTGCGTTTCCCGAGATCTACCTGGTTCGCCACGGCGAAACCGAATGGAGCCGTTCCGGACGTCACACCGGACGCAGCGATATTCCCTTGACCGCGAACGGCGAAGCCGCCGCTCGCAAGCTGACAGAACGGCTTTCCGGCCCTTCCTTCTCCGCGGTCTGGTCGAGCCCGTCCGCAAGGGCCCGCAACACCTGCGCGCTGGCCGGATTCGGGGCGGGGGCGGTGATCCGCGACGATCTCGCCGAATGGGACTACGGGGCTTATGAAGGCATCACCACCAAGGAAATCCTGGCCGCCCGTCCCGGCTGGCAGCTCTTTCGCGACGGCTGCCCGAACGGCGAAACGGCGGCCGATGTCGGCGCCCGTGCCGACGCCGTCATCCAGGCGCTGCGCCAGGCGGCATCCACCATCCTGATCTTCTCCAGCTCGCATTTCCTGCGGGTCTTGGCCGCCCGCTGGCTCGGTCTGCCGCCGCAAGGCGGCGTGTTTTTCTCACTCGATACCACAAGCATCAGCGTGCTCGGCTACGAGCACGACCTGACCGAACCGGTCATCCGCCAGTGGAATCAGAGATAGAGCCGCTGACTGGTTTTACGGAATTCGATAGCAGACAGCAGATACCATCAGCCGTGCGGCTTTCATTTAGCGCCCCTATGTTTCGCGTGGTTAACATTGGGGTAACGACATCCGGATAAGTCTGGCGGCCGCCGCCCTCCGCGGCTGTGTTTTTGCGTGTTCTGGAGTGCGGACGTGTCTTATCGATCAGTCGTATCGATTGCTTTGCTTGTTGCCCTTTCATCTTTTGGTTCGGCGGTCGCGCAGGAAAGCGGCCAGCACTTCTGGTCCGGCGACTGGTATCTGAGCGTCGGCGTCGCCGGCTTCTCCGCGCCGAAATTCGAGGGTTCGTCGCACAACGAATTCAAGTTCAGCCCTCTGATCTCGGTCGGCCGCCAGGGTGCCGGGCCGCGGTTTTCCTCGCGCAACGACAATCCGTCCTTCGCCCTCATCGACAAGGGCGCCTTGCGCGCCGGCGTCGTCGGCAAATTCGTCCCGTCGCGCGATGAGGGCGACAGCAACGACCTGAAGGGCTTGAGGAAGGTCAAATGGGGGGCGGAAGCCGGCGGGTTCGTCGAGGTCTATCCGACCGACTTCCTGCGCGCCCGCGCCGAAGTCCGTCAGGGCATTCGCTCCCATGACGGCGTCGTCGCCGATCTCGCCGTCGATGCCTTCACCGATATCGCCCCAGACCTGCAGCTGTCCGGCGGTCCGCGCGCGACATTCGCCACCGCAGGCTATTACGACGCCTATTACGGCGTCAGCGGCAAGCACGCGGCGGCAAGCGGTCTTGATCCCTATAAGCCGTCGTCGGGCATCCAGTCCTACGGTGCAGGCGCTGCCCTGACCTGGAAAGCGACGGAAAATCTGTCGGCAAGCTCCTTCCTCGAATATAAGCGGCTTGCCGGTCCGGCGGCCGACAGCAGCCTGGTGCGCGAGCGCGGCTCGAAGAACCAGGTTCTGATCGGCGTCTCGGCGACCTACAGGTTCAATTTTTCGCTGGAGTGAGCGTCACCGCCGCGCGTCGTCGCCGGGGGCCAAAGGACGTTGCCGCGGCGATCGCTGCTTGACCGGATCGCCAACCGGTCGCTAGATGAGCGGCATGCAGGACAGTGAGCATTTTAACGATCGCGTCTCCGACGCGCCCTCCGATAACTGGGTCTACCGGATCCTGCCGCCATGGCTCTGGCCCTATGCGCAGCTTGCGCGCTGGGATCGGCCCATCGGCTGGCAGCTGTTGATGTGGCCGTGTTTCTGGTCGGCGACGCTCGCCGCCAATGTGGCGATCGATGAAGGGCTCTATTCCGGCAGCCTGCTGGTGTCCCACCTTTTTCTCTATTTCATCGGCGCGGTCGCCATGCGCGGCGCCGGCTGCACCTATAATGATCTCGTCGACCACGAGATCGACACGCAGGTGGCGCGCACGCGGTCGCGTCCGCTCCCCTCCGGCCGGGTCACGCGCGCCCATGCGAAGATCTTCATCGGCCTGCAGGCGCTGGTCGGTCTCTTCGTGCTGCTGCAGTTCAACTGGTTCACCGTCTTCCTCGGCCTGCTCTCGCTTGGCATCGTGGCGCTTTATCCCTACGCCAAACGCTTCACCGACTGGCCGCAATTCTATCTCGGCCTGGCTTTTTCCTGGGGTGCGCTGATGGGCTGGGCCGGCATTTTGGGCGGACTTTCCCTCGCCGCCGTCCTGCTCTACGCGGCCTCGGTTGCCTGGACGATCGGTTATGACACGATCTATGCCCATCAGGACAAGGAGGACGACGCGCTGATCGGCGTCCGCTCGACCGCGCGCCTCTTCGGCGACAAAACCAGGACATGGCTGATCGGCCTTTATGGGCTGACGCTGATACTGATGTTTGCGGCTTTCGTGCTCGCCGGCGCCAATCTCGTCGCCTTTCTCGCCCTATTCGGTGCGGCCGGCATGTTCGCCTGGCAGATCGTCCGGCTCGATATCCACGATGCCGCCCAATGCCTGGTGCTGTTCCAGTCGAACAACCGCGTCGGGTTGACGATCTTCTCCGGCCTCTTCCTCTCGCTGCTCTTTGCCATTCCCTGAATGAAACGGCGCAGGAAAAGCCAAACCCGGCGCGAGCGCCGGGTCTGAGAGATTCGGAATTCGTCCTGCCGAAACGCGGTTGTTGCGATTTCGGTCAGTTGCGGGCGATGATTTCCTTGCCCTCGATCTTCATGGCGACGCCGAGCTGGCCGGTGGTGCGGCGCACGAGGAAGCGCGGACGGCGATTGGCGAAGTAGGAATGGCGGCGGCGCGGCTTGAGATCGCTGGTACGCAGCGCCCCGATATGATCTTCGAGCGGGCGCGCGACGCCGTCGGCCTCGACCATCAGCATCGGAATGCGGAAAGCCTCGGACCAGCTGCGCCAGTCGGCGGCAATGTCGCTGAGATCATGAGCGACGAGCAGCGGAATGCAGAGCTCGGGATCGGCGTGGTGAAGTTCGAGCGTGACGGTCACCTCGCCGTCGCCGTGGTCGATGGCGCGGGCGGCGACACCCTTGAAGACGCGCTTCGGCAGGGCAATCGAGAGCGGCAGGCCGCTGGAGGGAAGGACTTTACGCAGGACTGCGCCGCGTTCGTCTATGGTGATGCTGACGTCATCCGAACAATCATGGATGGCGTAGCTGACCTGCTGCGGGAAGCGGGACGGATCGAGACGCAGCGTCGTGCCAGCCCAAGCGGGCTTCAAAACGGGATTGTTCATTTCATTCTACCCTTGTCTTACCTGAGAGCCGGTTTGCGGTCTTCTCCTCGGGACTTTTCGTCCTCTATGGCCGACAATAGGCGGCTGCCCTTCCGTACAGCTTAAAAATTGCGGTTAAGAAAACTTTGCCTCCCCTGATGGTTATCAAAACCGAATCCGGCAGGGTTTCCGGAAGGTGAACGGTATGCTGCCCTGAAATGACGCAAGCTAAAGGTAAGTCTCAGGTAAGCTTTGCGTGGCAAAATGGGCCCACCAGCAGTTCGTCGTTCTTTTAGAGATTTTGCCGAAAAGGGCGCTATTCATGATCACGGCTTCCCTCGCTTACACGATCCTGTCGAAGGATATGACGTCGAGCCTGAACAAGGTTGCGTCGCAGGCGACGGTCAAGAAGGACGCCCAGTACTACGCGGACAACATCAACAAGGTCAAAGACGTCGACGATTTCCTCGGGGACTACAAGCTCTATAGCTACGCGATGAAGGCCTATGGCCTCGAGGACATGACCTATGCCAAGGCCTTCATGAAGAAGGTGCTGGAAAGCGATCTGACCGATCCCGACAGCTACGCCAACAAGCTTTCCGACACGCGCTACCGCGAATTCGCCGCCGCCTTCAATTTCAATGCGCCCGAGAAGGACGTGCAGACGGACGCGCAGGAGGATGACCTCATCGGCCTCTACAAGCAGTCCTTCATCGATGCCGACAAGGCGGCGAGCGTCGAGAGCACCTATTACAGCAACAATATCGACAGCGTGCAGACCGTCGACGACCTGGTCAACAACACCCGGCTGCGCACCTATGTGCTGAAGACCTTCAAGATCGATCCCACCTTTGCGTCGAAGGACTTTCTGCGCCAGGTGCTCACAAGCGATCTCAGCGACCCGACAAGCGTCGTCAACACGCAGGGCGGCGACAAGTACAAGGCGCTTGCCGCCCAGTTCAGCTTCAATGCCGACGGCACCGTTAACGGCACGGCGCAGACGGCGACGCAGAAGGCCTCGGTCATCGAGACCTACACGCTGAATTCCCAATCCGTCATCATCGACAATTCGGTTGGTTCTGATGTCTACTATGTCAGCAAGACCGCTGCCGACTACAACCAGGCCTATTACACCGCCAAGATCGGCACGATCACCAATGTCGACGATCTCGTCGCCGACGCCCGCCTGACCTCTTATATCAAGACGGCCTACAGCATGGGCGCCGACTTCACCTCGGCAGCGCTGCGCCAGGTGCTGACCGATCCAGGCTACGCCCAGCTGATGGGCTTTACCAACGTCTACAACGCCTTCAATTTCAAGGCGGACGGCTCGACCTCTACCACAGGGCGCGTCCAGACGATCGATCAGGCGAACAAGCTGCAGTCGGCCGCGTCAAACACCGGCAACTACTATATCGTGACCTCGCAATCGAGCAGCATCACCAATGTCGACGATCTGCTCGCCGACAGCGTGCTGGCGCGCTACATCAAGGATGCCTACGGCCTCGGCACCAGTTTCAGCAATGCCGAGCTGAAGAGCATCCTGACCGACCCGGCCTATGCCGCCGCGCAAGGCCATGCCGATCTCAATGCCGATTTCAATTTCCAGGCGGATGGCTCGATCAACGGTTCGGTGATCCAGACGGACGCACAGCGCAAATCGACCACCGACAACTCGGCGGCAAATGCAGCCCACTTCAACGCCATGATCGGCAGTGTCACCAATGTCGACGACATCATGTCCGATCCGGTTGCGGTCAGCTATCTCCGAAACAGCATGCAGATCGCCGACAGCATCTCCGACGCGACGCTGAGGACTTTCCTGGTCGATCCCGCGGCGGCCAGCGCCCAAGGCTATGGCGACGTTCACGATCTCTTCAATTTCAAGGCGGACGGTTCCGTCGCCACCCTGTACGCCACGCAGACCGCCGCGCAAAGCGCCAACACCGCCAACAAGGCCGACAGTGCGGCAGTCTATTATCAATCGACCATCGCCGGAATCTCGAACGTCGATCAATTGCTGGCGGACAACAGGCTCAACAACTTCGTGCGCAATGCCTATGGCATCCCGCCGACGGTCAGCGACACCGATCTTCGCAACATCCTGACCGATCAGAGCGGAACCGGCACCTATGCGGACGTCGCCGCCGCCTTCAATTTCAAGGCTGACGGATCGCTGGAGGATGGCATGGCTGCCCAGACCGCCAGCCAGATCACCAACACGAAAATCGCCGCCTCGGCGCGCACAAACGACTACTCCTCCCGCATGGCGACGATCGCCAATGTCGATGATCTGCTTGCCGATCCCGCCATCACCAATTTCCTGAAGAGCACCTACAATCTGCCCTCCACGATCTCGAATACCGATCTGAGGAGCATCCTCACCGATGCGACGGCCGCTGCCGCCGCCGGCTACGCCGATCTCAACGCCGATTTCAACTTCGCCGCCGATGGCTCGCTTCCCGCCATCAGTTCGGTCCAGACCGCCGAACAGGCGCAGGCCACCAATGACAATTACATGGCGCGTTACGACGACGAGCGTGACGAGGCGATTGATGATGTCGTGTCCAACTACAAGAAAATGATGGCCGACAGCACCAGCCTGCTCGATTTCTCGGCGATCGACAGCGTCAATGACTTTCTGCGGACCAATTCCGCGGCCGATTTCAGCAAGAGCAACGACGATCTGCCGGACCCCTATCATGTGGCGCTGCAGGCCTTCGGACTGACGGACCAGGAACTGCCGCGCTCGATGATGCGCAAGATCCTGACGAGTGATGCCTACGACCCGAATGGCTATATCGCCTCGCTCAAGGACGAACGCATCACCAATCTTGCCCGCGCCTTCAACTTCGGTCCCGACGGCAAGGCGGCGGCGCCCTTCCAGGCGCTTCCCGAAGCGACCATGGCCAAATACGCCACCGACTACAAGGCGCATGTCACCATGCTCTTGAAGGACGGCCCGGTGAAGGACAAGGCGGCGAAGGATGCGACGGCGGAAGTCGATTATTTCGCCAAGGGCATAGCGAAGGTGAAGTCGCTCGACGATTTCCTCGACGACAGCCGCCTCACCGATCTGGTGCTGAAGGCGAACAACCTCGACCCGAAGGATTACGACAAGGCGACGCTGAAGAAGATCTTCACCTCCGACCCCGACGACAAGAAGAGCTATCTGAACACCAAGGCCGATGCGCGTTTCAAGGATATCGTCGCCGCCTTCAATTTCGACAAGGACGGCAATCTGACCCGCGCCAAGATCGGCACCATCCAGAACAAGGCGGCCGAGGACCACACAGAGCAGCTCTACCTGCAGCAAACGCTGGAAACCCAGCAGGGCGAAAGCAACGACGGCGTCCGTCTGGCGCTCTATTTCAGCCGCAAGGCCTCCAGCATCACCTCGATCTACGGCATCCTTGGCGACAGGGCGCTCTATCAGGTCATCACGACAGCTTACAGCCTGCCGTCACAGATCTCGGGCATGGACGTCGCCAAGCAGGCCGATCTCATCAATCGCTTCGTCAAGCTCGAGGATCTCCAGGATCCGAAAAAGGTCGACAAGCTGCTGCGGCGCTTCACCGCGATGTACGACGTCCAGAACAGCACCCAGCAATCGCCGGCGCTGCAGATCCTGACCGGCGGCGGCTAATCCGGCAGGTTTAAGACCAGCGGCTAATCCAGCACGCCGCTACGGCGCCGTAGGTTTGAGATGCTGCCATTTCTTCACCCTCATTCCTGTGCTCGTCACAGGAATCCAGCCACCGCGCGTCCGCGCGTTGAATGACTCATGCGGCTTTGAAGGAAGTCTTCCGCGCCCAAGGACTTGGGCGCACTGGATTCCTGTGACGAGCACAGGAATGAGGGAGGAGAGGAAGGCGCCTTTCAAGCGCGCCAACCCCGACCGCCGCCCTCAAACGTCGAGGCTGACGACCTTTCCCGGGTTCATGATATTGGCGGGGTCGAAGGCGCGCTTGATGCGGCGCATCAGTTCGATTTCGATCGCCGGCCGGATCGCCGTCAGTTCGTCGCGCTTCAGCTGGCCGATGCCGTGCTCGGCCGAGATCGAGCCGCCATGGGCGAGCACCAGCCCATGGACGATATGGTTCATTTCGCGCCAGCGGGCGATGAACGCGGCCTTGTCGGCGCCGATCGGCTGGGAAATATTGTAGTGAATGTTGCCGTCGCCCATATGGCCGAAGGCGCAAATGCGGGCGCCCGGCATCGCCGCCATCACAGCTTTCTCTGCCTCGGCCATGAAATGCGGGATCTTCGACACCGGCACGGACACGTCGTGCTTGATCGAACCGCCTTCCGGCTTCTGCGCATCCGACATGCTCTCGCGCATGTGCCAGATCGCCTTCTGCTGGGCGACGGAGGCGGCGATCGCGGCGTCCAGCACCAGCCCGGCCTCGAAGCCCTGCTCGAGCACACCATTCATCATCCGCTCCGCCGTCTCGGCCGAATCCGACGTCGAGATGTCGATCAGCACATACCAGGGATAAGCCGCTTCCAGCGGGTCGCGCACGCCGTCGATATGGCGCGTGGTGATCTCGACGCCGAAGCGGGGCATCAGCTCGAAACCGGTGAGCGAGGTGCCGCAGAGGCTGGCGGCGAGATTGAAGAGGGCGAGCGCATCCTCGACCGAGCGCAGGCCGGCAAACGCGACCTGATGGCCGAGCGGCTGGGGAAACAGCTTCAGCACCGCGCCGGTGATGATGCCGAGCGTGCCCTCCGCGCCTATGAAGAGGTCGCGCAGGTCATAACCGGTATTGTCCTTCTTCAGGCGGCGCAGGCCATCCCAGATTTCGCCGGTCGGCAGCACCACTTCGAGCCCGAGGCACAGCTGGCGCATATTGCCATAGGCGAGCACGGCCGTGCCGCCGGCATTGGTGGAGAGATTGCCGCCGATGCGGCAGGAGCCCTCGGAGCCGAGCGACAGCGGAAAGAGCCGCCCATGCGCCTCGGCCGCCTTCTGCACATCGGCGAGGATGGCGCCGCCATCGGCGACCAGCACGTTCGCCACTGGGTCGACGTCACGGATTCTCGTCATGCGTTCGAGCGACAGGATGATGTCGGCCTGGCCGGTGCGCGGCGTCTGGCCGCCGACGAGGCCGGTATTGCCGGTCTGCGGCACGATCGCCGTTCCGGTCTCCGTCGCAAGCTTCATGATATCCGAGACCTCTTCGACCGAACCGGGCTTCAGCAGCAGAGGGGAAGTGCCATGATAGAGCCCGCGGTTTTCGATCAGATGCGGCGCCAGATCGGCTTCGCCGCGAAGCGCATATTTATCGCCGACGATTGCGGCGAAACGGTCGAGAAGATCGGTGGAAATGCCGGGGCTGCTCATCAGGTCGATCCTAATCGCTTCTATCAGCTCTGTCAGTCGCGGGGCGCGGCGGCCCTTTGCAGGCGGTCGTTGATTGCTTCGCCGAGGCCGTCGTCCGGAATGGGCGAGAAGGCGATGCTCGCAGCGCCGCTGGCATCGGCCCGCTTCATATAGTCGAAAAGATTGGCAGCGGCCTCCGCCAGGTCACCACGCGGGCTGAGGTCGAGGACGATGCGCGCCGCGCGCGCACCTTCGACCGCCGCGCTGCCGAAGGCGATCAGCGCTTCGCCGGGTTCCACCGCCGTCGCGTTGAGGCGCACGCTGGCGCCCGGTGCATAATGCGAGGCGAGCATGCCCGGCGCCTCGATCGCCGCCGATGCCTTTTTTGCGCGCAGCAGCGGCTTGCCCGCGACACGCTCGATCTCGCGTGCCGCCAGTCCGCCGGGGCGAAGCAGCCGCAGCCGGTCGCCCTCGGCCTTGATGATGGTCGATTCGACACCGACGGCGCTCGGCCCCGCATCGAGGATCAACGGGATTCTCGCGCCGAGATCGGCCTCGACATGAGCCGCACTCGTTGCGCTGATGGCGCCTGACGTATTGGCGCTCGGCGCTGCGAGCGGCCGCCCGAAGGCACTGATCAGGCTGCCGGCAAAGCCCTTGGGCACACGCACGCCGACGCTGTCGAGACCGGCGGTCGCCAGCGCGTGGATCGGGCTTTCAGCCTTCAGCGGCAGCACGAGCGTCAGCGGGCCGGGCCAGAAGGCTTTGGCGAGCGCCCGCGATACGGGGTCGAACTCGGCATGCTGTTCGGCCATCTCAAGATCGGCCATGTGGCAGATCAGCGGGTTGAAGCGCGGCCGGCCCTTTGTCTCGTAGATGCGGGTGATGGCCGCCGGATTGGTGGCGTCGGCCGCAAGGCCGTAGACGGTCTCCGTCGGCATGGCGATGGCAAAGCCGTCGGAAAGAGCGGCACAGGCCGCTTCGAGCGCCGCCTGCCTGTTTGCCCCGATATCGATAATTCGTGCCATGTGCTGCCCGTGTCTGGTTCCGGCAGTCATTAGGCTTTCCGTCGCCGACGATCAATCGCGTTTATAGCTGCCGGATGATTTCGCGCAGCTGTTCGTTGCGGGCCCCGAGCAGCAGGATGTTTCGGATCGCCGCCTGCGGATCGTGGGTGCGAAAGAGCAGCCCATTGCCGCGCACGGAACGGTCGATCGTCATCTTCTCGGAGGACTCCTCACCCGGCTTGATCGCGACGGCGAAATACATCCGGGAATAGCCGACGTCGATCCGTTCGAAGAAGTTGTCGTTGTCGCCGATTTCGGAATAGAAGTTGGCGATGTAGAAGGCCCAGCTCACCTCTTCGTAGCGGGCGAATTTCGTGCGGGCTGCGGTGACGTGGCAATAACCCAGATGCGGGCTGTCCTCCAGCGTCCGGTGAAAGATCATCTTCGGAAACTGGATCGAGTGATGGAAGCCGTTGATGTGCTGATGCGTCTTCTCGCCGGCCGCTTGCAGCTTGCGGCCGGTCTTTGCGGCGACCTCGTCATGGGTGAGGTAGCGCCTTTCCTCAGCCAGCCAGTGGCGCCGGTCGCGGGGGATGCGGCCGGTGCGCAGGAATTCGGAATGCGCGGCGACCAGTGGCCGCTCCTGCGGCCGGATTACTTCTTTCGCGTCGAAATAGCGGAGTCTGGCCATGGTTTAGCGCTTCGTCGGTCTGAGGTCGAAAGCAGGATAAGATCGTATGCTTAATGCGATGTTAAGAAGCGGCCGGCGCATCAGGTGGAAGCCGGCGATGTCGTAAATGCGACAATCGTCGATATCGGAGAGCCGCTCTCTTTGCCGATCCGGTCTTTACGCAATGTCGCAAATGGCGATAATTGCCCGCAGAGTCGGACGATCGGATCGACGGGGAGGGCATCTTGAAGCCCCGGCGCGTCCTGTCGTCAATTTCGAAGCCGATGTCGCATTACAACTAAGCGGCAGGAATGCCAGGTGATTAAATGGCGTCATGAACAATTCTCCCGCAGGAGAAGGAAGCAGGCGCGCTTCCATAGCCTTCGGCTTGAAGGCGGCAGCCGGGTGCACGAGGACATGAAGATGGATATTCGCAGCAACGTTTTACGTCAGCTCAAGAACCGCCGCGAGGGTTTCAGCCTCGAACAGCCGTTCTACACCGACGAGGATTACTTCAAGCTCGACATGGAGATGATCTACTACCGCGACTGGCTGTTCATCGGCCATGATTGCGAACTGCCGAAGCCGGGCGCCTATTTCACCGTGCAGATCGGCAGCTATCCCGTCGTCATCGTCCGCGGCCGCGACAATGTCATCCGCGCCTTCCACAACAGCTGTCGCCATCGCGGCTCGCGCGTCTGCACGAAGGAGCATGGCTCTTCCGTGCGCCTCGTCTGCCCCTATCATCAGTGGACTTACGATCTCGACGGCAAGCTCGCCTTTGCCCGCCACATGGGCGACGATTTCGACAAGTCGGGCTTCAACCTGAAGCCCGTCCATTGCGAGAGCGTGGCAGGCTACATCTTCATCTGCCTCGCCGACGCTGCCCCCGATTTCAAGCCGGTGCGCGACAAGATCGAGCCCTATATGGCGCCGCACCGGATCGGCGAGACCAAGGTCGCTTTCCAGAGCACGATCATCGAGAAGGGCAACTGGAAGCTCGTCTGGGAAAACAACCGCGAGTGCTATCACTGCGCCGCCAATCACCCAGAACTCTGCCGCACCTATCCCGAAGCCCCGAGCGTCACCGGCACCGACGGCGGCGCCGACGATCCGGAGATCGCCGGCCATTGGGCGCGCTGCGAGGCCGCCGGCCTGCCGAGCAAGTTCCAGATTTCGCCGGACGGTCAATTCCGCATCGCCCGCATGCCGCTGATCGAGGACGCCGAAAGCTACACCATGTCGGGCAAGCCCGCCGTGCAGCGCCGGATTTCCGACGATATCTCGATCAGCCATATCGGCACCATGCTGCTCTTCCACTACCCGACGACGTGGAACCATCTGCTCGGCGACCACGCCATCTCCTTCCGGGTGCTGCCGCTCAGCGCCAACGAGACGGCGGTGACGACCAAGTGGCTCGTCCACAAGGACGCCGTCGAAGGCGTGGATTACAATCTCGAGGAACTGACCCACGTCTGGACCGAGACCAACGACCAGGACCGCCGGATCGTCGAGGAAAATGCCTTCGGCATTCACTCGCCCGCCTATGAGCCCGGTCCTTATTCCGCCCTGCACGAAGGCGGCGTCATGCAGTTCCTCGAATGGTATTCGAACTTCATGGTGAACCGCCTGCAGGGTGAAACGGCGAAAATCTCCGCCGTCGCCTGAGCGCGCCAATTGAGCCCGCTTTCCAAAAGCGGCCCGTTCCGGCCGCTTTTGGAACCATTTTCTCCCGAAAGCGTTGCAGGACCAAGCGGTTATCGCTGCTGAATGGAGAGAAAGAAATGATCGGCCTGAGAAACAAAATTGCGACCGCGGTACTGGCCGCCGCTGTCGTGCTGACGGGCTTCGTGCCGTCGCAAGCAATACAGATGCCGGCCGCGCCGCAGGTTGAAAAAACCTCGGCTGTCGAGAATGTCCAATATTACCGCGATTATTATCGGCCGTACCGCCGGGATTATTACCGGCCCGGCTATCGCCCCGGCGCCTACTACCGGCCGGGTTGGTATGGTGGCTATCGCGGCTATTCCTACTACCGCCCGGGCTATCGCCGCTATAACGGCTACTGGTATCCGCTGGCCGCCTTCGGCGCCGGCGCCGTCATTGCTGCTCCGCGCTACGCCGCGCCCGCGCCGCGCATGGGTTCGGCCCACGTCGCCTGGTGCGCGAACCGCTACCGGTCCTACCGCGCATACGACAACACCTTCCAGCCTTATAACGGCCCACGGCAGCAGTGCTATTCGCCTTATTGATAGGTCCCGAATGCTGCCCCTCACCCTTCCCCTTTCCCCGCAAACGGGAGAGGGGAAGGGCCAAACGTGGGGCGCGAAGCGGAGGGCCGTGGCATTGAAGGAACAGCGCACAAACTCAGTGAACGACGGTGATTACCGGAATGCCTGCTTCCTTTGCGGCACGGATCAGCGCTTCCCGCGCGTCCTCAGCCGGAACATCCCCATGGATCGCATCACGGCACACCATGATAGCTGTAAGATATTCCTCCCCATCGTCGAGGGGCCAGCAGGCGGTCAGCATTTGGGCCGCCTCCCAGAGGCTCGCGACGAGCTTGTATTTTTCCGGCCCGTTCACGACGAGCATCAGAGGGCAAAATTCTCCAGGTGTGTGCCACTTCATGACATTAGACCTCCACACGGTGAACATATTAGTAACCGTGCAAGATCCGTTCCGGGCGAGGTGGCGGCATGAAACTACTGATCACGCGGGCATCGATGTCTGAGATTGCCCGCCATCGCCGAGGCCATAATCAGATGGTCAGAGCGTCGCAATGCTGACAGTGGCCGCGTCCCAGATGGGTTCAGCCACGTCTCCTAGTGCGCCAACCGCTGCCGGTCCTCTCGCACCACGAGAACACGTTCAAGCCCTATAATGGGCCGCGCCAGGAGTGCAATTCTCCATCTTGGACAGAGGCTGTTTGCCTGGGTCAAGACACGTGGCTCGACCTAGGCAAGCGTGCTGGCAGGCCGATAACGGGCCAATTCGGCTGCGGTTTAAAGAATATTCACCCGCCGCAGCAGCCACCAGGCGAAGGCGATCGAGCCGATGATCAGGATGAAAGCATATTCCGTGCCGTAGTCGCCGACCGAAAAGGGCAGGTTGGCCGTGTTCATGCCGAAGAAGCCGGTCACCAGCGTCGGCGGCAGCAGGAAGGCGGTCATGATCGACAATAGATAGAGATGGCGGTTGGTCTCGGAGGATTGTTTCGAATCGATTTCTTCGTGCAGCAGGCGGGCCCGATCCTGCAGTGCATAGATATCGTGGTCGACCGTTTCCAGCCGGCTCGTCAGCCGCCTTGCCACATCGTCGAAGCCGAAGGGCATTTCGTCTTCGTCGGCCGCCGCGGCGCGGCGCATCAGCGCCAGAACGGTGCGAAGGTGCCGATGCAGCCGGACCACGGTCCGCCGGACCGGCGCCAGCCGCCGGCGCTCGTCGCGCGGCGCGTTGTCGTAGACGATGTCTTCGATCTGGTTCAGCTCTTCGGTGAGTTCGATGACGATCGTGATGAGGGTGCGCTGGAACTCGATGACCAGCAGTTCGAAAAGATCGACCGGCCCCGAAAATTTGCCGGGGTTCTTCTCGATCAGCGCCCGTGCCCGCTCGACGCTGCGCAGCGGCTGCAGCCGCGTGGTGATGATGAAGCGGTCGGACATGGCGAAATGCAGCCAGCCAAGATTGTTGGTGTCCTGGGCGAAATCGCGCTGGCAGTCGACGAGCGTACCGTAGAGCATCTGATCGTCGACGGTGATCGCCGCATGCGTGTCACGTGTCGTGAGCGCCGATTTTGCATCCTCCGTCAGCCCGGTGAGGGTCTCCAACAGGGCCGGTACGCGGGCATCGACGAGGTTGAGGTGCAGCCAGTAAAAACCATCATCGGCGGTCAGTTCCGCCACCGTCGCACTGTTGTTCAATCGCACCGCGGTTTTTTCGTCGGGCGAGAAGCGATAGGCCCAGACGAAACCGGGTATGTTGACGGGCAATGTATCCATTGTTCGCCGGTCCTTTGCGAAGGCGAAGTCATTTCTTTAGAGTTTCTCCATGACGGTCAATTGCGCAAGGGTGCAAGAAGAAAGCGCCATGCCGGGCGCGAATATCGCATGATCGCCCGCGAAATCGAAATTGACGTTTACGTAAAAATCAATTAGCCCTTGCCTCGGAGGGGCTTTGCCGGATGCGAGCCGGTCCCACGGAGGAGAATGCATGTACAAGGCGCCCATCGAAGAAATTGCCTTCACGCTGAAGCATGTAGCCGGCATGGGCGAGGCGATTTCGAACGGAGTTTTCGGAGACCTCGGCGAAGATCTCATTGACGCCATCCTGGCCGAGGCGGGACGTTTTGCCACAGAAGAAGTGGCGCCGCTCGCCGAGATCGGCGACCGCCAGGGCGCTCGTCTGGAGAATGGCGAGGTCCGGCTGCCGGATGGTTGGTGCGATCTCTATCGCCATTGGATCGCCGGCGGCTGGAACGGCCTGACCGCGCCGGAGGCTTTCGGCGGCCAGGCGCTGCCGCATATGCTGAATGTCGCGGCGCTGGAAATGTGGAATTCCGGCTCGATGGCCTTCGCGCTCGCGCCGACGCTGACGATGGGCGCCATCGAAGCGGTCAGTACCCATGGCAGCGCCGCGCTGAAGGAGAAGTATCTGGCAAGGATGGTGTCCGGCGAATGGAGCGGCACCATGAACCTGACGGAGCCGCATGCCGGCTCCGATCTCGGCGTCCTCAAGGCCCGCGCCGAACGCCGCGATGACGGCAGCTACCGCCTCTTCGGCCAGAAGATCTTCATCACCTGGGGCGAACACGACGCGGCCGACAACATCATCCATCTCGTCCTGGCCCGCCTGCCGGATGCGCCGGCCGGCACGCGCGGCATCTCGCTCTTCCTCGTGCCGAAGTTCCTGGTCAACGACGACGGTTCGCTTGGGCCTCGCAACGACCTCTTCTGCCATTCGCTGGAGCACAAGCTCGGCATCCACGGCTCGCCGACCTGCACGATGATCTATGGCGACGGCCGGTTCGGCGATGAAAAGGGCGCCGTGGGCTGGCTGGTCGGCGAGGAGAACAAGGGGCTGGCCTGCATGTTCACGATGATGAACAATGCCCGCCTGGCCGTCGGCATGCAGGGCGTGGCGATTGCCGAGGCCGCCACCCAGAAGGCGCTTGCCTATGCCGGGGAACGCACGCAGGGAAGGGCGCCGGGCTGGACCGGCGCCGGCATGAGCCCGATCGTCGAGCATCCCGATGTCGCCCGCATGCTGCTGACCATGAAGGCGCTGACGCAGGGGTCGCGGGCCATCGCTTATGCCTGCGCCCACGCGATCGACATGTCGCACCGGGCAGGCGGGGATAGCCGCCATTGGCAGGAGCGCGCCGCGCTGCTGACGCCGATCGCCAAATCCTTTTCGACCGATGCCGGCGTCGACGTCGCCTCGCTCGGCATTCAGGTGCATGGCGGCATGGGCTTCATCGAGGAAACGGGGGCGGCGCGTTATCTGCGTGATGCCCGCATCGCGCCGATCTACGAGGGCACCAACGGCATCCAGGCAATCGACCTCGTCACCCGCAAGCTGCCGCTCTCCGGCGGCGACCAGGTCAAGGGTTTCATCGCCGAGCTCAAGCAGATCGTCGAGAGTGTGCGCCGTTCGAATCTCGGTGGCTTCGGTGAGACGGCCGCAAGGCTCGATGTCGCCATCGTCGATCTGGAACAAGCGACCGCCTGGCTCCTGAAGGCGCAGGCAGAGGAGAGGGCCGCTGACGCGCTCTCCGGCGCCACGCCCTATCAGCGCCTGTTCGGTCTCGTGCTCACCGGCTGTTATCTCGCCAAGGGTGCGCTCGCCGAGAGCGCGGATGGCAGAGGCGAGGGCCGCATCTCGCTCTGCCGCTTCGCCGCCGAAAACCTACTGGCCGAGGCCGCGGCCCTTCGCGACCGGGTGGTCAACGGCGCCGCAAGCCTCGCCGCCGCTCGCATCCTGCTTGCCTGAGGAAACCACATGACCGATCACATCGTCGTCGAGCAGCCTTCCGCCCATCAAGGCGTCCAGCTCATCCGCTTCAACCGGCCGGAAAAGAAGAATGCTTTTACGCGGGCGATGTACCGCACCATGGCCGATGCGCTGAATAACGCCAATACGGACGCGAATATCAGGGCGACCGTGTTCCTCGGCACCGAAGGCAGCTTTTCCGCCGGCAACGACATAGGCGATTTTCTGGCCGCCGCCACGAGCGGCAGCATGGGAGAGGAACTGATCGATTTCCTCTATGCGCTCGTCAGATCGGAAAAACCGCTGGTCTCCGGGATAGACGGCCTGGCGATCGGCATCGGCACGACCCTCAACTTACATTGCGACTTGACGATTGCTTCCGACCGCAGCCAATTCCGCACGCCCTTCGTCGATCTGGCGCTGGTGCCGGAAGCGGCGTCCAGCCTGATTGCTCCGCGCATTATGGGACACCAGCGGGCTTTTGCCATGCTCGCTGCCGGAGAGGCCTTCAGCGCCGAGGAGGCGCGGCAAGCCGGACTTATCTGGAAGGTGACGACGCCGGAAGCAGTTGAAAGCCAGACGCTGGCGGTCGCCGCAAAGCTTGCCGCCAAGCCGCCCGAGGCGCTGCGCATCGCCCGTGAACTCCTCCGCGGCCCGCAGCAGGAAATTATCGCCCGTATCGATGACGAGGCTCGCCATTTCTCAGCCCGGCTGAAAAGTGCAGAGGCGCGGGCCGCTTTCGAAGCTTTTATGCGACGTTGAGCCCCTATAATCTCATGGTTTTTGCTGAGATCTTAAGCTCCTTTTAAGTATAAGCTAAATAACTAGAGCGCGACGGATTCCCTCGGCCGTCCGGGCGCATGATGTGCTTGACCCCCTTGTTCAAATTCATCCAACGGTGCCGCCGCCCACTTGGCAGCGTGCTTTACCGTTGCGCCCCCGAATCTATTTGAAGGAGTGCATGGCGTGACAAAGAAGACCAATTTGATGACGCGCATCCTGGTTGCAGCGTCTGTCGTAGTCCTAGCTGCTTTCGCCGCCTTTTCCTATTACATCGATCACGTTCAGCGTAGCGTGACCACCGCTTCGATCGAAGCGAATATCAAATCCTCGGGTGAGCAGGCCGCCCACAGCCTCGCCAACTGGATGAACGGGCGCGTCATCTTGACCGCCATGGTCGGCGATGCTGTTGGCAAGGCAGTCGATCGTGACGGTGTTCGCAAGGTTCTGCAGAACAACGTGCTTGCCACCCAGTTTGTCAGCACCTACCTCGGCGATGAGCAGGGCGTCTTCACGTCGTGGCCGGACCTGCCGCTGCCGGCGGATTACGATCCGCGCAAGCGTCCCTGGTATCAGGATGCCGTCAAGGCAAACGCCCCCGTGCTGACCGAACCCTATACTGACGCATCCAGCGGCAATCTCATCATCAGCTCTGCCGTTCCGGTTTCCCGCGATGGCAAGCTTGCCGGCGTTGCTGCCAGCGATTTCTCGCTGGAAACCATGGTCAAGATGATCAAGGAGATCAATCTTGGCGGGCAGGGCGAGGCTTTCCTCGTTAATAACAGCGGCCAAATTCTCATCCACCCCGATGCGAAGCTGGTAACGAAGACGCTGGCCGATGCCTTCCCGACGATCACGCCGACGATCGGCGGCAGCCTTACCGAAACCGAATTTGCCGGCAAACCGGTGCTGGTGTCCTTCGTGCCGGTCGAGGGTCTTCCGACTGTAAAGTGGTATCTCGGCTTCGTGGTCGACAGCGACAAAGCCTTCGCCACGCTCAACCAGTTCCGCATCGCAGCCCTTGTCGCCACGCTCCTTGCCGTCGGCATCATGATTGCCGCCATGGCATGGCTGTTGCACGGCTTCGTCATCCGTCCGATCACGGCGATGACCGCTGCCATGCAGAAGCTTGCCGCCGGTGATCTTTCCGCCGCCATTCCAGGCGAGGAGCGCCGTGATCAGATCGGCTCGATGGCGGAGGCCGTTGCCGTGTTCAAGGCGAATGCTGTCGACCGGGAGCGCTTGGAAGACGAAGCCGAGCAGGGCCGTTCGCTGACGGAGCGCGAGCGCCGGGAACGCGAAGCGCAGAAAACACGCGAAGCGGCGGAGATCCGCAATGCCGTCGATGCGCTTGCCGGCGCGCTTGGAGCACTTTCCGAAGGCAATCTTGCCCATCGCATCGAAACACCCTTTGCCTCTCACCTCGATCGCCTTCGCAGCGACTACAACACGTCTGTCGCCAAGCTGGACGCTGCCCTCCTGGCCGTCGGCAGCAATGCCCATGCAATCGACGCTGGAGCGACGGAAATCCGTACCGCTGCGGACGGCCTTGCCCGCCGCACCGAACAGCAAGCGGCCTCCGTCGAGGAAACGGCTGCCGCTCTGGAAGAGATCACCACGACCGTCAAGGATACTGCTCGCCGCGCCGAAGAGGCCGGCAGCCTGGTTGGCTGCACACGCAACGACGCCGAACATTCGGGCGAGATCGTCAGCAAGGCCGTCGATGCCATGACCGGCATCCAACAGTCCTCGGAGAAGATCTCAAGCATCATCGGCGTTATCGATGATATTGCCTTCCAGACAAACCTGCTGGCGCTCAACGCCGGCGTCGAAGCCGCACGCGCTGGTGAAGCCGGCAAGGGTTTTGCCGTCGTTGCCCAGGAAGTGCGCGAACTGGCCCAGCGTTCGGCCCAGGCCGCCAAGGAAATCGAAGGTCTGATCACGACTTCGAATGCTCAGGTTCGTTCAGGCGTCACACTCGTCGGCGATACCGGCAAGGCGCTGCAATCGATTGTTGCGCAGGTGCAGGAAATCAGCCGCCACGTCGAGGCCATTGTGATCGCCACGCGTGAACAGTCGACGGGCCTCGCCGAGATCAACGCTGCCGTCAACACAATGGATCAGGGCACCCAGCAAAATGCAGCCATGGTCGAGGAACAGACGGCCGCCAGCCATGGTCTTGCCCAGGAGGCCGCGAAACTGATGCGGCTTCTGGCGCAGTTCAAACTCGGCGCTCAGGAAGCGTTGGCTGTCCGCCGCGCCGCTTGAGAAGGCTATCTTCGGAGATGCCCGCGCTCGCCGCGGGCATTTGCGATTGCCGAATGGCGCCGGTTACTTCTCCAACGTCGCCACCACCTCGACATGCGAAGTCCAGAGGAACTGGTCGATCGGCGTGACGCCGGTGATGCGGTAGCCGCCCTCGACAAGGATCGCCAGATCGCGCGCCAGTGTCAGCGGATTGCAGCTGACGGCCGCGATTTTCTTGACCGCCGAGCGGGCAAGCTCCTTGCATTGGAACTCCGCGCCGGCCCGCGGCGGATCGAAGACGACCATGTCATAGGGCTTGAACTCCTGCGTCATCAGCGGACGACGGAAAAGATCGCGCTTTTCGACCGTGACAGGCTTCAGGCCTTGCGTTTTGCGGGCGGCCTGATCGAGGGCCGCGAGCGCCTTGGCCTCGGCTTCGACAGCATGGACGCGGCCGATCTGCGCCAGCCGCAGCGAAAACGTGCCGGCGCCGGCAAAGAGATCGGCGATCCGCTTGGCCTTGCCGGCATGGGCAAGCACCAGCTCCGCCATCGCCTCTTCCGCCGGCTTGGTCGCCTGGGCGAAGCCGCCAGCCGGCGGTGACACGGACACGCCGCCGAAATCGATGAGCGGCTTCGACGGCTCGACCAGGATTTCGCCGTTCACCGTAACGCGGGCGATGCCGCGCAGGCCGAGCACCGTCTCGATCGCTTTGCGCCGCTGCGCGTCCGACAGTTTCTTCACCTCGTCGGCGGCGACATCGAGGCCGGAAAGAGTTTCGAGCACCGCGATCCGGAAGGGTTCGGCGCTGGTCGCGAGCGAAGCGGCGATCGCCTTGATCGCCGGCAGCCGCGTGACGATCCCGGCCGAGGAGATCGGACATTCCTCGATGGCGACGATATGATGGCTTTCGGCTTGGTTGAAGCCGATCAGCATGTCCTTTTCGGTCTTGCGCGCCGCAAACACGACGCGCCGGCGCTCGCCCGGCCGAGCCGGAACGATCTCGCCGACTTCCGCTGTCAGCCCCTTCGATCTCAGCGCGTCGACGACTAGCTGGCGCTTGAAGGCGCGGTAGGGGGCATCCGCCAGATGCTGCAGCGTGCAGCCGCCGCAGGTTCCGTTGACGCCGTCAGGGCCGAAATGCCGGCAGGGCGGCTCCTGCCGGTCGGGCGAAGGTGTTGCGATCGACATGATCGTGCCGTGGCTTTTGACGCGCGCAATCGCCACCGTTTCGCCGGGCAGGGAAAAGGGTACGTAGACGGCCCCGCCGGCGCCGCCGGCGATGCCGTCGCCCTGGGCGCCGAGTTTCTCGATCGTGACGGTTTCGGTGCTCACGGTTTTAATCCTGCCAGAAGGAATTCCTGATTGCCGTCGCCGCCGGCAATCGGGGAAGGGATGAGGCCGAGGCTCTTCCAGCCCCTATCCTCGGTGAACCAGCGCTGCAGTTCGGAGGCGACGGCGGGAGCGGATGCGGGGTCCTTGAGGAGCCCGCCCTTGCCGATCGCCTCGCGCCCGGCCTCGAATTGCGGCTTGACGAGCAGCACGGCGACCGCACCCGGCCCGGCCAGATCAAGGGCCGGAGCAAGCGCCAGCTTCAGCGAGATGAAGGAGACGTCGGAGACGATGAAGGTGGCGGGATCGCCGATATCCTCTGCCGTCAGGTTGCGGGCGTTGAGGCCTTCCTTGTTCGTCACTCGCGGATCGCCCGAAATGCGCGGGTGCATCTGCCCATGGCCGACATCGATCGCGGTGACATGCGCGGCACCGCGCTGCAGCAACACCTCGGTGAAGCCGCCTGTGGACGCGCCGATATCTAGACAGTGGTGGCCGGCCGGATCGAGCCGGAAATGGTCGAGGGCGGCGGCGAGCTTCAACGCGGCGCGCGAGACGTAATCCTGTGCCGGATCGTCGATCTCGATAGCGGCATCGTCGCCGAAGAGCGCGCCGGCCTTGGTTACCACTTGGCCGCCGATCCGGACGGTGCCGCGCTGCACGGCGTCGCGCGCCCGCGAGCGGCTGGAAAAGAGGCCGCGGGAGACGAGAAGCTGATCGAGGCGCTGGCTGTTTTGATCCGACATCGGCTGTGAATGACCGGCAAAGCCGCCGCTTGCAAGCATTTTGTTCCGGCGCGGTTGTTGCAGGCAATTCGTCAGATGCACGATTTAAGCAAATTTAAAGCCTGCCCGCATAGGTTCGGCACGATTGCAGCGGTTCGTCCGGACCGCTTCGTGCCATGAGGGCGCAGGCGTCTTCCGCCGATCATGTTTCCGATTCCAGTCTCTGCGGTTGCGCCTTTTGCGCGGCCGTCTCTCGCCGCGTCGACTGTCGCCAGGAGAAATTCACCGATGTCCGCTAAAAACATATCCTTGAACGGGAAGCTTGCGGCCACGTTCGCAGCCCTCATTCTCATCTTCATGTCCGTTTCGGCTTTCGTCTATTCCAAGGCGACGGCATCGGCGGTCGCTTCCGCCGAGCAGGAAAAATCCGAGCTGCTCGTCAACCAGATCGACGACGCGCTGCAGGCAATGCTCGAGCAGGCGGTCAACCTGCGCGGCTTCATCCTCTTCCGCAGCGACAGCACCTATGGCGATGTCTTCGCCAATCGCGAGCGCATGCTGAAGGCGATTGCCGCCGCCAAGCAGACGGCATCAGGCGAGCCGCAGCTCATCGAGATGATCGACGGCATGCAGAGGGCCGCCGACCTTTATTTCCATGAACTTGCCGAGCCGCAGACCAAGGCGCGCAAGGAGACCGACATGCCGATCGAAGAGGTCGTCAAGATCGGCGTCAACGCCACCAAGGGTCAGCTCGACGGGTTCCGCCAGGCGTCCGCCAAGATCAAGGCCACCGCCCGCGAAAAGTCGAATGCGCTCGCCGCGGTCCGGGCCGATGCCAACAGCGATCTGAAGATGACGCTGCTTGCAGGCGGCATCGTCGCCTCGCTTGCCGCCGCCGTTCTGGCCTGGCTGATGTCGCGCACGATCGTCCGCCCGGTGGTCGGCATGACCGCGGCCATGGATCGCCTCGCCAGCGGTCAGAACGATATCGAGGTTCCGGCTGTCGAACGCGGCGACGAAATCGGTCGCATGGCCCAGTCGGTGCTGGTCTTCAAGCAGGCGGCGATCGAGAAGCTGCGCCTTGCCGGTGAAACCGACCGTATGCGGGATGACGCCGAGCGCCAGCGCCAGGCAAGCGATGAGCAGAAGGCGCGCGAGGAAGGCGAGCTCCGCCATGCCGTCGACGCCCTGGCCGGTGGTCTCGCCGGCCTTGCCATCGGCGACGTCGCCGCCCGCCTCCAGACACCGTTCGCACCGCAATATGACAGCCTGCGCAACGACTTCAACAATGCCGTCGAAAAGCTGCAGGCCGCCCTCCAGTCAGTCGGCCGCAACGCCTCGGCGATCAATGCCGGCGCCGGTGAGATCCGCTCAGCGGCAGATGACCTTGCTCACCGCACCGAGCAGCAGGCTGCCGCCGTCGAAGAGACCGCCGCAGCGCTCGAGCAGGTGACGACCACCGTCCGCGACAGCGCCAAGCGCGCCGAAGATGTCGGCAATCTCGTCGAGCGCACCCGTCTCGGCGCCGAGAAATCCGGCGATGTCGTCCGCAAGGCGGTCTCCGCCATGCAGCAGATCGAGAAGTCCTCGGGCGAAATCTCCAACATCATCGGCGTCATCGACGATATCGCCTTCCAGACCAACCTCTTGGCGCTGAATGCAGGCGTCGAGGCGGCGCGCGCCGGTGAGGCGGGCAAGGGCTTTGCCGTCGTCGCCCAGGAGGTGCGCGAGCTCGCCCAGCGTTCCGCCAAGGCGGCCAAGGAAATCAAGGACCTGATCACCAATTCCGGCACCCATGTCCAGACCGGCGTCACGCTGGTCGGCGAAACGGGCAAGGCACTGGAAGCGATCGTTGCCGAGGTGCAGGAGATCAACCGCAACGTCAACGCGATCGTCACCGCGACGCGTGAACAGTCGATCGGCCTGCAGGAGATCAACACCGCCGTCAACAACATGGATCAGGGCACGCAACAGAATGCGGCGATGGTCGAGCAGCAGACCGCCGCAAGCCATGCGCTTGCCCAGGAAGCCAGCGCGCTGGACGAACTGCTGCGCCAGTTCAAGCTCGGAACCGAGCTTGCCGCTCCGGCCCAGAGGACGGCAGCCGCAACGCCGGCCTCCCGCCCCGTCGCCTCACCGGCCCGCGCGCTCGCCAGCAAGGTCACCAAGGCCTTCGGCGGCAGAGAGGTAAGTGCGGCGGTTGCGGTCCAGGAGGACTGGACGGAG
Source organism: Rhizobium lentis (assembly GCF_017352135.1). Taxonomy (NCBI): domain Bacteria; kingdom Pseudomonadati; phylum Pseudomonadota; class Alphaproteobacteria; order Hyphomicrobiales; family Rhizobiaceae; genus Rhizobium; species Rhizobium lentis. The sequence goes on from NZ_CP071454.1 coordinate 2,770,283, forward strand.
TTCTGAGCGGAAGGGATGTTGAATGAAAGGGGCGGTGCAGCAATGCGCCGCCTTTTTTATTGAGAGGACCTGCCGTGTGGCCCCCTCATCCGCCCTACGGGCACCTTCTCCCCGCTGGGGAGAAGGGGGAATCGAGACGTCCCCGCAAATCTCTTCTCCCCTCGGGGAGAAGGTGCCGGCAGGCGGATGAGGGGCTACAAGGCACACCCTCAGCCGATCACTTACCCCGCCACTCCAACGGCAACCCCGCGTCCCAGCGCCCGGAACACCGTCGAAACGATCCCGGCGCGATCCAGCCCGGCATGGGCGTTCATCGCTTCGGGCTTGGCCTGTTCCATCCAGATGTCGGGCATGACGAGCGAACGGATCTTCAGCCCGTTGTCGAGCAGGCCCTCGCTCGAAAGATACTGCATCACCTGGCTGCCGAAGCCGCCGACCGAGCCTTCCTCGACGGTGATCAGCATCTCGTGGTGACGGGCGAGCTGGCGGATCAGTTCGCGGTCGAGGGGCTTGGCGAAGCGGGCATCGGCGACCGTCGTCGAAAGACCGGCGGCATCGAGGTCCTCGGCGGCAAGCAGACAGTCGGCAAGCCGGGTGCCGAAGGAGAGCAGCGCCACCTTGGTGCCTTCCTTGACGATGCGGCCCTTGCCGATCTGCAGGATTTCGCCGCGCGCCGGCAGGTCGACGCCGACACCTTCGCCGCGCGGATAGCGGAAGGAGATCGGGCCGGCATCATAGGCGGCCGCCGTGCGCACCATGTGTTTCAGTTCGGCCTCGTCGGCCGCCGCCATCACCACGAAGCCGGGCAGGGTCGCGAGGAAGGCGGTATCGAAGGAGCCGGCATGGGTCGGCCCGTCGGCGCCGACGAAGCCGGCGCGGTCGATCGGGAAACGCACCGGCAGACCCTGGATCGCCACGTCGTGCACGACCTGGTCATAGGCGCGCTGCAGGAAGGTGGAGTAGAGCGCCGCAAAGGGCTTGTAACCTTCGGCCGCAAGGCCGGCGGCGAAGGTCACCGCATGCTGCTCGGCGATGCCGACATCGAAGCAGCGGGACGGAAAGGCTTCGGCGAGCTTGTCGAGGCCGGTACCATTCGGCATGGCGGCGGTGATGCCGACGATCTTGTCGTCGAGAGCGGCTTCCTGCACCAGCGCTTCGGCAAAGACGCTCGTATAGCTCGGCGCATTCGGCTTGACCCGCGCCTGCGCGCCGGTGATGACGTCGAACTTGTTGACGCCATGATATTTGTCGGCCGCCGCTTCCGCCGGCGGATAACCCTTGCCCTTCTGGGTGACGACATGGATCAGCACCGGGCCGCGTCCATTGTCGCGCACGTTGCGCAGCACCGGCAGCAGGTGCTCGAAGGAATGCCCGTCGATCGGCCCGATATGATAGAAGCCCATCTCCTCGAACATCGTGCCGCCGGTGACGTAACCGCGCGCATGTTCGACGGCGCGGGTGATCGCCCGGTCGATGTTCTTGCCGAGATAGGCCGTCAGTTTCTTGCCGAAATCGCGGAAGCCCATATAGGTGCGGCCGGAGGCGAGGCGGGCGAGATAGGCGCTCATCGCCCCGGTCGGCGGCGCGATCGACATGTCGTTGTCGTTGAGGATGACGATGAGGCGGGCGTCGAGGGCGCCGGCATTGTTCAGCGCCTCATAGGCCATGCCGGCCGACATCGCCCCGTCGCCGATGACGGCGATGACGCGGCGGTCTGCCTTGTCGAGATCAGCTGCAATCGCCATGCCGAGGCCGGCAGAGATCGACGTCGAGGAATGCGCCGCCCCGAAGGGGTCATATTCGCTTTCGGCCCGCCGGGTGAAACCGGACAGCCCATTTTCCTGGCGCAGCGTGCGGATCCGGTCGCGCCGCCCGGTGAGGATCTTGTGCGGATAACATTGATGGCCGACATCGAAGATCAGCCGGTCGTTTGGCGTGTCGAAGACGCTGTGGATGGCGATCGTCAGCTCGACCACGCCGAGGCCGGCGCCGAGATGACCGCCGGTGCGCGACACCGCGTCGATCATTTCGTCCCGGACTTCGCGGGCGAGCTGCGGCAGGTCGCGATCCTCGAGCTTGCGCAGGTCGGCGGGGTAGATGACCTGGTCGAGCAGGGGGGTCTTCGGCAGTTGTGTCACGGGCGGGCGCTCTTTCTTGCTTTTCCTTGTTCCGCTTTATTCGATTAGATCGGGGCAAAACAAGTGCATTTCAGGAACCGAAGGTTTTCACCTTAGAGCATGGCGGAAAAAAGTGTGAGCGGTTTCGGAAGATATCACTTTCTATTTCTGTGAGTTGCATTCGCCTGTTTTGCCGAGGCGATCGGCGCGCGGACAGCTGGCGAGCCGCTTGAATATGACACGGAATGGTAGCAATGTGGTCGCTCTGGCTGGGGGAGCAGGTCATGGGAACGATTGTTGCAGCGCATGCCTATGTCAACAACGAGGTCGCCTATGTGGCCTGGGACATAGACGCCAAGATCGACGGATGCCTTGGGTTCGAAGTCGTCCGCGTCTATCTCGATGAGCAAGGAAACGTGTCGACGAGGCCCGATGGCAGCGAGGACCGGGTGACCTGCGCCGCCTGGGTCGCCTTCAAGGGGCAGCGCAATCCGCATTGGCTGCCGCAGACCACCTCGCTCTGGCCGGTGCAGAAGCTGTCCTGGCGCGATCTGACGCTGCGCAAACGGCGCAACGAGATGAGACGGCGGCCCGACGAGGTTCGTGTGCGTTACGAGATCCGCCCGCTCGGCGACCTGAAGCCCGGCATGCCGGCAGCGCCCGATCCGACGCCTGAGATCGTCGAGATCAACAAGCGGGATGAGAATGGCAGGCCGATCAAGAAGCTTGACGGAACCTTCGAGAAAATCGCGGTCAAGGCCTATGAGGGACCGCCGCGGCCGCTCGGTTATCTCGGGCCGGCCGTCGCCTCCAATCCGGTGCATGTGACGCGCAAGCGGGGCCAGTTCGACTCCACCTTCACCAACGGCATCCTCGCCGCCCAGTGGCTGCGAAACGTCCTCCTGGAGGACGGCGTGAAACAACCGAACGAGTTGATCGAGATGATTTCCACGCCGTCGAACGGCATCCGCAAATATCTTGCCGGCGATGTCATTCCGATGCTCAGGGATTTCATGAACGCGCCCGGCCGTTTCCTCGTCGCCCTCTACGAGCTGGAGGACAAGGAATTGCTGGAGCTGCTCCTTGCCAACAAGGACAAGCTGCGCATCATCCTTGCCAATACCGGAAAGGTCGGAGACGATTGGGATGTGCGCAATCGTGAGGCGCGGGAGGCGCTGATCGCGGCCGGCGTCGAGATTCACCACCGGATGTTCAACAATTCCAGCCAGATCGGCCACAACAAGTTCGTCGTCCACATCCCGCCCGGCGGCGCCGATCGCAGCGTCTTCACCGGCAGCACCAACTGGACGGCCACCGGCCTTGCCGGCCAATCCAACAATGCCTTGATCGTCAGGAACGACGCGGTCGCAGCCGCCTATATCTCCTATTGGGATCGGATGCTGGAAGACAATGCGACGCTGGAAGCGCCCGTTGAATTCGACGACGGCATGCCCGACAACCAGCAGAGCAAGGCGTTCCGCCGCTCGAACGAGATGCCGTCCATTGTGCCCACCGCCAACGGCGCTTCCGTCGAAGCGTGGTTTTCGCCAAACATGCAGAGCCGAAGAAAGGGCAAGGAGACACCGCCCGACCTTCGCGAGGTCTACCGGTTAATGCGACGCGCCGAGCATGCCGTGCTGTTTCTGGCCTTCTATCCCGGCCAGTCCGGCAGGGATTGCATCGTCGGCGAGGCGATCGACATCGGCCTCAAAGATCAGAAGCTGATCGTCACCGGCGCCGTTTCCAGCCCGCAGGCCATGCCCAATTATGTCGCCGGCAAGAAGAACGATCCCGACGACGAGGACGACGACATCGACGCTGTCTCGCCCCACACGTTCGACGAGGCCAATGTCTCGATCGTCCGCGCCTCGCGCATCGACGACCGTCAGCTCCTGGCTGATTTCGGGGCGGAAGAGCTGACCGCAAAAAAGGTCGGCGCCATCATTCACGACAAGGTGCTGGTCGTCGATCCCCTCTCGGACGAGTGCGTGGTCGTCCTCGGCAGCCATAATCTGGGTTTCAAGGCCTCCTACGCAAATGACGAGAACATGCTGATCGTCAAAGGCGACCGCGCGCTTGCCGAAGCCTATGCCGTCCATATCCTCGATGTCTACGACCACTATCGCTTCCGAGCGGTCGAGGCGGAGCTGAAGCGTCAGGGCAAGAAGGGCTGGTCGGGCTTTCTCAACGTCGACGACAGCTGGCAGGACGGCTACGTCAACCGCACGAAGGGAGCACTGACGCGCTATTTCGCGAAGGGATGAAATTCCGGGAGAGGTTGCCGGCGGCGCGGTGGCGCCGTCACCCTTCCGGCAGAGGCACGAATTCCTCTTCGTCGCCCGGCACGATATCGAAGCGGCCGGTGCGCCATTCCTCCTTGGCCTTTTCGATCCGCTCCTTCGACGAGGAGACGAAATTCCACCAGATATAGCGCTTCGAAGTCAGTGCCGCGCCGCCGAAGAGCATCAGATGGCAGCCGTCGGCGCCGGCTTCCAGCGTGATAGGATCGCCGGGCCGGAAGACCAGCAACTGATCGGCGGCGAAGCGATCGCCTGCGATGACCACCTCGCCCGACAGCACGTAGACGGCGCGCTCCTCATGGCCGGCGCCGAAGGGAAAGCGGACGCCCGGCTGCAGGTCGAGATCGACATAGAGCGTGTCGGAGAACGTGCCGACCGGCGACGTCATGCCTTCAAACGAGCCGATGACGACGCGCCCGCGCACGCCGCTCGCCTCGATCAGCGGCATGTCCGCTTTTTCCGTATGGGCAAAGGAGGGATCGATCTCCTCCTTGTCGTCGGGAAGTGCCAGCCAGGTCTGCAGTCCCGACATCAGCAGCGGGTGGCCGCGCAGATTGTCCGGTGTGCGCTCGGAATGCACGATGCCGCGGCCCGCCGTCATCAGGTTGATATCGCCGGGACGAATGACCTTTTCGGTGCCGAGGCTGTCGCGATGGCGGATCTCGCCGTCGAAGAGGTAGGTAACGGTCGACAGGCCGATATGCGGATGCGGCTTAACGTCGAGCGCCTCATTGGGCTTCAGGATCGCCGGTCCCATGCGGTCGAAGAAGATGAAGGGCCCGACGAGCCGCCGCTGCCGCGTCGGCAGCGCGCGCCGCACCTGGAAGCCGCCGATATCGCTGCTGCGCGGAATGATCAGGTTCTCGATCGCATCACAGGCGAAGGCATCGCCGGGCAGGGGATCTTTACCGGGAAAGAAGGACATGAGGGATCTCCGCTTGCAGGGACGTCGACCACAGATAGTCCCTGCAGCACCGCGCGTCCAACAGGATGTGCCGAAGAGGCTCCAGGATGTCAGATCGCGGTGAAGCCGTTATCGACGAAGAGATGAGCGCCATTGACGAAGCTCGATTCATCGCTGGCGAGATAAAGGGCGGCCCGCGCCACGTCTTCCGGTTCGCCGATCCGTCCCTGCTGCGCGGCGATCGCGGCATCCGAAACATCGACGCCGAGCGCCTGCAGGTCGGCGACCTCGCGCAGCCCGTGCGGCGTGCGGATGAAACCGGGGCAGACGGCGTTGCAGCGAATGTTTCGGTCGCGGAACTCGACGGCGATGGCGCGGGCAAACATGTGCACCGCGCCCTTGGTGGTGTCGTAGAGCACTTCCATCGGGGTGGCGGCGACCGCCGAGATCGACGAAGTGCAGACGATCGATCCGCCGCCGGCGGCAATCATCTTCGGCAGCACCGCCTTGGTCATCAGGAACATCGAGCGCACATTGACTGCGTGCAGCCAGTCCCATTCCTGAAGCGTCGTCTCCAGGAAAGGCTTGATGACGATGGTGCCGGCATGATTGAAGAGCACGGTTACCGCGCCATAGCGTTCCTCGACGCCGGCCACGGCAGCATTGACGGCTGTTTCGTCCGAGACATCGGCGGTCCAGCAGTCGGCCTCGCCGCCGGCATCACGGATCTGTTTCACGGTCTCGGCGGCAGCCTGGCCATTGCGGTCGATGATCGCCACGCGGGCGCCCTCGGCCGCAAACAGCTTCGAGGCGGCGCCGCCCATGCCCGTCGCGCCGCCCGAGATGATGGCGACCTTGCCCTTCAATCTGTCCGTCATTGTCTGTCCCCTCGTGGCTCCGGAAGGGATCATAGATCGACCGAAAGCCGATCGCCAAGCGTCTTCAAATGCAGCGTTCGCTACGCTCAGGCGCCATCAAGCGGCTCGACGCCCTGCGGCTTGCCAGCGCGGTCGAGCCTGATCTTCTCGATGCGGTTTTCGGCCGCGGAAAGCAGCGTCTCGCAATGTTTCTTCAGCGCTTCGCCGCGCTCATAGATCTCGATGGATTCATCCAGCGCCACGTCGCCGCGTTCCAGCCGGGCGACGATGCTTTCGAGTTCGGCGACCGCCTTTTCGAAGGAAAGGCCGGACACTTCCGGCTTGGCGCTGTCAGTCATTCTCAACCCTTCATCATTCTGAGAATATGCATGCCCGCCGATTCGGCGAGGCCCTCGAGATCATAGCCGCCTTCGAGCAGGCTGACGACCCGGTTCTTCGCGTGCCGGTCCGCCAGTTCGAGAACGCGCCCGGTTGCCCAGTCGAAATCCTCGCCCGTCAGGTTAATCTGCGCCAGGGGATCGCGGTGATGCGCGTCGAAGCCGGCGGAGATGATGATCAGATCCGGCCGGAAATCGTCGAGCGCCGGCAGCACGCGCGATTTGAACGCTTCGCGGAAATGGTCGCTGCCGACATTCGGCGAAAGCGGCGCATTGACGATGGTATTGTGCTTGCCCTTCTCCTCCTTGGCGCCGGTGCCGGGATAGAGCGGCATCTGATGCGTCGAGCAGAACAGCACCGAGGCATCGTCCCAGAAGATGTCCTGGGTGCCGTTGCCGTGGTGCACGTCCCAGTCGACGATGGCGACGCGTTCGGCGCCATGCCTCTTCTGCGCATGGCGGGCGGCGATCGCCGCATTGTTGAAGAAGCAGAAGCCCATTGCCGTCATCTTCTCGGCATGATGTCCAGGCGGGCGGGCGGCGACAAAGACATTGTCGGCCTGGCCGGAAAAGACGTCATCGACAGCCGCCATCGCCCCGCCGATGCCGGTCAGCGCCGCCTGCAGGCTTTTGACGCTGGCATAGGTGTCGGCTTCGAGCTGGTTGATCCGATCTTCCTCCTCGGGGATTTCCCGCATGACGGCCGTCAGATGCTCTTCCGGATGGGCGAGCAGCACGGCATCCTCGCTCGCCTGAGGCGCCTGACGGCGCTCCAGCCGCTCGAAATTCGGATGTTCCAGCGCGACATTGATGGCGCGGATCCTGTCGGACCGCTCGGGGTGGCCGGAGGGCGTCACATGCTCCAGGAAAATCGGGTGTTCGTAAAGACGGGTGCTCATGGAGACACTCTATCGATCGCTTATGTCATGTTCCACAGCAGATGGGGCATCGCCTGATGATTTCAACAAGCGCCGCTGCAGCGCTGCTGCAGCCTTGGGGAAGTGCCGAGCCTTCTTTCGCCGCTTTTGCCCCGAGGGAGATCGCCCCATCGACGTCGCGTGTTCTGCTCGACTTGAAAGGCGGCGGCGACACCTTGAGCCATCGCAGATTTCGTCCTTAAAAAGCAGTTCCGATTCAAGCAATTATGCAGTAATGTCGATGTGGGGGAATGGTGTAAGGCAGTATTGTTGATGAGTCAGTCGAAGCGCCCGGGGGTGGCGGAAATACGCGTGCCGTTTCGTGATGTCGATATGAACGGCCAGATGTTTCTAGCCTCCTATATTTCTTATGCTGAATCCGTCATAGCGAGCTTCTGGTCGGCGCGGCCCGACGTGGACGATGAACCGGTCTATAGCGCCAGCAAGATCTCCTGCATGCTGCATCGCCCGTTGCATCATGATGAGCCGGTGATCTTCACCGCCGCCATCGACAAGATCGGCACGCACTCCATCGGTTTCCTCGTTTCGATCGACACGGGAGAGGAGCGCGCCGCCGAGGTCGAAATCATCTGGCAGGCCCGCGCCAAAGACGATCAGCTGCCGGCTTCGCTGCCGGAGGAAACGCGCGACTGGCTGTATGGGTTTTTGGATTAGGGGCGTTGCGGCAGGTAGCGATGAAGGACGAGCGAGAGACCGGTCGGTGGGACGCCGACGACGTCGTGACGTTCATGTATGGAACACAAAGAGCCGCGCTGCTTCTGGCGCTGCGGGATTTCTGGAAACCACTTCTCTCGGCCTGGCCCAATAAGAAAAACACTTTCGTTTCCCCGCATCGTGGAGATGAACCTCAAGAGTAAGAGCCCGGTGCTTGCGGTTTTTACGCAGATGGTTTCCTTGATCTCCTCGATGCGGCTCGGCTTTACGCCGGCTGAAATTTGGGCCTCTCGTCATCTCGACGCCATGATTGCCACCAGATCGCTGAACCTCTCACCTTGAATGCCCACATGTGTTCGCAGCAGGCGGCGGGCTTCGTCTCCGTTTCCGGCAAAGATCGCATCGACGATGGCGCAATGTTCCGAGAAGGACGTCGACAGGCGATTGCGCACGCGCAGCTGAAGACGGCGGTAGGGGCGCAGGCGCCGATGCAATTGCACGCATTGCTCCTGCAGGAAATCGCTTCGGCTGGCCGCGTAGATGGCCTTATGGAATTCCTCATTGTCATAATAATAGGCATCGCTGTCGCCGGCGCCGGCCGATTGCTCGCAGCGGCTGTGGGTGGCGGTGATTGCTTCGCGGGAAGCCTTGTCCAGCCGGCGTGCTGCAAGCGACCCCGCCAGGCCCTCGAGTTCCGCCATAACCTCGAACATCTCGTAGATGCGGTGCGGCCCCGGATCGATCACGATCGCACCCCGGCGCGGACGGATTTCAATCAGTCCGATCGCGTCAAGCTGCATCAGCGCCTCGCGCACCGGCGTTCGCGATACGCCGAACCGATTGGCAAGCACCGTTTCATCAAGCCGCTCGCCAGGCGCGAATTCGTAGGAAAGTATCGCATTTTCAATCTCATCCCGAAGCCACCGGCCGACATTCTCGGACATCTATCTCGCATCCTTCATACATAAGCGCCATTCTTGTATACACGAATGTTGACGTCGTGTACGAAAGATGACAATCTACATACTACCGACGAAGCGCTGCGATGGGAAGCGATGTCCAGTGCTGCATTAACGGGTTCGTCGGAAGAGAGGAGAATGGCATGCCCGAGGCTTCTTTCTTCACCGACATGCTGCAAAGCATAACGGATCACGGCCGCCAGCTTCTGTTTTCCGGCCCCCGCAACACGCAGGCCGCCGCCAAAGCCGATCTCCATACGCTCTGTGAAATGCTGCTTTCAAGCCGCGGTGAAGCATCCGGCATGGCGCTTGCGGCCGAGATTCTCGATCGCTGGGAAGCGCTCGACAGCGACGGCGCCCAGGCATTCCTCCAGATGCTTCACGAAAGGTTCGGGCCTGATGTGAGCAAGCTCGACCAGGCGATTGAACGCTACCGCACCGACAAGAGTTCGACCGCCGTGATTGCGCTCCACCAGGCAGCCGAGCCCCGGCGACAGGAGCTCCTACGCCGATTGAACCACGCGCCAAACGGGACGGCCAAGCTCGTCCGCATGCGTCAACAGCTGCTTGCTTCCGAAGATCGATCCGAAGCCTACCGCGCGCTGGATGCCGATTTCACGCATCTGTTCGGCTCCTGGTTTAATCGCGGCTTTCTGACGCTGCGGCCCATCGACTGGTCAACGCCGGCAAACATCCTCGAAAAGATCATCAAATACGAGGCCGTGCACGAGATCGCCAGCTGGGAGGAGTTGCGCCGTCGCTTGGCGCCGGCCGACCGTCGATGCTTTGCCTTCTTCCACCCCCGATTGGCCGACGAGCCGCTGGTGTTCGTCGAGGTGGCGCTCACCCGATCCGTGCCGAAGGCGATCGCCGATGTACTCGACGAGGGGAGGGAGCAGATAAATGCCGACGAGGCGACGACTGCCGTCTTCTATTCGATCTCCAATTGCCAGGACGGCCTGCGCGGGATCTCCTTCGGCAATTTCCTAATCAAGCAGGTTGTGGAAGATCTGCGCAAAGACCTGCCTGGCCTGAAGAACTTCGTCACGCTGTCGCCCGTCCCCGGCTTTGCTCGCTGGCTTGCCAAGGCAGGCGCCGCGGGTGCCGACAGCGTCCTGTCTGAAGCCGCCCGCAAAACACTGGCCTTGCTCCACGATCCGAACTGGCCCGACAGCGAGAAAGGCGCGGCCGAAATGGAGCGCTTGTTGCTGCCGCTTGCGGCGCGCTACTTCCTCACCGAACGGACGCCGGAGGGCCGTCCTGTCGATCCCGTCGCCCGCTTCCATCTCGGCAACGGCGCTCGGCTTGAACGCGTGAATTTTCTCGGCGACCGCTCGCCCAAGGCAATGCAGCAGGCACACGGCCTGATGGTCAACTACCTCTACAAGCTCGATGACATCGTGGCCAATCATGAAGCGCTGGCGCAGCGCGGCGAAGTGATCGCCTCGCCGGCCGTCAAAAGCCTGCTCAGCCAGAAAGACGAAAGCCGCCGTGGCGGCAATGGCCAGCAAGGTTCTCGAGCATTCGTGCAACTGATGAATTCCACGCTTGGAGGAGGGCGAAAATGAGCAACCATCTTTTCGATGCCATGCGGGCTGCCGCGCCCGGCGACGCAGCGTTCATTCGGCTCGGCAGCGGGCGCACATGGACTTACGAGGATGCCTTCGCCCTTTCCGGCCGCATTGCCAGCGCGATGGACACGCTCGGCATTCGCCCCGGCGACCGGGTGGCGGTGCAAGTCGAAAAAAGTGCAGAGGCATTGATCCTCTATCTCGCCTGCCTTCGAACGGGCGTGGTCTACCTGCCGCTCAACACCGCTTATACGCTGGCCGAGCTCGACTATTTTATCGGCGACGCCGAGCCGCGTCTGGTGGTCGTCGCGTCGGCCGCTCGCCAAGGCGTGGAGACCATCGCTGGGAATCATGGCGCGATCGTCGAAACGCTCGATGCCGATGGCAGCGGCTCGTTGCTGGATCTCGCCCGCGACGAACCGGCCGATTTTGTCGATGCCTCGCGCGCCGCCGATGATCTGGCTGCGATCCTCTACACCTCGGGAACGACGGGACGCTCCAAGGGGGCGATGCTCACCCATGGAAACCTGCTCTCGAACGCCCTGACCTTGCGGGATTATTGGCGCGTCACGTCAGGCGACCGGCTGATCCATGCCTTGCCGATCTTCCACACGCACGGGCTGTTTGTCGCGACGAATGTCACGCTGCTCGCCGGCGCCTCGATGTTCCTGCTGTCGAAATTCGATGCCGACGAAGTCATTTCGCTGATGCCTGAGGCAACCATGCTGATGGGTGTGCCGACCTTCTACGTGCGTCTCCTGCAAAGTCCGCGCCTCGACAGAGCGGCGGTCGCCAACATGCGCTTGTTCATTTCCGGTTCGGCGCCGCTGCTTGCCGAAACCCATACCGAGTTCCAGGCCCGCACCGGTCACGCCATTCTCGAGCGCTACGGCATGACGGAAACCAATATGAACACGTCGAACCCCTATGAGGGCAAACGCATTGCCGGGACGGTCGGCTTCCCGCTGCCCGGGGTGACGGTGCGCGTCACCGATCCCGCCAGCGGGCAGGTGCTGCCGCCTGAAGAAACCGGTATGATCGAGATCAAGGGGCCGAACGTCTTCAAGGGCTATTGGCGCATGCCGGAGAAAACCGCGGCCGAATTCACCGCCGACGGGTTCTTCATCAGCGGCGACCTCGGCAAGATTGACCAGGACGGCTATATCAGCATCGTCGGCCGCGGCAAGGATCTGGTGATTTCGGGCGGATACAACATCTATCCGAAGGAGGTCGAGAGCGAGATCGACCAGATCGACGGTGTGGTCGAGAGCGCCGTCATCGGCGTGCCGCATCCCGATTTCGGAGAGGGCGTCACCGCCGTTGTTGTATGCAAGGCCGGCGCCGTCCTCGATGAAAGGGCCATCGTCAGCGCCCTCCAGGACCGTCTCGCCCGCTACAAACAACCCAAGCGTATCATCTTCGCCGAGGACCTGCCGCGCAACACGATGGGCAAGGTTCAGAAGAATATCCTGCGGCAGCAATACGCCGATCTTTACACCAGAACGTAAGGTGCCTGCCCTCTGGGAGGAGGGCGCGTCGGCATCCCGCATCGATCTTGAACACAACAGCTACGGCGCTGGAGGCGCCGGAGGGAGGGGAATCATGGGTATTGAAATACTGGCCATAGGCCTGCTGGTCGCCATGTTCATCATTGCGACGATCCAGCCGATCAACATGGGCGCGCTCGCCTTTGCCGGCGCCTTCGTGCTCGGCTCCCTCGTTATCGGCATGAAAACCAACGATATATTCGCCGGTTTTCCGAGCGATCTGTTCCTGACGCTCGTCGCCGTCACCTACCTCTTCGCCATAGCGCAAATCAACGGCACGATCGACTGGCTCGTCGAATGCGCCGTCCGCTTGGTGCGCGGGCGGATCGGCTTGATTCCCTGGGTGATGTTTCTCGTCGCCGCCGTCATAACCGGTTTCGGTGCCCTTGGTCCCGCCGCGGTCGCCATTCTCGCACCCGTCGCCTTGAGCTTTGCCGTGCAGTATCGCATTCACCCGGTCATGATGGGCCTGATGGTGATCCACGGCGCGCAGGCGGGCGGCTTTTCGCCGATCAGCATCTATGGCGGGATCACCAATCAGATCGTTGCCAAGGCCGGCCTGCCTTTCGCGCCGACCTCGCTGTTTCTCTCCAGCTTCTTCTTCAATCTGGCGATCGCGGTGCTGGTCTTTTTCATTTTCGGCGGCGCAAAGGTGATGAAACAGGACCCCGAATCGCTTGGCCCCTTGCCCGAACTGCATCCAGAGGGCGTATCGGCATCGATCAGAGGTCACGGCGGCACGCCGGCAAAACCGATCCGCGAACATGCCTACGGCACGGCGGCCGATACTGCGACGGGGCTGCGCCTGAACAACGAGAGAATTACCACCCTGATCGGCCTGACGGCGCTCGGCATCGGCGCCCTGGTCTTCAAGTTTAACGTCGGTCTCGTCGCCATGACCGTGGCCGTCGCCCTGGCGCTCTTGTCACCGAAGACCCAGAAGGCGGCAATCGACAAGGTCAGCTGGTCGACCGTGCTGCTGATTGCCGGCATTATCACATATGTAGGCGTCATGGAGAAGGCCGGGACAGTCGACTACGTGGCGAACGGCATATCCAGTCTCGGCATGCCGCTGCTGGTGGCGCTCCTGCTTTGCTTTACCGGCGCCATCGTCTCGGCCTTCGCCTCCTCGACCGCGCTGCTCGGCGCCATCATCCCGCTCGCCGTTCCCTTCCTCCTGCAGGGGCACGTCAGCGCCGTCGGCGTGGTCGCGGCGATCGCCATCTCGACGACGATCGTCGACACCAGCCCTTTCTCCACCAATGGTGCGCTCGTTGTCGCCAATGCGCCGGGCGACTGGCGCGAGCAGGTGCTGCGGCAGCTGCTGATCTACAGCGCGCTGATCGCCATCATCGGCCCGATCGTCGCCTGGCTGGTGTTCGTCGTGCCGGGACTGGTTTGACGACGGGCCGGTAAGCGGATCGCTTTCGCATTCGCGTCGTGGGGAAGGCATTCCGAGTTCCAACTCCCCCTGGCGCGGAAGGCGTCAACCGCAAGATATAATGCGCGTGAAGGAATAACATGCTGAGGTTGTAGTATTCATTGCTGTACGGAATAGATAAGCTGTCGTTAATGTTCGAATTCCATTGCATTTGCGAAGACAACACTATTCAATATTCGAAGATGCTTTCATTCGCTCACGTTGAAAATCACACATGATTCAATCGACTGACGTCTCATCTCTTCTGACGGATATGATTTATGGAAGTCTGTTCGGAGAGTGCAGTTGGCAGGATTTCCTGGACCGCCTTGCGCAGACGTCGCCGGGCGGCAAGGCGGCGCTTCACTATCACGACCTGACCTCGTCCGTCGCCCATGTTCCCTTCATGTCGGGGTTTTCGCAGTCCGAGATTGATCAGTTCATGAGTCACTTCGCCTCGGTCAATCCCTGGATTCCGAGATTGGATCTCGTGCCCGTCGGCCAGGGCTTGTGTGGCGACGAGATCGTTCCGCGCGAGGAGCTGGTCAAATCGGAGTTTTACAATGACTGGCTGAAGCGGCAGACCGGATGCGAGACGAGCGTCGGCGTCTCGATCATTCGCGAGGAAAACCGCACCTTCATCCTTTCGGCCTGCACAACTTCCGCCGACCCCGATCTCAATAGCGAGGCGGCCAAGCTCTACACGCAGCTCGCTCCGCATCTGAAGAGAGCCTTCGACTTCATCCGCAAGCGCGATCTCTTCGCGCCGCACGAGCAGGCAACGCAGGCTCTGTTCGACAGCATCGGCATCGGATTGATTTATGTCACGGAGCAACGGAAAGCCCGTCGTTGGAACAAAAGCGCAGAGGCCTTGTTGGCCGCCGGCTTGCCTGTGCGGATCGCCGCCGACGGCACCCTCGCGCTTGAATGCGCGAAATCAGCGGCGGTGCTTGAATTCCTGACTTCCAGAAACGGCGTGCAGACCCAACCGCACTCGGCGATCGTCAAGGGCAGGGAACAGGATAACTATCGCATCACCCTTGTCCGGCTGCACTCCGATGCGTTCACAGAGTTTCTGGAAGGGCCGACCGTGGGGGTGATTGTCGAGCCGATCGTGGCGACGCCGCTCAACGAGCGGCGCGATTTGCTGATGCAGCTTTATAAGCTGACCGCCACCGAAATCCGGATCGCCTCGAGCATCGCATCGGGCCAGTCGCCGAGAGAAGTGGCGGTCGCCGACGACATCAGCTACGAGACGGTCAGGACACACCTCAGAAACATCTATTCGAAGCTCGGCGTCAATTCCCGGGTCGGCCTGGTGTCGCTGCTGATGCGGTGAAGGGACTCACCCCGCAAATGGTGCCACGTGTCAGCCGCTTGTTCAGGCCGGACCTGGATGTCATAAAAGCTTCATATTGAAGCTATTGCGGAAATCGAAAAATAGCCTATAGTTTTTATCAGGAAACAAGCTTTCCTGAAGCGAACGAAAGGAGACTGATTGATCACATTTTTATCGAATGCCTTCATCATTGCGTACGGCGCCCTGATATTTGCCCTGCTCGTTGGAAGTGGCAAGTTCAGGTCAAAAAGCTCCGGTGGCGGAGGAGGCTGGTTCGACGTCTCGGGAGACGGCGGCTGTGACGGCGGCGGCGACGGAGGTGGAGGAGACTAGATCAAACTGTAATCGATAGAATGCCCGACCGCCTCAAGGCGGTTTTTTGTTGCCTGCGTTCCAGGCCGCGCCTCGCTCCCAGCAAGGCTTCCTTCCTCACCCAATCAGCATGAAGACGCAGCGCTTGCGCCGCAGGCGAGCGGTCCCAGCGTGCCGCAACGCAAATGGCCGCCTTCGGGTGAAGACGGCCATCGCATGTTATTTCAGCTCGAGGCGCTCAGGCGCGCGCCGGCAGCAGGGGATAGCCGACCATGACGGCGCGGCCGAGGAGGGCGGCGACGAAGGCCTTGATCACGTCGCCAGGAATGAAGGCCATCGAGCCGAGGAAGGCTTTCGGGAAGCCCATGCCGGCTGCGGTCGCGAGATAGGTGATGCCGAAAGCATAGAGGACGACGACGCCGCCGATCATGGCGGCGAGGAAGAAGCTCACCGTCTGCACCAGGCCGGACTGCTTGTCGTCGACCAGCCGCTCGCTCAGATAGCCGGTGACGAAGGCGCCGAAGATCCAGCCGACGAGGAAGCCGGCCGTCGGCGAAGCGAAGATCGCAAGGCCGCCGCGACCGCCGGAGAGCACCGGCAGGCCGATTGCGACCAAGAGCAGGACGATCAGCACGGCAATCGCGCCGCGCCGGGCGCCGAGCACGACGCCTGCCATCATGACGCCGAGCGACTGGGCGGTGATCGGCACCGGAATGAAGCCGAGCGAAATCGGCGGCAACAGGCCGAGCGCCACGATGATCGCGGCAAAGAGGGCGGCAAGAACGAGGTCGCGGGTGCTCATCATGAACTCCGAATTAATAGATCCTTAACTCCCATGCCGCCGAATGCCGCGCGCGTCAATCGCGGCAGCGACATTATCCGCATCCTTGAGCGTCAGGATGATCAGCGGCGCAAGCAGGCTCGTCGGCCTGACCTTCAGCCCACGCGCCCGATGCGCCTCGCGGATTGCCCGGTAACGATCGACGATGTCAGGCACGAAACGCAGCACCAACCCGAGAGCCAGCCCGATATCGTCTGCCTGCACCCGGCCGGTGCGTTCGAGCGGCCGGGCAAGCGCCGTCACCTCGTCGATGAATTCGGTAATCGACGTCGTCGCCGTCACGGCGGCGGCGAGCAACATCAGCGCCGTCAGCCGCAGCAGGGGCACGAGCGCCGCCTGCCAGGGATTGAAGACGAAGTTGAAGAGGGCGACGACGGCAATTGTCACGAAGATCGGCCGCAGCCGCCGCAACGCATCGCCAGGCGGCAGCCCGATCGTGCCGTAGAGAACCGCCGTCACCAGCACGGCGCCCGAGAGCAGCAGGAGATTATCGGTGATGAACAGCAGGATGGCGAAGGCCGTCAGCGACAACAGCTTCACCCGCGGCGAGAGCCGGTGCATCGGGCTGTTGCCTTCGACATAGAGCGTCTGCATCAGGCGGCGATCTCCCGGTAGCGCGCGACCGCCTCGGCCGCCGGCGCATCGGCGGCAAGCCGCCCTTCGTGAAACACAAGCACCCGCTCGAAACCGGCGATCAGCTCGAGGTCGTGGGTGATGACGATGGCGCTCTCGGGCAGTCCGGCGATGATCCTTTCCACCAGCGCCCGGTTCTTCAGGTCGAGCTGGTTGGTCGGCTCGTCGAGGATGAGAATGCCAGGGCCGGTCGCCAGCACCGAACAAAGGGCGGCCAGCTGCAGCTCGCCGCCGGAAAGCTCGTGCGCCCGCCGATCGGCGAGCGCCTCGGCGCCGAAGCGGGCAAGCACGCCCGCGACCCTCGCCTCGATTTCCGTCTTGCTGAAGCCGCGCCGCTTCAACCCGAAGGCGATGTCGTCCTTGACGATCGGCAGGATGATCTGGTTCTGCGGCGACTGGAAGATGAAGCCGACATCGGCCGCAGCGGTCTTCTCGTCGGCCATGTCGCGGCCGTTGACGATGACGCGGCCGGTGGTCGGCTTCGTCAGCCCGTTGATCAGCCGCGCAAAGGTGGTCTTGCCCGAGCCGTTGAGCCCGATGACGCCGACGCGTTTGCCGCTGATGCCGAGCGTCAGCGGCTCCAGCGCCACCCGCGCGCCGAAATTCACCCCTGCACTTTCGAAACGAATATCCAAACCAACTCCCTCGCATTTTCTACCGGAGGGGTTGCCGATGCCGGCCCCTCATCCGCCTGCCGGCACCTTCTCCCCGTAAACGGGGCGGAAGGGACCATGCCGCGCCCTCTCGGTTCCCCGCAGGCCTCTCGCAGGGCACGTCCCCTCGCCCCCGTTTACGGGGAGAGGGTTAGGGTGAGGGGCAGCCATTGGCGCCAACCCGACAGCAGTGCTTCTATACGGGGAAGCAAGGATGATGAAAGCGCAAATCGCGATGTCGACATTTGGGCGGATAATCGGGTGGCTAGGAAGATTTTCCGGATTATGATGCGACCATGACGAATCTGCTTTCCAATCCCGATGCCCGCCGTGTCTTCCTCGCCAAGCAGGGGTTGAGCGCGCCGCCGAACCGCGCCTTGACCAAGGCAGGCCTGCTGCAGCTGATCCACGATCTCGGCTTCGTCCAGGTCGACAGCATTCAGACGGTGGAGCGGGCGCATCATCAGATTCTGTTTTCCCGCAACCAAACCTATCGGCGTGAGCATCTGAAAGCGCTGCTCGAAAAGGAACGTGCGCTGTTCGAGCACTGGACTCACGATGCCTCCATCCTGCCGAGCGCCTTCTTCGTCTATTGGAAGCACAAGTTCCGCCACCAGGAGAAGGTCTTGATCGAGCGCTGGCGCAAGTGGCGCGGGGGGGGCTTCGAGGCGGCCTTCGAGGAGACCTATGAGCGCGTGCGGCGCGATGGCGCGATGCTGGCGCGCGACGTCAAGGCCGATGGTCACGTCTCCGGTGGTTGGTGGAACTGGCATCCGAACAAGACGGCGCTCGAATATTTCTGGCACATCGGCAAGCTGGCCATCGCCGGCCGCTCGAATTTCCAGAAGATCTATGATCTCACCGAGCGCGTCATCCCGGCCGAATTCCGCGAGGCTGAGGTGAGCCGCGAAGACTTTGTCGACTGGGCCTGCCGCAGCGCGCTTACCCGCCTCGGGTTTGCCACTCACGGCGAAATCGCAGCCTTTTGGAACCTGGTCTCTCCCGATGAGGCCAAGGCATGGGTATCGGCCCATCGCGACGAACTGACCGAAGTGCTGATCGAGCCGGCGCTCGGCGCCAAGCCGCGGCCATCCTGGGCCTTTGCCGATTTCCTCTCGACGCTCGACAGCTATCCCGGCGCGCCGCCGCGTATCCGCGTGCTCAGCCCCTTCGACCCGATGATCCGCGACCGCAACCGCACCGAACGCCTGTTCGGCTTCTTCTACCGTATCGAGGTGTTCGTGCCCGAGGCGAAGCGCGAATATGGCTATTACGTCTTCCCGCTGCTCGAAGGCGACCGGCTGATCGGCCGCATCGACATGAAGGCGGACCGGAAGAAATCGACGCTCGACGTCAGGCGGCTCTGGCTGGAACCGGGTGTGAAACCTTCGGCCGGGCGGCTGGAGAGGCTGGAGGCCGAGCTGGATCGGGTGGCGCGGTTTGCGGGAGTGGAGAAGGTGGTGCTTCTGGAGGGGTGGAGAGGGTAGTCCCTTCTCCCCAGCGGGGAGAAGGTGGCCCGAAGGGTCGGATGAGGGGGCTACGCGGCACACCACTCATTGTTGCCCTTCGCTTACGCTCCGTGCATTCGCGGCTTCGCCGCTCACCCCCTCATCGCCTCGCTATCGCTCCGGCACTTCTCCCCGCTGGGGAGAAGAGGTTCGCGACGGCGCCTCATTCCTTTTTATCCGCCCGGCGGCAGCGTCCTTCGGACCCCGCTGGGGAGAAGGGAATAGTGCTCAGCAGATCTCCGTCTTGCTGATCTTGATGCCGAAACCTTCCAGGCCGACATAGTGCCGCTCGCGGCTGGTCAAGAGCTTGATCGAGCTGACGCCGAGGTCCTTGAGGATTTGTGCGCCGAGGCCGATTTCCAGCCATTCGCTCTCGCGCGACTGGGCTTCGGCATGGGCTTCGCGGCCCTGGCTGCGGGCCTTGCGGCCGTTGTCGGTGTGGCCGACGCCGACGGAGCCCTCGCGCAGATAGACGATGACGCCGCGGCCTTCCTCGGCAATCTTCTGCATGTAGAAATCGACCGGGCTATTCCTGCCGAAGAGATCCTCGGCGACGTTTTCCGGATGCAGGCGCACCGGGATATCGACGCCGTCGCGGATGTCGCCGAAGACGACGGCCAGATGCTGCATCGGATCCCAGGGCAGGGCATAGGTGTGGGCTTTTGCCTTGCCGAACGGCGTGTCGATATCGAAGCTCGCCCCCTGTTCGATCAGCGTTTCCTTGCGCTGGCGATAGGCGATGAGATCGGCGACGGAGACGAGCTTCAGCCCGTGCTTTTCGGCGAATTCGACCACCTGCGGACCGCGGGTGACGGTGCCGTCGTCATTGACGAGTTCGGAGATGACGCCGATCGGCGGCAGGCCGGCGAGCCGGCAGAGATCGACGGCCGCTTCGGTATGGCCGGAGCGCATCAGCACGCCGCCTTCGCGCGACACCAGCGGGAAGATGTGGCCGGGGCGGACGAAATCGGCGGCGCCAACATTCGGATTGGCGAGGTTGCGCACCGTCAGCGTCCGGTCGTCGGCCGAGATGCCGGTCGTCGTGCCGTGCTTGAAGTCGACTGAGACGGTGAAGGCGGTCGTATGGGCAGAATCGTTCTCGGCCACCATGGCGTTGAGGTTGAGGCGCTTGGCCTCTTCCTTCGGCATCGGCGCACAGACGATGCCGGAGGTGTGACGCACGATGAAAGCCATCTTCTCCGGCGTGGTGTGCACGGCGGCAACGATCAGGTCGCCCTCGTTTTCGCGGTCATTGTCGTCCATGACGACGACGATTTCGCCGGCCTCGAAGGCCCTGATGGCGTCGACGACGCGCTTCTGATCGTAAGACATGGACGCTCCTATTTCAGCCGGCCGGTCTGGCCGCGGTCGCGAAGATAATGATCGGCGATGGCGCAGGCGACCATCGCTTCGCCGATCGGTACGGCGCGGATGCCGACGCAGGGGTCGTGCCGGCCCTTGGTGCGCACGTCGACATTCTTGCCGTCGGCATCGATCGACTGGCGCTCGGTCAGGATCGACGAGGTCGGCTTGACGGCGAAACGCGCGACGATCGGCTGTCCGGTCGAGATCCCCCCGAGAATACCGCCGGCATTGTTGGAAAGGAAGATCGGCGTGCCGTCATTGCCCATGCGCATCTCGTCGGCATTGTCTTCGCCCGAGGTCTCGGCGGCGGCAAATCCATTGCCGATCTCGACGCCCTTGACGGCGTTGATCGACATCAGCAGCGAGGCGATGTCCTGGTCGAGCTTGGCATAGATCGGCGCGCCGAGACCGGCGGGCACACCTTCGGCGATCACTTCGATCACCGCGCCGATCGACGAGCCGGCCTTGCGGATGCCGTCGAGATACTCCTCCCAGACCGGCACGATCGCCGCATCGGGGGAAAAGAATGGATTCTGCCCGACCTGTTCCCAGTCCCAGTTGCGCCGGTCGATCTTGTGCTTACCGATCTGCACCAGCGCGCCGCGCACCGTCACGCCGGGTACGACGAGTCTGGCGATGCCGCCGGCTGCCACGCGGGCTGCGGTCTCGCGCGCAGAGGAGCGGCCGCCGCCGCGATAGTCGCGAATGCCGTATTTGAGGTCATAGGTATAGTCGGCATGACCGGGGCGGTATTGCCGGGCGATCTCGCCATAATCCTTGGAGCGCTGGTCGGTATTCTCGATCAGCAGGGAGATCGGCGTGCCGGTGGTCGTCATCGTCTCGCCGTCGGCATCGAGCA
The DNA here is from genome assembly GCF_017352135.1 of Rhizobium lentis. NCBI lineage: Bacteria > Pseudomonadati > Pseudomonadota > Alphaproteobacteria > Hyphomicrobiales > Rhizobiaceae > Rhizobium > Rhizobium lentis. The sequence continues at coordinate 2,791,458 of NZ_CP071454.1, forward strand.
TGACGCCGGACAGCACCTTCACCAGGTCGTCCTCACGCCGCTGGGTGACAAAGCGGGATTGGCCGGGCTTGCGCTTGTCGAGCCAGACCTGCAGGTCGGCAAGCTTGAAGCGCAGCCCCGGAGGGCAGCCGTCAACGACGCATCCGAGCGCCGGACCATGGCTTTCGCCCCAGGTGGTTACGCGGAAGAGGTGACCGAATGTATTGTGCGACATTTGTTCCCACGGTGGCGCCTGAGCGCCGGTCGCCGCCGGCCGCGCCATTGCTTGATAAGGCGCGACACTCATAGGCCAAAAAACCGCCGAGGCAAAAGCCTTTTCTTGCGTCAAAGCGGCAGCGGCCGAAATCCTGTTCCCCCTTTTGCCAGGGGATCGCCCTCACGACGCCAGCCGCCATCCGGTTCCGGCCGCTTCGGCGGCGAAATCGTCGAAGGAGAGCGCCGGCGAGAAGGCGTAGCCCTGCAGGATGTCGCAGCCGAGATCGCGCAGCAAGGCGGCATGCGCTGCCGTCTCCACCCCTTCGGCCACCGTCTCGACGCCGAGCGAGCGGGCAATGTCGATGATCGAGCGAACCAAGGCACGTTCCTGCGAAGCGCCGATGATCGGCTGCACGAGCTGGCGGTCGATCTTCAGCCGCTTCGGCTTCAGCTTCAAGAGGCTGACGATCGAGGTATGGCCGGTGCCGAAATCGTCGATCTCGATATCGATGCCGAGCGCCTTGATGCGTTCGAGATTGTGCGAGACGACATCCTCGCTCTCGTCGAGGAAGATCGACTCCACCAGTTCGAAGGAGAGTTCGCCGGGGCGGATATTGAGGTCGGCGAGCGAGTCCAGGAGGCTGCCGTCATGCAGCCGCCGGGCCGAAACATTGACCGAGACCTTGGGAAGGGCAATGCCGAGCGCCACCAAGCGCAGCCTGTCGCGCAGCGCCGTTTCCAGCACGATCCGGTCGAGCGTCTGCACGACATTGATCTCCTCGGCGATGCGCAGGAACTTGTCGGGCGCGAGCCACCCCTTGGAGGGGTGCTTCCAGCGCACCAGCGCCTCCACGCCGGTCAGTTCCATCGTCCGGGCCGAGAATTGCGGCTGGTACCAGGCGGTGAATTCGCCATTGTCGATGCCGGCGAAGATCTCGTCGGCCGTGCGTTTGGTGTTGATGATATGGGCCTGGAGATCATGGTTGAAGAATTCGAACCGATTGCGGCCCGTGCTCTTTGCACGATAGAGCGCGATATCGGCGTTGATCAGCACCTTGCGCGCATCGACATGGATGCCGTTGGCGAGCGCGATGCCGATCGACACGCCGCAGCGGCAGGAAAAGCCCTGGAAATCGATCGGCTGGCGCATCTCCTCGATGATCCGCGTCGCAAGTTCCGCCATCTCCTTGTCGTCGACGTCGACGGCGAGGATGACGAATTCGTCGCCGCCGATGCGGGCGACGAGATCGCTGCCGCGGACATTCCTGGCGAGCACCTTCGAGGCATGCACCAGCATCGCATCGCCGGCGGCATGGCCGAGCGTATCGTTGATGTCCTTGAAGCGATCGAGGTCGATGTGCAGGATCGAGAATTTCTGCCGCTGCCGGCGCCCGTCATGGCTCAGCCTCTCGAGCGCGATGTCGAGCTTGCGTCGATTGGCGAGCGCCGTCAGCGGATCGTGCAGCGAATTGTGCTCGATCCTGTCCTTGGCGAGTTCGAGCTCGATATTCTTGGCGACCGCCTCGTCCTTGGCCGCCTTCAGCCGGATCGTCATCAGCATGTCCTCGGTGGCGTCGAAGGCAATGCCCATGATCTTCAATTCGCCGGACGCCGTCTGATGGACCTTGCCGACCGAGCGCACATAACGCACCGAGCCGTCGTCGACGATCACGCGGCAGACGAGGGTGTGCGTATCGCCGCTGCGCTTGAGGTGGCGCGCGCTTTCGAGCGCCAGACCGCGATCGTCCGGGTGGATGCGGGAAAGCCATGTCTCCTCGGTCATAAAGGCATTGCGCGGTTGAAGACCGTAGAGCTCGTGCATCCGCTCGTTCCAGATCGAGCCGCCGCGGTCGGGCTGCGCCTCCCATATGCCGCACTGATAGGAGTTGAGCGCAAGGTCAAGCCGGCTCGACAGCTCGGCGAGCTCGCCCTCGCGGCTTGAAAGCTCTTCGAGCGCCAGCTCCAGCTCGGCATTCTTGACCTCGCTCACATCTCTGGCCTTGCGCAGCGCGTCGGTGACCTCGGCATCGGCAGTTACGTCCCAGACGATGCCGATCGTCCTGCCGGCGCCGCCGGCATCCCTGTAGAGGGCGCCGACCGAGCGCAGATGCCGGATGCCGCCGTTGCCAAGCAGGATACGATACTGCGCCGTGCAGGTGGCGCCGGCGATGCTGCAGCTGAAGAAATGCACCTCGGCGATGTCACGATCCGCCGGCAGGATCGCCGCCAGCCATTCGTCGAGGGGCCGGCTTCCTTCCTCCGCGGGCTTGCCGTGCAGGGCGGCGGCGCGTGCGTCCCAAAGCAGACTGTTCGAATGATCCTGCAGCTCCCAGATGCCGATATTGGAGGATTCGAGCGCAAGGTTCAGCCGCTGCGACAGCTCCATCAGTTTCGCTTCGCGCGTCTCCAGCTCGGCAATGTTGCGGTTGCGTTCGCCAAGCAGCAGCGTCGCAAAGAAGATCGGGACGACGATGATGCAGCCGGCGGCAACGACGATCAGCAGCAGCTCCGTTCGATTTTCTGGTACTGCACTCCAGCTGTCCTTCGGGACAGCGGAAAGCTCCCATTTGCCGCCGGCAAAACTGATCTGGCGGCGGATCGGATCCTTGTCGTCAATGCCGGCCGAACCAAAGAACGGGGCCGCAGCATCGGTCTTGCCGGCCGTCGGACCGATATCCCGAACGGCGATCGAAAGATGGTCGAGATTAGGATAACGCTCCTGGTTTTCGCTGTCGCGCGAAGGCGTCAGCCCGGTCGCCTCGTAAAACATCTTCCGGTCGATCGCGACCTCCACTGCGCCCCAGAGGCGCCGGTGGCCGTTCTCTCTGACGAAGACCGGAAAGAAAATGGCAAAGGCATCGCGACCGTTGGTCGTGATCGGCCCATAGAAGCGTGCCAGCTGGTCGCCGGCCGCACGCGTCATCGCCTGGCGCGAAAAGAGCTCCTCGCGCACGTCGCGACCGATCCGCTCGCTTCCGGGGCCGGGCGGATAGACGTCGCCGACGATGAAACCGGGTGCGACGGCGATATGGATGAAAGCCGGATTCTGGATCAGCAGCCAGTTGATCTGGCGCTCCATCTCCTCCCGACTTGCGGCATTGCTGATTGAGGTGAGGTTCGCAAGATCTTGGACCATGCTGAGGTCCATGTCGATCTCGGCCTTCACCCTGGCGCGCAACAGGTTCATATCGCTTTCGGTGCGGATATGAAGTTCGCGCACATGCGCGGCAGTATTGGCCCGGTCGAGCGCGAAGCCGACCATGATGACGACAAGGGCGACAAATGATGAAACCAGAAACGAGACGCGGCTATTCTTCAATACGTGCCGCAACTGCTTGCTGTCGCCGAGCCAGGATAACAAAATGAGACCCCCATATTCGGGGCAACTTTAGGAGGCGGGGGTTAATTTACGATTGCCTGTTCTCGATGCTAAAAGTTCCGGCAGGCGGGGAAGGCGTGGTTAACGCGGCGTCTTGGTTATATTTAAAATCCTATTCATCAATTGGGCGGGAAAAGCCATTCTTATGGGCAATTTTCGCCATATTCAGGAGCTTATCTGTGGCCAGTGTTTTCGTGCAGCGTTTCAAAAGGATTGTCGCCATGCGTTTCGTCGTCGCCACGCTTTTGGCCACAGCAAGTTTCCTGTCGCCGATGAGCGGTTTTGCCGAGAGCGCCGATGTCGAGGCGACGATCAAGAAGGTCGACACAACAAATCTCGTGCTGACGCTCGACGACGGCAAGACCTATCAGGCGCCTGAGGAATTCAATTTCGACGGCCTCGAAGCCGGGGTGAAGGTCATCGTCTTCTATACCGAGGTCGACGGCAAGCGCGTCATCAACGATCTCGATATTGTTAAGTAGGCGGTTTCGGGAGATTGATCGTGTGAGGTCGGCGCCAATGGCTGCCCTCACCCTGACGCGGCAGCCGGATGAGGGGCTCATATCGGCGATCTTCCCGGGCCGAACAACTCGCTCACATCCCAATCCGACCAAACACTGAGGGCAGGCGCCCTGCGATGCCTACAGCCAAACGATCGTCCGCTCGCTGGTGTCGATCCTGACGATCCGGTCCTGCGGGATTCCGCCTTCGGCGGCAGTGCTCTTCGGCAGGTCTGAAATCGCCTGGAACAGCGTGCGGATGACGCCGCCATGGGTGACGCAGACGGTTGGACGCTCGACCGAGCGCAGCCATGCGCCGGTGCGCCAGGAGAGGATTTCGTAGCTTTCCGCATCGTCACCGGGTGGAATGAAATCCCATTTCGAGGCATTGCGTTCGGCCACCCGCTCGGCCTGCGTCGCCCTCAGTTCCTTGAGCGTCGAGCCCTCCCAGTCTCCGAAGGAAATCTCCACCAGCCTCGGATCGGTGCGATAGGCAAGCGGGGGCAGGCCCATGGCGGCACGCATGATTTCCATGGTCGCGCGCGTGCGCCCGAGCGGGCTTGCGACGAAATCGAAGTCGCCGACCGTTTTGCCGAGAATATCGCGAAGCGCCAGGCCGTTCTGCCGGGCCTGTTCCAGGCCGATGGCGTTCATCGGCACGTCTTTCTGGCCCTGCAGGCGGCGCTCGGCATTCCAGTCGGTCTGACCGTGTCTGATCACGTAGATAAGCACGGTCTCGACTCCGGCAGGCTTAGTCCTTGACGACCGAAATATCAGGCGCGTCGACCGCTTTCATGCCGATCACATGATAACCGCTGTCGGCATGGTGCACTTCGCCGGTGACCGAGCGTGACAGGTCGGACAAGAGATAGAGGCCGACATCGCCGACTTCCTCGATGGTGACCGTGCGCCGCAGCGGGGCGTTATATTCGTTCCACTTCAGAATGTAGCGGAAATCGCCGATGCCCGAGGCGGCGAGCGTCTTGATCGGTCCGGCCGAAACGGCGTTGACGCGGATGTTCTGCGGTCCGAGGTCGACAGCGAGATATTTGACGCTCGCCTCGAGCGCGGCCTTGGCGACACCCATGACATTATAGTTCGGCATCACCTTCTCGGCGCCGTAATAGGTCAGCGTCAGCATCGAGCCGCCATCCGTCATCAGCTTCTCGGCGCGGCGTGCGACCGAGGTGAAGGAATAGACGGAAATCTGCATCGTCTTGGTGAAATTGTCGGGCGAGGTATCGATGTAGCGGCCGGTCAGCTCGTCCTTGTCGGAGAAGCCGATCGCATGCACGAGGAAATCGATCTTGCCCCAGAGCTTTTCGACATTTTCGAAAACCGCATCGATGGTGGATTCGTCGGCAACGTCGCAGTGGCCGACCAGCGTCGCGTCGATTTCGGCGGCGAGCGGCTCGACACGCTTCTTCAACGCATCGCCCTGATAGGTGAGCGCAACTTCTCCGCCCTGTGCATGAATGGCCTTGGCAATACCCCACGCAATCGAACGATTGTTGGCGACACCCATGATGACGCCGCGTTTGCCTGCCATGAGGCCGGATGCTTGAGCCATATTTCGCTCCCTAGGATTCTGATCGATCCTGCCTATGGCATAGGCCGTTAATCGGTTCAAGCTTGGCCTGGATCATCAACTGTTAGGGATCGTAACAAAGGGTGCGATTGTCATAAAAATTTCACAGGAACAGGCCTTCGCGCATGCTGCGCATGAGATCGGTGATCTTGTCGTCGGGTTTTTCCCACAGGAGAATGCGCAATTCGACGACGAGATCGCCTCTGCTGCCGTCTTCGCGCGGCAATCCCTGGCCGGCAATCCGGATCGTCTTGTCCGAGCCCGACCATGCGGGGACGGTGACGGTCAATGGGCCGGCCGGGCCGTCGATCTGGGCCTCGGTGCCGAGCACGGCATTTTCGATGCTGAGCGGCAGCACGGCGTGCAGGTCGAAACCGTCGACCGTGAAGCGCGAATCGGGAGCGATGCGGATATTGACGACGGCATCGCCGCGTTGCATGCCCGGCAGCTTGAAGCCCTGGCCCTTGAGCCGGATCTCGTGACCATCCGTCGTGCCCGCCGGCAGTGCGAAGCCGATTTCGCGGCCCTCCGGCAGCGACGCGGTGATCCAGCTGCCCTTCAGCACATCATCGATCGTGACCGTCGCCGTCGTCACCTCGTCAGGCGCCTTTTCGAGGCCGGTATCCCTGGCGCCGGTGAAACGGCGCACCAGCGATGTCAGGATGCTGAGCGGCAGCGACAGATTGGCGCCGGCATTATTGGACGTCTCCCCGGCTTCCTCATCGGCTTCGTCGCCGTCGCCATCGACGCGCTTGCCCGCTTCGGCCTGTGCCTGGCCCTGTGTCTGCTGATTCTGCGTCTGCTGATTCTGTGTCTGATAATTCTGGGCCTGCTGCGCGCGGCCCTGCGCCTGACCGCCCGCTGCAGCGCGCGCCTGTGCGCCGAAAATGCGTTCCACCATCTCCTCGGCGCCTTCGCCCGCAGCGGCCTGCTGTTTTGGGCTCTCGGCCGAGGCTTTCTGAGCGGCGCGCGCTAGCTCTTCCATCACCCGCTCGGCATTGGCCTGCGCCGCCTTGGCGCGGGCCGCAGCCTCGCGCGCAGCCTGGCGCTGCTGCATGATCGTCTGTTCCTGCTTCTTGGCTTCCGCCATCCGCACGGCATTGTCGAACTGGCTGCGTTTACGCGGGTCTCTCAGCGTTTCATAGGCGCGGCCGATCTCGGCGAACCGGGCCGTCGCCGTCGGGTCGTCCTGATTATGGTCGGGATGGGCTGCTTTGGCCATGTTGCGCCAGGCCGCCTTGATCTCGTCTGCCGCCGCGTCACGCTTGACGCCCAGAATTTTGTAAGGATCGCGCATGTCAAAACCGCCGGTGTTGCGATGCGGAGCGCGCCTGTCCTTGCCCCGGCATCCCCGCCCACAATCGAAGTCCAATATCAACATCTGTGGCGCCACCGGCCGCAAAGGCAGGGAGCGCCACTCTCAACGCCGATACTGCGGCCGAGTTTGCTAATCACTTCTTATTTCTGTGGGGGGATGGGGAGTGTTTCGCCGCGAATGGTTAGCTCTTTGCTAAGCATTCCGGGGAAAGGCGCGCGCCGTTAACCTGTCGGCGCGCCGAATCGGTTCTGGCAAATCAAATGTCTCGGCCGATCGGTCTCTCGCCGGGGTAACATCCCGCCGGATCGACTTTCCCGCCGGATTAGCTTTCCGGCTGGAAGCTCAAAAGTTGCCAGTTGCCGCCGCCGACGAGGCAGGTCTTGCCGTAAAATTTGGCGATCCCGACATAGGAATGGCGCGTCGTGCGGAACTGCCGGCAGACCTGGCCCGATTCGTTGTTTTCGACGATCGTATCGATGACGCCGGCGCTGCCGGTCGATGCATTCGCCCAGGGAAGCGGCTGGCCTTCGAGCTTGTGCACATCGGCCGAAGTCACGGCGTTGCGCACGGTCATCTCATCCGAAAGCGTGTCGGTGCTCGGCGGCGTCTGCGGCACGGTGCCGGTGGCCACCGACCGGTCGACCTTGGCTTCGCTCAGGAAATCCATGCCGCCGGCAAGGCAGCCGGAGAGCGACAGCATTGCGGCGCCGACGACCACGAAGGCGCTGCAGCGTTGCCGCAGGCCCTTTGTATGGCGATATGACTTTGCTATGACTTCCACCCTGCGTCCTGTCCAGTTATCAAAAGCTGGGCGAGTTTTGAATAATCCGGGGCATTTGAACCAATATGTCGGCAAACGAGTTAACAAGCGGTGACTTTACCGAAAGTGGCGAGCCCTTCAAGCTCTTTGCCGAATGGCTGAAGGAAGCGGAGGCCTCCGAACCGAACGATCCGAATGCCGTGGCGCTGGCAACGGTCGATGAGGATGGTCTTCCCAATGTCCGCATGGTTCTCCTGAAGGGATTCGACGATGACGGTTTCGTCTTCTACACCAATTTCGAGAGCCGGAAAGGTCAGGAAATCCTGGGGCAGAGGAAAGCCGCCATGTGTTTCCACTGGAAAAGCCTGCGCCGCCAGGTGCGGCTGCGCGGACCTGTGGAGATCGTGAGCGACGCCGAGGCCGACGCTTATTTCCAGACGCGGGCGCGCGGCAGCCGCATCGGCGCCTGGGCTTCCCGGCAGTCCCGCCCGCTCGAAAGCCGTTTCGCGCTTGAGAAGGCAGTGGCCGAATATACCGCCCGTTACGCCCTCGGCGATATTCCCCGCCCGGCCTACTGGTCCGGCTTCCGCATCCGCCCGACCTCGATCGAATTCTGGAAAGATCAGAAATTCCGCCTGCATGACCGCATCGAATTCCGTCGCCCGTCGCCGGTCGGCGCGTGGGAAAAGGTGCGGATGTATCCGTGAGGTGCTAGCGGCCCATCAGCTTCAGCGGAATGCCGGAGGCAAGCGCCGAGACGTAGCGCCGCTTCTGGTAGAAGCCGTTCAGCGACATGCGCGGGAGATAGCTCGCTTCCCCCGCCGCCGGCAGTCCCGGCTGCGTGGTGACCGCCACCGAAAAACCCAGCCGGCCGGCAATCGCCGCCTCGCGGACGGTCGCGGCCTCCGGCGTGCCGTAGGGATAGGCGATCGCAGCGGGGCGGATGCCGGACACTGCCTCGACGTAATCGGCCGAGACTTCCATCTCGATCCGCGCTTCGGCCTCCGGCAGGCGGGCGAGGGCGCGGTGGCTGATCGTATGGGCGCCGAGCGTTGCGAGCGGGCGTCGGGCGAGCCATTGCAATTGCGCCGGCCCCATCACCAGGTCGCGCACGATATCGGTCGGTTCGATGCCGTTTTCCCGGGCCAGCCTATCCACGGCGGCGACGGCGTGCGCCTCGTCGAAGCGATGGATAAAGGCTGCGAAGCGGTCGAAGGCAGCCCACTGCTGCTGTGGGCCGGCAAGCGCCAGCCGCTCGGCACCGCGGCCGAAATCGAAGCGGATCTCTTTTGCCTGGCGCAACAGGACGGCGAGCGTTTCCCACCAGATGCTGTGGGAGCCTTCGGCAAAACCCTTGGTGACGAACACCGTGAAGGGCACCCGATGCCGCTCGAACACCGGCAGTGCATGTTCCATATTGTTGGTGTAGCCGTCGTCGAGCGTAAAGGCAGCAAACGGCCTGCCGCCCTCCGGCTCGGCCAGCAGCGCCGGCAGCTGGTCGAGCGGCACGAAGCGATAGCCGTCGCGCGTCAGCCGCCGCAGCGCCGCATCGAGAAACTGTGGAGTGATTTCGAGATGCGCATTCGGCGCGAAGGCCTGTGACAGCTGCGGGCGGACATGATGCAGCGTGAAGATGACCCCGCGTCCGCGCGCCTGCCGCATCAGGCCGGCCGCGGCGATCAGCCAGGATGCCTCGAGCCCGGCACCGATCGCCGCGCGTTTTGCCAATCGCTTCAATTGCCCCGTCATGCGCCGCCCGTGCCCTCTTTTGCAACCTAGCAACCGCAGCTTAAGCCTTGCTGAATCCCGATTTCGCACAGCTTCTTTCGTTTTTTGTTAACCAAGACGATGAAAATGCTAGAAAAATGTTAGGCGTTGCCGCAAAGTCGCGCCAAACTTACGGCTTCTGTTACATTACGACACATGGCCGGCCAATTGAGAGCCAGCGCATCAGGGGGAACTCCATGAGAAAGCTTTTGGCGGCTGTTTTGACCGTAACGCTGGTCGTTTCGGCGCCGCTTGCGGCTCTTGCCGGCAGCGCCTCGCTGATCCTCGATGCCCGCACAGGCAAGGTCCTGGCGTCCGAAAACGCCGATACGCTGAACCATCCGGCCTCGCTGACGAAGATGATGACGCTCTATCTCACCTTCGAGGCGCTGAAACGCGGCAGGATCGCCTGGGATACGCCGATCAAAATGTCGAAATATGCTGCTGCGCGGCCGCCGACCAAGCTCGGCGTCAAGGCCGGCGGCACGATCACGGTGCGCGAGGCGGTTTATGGCATGATCGTCAAATCCGCCAATGACGCCGCTGCCGCGATCGGCGAGACCCTCGGCGGCTCGGAGGCCGGTTTTGCCCGGATGATGACGGCCAAAGCCCGCCAGCTCGGCATGAGCCGCACCGTCTTCGTCAATGCCTCCGGCCTGCCGGACGGCCGCCAGGTGACGACGGCGCGCGACATGTCGACGCTCGGAGTGGCGCTGATGAAGAATTATCCCAATGAATATCGCCTGTTTTCGATGGCAAGCTTCAATTTCCGTGGCAAGACCGTGCGCGGCCACAACAATCTCATGTACCGCTACCAGGGCATGGACGGCATCAAGACGGGTTATACCAACGCTTCGGGTTTCAATCTCGTCAGCGCCGTCAGGGACGGCAACCGCCGCGTCGTCGGCGTCGTGCTCGGCGGCCGCTCCGCCCGCAGCCGCGACAGCAAGATGGCGGCACTGCTCGACCGCTATCTCGGCCGCGCCTCCTCATCCGGCGGCGCCAGGCTGGTAGCGAGTGTCGGCGCGAAAGAGTCCGTCGAGGTCGCCTCTGCCTCCGCCGCTTCCGATGTTCCGGTGCCGCTGAACGCACCGCGTCCGGTCGATGATCTCGCCGCCAAGAGCCTGGCTTATGCTGATGACGCCGTCGTGCCGCTGGAGCGTCCCGTCGCGATGGACGAGATCCTGAACGCCGGCAAGACATCGAAGGTGCCAGAGAAAGCCGATGGCGACTGGCAGATCCAGATCTCGGCCGCGCCGAGCGCCGATGCGGCGCGGGCGCTTCTCGCCCAGGCGCAGTCGGAAGGTGGCGCGCCGCTGGTTTCAGCCTCGCCCCATACCGAGGCGGTCGGGCAGGGCGCCAACAGGATCTACCGCGCCCGCTTCGTCGGCTTCGCCAGCAGGGACGCCGCCCTCTCGGCCTGCGATGCGCTGAAGCAGCGCTCCTACGACTGCATGCTGCTGCCGGACCGCGGCTGATAAAAGCTGGCAGGCGGGCGACGCTCTCTGGACAACCAACGGGAATCATCGTTTTCTCCGTAAACAAAAGGAGAACGTCGATGTTGTGCCGTCTTGCCGAGCAGTTCGAAGCCGCGTCCTCTGCCCATGTCGCTGAGAACGGCATCGAGCGCGATGCCGACTGGTTCCTGTTGAAGCTGCAGGAGGAAATGGGCGAACTCACCCAGGCATGGAACCGGCTGACCGGTCGCGGCCGTGCCAAGGGCCGCTCGCCTGAAGACATGCGGCGCGACCTGGCCGACGAGACTGCCGACCTGCTCGGTCACCTCCTGCTGTTTGCTCACCGCAACGAGATCGACCTTGCCGCCGCGATCGAACGGAAATGGCGGTTCCAGCCGGCGCAGACATCGGACAGGTAGTGCTGCGCCATCTGGCGGATGATGTTGACGCTAGAAGATTTTGTTCAACACGCTCGCGAGCCAGAACGAGACTGCCGAAATCATCGCTGCAGCCGGCAGCGTGACGACCCATGCGACCACGATATTGCCGGCAAGTCCCCACCGGACGGCTGACACACGCCGCGCGGCGCCGACGCCGATGATGGCGCCGGTAATGGTATGGGTGGTCGAAACGGGGATGCCGAGCCATGTGGCGCCGAAGAGCGTGAGGGCGCCGCCCGTTTCGGCGCAAAAGCCCTGCATCGGGTTCAGCCTGGTGATTTTCGAGCCCATCGTGTGGACGATGCGCCAGCCGCCGAACAAGGTGCCGAGCGCCATCGCGGCCTGGCAGGAAATCACGACCCAGAGCGGCACATGAAAGCTGCCGCCGAGATAGCCCTGCGAATAGAGCAGCACCGCAATGATGCCCATCGTCTTCTGGGCGTCGTTGCCGCCGTGGCCGAGCGAATAGAGCGATGCCGATACGAATTGCAGGAAGCGAAACGATCGGTCGACAGCGAACGGGGTCTGCCGGATGAATGTCCAGGTCACCGCCAGGATGAGAAACAGCGCCAGAAGGAAGCCGATCATCGGCGACATGACGATTGCGCCAGCGGTCTTGAGGAGGCCGCTCCAGACGATCGAGCTCAACCCGGTTTTGGCAAGACCCGCTCCGACCAGGCCCCCGACCAGTGCGTGGGAGGAACTGGAGGGAATGCCGAATATCCAGGTCAAGACATTCCAGACGATGGCGCCGATCAGAGCCGCGAAGATGACCTGCGGCGTGACGATCGCCGGATCGATGATGCCGGTGCCGAGCGTCTCCGCCACATGCAGCCCGAAGAACAGGAAGGCGATGAAATTGAAGAACGCCGCCCAGAAGACCGCATATTGCGGCCTCAGAACCCGCGTCGATACGATTGTCGCAATCGAATTTGCCGCATCATGCAGGCCATTCAGGAAGTCGAAGAGCAGCGCGACGCCGATAAGGCCGACGAGAAGCGGAAAAGCGAGGGCGGCATCCATCAGACATTCTCGATCACGATGCCGCTGATCTCGTTGGCGACATCCTCGAATCGGTCGACCACCTTCTCCAGCTCGCCGTAGATTTCACTGCCGATCAGATACGCCATCGGATTGTTGGCGCCATGTCTGCGAAACAGATCCTTGAGCCCCTGCTCGTGCAGTTCGTCGGAGCGCCCTTCCACCCGCGTGACCTGTTCGACGATTGCCGAAAGTCGCGGCGCATTGGCGTTCATGCGATCAAGCAACGGAATGGCTTCGGCAACAAGATTGGCTGCCTCGACGACAGTCTTGCCCATTTCCCGCATCCCCGGATCGAAGCTGGTCTGCTCGAAGAGCCGGATGGTCTTGACGGTTTTGTGCATCATGTCGATTGCATCGTCCATGGACTGGATGAGGTCCTTGATGTCACCGCGATCGAAGGGTGTGATGAAGCTTCGCCGGACGGCTTGCATCACTTCGCGGGTGATATTGTCGGCCTGGTCTTCCAACCGCACGATCGTCTCGCATTGATCCTCGATCTGAATGCCCGACAGCAACCTGTCCAAAGCCTGTGCGGCGTCGACAATCGTCGTGGAATGCTGTTCGAAGAGCACAAAGAACCGGTCTTCGCGCGGCATCAACTTTCGAAACCAACCAAGCATAAACACCTCGCGATCCATGGCCTGCGCTATCGATGACGAGTCGTCCTAAACCCTATCCCATTGAAGAGATAGGGGGAAATTTCGGTTTATGACAGATTTATGACAATGGCGCCTTGAAAAAGGGGAATAGTTAAGGAACATTTGTCGTTCGCCGAACCCTTGGTTCATTGCTTCGACAGCCCAGGTTTTCTTTTCGGATTGATCTGTCGCTCAGGATATCAACATGGCTTGCGCCACCAATGACCCGCGGCGGCTGACGTAAATGCCGAAGCAAACTAGGACCTATCTCGGCCGGCTGGCAAGCGCCACCGAGCAACTGTTTCGCGGAGAAGCGATCGAGCAGTTTGCGGCGATTTGCTACCGCAAATTCGGTGACAATGCAGTGCAGGTCCTGCTGATTACGTCGCGCGAAAGCGGCCGGTGGATCGTTCCCAAAGGCTGGCCTATCGCCAAGCTTGCACCCCATCAAGTTGCCGAACGCGAGGCTTGGGAAGAAGCCGGTGTGAAAGGTAAGGCCAAGAAGCGCCCCTTCGGTTTCTATACCTATATCAAGACTCGCGCCGACGGCGAACGCGTTCCCTCGATCGTTCAGGTCCATCTCCTGGAGGCCCGAGAAATCGATGAGAATTTTCCGGAACAAAAGCAGCGAAGCAGCCAGTGGCTGCCACCGCTCGAAGCCGCTGTGTTCGTTCGCGAGCCCGAACTGAAAAGCCTATTGGGCAAGGTTGAAAGAACGGTGCTGAAGCCACCGAAAGTGTGATGTCGAAACCCGAGCACGGTTCGGGAACGACACCGTTCTCTTTCGTCACCCGACCTTATAGCGGTAGAACTTGCTGTCCACCGCCATCAGCGGGAAGGAGCGGGGCAGGGCGCTCTTGGCGATCTCGCTGAAGCCGTTCTTCTCGTAGAAGCGATGGGCGGCGACGAATTTGTCCGTCGTGCCGAGGAAGATATCGGTGAGGCCGGCATCCCTGGCGTGGGCGATCAGGCGATCGAGGAGCAGCGCCGCCACGCCATGTTCGCGGCCGCGAACCTCGGCTGAGACGAACATTTTGCGCAGCGCCGCCTGATTGTTGCCGATGTCCTTGAGCCCGACCGTGCCGACGATGGCGCCGTCCTTGACGGCGACCCAGAACTGCCCTTTGCCGGACTGGTAGAAATCCGGGATGACGCGGAGATCAGGCTGCGCATCGGCTGTTATGTCGATGCCGAATTCCTCGCGCTGGATCGGCAGGATCACCGACAGCACCGCATCGGCGTCGCCGGCGGCAAAGGGTCTGATTTCGATGTCCGCCATCCGATCCTCCCGCCTCAGGCCTGCGTGCCGCCGACCGTCACCTGATCCATGCGCAGATGCGGCTGGCCGACGCCGACCGGCACCCACTGGCCGGCCTTGCCGCAATTGCCGATGCCGGTATCGAGCTTCATGTCGTTGCCGATCATCGACACCCGCTTCATCGCGTCCGGGCCGTTGCCGATCAGCATGGCGCCCTTGATCGGCGCGCCGACCTTGCCGTTTTCGATCAGATAAGCCTCGGTGCAGCCGAAGACGAACTTGCCCGAGGTGATGTCGACCTGGCCGCCGCCGAAGGAGACGGCATAGATCCCTTTCTTCACCGAGGCGATGATCTCTTCCGGCGTCTTGTCGCCACCGAGCATATAGGTATTGGTCATCCGCGGCATCGGCACATGGGCATAGCCCTGGCGGCGGCCGTTGCCGGTCGGCGCCATGCCCATCAGCCGGGCATTCTGCCGATCCTGCATATAGCCGACGAGCTTGCCGTTCTCGATCAGCACGTTGTAGCCGGATGGCGTGCCCTCGTCGTCGATGGTAATCGAGCCGCGGCGGTTGTCGATCGTGCCGTCGTCGACGACGGTGACCCCGGGTGCGGCGACGATCTGCCCGAGAAGGCCTGAAAAGGCAGACGTCTTCTTGCGGTTGAAATCACCTTCCAGCCCGTGGCCCACAGCCTCGTGAAGCATCACGCCCGGCCAGCCGGAGCCGAGAACGACGTCCATCGTGCCGGCCGGCGCATCGATCGCTTCCAGATTGACGAGCGCCTGGCGCAACGCCTCGTCGGCGCCGTACTGCCAGCTGCCCTCGGCGATGAAATCGCCGAAGCCGATGCGCCCGCCGCTGCCGTAGGAGCCGCTCTCCTGCCGTTCGCCTTCGCCGACCACGACGGAAATGTTGATGCGCGTCATCGGCCGGATGTCGCGGACGCGATGGCCGTCGGCGCGCAGGATGTCGACGACCTGCCAGCTCGCCGCCACCGAAGCGGTCACCTGCCGCACCTTGTCGTTCTTGCCCCGGAGATAAGCGTCGATATCCTGCAGGACCTTGACCTTCTCCTCGAAGCTCGGCTGGCCGATCGGATTCTGGTCGCCGTAAAATTTCTTGTTGGTGCCCTGGGGCGCGGCGGCATAGCTGCCGGAATAGCCGCGCGTCACCGCGCCGACGGCATCGGCCGCCCGCTTCAGCGCCGCCACCGAGAGGTCGCCGGCATGGGCGTAACCCACCGCCTCGCCGGCAACGGCCCGCAGTCCAAAACCCTGTTCGGTGTTGAAGCTTCCGCCCTTCAGCCGGCCGTTGTCGAAGGTCAGCGCCTCGGCTTGCGCATGCTCGATGAACAGCTCGCCGTCATCAGCGCCGGAGAGCGCCTTCGCGACAAGGCCGCGCATCGTGGCTTCGTCGGCGTCGAAAAGCGTCAGGAGATCGGTGGTCATGATGGGGCTCCAATGGGCATGCGTTCGGGAATGCGCTTCTTCCCTAGATAGGGCTCAACCTTATAAGGAGTGAAGCCCTGTCTTCGAATTATTCATTGTTGAGAAGCATAATATGGCGAGGGTCATCCAGGCCTAAGTCCCTGCTGTCCGGTTCGCGCCGATGAGGACATGCCCTGCGAGAGCGATCGAGGGACAGAGAGGGCGCGCCAAAACTTCTTCTCCCCGCTGGGAAGAAGAGGGAGTCTAGACGTCGCGACTTACCTATGTGCCGCTCTGAGAGGCGGAGCCACGGCAGGCCGCCAGCCCTCACGGCAGCGCGTCAAAACCTTCGGCAAAACCCTTGAGGTCGACGGGAATGCCGATGCCCTCTTCCGGCGTCTGGAAGACGATGAAGGTTGCCTGGGCGCCGCTGCGGAAGGTCTTGAGCAACTCGTCCTCGAGCACGACCTCGGCATAACAGCCATCGGCGAAGCAGCGCACGAAATAGGCGCGGCCGATGTCCTTGCCGTCCACATTGAGGCCGAGGCCGTTCGGCAGGAGCACGCCGAGGGGGGCGAGCACGCGCAGGATCTTCGACTTGCGGTCGGCCGTCTTCAGGACAACGACGGAAAGCCCGACTTCCGGCCGGTCCTCGGCGATGACGTTCTGCATCAGCGCGCATTGTTCGGCCGAGGCGCCGGCCGGCTTGTCGCAGACGACCGACCAGGCGCCGTGATTGGATTTCACCGTGCCCGGCGCCTGCGGCTGCGTCTGGCCGGGCGTCGCCGGTTCGACCTTCGGGCTGGCGGCGTTCGGCTGCTGCGGGGCGGGGGCAGGGGCGGCCGGTGCTGGCGCGGCCGGATTGGCCTGGGAAGGGGTGGGTTGCTGCGCGAAAACGGGCGTCGCCGCCGCGGCCGCGATGCTGGCAGTCACGAGAAGCGACCGCGCGAGGGAACGGAAACCCATGGAAACCTCTGGATATCGAATCATTGCGGCTATTGTTGAAGCCGCCCACCGGAAATGAAAAGCCCCACCCCGTGAAAACCGGGGGACTGCGGCAGAAATTGGACCTTTGCTCAATAATGTACGGCTGCCGGATTGGCCGGAAAGCCGTTTTTTCATATGCTGATGAAAAACTTGGGATGTTTTGCCGTCCGAGCCTGCCCGCTCTTTAAGCAAAAATGCCGCATAGACAATTGCTCTGGCCTGTTGCGGCAAATGCCAAACTGTGGTTTGAAGCGCTGAAGATGGCAAGGATTCTGCGTTCGTTTCGCAGGTCAAGCGCTCGAGGGAGATAATAAGGTGATGAAGAAGGCTTATGCAGCTCTGACCGCGCTGGTCTGTCTGCTTTTTGCTTCCGGCACATATGCCGACCAGCCGATGCCGTGGCAGGCGACGCTGCAGCCGGCGGCGACGCCGATCATGCGGGAAATCCACTGGTTCGAACAATATACCCTGTTGTTTATCGTTCCGATCACGCTCTTCGTTCTGATCCTGCTTATCGTCGTCTGCGTCAAGTTCCGCGCCAGCGCCAATCCGGTGCCCTCGAGGACGAGCCACAACACGATGATCGAGGTTGCTTGGACCGTGGGGCCGGTCCTGGTGCTGCTCCTTCTCGCCATTCCCTCCTTCACTCTTTTGACGGCACAGCTGACGCTGCCCGAAAACCCCGACGTGACGATCAAGGCGACCGCAACGCAGTGGCAGTGGAACTATGAATACGAGGGCTCGGGCGAAACGCCGCTCGCCTTCGATTCCTATCTCTTGAAGGAACAGGACCGCGCCGCTGCCGGCAAGGAAGACAAGTCGGTCTATCCGAGGCTTCTCGCCGTCGACAACGAGCTGGTCCTTCCGGTCAACAAGACGGTGCGCGTTCTCGTGACTGCGGCACCGACCGATGTCATCCACGCTTTCGCCATGCCGTCCTTCGGCATCAAGATCGACGCCGTGCCGGGCCGCCTGAACGAGACCTGGTTCACGGCCGAGCGCGAAGGCCTGTTTTACGGCCAGTGTTCCGAGCTCTGCGGCAAGGACCATGCTTACATGCCGATCGCCATCCGCGTCGTCTCCGAGGACAAGTACAAGCAGTGGCTGACCGCGGCCGCCAGCGACCTGCCCGGCGCCTACAAGACACTCATGGCCGCAACCGATGGTCCCGCAAAGACCCTCGACGTTGCCGAAGCACAGTAATTAAAGGGGATCGGGACAATGGCTGGACCTTCCGCTCACGACGATCATTCTCATGGTCACGACCACGCGCATGATGATCACGATCACGGTCATGATCACGCGCACAAGCCGAGCTTTTTCGATCGCTGGCTGTTCTCGACCAACCACAAGGACATCGGCACGCTCTATCTGATCTTCGCGATCATCGCCGGCATCATCGGCGGCGCGCTGTCGGTGGCCATGCGCATGGAGCTGCAGGAGCCGGGCATCCAGATCTTCCACGGTCTGGCCTCGATGGTCTACGGCTACGAGGGCGATGCCGCCATCGACGGCGCCAAGCAGATGTTCAACATGTTCACGACGGCGCACGCGCTGATCATGATCTTCTTCATGGTCATGCCGGCGATGATCGGCGGTTTCGCCAACTGGATGGTGCCGATCATGATCGGCGCTCCCGACATGGCCTTCCCGCGCCTGAACAACATCTCCTTCTGGCTGATCGTCCCGGCTTTTGCGCTGCTCTTGCTGTCGATGTTCGTCGAAGGCCCGGCAGGCGCCTATGGCACCGGCGGCGGCTGGACGATGTATCCGCCGCTGGCAACGAGCGGCACCCCGGGAGCGGCGGTCGATCTCGCGATCTTCGCGCTCCACATTGCCGGCGCCTCGTCGATCCTCGGTGCGATCAACTTCATCACCACGATCCTCAACATGCGCGCTCCCGGCATGACGCTGCACAAGATGCCGCTCTTTGCCTGGTCGGTGCTGATCACCGCCTTCCTGCTGCTGCTGTCGCTGCCGGTTCTGGCAGGCGGCATCACCATGCTGCTCACCGACCGCAACTTCGGCACCTCCTTCTTCTCTCCGGAAGGCGGCGGCGACCCGATCCTCTACCAGCACCTGTTCTGGTTCTTCGGTCACCCCGAGGTCTACATCCTCATCCTGCCGGGCTTCGGCATGATCAGCCACATCATTTCGACCTTCTCCCGGAAGCCGATCTTCGGTTACCTCGGCATGGCCTATGCCATGGTCGCGATCGGCGCTGTCGGCTTCGTCGTCTGGGCGCACCACATGTACACGGTCGGCCTGTCGCTCGACGCGCAGCGCTACTTCGTCTTCGCCACGATGGTCATCGCCGTTCCGACGGGCGTGAAGATCTTCTCCTGGATCGCGACGATGTGGGGCGGCTCGATCTCGTTCACCACGCCGATGCTCTGGGCGATCGGCTTCATCTTCCTGTTCACGGTCGGCGGCGTCACCGGCGTCCAGCTTGCCAATGCCGGTCTCGACCGGTCGCTGCATGACACCTATTACGTCGTGGCTCACTTCCACTACGTTCTGTCGCTCGGCGCCGTCTTCGCGATCTTCGCCGGCTGGTACTACTGGTTCCCGAAGATGACCGGCTACCTGTACAGCGAGTTTCTGGGCAAGCTGCACTTCTGGATCATGTTCATCGGCGTCAACCTGGTGTTCTTCCCGCAGCATTTCCTCGGCCTTGCCGGCATGCCGCGCCGCTACATCGACTATCCCGATGCCTTTGCCGGCTGGAACTACGTCTCCTCCATCGGCTCCTATATCTCGGCCTTCGGCGTGCTTGTCTTCCTCCTCTGCGTCTTCGAAGCCCTGGCCAAGAAGCGCGTCGCCGGCGACAATCCGTGGGGCGAGGGTGCGACGACGCTGGAATGGCAGCTGCCTTCGCCGCCGCCCTATCACCAGTGGGAACAGCTGCCGCGCATCAAGTAAGGCGCGCGGATATCAGGACGCCGCATGTCATACGGCGTCCTGACATTGAGACATTCAGGACGGAATGATGACGGTCATCGACAATCACGAGGTACTTGCAGAGGACGGCGAATTGTCGGAAGCGAGTGCGCGCGATTACTTCGAACTGCTGAAGCCACGGGTCATGTCGCTCGTGGTCTTCACCGCTTTTGCCGGCTTGGTGCTGGCGCCGGGCCACATCAATCCGGTTCTCGGGCTTATCGCCATCCTCTGCATCGCCGTCGGCGCCGGCGCCTCCGGCGCGCTCAACATGTGGTACGATGCCGATATCGACGCGATCATGAGCCGCACGGCCAAGCGCCCGATTCCGGCCGGCCGCATCGCCCCCTCCGAGGCGCTGGCCTTCGGCCTGGTGCTTTCCTGTTTTTCGGTCGTTATCCTCGGCCTTGCCGTCAACTGGCTGTCGGCCGGCATCCTTGCCTTCACAATCTTCTTTTACGCCGTCATCTACACGATGTGGCTGAAGCGCTCGACGCCGCAGAACATCGTCATCGGCGGCGCTGCCGGCGCCTTTCCGCCGATGATCGGCTGGGCCTGCGTCACGAATTCGGTGACGATCGAGAGCATCGTTCTCTTCTTCATCATCTTCCTGTGGACGCCGGCGCATTTCTGGGCGCTTGCCCTTTTCAAGATGCGTGATTACGAGGCCGTCGGCGTGCCGATGCTGCCGAATGTTTCCGGCGAGCGGGTGACAAAGCATCAGATCGTCGTCTATGCGGTGCTGACCGCCATCTGCGCGGTCCTGCCGTCCTTCCTCGGTTTCGCGAGCTTCGGCTACGGCCTTACCGCCGCCGTCCTCGGCGCGATCTTCATCAGCTGTTCCATCGCCGTCTGGCGCATACCCGACGGCGACCTGAAGATGATCCCGGCAAAGAAGCTCTTCGCCTTCTCGATCTTCTATCTCTTCGCGGTGTTTTCCGCCTTGATGTTCGATCGGCTGGCTTCGTTCATCGTCTCGCAAGCCGGAGGCTGGTTCTGATGGATCTCGTCAAGCTTACCGAAAAGCAGATGAAATCGCGCCGCAACCGCAACATCGCCCTCGGGCTGGTGCTGGCCGGCCTGGTCGTTCTCTTCTACGCGATCACGATCGTGAAGATCGGCGGAGGAATGGCCGGATGAGCGAAAAGGCCGCCGCACCCAGGAAGCCGGGCCGCAACAACGGCGCCGTCGTCATGATGTGCCTGAGCTTCGTCTTCGGCATGGGCGCGATGAGCTTCGCCGCCGTGCCGCTCTATCGCATCTTCTGCCAGGTGACCGGCTATAACGGCACGACGCAGCGCGTCGAGCAGGCGTCGAGCGTCATCCTCGACCGCAAGATGCGCGTCACCTTCGACGCCAATGTCGCCCCCGGCCTGACTTGGAATTTCAAGCCGGTCGAGCGCGAGGTCAATCCGAGGATCGGCGAAACCATCCAGGTCAAGTTTATCGCCGAGAACCGGTCGAACGAGACCCAGCGCGGCCAGGCGGTGTTTAACGTCACGCCCGGCGAAGCAGGCGTCTATTTCAACAAGGTGCAATGCTTCTGTTTTACCGAAACGGACCTGAAGCCGGGCGAGAAGCTGGAAATGCCGGTCGTGTTCTATATCGACCCTGATATCGTCAAGGCGGTGGAATCGAAGGATATCCATACGGTGACGCTGTCATACACGTTCTACCCGAAAGAGGGCCCGAAGCCTGTCGCTTCGAATGAGGGTGGAGCGGTAAAGATTGAAAAGAAACTTTGATCGAGGCTCGTTTCCGGCTATGCCGGGAGCGGAGTGAAGGAAGACATCCGGGGATAGCTACATGGCCGATGCTCATCAGAAGAATCACGACTATCACATCATCGATCCGAGCCCGTGGCCGATTCTCGCCTCGCTCGGCGCCTTCATCATGGCGATCGGCGGCGTCTGCTACATGCGCTACCTGAACGGCGGCTCCTTCAAGTTTGCCGGCGCCGAACTCGCCAATCCCTGGCTCTTCTATATCGGCCTCGTGCTGGTTCTTTACGTCATGTACGGCTGGTGGGCCGATACGGTGAAGGAAGCCCATGAGGGCGCCCATACCCGCGTCGTCTCGCTGCACCTGCGCTACGGCATGATCATGTTCATCGCTTCGGAAGTGATGTTCTTCGTCGCCTGGTTCTGGGCCTATTTCGACGCCAGCCTCTATCCGAACGAGGCGATCCAGGCCTCGCGGCTCGCCTATACCGGCGGCGTCTGGCCGCCGAAGGGCATCGAGGTTCTCGACCCCTGGCACCTGCCGATCTACAACACCGTTATCCTGCTGCTCTCGGGCACGACGGTCACCTGGGCGCACCACGCCCTGTTGCACAATGACCGCAGGGGCCTCGTCCAGGGCCTGACGCTGACGGTGCTGCTCGGTATTTTCTTCTCCTGCGTGCAGGCCTACGAATATGCCCATGCTCCGTTCGACTTCAAGAATTCGATCTACGGCGCGACCTTCTTCATGGCGACCGGCTTCCACGGTTTCCACGTCCTCGTCGGCACGATCTTCCTTCTGGTCTGCCTGCTGCGCGCTCTGCGCGGAGACTTCACACCGAAGCAGCATTTCGGCTTCGAGGCGGCCGCCTGGTACTGGCACTTCGTCGACGTTGTCTGGCTGTTCCTGTTCTTCTGCATCTACGTCTGGGGCAGCTGGGGCGCGGCGGTCGCAGCCGGCTGATCGAGCTGATATGCATGCAAAAGGCGGGCCCGGTGCCCGCCTTTTTTGTTGGCGGTTTTGCGCTTTTGCCTGGCGAGCTTCCTCCTACTCCGTCATGCTCGGGCTTGACCCGAGCATCCACGCCGCCAGCACTTTGCTGGTCGGTGGTAGCGAAGAACATCCTACGTCGAGTACGGGGCATGGATGCTCGGCTCAAGGCTGCTCAAGGCCGAGCATGACGGAGGTTGAGGGGCAGGATTGGCAAGAGGCGCAAGCAAGGCAGCGCGGAATCGAGAACGGCGCCGCAAAGTTTAGAGAGGCGACCTCCAACCGTCGCCTGATCCGGCATCATGAGCTGGGGACTGAATCTCCTTCGCCATAAGCGGATCGCTTCTATCGGCATCGATCATGGCCCACCCCAGCTTTTCATAGAAGGGGACCGCATCCGGCGCGGCATGGAGTTCCAGGCGGCAGAGGCCATGCTTTGCCGACAGTTTCTCGACCTCACACATCAAAATCCGTCCGAGCCCCTGTCTCTGATAGTCCCGCCTGATGGCGACGAGCCGCACCACCCCCGTCCTGTCGTTCGACAGATCGAGTCGGACCGTGCCGACGGCGAGGCCATCTTTCCTCAGCAGAAGCGGTATATGAGCCGGTTTTGTTCATCGGCATGCCGGTCATCGTAACCGTCGAGGCCGCGCAGTTCCCACAAGACGTGCCTCCTGATGGCGTGATAGGCCTGCCAATCCTCGATTGCTTTGACCTGCTGAAGTTCGATGGCCATCGTGATCCTCCCCCCGCGACACCAGAGACCTCACCGCCCGCCGGCAATCCGTTCAAAGGCCGAGGGCGTGGGAATGCCGAGATCGAGCTGGTGGTGGATCGCTTCGGCGCATTCGAGAGCGGTCAGCACCGACGTATCGACCTCCATATCGTAGATGCCGGGCCTATGCACCTCATCCTGCCAGCGCCGTACCGGTTCGGGAACCGGCACCTCTTCGGTGGCTCTTGCATAAAGGGTCTCGCGCCCCTCCTGCTTGATCTCCCGCCGCTGCATGATCGTCTCGATCGGACAGCGCACGCCGACGAAGAGCACGGGATATCCCTCGAGCCGCCGGGCGCAATCGGCAAGAATGCCGAGTGGCTGCGAGTAACTGTCGTGATGGCCGAGATCGGCGACCACATTGAGCCCCAATCCGGCATGGATGGCGACCGATTCATAGAGCGCTGCGTAAAGGAACGGCACCAGTTCCTCGAGATCCGGCCGCTCGCCGCCCGGCCTCAGGCCGATGCCGGGCAGGTAGCGGTTCGGCGTCATGGCATTGTAGCTGTCGACGCCGAGGTTGATCCACGGTCCCTCGAATTCGTCCTGGATTGCGCGCGCAATGCTGGATTTGCCGCTTCGGGGCGCACCGTTCAGGATGATGATCTGTCCGGCATGGCTGTCATTGGTCATCGGTCTTCTTCTTCTGTTTGGCGCGAATCACGACAGCACCGCGTGTCTTTTCAGACACGCAAGGACGCTGTAACACTTTGAATTGCCGTATAATTCCTCACATCGCTTCCGATGTAAGGAATTATACAGCGGGCGAAAGCGCGCAGGCATTTCCATTCGGGATGCGAATACTTTATGGGAGAGTTAAGGCAGAATGGAATGCCGAGAAGGAATGACATGAACGAGGACAGCGCTCATTTTCCCCCCGTCGATCCGGTGAAGACAGGCATCAAGGGCTGCTGCCCGCGCTGCGGTGAGGGCAAGCTGTTCGATGGCCTGCTCGGCCTGAAGCCGCGCTGCGCCGCCTGCGGCCTCGATTATTCCTTTGCCGATTCCGGCGACGGTCCCGCCGTCTTCGTCATCCTCATCGTCGGTTTCATCATCATCGGCATGGTGCTGTGGCTGCAGGTCAATTACGGGCCGCCGATCTGGGTGCATATCCTCATCTTCGGGCCGCTGACGATCATCCTGTCGCTCCTGACGCTGCGCTGGTTCAAAGGCATCCTGATCGCCATGCAATACCGCCATAATGCCCGCGAAGGACGCCTGAGTGACTGATAGCCGATCTGCCGCTGCGCCACGCCGCCGGCTGCCCGTGGCGACCGGCCTTCTGGTGCTGATTGCGCTTGCCATCCTGATCTCGCTCGGAACCTGGCAGCTGCAGCGCCTGCACTGGAAGCAAGGCCTGCTCGCCGATATCGCCGCGCGCCAGCTTGCCGCGCCCGTGCCGCTCGCCGACATCGAGGCGATGGCGGCTGCAGGCGGCGATATCGAATACCGCAAGGTCACCGCCACCGGCCGCTACGTCAACAACAAGGAGCGGCACTTTTTCGCCACCTGGCGCGGCCAGACCGGCTTTTACGTCTATACCCCGCTCGAGCTTGGCGACGGGCGCTTCCTCTTCGTCAACCGCGGCTTCGTTCCCTATGAGAACAAGGAGCCGGAAATGCGCATGCAGGGCCAGCTGACGGATCAGCAGACCGTCACGGGTCTCGCGCGGGCAAAGCTTGCCGGCAAACCTTCCCGGCTGGTGCCCGACAACGACGTCGCCAAAAACGTCTTCTACTGGAAGGATCTCGACGTGATGGCCGAGAGCGTCGGGCTCACCAAGGCGCGTGTCGTCCCGTTTTTCGTCGACGCCGATTCGACGCCCAATCCGGCCGGCCTGCCGATCGGCGGCGTCACCCAGATCGACCTGCCGAACGACCATCTCCAATATGCCCTGACTTGGTACGGGCTTGCCGCCGTGCTGGTTGTCGTGGTGGCGATCTCCTGGTTCCGCAAGGCGCCTCGGCAATAGTATCGCTTCAATTCTCGGCCATATTGGGCTAGAGGTCCCTTGTTCCCACGCGGGACGTTGCTGTTGAAGCTGGACGTTGCCAAGTTCTCCCTCATTCCTGCCCTCGGGTTTAACCCGAGGGATGTCACAGGAATCCGGTGCGCCCAAGTCCTTGGGCGCGGAAGATGGGCTAGGATGTTGACAGTCATTCACGGCGCCGACGCGCCGTGGCTGGATTCCTGTGACGAGCACAGGAATGAGGAATGTGTGGAAAAGACATGACTATTGCGGCGAAACCTCCTTTGACGATCAGGCTCTGCGGCCCGCGCGGCTTCTGCGCCGGCGTCGACCGTGCCATCCAGATCGTCGTGCTGGCGCTGAAATCCTATGGCGCGCCGGTCTATGTGCGCCACGAGATCGTTCACAATCGTTATGTCGTCGAGGGGCTGGAGGCCAAAGGCGCGGTCTTCGTCGAGGAGCTCGACGAGATCCCGGCCGAGCATCGCGCCCAGCCGGTGGTCTTCTCCGCCCACGGCGTGCCGAAATCGGTGCCGGAGGATGCGGCGAGCCGCAATCTCTTCTATCTCGATGCCACCTGTCCGCTGGTTTCCAAGGTCCACAAGCAGGCGATGCGCCACAATCGCCTCGGCCGCCACGTCGTCCTCATCGGCCATGCCGGCCACCCCGAGGTGATTGGCACGATGGGGCAGTTGCCGGAAGGCTCGGTTTCGCTGATCGAGACGATCGAGGATGCCGATGTCTACGCCCCCGCCGATCCCGATAATCTCGGCTATGTCACGCAGACGACGCTGTCGGTCGACGACACGGCCGGCGTCATCGCCCGCCTGCAGGAGCGGTTTCCCAACTTGACCGCGCCGGCGGCGGATTCGATCTGTTATGCGACGACCAACCGTCAGGAAGTGGTGAAGCAGGCAGCCCCCGGCTGCGATCTCTTCATCATCGTCGGCGCCCCGAACTCGTCCAATTCCAAGCGCCTCGTCGAAGTGGCGCTGCGGGCAGGGGCGAAGAAATCGATCCTCGTGCAGCGCGCCGCCGAACTCGACTGGGAGGAGATCGGCGCGATTTCGACGCTCGGCCTGTCCGCCGGCGCCTCGGCGCCCGAGGTGATCGTCAACGAGATCATCGAGGCTTTCCGCGCCCGCTTCGACGCCCGCGTCGAGCTGGCCGAAACGGTGCAGGAAACCGAAAACTTCCTGGTCAACCGCGAATTGCGCA
Source organism: Rhizobium lentis (assembly GCF_017352135.1). Lineage (NCBI taxonomy): Bacteria > Pseudomonadati > Pseudomonadota > Alphaproteobacteria > Hyphomicrobiales > Rhizobiaceae > Rhizobium > Rhizobium lentis. The sequence continues at coordinate 2,817,833 of NZ_CP071454.1, forward strand.
GCATCGAGCTGACGGCCGCCGACATGGCCTTCGTCAACGGCTAGGCCGCCGTCGCGGCCCGGCAATCCACCATCCCAATGCAAAGACGAGACCTCCCTTGGCAGTCTATACCGATATCGCCGAAGACGATCTGAAATGGTTCCTGACGGAATATGATGCAGGCACGCTGCTCTCCTACAAGGGCATCGCCGAAGGCGTCGAAAACTCCAATTTCCTGCTGCACACCTCGAAAGCCCCGCTGATCCTGACGCTTTATGAGAAGCGTGTGGAAAAGAGCGACCTGCCGTTCTTCCTCGGCCTGATGCAGCATCTCTCGGCCCGCGGCCTTTCCTGCCCGCTGCCGCTGCCGCGGCGCGACGGCGCGCTGCTCGGCTCGCTCTCCGGCCGCCCGGCGGCGCTGATCTCCTTCCTCGAAGGCATGTGGCTGAGAAAGCCGGAGGCCAAGCACTGCCGCGAGGTTGGCAGGGCGCTCGCCGAGATGCATGTGGCGGGCGATGGTTTCGAACTGAAGCGTCCGAACGCGCTGTCGCTCGACGGCTGGAAGGGGCTGTGGGAAAAATCCGAGGCGCGCGCCGACGAGGTCGAGCCCGGTCTGCAGGGCGAGATCCGCAGCGAGCTCGATTTCCTCGCCGCCGAATGGCCGAAGGGTCTGCCTTCCGGCGTCATCCATGCCGATCTCTTCCCCGATAATGTCTTCTTCCTCGGCGATGAGCTGTCGGGCCTGATCGATTTCTATTTCGCCTGCAACGACCTGCTCGCCTATGACGTCTCGATCTGCCTGAATGCCTGGTGCTTCGAGAAGGACGGCGCCTACAACATCACCAAGGGCACGGCGATGCTCGAGGGCTACCGGAGCGTCAGGCCGCTGGGCGACGAAGAGATCGCCGCCCTGCCGGTGCTCGCGCGCGGGTCGGCGTTGCGCTTCTTCCTGACCCGGCTCTATGACTGGCTGACGACGCCGGAAGGCGCCATGGTCACCAAGAAGGATCCGCTGGAATATCTGCGCAAGCTGCGCTTCCACCGCCAGATCGGCTCGGCCGCCGAATACGGATTGAGCCTATGAAACACGTCGATATCTTCACCGACGGCGCATGCTCCGGCAATCCCGGCCCGGGCGGCTGGGGCGCCGTTCTGCGGTATGGCGAGGTTGAAAAGGAGCTCTGCGGCGGCGAGGCGGAGACGACCAACAACCGCATGGAACTGATGGCGGCGATCTCGGCGCTGCAGGCGCTGAAGACCCCCTGCGAGGTCGACCTCTATACCGACAGCGCCTATGTCAAGGACGGCATCTCCAAGTGGATTTTCGGCTGGAAGAAAAACGGCTGGAAGACATCCGACAAGAAGCCGGTGAAGAATGCCGAACTCTGGCAGGCGCTGGAAGAGGCCCGCAACCGCCACAAGGTGACGCTGCACTGGGTCAAGGGCCACGCCGGCCACCCGGAAAACGAGCGCGCCGACGAACTCGCCCGCCGGGGCATGGAGCCATTCAAGAAGCGCAAGGCGGTTTCGTTTTAAGAGGTGTGCAGAATGGCAAGTTTGCATCTCCTCTTGCTTCCGAACTTTTACCGGGAACGTGGCGCTGCCACGATTCTCTTCTCCCCAGCGGGGAGAAGATGCCGGCAGGCAGATGAGGGGGTGAGCGGCAGAGCCGCGAATGTGCTGAGCGCGAGCGAAGGCAACAAAATGAATGGCATGCCGTGCGGCCCCCTCATCCGACCCTTCGGGCCACCTTCTCCCCACTGGGGAGAAGAGAGGGAGCAAGCCGCGCGTGCGAATCTCTCTCATGCAGCCTGCAGTTCCGCCATCGCGAGCCTGGCCGGAGAGCCCGGCCGCCGCAAATAGGGATGACACCCGATGATCTATCTGCTTCGCCACGGAGAAACCGTATGGAACACCGTGGGCAGATACCAAGGGCAGAAGGATTCCCCCCTCACGCCGCGTGGTATCCGGCAGGCCGATCAAATGGCCGATCGACTGTCCCGCGAGATCGGCGGGCGAGAAAGCGAGTTCTCAATCCATGTCTCGCCGCTCGGCCGGGCGAGGGAAACGGCGGTTCGTATCAGGCGATTGATTTCCTTGCCGGAAAGGGAAGAGCCGCGTTTGATGGAGGTGACCGTGGGTTCATGGGACGGCATGACCCACTATGAAATCGACGCCGAATATCCCGATGCGTTGAAGGGGGCGGATGCTTTCGAGTGGTTCTTCCGGTCTCCGGATGGGGAGACATTCGATGACGTGCATCAGCGGGTATCGAAGTGGCTGTCGGACATATCCCAGCCGACGATCGCCGTGTCGCACGGACTGACCGGCCGGATTATAAGAGGCGTTTATCTCGGTCTGTCCCGGCGTCACATGCTGGAACTGCCCGTGCCTCAGGAGGGCTTTTACTGCCTGCAGGATGGGGTGGCAAACTACATCGAACAGGCGGGCCGGTGACGACTCTGCCATATCACGAGGCGACGCCGCTGGGGCATGAACCGTGCAAGAAGCGCAAGGCGGTTTCGTTTTAGGGGTGTGCAGAATGGCAAGTTTGCGTCTCCTCTTGCCTCCCGAACTTTTGCCAGGAAGGGACGCGGCGCAGCCACAATTCCCCTTCTCCCCAGCGGGGAGAAGATGGCGGCAGGCAGATGAGGGGTTGAGCGGCAGAGCCGCGAATGCGCTGAGCGCCAGCGAAGGGCAATCATAAATGGCGTGCCGCGTGGCCCCCTCATCCGACCCTTCGGGCCACCTTCTCCCCGCTGGGGAGAAGAGGGAGAAAGCGCGCGTCCGACCCCTCTCACCCCACCTACAGCCGCGTCGCCGCCCCCTGGATCAGCCGATGCAGATATTCGAGCTTGGCGACGACAGGCGAAGAGAGCACGAAAGGGTAGGAATCCGGCTGGCCCATGCTGCGCTGGATGGCGTTGATCGCGAGGCTGAGCGGCACCCAGGCGCTGACGAGTTGCTCGGCGCTTTTGGCCCTGTAGGGAATGAAATCAACCTCGCCTGCTATTTCCTCGTGGCCGCGCGGATCGATGGCGATGCCGAAGGCGCGGGCGGTCTCCAGCGTATCGACGATATGGAGGTAATGCGCGAAGCATTCGGCGAAATCCTCCCAGGGATGTGACGAAGCATAGGCGCTGATGAAATTATCCTGCCATCCCAGGGGCGGGCCGGCGGCATAGTGTTTCTGGAGGGCCGCTAGATAATCCTGCCGCTCGTCGCCGAAGACGGCGCGGAAATCCTCGAGGCCGTTCTGGTCACGCACCAGCTTGTTCCAGATGAAATGGCCGGCCTCGTGGCGGAAATGCCCGAGCAGCGTGCGATAGGGTTCGTTCATCGAGCTGCGCGCCTGTTCGCGCGTCGCATCGTCGGCTTCCGCCGCACGGATGGTGATCAGGCCTTCCTCATGGCCGGTCATGGCAGGCACGACATTGCCGTTGCCCTGCAGCGAATCTTCGAGGAAATCGAAGACGAGGCCGCCTTGCGGATCCTCGCCGCGATCGGGATGCGGCAGCTTCCAGCGCAGCAGCGAATAGAAGAGATGACGCTGCGCCTGGCCGATGCGCCGCCAGCGGTCGATGCCGTCCTGGGTATCGGTGTTCGGCACCAGCCGGTTATGGCGGCAGGCCGTGCAGAACTCGCTGTCGCCCTCCACCAACCAGTTGCAGATATCGAGGCCGGCATTGGCGCAGAAGTGCACTTGCCGGTCGGGATCGGAAACGAGCTGCCAGACCGTGTCGTCGCGCGGCTCCAGCGCATGCATGGCGAGGTCGCCGGGCAGGAAGCCGAGGCGATGGTTGCAGCGCACGCAGTGGCGATTGTCGAAGTGGACGACCTGATCGCAATTGTCGCAGGCAAATAGCTTCATCGTCTGGATCTCTGAGAAAGCAGGGGCGGATGAAAAATGCCCGCCGCGCGTGCGCAGCAGGCATGGTTCACGAAGGCTGCGCTTTGGTTCAGAGCCGGTCGACGGCGCCCTTGAGCTTGTCCTTGACCTTGCCGGCTGCGACCTGTCCCTTGCCCTTGGCTTCCTGGACGTCGCCCTTTGCCTGCATGTCGGGGTCGTCGGTGGCCCGGCCGACCGCCCGCTTGGTCTTGCCGGCAATTTCGTTTGCCTTGCCTGAAATCTTGTCGCTGGTGCTACCCATGTGTGATGTCTCCGTGCTCGGCGTCGGACCTCTCGTCCGCGCGGGAAGGGAACGTCACTCGCGCCTAATCGTTCCCGCGACTGTCATGGAGCAGCGACGGTCAGGGAGCAGGGACCGTCAGGCGTGGCCGGCTTCGGCCGAAAGCATGGCGGCGTTGATGCCCATGCCGGCGAGCGCCCGCTCATATTTGTCCTCGAGGCTGCGGTCGAAGATCAGTTCCTCATTGGCAGGGCAGGTGAGCCAGCCATTGTTGGCGACCTCGTTTTCGAGCTGGCCGGCCGCCCAGGAGGAATAGCCGAGCAGCATCGTCGCGCGTTTCGGCCCGGCGCCCTTGGAAATGGCGCGCACGATATCGAGCGTCGCCGTCAGGCAGATGTCGTCGCTCACCGGAATCGAGGAGTCGCTGGCATAATCGTCGGAATGCAGCACGAAGCCGCGGCCGCTCTCGACGGGGCCGCCCGTCTGGATTGGGAAGTCGCGCGCCCGCTGCGGCAGCACGATCGGCTCTTCCTGCTTAATCATGTCGAGATGCAGCAGCACGTCGGTGAAGGTGAGGCTTTGCGGCCGGTTGATGACGAAGCCCATGGCGCCGGCATCCGAATGCGCGCAGATGTAAATCACCGTGCGCGCAAAATTGCGGTCTTCCATTCCCGGCATGGCGATGAGGAACTGGCCATCGAAGAAGCCACGTTCCCGTCTGTTCTTCAGCGTCGATAAGGACATCGTTCCTCCTGCTGCCAGACCGCACTAAGGCCCCGACGAGAGAAGGATGGGCCAATGTCACAAATCAATCAACCGAAAATGAAGATTTAAATGGTCGCTGCTTCTGGCGGCCAGACAGCACTTTCGGTAAACCTTTGTTCCATGATGATTATTTTTCTGGCCCCGCGCCGGCTTTTGATGGCGGTCATGTCGGTGACCGCGGCCCTCGTCCCCTTTTGTTCCGCCCAGGCGGAAATGAGTGCCTGGGCTGAGGCCGAGGGTGGCCGCATGCGGCTCGTGGCGCTGGCGCCCGATGCCGGCGGCAAGATCCGCGCCGCCCTGCAGATCGAACCGAAACCGGGCTGGATCACCTATTGGCGCGAGCCGGGCAATGCCGGCATTCCGCCTCAGGTCACCATCGCGCCGGCAAGCGGCGTGACACTCGACGCCATTGCCTATCCCGTTCCGAAGCATTTTTTCAACGGCGGGATCGAGGATATCGCCTACGACGCGCCGGTGACGCTGCCGCTGTCGCTGACGGCGGCCGGCAACGGCGAGGTCAAGATCGACGCCACCGCCTTCATCGGCATCTGCAGGGATATCTGCATTCCCTTCCAGGCGAATTTTTCGCTGAAGCTCGCCCCTGCCACGCAGTCGCATCCGCAGGAGGAGGCGATCCTTGCGGCCGCCGATGCGACACTGCCGAAGCCGCCTTCGGCCGATTTCAAGGTCGCGGCCTATGCGGTCTCGCCCGACAGCAAGACGCTGTCGCTGACGCTTGCTTTGCCGGATGGGGGCAGGGGTGCTGCGCCCGATATCATCGTCACCGGGCCGAGCGGTTATGCCTTTACCAAACAGCGCGGCGGCCAGCGCGACGGCGCCACCTTCAAGACCGACATTGAAATCGGCAAGCTCCCCAAGAATTACAATATATCGGGCAAGCGCTGGGGCGTGCTGGTCATCGATGGCGGCAGGGCGATGGAGACCACGCTTGCCTTTGACTGACCGGCACTTATAGTCGCCCGATCCCCGGCGGCGCCCGCCGCCCAGCCCGAACCAACAGCCAGAACCCGAGGAGAAACCCATGACCATCGCGATCGGCGACAAGCTTCCGGCCGCCACCTTCAAGGAAAAGACCGCCGACGGCCCGGTCGAAATCACCACCGAGCAGCTCTTTGCCGGCAAGCGCGTCGTGCTCTTTGCCGTGCCCGGCGCCTTCACGCCCACCTGTTCGCTGAACCACCTGCCGGGTTATCTCGAAAACCGCGACACCATCCTCGGCAAGGGCGTCGACGATATCGCCGTGCTCGCCGTCAACGACTGGCACGTGATGGGCGCCTGGGCGCAATCCTCAGGCGGCTTCGGCAAGATCCACTTCCTTGCCGATTGGGACGCCAGCTTCACCAAGGCGATCGGCCTCGAAGCCGATCTCTCCGCCGGCGGCCTCGGGCTGCGCTCCAAGCGCTATTCGATGCTGGTCGAAGACAGCGTGGTGAAATCCCTCAACATCGAGGAAAGCCCCGGCCAGGCCACCGTCTCGGGTGCGGCGGCGATGCTGGAACAGCTCTGAGCGATCGAAAAGCCATCACCTAACCTGCTGACGTGGCTACAAGATCTGCCCCTCACCCTAACCCTCTCCCCGTAAAAACGGGGAGAGGGGACGTGCCCTGCGAGAGGTTGGTGGGATCGGAGAGGTCGCGGCATGGTCCCTTCGCCCCGTTTACGGGGAGAAGGTGCCGGCAGGCTGATGAGGGGCGGCCGAGGACTCGAGCGCTGCCATCGTCTAAAAGATTACACAGAGATAGCGACACATGAAGGGCGGCCGTTCGGTCGCCTTTTTCAATTGGGAGCAGCTTTAAACTCCGCCTCAATCCTGCCGCATTCGTTATAACATAACCGTAATGTTATTACATCGCAGGATCCGCCATGCCCCCAAGCCCCGACCGCCACTCCGTCAGCCTTATGGGACAATCGGCATTATCGAGGGTGATCGGCATCATGCTGGTCGTTGCCGCCCTCTGGCTCGCCATCCACTGGGCGGTTCTGCTGCCATGACGCCGCTGATCCGTCTCGACAATGTGACGGTCGCCTATCACGGGCACCCGGCCATCCATCATGTATCCGGCGCTTTTGCGGCCGGCAGCCTGACGGCGATTGCCGGGCCGAACGGGGCGGGCAAGTCGACGCTGTTGAAGGCGATCATGGGTGAGCTCCGCCCGGCCGAGGGCAGGGTCGAGCACCGGCTCGGGCGGGCGGAATTCGGTTATCTCCCGCAGGCGGCCGAGATCGACCGCCGCTTTCCGATCTCGGTCATCGACACCGTCATGCTCGGCGCCTGGAAGAAAGCAGGCGCCTTCGGCCAGGCCACCGTCTCGGGTGCCGCCGCGATGCTGGAACAGCTCTGAGCGATCGAAAAGCCGTCACCTAACCTGCTGATGTCGCTACAAGATCTGCCCCTCACCCTAACCCTCTCCCCGTAAAAACGGGGAGAGGGGACGTGCCCTGCGAGAGGTTGGTGGGGAATGGAGAGGTGCGGCATATCCCCTTCGCCCCGCAAGCGGGGAGAAGGTGCCGGCAGGCGGATGAGGGGCGTGCCGCGGACTCGAGCGCTGCCATCGTCTAAAGATTACACAGACATCGCGACACATGAAGGGCGGCCGTTCGGTCGCCTTTTTCAATTGTGTGAGCAGCTTTAAACTCCGCCTCAATCCTGCCGCAATCGTTATAACATAGCCGTAATGTTATTACGTTGCAGGATCCGCCATGCCCCCGAGACCCGACCGTCCCACCGTAAGCCTTATGGCACAATCGGCATTATCGAGGGTGATCGGCATCATGCTGGTAGTAGCCGCCCTCTGGCTCGCCATCCACTGGGCGGTTCTGCTGCCATGACGCCGCTGATCCGTCTCGACAATCTGACGGTCGCCTATCACAGGCACCCGGCCGTCCACCATGTCTCCGGCGCTTTTGCGGCCGGCAGCCTGACGGCGATTGCCGGACCGAACGGGGCGGGCAAGTCGACGCTGTTGAAGGCGATCATGGGCGAGCTCCGCCCGGCTGAGGGCAGGGTCGAGCACCGGCTCGGGCGGGCGGAATTCGGTTATCTCCCGCAGGCGGCCGAGATCGACCGGCGTTTCCCGATCTCGGTGATCGACACCGTCCTGCTCGGCGCCTGGAAGAAGGCGGGCGCCTTCGGCCGCATCGCGCCTGGCGAGGTGAAAAGGGCAGGCGAGGCGCTTGCCGCCGTCGGGCTCGAAGGCTTCGCAAAGCGCCATGTCGGCTCGCTCTCGGCCGGACAGTTCCAGCGCGTGCTTTTTGCCCGGCTGCTGCTCCAGGACGCCAACATCATCCTGCTCGACGAGCCGTTCACGGCAATCGATGCCCGCACGACCCGGGATCTCGTCGATCTCGTCCTCCGCTGGCATGGCGAGGGCCGCACGGTGATAGCAGTGCTTCACGATTTCGATCTCGTCCGCGCCCATTTCCCCGAAACTCTGCTGCTTGCCCGCGAGCTTGTCGGCTGGGGCCCGACCGCCGCGGTCATGTCGCCGGCCAATCTCTTGCAGGCGCGCGCCATGGCCGAGCGCTGGGATGAGGATGCGGCGGCCTGCGAACCCCGTGAGGCGCCGGCGGCATGACGGCTTACGATCTCTTCCTCGCGCCCTTTGCCGATTTCGGTTTCATGCGCCGGGCCCTCGTCGCCTGCCTCTGCCTCGGGCTCGGCTCTGGGCCGATCGGCGTCTTCCTGATGCTGCGGCGGATGAGCCTGATGGGCGATGCCATGAGCCATGCGGTCCTGCCGGGGGCGGCGATTGGCTACCTCGTCGCCGGCTCGCTGTCGCTGACGGCGATGGGCATCGGCGGCCTCGTCGCCGGCCTGTCGGTGGCGCTGCTGTCGGGTGCCGTCAGCCGGATGACCGTGCTGCGGGAGGATGCGAGCTTTGCGAGCTTCTACCTTGCATCGCTGGCGCTCGGCGTGCTGATCGTGTCATTGCGCGGCTCGAACATCGATCTGCTGCACGTGCTCTTCGGCACTATCCTGGCGATCGATGCGCCGGCGCTTTATCAGATCGGCGCGATCACGTCGCTGACGCTCGTCGTGCTTGCCGCCGTCTACCGGCCGCTGGTTGCCGAATGTTTCGATCCGGGTTTTCTCAGCGCCGTCGGCGGCCGCGGCCCGGCCTATCATGTGCTCTTCCTGCTGCTGGTGGTGCTGAACCTCGTCGCCAGCTTCCAGGCACTCGGCACGCTGATGGCGGTCGGCCTGATGATGCTGCCGGCCGCGGTCGCCCAGCTCTGGTCGCGCAGCCTGCCTGTCATGATGGCGATCGCGGCCGCAAGTGCCGCCGCCTCCGGCTATTTTGGCCTGATCGCCTCCTACCATCTCGAGCTTGCCTCCGGCCCGACCATCATCATGACGGCCGCGGCGATCTACACATTTTCGATCCTGTTCGCGCCGTCGGGCCTTGCCCGGCGCTTCTTTCCCCGCCCGCATCTGAAGGGCTGATCCCAAGGAGACTTCGATGAATCCGCGCAGACTGCTTCTTGCCGCCGCACTTCCCGCGCTGATGGCGCTCTCGCCCGCATCGGCTTCCGCCGAAACGGTGAAGGTGGTGGCCTCCTTCACCGTGCTTGCCGATGTCGTCAAACAGGTCGGTGGCGATCATGTGCATGTGACGAGCCTGGTCGGGCCGAACGGCGACCCCCATGAATTCGAGCCGTCGCCGGCCGATGCCAAGAACCTGAAGGCGGCCAACGTCGCCTTCGTCAGCGGCGAGGGCCTGGAAGGCTGGATGGACCGGCTGATCACCGCCTCGGGCTATAAGGGCAAGCCGGTCACGGTGTCCGAGGGTATCGCCACCCGCACCATGGAAGAGGATGGCGCCGAGATCACCGATCCGCATGTCTGGAACAGCCCGGTCAACGTCAAGATCTGGGTCGCCAATATCGAAAAGGCGCTGTCATCGGCCGATCCGGCCGATGCCGGCGCCTTCAGAGCCAATGCCGAGAAATACACGAAGACGCTCGATGAGTTGAACGCCTATGCCCATGCGAAATTCGACAGCATCGCCGACGACCGCCGCAAGGTGCTGACCAGCCATGACGCTTTCGGCTATTTCGGCCGCGAATATAAAATCAGCTTTCTCGCGCCGCTCGGTCTTTCCACCGAAAGCGAAGCCTCGGCCGCCGATGTCGCCAAGCTGATCGACCAGATCAAGAGCGAACATGTGAAGGCCTATTTCTTCGAAAATTCCAACGATCCGCGCCTCGTCAAGCAGGTCGCCAAGGCCACCGGCGCCGAGCCCGGCGGCGAGCTCTATGTCGAATCGCTGTCCGACGCCAAGGGACCGGCCCCGACCTATGCGAAGATGTTCCGCTACAATGTCGACCAGCTCGCCGCCGCCATGGCGAAATCGAGCTGAGAAAGGGACTGAGGTCGTGCGCCGCCGCTCTAGAACAATTCCAGCAAAAGTGTGTAACGGTTTTGCGTCCGGAATTGCGTGAAAACAAAGCGATCGAGCATTTCCGTGATTCGAAGAAAAACGGAAATGCTCTAGCAGCGCTCGACACCCTTTGCCGCCAGGATCCCGTCGACGGCAGGCGAGGTCAGGAAGGCCGACAGCTGCCCGGCGGCTTCTGCGACCGTGGAAGAGGCGCTGACGCCAATGGCGAAGTCGATATAACTTTGGAGTTCTGTCGGAAAGCGGCCGACAAGCATGACCTCGGGAGCGGCAGCGAGTATCGACGTCACGGGAACCACACCCAGCTCGGCTTCACCACGTCCGACGGCCGACGCTGTCTGCCCTCCAGATATGCTCACGAGTTTGGGTTTCACCTCATCGGCTATCCCCAGGCGAGAAATCAGGCCGGAGAAGTAGCCCCCGCTGCTTCCGTCACTGGCATAGGCAATCGATCTGGCGCTCTTCAGGGCCTGCTTGAATGCTTCGACAGAGCCTATATCGAGCGGTCGACCGCCTGCCTTGGCAGCCATGCCCATGCCTATTCGGCCAAACGCGGCTTCGCTCCCCGCCTTGACCTTTCCCAAGGCAGTCAAATCCTGAACCATCGGCGGATTGATGATCACGACGTCAAAAGCTTCCCCCGCCTCAATCTGCTTCTTGACTGTCGGATTGACCTCCCACTTGGTCACAACCCTGAAACCGGTGGCGGTTTCGAATTGCGGAATGAGGGCAAGGACGGCGGGACGCACCGCGATCGCGCCAAAAAGTCGGATTTCCTGAGTCATGACCCAACCTGAAACCGGTGGAAACTTCCTTAGGATAAAACGGCTCCGCCGCCCTCACACATTGAGGTCGAAGACCAGGATGCCGGCGAGACCCCCGTCCGTCGACGAGACGATGCGCTCGCCGACGGCCACATGTTCGGGATGGACGAGATAGGCGTCCCGGGCTTCGGCGCTTTCGAAGGTCACGGCAAAACCGTCGACGAAGCCGCCATGCAGCCCTTCGGGCGAAACATTCGGCCCGTATTTGATATCCAATATGCCGGGAATGACCTGTTTCAGGGCGACGATCGCGTCGAAAAGCGCCTGCTTCTCGTCGCTCGTCACCGCCATCTTCAGCCGCAGGAATACGCAGTGCAGGATCATATGGTCCTCCCGATTTTCTGTGCCGGCAGCATAGCGGCGAAAGCCGGGAGGGCAACGGGATTATTTTCGTGCAGGCCGGATGAGGACAGACCTACATCTGGTCGGTTGCGGCCGGGTCGCGGTTGTAGATCTTGCGGACGAGTTCACGGGCATTTGCGCGGGCTTCGTCTTTCTGGGCCGACGTCATCGGCCGGCAGGTGTTGCGAAGGTTGGAGGCGTCGAGCACGGTGCTGGCGCCGGAATTGGCGATGACGAGATGCCAGCCGCAGGAGGCGACCCTGTCGATAACCACCGCGTCGTGGCATCCGGAAGACAGGCAGAAGGCCACGGTCTGCTGTGCGGCGTGATTGCCTTTCAGCGCCAGCTGCAGCGCCGTCGGGAATTCGGCGGTCCATCGCTCACAATGCTTCGCCCCGGATTGGCAGGCTTTGATGACGGGTTGAATTTCGCCGGCCTGAAGCGGCGAGACGAAAAAAGCGCCGATCGACAGCGCGAGGAGAAGTTTGAGCATCAAATTTTCCTTATGCGATGGAGGAGAGGCGCATATCGCCGGTCGTTGGTCAATGACTATTCGTGGGGGAGAGACGCGCCCGGCAGAGGCCGGGCGACAAAGCAACCCTTAGGCCGCTCACGCCCGTTTCGTCAGCGGAAACCGGTCGCGCAGCAGCCGCAGCACCGATTCCGAAGGGATCGGCGGGCCGAACAGGTAGCTCTGCCCGTAGCTGCAGCCCATTTTGGCAAGTTCGATCGCGTCTTCGTTGGATTCGATCCCTTCGGCCACCACCTTCATCTCAAGCTCCCGCGCCATCGATATCACCGACCGGAGCACGGTCGCCTTCTTGTCGCTGCTGTCGCGCACCAGCGCCTTGTCCAGCTTGATCGTATCGAAGGGGAAGCGGGTGAGATAGGCAAGCGACGAATAGCCGGTGCCGAAATCGTCGAGCGCCAGCCCGATGCCGGCCTCCTTCAGCTTCTGAAGCACGAGACGGGCCTGTTCCGGATTTTCCATCACCATGGATTCCGTCAGTTCCAGCTTGAGCCGCGAGGGTGTGCAATGCGTCTTGGCAAGAACCGAACGCACGTCGTCATATAGCTCGTTGTTGAGCAGCTGCACGCTCGACAGGTTGATCGAGACGAAGATCGGCAATTCGCCGGTCTGGCTCTGCCAGCTCATCAGGTCATTGGTCGCCTGTTCCAGCGCGAACACGCCGAGCGCGCTGATGATATCGGAGGACTCGGCGATCGGAATGAATTCCGACGGCGGGATATTGCCGCGCTTGGGATGTTCCCAGCGCATCAGCGCCTCGAAGCCGGCAACCTCGACGTCCTCCAGCCGAGCGATCGGCTGGTAGACCATCGACAATTCCTTGCGCTCGATGGCGCGGCGCAGATCCGTTTCGAGCTGCAGCCGATCGGTGCCGAAGTCGCGGAACGCCGGCTGGAACGGCTCGACGCGGTTGCCGCCGGCCCGTTTGGCGCGGTACATGGCAAGCTCGGCGTCGCTCAGCAGGCCGGTGGCGCTTTCCTGCCGGTCCACCCAGGAGGCGAGCCCGATCGACGCCGTCAGGATGATCTCGCGATTGGCGAAGTTGATCGGCACCATGATCGCCTTGCTGACCGCATCGGCGAAATCGGCCACCTTGGCCGGATTGTGCTCCGACACCAGGATGAGGCCGAACTGGTCGCCGGCAAGCCGCGCCAGCGTGTCCTGCGGCTTCATCAGGCGGCGCAGGCGCCGCGTCAGCGCGATCAGAATGTTATCGCCGGCGGCGACGCCCAGCGAATCATTGACCAGCTTGTAGCGGTCGATGTCGATCACCATCACGGTCGGGCGCAGCGTCTCGCCGCCCGGCGCCAGCGCCAGCACGGCCTGCAGCCGGTCGAGGAAGACCTGCCGGTTCGGCAGGCCGGTCAGATTGTCGTGCAGCGCATCGTGCAGCAGCCGCTCGACCGAATTCTTCTGCTCGGTGACGTCGACGATCGTGCCGACGCAGCGGATGATCTCGCCGTTGGAGCCGAGCACCGGCCGGGCGCGGATCAGCAGCCAGTGGAAATGCCCGTCCTCGGCACGGATGCGGAATTCGTGGTTCAGCCGGCCGCGCCGGTGTTCGAGCAGCACGTCGAGCGTGGCTCGGAAGCGATCGCGGTCGTCAGGGTGCAGCCGCGGCAGCCAGTTGCGCGCAGCCCCATGCATGGTGCCCGGCGACAGGCCGAGCTTGACCGAGACGTCGGGAATGGTGACGACGCGGTCGCGCGCGACATCCCAGTCCCACACCATGTCGCCGGAGCCGGTCAGCGCCAGCGACTGCCGCTCGAGATCGGAAAACAGCCCCTGCTGGAAGGCGCCGCCGGCAAAGGCGTGCTGCATGACGGTGAAGCCGATCAGGAGCACGATCAGCACCAGGCCGCCGCCGAGCGCCGGCTGGATGATGTCATTGTCGAGCCGGCCGGTGACCGTCAGCCACGCCCCGAACAGCCAGACGAGCGTCAGCGCCCAGGCCGGCACCAGCAGGATGGCGCGGTCGTAGCGGTTGAAGCCGAGATAGATGATGAGCAGCAGCCCGGTCGCCGCCGTCAGCGCGAAGGAAAGCCGGGCGATGCCGGCGGCGATCGACGGATCGTAGATGGCCACGCCGAAGAGCAGGGCAAGGCCGAGCACCCAGGCAAGCGTGGCGTAGCCGAGATGGGCGTGCCAGCGGTTGAGGTTCAGATAGGTGAAGAGGAAGATGACGAAGCTCGAGGCGAGCGCTACCTCCGCGCAGGCGCGCCATATTCGCTGGTCGGCGGAGGCGACGCTGATCAGCTTGCCGAGAAAGCCGAAGTCGACGCAGATATAGCCGAGCACCGCCCAGGCTAGCGCCGCCGTCGCCGGCAGCATCGAGGTGCCCTTGACGACGAAGAGGATGGTCAGGAACACGGCGAGAAGCCCGGCGATGCCGAGCACGATGCCGCGATAGAGCGTGAAGGCGTTGATCGTGTCCTTGTAGGCGTTCGGTTCCCAGAGATAGATCTGCGGCAGCTCCGGCGTCGACAATTCGGCGACGAAGGTGATGACGGCGCCGGGGTTGAGCGTGATGCGGAAGACGTCGGCCTCGTCGCTCGGCTGCCGGTCGAGCGCAAAACCTTCGCTCGGCGTGATTGCTAAGATGCGCTGCGAGCCGAGATCCGGCCAGAAGAGCTTGGAATTGACCAGACGGAAATGCGGCGCGACGATCACGCGTTCGAGCTGTTCCTCCGAGACGTTGGCAAGCGCAAACACCGCCCAGTCGCCCTGATGGTTTTCCGAACTCGCCCTGACCTCGATGCGCCGGCGGATACCGTCGGCGCCGGCCGCCGTCGAAACCTGGAAGGCCTCGCCCTGATTGGCGTAGATCTCGGTCGTCGCCGTCAGGTCGAGCGCGGTATCGTCACGGGAAATCTTCACCGGTTCGGCCGCCTGGGCAAGGCCCGCCGTCAGGGCGAAAACCGCCAGCAAAAGGGCTGCGATCACCGCGATCACTCGTCCGGACGGTGACTTGGGCAGCATGCGGGTTCTGGTCATCGGCTGTCGGTTTTCCTGCCTTTATCCGTATCGGTGGCGAGCCGTGAGAACATCACGTGGTCGTGCCACTGACCGTTGATCTTCAAATATCCGCGCAGATAGCCTTCCCGCTGGAACCCGGCCTTTTCAAGCAGACGCATGCTGCGCGCGTTATCTGGAATACAGGCTGCTTCAATACGGTGCAACTCAAGCCCGGAGAAGATGTAAGGAATAACCATCTGAAGGGCGGCGTACATATGCCCTTGGCCGGCATGGCGTTCGCCCATCCAGTAGCCGATCATGCAGCTTTGTGCCGCCCCGCGCCTGATGTAGCCGATGGTGATGCCGCCGACGAGTGTCCTGTTTTCCTTGAGGAAGATGAACAGCGGGATCGCCTGGCCGGAGGCATATTCCTGCTTGCCGCGGATGACGCGGGCGCGGTAGGCGCCTTCCGTCAGCTCGTCGCGCCGCCAGGTCGGTTCCCAGGGTTCCAGGAACTTGCGGCTTTCGGCGCGCAGCCGGTGCCACTGGTTGAAATCCTGATAGCGCGGCAGCCGCAGGAGATATTTGTCATTCTCCAGCTCCACCGCATCCGGCTGCCGTGACAGGAACCGAAACACCGATTTTGGCATCGATCACTCCCGGCAGACGGACGTCGGCTCAACTGGCCTGCATCGTCTTCGGCGCCGGGACCGAAAGCGAGGCAACGATGTCTTCCATCGGCGCGAGCTGCTCCAGGGGCCCGATCGCCGAAAGCGTCGGCACCGTGTCGTAGAACAGCCGGCCGGCGAGATCCGTCAGCCGCTCGATGGTGATGCCTTCCAGCCGTTCCATCATCTCCGGATTGGAGATCGGCCGGCCGTAGAGCATCATCTGCCTGGCGACCTGGCCGGCGCGGGCGGCCGGGCTCTCCTGGCCCATCAGCAGCTGGGCGCGGATCTGGGCGCGGGCGCGCTCGATTTCCTTCTGGTGGATCTGATTGGCCGACTTGTGCAGCTCGTCGATGAGGACGGGCACCAGCTCCGGCAGGTTCTCGCCGCCGGTCGCGGCATGAATGCCGAAGATGCCGGTGTCGGAAAAACCCCAGTGAAAGGCATAGACAGAATAACAGAGGCCGCGGAATTCGCGCACTTCCTGGAACAGCCGCGAGGACATGCCGCCGCCGAGGATGTTGGCCAGAATCTGCGAGCAGTAGAAATCGCGGGCGTGGTAGGGCTTGCCTTCGAAGCCGAGCAGGATCTGCGCATCCATCAGATCGCGCGGTTCGCGCACGCTGCCGCCGATATAACGCGCCGCTTCCATGACCGGCGGCGCGGATGGCGCGGTCGGCAGGCTCGCGAAGCGATCCTCGACCATGCGCAGGAATTCCTGGTGGTCGACGGCGCCGGTCGCCACCACGAACATCCGGTCGGTCGTGTAATTGCGGCCGAGATAGGTGCGGATCTGCTGCGGCGTGAAGGAGACGACGGTCTCAGGCGTGCCGAGGATCGCGCGCCCGAGCGTCTGGTCGCGATAGGCGGCTTCGGAGAAACGGTCGAACACCACGTCGTCGGGTGTGTCGTTGGCGGCGTTGATCTCCTGCAGGATCACCTGCTTCTCGCGCTCCAGCTCCTCCTCCTCAAAGGCCGATTCCGTCAGAATGTCGGCGAGGATGTCGACGGCGAGCGGCACATGATCCTTGAGCACGCGGGCATAGTAGGAGGTCGTCTCGGTCGAGGTGGCGGCATTGACTTCGCCGCCCACATCCTCGATCTCCTCGGCGATCTGGCGGGCCGAGCGGCGCGCCGTGCCCTTGAAAGCCATATGTTCGAGCAGGTGGGCGATGCCGTGCTCGTCTTCCGTCTCGTTACGCGATCCCGATTTGATCCAGACTCCGAGCGCAACGCTTTCCAGGTGCGGCATGGTTTCTGTGACTACTGTCAGCCCGGATTTGAGCCGGGTGCACTCAACTGTCATTGGCTATCTTTCTGCGCCTGCTGTCGTCTCGCCGCGGGCATGTTTGCCGATAAAAGTCTCAACGGCTTTCAGCTCCGGCTTGATGATCTGGAAACGCTCCTCCCTGTGCATCAGATCAGCAAGCCACGTCGGAAGCGCCGGGTCAATACCGCAGGCCGATTTTACGGCAACCGGGAATTTCGCCGGATGGGCGGTCGCAAGCGTCACCATCGGCGTATTCGGCTTTTCTTTCTTCTTGGCAACGAACACGCCGATCGCCGAATGCGGATCAAGCAGATAGCCGGTCTCGGCATGAGTCTTGCGGATCGTCTCGGCCACCTGCTTCTCGCTGGCGCGACCGGCGCGGAAGTCGCGGCGGATGGCCTTCAGCGCCTGGCTGCCGATCTCGAAGCCGCTGGATTGCTTGAGGCTTTCCATCGCCGCGCGCACCTTCGAGGCATCACGCCCATAGGCTTCGAACAGCAGCCGCTCGAAGTTCGAGGAGATCTGGATGTCCATCGACGGCGAAGTCGTTGCCTTGACCGCCTTCATGTCGTAGCGGCCGGTCTTCAGCGTCCTGGTCAGGATGTCGTTCTCATTGGTGGCGATGACGAGCCGGTCGATCGGCAGGCCCATGCGCTTGGCGCAGTAGCCGGCGAAAATATCGCCGAAATTGCCGGTCGGCACCGTGAACGAGATCTTCCGGTCCGGGCCGCCGAGGGCGACGGCGGTTGTGAAATAATAGACTATCTGGGCCATGATGCGCGCCCAGTTGATCGAGTTGACGCCGGAGAGGCGGACCTTGTCGCGGAAGGCGGCGTCGTTGAACATCGCCTTGACGAGATTCTGGCAGTCGTCGAAATTACCCTCGACGGCAAGCGCATGCACATTGGACGCGGTCGAGGTCGTCATCTGCCGCTGCTGCACCGGCGAGACCTTGCCATGCGGGAAGAGGATGAAGATGTCGGTGCGCTCGCGCCCCGCAAAGGCGTCGATCGCCGCCCCGCCGGTATCGCCCGAGGTGGCGCCGACGATCGTCGCCCGCTCGCCGCGCCTCTCCAGCGCATAATCCATCAGCCGGGCGAGCAGCTGCATCGCCACGTCCTTGAAGGCGAGCGTCGTGCCGTGGAAGAGCTCCATGACGAAGCTGTTCGGCCCGGTCTGGACGAGCGGCGCGATCGCCGGATGGCGGAAGGTGCCGTAGGCCTCGTCGATCATCGCCCGGAAGGTGTCCTTAGGGATTTCGCCATTGGTGAAGGGCGACAGGATGGTGAAGGCGATCTCCTGATAGGTCTTTCCCCTGAGCGCGCGGATCTCTTTCTTCGAAAACTGCGGCCATTGGCGGGGAACGTAGAGCCCGCCGTCGCGCGCCAGGCCCGTCAGCAGGGCGTCGCAAAAGCCGAGGGAAGGGGCCTCGCCGCGGGTCGAGATATAGTCCACGTTCGTCATCCTTGATCTATCGCTGAAAGAAATCCGGCAGCTTGCTTTGCCGGAAACCGAGAAGGCGCGGGGGCTGCTGACATACGATCGCCGTTATCTTGTTGAAGTTGCCCGCATCCGGCGGCGAAAAGTACATCAAAACGGCGCGTACCCAATCGATTTTTGTTTGAGCCGCTGATATAGACCATCGCAAACCGTCGTGAAAGGCCTCACGCAAAAGACATGGGGCTTCCAAGAAACGCTTGTGCAAGGGGTGGAATATCGTGCTCGGCAAGGTCTCGCGTCTCATCGTCTCCGCTTCTCTTGCCGCCCTGCTCGCCGGCTGCAATTCGCTCGGCCTAGGGGGCGACAGCAAACCGGAGGCTGCACCGACCCAGTCGAACGGCAATGCCCAGATCATGCCGCTGGCGCCGTCCAACCCCTCCTCGAACAATCCTTCGATCGGCACGGCCACGACCGCGCAGGGCACGACCGCCCCGGTCGTCCAGGGCGCCTGCCCGCAGATCTTCATGCGCGACCAGGATGCGATCTTCCGCACCTATGCCAAGGGCAAGAAGGACGATCCGCAGCAGATCGTCGTCCAGGCCTCCTTCGGCGATTACACCCGCCAGTGCATGCTGAATGAGACGAACCTGACGATGACGGTCGTCGCCCAGCTGCGCCTGATCACCGGCCCGGCCGGCAAGCCCGGCCCGGTGACGCTGCCGATCCGTGTCAGCATCCTCGACGGCGAGAACGTTCTCTATTCCGAGGTCACCAAGTTCGCGACCGAGATCCCGTCGGGCGCCCCGGGCACCCAGGTCATCTTCCGCAAGGAAGGCATCAAGATGCCGGTCGGCGCCGGCGCCCTGGTGCGCGTCAACGTCGGCTTCGACACCCAGCCGGCCAAGAGCAAGAAGAGCAGCTAAAGCTATTCCGGGGAGCGATCCCGCGTCCATCGCTCTTCGCGCAGAGCCAGCCGCATGGGATCCCAGGGTCAAGCCCTGGGATGACGGAGGAGAGGTGGTGGCGGACGCATAAGCCGGCGTGGACGAGAGGTGGCACTGGCATAAGTCCGCCAGCGCGGAAGCGAGGTGGCGCCGCGACGCATCGGCTCAGCAAAGACAATGAAGCTTCGGCAAAAGCGGCGCCGCACAAGCCTCGGCGAAAGCGACATCCCGCAAGCGGGCTCTCAAGCTGCGCCGGCGGTGCATGCGGCGAGAACGCCAACCCACACTCCGTCATCCCAGGGCTTGACCCTGGGATCCACGACCAAGCACGCGGCGTCAATAATTTCCTGCCGCTGGCCTCCATCAATTCACGTAGTGCCAGCCGCATGGATCCCAGGGTCAAGCCCTGGGATGACTGAGGAGAGGTGGCGCCGGGATGCAAAAGCCCGCTGGGGCGGAAGCGGTGGTGCCGGGACATCGGTTCAGCAGCGGCGATGGAGCAACGGCGAAGCGGCGTTGCACAAGCCTCGGCAAAAGCGACATCCCACAAGCTGCGCCGGCTCCCAAGCTGCACCGCCGGTGGGTCTGGCAACAGCGCCAACCCCACACTCCGTCATCCCAGGGGCTTGAGCCTGGATTCACGACCGGCACGTGGCTGCAATTATTCCCTGCGGCTGGACTCCATCGCTCCTCACACAGCGCCAGCCGAATGGATCCCAGGGTCAAGCCCTGGGATGACGGAGGAGAGGTGGTGCCGGACGCACAAGCCTGCGCGGACGAGAGGTGGTGGCGGGGTGTATAAGTGCGCCAGCGCGGAAGCGAGGTGGTGCCGGGACGCATGGCCAGCAGCGGCGATGAAGCGACGGCAGATGCGGCGCCTCGCAAGCCTCGGCGAAAGCGAAGCTGCGCCGGCTCTCCAAATTGCACCGGCGGTGCGTGTGGCGAGAACGCCAACCCCACACTCCGTCATCCCAGGGCTTGACCCTGGGATCCACCACCAAGCACTCGGCTTTCTAATTTCACGCCCGGTGGATGCCGTCGCTCTTCACGCAGTGCGGGCGGGCGAAAGCGGCAGCGTGCCCGCGTGATGGGCCGGGCCCTAGAACACGCCTTCCCAGGCCGCAAGCGCGGCAACGACGCCGGGCAGGTCGTTCATGCGTGAGATTGCCGTCTCGGCGCCGGCATCGGTCAGCTTGTCGGCATGGGCGGGATAGCTGTGCGAGGCGCCGGTGAAGCCGATGACGCGCATGCCGGCGGCGCGCGCTGCGTGCACGCCGTGCACGGAATCCTCGACCACCACGACCTTGTCGGGCGACACGCCCATCTGGCTTGCCCCATGCAGGAAGATGTCGGGCTTCGGCTTGGCACGGTCGGGGCCGAGATCCTTTGCCGAGAAGATGTTGGGCGCAAACAGCGGCTTCAGGCCGACCTTGCCGAGCATCATGTCGAGCCGCTTGGTGCTCGAATTGGAGCAGATGCAGCGCTTCATCGGCAGCCGGGAGACGGCGAATTCGACGCCGGCGATAGGCTTGACGTCGTTCGCCAGCCTGATGTCGAGCAGCTTCTCCGACTTCTCCAGCAGCGAGGCCGAAAGCGGGATGCTCGCCTCGCGCTCGATCTGCAGCAGGATGTTGCGCCAGGTCATGCCGGCGAAGCGCTCGCCCATTTCCTCTACGCCGATCGGATATCCGGCTTCCGTCAGAAGCGCGGATTCGACTTCGGCTGCGATGATTTCGGAATCGACCAGAACGCCGTCGCAGTCGAAGATGATGAGGTCGAAGCCTTCCATATGTTCAAGCCTTGCTGGATATCTGGGTCTTGTCCGGGGATGCTGCGGCTTTACACGATGCCCGGCCAAAGCTCAACCTGATCTCCCGCATGGCTGCGATGCGGCAAGCGACCGGCTCCGTCCGCAAACTGCCGGCAGTTGAACGATGTTTGATTGAGAAGCGGGTTCGATTGCTCCGGCGTCGCCGCGCTGGAGCAAAGCGGGAGGGCTCGTCTTGCGGGGCGCGGCGAGCCCGATCCGCCTATTCTTCCGGCAGAATGATCTTCTGTCTGGTCGTGCTCTTCACCGGCTTTTCGCCGGGCACATGCGACATGGTGCGGGTCGTGCTTTGCAGGGTGTCACCGTCCGTGCTGGTCTTGGTGCGGGACTTGCTGAACGTGCCCTGGTCCACCGCCTGGGCCTTGGACTGCGCCTTGAGCTTGTCGCCATTGTCGTTGATGTGGGTCTTGCTTTGCGCCTTGCCATCGGTGGTGGCAGCACTTCCGCCCGATCCGATCGACGATGTCGTGCCGCCGTCGGTCCGGCAGGTGCCGGCCGTGCCGACGGAGCTCGCGGATGTGCCGCCGGCCGAAGCGCTTCCCGCCGTCCCGACGGTTCCGGCCGCGTTACACTCCTCGGCAAGAACGGCCGGGCTCGACGCGAGCAGCGCGATCGAGGCGGCTGCGATAAGATTGATGGGTTTCATTGCCGTCTCCTATTTCTTTGGTTTCGTGACCGAACAGGTTCCATCGGACCGTTTGGTGATGACGGTGCCGTCGGGCCGGGTAACGCTTGCCATCGAATAGCTGTCGACGCTTCCCGAGCTCGCCGAGGAGCCGGCGGAGGCCGATGACGAAGAAGAGCTGCTCGAGCCGCCGCCGGTCGTCGTCGATGACGACACTTGCCCGTTGCCGGCCGTCACGGTGGTGGATGTCTCCCCGGACTGCGATTGGACGACGGTGCACGTCGTACCGTCGTCGAGCTTGATCTCTTCCGCCATGATCCGGCCGGCGATCAGAACGAGCGAGGCGGTCAGTGCGATTGTGGAAAACCGGGTCATTGGTTTATCTCCAAGGGGTTTGGCCGGCGCCGTGAAGGGCGCCGGCCGACATTCATTTGCAGTCCTCGGTGCCGGCGGCGTCCTTCTTGACCTGGCCGGGCGCGCAGCCCTTCTTGCCCTGGTTGTCGTGTGAAGTGCCTGCCGCGCTGCTGCCGGTGCCGACCGTGCTGCCGGTCTTGTCTCCGTCCGCAGACGAAGCGCCGGTGCCGACGCTCGAGGCCGAGTTCGCATCGCCCGAGCCTGCGGCGGAGCCGCCGGTGCCGACCGAGCTGCTGGACGTGCCGCCGCCGGCCGATGAGCCGCCGGTGCCGAGCGTCGAAGCAGAGCCTGAGCCGGACCCCGAACCAGCGGCGCTACCGCCGGTGCCGACGGAGCTGCTGGATGTGCCGCCGCCGGCCGACGAGCCGCCGGTGCCGAGCGTCGAGGACGAGCCGGAATTGCAGGTGGTCGTACCGTCGGGGCAGGTGCCGCCGGCAGAGCTGCCACCAGTACCGACAGTGCTGCTCGCAGTTCCGCCGCCTGCCGACGATCCGCCGGTTCCGACCGTGCTCGAAGACTGGGCGAAGCCGGACGCCGCCGTGCCGGCCAGAAGGGCCGCCGCCAATGCCAGATGTGTTACCTTCATCATAGGATATTCCTCCGTTGTTTGTGGTTTGCCGCCGCATCCGCAGTGGATGGACAGCTGAGTGCCAAACGACGGTTCTGCCCGGCTGTTCCTGTCGTCGGACCTCAGTCGGACGAGGTGTCGGACCTTTGGCGGAGCCGTGGAGAGGGGAGCGGACGGTTGCCGCGGCAAGGCCGACCGATGAGCCCTGAAGCGCCGGTGGCCGAAGCCTCTAGGAGACGAGGACGGGTGGGTGGGATGCGTCGTTGCAGACCCGCAGCAAGCTATGCCTCGAGCGGAAACAACCTCAGAAACTGCCGGTCGCCTTCGGGCGAGAAGATAATCGAGCGGCTTTCGGCGGAGCGCCGCGCCCAGCCTTTGTCGAGAAAGCTCGACAGCAGCGCCTTCCCGAGGCTGCCGGCCAGATGGGCCCGCCTTTCGCTCCAGTCGAGGCAGGAGCGGCAGAGCGGACGGCGCGAGGATCGGAGATTGCCGACGTCGATGCCGATGCGGGTGAGATCGCTTTCGCCCTTTTCGGTCAGCGCCAGCCCTTCGCCGACCGCCTCGATCGCGCCCGAGGCGATCAGGCTGTCGAGCATGCGCACACCGTAATCGCCGGCCAGATGATCATAGCAGATGCGCGCCTTGCGCAGTGCCGGTTCCTTCGGACCGGGCCGGTGGCGCAGATGCCCGCGTCCGGCGGCAAAGCCCATCATGCTTTCGATCAGCCGGGCGACGGCCTCGTCGGCCAGCGTGAAATAGCGGTGGCGCCCCTGCTTGCGCTGGGTCAGCAGCCCGCCGGCTTCGAGCTTGGCCAGATGCGTGCTTGCGGTCTGCAGCGTGATGCCGCCGACGCCGGCAAGCTCGGTCGCCGTCAGCGCCCGCCCGCCGCTCAGCGCCGCCAGCATGTTGGCCCGCGCCGGATCGCCGATCAGCGCGCCGATCTGCGCAATGTCAGGTCCTTCCTTCATACTTCGACCGTAACCGAAGCATCGCCGTCGGGCAATGTGCGAAAACGGGGAAGCACAAAGGAGAATCCGATGATTACCTGCTTCATCCGTTATGAAATCGACCCCTTCAAGAAGAAGGCGTTTGCCGAATATGCCCGCAACTGGGGCCAGGCGATCCCGAGCAATGGCGCCGACCTGATCGGCTATTTCGCCCCGCACGAGGGGTCGGCGACGACGGCTTACGGCGTCTATAACATCGAAAGCCTCGCCGCCTACGAGGCGTACCGCGCCCGGCTGGCCGCCGATCCGCTCGGCCGGGAGAATTACGAATTCGCCCGTCGCGAACGCTTTATCCTGAAGGAGGATCGCATCTTCCTGAAAACTGTCTCTGCTCCCCATGCGAAGCTGGTGTTGCCATGATCGCCGTCATCTTCGAAGTCGTGCCCTATATGGGCGAACGCCACAAATATCTCGATCTCGCCGGTGAATTGCGCGCCGAGCTCGAAACGATCGATGGCTTCATCTCGATCGAGCGTTTCGAGAGCCTGACCAACCGCGGCAAGCTGCTGTCGCTGTCCTTCTTCCGCGACGAGGAAGCAGTCAAGGAATGGCGTAACCGTCAAGCCCATCGGGCAGCGCAACAGGCCGGCCGCGGCGGCGTCTTCGCCGATTACCGGCTGCGGATCGCCAGTGTGGTGCGCGATTACGGCATGTTCGAACGCGACGAGGCGCCGGCCGACAGCCGCAGGGTTCATGATGCCGCCTGATGAGGGGAGGGCCGGCGCAATAAATTCCCGAAATCGGTCAGCGCTTCAGGCTTTGGTAACTAAGTTGGGTAACCATAACGGGGAGTTAAGCGTAAAGCGTATGAGTGAGTATCAGAATGGCATCAGTTTTTCCGCTTGCCGACCTCAAGGCTTCCGTCAAGGCGGACTCCTGGGTTGACACGATCATCAAGGGCGACTGCGTGAGCGCCCTTGAAGCCTTGCCCAACCACTCCGTCGACGTGATCTTCGCCGACCCGCCGTATAATCTGCAGCTCGGCGGAACGCTGCATCGTCCCGACCAGTCGCTGGTCGATGCGGTCGACGACGAATGGGATCAGTTCGCTTCCTTCGAAGCCTATGACGCCTTCACCCGCGCCTGGTTGCTCGCCTGCCGGCGTGTCCTCAAGCCGACTGGCTCGATCTGGGTGATCGGCTCCTACCACAATATCTTCCGCGTCGGCGCCACGCTGCAGGATCTGAATTTCTGGATCCTGAACGACATCATCTGGCGCAAGACCAATCCGATGCCGAATTTCAAGGGCCGCCGCTTCCAGAACGCCCATGAGACGATGATCTGGGCGAGCCCCAACGCCAAGGCCAAGGGCTATACCTTCAATTACGATGCGATGAAGGCGGCCAATGACGACGTG
Organism: Rhizobium lentis; assembly: GCF_017352135.1. NCBI lineage: Bacteria > Pseudomonadati > Pseudomonadota > Alphaproteobacteria > Hyphomicrobiales > Rhizobiaceae > Rhizobium > Rhizobium lentis. Next base: position 2,842,898 of record NZ_CP071454.1, read on the forward strand.
CAGATGCGCTCCGACTGGCTCTTCCCGATCTGCAACGGCAATGAGCGGCTGAAGGGCGAGGACGGCAAGAAGGTGCATCCGACCCAGAAGCCGGAAGCGCTGCTCGCCCGTGTCATCATGGCCTCGACCAAGCCAGGCGATATCGTGCTCGATCCCTTCTTCGGCTCGGGAACGACAGGTGCGGTCGCCAAGCGCCTCGGCCGCCACTTCGTCGGCATCGAGCGCGAGCAGGATTACATCGATGCGGCCGCAGCCCGCATCGCCGCCGTCGAGCCGCTGGGGAAGGCGGAGCTGACCGTCATGACCGGCAAGAAGGCGGAGGTCCGCGTCGCCTTCAACGTGCTTGTCGAAAGCGGTCTGATCAAGCCCGGCCAGGTGCTGACCGACGCCAAGCGCCGCTACAGCGCGATCGTGCGCGCCGACGGCACCGTCGCCTCAGGCGGCGAGGCCGGCTCCATTCATCGTCTCGGCGCCAAGGTGCAAGGGCTCGATGCATGCAACGGATGGACCTTCTGGCATTTCGAAGACGGGCAGTCCCTGCGCCCGATCGACGAGCTCAGGTCCGTCATCCGCAGTGATCTGGCAAAGGTGGATTGAGCAGCGCCTTCGCGGGATCGAAATACCTTCTTCCGGTTTCCTCCAGTTGCGGAAGAAGACCAAGGCGCCCGGGGTTCCGACCTCGGGCGTCTTCTATTTCAGCGTCCGGATTGCCTCGTCAAAAGGCCTTGTAGTCGGTGACCTCGACGCGGGTGATGCGGCCGTCTTCATTGAAGGTGATCGTCTCCTCGCCCTCGCGCAGCAGCGGCTTGCCGGTCTGGCTGTGGGTGGCGCGGAGCGACCAGACGGCGCGGCCGGAGAGGGGCGTCAGGTTTTCCACCAGCGAATTCTCGGCCGTCTGATCGGGATAATCGTCGAAATAGCGCCGGAAGGCGGCCATGATCTCGCTGCGCCCGGCAAGGCTGCCGACGCCGTTCGAGACATAGGTCGCGTCCTCGGCGAAATAGCCCTCGATCATCGCGAAATCCAGGGCGTTGATGGCGGCGTGGAAGCGTTCGATTTCTTCTGCAGGGTCGAAGGCCATGGGGCTCAGACCTTCACGCCATGGGCAGCGAGATCGCTGCGCAGTTTATCCGCGCCCGAAAACAGCACGGCGTTCCAGCCGAAGGCCTTGGCGCCTTCGACATTAACAGGCGCGTCGTCGATGAAGATCGTCGCAGCGGGATCGAGGCCGAAGCTCTTCGTATGCGTTTCGTAGATCGCGATGTCAGGCTTGATCAGGCCGATATCGCCGGAAACGGTGACGCCGCGCGGTTTCGTCAGGAAGGGGAAACGCACCTGCGCCTCGCGGAAAGTGTCGGAGGCGAAGTTGGTAAGCATCGTCACGTCACGGCCCTCGTCGATCAGCCCCTCCATGATCGCAACGGTGTCCTCATAGGCGTGCGGCACCATCTCGTGCCAGTATTTGCGGAAGGCGCGGATATGCTCCTCGCGCGTCGGGTGCGCTTCGATCAGCAGCGCTTCGGCCTCCGCCCAGGTGCGGCCGCGGTCCTGCTCGATGTTCCAGTCATGGGTGCAGATATTGGCGAAGAACCAGTTGCGCTCGGCCTCGTCGGGAATGAGGCGGGCGAAGGGAAGATGGGGGTCGTAATGAATAAGGACTTTGCCGATGTCGAAAACGATATGCTTTATTTCGGTGGTCATGTTTATGCCCTGGATGTTTTGAACGCGAGAGGAATAGCCGCTGCGATCGCTTTTTTCATGACGGTCGGCAAGGCCTGCGCTTCAAGATTTGTAACCGGCTCCCACCAGCCGTCATTGGTGCTGACCTTATCGGCGATTGCCGTCCGCCAGATCGACAGCCTGAGCTCGAAATGGGTGAAGATATGAGTGACGGTGCCGCTGGCCTGCCAGGCTGCGGCGAAAGGAGCGGCCGCCGCCGACGTTTCCCCGTCGAGCCGCGCCGTCCAGGCCGTCGTCGGCACCTCGGTCATGCCGCCGAGCAGGCCGCTGTCGGCGCGCCGCCGGAGCAGGATCTCGCCCTCGGCGGTCACCGCGATGAAGGCGGCGCCACGGCGCACCGGCTTCTCCTTCTTCGCCGCCTTGACCGGAAAGAGCTCGGGATCGGACATTTTCAGCGCCTGGCAGGCATCGCGGAACGGACAGAGCGAACAGGCCGGCCGTTTCGGCGTGCAGATCGTCGCTCCGAGATCCATCATCGCCTGGGCGAAATCCCCGGGCCGGCCCGGCGGCGTCAGCAGCGCCACCTTTTCCTTCATCAGCGGCTTGGCGCCGGGAAGCGGCGCTTCGATGGCATAAAGCCTGGAGATCACCCGCTCGACATTGCCGTCCATGACGGCCGCCTGCCGGTTGAAGGCAATGGCCGCGACGGCCGCCGCCGTATAGTCGCCGATCCCGGGGAGCGACTTCAGCCCTTCTTCGGTATCGGGAAAGACGCCGCCATGCTCCCTCGCCACCGCTTCGGCGCATTTCTTCAGGTTGCGGGCGCGCGCGTAATAGCCGAGCCCCGCCCAGGCGGCCATCACCTCGTCGTTCTCGGCGGCGGCGAGATCGGTGACGTCAGGCCAGCGCCGGAGAAATTTCTCGAAATAGGGTTTGACCGCCTGCACCGTGGTCTGCTGCAGCATCACCTCCGACAGCCAGACGCGATAGGGATCGGCGCGGACGCCGCGCGCCGCCATGCCGGGCGAAACGCGCCAGGGCAGGTCGCGGTGATGGCGGTCGTACCAGTCGAGGAGGGGCTTTGCCGAGGGGGTGTCGAGTGTGGTGGTCGTCATGATTTGCCGCGTTGGGGGGAAGTCACTATACTTGGCGAAGCAACGCCGCGCGATCAAGTCGGCCGCACCAATTCGCGGCTCCGTCCAAGGGTTTCGATGAGTTATCCACGCAAAGATGTGAAGCAGATTTCCGAGCTGGCGAACGGGCTGATCGATCCGGTGCTCGCCCGGCGAGCCGGCATCAACACGGCGCTGCTTGGCTCCTGGAGCGAAATCGCCGGCGAGGATTTCGCTGATTGCACCCGGCCGGAAAAAATCGCCTGGGCCCGCGGCGGCGGCGATGACGGCAGCTTTCGGCCCGGCGTGTTGACGATCGCCTGCGAAGGTGCGCGCGCTCTCTTCCTCACCCATGCCCAGGGCGAATTGATCCAGCGCATCAACAGCTTCTTCGGCTTCGCCGCCGTCCATCAGATCCGCATCGTCCAGAAGCCGGTCTCCCAGGCCGTCCGCCGCTCCCGCCCGCCCGCGCCGCTGAAGGGCGAGGCCGCCCGCAAGCTCGAAGGCATGATGGAGGGCATCGAGGGCGACAAACTGCGCCAGGCGATTGAGCGACTGGGGACGGCGGTGATGGGCAAGCGGGCGCGCTAGAGTGGGGTTCTGCCGATCCATGTGGCTCCGTCAGCTGAAGCCATGGATCCCAGGCTCAAGGCCTGGGATGACGGAGAATGAGGAAGCCGATCGGCAAGAGCGCCGACCCCGTCTATCCCTTGGGCCGTGCTTGCAGAGGCCTACGCCGAAAAGCGCCTGGAAGAGCTTCGTCTGGGCGAGAGCGAGACCGTGTCACTGGCCGAGCTGATGACGCGTCATGGCATGGAGAATTGAGTTTCACCGGGCAGCTGAGCGTGAGCTTGAGAAGCTTGGACATGAGGCGGCTCGCCCAATACTCCGGTTTCTCAACGATCGCGTGGCGAGCCTGGACGATCCACAATCCATTGGAGAGGCGCTAAAGGGTCTGAACTCGGGGATTTCTGGAAATATCGCGTTGGCAACTATCGAGTGATCGCAAGCATCGACGATGGGGCCGTTCGTATCCTCGTTGCGCGGGTCGGCAACCGCCGTGACGTCTACCGATGAAATCCGCAAGCAGACAGCTCGCAATTTTTGTCGGGCCGTCCCATCACGGTCACAATTCTTTGAAGGAAGTTGCTGATCAGTGCCTTGTGGGCGGCCGCAAGCCGTTATATCGCACAGTCACGCCGTCAATCTCATTAGTTATGGGGAACCCATGCAGATGTCCGAAATGCAACTGACGAAACGCCGCCTGCTCAGCGGTATTGCCATCGCCGCAGCTGCCGCCGTGCTTGTCGCCTGCAACGACAGCAAGGACGCTGCCGATGCATCGTCTTCCGGCAAGACCATGGCCGACGGCACCAATGTCGATAACATGCAGACGGCGGCCACTTCGGCAGCGGACATGCCGCAGTCCGACGGCGATGTCGATATGGCCGAGGTGCTGAAGCCCGGCGCGCTGCCGGAAATGGCGCTCGGCAAGGCCGACGCCCCGGTCAAGATCGTCGAATACATGTCGATGACCTGCCCGCATTGCGCCCATTTCCACAACACCACCTTCGACACGATCAAGCAGAAATACGTCGATACCGGCAAGGTGCAGTTCATCATCCGCGAATTCCCCTTCGACCCGCGTGCGGCGGCCGCCTTCATGCTCGCCCGCTGCAGTTCCTCCAATCCGGAGCAATTGAGCACGCCGGAACAGTATTTCCCGATGGTCTCAATGCTCTTCAAGCAGCAGCAGGTTTGGGCCGCCGCCGAAGATGGCCGCGCCGCGCTGCTGCAGATGTCGAAGCTTGCCGGATTTACTGAGGATAGCTTCACGAAATGCTTGACGAACCAGAAGCTTCTGGATGAAGTGAACGCCACGCGGGAAAGGGGATCGAAGGATTTCGGCGTTAACGCCACACCAACCTTCCTCATCAATGGCAAGCGCTATTCTGGAGACATGCCGGTTGACACCATGTCGAAGCTCATCGACAGCCTCATCTGAACCGGATCGTTTCGATAAAGCGGGCGACGGCGAAAGCCGTGCGCCCGTTTTTCGTTTTCAGCGCAGTTTGCGGGCGTGGCCCCCTCATCCGCCCTACGGGCACTCATCGGGGTCGAGCCGCGGGTCTCGACCCGTCCTTCGGACCCCCGCTGGGGAGAAGAGGGAATCGAGGCGTTGCGGCACACCCCCTTCGCCCCAGCGGGGAGAAGGTGCCGGCAGGCGGATGAGGGGGCTTCCTGCCGTGGATATTTCCGCATGAAGTTCAACAAGCTGCGCCTCGTCGGCTTCAAATCCTTCGTCGAGCCGACGGAATTCATCATCGAGCGGGGGCTGACCGGCGTCGTCGGGCCGAACGGCTGCGGCAAGTCCAATCTCGTCGAGGCGCTGCGCTGGGTGATGGGCGAGAATTCCTACAAGAACATGCGTGCCTCCGGCATGGACGACGTGATCTTCTCCGGTTCGGGCAACCGGCCGGCCCGCAACACCGCCGAAGTGGCGCTCTATCTCGACAATGGCGAGCGCACCGCGCCGGCCGCCTTCAACGACAGCGACGAGATCCAGGTCACCCGCCGCATCGAGCGTGAACAGGGCTCGCTCTATCGCATCAACGGCAAGGAAAGCCGCGCCAAGGACGTGCAGCTGCTGTTTGCCGATGCCTCCACCGGTGCGCGCTCGCCCTCGATGGTCGGGCAGGGCCGCATCGGCGAGCTGATCCAGGCGAAGCCCCAGGCCCGCCGCCAGCTCCTGGAAGAGGCGGCCGGCATTTCGGGCCTGCATTCGCGCCGCCACGAGGCCGAACTGCGGCTGCGCGCCGCCGAAACCAACCTCGAGCGCCTCGACGACGTCACCGCGCAGCTCGAAGGTCAGATCGAGAGCCTGAAGCGCCAGGCCCGCCAGGCCAATCGCTTCAAGACGCTGTCGGCCGATATCCGCGCCCGCGAGGCGATGCTCCTGCATATCCGCTGGCTGCAGGCCAAGGAGGCCGAGGGCGAGGCCGACAGCGCGCTGAACCAGGCGACATCAATCGTCGCCGAAAAGGCGCAAGCGCAGATGGAGGCGGCCAAGCACCAGGGCATCGCCAGCCTGAAGCTGCCGGAGCTGCGCGAGGGCGAGGCGCGCGCCGCCGCCGCCCTGCAGCGCCTGCAGATCGCCAGAAGCCAGCTGGAGGAGGATGCCGGCCGCATCCTGCGCCGCCGCGACGAGCTGACCCGTCGGCTCGCCCAGCTTGCCGAGGATATCCGCCGCGAGGAGCGGCTGGTGGCCGACAATGCCGTCATTCTCGCCAAGCTCGATGCCGAAGAGGCCGAAATCTCCGACATCCTCGCCGATTCCGGCCGCCATGCCGAGGAGACCCGCGAGGCTTTCGAGGAGGCGGCCGCCAAACTTGCCGACAGCGAGCGTATCTTCACCCAGCTGACGGCCGAGCGCGCGGAAGCCGCTGCCGGCCGCAACCAGCTGGAGCGCGCCATCCGCGATCTCGCCGACCGCCGCATGCGCCTCGAACGCCAGATGCACGAGGCGAACCAGGAACTTGCCGCCATCGGTGAGAAGATATCAGGCCTGCCCGATCCCGACGAGAAACGCGCGATCGTCGAGGCCGGCGAAATCGCTTTCGCCGATGCCGAAGCCGCCGCCCAGGCGGTCGAACAGGCGCTGGCCTCAGCCCGCCAGACTGAGGCGCTGTCGCGCGCCCCGGTCGATCAGGCCCGCTCGGCGGTCAATGCGCTGGAGACCGAGGCCCGCACCATTTCCCGCATGCTCGCAGCCGGTGCGGCCGCCGGCAAATTTTCGCCGGTTGCCGAGGAGCTGAAGGTCGATCGCGGCTTCGAGACGGCGCTGGGGGCCGCCCTCGGCGACGATCTGGAATCGCCGCTCGATGCCGAGGCGCCGGCCCATTGGTCGGAGAATGGCGATGGCGCCACCGATCCCGCGCTTCCCGAGGGCGTCGTGCCGCTCATCGCCCATATCAGCGCACCCGCCGCACTCACCCGCCGGCTGCGCCAGATCGGCCTCGTCGCCGAGGGCGACGCGGGGCGCCTGATGGCGGCGCTGAAGCCCGGCCAGCGGCTGGTGACGAAGGAGGGCGCGGTCTATCGCTGGGACGGTCATGTCACCGGCGCCGATGCCCCGAGCGCTGCCGCGCTGCGCCTGGCCCAGAAGAACCGGCTGACCGAACTCGAAAGCGAGGCGGCGATCGCCCGCGACGTGCTGGCCGAGGCCGAGGAGCGCCAGGCGGCGGCCGCCGAAGCGATCCGCGCCGAGGAGCGCCGGCTTGCCGAAGCCCGCGACATGAGCCGGCTGTCGGCGCGTCATCTCGCCGAGGCGCGCGAGGCGCTTGCCGCCGCCGAGCGGGCTTCCGGCGATCTGATCCGCCGCCGCGATGTTGTCAGCGAGGCCGCCAGCCAGCTGGGCGCGCAGCTGGAAGAGATCGGCGTCCAGGAAGAAAATGCCCGCATCGAGCTGGAGGACGCGCCTGACCTGACCGAGATCGACGAGCGGCTGCGCTTCCAGCAGGCGGAAGTCGCGACCGATCGCGGCACGCTCGCCGAAGCCCGCGCCCGCCATGAAAGCCTTGCCAGGGAAAACGAAGCCAGGCAGCGCCGCATCATGGCGATCGGCCAGGAGCGCGAGACCTGGCGCCAGCGGGCGGCAAGCGGCGAGGATCATGTCGCGACACTGCGCGAGCGCGAGGAAGAGGCGCGCGAAGAGGCGGCCGATCTCGAAATGGCGCCTGACGAATTCGACGACAAGCGCCGTGCTCTGCTGAGCGAATTGCAGAAGGCCGAGGAGGCGCGCCGTCAGGCGGGCGATCTGCTCGCCGAAGCCGAACGCATCCAGCGCGAGGCCGACCACAGGGCGGCGACCGCTCTTTCCGAGCTTGCCGAATACCGCGAACGGCGCGGCCGCGCCGAGGAGCGCCTGGTTTCGGCCCGCGAGAGACGGCACGAAAGCGAAAGCCGCATCCGCGAAGCGCTGAACGTGCCGCCGCATGAGGCGCTGCGGCTCGCCGGCCTGCAGCCGATGCAGGCGCTGCCTGATCCGCGCGAGGTCGAGCGCGAGCTGGAGCGGCTGAAGATGGAGCGCGAACGGCTCGGCGCCGTCAACCTGCGCGCCGACGAGGAGCAGAAGGAGCTGAGCGAGAAGCTCGAAGCGCTGATCAAGGAGCGCGACGACGTCATCGACGCAATCCGCAAGCTGCGCGGCGCCATCCAGAGCCTGAACCGCGAGGGCCGCGAGCGCCTGGTCGCCGCCTTCGACGTCGTCAACGGCCAGTTCCAGCGGCTGTTCACCCATCTTTTCGGCGGCGGCACCGCCGAGCTGCAGCTGATCGAATCCGACGATCCGCTTGAGGCCGGCCTCGAAATCCTGGCGCGGCCGCCCGGCAAGAAACCGCAGACCATGACGCTGCTGTCCGGCGGCGAGCAGGCGCTGACGGCGATGGCGCTGATCTTCGCCGTCTTCCTCACCAACCCGGCGCCGATCTGCGTGCTCGACGAGGTGGACGCGCCGCTCGACGACCACAATGTCGAGCGCTACTGCAACCTGATGGACGAAATGGCGGCTTCCACCGAAACCCGCTTCGTCATCATCACCCATAATCCCATCACCATGGCCCGCATGAACCGCCTCTTCGGCGTCACCATGGCCGAGCAAGGCGTCTCCACCCTCGTCTCCGTCGACCTGCAGACGGCCGAACGCCTGCGCGAGATTGCTTGAGGTCTTGCGGGGAGGCTTGCTCCCAGGCTCAGGGCTCACGTTGATAGAGATTGAGGCACGGAACCGGCAGGAAACGCGGACCGGCAGGAGGCCGCGGACAGAGGGCGCCACCGAATTCGTATTTGCCGATCCGTCGCTGTTTTGCTGCGACTGTCACCCCACCCTCCGTCTTCCTCGGGCTTGACCCGAGGATCCATGCCGCATCCGCCAGGCCGTGGATCCCAGGCTCAAGGCCTGGGATGACGGAGAGGGGGAACGGAGCGGCAGGAGGCGCGCACCGGCAGGAGGCCACGGACAGACAGGAGCGCCGCCGAATTCGTATTTGGCGGTCCGTCGCTGTTTGCCGCGGCTGTCACCCCATCCTCCGTCTTCCTCGGGCCTGACCCGAGGATCCATGCGGCATCCACCAGCGCGAGGCCGTGGATTCCAGGCTCAAGGCCTGGGATGACGGAGACGGGGGAACGGAGCGGCAGGAGGCGCGACCGGAAGGAGGCCACGGACAGACTGGGGGCGGCACCGAATTGGTATTTGGCGGGCCGTCGCTGTTTTGCCGCGGCTGTCACCCCATCCTCCGTCTTCCTCGGGCCTGACCCGAGGATCCATGCGGCATCCACCAGCGCCAGCCTGTGGATCCCAGGCTCAAGGCCTGGGATGACGGAGAGGGGGAACGGAGCGGCAGGAGGCGCGCACCGGCGGAGGCCACGGACGGACTGGGGCGCCACCGAATTCGTATCTGACGGTCCGTCGCTGTTTTGCTGCGGCTGTCACCCCACCCTCCGTCTTCCTCGGGCTTGACCCGAGGATCCATGCGGCATCCACCAGCGCCAGCCTGTGGATCCCAGGCTCAAGGCCTGGGATGACGGAGACGGGGGAACGGAGCGGCAGGAGGCGCGCACCGGCAGGAGGCTAGCAAGTAACCGGAGGCGCGCACCGGCAGGAGGCCACGGACAGACTGGGGCGCCACCGAATTCGTATTTGGCGATCCGTCGCTGTTTTGCTGCGGCTATTACCCCACCCTCCGTCTTCCTCGGGCCTGACCCGAGGATCCATGCGGCATCCACCAGCGCCAGCCTGTGGATCCCAGGCTCAAGGCCTAAGATGACGGAGACGGGGGAACGGAGCGGCAGGAGGCGCGACCGGCAGGAGGCCAAGGACAGACTGGGGCGCCACCGAATTCGTATTTGGCGGTCCGTCGCTGTTTTGCTGCGGCTGTCACCCCATCCGCCAGCGCCAGCCCGTGGATCCCAGGCTCAAGGCCTGGGATGACGGAGATGGAGGAAACGGAGCGGCAGGAGGCGCGGACCGGGGCTGACAGCGGACCGCTGCAATAGTTGCTCAGCCCGCCGAGGCGGCCTGAAAGACCGCCAGCTGCGCGGCGAAGGCGCGTTGATAGGCCGGCCGCGCTTCGGCGCGGGCGACATAGGCGGCGAGGCTCGGATATTCGTCCAGGATGGTGGTTGATTTCAGCCGCAGCAGCACCGTCACCATCAGCAGGTCGCCGGCGCTGAAGGCGCCGTCGAGCCAGTCGGCATCGCCAAGCCGGGCCGCAAGGCTGCCGAGCCTCTTGCGGATGCTGCCCTCGAGGGCATGCAGGCGCTGTTCGTACCAGGGCTGATCGCGCTCCAAAATCCTCGCGAGGCTGTGATCGAAGATCGGCGGCTCCACCGTGTTGAGCGCGGCAAACATCCAGGCAATCGCCCGCGCCCGGCCAATGGCATCTTCCGGCAGCAGGACGCCGTGACGCTCGGCGATATGAAGGACGATCGCGCCGGACTCGAACAAGGTGAGATCACCCTCCTCATAGGTGGGGATCTGCCCGAAAGGCTGACGGGCCAGATGCGCCGGCTGCTTCATCGTCTCGAACGAGACAAGGCGAACCTCATAGGGCTGTCCCGCTTCCTCGAGCGCCCAGCGAACCCGCATGTCGCGCGCCAGGCCGCGGCCGCGATCGGGCGAACGTTCAAAGGCGGTAATGGTGATCGTCATCGTTTTCTCCGTAGCTTATCCGTCTTGAAGACGTTCGGCGAGCCGGCGTTCCGACATCGATGTTCGGGATCGTCCCGCGGCACAGCTTTACCGGGTCAGAACAGGCGGTCGGCAAAGCGGTCGGCCTCCCAGGTCTTGAGAAAAGCCGCCTGCCGCTCAATCCAGCCGACGGCATTGCTTCCCCATTCGTTCGCGCGGCTCGCATATTCGCCCATCAGCCAGAAATGGCGGACGATCACGAACCGGATCGCGGCTTCATAATCCTGCGGCGCGATCGGCCGGATGTCGCGATATCCGTCGATGAAGGCGGTCCACATGGGGGTCAATGCCCGGCCAAAGGATACTTTCGCCCAGAGAAAAACCGACAGATCGTAGGCGAGATATCCGGGCCCGCCGTCGTCAAAGTCGAAAAAGACCGCTTCTCCCGCGTCATTGATGCGGGCGTTGAAGCCGTGGCAGTCGCCGTGGCAGTGAATCCAGCTCAGATTTTCGCATGTTTCGATCGCCTTTGCGGTGCGCGCGGCGATGCTTTCCAACTCGCGTAGAATGCCCGCGTCTTCGACGACGCGGCTATCGCGGATCTGTGCGCAAGGGCGATGCAGCAGATGCTCGAGGTCGAGCCGATAGGCCGCGCCCTCGGACGAAAATGTCTGCGCCGCATTATGGATCAGGGCAAGCGTCCTGCCATTGGCCCGGGCATCGCCTGCGTCCGTTGCGTCGGGCTCGCGGCCGGAAATTTCCCGGAAGAGCACGCCCTCACGCGGCCCCTCCGGCGTCTGTGCCTGCAGGAAGAAGGCGCCATCGCGCGTCGGCATGGTCGCGGCGACCGGCACGCCTGCCTGCCAGAGATGCGTGATGAAAGCCGTTTCGGTTTTGACGTCGGCCGGACCGCGGCTGCGGCGATGCGAAAGCCGGAACACATAGCGCTCGCCGTTGCCGTCGATGACAAGATAGGTGTCGTTGAGGCCGCGGTTGAGCAGGCGGCAGTCGACCGGTCCGGCGAGGCCATAGTGCTTGTCGATGAACCGCCCGATCGTCTCGATCCTGGGAGTGGAATATTGCGGTTCAAAATCGAGCATCTGGAGGTCCCATGGTGGAATCTGGAGAGACCTGGGAAGATAAGGTATTTTGCGGCGGCTGCAACGCTTGATTGTGATAGGCCCCGTCGCCGGATCGCCCGCTGCTGCGATCGAAGGGTGCGGGTGTGTCGCCGGAAGACCGGTCTCCGGCCTGGGAACGGCCGTCGTCCGATGGCGGATGACCCCGGTCGGGACCCGACGGTGAGCCCGGACTGCGAACAAGTGACGTGCAATTTTCGCGCATTCGGCGATAAACACCAAAAAAGGTCGGCTGTCTTGCGGCCTGTACCCCATTTGGGTGATGCTCTTTTCCGTGACTTGCATTAGAAGTTGTTTCAACGCAACCTGAGTTCTTTGCTGAAAAGCGGGGCGGTCAAAGTTGCGGTTTGCCGAATATGCGATGCGCTTTCCGGTTAGAGGGCATAGACCCGGAAAGCTGTTTGCGCGATCCCTGGAAATGCGAAGCAGTTTCTGAGGAATTGCGGAAAACAAGGATCGGAACGGTTCCGGGAACCGTTCCGGGTTGAGGGACCCCCCGTCCGGTTTTCCTGGCCGGACGGAAACAAGGCTTTGCGGGACATTGTTGCAGTCCCGCAAAGCTTTTTTTATGCGCTCCGATATTCAATCGTTTCTATCACCCTCAGTCCCCATATTTATTGTGCGGCGCAGCATTTTTGCCGCATTTGTCGATTTTCATTTCAACTCCAAGGCATTAAGCTGAGCTCTCAGGCTGCTGGCAGTGTTTGCTGAACTTCTCCTTCGTCACGCTCGGGCTTGTCCCGAGCATCTGCAGCCAGTTGATATGGTGCAGATCCTCGGCACAAGGCCGAGGGTGACGCCGAGGGAGCAAGACATGCCACAGCCGAGGGATCGAGCTGATCCCGATCTGGTGTTGGGGGGAAGATGACCAAGTGGGTCTATAGGTTCGGCGACGGACAGGCTGAGGGTGGCGCGCGCGACCACGAGATCCTCGGCGGCAAGGGCGCCAATCTTGCAGAAATGTGCGCTCTCGGCCTTCCGGTTCCGCCGGGATTGACGATCGTCAGCAGCGCCTGCAACACCTATTACCAGAATGGCGGCCATATCGAGGACGAGCTGAAGACCGAGATACGGGCCGGCATATCGGCGATCGAGGCGATCACCGGCCGCCATTTCGGCTCCACCAGCCAGCCGCTGCTGCTTTCGGTGCGCTCCGGCGCCCGCGTCTCGATGCCGGGCATGATGGACACCGTGCTCAATCTCGGCCTCAACGACGAGACGGTGCAGGCGCTCGGCCACGATGCCGGCGACGCCCGTTTTGCCTGGGACAGCTACCGCCGCTTCATCCAGATGTATGCCGATGTCGTCATGGGCCTCGGCAACGACGCCTTCGAGGAGATCCTCGAGGACGAGAAGGCCAGGCTCGGCCACGAATTCGATACCGAACTTGGCGCCACCGAGTGGCAGCATGTCGTCTCGCTCTACAAAAAGCTGATCGAGGAGGAACTCGAGCAGGAATTCCCGCAGGATCCGGAAGTCCAGCTCTGGGGCGCGGTCGGCGCGGTCTTTTCCAGCTGGATGAGCGCACGCGCCGTCACCTATCGTCACCTCCACAATATTCCGGAAGGCTGGGGCACGGCGGTCAACATCCAGGCCATGGTCTTCGGCAATCTCGGCAATGCCTCGGCGACCGGCGTCGCCTTCACCCGCAATCCCTCGACCGGCGAGAAGGCGCTTTACGGCGAATTCCTGGTCAATGCACAGGGCGAGGATGTCGTTGCCGGCATCCGCACGCCGCACAGCATCACCGAGGAAGGACGGCTTTCCTCCGGCTCCGACAAGCCGTCTATGGAAAAGCTGATGCCGGAGGCCTTCCACGAGCTCTCGCGCATCTGCACCGAGCTCGAGACCCATTACCGCGACATGCAGGATATCGAATTCACCATCGAGCGCGGCAGGCTGTGGATGCTGCAGACCCGCGCCGGCAAGCGCTCGACCCGGGCGGCGATGAAGATTGCCGTCGACATGGTCGACGAAGGGGTGATCACCGAGGAGGAGGCGGTGCTGCGCATCGAGCCATCGAGCCTCGACCAGCTCTTACATCCCACCATCGATCCGCGTGTTTCCCGCCAGGTGATCGGCGCCGGCCTGCCGGCCTCGCCGGGGGCGGCGACTGGCGCCATCGTCTTCACCGCCGAAGAGGCGGTCGAGGCGGAGGCCGAGGGCCGCAAGGTCATCCTGCTTAGGGTCGAGACCAGCCCGGAGGATATTCACGGCATGCATGCCGCCGAAGGCATCCTGACGACGCGCGGCGGCATGACCAGTCATGCGGCGGTCGTCGCCCGCGGCATGGGCATTCCCTGCGTCGTCGGCGCCGGCACCATGCGTATCGATCAACGCAACGAGCGGCTGCTCGGCATCGGCGTGACGCTGAAGAAGGGCGATATCATCACCATCGACGGTTCGGCCGGCCAGGTGCTGAAGGGCGAAGTGCCGATGATCCAGCCGGAGCTGTCGGGCGATTTCGGCCGCATCATGGGTTGGGCCGACCGGGCGCGCCGCATGACGGTGCGCACCAATGCCGATACGCCGGCCGATGCGCGCGCCGCCCGCTCCTTCGGCGCCGAAGGCATCGGCCTTTGCCGCACCGAGCACATGTTCTTCGAGGGCGAACGCATCCATGTCATGCGCGAGATGATCCTGGCCGAGGATGAGAAGGGCAGGCGACGGGCGCTCGACAAGCTCCTGCCGATGCAGCGCTCCGATTTCACCGGCCTCTTCACCGTCATGCACGGCCTGCCGGTGACGATCCGCCTCCTCGATCCGCCGCTGCACGAATTCCTGCCGAAGACCGACGAGGAGGTGGCCGAGGTCGCCGCCGCCATGGGCATGGAGGCGCTGGCGCTGCGCCAGCGCGTCGATGCGCTGCACGAGTTCAACCCGATGCTCGGCCATCGCGGCTGCCGGCTGGCGATCTCCTATCCCGAGATCGTCGAGATGCAGGCGCGCGCCATTTTCGAGGCGGCGGTGGCCGCCGCGCACGAGGCCGGGGCCGCCGTCGTGCCCGAGATCATGGTGCCGCTCGTCGGCCTGCGTTCCGAGCTCGATTACGTCAAGGCCTGCATCGACGCCATCGCCGGCAATGTCATGCGCGAGGCCGGCATGAAGATCGATTATCTCGTCGGCACGATGATCGAACTGCCGCGCGCCGCGCTGCGGGCTCACGTGATTGCCGAAGCCGCCGAATTCTTCTCCTTCGGCACCAACGACCTGACGCAAACCACTTTCGGCATCTCGCGCGACGATGCCTCGGCCTTCATTCCCACCTATCAGCGCAAGGGCATTATCGAGCACGATCCCTTCATCTCGCTCGATTTCGACGGGGTGGGGGAGCTGATCAGCATCGCCGCCGAGCGCGGCCGGCGCACCCGCAACGACATGAAGCTCGGCATCTGCGGCGAACATGGCGGCGACCCGGCCTCGATCCGCTTCTGCGAGACGATCGGCCTCGACTACGTCTCCTGCTCGCCCTTCCGCGTGCCGATCGCACGGCTGGCGGCGGCCCAGGCGGTGATTGCGGAAAGCAGGTAACGCGGCTTAGTAACGATACCGCCAGCGATCGTGGTAGATATAGGGCCCGTTCAGATCCCAGGCCATGCGGTTCATCATTTCGGCACTCTGCGCCCGCGATTCGGCGCGGCGGTCGAGATCGATTCGCTGCAGGCAGGTGGCAAAGCCATCGGTGCCGCGGCGGAAACCATAGCTCAGGCATTGCCGCTCATCCGCCGCCCGCTGCTCCTCCGGCGTCATCGTCTGACAGGCGGAAAGCCCGGCGGTCACGGCGACGAGGGTGAGGAGGAGGGGGAGGCGCATCGGGGTGGTCCTTGCTTTTCCCTGAGGAAATGCCATTCGGGCGAGGGCGTCAAGTGACAGACCTCTCGTCCCTTGCGAGTCGGCCTGGGCCGTGACTGACCTGTTTTCGCTAGCGTATGGGACGATCTCTATCTTACGCTGTGGCGATGCCAGCTGCGTCTTCTGCAGCGCCAGCCGCATGGATCCCAGGGTCAAGCCCTGGGATGACGGAGGAGAGGTGGTGCCTGGCTTCATAAGTCCGCCCGCGCGGAAGCAAGGTGGTGCCGCGACGCGTCGGCTGAGCAGTGGTGAGGAGCTACGGCAATTGCGGCGGGGCGAAAGCGACGCCGGATAAGCTGCACCGGCCGTGCGTTTGGCAACATCGCCAGCCCCACACTCCGTCATCCCAGGGCCTGACCCTGGGATCCACAGCCAAGCGCGCGGTTTCAATTGTTCCCCTGCGGGTCTTCGCTCTTCCCGGATGCCCCTGGGATAACGGAGGAGAGGTTGGTGCCCGGCTCCATCGCCTCAGCCGCGGCAATGAAGCGATGGCAAAAGTGACGACGCTCGCCCGGGAGTTAGGCGACAAAGCCACCCCACACTCCGTCATCCCAGGGCTTGACCCTGGGATCCACAACCAGGCACGCGGCGTCAATTACTTACGAGAAGAACGAGAGTTAGGATAACCTCCTCGCCACCTTCACGCCGCCCCGGCCGGATCCCCGATCGGCAGCAGTGCCGGATCGAGCGGCGGGTCTTGCGGGTTTTTGGTATCGCCCGGGTCCTGGGCTAGCGTCAGTGGCGGTTTTTCCTGGATGCGGTCGGGGATGCCCGGCGTCGGTGTCGGGCCGCGCGGTGTGTCGGTCGTCGGTGTCGGGATCGGATCTCGGTTCGGCATGATCGCCTCCTTTTCCAGAAGGGAACGGCACGCCCGGCAGATGGTTCCACTTTCGCCGCCGGCGATTCCTCTGTATGAGGGGCCTGAAAATATTGGAACGAGCATGGCCATCCGCGATCGATTTTCGAAGAAACTGAACTGCCCGCAATGCGGCAATGCGGGTTTTGCCGAGGCCTCGGAGATCGATGATCCCAAGCGCAAGCACCCGGATTTCCAGGTCGATCAGCTGCCGCGCGGCTTTGGCGTGCAGCGGGCTTCCAACCACCAGGAAAGCTTCATGATCAAATGCGAATGCGGACGCAAATTTCCCTTCCGCAGCCTGGCGGAAGCCGCAGCCGAGCGGCGCTAGAGATCTCGGTCGAGCTTAGATCCGCTCCAGCACCTCGATGAAGGCATCGGCGAAGCGCACGAGATGGGTGGTCTCCTCGTCGGGCGCCTGCATGCGGATCTCGGTGCCGTTGGCGTCGAGCAGCGCCAGCACGACGCGCATGCTTTCGCCATCGGGAATGCGCAGCACGGCGATGCGGCGGCAATCCTCGATCAGGCCGCCGGCCGGCAGATCGAACAGCAGTTCGCCGCCGGCACGGTTCGCCGCCTGGCGCACCGCCTCGCAGAAGCCGGCATCGCCGCCGGCATAACCTTCGAGCGAAAGTTCGAGCTCGACGAGCTCCATCGGCAGCATCGGCTCGGTGTGGTCGATCCCGCCAAGCGCAGACGCCTGCGGCCTTGCTGCTATCTCGGGTGCAATCATCCCGGCTCTCCTGTGCATGACCTTGGAGATGAAACCGCGCCAGAATGGCCTTTTTTTGCCATATCAGCAAGGGCTTATGAATTGGCCTTCTGCCGTCATCGTAGATTCCAGCGGATATGCTTGCGACAACAGTTTCAATTCAGCCGAATCTTGGCCAGATCCGAATGATTTCAGGCCGGACCGGCCTAAAATCTGAATCCGGATCTAAATCAAAGAAATAGAGCAAGATATCGTCCGAAAACCGCTTCACACTTTTCGGCATCATGCTCTAAACAGGGGTAAGGCGATTTGCGTGGTTGAGGCGCGGCGCCGACGAGCAACCGGTAAGTTTGATGGCCATCCGTTTCGACCGTCCCGTTTCCAGCGCCGCCCACGCTTCGCGGCTGATCGGGGCGTTTTCGCTGGTTCTGGCGCTCGCTGTTCTGATCGCCCACCGCTTCGGCGGCCTCGCCACTCCCTATCTCGTGCTGCTTCTGGTCGTTGCCGTCGGCTGCGCGCTGCTGGCGGCGCTGCTCGCCGCGCTCGGTCTGCGCAGCCTCTGGGTATCGGGCGCCGAAGGCGGGCTCGCCGCACTCGCGGCGCTGATCTATGCCGCCTTTCCGCTGGCGCTCGGGGCGCTCGCGGCAGAACGTTACTTGAACCTGCCGGAGATTTACGATGTCTCGACCGACCCGGTCGCCGCACCCGACTGGCTGTCGCCGCCGAAGGCCGACCAGATCTGGCTGAAGCGCAATCCGCTCGTGACGCCTGAGGATCGCGAAAGGCAGATGGCTGCCTATCCCGAGCTGACCGGCCGGCGCTACGAGGGCGCGCTCGACCGCGTGCTGGAAGCGGTGCGCAAGGTCGCCAAGCAGAGCGGCTATACGATCGTCAGGAGCAGCGGCACATCAGAGCCGGACCGCGATCTCGAGGACCGGCCGGCAAGGCCCGCGCCCGGCGACGATGCGGTATCCGATGCGCCCGGCATCATTCCCGTGCCGACGCCGCGCCCCTATGACGATGATGTCGCCAAGCTGATCCGCGGCGCCAACGGCGTGACGCTGCAGGCGACCACCCGCACCCTGGTCCTCGGCCTGCGCTTCGACATCCTGATCCGCCTGCGCGAAGAGGCCGAAACCACCTTCGTCGACATCCGCGTCGCCTCCCGCTACGGCCAGCACGACCTCGGCTTCAGCGCCGAAATCGCCGGCGATTATCTGAAGGCGCTCGACGCCGAACTCCTGGGAATTGCGGGTGGGTGAGCAACGGTGGCGCAAAGCGCCAGCAATCGATCCAGTGAATCGATTGCAGTTGCGAACGCCCTGAGCCCAAGCGAAGGGCCGGGAGAGGGTGCGGCGGACTCGACCCGCTCACACAACACACGACCGAAAATTTCAGCGAGAACCGCCACCCCAACCTCCCTCATTCCTGTGCCTGTCACAGGAATCCAGTGCGCCCAGGTCCCTGGGCGCGGGAGACTCTTTGCCTGATGGGAAGTCATTCACCGCGCAGACGCGCGGTGGCTGGATTCCTGTGACGAGCACAGGAATGAGGGAGGAGAGGTGGGGCGAACGCCCTGAGCCCAAAGCGAAGGGCCGGGAGAGGGTGCGGCGGACTCGACCCGCTCACACAACACACGACCGAAAATTTCAGCGAGAACCGCTACCCCAATCTCCCTCATTCCTGTGCCTGTCACAGGAATCCAGTGCGCCCAGGTCCCTGGGCGCGGGAGACTCTTTGCCTGATGGGAAGTCATTCACCGCGCAGACGCGCGGTCGCTGGATTCCTATGACGAGCACAGGAATGAGGGAGGAGAGGTGGGGCGAACGCCCTGAGCCTAAAGCGAAGGGCTGCGAGAGGGGGCGGCATCTGCAGCCGGCCCACGCGGCACACCAACAAAGATTTGTGCGGCCGCCACCCCAATCTCCCTCATTCCCTTCCTCGGGCAAGACCCGAGGAAGGGAATGAGGGAGGTGAGCAGATCAGCGTCCCAGCTCGCCCACCGCAGTGATGATCTCCGCTGCCGTCGGGAAGGTGCAAAGGCTGTTGGGTCCGTCCAGCGCCTCCATTTGTGCCCAGGCGATGGTGCCGTTCGCATCGACCAGGAAGTGCCCGACGAGCTGGGTGGCGTGCTTGGCGAAGATCGCCTGATCGGCTTCTTCAAGCGCGAAGTGGTCCTTGGCGTTGAGCACCGTGTTGGCTTCCATCGGCTGGATCGGTTCGGGAAACTCGCCCGTGGGGTTGATGCGCGCCGCCTGGAACTGCGCCATCGTCGCGCGATAGGGCCATTCCGGCTGCTCGCTGCTGCCATCGGGCAGGAACTCGGCATGCGGCACGCCATAGGCGCGATGTGTGTGGCAGTCGGGATCGCAGAGCAGCGTCACCGGCGTCGGACGGTGGCGGAAATACAGGCGCGCGCGTTCCACCGGCGTGTTGATGACGGCCACGGTCTTCACCCCGGCGGCGCGGAGCGTGGGCTCAATGCCGGCAAGCTGTTCGAGCTGGCGTCGGCAGAATGGGCAGTGCAGCCCGCGAAAGAAGCCGATCAGGAACGGGCGACCGCTCAAATCGGCCAAAGAGACCGTTCCGTCGAAATTGGCGGTGGCGAGTTCGAACGCGGGCGCGGTGTCTCCAGCTTGCAGCGGGGGCTTCTGGACTCCCATGAGGTCATTCCTTTCTCGGATCGTCTCAGGGGAAACGCCCGAAATTGAAATATAGCGCTCGTCGCAGGAAGACCCACCGTTCGATCCTGCGATCGCCTGGAGTGGCCAGCACGCTTCGAGGAAAGAATGATGGGAGAGGTGTCGTGTCAGTTTTGCCGGCCGCGATCGCCGCGCGCCCCTCATCCGCCTGCCGGCACCGACCGGGGTAGAGACCAGTGGCTCGACCCCGGTAAGGGTTAGGGTGAGGGGCAGTCGTCGGTCCAGCCTGGCGAAGCCACCCTCACTCCTCCACCACCAGCCACCCCGCATACCGCACCACCAGCCCTGTCAGCCGCCCGCCGATCTCGACGTGGAAATGGAAGCGCCCGTCGCGCTCCTCCTCATATGTCTCTCCACCAGGCGCCAGAAACAGCGGCAGCGGCAGCCCGAAGAACCGCCAGCCGCGCACGACGAGCCGCAGTCTGTTCTCCTCCGGCACCAACGCCAGCAGCACCCGGAACGGCCCGAAGACCTCGGCGAGCAGGTGCTGGTCGCGGCCCTTGCCCTCGGCCTGCCAGCTGCGGAAGTTTCGGTTGCCGAATGTGCGCGTCCAGATCTCCCTGTCGCCCTCGGCGGCAAAGCGCACCGTCACCGGCACATCGTCGCCTGCCGGGGGAAAGCCGATGGCGAGAGCGACGAGCCGGGCGATGAGGCCGCGGCCGCGCTCGATCCGCGCCCGGCCGGAGGCGGTGCGGGCGCCGCCGGCATGGATTGCGGCCAGCGCCGGCGGCAGTCGCTCCCAGGCGCTGCCGAGGATGCGCCGGTAGAGCGGTTGGGGCTCTTCCTCGCGCTCCAGCCGGATGCCAGAGGTGATCGAAAAACGCCGGAAGGCGGCCTCGAAATCCTTAAGCGACAATTCGCCTGCCGCCGGCCGCGCACCACTTTCCGGCCGCTTGCCTTCGAGCAGCCGGCGCACCAGCGCCTCCACCCCGATGACCGGAATGAACGGCCCGTCATCGCCCTCGGCAATCAGATGCCAGCCGCAGGTGAGCTTTCTTCCCTCGCCATCGATGCCGCCGGCACGGACAAACATGCCGCCGCGATGATCGCCGATGGCGAAGCGGTGGCTGGCGGCCTGCAAGAGCCGCGCAAATGGCAGCAGCGAGGGCAGGAGCCGCAGACGCACCAGCCGGGCGGCAGCCGACAGCAGCCGCTGCAGCGCCTGCGGTTCGGTGCCGACGCCGGTGAAGGTGGATTGCAGGCCGGCCAGGCGGGAGGGCAGCAGCGCAAGGTCGGGCGCATCGACGAGCAGGAAGGTCCGGCTGGCGAGCGGCGCCACATCAGGCGGCGCGATCGTCACCCTGATGTCATCGATCAGCCCGGAGCCTGTGGCCGGCCGCCCCTCGCGCAGCACCGCCACCGGCCTGCCGGCATAACTTGCGATGGCTTTGACGACATTGAGCCCGATCTTCACATGCGCCGACGGGGCAATGCCAGCCGAGACACTCTCGATGCGGGAGAAGTGCGGCGCCATCGCCTCCAGCGCCGCGAAGGAGAGCGCCGGCAGGCTGCTGAGGCCGGAGAGCGCGAAGACGCCTTTCGCCCTGGTTTGCGCGTCGAGCTCGGCGATGCCGGCGACGAAGCCGGTGCTGTCGGCGAGATCGGCATAATCGATGTCGAGGTCGATGCAAGCCTGCACCACCTTATAGGCATCCCGAGTGAAGCTCTGGAACGGCCCCGAGGCATCGACGACGAGATCGGGCTTCAGCCGCGTCAGCTGCTCGGCGAGATCGCCGTCGCGATCGAAGGCCACCGCCTGCAGCCGCGCCCCGAGATCGTTGCCGCCGAGCCGCCCGGCGCCGCCTTTCGGCGATCGAAGATCGGCGACGAAATCATCGGCCTTTTCGAGCGAGCGCCCGGCAATCAGCAGCCTGAGCCGCGGCTCCTCGCCGAGCAGCTGGGCCAGCCGGCCGCCGAAGGTGCCGTAGCCGCCGATGATCAGCAGGGATAGGCGCTCGCCGCTCATGCGATGAAGCGGCTGCGCTGCTCCGGTGTCGGCACCATGCAGCTCTGCCGTCCGGCGATCTTCAACCGGTTGCGGGCGATGAATTCATAAAGCGCGTCTGCTGCGCGCCGCGGCAGCAGCCGGAAGAGCTTGACCAGCGAATAGGGAAAGCCGAGGCCGGCGACCATGCGGATCGAACCATCCGACTTGAAGAAGGCGCGGCCCTCTTCGATGAGGATATTGGTCTCGTAGTCCCGCGCATCGAGCCCGTAATGCCGGTAGAGCGCTTCCCCGAGCGGCGTCTGCGCGGCGACAAACCGGTAGCGCCGCTGCCTGTCGTGCTTCAGCGCGAATTTCACCCAGCCGGAGCAGAAGACGCATTCGCCATCGAAGACGATCAACGGCCGGTCATCGGCAAAATCGGGCACGGCGGCATCGCTGCGATAGCTGTAAGCGGCTTTTGTCCCCACGCTTGATCTCCCCATCCTCATCTTGGCCGCGCCGGCCGATAGCTGGCGGCCAGCGACGGCGGCCCATCCGCCGCGATCTCGCCGCGCTCCAAGAGATCCTCGATATGGGCGAGCACGGAAAGGGCCGCCGCCCCATGCAGCTTCGGATCGGTATCGCGATAGATCGCTTTCACCATTTCGGCAATGCCGCTGTCGCCGGCCGAAACGCGCGCCAGCACCGCCTGCTCGCGCTTGAGGCGATGCGCCTTCAGCGCCGGCAGGAAACGGCGGGGCTCCGTCACCGGCCCGCCATGGCCGGGAAAGAGCATGGCGTCCTCGCGCGCTATCAGCTTGTCGAGCGAGGTCATGTAATCCGCCATGGCCCCATCCGGGGGTGCCACGATCGAGGTCGACCAGGCCATGACATGATCGCCGGAAAACAGGATGTCGCGCCCTTCGAGCGCGAAGGCGGCATGATTGGCCGTATGCCCCGGCGTGAGCACCGCTGTCAGCGCCCAGCCATCGCCCGCAATCGTCTCGCCATCGCCAAGCGCGATATCGGGCACGAAATCCATGTCCGAGCTTTCGGCAAAGGGATTGACCTCGCCGTCGCGCAGCCGCCGCGCCGGCCGGTGCGGCCCTTGCCCCACCGTCACCGCGCCGGTTGCCGCCTGCAGCCGGCGGGCAAGCGGCGAGTGATCGCGATGGGTATGGCTGACGAAGATATGCGTCACATCACGCCCGCCGATCGCCGCCATCAGCGCGTGATAATGCGCCTCGTCCTCCGGCCCGGGATCGATGATGGCAAGCGAGGAGGCCCCGACGAGATAGCTGTTGGTGCCGAAAAAGGTGAAGGGCCCGGGATTTTCCGCGGTAATGCGGTGGATATCCGGAGCAACCGGCACGGCCCGCCCATAGGCCGGCTCGAAAGCAAGGTCGAATGCGGGACTTTCCATGCGGGACGATGATCTCAGGTTGATAATATCGCCTTATGCTAGCACGCCACCCGCCGCTTCGCGCGCATAAATCTTCCCGACGCGCAAACTTAGTCATTGTGACAGGCAAAGAGCTTTGCTAATCAGGCGCGATCCGAGCAAGCGGTTCGCCGCTCAAGCTCTGGTGGGGCGTAGCCAAGCGGTAAGGCAGCGGTTTTTGGTACCGCCATCCCCTGGTTCGAATCCAGGCGCCCCAGCCAATTCACGTTGCCCATCTCTATTGCAATTTTATCCACACTCTCCTGTCGCTGAAAAGTTGCATTTCTTAGGTTTCCAGCTCAGCTTCAGCTTCGGCAAAACTGAGGCAGTGAAGATGCGCAACAGATTCGGCGTAAGTTTTTCTGAATATTTTGATATCGACCCCGAGTGGCTTAAAAAGAAGGGAGTTTTCGACCCGACACTAGACATCGACTCCCCGTTGTTTATCGATCCATTTCTGCTTCACTATAGCTCGCATCCGGAGTTTTCGGATCTTGCCGCATCGGAATACGAGGCTCGATTCACGCAAATCTGCGCCCTTCTGCTTGCGCGAGGCACCCCGGATCAGGATGCGAAGGCCTACTATTCTGCCTTTCAGCTGTTTAAAACCGGAGAGGTCAAAGGCCTAGGGGGTACCTGCCTGGGTTACGGCAAAAGTTCGACTGCCGGTGGTCGCGGCATCGGAAAAAAGTTAGCTGAGAAAGCACTTGGCTGGGCTAAAACGGTCGTCAACATGGGCGTCAAAGATCCCGAACTTTTCTCTACATTGTCGTTATTCGAAGAGGGAATTGGCGCGGATCGCATCTCTGACATGGTCGCAAGCATCTGCGCCAACTGCATTATCGCATTCAATCAGCGCATAATTGCGGAGATGCAGGCTGAACAAAATCTATCTCACGAGCCCCAAACAACACATATCGCGGGTCACAAATGCGATCTGCTTGTGAATCCCTTCAGCAGTGCGCCGCTACTTCTATTACCTACGGATATTTTAAAACATCTCCCCGTTATGAACGACGCGACGTCGCTACAGGACGCCGCGGAAACCGATAACGATGTCAGGCAAAGGGTCAACGCGCATATCGGTGAAATATTCAAGATTAGGACAAAAGCAGAGAAGGAAGCGATTAAACGACGAGCGATGGAAGACGCGCAGGCGTTCCAGGCGCTTCTTGATGTACTCAAGATATTGGAAAAAACACCCTACGACATGGCTAAAGATCCACAGGGGCTCATGCAGTGGAAACCAAATGCAGCAACCTTTTCGAGCTTACATAAGCTTGAAATAAAGGACGATATTAGCCTTCCCGAACTACAACGCGTGGAGCATATTGTCCAAGCCATTATCGGGCAGTTTAAGAAGCTTATTGAGCAAAATCGTCTCAGCAGAACCTTCTATGTCGATGGAAATCCTCGACATGAGCGTTACGCACAGCTCCTATTTCTGGCTATCGCTTTTGCGTATTGTGATGCGAACGGCTTGGATATGTCTCCGGAATCTGATGCTGGGGCGGGACCGGTCGATTTCAAGTTTTCGAGTGGAAAGCACAAAGTAATTGTTGAAATAAAGCTTTCAACAAACAAGAAGATTGTTGCGGGATACAAAGCTCAACTTCAAGCATACGAGCTAGCGGAAGGCACGAACAATAGTCATTACGTTGTCATTGATGTAGGCTCAATGGGAAATATGTGGAGAAATCTGCTTGCGCTGGCGGCAGGTAAGCCGGATGTAGCCAAACGCAGACGAGTGCATTTGATCGACGGGAAGTTGACGGCGTCTGCCAGCAAGCTTTCATCGACGAAGGATGCAGAAGAGGACTAAATCACCTCGAGTGCCGCCATCGCCTGGTTCGAATCCAGGCGAACTTCCAGATTCTGAATCTTCGCATCGCCCAACGACTGGCCTACCTGCGCTTGGCCAATCTCATTGCGTTGACCACCTTGATCGTCTCAAGAGACACGGTCGTCACGCGGGCAATGAGGTCTATGACGTGCTCCTTGTAGTCGGCGAACCGGTAGGTGTTGAACTTTTCCCGGATGGTCGGGTCCTTCGGCGTCTTCTCTTTGTATTGGTCAAGGATCCATTCGAGCCCCGAACGGTTGCCTAGGTGATAGTCAAACGCTTCTTTCGGAATGCCGGAGAGTGTGGTCTCCGTGTCGATGCGGATCACACCATTGTCTCGGTCCGCCTTCAGAATTGGCTTTGGCAGGACACCGGCAGCGCGGGCACCTTCGTCAGGCGTGTCAGCTCGGGCGATATCGAATTGCTCGACACTCTCGTAACCGATATGCAGCGCCATTAGCCTTTCGCCCCAGGTGGCCCAGATCCAGAAATCCGGGTAGAAGGGAATGCGGGGAAAATCGTGCTTTAGATTCAGTGCATAGGTCTCCCGATAGATCGGATCGTGCAGCACGGCATAGACGTAATGGAAGATGTCTTCCTTGCCAATGGTGCGCTGCTTCCCTCTCCCCCCTTCTTGTGGAGATGCCTTGGCAGGGGCAAAGGGGGAATATTGGGCCGGCGCTGAGGCCGGAGGTTCACCTCGCGCTATCGGCTCCGCCGACGTTTCCCCCTCACCCGGGAGTAGCCGTCCGTCCTTGCCATAGGCCTTGTGAAACTGCTTTAGGCCCCAATCGGTGATATTGTCGACCCGCTCGCCGTTAGCGGTGTAGCGGTAGAGAGGGAGAACCTGGTAGCCATCGGAAGCCGCGCCGTAATGAAGGTCTACCGGACAGGCCGCAGATGACACACAAAACGGAGCACGAGCGCCGACACTGCTGAAGCTGATGATCTTGTTCTCGGCGTTTGGCGGAAACATATCAGGCAATTGATATGTCATCGCATTTAGATGCCGATCGAAGTAAAACCACGTTGAATGGAACGGGCGATAATTGACCCGAATGATCAACTCTTGGCTGAACTGCTTCGAGACGCCAGACGTCAGATACTTGCTCAGCTCGCGGTCCCAACTGATGTCGGTAGCCGCATTTTCACCAAGGCTTCTGGCTCTCTCGTAGGCGCTTATGAAGTATTTTATTTTCCGTTCCAGATGCTCCTTTGAGCGATCGTATACCCACTCATCACGGTGGCTCGCATTTCCCAATGAGAACAGGCGAAATATTGCATTACTTTTGTTTTTCTTGAATGCCTTGACGTCTTTTGAGCAGACGGCAGGTAATTCACCCCAGTCGTTGTCGCTCTGCTCCAGCCATTGACCTGTCTTGTTCGGCAGGATTGTCTCGAAACGCGCATCTGACATTTTGGAATGCGAGAGGAACGACAGTTTATCGGTCGCCAACTCGTTTTCAGGACGTCGAAGATAGCGAATAACTGCGCCGGTTTTCCCGCGCTTTTTGACAAAAAAGGAGATTACGATTCCGGTCTGAATGCCAAAGACGTTGTGAGACGTCCCAGAAAGCTTCGGATTATCTCGAACGTCGCCGCCCAAGTCTACCAACCAAATTTCGGAGAACTCCTTAGCTACGGCTTTTCTGAAGCCATCGAATGCGGCTTTGGACACAAAGTTCCGATTGGTAACAAATGCAATTACACCGTCGTCAGCGAGTCTATCACTCGCCCAACGAATGAACCGAACATACATGTCATACACAGTATTCTTGTTCTGTGCAGTTCCTAGTCGAATATATGTATCCCTAATCGTTTGATCTATTCGGTTATAGGATCGGTTCGCGTTGCGCTGATCATAATACTCCTGTCGTGGGTTATACGGCGGATTGCCGATGACTACCGAAATCTTGCGAGCATTCTGACGTTTCACGCGCTCGATGTTCTCGTCCGAGAGTGCCGCGAACATGTCGTGTTGGTGGCCGGCGCGGATGCCGAGCCCCTCCACATTGTCCAGCGTGTCGACGAAGCAGAGATTGGGAAATTCGGCGAACTGGCCTGATATCGCAGCATAGGTCGACTCAATGTTTAGGTTGGCGACATAATAGGGAAGGATCGCCACCTCGTTTGCATGCAATTCGTTCTTGTATTTGTGCGCGAGCTTCTTCGGTTCGCCGCGGAAATA
Organism: Rhizobium lentis; assembly: GCF_017352135.1. Classification (NCBI taxonomy): domain Bacteria; kingdom Pseudomonadati; phylum Pseudomonadota; class Alphaproteobacteria; order Hyphomicrobiales; family Rhizobiaceae; genus Rhizobium; species Rhizobium lentis. Next base: position 2,870,037 of record NZ_CP071454.1, read on the forward strand.
TTCCAGGAGTTCGCAGATGAAGGTGCCGGTGCCGGTCGCCGGATCGAGGATCTCGACATGCGGGTCTATCAGGTTCTTGTCAAAGTGCCTCTCGCAGAGCCAGTCCGTGCTCTCTATCATGAACTTGACGATCTCGTTTGGCGTGTAGACCACGCCCAGCCGGTCGGCTTTCTTAGTGTCGTAGACCTTGTAGAAATTCTCGTAGATCACCTTGAGAAAGGTCTGCTTTTCCGAGTGACTGGTAATCTGGGCGGCGTTCGCCCGGATGGCGGCATAGTAAGGTTCCAGCCCTTTCAGCGTCTCCTTCTTCACTGCCCCAGTGAAGAACTTGCCCTCCAGCGCATACAGTTCCTTGGCGATATTATTCTCGTGGTGGAAGTCGCCCTCGTTGAAGACCTGGGTGAAGATCTCCTCGGTTAGGATGTGCTGGATCAGCATTTCCCTGACGTCTGCCTCCGAGAGTGTCGGGTTGATAGTCTCCTTGCAGGTGTCGAGGAATTTGTGCGCCGCCGCTCTAAAGTGCACGTTTTCGGCGTAGGCAGTGTCGATGCGCTCACGTAGAGCATCCAGCACAAAGGGGAGATAGGTCTTGAACTCCTCAACCGCCTTGCGGAACTCGCGGATTTCGGCTCTCTCATAGTCGAAGAACAGGTTAAGCAGCTTTAACAGCGACTCGCTGTCGTTCATGGGGCAGCGGTAGACTTCACGTCGGTCCTGGATCAGCACAGCTGTGTTAGAGTTCTCGAAGATTATGTTGTCCTGCGGATACCCTTTCGCGAGCTTCTTGCTAATCTCTACGTCGAGGACATCGGCTGTGTCCTTAGCCTCCCAGTAACCGAATGGGAGACCGATCGAATGAAAGATTGTGCCGTCGGGTCGGATGCGTGACCTCTGGGCCGACGCAAACTCGTATTGCGCTGCGAACTGCCAGTTGAGCTGGCGGGCCCAAGTTTTCAAGAGGTCCTTGAAGGCCTCGGATATGACCCCTTCCGTCACCGAGCCGGAAAACTTCCGCAAGCGATCGATTTCATTAAGGTATTGATTGATTAACTGCTGGCTCATGATTCCCTCACGAGCGGAAGCTACCGTTATTGTTAGGCATGCGGTAGTGCCCTTTTATAGTTCATTCCGCTGCGATGCTCGTTAGTTCCGCGCGAGCCAACCAATCAATCCACCGGCCTAAAAATTCTCGGAAGTTACTTTCGGAGATGCGGAGCAGGCGCAGATCTCGAATCGTCGGGATTACAGTCGGACAGCGTCCCTGGCGGTTGTGGCACTTCGGTGGCGTGCGATCCTGTCGCGCGCTGACGAAGCACAACATCGACGCTTCCCCATAGGAAGTCTCACCTTGGTCGTTCAAATACAGGATGCCACCATGTGACAGACCGTTTCGGAGACAGTTCAGGAAGGTCACGAATGGCAGCTCCTTGGCAGACTCTCGCGCGTCGGGTGATTGAAGGGCCTCTGCTATTTTTTGTGGGAGGCCATGTGCGACATTGAAAAGCGGGACACTTTGCAGAAATGACCAATCGAGTTCCGCGAATATCGGATGGTCGCACAGTTTCTTGCCCTGAACGGCAGCCTCAATTTTCTTCGCGAGGTGTTTGGAGAGAAGGCGTTCGTCTGCATAACCTTCATCCTCACCAAGGTGTTTTTGGATCCGTTCGATGGGAAGGGTAAGCATAGGCGTGGCCAAAGCCAGAGTAAGCGTCGTCGTGAGGGCGCCCCCGTGCCGTGAAGCGGTTTCTCTATCACCTAGGACAACTGGTAGGAGAAACTGTAAGAGATCGTGACAACGAACTGGGAGCTCGGTGCTGTAGCTATTCGGAAGTCCCATGCTTCGCCCTCGTTTCTACCTAGGCTGTCTCTACGATGCCTATGATTGGAGTCTCGCCCTGTGCCGAAGGCACAAGTTGTCAGCACTTGAAATGCTGCAGCTTACCGTGCGCATCTCGTAAACCGCCTTTTGATAACATGAGGACGCTCGTTATCAGAACGCCCGCGCCGAACAAGCGCCGACCTGACCGCGGAGAGGTGGCAGAGGGGTCGAATGCACCGCACTGGAGATGCGGCAGTACATGCGAGGCTGCTTTCGACCTCGGCAACAAACCGAAGCCCGAAGCGGCTATGCGATTGCCCAGGGAAAGCCTGCTGTCAAACATCGGGAGGGAACGCAGCAACGCCCGACAAACCCGCCGATCTTGTACCTCATCCGCGCCCGTTAAACAGCCGCACCCCAGTCAATTTCCCAAGGCTCTCCACCAATGCATCCTGAAACCCGACATCACCAACCTCCGCCGCCGCCTCCCGCCGCTGCCGATGATACCAATATCCACCACTGACCCTGGCCGCACCATCATCGCTCGTCGCAAGCCATGTCTGCGTCAGATGCCCCATCTCCAGATCATCGGGCGCGCCGGCGCCGCCCATCTTGGTCGGCACCCAGCCGGGGTCGACGGCGTTGCTCAGCACGTCCGGCCAGTGGCGGGCGATGGCGGCGGAAAGCGTGGCGATGTAGAGCTTGCTTTCGGAATAGGCCTGGCTGGCGCTCCAGGGACGCTTCTTCCAGTCGATATCGTCGAGCGCGCTGCTGCCGCTGCGGTGCATGCCGCTGCTGAGATAGATCAGCCGGTCAGGCCGCGTGATCCAGGCGGTGAGCAGATAGGGGGCGAGCGTGTTGACCGCCAGCGTCTTGGCGTGGCCTTCAGGCGTTTCGCCGCGGCTGCGTTCGAGATAGATGCCGGCATTGTGGATGACGGCGTCCATACGGCCGATGGTGTTGAGCTGATGGGCGATGGAGCGCGTTTCGACGGCGCTGGCGAGATCGCCGATGACCAGGCCGAGGGCGGCGGCTGAGGTCTCGGCGATTGCCGCGGCGCGCTCGCGGGAGCGGGCGTGGAGCACGACGTCGTGGCCTTCGCGGATGAGGGTACGGGCGGCGGCGAGGCCGAGGCCATCGGTGGAACCGGTGATAAAGATGCGGCTCATGGGGGTTCCTTTCGCGGTGGGCGTGGGGTGGGGAGTCAAGCAGGTTTTGGTTGGGGGCTCAATGCAGGAGTTGGGGTGTGGGTTCCCGGCGCGTGATCTCCCGAAGTAACGTTTTGGGGTTGTCCGTTGTGCGGATGCTTGCCCCTCACCCTAACCCTCTCCCCGTAAAAACGGGGCGAGGGGACGTGCCAAACGAGACGTCAGAGAGGGACGGAGAGGGCGCGTCATGGTCCCTTCGCCCCGCGCGCGGGGAGAAGGTGCCGGCAGGCGGATGAGGGGCGATTTTCGTCGGTGATTCAATGATTTGGCGCCAGTAATCGTCGGCGGGCGTGGATCCTCGGGTCAAGCCCGAGGATGACGGAGAGTGGGGTGGGGTTCGGCGAAAACGGCAACTTCGTCAGGCTGGGCCACTCCAACCGACGCCACCTCACATCCCCTGCCGCCGCAGCTCCGCCCCCGCGGCAATCGTCTGCACCAGCTCGTCCACCTCGCGTGCCAACCGTTCCAGCGGCAATCCCACGAAGCGCCCCTCCAGGCTGATGCTGACCACCCCATGCACCGCGCCAAACAATGTGCGGGCGCGGATGGCGCGGTCTTCGGGCGGCATGTCGGGCTGCAGTTCGGCGAGCGGTTCGGCGATCACGTCCATCAGGAAGAGGTGTTCGTCCAGGTGCCATTGCGGCGTCGGGCTGGTGGCGGGGGGGAAGTGGTCGAACAGCGCCTTCCAGAGATTGCGGTGTTCCACCGCGAAGGCGAGGTAGCCCTGGGCGAGGTTGCGCAGGCGATCGGTCGGGCTTTTGCCCCTGGCCTCGTCAAGCGTCAGCCTGGCCTCCAGCGCCTTCAGCGTCGCGGAATTCACATGGATGACGAGCTCGGCGAGGTCGGAGAAGACGGTGTAGAGGCCGCCGAGCGCGCAGCCGGCATCCTGGGTGATGTCGCGGGCGCGCAGGTTGGCAAGGCCGTCGCGGGCGATGCGCTCGCGCGCCGCCTCGATCAGCCGGGCCTTCAAATCCTCCCGTTTTTCTTCTCGTCTGCCGGCCATTAACCATTCCATTTCGATTTTATGAACGACGTTCAATAATTATCTTGAACGTCGTTCATGATTCTGCCATAACTCGTCTCGTGAACAACGTTCATAAACCGGAGGAAGGAAATGTTCAAATTGATTTCCACATTGCTGCGGGGCAGGGCGCATGATGCCGAGCAGGCTTTCGCCGATCGCAACGCCGTGCCGCTGCTGGCCCAGCAGATCCGCGATGCCGCCCAGTCGATCCAGACGGCGCGGCGCAGCGTCGCCGTCGCCATTGCCCAGAACGAGCAGGAGAAGGCGCAGCATCAGGCGATCCTTGCCCGCATCGCCGATCTCGAGACCCGCGCCACCGCGGCACTCACCAAGGGCAATGAAGGCCTGGCGCGGGAAGCGGCCGAGGCGATCGCCTTTCTCGAGGCCGAGCGCGACGCGTCGGAACAGGCGCAAAGCCAGTTCACCACCGGTATCGCCAAGCTGAAGGGCATCGTCAGGGATGCCGAGGCGCGGCTGCAGGCGCTGCAGCGCGGCGAGCGGCTGGCCCGCGCCACCGAGCAGGCGCAGAAGCTCGATATCGCCGTCGCCGGCCCCGGCCTTGCCACCCTCGACGAGGCCGAGGAGACGTTGGCCAGGCTTCGCCTGCGCCAGAGCCAGAACGAGCTGACGGCGGCGGCGCTGAAGGAGACGGAAAGCGCCACCCGGCCGGCCGGCATCATCGAAAAGCTTGCCAATGCCGGCTGCGGCGCGCCGCTTACCTCATCGGCCGATGACGTGCTCGCCCGGCTGAAGAGCCGCATCACGCCGGCCGCCTGAGATCGTCATCCCACCATCCACCCCTAGAAATTAAAGGGTCACTGAAATGAACGACAGTTTCCAGAAACATTCCGCCAGCTGGGTCAGCTTCTCCTACATCTCCTTCGGCGCCGCCGCCTTCATGCTGGCGCTCGGCCTCTACATGATGCCGCTCGATCTCTGGGGGAAGGGCTATCTCGCCATGGGCATATTGATGCTGGTGCAGACGACGGTGAATATCACCAAGACGCTGCGCGACAATGCCGAATCCGAGAAGCTGATCCGCAAGGTCGAAGATGCCCGCACCGAGAAGCTGCTGGTCAAATTCAATCGTAACGGTGAAGATCTTCCTTAACCACATCGCAGAGTTGTTATCGCATTCAACTTTTGCGTAACAACTCTGTGGCCTTCTCTGCCCACCGAAAGAGGGTCTCGCCGTGCAACACAATCTGATGACATCGCGGAAATTCGCGCCGCTGTTCTGGACACAGTTCCTGACCGCCTTCAACGACAATTTCCTCAAGAATACGCTGGTATTCCTCATTCTTTACAAGATGTCGGCGAGCGAAGGCGCTGCCCTGGTGACGCTTGCCGGCGTCATCCTCATCGTGCCCTTCCTGCTGCTCTCGGCGCTTGGCGGCGAAATCGCCGACAAGCACGACAAGGCCAAGGTGGCGGAACTCTTGAAACGCTGCGAGATCGGCATCGCCGCCCTTGCGGTGATCGGTCTCGCTTTCTCCTCGATTTTTGTGCTGATGGCGGCCCTCTTCGGCTTCGGCGTCGTCTCGGCGCTGTTCGGGCCGATCAAATACGGCATCCTGCCCGATCATCTCGAACGCCGCGACCTGCCGAAGGCCAATGCCTGGATCGAGGGCGGCACCTTCATCGCCATCCTCGGCGGCACGATCATCGCCGCGCTCGCCTTTTCCAGCGGCGACAATGTGCTGCTGTTCGGCTCGATGATGATGGGGCTGTCGCTGCTCTGCTGGCTTTCTGCCCGCATGATCCCGCCGACCGGCTCCAAGGCGCCGGATCTTGAGATCGACCGCAACGTCATCCGCTCCAGCTACACGCTGGTCATGGAAATCCGAGAGGATAAGCGGCTGTGGCGTTCGGCGCTGATGAATTGCTGGTTCTGGCTGGTCGGCGCCTTCATTCTCTCCATCCTGCCGACCATGGTGACCGAGCTGCTCGGCGGCTCCGAGCTCGTCGTGCCGGCCTATCTCACCGTCTTTGCCATCGCCGTCGCTGTCGGTTCCGGCATTGCCGCCTGGATGTCGGCGGGCCGCATCGTGCTGCTGCCGGCCCCGGTCGGCACCGCGCTGCTCGGCCTCTTCAGCCTCGATCTCGCCTGGAACCTCTGGGGCCTCACCTCGACCTCGCACGCGACGACCATCCTCGCTTTTTTCGCCGGGGAAAATACCATCCGCGTCGCCATCGATCTCGCCGGCATGGCGATCTCGGGCGCCTTCATCGCCGTGCCCACCTTCGCCGGCCTGCAGACATGGGCGCATGAGGATCGCCGCGCCCGCGTCATTGGCGCCGCCAATGTGCTTTCGGCGCTGTTCATCACCGTCGGCCTCGGCCTCGTCGCCGTCATCCAGGCGCTCGGCGCTAGCATTCCTCAGATCCTGATCGGCCTCGGCATCGTCAATTTCGCGGTCGCCTGGCTGATGCTGAAGACCCTGCCGACCAATGCCTTCCGCGATTTCATCTCCATCCTGTTCCGCGCCTTCATGCGCCTCGAAGTCGAGGGGCTGGAGAATATCAAGAAGGCCGGCCCGGCGCCGATCATCGCGCTCAACCATGTCAGCCTGCTCGATGGCGCGCTGGCGCTCGCGATCACCGAGGAGGAGCCCACCTTTGCCGTCGATTACAAGATCGCCCAGGCCTGGTGGGTGCGGCCCTTCCTGAAAATGTGCAAATTCCTGCCGCTCGACCCGACCAAGCCGATGGCGACGCGTTCGCTGATCAAGGTGGCGCAGGAGGGCAACCCGATCGGCATCTTCCCCGAAGGCCGCCTGACCGTGACCGGCACGCTGATGAAGGTCTATGACGGTGCCGCCATGGTCGCCGACAAAACCGGCTCGATGGTCGTGCCGGTCAAGATCGACGGGCTGGAGAAGACCTATTTCTCCTATCTCGACAACGGCAAGATCCGCCGCCGGCTGTTTCCCAAGGTCAAGGTCACCATTCTCGAGCCGGTGAAGCTGGAGGTGGAGCCGGAGCTGAAAGGCCGCAAGCGCCGCACGGCGGCGGGTGCCGCCCTCTACCAGGTGATGTCGAACCTGCTGTTCCGCACCGCCGATACCTCGTCCACCGTGTTCGACCGCGTCGTTCAGGCCGGCCGCGAATTCGGCATGGGCAAGCTCGCCGTCGAGGATCCGGTCAGCGGCCGGCTGACCTATGGCAAGCTCTTGACGGGTGCCGCCGTGCTCGGCGCCAAGTTCCGCGCCCGCTTCCCGGAACAGAACCTCGGCGTCATGCTGCCGAATGCCAATGGCGCCGCCGCCACCCTTCTCGCCGTCATGTCGGCGGGCAAGGTGCCGGCGATGCTGAACTTCACCGCCGGTGCGGCCAACATCCTCTCCGCCTGCAAGGCGGCGGAGGTCAAACATGTGCTGACCTCGCGCGCCTTCGTCGCCCAGGCCAAGCTCGGCTCCGTCGTCGAGGAGCTGGAAAAGCAGCTGACCATCGTCTGGCTCGATGATTTGAGAGCCGAGATCGGCCTCAAGGACAAGATCCTCGGCTATCTGAGCAAGGCGCGGCCGCTCACCAAGCGCCGGTCGGACGATCCGGCCGTCATCCTCTTTACCTCAGGCTCGGAAGGCACGCCGAAGGGCGTGGTGCTGACCCATCGCAACATCCTGTCGAACGCCGCCCAGGCCGCCGCCCGCATCGATTTCCACAGCGGCGACAAGGTGTTCAACATCCTGCCGGTCTTCCATTCCTTCGGGCTGACGGCCGGCACGGTGCTGCCGCTGATCTCGGGCGTGCCGGTCTATTTCTATCCCTCGCCGCTGCATTACCGCATCGTGCCGGAGCTGATCTATGCCTCCAACGCCACGATCATCTTCGGCACCGACACCTTCCTCAACGGCTATGCCAGGACGGCGCACCCTTACGATTTCCGCTCGATCCGCTACATCTTCTCCGGCGCCGAGCCGGTGAAGGCTTCGACCCGCCACACCTATATGGAAAAATTCGGCCTGCGCATCCTTGAGGGCTACGGCGTCACCGAGACGGCGCCCGTAATCGCCATCAACACGCCGATGTACAACCGCTCTGGCACGGTCGGCAAAATCCTGCCGGGCATGGAATGGAAGCTCGAGCCGGTGCCGGGCATCGACGAGGGTGGCCGCCTGCATGTGCGCGGCGCCAATGTCATGGCCGGGTATCTGCGCGCCGAAAAGCCCGGCGTGATCGAACCGCTCGCCGATGGCTGGCACGACACGGGCGACATCGTCAGCATCGACGAGGACGGCTTCGTCAAGATCCGCGGCCGCGCCAAGCGCTTCGCCAAGATCGGCGGCGAAATGATCTCGTTGGCGGCGATCGAAGCACTCGCCGCCGAGCTCTGGCCGACCGCGCTCTCGGTCGTCTCATCGCTGCCCGACGCCAAGAAGGGCGAGCGCCTGGTGCTCTTGACCGACGCGCCGACCGCCACCCGCGCCGAATTCCTCGCCTTCGCCAAATCGAAGGGCGCGATGGACATGATGGTCCCGGCCGAGGTCACCATCGGCAAGGTGCCGGTGCTCGGCTCCGGCAAGGTCGATTTCGTCGCGGCCCGCAAGCTGGCGGAGGGGGCGGTGCAGAAGGAGGAGGCGGCGTAGGCGTTGGGCGGGGAGGGCTGTTGTGCACGGCACCACCTCTCCTCCGTCATCCCAGGGCTTGACCCTGGGATCCATTGAACAGCAATGGCCCCCACCGCAGAGAAATTGAAGCCGCGTGCTTGGCTGTGGATCCCAGGGTCAAGCCCTGGGATGACGGAGAGTGGGGTTGGCGTTCTCGCCAAACGCTCCGTCGGCGCAGCCTATAATGCCCGCATCTGCCGTCGCTTCATCGCCGCTGCTGGCGATGCTCCTCGGCACGACCTCTCGCCCGCGCCGGAGCACTCATGCATCCCAGCACGACCTCTCGTCCGCTTTGGCGTCTGCGTCCGGCACCACCTCTCCTCCGTCATCCCAGGGCTTGACCCTGGGATCCATGCGGCTGGCACTGAACAGCAATGGCCCCCACCGCAGAGAAATTTGAAGCCGCGTGCTTGGCTGTGGATCCCAGGGTCAAGCCCTGGGATGACGGAGTGTGTGGTTGGCGTTCTCGCCACACGCACCGCCGGTGCAGCTTTGAGAGACGCCGCTTTTGTTGAAGCTCCATCGCGCCTGCGGAGCCGATTTGCCGCGCAACCACCTCTCCTCCGTCATCCCAGGGCTTGACCCTGGGATCCATAGTGCTGGCACGACGTGAATTGATGGAGGCCGTCTGCGGGAAATTATTCAAGCCTCGTGCGTGGCTTTGGATACCAGGGTCAACCCCTGGGATGACGGAGTGTGTGGTTGGCGTTCTCGCCACACGCACCGCCGGTGCAGCCTATAATGCCCGCATCTGCCGTCGCTTCATCGCCGCTGCTGGCGATGCTCCTCGGCACGACCTCTCGTCCGCGCCGGCTTGTGCGTCCGGCACCACCTCTCCTCCGTCATCCCAGGGCTTGACCCTGGGATCCATAGTGCTGGCACTACGTGAATTGATGGAGGCCGTCTGCGGGAAATTATTCAAGCCTCGTGCGTGGCTTTGGATACCAGGGTCAAGCCCTGGGATGACGGAGTGTGTGGTTGGCGTTCTTGCCGCGACGCACCGCCGGTGCAGCTTGAGAGCCCGCTTGTGGGATGTCGCTTTTGCCGAGGCTTGTGCGGCGGCGCTTTTGCCGAAGCTTCCTCACCGCTGCTGAGCCGATGTGTCCCGGCACCACCTCGCTTCCGCGAAGGCGGACCCATGCGTCCAGCACCCCTCTCGTCCGCGTCGGCGTGTGCGTCCGGGCACCACCTCCCCTCCGTCATCCCAGGGCTTGACCCTGGGATCCATGCGGCTGGCGCTGCGTGAACAGAGATGGCAGCCGAAGCTGGGAAATTATTGAAGCCGCGTGCCTGGCTGTGGATCCCAGGGTCAGGCCCTGGGATGACGGAGTGTGTGGTTGGCGCTCTCGCCAAATGCACCGCCGGTGCAGCTTGTGGGATGTCGCTTTTGTTGAAGCTCCATCGCGCCTGCGGAGCCGATTTGCCGCGCAATCACCTCTCCTCCGTCATCCCAGGGCTTGACCCTGGGATCCATGCCCAGCGCACCACAGAAGACGCAGACGGCATTACCACAGCGTAAGATAGAGATCGCCCCACTCGGGATTCATCGCCTCGACCAGGTCGATCTTCCATTGCCGGTTCCACCGTTTCAATGACTTCTCGCGCTGGATCGCGGTGCCGATGTCCCAATGCTCCTCGTACCAGACGAGGCGGGTGCAGCCATATTTCCAGGCAAAGCCCGGCGTCAGCCCCTCGCGATGTTCATAGATGCGGCGCTCCAGATCGGATGTCACGCCGATATAGAGGGTACCGTTTTTCTGATTGGTGATGATGTAAACATAGCCTGCCATGTGGGCAGAGTGCTTGCTCGTGGATCCCAGGGTCAAGCCCTGGGATGACGGAAGGTGGGGGTGGCGTTCTCTTCATATGCACCGCTGGCGCAGCTTGAGGGCCGGCGCAGCTTGTGGGATGTCGCTTTCGCCGAGGCTTGTGCGGCGCCGCTTTTGCCGAAGCACTCACCGCTGCTGAGCCGATGCGTCGCGGCGCCACCTTGCTTTCGCGCCGGCTTATGCGTCCCGCACCACCTCTGCTGCGCGCCGGCGGGCTTCTGCGTCCCGGCACCATCTCTCCTCCGTCATCCCAGGGCTTGACCCTGGGATCCATGCGGCTGGCGCGTGTGGAGTGATGGAGTGCAGGTGCAGGAAATTATCTAAGCCGCTCGCGTGGTTGTGGATCCCAGGGTCAAGCCCTGGGATGACGGAGTGTGGGGTGGCCTTTGTTGCCAGACGCACCGCCGGCACAGCTTGACGCCCTGGAATGACGCAGGGGGGTGGTGCCGGACGCAAAAGCCCGCAGCCGCAGCGGTTCAACTCGCCGCAGCCGCCGGCTTCCTCAGCCCGAGACCCAGAACGAGCGGCACGGCGAGCGCATAGACGGCGACGACCGAGAGCCAGATGGCGCCCGGCCATTCCCTTCGGACGAGGAAATAGAGGCTGGAAAAGCCAAGCGGCGCGGCGATCGAGGCGAGGCTGACGGCCGAGGCGAGCACGCCCTGGAACTGGCCTTGCCTGGATACGTCCACCTGCCGGGTCGCCAGCGACTGCAGCGCCGGCACGCCGATGCCGCCGAGGGTGAAGACCGGCATGATCGCGAAGATCATCCAGCTCCGGTCGGCAAAGGCCATGACGGTAAGCGCGATCGAGACGCCGGCGATGCCGGTCAGGATCGCGCCGCGTTCGCCGAGCAGCCGGACGGCCGGTCCCGGCAGCAAGGCCTGGGCCAGCGTCTGGCAGAGGCCGAAGGCGCCGAGCGACAGGCCGATCGCAAGCCCGTTCCAGTGGAAGGCGTCGCTGCCCCACAGCGCCCAGCAGGTGCCGTAGGCCTCGCCGGTGGCGCTGAACAGGAAGAAGAGGACGATGACGGGCAGCAGGCTCTTGACCTCCAGCACAGACCTCAGCGGCTTCAGCGGATTGAGCGCGGCAAGGTCGATCCTCTCGCGCCTGCCTGGCCGCGATTCCGGCAGGACGAAGAGGGCGAGCAGCAGGTTGGCGCCGTTGAGTGCGGCGGCTGCGATGAAGGGCAGCCGCAGCCAGTGATCGCCGAGCACGCCGCCGAGAACCGGGCCGATGATGAAGCCGAGGCCGAACATGGCGTTCAACAGGCCGAAGCGGCGGGCGCGTTTCTCCTCCGGCGAGATGTCGGTGATATAGGCCGTGGCAACGGAGACGTTGGCGCTCGTCAGCCCGGCGATCGCCCGGCCGATGAACAGCAGCGGCAGGTTGGGCGCGAGCGCGAGGAACAGGTAGTTGACGGCTGCACCGGCAAGCGAAATCAGCAGCACCGGCCGGCGGCCGAGCCGGTCGCTCAGCGCCCCGAGCACCGGCGCGAAGATGAACTGCATGACAGCGTAAAGCGCGGTCAGCGTGCCGATAGTGGGCGCGACGTTGTCGGCATGGGTGATCTCCTGCAAGAGCTGCGGCAGGATCGGAAAGATGAGGCCGATGCCAACGGCATCGAGGACGATGGCGGTGAAGATGACGATGAGGGATCTGGTCATGGCGCGTTCCACGGTCGACGCAAGCCGGGAGGCTCGCCAGCGCTTCCCTGATTTCGTTCAAATCACGGAATTGCGTCGCGACGCCGAGGGCTCACGATGAGGCCTGATCTCGTCAGGCACTGGTTTCAGGGAGTGCTGGCCGAACCATGGCTGATGCGCATGGAGGGCGTGTGCTCGACCGCCTGGACGACCCATTCGTCCACCTGTTTACTCCGCCACTGAGCGGATCAAGGGAGGCAGTCGCTTTTCGCGACGGCAAAGACATACGCCGGATGGTTGCGTGCGGCAAGTCTGTTTTTGTGCGGGGATGGTTGCGGCTGTGATGCTTTGTGGCGCCGCGCTCACGGTTCGCTTCTCGCCCTGACGAGGCTTTTGGTCCCCGGCACTACCTCTCCTCCTCCATCCCGGGCACCACCTCCCCTCCGTCATCCCGGGCACCACCTCTCCTCCGTCATCCCAGGGCTTGACCCTGGGATCCATGCGGCTGGCACTGCAGAAGAGCGATGATCTGAAGGGGAACAATTGAAGCCGCGCGCCTGGCTGTGGATCCCAGGGTCAAGCCCTGGGATGACGGAATGTGGGGTGGCGTTCTCGCCAAACGCGCCGATGACCGGCTCCCGGACGAATCCGGGCGGCGCCAGGCCTGCCGCAGCGGTTCAGCTCGCCGGCGCCCGCTCCGGCGTCGTCATCCGAGACCCGGAGCGAGCGGCACGGTGAGCGCATAGAACATCGCGTTGAACAGGCCGAAGCGGCGCGCGCGTTTCGCCTCCGGCGAGATGTCGGTGATCTTGGCGGTGGCTACCGAAACGTTGGCCCCCGATGACGCGTTTCGCCTGTCGTTCGGCGCAGATGAGGTTGTCTTGCCGGAACACTCACTTCACCATGAAGGCAACTTCAGCTCCGGAAACAGACAGGCAGGCAATGACAGATATCGCCAAGATGCAGGAACAGCGATTGATCGCCCTCCGACAGACCGCGTCGGGTGCGCCGAAGCTGCCGTCCAACCCCTTCTTCGGCGTCGGGCCGATCACCGACGCGACGACCGACGAAGTGGACAGCCGCCTGCGGCGCATCGCCTTCGACGCCTGGATCGAGAAGACCTATCGCAAGTTCGACGACAGGGGCAACGATATCGGCGGCTTCACCACGGCCGAGATTTCCCGCAGCATGCATCGCGGCTACCCGGCCGACAAGATCCTGACCGACATGATGCGGGCGATCCATCGTTATTTCGGCTTTCCGAAGCTCAACCGCATGGCGGTCGGGCTCGGCGGCGGCCATAGCGGCTTCACCGTCTGCATCCAGCACCTGATGAATGCCAACGACGCCGGCCAGCGCGTCTATGTCGATACGCCGCGGCCGGAGAGCGATCCGTCCAAGGCGGCCGGCTTCTTCCGCCAGTCCTGGGCGACGCAGCTGATCGAGATGCAGCGCTTCGCCGAAAAGGGCTGCGAGAGCCGCATTCATTTCGCCGCCTCCGAAGGCGTGATCCCGACGGCGGCTGAACTTGCCGACCTTGGCGTTTCGATCTTCGTCGGCGTCGGCCACGAGACGACGGGCGCCAACGCCTATACCAGCCGCGAGATCCGCGAACTCTTGAGTTGGCTCGACGGCGATCCGGCCAACCGCCATGCGGTGTTCGACGCCACCTCGATGCTCGGCGCCATGCCGTGGGAGCCTGAGCTGGTGAGCGCCGTCATGGCGAAATGCTGCCTGTTCATGCCGTTCCAGAAGGCGATCGGCGGCATTTCGGGCTATTTCGTCGCCTCCTTCACGCCGCATGCGCTGGCGCTGATCGAGAAGAACCTGCAGGATCCCGCCTGGGCGATCCCGCGGCAGCTGAAGATCGCCCCGCCGATCGATCCCCGGCAGCCGTTTTCGGCCAAGCGCTCCGTCGATGCCGGCCCGTTCTACGATGCCGCCGAGGACCGCATGCTCGGCGGCGTCATCAACACCTACAGCGCGCTCGCCTTTGCCGAGACCACCTTCGGCCTGCTGCAGTCGGAAGCCCGGGTCGGCTCCGTCGTCGAGCTCAACCGCCGCTCCGCCGCCAATCGCGCCGTCATCGACGAATGGGTCAAGTCGCATCCGCTGCTGTCACTTGCAGTCGCCGACGCCGAACGGCGTGGTGCCGCCGTGACGCTGCTGAAGGTCGATGACGCTGATATCACCGATGCCGCCATCCACGCCCGCATCATTGCCCGCTCCAAGCAGCTCCTCGGCTATGAGGGCATCACCCATCCGAACGGCGAATACGAGCCCGGCCTGGACGCCGCCCGCTATGTCAACGCCTTCCCGGGCACGCCGGGCGACTACCGCGCCTGGGTCGGCGGCATCCGCGAGCCGGACGATGTCGTGGCACTCCTGGAAAATCTGCAATATGCCTATCTCAGAGCCAAGATCGTCGTTCTCGAGGAGGAGCTGGAAAAGCACGGCGTGACCTTCGAGGCGCCGGTCAAAGCCGAAGGCGCTGTGCGCAAGGACGATCCGAACCGCATTTACACGGTGCTGATCGCCGACCTGGTGGGCCTGCGTTTCGGCGCCGACGGCGAGCCTGATTACAGCGAGGTCAAGGCCTATATCGAGGAGAAGGGTGGGGTCTTCCATCTCGGTCCGCTCAGTGATCGTGCCGGCCTCGAAAAGGGCCGCATCCACTTCTTCTACCAGCCGAACCTCAGCACCGAGGCGGAGATCCTGCCGCAGACCGACAAGGGCCAGTACGACGCGCTGATCGCCGCGGCGACCTTCATTCCCAAGGCCTCGGTCTTCCCGCTCGGCGGCGTGCGCATCGGTGCGGGCACCGGCAATATGGGCTCGGCCTCCTGGGGCGGCGGCAATGGCGAGGGCGGCACGGCACCGCTGATGAACACGCCCGGCATCAACAGCCGGGCGACCGCCCAGATGGTTTTCAAGGCGATCCTGAAGGTCGTTCCCGACCTGCCGGTCGACCGGCTGCACCGGATGGTCGCCGGCGGCGATTTCGATACCGGCCGTCAGCTGAAGGATTTCCCGACGGCAAAGCTCGAGGGCCGCAAGCTCGCCGTGCTCGGCTACGGCAATATCGGCCGTGAAGTCGCCAAGCTCGCCAAGGCCTTCGGCATGACGGTGGCGATCTACGCCCGCGAGCATCACAAGCGCTGGATCGAGGCGGAGGGCTTCGACTATGCCGCCAGCCCGGCCGAAGCGGCAAGCGGCGCCGATGTGCTCTCCGTCCATATCGGCCTCGGCCGCCTGGACGCCTCAACCGGCCTCTATTCCAATGCCGGCACGGTCGGTGCGAAGGTGCTCTCCGCCATGAAGGACGGCGCCGTGCTCATCAATTACGACCGCGGCGAAGTCGTCGACGCCGAGGCGCTCGACGCGGCCCTGGCATCCGGCAAAATCGCCCATGCGGCGATCGACGCCGACCTCTTCAGGGACGCCGCGACCGGTACGCTCAGCGGCCCGATGCTGCCCTACCTGCCGCTCGATGAGCGCCACAAGGGCAAGCTCGAGCTCCTGCCGCATGCGGCCGCCGACACCGACCATCCCTCGCGGGTGACCGGCGCCAAGCAAGCGGTCGACCAGATCTTCGACGTCATCCGCTTCAAATCCGTCGTCAATCTCAAGGGCGACCTGCCGGAGGGCTATGTGTCGGGCGGCAGCCGCACGCCCGCCGGCATCGGCAAGGTGACGAAGCAGGCGGTCGCCGAGGCCGGCGGCAAGGCCCAACTTCTGGAAGAGCTGCGCCAGACCTCGGAAAGGATCGCCGCCATCACAGGCGCGCTGTCCGCCGTCTCCGACCCGGGTCACCGCCAGCGGATCTTCGAGCGCTACACCGCCCTCCTGGTCGAAAATGCCGACCGGCAGCGGGCGTTTCTCGACCAGCTCGGCCTCTACGGGCCGGCGGAGGGGTGAGGACCCATCTAGGCGGATGAGGCGGCCGCACGGCACAACCTAACTTCATCATTGGCTCGGTGACTCCGTGCCCGAGCCCGTTCCACGAAACGATCCGCAACTGCCCCTCGTGCGGATGCTTTGAGGCTAAACTCGTAGCCCCAAACGAAAACAGGCGGCACGCTGGCCGCCTGTGTCCATGTGCCGGACGAAGCGTCCGTTATTTCTGTTCGGGCGCCAGGAACTCTGCGCAATAGGACGGGCCGTTGACGCCCGGAATGTCGGCGACGGTGCGGATGTCGCGGATCGTGTAGTCGGAATTGGTGGTGATTTCGGCCTGGCAGCGCAGATAGGCCGTGCGGGCGGCGGCGATCTGCTTGCCGCGCTTGCCGTCGGCGCCTTCGGCGTATTTCGCCGGAATGCGCACGGTCTTGTAACCGCCGCGCCAGGTATAGATGGTGCTCGCACCTTCCTCGCGGTCGCTGATCGGCGGTCCGTAGGCGGCAAAGAAGATGCCGGCCGATTTGCCGACCCAGCGGGCCTCGATCGGATTGCCGGCGGAAGGAATGGTCGTGCATCCGGCAAGCGCAATGGCAAGCCCGGCCGCGGTAATGGTGCGGAGTTTCATCGTGTCGTCCCTGATCTCAAGCGCAATGGCTGCGAAGCCGCCGTCGCGGCGGTTTCGCCTGTCCCGCCGAGCCCTTTAGCGCGGAACCCGGGAAAAGAAAATTGCCCCTTTTGCACTTCCGTTCGATTTGCTTGCGGTGTGTCTTTTTGCAAGCAGCGACCCTTCCGGCCCCTGTCATCGACCTGTCAAAAAATCCCTCGGTTTTTTGAAATTTGGCGCTTGTGCAACCAGATAGGCTGTTCTATAGAAGCGCCGCTGGTCACGGAGTGTAGCGCAGTCTGGTAGCGCACCACGTTCGGGACGTGGGGGTCGAGTGTTCGAATCACTCCACTCCGACCAGCCGAAAAGCCCGCGAAAGCGGGCTTTTTTCTTTATTGCTGATATGCCTTGCGATCCGCCACCACGACAGCCACCCCGGACTTGGCATTTGATTCTGCTCCGGGGCGGTAGAATTGCTATATTGATTTTACAGCCACGGCTTTTGTTGTCGGCGGCATGCGGATTGCGATCATGGGCGTATCGCCGCGGGTGGGCATGTCTCGTGACGGCTTCTTGCGCACTCTGGGGAAGAACCAGTGCTGTTCCTCGCCGGCGGTGGCCTCTTGATCGAGAGCGGCGTCGCTTTATTGAGACAACCACCGTCAGACGTACATTGCGATTGACACCCGGTAACGGGAGAGCCTGAACCTCGCAGGAGCCGCGCTCACGGTCATCACTATCCTCGTTCAGGCAGTATTTTTGTCGCGGCATCGACGGAGCGAATTCGGGCGTCCGCTCAAAGGTGGTAGGGCCGATCCCAGCTAACGTCACGAATTGCCCGAATGTCTGAAACGCCGCCGCGGCGATTGCCCCCGGCTGGGAGGAGGCGCTCATCGCCTTGATGGCAGGGTTCGCCCGTGACGACGAGAAGAACTTGCTGTGGCTCTCCAAATGATGGCCGGTCGACTGGTTTGAGGCTACCGTCGCGTTGGTCGCGATCTGAGGCTCTGGTTTGATGTCCTGGAGGCGATCACGCTTCCTGACGTAGGACGCCATAAGAAAAGGCATATCATGTCCGTCCGAGCGGGCGCGGCCTACATACTGGACCCGAACATAGGCCGTGCCATGGTGCTTCAGGTCCAGCAAATCTGCTGCCTTGCTGGAAAGGTCGATGATGCGGCCCCTATGGTAGGGACCGCGATCGTTAACACGCACGATGAGCGACGAACCATTTTCAAGATTGGTCACCCTCACGTAGCTGGGCAAGGGGAGGGTTGGATGCGCGGCGGAAAGGTGATGCCTGTCGTAAATTTCGCCGTTTGCAGTCAAGCGACCATGAAACGCTGAGCCGTACCAGGAAGCGACACCATTCCTGTCGTAACTCGGGTCCTCCTTCGGTGAGTAAAGGTTGCCTTTCATCACGTAAGGCTTGCCGACGATATAACGGCCACCACCCTTGCGAATATTCCTGCCGTGGGCGGGTCGCGGGCCCGCCGTCACACCGTAAACCGTCTCGGAAACATATCCTTTGCTGCGATAGGTGTTCGGCGTTTGTGTGGTCGTACAGGCACAGCACGCGCAGACCGACATGATCGCCAGCCATCGCAAGCCCTTTACAGCACTTACATCAATTGCCATCCGTTCATCGTTGACAACAGTCTTCCATGTATCCACGCCATGCGTCGATACAAACGCTCCTGCCGGCCGCGTACTCGAAAGTTTGCGACGCGTGGGGTCGAGAGCCAGACGGAGTAGCAGCCCAAGCGCACTTCGATGCGCTACTGCCTTCTGGGATTGCCGTCAATTCGCTCCATCCCTGACATAATTGTGAAAGCTGGCCTGAGGGCAATGGTTCCATGGGGACATGCGATTTTACGCGGTGCTTTGCCAGGGCCGGTTGCCACCTCAGGCACCGAGTGGTCGCCGAGCGGCATTGTCTATCGGATATCGACCACTATTCAATTGCCGGGAGCGAACACACGGCTGAAGTCAGCTGACGCCCCAGGCGGTTATTCGTGAACCCAACGATACAGGCCCGCAAGCCGCCACCTGCGGCTACATATCAGCATTGCATAATAAGAAGTATGCGTTTGCCCGAGATTGAGGTCATAAGGCGCGTAGCTGATGCACAGGAGAGTCGTTTTTTGGATTGGGTCCCTATAGTCTTCGCTACCTTCAAGGTTCTCGCGTTAGGCATAGCCATGTTCTTCGCCATCAAGTGGCATTACGATCAAGGCGAGAAGGGGGAGAGGCGAGCGGTACTGCGCACGGGCGTCACGATGGCCGCAATCTTCGTGCTAGCGCTCCTGGCCGTGGGGCTCATCGCCTTCGTCCTTAGCAGGATGCTCGGTTTGGACCTGAGCTTCCCGTGATGACATCATTGATGTCCCAGCCCCGCAGTGGCACGCGGAGGGCCGACGACACTTCGGTGTCATTGGTCACAGGGGAGGTCGCTCGCGGTAGCCGATGAGAATTTGATAAGGCGGCGTGCGCACTGCGACCGTCAGGGCCGTTTTCCCTGGTCGATCCACCTCCAGGAGCCGTCCGCATGATATTCCAGAACGGCATCATAACCGGCGCGCGGAGCGTCCGCTTCCGCGAAGTTGACGCATGCGATTTTTCGGTCCGCCAGAAGCCTGAGGATTTCGGCCAGGAGCTCATGACCGAAGATGGTGTCGGCTTTTTCCAGAACGACATAGGACGGGGCCGTGATGAGTACGCTGGCGATTACAATCAGCTGTTGCTCGCGCGGTGACAACATACTCGACCAGTCCTGATCCTCGTCGAGGTCAGTGGAGGTCAGGGGGCGCGCAAGGCCGAGCCTCTCGAGCAGGGCAAGGATCTGGTCATCCGATTCTTCCGTGGGGCGCTGCGTCGGCACCAGAATTTGGCGCAACGTTCCGGGAGCGAAATATGGGCGCTGGGCGATGAACCGCATGTGTTCGCGAGCCGGGCGGTGGATGCGTCCGTTTCCGGAGGCGCCAATTCCCGCAGTGGCCCGGAACAATGCGGTGCCCGCAGCTTCGCCCTCTCCCGCAACGATCAATCGCGTGTCGGTTGGGACAACCATCGACAGGTTCTTCAGCAAAGTCTCTTGTGTCGGCGACGCCAGGGTGAGCTGTTCGTAGGCGAGCTTGCCTTCGGTTTCGACGACTTCCACGTCTGTTGTCGACGCTTTACCAGCCTCCTCGACGGCCTCCAGCAGGGAGCTGATGCGCGCGACGACCGTCGCAAAGTTCGAGATCGAATTGAACTGTCTGACAATGAACGAGAATGCGCCGACCAGCATCGTAAACGCTGCGGCCGACTGGGTGATCACACCGAATTCCATGTCGCCACGGAAGAAGGCTGGCGCAATGATGACGACCGGTATGATCTGTATCATCCAGTTGTAGCCGGTGGTGAAGTAGCCGACGTTGCGATTGACCACGATGATGCGTCTGAAGTTCGCCGCAAGTGCATCGAACTGTCTCAACAGCAGGTTTGCGTGGCGTTGCTCTTCTCCCGCGATCACAATCGATTCTGCGTTCTCCCGCACGCGGATGAGACTGGACCGGAAGGCTGCTTCGCCGTCGAGCTGATCATGGTTGAGGTTGATCAAGGGGCGGCCCAACACGATTGTCATGTACGATCCGAAGGCCGCGTAAACGACAGCGGCAATAAAGAGCAGCGGACTGATCAGCCACAGCACGCTGGAAAAGGTCAGGATTGTCAGCGCACTGTTGAGGAGCATCAGCACGAAGGAAAGCGTGGTGATCGTGAAGGCCTTGATGTCCTCGGCAATTCGCTGGTCGGGGTGCGAGAGCTTGCCTCGCACCCCGACCCGGTAGAAGGTGCCGTTGGTCATATAGATGCCGATCGCGCGACGCGTGAGGAACTCTCGCCAGAGCAATGCCAGTCTCTCTTCGGCGAGCCGGGCGATAACCGAAACGATCGTCGAAGCGGCAAATGCGCCAGTATAGAGGATCGCCTGACGGATGAATTCGGCAGTTTGCTTTTCGGCGATTGCCGTCATGAAGTATCGGCCGACGTAGCTGTTGACGACATTCAGGGCGCTGATGCCGCCAAAAAGAGCGACCAGGGCGAAGAGAAGGAGCCTGGCTTGTCTGCCTACATCCGACGTCATGAAAATCCTGACCGCGCGGACGAATCTGGTGGCCGTCAACTTGAGCGGAATACGCTGCTGGCTCATGCTCGCCTCCGCAATTTAGTGCCTGGAGAAGTATAACCTGAAGAGCAGTCAACGAAGAACAGGCCCGGGCTTCGTAAAAACACGTAGTGGGCATTCCTAATGTTCTACGTTCTCCGCCGGGTGTAGCTTGTTCGCAGGGGCGGATCGGGAAAGCGCCAATCAGCCAGCCAGCCTAAGTTTCCGGCGCATTGACGCGGCCAAGATCGATCGTCTCGGGAATTATGTGCCTGGGAATGTGTGGAGAGGTCGCCGCTTGTCTTTCAAGCTGGCAACTTATTTGGTGCGATATGCCTTCGAGGAGCCTGTCGGGGAGGCAGGGCTTCATCTGTGACCGCTGCGGGCATGCAGAGGCGAAGACAAATCGCGAGGAGGCTGACGATGGCGAATGACGCTCTTTCAATGGATGACAATCAGACGACGACCGGACCACTCGGAGCCGAGGAACTCCGCTTGATGGACGCCTACTGGCGGGCCTCGAACTATCTCTCTGTCGGACAGATTTATCTTCTCGACAATCCGCTGCTCAAGGAGCCGCTTAAACGCGAGCACATCAAGCCGCGGCTGCTCGGACACTGGGGAACCTCGCCCGGCCTGAACATGCTCTATGTGCACTGGAATCGGGTGATCAAGCGCGATGACCTGAACATGATCTATATCATCGGCCCCGGCCACGGCGGACCCTCGCTCGTCGCGCATGCCTATCTTGAGGGTACTTACAGCGAGTTCTATCCAAATATCGGCCAGGACGCCGAAGGGATGCAGCGACTGTTCAAACAGTTCAGTTTTCCCGGAGGCATTCCGAGCCACGTCGCTCCCGAAACGCCCGGAAGCATCCATGAGGGTGGAGAACTGGGCTATGCCCTGAGCCATGCCTATGGTGCTGCCTTCGACAACCCGGATCTGATCGTCGCTTGCGTCGTAGGCGATGGGGAGGCGGAAACCGGCCCGCTGGCGACGGGATGGCAGGGCAACAAATTTCTCAATCCCGCCCGCGACGGCTGTGTGCTGCCGATCCTGCACCTCAATGGCTACAAGATCGCCAATCCCTGCTTCCTCGCCCGCATTCCCGAGGAAGAACTGAGGAAGTTCTTCGAAGGCATGGGATACGCGCCCCTCTTCGTGGGAGGGCATGAGCCCGACAAGGTGCAGCAGCAACTGGCAGCAGCGATGGATACCGCCGTCGCGGAGATCAAGAGAATCTGGTCAGAGGCCCGCGAGAAGGGCAACCTCAAGCGGCCAGCCTGGCCGATGATCATCTTCCGCACACCCAAGGGCTGGACTTGCCCGAGCGAAATCGACGGCAAGAAATGCGAGGACTACTGGCGGTCGCACCAGGTCCCGATGGGCGAGATGGGCAAGCAGGAACACATCGAGATCCTTCAGCAGTGGATGAAGACGTACAAGCCTGAAGAGCTTTTCGACGACGACGGCAAGCTGCGCGCCGAAATTGCCGCTCTCGCCCCGGCTGGGAAACGCCGGATGAGCGACAACCCACATGCAAACGGCGGCCTGCTGCTGCGTGACCTGAAGATGCCGGATTTCCGCGACTACGCCGTGTCGGTGGCGAGCGCCGGGGCGACAACGGCCGAATCTGCCAGGGTCATGGGCAGGTTCCTGCGCGACGTCATGAAGCTGAACCTGAACAGCAAGAATTTCCGGCTGTTCAGCCCCGACGAAAACAATTCCAACCGCTGGCAGGACGTGCTCGAAGTCACCGATCGCTGCTACATGGCTGAGATCTATCCCGAGGACGATCACCTCTCGCCCGACGGCCGGGTGATGGAGGTGTTGAGCGAGCATCAGTGCCAAGGCTGGCTGGAAGGCTACCTGCTGACGGGCCGCCACGGCTTCTTCTCCTGCTACGAGGCGTTCATTCACATCATCGACTCGATGTTCAACCAGCACGCCAAATGGTTGAAGATCTGCAACGACATTCCATGGCGGCGGCCGATCGGGTCGCTCAACTACTTTCTGAGTTCGCACGTCTGGCGCCAGGACCACAACGGCTTCAGCCACCAGGATCCGGGGTTCATCGACCATGTGGTCAACAAGAAGGCGGAGGTGATCCGCGTCTACCTGCCGGCGGACGCGAACACGCTGCTTTCCGTCACCGACCATTGCCTGCGCAGCCGCAACTACGTGAATGTCGTCGTTGCCGGCAAGCAGCCAGCGCCGCAATGGCTGACGATGGATGAGGCGATCAAGCATTGTGCCGAAGGCCTGGGCATCTGGGAATGGGCCAGCAGCGACAAGGGCAGCGAGCCGGACGTCGTGATGGCGTGCTGCGGCGACGTGCCGACGCTTGAAACGCTGGCTGCGGTGCAGTTGATCCGGGAGCACCTGCCCGAACTGAAGGTGCGCGTCATCAACGTCGTCAACCTCATGAAGCTGCAGCCGTTGAGCGAGCACCCGCACGGACTTTCCGATCGGGATTTCGATGCGCTCTTCACCAAGGACAAGCCGATCATTTTCGCGTTCCATGGATATCCCTGGCTGATCCACCGGCTGACCTACAGACGCACCAACCATCGCAA
This sequence comes from Rhizobium lentis, assembly GCF_017352135.1. Classification (NCBI taxonomy): domain Bacteria; kingdom Pseudomonadati; phylum Pseudomonadota; class Alphaproteobacteria; order Hyphomicrobiales; family Rhizobiaceae; genus Rhizobium; species Rhizobium lentis. Next base: position 2,893,403 of record NZ_CP071454.1, read on the forward strand.
TCTGCACGTGCGCGGATACAAGGAGGAGGGAACGACAACAACACCCTTCGACATGGTCGTTCTGAACGAACTCGATCGCTTCCACCTTGTCGAGGATGTTATCGATCGACTGCCGCAACTCGGCGCTCGCGCCGCCTACTTCAAGCAAGCAATCCGCGAGAAGCTGATCGAGCATCGTCAGTATATCGAGAAGCATGGCGATGACATGCCTGAGATCAGCGGTTGGCGGTGGGGCGTCAAGAGCACGGTCCGCGCGAGGGGGGCTACCTCCACTGAAGGTGACAACGCATAGATGCCATGGGCCGGTGCCCGCTGCGATTGAGGGTTTTGTCCAATGGCCCGATTGACTGGCGATATTGAAGACGTCGGTGAGGCGCATCCGGCGGGCGCGCCTCCCGAGATTACCTTGCTTTCGAACGGCCGGTACAGCGTCCTGCTTACCGAATCCGGTTCCGGCTACGGATCCTGGCTCGGTCTCGACGTGACGCGCTGGCGGGAGGACAGTACGCGAGATTGCTGGGGCCAGTTCTGCTACGTCAGCGACCTTGAAGACGGAAAGGTCTGGTCCATCGCCCGGCAGCCGGTCTGCCGGGCCGACGCCGACTACCGGCACAGCTTTCCAGGTGATCGCGCCGAGTTTCGCTGTTCGGCAGGGGACATTGAGATCTCGTGGGAAGTTTGCGTCGCAACCGATTGTGATGCCGAGGTGCGTTTGCTTCGTCTGTTCAACAGGGGGACGAAGGCAAGGGAACTCGAGCTGACGAGCTATTCCGAGATCTGCCTGAATGGCCGACGGGCCGACAGCGCACATCCGGCATTTGCAAAGCTCTTCGTTGAGACCTGGTTTGTCGCTGAAACCACCGCACTGTTTGCAAGGCGTCGGCCACGCAGCGGCTCAGAGAAGCCGATCTGGGCGGTGCACGTTTCGGCATCAAGCGACGACGCCCATCCAGCAGTCGAGTACGACACCGACCGCTACAGGTTTCTCGGCCGCGGAAGGACACCGTCAAATCCCGGCGCGCTCGAGCGCGGAAGAAAATTGCCAGGCACGACCGGTCCGGTACTCGACCCCATCTTCAGTTTGCGCCGAACCGTCCGCCTGGAGCCCTCCGGAATGGAGAAAATCGCATTCGTGACGGGCGCGGCTGATAGCGAAGCAGGTGCGGCTGCCATTGCAGAGCGTTTTGCCAATATCGATGCGGTCGTCCAGACCGTGTCGGATGCGAAGGAAAGGCATGCCGCTGCACTTGCTTTCCCAAAGCTCTCGCCGGCCAGGGAGGTGGTCTACAATCGCCTTGCAGGAAGCCTGGCATTTTCGAATCCCGGCCTTCGATATGGTGGCGCTCCCGTCAAAGAACGGCTGACCACGGAGGGACTGTGGTCGCTAGGCATATCCGGAGATCTGCCCATTCTGCTGCTGCGCATGGACCAGGCGGACCAGAAATCTCTCGTCGAGGAAATTATCGAGGCTCACGCGTTCATCACCAGGTGCGGACTTCCCTTCGACCTTGCTCTCCTCGAGGAAAGCGGCGCTGGCGAAGCGGTGGACAGAAGCCAATTGGAGGAGACGCTCGGCAAGGCCGGAGGCATTCACCTCCTGTCGGCGGCCGCTATTTCAGGCGCGTCAGCGGATGCCCTCGTTGCTGCCGCACGCGTCGTTCTTTGTTGCAGCAAGGGATCACTTGCCGGTCAGGTTGAGACGCCGGCGACCACCATGCCTTCAGCCCGGAAACCGACGGAGACGGCTCGAGGCGCGGGCGAGAAACTTCGCGGGGCCGCACGAGGTGATCTGCTTTTCTGGAATGGTTGCGGGGGCTTTACCCCTGACGGGCGCGAGTATGTGATCGCGGCTGACGGAGAGGCCATGACGCCCATGCCCTGGTGCAACGTCATAGCCAACAACGAGTTTGGCTGCCTGACGAGCGAAAGCGGCCTTGGCTATAGCTGGGCGGGCAACAGCCAGTTGAACAGGCTCACGCCGTGGGCGAATGATCCGGTTTCGGACCCTCCAAGCGAAGTCGTCTACATCAGCGATGAGCAGACCGGGGAGTTCTGGACGCCGACACTTCTGCCTCTTGGGCAATCGTCGTCGGGGACCGTCAGTCATGGGCAGGGTTACAGCCGTTACGAGAGCACTCACGGAGCTCTGCGGCAGGAAATGACGGTCCACGTCCCGGACGCCGACCCCGTCAAGATCGTTCACCTGGCTATCCGCAACGATGGAACAGACGCGCGCAGGCTTACTGCCACCTATTTCGTCGAATGGGTTCTCGGTACGTTGCGCGAGAACGCACCCGGACGGATCGAATGCGAGATTGACGGCGAGAGCGGCGCCATCGTTGCGCGGAACCTCTGGGAAAGTGATTTCTCCGGCAAGCTGGCTTTCATTGCCTCAAGCGCGCCACGGCGATCCTTCACCTGCGACCGGCGGGAGTTTCTCGGCATCAATGGTTCCGTTTCCCGACCGGCCGGGCTGGCGGGCTCCGGTCTCGGCGGGAGCGTCGGCTCCCTGCTCGATCCCTGCGCCGCACTGATGGTCGAGATTTCAGTTCCCCCCGGCCAAAGAGCCGAACTGGTGTTCGTCCTTGGGCAGGCTGGCAGTCGCGATGAGGTCCGCAGGCTCGTGCGCGACTATGCCGAGCCGGCGAGCGCCCGAAGCTCCCTGGCGATCGTCTCCCGCCAATGGGACAGACTGCTGAGTTCAGTCACGGTGCAAACGCCCGATGCCGCCTTTGACCTCATGATGAACCGTTGGCTCATCTATCAGGTGTTGTCTTGCCGCGTCTGGGCCCGGACGGGTTTCTACCAGTCCGGAGGCGCATACGGATTTCGCGACCAGCTCCAGGATGTTGATGCCCTGGTGCATTGCGCACCCGACGAAACACGCGCCCACATCCTTCGAGCTGCTGCGCGCCAGTTCACGGAGGGAGATGTCCAGCACTGGTGGCATCCGCCGTCAGGCGTCGGAGTGCGGACCCGCATGACCGATGACCTCTATTTCCTGCCTTATGTCGTCCAGCACTACGTATCAACGACCGGGGACGACGCGCTCCTTGACGAGCGTGTTCCTTTCGTGGCGTCGCCGCCCTTGAGTGACGACCAGGAGGAAAGCTTCGGCGTGCCTCAGGTCGCCGAAGAAAGTGGGACGCTCTATGACCACTGCTGCCGCGCATTGGATTGCGGACTTCGTCTCGGAGCGCATGGACTTCCGCTCATGGGGACGGGCGATTGGAACGATGGCATGAACAAGGTCGGCGCGCAGGGCAAAGGCGAGAGCGTGTGGAACGGCTGGTTCTTCCTCACCGTGCTCAAGTCGTTTGCCACCATCGCATCCGCTAGGGGCGACGAGGAGCGGGTGGCATGGTGCCTCGAGCGCGCCGAAGCCTTGCGCGCGTCATTGGAGGCTGAGGCTTGGGACGGTTCCTGGTATCGCCGGGCCTACTTCGACGATGGCACCCCCCTTGGCTCCCACCTGAACGACGAATGCCAGATCGACGCCATCCCCCAAGCCTGGGCGGTCATCTCCGGTGTCGCCGACGCTGGACGCGCTTCCACTGCCATGCAGGCAGTTTGGGAGCGGCTGGTTCGGCCAGAAGACAAGCTGATTCAGCTCTTCCATCCCCCCTTCGACAAGGGGACGCTGCAGCCCGGCTACATAAAGGGGTACGTTCCGGGAATTCGGGAGAATGGTGGCCAGTATACCCATGCGGCGGCCTGGGTTGCATTGGCGACCGCGATGCTGGGAGAGGCAGATCGGGCTTTTGAGCTCTGGAGCATGCTCAACCCCATCAATCATTCCCTTTCCGCCGAAGACGCTGCGCGATACATGGTCGAACCCTACGTTGTCAGCGCTGATGTCTATGGCGCGTTCCCGCATACCGGCCGCGGAGGCTGGACCTGGTATACCGGATCGGCCAGCTGGCTTTATCGCGTTGGTCTGGAAGCCATTCTCGGTATTCGCAGACAGGGAGAACACCTCTCCGTCCAGCCTTGCATTCCCTCGCATTGGCCCGGCTATGAAGGTGACTTGCGGTTTGGATCGGCGACCTATTCCATCAAGGTGCGAAGGGATCCCGCATCTGGTCAGGGGCATCGCTGGCTGACCGCCGACGGCGAGGAAATCACCGCGCAGAGCCTCCCACTTGTGGACGACGGGAAGAACCATCAGATCCAGTTGGTGATGGGCTAGCTATGTCAGAACTGCTGTCGACCGATCCCGAACTGAACCGGATGCCAACCGATGAAGATCTCGGTCGCCTTCAGTTCACCACCTTGCTCTACTATCTCCAATGTACGAACCCGGACAACGGATTGGTGCGCGACAAGACCCAAGCGGGTGCTCCGGCGAGCATCGCCGCGATCGGCATGGCGCTTGCGACCATTCCGGTCGTGGTGGAGCGCGGCGTCGTCATCAGGGAGTTTGCCGCCAAGATCGCCCGACGGCGGCTGGAATTCCTGCTGCGTTGCCATCAGGGACCGGAACCGGACGCCTCCGGGTACAAGGGCTTCTTCTACCATTTCCTCGACATCGAGACCGGGCGGCGGGTCTGGCAGTGTGAATTGTCGACCATCGACTCGGCTTTTCTGTTTGCCGGCGCTCTGACCGTTGCCGCCTACTTTGATGGCGACACGGACGACGAGGTGAAGGTCAGGCGGCTCGCGGCGGCGCTCTACGAGCGGGTGGACTGGAACTGGGCCTGCGACCACGGCGCGACGCTGACCCATGGCTGGCGACCGGAAAGCGGCTTCATTCCCTATCGCTGGCGCGGTTATGACGAAGGATTGCTCCTCTATATTCTCGGCCTAGGCTCACCCACACATCCTTTGCCGCCGGAATCCTATGCCGCCTACACCGAGAGCTATGATTGGCGGAATATCTACGGTCGCGAAATGCTTTATTCGGGACCGCTGTTTACCCACCAGCTTTCGCATATGTGGATCGACTTCCGCGGCATCCGTGACGAGTTCATGCGCGAACATGACAGTGACTACTTTAAGAACAGCCGGCATGCGACTTTTGTCCAGCAGGAATACGCAATCCGCAACCCGTTGAACTTTCGAGGCTATGGCACCCACTGCTGGGGCTTCACGGCGAGCGACGGACCCGGTTGGATCAAACGAAACGTGGACGGTGTCGAGAGGGAATTCTTCGACTACATCGCCCGCGGTGCGCCCTTTGGGCCGGACGATGGAACCGTATGCCCCTGGGTCGTCATTGCATCATTGCCATTTGCGCCGGAGATCGTCATCCCGACCGTCCGAAACTTCGCACGCATGAATCTCGGCATGACGCGGCTCTACGGTTTCAAACCGTCCTTCAACCAGACCTATACTTTGGAGAACGGCGAGGGCGGATCGTGGGTCAGCCCCTACCATTTCGGGATCGACCAGGGGCCTGTGGTTCTGATGATCGAAAACTACCGGACCGGCTTGTTATGGAACATCATGCGTCGATGCGAGCCTGTGGTGGTGGGGCTGAGACGGGCCGGGTTCACAGGCGGCTGGTTATACTGATCCAATTGGCCCTCGGCGGGACCACTGCCCGGCTGCGAAAGGCCGGAGTTGCATGCCAAGAACAACAACTTCCAGCTGCTTCTGAAGCTGCGGCCGAGATAAAGAAGAGCCCCGCAAAACGCGGGGATCAAGAGAAGGGGGTGTTTCCTAGGTATTGGTGTCTAGGTTGTTGTGAAATTATTCTACACAAATCAATATTTATTGCAATTAGTAATACTGACGTGAGTGCTATTATAACGGCTATAAATAAAAGGAATAGTCGTATGATTGTAGTTTATTCTGCAGAGAAGTAAATAATCTACAACTTAGGCTGATAACTTCGTGGTGTTCGGTGAGCCGCCCGATGGTCGTTTGCTAAACCCCGAGCATGGCGTCCCTGTACGTCAGCCGGCAATCGAAAACCGGTCGCCAAGTATTCTGGCTCTCGCAGGTCTGGCTGCAGGTAAGTTGATTCGCCTGGCGGCGGCAAGATGTGAGATAGTCACCTCAACCGGAACGAGTCCGAACCTTGTTCGTTGACTCGCGTGTTCCGCGTTGGGGGCTGCATCATGGGCAGGCGACGAAGCTTCAAGCCGGTGAAGATCACCATCAATGGCAAGACCAGGACCGTTTATAACGTCGTCCAGGCCGGCAATACCCTGCTGAACGACTGGCCGGAGCAGACGCCGGCGGCCAAGGCCGCCGAGCTGCTGGTGCTCGATGTCTTCAACGATGTCGCCGAGCCCGAGCAGGTGCGCCGCGCATTCATAACCGCGGCGAAGGCGAGCGACATCAAGTTCAGCTCCTGACCCGCGGTGCGCCAGGTTTAGCCGATCACTCCGGTCGGAAAGCGGCCGGAAGATCGACGGGAACATCGAGCGGCTGGAAATGTCGCAGATTCTCGATGACGACGGTGAGGTCATAAGCCCGCGCCGTCGCTGCGATGATGAGATCGCCGAGGCCGGGATGACAGCCTTTGCTTTCCGCCTCATCTTTCAGCGCACCGACGATCCGCGCGACGACGGTATCCATTGGCAATATCCGGTCGCCGAAAGTGTCGGTGATGGAATTCAGCCATGTCGAAAGGCGCTTTGCCCGCTCGATCCCGCCGCGGCGGTGAAGACTGCGCATTCCCTTCTCGATCTCCGCCACGGACAGAGCCGACAGAAAGAGTGCGTCGGATTCGCCCTGCTCGTGGAACCAGGCCCGCACAGGATCGGACGGCGGCACCTTGCCCGGCGCGAATTTCGAAATGATATTCGTGTCGACAAGATAGGCCGTCACAAATCAACACCCCTCAATTTTGAGGGGTTCCGCTCCAGTTCGACACCGCCGGGGAAGGTCAACAGGAAATCCCCGAAATTCGGCCGCGGCCTGTTGAGCGCCTTCTTGGCGGCTTCGGCCGCTTCGACCGAAACCAGCACGGCGGCGGGCTTGCCATGGCGGGTGATCGTCACGAACTCGCCCTTTGCGGCTTCGTCCACCAGGCCGGCGAAACCAGCCTTTGCCTCTGCCACGCTGATCGTCGACATCACCATCTCCTGATTAATATGACCATATGTGGTCAAAATAGCTTGCTGCTGCTGGAATCAAGAAAAATTCCCATCCAGGCGGATGCGAGGATCGCTGCGAGGAAGCCGAAGGCGATGCAGGTGATCGCCTGGAGCCGCAGGAGATGAAGGTGACTGGGGCCGGGATGACGGGCTTTTCTGCGCATTGACCGGACGGGCAGGCGCAGCCGGAAAAGGCTTTGATGACGCAATTGGCGGATATGTCCTTTTCTTCCTCAGGCATAAAGCTGATCGCCATCGGTGATGCCCATGATCTCGCGGGCGTAGCGGTAATGCGCCTCGACGCTGGCGGTGGCGCCGCGCAGCCATGACGGGCCGCGCACCGAATGCTCGGGGCGGGCGAGATAGGCAAAGCCGAGGGCGCCCATGCGCTGAGCCTCGTTGGCCATATAGGCGTGGCAGTCGTCGAGCCCGCGCGCGCCATTCCATCGGGCGTCCCGCCGGCTCTGCTCGGTTTCGATCCTGCGGATATGCTGCATCGCTCTGCCCTCTCTCGTGCCGCCGGAATGGCATGTCAAGAAGGTATATAAGATACCCTGTATCGTCAATCGGAAAAGGTATAAAAAATACCTGATCGGTTGACGAGGTACGAATCGTAGGCGTATGTCTCGGTCAGTGATTGGGCGACCGGGTGCAACTCCCGAGCTGACGAAGCCCAGCGGCGCGGGAAGCGAAAGTCCTTAAGTGCGCTGTCAGAAAATCAGGACGAGGGCGAAGCGAATGGCCCCTCTGGCACGTGTCCCATCCCGGCTCCGGTCTTCAGGACATGGCCAATGCTCTCCCGGCTTCATGGGCCTTGCTCATGGGGTAGGGGGAAGCTTTGGCCGGAACCCTCCCTCACCAGCCTTCAGGAACTGGAAAGAGATGGAAGAGAGAGGGAGTGAGAGAGATCAGGATATCGCGGGCGCGCGGGGCGGGCGATGCTCCGCTCTGCGGCGCGTCGCGGCCTTCAGATTGGACGCCTGCGCTCGAAGCGGTTGTTTGCAGGCGTCAGTCGCGAGGTCGCTGCAGGCACCTTGCGCGGGGTGAGTGGAGCGCCGGGCAGAGCGGGCCTCGGTCTTGAGATCCGTCTTCGTTGTGAGGGGTTCACCTCAAAGCAGGATCGCTAGCGTGGCGCCGAAAGCGGTGATCAGCACGGCAGGTGTCGCGATTTGGAACTAGATCCTGCCGGCTCGTGAGGACGGGCGGATGGTCTTGAATCTTTTTGGGAAGTGGTTGGAATGTTGCTGGAACGCTAAGGGTTAAGTCGCGGAGCAACCTGGAATTTTTGCAATATAGCGTTGCTCTCACATCTCGATCACCGACCGGCGGACGCGGCCGACGATGGTGACGGCACCGTGGAATTCCGGCGGCGGCACGTCCTCGTATGAGGCGGGCTGGAACGGCGGATTGTCGTTCGGGCGATAGCGCTTGTAGGTCGCGGCCCCCGTCTCGTCGGCTACGACGTAAAGCGCGTTCGGCGCCAGGCGCTTGTCGCGGCGGTTGACGAAAATGATCGAGCCCGGCGGCGAGATCTTGTTCATCGAATTTCCCTCGACCTCGAGCGCGATCCAGTCGCCATCGGGCAGATCGAGCGCGGCGACGGTGGGGAATTCCGAGAAGTCGGTGATCGGCGCCTGCTCGGTCAGCTGGCCGGCGCTGACCCAGGAGATCTTCGGCACGTCGGCGACGGAGACCGGCCGCTCCTCCGGATCGAGCGCATCGCCGGTTCCGAACTGCAGCCAGTTGAGATTGACCCTGAACGCCTTGGCATATTTCTTCGCGTCGGCGATGCCGAAGCCGTTCCGGCCCGACTCGTGCGCCTTGTAAACATTGGCGTTCCAGCCGAAACGATCGACGATCGCCTTCGGCCCGGCAAAGCCCGCGTTCTTCCTGGCCATGACCAGACGCTTTGCGCGTTCTTCGCGCTCAAATTGTTCCTGATCTTTCAACATGATATAAATAATACCCTAAAAAAAGGTACATGTAATCCCCTAAATCGCTTGACGTACGAGGTATTTTACGTACCCTTATGCCCATGACAAGCACCGATATCATCAACAACCGGCCCCGGCTTTCGGGCATTGCCAATGCCCGTTACACCGGCTGCCCGCGCTGCGGCAGGGCGCTGTCGATCGCCGAGGTGATCGAGCGCCATTGCGAAAATTGCGGCCGGCAGACCGAGCCCGAAGAGATGCGGCAGACGCCGGTCTTCCCCGGCTCTCGGCCGAGCAGCAAATCCGGCAGCCTCACTCCTCCCTGAAGGCTATCGGCAGCTGGCGTCGCCGCGCTCCCTCGGCGACGCCGGCACCTCCCACAAGATTTGAAACAAACGATCTCGCCGGCGCCCGCTTTGCGGGAAGAGCTCGGCAGCGGATCGAGTGGAAAAGAGGATTAGACGATGAGCATCGCCCCGGCGCATCAAGCCGCTCACATGAACGCCCTCGAGCTCTTCCGCTCCGGCCGGGATTATATCGAAATCTCCGCCATCCTCGGCCTGCCGGTGCCCGCCGTGGAAAGCGAGATTCACCGTCGACGCAGCGCCGAGAAGGGCGACACCGCCCAGCAGGATCATGACGGCCGCGCGGTCCGGCGCTTTCCCGGCCGCGCCGTAAGGCTTGGCGCCCTCGTCAACTTCGCCCGAGGGCGGCTGAAGCTCCCGGTTTAAGGACGGCGAGAAGCAATCGCATGGAAAAGACAGAGATGAGCAAGGACATCATGGAGATCCTCAGCCCCGTGCTGGGGCAGGAACTGGCGGCGGCGATCATCGAGCATCGCAGCCGCACGCTGAAAAAGCCGCTGACGGCCTATGCGGCGCGGATCCAGGTCAGGGAGTACCTGAAGACCGGCAACCCGGTCGAGGCTGCCGAGATGCAGATCCTGCGCGGCTGGCGGGCGATCAAATCCGATTGGTATTTCAATGAAAAGGCGAGGGAAACCGGGTCGAGCAATGCAAGCACGGGCAGAAGGACAACGGTCGATGCCGCAAGAGATTTCCTCTCCGGTCAAGATCATAGCGGGGATGCTTTCGGGCTTTCCGGCCTGCGCCGGCATTGATCCCGACATGCAGATTCGCGCCTATCTCGTCGCCATCGACGGCATTCCGGCAGAGGCGGTCTGGCTGGCCGCCAAGCTGTTCCTCTCCGGCAAGGTCCGCGATCATAACCGCGCCTTCGCCCCGAGCGCGGCGAGTTTTGCCGAAATCGCCCGCCAGCAGCAGGCGGTGATGACGGCGCAACGCCGCCCGCGCGTCGAGGCGCCACCCGAACAGCCGCCGCAGCCGAAGGTCGCCGCCCACAAGATGCGGCTGCTGAGACAGGCGGCAAACGGCAGCCGCAGCGCCAAGCGGGCGCTGGCTGAGATGTTTCCCGACAATCCGGTCATCGCAAGGGCCGCACGAGACGCACAGGAGGCAATGGGATGAGAGGTCTGTTCTGGACGGAAGACAAGATCGTCAAGGCGCAGAAGCTCTGGCAGGAGGGGTTGTCGGCACGTCAAATCGCCGAACTCTTCGGCTCGAAGAAGAACACCGTCATCAACATGGCGCATCGCAACCGCGACCGGTTTCCGCCGCGGCAGGACCCGCGCAAGGCGCTGGCGGAGGCTGTCGAGGCGCCCGCACCGATAAGCCATCCCGACCGGGTGCGGCGGGTGACGCTGTCCGGCGCCGAGGTGACGATGCCGCGCGTGCCCACGATCGACGGGCCGGCGCCATGAGTGCCGTGACCAGTGCCGTGACCCCGCGTGAGCGAGAGATCATCGGCTGGATGGCTGAAGGCAAGACCGCCGCCGAGATCGGCACCATCCTCGGCATCTCGCCGATCACCGTCAACACCCACATTGCCAATGCCAAGGCGAAACTCGGCGTGTTCAAGGAGACCGCCCTGGTCGCCGCCGCGCTGCGAAACGGCATCATTCGATAAGAAGGATAATCAGCATGGGCGGCAAGGCCACCAAGGTGAAGATACAGCGGGTTAACAAGGGCGCCGGCCGGCCGCGCAAGGCCAATGTCGAGCGTTTCCCCTGCGGCAAGATCAAGCCCTTCGAAACCGAGAAGGAGAATATCAGCGTGGCGATGGCGGCGCGCCGGCGTATCCACGGTTTCGGCAAGACGGTTGATGACGAGACGGTCAGAAGCCCCTATGCCGGTTACACCCTCGGCCGCATCTTCCTCGACGGGCTGATATCAGACGAGCAGCGCCAGGCCGGCGACGACTATGCCGAGGTGATGGCCCGCTATCACAAGACGACGGGCATTCCGGCCCCGAGCCCAAGGGCGCAATCGCTCTTTGCCGTCAAGGGTCATGAAGGCGAGGTGACCGAAAGCCTCGCCGACCGCGCCCGCAAGGCCAGCAACCGCATGATGGAACTGCAGGCCGTCCTTCTGCGCTGCGAGGACGGACCGCAGGTGCGCAGCACCGTCTATAACGTCGCGGTGATGGACTACGACCATCTGCGCCAGATGTCGCCGCAGCAACTGCTGTGGCTGCGACGCGGGTTGATCGCGCTGCGGAAGGCGAAGGCAGGGTGATGGAGGCGAGGGGGTGTGGACGCGCGCTTCGAACTGGCGCGATGTACCCTAGCTTTGACCAGATCGCCCTATGGAATGCTGTGCCGTGCGGCCCCCTCATCCGACCCTTCGGGCCACCTTCTTGGATGAGCAAAATGTAGGATACTGGTGCTTGCCGGGCGGGTGGCCGCCCGCCCGGCAGCTGGTTGTCGGATCGTCACCTTCTTAGCCGTTTTGGGCTGTGGGGAGCAGGATCGCAACCGGCTCTTCATCTGGCCCGTGTGGTTGCAGGAACCTTGGGGTTCGTATCCAAGACAGGGACGACGAAGATGACCGATAATAGCATGATTTGTGCCGGAATCGATGTCGGCAAAAGCCATCTCGACATTGCCCTCCATCCCGGTAAGGCAAGGCTGAGGGTCACTTATGACGCTGCTGGCCTGAAGGCGCTTGACGCCTTTCTTCGAGAGCATGACGTCAGCCGCATCGGCTTTGAAGCCTCCGGCGGCTATGAATGGCGGCTGCTGGCGCATCTGCGGGCCGGCAAGCGGCCGGCGGCGCGTCTGCAGCCGGCGCAATTGCGCTTCTTCGCCAAGAGCCGGCTCAAGCGAGCCAAGAACGATCGCCTCGATGCCGTGCTGATTGCGCTCTTCACGGCAAGCCTCGAGCAGTTGCCGGCGCTGCCGGACGCACGCTTCGACAAACTGGCCGCCGAACTGACCTATCTGGAACAGATCGAGCAGCAGATCGCCCTGGTCAAGACCTTTGCCGAGACCGCCTTGTCGGAGGCGATCAAGCGCCGTCATGCGCGCGAGGTCGCCCGCCTGGAAACCTGCCGAAAGGCCCATCTGCTGCGGCTCGAAAAGACGGTTCGCGACGATTGTGACCTTTCGCAACGGCTCGATCTGCTGACCTCTATCAAAGGCATCGGGCTGCGCAGCGCCCTGTGCCTGATCATTCGGCTGCCCGAGCTCGGCAATGCTGGCCGCGGCGAAATCGCCGCCCTTGCCGGCGTCGCACCCTATGACGACGATAGCGGTAAATATCATGGCAGACGCCGCATCCAGGGTGGTCGCGAACGCCTGCGAAAGAGCCTGTTCATGTGCGCGTTTACGGCAACCCGGCACAATCCGGATCTCGCCTCTTTCTACGCCCGCTTGCGTCAGAACGGAAAGGATCACCTGTGCGCCGTCATAGCCGTCGCCCGCAAACTCATCGTTCTCGCCAACACCGTCCTCTCTCGAAAAACCGAATGGACGCCACAATACCAGCAAAAATGAAACATGGTTGCTCCCCGAGGGGAGAAGAGGGAGCAAGTCGGGCCTGCCTTGCCCAAATGAAGCCGCTGTGCAAGGCACTCCATACAATGGAGTCGAAGGAGGGACGGCATTTTCCCTCTTCTCCCCAGCGGGGAGAAGGTGGCCCGAAGGGTCGGATGAGGGGGCCCACGGCACAGCGCCAATGAGGATCCATCTGTCCAGACATTCCCTCTGAGCTGCCGCTCCCATCGCGATCCGATCGGAACTGGGCAATGGCGTGGGCGCTTCCAAACATATGGAAGCGCCCTGGCTTTGACTGGAGTGGGCCGCACAGAGTATCGAAGTGCATGGCTGCGTTGTAAGCACCTCCGCACGGCCCATAATACTTACGATCAACGAAGCCTGTTGTTCCCGAGCCGACGGAGTATTTTAATCGGTCGCAGATGGGGCGTCGCTGCAGGCGCAGTGGCGTCACTCACCTCACACGCCTGTTATAAGGTTCTGCCAAAACCTTATAACTTATTTTGACCATGTGGTTGCCAGTTATAAGTTTCCGCCAAAACCTTATAACTAACTGTCCTCCCAACATGCGTCGGCAAGTCGCGAGTATGGATCCCAGGGTCAAGCCCTGGGATGACGGAGAGTGGGTTGGCGTTCTTGCCAAACGCTGCCGTCGGCGCAGCGGATGGGCATTGGGTAGCGTGAATGACGAAGTCAGGCAGCGAGATCAGAAAGTGTGATTGCATCAGGTTTGCCGAATCTCACCCTATTGCCGCAGAGCGCCCCCCACCCTCCGTCGTCCTCGGGCTTGACCCGAGGACCCAGCCTCCGTCGGTGACGCCTATCTTCCAAGAGCATCAACCCGTCTTCAGCTCACCGGGAAACTGGCCGTAGGCCATCAGAATAGCCCTGACCAGCCCGGGGAAGCGTTCGTCCAGCTCCGGACAGCGGGTCTGGTTGCGCATCTCCACGCCCTGGCGTTCGCTGCGGATCAGGCCGGATTCGCGCAGCACCTTGAAATGGTTCGACAGCGACGATTTTGGGATGACGCGGTCGCCGAGATCGGCGAGCGCCGAACAGGTGCCGCCGCAGGCGGTGCCGGCGAGCTTGGCGAAGATCGCGACGCGCTCCGGATCGGACAGCGCATAGAGGATCGCCTCGGGCTTGATGTCCTCCAGGGCTGGGTGAAAAAGCGGTCGCATGAAATTTATATAGGGCTACTTGACATCGAGATCAACAGTTCCGAATTTCTGAACTACGGAACAAGGTCGCCAATTCCGGCGGCCGTCCGGTTCAGAAGGAACAAGACATGGCTAAGCTCACAGGGAAGGTCGCAGTGGTGACGGGAGCCTCCAAGGGCATCGGTGCTGCGATTGCCAAGGCGATGGCGGCTGAAGGTGCGCAAGTGGTGGTCAATTACGCCTCGAGCAAGGCGGGAGCCGACGCCGTGGTCGAGGCGATCGGCGCGGCCGGCGGCAAGGCCATCGCGGTGCAGGGCGATGTTTCCAAGGCCGAGCAGGCCAAGGGCGTGGTCGATGCCGCGGTCAAGGAATTCGGCAAGCTCGACGTGCTGGTCAACAATTCCGGCGTCTATGAATTCTCCCCGATCGGCGAGGTGACCGAGGAACACTACCGCCGGATGTTCGACGTCAATGTTCTCGGCGTTCTCCTGACCACCCAGGCTGCGACCAGGCACCTCGGCGAGGGCGGCAGCGTCATCAACATTTCCTCGGTGGTCACCAGCCTGGGTCTTCCGAACTCGGCCGTCTACACCGGCACCAAGGGCGCCGTCGAGGGCATCAACAGCGTGCTCGCCAAGGAGCTCGCCCCGCGCAAGATCCGCGTCAACGCCATTCTGCCCGGCATGGTCGAGACCGAGGGAACCCACTCGGCCGGCGTCATCGGCTCTGAGCTCGAACAGAGCATCGCCGCCCAGACGCCGCTCGGCCGCATCGGCCAGCCGGACGACATCGCCGACATTGCCGTCTTCCTCGCCTCCGACGATGCCCGCTGGCTGACCGGCGAACGACTGGTCGCCAGCGGCGGTTTCCGCTAAGAGCTGAGTGATAAGCGCGCGCTTCTTGAGCGCGCGCATACTCGGATATTGGTCCACCCACCCCACCGTCGACCTCGGGCTTGACCCGAGGACCCACGTCGGCATCATCGGCTATGGCCATGGGTTTGGGGCTCAGCAGGACCGAGAATGCATCGAAACGCTCTACGATAATGTCGGTCAGCCCATAGTCGATCACGACCTCAACACTGATGTCGGGATAATCAGCTAGCATGTGCGCAAGCTCCGGACCGAGCAACGTCGCCACACAGCTCCCGAGGACCTTGTACTTCTGTCTGCGATCGCTGATCGTAAGGAAAAAGGCAGGCAGAGACATCTAGCCGGCGATTTCGACGCAGAAATCAATAAAGGCGCGAACCTTGGCAGGCACATGATGGCGGGAGGTGTGGAAGCAGTGCAGTGGAAAGGTCTCATCGGGCCAATCCGGATAGAGATCGACCAACTGACCGCAGTCGAGATAGGGCTTCATGCCGAGCGAGAAGACCTGGGCGATGCCGATTCCGGCGAGACAGGTGGCAAGCGCAGTGCCTGCATCATTGACGAGGACGCGGCCACGAGTTTCGATCGGCACCACCTTCTTTCCGCGTCGCAACTCCCATTTGAAAGGCCTCCCCGTCAAAGGGTCCTGATATTGGATGCAGGTATGATCGGTTAGGTCGGCAGGCAGCTTCGGCGTGCCGTGCCTCGCAAGATAGGACGGCGCGGCAACCGTGATCACCCTCGTGCGAAAAAGCTGCCGGGCAATCAGCGAGCTCTTCGCCGGGATTTCGCCAAAGCGCACCGCCACATCCATGCCGTCGGCGGCAAGATCGCCGATCTCGTTCCTTGTGACCACCTCGATCTGAAGATCGGGATAGCGGTGAAGAAACGTGCCGAGCTTCGGACCGAGGATCAGCCGCGAAAAATAGGGATCGACATTGATCCGTAGCCTCCCACGCACCGTCTGCGTCGTACCGGCCGCATAGGCAACGGCTTCTTCGATACCGCCAAGGAGCGGCACGACCTGTTGGTAGAAGCGCGCGCCCTCATCGGTGAGCCTCAGGGAACGCGTCGTCCGCTCGAGCAGGCGTACGCCGATACGGCTCTCAAGCCGCGCCACCGCCCGGCTGACACCAGAAGCTGTCAGCCCCAGCGCCTCGCCCGCCCGCGCAAAACTGCCGCTCTCAACCACGGCGGCCAGCACGCTGACCCCATTCAGCAAACGTCCGTCGAACATCATCCAATTCCTGATATTTTGTCATGAAATATCTGACAAAAGGGCAATTCAGTCAAAAGCGATTTTGCCGCATCTTTCATTCATCGCGGCGCAGGCCGCTGCCAATAGGAGGCCGAGAATGTTTGCTGTGACTGGAATAACAGGCCAAGTCGGCGCCGTGGTCGGCGCGAATTTGATAGATCAGGGGCTTCCTGTCCGGGCAGTCCTGCGCAACGCGGAAAAAGCAGGCGCCTGGCGGGGTCGCGGTGCGGAAATCGCCATTGCCGACATGACGGACGCGCCGGACCTCGCCCTAGCCTTCGAAGGCGCCGAGGGCGTCTTCCTGCTTCTGCCGCCAAGCTTCGATCCTGCGCCGGGTTTCCCGGAGGTAAAGGCAATCATCCAAGCACTGACGACGGCGCTCACAAGGGCGGCACCGAAGAAGGTGGTCTGCCTTTCGACGATCGGCGCTCAGGCAAAGGAGGAGAACCTGTTGAGCCAGCTCGGCCTCGTCGAGCAGGCTCTGTCGACACTTCCGATGCCGGTAGCCTTCCTGCGCGCCGGCTGGTTCATGGAGAATTCAGCCTGGGACATCGCGCCTGCAAGGGAGAGCGGCATCATGCCAAGTTTCCTGCAGCCGCTCGCCAAACCCGTGCAAATGGTTTGCGTGCGCGATGTCGGCGCCGTTGCGGCTGAAATGCTGCAGGAGGATTGGACCGGTCAACGCATCGTCGAGCTCGAGGGCCCTTTCCGCATCACGCCGCTGCAGATGGCGGAGGCCTTCTCTGCCGTGCTCGGCAGGACGGTCCGTGCTGAGCCGGTTCCAAGAGAGACATGGGAAGCGCTATTTTTGAGCCAGGGCATGCAGAACCCCCGACCCCGTATGCGCATGCTTGACGGCTTCAACGAAGGCTGGATCGAGTTCGAAGGCGGCGAGGCCCGATCGCGCAAGGGCACGACGACCTTTGAGACGGCTATCCGCAAACTGGTCGAACGCGGTTGATGAAAACGCCATGGCAGCTTCAGCGATCCCGCGCAGCGCATATCCGTTGATCAAGTCTCGAACGCGTGGGGATTGTCCCCGCGCGCCGTCACGTCTCCGGCAGGCCAGCCTTTCGGAAGCCGTCGACAAAGTGGTCTCGTACCGATGCGTCGCGCAGCGGCTGGGAGCTGAGCCAATGACCGATCGTGAAATGAGGGTGGGCGATCAGGAACAATTCTGCTTCTCGCCTCGCCTCCTCACCGTGGCCCAACTGCGCAAGCGCAGCAGCCAGGAATTTGCGTGAGTTGGTACGATACGTTTCTTTCCTGCGCAGTGTAGCGGTTGCCGCCTCATAGTCACGCGCAGCGTATTGCGCCTGCCCCAGGTGACAAAGATACCAGCAGGCCGGATAAGGATTGAGCCGGAGCGCTTTTTCGATCTGCGCCAGTCCGTCGGCAATCCTGCCGTCCAGCACGGACATATCAGACATGGCGGCCCAGGTGTCGGCGTGGTTGGGGTCGAGTTTCAGGGCCATGGCGAAGGCGGCCTCGGATTCCTCCCACCGCCGCTCGTAAGCCAAAATGGTCCCCAGAACGTAACGGCATCCGGCATCGTTGGGATCGAGGTCGACCGCCTTCTGCGCTGATGTCACCGCCATCCGACGGTTAGGATCTTCGGGCTCGCCGAAATGAGTCCAGGCAAGCCAACGGTTATAGGCGAGCAGACCGAGCGCCTCGGCATATGATGGCTCGAGCTTGACCGCGCGTTGGAGCAGAATATAGGCCTCACGCTCGGTTTGCGGCGACTCTTCCGTCAGCAGACGGGCGCGCACACACAGATCGTAGGCCTCGAAGTTCTTCGGCCGATTGCGCGGCGTCGGAATGGTCAGCCGGCCGACGAGAGCTTCGACAATCTTGGCGTTGACCTCATCCTGCAACTCGAAAACATCTTCCAACGTCCTGTCAAACCGTTCGGCCCACAGGTGCTGGCCGCCAAGCGCGTCGACCAATTGAGCATTGATGCGGACACGGCCCATTGCGCGTCTGGCGCTCCCCTCGAGGACGTAGCGGACGCCGAGTTCCTGGGCGACGAGCCGTACGTCGACCGGCTTGCCCTTGTAGCCGTACACGGAATTGCGCGCGATGACGAACAGGCCAGCCGTGCGGGAAAGGTCGGTGATCAGGTCTTCGGTCAATCCGTCGACGAAAGGCTCGTCAGCTTCATTCCCACTCATATTCGTGAACGGCAATACAGCGATCGAGGGATTTTCCGGCAGCGGCAATATGCTCGGCAGCGCATCCGGCCAATGCCACACGTGGACTGGGCGGGTCAGGTTCTTCAGGTAGCGTTCGCCTGCATCGAAGAACTGGTCGGCGATCTTACCGACGATCTCGCCGTGAACGCTGGCTGATATGCAGATACCTCCCGGCGCGGCCTGCGTCTGGAGGCGCGCTGCGACATTGACCCCGTCGCCGAGGACGTCCGAAGCCTCGTCGATGACATCTCCGAGATTGACGCCCACGCGCAAAAGCAGGCGCCGGTCTCCGGAAGCCTCAACGGCAGTGGTGGCCCGTTGCATTTCCAACGCTGCTGCGACCGCGTCCACCGCGCTAGCAAATTCGATCAGGAAGCCGTCGCCCACGACCTTGAAGATGCGACCCTTGTGACGCATCACAGCCGGCTCGATAACGCCAGAACGGAGTTCCCTGAGGTTTTCAAGCGTTGCGACTTCATCAGCCTCCATCAGGCGTGAATATCCCACCACATCGGCAACGACGATGGCGGCAAGGTGACGCTGAAGAGAATGATCCGTCATTTGAGGACAAGCCCCACGACCAACTCCCCAAATTATTGGTCAAGCGCGGGTGAGTCAACAAATCGTAAGAAGTAATGCCCAGTCGACCTCCACCTCCATCGAGCCGTAATCCCTCTTTGTGACCGCCGGCGTCGAAGTGGACGCCACGGAAATGAGGATCCACGGAAGGCCGACGGTTCTTGAACGTCCGGTGACGGGCGGCGGGCGGCTGGTGGAGAGCGGCGGCTTCCGCTGAGATGGGAGTGAAAAGCGCGCGCTTCTTCAGCGCGCATACTCGGATACCGGTCCACCGACCCTCCGTCGTCCTCGGGCTTGACCCGAGGACCCACGCTGGCCACATCGGCTGTGTCCATGGATTCCAGGCTCAAGGCCTGGAATGACGGAGGTTTGGGGGTACGTTTTCCGCCCAACTTGCCGGCGGCGCGGACCGAGTTTCGATGCGATTGCCGCCGATGTCATTTGCGACAATCCTACCAAACGCACTGAGAAAGTTGACGAAAGCCAAGACATCGGAATGTCTCGACCCTCGCTGGGAGAACCTTAGCTGCCTTTGCGAGCCGCAAGCTGTGGCACGAACATATCGCTCCACTTGCTTGGCACGTTCTTGATCAGGCCGGCACGGTGCATGAAATCGGCAAAATTCATGATCCCGTTCGGGGTCGTATCAAACTTCGCGTCCTTGTCCTCGATCATCTCCTGCGCATCCGCGGGCTCGACCTTGACCTTGGAGCTTTTGGAGAAGATTTCCGCCGCCTGCTTCTTGTCCTTGGCAATCAGGCCGTTGGCTTCATCGAGTGCATCGATGAAGGCCTGCGTCATCTTGGGATTGGCATCGACAAACTTCTTCGGTGCGAAGGTGACGTCGAGTGTAATGTTGCCGAGATAATCCGTCGAGCTCAGCACCCGGTGAACGTTTGGCGACTTGGCTTCGATGTACTGGAAGGGAGGGGACGTAAAGTGGGCGTTGATTTCGGTTTTCCCACTGACGAGAGCGGCCAATGCTTCGGGATGAGGAAGGCTGACCGTGAGAGGATCGAGCTTCGCGTAGTTCTCTTCGCCGAACTCCTTCGCGACGATCATCTGCAGCACGACGGCGGCAAGCGATGTCTTGATGCCTGGAAGTGCGATCTTATCGCTAGTCTTAAAGTCTTTCAGCGACTTGATCTCGGACTTGTTCGTGTTGAGCCACAGCGACGTGGAGCTCATGCCCGAAACGCCAACGACTTCGACGTTGGGGATGCCTTTCGCCTTGGACCACAGCGTAACGAAGCCCGGAGCACCCGTTCCGGCAAAATCCAAGGTACCGGCCATCATGGCGTCGTTGATGACATTGCCGCCATCAAGCGAGAGCCAGGAAACCTTGACGTCGCCAAGACCGGCTTCCCTGGCATGCTTCTCGAGAAGTTTCTGATTCTCCATGACGATCAAGGGCAGATAGAGAATGCCGAAGCCCTTGGAAATCCTCACTTCGTTGACCTCTGCATGCGCAGTCGTCGCGAGCAAGCCAGCGACAACAAGACCAAAAAATCCTTGTTTCAGTTTCATGTATTCCTCCTCCTTGTGAACATGAATTCTTCATTTGCCGATTAGTGTTGCATGCCCCAGCGGCGAACCGTCTTACGCTCGATGGCCGCAAAGATGATATTTTCTACAAAAAGGCCGATCAGAATGACGGTGAACAGGCCCGCGAACACATTTGCCGTTTCAAGCTGATTGCGGTTTTCGTAAATGAACCAGCCAAGTCCACCTGAACCGGACGACACACCAAAAACCAGTTCCGCTGCGATCAAGGTGCGCCAGGCGAACGCCCAGCCCACCTTCAAGCCGGTTAGAATGGCGGGAAAGGCTGCGGGAATAAGGATGAGTCGGACAAGCTTGAGGCGCTTGAGGTGGTAGTTCTGGCCGACCATCTTGAGTGTGGGCGAGACGGAGCGGAATCCGGCATGGGTGTTGAGTGCAATTGCCCACAGGACCGAGTGAACCAGAACGAAGATGACGCTGCCGGAACCAAGGCCGAACCAGATAAGTGCCAGAGGCAGAAGCGCAATCGCCGGGAGCGGATTGAACATCGAGGTCAATGTCTCGAGCAGGTCCGCACCCAGCCGTGATCCAATTGCAAGGGTGGTCAGCAATGCGGCGAGAACGATACCGATGCCGTAACCGGTGACCAGCGTTCTGAGCGATACGATCATACGATCGGGAATGACGCCGTTGACGATATTGGAGACAAAGGCTTCAACCGTCTGCCCGAATGTCGGGAACAGAAGGGGATTGGCAAGCCAGCGGCCATAGATTTCCCACATGACGGCCAGAACCAGGAGAATGAAGGCTTTTCGCAGAAAACCGAGGCGATAGACGCGTTCGAACGCACTGACAGGCTTGGCGACAATCGGAGCATTGCCGGAATTCACGTCGTTTATGAATTCCGGTCTGAATGTGAAAAGATCGGTCATTTTGGTCACCCCGTCAGTGTGATGCGAACAGCATGTCGTTGATGCGGCTCTCGAGTTCCGCCTGTCTGGCAGTTCCGAGTTGATCCGGCCCGATGCTGTTGAGCTCGGCCTTGACTTCGCCAGGATGGGGCGACAGCAGCAGAATGCGTGTACCGACGCGGATCGCTTCTTCGATCGAGTGCGTGACAAAAAGCACGGTGAATTTGGTATCGTCCCACAGACGCAGAAGCTCGTCCTGCATCCTGCGGCGCGTCAGCGCATCGAGAGCGGCGAAAGGCTCGTCCATGAGAAGGACATCGGGCTCCATAGCCATTCCGCGTGCAATTGCCACGCGCTGCTTCATCCCGCCAGAAAGCATGTGCGGGTAGCTGTTCATGAACTTCGCCAGCCCCACCTTTTCGATGTAAGACTCTGCACGGTCACGCGCTTCGGCACCCGAAAGGCGACCCGACGCGGTGAGCGCGAACATGACGTTTTCGAGAACCGTCTTCCACGGAAGCAGTTGGTCGAACTCCTGAAAGACCATCATGCGGTCTGGACCGGGCTCGGCAACCTGACGGTCCTTGATCGTGATTTTACCTTCCGTTACAGGAAGATAGCCACCGATCGCCTTCAACAGAGTGGATTTGCCGCAGCCCGAAGGGCCAAGAAGAATGAAGCGGTCGGAATTGTGTACATCGAAGCTCACGCGGCGGGTCGCGGTGATCAACGCGTCAGGTGTTTTATATTGTATCGTGACGCCTTCGACGCGCAGCAAAGGTGCCGGCGTCACGCCAGTGGATAGCGTGTCCATCAATCCTCCCAAGATATAGTCTGCAACTCCTCTAGTGCGATTTGGAGGCTAGCAAGCTATTCTGACTCTTGTCTGACTCAGTCGGCGGGGAGGCGTGGGAGCGTGCGAGTTTTAATCGTGGAGGATACCGAAGACATTGCGAAAGCGATCTCTATCCGTTTGGAAAATGCGGGGCACGCCGTGGATCTGGAAGCCGATGGAGCCAATGCCATCGATCTCCTGAATGTTCAGACCTACGATCTGGTTATTCTCGACCTGACATTGCCTGGCTGCGACGGGCTCGAGGTTCTGCGCAACATTCGCTCCCGCCGCGTGAAAACGCCGGTTCTCGTGCTGACGGCACGCTCCGAAGTCAACGAGAAGATCAGCGCTCTCGATCTGGGTGCCGATGACTATTTGACCAAACCGTTCGACTATGGAGAACTGGAAGCGAGAGCGCGAGCCTTGATGAGACGCAACGACGGGCTGGCGGATAATCGCATTTCTTTCGGCGCTCTTGTGGTGGACCGCAAGGCGCGAGTGGCAGCGGTTGATGGCCAGCCGCTCAGCCTCACACGAAGGGAGTTGACCGTTCTTGAAATACTCGCTTCAAGGCCGGAGAGAATTTTCTCCAAGGAAGAATTGGTCGATCAGCTTTTCAATTTCGATCAGGATCCCAGCTCCAACGCCGTCGAGCAATTTGTCGCCAGGATAAGGCGAAAGCTCAGTGGCTCTTCCGTGGAGATCCGAACGTTGCGCGGCCTTGGGTATCAAATTGTCTCTACGTGAATTCAGCCGATCGATCAGGGTCAGGATACTCGGGCTCGTTGCAGCTGTTCTTGCTGGGGGAGCTATCATTTTAGGCTGCATGGCGTCCTATGCTGCCAATACCGCAGCGCAAGAGGCCTATGACCGGCTGCTTGGAAGCGGTGCAGTCCAGTTTGCAGAAAACGTCTTTGTGCAAGGCGGTGTCGTGACGCTGGACCCTCCGGCCTCGGCCATCTCATCCCTTGCTGCCTACGATCTTGTCTTCTATCGCATTGTCGACCCACGGGGTATTGTCGTTGCAGGGAGTGAGGACCTTTCCCACACGGCGTTGCCTCAGCAGACGCAGAAAGAGTTGGTCTTCGAGGATGGCGTCTATGCGGATCAGCCCGTGCGCATGGCCACCATTTCGAAGAAAATCGAAAATCCCGCCGTTACCGGCTGGGCAGAGATCACGGTCGCACAGACGATACATGCTCGCACCGGCCTCGCCCGTAGGCTGACATACGAGGCGCTCGTTGTGATCGGTGTGATGTTCTTGCTCGCCGTGTCGGCGACCACGCTCTCGCTGCGATTCGCCTTGAAACCGCTCATGCAGATCGAGCACGAGATCCAGTCGCGCGATCCTGACGATCTGTCACCCATTCATGCCGAGCCTCCGGTCGAGATACGCAACCTCGTCCAGTCCATCGACGAGTTCATGCGCCGACTGTCCGAGCGAATCGCGATGTTCCAGAGGTTCATCGGAGATGCCGCACATCAGATGCGCACACCGCTCGCTGCACTCGACGCACAGGTCGAGATGCTTTCACATGCGAAGTCAGATGCTGCAGTAAAGGACTCAATCTCACGGATAAGGGACAGGAACAACGAACTGGGGCGCCTCACCGGGCAATTGCTCGATCATGCCATGATCCTCCACCGCATCGATGCGGCCCGACTTGAGCCGGTGGATATCAACGAGTTTGTCAAGCTTGTAATGTCGAAAGCGGTGCCACTTTCGATGTCGAGAGAGATCGACGTCAGCTTCAAGCCGACGAGCCCCGATATCGTGCTTTCCGTCGATCCAGTCAGCCTCCGGGAGGCAATCTCCAACCTCATCAATAATGCCTTGGCTCACGGAGCGACCTCCAAGCTGGAAGTGGAGGTCAAACCGCTTGCAGGAGGCGTGAGCATCATCATCCGTGACGACGGAGACGGTTTCGATACAGATCCACAATCGCTGCTTGCTCCGTTCGAAAAAGGGCCCAGATCCCGCGGCTCGGGATTGGGCCTGACAATCGCGTCCGAGGTCGCGAAAGCGCACAACGGCTCACTGCTTTTTCGACGAGAAAATGATTTCACCGTTGTTCAGCTAATTCTGCCGGTGTCGCCCTGATGCTGAGACGTTGTCGTCCCTAAGCAGCCAATATATTCCATCGAGTTATTTCCCGATGAGAGCCAACTGCCGATCGAAATCAGAGGGATCGAAATAGTCGCGCCATACGGTGATCGCTCCCTCCACGACCGTCAGCGTCCCCATGACCGGAAGTATGATTTTTCCACCGCCCTCATGCAGGAACACATCAAGCCGTTCGTTAAGGACGACATTTCCGGCCGCCGCGATCTGTGTCACCGTCCAATCAACCGTGAATGTCGTTCCAATTCCGAAATCCCGGTGAAACTTTCGGACGTTCTCGCGCCCGATGATATTGGGGAACGGTACGTTGTCATACAGCACTTCTTCGGAAAGCATGGCGATCGCCTCGTCGATGTGGCCGGTATTCCAGTGGCCGAAAAAGGTGAGGGCTGTCTTGATTGGGTCAGTCGACATTCAGTGAATTCCTTCTTGAAGGGTTCGAAAACCCGAGCGACAAATTTCAGAGAGTTCTGGCTCGCAAAGCTAAAAAGCCTTCAGACCAGCCGCGATCCACCGTCGAGGTTGAGCGTCGCGCCGTTCATCCAGCCATTCGCCATCAAGAACAGGACTGCCGCCCCGGCTTCCTCAGCGCTCCCGAGACGATGTAATGGCAATGTTGCCCTGAGGCCCTCGACAAAGGCGTCACGATTGTCGCCAAGTGCCTTGCCGAGCAGTGGAGTATCGATCGGACCCGGCGAAAGGGTGTTCACCCGGCGCGGCGCGAGTTCCAACGCAAGGCCGCGTGCCAATGCTTCCATCGCGGCCGAAGCGGCAGCGAGAACGGCGGTCCCATAGGCGTTCGGCCGGTCGCTGAGTGCTCCGGAGATGAATGTCACCGAACCGTCGGCGGCGAGGCGGTCTCCAAGCGACCGAAGAGTATATATCGCCGCCCAGACGCGCTCTTCGAACGCGCGGCGCAGATGGTCGACGTCGGCTTCCACCACCTTGCCGACGACGAAGCTTCCGGCCAGCAAGACGAGGTGATCGACATGGTCGATATCAGCGAGCGCGGATTCGATGGCCGTGCGCTTGGTCACATCAGCCGCCCTCCAGCCACTGAGGCCATGTTGTTCTGCGGCTTCTTTTGCCCGTCCGGCATCAGATCCGACCACGATGACCTTTGCGCCGAACGACTTGGCTTGAGTGGCTGCGGCGAGGCCGATGCCGGAGGTGCCGCCGACGATGAGTATGGTTTTGCCTGAAAGGGTATCCGAGATGTTCGATTGAGCGCCCATCGCTCTGGCTCCGTTTTGGAGGCGCTCGATTGCGCCGATGGCCAGAAAGTAATTCCAACTCCCTCGATTGATAATTGGCCCGATATTCGCTTTACTCATGCCATCATGGCACAAATCGGTATAGAACGTCTCACGGGCCTGATTGCATTTGCGCGGGCCGCATCGCTTGGAAGCTACACGGCGGCAGCCCGCGCGCTGGCGGTGTCACCGTCGGCCGTCAGCAAGAGCGTCCAGCGGCTCGAGCAGCAGCTCGGCATTGTCCTGTTCCTCCGTACCACGCGCTCTCTGACGCTTACGCCGGAGGGCCGCGATCTGCACGATCGGGCGCTGCGTCTGTTGCGGCAGGCCGAGGATATCGAGCAGGCCGCGATGGCCGCCCGCGCCGAACCGTCGGGCATTCTCCGGATATCCGCACCACTGCCGGTCGGCGTGCATATACTCGGCCCGGCGCTTCCTCGCTTGCGCGCACGCCATCCGAAACTCGCAATCGATCTGCGCCTGGGAGATCAGTTCGTGGACATGATCGAGGAGGGTATAGATGTCGCCATTCGGGTTGGAGCACTGGCCGACTCCCGTTTGAAGTCCCGACGGCTTGCGTCGCATCGCCTTTGCGCCTTTGCTTCGCCCGAGTATCTGAGACGACGGGGTACGCCCCGGCATCCTGACGAACTGGCGGGGCATGACTGCGTCAATTTTCGCTTCCAGAGCTCGGGCCAGACACTTCGCTGGCCCTTTGCATCAGGAAAACGAGTCTTCGAGGCCACGCCAGAGATTGGGATTACGGTGGACACAAGCGATGGTGTCGCCGCTGTCCTCGTCGCCGGCGGCGGCGTCGGCATCTCTCCAACCTACATCGCCGCGCCATATGTGAAACGCGGCGAACTCGTGCCGATCCTCGCCGCCTTCGCCGTCGACCGCTCCAGCATGATGGCGCTCTGGCCGGAGAGCCGCCGCGCCAATCCGAATGTCAAAGCATTTCTGACATTTCTCGATGAGGTTTTCCCGGCGCGCCCACCTTGGGACGAGGTGGTGTTTGCCGGACAGTAGTGTTGCGGGCTCGGGTGGCGCTACCGGGAAGGCCAGACGAGTAGCGCCATGAAAGTTGACCGCGCCAGAGTGTAATACCCCTTGTGGATGAGTGCATCCATGCCTGACCGCAAATCGAGGCATTCGCTCTGACGAGGCATGATGGCTCCGCCCAATTCAGGCGGCTGCCGGTGCAGCGGCTACGGCTCGATGCCGACCTCGAGCAGATCGATCGAGACCGCGACGCGGTCGAGGATCGGCCGGTTGTCCGGACCGGTCGCGTAGACCCTGCGCTTCGTCGGAATCGTCAAACCGCCGAAACTTTTGTGGTCGCTTGCATAGTTGGCGCTGCTGGTGCCGCCCATGATATCGACGCTGTAGTCGTGGCGCCGCAACAGGCCATCCAGATTGAAATAGAAGGTCTGGACGGTGGAATGGCTGGGGACTGTCGAGGGGAAAGTTACCTTCAGCCGCCGCCAGATTTCATCTTCCTCCTGCCACGGCTCGATCTCTTCCGTCCCAAAACCGGGAAGCTTGAAGAGGAACGGCGTCGTCAGATAGGTCCACATGGCATAGCCGGTGAAATAGATCAGATGCTGCCGGTCCCAGGGCGTCGGGATCGTATGTCCTTCGAAGAACGAGCGCGGCGCGAGGCGTTGCTCGATGACTTCGCCCGTATCAGCGACAACAGCCGTTCGCTCCGGCTCCCAGACGCAATGCTGCCCTTTCTCCAGGAAGGGACTGAATTCGGTACGCGGATGGCGGGCGGAGACCGAGGTGCGGATGTCGGCATAGACATCCGGCCAGCCCTTCACATGCCAGACCGCACCGCCAACCTTGATATGTGCGCGCAATCGCTCGATCTGCTGCCAGCGTTGCAGGCCGCCATGCGCTTGAATTGCGAGATCCAATAGGTCGGTCACGTCAAGACCCTCCGGTTCGTGATGATCATAAAGGTTTAACTTTGAAACCTATCGACTTCTATCTCCATTCGGTTTAACTTTGCAACCATAATTCAGACGAAAGGCGGAAAATGAGGGGCAAGCGAACGGATATGGCAAACGCCCAGTGCGGGATCGCGCGTTCTCTGCAGGCAGTCGGGGACTGGTGGTCGCTCCTCATCGTCCGGGAGGCTTTCAAAGGGCTTCGGCGATTTTCAGAATTTCAGAAGAGCCTCGGGCTTGCGAAGAACATCTTGTCGGTTCGCCTGCGAAAGCTCGTGGAGGAGGGGATCTTTACGATAGAGCCGGACCCTGACTCCGCGCTCAGCCATCTCTATCTTCTGACACCGAAAGGCTACGAGCTGAGCGTAGTGCTGGTCGCCCTCTGGCAATGGGGGGAGGAGCATTGCTTTGAGCCCGGAGAACTCAATTACGCGGTCGTCGACAGCCTGAACCGGCAGCCCTTGCAGAAGCTTCAGCTTGCGGCCCGCGACGGCCGATCTCTGGGACCGCAGCAGTTTCGCATTGAAGCCAGGGATCGTTGATTGCAGGGATCGTCGAGCCCCGGAATCGTTGATTGAACCTTGCCGGTTGCAAACGACACACGCGCTTTGACCGAACCAGGGGAAATATTCTTTTGTCGTCTCGCTGTTCTCGGACGGCAGCTTGCACCTGGCATCTCGACGGCCAATCCGATGCTGCCTGCGCTGATCGTGTTCGTTGGAGCCTCAGTGCGCAGCCGCCGCATTCACGGAGTTCGGCATGACCTGGGCCCCCGCTGGCGTAACCTATGACGATATCGCTTCCAGCGCGCTGGTGCCGGTGATGACACGCTATCCGCCACCGTCGGCGGGCAGCGCAATCACATTAGTCAAACCGACAAGCGGGACCTCGGAGCACCGGTCGACGGGAAGGCCAGTATGATTTCAGGGGTTTCCGCTATGTCATGTTTTCTTGAGAAGCGTTAATAAGGTTCCGCTGAATTGCCCGGTGTGACGGCGATAGGGGTGACCTAAATGGCCGTGCTACGGTCCATTCTTGATCGAGGGGAGGATGGCGAGCCATGGAAAGCGCGGAACTGCGATATAATTGGGCTGATCCCGACGTCTACGAGTCATTCATAGGGCGCTGGAGCGAACATCTGGCAAGCCCATTTCTCACCCGTGCCAATATTGCTCCGGGCAGTCGCGTGCTCGATGTGGCATGTGGGACGGGTGTCTTGTCGAAAGCCCTGGCCGAGGCGGGAGCGCATGTGATCGGTGTTGACGCATCGGAAGGATACCTGGAAGGAGCCCGCCGTCGACGATCCCACCCCAATATCGCATATGAACACGGCGATGTCCGGCAACTGCGGTTCGACGCCAACTCTTTCGATGCGGCAGTTTCCACCCTGGCCCTCGACGTTATTCCGGAAATCGAACAGGTAGTTGCCGAGATGAAGCGGGTGACCCGTCCAGGCGGCGTTGTCGCGTCCGCCGTTACCCAGTTCTTTGGTGGCATGCCCGCCTTCGACCTAGTCATCAACACCGGCGCCGTGCTTGAGAGCGACTTCGCAAGGCTGAGATCCATGCGGGCGGGGCGCCAGCTCTTCTGGCCTGATGGTCAGGCGACGTTGTGGCGGAAGATCGGCCTCGTCGACGTGACCGAGATTCCCGTTGTCGTGGATTGCGAGTATGCGTCCTTCGCGGATTATTGGGCTACCTTCACCGACGGCCCAGGCAGCACCACAAGCGTATTGATGGCACTTTCAGACGACGCCCGCGGTTCGATCGAAAAGCATGTTCGTGCCGGATATCTGGTTGGCTTGCCCGATGGACCCCGGTCATTTCCTATGATGTTCCGTATGGTGCGTGGCTTGGTTCCAGCCTGACATTGGAGAGCATGCATTGCCTAAGAAACCTGAATCGCTATCTCGGCTGCTGTCGACGCGGACGCGACGGCGGCCGTCGACTATAGGGCTGCGGAACAGCGCAGCCAGGGACTCCCGCGCCGTCTAGAATCCACGCTCCTGCAGCAAGGCGGCCAAAGCCTCGTCAGGCCAACCCGCCATCTCGAACAGCGCCTCATAAGGATCGCTCGTCTCGAGGCCGAGCGTAGCTGCAAATGCGGGCTCGGTTTTCATGCCGCCGTCTCGAAGCTGCATGACGGCCGCGCGGAAGCGGCTTCCGCCGATACCAAGGAGCCTATGCTCGACCTGAAAATGCTTCCAGCCGTGCTGCTCGGGCACCGGCAGAGCTTGACCAAACAGTTCGAACGTCCAATCAGCGGCTGCAAACGCGGCGATGATCGGCCTTTCTCTACCGGTCCACTGCCGGACAGAAAATTCATCGCACGTGGAATAGGCGTCCCAAACGGTTCGGGTGAATAGCTGTGGATCTGGAGCATAGCAGAGGACGTCTATATCGCTGGTGGGCAGATCGAGGCCGAGTGGCGGCGTACCCGCCACATGGGGATCGAATGGAGCCAAGGTTTCCAGAAGATTTATCCGGCTCAACGCTTCCATAAAGTAGGGTCTTTTCATCGATTCAAATTATCCGAGAGACGGATCATTGCAAAGCCTGTCGCCTTGCACCCGTCGATGCGACGAAGAGCGCGGAGGAGATCGCCGGCTTCGATGCCATCGGCAGCCATGGGCGTCCGCGGATCGACCCCGCCCGCGGCATGAAGACCGTCCATCAGGGCGCTGCGACCAGCGTCTGGTGCGCTACAAGCCCAATGATGAACGCCATGGGCGGAGTCTATTGCGAGGATTGCGACGTGGCGGCCTTGCACACTGGTGATCCCAGCCAGCCGGGCGTGAAGCCTTGAGCGGCAGATACCGAGCTTGCCGCGCGCCTCTGGCGGATCTCAGAGCAGATTGACAGGGATGGCTCTGCCGTGAGCGAAACGGAGCGGCGAGGCCGCGGGTGCGAGGAGCTGTTTCGAGAAATCGCATGGCGAGACCACTGGTCTACTCGCCAATGGTTTGGTTCTCCAGACCAAGTCACAATATCCATCCTACTTGCCGCTTTGTAAAAAATACTCAAGGATGCAGATGTAGCACAGGGTATGCTGAGTATACATATAATAAAGATTCTCTGCTTTGCGGATATAAGGAGAAATATGTAGATACAATTAAGTTAAGACGAATTTTACTGGTGAGATTTGAAGGGATTCCCGAAAATTGATTGTGGATTCACTGGCATTTTAGCCGCCAATTGTGAACCAAAACGATCACCCATCCATCGGCGCAAGCCGAATAACAATCGTCCGCCATGAACGGATACGGGGATAATCGATGACAGAAACCAAATCACATGAACTGGCCGATCCCGGCCGACGCGACCTGCTTGCCCTTGGGCTCGGAGCGACGACGCTGGCCCTATTGCCGAGCTCGCCGGCCGCAGCCCAATCAACCCCAGCCCAAAACTCAATCTTTGAAGGGAACCAAAGCATGGCCACCGTCACCACACGCGATGGCGTCGAGATCTTCTACAAGGACTGGGGTCCGAAGACCGCCCAGCCCATCATGTTCCACCATGGCTGGCCGCTATCGTCCGATGACTGGGACACGCAGATGCTGTTCTTCCTGCAGCACGGTTATCGCGTCGTGGCGCACGACCGGCGCGGGCACGGGCGCTCGGCACAGGTGAGCGAGGGCCATGACATGGACCATTATGCCGCCGACGCAGCAGCGGTCGTCGAGCATCTCGACCTCAGGAATGTCGTGCATATCGGCCACTCCACCGGCGGCGGCGAGGCGACGCATTACGTGGCCCAGCACGGGCAGCCGCAAGGCAGGGTCGCCAAGCTGATCATTATCGGTGCGGTCCCCCCGATCATGGTGAAAACGGCAGCCAATCCCGGCGGCTTGCCGATCGATGTCTTCGACGGACTGCGCAAGGCGCTGGCCGACAACCGTTCCAAATTCTACGTCGATCTGCCGTCGGGTCCTTTCTACAGCTTCAACCGGCCTGGCGCGCAGCCGATCCAGGCCGTCATCAACAATTGGTGGCGACAGGGCATGATGGGCGGCGCCAAGGCGCATTATGACGGCATCAGGGCCTTCTCCGAGACCGATTTCACGGAAGACCTGAAGATCATCACCGTACCTACCCTGGTTATGCATGGTGACGACGATCAGATCGTGCCGATCGCGGACTCCGCGTTTATGTCGGCAAAGCTGCTGAAGAACAGCACGCTGAAGGTCTACGAGAAGTTCCCCCACGGCATGTGCACGACCCATGCCGATGTGGTGAATCCCGATCTCCTGGCCTTTGTGAAGGCTTGAGTCAGTGGAGGCCGGCGTCCGGGACGCCGGCCTCTCGCCAGCGTTTCAATGGAGACAAGTTCATGAAAATCGTCGTTATCGGCGGCAGCGGACTGATCGGGTCGCGCACCGTCACTCTGCTGCGCCAAACGGGTCACGAAGTGTTCGCCGCCTCGCCCAGCACGGGTGTCAACATGCTCACCGGCGAAGGGCTCTCGGAAGCCCTTGCCGGCGCGGAGGTGGTGGTCGATGTTGCCAACTCGCCCTCGTTCGAACCACAGGCGGTGCTCACCTTCTTCGAAACCTCAGGCCGGAATCTGCTGGCGGCTGAACGCGCGGCTGGTGTGCGCCACCATGTGGCTCTGTCGATCGTCGGCACAGACCGCATGCCCGACAATGGCTATTTCCAGGCTAAGGTGGCACAGGAGAAGCTTGTCGAAGGCTCGGGCATTCCCTTCAGCATCGTGCGCGCCACCCAGTTCATGGAATTCCTCGGCGCCATCGCCGATACCAGTGTTGTCGATGGAACCGTCCGCCTGCCGGACGGTCTGTTCCAGCCGATTGCCGCGGACGATGTGGCAGCTATCATGGCAGAAACGGCTACCGGCGCTCCGCGTGGCAAGCATTTCGATATCGCGGGCCCCGACCGGGCGCCTTTCGACCGGATCATTGCGCGCTATCTCGAGGCGATCGGCGACGGCCGACGCGTCGTGAGCGAACCGCAAGCGCGATATTTCGGCGGCACCGTCGTGGAGACGTCGCTGGTGCCGCTTGGCGAAGCGAGACTCGGTCGCATCTCGCTCGACGACTGGCTGCACGGCCACCGACCCACCTGACGCTTGCAACTTCAAGGATATCCGATGAAATACTATCTTTTCCCATTGCTCTTGGCTGCCGGCTACGCTGTGCCTGCATTCGCCGATGATGTGCAAGGCGCCAAGAACGCAAAGATTACGCTTGTCTACGAGCATGCGCTGCCAGATGTGCCCGGCAAAAGCATTCGGGGCGTTCTCGTCGAATATGGTCCCGGCGGCTACTCTCCGGCACACACGCATGCGAAGTCGGCGATCATCTATGCGACGGTCCTGGAAGGCGCCGTGAAGAGCCAGATCAACGGAGGGCCGGTTCGGAGCTTCAAGGCCGGCGAGAGCTTCACGGAATTGCCGGGCGACCACCACGGAGTCAGTGCAAATGCCAGTGACAATGAGCCGTCTAAACTGCTGGCGGTGTTCGTCGTCAATACCGACGAGAAGGTGCTGACCATCCCGGATCGGAAGTGACCTGCAGCCGCCGCTCGCCATCCAGCGGGCGGCCCCATCCAGCAAGAACCGGAGTAGACCATGACTGAGACTGCCAGTCGGATGCTTGCCGGCGTGTCCGTTCCCAACACACCGCTCGTAAACAAGGCGATCGACTACGCGCGTGAAAACTGCGAGCCCTATCTGTTCAACCACGTAATCCGTTCCTGGCTGTTCGCGGCGCGGCTTGGGCAGATCGATAGCATCGGCCACGATGCGGAAGTCGTTGCCGTCGGGACACTGCTCCACGACATCACGCTGAACGAAAGGTTCGCCGGACCCCGCCGTTTTGAGGTGAAAGGAGCGGATCTTGCGCGAACATTCGCGACTCAAAGCGGTGTCGATGGTCGTCGCGCGCAACTGATCTGGGACAGCGTCGCTCTCAACTCGACGCCTTCGATCGGTCTGTACAAGGAACCGGAGGTCGCGCTCTGCACCGCTGGAATCGGCCTCGATGTCATCGGTTGGCGCTACGACGCTCTTCCCCCTGCCGAGATGGCGAGGATCGTTTCGGAGTTTCCCAGACTGGGAATGAAGCGAAAGATGACGAAGTGCTTTTGCTGCATTATCGAGAGGAATCCAGAGACGACATATGACAACTTCGCGCGGGATTTCGGCGAACGCTTCGTTCAGGGCTACGAAGCTCCCTCGGTCGTGGATCTCGTCCTGAACGCCCCCTTCGACGAATGAGGGTCTGCTGCGGCTCTGCGACCGCCAGCCTCCTCCCGGTAGCCGGTCAGGGGGCTGTCAATTGATGCTCATATTTGAGCATCCAGTCGCGCATCTCGCGGAGCATCGGCATCAGGTCGATGCCGGCCTGCGACAGCTCATATTCCACACGCGGCGGAATCTCCGCGAAGGCGTTGCGGATCACGATGCCGTTGTTGGCGAGATCTCGCAGCTGTTCAGTCAGCATATGCTGGGTTACCCCCGGTAGCCGTCGGCGCAATTCGCCGAACCGGAGCGGCCCTTCGACCAGGATGCAGACGATTTCGATCTTCCACTTGCCCGTGATGGCGCGAATGGCTCGCTGGAAGCGCAGGATATCGATCGGCTCCGGGCCTGTACATCCGGCGCATTCGTCTTCGTCGTAGACACGTGGCTCAATGGTCTGATTTTTCATACTGGGTCCGAAAATCCATCCTACTTGATAATTCCATATAACAGCTCGATGTTGCGGTAAAGCAAACAATCAGAGTGATGTAATGAGCAAGATTTTGGTCACAGGTGGTTCTGGTTTTGTCGGCAGCCACGTCGCCGCAAAGCTTCTGAAGGAAGGTCATCAGGTTCGTACCACAATACGGAGCGCCCGGCGCGAAGCCGAAGTTCGGTCGATGGTGCGCAATGGTGGTGCCGAATCCGACCAGGAGCTTTCTTTCAGCCAGACCGATCTGACTGTTGATCATGGCTGGGCCGCTGCCGTTAGCGGATGCGACTATGTACTGCATGTGGCTTCGCCGTTTCCACAGCAAGCTCCCGATAACGAGGATGAACTGATCGTTCCGGCGCGTGACGGTACGTTGCGCGTTTTGCGCGCCGCCAGAGACGCCGGCGTGAAGCGTGTCGTATTGACCTCTTCCTTTGCAGCCATCGGATACGGCCACACCAACTACGACACAGTCTTTGACGAGGAGGACTGGACGGACCCGAACGGACCAGATGTGCAGCCCTATATCAAATCCAAGGTCCTTGCCGAGCGAGCCGCCTGGGACTTCATCGACAGGGAAGGCGGCTCTCTGGAAATGTCGGTCGTCAACCCGGTGGGCATTTTCGGGCCGGTTCTGGGGCCGCACATTTCTGCTTCGATCGCCTTCATCAAACGGTTACTCGAAGGCGCTCCGCCCCTGCCTGGCTTGAGCTTCGGCACGGTCGATGTCCGCGACCTGGCGGACCTCCACATTCTTGCGATGACGGCGCAGGCGGCTAGGGGACAGCGCTTCATCGCTGTGAGCGGCGACGTCGTCACGCTCTTCGATATCGCGAAGACCCTCAGGGAGAAGTTGGGCGAACTCGCTTCGATTGTGCAAACACCGGAGATGGAAAAGGTAGCAAGCGCGCCCGTTCGCCGGAGCACCAGCGAGAAGGCTATGCGAGTGCTGGGATGGCGTCCTCGACGCCAGGAGGAAACCATCATCGATACGGCCCGGAGTCTATTTCGTTATGGCGTCGTAAGCTCGGTTTAACGCCACCGCATTTTTGGTGTCGATTGGGCGAATGCGAAGCTGCTTCGGACGAAGAATGACGGGGAGGTTCGGCTCCCATCAAGAGCAGCAATATGACCGCTTTGCGCCAATAGGAGACGTCAACGAGGTTTCGGCCGGTCCTACGTCCCGCCCTATTCCAGGCGGCAGAAGCCCCGTGCTATTTCGGCGAAACTAGAGAAACTTCGGCAGTAAGCGCCGTCAGAAGCTCGGTCCCGAGGCGCGATTTGATAAAGTCCCCCGGTCCGACAAGATAGTAGCCGCGCTCGGATGTCAGCGGCTCGTCGTCCATTTCGACAAGCAAGCCATTCGACACCAAGTCATCGATAACACCCCGCCATCCGAGTGTGACGCCATGACCCATGAGCGCCTCGTGGATGGCTATGCCGTGATTGGACACGTTGATGCCGGCAGAGGCCACTGTCGCATTTCGAGCGCGGTGCGACTTCCAATCATCCCAGTTGAACCATCGCCTTTCCGGGTCCTCGAGGTGGATCAGAGGCCCCTGTCCGAAGATGTCCTCTCTTGAGAGGGAGGCGAGCTTCGCGGCGACCGACGGAGCCGCGACTGGCACCACCACTTCGGGGATCAGCATTCTGGCCTCCATCCCATTCCACCGGCCGTCTCCAAAG
The DNA here is from genome assembly GCF_017352135.1 of Rhizobium lentis. Classification (NCBI taxonomy): domain Bacteria; kingdom Pseudomonadati; phylum Pseudomonadota; class Alphaproteobacteria; order Hyphomicrobiales; family Rhizobiaceae; genus Rhizobium; species Rhizobium lentis. The sequence goes on from NZ_CP071454.1 coordinate 2,929,253, forward strand.
AGGATCGCACAGTCGACGCTGTCCAATGAGATGTGCTCGTCACGCTCGGCGGTCACGACCCTGACGGACAGCTCGCTGTCGCTACTCCGCAGGTTCGCGAGCTTCGGCATCAGCCAGAACATGGCCAGACCGGGATAGGTGCCGAGTGTCAGGCTGGGGCCGCTGGCGCGCTCTCGCAACGAACGTGTAGCCATGGCGATGTCGGTCAGGGCGGACGCGATTCTGGCATGATACGCAAGTGCCTCGGCGGTTGGATTGATAACCCCGCCATTCCGCTCGAACAGCGTCAAGCCCAGGTCGTTTTCCAATGCTTGAATCTGATGGCTGATCGCGGGCTGGCCGACGTTGAGTTCGCGCGCAGCCGCTGTGAACGTTCCCAACCGGATACATGCCTCGAATACACGGAGGGCTTTGAGAGGCGGCATACCACGCATAAAAACTCCCGTAGGCGATGAACTCCTCGGACATTACCATCGAAAAAAGTAATGGCGACATGAGATTTTCCAACATACCGCGTGAACGTGTTTTGTGGCAGATATGACCCGTGAGGAGGCCGCTTATTCGGCGGTGGATATCTGGGTTTCCCTATCATGCTTGAGGATACATTCGACTACATCATTATTGGCGCGGGTACGGCCGGCTGCCTGCTAGCCAATCGCCTCAGTCGCGATCCTTCCAAGCGGGTCCTGCTTCTCGAAGCTGGGAAGAAGGACAATTATCCCTGGATTCACATACCCGTCGGATACCTCTACTGTATCGGCAATCCTCGGACCGACTGGCTCTACAGCACTGAAGCCGATCCGGGCCTCAATGGAAGGTCACTCCGCTATCCCCGGGGCAAGACTCTCGGTGGATGCTCATCGATAAATGGCATGATCTACATGCGCGGGCAGGCTCGTGATTATGACGCCTGGGCCATGGCGACGGGTGACAATGCCTGGTCTTGGGAGAACGTCGTTCCAGACTTCAAGGCACACGAGGATCATTATCGAATGGACTTCGGTGCCGATCCCGCCACGGGAGGCAACAGCCGTTTCTCGGACATGCACGGCCATGGCGGTGAGTGGAGAATCGAAAAGCAGCGCCTCCGATGGGACATCCTGGAAGCCTTTGCCGAGGCTGCGGTCCAGGCGGGAATTCCACGCAGTGATGACTTCAATAGCGGCGACAACGAGGGTGTCGGCTACTTCGAGGTGAACCAGCGCTCCGGTTGGCGCTGGAACGCCTCAAAGGCATTCCTCAGACCAGCGCGGGGTCGCAAGAATCTTCAGATCGTGACCGAGACTCATGTCTACGGGCTGATTTTCGAAAAAGGCGCATCCGGTCGCCCCGCTTGCCGAGGGGTGAAGATCGTCCGCGACGGTCGCGCGACGAAGTTCAGTGCGCGCGCCGAGGTGATCCTTTCCGCGGGCGCGATCAACACTCCCAAGATCATGCAGTTTTCGGGTCTGGGTCCCGCGGCCGTTCTGCAGGGACATGGCATCCCCGTGCTGCGTGACATGGCGGGAGTGGGTGAGAACCTCCAGGACCATCTCCAGATCAGAACGGTCTACAAGGTCGACGGTACCAGGACGCTCAACACCATGGCAAACAGCCTCGTCGGAAAGGCGATGATCGGCTTGGAGTATGCCCTGAAACAAACGGGCCCCATGAGCATGTCGCCGTCACAACTCGGCGCGTTCACGAAATCCGATCCATCCCGACCGCACGCCAACCTTCAATATCATGTCCAGCCCCTTAGTCTGGATGCATTCGGCGAACCTCTGCACAGCTTCCCGGCCTTGACCGCCAGCGTCTGCAATCTCAATCCGACGAGCCGGGGCTCGGTGCGTGTCCGTTCGAGCCGAATGGAGGACGCTCCCGTGATCAAGCCCAACTATCTCAGCACGGACGAGGATCGCAACGTCGCGGTGGCAAGCCTGCGCCAGGTGAGACGGATCGCCTCCCAACCCGCGCTGGCAAAGTATCGGCCGCAGGAGTGGAAGCCGGGACCGCAATACGAGAAGGACGCCGAGCTTCTCAAGCTCGCCGGGGACATCGCAAGCACCATCTTCCATCCGGCCGGCACGGCCAAGATGGGGGTCGCCTCAGACAAGACCGCGGTCGTGGACAGTCGGCTCCGCGTTTTCGGCGTCGATGGCCTCCGGGTCGTGGACGCGAGCGTCATGCCGACGATCGTCAGCGGAAACACCAATTCACCAACGCTCATGATCGCGGAAAAGGCGGCACGCTTCATCATTGAAGACGCCCGCTCCGCGCGCCGTGCTTGATCACATCATTCCGAATTCGCCGAGGTAGAAAATGAAACGCGAGGCTCTTCCCTTTCACGGAGTCAAGGTCGTGGATTTCGGACAGTACATTGCGGGTCCGGCCGTCGCCATGATCCTTGGCGATCTCGGCGCGACGGTCATTCACATAGACCCGCCGAACGGTCCCCTTTGGGCCAGCCCTGCCAACGCAACGCTGAACCGCAACAAGCTGCTGGTGGAACTCGACCTGAAATCCGAGGACGGTCTGGCAAAGGCGCTCGCGCTGATCGCCGAGGCCGATATCGTCATTGAGAACTTCCGCCCCGGCGTCATGAAACGCCTCGGCATCGACTTCGCCGCCCTGCAACAGGCCCGACCTGAACTCATCACCGTTTCGATCCCCGGCTTCGCCTCCAATGACGAGCTGCGGCGCGAATGGCGGGCTTTCGAATCCGTTATCGCGGCGTCCTCCGGCGTGTTCACCGACATGGGGCTGAACCGCGTGCTGATGGGCGTGAACCCTTCCTTCTCGCCGCTGCCGCTCGCTTCCGCCTACGGGACGATGCTGGCCGTGTCCGCAGCGGCTCTCGCGCTCCAGGCTCGCGTGAAGACTGGGCGCGGTGACCAGATCGAAGTCCCGCTCGCCAGCGCCGTCATGGAAGGCCTGTGCTACAATTCGATCAAGATCGAGGACTATCCGCTGCGCTATCAGACCCAGCGCGAAAGGGAGATCGAAAGACGCCGAAGCGAAGGGCTGCCGATGGACGTCACATATGACGACCTGCAGGCATTCCTGGACCCTTTCTACCGTAGCTATCCCTGCAAGGACGGCCGCAGCTTCTATGTCGTCTGCCCGAGCCACAAGTTCCATGCCAAGCGATGCCTGCAGACGCTCGGCATCTACGACGAACTCGTCGCCGAAGGGCTTCAGGAAGAGCCCGACACCTATCTCCCGGCTTCGGAGTGGTCGTCGGACGTGTCGCTCGGCGTCTATCCCCTGCCCAAGTTCTGGGCGGACAGGATTTCCGAGCGGATGAAGGCCGTCTTCCTCACACGGACGGCAAAGGAGTGGGAACGCATCTTCGGCAAGGGGCAGTTCCCAGGTGCGCCGCATCGGTGGCTGCAGGAGTGGATCAGCGACGACCATGCCGACATGGCGGGCCTGATGATCGAAGTTGAAGACCCGGTCTATGGGAAGATGATCCAGCCAGGTCCGATGGCCTGGCTTGAGGAGAGCGGCGAGGCCATGCTGACGCCGACGCCCCGGCGAAAGGTCGACTTCGACGAGGCCATATCGAACCTGCGCGCAATATCCTCCTCGCTTCCGAAAGTCGTCGCCGCAAGCGTGAAGAAGTCAGGTTGGCTTGAAGGCATAAGGGTTCTCGATCTCTGCAACGTCATCGCCGGCCCGCATTCAGTTTCGTACCTCTCGCGTTTCGGAGCCGAGGTGATCAAGATCGACCCGGCGACCCCGCTGTTCGACTGCTGGAACACCGTCATCTTCGGCATGACCCATATGCGCGGCAAGAAGTCGGTGCTGCTCGACATCGGGTCCCCGGACGGGCGCAAGCTGTTCGAAGACCTCGTTCGTTCAGTCGACGTCGTGGTCTGGAACGCCACCGACCGCCAGGTGCAGTCGAAAGGCTTGGATGCCGAGGGTCTCAAGAAGCTCAATCCCGATGCCATCTTCTGCCAGTTGGACTGCTTCGGCGGCGTTCGAAAGGGACCGCGGACCAACTATCTCGGTTACGATGACCTAGTGCAGGCGGCGACCGGCATTATGCTCAGGTTCGGCGGCTCGATGGAGACGCCGGAGGAACACGCCCATGTCGGCACGATCGACGTCATGTGCGGGTTCGGTGCAGCGCTCGGCGTGGCCGCCGCCCTCTATCAGAAACAGATGACTGGAAGGGTCGGCCGCGCGCGGACATCGCTCTCAGCGTTGAGCGGACTGGCGCAGATACCCTTCTGCTTCGACTATCAGGGCCGCGCGCCATTCGACGAACCTTCCGGGCCTGCCGCTCGCGGATACGACGCGCTTCATCACCTCTACAGAGCGGAGGATCGCTGGATCGTGCTCGCCGCCTCCGAGAAGGACCTGTCGCGCTTCAGGAGCATAGAAGGGCTGGAGGCAGTGGCCGACATGACGGAACACGAGCGCAGTGATGGACTGAGCGCCATCCTCGCCACCGCATCAGCGAAGGTCTGGATAGAACGCTTTCAAAACGCAGATATCGGCGCGGCGATCTGCGAGAACATTGAGACGATCCGCGTCGCGACCGCTTGGCCTGCCGACGGCACACCTGGAACGGAGCGCGGCAGCTACTCCTTCTCGGTTTATGCGGATCATCCGAGCGGCCACACGGTCACCCATCTCGATCCATACGCGGTTAGACCAACCCACAGCGAAATCTACGCTCGGATGTCAGCGGAAAAATACGGTGCGTCGACACGGGAAGTTATGAAGGCGCTCGGCCTTAGCGACACGGACGTCGATGAGCTCATTGCCAACCGGACGCTAAGTGAGACCTGGAGTGGTGAATACCTTCCGAGTTGAGTTGCAGGAGCGAGCGTGTGCCACGAGGCGGGAATTGGATACGGCCGCTTCGGGCGGATTGCGGACTTCGGCAAACCGCCGCGGACTGGCCGCTTTTGTCTCTTGCATTCGGGATGCAGTCAGACCGCTGGCGGCCCTTTCCGGGTAATACGGGGTTTGTTGCCAACGATCGCAATTGGCGCATCATACCATCCATCTCGCACCGGTAGTTATGGGAACGACCTGTCGCGCCTGGTCAATGTCGGAGGAAAACACCGCTTACCGTTAACTGTTTGAGCTCGCGAACTCTCTTGCGGCCTGAATGAAGGCACTGAACGCTGCAGGTGGGTTTTTCCTGCCCGGGTAATAGAGACAGAGCGGCGCAAGTGGCGGGGTCCAGTCATCGAGAACCGACACCAGCCGACCTGCAGAGATATCCTCGCGCACATCCGCCTCCATCACGTATCCAAGTCCGATCCCATTCTGTGCGGCAATACGGACCAGGCTCGGTTCGTCGAGGGTGATTGCCCCTTGGACATCGATCTGTAAGGCAGTTCCCTCCTTCTCGAAGCGCCAGCGGAACATGGCGTGGTTGGGCAGACGCGCCCGAATACAGCGGAACCGATAGAGATCGGCCGGCACGTTGGGGCGGCCGTGCGAGCGCAGGAAATCCGGCGAGGCGACGACCACGTGTCGGCGCGGCAATCCAAGCGAGATGGCGATCATGTCGCTTGGCACGAGGTCTGCCGGCCTTATGCCGATATCGAATCCGCCGGCGACGATGTCGACCAGCCGCCCTTCCGTCACCAGATCGATATGCACCTGGGGGTGGCGCCGCAGGAACGACAGGACAAGGGGCACGATTACCTCCCGCGCTGCCGATGCGAAGGTGTTGATACGCAAGGTGCCGGAAGGTGTCGCCTGCAGCGACTGTGCGGCCAGCATGGCATCATGGATGTCCGTCATCGCCGGACCCACCCGCTCCACAAAACTCTGTCCTGCTTCGGTAAGCGAGACGCTTCTTGTCGTCCGGTTAAACAGGCGGATACCCAAGCGCTGTTCGAGCTTGCCAATCACATTGCTCATTGCGGTGGTGGACATTCCAAGTTCCAGCGCCGCCGCCCGAAAGGAGCCGTGGCGGGCAATGCTGAGAACCGCATCCAGGTCCGCTAGTACAGATCGCGTCATTGTCCCTCTTATCGAAATTCCTCATCCCTCTTTGTCCCGGTTACCCTGTCAATCATCAACTCTCAAATGGCTAACAACTCGGCACTCTCAAAAGTTTGATCCAGCGAAATTGATAAATTTGATATTTTTGTTGTAATTGAAACTGAAAGCCGGTAGCTAGCCCGGGCCACAGCTAAGAGGAGTACCCGGAAATGGAACAGACAAGGCTCTCTGACGGAGATGTCGCCGACCAGCGCGGAAGCCGCGGTGGACAGCGTTCAGGCGAACAGAGTGATTTCGATTTCATCGTCTGCGGCGCCGGTACCAGCGGATCGGTGGTCGCTGCCCGTCTGGCGCAAGACGGTCAGGCGCGCGTCCTGCTGATCGAGGCCGGAGGCGATGACCAGGCCGAAAGCGTCTCGAACCCTGCACATTGGCCGCTCAATCTCGGAACGGAGCGGGACTGGGGCTTCATCGGAGAACCGGCCCCCGGCCTCGAAGGCCGGCGCCTGCCGCTAAGCATGGGAAAGGGGCTCGGTGGCGGGTCGAGCATCAATGTGATGGTGTGGGCACGGGGCCACAAGGAGGACTGGGACCACTTCGCAGCCGAGTCAGGTGACGAGCGTTGGGGCTACAAGTCGGTTCTCGACTACTATCGTCGCATCGAAGACTGGAAGGGAACGCCTGATCCGCTCCGTCGAGGAAAAGGAGGGCCCGTTCATGTCGCTCAGCCAGACGCGCCGCAGCCGATCGCCCGGGCGCTTATCGACGCCGCCGGCATGGCAGGAATTCCGGTCTTTGACAGCCCCAACGGTGAGATGATGGAGAGCGCTGGCGGCGCCGCCATCGCAGAGTTGCGAATCAAGGGCGGCAAGCGTGAGACGGTCTTCCGTTCCTACATCGGTCCTGTGATAACACAGCCGAATCTGACGATTTTGACGGATGCACTTGTGACGCGGCTCCTGTTCGCGGGGCGGAAAGTCGTCGGAGTTGAAGCTCTGGTCGGCGGGAGGCGCCGCCAGTTTCGTGCTCGCCATGAGACGATCCTGTCTCTCGGGGCCATACATACGCCGAAAGTCTTGATGCAATCCGGCATTGGTCATGAAGATGAACTGCGCCCGCATGGCATTGCCGTTGTCCAGCATCTTCCCGGAGTTGGTCGTAATCACCAGGACCACCTCGCATTCGGTTGCACCTGGGCGTATCGCGAGCCGCAGGATGTTGGCGGTGGTGGCTGCGAGGCGACGCTTTATTGGAAAAGCGATGCTCGCATCAGCCATCCCGATATTCTGCAATGCCAGCTTGAGTTCCCCGTTCCCGCGCCTGCCGAGGCGGAGATTGCAACTCCGGAACATGGCTGGACAATGTTTGCCGGGCTTGCGCAGCCAAAAAGTCGCGGACGGCTTCGCCTTTGCGGTCCTGAGGTAAACGACCCAATCTACATCGAGCCAAATTCTTTGAGTGAGCCGGAAGACATGGTCGCGGCCTTGGCTGCAGTCGAGCTATGCCGAGAGATAGGCAACAGTGCGGCTTTCACCCCAATGGTGAGCAGGGAGGCAGCACCCGGCACGCGCGATCGAGCCGGAATGATCGACTTCATTCGCAAGTCGGCAGTCACTTACTGGCATCAGGCTTGCACCGCCAAAATGGGTCGCGACAGCATGTCGGTCGTCGACAACGAGCTCAAGGTTTACGGCATACAGGGGCTGCGGATCGCGGATGCCTCAGTCCTGCCGCGGATCACGACCGGAAATACGATGGCACCTTGCGTCGTCATCGGAGAGCGGGCCGCCGATTTGATCCGTGCGCAGCACGGGCTGACGGAAGTGCAGCAGGTTGCGGCAGGCTGAACCCCAAATCAAGCAATCACTTACGAACTGGTTCCTCTGTGGCGGAGAAGGCTCCGCCACATTGCTCCTGCCTGCTTTCGGAGTTTGCAAAGCGCGGGAACTTGCCGACCCCGTGCGCATGACTGGGCGGCGGCTGACAACACAGAAAGGATGTCGACGTGGAAAAGTTGACTCGCATCGTGCCGACGATCTCATCGGCAGAGATTGAAAGAGATGCGCACGAGGCCTTCAAGCGCTGCCGTGCCATTCACCCGATCGCAACCCTCGAAACGGGGGGCACTGTCGTCTTGCGGCATGCTGATGTCAGTCGCCTGTCCCGGGACAAGAGACTGCGTGCAACCGAGACTGCGATACCGGCCCATGGTGGAATTACCCAGGGAGCGCTGTTCGACATCTTCCAGCATGGAATGCTTACGGCGAACGGCCATGATCACGAGCGTCGACGTTTCGCCATGTCGAGGGCGCTCGCAAGCCAGGTCATCGATGATTTTCGCTCCTATGTTCGCGATGCAGCTGAAGTGCTCATAGATGGTTTCCATCGAGATGGCGCAGTTGAACTGGGGAGCGGATATGCCGCCAAGCTGCCGATCCTGGCGCTGGCTGGCATGCTCGGGGTTCCCGATCGCGACGTCCCCGTATTCATGCGGGATGTGGATCAGATGAATGAGTTTTTCCGGCCGAACGCCACAGCCGCGGCCATGGCCGAAGCTGAGCTCGCTGCCCAACGAGTTCAGGATTATCTAACGACTGTACTGGCCCGCAAACGGGCAGGCCAAGCCACCGACTTCCTCTCACACTATCTCGCTGTGGCAGATGCCGATCAACGGATTTCGGGCGTGGAAGTGATTATCCAGCTTGTCCAGCTCATCATCGGCGGCACCGAGTCCATGCGGGCCGCCCTGGTGGCGCAGACAGCGAATCTTCTTTCCAATCGTGCGCAGTGGGAGGCAGTTTGTGAGGATCCGGCTCTCGCATCGCCCGCGGTTTCCGAGTCGCTTCGCTTCGAGCCGGGCATTGCGGGCGTCGTCAGGATCTCGACCGATGATATCGACGTCGATGGCTGGACCTTGCCCGCCGGGCAGATGGTGATCCTTTCATCCATGTCGGCCTTGCGCGATGAGCGCGTGTTCGAACGGCCGGACAGCTTCGATATCTTTCGATCGGACCTCGTGCTTTCGCATCTCGCATTCGGTGGCGGTGCGCACAAATGCGTTGCCGAAGCGTTGGGACGGGCCGAGCTTGAGGAAGGGCTGAATATATTGGCCAAGCGACTACCGAACCTGACGATGAAGACGCAGCCGATCTTCATGGGCCATGTCTTTGTCCGCCGGGCGACGGAATGCTGGGTCACCTGGTGAACAAGGATGGCGACGGCCGGGTAAATCCTCCCGCCGCGCATCACGGCTCGGATTACGAGGCGGGTGCCGGCATCGCGGGATCGGGAGCACCTAACTAAACTAACGATCCATCTTGTGGCCAAACGCCTCGAATTATGCTGTTTCTTGCAAATTTATCATTTTTTTCTATATCACCGTCTGCAGAAGTGGACGGTGATGTGAAAGATGTTTTGACCACGGCAAAGGCTGCGGAATTGCTGGGAGTGTCAACCAGGACCGCGCAGATATGGGTTGAGAGTGGCCAGCTGCCGTCCTGGAAAACGCCCGGCGGACACCGGCGGATTCCGCGCGAGGCGGTACTGGAGCTGATCCAAAATCCCATCCCTGAGAGGCCGGTGGTCCGGGCCCACGCAATTATCTTCGCCGGCGAGGGCCGCGAAAATCAATGGCGTGAAGTCGGCCTTCCGGCATTGGGTTTGCTTGTTGATGTGGCCGAAGATCTGGAAACGATCAGGGGCTGGCTGACGACTATCCCGCCCATGCTTATCATCATTGAAAGCACTGATCATGATGAGCGTGGCAGGTTGCTGGCGACCCTTGAAAGGGATGCTCGATTTGCCAGCACGACCATCGTCAGCGCGGCCAGGAGAAACGCGGCTCAACCAGTTTCACTGGGCGGCAACCGCATCCGGATGAAGATGGCCGATAATGTTCAGGCAGAGGCGGCATCGCTTGTCGAATTCTTGCGTGCAACCGGCCATAGCCCAACTCGACCGCTTGCCTTTCCTATTCCCTGGAGTGAGGAGGCGAGACTGGCGGCAGTAGACCGGTCGGGCCTGGTCGGTAGCGAGCCGGAACTTGGCTTCGATCGTCTGGTTCGGCTTGCCGCGCACGCGACCAACGCTCCCATTGCCATGTTCACGCTGATTACAGAGAATGAGCAGTGGTTCAAGTCCCGCGTGGGTTTTGAAGGTGTATCGACGCCGCGGGATTGGGCGTTCTGCAACGAGACGCTGATTGCCAATGAGTTCACTGTGCTCGAGGACCTTTCGAAGCGCGAAAGCCTCGCGCAGAACCCGACACTATCCGAGCCCTTCGGCTTTCGTTTCTATGCCGGCGCCCCGGTTCGCGATCCGCTCGGCTTCGTCCTCGGCTCCATCTGTGTCATCGACGTGATGCCGCGAACCTTGAGCGAGGCGGAGCGCGAGGCGATGACGACAATAGCTGATGCCGCATCGAACCTGGTACGCATCAAAAGCCTGGAACGCCAATTGGATCCAACGCCTCGGCAGGAATGATTGACCATCCTGCCGAGGCTGGAATGGTTCATTTCGTTTTGCCCGAGACAGACTTTGCAGCCTGGTCGATTGTATCTGCGATGACCGCCGGCTGCGTCATGAACAGGGCATGGCTCGCCGACACCTTGGTGATCTTGGCATTGATGCGCTCTGCCATATGGATCAGCATGGCCTGATCGAATGCTTTGTCCTCTGTCGCGATAACGGCCCAGCTGGGCTTGGTGCGCCATGCTGCGTTCTGAAGTTTGGTGCCGAACGCCGCCATGTTGATCGGAACCTGCGCATCCCTCATGAACGCGACATCGGCGTCGCTGACGTCATGGGCGAATCCCGACTTGAACTTGGCAGGGCTGACGTAGCCGAAACCATCCTTCGTGGTTTCGATGACGAACTCGGAAGCGGGCGCAAAACCCTCGTACTGCTGAGCCGTCGTCTCCCCGGCATCGGGCGAGAGAGCAGAGACATAGATGAGGCCTTTGACCTTTTCATCGACCCCGGCTTCCGTGATGACGGTGCCGCCCCAGGAATGTCCAACGAGAATGACCGGGCCATCTTGCCGCTCAAGTGCACGCCGGGTGGCAGCGACATCGTCAGCCAGCGATGTCAGAGGATTTTGCACGATGGTGACGCGATAACCGCGTTTCGTCAGATTGTCGTAAACACCCTTCCACCCGGAACCGTCCGCAAATGCGCCGTGAACCAGCACGACGTTTTTGACGGATTGATCTTGCGGTAGCGCGTCAGCGGCCACTGCCGGCAAGGCGACCGAAAGGGAGGCTGCAGTTGCGATCGCGGCAATGGTGGTGATGGTCTTGCGGGGCATGGTTTTCTCCTCTTATGTTGCGATAACTATTATCGCGATAACATTAAGCTTTCATATCTCGTGATGTGCGTCAAGTTGATTCTTATCGCGATATTGGTTTTCGTGATAATTGAGGTTATAAGGATGTCGACAGGAGTTCAAAATGACCCAACGCCGTAACGATCCCCCGCCACTGCGCGACCAGCTGTGCTATGCGATTTACACCGCCGGCATCGCGATCCAGCGCGCCTACAAGCCCTTGCTCGATGAGCTTGGCTTAACCTATCCGCAGTATCTCGTCCTGAACGTTCTCTGGGCACAGGACGAGCGGACCGTGGTATCCATCGCCGACCAGCTTGCTCTGGACTCCAGCACGCTGACGCCTCTTTTGAAGCGCCTGGAAGCCGCTGGGCTCGTGCGGCGGACACGCAATCTCAGCAACGAAAGGCAGGTCTTGGTGGCGCTGACGGATCAAGGTCGCGCCTTGCAGCACAGGGCAGGCTGCCTAAGCGATACCTTGCTTGCAGCTTCGACCCAAACACCGGCAGAACTCGCTGCCTTGAACCACGACGTGCGACATCTTCGTGACGCGATCTATTCCCAGATCGGCGGGTGGGATGCACCCGCCTGACCTGCATTGGTGGTGGTATGCCTGTTCAACGGAGCCCATAACGGCCGAACAGCCGCGTCTGTTCAAGCGGTCGGAACAGTCCCGCCGTCGATCACATGCTCGGTTCCCGTGATGGACGTCGCCCGGTCAGAGGCAAGAAAGGCGATCAGGTCGGCTACCTCTTCCGGCTTGGCCGGTCGTCCGAGCGGTATGCCGCCGAGCGAGTTCATGATCACTTGCACCGCCGCGTCGTAGTCGATGCCGGCTTCCTCGGCTATGCGCAGGGCCAGACCATTCGATCCTGGATCGGCGATCCAGCCGGGGGAAACCCGCACCACCCGCACGCCCTTCGGCGACACCTCCTTGGAGAGGCTCTTGCTGTAGGTGTTGAGGGCGCCCTTGGCCGAAGCATAGCCGGTCGTCGCCTGCGGTAGCGGAAGGTTTCTCTGGATCGAGGTCACATGGATGACGACGCCGCTTCCCTGAGCGATCATGCCGGGGATGAGAGCACGATCCAGCCTGACCGCCGGAAAGAAGTTGAGGTTGAACTCCTTGTCCCATTCCTCGTCGGTGAGCGCGGCAAAGCCACCTGAAGGGGCCGACGAGCCACCCAGCACGTTCACGAGGATATCGAGACCGCCGAGCTCCGCATGCACAGCATCGACGACCGCTTGAACCCCCGCGGTGGTGGTCAGGTCGGCTTCAACGAACGCCGCGCCTGAGAAGTCCGCCGGCTTGGTGCGTGCGGTCGTGAGCACGCGAGCGCCAAGCTGCTTGAACAGCGCCACGGTTGCAGCGCCGGCACCCGAGGTGCCGCCGGTGATAAGGGTCCGACGACCTTCCAATGTGAGAAACGGGGTCATACGGTGATCTCCAGTTCAGCGACCTTGTCGCCTGCGAGCACGAAGAAGAACCTCAGGTCGATAGGGCTACCTGGGAATGTGCCGACGACATGGGCGGTTACTTGGGTTTTGCCGTTCTCTGTACTGATGAGGAAAGGCTCCATTGTGTAGGTATAGAGCTGGCCTGCCTCGACCATCCATTCGCGAATGGCCTCGCGGCCTGTGTGGATTTCGCCCTTATCCTTCACAATGCCGTTCTCGGTGAAAGCGGCGGCAACAGCATTCGGCTCCCCGCTGCGGTCGGCGTCGAAATATGCTTCGATGGCCCTGGGCAATCTAATAGTCATTTGGTCCTCCAGTATATTCCAGCTTGACCAGCTGTAGGTCGCGACCTTCAGAAGCCGACCGGGACAATCTAAGACGACCTCATTGACGTGATAACTGGGACAAAGCAGGATGAGGAATTGCGAAAAGAGGGACAATGACGCGACACCCTCGACTTCCCGCTACCTACACCGACGAATAGGCGCTGGGCCGACAGCGGACTTAAGCCGTGTGCGCCCTTTCGGCTGCTGCGGAAGATTGCCTTGATCGCTTCGTAAGGATCGGCAGCAGCGACAGCCGCGCGAAACAGTTCGGACAAAAACCTCTGGTGTCCGGTACGGCCACCATGATCAAGCGGCAACGATGTTCGTCGGTGCGCCGCGCTCGAACGCCTCGACGTTGTCGATCAGCTGATCCATGAGCGACTGGACCGCCTCGCGGCTCGCCCACGCCACATGCGGCGTCAGGATGAAGTTCGGCAGATCGAGCAGACGCATCAGCGGATGATCGTCTGCAGGAGGCTCGGTGGTGACGACGTCGAAGCCCGCGCCGCTGATCTGGCCACTTCTCAATGCGTGCTCCAGCGCGGTCTCGTCGACCAGACCGCCGCGCGCGGTATTGATCAAGAGCGGCCGCTTGGCCATCTGTGCGAACTCTGCGGTTGAGATCATGTTGCGGGTCGAAGGCATCAAGGGGGAGTGCAAGGTGATGATGTCGCTGACCTCGAGTACCTTCTCGAAAGGCGTATAGAGCGGTCCCATTCCCTTTGTGCCCTTGTAGTCGGAAAAAAGAACCTTCATCCCAAAAGCACGGCCAAGGTCGCCCACCGAGCGCCCGAGGGCACCGTCGCCGATGATGCCCAGCGTCGAGCCGGCGAGATCGTTGATCGGGTAGTCGAAGTAGCAGAACTGGTTTGCTTCCTGCCAGCGACCAGCCCGTACCGAGTTGCGATAGGCCAGAAGGCTCCGGCGAAGCGCGAGGATCAGAGCGAAGGTGTGCTCGGGAACCGTATTGACCGCGTAGTTGCGGATGTTCGAGACCGTTACTCCACGCTGCGCGCATGCGGCGACGTCGACGACGTCGGTTCCCGTGGCTGCTACCGCGACCAGCTTGAGCCTGGGGGCGGATGCGATCGCCGGACCTCGCACGGGAGCCTTGTTCGTGATGACAATGTCGGCATCCTTGATGCGTTCGGGCACCTCCTCTGGAGCCGTCTGGTCGAACTGTATGAGTTCGTGCGCGAAGGAGAACGCGCGGACGTGAATGTCGTCGGGCAAGGTCTTGCGATCGAGTAGAACGATGCGAAGAGAATTGCTGGTAGCATCAGACATTGGGGAGCACACCGAGTTTCGAGGAGAGAACAGCGGCTGCGTTCAAGCGGTCGCTCAGCGTAGACCGGCTTCAGGCTTCTTCTTCCTGGAAGGCTTGTTCGCGGGTTCTGCGGAATGACGGCAGGATCATCAGGAGAAGTACTCCGGCTGTCGCTATCAGGAGGACGAGGCTGATCGGCCGCTCCACGAAGACGCTGGGGTTTCCGTGGGAGATCGTCAGAGCCCTGCGAATGTTGGTTTCCAACAATGGTCCCAGGACGAACCCCAGAAGCAGAGGACCCGGCTCGCACTTTGCCTTGCGGAAGGCATAACCGAGCAGTCCGAATCCGGCCGCCAGGGCCACGTCGAAAATGCGGTTGTTGATGCTGTAGACCCCGACACAGCAGAAGAGAAGGATTGCCGGGTACAGCAGTCGGTAGGGGACGGTCAGGAGTTTCACCCAGATCCCGATAAGGGGCAGGTTGATCACGACGAGCATCAGGTTGCCGATCCACATGCTGGCAACGAGACCCCAGAAGATTTCCGGCTGGGTTGCCAGCACCGTAGGCCCTGGGGTAATGCCGTGGATGATGAAGGCGCTCAACATCATCGCCATCATGTTGTTCGATGGGATGCCCAAGGTCAGAAGCGGGATAAATGAAGACTGCGCGCCCGCATTGTTGGCAGCTTCCGGTCCGGCAACACCCTCAACTGCACCTTCGCCAAACTCCAGGGGACGCTTGGACACCTTTTTCTCGACCGAGTAGGCGCAGAAGGAGGCCAGCGTTGCTCCACCGCCCGGAAGCACGCCAAGGAGCGTGCCGACGCCGGATCCCCTCAGCACGGCCGGCCATGCGCGCCGGAAGTCTTCTCGCGTCGGCCACAGTCGGCTGAGCTTGCTGACCAGGACGCCGCGGGCTTCGACATTTTCAAGGTTCTCGATGATCTCCGCGAAGCCGAACAGCCCGATGGCAATGACCACGAAGTCGATGCCGTCGAAAAGTTCGACAGCGCCGAAGGTAAGGCGCTCTTCGCCGGAGCTGGCGTCGATCCCGACCATGCCAAGCAGCAAGCCGAGAAGGATCATGCCGATCGCCTTCAGGACTGGCCCGCGCGCGAGGATTGTTGCGGCGAGGAGCCCGAACAGCATCAGCGACACGTATTCCGCCGGGCCGAAAGAGAGGGCGAAGGATGAGAGCGTTGGTCCGGCGATCGCGATGCCGAAAGTGGCGACGGTTCCCGCGAAGAAGGAACCGAGTGCCGCGACGGCAAGTGCCGATCCGGCTCTTCCTTTTTGGGCCATCTTATAGCCGTCCACGGCAGTGACGACCGACGACGCCTCGCCTGGAAGATTGACGAGGATCGCCGTGGTTGATCCGCCGTACTGAGCGCCGTAGTAGATGCCCGCCAGCATGATCAGGCCCGCGAGCGGCGGCAGGTAGAAAGTGATCGGCAGCAGGACCGCGATCGTCGCCGTCGGCCCGATACCGGGAAGGACCCCGATCAGGGTGCCGAGCAGAGCGCCGAGAAGACAGAAGCCGAGGTTCGTAGGCGTCAAAGCCTCGCTGAAGCCGAGCATGAGAAGGTCAACGAAGTTCATGTGTTTCCTCCTCAGAACGGCCAGATCGGCATCTGCACGCCAAGGCCGACGATGAAGACCAGAGCGCCGAACGCCGTAAGCCCGGCGGTGAGCAGAATGACTTCCCGAAGTCGGGACTCGCGGTCTGCGATACTGCCCACGAGAAGCAGCCAGACGGAAGCCGCAACGAACCCAAAGAACTCGGCGATGAACGCGAACCCGACGACGGCTGCGAGAATGATCACCAGCGGCCACAGCTTTGGCTTGGAGATATCTTCACGCGCGTGGATCGCTCCGAATCCGCCGATGACCACCCCGATGATGATCAGGAGCCAGCATACAATCCGGGGCAGATAACCCGGACCCATGGCGGATGCGGTGCCGAGGGTCAGGTCACGCCCGGCCCACAAGCCGAGCGCGCCGAACCCCACGAACAACGCGGCAGTCAGCAGATCAGGACGATCCCCTTTTCTGCCTAGTTTGCTCGGGCCGGCCATTACTTCTGTTCCTTGGCCAGTTTCCAGATCGCACCCAGGCGCTCGCCACGTACCGGAAGCTCCTTGTTCCACTCCTCGGATGAGCGGTAAGAAAGGGCAAGCGACATCTGCTTCGCCTTTGCCTGGAATTCAGGATTGTCGAGAGCTTTTTTGACCGCACTCGAGAACTTGGTCCGAATTTCCTCGGGAACCTCGCAGCTCATTGCGATGCCCCGTTCAGAACTCATCAGGACTTCGAAGCCCTGCTCCTTGGCGGTAGGAAGGTCGGGCGCGATGGAGGCGCGCTCCTCCGCGAACTGACCGAGGTTCTTGAACGCGGAATGGTCGCTGCCCACGAACTCGCCGACGTTGATGCCGATCGTATCGACGTGTCCGCCGAGAAGCGCGGTACGAGCCTCGTTCGCCCCGTTGAAGGTGACCGCAGTCAGGTCGATGCCTGCAGACTTCTCCAATTGGAGCATGGCAAGATGCTCATCGGTTCCGAGGCCGGTCGTGCCGACAGTCACGGCCCCTGGGTTCTCCTTCGCATAGGCGACGAGGTCCTTGAGCGTGTTGAACTTCGAATTGGCTTGAACGATGAAGGAGCCGGGGTCTTCAACGATACGCGCTACGAGGCATAGCTTCTTTGGATCGAACCGAACCTTGCGGTCCATCTGCATCGTCAGATAGCCCGGAGTGTTCAACGACGATACGGTGTAACCATCGGGGCGAGCCTGGGTCATCGCAGTGTAGGCGATCTCACCGGACGCACCCGGTCGGTTCAAAACTGTGATCTTCGCGCCCAACTCCTTCTCGATGAAGGGAGCAAGCGTCCGGTTCATCACATCCGTACCGCCGCCAGGAGCGAATGCGACGATAAACTCGATTGGACGGTCGGCGGGCCATTCTGCATGGGCAGCACCTGCCGCAAGAAAAAGCGTCGTGGCCAATGCGGTATTGCGGATTAACTGATTCATTTCATCCTCCCATGGATAGCTGGATCTAATGTCTGTGCGTTGCACCGGCGCGGCGATTGAAGTCGGCTCTCCCCTCCCGAAGAGCGACCATGGATGTCAATTGGTGGATGGCAGCTCGCAGCCGCCTTTTGCCAGTGCGTCGTTAAACCAGGTCGGGTTGTGCGTACCGGCCTTGATCGCCTCGATCTGCTTCTGCTCGGCCACGTGCTTGGCAACCGTCCTGTCATAGACTTCGGCGGCATCGTCGATCGGGACAACGACAACGCCGTCCGCGTCGCCGACGATCAGGTCGCCAGGCATGATCACCATTCCTCCAATGGCGATGGGCGTGTTGATCTCGCCCGGTCCGTTCTTATAGGGGCCACGGTGGGTGACGCCGATTGCATAGGATGGGATGTTCATCTCGAGAAACGCGTCCGCATCGCGGATCGCACCGTTGAGAACGAAACCGACAACGCCACGGCGATGAGCGTAATCAAGCATCATTTCGCCCATCAACGCGTGCGTAACGTCGCCGCCGGCATCCATCACGATCACGTCGCCATCAACGGCCATATCCATCGCTTTGTGCAGCATGAGGTTATCGCCAGGGGGGGCCTTCACTGTCAGCGCACGGCCCACGAGTTTACCCTCGCGATGCATGGGACGAAGTTGAGCGCCCCCGGCATACAAGCGGTGCATGCTGTCGCTTATGTTTGCAACCGGTAATTCCCTGAACTTGTCGATCCATTCCTGATCGATCACCCTGTCCCTGTTTCGAACCCTGAATCCTATGGTCAATGTTGTCTCCTCATGCTGTTGGATTGGCGAGGCGTCAGGCGGGCGACTTGGCCAGCGCCCGGTGGTTCACGATCCTCTCGCGACCAAGGGGACGTCCTTCCACTATGGCGAAGATGCCTTCCACCGCGTCCACGCCGACACGAACATTCGCCTCCTGCGTCACGCCACCTATGTGAGGCGTCACGACGATGCGCTGGTTCTGCCAGAAGGGGTGGTTTTCTGCAGGCGGCTCCGTCTGGAACGTGTCCAGCCCGGCCCCGGCGATCTGTCCGCTCTCGACAGCGCGAAGGAGGGCGTCCTCGTCGATCAGGCCGCCCCGGGCGGTGTTGATGACAAACGAGCCCGGCTTCATCATGCCAAGACGGCGGTCATCCAGCAGGTTGCGCGTGTCGGGTGTCAGAGGGCAGTGCAGGCTCAAGATGTCCGACGATGCGATCAGGTCATCGACATCGTCCACGCGTTGAACGCCTGCCTCGGCAAACGCCGCTTCGTCGGCGAAGGGATCGAACGCCTGCACCTCCAAGCCGAACCCCCTGGCGAAGGCGGCGGTATGCCGGGCGATCGCTCCGAAACCGACGAGGCCGACGGTCATGCTAGCGAGTTCCTTTCCAGAGAAGCCCGGCTTTTCCCAGCGTCCGGCTCGCAGGCCACTGTCGAGCGGAACTATCCGCTTCACCACGGCAAAGAGGAGTGCAATCGCATGTTCAGCGACCGAAAGGGCATTCGCACCAGCGGCGACGATAACGGGTATCTCGCGGCGGGACGCGGCGTCCACATCGATATTGTCGACGCCGACCCCGTGCTTCGACAGGACGCGCAGCGAAGGCGCGGCCTCGATCGCCGCCTCACCGAAACGGCCCATGCGAACTACGACGCCAACGGGATCAAGTTCCGTCACAATGCGGACCAGATCGTCTTCGCTCGTGTAAGGGGGGACGTAAGACACCTGGTAGCCTTTGTCGGCAATCAGTCTTACGGCTTGTTCGTGGATGGCTGGTCCAGTGACCAGGATGTTTCGGCTTCCCATGCGTACCTCGAAGTGGAATGCGCGAGGACGCGGCGCTGCTTTTAGCACCGTTGTGGTCCTCCCATACGCCAAAGTTCCTCCTGGCGTCTCCATGAGGAGAACTTAACATAAGGTTTCCTTGTATAAAGCGAATAATTCTGCTCTATATGAACAGAATAACTTAATTCGCGGGGGTAGTTGTGGACACGCGGCAGCTCAAAACCTTCATCGCAATAGCCGAACATGGAACTTTTGCGAAAGCTGCAGAGGCCGTCGGCTTGACCCCATCCGCAGTCAGTCAGCAAGTACAAGCGCTGGAATCGGAAGTCAGGGGAGAACTGTTCGATCGCTCTACCAGACCGATCACACTCAACGCCCACGGTCTGCAGATGCTGGAAGCAGCGCGAACGCTGGTCCGTGATGCAGACAATATTATCGACGCTATCTCCGGCAGAGCCGTGAGCGGGACCTTCACGATCGGTTCGGTTCGCTCGAGCGCGCTTTCGCTCCTGCCTTCGGCGATCGTCGCCCTCAAGGCCGACTATCCCGACCTCAGGATCAAGCTTCACGTCGCCAATACGGACGAATTGCTGAACGATGTGATGTCCGGCCGCCTGGATTGCGCGATGGTCGCCGAATACTCCGGAATTCCTTCAGCATTGAGGTGGCACCCGTTTATCAACGAGCCTCTCCTGGTCATCGGTCCCGCTGGCACTCCCAAAATGTCCGGTCTTGAGATGCTGTCATCGATGCCATACGTCAGGTTCAACAGTAAGTTCAGATTGGCTCAGATCATCGAGACCGAGCTGGCAAAAACTGGCATCGTGCCAAACTTGATAGCCGAGATAGACACGATCGCTTCAGTGGTTTCTTGCGTCATTCACGGTCTCGGCGTGTCCGTGGTTCCCTGGATCGCGTTGAGAGACGTCGCTGTTCCGATCGTCTCAGTGCCGTTTGGCGAACCGCAGGTTTTGCGGCCGATCGGGCTCCTGGAAAGGCGGGCCGGCACGCGCATTGCCATCATAGATCGTCTGCATCAACACCTGAGCAGGCTCAGCGCACCCTACGGTATAGCGCGTTGAATGAATGAGAATCCTTCATCCAGCGCTTGATTGGCGGCGTCCAGCATGGCCGAAGTCTATCAAAGCCCAGCCGAATAGAACTACCTACTCGCCGTAGATCCCAATTCCAATGGTGGCAGTGACGACGTAGACGCAGAATCCAACGGCTACCCCGACCAAAATTCCAGCGGCCAGGCTTGACCTCCTGCTGATAACAATGGCGGCGGCAGGTGGTCCAACCAGCAAACCGAGCGCCTGCACCACACCTAGCGCGTCATAGCTCATTCTCATCATATTGCGGACTGACTGCTGGACAACATGTGCCCAGACGAATATGCCGCCGAAGGCGATCAAGCCGGCACAGGCTCCCAACATCCAGCCATGCCGTCTCCACACGTTCCGCAATTCCCAGAGAGCGGGAGGCAGCGCAGATGCCCACGGTAGAAGATCAGTGATTGTCCACATTTACGAAGCTTCACAGGGAGCGGAGGCCGTCCATCACATCAGTCACACCAAAAGCGCTCCTGGATGGAACATCATCGCCAAGTTTTGGAGGCGGCCATGTGACTAGCAAGTTGGCTGACCACTCAGCTTGAACCTCGTTCAGGACAACATAAGATCGTTCTTGCAAGATATACAACTATCGGATTACAAAAATACGCTGATCGTCGCACGTGTGGGGTATGGGGTGGCGGTAGTTGGGATTCTTCCAGGGTTGCTCAACCGATGGCTGCCGCTAAAGGCAACAGGGGCATTCCAAGAATCGCCTAAAATTCGTGTGGCGTTCGCGGCCGTGACATTGCTGGCCTCATTGGCCTTCGCGTCGGCACCCCGCGCAGCGCCATCGGATACTGCTTCGACCGAAGCGGCGGACAAAGCTCTATACGCCTACATCACGCGCCATCCGCTGCATCGTGGATATTTGTATTGCGTGGTGTCGATAGAGTATACCGGTGATTTTCAAAGCAGGTTCTGCCCCGGTAGCCGTGTAGCAATCATATTGGCGCAGAAGGCCCTAAACCAACCGATTCTCGATTTCCGCGACGACGAAGGGCTTCGGCGCATCCTCCTTATGATTGCCCAAAATGCCAAGGACGACCGCCCATCTCAGCCGGAGCAGGGGACCCAATCTGCTGGGAGCCCCGGCTCTTTAGATTATCTTTACCGGCTGCACGAGAAAGACAGAATAGAGCCCGCGTTTCTATATTGTTATTCGGATATTCTATTCTTTGCTAAATTTGAAACTGCCTACTGCCGGTACAGCGTTGCTAAGTTTAACCTAGAGTTATTCGAGGGAAGAGAGCAGTTGTTACCTGAGCACGATGCGCCGCTTCTTTTCTCAGTGCTCAAGTCAATCATATCGAAGGAGAAACCTTAATGGGAATTCAAGAGGTCCTGAACAACCTACGTTTCTGCTCCGGCAGAATGCTTCAATCTGACCAGGAAAGGCTCTAGCAACGGATGGTCGGCCGACGGCCCCCAATCAGTCATTTCAGGCAGGCCACCAAGGAAAATCGTAATAACAGGGTCGTGGGTTCGTATCCTTTCAACTGCAAGATCGTGTAATGGCGGGGTCGGCGGTTAAGATCCCTTCAAGGCGATGCAACCAAAATCCAGCAGTGGATACCTCAACTCAGCCGCTTCTGTGTACTACGTCCCCGATTATTCTAGACTGCCTTACTCGTCGACCAAGAGGTAGGTGCGCTCCGCAATGAACTCTGCGAACGGTTTGACGTTCATGTGTGTTGATTGCCCCAGAGAACACCCCCGACAGGCAACGAGCGACAGCCAGGCGAAAGCAGCCCCAGGCGCGTCAGCCAACGGCTCAGCTCCACTCTTTTTCTTTCATATGGGCAGGCTCGTGCAGATGGGCGGCTCCCGGGGACGGCTCGTCCATCCTCAAGATTATTGAGACGATTTCAGCCTTGTGCCGCAGAGATGACGGACCGAACATTGCCTGGCGTGCCGCAAGCGCGCGGAGCCGGGCAGGGGCCGGGGCATGATCGGCGACGGCAGACAGGCGACGCCAGATAGCCGCGTATGCCGTCTCCACCGTCAGCCGCATGAAGGCATCGGCCGCCGGCGCGGGATCCGTGGCGGCGAGCATGTGCCCGCGCGCTTCCTGCCATACGGAAAGCTCGAAATCCGCACCGGAAGAGTGGACAAACCGCGCAAAGGCATCTGCGGCGCTCCCTCCGTTGTGGCGCAGTAGTCGCGTCGCCAGCGTAAGCGCATGGATACCGCTCGTGCCCTCGTAGATCGCCGCGATGCGGGCATCGCGCAGGATCTGCTCGACCCGGTATTCCCGCAGATAGCCGTATCCGCCTAGCACCTGGATTGCGAGATTGGCGGCGGCGACGCCGCCTTCGGTGCAGGCGAACTTGCAGACGGGCGTGAGGAAATCGACGAGTTCGGGCGCCTCCTGCAACTCCAGCTCGACCAGGGCGACATGGCAAAGCGCGCGTCCGGCAATGGCGATGGCTTCGGCCTCATCGAGCATCCGCCGCACATCCGGGTGGCTCGCGAGCGTCACCGGACCGGCCTCGCCAGCGATTTTCCCCTGCCGCCGGCCCCGGGCATATTCGGTTGCGATCCGCGCCGCGCGGGTGGCATGGGCAACCCCCTGCAGGGCAACGTCGAGGCGTGCGTGGTTCATCATCGTGAACATGGCCTTCAGCCCTTCATCCTCATTGCCGACAAGCTCGGCCGGTGCGTCATCGAACAGCATCTGGCAGGTCGGCGAGCCATGCAGGCCCATCTTCTCCTCGATCCGCGTCACCGTCACCGGCAGCCTTGCGCCGGCATCGTCATGGGAGGGAACGAGAAACAGGCTAAGCCCGCGTGTGCTGCCCGCGGCACCTTGCGTGCGGGCGAGCACGAGATGAAGGATACGCGGTGTCAGATCCTGATCGCCGCCGGAAATAAAGATCTTCTCGCCCGAGACGCGCCAGCCATCTGGTCCGTGTTCGCCACGAGTCCGGATGCCCGAGAGGTCGGAACCGGCGCCGGGTTCCGTCAGCGCCATGGTGGCCAGCCACTCGCCCGAGGCGAGACGCGGCAGCCAGCGCTCCTGCTGATCGGGTGTGCCATAATCGACAAGCGTTCGCGACGCGCCGGGAACGAGGCCGGCAATCATTTGCAGCGCATGGCTGGCCCCGGCGAAAATCTCCGTCACGGCCCCGAGAACCGGAGCCGGCATGCCCTGGCCGCCGGCCTCTTCCGGAATGGAAAGTCCTGGCCATCCCTGCTCGGCGAACGCGGCATAGGCCGCGACCAATCCTTCCGGCATATGCACCCGTCCATCCTCAAGCCGGCAACCGTCACGATCGGCGGCCTCATCCGCGGGCGCGACGACACCCTCGGCCAGTCGGGAAAACTGCCTGATAACCTCCTGCACGAGATCGTCGTCCCAGGCTGGAATTCGCCCGGCCCCGGCGACATGCCGCAGCGAAAAGAGGATGGTCTCGGCGGGTGCTTCGAAGGGGATCATGGGTTTTCTCTTCTCTCATCGGCAGAAGGCAGGCCGAGCAGCCGCATGGCATTTTCCTTGAGGATCTTCGGGCGGACGGCGTCCCGGATCGGAAGGCCGGCAAACTCCTCGAGCCAGCCTTCCGGTGTAATCATCGGCCAGTCGGAGCCGAAGAGCATTCGCTCCTTCAGCAGGGTGTTGGCGTATTGGACAAGGATCGGTGGGAAATAACGCGGTCGCCAGCCCGACAGTTCGATCCAGACATTGGGCTTATGCACGGCGACGGCGAGCGCCTCTTCCTGCCAGGGAAAAGAGGAATGGGCCATGACGATCGGCATATCGGGGAAATCGATGGCCACGTCGTCGAGATACATCGGATTGGAATATTTCAGCCGCATTCCGTTGCCGCCCCTCATGCCCGCCCCGACGCCGGTCTGGCCGGTGTGGAAGAGCGCCGGAACGCCCGCCTCCGCAATCGCCTCGTAGAGCGGCCAGCACATCCGGTCATTGGGATAGAAGCCCTGCATGGTCGGATGAAACTTGAAGCCCCGGATGCCGAAATCGGCGACGAGGCGCCGCGCCTCCCTTGCGCCCATGCGGCCGCGGGCCGGATCGATCGAGGCGAAGGGGATCAGGATATCGGGATGGAGGGAGCCGCCTCCGCGACCTCCTCGTTGGCATAGCGCCGATAGCCGGTCTCGCGTTCGGCATCGACGGGAAAGATCACGGCAGCGATGTTCTGCTCCCGGTAATGGGCCGCCGTCTCGTCGATGGTCGGGGGATGCTGCCACGGCGCGCGGAAATACCGCGCCATGGCAGCCTGCAGATCGTCATAGCCGTCGTCGGCGTGGCAGCCGCAGGGCTCCTCGGCGTGGGTGTGAACATCGATGGCCCGAAGCGTCGAGAGGTCGAGCATGCGGCGCCCTCTTCCTCAGGCCATCTGCAGGCTGCGCCCACGGCGCACCAGCAGCAGAACCGTCGTCAGGCCGGCCAGCAGCGTGATCGGCACGAGAGCGAACATCACGTCGGAGGGCGTGCTGCCGCCGGCCACGAGGAAGCCCGCGAGCAGGGGCCCTGCAATCGAGCCTAGCCGTCCGACCGCAACCGCAACGCCGACGCCCGTGCCGCGGATCTCGAAGGGGTAGCATTGCGGCGCCACGCCGTAGAGAATGGCCTGTACGCAGAGAATGGCACCGCCCACCAGCGCCCCGGCGACAAGCGTCAGGCCGAGATTGGCCGGCAGCAGGCCGAGCATGAGGAGGGCTCCCGCTGCGGCGGCAAAGCCGAGGGCAACCGGCATGACCGGGTTCTTCTGGTCGAGCATGCGTCCGCCGATGAGGCTGCCGACCACGCCGCCGAGATTAAACAGGATCTGCACGAACGAAGCCTCGTTGCGGGCAAGACCGCGGGCGACGAGGAGTTGCGGCATCCAGTTCAGGAGCAGGTAGACCACCAGCAGCCCGAGGAAGAACGACACCCAGAGCGCCGTCGTGGTGATGAGCGTCTGCGGCGCGAAGATGCGCGATACGGCGCCCGAGACGGTTTTCACGTCGTTTTTCAGCACCCGCAGCGGCGGCAGCAGGGTATGGATGAACGGCGCGAGAATGAGGGCATGACACCGCCGACGACAAAGATCGAGTGCCAGTCGTCGCCATGCAGGCCGAGCATGGCCACCCCGCTTGCGACAGCGCCGCCGAGCGGCACGCCGGCATACATGATCGCGACGGCTCGCCCGCGCCGCGCCGGATCGGTGGATTCCGCTGCAATGTTCACGAGGTTCGGCAAGGCGCCCCCAAGACCCACACCGGTCAGGAAGCGCATGACGACGAGCTGTTCGAAGCTGGAGACGAAGGCCGTTGCAACGGAAAAGATGCCGAAGGTCACGAGCGAAAGCACGAGACCGGTGCGCCTTCCCCATCCGTCGGCAATGCGGCCGCCGGCAAGCGCCCCGAAGATCAGGCCGAACGTTGCGGCCGAAAAGAAGAACCCGATTTGTTGTGGGGTCAGCCCGAAAGCCGGTGCGAGCTTGGGCACGGCGACGCCGGCGGCCTGGAGGTCGAAGCCTTCGATGACGGCCGCGAGAAAGGCAAGCGAAAGCGCTTGCCGCCCGCCGGAGCGGTGGTCAATATTGGTTTGCATTACTTCCTCCCAGAAAGCGGGGCCTCTCCCCGCGGTTTCGGCCTAGCCCTGCTTCGGCCCATCCTCCTGCCAGATCTTCGCCAGAAGCCGGCGAAGCTCCTTCTGTTCAGCCGCGCTCAGGCGGCAAAGCATGTTGCGCTCATGGTCGGCGATCAGCGCCAGCCATCGGGCGGCTTCCTCCTCGCCGCGGCGGGTCGGGAAAAGGCGCTGGATTCGCTGGTCGGACGAATCCGCCTCACGCAGGAAAAGCCCGCGTTCCTCGAGATCGGCCAGGATCGGGACGATATTGGCGCGCTGCATGCCGAGCGCACGACAGATATCGGCCGAGCTGATGCCGGGCATCTCGATGATGCTGAGAAGCACGCTCATCGGCACCGGCCGCGTGTTGGCCGGCTCCAGCGCCGAGACGGCGCCCTGCAGGTCGAAAACCGACGCACGGCGCAGGTGATAGCCGACCAGATCCTCCAGCCGGCCGATCGAAGCCTCGACGTCCTCTTCTCGCTTCGGCATTTCCAGTGGCATTTCGTCGTCCTTCACGATGTCCTCTTGCAATGTCTATAATGCTATGCGACATAGCAGTCAATCCGCTATGTCGGATAGCGGTTAACCCTCCGGCAGATAGTAGCCGCTGCCGGGTCGCTCTGGGAGGAGCCAGATGACTTTTGTTTCCATGCGTATTGCTGGGGCGGAACGCGCCGCCACCACCGGCCGGACCTTCCGGCGTCTCAATCCCGTCACGGGTGAGGTCGCGAGCGAGGCTGTGGCAGCCACCGTCGCGGATGCCGTTGCGGCGGCCGATGCGGCAGCGGCGGCGTTCCCCGCCTGGGCGGCTCTCGGCCCCAATGCGCGCCGCGCCATCCTTTTGAAGGCGGCCGATGCGCTGGCGGCCAAGGGCGACGCCGTCGTTGCCGCCATGGCCTCGGAAATCGGAGCGACGGTCGCCTGGGCACGGTTCAACGTCATGCTGGCTTCATCCATGCTGCGCGAGGCAGCGGCCCTCACCACGCAGGTTTCCGGCGAAGTGATCCCCTCCGACAAGCCGGGCTGCCTGTCCATGGCGATCCGCGAGCCGGCCGGTGTCGTGCTCGGCATAGCGCCGTGGAACGCGCCGGTTATTCTCGGTGTGCGCGCCGTTGCTACGCCGCTTGCCTGCGGCAACAGCGTCGTCTTCAAGGCATCGGAAATCTGCCCGCGCACCCATGCGCTGATCGTCGAAGCGCTTGAGGAGGGCGGTCTTCCGGCCGGTGTCGTCAGCCTTGTGACCAATGCGCCGGAAGACGCAGCCGAGATCGTCGGCGCCTTGATCGATCACCCCGATATCCGCCGGATCAACTTCACCGGCTCGACCAATGTCGGGCGCATCATCGCGGAACGCGCCGCCCGGCAGTTGAAACCCGTCCTGCTTGAACTCGGCGGCAAGGCACCCCTTCTCGTGCTGAAGGATGCCGATGTCGACGAGGCGGTAAAGGCCGCGATCTTCGGGGCCTTCTTCAACCAGGGCCAGATCTGCATGTCGACCGAACGCATCATCGTCGTGCCCGAAGTGGCTGAGGAGTTCGTGGTGAAGTTCACGGAACGCGCCAAGGCGCTAAAGGCCGGCGATCCCCGCGAGGGCAAGGCTCCGCTGGGCGCCGTGGTCGATGCCCGCACGGTGGAAAAAGTCGAAGCGCTGATCGCCGACGCCGTTTCCAAGGGAGCCACCGTCACCGGTGCAGGTGCAGCCGACGGCGTGCTTTTGCCTGCGCAGGTGGTCGACAAGGTCACCTCCGACATGCGCCTCTATTCCGAGGAGAGCTTTGGCCCCGTCGTCGCCATACTCCGCGCCAAGGACGAGGACGACGCGGTGCGTCTGACCAATGACAGCGAATACGGCCTCTCGGCCGCCGTCTTCAGCCGTGATACGTCCCGCGCGCTGTCGGTCGCGCGCCGCATCCGCTCGGGCATCTGCCATGTGAATGGCCCGACCGTGCATGACGAGGCGCAGATGCCTTTCGGCGGGACTAAGGCCTCCGGGTATGGGCGCTTCGGCGGCAAGGCGGGTATCGCCGAGTTCACCGAATTGCGCTGGATCACCGTCGAGACACAGCCGGGCCACTTCCCGCTCTGACAGGCTGGGGCAGCGCCCGCCCGAAAGAAAGTCCGGCGGCGCGCGTCGCCGCAACAACCCGATTGATGCATTTCCAAGGAGGGCCACATGGCCAACGATACCGAGACTGTCGCATTTGATGTCATCGATGGCATCGCATGGGTGCGCTTCAACCGTCCCGGCAAACGCAATGCGATGAGCCCGACGCTCAACCGGGCGATGATGGAGGTACTCGACGAACTCGAGTTCCGTTCCGATGTCGCCGTGCTGGTCCTGACCGGGGAGGGGGCCGCCTGGACGGCCGGCATGGATCTCAAGGAATATTTCCGGGAAACGGAGGCCGAAGGGCTCAAGGGGGTCCGCCGGTCACAGCGGGAAAGCTATGGCTGGTGGCGTCGGCTGCGCTGGTACCAGAAGCCGACCATCGCCATGGTCAACGGCTGGTGCTTCGGCGGCGGCTACGGTCCGCTCTTCGCCTGCGATCTCGCATTCGCGGCGGATGAAGCGAAGTTCGGCCTCTCGGAAATCAACTGGGGCATCCTGCCGGGCGGCGGAGCGACCAAGGTCGCCGTGGAATTGCTGCCCTTCCGCAAGGCCATGTATCATGCGCTGCTGGGTGAGCCGATCGACGGAAAGACGGCTGCCGAGTGGGGCCTCGTCAACGAAAGTGTGCCGCTTGCCCAGCTCAAGGATCGGGTGACCGAGGTGGCGAAGATCCTGCGCGCAAAGAACCCGGTCGCGCTCAAAGCCACCAAGGACGCCATCCGCCGCGTCGGCGTGATGACCTATGACGAGGCGGAGGATTATCTCGTCCGCGCCCAGGAGGCCGCAAACTCCTTCGACAACGAGGGACGCAAGGAGGGCATCCGGCAGTTCATCGACGAAAAATCCTACAAGCCGGGCCTCGGGGCCTATGACAAGGACCGCAAGGTTCGCTGAATCCCGAGGAGGAGAAAGGGAGGAGGAAAAATGCTGGACTTCATTTCACCCGATCCGGTGGCGCTTCACGCGCGCCTCCGGCCGGCGGCGACGGCCTGCGTCGATCTTGCCGGCAATCGGCAGTGGAGCTACCGGGAGCTTGACACGGATATCCAGCGCGCCGTGACCGTGCTGGGCGCCGAAGGCATCGTGAAGGGTGACCGGGTGGCTGTGCTTGCCCGCAACAACGTGCATCAGGTCATCCTGCAGCAGGCGCTGATGCGGCTCGGCGCGATCTTCGTTCCGCTCAACTGGCGCCTGTCACAGCAGGAACTCGGGCAGTTGCTGAGGGACTGCACGCCGTCGATCCTCTATACCGACGAGGATATCCCGGAACTGCCGCCCGGCTGCCGCGCGAAGAGCTTTCGCAATTTCGCCTCCGATGCCGCGGTCGCGAAGCCGGGACCGCGATGCACGCCGCACTCCGGTCACGACACCTGCATCATTCTCTATACCTCCGGCACCTCAGGCGTGCCGAAGGGTGCGATGCTGACCTCGCAATTCTTGCTGGCGACGGCGGTGAACTTCAATATTCTGGGCGAGGTGGACACCGGTTGCGTGTTCCTCTGCGACAGCCCCATGTTCCATGTCATCGGCATCGTCACGCAGATCTGGCCGCCGATGCTGCGCGGCGGCACCTTCATCGTCTCGCCCGGCTTCGATCCCGAACTGACCAATGAGCGGCTGGGCAATCCCGACTTCGGCGTCACCCATTATTTCTGCGTGCCCCAAATGGCGGAAGCCCTTCGCCGTGCG
Source organism: Rhizobium lentis (assembly GCF_017352135.1). Classification (NCBI taxonomy): domain Bacteria; kingdom Pseudomonadati; phylum Pseudomonadota; class Alphaproteobacteria; order Hyphomicrobiales; family Rhizobiaceae; genus Rhizobium; species Rhizobium lentis. The sequence goes on from NZ_CP071454.1 coordinate 2,958,885, forward strand.
TCGAACTTCGCGCCCGAACGGTGGAGCAGGCTCAAGGCGCTCTTCACCGGGGGCGCGCCGAACCCGCCGGCCCATATCCGCTGGTGGCTCGATCACGGCGTGCGGATGGTCGACGGCTACGGCATGACCGAAACCGGAACCACTCTCGGCATGCCCCTGTCGCAGGAGCTTCTGCGCGCCAAAGCGGGCGCGGTGGGCCTTGCGGGACCACTGACGGCCATACGGCTGGTGGATGAAGACGACCGCGACGTGCCCGACGGGTCTCCGGGGGAGATCCTGGTCTTCGGGCTCAATGTCGTCACCGGTTACTGGAACCGGCCGGAAGAACGGCAGCGCAGCTTCACGGCGGATGGCTGGATTCGAACCGGCGATGTCGGACGCCGCGACCAGGACGGTTTCATCTCGATCGTGGACCGCCGCAAGGACATGTTCATTTCCGGCGGCGAGAACGTCTACCCGGTCGAGATAGAGGCAGCGCTTGCCGAACACCCCGGTGTCCGTGAGGTGGCGGTCATCGGCATTCCAGACGAGCGCTGGGGCGAGGTCGGACGAGCCTATGTGGTCATGGCCCCGGATCGGCGGCCCGACCCTGAGGAACTTGCACGGCATTGCCAGTCGCTGATCGCCCGCTACAAGGTGCCGAAGGAGTTTCGCTTCGTCACCAGTCTGCCCCGGACCGGCTCCGGGAAAGTGATGAAACACGTATTGCGCAAGGAAGCTCTGGAGGAACGCTAGAGCGTCGGGCGGCATTTGTGAATCCGGCGGTTCCTTTGGCTTCGCACACGACGCCTAGTGTTCGCCCTACCTTGACCTCATTCACCATTGCGCCGGGCACGTCCAGACTTCCTAGTCGTGAGAGCCTCCAATGTACCTCTCCATGGAGAAACTCCCGTTGCTCGTCCACGAAAGGCGATCACAGATCGGGGCGGCTCGGATATGCTGGTGACGCAACCGGAAAGGCTCAAAATGACTGAAATCAGCTGATCGAAATATGCTTCTCTTTCAGAGATTGCACATGCAGCATTATTTGATACGTCCCCTGGTTTTAAGTTTATTCCAACGCCACCTTTATCCCACACACACCTGATTGCAATGGTCGCGCCACGCTAAGGACTTGGCGCGGGAGATTTCCGCGTTACCTAAGCCGGCGGCATGGAGGATGACGATGAAGATGCAGAAATTCACGATCGCCGACGCTTCGCTGGAGCGTTCCCCCGGGCAGGAGGCAGATATCCGCGTCGGCAATCTCGTCGATGAGCGGCATGGCGGGCCGATCACCATCGGTTACGGACGCTATGCGCCGGGCCAAAGCCTGACCGAAACCATGGCGGTCGACGATGTCATGATCGTTCTGGAAGGACGGCTTTCGGTTTCGACAGAGGCGGGAACGGTCAGCGCCGGGCCGGGCGAGATCGTCTACATGCCGAAGGGCGAGACCGTGACGATCCGCTCGCATGAGGAGGGCGCTCTCACCGCCTATGTCACCTATCCACACTGGCGCCCGGCGCATGCGTAAGCCGTAGGGTAACAGGATGCTTTTCCTCGGCCGTCTCGATTGATTTCCGCAGCCGCTTGGGTTGCGGATTGACCACGACTGGTGATTGCAAAGATCTCTACCCGTCGCAACGAGGTTTTGGCATGTCTATCGCGACCTTACCTGCTCCACCCTATTACGTCGTCTGCTTCTCGTCGCAACGAACGGAGATCGAAGACGGCTATGGTGACGTCGGCGCTGCGATGGTGGAACTGGCACAGCAGCAGCCCGGCTTTCTGGGTTTCGAAAGCGCTCGCCGTGCCGACGGCTTCGGCATCATCAACTCTTATTGGAGGGACGAAGAAAGCATCCGGGCCTGGAAAGCGGTCGTCGATCACGTCGAAGCGCAACGCCGGGGCCGGGCCGACTGGTATAGGCGTTATGAAATCCGTGTGGCGCGCGTCGAAAGAGCCTATGGCTTCGAAGCGCAACACGTCGAACCGGGATGATCTTCGCCCAAGCCCTTCGCCCGTGCCTCTCAGGCGGGGAAGGGGTTTTGCCATGCATCCAGTTCTTCAAGCCGGCCGTACCACTTCTGGATATGCCGGAACTCGGCGAGCGGTATCTCGGCAGCGGCGGCATAAGGAAGCGCAGCAGCCAATGCGAAATCCGCCACGGTCAGTGTCTTGCCGACGGCGACGCTATTGGCGGCCAGATGATCGTCGAGCACCCGGCCATGGCGCCGAAAGTTCGTCTTCGCATCTTCGATCACGGCGATGTCAGGCTTGCCGCCAAACAACGGCTTGATCAAGATTTCAAACCACAGCGTTGCCCCGTGCAGGGTGAAATGGCTGGCATCCCAGCTCAACCAGCGCAGCACGTCGATCTGCCGGTGGTCATGCGGCCAGAAATCGGCTGCGACTGCGTCAGACAGCCTGCACATGATGGCGTTCGCTTCCCATAGGGTTCCGGCATCGTCCTGCAGCACCGGGACTTTCCCGTTCGGGTTCAGCGCCAGGAATTCCGCGCTGCGCTGTTCTCCGCTTGCCAGGTCTACCCTGACGAAGTCGACGTCGGCTTGAAGAAAACGAGCGGCGGCGCAGGCTTTCCGCGGATTGAGCGTTTCGCAATAATAGAGCTTCGCCGCCTTACGCATGGTTCGGCCCTTGGGATTCAGCCCCGAGAAAAAAGCTCAATCGCTCGAAACTTTGCGACCAACCGGTCTCATGACCCTCAAGTGACGATGCGCTTGCAAATCCACTCTGCCGAAACGTCATTTCCGTGCCGCCGTCGCTTTCCCTGAAGGTGATGAAGACGACCGTTTCGGGGCTGGTTTCGCCGCTTCCGGTCTCCCAGGCATGTGTGAAGACAAGCCTGTGCGGCGGCTCGACCTCCAGATATTTTCCGCCGACCCAATGCTCTTCTCCATCTGGTGCAATCAGACAGGCGCGGTGTCTGCCGCCGGGCCAGGCTTCAAGTCTGTCGCCCACCGCCTTGAAACCGTGAGGACCACACCATTGCACAAACGCTTTCGGGTCGGTCCATGCCCTGAAAACGAGATCGCGTGGGGCATCGAACCGCCGCACAAGAACCAGGTCGCGGCTGTCGGTCTCCGGATTAGTCATTTTCGTATCCTTGTACCTTGGTGAGATAGTCATCGAGGCGATCGAAGCTTTGATCCCAGAAGCGTCTGTAATCGGCGATCCAATCCGCAATTGTCTTCAAGGCTGCCGGCTCCAGCATACGGGGACGTGAATTTGCTTCCCGGCCAGAGCGGATCAATCCGGCCTGTTCCAGGACCTTGAGATGTTTTGAGATGGCGGGCTGAGACAGTTCGAAGGGATCGGCGAGTTCGGCCACAGTCGCCTTGCCGTTGGCAAGCCGCGCCAGAATTGCTCTCCGTGTGGGATCGGAGAGCGCGGAGAAAATCGCATCAAGCCTGTCGTCCATGAATCACCATTTGGCTATATAGCCAAATGGATATATTCGACTCGGCGAAATGTCAAAGGCAATTTTGCGCTGGATTGGCAATGACGGAAGGAACTCGACCTTGGCGCGCAAGCGACGATGTCGCGAGGGGACCCCGTCACCGCTCGCGACGGAGGCGCCCCGACTGCACCAATTTTGGAGGCGCTGCCCAGCCTTACATCGGAGGCATTTTTTCGAAGTTCGGCACATCCGGGTCGACCCGATCCCAGGCCTGGCCGCGGACGGTGTAGGTCACCATTTGCGGCTGATATCGCTCGGGCTCATCGAGGCTGGCGGCGTGGATGGTGAAGACATCGGGCATGTAGGAGAAGGTCAGATAAACCGGCGCGCCGCAGGCGGGGCAGAAGCCGCGCCTCTTGACGTTGCCGTTATCGGCGACGATTTCCCAGTGGCTCGCCTGGCCTTCAAGCTTTACCGCCTGCCGGCTCGGGAAGCTCAGATAGGATCCGTGGCCCGTGCCGCTCGTCCTCTGGCAGTCGCGGCACTGGCAGTCGTTCATCGCGATCGGCTCGGCCGAGATCTCGTAATGGATCGCGCCGCAGGCGCAGCCGCCGGTATAGGGCTTGCTCATCTCATTCTCCTGAAAAGCGGTTGATGGGGCGCGGCCTCTTGGCCGCCTCAGTCCTCGCCGCCGGCAAGGGCGCCGATATTCTTCACGACCTTCTTCCAGCCTTCGCCCATTTTCCGGAAGGCCGTTTCATTCCTAGGCAGCACGAAGCCGGAATGGATGAGGCGCAGCCGCGTGCCGTCTTCGGCTCGGGAGAGAAGGAAGGTGACGACGGTGTCGAGCGGCGAGCCGTAGCCGGCGTTCTCAGCATGCCCGCCTTTCCAGGCATAGGAGAGACGCTCGTTCGGCTTCACCTCCAGCACCTCACAGTGAATGGTGCCGTCCCAGGCGCCGGCCGGCGTCGTCTGGTAGGTGAAGCGCTTGCCTTCGACCAGCTCGAAGCCCGCCGGCATCATCAGCCATCGGCCCATCAGCTCGGCCGTGGTCAGCGTTTTCCAGATGGTTTCCGGCGCATGGGGAAACACCTCGTCGACGACGATCTCCTGCGTGTCGGGCTTCAATGCGGTCTCGTTCATGGATCGATTTCCTTCAGCAAGCTTCTGAGATCAGCAAAACGTTCGCGCCAGAAGGTGCCGTAATGGCTCATCCAGTCGACGAGCGGCGCGAGGCCTTCCGGCGCGGCGCGGTAATAGACGTTGCGGCCCTCGGGGCGCTCGGCGACCAGGCCCGCCAGCTTCAGCGCCTTGAGGTGCTGGGAGACGGCGCCCTGCGTGACGGTGCTCGCGCGTGTCAGTTCGACGACGGTGATCTCCTTGGAGAGAACGATCTGCTCGAACACCGCCCGCCGGGTGGGATCGGCAAGGGCGCGCATCACGGCGTCGATGGAAGCGGTCTGGATCATGGGAAAATCAATAGCGTAGACTAATTGATGAGTCAAGACTAATCTGTTCCTGCTCCGGGGCGGAACTGAAACGCGATGCCCTGCCTGTTGCCGTTTCTTTCGTCATCCAACGGATATCCGCAGATTCAGCGGCGGAGCCGTCACCATGACATCGCACCAGATTTCGAGCCCGGCTGGAACCTCGTCAGACCTCGCGAAGTTTGCGTGATGGAGGAGAATTCCACGTGCATTTGATCCAGTTGTTTATTCCGGCAGCGCCGCGAGCGACGATCGACATCGGAGACGTTATCGCGACAATTCAGCGCGAGATGACGGAGCGCCATGGCGGTATGACGGCATATCTCAATTCCCCCGCAAAAGGGCTTTGGACCGGTGATGAGGGCACTGAAGAAGACACCGTCATCGTGATCGAAGTCATGGTGGGCAGTCTCGATCGGGTGTGGTGGCGCCAATACCGTCGCGAACTCGAACAGCTGCTCGGCCAGGATGAACTGCTCGTGCGGGCACTTCCAGTCGAAACGCTCTGACCGCCTGGAAGCCTCCATGGACATGCAATTGCGCCATCTTGAAATCTACCGCAGACAGGGTGAGTTCGCAGCCTGGCCGGCAAATTATGGACTCTGGTCCTGGGGTGAGGAAATCGTCGTCGTCTTCGCGCGCGGCAAACTCGGGGCGAAGGGGCAGTTGCACGAACTGGATCGTGATTATCCGTTCGTCCCGTGGCAGGCACGCAGCCTGGACGGCGGACTGACATGGATGGGCGAACCGTTCCGCGGCCAGGTGCCGGGTGGGCTCTCGCTTTCGGCCGACGAGCACCTGAATGCCGATCTCAAGATTCGTCCGCGTCTGTCGGTCCGTGATGACCTCTGCGATCTGGATGAACCCATAGACTTTCTCGATCCCGAAACGATCGTCATGTGCGCCAGAACCGATGTAGAGGGCGATGCTGTCAGCTGGTTCTACGTCAGCCGGGATCGATGCGTGACATGGCAGGGTCCATATCGTTTCACTGGTTTGCGCCTTCCTATCTCGGCGCGCACCGATATCGTGCCTCTTGGCAGGGAGCATGCGCTCTTCATGCTCAGCACCTCCAAAGAGGACGGTGCGGAAGGCAGAGTGTTCTGCGCGCGCACTGCGGATGGCGGACGCAGCTTCGTCTTTCAAGGCTTTGTCGGCCCGGAACCTGAGGGCTATTCGATCATGCCGGCATCGGTGGCGCTTTCCGGTGGCGCCATATTGACCTTGACGCGCTGCATGGGGAAGGGCGCCGGTGGCAAGGGTTGGATAGAAGCCTTCACCTCCCACGACGAAGGGAAGACCTGGACGCGGAAAGGCTGCGTTGTCGGCGACACCGGCAGAAATGGCAACCCGCCAGCGCTCGGACGGATCGAAGGCATGCTAGTGCTCGTCTACGGCTACCGTGATCCGCCATTTGGTATCCGGATGCGCATGAGTTTCGATGACGGCCAGACATGGGGCGCCGAGAAGGTCATCCGCAGCGACGGCGGCACGGCTGATCTCGGTTATCCCAGAATGGTAAAACGCGGCGAGGCATCCCTGCTCGCCGTCTACTATTTCAACGATGGTGACAGGGAGGAGCGTTACGTCGCAGCGTCCATTGTCACGCCTGCCAAAGACCGAGAGGGAGCCGAGGACGGCGCTGCTTCATTGCGGTCGCACATCTGAGCCATACCGAAGCGGAGCGTTTGAAGCGCATTCGCGGAACAAAGCGGGGCACCCGTGGTTCGGGGCTGCGGCAGTCGCCGCCACGACATGGGAGGTTAGAGATGCAAAACGATTTCACGGATCCGGCAGGAAGAAGCGCAACGGCGCAGACACCGTCCTCATCCCCAGCTTTCGGTTCTTCGCAGGGATCGCGCACGTCCATTTCCGATCTGGAAGCGAAGGTGAGCGAAGATGTTTCCGCCGTCAAGGAAACGATCAAGGAAGGCGCCGACACTGCCGTCGAGAAAGCCAAGCAAGTCATTTCCGAACGCACCAGCTTCGCTGCTCGCCAGGTTGGCGGCGTTGCAACGGCACTTGAGAAAGCTGGCGCCGAAATGGAAAGCTCCGGTCAGGCTGAAGTCGGGCGATATGCCAGGCAAATCGGGCGGAGCGTGCAGACTGTCGCTCGGCGGATGGAAGGCAAGGACATCGGCGAGATCGCTACCATGGCCGAGGATTTCGGACGCAAGCAACCGCTCGCCTTTCTCGGGATCGCCGCACTTGCGGGCCTGGCGGCAAGCCGCTTCCTGACAGCCTCCGCGAAAAGGCAAACAGCTGCCGCGCCGCGTGAGCCATCGATTGGCCTGCGCCCCGGCGCCGCATCGACCGGAGGCGAGAACAATGGCTAAATCTTCAGAGAACACACCCCTTTCCGAGCTCGTCAGTGGCCTCGTAGGTGATGTCACGGGCCTGCTCCGCAAGGAAATCGATCTTGCCAAGACGGAAGCTTCGGAAAAACTTTCACAGGCGCTCAGCGGCGTGGAAATTCTCCTGTTCGGATTGGTGCTGGCGATCGGGGCGGTCGGCGTCCTGCTGAGTGCCCTTGTCGGCGGTCTCGCGGCCTTCCTCGTGACACAGGGTTTTACCGAAACCACTGCCAGTGCGCTCTCCTCTCTGATCGTCGGCATCATCATCGCCGGCATCGCTTGGGGCTTGGTCTCCCGGGGCCTCGCCGCACTTCGCGCCAATAACATGAAACTGGATCGTACTGCGACCTCGCTTCGCCGCGACGTTGATGTTGTGAAGGACAAAATCTGATGGAAAATTCAATCGAAAAAACATCGGCCGAGCTTCAGCGGGAGATCGACCAGGACCGCCGCCGGATAGGAGATCGGATTGACGCGATCCAGGAACGGGTGTCGCCGGGCCAGCTCATCGACGAGGTCATCGCATATGCCAAGGGAAGCGGCGGCGCAGAGTATGTCAGCAATCTTGGCCACGCCCTCAAGGCGAACCCTCTGCCGGTCGCGCTGATGGGCGTGAGCCTGGCCTGGCTCATGGCAAAAGGCAGTCCGTCATCAGGTGACACGGCGATCTGGAGCAAGGATCCCGAATATCCGCTTTATCCGGCGACTGGCCGGGTCCGCAGGATTGGTCCGCCGGCAATGGAAAACGGAGCCCGTTACAGCCATTTTGCCGATGAATCCGGCAAGAGGTTGAAAGCCTTGACGGACGAAACAGGAAGTCGTGCCGGCCATTTCATGGACGAGGCGGGCAAGACCTATCGTGGCTTTGCCGACGCGAGCGGAAAGCAGATCAGCCAGATCACCGACGAGACTGGTGCGATGCTCGACGCTGCAACCGGCTGGGCGGCGGAGAAATGGGAGCAGGCGAAAAGCGCCGCGAGTGACCTCAGCGCCCGTGCCTCTGACGCGGCGAGCTCGCTGTCGAGCCGATCCTCTTCGGCAGCGACCAGTCTTCAGGAGCAAACGAGCAAACTCAACGAGGCGATCCTCACCCATTTCCGCGACCAGCCGCTGGTCGGCGGTGCCCTGGCTTTCGCGGTCGGTGCAGCGATCGGCGCGGCGCTGCCCCATACCGACACCGAGGATGAGTTGGTCGGCGAAGCCGCAGATAGCGCTAGAGATAGCCTTAGCCATCAGGCCCAGGACGTCGTCGCGCAGGGTAAAGAGGTAGCGTCGGAAGTCTATCACAAGGCCGTGGACGTTGCCTCCGATGCTCATGATGCCATCAAGGAACGCGTGGTGGATGAGGCCGAAGCTTTCATAGATCGCAGGGATGGCCCAAGCGAAACCGATCGGCGATAAAATACCCATACCGTCGGCCTCAGGAAAGGTTCAACGCGAAAAGACGCGCTGTCTGACTGATCCGCTCGCGGAAGTCTCAGATGGCCGTCTGCATGAGGTACGAAGACTTTTCGACGGGAACCCGCGCGACGATTTTCATCACGAGCGTGGGAGCGACGTCGGGAACACAGCTTACTCGTCCGTCTTTGTAGAGCACCCGCAAGAGGCAGGTCTGGCTGTCGTAATCAAGTTCGGCGATCGTCTTTGAATGGACCGGGAATTGCATCTTCAGCTGCCTCCTGCTGCAGCATGACTAAGATCAAAACAGCCAACCGCCGCCCACCTGGGCCAATGCTTATTCGGCCGGAGAACTCCTCAGCGGCGGCTGGCGGTGCTGTCCGAAACGCGTTCCGACAGACATCCTGTTCAGCCGAAATCCTGCTGGCGAAATCTCGGCAGAATCTAATGAGAGCCGCCATGGAAATCGCGTGAAATCGGCGTGACACAAGTTCCGCGGATATAGGGGCGCGATGAAACCAGAATAGGATGTAAGTGGCTGCGGCACGCGAATTGGAGGCCGGCCGAAAACTTTGCCGTGCCCCCGAAAAGTCCGTCGCCGTTAATCACATATTATCAGTTGCTTGCGCGATCGGTGCCGGAACTTTTGCTAGGCTGCCGGGTTTCCTGATCATGTTGAAGAAGCAGCCCATCCGGCCCAGACTCGGGACGATCAGCGTCATCGATGACCTTCAGGTTCATGTCCTTGAAAGCGGCTCACCGAACGGAAGCCCGGTCGTTGCTCTGCATGGCTGCGGCAGTCTGGCGGAAGAGGTGCTGCTCCCCTTCGAAAACAGCCAGCACAGATTGATTGCCATCGACCGTCCCGGCTACGGTTGGAGCTCCTCGCTTCCGCCGCAGGAACGCGGTCCGCTCGGTCAATCTTTCTGGCTCGAGCGCTTTCTCGATACCTCAGGGCTTGGACCTGTCACGATCGTCGCCCATTCGATCGGCAGCGCCTCGGCCCTTCATCTGGCTGCCCGCATAGCTGAGCTCGTAAAGGCACTCCTGCTGATCTCGCCCTGCTGCAGTCCTGTTCCCCCGAAGCCTTTGATGCTGCTGCGCACCGCCGTTGCGCCTGTCATAGGGCCGCTGATCCGCCGGCACATCATGTCTCGCTGGGCCTCTCTCTTTCTCCGGCACGGACTCCGGTCGTCATCATTCCCGAATGCACTGCCGTCTCACCTGAACATGTTGCCTGCCGGCCATATGATCCGGCCCAGCGCGATTGAAACCATGGCTGACGAGCTGCGCGCTTTCAACCGAGACATGGCTCTGCTGCCTGGCCTGCCCGAGCAGGTTCCCATCCATGTTCTCTTCGGGTCGCAAGACCTTATCGTCGATCCGAATTTGCACATCGACTGGCTCCGGCAGAAGCATCCCCGCCTTCTCGTGAAACGCTTAGAGGGCGTCGGCCATATGCCACATCACGTCGCCCCGGCCGTCGCATTGCGGATGCTGAACGACATCATCGAGGAGCGTTCCTCCTTACCGGCCGTCAAGCCTGGACTGTTGACGGATGTAGCATGAGCCCAGGAGGTCTACCGCAGCTGAGGGCATCGCCATCCATGGTGTCCTGACAGTCCGAACGGGGAGCATTGACTCCCGCCCACGCCCCGATGATCGTTCGCCGATGACCGCTCCGCACTTTCACACCCGTCTTTCGCTCAGCAAGGATCTGGAGAAGCTCGGACTTCGCGCCGGCGACATGGTCATGGTGCATGCCGCCATGAGCAGGCTGGGGCGGTTGATCAACGGGCCGGACATGTTCATCGATGCGCTGCGTCATGTCGTCGGCCCGTCGGGCACCGTCGTCGCCTATACGGACTGGGACGGCGCCTATGACGAACTGCTCGACGAGAACGGCCGCGTTCCTCTCGAATGGCGCGATCACATCGCACCATTCGATCCCACGACCTCCCGGGCGATCCGCGATAATGGCATATTCCCGGAATTCCTTCGAACGACGCCAGGGTCGCGGCGCAGCGGCAATCCTGGCGCCTCGGTCGCGGCGATCGGCGCCAGCGCTGATTGGCTGACCGCCGACCACCCGCTCGATTACGGCTATGGCGAGGGCTCTCCGCTTGCCAAACTCGTGGCGGCCGGCGGCAAGGTCCTCATGGCCGGAGCCCCGCTCGACACCATGACCCTTCTCCACCACGCCGAACATCTGGCTGAGATTCCGAACAAACGCCTGCGCCGCTATGAGGTGCCCTTTGCCACGCCGACCGGCGTGGTGTGGCGCATGCTCGAGGAATTCGACACCGCCGACACGGTCGTCGCCGGCCTCGCATGCGATTACTTCGCCCGTATCGTCAGCGCCTTTCTCGCCGGCGGGCAGGGCGCACAGGGTCTGATTGGAGACGCGCCATCGGTGCTGGTCGATGCGGCCTCGATCTGCAGCTTCGCTGTCGCCTGGCTGGAGCATCACGCTTGAGCACGCTGAGCGGCTTCGCCCGGCGCGGCAGACGCTAGCTTTCTTCCCCGCTGGCTTCTCCAGCCTTACGGAACAAAATCCCGGCGGCGATGTTGGTATGGCGATAAGCAATGAAGGCCATGGGAGGAATCCATGCATAAGTCTCTTCAGTTCGTGTTGATCGGCCTGGCCTCGATGACTGGCCTGACGATCGCGCCGACGATTGCCGCGGCCCAGGATATGGAGTTGCGCATCGGCCCGGGCGGCGTCGGCGTCTACGACCGTGACAGTGATCGCGATTACGACCGCTACGACCGGCGGGGACCGCGCCGCTGCGATCCCGACGATGCGCTCGACATCGCTCGCAGCGAAGGCCTGCGCCGGGCCCGTATCGTCCGCATGTCGCCGCGCAGCATCGTCGTCGAGGGCATGACCCGCCGCGGGCCGGATCGGATTGTCTTCGCCAACCGGCGGGGTTGCCCGGAAATCTGACCGACACATAAGCGGCGGAATGCACGACCGCTTTGCGAAACGAAAGCGGCCGGTCAGACTCTTTATCAGTTGCGAATGCCGAAAGCGCTGCTTTGGCGAATTGCCTGACGACAGAGGATAAGCGGTTCGCGCTTGGGAAGCCGAGCCATGCTCAACAACCATCGGAGGATTTCATCATGATGAGCGGTCAATTGAAGGCGCTTCTCGCCGTTCTTGCCGTTGCCGGTTACCAGAACAGGGACAAGATCAGGGAGCTCCTGCGCGGACTTCAGAACCCGCAGCAGGCTGGCGCCGGAGGCCAGCAGCCGGGCGGGCTCGGCGGCATCCTTGGCGGGCTGGCCGGCTCCGGCGGTCTGGGCGGCCTCCTCGGCGGATTGACCTCCGGCAGCATCGTCAGCGGCGGCCTCGGCGACCTACTGAAGACGTTTCAGCAGAACGGCCAGGGCGACAAGATGGAATCCTGGGTGCGCCGCGGGCCGAATGCCGACATCAACGACGGCGAACTTGCCACAGCCCTCGGCCCGGATGTCTTGGACGAGATCGCCCGCAATACCGGCCTCTCGCACCAGGAGATCCTCGCCCGGCTGAGCCGCGATCTTCCCAAGGCCGTCGACGATCTGACGCCGGAGGGGAAAGTGCCGAGCGCCGAGGAAGCGTTTATGTCTTCGGCGAGCCAGGCGACGACCTCGGGGCGGCCGAGCGAGGTTTAGTATTGGAACAAACGCGCCATCTCAGTGCTTGCCGGGGGGCTGCTCGGGCTTGACCCGAGGATCCACGCTGGGCTCACATCGGCAGCGGGCATGGATTCCAGGCTCAAGGCCTGGAATGACGGAGAGTGGAGATGGCTTCTGCCATGCTGTCGGCGCAGCGGATAGGGGCCGCACTTTAAGCTAGTTCGCCAGATGCTTGCGAAGAAAGGCGTAGACGCTGCGGATGGATTTTGCCGCGGCGTCGCGGTCGTATTTTTCGATATGGCCCAGGACTCGTTTTCCCGCGGTGAACTCCGGGGCGTCGAAATCGTGATAAGCGCCTTTGTAGACGTTGAGCTCGACTGGCGGGGCATCGTCGCTGAGACGGGCAAGGCTCTTCTGGCATCGGTCCGCCCGGCTCCAATTGTCGCGTTCGCCAATCAAAATCAGGGTCGGTACTGACGGATCACCCCGATTGGCGTCGCAGGCAGGATAAAAGGCAACCGCCGCCTTGAACTTGTGCTCGACGAACTGTTCGTTCCCCTGGATTTTCGTTGCGTCCAGCGTCACGGTGCCGCCGGCCGAAAAGCCCATCAATGCGACCCGCCGAACATCGACAAAGCCTGATTTCGACAAAAAGTCCAAGGCGCCGTAGGCGTCGAAAGCGCGCTCTGGAAGACGGCTTCGACACGTATCCTTGAGGTTGCGGGTGGTGAAGCTGTCGACAACAAGCACGACATGGCCCCACGAGACCAGCCGCTTCGGCCAAAGCTCTTTGACGCTCAAACGCAGGTGATCGCATCCATGCATGACGACGACCGCCGGGAAGGGGCCATCACCTTGGGGGCGAGACAGATAGCCAAGCAACGGCGTGCCCTGCGGCTGCGGGAGAATGTCGCCCTGTTCGAGAGCCTTACGGATTCGAAATGGACTCAGCTTCACGGGCGTGCTTTCGAACCGCACCAATTCCTCGGCATTGGCAGGGTGCTCGGACGAGAGGACGCCGAGAAAAGCGACGAGGCAAGGAAGAAGTCGCGAGACAGTGGTTTTCACAGACTCCTCCACCTGTGATCGACAGCCTGCCAACCAATATAGGACTCGCTCGCTCTGGATGGTATCGCCTGGCGCCTAAGTCCATGCACTGCCTGCAATCGGTCTTTCGATTTTGGGCATGCCAGGGTTCATCGTCTTGTCTTCTTCGGCATCGGAATTAAAGTGCCGATGGTTCGATGGCGATGATTTGGAGTGGTCGAGTGCGTTTCCTGGCAGCGTTGGTGCTTGCGATCCTGATGGGTGGGGAGGGGTCGGCCTGTCCTCTCAACGATACCCTGAAGCTCTGCGTATTAAGTGGTCAAAACCTAACTGCCTTGCACAGCGGAATCGATCGAGGTGATTGGACCGTCGACAAGCCTTCTCCTGTCGTCAATCCAACTCCCGAGCCTCGAACCGGCCGCGAGCTCTACACGATGCCGAGCGGACTGCAATTCGCTCTTTATTATCAGGAATACCGAAATCTCTTTTCCGCGACCTGCTCGCTCGATTATTTTGGCGCCCTGGGAGCGGATCGATCGAAGGACTTGCGTTGTTCGAGCGCCGAGTTCGAAGCCTTCGAAGCCGGCCTTTCGGCAGCCTCGGTGGGTGCGGTAACGACGGAGCGCAAGGAAAGCGGCACGGCCTATCTGATCGAGGGCCAGAACACCTGGATGAAGGTCGTCGTCGCTGGCAACCCGAAAGACCCTTTGAACACCTGGGTCGAGACGTCGGTCTTGACGCGGCCATAGGACCGGCGGCGGGCGAAGCCCTGCTTTCCCCGAGCTCGCCGCGGGCACACAAATCGGCCGGCTGTCCGCGACTAGGCCTTGATCACCCCCGGATGGATCAGTTATCACTGCCGTAAATCCAAGCTGCGAAATTTGAATCGAGATGTGGCGACGATTAAGCCGGCGTCGATCTGCACTCGCACCCGTTAGGCGCAAGATTGGGCACTGGCTATTTCCGCAGCCCGGACAGTTTCCTCAGATCGTCATTGATCCTGCTCTGCCAGCCTTTTCCACTCGACCGATAATGTTCGATGACATCAGGATCGCGAGGTCCTCTTCTTTTGGAGACGATGAATGCCCAGAAACCCATCAAACGGCGTTTATTCGAAACCCGCCGGCACGACGCCTTCTGTCGGCCCGGTCATCGACCCGGCGGCGTGGAACGCGATCACCACCGCTCTCGGCAACGCATAAGGACTTTTGAAAGTCCGGCTAATGTTTCGTCGCTAGTCTGCTCGACAGCGCTAATTCATGGGTGGCTCCGCCTTCGGCCATAGTGGATCTTAGTCAAAAATCGCCCCGTATTGCTGTCCCGGGCCTCTCAGCGGCCGCAGATCGGTAATGTTTTTTCAATCTCTTCGGCTCGCGGTCCCCTGCACTTTCAGGCATCGCTTTGTTTCTCAAAAGGTCCACTTCATGTCCGTGTTTTTGCACGGGATGCCCGCACATCCGCGTTGAACCAAGCGGAATTCCATCGTATAGCTCGCCGACGAAATGTGCGGGCAGCGGTGATCAAATGATTTCGATTTTAGAACAGTTGTTGAGCGTGTTCTGGCTCCGTCCTGAGACCGCTGTCTGGAGGTATTTGGATATCGAGGCGATGAACAGCTTCGAATTCGAAGGGAGATCGCTAGACTTAGGATGCGGAGACGGCGTCTTTTCGTTCATTAGAGCGGGGGGGCGCTTCAGCGCAGAATTCGATGCTTTCCAAAAGACGGAGAAACTTGACCGATTCTATCAGAATGTAGACGTCTATGACGCGTATGATGAGAGTTACAACCCCCTCGTGGCTGGCTCTCCTTCGTACCAAATAAGCGTCGGCTTCGACCATAAAGCTAATCTGCTTCGAAAAGCGGCGGCACTTAATTTCTATGAGGAAACGATCGAAGGAGATGGAAACGCGCCTCTGCCTTTCGACAATAATTCGTTTGAATCGATCTTTTCTAACATCGTCTATTGGCTGGATAGCCCGGCGGATGTCATTTCTGAGCTGAGAAGAATTTTGGTGCCTGGAGGCAAGATCTGCCTGATGCTGCCGAATGAAACGCTTCCACAGTTCAGCTTCTATAACTCCTTATATGCCAAGACCAAGGATGAGCAATGGAAGTGGCTCGAGTTGCTAGACCGCGGAAGACTGAGTGATAACATCAAGCAGTCAAAATCAGATGATGATTGGCGGGAGGTCTTTAGAAGCGCAGGTCTTTCGGTTTCTCACCATTCGCAACACCTGCCCAAGGTGGTAATCCAAGCATGGGATATTGGTTTTCGACCGATGTTCCCGGCGCTCATGAACATGGTTGCTAGCGTCGATCCTCAGAAGTTGCCAAGCGTAAAGGCGGAGTGGGTAGATGCGCTCCGAATGTTTGCGAATCATCTTACTGCTATAGGCCAAAGAAATGATGGCAGCAGTGCATTTCACTGCTATATCCTTGCAAAGTGATCGATCCGCTGCCGGCATGGTTCCGAGGTTGCAATTCGGCTGTATCCCCAACTCGGCTGGCTCAGTTCAGCAGTTGAGGCCAGTTTCTGGGATCGCATCTGCTCGCGAATATATGGCGCGATGAGTTGAAGTCTGGGAAGTCAGCGCAGTGTTCTTATCAGCCGTCAGCTCGCTATGCTGGGTATAATCAGCCTTTTCGCCGTCGCGGCAATGATCGCTCGCATTTCCTTCGTCAGAAAGTCTCGCCAACGGTACGTCGCCTGAAGGTAGCGCGATCGCTCTGCCGCAGGCATCGCGTTCCTCAGCACCTTTGAGAGGCTACGCACCGTCGCTTATCGCGATCCCATCGCGTTCTTCCAAACGACGTCTGGCCGCTAACTGCTCCATCGTCGCTTTGGCACGGCGCGCGGCGCCATGGCACGGCTTCTCGATCCATCGGTAGAAGGGAATGACGAGCGCCAGCGACACGGCGCAGACGACGATCGGCGTCGTCACGAACCATTCAATCACCGCGGCCGCGATCACATGGACGAGGTAAATTGAAAAGCAGGCGCTACCGATCGCCTCTAAGGCATTGATGGGACCTCTTTCAGAAGCATTCCTGATCTCGGCCAGTATCCAGCAAGCGGCGAGCGCCGAGAACGGCACCATAGTCAGGTAAAAGCCGGCGGCGGTGTTCATCGTCGCCCAATAAAGAGCGGAAGCAGTTACGGCAGTCGCGGCGCGCCAGCCCCAAACATTACCTGGCAGTTTTAGACAGTGAAGATTTTCAGCGAGGTAGCAGCCAAGCAGCCATGCGGGGAGCCCGACAACCCAATTGAGTTGTGGCCCGTAGGCTTGGGCGTTTCCGTATTGATCAGGGCCAACGCCTATCGCCACGCCATATGAGGCCAAGACAGAGCCCGCGATGAGCAAGGGCCATCCGATCCGGCGAGAGGTGGCCAAGATAAGCGGATAAAGGCAGTAGTAAACGGCCTCGCAGACGACGGACCAGAGAATATAGCCGTCGATCGGATTATAGGCTCGCATCCCCAGCGCTTGCGCCAAGATGAACGCCGCGGCGGCTGGCGGCACGATCCGAATGAAGCGACCGGCAAGAAATGGCCCGACCTGAAGCATTCGCGTCCGGTACGGGTAATGGATGCAGAAGCCGGAAACCACAAAGAAGGCGATTACCGCCGGATGGCCGGTGAATAGGTATTTTGAAAGTCCCGGCATCGAGGGGCCAAGAAGATGCGCGAATACAACTGACAGGGCGGCAACCGCTCTGACGGTATCGACACCTTCGATTTTGACCGAATTTTGAAGTGAACGCATGCGGCCAAGTAACCTCGGCGCGAACACTTTATCAAGAGACAACTAATATTGTACTTGCGAGTACTCTAATAAGCCGCCGATACTGAGGCAAAAATCCCATGAAATTGATCCGCAACAAGCGCCGCGTGCTCAGGTGGTCGCTGTCCATGTGGTGCGTCTATTTGGCAGGCTCCTTCGAGTTGCTGCCGTATGTCGTGCCGTACCTCGATGACTTCATCCCGAAATGGCTGTCGATAGGCATCCTTCTGATGTCCCCAATCGCGCGCATCATTCATCAGGAGAATCTCAAAGATGAATAGGCTCAAAAAGGGTAGCGCCGCAGCCGCTATGGCCGTGGCATTGGTCGGAAACTTCGAAGGGCTGCGGCAGCACGCCTATCCGGATCCGGCCACACAGGGCCAGCCGTGGACGATCTGCTACGGCAGCACCAATGGCGTGAAGCCCGGCGATTACAAGACGCTCGAGCAGTGCAAAGCGCTGCTTTCGCTCGAACTGCAGCACTATGCCAACGGCATAGAGAGGTGCGTGACGGCGCCGCTGCCGGATGCGCGTTTCGTGGCGCTGACCTCGTTTGCCTATAATGTCGGCGTCAGGGCGGCCTGCGGCTCGAGCGCGGTGAGGCTCATCAACCAAGGCAGGACGGCCGAGGGCTGCGAGGCGCTGCTCAAGTGGAACCGTGCGGCCGGCATCACCTTTCCCGGGCTGACGCGGCGCCGGCAGAAAGAGCGGCAATTCTGCCTGGAGGGCATCTGATGTTCTCCCTGCTCGACACGCTCAAGATGGGCGCCGGCATCGCCGCCGGGTTGGTGCTCTATCACCTCTATGCCGTTTCGATCGGCTATCCCTCGGCGGCCCGGCAGGCGCGCGCCGGCTATGTGATGCTGGCCGAGAAGACAGCGGCCGAGGCGCGGGCGGCCGAGATGGAGCGCCAGCGCAATGCGGGCTCGCTCGCCACCGAAGAGCACCGCAAGCGCCTTCTGGCCGCGGAGGTGGCCGAGCAGGCGGCCCGAGACACATTGAAAAACGAGATCCGATCCTATGAACTCGAGCTTTCGCGAGAGAACCGCGCTTGCGCTGTCACTGCTGCTGATCGTCAGTGGCTGCTCCGCCACTGAGCGCCTGAACCAGGCGGCGGTTGCCAAGGGGAGGGCGGCGGCCGGCCTCGTGCTGCCGCCGCTGCCCGATGATTTGAGACGGCAGGAAGCGCATGCGCCTGTCCTCGAAGGCGAGCCGCTGATCGCAATCCTTGCCCGTGAGCGCCAGGCGCTCGACCGTGCCAATGCCCGCCAGGGGCGCACCGTCGAATTCTACGACGACCTCACCAGCCGATACGGAAGACGCCGATGATGAACGCCATTTCGATTGCCCTTGCCAATCCGCTGCTGAAAGGTGGGGACGGCAGCGCCGGAGATCCCGACCGCTACATGTTCTTCGCCACCCGCAACCGCATGCCGTCGGGCGCGATCGTCACCGCCGCCTCCGGCACGAACTATGTCTGCACCAAGATCGTCGTCAACACGCCGCAATATAAGACGCGGACCTTCCGCTTCCATCTCTCCGGCTTCGCCTCGACCGAGGGCGGAAATTCGCCGCAGGAAACCGTCGTTACCGGCGCGATCGGCGCGCCGGGCAATTCGGTCATCGCCGATGCCATGTTCATCCGCGTCGCCGGCGTCTTCCACCAATGCAGCTTCGCCGGCTCGAACACCGTGACGGTCGCCGACCAGACGAACGGCGCCTGGACGGACGAACTGACCATTCCCGATGTCGCGCCGGAAAGCGAAATCGAAATCTGGCTGTTTTATCACACCGCCGTCGGCGACAAGATCTGGCCGGTCTATCGCATCCAGAAGCATCGCGGCGAACGCGTCTGGGGTGCCGGCGATCTCGATACGCTGCTTGCCTTCAAGGATAGCCCGCTCGCCGACAGCACCGCCGCCCTCGATACGAGCTATGGCCAGCAGGCGCAGCCGCAATATTGGGGCGCCGATTTCATGGTCGCCAAGGGCGACTGGGACGGCAGGCCGGTCGCCCTCGGCTTCGTCGACAGCATCGGCGAGGCGCGCCAGGAATATTCCGCCGCTGCCGATGCGCGCGGCAATCTCGGCTGGTTGCGCCGCTGGCTCGACAAGGACGGCGGCCCTGGCCGCATTCCGCATTGCCTGATCGGCATGCCCGGCGCCGGCTCCGTTCGTGAATTTACCGGCAGCGGCTCGGCGATTGCCACGCGGCGCCGCGACATCCTCCGCGAAATCATTGCCTTCAACGGCAATAAATGGCCTTTCACCGTCGTTGCAAACCAGATGGGCCAGAACGACACGTCGACATCATACAGCACGTGGTTCAACACAAACTACCGCTCGCTTGTCACCCGCATCCGAGCCGAATATGCCGGCGTCAAAATCGTCGCCTTCCCGCCGCTCGGACGCACGACCATCACACGCACCATCACGCTGACGTCAGTCGGCACGGTCGCCACGGCGACCATCGCAAGCGGCCTCAACGGCCTTGCGACAGGGCAGACCGTCACGATTTCAGGCGCGACGCCGACGGCCTACAATGGCAGCTATGTGATCACGGTCACCGGCGCGAATACCTTCACCTATAATATCGCCGGCGGCACGTCGCCGGCGACCGGCAGCATCACCTGCAACGACCTCGGGCTGCGGGCGGAATATCAGGTCTACGGAGCCAACAACACCTGGCCCGCGGACGGGACGGACGCTTCGGGCAAATGGCGCCTTCGCGACGACATTCTCGGCCAGACATCGGCCTGTTGTGACGCGGCAATCGATACCTACGGAGCGTGGGTATCGCCGTCCGCAGGCGGCGTCTGGCCCGGCATGCTGGAGCTTGCGAGCACGACGTTGACGGCGCAGGCCGGCACCGATGGGGTGGCGACCTACAATCAGATCGTTGTCGCCGATGCGAGCCTCTTCCGGCCGGAGCAGACGCTGCACATCTATTCCGGGCCGGACGGCATCGCCCGCCTGAGCACGCAGGTTATCGCCGGCATCGCCGGCAACGTCATTACCTATCAGGGGGCGAGCGCCGTCGTCATGCCGGTCGGGACCGTGGTCCGCCCGGCGCCGTCGGTCGGGGAGCTTTCGCCGCTATCCTTCGTCCACCCGCAGCCCGTCATGATCGACCGCATCGCCGACGGCATTGCGCAATCCGAAAAGCTGAAATTCAATTCATGACAGGGTGCCGATATGACATCGAATGACGATATCCTGCGCGCTCTCGGGCGCGTGGAGGGCCGCCTGACCGGCATCGAGGAAAACGTCGCGCTGCTGCGCCAGGAGATGGGCGGCGAAAAGGCCAATGCCCATGATTCCAGGGTGGTGATCCACAAGCGCCTCGACGAGCAGGCAAGGCAGATCGCACGTCTCGATACGAAAGTGGCAATCAGCGGCGGCGCCGATGCGCAGATCCGCGCCGAGATCGGAACGCTCAAGGAAACCGTCGAGAGGAACCAGGAGGCGGTCGGCCCGGCGCTCGAGGAGTGGAAACGGATGAAATCGATCGGCTACGGCATCTCGGGGCTGATCGCCTTTGCCGGGCTGACGACGGGCGGGATCATTGCCTATGCCAGCGACGGGGCGGTGGCCGCACTCAGGCATTGGCTGAAGATCAGTTGAGGGGAGGCGCCGTCTCGGCGTTGTTTGGCTTTTCCGGCGATCGATGAAGAGTGCCGCCAAGTGAAACGCAGCAAAACAACGCCGTTTGGCTGATATATTGCTGTCTCCAGCCGTATCTTTAAATTTAGACTTTGCTAACGAACAAAACCGCCGCCTGTTTGTTATCCCCTTCAGGAGGAAACAGACATGAAGAGCATGAGCAATCGCCAAGTTCGCATTCCCGGCCCACGGGAACATGATGTCGCGGAGCATTGCCGCAAATTTGGGATTGGTCCGGCGGAGGAGAAGAAGCTGAAGAAGTTGCTCGGGTCTCGCGCGCCGCTGCATGAGATTCAGGCCAACGCGCCGCCGCGCCAGCCGAAATGGCGTTAGGCGCCGGGCCGCGCGGCGGGTCTCGTCTCCTGTACCCCCCTGCTACCCCGGCAGGTGCCGCGCGGTCCACTGATGCGGGCGCAGGGGCCTATGCCCTTGCTCCCGGATCATGGGCGGCGTGCCGAGGTGCTCACGCACGCCGCCCATCAATGCCGCAGTTCACGCGACAGCATCAGGATGTAATCGTCGGCGATATCGGCGACCACCATGGCCGCTTCCGCCGGCGAATAGCCGCGGCCGACGGCCTCGGCAACGATCTTCATCACATGTGGCTCAAGCGCCTCCCGGCAGTCGGCCAGGCTTTCGTCCTGCGGGCATTTGGCCCGAAATTCCAGGATGTTGTTCATGGCATACCCCTCCGTTTGATGTTGCTGCGTCCGTTGATGCATGAAGCCGGTCTCTCCCAGGGAAAGGCGGGCCGCAGTTCCGGTGCGCTTTACTGGAACAAATTAGCAATCACGAAAATACGATGTCACAGGGCGGGATCTATTCAAGCCGATGCTGATATTAAGGTAAGCCAGTAGGGTTAATTCGTCCAGCGGCAGTTGATCGGCCGCCGGCCGCCCTGTCAGGCAATGGCGCAACCTCTTGTTTCTGTGTCGCTTTCCGGCACGGAAAACAGGCGCTTTCTTCGGTTTTTCGTGGGGAAATGCCGGAGTTTACCATCTGCTGCGATGGCGATGACAGGGAAGGCCGCAGCGCTGTGCCGGAGCCGGACAGAAACAAGGAAAAGCCCGCCTTCACGGGCTTCTCCTTCCCGACTCGTTCAAAAGCCGAGTTTGCTTTTCTGTCGGCCGTCGCTGTCGAAATTATCGGGCGAAAGCCACGCGGAATATCCTGCCTTCAGCCTTGGCCAGTCCCCATCCGTCATCGCAAACCAGGCGGTGTCGCGATTGCAGCCCTTCTGCACCATATGCTGGCGGAAGACGCCTTCGAAGGAGAAGCCGAAGCGCTCGGCAGCGCGCTTCGAAGGCTCATTGAGATTGTTGCACTTCCATTCGAAGCGGCGATAGCCGAGCGTGTCGAAGACATGAGCCGCGCAGAGATACAGCGCTTCAGTCGCCACCCGCGTGCGGGCCATCGCCGGTCCCCAGAGGATGTTGCCGATCTCGATGACACCATGGGCGGTATCGATCCGCATCAGTCCCTGCCGCCCTTCGGCGCGCCCCGTCGCCTTGTCGATGACCGCAAAGAAGAGCGGATCTTCGCTTTCCGAAGCCCTTGTCAGCCAGGGCGTGAAGGCGGCCATGTCGACAGGCGCCTCTTCAAACAGGTAGCGGAAGCGGGCATCCGCACCGGGCTCCTGGGCCGAGCGGAGAAGATCGGCGCCATGCCTTGCTGCGTCGAGCGGCTCCAGGCGGGCATAGCGGCCCTCGATCGGGGCGCGGGCGGGGCGTGCCACGCCCTTCCAGTCTGAAAGATCCATCGTCATATCCATCGTTGCATCGAACTCCGCTGCTCTTGCCTTCAGGATGGACTGAAGTAAAAGTCCAGTTTCGATCTTTCGAGCAGACCAGTGAGGCAATGACACCAGCACCCGCATGGCTCGACCTCGATCGCGACGCGGGCGATCTTGCGGGTCAGATCTATCGCGGTCTCCGGGACCGCATCCTGCTCGGCCAGCTTCCGGCCGGCTACAAGCTGCCGTCGACCCGCGCTTTTGCGGCTTCGCTCGGTGTCGCACGCTCCACCGCAGTGGAGGCCTATGACCGCTTGAAATCCGAAGGTTATATCGAAGCCTCCGCTGGTGCGGCGACACGCATTGCCGCCCTCGCGCGCATGCAGCAGCAACGACCGATGGATGATCCGTGGCCGATCGCGGAAACGCCTTCGGACAAGTCACCCGATCACGCCCTGTTCCGGCCGGGGGTGCCCGACGTGTCGGCCTTCCCGCACGCCGTATGGAGCCGCTATCTTGCGGCGCGCAGCCGTTCTCTCCGTATCCAGCATCTCGGTTATGAGAATGCGACCGGGATTTTCGAACTGCGTAAGGCCATTCTCGATCATATTTCAACGACA
The DNA here is from genome assembly GCF_017352135.1 of Rhizobium lentis. Lineage (NCBI taxonomy): Bacteria > Pseudomonadati > Pseudomonadota > Alphaproteobacteria > Hyphomicrobiales > Rhizobiaceae > Rhizobium > Rhizobium lentis. The sequence continues at coordinate 2,981,992 of NZ_CP071454.1, forward strand.
CGCGGCGTTGTGGCCGTCCCCGAGCAGGTTCTGGTCGTGCCTTCCACCCGCGCGGCGATCGACATACTGGCAAGAACAATGTTGCGACGGAGCGGCCGCAAGTCCGCCTGGATGGAAAACCCCGGTTATCCCGCCGCTCGCGCCTTGCTCGGCGATGCCGGCGCCGAAATCGTGCCGGTGCCGTGCGATGAGCAGGGTATCGATGTTTCCAGGGCTGAGGGCCCGCAACCGGCGCTGATCTACGTGACCCCGTCCCATCAATATCCGACGGGGGCGACACTGACCCTGCCGCGCCGGCTGGCGCTGCTGGAGGCGGCGCGCCGGGATGGCAGCCTCATCGTCGAAGACGATTATGACAGCGACTTTCACTATGGGTCACGCCAGATTGCCGCCCTGCAGGGGATAGACCGGGCAGAAGTCGTGGCCTATCTCGGCACCTTCTCAAAGGTTCTGGCACCTGGTCTGCGTGTCGCCTATGCGGTCGTGCCGCGCTGGCTGGTTGCCGAGGCATCGGAGGCGCTGCAGCGCAGCGGCGTTGCCGTCCCCACCCATGTTCAGGCCGCCCTCGCGGATTTTATCAGTGAGGGCAGGCTGCGCGCCCATCTCCGCCGCATGAACCCGCATTATGCCGATCGCATGGTCCGCACGGTCGAGATGCTGACCGGGCAATTTGCGGACCGTCTTGCCCTATCGGGTGGTTACGGCGGGTTGCAGCTTGCCACCTGGTTTCGCGACGAGGCGATGAATGACCGGGCAATCATCGCCGAGGTCAATCGGTCAGGATATGGGCTGATGCCGATGTCGGATTTCTTTATCGGCAAATCCGCCACCGGCATCCTCTTCGGCATTTCGCGGGCTGAACCGGCTGCCGTTCAGAAGCTGGCGGCCGATCTCGAGAAGGCATTCGGCCTGACGTGATCGCGCCCGGATCGCGGCCCGGGCGCATCGGCCTTTATGATGCAGATCAGGCCGCGTTGAACGGCACGGCGATAAAGGTTTTATTTCCGGACGCGGCCGCCTCAGGCCGCGGAAAATGGCACGGCGATGAAGGTTCTATTTCCGTCGCGTTCGACGAGCAGCAGCACCGATTTGCGGCCGGCCTTGCCGGCTTCGGCGATCGCCGCCTTGACGTCGCGGGCATTGCGGACCGGCCGGTCGTTCACCGAGACGATGACGTCGCCCGGCTGGATGCCGGCGGCAGCGGCCGATCTGTCCGGGTTGACGCTGGCGACCACCGCGCCGCTGGCGGAGCGCGGCAGGTTGAGCTGCTGGCGCAGATCGGGCGTCAGCTCGGCAAGGCCGATGCCGAGGCTCGGCTGGCCGGAGGCCTGGCCCTGCGCTTGCGGGCTTGTCGCCGCGGCCCGTTTCCGGCCGTCCGCATTGGCGCCGACGGTGACGGTGAGATCGATCGCCTTGCCGTCGCGCCAGACGCCGAGCGATTCCCGCGTGCCCGGCGAGAGATCGGCGACGAGGCGCGACAGGTCCTTCGGCGTCTTGACGGCCTGGCCGCCGACCGAGGTGACGATATCGCCGGGCTTCAGGCCGGCCTGGGCGGCCGGGGTATCGGCGGAGACGGCGGCCACCAGCGCGCCGCCCGTCTTGTCGAGGCCGACGGCATCTGCGACGTCCTTGGTGACCGGCTGGATCTGCACGCCGAGATAGCCGTGATCGATCGAGCCGTTCTTCTGAAGCTTGGCGACGATCGCCTTGGCCTCGTCGGAGGGAATGGCGAAGCCGACGCCGACGCTGCCGCCGTTCGGCGAATAGATGGCGGTGTTGATGCCGACGACCTTGCCCTCGCGGTCGACGAGCGGACCGCCTGAATTGCCGTGGTTGATCGGCGCGTCGATCTGGATGAAATCGTCATAGGGGCCGCTGTGCAGGTCGCGGCCGCGCGCCGAGACGATGCCGGCCGTAACCGTGGTGCCGATGCCGAAAGGGTTGCCGATCGCCAGGATCTGGTCGCCGAGCTTCAGCCTGTCGGAATCGCCCCAGGCAATCGTCTGCAACGGCTTGCCTGCGTCTATCTTCAACACGGCGACATCGGATTTCGGGTCGGTGCCGATCAGCTTGGCCGGCAGTTCGGTGCCGTCGTCGAGCGTCACCTTGATGTCGAGCGCATTGTCGATGACATGGTTGTTGGTGACGATCACGCCATCGGCACTGATGACGAAGCCGGAGCCGAGCGCCATCGCATGTTGGGAGGGCTTTTGCTGCGGCGCCGGGCGCGGCAGCGGGATGCCCTGATCCTCGAAGAACTGGCGGAACTGCTCGTCCATCGGCGAATCCTGCTCGCCGGCGCTGATATCGGTCGCCTTGACGGTGGTGGTAATGGTAACGACGGCGGGCTTGTCGACATCGACGATCGACGCAAACGAGCCGCTTGCGGCAAGAATGCCGCCCGTATCGGAAGGCGCGGCAACAGCGTTGGACGTATGGATCGCAAAAGGCAGGCATGCCGAGCCGGCGATGATGGCGGCTCCGACGAGCGCTGCGGCGCGGTGTGTGCGGAGAATAGGTGTCATGGCGGTGATCCCTTGGGCGGTCGCCCCTTACAGGAGCATTGGCTTTTGATGGCGTCGCGGTTCCATCTCTGGGACCTGGCGTCGGAAGGCGTATGGCGCCAATTCCTCGTGGGACACGCGCGGTCGTCGGGGCGGCGGCCTGGCGAATGGAAGAATTCGCGCTCGTCGATTCATATGATCGCGTCAGCGCCATTTACAAATTAAATATTGATCATGTTTATATTGCCGATTTGTAAGGTTTAACCGGGGGTTAACCTTCAGTTTGTGGCTGCCTTGAACGGCGGGTGCGGCGGATCGGCGAGCGCCACCGCGTTTGCCCGGCATCCTTCTGCCCGGTGATTTCCTTCGCAAATCAATAGACTTATCGCCCCCGCAGTGATCCGGCCGCTGCTGACACGCGTAATTGCGGCAGAGCATCCGCCGCTTACCCACACGGCGTTGCCATCATAAAAATGTTAGTAGACTCTAAATTATTTCTTCTCCAGAAAGTAAAGGTGGAGGATCGGACGCGGTCGAGTCTCGCGGCGGCATACGGGGGCAATGAGCAGGTCGGTGGAGCGGGGAAGGCGCGGCGCGCCTGTGAAATTGAGCGATGTCGCCAAGAGGGTGGGCGTCAGCCCCATCACCATCTCGCGTGCGCTTCGCAATCCCGAAATCGTCTCGGCGGATCTGCGCGAGGTGATCCTGCGCACGGTCGAGGAGATGGGCTATATCCCCAACCTTGCCGCCCGGGCACTGGCGGGCCGCCACAACGGCATTGTCGGCGTCATCACGCCCGCCTTGCAGCAATACGGCTTTGCCGGCCTGATGATCGGAATCGAGGATTGCTTCCGCGACACTGAGTTCACCGTGCAATATGCCAGCACGCTGCACCATGCCGAGGGTGAGGCCGGCCTGCTGAAATCCTTCCTGACGCAGAAGCCGGCCGGCGTCATCATCGCCGGCGCCGAATCCTATCGCGATCTTCTGCCGCTGATCGAAAGCGCCACCTGTCCCATCGCCCATATCACCGATCTCAGCCAGGAGCCGCAAAAGCTGGTCGTTGGCCTCGATCATTATGCGGCAGGCGCTGAGCCCACCCGCTTCCTGCTGTCGAGGGGCTATAAGATGATCGGTTTCGTCGGCCGCGGCGGCGATGTCCGCTCGCGCCGCCGGCTGGCGGGTTATGAGGCTGCCATGCGGCAAGCCGGGCTTTTCCAGGAAGACCTCGTCATCGGCGGCGATGCGCCGAACCGCATCGGCCTCGGCAGGGAGCTGTTTTCCCGCCTGCTGCAAAGCGTGCCCGATGTCGATGCCGTCTTTGCCCAAAGCGACGAACTAGCCTTCGGCGTCCTCATCGAATGCAAGGCACGCGGCATCCGCGTGCCCGAAGATTTCGGCATCTGCGGCTTCAACGATCTGGAATTCTCGACCTTCACCGAGCCGACGCTGACGACGGTGCACATCCCCCGCTACGAAATCGGCTACCGCGTCGCCGACCTGCTGCTGCACGCGGTTCGCGACGAGACGCGCGGTAAAGACAGGGTCGATTGCGGCTTCTCCATCGTCCCGCGCGGTTCGACGCGATAATCGTTGCCATCTTCGAACCTTTCCATTCCGGATCGGAACGTCGAAACCCGCGGGGACCGGAAGGCTCCAGATCTAGGGTATCAGCAGGATGCTGCCCGTCGAGCGTCCGAATTCCATCTCTTCATGCGCCTTGGCAACATCGGCCAGACGATATTCGGCTCCGATCTGCGAAACGATCCCTGTTTCCATCGCCTGGACTGCAACGAGAGCAGCCTCGCGATACTGGTCGACGTCAGCGCACCAGGCCATGATGCTCGGATGGCAGAGCGCCTTGCCCGGGCGAAGTTCCTCGACAGGCACCGGTGGAATAGCACCGGCGGCCTGACCGATGGTGACAGCCATGCCGAACGGTCGGACAGAGCGGATGCTCTTGAGCAATGTGTCGCCGCCTATCCCGTCATAGGCGACGTCGACACCATGTCCGTTCGTGAGCCGTTTCACTTCCGCGACGATATCGGCGCCTCGTCCAACAATCAGGTGGTCGGCTCCATAAGACGCGGCGAGCGCTGCTTTTTCCGGAGAGCCGACCGTCCCAATCACGGTGGCATCGAGTGATCTCGCCCAACGAACGAGGATGCTCCCGAGCCCACCCGCGGCCGCATGGATCAGAACCCGCGTTCCCGCACGAACATTATAGATCCTTTTCAACAGCATATAGGCGGTCATGCCTTTGAGCAGTGAACCCGCTGCCGTTTTCGCTGAAACGGTATCCGGCAGCTTGATCGCCCTTTCGGCGGCAATGTTCCTCATGGTGCGATAGGCGCCAATCGGCGGCCCTGCATAGGCAACGCGGTCTCCCCTCTTGAACGTGGAGACGCCAGGACCGACATCGTCGACGATGCCCGCGGCCTCGGCACCGATCACCGAGGGGTAGGAGGGCATGGGGTAGAGGCCCTTTCGATGATAGACGTCGAGAAAGTTGGTTCCGATCGCCTCATGACGGATCCTTATCTCGCCATCGCCGGGAGGCTCACAACGGTGATCCTCCACATGGAACTGGGTGATGTCGCCGGGGGCGTTCAGCCATACGATTTGCTCAGTCATCTCTCGTGCTCCTGCATGGGCACAAACTAACCAATGGCATTATGTGTGAAAATTCTCTATTGCTTAAAAATGATTGGGAGAGAATTCACAAAGATCGACTGGGACGACCTTCGGCATTTCCTGGCGCTCGCCCAGTCGGGAACGTTGCTTGGTGCCGCAAAGCAGCTCGGCGTCGAACACGCCACGATCAGTCGGCGCGTTTCGTCGCTTGAAGCCAGTCTGGGACGCAAGCTGGTGGACCGCCGCGGACGCCGCATCATCTTGACCTCGGATGGAGAGCAGGTTGCCAGGCATGCATCTCTTGTCGCGGCGCAGACTGCGGCTATCGAGCAGCTTGGTCGCAGCAGCGCCACGGAACTGCATGGCCATGTGAGGATCAGCGCGCCGCCCGCTCTCTCAAGCGTGCTGCTGGCAAAGCCGATCGCGGCCATCAGGCGAGATCATCCGGGTGTTCAGATCACGCTTGTCGGAGAAAAGCGCCTCGCATCCCTGAACAGGCGAGAGGCGGATATCGCCGTGCGCATGTCGCGTCCGGAGGACGGCGATTACGCCATCGTCAAGCTTGGCGAGATGGACTTCCATCTCTATGCATCAAAGACTTACCTTGAAACGGTTTCACCGCCGGACTGGACCTTCATTGGTTACGACGAAACCATGAACGCCTCACCGCAACAGTTGCGGCTGACGGAACTGGCCGCCGGCCGGCCGATCGCCGTGAGGTCATCCATTCTGGAGTTTCAGGCCGCAACCGCAAGACTTGGCGCAGGTGTCGTCATGCTCCCCGATTTCGCCGCTCCGGAGTCCAGCGGTCTCCAGCGCATTGAAAACGAACAGGCTTTGACAAGAGAGGTGTGGCTGGTTGTCCATTCGGATATCAAGGACGTCCCCTCCATCCGCGTTGTCGTCGATGCGCTGAAAACCGCTCTAACGCAGTAGTTCGCCCGGTTGGCTGGGCCGCAGCGCTCAACCCACTGAGCACCACCCGGGCGGTGGATCGTCGAGCGAGTTTTTCGCCGCTAATGTGCGATTTCGGAAGCTACCGACATCAATTCCTGGGAATTCGGTGCCTTGAATGTCTGGAGCCCACCCTCCAGAATTTCAGTGAAGTTCCAGCGTACGATGCCCTCCCGGTCGATCAGGAACTGACCGACAAGCTGCCCGTGGTCGGCAGTCATCATCTGCTGATCAGCTTCCGTCATTTGATATCCTTCCTTCGCGTTGACAAATTCGTCCATTTCCCTCACCCCCATAGGCTCGGGCAACTCGCCCGGAAGATCGATCCGTATCGCCATAAGCGTGTCGATCCCGACCTCGCGTAAGCCGAAGGCTTGGTGCGAAGCCCGTACCGGGTCGGAAGCAGCAAGAAGATCGGGTATCGGATGGTAACGGAAATAGAGCCGCGCGCGCTCGACCGGGGTGTTTACAACAGCCAGGGATTGGACGCCTTTCTCACGCAGCATCGGGTTGAGATATGCCATCGTCGCGACATGGCGCCGGCAGAACGGACAATGCAGGCCTCGAAACAAACCGATCAACAATGGGCTGCGGCCACGAAAGTCATCAAGTGCGATCTTCCCCTCGTGTGAGATCGCATCAAGCACAACGTTCGGGACCCGGTCGCCCGGTTGTAGCGGATGGTCGACATAGGGCGTGGACATGGGCAACTCCTCGCTCGGGGATCAGTCGAGAAAAGGCGCCACGTTAAGTGCTTCGAGGTCGAAAGTGAGCGTTGCCAGGCCCGATCTCTCGTCTTACCGCACCGCCGGGATCCGATCCAAGAATGGTCTCACATTGGCCCGCGGGCAAGCGCAAACGGCGATTCGTGAATTGAAAAAGTCCGTTTTCTGCATGCGGCGCAGCTCGGCCCCGTGGCTGCGGCCGGCGAAGGGCTCGCTCGCGATGATCTGTTCGGCAAAAACGATCTTTACCGAGCCACATCACTTTTCGCAAAGCCGTCGGCCGCCGGAATAGGGCTGATAGCTACAGTCGGACGGCCGAAAGGAGCGGTAACTGCGCGAGCAGGCGGTGATGTTGCAGGACTGCGGTGCGCCTTGGCCATCGACGACCGCTTCACTCGATCGTACTCCGTTCAGCGTCGGTTCGACCGTCGCCCCGCGGATGAAGTCCCGCCAAATATGGGCTGGCAGGGCGCCGCCCGTTACCCCCTTCATCGGCGTGTCATCGTCATTGCCAACCCAGACACCGACGACGAGGGTGTCCGTGAAGCCGACGAACCAGGCATCACGATTGTTCTGGCTGGTGCCGGTCTTGCCAGCCGCAAAGGTGCCGGGATCTGCTCCCCGTCCGGTGCCGCGCTCGACCACCAGCTGCAGCAGCCCGAGGAGATCGGACTGGTAAGGCGAAAGATCGACACCCGGCTTTGATTGCGCGCCAACGCGAAAGGCCTTGGGCTGCCCTGCCGCCTGGAAGTCGATGATACCCCAGGGCTTGACAGGTGCCCTGCCGAGCTGGACGGACGCATAGGCGCTGGTGAGATTGAGCAGATTGACTTCGGAGGTACCAAGCGCCAAGGACGGCGTGTTGGCCAGGGGTGCATCGATGCCGAGTTCGCGCGCTGCGGCAATCACATTGTCGAGACCAACCTCTTCGGCGAGCGACACTGAGGCGGCATTGAGCGATCGCGCGAACGCCTCGGCAAGCGATACCCAACCGCGATAATCGCCACCGGAATTTTCTGGCGACCAGCCGTCGATCTCGATTGGTGCGTCCAGCACCTGGTCGGACAAGGTGAGCCCAGCCTTCAGCGCCGCGTAGTAGACGAAGAGCTTGAAGGTGGAGCCCGGCTGGCGCATGGCGGTGACGGCGCGGTTGAACTGGCTCGCCTCGTAGTCGCGCCCGCCAACCATCGCAACGACCGCGCCGTCCGGCGTCATCGCAACCAACGCCGCCTGGGATGCTCCGACCGCCTTTCCTTCGCTGTCCAAGGCCTTCTTCATGACGCGCTCGGCGATCTGCTGCAGCTGCGGCATCAGCGTGGTGCGCACCGTCGTTGAACCTGGCGAGGAGCCGGCGATTTCGCTCGCCTGCGGTGAAATCCAGTCTGCAAACCAGCTCCCGGAGCGCGGCGTGGGCGTCGTCGGGTGCAGCCTGGCAAAGCTCGTCTTGGCTTCCGCCGCCTGTGGCTCGGTGATCTTGCCATTGGCCGTCATCGCGTCGAGAACGACCAGGGTGCGCTGCCGGGCGCCCTCGAAATTGTCGATCGGGTTCCATTGGCTCGGCGCCCGCAGCAACCCCGCCAGCATCGCCGACTCCGGCAGGTTGAGGGCGCCGATATCCTTGTTGAAATAGATGCGCGCGGCGGCAGGCATTCCGGTCGCGCCCGCGCCGAGATAGACGCTGTTGAGATAGCGCGTCAGGATTTCGCGCTTGCCGAGCTTCCACTCCAGCCAGACGGCGATGACGAGCTCCTGAATCTTTCGTTTAATCGTTCGATCGCTGTCGAGGTATTGCAGCTTGATGAGTTGCTGCGTGATCGTGCTGCCACCCTCTACCACCGAGCCAGCCTTCAAGTTCCGCAGAAACGCCCGCCCGATGCCCCTGGGATCGACGCCGAAATGATCCATGAACCGGCGATCCTCAATCGAAAGGACGGCATCGATCAGATGCGGCGGAAACTGGTCGTATCGCGCATATGGCCCTTGATAAGGTCCCTGTCTTACCAGTGGCGCGCCATCGGCGGTTTCCAGCACCACGACCGGCTTCAAAGTGCCATCGCGGATTTCGCTCCAGGGCACGTCTTTCAATGCCCACACCAGCACGCTGGTGACGAGGAGGCAGACAAGCAGTGCCGACCCCAGAGCGAATTTCCGCCAGCCCGCCGGATGCGACCGGCGCTGGCTGCTTTCACCCGGATTGGTCCGCCGCTCGCGAATTCCGTGCCCGGTTCTGGCGAGAGCTGGGGTCATCCACCTGGCCGGAGCCGATGTTGCTGCAAGGCGCAACAAGTTCCCTAGCTTCCGCCTTAAAACCGAGGCGGCCGTCCTGCACTTCGCCAACGCCGAACTTGCCTGCAAATCGTCACGCAGCGCACGGAATAGATTGCTCATGGCCCGTCGGGTCCGGCCGAAGGATGCGTGGGGCGGTTGCGGGTCATCGACTTGGGTGCTTCCCGGCGATTCCCCAGCAACCGCTGGCGCCTCCGGATCGACTGTCTGATTGCGACCCGGGCTCGAGCTGTTAACGCTTTCACCTGAGGATTCGGGAGAATTGGGCATCGTTTACCGCTAAAAGCCAATGCTGCATGACCTTTATAGCCGGGTGATGATGAGTGTTCTACCGCAAAAGGACCGTCCAGGCTTGCCGTCCCCATTAACCGGGCGCGAAGGTTCGATCCTTGCTCGTCGAAAAGCCACCATTTCGCGCCACCTGCGGACATTGCCAGCCATGCAGAAAGGATTACCTTTGATGCAGGGGCTTACCTGTCGAACGGGAGTTCCTGGCTGAGGGCTCCCTTATTGTCGCCTCGTTAAGCGTAAGGAGGGGATAGCATCCATGTTGCTGGAAGATTTGTATCGCCTGATGAAGATCGGGCACGTGCAGGCCCAGGGAATTGTCGACACAATGACCCAGCCCGTTGTCGTGCTGGATCAGCATTTCTGTATTACGACCGCAAACAACGCGTTCATCAAGGCTTTCGAAGTCGACCGGGATGACATCCTCTCCCAAAACTTCTTCGGGCTTGGCAATGGGCAGTGGGATGTCCCGGAGCTTCGGCGGCTCATATCCTCTGTCATCCCACGGTCCGCTGCCGTCATCGGCTTTGAAGTGAAGCATGATTTCCCGACAATCGGCCACCGTACGTTTCTTGTCGACGCCCGACGCCTCGTTCATCCGGATGACAACAGTCCCAATATCCTGGTCATCTTCGACGACGTGACGGAGCGCCAGCGCCACGATGCCGAGATGGACTTCATCGTCGCGGAGATGCGGCATCGGTTGAGGAATCTCGCGGCCGTCGTTCAGTCGGTCGTGAAGAACTCCAGGACCGACGATCCGGCCGTGGCAAGCTTCAAGGAAGCGCTGCTTGAAAGGCTGCGTGTCACCTTTCGCGCTCAGGAAGTTGCCGCCCTTGGTGGGGTGGCTGACTTCGAAGCCTTGCTGACAGGCGCGATCGGTAGCACGGTTTTGCAACGGCTCGAATGCTCTGGACCTTCCGTAGAAATTCTCAGTTCAAAGGTTCTTCCGGTCAGCATGATCCTGCACGAACTCAGCACGAACGCATTGAAACACGGAGCTGCCTCGATACCGGCCGGAAAGATACGGGTGACCTGGGAATTGGAAGCAAGTCCGCCGGATCGGACGACGCTTGTATGCCAGTGGCGCGAGGAAGCAGGGCCGCGTATCTCTGAGCCTGTCAGCAAGGGCTATGGGACCGAACTGATCGAAGGCCTCGCCGTCCATATGGGTGGAAGCGTGGAACTTACCTATCCTTCCAGCGGGTTCACTGCGACGATCAAAATCCCGATGTGAGGTCATGAGAGGCCGGCGCGAGAGCCGAAAGCGGGACCAAGGTCCTTGTCGCAGAGTGGGCAGCGAGCTCGCGGCGAGATCGCCGTTCAGCAGGAATCCGCCAGCCTGCAATGGGCGGATTCGGCTTCGCATAAAACCGCATAAGAGACCAGCCTGGCTGGCCCCTCAATCCCCGATTAAATATCGCTGGCGGCGCTCGACCACAGCTCGGCCGCCTCGGCTGCCGTCATGCGGCGCACCTCGGCCTCGTGGCTGCGGCTGGCGAAAAGCTCGCTCGCCATGATCTGCTCGGCAAGATCGGCCGGAAGCGACAGGATGACGCGGGCTTCGCCATTGTGGAGGCCGCCGAGTTCGGCGCGTTTGCCGGTCACCATGCCGCCGGCGACCGTATTGTTGGTCTCCGGATCGATCAGAATGAAGGAGCCGGAATTCCGGTTCTGCTCGTAAGGGTCGAAGATCGCTGCTTCGTCGAAGGCAAGGCGCACCTTGCCGATGGCGTTCATGTAGAGCCGCTGGGCGGGATTCCACGTGCCGGTCTTCAGTTCGAGCTGGCTGAGCGGCTGCACCTGGACGCGCTGGCGGCGGCTGCCGCTCTTCAGCCAGTAGCGTTTGCCGGGCTCGATGCCCTCCGGCTGGAGGGCGACGACCTGCGCGTCGAAGGCGAGTCCGACCTGCGGCTGGGCGTCGATCGAGACGATCATGTCGCCGCGCGCCACGTCGACCTGGCGGTCGAGCACCAGCGTGATCGCGTCGCCGGCAACCGCGGCGTTGCGCACGAGATCGAAGGTGACGATCTTGGAGACGTTGGCGACCATGCCCGACGGCAGGATCATGACGCTGTCGCCCGGTTTGACCGAGCCGCCGGCAACCGTGCCCTGATAGCCGCGGAAGCTTTCGCCGGGGCGCGAGACGCGCTGCACCGACAGGCGGAAGCCGACCGTCTGCGACGAACGCACGGTCGCAAGCTCCAGCGTCTCCACCAGCGTCGGGCCAGTGTACCAGGGCATGGCGCCCTGGCCGGAATAGACGACGTTTTCGCCCTTCAGCGCCGACATCGGAATGGCGGTGATCTGCTTGACGCCGAGCGACAGCGCGAATTCGCGGAATTCGTGGCTGATCTTCTCGAAGCCGGCGCGGTCGTAGCCCGTCAGGTCGATCTTGTTGACGGCGAGCACGAACTGCTTGATCCCCAGCAGCGAGGCGATTGTCGCGTGGCGGCGCGTCTGCTCGAGGATTCCGAGACGGGCGTCGACGAGCAGGATGGCGAGATCGGCGGTCGAGGCGCCAGTCGCCATATTACGGGTATATTGTTCGTGACCGGGCGTGTCGGCGACGATGAAGGAGCGTTTGTCGGTCGAGAAATAGCGATAGGCGACATCGATGGTGATGCCCTGTTCGCGCTCGGCCTGCAGGCCGTCGAGCAGGAGCGCGAAGTCGGGCAGGCCGAGATCGTTCTGCTTGCCGGTGGAATCGCGCTGCAGCGTGGCGGCTTGGTCTTCCTTGACCGCCTTGGTGTCCCACAGCAGGCGGCCGATCAGCGTCGACTTGCCGTCATCGACGCTGCCGCAGGTGATGAGGCGCAGCGGACGCGAGTCGCGCTTCTGCGGCTCGGCGGCGGGCAGGCTGGCAACGGTTGCGGCCGAGACGGCGGTTTGGGCTGCGGTCATCTCAGAAATATCCTTCACGCTTCTTCTTTTCCATGGAGCCGGACTGGTCGCGGTCGATGGCGCGGCCCTGGCGTTCGGACACCGTTGCAATTTCGAGTTCGGCAATCACCTCTTCGAGCGTGCTAGCCTCGGAGCGGATTGCGCCGGTCAGCGGGAAATCGCCGAGCGTGCGGAAGCGGATCATGCCTTCCTGGCGCACTTCGCCGGGCAGCAGTTCGAGACGCGGATCCTCGGCAAGGATGATCATGCCGTCGCGCTCCACGAACTTGCGCTTGCGGGCGTAGTAGAGCGGCACGAGCGGGATATCCTCGGCCTGGATGTAGCGCCAGATATCGACCTCGGTCCAGTTCGACAGCGGGAAGGCGCGCACGCTATCGCCCTTGCGGATCATGCCGTTATAGATGTTCCAGAGTTCCGGCCGTTGATTGCGCGGGTCCCAGCGATGGTCCGGCGTGCGGAAGGAATAGATGCGCTCCTTGGCGCGGCTGGCCTCCTCGTCGCGCCGGGCGCCGCCGAAAGCGGCGTCGAACTGGCCGGCATCGAGCGCCTGGCGCAGGCTTTCGGTCTTCATGATGTCGGTGAAGGCCGCCGAGCCATGAGTGAAGGGCGTGATGTTTTCGGCCGCGCCGCGCGGATTGATATGCTCGATGAGATCGAGATCGTACTTCTTCGCGGTCTCGTCGCGGAAGGCGATCATCTCACGGAATTTCCAGCCGGTGTTCACGTGCAGCAGCGGGAAGGGCACGCGGCCGGGATAGAAGGCCTTGCGCGCCAGGTGCAGCAGCACCGAGGAATCCTTGCCGATCGAATAGAGCATGACGGGACGCTCGAATTCGGCCGCCACTTCGCGGAAGATGTGGATGGATTCGTTTTCCAGCGCCTTCAGATGCGGGTCGAGCGGCGCCTTGGCGCTCTGGGGATTGCTGAGTTCCGTATCCAGACGGCTATCGGGCATGTCTTACTCCAGACTGTCGGTCCTTGCGGCTGCTTGCAAGGTTTTCTCGATTGTGGCTCTCCAGGGCCTGCGGCGATCGCCGCGCCCTGATCCGAAAAGCCGTGAAGATGGTTATTGTGCGGCGATCGCCGCGGCCTCTTCGGCGACATGCAGGCCGCATTCGCGCTTCTCGTCCTGCTCCCACCACCAGCGGCCGGCGCGCTCCGGCTCACCGGGCTTGATCGCCCGGGTGCAGGGCTCGCAGCCGATCGAGGGATAGCCGCGCGCATGCAGCGGATTGACCGGCACGCCGTTTTCGGAAACGAAGGCCTTGATTGCCTCCAGATCCCAATCGGCGAGCGGATTGACCTTCAACAGGTGCCGTTCGGCATCATATTCGGCAAAGGGCGTCTCTGCGCGGTTGGCCGATTGCCCCCGGCGCAGGCCGGTGATCCAGATCGTCGCTCCTTCGAGCGCACGCGCAAGCGGCTTCAGCTTGCGCACGCCGCAACAGGCATGCCGGGCTTCGACGCTCTCGTAGAAACCGTTGAGGCCGTATTGCGCCGCATAGGCGTCGATATCGGCCTTCTCGGGTGCGAAGCGCTTGATTTGGATGTCGTACTGGCTTTCCGTCTCGTCGATCAGCGCGAGCGTTTCGGCAAACAGCCGGCCCGTCTCAAGCGTGGCGATGTCGATCGGCAGGCGGTGCGTGCCGATCTCGGCGGTGATCACCTGGTCTTCGATGCCGAGCGAGGTGGTGAACACCACGCGGCCGCCAAGGCCCGAGACCAGCGACAGACGCTGCGCAAGATCGAGGCCCGCCAGCTTCTCGTTCAGCGCCTCGGCTTCTGCATTGGTATTGATAACAGTCATGGGAATCCTGTCCTTAGTTGACCGGAGTATCGCAGTTCACGTCTCGATCGGACAGAAAAAGGGATTTCGAAAGCTGCGGCCGCAAGAGCAAATATCTCTCCGAAGCTGCCGCAATGCAAAAAAACAGCCGCCCGCGGAGGAAAATCCGCGCGGCGAGCTGATGTCTACAAAAATAGTAGAGTTACACGCAGCCTGTCAATCCGAAATCTGAAGTGATGCCGAAAAAGATGCGCGACGGCCGCTTTTGGCGTAAATTGCAATGGCTAGGCCAAGAATGAAGAACAAGGCCAAAGCGCTTGATCCTCAAGGCTTTCCCCGCGCGTTCAAATTCCGTTCATGCTGGTTGTGCCATAGAGGCTGATGTACTCGTGAAGCGGCGCGGAAATGCGCGCCGCCTGTGTGTGTCGATGGTCTGAGATGATTACGCAAAAGGCGAAATATGCGCTGCGGGCGCTGACGGCTCTGGCGGATGCCGATGCCGACGAACCGGTGATGATTTCCGATATCGCCGCGCAGCAGAAGATTCCGAAGAAGTTCCTCGAACAGATCCTGCTCGACCTGAAACATCATGGTATCGTTGCCAGCCGCCGCGGCAAGCAGGGCGGTTATCTTCTTCTGAAACCGGCCGACACCATCACCTTCGGCGAGATCCTGCGCATCGTCGACGGCCCGATCGCGCCGCTGCCGTGTCTCTCACTCACCGCCTATCGCCGGTGCGACGATTGCGACGGCGAACAGAACTGCCAGATCCGCCACGTCTTCGCCAAGGTGGCCGACGCCACCCGCAAGGTGCTGTTCTCGACGACCATCGCCGACGCGGTGCAGCCCGCCCGCAGCGCCGAAGTCACCCGGCTGCTGGCCTGAGCATCGCGCTGTCGCCGCCTCTGTCTTCAAGATTTGGTGAAACAGCTTTTCTTCCCGTCGGGATGCTCCACCTGCCTGCCCATGCGGGTAGGGAGAAGATCCATGTTTGCACTTTCGATAAAGCATGTGCTGGCTGCCGTCGGCCTGTCGGCTGCCCTTGCGACGAGCGCTGCCGCCCATCACGGCTGGTCCTGGGCCGAGGCCGACCAGATCGAGCTTCGCGGCACCATCGAGAAAATATCAATGGGCGGGCCGCATCCGACGCTCGATGTTGCGACGGCCGATGATGGCGTCTGGCGCGTCGAGCTCGGCAATCCGCGCCAGACGGAACGCTCCGGCTTCGTCGAAGGCGTCGCCAAGCCCGGCGACCCGGTGGTTGCGCTCGGCAACCGTTCGCAGGATCCGAAGGAGAAGCGGATGAAGGCGGTGCGCATCACCATCGGTGAGAAGCGCTACGATATCTATCCCGACCGCATCCGGACGAACTGATTTCGGGCGAACCGCGCTGTGATCGACATTCTCGAATGGCTGCAGGCGACGCTGCCTGCGGCGACACTCCGGCGCTCCGGAACGCTCTACATGGTCGTCAACGCCGCCCATATCCTGGCGATCGGCCTGCTCGTCGGCGCCATCCTGCCGCTCGATCTGAGGCTCGCCGGCTTCTTCCGTAAGGTGCCGGTGGAAATCCTCGCCCCGTTCCTCTCTCGCGCCGCCGGCATCGGCCTCGCCGCGGCTCTTCTCACCGGCTTCTGCCTCTTCAGCGTGCGAGCGGTCGAATATGCCGCCAATCCCGCCTTCCTCGCCAAACTCGGACTGATTGCCTTCGGGTTGCTCAATGTGCTCGCCGTCCACACGGGGCAGGGTTGGCGAACTGCAATCAAAGTCGGCATTCTACGCCCTGCCGTTACAGTTTCTGCGGCTCTGTCGGCGGCAACGTGGATCGCCGCCCTTGTGGCGGGGCGCTGGATCGGATTTCTCTGATCCGATTCCTCCTATCTGTCGCTGACCGCCCAGCGGGGGTTGACCCAGGGTTCCTGGTTCGAGCGCGCCAGCGGCTGTTTGCCGAGGATATGGTCGGCGGCTTTCTCGCCGGTCATGATCGAGGGGCCGTTCAGGTTGCCGTAAGTGACGTGCGGGAAAATCGAGCTGTCGGCGACACGCAAGCCATCGACGCCGATCACCCGCGTCTGCGGATCGACCACCGCCATCGGATCGTCCTTGGAACCCATCTTGCAGGTGCCGCAGGGGTGATAGGCGCTTTCCAGATGTTCGCGCAGGAAGGCGTCGATCTGATCGTCGCTCTGCACCGCTTCGCCCGGCTGGATCTCCGGACCGCGATAGGCGTCGAAGGCCTTCTGCCCGAAGATCTCGCGGGTCAGGCGCACGCAGTGGCGGAATTTCTCCCAGTCTTCCTGATGGCTCATATAGTTGAAGCGCAGCACCGGATCGGCCTTCGGGTCGGGCGAGCGCAGCGTCACGCTGCCGCGCGATTTCGACAGGTTGTAGCCGACATGCACCTGGAAGCCGTGGCTCTTGGCCGCCGCCTTGCCGTCATAGCTGATCGCCACCGGCAGGAAATGATACTGAATATCGGGCTGCTTCAGCCCCGGTGCCGAGCGCAGGAAGGCGCAGGCCTCGAACTGGTTGGAGGCGCCGAGCCCGCCCTTCGACAGCAGCCATTGCGCGCCCGCCACCCCCTGCCAGAACCAGGGCAGCCAGGAATAGAGCGATACCGGCTTGGTGCTGACCTGCTGGAAGTAGAATTCCATATGGTCCTGCAGGTTGGCGCCGACACCCGGTCGATCGGCCTTCACTTCGATGCCCATCTCCTTCAGATGCTCGGCCGGGCCGATGCCCGACAGCATCAGAAGCTTCGGCGAGTTGAAGGAGGAGGCCGAGACGATCACCTCGCGGTTCGCCTTCACCACCTCGATGCGGCCGCTGCGCTCGATCTCGACGCCTGTGGCCCGTCCATCTTCGATGACGATCTTGCGCGCCAGGCCATAGACGATCCCGACATTGTCGCGCTTCAGCGCCGGTTTCAGATAGGCATTGGCGGCAGACCAGCGGCGGCCGGCAAAGATGGTCTGCTCCATCAGCCCGAAGCCTTCCTGCTTGCTGCCGTTATAATCCTCCGTCGTCTCGAAGCCCGCCTGTTTGCCGGCCTCGACGAAGGCCCGGAACAGCGGATTGGTAAAGCCGCCGCGCTGCACATGCAGCGGCCCGTCCGTGCCGCGCCAGCCTTCTTCGCCGCCATGCGAATGTTCCATCCGCTTGAAATAGGGGAGAACGTCGGCATAGGCCCAGCCGCTGGCGCCGAGCTCCTCCCAGCGGTTGAAATCTTCGGCATGGCCGCGCACATAGACCATGCCGTTGATCGAGGAGGAGCCGCCGATCACCTTGCCGCGCGGCGCGGTGATGCGCCGGTTGTTGAGGGTCGGCTCCGGCTCGGAGAGATAGCCCCAGTTGTAGCGCTTCATGCTCATCGGCCAGGCAAGCGCTGCCGGCATCTGGATGAACGGCCCGAAATCGCTGCCGCCCGCCTCGATGACGAGGACGCTGTTCTTGCCGTCTTCCGACAGGCGGTAGGCGAGGGCGGAACCGGCCGAGCCCGAGCCGACGATGATGAAATCTGCTTGCATCTGCTTGTTTCCCTCAAGCCGCCATCATCCGGCTGCTTCTTGTTTTTCCTGGAGCCTGCCCCTCATCCGCTTGCCGGCACCGACCGGGGTCGAGCCACGGGTCTCGACCCGCCCTGCGGAGACCCCCGCAAATGGGGCGAAGGGGATATGCCGCACCGGCTTCCCTCAACCTCGACGCTGCGTTTGGCACGTCTCCTCTCCCGTTTTTACGGGGAGAGGGTTAGGGTGAGGGGCAGAGGCAGTGCAGGGCCAATGTTACTCAATAAGGCGCCGCCACCGGCCCCATGCCGACATAAACCGTCTTCAGCTCGGAATAATGCTCCAGCGCGGCCAGCGAATTTTCCCGGCCGAAGCCGGATTGTTTCGAGCCGCCGAAGGGGATTTCCACCGGGCAGAGATTGTAGGTGTTGATCCACAGCGTGCCGGCCTCCAGCCGGTCGACGACGCGGTGGGCGCGGGTGAGGTCGGCGGTGAAGACGCCGCCGGACAGGCCGAATTCGCTGGCATTGGCGCGGGTGATCACCTCGTCCTCGTCGTCGAAATCGAGCACGGACATGACCGGCCCGAAGATCTCCTCGCGGGCGATGGTCATGTCGTCGGTGACGTCGGCAAAGACGGTCGGCTGCACGTAGTAACCTTCTCCCGAGACGTTATTCGGAATGCCGCCGCCGGCAATGAGCGTCGCGCCCTCGGCCTTGGCTTTCTCGATATAGGCGATCACTTTCTCGCGCTGCGCCCAGGAAACCATCGGGCCGATCTGCGTCGCCTCGTCCATCGGATCGCCGATCAGCATCGCCTCGGTGCGCACCTTCAGCCGCTTCAGGAATTCCGCCTTGATGCCCTTCTGCACGAAGACGCGCGTGCCGTTCGAGCAGACCTGGCCGGTCGAATAGAAATTGCCGAGCATCGCCCCGCCGATCGCCGAATCGAGATCGGCATCGTCGAAGACGATGAGCGGCGACTTGCCGCCGAGCTCCATCGTCACGTGCTTGAGGCTGCCTGCCGCCGCCGCCGCGACCCTGCGCCCGGTCGGCACCGAGCCAGTCAGCGACACCTTGGCGACATCGGGATGGTTGACGAGCAGCGGCCCGGTGTCGCGATCTCCCTGGATGACATTGTAAAGTCCCTTCGGCAGTCCCGCCTCGTGCAGGATCTCGGCGATCTTCAAGGCGCCGAGCGGCGTGTTCTCCGACGGTTTGAACACCATGGCATTGCCCGCGATCAGCGCCGGCGCGCCCTTCCAGCAGGCGATCTGCTGCGGATAGTTCCAGGCGCCGATGCCGACGCAGACGCCGAGCGGTACGCGCTTGGTATAGGCGAAATCCTGCCCGAGCGGGATATGGGCGCCGTTGAGCCCGGCCGGCGCGACGCCGCCGAAGAATTCGAAGGCATCGGCGCCCGAGGTGGGGTCGGCGACGATCGTCTCCTGGATCGGCTTGCCGGTGTCGAGCGTTTCCAGTTCGGAAAGCTCGCGGTTGCGCTCGCGCATGATGTCGGCGGCGCGCTTGAGGATGCGGCCGCGTGCCATCGGGCTCATCGCCGCCCATTCCGGCTGGGCGCGCTTGGCCGCCGCAATCGCCTTCTCGACGATACCAGGCGTTGCCGCGTGCAGCCGGGCGATCACCTCGCCGGTGGCCGGATAGAGGCTCTCGATGACGGCGCCGTCGGTATCCTCGACATATTCGCCGTCGATGAAATGCGAGGCTTTCGGCTGGGCTTTCATGTCATTTGTCCTTGCGGTGGTTCGGTCTGGTCTTCCCTTCTCCCCTCGGGGAGAAGGTGGCCCGCAGGGCCGGATGAGGGGGCTGCAGTCTCGGCCTTGCCCCCTCATCCGTCCTTCGGACATCTTCTCTCCGCTGGAAAGAAGGGGAGGCGCTGACCAGAAGCGCGTTCAGATAATCCTCCGTCAGCGCGATCGAGGCTTCGATGCCGATCGGCGCCGATTTCAGACTCTGCCTGATATAGAGCCCGTCGATCATCGCCGCAGCGCCCTCGGCGATGCGTTCTGCGGCGTCGGCCGGGAGCAGCGCCTTGAGATCGGCAAGCAGGTTCGATCGCAGCCGCCTGGCATAGATAACCAGGAAACGCCGCGTCTCCTCCGAGCGCTGCGCCTCGGCATAAAAGGCAAGCCAGGCGGCGATCGTCTCCGGCGCGAACTGGTCAGCGTGGAAACTGACGCGGATGACCGCGGAAAGCCGCTCCCGCGGTGTCCGGGCGGCTTTCAGCGCCGCGACCGTATCGTCGCGCAATTGTCTGAGAAGCGAGCGGATCGTCTCGATCAGCAACTGCTCCTTGCTGCCGAAATAATGATGGGCAAGGGCTGGCGAGACGCCGGCCTTGCGGGCGATGTCGGACATGGTGACGGCAAGCGAGCCGTGATCGCCGATCACCCGCAGCGCCGCATCGACAAGCGCCTTGCGGCGCACCGGCTCCATTCCGACTTTCGGCAAACGACAACCCTCTGAAAACCGCGCCATGGTATTTTTGATTGACTGATCAATCAACAAAAATCTTCGGCGAATTGATTTGGCTCACATCTTTTCCGGAAGAGCTGGGGCAACATATTCAAGTGATCAGGAGGTGTGCTATGACCAGCGTCTTCAACGAAATGCCGGAATCCTCGCTGCGGTCGAAATGGGTATGGTTCCTCGGCCTCGGGGTTCTGCTTCTTATCTGCGGACTCATCGCCCTCAGCAATTTGCTGATGGCGACCGTCGCCTCGGTTTTTTATGTCGGCATGCTCATGCTGGCCGGCGGCGTCATCTACCTCGTCCACGCTTTTCAGTTGCGCCGCTGGGATCAGGTGCTCTTCTGGGCTTTGAGCGGCGTGCTTTACGTGCTTGCCGGTATCTGCGCCTTCGTCAATCCCATCTTCACCTCGGCCGCCTTGACCCTGTTTCTTGCCATTGCGCTGTTGGTGGCCGGCATATTCCGTCTCTGGGTCGGGATGCGCATGCGACCGCTCAAGGGCTGGCGCTGGATCGCTGCAAGCGGCGTCATGACGGCGCTGGCCGGCTTTGTCATCGCACTGGGCTGGCCGGTCAACAGCCTCTGGATCCTTGGCCTTTTTCTAGCCTTCGACCTGATGGTCCAGGGGTGGACGATGATCGCCGTTGGCCTTGGCTTGCGCAGTTGAACCGCGATGGACCTTTTCTTTTTTGACAAGGGAATGGCGGGGGATTAGACTTTAGGGATTAGGATCGTCCGGCATGCCGGATGGTTGTGCGAACGCACCAAGGCGCCGGCTTGAAGCGCCGGGAATGCCGAAAATGGTCATGCGTCCCCCAAAGGCAGGGTACTGCCTGAAGAAAATAAGGGAGGAAGTTCATGCCGATGGTCACCGTTTCCCTCTCTCCGCAACAGGCAGCGGGCATCCGTGCCGCCGTCGACACGGGTGGTTACGCCTCGAGCAGTGAGGTCGTCCGCGAGGCGCTTCGCCTCTGGGATACCGCCCGCAAGCTCGGCGAAATCAAGGCAGATCTCCTCGAAGACGAGAGCGTCGCCTCCGGCGGCAGATGCGTCGCCGACATGTTCGCCGATCACGAGGCGCAGCGCCGTCGCTCCGCCTGAACAAGCGCCTGATTGTGCTCGGGAATTCGAATTCACGCGGGACGCGTGGCGGGGATCCGTTGTCTTTCACAAAACTTTCATATTGGCGAAAGGGTTCGTTGATCCTTCTGCGGCAGGTTTCTGAGCAAGAAGAACAAGTCGCAGTGGAGATCGGCCCACAATGAACACTGCAATATCCTTGGCTGGCGCCGTCGAGCCTGGCGTCCTGCGCCGCTATGCGAGCGATCAGATGGTAACTCTTGCCAAGCTCGTGGTCGAGAACGCCTTCCAGCCGATCGTCGAAGCCGGCACCGGTACGGTGTTCGGTTACGAGTCCCTTATGCGCGGCCAGGAACGCATCGGCTACGACACGCCGGCCGACATTCTCGACGAGGCGCATCGGACCGGCCAACTGCTGCAGCTCGAACAGATGGTCGCCAGCCGTGCGCTCGCCAAGTTCGCGACGTTGTCGAATTTCTCCACCTCGACCCTGTTCCTCAATCTCGACGTCCGGTTGATCCCCAATGGCGAGCGCCTGGTCGAAAGCCTGCTGCAACATTTGCGGACAGCCAATATTCCGCCGTCCTCCATCTGTTTCGAATTTTCCGAACGTTTCGACAATACCAGCGTGCCGGAATTCGCCGCCCTGGTTTCCACGCTGCGCAAGGCCGGCTTCAAGCTGGCGATCGACGATTTCGGCGTCGGTCACGGCGAGATGAAACTGCTTTGCGATCATGCCGTGGACTATCTGAAGATCGACCGCCATTTCGTAGCTGAGATCGACCGCAGCCCGCGCAAGCGCCATCTGCTGAAGAGCATCGTCAACATCGCCCACGTGCTCGGAACGCGCGTCATCGCCGAAGGCATCGAGACCGAAGCCGAATTCATCGCCTGCCGCGAATATGGCGTCGACCTCGTCCAGGGCTGGTTCATCTCGCGGCCGACGACGCATATGTCGGAGCTGGCCCCATCCTTTCCGCATCTGCAGGAGCTCGGCAAGAGCAAGCGCGGCAGCCAGTCGCTCGACGAAATCCTCATCCGCAAGCAGATCGAACTCCTGCCGGCGGTCTATGAAAACGACAGCATCGACAGCGTCTTCGAGCTCTTCCGCCGCAATCCGCGCCAAGCCTTCTTTCCCGTCCTCAACGCCAATGACGAGCCGCGAGGCATCATCCATGAGCATCACCTCAAGGAATATATCTATCAGCCCTTCGGCCGCGACCTCCTGAAGAACAAGATGTACGAGCGCAGCATCTCGCATTTCGTCGAGATGGCGCCGATCGTCGGCCTCGACAGCGATGCCGAGCAGCTGATGGCGATCTTTGCCAATATGGAGGGCAGCGATTGCCTGATCCTGACCGATAATATGCGTTATGCCGGCGTCGTCTCCGCCGCCTCGCTGATCAAGGTCATCAACGAGAAACAGCTGAAGACTGCCCAGGATCAGAACCCGCTGACCGGCCTGCCGGGCAATCGCGCCATCCGCGAATTCATGCGCCAGTCCGGCCGTGATGGCGACGAGGTCCGCCATTTCTGCTATTGCGACTTCGACAACTTCAAGCCGTTCAATGATGCCTATGGCTTCCATCTCGGCGACCACGCGATCTCGCTGTTTGCCGCCTTGATGCGCCGCTATTTCTTCGGCGAGCGCCATTTCCTCGGCCATGTCGGCGGCGACGATTTCTTTATCGGTGTCGTCGGCTGGACGAAGGAGGAGCTGACCGAGATCCTCGACCGGCTGATCAGCGATTTCCACGACGACGTGCTCGACCTTTATTCCGACGAGCACCGCGCCGCCGGCCGCATCCTCGGCCACGACCGCACCGGCACTGAGGCCCTGTTCCCGCTGATGCGCTGCTCGATCGGCGTTCTCGAGCTGCCTGAAGGCCTCGTTATCGACGACATCAACCGCGTCGGCGCCGAGATCGCCGTCATCAAGTCGGCCGCCAAGGAGAGCGAGGAGGGTCTCGCCTTCCATGTCCTGGGCGAGGCGAATTGACGCCCTTGCTGCTTCCAGCCTTCCCAAGCCGGCCGGGCTGATCTATTCCGAACCTTCGGGATCAGGAGGGCCGCGCTATGTCACTGCCTCAGGAAATGCGTTTCGTCGATCTCAAGTCCTTCGGCGGGCCTGAAGTGATGGTGATCGGCAAGCGTCCGCTGCCGGTCGCCGGCGAAGGCGAGGTCCTCGTGCGCGCCGAGGCGATCGGCGTCAATCGTCCCGATATCGCCCAGCGTCAGGGCAGCTATCCCCCGCCCAAGGATGCGAGCCCGATACTCGGGCTGGAACTCTCCGGTGAAATCGCCGGCGTCGGGCCTGGTGTCAGCGGCTATGCCTTGGGCGACAAGGTCTGCGGCCTCGCCAATGGCGGCGCCTATGCCGAATATTGTCTCCTGCCGGTCGGTCAAATCCTGCCCTTTCCGAAGGGCTACGACGCTGTGAAAGCCGCGGCGCTTCCCGAAACCTTCTTCACCGTCTGGGCCAATCTCTTCCAGATGGCCGGACTGACCGAAGGCGAAAGCGTGCTGATCCATGGCGGCACGAGCGGCATCGGCACCACCGCGATCCAGCTCGCCCGCGCCTTCGGCGCCGAGGTCTATGCGACGGCCGGCTCGAGCGAGAAATGCGCGGCCTGCGAAAGGCTCGGCGCCAGGCGCGCGATCAACTACCGGAGCGAGGATTTCGCCGAAGTCATCAAAGCCGAGACCGGCCACGGCGTCGATATCATCCTCGACATGATCGGCGCCGCCTATTTCGAACGCAACCTCGCCTCGCTCGCCAGGGACGGCTGCCTGTCGATCATCGCCTTCCTCGGCGGGGCGGTTGCCGAAAAGGTCAATCTCTCGCCGATCATGGTCAAGCGCCTGACGGTCACCGGCTCCACCATGCGTCCGCGCACGGCGGAAGAAAAACGCGCCATCCGCGACGACCTGCTCTCTGAGGTCTGGCCGCTTCTGGAGGCCGGCACCGTCGCCCCGGTCATCCATAAGGTCTTCGCCTTCGAGGAGGTCGTCGCGGCGCACCGGCTGCTGGAAGAGGGCAGCCATGTCGGCAAGGTCATGCTGCGCGTCGGCTGAGCGTCAGCGAACGCCGGCGGCGAGAATGCGCCCGCACCTCAGGCCGGCGCGAGGCGGAAAAAGCTGGCGCACGAGCAGCCTCAAAATCTTGGATGGCGGAGGTTGAGGTTCGACCGGCAGCAGGCGCAATCATCTTCTATTCCGCCCCGTATTGCGGTTCTGCTGCGGATGCCCACCCCACCCTCCGTCCTGCTCGGGCTTGACCCGAGCATCTACGCTGGCCGATCAGTGGCGGCCATGGCAGGTGCATGCTCAAGGCCGAGGAGGACGGAATGTGCGGTGGCGCCTCCGCCAAACATCCCGCCGGCGCGCCGGCAGCCCGCGCAGCCACAGGAACTTAAACCCCGTTGGCTTTCGCGCCTCGACGCGGTATGCCTGCCGCATCCCGCCCGCACCCGGATGAGAACTCATGACCAATCCCGTCACTGTTGAAGTTACCCGTGGCCTGCTCGTGGAAAGCCGTCACCGCGGTGCGGTGGTGGTCGTCGACGGCGACGGCAGGCTCGTCTTCTCGCTCGGCGACATCGACGCCGCCGTCTTCCCGCGCTCGGCCTGCAAGGCGATGCAGGCGCTGCCGCTGGTGGAAAGCGGTGCGGCCGATGCCTATGGCTTCGGCGACAAGGAGCTGGCGCTTGCCTGCGCCTCGCACAGTGGCGAGGAGGAGCATGTGGCGCTTGCCGCCTCCATGCTTTCGCGCGCCGGCCGCAATGCCGAGGCGCTCGAATGCGGCGCCCACTGGTCGATGAACCAGAAGGTCCTGATCCAGCAGGCTCGCACCTTGGACGCGCCGAGCGCGCTGCATAACAACTGCTCGGGAAAACATGCCGGTTTTATCTGCGCCTGCTGCCACCGGGATATCGATCCGAAGGGTTATGTCGGCTACGAGCACCCGCTGCAGGTCGAGATCCGTGCGGTAATGGAAGGCCTGACCGGCGCCGTGCTCGGCGCCGAGAGCTGCGGCACCGACGGCTGTTCCATCCCGACCTATGCCGTGCCGCTCAGGAGCCTGGCCCACGGCTTTGCGAAGATGGCGACCGGCGTCGGCCTGGAACCCTTGCGCGCCAGAGCATCCCGCCGTCTGATCGAGGCTTGCATGGCAGAGCCCTTCTATGTCGCCGGCACCGGCCGCGCCTGCACGAAGCTGATGCAGATCGCCCCCGGCCGCGTCTTCGTCAAAACGGGCGCCGAGGGCGTCTTCTGCGCCGCGATCCCGGAAAAGGGCATCGCCATCGCGCTCAAATGCGAGGATGGCGCCACCCGCGCCGCCGAAGCCATGGTGGCGGCGACGCTTGCCCGCTTCTTCGAGACGGAAGAGGCGGTGCATGCCGCCCTGATGGCGTTTGCCGCAATGCCGATGCACAACTGGAACGGCATGCATGTCGGCGATATCAGGGTGACCTCGGCTTTGACCGAGTAATCACGCCGTCGCGATCGCAGCATTGAGATCGCGATAGGGTTTCAGCCGCTCGGCCGGCATCTCCGCCGGAACGATCAGCCCCGCCACCTCGGAAATGCCGAGCACCGGGCAGGGCGAGACGAGATCGAACTTCTCCTCCGTCAGCAGCACATGCGTTTCGGCCGAGCAGCGGGCGATATGGCGCTTGATCGCCGCCTCCTCGAAATCGCCGGTGGACAGCCCGTGCACGGGGTGGGCGGCCGTGACGCCGAGGAAGAACAGGTCGGGGCGCAGCTGCGAGATCGCCGCCATTGCCGCTGCCCCGGTCGCCACCATCGAATGCTTGTAGAGCCGTCCGCCGGCCAGAATCACCTCGGCCGTCGGGTGATGTTCCAGCTCGGCGGCGATCGTCGGGCTGTGGGTGGCAACCGTCAGCGCCATGTCGCGCGGCAAGTGCCTGGCGATCTCGGCCGTCGTCGTGCCGCCGTCGAGGAAGATCATCTGCCCCGGCTTGACCATCGCCGCCGCCTTCGCCCCGAGCCGCGCCTTGATCTCGGATGAGACGCTGAGCCGCGCGGTGAAATCGGGCAGATCGGGCGAAAGCGGCATCGCCCCGCCATGCACACGTTTCAACAGCCCCTCCGCCGCCATCTCCCTGAGATCCCGCCGGATCGTATCTTCCGACAGCGACAAATCCTCGGCGACGCGCTTGGCGATCACCTGGCCGTCGCGGCGCAGAATGTCGAGGATGAGGGCCTTGCGTTGCGTCGTCAGCATTGTCTCTCCGCACGAAATTGAACGAGATAGCGGGATCTTGCACGAAACGACTCGACATTCAAGAAAATATCGTGCATTTTCAGGAAATCCCGTGCATGAAGCCGGGAGTGCTCACGCAGAGCGGAGCGAAGGAGTGGACCATGTTGATATTGATTGCCGGGCCTTATCGGTCCGGAACGGGCGACGACCCGGAAAAGATGGCGGCCAACCTGAAGCGGCTGGAGGAGCCGTCACACAAGCTGTTTGCGGCCGGCCATGTGCCGATGATCGGCGAATGGGTGGCGTTGCCGATCTGGCATGCCGCCGGCGGCAAGTCGGTCGGCGACGCGCTCTATGAGGAGATCTTCCACCCGGTCGCCGGCCGGCTGCTGCAGCTCTGCGAAGGCGTGCTGCGCCTGCCCGGCGAGTCTAAGGGTGCCGACAACGACGTGCGCATCGCCCGGGACCGCGGCATCCCGGTATGGCATCGGCTGGAGGACGTGCCGGGTTGCGGGTGAGGGTGCGTGTCATCTCTCGGAAGAAGAGAAGGGGCGACACCTCTCGCATATGGTCGCGTGGACTGACAAGGCGAGTTGAATTGCAGATCTGCCCCTCACCCTAACCCTACCCTAACCCTCTCGCCGTTCTGACGGGGAGAGGGGAGGTGCCCTGCGAAAGGTCGCGGTGAACGAGAGGTTGCGGCATATCCCTTCTCCCCGTCAAAACGGGCAGAAGGTGGCGGCAGCCGGATGAGGGGCTGCGGCATTGCGCCTCGACCAACAGCCTGCAAACCACCAATCTCCCCGGTTCCGGCGCACCACTCCCCGCGCTATAAGACGTGCTGAAAGGGAGTCGAGAACCATGCTGACATTGTATTACGCGTCTGGAACCTGCGCGCTTGCAAGCCTGATCGCTCTGGAAGAATCCGGCCTTGCGTTCGAAACGAGGAAGCTCAGCTTCCGCGATGGCGAGCAACGTTCGCCCGATTATCTGAAGATCAATCCGAAGGGCCGGGTACCGGCGCTGGTCACCGATCGCGGCGTGCTGACGGAAACGCCGGCAATCCTCGGCTTTATCGCCGAAAGCGCCCCGGCCGCGAAGCTCGCGCCGCTCGGCGATGTCTTCGAAATGGCGCGGCTGCAATCCTTCAACAGCTATCTCTGCTCCACCGTGCATGTGAACCATGCCCATCGCCCGCGCGGCTACCGCTGGGCCGACGAGCCGGCGGCAATCGAGGCGATGAAGGCGAAGGTGCCGCAGAATATGGCCGATTGCTTCACGCTGATCGAAGAGACGATGTTCGAGGGTCCCTGGGTGATGGGCGAGACCTATTCGCTCGCCGATCCCTATCTCTTCGTCATGAGCGACTGGATGCCATCCGACGGCGTCGATCCCGCCCGCTTTGCAAAGGTCAGCGACCACCACGCCCGCATGCTGCAGCGCCCCGCCGTCCAGCGGGCGCTTGCCTATGACCGGGGCTGAGGTGCCGGCTTGATCGCCGCGGCCGGCCGCGCAGGAGTGTCCGTGGCCATCTCAGAACTCACGCCGACGCCTCCCAGGGATCGATCACCGATGCGCCGATGTCGCGGAAATCCCCGACGTTGCGGGTGACGACGATGAGATCATGGACGATCGCTGTTGCGGCGATCAGCCCGTCGATGTCGCCGCGCGGCCGGATCGCCGCGATGCGGCCCCATTCCACGGCGATCTGATCGGTAACCGGCAGGATACGGCTGCCATGGTCGTGGCGCAGCTTGCGAAGCCACTCGGCGAGGTGGGTCGCGGCCTTTGGGTCCGACCTTTGTTTGAGGGCGATGCCGCGCATGATCTCGCCAAGGGTCAGCGCGCTCAGATGGATGCTCAGCGGATCTACGGAGCGCAGCCAGGAAACCGCCTGCGGGGTGCCGCGTCGCGCCTCCGAGACGATATTCGTATCGACGAGATACATCAGAAGGTCACGCCGCGGCTGGGGGTTTTGGCCCGCGCTTCGACCGCGTCGGCAAGCTCGTCGTCCCAGGCAGGGCCGGCCAGCAGATCGTCGACCAGCGTTGGGCGGCCGGCGCGCAGGGCGTCATAATCACCGGCGGACAATACCACAGCCGCGCGCTCTCCGCGCAACGTGACCACTTGCGGTCCTTCGTCTCGCGCCTTCTGCACCACTTTCGAGAATTGGTTCTTCGCGTCCTGCAATTGCCATTCCATAAGACAGCTCCTGGCTAGACTGTCTAGCTATTTAAGCGCGGAAGGGCGACAGGTCAATAGGGGCGGCTCTGTCGCCGGCGCATCGGCCGCCGGTGCCGGGTGTTTGCGGGTGGCGTGGCGCCAGTGGCAAACAGCACCAGCATCCGGATCGGCCCCGGCTTTGCCCGTTCCCCGCGCGCCCTACATTCTGAGAAATGGACAAGATCTACGCCTTGCTCATCTTCGCCGCCGCGATCGCCATCATCTTTCTTGCCGGCCGATGGAACACGTCGGATGCCGATCATTATATGGGCTTCGGCAATCTCCGTTCGTCCCGCAAGCGGCACCCGACCGGCGACGATGATGTGAAAGACGAATGAGGCGCCCGATCGGCGGAGGTCGATAAGGCGCCGCCGCAGCTGCGGTCAGTGAGTCTGGCGTTCGGAACGCTGGCGCAAAAGCGTCACCGCATGGATCGGCATCGGCCGCTCGATCCGCCTGTAGACGCGGCCGTCGCGCGTTCGGCTCATCAGGCCGAATTCGCAGAGCTCGCGCCGCAACAGGGCGTGATCGCCAAACAGGTGCCTGTCGCGAAGCAGCGTATTGACCTCTTTTTCGGACATCTCCGTCGCGGCGGGAAACTGGGACCAGAGGATCCAGAGCGCCGTGACCTGGTCCATGCGCCGCGAGGGCCAGCGCAACAGGCGAAGCTTTTCGTCGAAGCTGCGTTGAACACGGTCGATATGCTTTCGGTCGATCTCGGTGTCTTCGACGGGCGCCGCTGTCGGAGCGATGCCCTCGCCGCTGGCGGGATCGGCCTGCGCCCGCAAGCTCTGGAAATTGCCGTAACCGGCAGCCCTTGCCAGCATGTTGAGGAACTGGAGGTGAGAGGGAAGCCCCTGATGCGCCGACAGCTGCAGGCGGAGCGATTTTGCGAATGCCGAGGCGTCGCTCACCTGGAGCGGAATGAGTTTTCTGGACATGACCTTTCCTTCGGTCGTGCCGTTCCGGATGGATTATCGGTGATCGCCCTTCCGACATGGCACGGGATCGGTGTCCATATCTTCGTCATTGTCAGGTTTAGCGTGTTCCGGAGAACGGCGATGCCTGGGTGAACTGCAGACCCGACGCAGCAATTATCATCGCGATCCCGGGATTTCAACCGCTTTCAAGCGGTGCCTCTGCCAACGGCCGGCCCCCGGCACATCTTGTCTGGCGGCGAAATCAGTCTCGGGCAAAGTCGGCCGCGGTAAGCGGAACCGGCCTGTAGCCGTTGACGTCGGCGATGCCGTATTCGTGCGCCAATGCCGCGGCGACCAGCGCGCGCCCGGATTTCGACATCAGCTCCGGGTCCCGCCAAAGCCCGCCGATGACACGGCCGATGAACTGAGGCGATTCCGAATTGCTCATGTCGAAATATTCAGCATTCTCAAGAACGGCTTCGGTGCGCACCAGCCCCGGATAGAGTGCGACGGCGGCGACGTCGTGAGGGCGCAGCTCATGGGCGAAGTCCGCGGCCATTTTGTCGGCGGCCGCCTTGGCGATGCCATAGATCGCATTGCCTTCGTAGAGCTGGGCCGCCCAGAAGGAAATGTTGACGATCAGGCCGCGTCGCGCTGAGATCATCATCGGAGCGACCGCGCGCGAGACCATGAAAGCGCCCCTGAGGGCAGTGCCGATCATCGCCTCCCACCGCCGGGCGGGCTGCTCCCAGAACGGCCGGGGCCAGGTGAATTCCCCGTCCTCGACCATGTTCTCGTAACCCGGCCATGCATTGTTGACCAGAATATCCAGCCTGCCGCCGGCCCGGATATCTTCGGCCACACGCCGGGTGTCTGCGTCTTTGCCGTGATCGCATCGATGGACGAAGATGCGTCCCGGCAGTTTTGCCGCTTCACGCTCGAGCCCCTCGAGCGAGCCCGCCGAGCCGGCCTGATTTGCCTCTGCCTCGAAACGCGTCCGGCCGGTGACATGCACCGAGAAGCCTTCAGCAAGCAGAGCAAGGGCGATGCCGCGGCCTATGCCGCGGCTTGCGCCGGTGACCAAGGCGACGGCGTCATTCATGTTGGGTCTCCTGGACGGGCTGTCGATCGATGGAACGGAGGCGCATATTGGCACCGAGGCGTGTCCTCCGCGATCGCTTTTTTGCAAGCCGCGCTGGCGCTGGCTGGCGTCGCCCGAGCGGGTGGCCTCCCGCAGCCGCTATCGCTCGCGTAAACCCTGTTTTCTCGCGATAAGCCGCTGGGGTCCGGGACCCTTTGCGCCGAGCTTGTCTCCCCAGTTGACCAGCCCGCATTTGTCGAGCGAGAGACAGCCGCAGCCGATGCAGTCGGAAAGGCCGTCCCGCAATTTCTGCAGCTGGCGGATCCTCGAATTCAATTCCTCGCTCCACTGCCGCGACATCGCCTCCCAATCCGCTCTGGATGGCGTCTGCCCATCCGGCAGGCAGCTGAGCGCATCGCCGATTGCGGCGAGCGGAATACCGAGGTTCTGGGCGACCTTGATGATGGCGACGCGGCGCAGCACGTCGCTCGCGTAGCGCCGCTGATTTCCGGCCGTGCGGTAGCTCTGGATCAGCCCCTTCGTCTCGTAGAAGTGAAGCGCCGAAACTGCCAGCCCTGAACGCCTGGCAACCTCGCCGACCGTCAACTCACGCGTCATCCGCAAGACCTCTTGACCTGAACTTCACTTGAGGTTTTAGGGCGGGAGTCGCGGCGTGGCAAGAGCAGGATTGTCTTCGAGATCGAGCCGCTGTGAGGAATCGCAAATGGCTCTTTTTTCCGATATTCGCAAGCAACGGCAGGGACCAAGGCCATCGCCATGCGCCTGGCCTACTTCCGCTTGACCGCCAGCACCATCGGCATGGCCCAGCTGGCGTCGAAAATCGGCCAGCTGAGCAAGCTTACTCTGTCGTCATCCACCTGAGCTCCCATCTCGCGTAAGACGGGCGCCGGCATGGAGCAACCGGCAAATGCGCGGGAGCCGTGCTCACGCGCATTTCGCCAGCGGCGGTCTGGTTTCTGCGCTTGAGCCGGTCTCAATTCCAAGCGGCAGATCGGCGATTTCGCGCAGCGACATGTGCTCGATCTCGGGGTGTCGCAGCGGGTCGTCCTTCCAGGTCGGAGCGATGTCTCTACCGAGCATGGCAAGGGCCGGCTTCAAGAAAAACTTTATCAACGACATGGCATGCCTCGCTTTCTCCAGCGCAGCGGCTGGCGCCTTGGTGCATTGACCCGTTCCTTGACGATCATCGTTTTAAGAGGATGGCCTATGCTTGCAATGTCGGTTCCGGCGCTCGAATTTTCAATTGAGATTACGGCGCCTCCGCTATAGAAAAACTATATGAAGAACCTGAATTCCGTCCATCTCAACGGTCTGCGGGCATTAGAGGCCGTCGGTCGCCTCGGCTCGTTGCAGGCGGCGGCCGACGAGCTTGGCGTCTCGGTCGGCGCCGTCAGCCAGCAGGTCATCAAGACCGAGGCCCAGCTCGGCCAGGCGATCTTCGAGCGCACAGCCCGGGGAATGATCGCCACGGAGGCCGGCCGGCCGGTGCTAGCTGCGCTCGACGAAGGTTTTGCCCGTCTGTCGGCGGCGGTGTCGCTGGCGCAGCGCAAGGACGATACGATCCTAACGATCTCGGTGGCGCCGGTATTTGCCGCCCGCTGGCTCGTCTGGCGGCTCGATCGCTTCGCCGAACGCCATCCCGAGATCAAGCTGCGGCTGGATGCGACGACCAATCTCGTCAATCCGGCGCTCGGCGATGTCGACATCGGCATCCGCGTCGGCGCCGGCAAATGGCCCGACGTCAAGGCCGAGCTGCTCTTGGAGCAGGAGGTGTTTCCCGTCTGCTCTCCGGAGATCGCGGCGCAATTGCGCGAGCCCGCCGATATTCTGGCCCTGCCGGCCGTCGTCGATGGCCGCGCCATGTTCACCTGGGACGTCTGGATGCGGGAGGCCGGATTGTCGGGCGCGGCACCCGCGACGCGCCACGTCTTCAACGACGCCTCGCTTTGCCTCGATGCGGCGATCGCCGGCCAGGGCGTCATGCTTGCGTGGCAGACTTTTGCCGCCTTTGCGCTTGCCGAGGGCCAGCTCGCCGCTCCCTTCGGCATTCGCGCAAAAACCGGCTTCGGTCACTATTTCGTCACTGCAGAAGGCACACGCGAGCCGAAGAAGGTCAGGGATTTCAAGGCCTGGATTCGCGAGGAAATGGCCGGCACCTTGACGCTTTTCCGGTAGGTCTCAGACCTCGATCGGTTCTTTGCCCCGGATGGCCTGCATCGCCTGATAGGCCGGGCGGGACTGGCAGCGCTCGATCCAGGCTTGGATGTTCGGATGGGCGTCGAACAGCGCCGCCTCGGTCTGGGCATAGCGCAGAACCTCCGCGATGTTGAGATCGGCGACGGTGAAGCGATCGCCGACGATCCATTGCCGGCCGGTAAGGTGGCCTTCGAGCGCAGCCAGCGATCGGCGCAGCAAGCGGCAGGCGGCGGCGATCGTTTCCTTGCCCTCGGCGCTGTTCTCAAGTCCGTTATCGTAGGTGAGGACGATCTTCACGGTCTGCGGCTCGACCTGCGAGGCAGCCCAGACCGTCCACATCGTCAGCAATCCGTCCTCTTCGACGGTTTGACCGGAAAGCGGCCCGCCATTTTTGCGGGCGAGATAGAGATTGATCGCCAGCGACTCATGCATGACGAGATCGCCGTCGCGGATGCTCGGGATCTGCCCCATCGGATTGACGGCGAGGAACTCCGGCGAAAGCGTGTTGAGCGGCGCCCCCTCGGTGAGCGGGTCGGCAAGCCGCCTGGCCTGCAGAATCGGTACGGAGCGGAATTCGAGTCCGAGCTCTTCCGCCATCCAGTACACACGCGACGCGCGCGATCGATAGACGCCATAGATTGTCAGCATGGTGATATCCCCTCGATGTGTCGCAAAAAACGTAGACGCCGGATCACCCCCGGAAAAGTCCTCCCCGCTGATGGGACGATGAAAGCTTTTGATGCGGCGAGCGCCTTCCCGCGGCAGATTGAGCACAATTGCCCGGACAGGGGGAACAATAAGAGGGCCGGCGGGTTGGACCCTGTGATTGGCGCCATCGAGGCGCCGAAAACGATGAGCCGCGTGCGTAGCGCGTGCCAGACAAAGGAGGAACTCATGACGGGCAAGAAGACGCATGAACAACAGCTTCGTGTCATCGAGAAACGCGAGAAAACCACAAACGCCGGCGAGGATTTCGACGCCAAGGCAGATCTGCAACGCAATGAGCAGGCGAAGGAAGCCTATCGAAAAGGCAATGATCTGAAGGCCGACCCGAACCCCCGCGATGATGATCGAGCCATCATGCGCGGCCGCAATCAGGAGAGCGAGCATAAAAAGGGAAGCGGTCGCCCCTGACGATGCCCCCTCATCAGGAAAGGAGAGTCTCATGACCTTGACATTGATCAGCAAGGCTTTTGCCCAGGATCAGCCGATCCCGAGGAAATATGCGCGGGCGGGTGAGAACCTCTTTCCGCCGCTTAGCTGGAGCGGTGCTCCCGACGGGACCAGGAGCTTTGCCCTGGTGGTTGAGGATCCGGACGCTCCACGCGGCACGTTCCGCCACTGCGGCATAGCCAATATTCCGGCTCAGTGGACCGCGCTTGGCGAAAGCGCCGATACGGCGCCAGAGCAGGCACCGCGTTTCTACAAGAACGACTTCGGCAATGCCCGTTATGATGGCCCGCAGCCGCCGCAGGGCGATCGTCCGCATCACTATATTTTCCGCCTCGCCGCACTCGACGTACCGAAGCTCTCCATCCCCGACGCGGCCGGCATCAGTGCGATGTGGGCGGAGGCACGGAAACACGCATTGGCGGAAGCGAGCGTGACGGGTACCTATCAGACGCAATGACCGAGGCGCCTGCGCTGATCTGCAGGGCTGAGTCCGGCGAAGCGGTGTCCGGCTCCCTTTGTCAGGAGATACGGTTTCGCTCGACGGTCAGCTGCTTGTAGGGCGAGCCGCCGCCCGCCATCTCGCCGGAAGCTTTCTTATCCCACTCGAAGCCAAGGACGGCCCCTTCGGCCATCTCCTGGAAGATGTTGTCGGTGATGACGGCGGTGCCGGCGCCCTCGGCGACGGAGACTGCGCATCCGACAGGCGCCTTTCGCACGACATTGCCGTTGACGACGACATTGCGGAGATAAGGACCCCAGCCGATCTGCAGGCCCCATCGCGGCGCGCCCTCGATCACGTTGCCGGAAACCAGCGTATCGGCCTCCGCTGCAATGCCGATGCCGAAGCCGACCTCGTGCGCGTAAGGGCCGTTCAGCGACAGGTTGCGCACGACATTGCCGGTGACGCTCGCCAGTCGCCCGCCTTCGTCGAAATTGGCGATCGATATGCCGTTTGCTGCTCCGTCGATCATATTGGCGGACACGACTGCCCCTTCGAAGGCGAATTCGACATAGATCGCCGTCTCCCCGGAGCGCCGGCACTGGTTGCTGCTGATCTGGATGTCTGATGCCGAATTGGCGCGGATGGCCGTAAAGGCGCAGTCGGCAATGTGGTTGTTGACGACCATCACTCCATCGGCGCGGAAGACATTGATGCCGTTGCCGTTCTGGCCGGTGCCGCCGTCATTGGCGCGGATGTGGGAAATCCGGTTGCCGGACACGACCGTGCCGTCCTCCCCCTTCTTCCAGCGATGCACGAGAACGCCGCCATTTCCGCAGTCGGAGATGGTATTCCCGGTCACGGACAGGCCTGTGGAATCGACCGCGTAAAGCCCGGATTGGGCCGCACCGGAAATGCGGCTGCGCTCGATCCGCCCGCCGCAGCGCTCCAGCTGAAGGCCGTGCTTGCGGCTGCCGCCGATCTCGCAATTATCGATCAGCACCTCGTCGACGCCGGTAAACTGGAGCAGCCCGCCGGCATAATCGCCGAGCCAGCGGTTGCCGCCGTCGATGACGAGATTGGAAAGCTCGATGCGCCTGACGTTCTCGGCGGCAAACAGATGGCCATCGCCGGTATAGACGATCCGCGAGGCGCCGGGCACGCCCGTGATGCGGGTATTGTCGGGCAGCGTGAGGTTGGAGATCCTGTAGGTGCCGGGCGGCAGGAAGACCGGCACGTTCTCGGCCGCCGCCTTTTTGATCATCTGCTCCAGGTTGCGGGTCTTGCGGTCGCCGCTTTTGGGAATGGTGCGATATTCGACGGCGTCGATCGCACCGCGCAGATCAGGCTGGGCCGCCGCCGTCAGCGGCGAGGCAAGCGCGCGCGATGTCCCGCCGGCCAGCGCCGAGGCGGCGAGAAAGAGAAGCATGTCGCGGCGAAAGGGCATTGCGGTCTCTCCTGTCATGACGCGCCCGTAGCAGAAAACGTGCCAGCCCGCCTGTCTCCTTTTGGCACAGGGCCTTCACTGCCATCCGAAATTCCTGTTGCGGCAGAGGTCGATGGCAGGATCTCGCTGCTTATCTTGGTGTGTTGTTCACCCTTTCATTTAAGCAAGCCGAAGGGAATGCGGACTACTTTGAAGGGAAAACAAATGGTGTTGCGGGATGGGCCTTCAGCCGCTGGAAGAGAATGGCGTCATGCACGAACCGAGTGCCGGGCGATGGGAATCTGTCGATGCCTTGACGGCCGAAACGCGGCGTTTCGTTGCCGCGACCGAGGCTATGATGGCGTCGACTGCCCGTCATCTCTCGGAGGGTGTCGAGAACCTGCGCCTGAAGGCAATTATCCACGAACTCCCGGATTTCCTCTACGTCAAGGACCGTGACAGCCGCTTCGTCTTCGCCAACGCCGTCACCGTCGCCAGCCTCGGCCTCAAAAGCACCGAAGAGATCGCCGGCAAGCGTGATTTCGACCTGTTCGAATTCGAGGCGGCGTGCCGCCATTTCGATATCGAGCAACAGATCATGGCAACCGGCGAAGCCCGCGTCGACATGGAGGAAACGGTGGTCCTTCCCGGCACCGTCAAGCCGGTATGCCGGCTGACCTCGAAGATTCCGCTGCGCAACGATCGCGGCGAGATCGTCGGCCTGATCGGTCTTTCCCGCGATATCACCGAACGCAAGCTCCAGGAGGATCTCCATCGCGGCCAGGCGA
This sequence comes from Rhizobium lentis, assembly GCF_017352135.1. Taxonomy (NCBI): domain Bacteria; kingdom Pseudomonadati; phylum Pseudomonadota; class Alphaproteobacteria; order Hyphomicrobiales; family Rhizobiaceae; genus Rhizobium; species Rhizobium lentis. The sequence goes on from NZ_CP071454.1 coordinate 3,018,643, forward strand.
AACTGCTCGAAATGATCGCCCGCAACGAGCCGCTGCCGATGATCCTCGAGGCGCTGGTGCTGATGATCGAGGCGCAGCTGACCGGTATCGACGGCTCGGTTCTCCTGCTCGACGGCGAGGGCACCCGGCTCTATCACGGCGCTGCTCCCAATCTGCCCGGCGGCTACAGCCGGCTGATCGACGGCGTCACCATCGGCCCGAAGGTCGGCTCCTGCGGCACCGCGGCATGGCGCGGCCAGCCGGTGATCGTCGAGGACGTGATGAGCGATCCGCTCTGGGAGGATTTCCGCGCGCTGGTTGCGCCCTTCGGCTTTCGCTCCTGCTGGTCGACGCCGATCGCCACCTCTGAGAATAATGTGCTCGGCACCTTCGCCCTCTATTCCAGGCAGGTGCGCCGTCCCACGGAGCATGAAATGAAGCTGGTGGCGCTCGCCACCCACATCGCCGGCATCGCCATCGAGCGCAAGCGCGTCGACGACCGCATCCATTTCATGGCCCACCATGACGATCTCACCGGCCTGCCGAACCGCGCCTTTCTGAAGGAGCGGCTCGCCAACATCCTCGACCAGGCCCGGCGCAACGGCCGCAAGGTCACCGTCGCCTATCTCGATCTCGACAATTTCAAGGACGTCAATGACGGCAGCGGTCACGCCGCCGGCGACGAGGTACTGAAGGAGATCGCCAGCCGCATGGCGAACAGCATCCGCGCCTCGGATATGGTGGTGCGGCTCGGCGGCGACGAGTTCCTCGTCGTGCTCGTCCATCAGTCGAGCCATGATGCCGGCATCAACCGCCGCCTTCGCGAATTGCAGAAAGCGATCAACCGGCCGATGCGCGGCGGCGGCAGTGATATCACCATCACCTCGAGCATCGGCGTCGCCGCCTTTCCCGTCGACGGCGCAACCCCGGAAGAGCTGCTGGCCAATGCAGATCGCGCCATGTACCGCGCCAAGCAACTCGGCCGCAATACGCTGCAGCATCATGACGGCGACAGCAGCGGGCTCGGCATGCCGCGCGGCGAGCAGGAGGAGCTTCACCAGGCGATCACCTGCGATCAGCTCTTCCTGGAATATCAGCCGCAGGTCGATGTCGCCACCGGCCGCATTACCGGCGTCGAGGCGCTGGTGCGCTGGAACCATCCGGCCAAGGGCAGGGTGCCGCCGGTCAATTTCATCCCGCTTGCCGAAGAGACCGGCCTGATCGTTCCGCTTGGCCTCTGGGTGCTGAACGAGGCCTGCCGCCAGGCGCGCAGCTGGCAGGATATGGGCCTGGCGCCGGTGACGGTCGCCGTCAATGTTTCGGCCAAGCAGTTTGCCGATCCGGATTTCGCGAGCCATGTCGCCGAGGCGCTGGAGCGCAACCGCCTGCAATCCCGCTGGCTGGAGCTCGAGGTCACCGAAAGCGTGGTGATGCAGAATGCCGAGCGTGCGCTCGCCATGATGGAGCAGCTAAGGGCGATCGGTGTTCGCCTGTCGATCGACGATTTCGGCTCCGGCTATTCCAGCCTTGCGGCACTGAAGACCTTCCCCTTCGACCGGCTGAAGATGGATCGTTCGCTGGTCGAGGCCCTGCCGGGCGACAAGACCGCCGTCGCCATCGCCTCGGCCGTCATTTCGCTGGCGCAGACGCTGAAGCTGTCGGTTCTCGCCGAGGGCGTCGAGACCGATGCCCAGATGGATTTCCTGCGGCACGCGCACTGCGAGGAAGCCCAGGGCTACCACTTCTCGAAGCCCGTCTCGCCGGAGGAGCTTTCCCGAATGCTGCAGACGCGGCTGCCCTGAACTTTTCCTCAAGTTGCTGATCACGAGTGGATCGTTCGGTCAGACCCGAATGATGTTGAGACGCAGAGCGCTGACCACCGCCTGCGTTCTCGTCGTGCATCCGAGCTTCCTGATCACGCTGCCGATCTGATTGTTGACGGTGTTTTCCGACAGATCGAGTAGCTTGGCAATTTCGCTGCTCTTCCTGCCTCCGGCCGTCAGCCTAAGGCAGTCCAGCTCGCTCTGGGTAAAGGCAACCGGCTTGTGTTTCTCGTTCAGCGTCAGCTGTGACAGCCGATCATAAATGAGCGTGGCGATAAACAGGAGTTTCGCCATTTCGACCATGCTGAAATTCCGAGACCCCGAAATCGACATCGCACCACGTCCGCCCGCGGCATCATGAACGGGAAAATACGCGCCCTTTTCCATGCCGTACCGCCTGAACAACTCGATGACGGTGGACTTCTTGCCTTCTCCCCGATCGGTATTGATCGCCTCGACATCATAGTTGAAGGGGCTGGTCGACCTCAGCATCCGCCGGATGACCGGACTGTCGACCATCAGGTTATGGGCGTCGTAATAATCGACCATTTCCGCCGGCCAGTTGGTGATGATCTTCGTCGCGCCGATTTCAACGACATCGACCGTGGGGAGCGTCATGATCAGGAAAGCCGACATTCCCAGATCCTGAGTCAGACGCTTCATGTATTTGAAGACTTCGTAATGCGTCTTGAAGCCTGCGGCGACTTCCTCAATTCGATTGAACTCGGCCTCGAGCGGCATGTCTTTCTCCGATGGCATTCGCGGCGCCTGGCGGCTGAGGTGTCCACTTATCCGCTCGTATCGGAAGTTGATTCTGCATGCTCCAAGCACGACGGAATATGCATCTGCAGAGGAAAAACGGAAAGACCCTTGCCTGCCCGAAACAGGCGGGCGGCCATTGCTTAACAAAGAGTTTACGGATCTTCGAACCATTCGAAGCCGGCAAAGGCGATTAAATCGGTGGCGGCACGTTTGACAACGTCCCGAAAGATCAGCTTCCGACGCCAAGTCCTAATGCAAATGGCTGATCCTATTCGGTTTTCTTTCAGCATCGCTCGGATGTCACGCATCCGGTTTCGCGACGGCTCGGTTAAAGGAAGCTTAAAGATTTTATCGGATTCTATTTTCGGGGTGCCCGTCCAGCGCAAATCCGTGATGGGTGGCGGCAGTCGTTCGCTCAATTTGAGCTAGGGGGAAGAGCATGAAGAAATTAGGATTCGGCTTCGGTTCGGATGCCAAGGCTGTCCTCGCCGCGATGAGCAGATCGCAGGCGATCATCGAATTCGACCTCACCGGCAGGATTCTCACCGCCAACGCCAATTTTTGCGCCGCGCTCGGTTACGACTTGTCGGAGATCGTCGGCCAGCATCACCGGATGTTCGTCGAACAGGCAGAAGCCGCGTCGGCCGATTATCGCGAATTCTGGGCGAAGCTCGGGCGTGGTGAGTTCGATCAGCGCCAGTACAAGCGCATCGGCAAGGGTGGCAAGGAAATCTGGATCGAAGCCTCCTACAATCCCGTCTTCAGCGGCGGGAAACCCTACAAGGTGGTGAAGTTCGCCACCGATATTACCAAACAGAAGCTGCAGAGCGCCGAAGATGCCGGCAAGATAAGCGCGCTGTCGCGCGCCCAGGCGGTTATCGAATTCACGCCAAAGGGCGAGATCCTGACGGCGAACGAGAATTTCCTGTCGGCCCTCGGCTATCAGCTTGCCGAGATCCAGGGCCGCCATCATTCGATGTTTTGCGACAGCGCTTATGCAAACAGTGACGATTATCGGCGGTTCTGGACGCGTCTGTCGGCCGGCGAATTCGTCGCCGACGAGTTCCTGCGCATCGGCAAGGGCGGCAAGAAGGTCTATATCCAGGCCTCCTACAATCCGATCTTCGACATGAACGGCAAGGTGTTCAAGGTCGTCAAGTTCGCAACCGACGTCACGGCCCGCGTCAGCAATGTCGATCAGCTGGCGGCATCCCTGATGGCTCTGTCCGGCGGCGATCTGACCCAGGAAGTCGTAACCCCGTTCATTCCGACACTGGAAAAACTCCGCACCGACTTCAACGCCGCGGTCGGCAAGCTGCGCACGGCGATGCAGGTCGTGGCCCAAAACGCAACTGGGATCGCCGCCGGAGCTCAGCAAGTCCGTTCCGCCTCGGACGATTTGTCGAAGCGCACGGAACAGCAGGCGGCCTCCGTCGAGGAAACTGCAGCCGCCCTGGAAGAGATCACCACAACGGTTTCAGATTCCAGCAATCGTGCCCAGGAGGCCGGCCAACTGGTGCGAAGGACGCGTGAGAATGCCGAGCGCTCAGGGGCGGTGGTCCGCAGCGCCGTCGATGCTATGGGCAAGATCGAGACATCATCGGCCGAGATCAGCAATATTATCGGCGTGATCGACGAAATCGCGTTTCAGACCAACCTGTTGGCGCTCAACGCAGGCGTCGAGGCGGCACGCGCGGGCGATGCCGGCAAGGGGTTTGCGGTGGTCGCGCAGGAAGTTCGCGAGCTTGCTCAGAGATCGGCCAAGGCGGCAAAGGAGATCAAGGAGCTCATCAGCGCCTCTAACGAGCACGTGAAGAGCGGGGTGACCCTGGTTGGCGAAACCGGCAAGGCGTTGGAAGAGATCGTCGCCCAGGTCCAGCAGGTCAATGGCAATGTTCTCGCGATCGTCGAAAGTTCCAAGGAGCAGGCGACGGGATTGAAGGAAATCAACACCGCCGTAAACACCATGGACCAGGGTACGCAGCAGAATGCAGCAATGGTCGAGGAATCGACGGCCGCCGCCCATAGCCTCTCCAGGGAGGCCGACGCGCTTTTTCAGTTGCTGGGGCAGTTCAACATCGGCACCGTGACCGCACATCAATCACGCCCTGCAGTGGTAACCGCCGCGTCCAGGCCCGTCACTTCGGCGCCGCGGGCAATGGTCGCGAAGGTCGGCGCTGCCTTCCATGGTAATGCGGCAGTTGCCGGCGGGGACTGGGAGGAGTTCTGACGCCGCCGCTTCTCCCTATTTGAGAGCCCTGCCGATCGCCTCGATCTCGTTCGTCCATATGCCTGCCGCATAGTCCTGCGGCAGGCGCGACAGCTGCGCGGGATCGTCGATGCCGGTGGAAAAGTCATTGCCGCGGTAGGGGCCAAGCAGGAAGACTTCCGTTCCGGCCTCTTCCATCCGGTTGAGAAAGCGGTCAGGCCAGCCCCAGAGCCAGGGTGCGATATTGATCGGCACCAGCATCATCCGATGTTTGCATGCCTCCGGCAGTACGCCGGTCCAGCCATAGCCGATATAGCCGAACAGGCAGCCTTTGAGGCTCTTGCGCGAGGCGGTCTTGATATCGGGTGAAAGCCGATGCAGGACGTCGATCGGCTCGTCGCCGCCATAGACGATGATGCCAGCCCGTCGTGCGGCCGGAAGCCCGTTCAGCACGGCGGCGAGCTTTTCTCCCTCCGATGGATCGCGGCTCTTGATATTGATGAGGAAGCGCCGATCCGGAAAGGTCGAAAGCACTTGCGCCAACGTCGGCATCATGCCGATGCCCCGGCCGCGAAAGGGAAAGCTCTTGCCGCCATCGGCGGTATAACCGTAGCCGATGTCGAGCGTCCTCATCTCAGCCATCGAATGCTCGCGGGTCACGCCGTGCCCGTCTGTGCGGCAGTCGAGCGTCCAGTCGTGAAAGACGGCGAATTCGCGATCCGTCGTCGGATGCACATCGATCTCGACGATATCGGCGCCAGCGGCAAAACCTGCCTGCATCGAAGGAATGGTGTTTTCCAGATAGTCGTGCTTCGGCGGCAGCATGCGGCTCGCTGTGCAGGTGTCGTTCTTCAGACCGGTCTCATTGAACCGCTGGGCGATGCCGCGATGGGCGAGCAGCACCGGCTTTCCCGGCCGATGCTCGGCAAGCAGGCTGGTATTGTTGAGATAGATGCCGGCGGTTGCGAGCGCGATCGCCGTCGCACAATAGAAAAGCTTCCTGCCCATCCTGCTCCCCCTGATTGCATCGAAGGAGGCGACAGCTAGAAGGCGATTCCGGTTGTTCTTGGACGGTTTTCCGGCTTTTCTATGCGCGGGGTTTATTCGCGCGAAAGGATCGGCATCGCCATGGAACCACAGGACGACGAGCTCATCCAATCCGAAGCGCACGGCGCGGCCCCGCTGCCGCCCTCCGTCGAAGGCCATGCCGGCCGCGCCGGCGCCCGCATTTGGTATGCGAGCTGCGGGACGGGCCCCGCCGCTATTCTGCTGCGCCGCCGTGTGGTCCTTCTCAAGGGGATCAGGGGATGAGGATCGCTCCCTCTGGCCTCGCGCCGGTTTCCCGCTATCTCTTGTTTCATGAGAGCTGACGCACTGCTTTATCCCGCCCCGGAAGGGCTCTACTGCCCGGACGGCGGTTTTTATATCGATCCGGTGCGGCCTGTCGAACGGGCGCTCGTCACCCATGGCCATTCCGATCACGCCCGGCCGGGTCATGTAAATGTGCTTGCCACCGGCCAGACCCTCGACATCATGCGCCTGCGCTACGGCGAGGGCTTTTGCGCCAGCGAGCAGATTGCCGCGTTCGGCGAGGAGCTGCTCATCAACGGCGTCAAGGTGAGTTTTCATCCCGCCGGCCACGTGCTCGGCTCGGCCCAGATCGCCATCGAGAAGAACGGCACGCGCATCGTCGTCTCCGGCGATTACAAGCGCCGCCCCGACCCGACCTGCGCCGCCTATGTGCCGGTCGCCTGCGATGTCTTCATCACCGAGGCGACCTTCGGCCTGCCGGTCTTCCACCATCCCGACCCGATCGACGAGACCGGCAAGCTGCTGGCCTCGCTCCGGCAATTTCCAGAGCGCACCCATCTCGTCGGCGCCTATGCGCTGGGCAAGGCCCAGCGCGTCATCCGCCTGCTACGCGATGCCGGTTACGCCGAACCGATCTACATCCATGGCGCCATGGAAAAGCTCTGCGATTATTACGTCGGTCAGGGCATCGATCTCGGCGAGCTGCAGCCCGCCACGATCGAAAGCCGCGACAGGTCAGCCTTCAAGGGCGCCGTCGTCATCGGCCCGTCATCGGCCTTCGCCGATCGCTGGGCGCGGCGCTTCAACGAGCCGCTGCCGGCCTTCGCCTCCGGCTGGATGATGGTGCGCCAGCGCGCCAAACAGCTCGGCGTCGAACTGCCGCTCGTCATCTCCGATCACTGCGACTGGCCGGAACTGACCGAAACGATCCGGGAGCTGCACCCGGCCGAGGTCTGGGTAACCCATGGCCGCGAGGAAGCCCTGGTGCGCTGGTGCCAGCTGCAGGGCATCAAGGCGAAACCGTTGCATCTCGTGGGCTATGAGGATGAGGCGGATTGAGATGAGTTGGAGAACGCGTCAAAACCCCTCTTTAGCCGATCTTACCGCCACTTTGGAGGTGGCACCTACGCCCACCCCACACTCCCTCATTCCTGTGCTCGTCACAGGAATCCAGCCACCGCGCGTCGGCGGGGTGAATGACTCATGCAACGCCGAAGAGTTTCTCGCGCCCAAGGACTTGGGCGCACTGGATTCCTGTGACGAGCACAGGAATGAGGGAGTTCCCATAGGGCTTCTTCATGCCGAAATGCGGAGGCCCTCATGAAAGCCTTCGCCGACCTCCTCGACCGGCTGGTGCTGACCCCCAGCCGCAACGCCAAACTCAAGCTGCTGACCGACTATTTCCGCGACACGCCGGACCCGGATCGCGGTTACGGCCTTGCCGCCATCGCGGGCACGCTGGAGGTGCGCAACGTCAAGCCCGCCATGCTGCGCGACCTGGTGCTGGAACGCATGGACGAGGTGCTGTTCCATTATTCCTACGACTATGTCGGTGATCTTGCCGAAACCATTTCGCTCGTCTGGGACAATGAGCGGGATATCGACCGCTCGGCCCTTTCCCAGCCGCGCCTCGGCGAGGTCGTCACCCGCATGAACGGGCTCGGCCGCACCGAAGTGCGCGGCTATGTCCGCGATCTGCTCGACCGGCTGGATTCCTCCGGCCGTTTCGCCTTCATCAAGCTTGCGACCGGCGCGCTGCGCATCGGCGTTTCCGCCCGTCTGGCCAAACAGGCGCTGGCCGATCTCGGGGGCAAGGACGTCACCGAGATCGAAACCCTCTGGCACGGCCTCCAGCCGCCTTACGAGACGCTGTTCCACTGGCTTGCGGGCGACGGCGACAAACCGGCGCTGGCGACACCGGCGATCTTTCATTCCGTCATGCTCGCCAATGCGGTGGAGGAGGGGGATCTGGCGGGTCTCGACCCGGTCGACTACGCCGCCGAATGGAAATGGGACGGCATCCGCGTCCAGCTGTCGCGCTCCGGCGACAGGCGCAAGATCTATTCCCGCTCCGGCGACGATATTTCGGGCGCCTTTCCCGATATTCTTGAAGCGATCAATTTTTCAGGTGTCGTCGACGGCGAGCTGCTGGTCGGCGGCACTGCCCGCTCAAACAGCCCGACGCGCACCTTCTCCGACCTGCAGCAACGGCTGAACCGCAAGACGGTGACGGCAAAAATGCTCGACGATTATCCCGCCTTCATCCGCGCCTACGACCTGCTCTTCGACGAGGACGAGGATATTCGCGGCCGAACCTATGTCGATCGCCGCGAGCGCCTTTCCGATATCATCGACCGCGCCCCCCACGACCGGTTCGACCTCTCGCCGCTCGTGCCTTTCTCCTCATGGAAGGAGCTCGACAATCTGCGTGCCGCCCCGCCCGATCCGGTCATCGAGGGCGTGATGATCAAGCGGCGCGACAGCATCTACCAGGCCGGCCGCATGAAAGGTCCCTGGTTCAAGTGGAAGCGCAATCCCTACAATGTCGATGCGGTATTGATGTATGCTCAGCGCGGCCACGGCAAGCGCTCCAGCTATTATTCCGATTTCACCTTCGGCGTCTGGGCCGACGACGAGGACGGCGAACAGCTGGTGCCGGTGGGAAAGGCCTATTTCGGTTTCACCGATGCCGAGCTCGAGCTGCTCGACAAATTCGTCCGCAACAACACGACCGAGCGCTTCGGCCCGGTGCGCGCCGTGCGCGCCGACAGGGATTTCGGCTTCGTCGTCGAGGTGGCCTTCGAGGGCATCAACCGCTCGACGCGGCACAAATCGGGCGTGGCGATGCGCTTCCCCCGCATCGCTCGCCTTCGCCCCGACAAACCTTCCTACGAGGCCGACCGGCTGCGCACGCTGATCGCCATGATCGACGCCAAGCCCGCGTGATCGGATGCATGGCCGCCTACCGATCCCAGGGGATGATTTCGAGATCCGGCCACAGCTGGCGCCACCGCGCGATCTTTTTTTCATAGATCTCCCGGGTGACCTGTTTCTTGTTGACCCGGACGACCGGCGCCAATAGATCCGACAATCCATAAGGCGCGCAGAGAGCCAGCCTGTTGTCCAAAGGGCGAATTCCGACGGCAGTAGCGGTCGTCGGAAAGGTGGTGATCGCCTCGTCGGTGGATGTGTAGGGCTTTATCGAATAGCCGAATTTATCCTCATACCAGATATGAACCCTGGCCTGGTTCTTCACATCGATCCAGACGGGCAGGTCGGAGAACAGGTCCCGGATTCGGGCTGCGTGGTCTGCTTCTGCGCTTTCGGACCGGTCGTTGCCGTCGAAATAAACGATATCGATGTCGTTGATGCCGTGATCGTGTGCGAAGCCAAGGGCGTGGTTCCAGACTGTCTGGGCGATCGCCCCCGCGACGAGGCGCGCATCGGGCAACACGATTTGGTCCCAGCGATCGAGCACTGTCTGAAGGAGCGGACTCTTCGAAATGATTGCCTGGAGTTCCATCTCCTGCGACTTCGCCATTGATTCCCCCTTTCGCTGACCGATCCGATTCCGGTGCAAGACTGTTGCGGGAAGCTTTACGCTGCAACCTGCGCAACAATGACGCAGGGCAATATTTTCAACATCATGTGTATTGGCGGCTCTGGTTTTCCGATGCAAATCTGGCGGGCCGGGGAAGTGATTTGGGTGCTGCGTTATGAGCTCGCATGAACAAAATTCCTTTTTCCGCCAACGTCGCGCCGTGCTGGCGGGTCTTGCCGGCGCACTCGTCCTGCCGCGCGTGGCGGCCGCTTTCGACGTCCCCGATGAGCCGCGCCTTGCCAAGCACGACTATGGCGAGGTCCGCCGCCATTTCCGCACGAAGCTTCTGCAGAAGGGCCCGGCGCCGGACAAATACGAGCCGCTGACCGCGCCCGCCGACGCCGAGAAGATCTTCTACCGCTCCGGCTATGGCGGCGAGCTGGAGCTGGCGGCCTGGGTCTCCAGATACAAGCGCGGGCGTACGGCCGCGCCGGCCGTGCTCTTCCTGCATGGCGGCAATGCCATGGGCATCGGCCATTGGCAGCTGATGAAGCCCTATATGGATGCCGGCTATGTGGTGATGATGCCGTCGCTGCGCGGCGAAAACGGCCAGAGAGGGAATTTTTCCGGCTTCTACGACGAGGTCGACGACGTTCTTGCCGCTGCCGAGCGCCTGGCGCATCTGCCGGGCGTCGATTCCGGGCGCCTGTTTATCGCCGGCCACAGTATCGGCGGCACGCTGACCATGCTGACGACGATGAGCACTCATAAATTCCGCGCCGCCGCCCCGATATCAGGCAATCCCAACGCCTTCCGCTTCTTCAACCGCTATCCCCAGGACATCCGCTTCGACGACAGCAACGTGCATGAATTCGAGGTGCGTTCGGCGCTCTGCTACGCCCACAGCTTCAAATGCCCGGTCCGGGTCGTCCACGGCACCGAAGAGGCGCATTTCAACGACCGCGCCGATCTGCTCGCCCGCCGCGCCCGCGCCGTGGGCATTCATATCGAAACCGACACCGTCGCCGGCAACCATACCTCGGCGCTGCCGGCCGAGATCGAACAGAGCATCCGCTTCTTTCACGGAGTGGCGGCCTGAATTTTCGCCGCCGCTTCAAATGCAGGCCCATTGGGCCTATATTCCCGGTATGACGACGGACGCAGAGACCATGATCGTGCCGAACGACTTCCCCGAGCTGAAAGGGCTCGTCTGGAATCGTGACCCCGCGCGCGCGATGCCTGCCTCGGAGGTTTTCGCGCTGTATGAACGCAACTGGCGTTTCGTCGATGCCAGCGGGCTGACTGAGCGGGAGAAGCGACTGATCCGCGATCTGACTGCCGCTTATGGCAAGGGTGTTTTGCTCGTTTCCTGATTTTCCGTTTCTTTATCCTTCGTATGTAGGCTTGGGCGGAAATCAGGTGGCCATTATGGAATTCAGACGTCCTGAACATCGCACGATCGCTGCGGCCCTTCGGCTGATGCAGGCCGATTTTTTCTGGCCAATAAGTGTTGGTTTGCCGGCGGAACAGCCGTATGAATCTCGACGAATACCGGCTGTCGCTAGACGTCGATTTTCTCTGTGCGGATGGCGATGGATATCGCGTCCTGCGCCTGGCGGCGATCGAACGCGGAGCAGGAGCCTTTTTCGGAGAGCCGGTCAGGACGCTCAGGGACTTCAGGACGGACCAATACGGCATACGTACGGTCCTTACTCTCGAAGATCAGGCTATTCGCTTCGAAATCGTGCGTGAGGCGCGGATCGCTCTTGAAGGCACTTTCGACTCGAGACTGCACGTTCCAATGCTGTCGCTGCCTGATCTGTTCGCAGAAAAGCTGCTCGCCAATGCGGACCGCTGCCAGGACAGGACTGTCGCCTACCGTGATGCTATCGATCTCGGGATGCTTCTCACCCGCCACGTGGAAATTCCCGCGGTCGCCGTTCTGAAGGCGACGGACGCTTATGGCCAGGACATTGAACGAAAGATCAGCTGGGTCCTGGCGAAGCTTAAGGACGAAACGGAATTGAGGCATGCCGCAAGCGTTCTGCAGATGGACGGCGATCTTGCCATACGGGCGATTGCCGCCCTTCGCCGTGAAGCGCAACGGCTCTGGTCGGTTTAACCTCCCGGCGTTTCGTCCCCAACGCCAGCCTCGCGCCAGCCGCGCATGCCATCCTGCGGGCAGGATCGCTGTCTCGCCGATCGTTGATAAGGGTGGCCCCATGAATTTTCTGCGCCGGATTTCCCCGATTGCCGGGCTTATGATTGCTGTCGCGCCGCTCAGCGGCTGCAACATCCTCATTCCCGATGTCGCCGCCGATTCGCCCGCCCGCTTCGTCCAGGAAACCTCGCCGGTCTTTTATCAGCCGCCGGGCGTCGATCCGCGCCGGGTGCGGCCGATCCCCGATCAGCCGGTGCCGCAGACGCGCGAACTCTACAAGACCCAGTTCCACCAGACCTACGGCCTGCCGGTGGCCAACCCCGTGCATGCGGCGATGTATGGCGAGCAGCGCGACGAGGATTTCACCCTGCCGGCGATCCCGATCAGCCGCGTCCAGCCGCAGTTCCTGCGCCAGGAAGTCGATTACCAGACGACCGAGCGCCCCGGCACCGTCGTCATCGATACCAAGACGCGTTTCCTTTATTTGGTCGAGGGCAACGGCAAGGCGATGCGCTACGGTGTCGGCCTCGGCCGCGAGGGCTACGCCTGGCAGGGCCGCGGCGTCATCCAGTGGAAGCAGAAGTGGCCGCGTTGGACGCCGCCAGTGGAAATGGTCTCGCGCCAGCCGGAAGTTCGCGCCTTTTCCGCCGAAAATGGCGGCATGAATCCCGGGCTTCAGAACCCGCTAGGCGCACGCGCCATGTATATCTTCAAGGACGGCCAGGATACGCTCTACCGCATCCACGGGACGCCCGACTGGCAGTCGATCGGCAAGGCCACTTCGTCGGGCTGCGTGCGCATGCTGAACCAGGACGTCGTCGATCTCTATGACCGGCTTCCGGCCAAGGCCGAGATCGTTGTGATGTAGCGCTGCAACAGCGCTCATCATATCGGCGGCTCCGGCCGGAACACGTCTGCGTGAAGCTATGGTTTATTTGGCGCAAGCCGATAGATTTCTTGATGTCGTCATTCCAGCATTCCCGCATCAAAAGGAAATCAGTCCCGCGTCATGAGTTCCGATAGACATCTTTCCCGCCGAAGCTTTCTTTCCCTTTCGGCTCTGACGGCAGCCTCCGCGCTCACCGGCTGCGCCTCCTCCGCCAACACCGTGACATCGGGCGACACGTCGATCATCTACCGCTCGCCGATGCGCCTGTTCCAGTCACCGGGATCCTCGAGCGTGCCGAGCGGGCCCGAGCTTGCCGTCATGTACGGCCCGGTCGAGGACGGCGGCTTTCTCATTCCCGCCGTCCCCTACGAAGAGATCGATCCGCGCTACTATCGCCAGCGTGTCGTCGATCCCACCGGCCAGCCGCCCGGCACCATCGTCGTCGATACGCCGTCGCGCTTCCTCTATCTCGTCCAGGCCGATGGCATGGCGATGCGCTACGGCGTCGGCATCGGCCGCGAGGGCTTTGCCTGGCAGGGATCGGGCGTCATCCAGTGGCGTCAGAAATGGCCGCGCTGGAAGCCGCCGAACGAGATGGTCGCCCGCCAGCCGGAACTCGTCAAATATTCGATCGAGAGGGGCGGCATGGAGCCGGGCCTGACGAACCCGCTCGGCGCCCGCGCGCTCTACATCTTCTCCAACGGCGAGGATACGCTCTACCGCCTGCACGGCAATCCCGACTGGCGCTCGATCGGCAAGGCCGTCTCCTCGGGCTGCGTCAGGCTTTTGAACCAGGATATCATTGATCTCTACGACCGCGTTCCGACAAAGGCGCCGATCGTCGTCTGGCAATAATCGTCGCCGAGGCGGCCGCAGCCCGGCCGCCTCGGATCGTCCCGTGATATGCGTTAGGCGGAGCAAAACCGTTTCATGAATTCCGACGTCGAAAAAATTAATTTTCAAAACGCCATTGTTTAATTCGGTAAACATCCTAAATAGCGCATATCGAATGCTTGTGACCTTTGTCCACGCGCTGAAGCGCTCCGTTCAGATATCCTCTCAACATCGATACTGCTTGCTGGAATATTCCTCCGCAGGCGAACACCAACGGTTGAAAAGGAGATCGTTATGAATTCAGGCGTCGTAAAATGGTTCAATGGCACCAAGGGTTTCGGCTTCATCCAGCCCGATGACGGCTCTACCGACGTTTTCGTCCATATCTCGGCGGTTGAACGCGCCGGCATGCGCGAACTCAGCGAAGGTCAGAAGGTCCGCTACGATCTCGTCCGCGACAAGAAGTCCGGCAAGAACGCGGCCGACAACCTCCAGGCTGCATGATTTGTCATTCGCCTCGCCGACCACGGACGTGGCGGCGGGCCGGCCACGATTGCGGCAGCGAGCTGACCACGGATGTACTGGCAGCATGCTGACGATAATCGCAGCGGCAGGGCTGAGTGACTGGAAGAGGTCGGGTTCAAGCCCGGCCTTTTTGTTTTGATCAATTGAGCAGCCGAAGAGTCGAGGGACGCTGAAATGGGCAGACCACGTTATAAAGTCGGCGACATGATCGTGCTGAAATCCGGCCTCACCCGCACGGCAAAAGCCGACGAACGGTGCCGGATCGCCAGCATTCTGCCGAATGATCATGGACATGTACAATATCGCGTCCAGTTCGCGGCGGAAAATTTCGAACGCCGCATCACCGAGGCCGATATCGACAGCGGGCAATCGTTGTCGCGGCCTTTGCCCGAGACGACGGCCAAGACCGATGGCGCCGAGCCATGGCTGAAATTTTCGGGCATCCGGACGGGCAGGTAGTCCGGCCGTTTTCGTCATTGATAGTGCGGCTGCGGCCGACAGGAAGGATATATCGTTTTGCAGGTACTCGTCAGGGATAACAATGTCGATCAGGCGCTGCGCGTGCTCAAGAAGAAGATGCAGCGCGAGGGCCTGTTCCGGGAAATGAAAGCCCGCAGCGCCTATGAGAAGCCGTCCGAAAAGCGCGCCCGCGAGAAGGGCGAGGCCGTTCGCCGCCAGCGCAAGCTCGCCCGCAAGAAGCTGCAGCGCGAAGGCCTGTTGCCGGCGCCGAAGAAGGCCCTCCGCACCCGCTGATTGAGCGCGCGCGTCCGATAAGACGCGCTTCGCTCGGAAACCACGCATAATTCTCCTGATATCGCTTCAGGCTTATGCGCAAGGGGCGTGGGCAGCAGCTCGCGCCGCCACCATCCGAGAAGGGGGGCACATGACCGCCACCAAGGGAGAATTCTTCAACCCCGTCAAGCTTTCGTCCCGCGACAAGGCGGAAGCGACCGATCAGACGGCGCGCGCCATCATCGCGGCCGAGGCATCGGCCAGAGACAAAAAGACGGAAAAGCTGAGGGCGCTGCGTCTGCAGCAGGCGGCGGCCGAAGCGGAAACCGTCCCCGCACCCGCCAAGAAGCGCCGGTCTCCGGCCAAGGCCGCTCGGCGCCGGTCCTGATCCGCGCAGATGCGCGGATGTGATATCGGCTCGGGGCAGGGCGTTCACCCGCCGGCCGTGGCCCGCCCGAGATTGGCGCGCAGCCGTTGCAGCATGTCGCGCATTTCGGCCATTTCCTTGAGCGTGCAGCCCGCGGCCTCGCCGATCGCGCTCATGATGGAATCGATTTCTCCCTTCATCGCCTCGCCCTTGGCCGTCAGCGACACGATCACCTGCCGCTCGTCGCGCTGATCGCGGATGCGCTTGATGAGGCCGCTCTGTTCCAGCCGCTTCAATAGCGGCGAGAGCGTGCCGGAATCGAGATCCAGCTGCTCACCGATCGTCTTGACCGGCAGCGCGCTGCGCTCCCAGAGCACCAGCATCACCAGATATTGCGGATAGGTGAGGCCGACCCTGTCGAGGATCGGCTTGTAGGCGCGGGTGAAGGCGTGCGCCGTCGCATAGACCGCAAAGCACAGCTGCTTTTCCAGCCGCTTCTCTTCCTGCGGTATCTCCATGGCCTTTATCGTTTGCGCTTTCATGTCCATCGTCCCTGAGCCTGCGATTGTCTTCTTTTCCAAGTCGAAATGCAATTTGCAAAATTAACTTGCGTACAATTTAATTGTGCGATAATCAAAAATCCGACCCGATCGAAGGGCCAATCAAAGGAGATCGTCATGCCTATTCTCTATACGACAAAAGCCTCTGCCACCGGTGGCCGCGCTGGCCGCGCCGTTTCCGAAAACGGCGTTCTGGACGTGACGCTGACCGTTCCCAAGGAACTCGGCGGCGACGGCGCGACCGGCACCAATCCCGAACAGCTTTTCGCGGCCGGCTACTCCGCATGTTTTCTCGGTGCCCTGAAATTTGTCGCAGGCCAGCAGAAGGTCAAGATTCCGGAAGACACGACGGTTTCCGCCAAGGTCGGCATCGGCCCGCGCGAAGACGGCACCGGCTTCGGCATCGAAGTGGCGCTGACCGTCAATATCCCCGGCGTCGAGCGCGAAACGGCCGAAAAGCTCGCAGCCGCAGCCCACATCGTCTGCCCCTACAGCCACGCCATGCGCACCTCGACCGAAGTTCCGGTCACGGTCGCCTGATCAGGGCGTTTCCAGTATGAAGCGGGAGAGGGCGCCGACCGGCCCCTCATCCGGCTGCCGCCACCTTCTCCCCGTAAACGGGGCGAAGGGACCATGCCGCGACCTCTCCGTTCTCTACCAACCTCTCGCAGGGCACGTCCCCTCTCCCCGTAAAACGGGGAGAGGGTTACGGTGAGGGGCCGCCATCGGCGCGAACTGGACAGGCGCGGCTCTCCCGGCCATCACCGCTCATACTGCGGTACACGGCGGGGAACAGCGGCAGCTTTCTCGAAATATTTCCGAGCCTGGCCGGCTCGCCCTATTCGCCCATTGCCGGTCCGCCATGGCGGGAGCGGCGGACAGAAGGCTTCGGCATCTCACCGGTCACGCCCGCCAGCGCCTGCAGATCCTGCCGCAGCCGCGCTGCGCCGCCATCCGGCAATCCGTCGTCGATCGACGCATGCGTCACCTCCCAGATTGGCAGCGCCTTTGCCAGCGCGGCCTTGCCTTCCACGGTCAGGCTCAGCAACCGGCCGCGCCGGTCCCTCGGGTTTTCCATGACATCAACCCAGCCCTTGCGCTGTAAGGGCTTCAAGGCCGCCGTCAGCGTCGTCTGGTCCATGGCGAGCAGGGCGGCGACCGGCCCCATCGGCGGCGGTTCCGGCCGGTTCAGCGACATCATCAGCGAAAACTGCCCGTTGGTCAGCCCCGCCGGCCGCAACGCATCGTCGAACAGCCGGGCCAGCGCCCGCGCGGCCCTTTGCACATGCAGGCAGAGGCAGGTGTCGCGCACCATTAGCGTCGTGGAAAAGGGAATCTCGATCGAGTTTGACATGCTTCATTTCTATTGATGTCAATGTAATTAGTCAAGGAGAAGGAGATGAGCCGGCTCACCGGCGGCGCCGAGGAGGGCGCGTCCCATGCAGAATGAGGTTGTTTCCCGCGAGGAATGGCTCGAGGCCCGCCGCGCCCTGCTCTTGAAGGAAAAGCAGGCGACGAGGCTGCGCGACAGCATCAATGCCGAGCGCCTGGCGCTGCCCTGGGTGAAGGTCGACGAGGATTACGTCTTCGACACGCCGGAGGGGAAGAAGTCGCTCGCCGATCTCTTTGACGGCCGCAGCCAGCTCCTGATCTATCATTTCATGCTGGGTCCCGACTGGGAGGCAGGCTGCACCGGCTGCTCCTTCCTGTCGGATCATATCGACGGCGCCCTGCCGCATCTCAATCATCACGATGTCACCTGGGTCGCCGTTTCGCGCGCCCCGCTCAACAAGATTGCCGCCTACAAAAAGCGCATGGGCTGGAAATTTCCCTGGGTCTCGTCCTTCGGCAGCGATTTCAATTTCGACTATCACGTTTCTTTCAGTCCGGAGGATCTTGCCAAAGACAAGGTCCTTTACAATTTCACTGCCATAGAACCGGCCCAGGCCCATGACGAACTGCCGGGTCTCAGCGCCTTCTACCGCAACGACAAGGGTGAGGTCTTCCATACCTATTCGAGCTACGCCCGCGGTCCGGAGGAACTGATCGGCACCCTGATGATCCTCGACCGCGCACCCAAGGGCCGCAACGAGGACAGCACGATGAATTTCGTGCGCCGTCATGACGAATATGAGGACACGCCGAAGACGCAGTCCTGCTGTCACTGAACTGGAGCAATTCCGGGCCGCCATCACTCGAAGGGAGAAGAGGATGATGAAGACCGCCGAAGTGCTGAAAGAACATTCCTTCCTGGAAAGGCTGGTCGGCGACTGGACCGTCAGCTCTCCGGAGATGTCCGACGGCAAGGACTGGACGGAGACCGTCCGCTCGCTGCACGGCATCTGGTTCGTCGCCGAAGGAACCGGACTCATGCCGGACGGCAAGCAGGCAACCACGATCCTGACGCTCGGCTACAACCCCGAAAAAGGCAAATATGTCGGCAGCTGGATCGGCAGTATGATGGACTATATGTGGGTCTATGAGGGCGAGGTCGACGCGTCGGGCAATGTGCTCGACCTCTATACGACGGGCCCCGACTTCAATGGCGAAGGCCTTGCCGACTATCGCGAGCAGATCACCTTCCTCGACCCCGATCACCGCACCTTCACCTCAAGCGCCAGGCAGCCGGACGGTTCGTGGAAGCAGTTCATGGAAGCGCATTACACCCGCAAGATCTGACAATCTCGGCGCCGCAAGCAGCGAAAGGCGTCGGAAGAGGGAGGAGTATGATGTCCAAGACGCATGGAAAATTCATCTGGTGCGAGCTGATGACCCCCGACACCGCAGCCGCCGCGAACTTCTATTGCTCGGTCGTCGGCTGGACCACCTCCGAAATGAAGGTCGAGGGTATGCCGACCTATACGGTCTTCCAGGCAAACGGCATCGGCGTCGGCGGTCTGATGGAGTTTCCGGCCGAGCTCGAAGGGCAGGGCATTCCGCCGAACTGGACGGGATATGTCGGCGTCGACGATGTCGACCAAACGGCGCGGGATTTCGCCGCCAATGGCGGCACGGTCCGCCGGCCGCCGCAGGACATTCCGACCGTCGGCCGTTTCGCCGTGGTCGCCGATCCGCATGGGGCGGTCCTCTGCATCATGACGCCGGCGCCGATGGAGCAGGAATGGCCGGAGCTGGCCCCCGACGCGCCCGGCAATATCGGCTGGCACGAACTCTATGCCGGCAACGGCAAAGAGGCGTTGGCCTTCTATTCCAAGCTGTTCGGCTGGACGAAGGACAGCGAGATGGACATGGGTCCGATGGGCGTCTACTACCTCTTCTCCCATGACGGTCGGCAGATCGGCGGCATGATGACCAAGCCGGACAACATGCCGATGACCTTCTGGTGCTACTATTTCATCGTGCCGGCGCTCGATGCCGCGATCGAACGCGTCACCTCGGGCGGCGGCAAGGTCGTCAACGGCCCGATGGAAGTCCCCGGCGGCAGCTGGATCATCCAGGCCACCGACCCGCAGGGGGCTTTCTTCTGCCTGGTGGCACCGAAGCGGTAGGCTTAGACGCATCGTGTCGGTGTGCCGTGAGGCCCCCTCATGCGACCCTTCGGGCCACCTTCTCCCCGAGGGGAGAAGAGGGAATCGAGACGTTCCGGCATATCTCTTCTCCCCTCGGGGAGAAGGTGCCGGCAGGCGGATGAGGGGGCTGCACGGCACCCCTTCACCATCCATTCACCCCCCAACCGAGGCAAAGAACCCCTCCGGGCTCTCCACCTCCACGAGCCGCTTCCTCTCGATCAGCCAGAAGCGGTTTCCCACAGCCCGCACGAAACTGCGGTCGTGCGATACCAGCAGGCAGCTTGCCTCCTGCGCCTTCAGCTCGCTTTCCAATGCCTCCTGTCCCTCCATGTCGAGATGGTTGGTCGGCTCGTCGAGCAGGTAGAAGTTCGGCTCGGTCAGCCGCAGTACCAGCATGGCGAGCCGCGCCTTCTGACCGCCGGAAAGCTGGCCGATCGGTTTTGTCTGCATGTCGATCGTCATGCCGGCGCCGGCCAGCAAGGCCCGCGCCCGCTGATCGCCGACATCGAAGCGGCGGATGATCGTGCCGATCGGCGTATCCTTGTCGGCAAGATCGGCAAGGGCCTGGTCGCCGTAGCCGAGCACTAGCGACGGCGTCGCCTTTATGCCGTCCGGCGCGGCCCCGGGGCTTTCGATCGCCCGCTTCAGCATCGACACCAGCCGCGACTTGCCGGCGCCGTTGAGGCCAAGGAGTACGATCCGGTCGCCCTGGCAGATGAATTGCCGGCCGGTCCGGAACAAGAGCGTCCCATCCGGCGCCGTCACCGCCGCGTCTTCCAACGTCACCAGCACCTTGGCATGGGTGCCGCGGTTGGAAAGCCGGATCGCCCCGGCCGAGCGTTCGAGATCAGCCGGTTTTGCCGCATCCTCCAGTTTTTCCGCCCGCTGCTTAAGCTGCTTCGTCTTCACGACGAGCAGGTCGCTGCCGGAATTGATGCCGATATTGTTGAGCTTGGCCGCCTGCTTGCGAAGCTGCTCCGCCGTCTTCATGTCGCGCTGGTAGCGCCGGGCCTCGGAAGCGTCGGCTTCGTCGAGCGACGCACGCGCCCTGGAATAGGGAAGGGCAAAAACCGGCGATTGCTCCGGCCGCAGGAACAGCGTCCTGTTCGTCGTCGCATCGAGGAAGGCCCGATCGTGGCTGGAGAGAATGACTGGCACATCGCGCGGCAGGCCATTCAGCCAGCTTTCCAGCTGCTTTATCCTTTCGAGGTCGAGATGGTTGGTGGGCTCGTCGAGCAGCAGCACGTCGGGTTCGCAGACCCAGGTGCGGGCAATCATCGCCAACCGTTGCCAGCCGCCGCTCAACTGCTTGAGCGGCCGGGTGCGCATGACCTCCGGCACCTCGAGCGATTCCAGCACCACGTCGACGCGCCAAGCCTCGCTTTCGGCTTGATCGGCCGGCAGCGCCTGCAGCACCGCATCGTAAAACGGCGTGTCGAAAAGTGCGGCCGGCACATTCTGCGCGACATGGCCGACGGTCAGCCTGCGCGCCTTGGTGATCTCGCCCTCGCTCGGCTCCAGCGCGCCGGTGATGCAGGCGAGCAGCGTCGATTTCCCGCGCCCGTTGGCGGCGACGAGGCCGATGCGGTCGCCTGCATTGACGACGAGATTGAGTTTCGAAAACAACCGGTTGCCCAGCGTCACGCCGAGATTGCGGATATTGATGAGTGTCATGATCATTCTCTGGTCTTGACCGGGGACGCGATCCGGGGCGTTCAGCCATCACGGAGTTGCGCGTATCGGGCCCGGGAATTGAGAAAAATGCGCGCTCTACGGCGCCGCATTGGCCACGAAGGGCAGACCAGGAAGAGATGTCGGGAAACGGTCTCTGGTCAGCCCTGCAAACGCATCTGCAGGGCGTTGACGGGACCACGCTGGCGATGATGCCGGAAATAATACTGCATAACGTGATCCTCCTTTCTCGATAGAGTTGCGGGATTGAAATAACATTGCCTGCAGAAAGAGGCAAGCGAACCGCAGGCAAGCCTCCTCGCCTCGACCGAAGGCTGCCCCTGACCCTAACCCTTACCGGGGTCGAGACACGTGGCTCGACCCGGTTCGGTGGCGGCAGCCGGATGAGGGGCTTGCTACTCAACTACCGGCAATTCACATCACCGCCAGCCAATTCCAACCGCCGCTCTATCCCGATGTTTTCGAGAAACGTCTCATCATGGCTGACAACCACAAGCGCCCCGTCATAGGCGCGCAACCCGGCCTCGACCGCTGAGATCGAGTCGATGTCGAGATGGTTGGTCGGTTCGTCGAGGATCAACAGCGGCGGCGGTGCGGAGCCAAGGACGCAGGCAAGACCGGCGCGCAGCAATTGCCCGCCGCTCAGCGTCGAGACGATCTGCAGCGCCGCATCGGCCCTGAACATGAAGCGGGCAAGGGCGGCCCGGCAGGCATTTTCATCGGCCTGCCGGTTGATCCGGCGGAAATTGTCGCGGATCGAGGCTGAGGGATCGAGAAGGCTGACTTTCTGATCGAGCATCGCGAAAGCGGTCATGACGGTGACCGTGCCGGCCCAGGCTTTCAGCTCGCCGGTGATGAGCGCCAGCAGGGTCGTCTTTCCCGAGCCGTTGCGGCCGGTGACGGCGATGCGTTCCGGTCCGGTCACGTCGAAGGAGAGATCGCCGATCACGGGATCGCCCGGCCGGTAACCTGCCGTCACGCCGTCCATCTTCAGCACGATCTTGCCGGCGGGCAGCCCCGTCGGCGGCAAGCTCACCGATAATGGCTGCAGGATCTCGATCTTCCCGAGCGCCGCCTTTGCCTCGTGCTGCGCCTGTGCGCGCCGGCGTTCGGCAAGACGGGCATTGTCGCCGCCGGTCGTTTCGCTCCGCTCCTTCATGCCGCCGAGCATGATGCGCGGGATGCCGCCCTTGGCGGCCATCTTCCGCCCGGCGCTGTCCCTGTGCGCCTGGCGCTCCACCGTCGCCTGCGCCTTCCGGGCAACCTCGGCCATGCGCCTTTCGGCATCGGCAAGATCATGCTGGGCTGCGGCAAGCTCGAGCGCCTTGCGCTCGCGGTAGTGGCTCCAGTTGCCGCCGTAGCGCGTCGAGCCGAGCGAGGTCAGCTCGACGATCTGATCAACGCTTTCGAGCAATTCCCGGTCATGGCTGACGATGATGGCGCCGGCACGCCAGCCTGATATCAGCTGGATCACCGCCTCGCGGCCTTCGCGGTCGAGATTGTTGGTGGGTTCGTCGAGCAGCAGGAAGTCCGGAGCGCTGAAGATGAGCGCGGCAACCGCCGCACGGGTGCGCTGCCCGCCGGAGAGTGCAGCAAGCGGCGTCTGTGGCTCCGCGTCCAGCCCCGTCCGGTTGAATGCGGCGGCGATGCGCGCCGGGAGCGTCCAGTCCGCCGAGGCAAGCTCGTCGGCCGTTGCCTCGCCGGCTTCGGCACGCCGAAGAAGCGCAAGCGCCCTCGTCACGCCGAAGAGATCGGCGATGGTCTCTTCGGCCGCGACCTGAACGCTCTGCCGCAGCACCCCGAGGCTGCCGTTGATCGATACCGACCCGGATTGCGGCCGGATATCGCCGGCGACGAGCTTCAGCAGCGTCGTCTTGCCGACGCCGTTGCGTCCGACAAGGCCGGTGCGCTCCGTCCCGAAGCTGAGGTCGAGATCGGAAAAAAGCGACCGCCCGTCAGGCGCGGCCCAGGAAATTTGGGAGAGGGTGATGGATGCAGGCATGGCTATGGACTTCCCCGTTGGCAAGGCGAACTGGCATTGCGATCGGGTTGAAATCCATTGCGGCACACATCCTGTTGAAATGGTCGACGGCGGGAATTTAGGGAAGGAAGGCTGAAGGTTCAAGGCAGGTGGACAACTTGCCGCTCGCTTACCTCTGCTGGCTTCGTCCCTGAGATCGCCCCTCACCCTAACCCTCTCACCGTAAAAACGGGCGAGGGGACGTGCCCCGCAAGAGCGGGTGGGAGCGGAGAGGTTGCGGCATGTCCCTTCGCCGGAGCCGAAGGACGGGTCGAGACGCGTGGCTCGCCACCGGTTCGGTGCCGTCAGGCGGATGAGGGCTTACGGCACGCGGCAACCCTACCGCTTCAAACTCCCCAAGATCCCACGCACCAGCGCCCGGCCGACCTGGGTCGCCACCGTGCGGGCGACGCTCTTCATCGCCGCTTCCACCACCGTTTCGCGCTGATAGCCGGAGGACCGGCCGCGCGATTGGCCGCGGCCCTGGCGGCTGTCGTCATCGCCGCCGAAGCCCGGCAGGGTCCAGCCGGAGGTCGTGCCGCCCTGCTGTTCTGCCGCTTCCTCCTGCGCCCGCTTGGCGGCCTCGGCATCCGCTGCCTTCTTGGCGCGCGCTGCCAGCAGCTCGAAGGCGGATTCGCGGTCGATGTCCTCGTCATAGAGGCCGAGAACCGGGCTCTTGTCCATCACCTGCTGGCGTTCGCCATCGGTCAGCGGTCCGACGCGGCCCGACGGCGGGCGGATCAGCGTGCGCTCGACGATCGACGGCGCGCCCTTGGCCTCCAGCGTCGAGACCAGCGCCTCGCCGGTGCCGAGATTGGTGATGACTGTGGCGCAATCGAAGGCCGGGTTTGGGCGGAAGGTCTCGGCCGCCGTCTTCACCGCCTTCTGTTCGCGCGGGGAGTAGGCGCGCAACGCATGCTGGGCGCGGTTGCCGAGCTGGGCGAGCACCGTTTCCGGCACGTCGAGCGGGTTCTGCGTCACGAAATAGACGCCGACGCCCTTGGAGCGGATCAGCCGCACCACCTGCTCGACGCGTTCGACCAGCACCTTCGGCGCGTCGTTGAAGAGCAGATGCGCCTCGTCGAAGAAGAAGACCAGCTTCGGCTTTTCCGGATCGCCCACCTCCGGCAGTTCCTCGAAGAGCTCCGAGAGCAGCCACAGCAGGAACGTGGCGTAAAGGCGAGGGTTCATCATCAGCTTGTCGGCGGCAAGCACCGAGATCTGGCCATAGCCATTGGTATGGGTGCGCATGATATCGGAAATCTTCAGCGCCGGCTCGCCAAAGAAATGCTCCGCGCCCTGCTGTTCGAGAACGAGCAGCGCCCGCTGGATCGAGCCGACCGAGGCCTTGGAGATCAGGCCGAACTGGTTGGAAAGCTCGCTGGCGTTGTCGCCCATATAATTCAATAGGGAGGTGAAATCCTTGAGGTCGAGCAGCGGCAGTCCGGCCTCGTCGGCGATCTTGAAGGCGATGTTGATGACGCCTTCCTGCGGCTCGGACGCATCCATCAGCCGGGCGAGCAGCAGCGGCCCCATCTCGGCGACGGTCGTGCGTACCCGGTGGCCCTTCTGCCCGAACAGATCCCAGAAAATCACCGGAAACTGGTCGAATTCGTAATCGGTGAAACCGATCTGTTCGGCCCGCTTGGTGAGGAAATCCTTGGCCTCGCCCCTGGCGGCGATGCCGGAAAGATCGCCTTTGATGTCGGCCGCAAAGACCGGAACGCCGGCCCGGGAAAAGCCTTCGGCGAGCACCTGCAGCGTCACCGTCTTGCCGGTGCCGGTGGCCCCGGTGACGAGGCCGTGGCGGTTGCCGAACTTGAGGTCGAGATATTCCGGCTTGTTGATGCTGTCGTCGGGATTGCGGCTCGCGCCGATGAAAATCTTGCCATCCTCGATCATCCGCAATGCTCCCTTCGGCTCTGCCGTCCTTTGTTGAGAAGGTCTGGCTTCCACCGCCTTCATCGAACCATCGTTTCCCTGTTATAAGCAGGCAGGCGGATGCGGACAACTGTCTGTCTCGACAGCAAAACCGGATGCGAGCCGTTTGGAAACGCGGCTTGAGTTAGGCTCGAAACTCTATTAACGTTGACGTTAACGTCAAGATAACAGGAGGCTGACGATGAATGAAATTGTAACCCAGATCGCCGATCGTGTAGGGATTGCGCCTGACTTGGCCGAAAAGGCGCTCGGGATGATGCTCGGCTTCCTGCAACGCGAAGCCGCTGACGGCCCGGTCGCCCGGATGATCGAAGCCATCCCCGGCGGCGCCGATCTCGTCGCCCAGTTCAATGGCGCCGGTGCGGGCGGCGGCGGCCTGCTCGGCGGGCTGATGAATTCGCTCGGCGGCGGCGGCATCATGGGGCTCGGCCAGCAGCTTATGGGCGAGGGCCTCGGCATGGGCGAGATCACCTCGCTTGCCAAGGAGACCATCGCCATCGCCAAGCAATATGCCGGCGAAGAGGTCGTCGACGAAGTCGTCGCCTCCGTCCCCGGCCTCAGCCAGTTCGTCTAAGAGGTCGGCGGGAGCCCGGCTTCGTCCGGGTTCCTCATACCTTGCCCTGATTAACGGGCGAAAGACGCGTCCTGCTTGAAGAAGTGGGCAGGGTCGACAACCCGGGGAACGTGATCGCGCAGATCTGCGGCTGGTCTACTGTCCCGAGGACGCCGCCTGTCCTCAGCCTCGCCGCTCTTCCAGAATTTCGTCGGTGATATCGCGGCCGCGCGCGAACACGCCCAATATGTTGACGTCATTGCCGATGACCGAGAACGCGACGCTGACGCTTCGCCGATAGCCGATAACGCGCAGGCCAGGAATGCGGGCGCACCGTACCGCGTTCCGGGAACGTCTCCAGGCCTTCGATGAAGGTGATCAACGCGTCGACGAAGGCGCCGGCAATGGCAGTTCCCGCCTCAACGGCGATGTCGTCATAGAGTTTGTCGAGTTCGGCTTCTGCCTTCGGGTGATAGAGAATGCGGTAGGCCATGCCTACTTGGCCTTCGCCGCGTCATTCCGGCGCTTGGCTTCAAAGCGAGCGCGCACTGTCTCAGCCGGAATGCCGAGGTCCGGCTTCTTGATCAGGTCGTCGTAGCGCGCAGGGATTTCGTCGTTAAGCCAACGCTCGCGGGCCGCCTCATGATCCTCCAGCAGCCGCAGGCCTGCACGGACCACCTCGCTGGCATTGTTGTAGCGGCCGGATTCCAGCTGCTTGCGGATAAATTCTTCGTAGTGATTGCCGAGCGCGACGTTGGGCATAGTCTTTCCTTCCGTTGTCATCAGTATGGAACGGTCACGTCGTTATGACAATAGTTGTTAATCTTAGTCTAAAATGGCCAAAGTCGACACTCCTGATGGCCTTGCCTTGCAGGCTGTGCTTGCTATGTAACGGCTCCCATCGGAAAGGGTAAACCATGACAGTCTGGCGCCCGCCGCAGCAGATCAGGGTGAAGGTGATCGGTCTCGCCTGGCGAAAAGACCAGCTGCTTGCCGCCGAAGTGGAGGATGACAGCGGCCGCATCAAAGGTGTCCGGCCGCTCGGCGGCTCGATCGAATTCGGCGAAACCCGCGAGGAGGCGCTGCATCGCGAAATCAGGGAGGAGCTCGACACGGAAATTCGCATCGTCGGTCCCTGGCATCTGCTCGAAAATATCTTCGAACATCATGGCGCGGTGGGCCACGAATTCATCTTCGCCGCCGAGATCGAACTGGCTGATGCCTCACTCTACGAGCGTGATGAAATCCGCTATTCCGAGCTGGATGAGACGGCGGCGACGGCGCGTTGGTTCGGCCGTGAGGCGCTGCGAGGCGCCGGCCTCGATCTCTATCCTACAGGTCTCGAGACGGTGCTGTCGCGCTGGCGTGATTGAACCCTTGAAGCGGCTTCGGTCTGCTCGCCAAACTTTGATCGTCCCTATTCCCCCTACAGGGAACAAGGGAGTAAAATCGCTGTTTCTGTCGCATCGCCGACACCAGAAGGAACAGCATCATGCGCAGTCTCATTGCAGCAACGTCGATCGCTCTCCTCAGCTTCTCCGCCCCGGTGCTTGCCCAGTCGAACATGGGCATGGATGCCAGCGGCCGCATCGACGGCACGCCGCCGCTCGGCACCGCACCAGGCGCCGAGCCGCAAGCCGGGCTGGTCATCCCGCTCGACTCGATCGAAACCGGCAGCGTCGACAACGGGGTTCCGAGCGGACGCGTCGATTGGGCGCGCTGCCCGCCGCGCAAGGCCCGCGGCGCGCTTGCCACGCAAGGCGGCAACAGCGGCGCCTCGGTCAGCCCCGCATGCCGTGAAGGTCAATAATCCGGCTCTATTTGCCGCTCTTGCCGTCGCGGTGGAGGATGACGCCGAGTTCATGCCATTTGCGTCCGTCGCGCTCGATGAGCGCGTCGGCGCAGGCCGGTCCCATGCTGCCCGGCGCGTAGGCTTCGGGCGTGCTCGGATCCTTGCCCCATATATCGAGGAAGGGCTGCACCGCCGCCCAGCCGGCCTCGATGCCGTCGGCGCGCTGGAACAGCGTCTGGTCGCCGATGAAGAGGTCGTAGAGCAGCGATTCATAGCCCGTCGTCTTGCCGATATCGAACTTGTCGGCATAGCGGAAATCGAGCGACACGGGCACGGTATCGACCGAAAGCCCCGGCGACTTGATCGAGATTTCCATGCTCATGCCCTCGTCCGGCTGCACCTGGATGACCAGCCGGTTCGGCGGCAGCCGGCGATTGACCTCTGTTTCGCGGAACTGCGCGAAGGGTACGGGCTGGAAGGTGATGACGATTTCGGTGTCGCGTGCCGTCAGCGCCTTGCCGGTTCTCAAATAGAAGGGCACGCCGGCCCAGCGCCAGGTATCGGCGTAGAGTTTCAGCGCCACATAGGTTTCCGTGCGGCTGTCGGGCGAGACGTCCTTGCTGTCGCGATAGGCCGGAAGCGCAGTACCGTTGAGCGAGCCGGCCGCATAGGCGCCGCGCACGCCGTGCGTCTTGGCCTCCTCCGGCGTATAGATGCGCAAGGCCTTCAGCACCTTGCTCTTCTCGTTGCGGATCGCTTCGGCATCGAAGCTGTTCGGCGGTTCCATGGCGATCATCGCCAGGAGTTGGAAGAGATGGTTCGGCACCATGTCGCGCAGCGCGCCGGTGGCATCGTAGAATTTGCCGCGGCCGCCGACATCGACGATCTCGGCGGCAGTGATCTGCACGTGGTCGATATAGCGGCTGTTCCACAAGGACTCGATGATCATGTTGGCGAAACGCGCCGTCATCAGGTTCTGCACCGTCTCCTTACCGAGGAAATGGTCGAGCCGGTAGACTTGGCTTTCCTCGACCTGCGCGAGGATTTGCGCATTCAGCGCCCGCGCCGAGGCGAGATCGGTGCCGAACGGCTTTTCGATGGCGATACGGCGAAAGGCGCCGTTGCTTTCGTCGGTCAGCCCATGGGCGGCAAGCTTCTCGACAATCGTGCCGAAGAAGGACGGCGGCACCGCGAGGTAGAAGGCGGCATTGGCATCCGGCCCGAGCCGCCTGCCGATCTCGAGGAAAACATCGTCCTTGGTGAAATCCCCCGGCATATAGGCAATGCGCCGGCGCAGGCTCTCCCATGCCTCGTCCTTCGCCGTTTGCTCCTCGCCGTTCAGATGATCGAGGAATGCATCGAGCCGGTCGCGCAGGAATTCGTCGTCGCCCGCTTCGATGCCGATGCCGAGGATATGGAGATCCTCGCCGACGAGGCGCTGACGCGTCAGGTTGATGATCGCTGGCACCAGGAGACGACGGGTCAGATCGCCGGTGGCGCCGAAGATGACAAGGGTGACCGGCGGGGTAGGGGCAGCGTGCATGTGTCTCATCTCCGAGATTGTGCGGCCGACTATACTGCGCGCCGTTTCAGCCGCAACATGGGAGGGGAGGGGTAACGGGCATTTGACGGCGGCGCGGGTGCCGCGGGGGTTGGCTGCAAGGAGCGCGACGATGTCACGGTTGGCGTTCAGCCGAGCCCCTGGACCACACTCAGTTGCGGCCGAGCGAAGCAAAGAACCAGTCGATGAAGACGCGGACGATTGGTGTCGCATAAGCTTCGGTTCGGCAGGCCACATAGACCGCGTCGTTGGCCGGAACCGTAAGTTCGAACGGCGCGATCAGTTCGCCACGCGCGATCATATGAGCGGTGGTGATGTTGTCGCCGAGTGCGATGCCATGACCGTGCATGGCGGCCTCGATCGACAGGCGCGCGTCGCTCATCATGTGCTGGCGCGCAGGCAGCGCAATGCCGGCGGCGGCCAGCCAGGTGTTCCACTCCTTGCCGCGATCGGCGTGCAGCAGCATATGGTCACGCAGGTCGCGCGGGGAGCGCAGCGGACGCCTGTTCATGAGTGCCGGGCTGACGACAGGGAAGAGCTCCATCCGGCTCCACAGGCGCGACCAATAATTGGGCCAGTTGCCGCTGCCGTAGAGAATGCACAGGTCGACATTCGGGGAGCTCAGATTGCTCGGGTCGTTCGAGGCGCGCAGGTCGAGCTGGACGTCGGGAAATTGATCGGTGAACTCCTGCAGCCGCGGAATAAGCCAGAGAGACAGCACTGCCGCGACACAGGTCACGCGCAGCGTGCCGCAAGTCGCCGGCCGGGTCATCGCGGCTTTCGCTGCTGCGATCTCCGAAAATGCGTTGGAGACGACCGGCATCAGCAACGCGCCCTGGCTTGTAAGCTTCAGCCATTTGCCGCCGCGCTCGAACAGGCGCACGCCAAGCGATTCCTCCAAGGTGCGTATCTGGTGGCTGATCGCGCCATGGGTGACATTCAACTCGCGTCCCGCGGCGGAAACCGACCCATGGCGTGCAGTTGCCTCAAACGCGCGTAGCGGATTGAGGGGCGGCAGACGGCTGGACATGAAGCAATGACCTGTGAGAAAAACTTGCATGAAACTGTATATTAATATCAATTGATTTTCCAGCGAGCTTGCCGTTCAATCACTGAAGGAAGCCGTCGGCCTCTGCGGCAGAGCTGCAGCCGAGGACCCGATTTGCCATCCTGATCGCAGCATCGTCACTCTCAAGAAGGCCGTCATGTCCTGGAATGAAACCAAGCTTTCCGAACTCCGAGCCAGATATGGCGACAGCCACGGCGGTGAGCTGCACCATCCCGAGTTCCGCAAGGTAGCAGAGAAGATATTCAACAAGAGCGGCACCCGGCTCGCGCCCTATTCGGGAATCCCGACATTCCTCTCCGCCCCGCTGATGCAGGTCGACAACGAGAACCCGGATTTCGGCGATCTTCAGGTCGCGATCCTCGGCGTGCCGATGGATCTGGGCGTGACGAACCGCCCGGGCTCGCGCTTCGGGCCGCGCGCGCTGCGCGCCATTGAGCGGATTGGGCCTTACAACCATGTGCTCGGCTGCGCGCCGGTTCAGGAGCTGCGCGTGGCGGACATTGGCGATGTGGCGTTTCAGAGCCGCTACCGGCTGGAATTGTCGCATGAGGATATCGAAAAACGCGTCGCGCAGATCGTTACCGCAGGGGTGCTGCCGCTCTCGGTAGGCGGCGACCACTCGATCACCCATCCGATTCTGCGGGCCGTCGGCAGGGAGCGGCCAGTCGGCATGATCCATATCGACGCCCATTGCGACACCGGCGGTGCTTACGACCTGACCAAGTTCCACCATGGCGGACCGTTCCGCAACGCGGTCCTCGACGGCGTGCTCGACCCGACCCGCGTCATTCAGATCGGCATTCGCGGCTCGGCTGAATATCTCTGGGAGTTTTCTTACGCCTCGGGCATGACGGTGATCCATGCCGAGGAGATCTCGGCAATGGGCATTCCTGCAATCATCGAAAAGGCGAAGGCCGTCATCGGCGATGGGCCGACCTATCTTTCCTTCGACATCGACAGCCTCGATCCTTCCTTCGCGCCAGGCACCGGCACGCCGGAGATCGGCGGCTTCACCACCCGCGAGGCGCTGGAACTCATCCGCGGCTTCAAGGGCGTGAACCTGGTCGGCGGCGATGTCGTCGAGGTCGCGCCCCAATATGACGCCACCACCAACACAGCCCATGCCGGCGCGCAGATGCTGTTCGAAATATTGAGCCTGATGGCGTTCAGCCCGGCAATCCGCCGTGCCGTCTGACGGGCCTGGCCGCAGCTCAAGGCCAGGAATGAAAAGAAGGCCGCAAAGGCCTCGAATACAGTGAAAGAGGGAAGCGGCGTGCCGCATCGGTTAGGAGAAAGACGATGACGCAATTGACAATGAACCGCCGCACCGTGCTCGGCGTCGGAATAGGTGCTGGTGTAGCCATGTTGGCAATGCCCAACGTGCTGCGCGCTCAGGACAAGTCGCTGAAGGTCGGTGTTTATGGAGGTTACTTCAAGGACTCGTTCGACAAGAACATCTTTCCGGAGTTTACCAAGGCGACCGGCATCGCGGTCGAATCCGTCGCAGAGCCGACCGGCGAGGCCTGGCTGGTGCAGATGCAGCAGGCAGCCCAAGCAGGCCAGGCGCCGGCTGACGTTTCGATGATGTCGCAGGTGTCGATGCGCAAGGGTCAGGCCACAGAGCTCTGGGCTCCGCTCGACCTCGCCAAGATCAAGAATTCCAGCAACCTGCTTGAGCGCTTCATCAATAAATACCCGGATGGCCGGGTCGCCGGCATCGGCGCTGTCTCGTGGTTCATCACCCTGGTCACCAACACCGATGTTTACAAGGAAGCGCCGACCAGCTGGACAGCGCTGTGGGACCCGGCCAATGCCGACAAGCTCGGTCTGCTGGCGCTCGTCTCCAACTCCTTCCTGCTTGACGTGACGGCAAAGACCTATTTCGGCGGCGCCCAGGCGCTCGACACTGAGGAGAGCATCCTCAAGGTCTTCGCCAAGCTGGCCGAGCTGAAGCCGAATGTCCGCCTGTGGTATCGCGACGAGGCGCAGTTCGAACAGGCGCTAAAGTCGGGTGAAATCCCGATGGGACAGTATTATCACGACGTGACCGGCCTCGCGGCCGCAGACGGTCAGCCCGTTCGCTCGACCTTCCCGAAGGAGGGCGGCATTCAGGATGCAGGCTCGTGGGCGCTGTCGAAGGCGTCGCAGAAGACGGAAGAGGCGCATATCTTCATCGACTATATGAGTCAGCCGTCCATCCAGGCCGTGCTGTCACGCAAGGTGGGCACGTCGCCAACGGTCAGGCGCGAAACGACCGACCTGAACGAGAAGGAATTTGCCGCGGTTTCCTCCGACATCGAACCGATCATTCCACACTACGACATGTACATCTCCAAGGCCGACTGGCTGAACGAGAAGTGGACGGAAATGATCGCCAGCTGACGCTCATCGTGCTTTCGCAGGCCCAGGGGGCCTGCCTTTCGGTTGGGAAGAGGCATATGTCGGGACTCACGCTTCAGAATATCGTCAAGGACTTCAGCGTCATTCGCGCCGTCGACAATGTCGACCTGACGGTGCCGCACGGCGCATTCGTCTGTCTGCTCGGCCCCTCCGGCTGCGGCAAGACAACCTTGCTGCGCATGATCGCAGGTCTCGATCTGCCGACATCGGGCCGCATCACGCTCAACGGGAAAGACATCACCAGGACGCCCACGCACCAGCGCGAGCTTGGCATGGTGTTCCAGTCGCTGGCGCTGTTCCCGCACCTGACGGTAGGCGAGAATATCGCCTATCCACTGCGCATTCGCGGCCGTCCGAAGGACGAGCAGGCGAAGCGCGTCGAAGAGCTGCTGGCAATGATTTATTTGCCAGGCTACGCTGATCGAGCCGTGTCGAAACTTTCGGGCGGCCAGCGGCAGCGCGTCGCAATCGCTAGGGCACTGGCGATTTCGCCGAAACTCTTTCTGCTCGACGAGCCGCTGTCGGCGCTTGATGCCAAGCTGCGGGAAGCCATGCAGGTAGAGCTTCGCCAGCTTCATCAGCGGCTCGGCATCACCACGATCGCCGTCACGCACGACCAGCGCGAGGCGATGACCATGGCCGATACGGTCGTGGTCATGAACGGCGGTCAGATACGCCAGGCGGCGTCGCCGACCGAGATTTATCGTAGACCGGCAGACAGCTTCGTCGCGGATTTCATTGGCCAGACAAATCTGGTCGAGGCCAGGCGAGAGGGCGGCGCGGTCAGCATATTGGGGCAGCCGGTCGCCGACCTGTCGCTGTCGGCAGGGATCGAGCGCGCCACGCTCTCGATCCGGCCAGAAGACGTGCGCCTCGGCCCGCCGAAGGCCGGCGCACTGACGGGCGAGGTCACCTTCGTGCGCGATCTCGGCGGCGTCGTCGAAACCTTTGTCAATGTCGGCGGTCAGCAGTTCATTGCGGTCTCGACGCCGCGTGAGCGCCCTGACGTGGCGGTGGGCCAGACGGTGGGCATTGCGCTGACCGACAAGGACTGCGTGGTGCTCGAGCAATGAGACGCGAAGCCCCGCAGACGCTCGGCGACTATGCCCCGCTAGCCTTCCCGGCGATCATGCTGATCGTCTTCTTCGTCGTGCCTTTCGGCACGATGATTTCCGTCAGCTTCTTCAAACGCCAACAGGGCGGCTTCTACACGCCTGATTTCGTCTTCGACAATTATATCCGCTTCCTCTCAGCCTTCTTCGGGGGAGTGCTCAGCTTCTCGCTGCTCCTGGCGATCGCGGTGGCTGCGACCTGTGTCGTTCTGGCCCTGCCTTTCACATACCTGCTGATCCGCATGAAGCGGAGAACCCAGGTGGCCTGGCTGGTCGCACTCCTTTCGATTCTGTCCCTGTCTGAGGTCATCATCGGTTTCGCCTGGTCGACGCTGTTTTCGCGCACGGCCGGCATCACCAACCTGTTTGTATGGCTCGGCCTCATGCAGCAGGCAGTCGCCTTGACGCCGAGCATCGGGGCCGTTGTCACCGGCATGGTCTACCAGGCATTCCCCTACACGGTCCTGGTCCTCTATCCCGCGCTGGTGCGGCTTGATCCGACGCTTTCGGAGGCCGCGCGAACGCTCGGCGCTTCGCCGGTCAAGGCCTTCTTCACCGTCGTCGTGCCTGCGCTGCGCGATACCATTCTCGCCACCCTGATTATGGTCTTCATCTTCGCGCTCGGGTCCTATCTGTTGCCGCAACTGCTCGGCCGCCCGCAACACTGGACGCTTTCCGTGCACATTACCGATCAGGCGATCTATCAGTCGAACATGCCCTTCGCGGCTGCCATGGCGGTTTTCCTGGTGTTGGTCACACTGGCCCTTGTAGCGCTCACCCTGCTCGTTGGCCGCCAAGGAGGGGCGAGCAAATGACCATTCTCCGCAACGTTCTTTTCGGGATAGTCGGACTGTTTCTCGCTTTGCCGCTGATCATTGTTGCCGGCGTCTCAGTCAATGCCAGGCAGAGCCTCACCTTCCCGCCGCAAGGTTTCTCACTCGGCTGGTATGGTCAGATATTTCTCAATATGGAATGGCGCAACGCGCTGATCGCGTCGCTTGTGCTGGCGCTGTCGTCGGCGGCGCTTGCGGTGCTGATCGCCTTGCCGCTCGCCTGGTTCCTCTGGCGCCGCTACGCGCCCTGGGCCAATATCTTCCAGTTGCTCGGCGTGGCGCCCTTTACCTTGCCGCCGGTTATCACGGCGCTCGGCCTGCTGACTTTCTGGGCCACGACGGGATTTTACGGGCAACCCTGGACGGCGGTGATCGGCCACGCCATCTTCTTCGTCACGCTGCCGCTGGTGACCATTTCGCTCGGCTTTTCGGCGATCGACCGCTCGCTGGTAGAGGCCGCCTCGACCTTGGGAGGCGACGACCGCACCGTGTTCCGAACCGTCGTTCTGCCAATGATCTCGCCGTACATCGTGTCGGGCTACGCTTTTGCCTTTGTGCTGTCGCTCAACGAATACATCGTTGCTTACATGACGGTCGGTTTCACGCTGGAAACGCTGCCGATCAAGATTTTCAATTCGCTGCGATATGGCTACACGCCGACCATGGCGGCGGTGACGATCCTGTTCGTGGCGACGGCAGCGATCGTCTTCAGCCTCGTCGCGCGCTTCGGCGACCTGCCGAAACTGCTAGGCGCGATGACCTCAAACGAACCCTGATCGACGCAACCAATCCCGCCACGGAACGCCAGGGCGATCAGCCGTCCCTTCCTCCTGAACATCGAAGCACCCGAGATGGACCTAGCGCTAGAACGACGTTTTCCCTGCGTCGCCGACATGGAAAAGGCCGCGCAAAGACGCATGCCGCGTTTCGCCTGGGACTATCTCGCCGGCGGACTCGGGCGCGAAGCTTCCGTACGGCGCAATCTGGCGGCCATGGAAGAAGTGTTGCTTTTGCCGGGCTACCTCGCCGACGCCGACGAGCCCGATACCGGCGCAAGCCTGTTCGGTCATCGTTTCGACGCGCCATTTGCCGTCGCGCCGCTTGGGCTGGCCGGCCTTCTGTGGCCCGGGTCGGAGCTGGCACTCGCACAGGCTGCCAGGCAGCATAACGTACCCTATATCCTCAGCACTTTCGCCAACACCTCGCTTGAGACGATCCGTCCTGCAGGCGGTGATCACAGCTGGTTTCAGTTCTATCCACCCAATGATCCCGCCATGGAAGACGACATGGTGGATCGGGCGCGCAGAGGGGGCTACGAAGTCCTTGTCGTGACTGTCGACATTCCAGCGTCCACCCGGCGCGAGCGCAACATCCGCAATGGTTTGACCATCCCGCCGGTCTATGACCTTTCAACCATCATGCAGGTGGCAATGCATCCTTCATGGGCGATGGGCATTCTGCAAAACGGCGCTCCCGACTTCGCCAATCTCTCGCCCTACTATCTGAAGGGTTCGAGCCTTGCCGCAGCGGCCGAATTTGTCGGCAGGGTGATGACCGGTCACGTCACGCGCGAGCGCTTCAAGAAAATCCGGGACGCATGGCCGGGCAAAATCCTGGTCAAGGGTGTGCTTCGCGCCGACGAAGCGGAGGAATACATGTCCTTGGGCGGCGATGGTCTGATCCTCTCCAATCATGGGGGACGCCAACTCGACGCCGCGCCGTCTGCGGCGGAGGTCATCGGTGAAATCCGCGCACGGCTTGGCCCCAAGGCCTTGCTGCTGGCAGACGGCGGCGTGCGCTCCGGCCTCGATATCGCCCGGATGCTGGCGCTCGGCGCCGATTTTGTCCTGATCGGCCGGCCATTCCTGTTTGCTTCCGCCGCCATCGGACGTCGCGGCGGCGATCATGTGATGAACGTCCTGAAAGCCGAACTGAGGGCAACGATGGCGCAGCTGGGCTGCAGGACGGTCGCAGATTTGCCAGCGTGTCACTCGCGGCCAAATGTAGGGGCGGGTGAAAGCGAACTTGATCTCGGATGGAGAATTGCGTGACTGAAGCCGTTACGATGAGCGTCGAAGCCCTGCAAAATCGTGTCGTTGCCATCTTCGAGCGCACAGGGTTGAACAAGATCCAAGCGACGGCTTTGGCGCGTGTCATCGTGGCCGGAGAGCGCGATGCCTGCAAGTCGCACGGAATTTACCGCATCGAGGGTGCGTTGCGCACGGTAAAGGCCGGCAAGGTGAAGCCCGATGCCGCTCCTGTCCTTGCGCCGGATGACGGCAGCGCCATCGTCAGGGTCGACGCGCAGGGCGGTTTCGCCGGTGCGGCGTTTGAACTCGGCGTACCCGCCTTGGCCGAACGCGCCAAGCAGCTTGGCATCGCCGCGATGGTCATCAACAATTGCTCGCACTTCTCTGCCCTGTGGCCCGAAGTCGAGGCGCTGACCGCGCACGGCGTGGCAGCGTTGGTGATGTGCCCGAGCTATGCGACGGTTGCCCCATCCGGAGGCAGCAAGCCTCTGCTCGGCACCAATCCACTTGCCTTCGGCTGGCCTCGCAAGGACCAGCCGCCCTACGTGTTCGATTTTGCCACGTCGGTGGCGGCGCGCGGCGAGATCGAACTGCTCCGCCGCGCTGGCAAGCAGTTGCCCGAAGGTTGGGCGATCGACGCTGACGGCAATCCCACCACTGACCCGGCTGCCGCGCTCGCGGGCGCAATGATGCCCTTCGGCGGCCATAAGGGCTCCGCCATCGCCACCATGATAGAGCTGCTCGCCGGCATCATGATCGGCGATCTCACCAGTCCCGAGGTCTTAGACTACCTCGGCACGACGACCTTGGCGCCGGTCCATGGCGAATTGATCATTGCAATGTCACCCGAAACCTTCGCCAGGGGCCGCCCCGGCGATCCCTTAGCGCGCGCCGAAATCCTTTTCGAAACGATCGTCGGGCAAGGCGCGCGGCTGCCATCGCAGCGCCGCTTCGCCGCGCGTATCAAATCGGAAGCCGAAGGGATCAGCCTGACTGCAGCGGAGATCGCCCAGCTGGATGCGCTCTTGGCTGGCGGACTGGCGGCCGTTAAATAACGCACGTCGTTCGGAAACTCTATCGCACGGATGCGAAGAGCATGCCGCGCGCAGCCGGTCATTTCTTCACCGCCACTATGAAAAGCCGCGGAAATCTGAGCAGAACCCGCCCGTCCGACAGCTTAGGATGGGCTTGTTCGACCCGCGCGAGGTAATCGGCGAGGAATGCCTCGCGATGCTCTTCGCCGGCACGGGCGAGATAGGGCATCAGCCCTGTTCCCTTGACCCATTCGACGATCGCAGCCGCGTCGGCCATCGGGTGATTATAGATGGTGTGCCAGATATCGACGCGCGAGGCCTTGGCGATCAGCCTGTCGTAATAGGCCGACGGCGCGGGCAGGGGTCTGCGACGTACGCTTTTTGCCTCGAATGCAGCTTTCCAGGGACCGGCATGGGCGGTTTCTTCCATCGCCAGATGTGATGGTTCGCCGAGATTGTCGGGCATCTGCACGGCAAGAACCCCGCCTTCGGAAAGTCCGTCCATCAGCCGCTCGAAAATCTCGAGGTGATCAGGCAGCCACTGGAAGACGGCATTGGCAAAGAGCAGATCGGCGGGCTCCGTGGGCTGCCAGCTGCCAAGATCCGCCTCGACGAAGGCAGTGCCCGGCAGCCGCTTGCGCGCCGCCTCCAGCATGTTGATGTCGCTGTCGAGGCCGGACACGCCCGCGGCCCCGTAGCGCTCGATGATGAGTTCGGTAGAGTTGCCCGGGCCGCAGCCAAGGTCGACGGCGCGGCGAAGGCTCTGCAGCGGCACCTGCGCCAGAAGATCGCGCGCCGGCCGCGTGCGCTCGTCCTCGAATTTCGCATATTGGCTGGCCGACCATGCCATGGCGATACCTCCTGAGTAGGGCCACGTCTTTCCTGTGGCGCATGCGGATCTTGTCGAAGTTGCGGCCGTCGAGCTCAGGTACGATCTTCAGTCACAAGGATTTTGTCCACGCGCCTGCCGTCGAGATCGATGACCTCGAAGCGCCATCCATCTCTCGTGAAGCTCTCCCCCAATTCCGGCAGGTGTTTCAGCTCCTCCAGCACCAGGCCGGCCACAGTCTGATATTCGAGATCGTCTTCGAGCTTGAGGTTCAGGAACTCGGCGAATTCGTCGATCGGCGTCCAGCCGGATACGAGATAGGAACCGTCGTCTCGACGCGCGATGGCCTGCTCATCGATCGGTCCCTCCTGGAGCGCGCCCATGATCGCTTCCAGAATGTCGCCTGACGAAACTATCCCCTCGAAATGGCCGTATTCGTCAAACACCAGCACCATGTGAACAGGCGACTTCCTGATGGCTTCGATCACGCTGGTGGCGGTTGCGAGGTCCGAAACGACCGGAACGTCCTGCGTCAGAGCCTGGATGTCGACGCTGCCGCGTTCGGACATCGAGTCGTAAAAATCCTTAACCGGAAGGATGCCGATCACCTCGTCGGAACTGCCTTTGCGAACCGGCAATCGAGACCGTTTCGTTCGGTGCAACTGCGCCCGGATTTCATCGAGGCTGTCGTCGATATCGATAATTTCGACGTCCCGCCGCGGTGTCATCAGCGCCCGGGCGGTGCGGTCCGCCAGCCGCATGACGCCTGAGATCATCGCGGACTCCTCGCTTTCGATAACACCCGCCGACTGCGCCTCGGCCAGAACGGTCTTGATCTCTTCGTCAGAGACGTTGTCGCCGACTTTTCCTGTTTGGCCGAGGAGCTTGAGCACAAGATTTCCCGAGGCGTTGAGAAGCCACACGAGAGGCAGCGCAACTTTTGAAAGCAGCGCCATGGCGGGCGCGACCCTCGCCGCAACCGCTTCCGGTTCCCGCAATGCGATCTGCTTTGGAACAAGTTCGCCGACAATCAGGGAAAGATAGGTGATCGCCACGACGACGGAACCGACGCCAATGGCGTCAGCGGCCGTCGATGACATGCCCTGCGCCTCCAGCCATCCGCTCAGGCGGCCGCCGAGCGTGGCTCCTGAGAAGGCGCCGGAGAGAACACCGACCAGCGTGATGCCGATCTGAACCGTGGAGAGAAAGCGACCGGGGTGTTCTGCAAGTTTGATGGCTTGAGCTGCACCCTTGCTCCCATTGTCGGAGAGAACCTTCAGGCGGGCCGTTCGAGAAGACACGACGGCGAGCTCAGACATGGCGAGCACACCATTCAAGATGGTGAGAAGCGCCACAATTCCAATTTCCAGAAACACAGGGACCCTATTCGTTGAGGTTTTGATGCCACATAAGATGAGGCGGCGGGGCTTTCGCAGAGACGCTATATATGCGCATCACCCATCGGCAAAGCTTTCTGTGAGCCCGGCTGGGTGCGAGGCGAGGCAGACATCCTCACGCCGTATACGACAGGCGCCAGCATCTTCTGCGGCGGCTTTCCGGTTTGACCGGGGGGAGCTTGTACTGGATGGGTCGCTATCAGGCATGGCGCAATTTTGGCGGTGAAATAGGCCTGGCGCAAGAGGCGCTGGGCGAATTCCTTGTAGCGACTTGATGTGACAGTTTCGAAAAGCGGCGGCAAACATGCCTTCCGGCGGAGAATTTCAGGGGAATTCGCATTCATGCGTGATGCCGAAGACGCAAGAACCTTCCGGCATCACGCTTTCAAAATGTCAGGCCGCGAGAATGGTTATCCCATAAGCATTGGCAGCGGCCGTCATCCGGGCGATGGTCTCGGGCGAGGGGGCTTTCAGCGGCTCGCTCGTGCCTTCCGCTTCAATGAACTCGGCCATCTCGCGATCGACGACGGCCGAAAAGACTGCGGGGACGGTCCCGCGGTTGGCATAGCCGTGCACCACGAAGGGCGGGATCGTGACGATGTCGCCAGCACCTGCCTCGATCTCTTCGGGGCCGCTGTCGGTCAGCCGCCAGATCGTCAGGCGTCCCTCGATGATGCGGAACACTTCCGGGCTTGCATGCGCATGTCTCGGCGTCCGGCTGCCAGATGGCACGGTGACGTCGAAGATGTTGAACCAGGTTCCGCGGAGCCGAAGCCGCCGCTCGATCCGGTCGCCGAGCACGAAATATCGCTTCGTGTTTTCGGCAGGCATTTTCACAAACGAGTTGGACATCATGTCTCTTTCTTCTTCTTAGCGACGCTTTTCTTGCAGGCGCCTTCTTGCCGGCGCAGCCGTTAGACCTTTGCGCCGCCTTTGGCAACCGCCCCGTTGCCGGGGCAAGACCGCCGGATGGCTTCGGCACGGGATGTGCCTGATGAAGCGTCGCCGCGGATATCGGTGCGGCGGGCCGTTTTCGCAAGGTCCCTGATCCAGGGCGGCCTGCGTGAAAATGACACGGGGCCTGACGCCTTCTGAGTCTTGTCTCCGGGAGGGGCGGAGGAGGGGACACACGGCACACCGGATATTTGCGGAGCAACTGCCACCAACCGATAACGATGCGGGCGTTGGCAGCTTTGCGCCTTCATGTGAGCCGTTGGGGCAAGCTTTGCCGTCGCCCGAAAGCAGACATCGTCGGCGAACACGCTGTAGGTCGCAGATGCACCAGAGATATTGAGTCAGTGGAGATCGCTCCGGGAAGAAGTTCCCCAGTCTCCGTCTTCCTGCTATCCTGGAGATGAGGGACGGCTCTATGAGTGAGAATCGCAAGCTGGCCGCAATTCTGGCCGCCGACGTAGTCGGATACAGCCGGCTCGCCAGCGAGGACGAAGATCGCACCCTGGCAAGGTTGCGGGCACTGCGCAGCGACCTGATCGATCCAACCATCGCCGTGCACAATGGCCGTGTCATAAAGCGCACCGGCGACGGAGCGCTGGTCGAATTCCGCAGCGTTGTCGATGCGGTGCGCTGCGCCATCGAGGTTCAGAACGGCATGGTCGAGCGAAATGCCGGCGTTCAGCAGGATCGGCGCATCGAGTTCCGGATCGGCATCCATCTGGGGGACGTGGTAGAGGAAAGCGATGGCGACCTTATGGGCGATGGCGTCAACATCGCCTCGCGCCTCGAGGGTATCGCGGCCCCTGGAGCCATTTGCCTGTCCGAAGACGCCTATCGCCAGGTCAAGGCGAGGCTCGATCTCTCCGTCAGCGATCTCGGCAACACGCATTTAAAGAACATAGCCGAGCCAATCCGGATCTATTCGCTCCAGGTCGGCGCCGCCGCACAGGCAAAGCCAGCAGTGACCGCCGGCGCGGTTGCTCGTGCGCCGGCCGCATTGCCGCCGGAGCTCTCGATTGCCGTGCTGCCTTTCGTCAACATGAGCGGCGATGCCGAGCAGGAGTATTTCGCCGACGGCATCTCCGAAGATATCATCACTGCTCTGTCGAAGCTGTCGCAGTTGTTTGTCATCGCTCGCAACTCATCGTTTACGTTCAAAGGCCGGAATGTGAACGTGCAGGAGGTGGGCCAAAGCCTCAACGTGCGCTACGTGCTGGAAGGGAGCGTCCGCAAATCAGGCAACAGGGTGAGGATCACCGCGCAGCTCATCGATGCGACCACTGGCGGCCATCAGTGGGCTGAGCGTTTTGATCGCGACCTGAGCGATATCTTCGCGGTGCAGGATGACGTTACCCAGCAGATCGTCGGTGCTCTGGAGCTCAAGCTCGGGACTGGGGACCAGCAGCGGCTCGCGACCGAGCAGACCCAAAATCTGGAAGCCTATGACTGCTTCCTTCGGGGCCGTGAACAGATGTGGCGGCTGACGAGAGAGCAGAACATTCAGAGCCGCCATTTGTTGCAACGCGCCATTGATCTGGACCCGAAATTCGCCCCGGCCCACGCGTTCCTCGCCGTCGCGCACGGGCTTGCCTACGTCAACGAGTGGAGCGAATCGCCGTCGAAATCGCTGGAACAGGCGACCGGGTCTGCGACGCAGGCGGTGGCGCTCGACGATCGATATCCGTACGCACATTGGGCGCTGGGCGTCATCAGTTTGTACCTGCGACGGCTTGACGAGGCCATCCGGGAGGCTGAACGCGCGATCGCGCTTGCTCCCAACCTTGTCGAGGGCCACGAGTGCCTCGGCAACGCGCTCCACTATGCGGGCAGACCCAACGAGGCCCTCCTCTGTTTCGAGCGGGCAATGGCTCTGAATCCATATTATCCGGACATTTTTCTGCACTTTCACGCGCAGGCGATGTTCCAGCTGGGCAGGTACGAGGAGGCCGTTGTCATCCTGAAGCGCCGGCTTGTCCGCAACCCAGTCACCGACATCTCACGCGTGTTGCTGGCCGCGAGCTATGGTCACTTGGGCCGCTTCGCGGAGGCGCGCGGGGAGTGGGAGGAAGTGTTCCGGATCAATCCCGATTATTCCCTGGAGCACAGGCGCAAAGTGCTGCCCTACAAGAACCCTGCGGATTTCGAGCACATTGTGGATGGCCTGCGCAAAGCTGGCCTCACGAAGTGATTGCATTCCGTCGCCCGCGACGACGAGAATTCCTGGTCGACACAAATGCAATCCGGTGCGTTTACTTGTGTTATCGCGGACCTTTGACGTGAAGCCCGCAATGGGCTTCCGCAAAGCCTTGGTATTCCTTACCTACACGTCGAAATTTGTCGGCAAGACGATCATGTCACGGATCGTGACGTTTCGCGGGCGGGTCAGCATGAAGATGATGGCATCGGAGACCTCTGTGGGCTCGATCAGACTCCCATTGGCTTTTGCCTTCTCAAGGTTTTCCGCGGGCCAATCGGCAAGCAGAGCGGAAACGACCGGGCCGGGCGAGACCTGGCTGACCCTGATGCCGTGGTTTTTTAACTGCCGGCGCATGATCTGGACGAAACTGGTGATCGCCCATTTGGAGCTGGAATAGACCGGCTCCCACTGGATCGGCGCATGGCCGGCTACGGAGCATGTGACCAAAATGTCCCCGGTCCCGCGCTCGATCATATGCGGAGCGATGTCGCGGACGTTCTTAATGACAGCGTTCACGTTGAGATTGAGCATCCGATCGATTGTCGCGGTATCGGTATCGACAAGATCCCCGCCAATGTAGGATCCTGCATTGCAGTGCATGATGTCGAGGTGATCGACCTTTGCCAGGATTTCCGGCACCATGGCCGCACAACTTGCGGCGTCCAGAAGATCGGTGATCTGCATGACCACGGCGTCGCCAAACTCGGCAGCGTAGGTTTCCAGCGCCTGTCTGTTGTAGTCGACCATCACGACCTTGGCGCCGGCATCGACCAGAGCACGGGTCGTCGCCAGGCCGATACCGGAAGCTGCGCCGGTTACCGCAGCGATCTTTCCTTCGAGTAGTTTAGTCATCGTCTTGTCTCGCTTTTTGATTTTCAGACAGCAAGGAAGCCGCCGTCGACTGGAAGGACAGCGCCAGTGATCATGGGCGCGTCCTCTGAAATAAGCAGTGCGATCGAGCGTGCGACATCGTCGACCTCTGCAAAGCGCGCCATCGGGTGGCGAACAATCATCGGATTACGTTTGGACGGCTCGGACCACGCCTTGGCGGCAAGCTCCGTCATGGTAACCGTAGGCGCCACTGCATTGACCCGGATTCCATAGGCGCCGAGTTCCTTGGCCATGACACGTGTCGCGCCTTCCAGTCCCGCCTTCGAAGCGGCGTAGGCCACGTGATCCACGAAGCCACGATGTCCGGCGATCGAGGTCACATTCACAATCGTACCGCCGCCGCCGTTTGAAATGCGAGCCCGCGCGAACTCCTGCGCACAGATCAGCGCGGCCCGCAGGTTGATGCCGAGGACCTGCTCATAGCCCTCCTCCGTCATATCGATGACGCTTTCAAGCACATTGGTTCCCGCGCAATTGATCAGCGCGTCCGCCAGTCCCGCCTTCTTCATGGCGGCGCGTGCTGCTGCATTGTCGGCGAGATCGACTGATATT
Organism: Rhizobium lentis; assembly: GCF_017352135.1. NCBI lineage: Bacteria > Pseudomonadati > Pseudomonadota > Alphaproteobacteria > Hyphomicrobiales > Rhizobiaceae > Rhizobium > Rhizobium lentis. Next base: position 3,062,723 of record NZ_CP071454.1, read on the forward strand.
ACCGTCGCGCCGAACTCTGCCGCAAGATCATCCAGATCGGCCTGGGTGCGCGACAAGGCTACAATTCGAGCGCCGCGGTGGGCGAGCAGTTCAACGCAGGCGCGACCGATACCCTTGCCAGCACCGGTGATGACGACCGTTTTTCCTGTAAAGTCCGACATGGTTGATCCTTCCGATGCCTGTTGCTCAGAACGGGAGTCTTTGCTCAGTTTGCTTGTCGAACACATGAGCCGCGGCAGGATCGACGTCGAGCCGTATCCTCTCGCCCGGCTTCAGCGCGTGGCGCTCGCGAAAGGCGCACAAGACGCGCTTGCCCGCCAATTGGACTGCCAGGAGAATTTCGGCCCCCGTCGGCTCGATCAACTCGACAGTTGCCGGTACGCCCGCATCGCCATTCGACAGTATCCACTGGTCTGGACGTACGCCGTATATCACCTCTTGGCCGTTACTCGCCCGCGTGCCTTGTGGAAGGGGAAGGGCCGACCCGTCAGAGAGCCGCGCTGAGTTGGAAGAGAGATCGATTGTGGCTGGCAGCATGTTCATCGCCGGCGAGCCGATGAAGCCGGCGACGAAGATATTTGCCGGCCTGTCGTAAAGCTCTAGCGGCGCACCGATCTGTTCCACCTTGCCGTCGCGAAGCACTACGATGCGGTCCGCCATTGTCATGGCTTCAATCTGGTCGTGCGTGACATACACGGAAGTCGCGCCGAGGCGCTGGTGAAGAGTTTTGATCTCCGAACGCATATCTACGCGCAACGCGGCGTCCAGGTTTGACAGCGGCTCGTCGAAGAAGAACGCCTTTGGGCGGCGAACCATCGCGCGCCCCATGGCAACACGCTGCCGCTGGCCTCCGGAGAGCGCCTTCGGATATCGGTCGAGATAGGGCGTAAGCCGCAACATCTCGGCAGCCTTGTCGACCTTGGCGTTGCGATCCGCAAGATTTTCGCCGCGCAATTTCAATGCGAAAGCCATGTTCTCCCGAACGGTCATGTGCGGATAGAGCGCGTAGTTCTGGAACACCATCGCCACGTCACGATCCTTGGCGGCGATGTTATCGACGCGGTTTCCACCAAGCTTGATGGTGCCGCCGGTGATCTCCTCAAGGCCGGCAAGCGACCGCAGCAGCGTGGATTTGCCGCAACCGGAGGGACCGACCAGTACGACGAACTCACCGTCGGCTATATCGAATGAGATGTTGCGCAGTGCGTGATAGGAGCCGTAATGCTTGTCGACCTGGTCGAGCTCGATCGTCGCCATCTGTCAATCCTTAGTCAGTTGTGGCGGCATGGCCGCCGATCATTCGGGACGGGTTCACGGGCAGCTTCACCATGAGGTGTATCCTGCATCGGCAACGACGATGCTGCCGGTCATCAGGCTGGCGGCATCGGAGGCCAAGAACAGGACGACAGATGCAATTTCCTCGACTTCGCCCATGCGCTTCATCGGCGTCATGTCCATCCAGTCCTTGTCCCACCCGGTCCCCTCGACGGCGGTCTTCGTCATGTCCGTCGCGATATAGGTTGGCGCGACGGCGTTGACGCGGACGCCCCGCTCGGCCCATTCGGCTGCAAGCGACTTTGTCAGCATGTGGACGGCACCCTTCGAGGTGTTGTAGCCAGCTTGCGGCTGCGGCCGGTTCGCGATGATGCCGGACATCGAACCGATATTGACGATCGAGCCCTTGCCCGCCTTCAGCATCAGGTTTCCGAAAGCGCGATTGCTCCAGAACATGCCGTTGAGGTTCACGTTCAGGACTCGGAGCCAGTCCGCATCTGACATCTCCTCCGCCGGGCTGTGCGACGCAATGCCGGCATTGGCGACCAGAATGTCCACGCGGCCAAGCCTGGTCGCGATCGCCGCCGCGACACGGTCGGTTTCGCTGGAATCGGTCACGTCCAGACGAATGAATTCGGCCTCTCGCCCCATCGCGGCGAGCTTCGAGACGGCCGACCGACCGAGCTCTTCATCAAGATCCGTCAGCACGACATGCGCGCCCGCTTCCGATAAGGCATCAGCGCAGGCATAGCCGATGTTGCGCGCCGCGCCGGTGACGACCGCCACTCTTCCACTGAGATCCAGCTTCCGCAGGTACATGCTACTTCCCAAGCTCGATCTGGATCTTGACGGAGGACGGCTTCGGTCGCACGGCGTAATCGAACGCTTCGACAGAATCCTCGAAAGCGTAGGTATCGGTGATCAGCGCATCGACATTGATCTGGTTCGATCCCAATAGCGCGACGATGCGCGGGTAGACATGGGCGTAGCGGAACACGTGTTCGATGCGCAGTTCCTTGGTCTGGGCGATGACGACATCGAGCGGGACCGGCTTCAGGGGCATGCCGACGAGGACGATGGCGCCGCCGGGGCAAGCATGGTGCGCCGTGTCTGCGATCACTTCGGCCGCGCCGGAACATTCGAAGACGACATCGACGCCCCAGCCGTCGGTTTCGCGGGCTATGACACTCTTCAGGTCCTGCGAGCGTACGTTGACGGTCATGATGGCAGGGCCGAGCTTGCGCGCCACGGCAAGCTTTTCGTCGACAACGTCGGTAACGATAACTCTGGCGCAGCCAGCCGACAGCGCCGCGATCGCTGTCACCATGCCGATCGGCCCGGCACCCGTGACCAGCGCGATCGCACCGGGCGTCAGCCTCGCCTTGGAGACTGCTTGAAAGCCTACAGCCAACGGCTCGACCATAGCGCCAGCGGCGTAGGAGACGTTGTTCGGAAGCTTAAAGGTGAAGGCCGCCGGGTGGACCACGCTCGGTCTCAGTACGCCATGCACCGGCGGCGTCGCCCAGAAGCGCACCGCGGGATCGAGATTGTAGAGACCCAGTCGCGACGCGCGACTTTGAGGATCGGGAATGCCGGGCTCCATGCAAACGCGGTCGCCGACTTTCAAGTTCTGCACCCTGCTGCCGACCTCTTCGATGATGCCGGCGGCTTCGTGGCCGAGGATCATCGGCTCGCGCACAACGAAAGGGCCGATCGCGCCGTGAGTGTAATAGTGAACGTCGGATCCGCAGACGCCAACGGTTTTGATGGCGATGCGCACGTCGGTGGGACCGAGCGCCTCCTTCGGGTCCAGGTCGCGAATGCGCAGTTCGTCTTTGCGTTCGAGGACGAGTGATCTCATGTCTTCAGCCCTTTCGGATAATGAACACGGCCAGCGCCAGGCAGAGCACCGTCGCCACCCATAGGGGCAACACGCCCTCAAGGAAGCGCATCCATAGAAGATGCACCAGGATCAGGATCACGACGGAGATGAAGCCCCTGTCGAAGCCGTTGGTTCGGATAGGCAGGAACCCGTCGCGTTGGGTTTTCTGGGGTTGAACGCCAGCCATCTTCTTACCCTTTCAACGCGCCGAACGTGAGGCCGGTCACGATGTGTTTCTGGACGAAGCCGAGCACGATGAGGGCCGGGAGCGTGGTCAGGAACGCCATCGCCGCCATCTCGCCCCAGTTCGTTCCGGTGACCGAGACATATTCGGCGAGCGCTGTCGTCACCGTCCTGGCGTCAGCCGATGACGTTAGCGTCGCTGCGAACAGGTACTCGTTCCAGGCGAAAATCCAGGTCAGGATGAAGGTGACGGCCAGCCCCGGCCGCGCCAGCGGCAGGATCACGTTGGACAGCACCTGGCCGGTCGTCGCACCATCGACCCGCGCCGCTTCGTCAAGCTCCAGCGGAATCCCGTCGAGCATGCCCTTCAAGAGCCAGACGGCGAAGGGCAGATTGAAGACGCAATAGAGCAGGATCAGGCCAATCTTCGTGTCGAACAGCATGAAATCGCCGAACACGAACCACTTGGTGAACAGCAGGAAGAGCGGCAGCAGAAACACGGCTGGCGGCGCCATGCGGTTGGTGATCAGCCAGAAAAACACGTTGTCACCGCCGCCGATTTTGTAACGCGACAGCCCGAACGCCGCGAGCAGGCCGAGCGCGCACACCAGCGCTGCGTTCGATGTCGCCACGATCAGCGAATTCCAGAGATACTGCAGGAAGGTCGAGCTGTTCAGCACCGCCAGGAAATTGTTCCAGTAAAGATCGTCGATGAGGAACGACTTCGAATAAAGCTTCACGCGGGGGCGCATGGAAACTACCAGCATCCACCAGACCGGAAGCAGTGTCAGAATCGTCAGACATATCCAAAGGACGAAGGAGGCTATACCGGAGCGTCTCATTGTGCGCCTCCCTTGCGGCCGGTCATGGCGACGAACAGCAGCCAGCTCAGAACGATCGTGACGTAAAGCGTCAGCAGCGACATGGCCGCACCGTAGCCGTAATCGGTCTTCGGAAAGACGTTGATCCAGATATGAAGGCCGATGAACCGGGTCGCCTCAGCCGGACCACCCTTGGTCAGCATCCAGATTTCGTCGACCGAGCGCAATGCGTCCATCAGCCGGATGAAGACGGTTGTCAGCAACACCGGCTTCAACATCGGAACGATCACGTACCAGAAAATCTGCAGCTTGTTGCCGCCGTCGATCTGCGCCTGTTCGAGCGGTTCTTTCGGCAAGGCGGTCAGTCCCGCCATGAGCGACAGCGTGACGAACGGCGTCCAATGCCACAGGTCCATGATGATCGCCGTGGCGAAGGCGTGATAGGCATTGGTCGAGATGTTGTAGTCGATGCCGAACCACAGTTTCAGGTAATAGGGCACGATGCCGAAGCCCGGAACGCAAAGCAGCCGCCAGGTAGCGCCGACTGCAATGGGCGCGACAACGATCGGCAGTGTGTGGATCGTGCGAAAGAACTGCCGGCCCCACAGGCGGTCTGCCATCAGCGCGCGGGCCAGGACGTAGCCTAGCAACAGTTCGCTCACAACGACGAAGAATGCGAAGACCAGCGTGCGCGCAAGCGAGTTCAGGAATGTCGTGTCAAAAACGAGGCTGCGATAATTCTGGAGGCCTGCCCAGCGCAGGGTGGGGTCGACTGCGTTGGTGTTCCAGTCGAAGAAGCCGACATAGAGAATGTAGATGAAGGGAACGAACCCGACAACGAAGAGGATTAGCGTGGCTGGTGTTAGAAACAGCCATCCGATGTTGGATTGTCTCATCCTGCGCTCCGTCAGATCGTCCTTGACACTTATTCGCCTGACTACCAGCGTCGCGGGCGGGCCCGCAAACCGCAGTCAGGAAAGGGGCGGCCACCTTGCTGAAGGCGACCGCCAACCGCTTGGGAGGTGCGGTCTTTACTTGCGGTAGCCGAGCTTGACGAGTTCAGCTTCGGCTGCGGTGGCGGCCTGGTCCAGCGCATCGTCCGGCTTGATCTCACCCACGATCGCTTTGTAGATGAACGGCGCGACTACCTGCAGAACCTGCGCGTGGAACGGGAACGGCGGAGCTCCGGCGAACAGCTTTCCGTCCTCACGCATCAGCGTGTAGTAGCCGTTCATCTTCTTGTCCTGATCGACGATCTTGGGATCGTCGTAGGTCGAGTTCATGACGATGCGGGAGCCGGCCAACGCCCAGTCGGTCTGCACTGAAGCCTGACCGATATACTGCAGGAATAGCAGCGACGCGTCCTTGTTCTTGGACGAATGCGGGATGCCGAACGCGCCACCATCGTAATAGCCGATATATCCCTTGCCGGATTCGGCTGCTTCCATGACACCCGCCTCGACCGGAGGCAATGCCACTCCCACCTTGCCGACGACCGTCGATTTGCTTTCGTCGGTAGCGATCCAGGCAGCGTTTTCACCGTAGACGAGGCCTTGGGCTGCGCGGCCGGCGGCAAATGTCCCCGCAACCTCGTCCCAAGTGGACGACGTCGATTCCGGCGGCGCGTATTTCAGCAGGCCGATCCAGTAGTTGAGCGCCTTCTTCGCGGCGGCGGAGTTCATCTGGCCGCCGTTGGCTTCGGTGGCCGCGAAGGTCGTGCCATCGATGCCCCAGTTGTACACGCCAAAGGTCGGCGCGACCGACTCGAAGAATTCGTAGAAGGCGGCGGGGTGGCTCGACGAGGCCTGTACGGTGGTTCCCCAGAGTTCCTTGTCTGCGCCGTATTCGGTGAAGAACTTGGCGATCTGGGTATACTCGTCATGCGTCGTCGCGGGCTTCAGATCCGCACCGGTGGAATCCTTGTAGGCTTTCTGGATTGCCGGATCATCGAAAAGATCCTTGCGGTAGAGGTAAGGCTTGATAAAGGCTTCCATGGGGACGCCCATGACATTGCCCGACTTCGGATCCTTGAAATAGTTCAGGAAAGTGGTGAAATTCTCCGGCTTGAAGTCCGGCGAAGCGATCTTCGCATTATCGGCGAGCGACTTGGTGATATCGACCAGGAAGTTGCGGGCCAGATACGTGTAGACGATGTCCTGCTCGATATAGACGAAGTCATAGATGCCGGTATTGGCCTCCATGTCCTTGATCGCCTTGTCGTACATCTGGTCCCAGGATGTGGCCTCGAATTCGACCTTGATGCCGGTCTCTTCGGTGAACTTCGGGCCGAGCACCTGCTCGACATATTTCGACGCTGGGGTCGATTCCGAGATGCCCCGGATGGTCGCGCCCTGATAGGGCTGGGCGGCAGTCTTCCACCAGGAATCCTGAGCAAGAGCGGTCGAGCTCCAAAGGCCAAGCGAAATGAAGCCGACGCCCACGGCTTTGACGAAACTGTTCATTGTTCTCCTCCATTTGGATCGCAAAATCGGTCCGGTTGTGCGTCTAAACTCTCCTCCAAGACACTCAACGGAGCTCAATAGTTGTAGAAAGAACGGGTGGACACAAGCGCGGCCGTTGCGCGATACTGATACTCTCATGCGCGAATTACCGAATTTATTCATGAATTCTTGTGTGCGTTGCACAATCTAATATTGATTGTCAGCGCAACGAGCATGTGGGAGGCACGGGAGGATGTCCGCAATGTCAGCTATTTCGCCGACGGTCGCGAGATTTGAATATGTCTTGACCGGCGCGGACGAGTCGTTCCTCTGGCGCCGCGACGACTATCCGTGGGAACGCAACGTCTGGAATTTCCACCCCGAGGTGGAGATCCACTATATTCCCAACGCCAGCGGCGTCCTACTTGCAGGCGATCATGTCGGCGCGTTCACCCCGGGCCATATCTCCGTCATCGGCAGCAACCTGCCGCACGACTGGGTGACGCCGCTCGGGCCGGATGAGCGCATTCCAGGACGTGACATCGTCATCCAGTTTCTGCCGGCCAAGCTGGAGCAGGCTTCGGCCTTCCTGCCGGAACTGGCGGGGTTGCGTGACTTTTTCGCCCGCGCAAAGCGGGGGCTCTCCTTCAAGGGCCGGGCGCGGGAACAGGCGGAGGCGCTGATACTCGACATGGAGTTCCAGTCAGGCTCGGTGCGGCTTTCGACCTTCCTGTCATTGCTCTCGCTGCTGCGGGACACCGACGAGTTCGATGCGCTGTCTTCAGAGGCTTATGTGCCGGACCTGAGCTATGGTTCGCTGGAAGCCCTGCAACAGGTCTTCGCGTATCTCTTCGCCAATTTGTCGGAGGATATCCGGTTGCCTGATATGGCTCGCATGGTCGGCATGAGCGACAGCGCTTTTTCGCGATTCTTCAAGAAAAACAGCGGCCACAGCTTCACCGACCACGTCAACAAGCTTCGTATCTGGAAGGCGGGTCAGCTATTGACCGATACCTCTATGCCGATAACGGACATCTGCTTCGAGGTGGGCTATCGCAATCTGTCAAATTTCAACCGGGTGTTTCTCCGTCACCACAACTTAACACCGTCAAAATACCGGAAACTGTCCACCAACCGCAGAACCGTTCCGTTACCTCAGGCAGTGACAGATCATATGCCTGTGCAGTCAGTTCAGCGATGAGGCGATGATACTCAAAGAGGAGGGAGGATGTATTCTCTCCTTGCGACTTCATTGTGCCCAGACTCGGACGATCCCGATGAAAACCGCGTAATCACGCTGATCCCCGTCGTCTCCGCCTTGTCGAGGGCTATCAGCGCCGGCACGGCCTCCTCGAGGCTGACGCGTCGTCCGATCAGTTTCTGCGGCGCGATCTTGCCGGCCGAAAGCATCGACAGCATCGCGTCGTAACGCCAGGCCTGCATGCCGTGACTGCCATAGATTTCGAGTTCCTGACTGATCACCTGCGCCATCGGGATTTGCGGCGTGGCATATTCACCGAGCATCAGCCCCACCTGCACGTGCCGGCCGCGCCGGCGCAAATTCTTGATCGAGTTGAAGCAGGTGAGGGGATGGCCGAGAGCGTCGATCGAGACATGCGCGCCGCCCTTGGTGATCTCGCGCACCGCCTCCGCCACGTCGGCGACATCGGACGCATTGACCGTCGCCACCGCGCCGCATTCGCGCGCAAAGGCGAGTTTCTCTTCCGATATGTCGATGCCGATCGCATTGGCGCCGAGCGCGGTGGCGATCATAATGGCCGACAGGCCGACGCCGCCGCAGCCATGCACGGCGATCCATTCGCCGGGCCCGGTGCGTGCATGGTCGGCGACGGCGCGGAACGATGTGGCGAAGCGGCAGCCGAGGCTGGCCGCGGTCGCATCCTCGATCGTATCGGGAAGGTGCACCAGATTGGTGTCGGCATAATCGATCGCCACATATTCGGCGAAGGACCCCCAATGGGTGAAGCCCGGCTGGAACTGGTTCGGGCAGACTTGCTGGTTGCCGGAATGGCACACGGCGCAATGGCCGCAGCCGGAAACGAATGGCACGGTCACCCGGTCGCCGACCTTGAAGCGCATGACGCCGCGGCCGGTGGCGACGACACGCCCGGCAAGCTCGTGTCCCGGCACATGCGGCAGGCGGATATCGGGATCGTGGCCCATCCAGCCGTGCCAGTCGCTGCGGCAGAGACCGCTCGCGCCGACCGCAATGACGACGCCGTCCTCGGTGGGCGTCGGATCGGGCAGGGTGCGGATTTCCGGCGCCTGTTCGAAGGCTTCGTAGAACATGGCTTTCATCGACGTCTTCCTTGCTATCCCGCAGGGTCCCATCATCGCATGCGGCTGCCGGCCGATCCAACATTCATTCCATCATTTTTGCTGATGCACCCATCGCCAGGGCCCGCTGGCTGCGCACGAATATTGCGGGCTGGCCCCATTCGCCGGCATTTTCTTGCTTCCGTGTTTTCGCGCGGGATTTGTCCTTGACCGCGCTTGCCGCGGAGGCTTTTGCTTTGCCGGCTTGACAGGGAGGGCAGCATGGCCGTCGATACATCACCGCGTTCAACCACCTGGACTCATGTCGACGGGGAATGGCTCCCCGGCAATCCGCCGCTGATCGGGCCGACCTCGCACGCCATGTGGCTCGGCTCCTCGGTCTTCGATGGCGCCCGCTGGTTCGACGGCATCGCGCCTGATCTCGACCTTCATTGCCAGCGCGTCAACCGTTCCGCCCTCGCCATGGGCCTGAAGCCGGTGAAATCGGCCGAGGAAATCGCCGCACTGGCCTGGGAGGGGATTGCGAAATTCGACGGCGCCACGGCGATCTATATCAAGCCGATGTATTGGGGCGAACATGGTTCGCCCGGCAGCGTCGTCTCCGTCGATGCCGAATCGACCCGCTTCGCGCTCTGCCTGTTCGAGGCGCCGATGGGCGCCCATGGCGGCACCAGCCTCACCGTTTCCCCCTATCGCCGTCCCTCGCCGGAAACGGCGATGACCGAGGCCAAGACCGGCTCGCTCTATCCGAACAGCGGCCGCATGATCGCCGAGGCCCGCAGCCGCGGCTTCGACAATGCGCTGGTGCGCGACCTCAATGGCAATGTCGTCGAAACCGCCTCCTCGAACGTCTTCCTGGTGCGCGACGGCGTGGTGATGACCCCGGCCGCCAACCGAACCTTCCTCGCCGGCATCACCCGCGCCCGCGTCATCGGCCTCCTGCGCAAAGCCGGTTTCGATGTCGTCGAAGCCACGCTCTCGGTCGAGGATTTCCTTGCCGCCGACGAGATATTTACCACGGGCAACTACTCCAAAGTCGTCGGCGTCACCCGGCTCGACGACCGCAATTTCCAGGAAGGCCCCGTCACCCGCAAGGCGCTGGAGCTCTACATGAACTGGGCCCACGGCAAAAGCGAGAGTGAGGAGTGAGGAGAGTTCTCGCGAAGCGAGAGCAATCGATCCAGTGAATCGATTGCAACGACGAACGCCCGGAGCACAAGCGCAGGGCTGGAGAGGTCTCGCGAAGCGAGAGCAATCGATCCGGTGAATCGATTGCAACTGCGAACGCCCGGAGCGCAAGCGCAGGGCTGGAGAGGTTCGGCTCGGCCGAAGCAATTCTATGTGACGCCTGCTTCACCCTACGCGCCGCAGTTGACCTGATCGCGGCCTCGTGCTCTAGCTGGGCGATGAGCAACGAGATCGACATCCACAAGAGCATGATGCGCCCCTGCTGACGGGGGATGGATGACTTACGCTTTTGCTTGAGGAAACAGCCCCCGCCGACCTGGCGGGTTTTTTGTCTCCGGCGGCCCGCCTGAATTTTCAGGAAAGGACCCTGCGATGACCGATAAGACCCTCTATCTCACGACCACTATCCCTTACGTCAATGCCAGCCCGCATATCGGCTTTGCCCTTGAACTCGTCCAGGCCGATGCGCTTGCCCGATATCGCAAGGGCGAGGGCTGGACTGTGCGGCTGCAGACCGGCTCGGACGAAAACAGCCTGAAGAACGTCCTGGCGGCCGAAAAGGCCGGATGCGAGCCATCCGTCTTCGTCGCCGACAATGCCAAGCGCTTCCTCGACCTTCAATCGGCATTGAACATCGATGCCGACGACTTCATTCGCACGAGCTGCGACCCTCGCCATCGTCCGGCCGTCGAAAAGCTCTGGAAGGCTTGTGAAGCATCGGGCGACCTATACAGGAGAAGCTATGCCGGCCTCTATTGCACCGGCTGCGAACAGTTTTATACCGACAGCGAGCTTGTCGGCGGCTGCTGCCCGGAGCATCTGACCAGGCCGGAGGAAGTGACCGAGACGAACTGGTTTTTCCGGCTCTCCCGCTATCAGCAGCGGCTTCGCGAGGCGATCGAGACGGACGCGTTGCGGATCAGCCCGCCGTCCAGGCGCAACGAAATCCTGGCGCTGATCAAGTCCGGCTTGAATGACTTCAGCGTCTCGCGCAGCGCCGAGCGGGCAAGAGGCTGGGGCATTCCGGTGCCGGGCGACCCGGATCAGACCATCTATGTCTGGTATGATGCCCTCGGTAATTATCTGAGCGCTCTCGGATATGGCGAAGATGACGAAACCGAAGCGCTTCGCAGGTTCTGGTTCGACGCCCGCCGGCGCGAGCATCTCGTCGGAAAAGGCGTCACCCGGTTCCACGCCGTCTATTGGCCCGCCATCCTGCTCTCGGCGGGTTTGCCGCTTCCAACGACAATCCACGTCCACGGTTATGTCACCGTCGACGGCCGCAAAATCGGCAAGTCGAAGCGCAACGCCATTGATCCGGTGCCGCTCGCGGCACGCTATGGCGCAGATGCCGTCCGATATTTCCTGCTGAGGCACATCCGCGCGCATGGAGACGGCGATTTTACCGTGGAACGCCTGGAAGCGGCCTATACCGGCGAACTGATCGCCCAGCTCGGCAACCTCTTCAACAGGATATTGTCGATTGCGGCAAAGCAGGACATCGCGGTCCGTGTCGAGCTCGATGCAACAATCGATGAGGAGAAAGTCCTGGCAATAAGGCGTTCGGTGGAGAAGGCGATCGAGACGGCTTCGTTCCATGAAGCGCTGGCCGCGATCTTCGATCTTGTGTCCCACGCCAACAAGCGCGTGGTCGAACTGGAACCATGGACGCTCGTCAAGGCGTTGAACGCGGCCGCCGGGGCGGATCGGCCGCAACTGGAAACCCGTCTGCTGGCCTGTTTCGCCGCACTTGGCGGCCTTCTTCGGGAGATCGTACTTCTGCTTCAGCCGTTCCTCCCGAAGACGGCTGAAACCCTGGCGAGACAAATCGGCATTCTTGGTGGCGCGGAGCGATCCGACGTCAGGATCGTGCCGGTTTTCCCCAAGCTGACCTGAAGCAAAGAGCCAGATCCCCCGGCCGGCACCGGTCGGGGTCGAGCCACGGGTCCGGCAGGACAGAAGGGCTACCCTAGCCCAGGAATACTGCGTCCCAACACCCACTTGCACGAAATGCATGGCAGGTCTGCCCGAAACGGCTTCGCCTTCCTCCCATCTTTTCGCCATAGTGGCGCCGAAATTCCGTAGGTGGGAGGAAGAGGCCTATGACTGTGCTGTTCGACGAACAAGGCGAGATCATCCGCGAACTGGGGGTTGCCGCCGATATCGACCCTGAACAGGAGATCGAACGGCGGAGCGCCTTCCTTAAGAATTATCTCGTCGCCTCGGGCCTGCGCGGCTATGTCCTCGGCATCAGCGGCGGCGTCGATTCGCTGACGGCGGCGCTGCTGGCTCAGAAGGCGGTGCGCGAGCTGCGTGACAGTGGCCATGCGGCCGAATTCATCGCCGTGCGTCTTCCCTACGGCGTCCAGGCGGACGAGGCCGATGCGGCCAAAGCGCTCGCAACGATCGGCCCCGATCGCTCCATGGTGGTCAATATCAGGGAGCCGGCGGATGCGATGCTGGCGGCAGTCCGCAACGGCGGCCTCGCCTTTGCCGATGCCGGCCGGCAGGATTTCATCCTCGGCAACATCAAGGCCCGCCAGCGCATGATCGCCCAGTTCGCGCTCGCCGGCGCGCTCGGCAGCCTCGTCATCGGCACCGACCATGCCGCCGAAGCGGTCATGGGCTTCTTCACCAAGTTCGGCGACGGTGCCGCCGATATCCTGCCGCTCGCCGGCCTCAACAAGCGCCGCGTCCGCCTCCTGGCAAAGCGGCTCGGCGCCCCGGACGAGCTGGTGTTCAAGGTGCCGACCGCCGATCTCGAGGACCAGCGGCCGCTGCGCCCCGACGAAGAGGCCTATGGCGTCAGCTATGACGAGATCGACGATTTCCTCGAGGGCAAGCCGGTCGGCGAGATCGCCCGCCGCCGCATCCTCGCCGCCTATCGGGCGACCGCCCACAAGCGCGCCCTGCCGGTGGCGGTCAACACACTCTGAGAGCGGCCGGCCTTACGTCCGTGCCGGCCCGCCCGTCCGGCCGCGATCGCCCGCTCAGGCGTCGAGCTGATCCCGGGCAGCCCGCATGTGTGATCCAGCCGCATCCCTGGGCCGCACCATCCAGGCATAGGCGGCGCCGGCGAGAAGCAGCAGCGATGTTCCGAGGAAAACCGCCCGCATGCCGATATGACCGCCGACGAAGCCGCCGAGAACGGGGCCGGCCACCTGGCCGACATATTGCGAGGAGACCGACAGGCCGAGAATGCCGCCGGCCGCGCTGTCCGGCACGCTGTGACGGATGACGGCGGCAATGCAGGGAAGCAGCCCGCCGAGTGCCGCGCCCATCAGAAAACGCAGGATGATCAGCTGCCAGGAACTGGCGACGAGCGCCTGCGGGATCGAAAGCAGCCCGGCGACGGCAAGCGCCCCCGCGATCACGGGCCAGTGGCCGATCCTGTCGGCAAGCCTGCCGAGCCACGAGGCCGAAAGAATACTGCCGAGGGCGGCGGCCGACATCACCAGGCCGGAAATCATCGTCACCTCATTCACGGCGGGCACGATCTGCGCGACATAGACGGTGATAATCGGCTCGATCGACATATTGGCGAACATCAGGAGCATGCCGGTCGCCAGCATGGCGATGACCGGCCGCGTGTCGACAATGGATTTCCAGCCGCCGCTTGCCTTGGCCGCCTGCTTGCGGGCCGGCGACTTCTCTTCCTTGATCAGCAGGGCGGTGGCGAGAAAGGCAAGGAAGATCATAGCGCCGGCGGCAAGAAACGTGCCGCGGATGCCAATGATCGGCGGCAGCACCCCACCGATCAGCGGCCCGACGAGGTTGCCGGCCATGATGCCGGAAGACAAGACGCCGAGCGCCCAGGCCGAGCGGTCCTTCGGCGTCTGCGTCGCCACCAGCACCATCGAGCCGGAGGAGTAGCCGCCGGCGAGCCCGACGAAGAGGCGCAGCGCTACCAGCTGCCAGACATTGCCGGCCATGCCCATCAGCGCGATCGCCACCGTCATGCCGAGGCTGGCGCGCACCAGCATCAGCTTGCGGCCGTAAATATCGCCGAGCCGCCCCCAGAGCGGCGCGACGAGAGCGGCGGCAAGGAAGGTGGCGCCATAGGCAATGCCCGACCATTGCACGATGGCCGCATGCTCGCTCACGCCGAGCTCCTCGACATAGAGCGGCAGGAAGGGCAGCAGCAGCGTCATCGCCACGATGGTGGTGAAGGAGCCGATCAGCGAAATGGCAAGGTTGCGCTTCCAGTAGATCGAGCCCGGCCTAACAGCGGCCTCCCATTGCGTGTCCATCATTCCTTGCATCGATCCCTGCGTAGTTGCGCCGCAATCTGGATCATCTCGGCTGAAAGAGCTAGAAGATAAACTGATTGCAAGTTGAAATCGGCAAAACGGAGGACCTGCCATGAACGCAATGGCCCCATCCCGGGAGCAGACCGTCCGCGACCTCTACGCCGCCTATCTCGAGGATCGCAAGGATGTCGCCGGCGCCATGCTGACCGAGGATTTCACCTTCTCCAGTCCGCGCGACGACCACATCGATCGGGCGGCTTATTTCGAGCGCTGCTGGCCGAAGGAGCCGGTCTTCCGCGCGATCCACATCGAATTTCTGGCGGTCGTCGGCGACGAGGTGGCGGTTCGCTATCGCGCCGAAAAAAGGGATGGCGCAAGCTTCGGCAACATGGAGAGCCTGTGTTTCCGCGGCGACCGGATTGCTGCGGTGGAGGTCTATTTCGGCCGGAATCTCTGACCCGCCGAAACGGCTTTGAGCTAGAAGAACCGTATCGTCGAGGTCGTGATGATGACCAACGAGACAGCCGCCATCAGCGCCCGCACCGGCAGCCGCTTGACGAGGATGGCGCCGAAAGGGGCGCCGACGACGCCGCCGATGATGAGCCCGATCGCCGAATTGAGTTCCGACCAGCCGAGCGTCACCATGAAGGTGATCGAAACCGTCAGCGTCACGGCGAATTCGGTGAAATTGGTCGAGCCGATCACGCGCTTGAGATCATGGCCGCGGCCGACCAGCGTGCTGGTGACGACAGCACCCCATCCGCCGCCGCCGATCGCATCGAGCAGGCCGCCGCAAAAGCCGACGGGCGGCACGGCCCAGTCGCGCACCTCGCGCCTGGCCTGCGGCCGGAAGGCTTTGTAGAGGATCAGCAGGCCGATCACGATCAGATAGCCTGATACGAAGGGCTCGATCACCTTGCCGTCGATATTGGCAAGTAGGTAGGCGCCGATCGCACCGCCGATCATGCCGGCCGGGGCGAGCCGCGCCACCAGCCGCCAGTCGACATTGCGGTGATAGGCATGCGACAGGCCTGACGCCGCCGTCGTGAACATCTCCGTCACATGCGTCATGGCGCTGGCATTGGCTGCCGGCACCCCGAAGGCCAGCAGGCTCGTCGTCGACAGCACGCCGAAGGCCATGCCGAGCGCGCCGTCGACGATCTGCGCGCAGAAGCCCACGGCGATGAAAAAGAAGATATCCGATGTCATGCAGTCCCCTCAGGCGAACGGTAGCATCAGGATCGGCGATGCGGATTTTTTCGTCTCAGGCGGAAAAACCGCGCTGTTTCAGGCGGACGATCTTGAAAAAACCATTCGGAAAGACCGGCAGAATATCCGTCGCCGCAAAATCGCCGCGACGCTCCGCCCAGGCGACGATGCGGTGGATGCGGAAGGCGGACGACCAGCCAATGTGTCGCATCAGCGGCGCAACCGCCGCCTCGATCGCGCCCTGCAACCCGGCGCCGTCGCCGAGCTTGCTGGCCAGGATGATCTCGCCGCCCGGCCGCAGCACCCGGGCGCATTCGTCCAGCGCCCGTTCGGGCTCGGGAATGAGCGTGATGACGAAGGGCAGGCAAACCACGTCGAAAGACTGGTCGGCAAAGGCCAGCGCATGCGCATCCATCACCTCGAGCGCCTGCACATGCTGCAGGTTTTCGCGCCGCACCTTTTCGCGCGCCCGTGCGATCATATGTTCGGAAATGTCGATGCCGGTCACCCGGCAGCGGCTGGGATAATGCGCGAGCGTCAGGCCGGTGCCGACCCCGATTTCCAGAATATCGGTGCCGGCTGCCGCGGCAAGCGCTGCCAGCTTGCGGTGGCCGTCGCGCAGAATGCCGCGATAAACGCGGTCGTAGACCGGCGCCCAGCGCTGATAGATTTTCTGCTGATCTTCCGCCCTATTGCGACGCTCCGACATGTCTATTCCTCCCTGCGCCTGACCTTCGAGAATCGGAAAAGATTTTCGAAAGGGATCATGCATTTATCGCAAACATAGAGCGCCTTGACGCCTCTCACAGAGGCGCGGCGCTCTAAAACCGAGACCTTCAACTCCTGAGGGTGGGTCCGGGTTCCGCCCGCGAAATGTGACCGAAGTCACAAGCCGCTGCGGTGGCGGCTATTTCGCTGGCGTTAACCCAAGCTTTTTCGCATCCATCGCGCTGCCGATCTCCAGGGTTTTCTCCTGCTTGTCATAGACGCAGATCTGGGCGACAAGACCCTTGGCGCCCTTCGGCTTTCCCGTCACCAGGGCCAGCCCGTAATGCGAGGTGCCGAACGGATCGATGGCGACGTTCGGCCTCTCGATCGCCACCCCCGCCTCTTTGCATTTGGCTTCCACGTCGGCGGCCAACTGTTTCCAGACCTCGTCCGAAGAGGCATGGGCCGCCGCTGAAAGAAACGGAAGCGCGGCAATGGCGAGATGCGGGATTATATTCCTGTTCATATCGGATCTCCCTTGATGTCTGCCGCCGGCGAAGCGGTTTTCGAGGCGGCATTGCCGGGCGATTTGCACGCCCGAATCCCGCCCCCAAACTGAGGCAAATTTTCCTCCGTCCGGTCGTTTTTTGATATTTCGCCGGTTGCCTCTCCCCCTTTCCCCTCCTATGTTCCGCCTCACCTGCCGATGACGCAATCTATTGCCAAGAGGAGATCTGACATGGCTTTCGAATTGCCTGAACTTCCCTATGATTACGAAGCTCTTGCCCCCTTCATGTCGAAGGAAACGCTGGAGTTTCACCACGACAAGCACCACAAGGCCTATGTCGACAACGGCAACAAGCTCGCCGCCGAAGCCGGCCTTTCGGATCTCTCGCTCGAAGAGGTGGTGAAGAAGTCCTTCGGCACCAATGCCGGCCTCTTCAACAACGCCGCTCAGCACTACAACCACATCCATTTCTGGAAGTGGATGAAGAAGGGCGGCGGCGGCAACAAGCTGCCCGGCAAGCTCGAGGCGGCCTTCGCCTCCGATCTCGGCGGCTATGACAAGTTCAAGGCCGATTTCGCCAATGCCGGCGCCACCCAGTTCGGCTCCGGCTGGGCCTGGGTTTCCGTCAAGAACGGCAAGCTCGAAATCTCCAAGACCCCGAACGGCGAAAACCCGCTGGTGCACGGCGCCACTCCGATCCTCGGCGTCGACGTCTGGGAGCACTCCTATTACATCGACTACCGCAATGCCCGCCCGAAATATCTCGAAGCTTTCATCGACAGCCTGATCAACTGGGACTACGTCCTGGAGCGCTACGAAGAAGCCACGAAGTGAGCGGCATCCACCTGAAGACTTCGCACCCGGCGCCTCAACCGCCGGGTGTTCTGTTTTCTCGCAATGCTGTCACAGCCTTGTCACCGGCCGCGCCTAATCACGCCCCATGTCTTCCCCCGCTGTTCCCCTGTTCCGCTTCGGCATTATCGCCGACCCGCAATATGCGCCGATCGTCCCGCATGTGGCGATGGACCGCCAATATGCCAACAGCCTTGCCAAGGTCGCCGAGGCGGTCGAGGTCTTCAATAGCTGGGAACTGAGCTTCGTCATGACGCTCGGCGACGATCGACCGCAGCTTTTCAAGCTTCGACGACATCCTGCCGATCTATGACAGACTGAGGCATGAAGCGCTTTTCCTGCTCGGCAATCATGATTTCTCAGTCTCCGCGGCGCATCTCGCGGAAGTCGCCGCCCGGCTTCGCATGCCGTCGCCCTACTACAGCTTCTCCCGGCACGGCTGGCGCTTCATCGTGCTCGACGGCAACGACGTCAGCATCTTCGCGCCGCCCGAAGACCATCCTCACCGCGTTTTGGCTGCCGAGATGCTGGCGGAACTGCAAGAGAAAGGTGCAGCGAATGCCCATCGCTGGAATGGCGCGCTGAGCGACGGACAATTCGCCTGGCTCGGCGATGAGATCGCCAAGGCGGCTGCCGCCGGCGAGAAGGTCATTGTCATGAACCACTATCCCGTTTATCCCGCCGGCGAACACGGCATGTGGGACAGCGAGCGCGTCGTTGCGCTGCTCGCTTCGCAAAGCCACGTCGTCGCCTATCTCAACGGCCACGACCACGTCGGCAATTACGGCAAGGCGGGGGCCTGCCACTTCGTCAAATTTCAAGTGCGTGGTCGACACCGAAAACCAGAACGCCTTCGCCATCGTCGAGGTGTATGCAGACCGCATCGAAATCCGCGGCTTCGGCCGGGAGGACAGCCGCACGCTGGTTTATTAGGTTGGGGTAGACTGCTGACAAAGTCGGCTCTAACCTCGTCCATGGTTGGGTTTGTCGCGCTGTCGCTCGCGCAAATAGCTGCCCCTCACCCTAGCCCTCTCCCCGTAAACGGGGCGAGGGGACGTGCCTTGCGAGCGCGGTGGGGAAGGAGAGGTTGCGGCTTGGTCCCTTCGCCCCGTTTACGGGGAGAAGGTGGCGGCAGCCGGATGAGGGGCAGGCGCGCCCCATCAAACCGTCACCGGCGCCTCCCTCCACCCGCTCGTCCACAGTTCCCGCAGCCGGTCGCCTTCGCCGTTGAAAAAGTCGTCGCTCACCGCGCAGCGCTCCACCCGGTCGCTGCGGAAATTGCGGATCGCCTGGCGCAGTTCACACCAGGCGACGATATTGGCGGTCTGCGAATAATAGATCAACGCGATCGGCCGGATCGTCCGTTCGCTGGCGCGGCCGAGCTCGTCGCGATAGGCGAGCATCAGCTTGCGCTCGTCGCGAATCGCCCGGCGGATGATCCCAAGGTCGAAACCCGCTGGCTGGGCGATCGAGCCCCAGGCATAGAGCGCCTTCCTGTCCAGCGCCTGGCGCAGCGGCTCCGGCACGGCGCCAGCGATCTTCTGGTTGACCCGGCGCGCGGCCTGCTTCAGTTCCTCGTCCGCCGTCCGGTCGAGCAGCGCCAGCGACAGCACGATCGCCTCCATCTCCTCGATCGAAAACATCAAGGGCGGCAGGTCGAAGCCCGGCCGCATGATATAGCCGATGCCGCGCTCGCCCTCGATCGGCACCCGCATCGCCTGAAGCGCTGCGATATCGCGATAGATCGAGCGCACGGTCACTTCCAGCGTTTCGGCCAGGTCAGCCGCCGTCATCGGTTTTCTGGCCAGCCTCAGGATCTGAATGATCTCGAAAAGCCTGGAAGCCTTGCGCATTCTGTCTCTCCCATTCTCAACGCTCCTGACAATACGCTGTCAGTTGGGTTTGCGTATAGAGCCGTCTATCGGATTGAAATCAATCAGGGTCTTGCAAAATGGTCCTGAGAAACTCAAGGCGGCAACTGACATGAATTACCACGAAAACCTCTGGCTCTACTTTACCCTTCTCTTCGGCATCATCATCGTGCCGGGCATGGACATGCTCTTCGTGCTCGCCAATGCGCTGACGGGCGGCGTCAGGCGGGGGCTCGCGGCAACGGGCGGCATCATGGCGGGGGGTGCTGTGCATTCGGCCTATGGCGCGGCCGGCGTCGGCGTGCTCGTCACCATGCTGCCGCAGCTTTTCAACGTGCTGCTCTTTGCCGGCGTCGCCTATATGATCTGGATTGGTCTCTCGCTGATGCGCAGTTCGATCACCGTCGAGGCGGTCGGGCCGGCGACGGCGCACTCCGGCTGGCGGGCCTTTCGCCAGGGCGCCGTCACCTGTCTCGTCAATCCGAAGGCCTATATCTTCATGTTCGCCGTCTATCCGCAGTTCCTGCGGCCGGAATACGGTCCGGTCTGGATGCAGGGCCTGATCATGGGCGCCATGACGGTCGCCACCCAGTTTGCCATTTACGGTTCGCTGGCGATGACGGCCGGCCGCAGCCGCGATCTGCTCATCGCAAATCCTGGCGCCACCACCCTTGTCGGCCGCTGCGCCGGACTCATGTTGGTTGCGGTCTCCGCGCTCAGCCTCTGGCAGGGTTGGAAAACTGCCTGAAACTGCGTGTATCACATTGTTTTTATGGTGATCCGCCAAAACGTGACTGCCGTTCACCATGGATTTTGTCATGCTCCCGGTGCAGATTGGCCATCGGCCGCCTTGGCCTTGAGAAAATGGGGAGGACCAGATGAATTGGAAAGCAGTAGCTGCCGCCGCAGCGATGGCCGGTATAGCCCTCGGTTCGGTGACCGCCGCCGACGGCACGCATGATTCGCGCATTGCTCTGATGAAGAAGATCGGCGGTTCGGCGGGTGCCATGGCCGCGATCGCCAAGGGTGAGAAACCCTATGATGCCGAGACGGTAAAGGCGGCGCTGACGACGATCGCCGCAACGGCCAAGGTTTTCCCCGATCAGTTCAAGCCGGGCAGCGATAGGAATGATCCCGAGGTGAACCCGAAGCTCTGGGAAAACATGGATGACTTCAAGGCGCGCGCCGAAAAGCTCTCCGCCGACGCGGAAGCCGCGCTCGCTCAGCTTCCGGCCGATGCTGCAGCCGTCGGCGCCACGCTCAATACGCTCGGCGCCAATTGCGGCGGCTGTCATAAGGCCTATCGCCTCAAGGATTGATAGGCCGTTTGATCTGGACTTGATACGCGATCCGCGCCAGCCTTGCCGCCGGCGCGGATCATCTTATTCTCCGACCGTGCGGGCTGGTTGCAGAATCGCTCCGCACGGGAAATCTCGGCAAAAGGGGAGGCGGAGCATGGTCCGCAGGTTCGTCCGGTTACTGCTCTGTCTGATCGGTGTCGCCGTCCTTGGCGGCGGCGCCTTCTATCTCGTCACCGCGCCCGATCCGCTGCCGGAGAGCCATTGGGCGGGTCTCGGCGCGCCCGATCCGGTCAACGGTCAGACGGTCTTCTGGGCGGGCGGCTGTGTCAGCTGTCATGCCGCGCCCGGTTCCGAAGGCGATGCCAAGCTGACGCTGTCAGGCGGTCTGGCGCTGAAGAGCCCGTTCGGCACCTTCCACGTGCCGAATATCTCGCCGGATGAAAAGGCCGGCATCGGCGCCTGGACGCTCGCCGCGTTCGGCAATGCGATGAAACGCGGCGTCGGCCCGGATGGCCGGCATCTTTACCCGTCCTTTCCCTATGGTTCCTATGCCCGTATGAGCGACAAGGACGTCAACGACCTCTTCGCCTTTATCAAGACGCTGCCGAAGAGCGCCAACGTCGCACCGCCGCATGAGCTGCCGTTTCCCTACAATATCCGACTTGCGCTCGGCGGCTGGAAATTCCTCTATTTCAGCGATCAGCCGCGGGTGGCGCTGGCAAAGAGCGACGACAAGATCAAGCGCGGGCAATACCTCGTCGAAGGTCCCGGTCATTGCGGTGAATGCCACACGCCGCGCGATGCGCTCGGCGGCTTTGAGGCCGATCGCTGGCTCGCCGGCGCCCCCAACCCGGAAGGCAAGGGCCTCATACCGAACATCACTCCGGCCTCCAAGAGCATCGGCGGCTGGAGCGAGGCCGATATCGCCAATTACCTCGAAACCGGCTTCACGCCCGATTTCGATTCCGTCGGCGGCCGGATGGTCGACGTGCAACAGAACATCGCCCGCCTGCCGGCCGCCGACCGCGAGGCGATCGCCGCCTATCTGAAGGCGGTGCCGGGGCGTTAGAACGACGTTCTTACAAGGAGGTGGGGCCGGGCATCAGGTCATAGGGATGGCGCCAGCCGGGCATGTTGCTGATACGGTCTTTCCAGGCTGCGATGGCCGGATAAGCGCTGTGATCGATCCCGGTTTCCTCCGGCATGAAGACATAGCCTGCCAAGGAGAGGTCCGCGATCGTCAGCCGGTCGCCGACGATGAAGGCCCTGCCTGTCAGGTGTTCGTCGACAATGGCATAGGCAGCTTTGGCTCTCAGTCTCAAAAACTCGGCGACTGGTGTCTCGCCGCTGCTCTGGAGACCATAGATGAACCTGAGCGTCGCGTAATAGCTCGTGAATTTGTGGTTGTCGAAAAGAACCCAACGCATAATGTCGCGCCGCTCTTCGGCTGTCTGCGCCCCAAAGTGCCCTGTCACCTCTGACAAATAATCCAGGATGACTCCCGATTGGCTGATCTTCGTTTGCCCGTGCTCGAGCACAGGTGCCTCACCCTGTTCGTTTACGGCTTTTCGCCATTCTTCGGTTCGCGTTTCGCCGCCCAGATAATCCACGAAAATGCTTTCCCACTCGATGCCGGCAAGTGCAAAGAACAGCGCAACCTTGTAACAGTTCCCGGAGAGGGCGAAGCAATGGAGTTTGAAATCAGGCATGAAAGCTCCTAGAGAAACAATGGCTTAAACCGTCGACCGAGCGAATCTGAAAGATCGGGAAGCGCTTTAGGCGATCGACTGCATGTAACGCATACCGGTAACCGGACGCGGGGTAAAATCCATCTGTTCGTAGAAGCGGTGCGCCAGCACGTTGCCGGTCGCGGCGCTGACGGAGAGGTAGCCGCAGCCGGCATTGCGCGCGGTCTCGCGGGCCCGGTCGACGAGCAGCTGGCCGGTGCCGTGGCCGCGATGGCCGTCGCGCACGAAGAGATGATGCAAGTCCATGCCGCGTTTGCCTTCCTGCGCCCTGTAGAGCGGCACGAGAATGGCATAGCCGATCAGCCCTTCGCTGATCTCGGCCACAAGCGCGGTAATCCAGGGCAGTGGGCCAAAGAGGTCGCGCTCCAGCTGCTCCGGCGTCGCAGCTGCCGCATCGCCGTGATGGGCGGCAAGCAGCGCAATCATCTCGTTGAGTTCTGGTAGATCGCGCGGCTTGGCGGTGCGGATCGTCACCACCGATGGGCGCATCAGTGAAATTTCGCTGTCTTCGATGTCGGTCATGCTCTTCGCGTCCTTCGATTATCTGCCGTCAGGACGCTGCCGATACAACAAAGCCGCCTGACGGCGGCTTGTTGACAATATGATCTGTCCGGCCGCCCTTTACAGGTACAGCCAAAAATACGAGCGGCTCTGGTGCGCGTTCTTGATCATGCAGCATCAATCGTCGGAAATGCGGGGTTTGTCAATGGCGGATCGCGCGTGTCATGTCTCTTGCCGTCCAGTTGGCCCAAGGATCTGCCCCTCATCCTAACCTTCTCCCCGTAAACGGGGCGAGGGGACGTGCCCTGCGAGGGGTTAGTGGGGAACGGAGAGGTCGCGGAATGGTCCCTTCGCCCCGTTTACGGGGTCCGAAGGACGGGTCGAGACCGTGGCTCGTCCCCGGGCGGGTGGCGGCAGCCGGATGAGGGGCTACCTATCGGCTATCTCCAGAGTCCATCTTACTCTTGATACTATACCCCCCTATGTTATATAAAGCCCACTATGTCCCACACCACCCTGCAGAAAAAGAAACTCATCGCCCGCGTCAGCCGTTTGAAGGGCCAGATGGAGGCCGTCGAGCGGGCGCTCGAGGCCGAGCGCCCGTGCGGCGAGATCCTGCAGCTGCTCGCCTCCGTCCGCGGTGCGCTGACCGGGCTCACCGGCGAGGTGCTGGACGATCACCTGCGCGAACACGTGCTGAATGCCGATGACGATAGGGCCAGGGCCGAGGCGGTCGAGGAAATATCGGAAGTCCTCAGAACCTACATCCGCTAGCGCGCCGACGCGGTTTGGCTGGGAATTGCCCGAAACAAAGACTTTGGCGGCTCTGCTCATGAAGGCTGAGCCGCTCCAGCGTGACGAAGGAGCCTGTAATGAGTGCCGTAATCGACAAAGCTGCGATGAACCGCCTGGAGCACGAGCATGTGTTCCTCGGCGCCGATCACGCGCGCAACGAGCGGCGCATTTGGCTGGTGATCGCGCTGACGGCGGTGATGATGGTCGCCGAAATCGCCGCCGGCACCGTCTACGGCTCCATGGCCCTCGTCGCCGACGGCTGGCACATGTCGACCCATGCCAGCGCTCTCCTCATCTCGGCACTCGCCTATCTCTTCGCCCGCCGGCAGGCGCGCAATCCGCGCTTCACCTTCGGCACCGGCAAGCTCGGTGATCTCGCCGGCTTCGCCAGCGCCATTATCCTTGCCCTGATCGCCTTGCTGATGGCCTGGGAGAGCCTGTTGCGCCTTTCCAATCCGGTGCCGATCGGTTTTGCCCAGGCGATCGCTGTCGCCGTCATCGGTCTTGCCGTCAATCTCGCCAGCGCCTGGCTGCTGGCGGGCGGCGGTCATGCCGCGCACGGACACCACGCGCATGGGCACCACGCACACCACCACGGCCATGGCGGCCACGGCGACCATGCCCACCACCGCGCAGGGGCCGGCGACAACAATATCCGCGCCGCCTATCTGCATGTCATGGCCGATGCGCTCACCTCCGTGCTCGCCATCGCGGCGCTGACCCTCGGCAGCCTCTATGGCTGGCTCTGGCTCGATCCCATCATGGGCATCGTCGGCGGGGTCGTCATCGCCAACTGGTCCTGGAGCCTGATGAAATCTTCCGGCGGTATCCTTCTCGACATCGTCCCCGAAGGTGAGACCCTGCCGGCGGAAATCCGCGAGGCGATCGAGACCGGGGAGGACCGGATCACCGATCTGCACGTCTGGCAAGTCGGCCCCGGCCATCATGCGGCGATCGTCGCCGTCCTCACCTCGACGCCGCGCGACCCGGCCTTCTACAAGGGCAGGCTTTCGGCGCTGACGGAATTGTCGCATGTGACGGTCGAGGTTACGCGCGCGGCGTAGCCGGCGCCGGCGGACGACTTCGTCGCCGCGATGACGAGATGCCGCCGCAATCGCGCCTTAGCTCTGTTCTCCGACTCGCCGGAGGATGTCATGGATCTCAGTCTTACCCGCCGCATGCTGATCGGCTCGGCACTCTGCCTGCCTGCTTTGGGCCTGCTTCCCGCTAATGCGCAGGAGAGCGCCGGGCAGGGCGACGACAACGTCGAGAAGCGTCTTGCGGAGCTGGAAAAACGCACCGGCGGCCGCCTCGGCGTCTCGGTGCTCGATACCCAGACGAGCATCTCCTTCGGCTATCGCGGCGCTGAGGCCTTCCCGATGTGCAGCACCTTCAAGGCGCTGGCTGCCGGCTTCGCCCTTGCCCGCGTCGACAAGGGACAGGAGAGCCTGGATCGGCGGGTGACCTACGGCGGGGACAAGCTGGTCGACTATTCGCCGCTCAGCGAGAAACATGCCGGCGCCGACGGCATGACGATCGCCGAGCTCTGCGAGGCGGCGGTAACGGTGAGCGACAACACCGCCGGCAATCTGCTGCTCGAAAGCTTCGGCGGGCCGGCTGGTCTGACCGACTGGCTGCGCTCGATCGGCGACGGCACGACGCGTCTCGACCGCACCGAACCGACGCTCAACGAGGGCAGGAAGGACGATCCGCGCGACACGACGACACCGGATGCGATGCTCGACACGCTCGGAAATCTGACGCTCGGCTCGGTGCTTACCGAAGCCTCTTCGGACAGGCTGATCGCCTGGCTGGTGGCAAGTTCAACAGGCAAGGAGCGGCTGCGGGCCGGCCTGCCTCAGGATTGGAAGGTCGGCGACAAGACCGGCACCGGCCAGAACGGCTCTCTCGGCGACATCGCCGTCATCTGGCCGCCCGAGCGCGGCCCGATCGTCGCCGCCGTCTATATCGCCGAGGCGACCGCGCCGGTGAAGGAGCTCAACCCGATCTTTTCCGAAGTAGGCAGGATGATAGCTGAGATGGTGTGACGCAGGTAATGCTTAGGGCATGATCGACAGCTGTCCGATTTGAGCCGGAGAAAGACCTTTCCTACAACTTTCTCCCAAGTCACCACGCTGCAACTGTTGGCACGTTGAAGCCCACACCCACGGCCGCCCCTTGGACGCCTCGGCGTTCGTCACACCGACGACGTGTGGGACAGCTGCTCGAAACGCTCTCGCTCAGACGACGGCGATGCATCCGTCGTGTCGCTGCCGTTGTCCTCGATGCCCGCCATTTCGCGTTTGATCTGCTCGGCGATCTCCTTTTCGATTGCCGCGCGCTGGTCGGCAGGCATGGCTGCGAGATCGGCTTCCGTCAGATCGTGCTGCTCCAGGTAGCGGGCTCGGATATACTCCGCCGGCGTCATGTTGCCCCATTCGGAAAACTCGTCGATCAGGGACCGGTGCGCCGCGCTCGCCGCTGCCTCCTCTTCCGAAGGGGTATCGATATAGGGGCCTTCGGTGCTTTGAAG
The DNA here is from genome assembly GCF_017352135.1 of Rhizobium lentis. Classification (NCBI taxonomy): domain Bacteria; kingdom Pseudomonadati; phylum Pseudomonadota; class Alphaproteobacteria; order Hyphomicrobiales; family Rhizobiaceae; genus Rhizobium; species Rhizobium lentis. The sequence goes on from NZ_CP071454.1 coordinate 3,089,087, forward strand.
AGCCCAGACAGTGTTGGCGATCGACGGAGGCGTGCTGCTTGGTTCGAGACCCGGGCCGCCACTGCGGGCGGTTGTGGTGAATTCCGTCGTCTGTTGATTCTTGGATTTGGGCTGCTGATCGAAAAGGCCGCCGATTCCATAGTAAGTGCGAATATTGCTACTGATTTCCATAAAAAATCTCCCCGTAAAACGGGGAGACAATGGCGCCGCAACCCTGCCTAGAACTTGCGCCGGCTCTTCCACTCGCTAAAAGCTGCCCCCATCACGGCAGCGTATAGGCGATCACGTAATCTCCGGGCTTGGTGCCGACCGAGCCGTGGCCGCCGGCGACCATGACGACATATTGCTTGTTGTCATCGGTCGTATAGGTCATCGGCGTCGCCTGGCCGCCGGCCGGAAGCCGCGCCCGCCAGAGTTCCCGTCCGTTGGTCACGTCGTAGGCGCGCAGATAGTCGTCGACCGCCGCGCCGAGGAAGGCGACGCCGCCTTTGGTCAGCATCGGCCCGCCGATACCGGGCACGCCGACCTTGAAGGGCAGCGGCAGCGGCGTCATGTCGTGCACGGTGCCGTTCTTGTGCATATAAGCGATCTTGCCGGTGCGCAGGTCGACGCCGGCGACATAACCCCATGGCGGTGCCTGGCAGGGGATCTGCAGCGGTCCGAGGAAGGGACCCATGAAGACGCCGTAGGGGGCGCCGTCATTGCGGTTGAGCCCCTGTTCGCTGCCCTTCTCGTCCTGTCCTCGTGGCGGAATCTCGGCGGCCGGCACCAGGCGCGAGGTGAAGGCGAGATAGGTCGGCATGCCGAACATGATCTGCCGCTCCGGATCGACCGCAACCGAGCCCCAGTTGAAGGTACCGAAATTGCCGGGATAGACGATCGTCCCTTCGAGCGATGGCGGCGTATAGCGGCCCTCGTAGCGATAGCGGTGGAAGTCGATGCGGCAGGCGAGCTGGTCGAACAGCGACACGCCCCACATATCCTTTTCCTTGAGCGGCTCGGGCGAGAAGGTGAGATCGGAGATCGGCTGCGTCGGCGCGGTGTGGTCGCCGGTGACCGCGCCGCCGGGCGCCGGGATTTCCTTGACCGGGATGATCGGCTCGCCGCTGCGCCGGTCGAGCACATAGAGATCGCCCTGCTTGGTCGGACCGACGAGGGCAGGCACCACGCTGCCGTCCGGCCTGGTCAAATCGATGAGCGCGGGCTGCGCCGGGACGTCCATATCCCACAGATCGTGATGCACCGTCTGGCGCACCCAGCGTAGCTGGCCGGTGGCGATGTCGAGCGCGACGATCGAGGAGGAGAATTTCTCGACCTTATCGCTGCGGTTGATGCCGAGCTGGTCGGGCACCTGGTTGCCGAGCGGGATGTAGACCATGCCGAGCGCCTCGTCGACGCTGAAGACCGACCAGCTGTTCGGCGAGTTGGTCGTGTAGGTCTGGCCCTCGGCGATCGGCGTCGTCACCTCGGGATTGCCGGAGTCCCAGTTCCAGACAAGCGCGCCGGTGTTGATGTCGAAGGCGCGGATGACGCCGGATTGTTCCTCGGTGGAATAATTGTCGTTCACCGCCCCACCGACGATGATCTTGCCCGCTACCGCGACCGGCGGTGAGGTGGAATAATAATAGCCGGCCGGGTTGAAGCGCATGCCGGCTTCCAGATGCAGCACGCCCTGATCGGCAAAGCCGGTGCAGACCTTCCCGTCGGCCGCATCGAGCGCGATCAGCCGGGCGTCTGAGGTCGGCAGGTAGACGCGCTCGGCGCAGGGCTGGCCGGCGGCGACATTGGTATCGGCATAATAGGTGACGCCGCGGCAGGTCTGGTGCTGCCGGTTGGGGTTCATGCCCGAATTGGCGTCGTATTTCCATTTCTCCTTGCCTGTTTTGGCGTCGAGCGCGATCGCCCAGTTATGCGGCGTGCAGAGATAGAGCGTGTCCTTCACCTTGAGCGGCGTCACCTGATAAGTCGTCTCGCTGATGTCGTCCGGCCGCTTGACGTCGCCGGTCTGGTATCGCCACGCTTCCTTCAGCGTCGAGACGTTCTCCGCGGTGATCTGGTCGAGCGGCGAATAGCGCTGGCCGAAAGGTGTGCGGCCATACTGGTGCCATTCGCCCTCCGGCACGCTGCCGCCGAAGGCGGGATTGGCGGCGACAGCATCCTTCGGCAGCTCGCCTGAAAGATCATGCGGGTCTGTCGTCATCGAATAAACGGCGACGAGAATGGCGAGAAGGACGGGCACGGCGAGCGGCCAGGGATTGGCGCCGTAGGTGATGCCCGTCGGGCTGCGAAAGCCGAGCGGCCGGCGGATCCAGGGCGTCAACAGCCACAGCCCGAGCAGGATGATGACGCCGCCGCGCGGGCCGAGCTGCCACCAGTCGAATCCCACCTCCCAGATCGCCCAGGCGAGTGCGGCGACGACGAGCACCGCATAGACCCAGAGCGCCACCGCCTTGCGCATCAAAAGCAGCCCGGCAGTGATCAGGAACATCAGGCCGGCGAACAAATAGAAGATGCTGCCGCCGAGCGTGACGAGCCAGAGCCCGCCGCCACTGAGCGCAAGCCCGATGATGATGAAGAGGATGGAGGTGATGACGATCGCCATAAGGCTGTCTCCCGCTTGGCTTAGCCGGGTGAAGGATCGGCGGAAATCGCCGCCGATCAGCCAGATAGCGCGAAGGAGATGCCTTTCAACGACTGCAATTGCCGCAGGGTTTCGTCACGGTATGGTTGCGTCGACCTTGGTCAGGTCCCGCAGAAGGTCTGCAGCACCCGTTCCTCCGGCTTCGGCGGTTCCATATAGGCAGCGAAATCCGGCTGGTCCTCATAGGGTTTCGAGAGCACGCGGAGCAAGGCCTCGAAGAGCGAAAAATCGCCGTTCTCGACTGCCGCCTCGATTGCCTGTTCGACCCGGTGATTGCGGGGAATGAAGGCCGGATTGACGCTGCGCATGGCGCCGGCGCGCTCGGCGGCCGTCTGCGTATCGCGCGACAGTCTCTCCCGCCATTGCGTCAGCCAGGCGCGGCAGGCCTCCGGCTCCTGGAAGCTTGCAGCAAAGGCAGGCTCCGCCTCGTTGTCGCCGGCAAGGTCCGACAGCCGCCGGAAGGTCAGGGTGAAATCGGCCTTCTGCGTGTGCATCAGCGACAGCAACTCCTGCACCAGCTCGAGATCGCCGTTCTCTTCACCGGCAAGGCCGATCTTTCCTCGCATGCCGGCAAGCCACTCGGCCTGGAACCGCTCGCCATAGGCCCGGATCACCACATTCGCCTTGTCGACCGCGCCGTCCGGCTCGGCGTCGATCAGCGGCAGCAGCGTTTCGCCGAGCCGGGCGAGGTTCCACTGGCCGATGGCCGGCTGATTGGCATAGGCGTAGCGGCCGTGCTGATCGATCGACGAGAAAACGGTTGCCGGATTATAAGCGTCCATGAAGGCGCAGGGGCCGAAGTCGATCGTTTCTCCGGAGACGGCCATATTGTCCGTATTCATCACGCCATGAATGAAACCGACATGGAGCCAGCGGGCGATCAGCGCCGCCTGGCGCTCCGAGATTGCCGAAAACAGCGCGAGATAGGGGTTCTCGGCCTCTCTCAGCGCGGGATAGTGCCGGTCGATCACATAGTCGGCGAGCGCCCGCACGCCGTCGGTGTCGCCCCTTGCGGCGAAATACTGGAAGGTGCCGATCCGGATATGGCTTGCCGCGACCCGGGTGAAGACAGCGCCCGGCAGCACCTCTTCGCGGAAGACCGGCTCGCCGGTCGTCACGGCCGCCAGCGCCCGAGTGGCGGGAATGCCGAGTGCAAACATCGCCTCGCTGATGATATATTCCCGGAGCACCGGCCCGATTGCCGCGCGGCCATCGCCGCGGCGCGAAAAAGGTGTAGGCCCGGCGCCCTTCAGCTGAATATCGAAGCGCTTGCCGCTGCGGTCGACGACCTCGCCGAGCAGGATCGCCCGGCCGTCGCCGAGCTGCGGCACAAAGCCGCCGAACTGATGTCCGGCATAGGCCATCGCCAGCGGTTCGGCGCCTTCGGGAACGAGATTGCCGGAAAAGATCGCCGCGCCATCGCGGCGCAGTGCCTCGACGTCAAGCCCGAGCTCGGCGGCGAGCGGTTCGTTGAGCTTGATCAGCCAGGGCTCGGTCACGGGCGTCGGCGTTTGCGGCGCAAAGAAGCGCTCGGGCAGGCCGACATAACTGTTGTCGAACGGAAAGGCCGCGCCGGGCCGGTTTTTCTCGAGAGCGGAGGTCATGATTGATAGGTAGGGCCGGGTGGCCCGTGGCGCAAGCGTATAACGCCCTTCACGCTGCACCGGACGATGCAAGCAATCGTGATCCGCCTTTACCTCTCGGCAAAGCTGCTTTGCCATAAAGGACCTAGCGCCGCCATGATCTCAAGCGTATAGCAGATCGTCTCTTCTTGGCCATGCGCCATGTCATCCCCGCGGCCTTGCTGCTTCCCGTGCTCCGCCGCGCCACCGCGAGTGAATCCGGACGATGTCGGATCAGATTTACCAGGCGCCGATGGTTCGGCGCGCCGCGCCCAATTTCCGGGTGATCGCGATGATCGTCGCGAGTGCGATGCTGATGGAAAATATAGACGCCACCGTGCTGGCGACCGCACTGCCCACCATGGCGCGCGATTTCGCCGTCAGCGCACCGGCCATGTCGATCGCGCTCACCTCCTATCTCCTCAGCCTGGCGATCTTCATTCCGGCAAGCGGCCGGATGGCCGACAGCTTCGGCTCGCGCACCGTCTTCCGCGCGGCGATCGCGGTTTTCGTTATCGGTTCCATCCTCTGCGCGCTGGCGCCGACACTGTCCTTCCTGGTGCTGGCGCGGCTGTTGCAGGGGATGGGCGGCGCGATGATGATGCCGGTCGGCCGCCTGGTGCTGATGCGCAGCGTCGCTCGCAAGGATATGGTCAGCGCCATGTCCTGGCTGCTCGTGCCGGCGCTGATCGGCCCGATCGTCGGCCCGCCGTTCGGCGGCTTCATCGTCACCTATCTCGACTGGCGCTGGATCTTCTACATCAACGTGCCGATCGGCATTATCGGCATGATCTTCGTCTCGATCTATATCGATGAAGTGAAGGGCAAGGCGACCGGCCCCTTCGATACGATCGGCTTCATCCTTTCCGGCATTTCGCTCGGCTCGCTGCTGTTCGGCTTCGAAATGTCGAGCCATGAAGGCGAGGGCGCTTTTTCGATCTTCCTGATCGCCGTCGGCCTGATCTTCGGCATCGCCTATTTGAGGCATGCCCGCCGGCATCCCTCACCGATTATGGATTTCTCGCTGATGAAAGTGCCGAGCTTCGGCACATCGGTCATCGCCGGCTCGCTGACGCGCATCACGCAAGGGGCACAGCCCTTCCTGCTGCCGCTGCTTTTCCAGATCGGCTTCGGCCTTTCCGCCGCCGCGGCCGGTCAGATCGTCATCGCCACCGCGATCGGCGCGCTCGCCATGAAGCCGATGGCGAAGTTCGTCTTCAGCCGGCTCGGCTTCCGCCGCAGCCTCGTCGTCAACGGCGTCCTCGGCACGGCCGGTTACGGCCTCTGCGCCGCCTTCCGGCCGGACTGGCCGATGCCGCTGATCTTCGTCGTGCTGGTGCTCAGCGCCTTCTTCCTGTCGTTCCAGTTCACCGCCTACAACACCATCGCCTATGACGAGATCGACAAGGAGCGGATGAGCTCGGCCACGAGTTTCTACACCACGTTCCAGCAGCTGATGCTGTCGCTCGGCATCTGCATCGGAGCCTTGGCGCTGCACGGCTCCATGGCCTTCAACAACGTTGAAACGCCTTCGCTCGGCGATTTCTCCTCCGCCTTCATCGTCGTCACCATCATCTCGATCACCGCCACCATCTGGAACCTGCGCTTCTCGCCGACCGCAGGCGAGGAGATCAGCGGCTACAAGGCGAAACGGACGAAAGGCGCCGCCGGAGCCTGACGCCGCCTTTCGTTCCTCAGAAATTGGTTAGCGCCCGCAGCCGCTTGCGGCGCGAGGGCCGGCCTTCGCGCCGGTCCGCCTCGATGCCGTAGGCTATCGGACCGTCGAGGCCGCCGAAGGCCGCAAGATCGATGTCTCGCAGCGCTACTTCCACCGCCACTTCGGCCTCGGCCGGCCTGCGCCATCCCGTGATCGCAAGCCACAGATCACGCCAGCCGCGCTCGTGCGGCGCCGCCCCCACCATCCTCATCGTCCAACCCTCCCTGTCGGTCTCACGCCGCCTGCGGCAGGCATGCCTCGCAGATCGCCGCGACATGGCGATGGTCGGTGCCGCAGCATCCGCCGAGCACGCGCAGCTCAGGCATGCGTTCAAGAAGCTTGCGGTATCGCCGTCCGAGATCGTCGGGATCGCCCGCATCCAGCGTATCGCTATTGTCCAGCTGCGCGTGACTCATGGTTGAGGCATTGGCGCGGATGCCGAAAATACGCTTTGCCCAGGTGCTTGAATGGTCGAGGGCAGATTCGAAATGCGTCGGGTGGGCGCAGTTGATCATGTAGTAAGCCGGTGCTCCGCCGGTGGCCATGTCAGTGGTCTCGATGGCCTCCTGGATGCTTCGGCCCGTCACCAGCCTGCCGTCCGTCTCCAGTGTGAAGGAGATGGCGCAAGGCATGGCGAACGACCGTGCCGCCCGCGCCACGCCGATCGCCTCGTCGATATTCGTCAGCGTGAATGCGCTCACCATATCCGCCTCAGTTCCGGCGAAGACCTCGATCTGGAAGGCGTGGTAATCCTCCGCCTCGTGCGCGCTCATCATGCCCGCCTTATAGCCATCGCCGCGCGGACCGATCGCGCCGCTGATGACGATCGGTTGCTCCGGCCGCTCATACGTTTTGCGCAAACCCAGGAGCAGCTCGACGGCTTCCTCGTTCGCCGCCTTCAATGCTTCGCTTGTATAGCCGAGCTTTTGCCCCCAGTCGGGATTGGCCCGCCACGTAGCGGTGTCGAGCACGAAGCCGGTGCCGTGCCGCCGTGCGATATCGAGGTATGGGCGATAGTAGTTCCGCGTGCGCTGCCGGCCGTCTTCTGACGCCAGCAGTACGAAAGAGGCGAAATGTGGAAGCGCGATCCCGTCGTGGAAGATCATCGTTGTTTCCATGCCGCCATCGGTCAGGAAGGTGCCGCCTTTCAGCTGCGGCAAGTCATGTCTGTACTTTGTCATTGTTGAAGTTTCTCCCGTCGCGGCGCCTGAACTGGTCGCCGTCGATGAGGGATGTTCTGCCGTTTAATCGGCTGCCAAACTAGCCGACTTGAGGTATACTGGCGGCAGTTCCGGCTTAGGCTGATCAAAATCAATTGCTTGGGGTAGTCGACGCTGTCGGGGACGTATGCAGGTCTGACTTTGCGTCGCTCGAAACTGTACCGCAGGTACAGGAGGGGATATGCGAAAGGGAGAGGAAACGCGCACCCGCATCCTGGATGTGGCCGAAGCGGCAGTCTTGCAGAAGGGTTTTGGCGGGACCTCCATCGAGGAACTGATCGCCGAGACGGGGATCACCAAGAGCGGCTTCTTCTACCACTTCAAGGACAAGAACGAGCTCGCCAAGGCGCTGCTCAACCGCTACATCGAAAACGACGAGCGCATCTACGACGAGATATTCGGCCGTGCGCGCGATCTCATGGACGATCCGCTGCAATCCTTCCTGCTCGGCCTGAAACTGCTATCCGAGCTGCTTTCGGATCTGCCGAACGGCCATCCCGGCTGCCTGGTGGCGACTGTCTGCTATTATGAGCGGTTGTTCGACCGGGAGATCCAGGAGACAAACCGCAATGCGGTTCTTGCCTGGCGGCGGCGCTTCGGCCGCATGCTCCGCGAAATCATGGAAGTCTATCCGCCGCGCGAGCCCGTCAACGTCGACCAACTCGCCGATATGGTTTCGTCGGTTCTCGAAGGCGGCATCGTTCTGTCGAAGACGCTGAAGGAACCGAACACCCTGGCCGAGCAGGTGCTGATGCTGCGGACCTTCGTGCGGATGCTCTTTCTGTCGGCTGTCGAGCCTGCCCTCACGGCCGTCAGGCGGGGACAAGCCTTCGCCGCGGCCGGCAGCGATCAGCCTTAGCCATCCATCTCAGCCGCAAGTTCGGCGAGCTTGCGCACTGTATTAAGACTGCGAGACGTTCCGGGCTTCAGTGCCGGCAGCTTCAGCTTAGAGCGGCCGGAGCCGTTGGGATAGTGCACATAGATTTCCCGGCCGGCGAGCTGCGCTTTCTCGCCGTCAGGCGCAACCATCTTTTCCAGCGCATCGCGGCGTGCTGCTTCTGGCAGAAAGTAGACGAGCAGGAAACTTGGCTTGGCATCGGGAAAGGGCGCTTCGGCGGCAATTGCCTCAAGTTCCTTCCGGCTGCGCACCATCACGCCCGGAGGCTTGCCCATCTTCTTGCCGAGCGCCTCGTCGAGCTTTTCCTCGACTGCCTTTCCTTTCTCATTCGAGCGGAACAGCACATTGCCGCTCTGGATGTAGGTTTTCACGTTGTTAAAGCCGAGGCCCTCACAGACCTCCTTGAGTTCAGCCATCGACAGCGAGCCGGTGCCGCCGACGTTAACGGCGCGGAGGAGGGCGATGTAGACGGGCATTTCTCTCTCCCTTGACATTGTGCCGTGTGGCACGGCACGCCCTCAACCCTCACATCTTCCCCGCCACCTTGATGGCAAATGCGTACTCGAAGGCAATCTCCTCCAGCCGCTGGAACCGCCCCGACGCCCCGCCATGGCCGGCGTCCATATTGGTCTTGAGCAGGATCGGCGCCTCGCCCGTCGTCTTGTCGCGCAGCTTCGCCACCCACTTGGCCGGCTCCCAATAGGTGACGCGCGGGTCCGTCAGGCCGCCGAGCGCCAGGATCGGCGGGTAGGCTTTGGCCGCGACATTGTCATAGGGCGAATAGGCGGCGATCTGCTCATATTCTTCCTTGCTTTCGATCGGATTGCCCCATTCGGGCCATTCCGGCGGGGTGAGCGGCAGGGTGTCGTCAAGCATGGTGTTGAGCACATCGACGAAGGGAACGGCGGCGATGATGCCGGCGAATTTCTCCGGCGCCATGTTGGCGACAGCGCCCATCAGCATGCCGCCGGCCGATCCGCCCTCGGCGATGATCTTTGCGTAAGAGGTGAACTTCTGTTGATTCAGATAATCCGCCGCGGCGACGAAGTCCTTGAAGCTGTTTGTCTTCTTTTCCATCTTGCCGTCTTCGTACCAGGCAAAGCCCTTGTCCTTGCCGCCACGGATATGGGCGATGGCATAGACGAAGCCGCGGTCGGCGAGTGACAGGCAATTGGTGTTGAAGCCGGCCGGAATAGTGATGCCGTAGGCTCCATAGCCATAGAGCAGGCAGGGTGCCGAGCCGTCGAGTGGCGTGTCCCTACGGTAGAGCAGGGTGACCGGCACCGTCTCGCCATCCCATGCCGGGGCGAAGACCCGGCGGGTGACGTAGTCGTCGGGATTGTGGCCGGACGGCACTTCCTGTGTTTTCAACAGCGTACGCTCGCGCGTCACCATATTGTAGTCGTAGAGCTGCGACGGCGTCGTCATCGAGGAATAGGAGAAGCGGATGACATCCGTGTCGTATTCCGCCGCGCCCGAAAGCCCGAGCGAATAGGCTTCCTCTGCAAAGGCGATCGCATGTTCCTCGCCGCTCTGCCGGTCGCGGATCATGATCCGCGGCAGCCCGTCCTTGCGCTCCAGCCACAGCAGGTGGCGGGCATAGGCCATGTGGCTGATGATGAGCGTGCCCGGCTTGTGCGGCACGACTTCGCGCCAGTTCTCCTTGCCCGGCTTATCAACCGGCGTCTCCATGATCTTGAAATCCTTGGCGCCGCCATCATTGGTCAGGATGTAGAAGACGTCGCCGCCCTCGGTCAGCGAATATTCGATGCCTTCCTCGCGCGCCGCCACCAGCTTCGGCTCGGCCGTGAGGTCCTTGGTCGACAGCAGCCGGTATTCGCTGGTCTCGTGGTCGTGAATGTCGATATAGATGAAGTCGTCGAGCAGCGAGCCGCCGACGCCCATGAAGAAGCCGGCATCGGCTTCCTCATAGACCAGCCGATCTTCCGACTGCGGTTGGCCGAGAATGTGGTGGAATACCTTCGACGGCCGGTGGTTCTCGTCGAGAGCCGAATAGAAGAAGCTCTTGCCGTCGGGCGCCCAGACGCCGCCGCCGCCGGTATTCTCGATCCGGTCCTCGAGGTCTTGCCCCGTTGAAAGGTCGCGCACCTTCAGCGTGAAGAACTCCGAACCCTTGTCGTCATAACCCCAGATGCCGCGGCTGTGGTCGCTCGAATGGTCGAGGCCGGCGAGGCGGAAATAGGCCTTGCCTGATGCCTCCTTGTCGCCGTCGAGCAGCACGCTGCGGATCGTCTCGTCGGCGACGTCGCCGTCGCGGGGGATGCGGAAATAGCGCGGCTGTTCGCCGCCCGTCACATAGAACGTGCCATAGGCATAGGCTCCGTCCTTCATCGGCACCGAACTGTCGTCTTCCTTGATGCGGCCGCGCATTTCGGCAAACAGCAGCTTCTGCAGCGCCTTGGTATCCTCCATCGCCGCGTTCATATAGGCGTTTTCGGCTTCGAGATGCCGGCGGATCTCCGGATCCAGGATCGACGGATCCTTGAACATGGCCTGCCAGTTGTCGGCGCGCAGCCAAGCATACTCGTCCGTGCGGCTAATGCCATGGCGCGTATCGGAGACGGGCTTTTTCGGTGCAGCGGGCGGTGTCGGCAGGCTCTTGAAAACGGACAAGGAACGGGCTCCGGTGGGAATGTCGGGTTGGCAAGAGATAGAGGCGCCCCGCCGCGGGATCAAGCGGCAAGGCGACGTCAAGGCCAGACGGCTGCGCCCGCCTTGCCTTGATGTCACCACAATATTTAAGAAAGTCCGCTCTCTCAAAAAGCGAAATTTGCACGTGCCCTGCCTCCGGCAAGCCGCCGGTGGCAGGGTCAGGACCGTTGAACAGTAAGGGATTTTCTCCGCAATGTCGAAACGTCTGCTCCTGTTTGTATCCCTGGCAAGCCTGGCTGCCCCCGCCTTTGCCGTCGATCCCGCCATCAAGAAGCAGCTGGAAAAACTCGACCCCTCGACCCGCCTGGAGCAGAGCTGCGACACCGAGGCGATGAGCCGCATCAACAAGGACAGCACCGGCTTCAAGCCCGACAAGGTCATCGCCTATACCTTCGAGGATCCGATCGCCGGCGACAATTCGCTGCGGGCGCCGGGCGCCGTCTTCCGCAGCAAGGGCGACTGGTACCATCTCTCCTACAATTGCATCACCGGCCCGCAGCATATCAATGTGCGTGAGCTCAACTACCAGATCGGTGAGAAGGTGCCGCGCGAGAAGTGGGGCAAATATTATCTCTACGATTGATGCCGCCGTGTCCGTTCCGGCGGCGGTGACATCCGGCCACATGGCGTCGCGTCAAGGCAGCCGCTAGAGTCGACGGATCGAATCGTAGAAATCAATGACATGAACCGCATCCTGCTCACCTCGGCCCTACTTCTGGCCGCCGTCTCCGCTGCATTGGCGGGCGAAGTGCCGCCGGCGTCCTCTGTGCCGCCGGCAATCGCTTCTGCCCCGGCCAAGGCGCCGGGGCCGAAACTCGTCGAGCCGCATTTGCATATCGCCCGCTCCAATATTGCCGGTCACCCCCGTATTGCGCTCACCTTCGATGCCTGCATGGGTCAGGCGGATGAGCGCATCCTTTCGACGCTGGTGCGCGAGCGCATTCCCGCGACGATCTTCGTCACAGCCCGCTGGCTGAAGCGCAATCCGGCCACCCTTGCCGTCTTCCTGCAGAACGCCGATCTATTCGAGCTGGAAAACCACGGCGAGAACCATATTCCGGCCGTCGACACACCGACGCTCATCTATGGCATCGCCTCGGCCGGTTCGCCGCAGGCGGTGCGGCAGGAAGTCGAAGGCGGTGCCGCCGCCATGATCGCCGCCGGCATTCCCGCACCGCACTGGTTTCGTGGCTCCACCGCCAAATACGATCTTTCCGCCATCGGCGAGATCCGTAACATGGGCTTTCGCATCGCCGGCTACTCCATAAACGGCGACGGCGGTTCGCTGCTGGGTGCAGCGATCACCGAAAAACGCATCGCCTCGGCCAAAGACGGGGATGTCGTCATCTCCCACATCAATCAGCCGACTCATGCGGCGGGCGAGGGCGTGGTGAAGGCGCTGGTCGATCTTAAGGCAAAGGGCACGGAGTTCGTTCGCCTTGAGGATGTCGAGGACACCGGCGACGACAAGACGACGGAGTAATTCTGCGGCTGCGGGCATGCCGAGTGGCCACCCCTCTGTCTTGCAGGGTAGAGGGAGTGTCCTACGCCACGGCGGTCAGCGGCACCTTATCTCAACTCATCCCCAATCCGCGCCACACCCGCTCCAAAACTCCGCCAGCTGGGTCCATCCCTGTCGAGCGCAAAATCCTCGAACCAGTCGCGGTGAATTCCGGCAATCATCGCACCGATCATCTGCGCGGCGAGATAGGAAAAGGTGATGCCGTTGCCGCCATAGCCATAGGCGGCGAAGACGTGCGGCATCCCGGGCAGCGGGCCGATCAGCGGCAGGCCGTCTGCCGTCTCGCCGAAGGTGCCGGCCCAGGCGTGGGCGATGCGGATATCCGCCTTCGGCCACAGCCGCTTCATTTTCTGCTGGATCGCCATGGTCTTTGCCGGCAGCTTGCGCTCACGCGCTTCTGCGTCGGTGGTGTCGTCGTCCTCGCCGCCAGCGACGATGCGGTGATCCGGCGTGGTGCGCATGTAGAGATAAGGGTGACTGTCCTCCCAGATCAGCGCTCGCTCGCGCCAGAGTGCCGCCGGGTGCTGGGGTACGGTGGCGAGCGCCCAGCTCGAGCGGACGCGGTGCAGTTTCGGCATGTCGAGGCCGGGCATGGAATATCCGGTCGCAAGCACGATATGCCGCGCCTCGATCAGTTGAGCCCCGTCGGTCTCCGCCGTGGCGCGACCGCCTTCGCCGTGAAGCGCAGTCACCGAAGTGCGCACCAGTTGCGCACCGTTCCGGAGGGCCATTTCGATCAGCGCCCAGGTCAGAAGCAGCGGATCGGCTTCGGCCGAGCCGGGGGAGAAGATGGCGCCGTCTCGATCGAGCTCGAATTGCGTGAAGAGATCGGGATGTTCCAGGTAGACACCGGGCAGGCCGGCCCGCCGGCGAAGCTGGCGCTCCTCGAAAAGGTCGCGCGCACCTTCGCGATTGGCGGCGAGATAGAGCGTGTTGCGCGGCCGGAAACCGCAGGCGATAGCGTTTGCAGCGATCAGCTTGGCGAGGCCGGCGACCGAAGCGGCGCTGCGGCGATAGATGCCGGCGGCGCGCTCGAAGCCGTAATAGGTCTCAAGTTCGCTGAGCGTGCTGTCGGTTTCCCATTGCAGCATCGCCGTGCTGGCGGCCGTGCTGCCGAAGCCCGGTTCCTCCCGGTCGATGATCGCTACGGAAAAGCCGCGCGCCGCAAGATGTTCGGCGATCAGAGCGCCCGTGATGCCGCCGCCGATCACCGCGACATCGGTGGAAAAGCTCCTTTCGATCGGCCGCCATTCCGGGCGCAAACCGGCCTTTCCCCAGAGCGAACGGCCACTCACCATGTGGGCATGCTCGGATTCGTCGAGATCGAGATCGGATGCCACGGATGTCTCCTCGCTTGATCACTTCGGCAATTGCGGCTGCGGTCTTTCCTCGATCAGCAATTCCTCGATAACAGTCATGACGATCAGCGATAGCGGCAGCGCCAGCATCGCGCCCACAGCGCCCCACATCCACGTCCAGAACAGGATGGCGAGGAAGACGATGAACGGGTTGATTTCCAGCCGTCGGCCCATCACCGCCGGGAAGATCAAGTTCTCCATGACGAGGTGCACGGTGAAGAAGGCGGCCGCCGGGATCAGTCCGACGACGAAGCCGTCATGGGTGAGGATTCCGGCGATGGCGACGGAAAGCGTCATCAGGGTGATCCCGAGATAGGGAATGAAGCTTGATACGAAGGCGAAGAAGCCCCAGAGGACCGGTGCCGACAGCCCCCCCGCATAGGCGATGACAGTCATGACGACGCCAAGCCCGACATAAATCAGCGAGGCGGTGGCGAAGTAGAAACCGAGCACCTGCTCGACGGCATTGATGACGCGGATCGCGGCCAGCCGCTGCGGGCGGGTGCGGAATGTCATGATGATCGTCTTGCGCAGATTGACCCGGCTGGCGAGGAAGAGCAGCAGCGCGGCGAAGAAGATCAGTCCCTGTACCAGCGCCGGCGTCAGGCTTGTTGTCACCACATGCAGCACGTTACCGGTGTTTTCGAGCAGCGCGCCGATTGACATCGGTCCGCTTTCGAACGTCGCCGGCGTGATGTGCAGCCATTCGATGCGCTCGAGATAGGGCATGACGCGGCTTATCGTCCGCTCGACGAAAGCCGGAGCTTCGTTGGCAAGCGTCGTCAGCGGATCGGCAAGCGAGCTGGCCAGCAGGACGATCACCAAAGCGACGCCGCTTGACAGAAGGATGGCGATGGCAAGCCGTGGCACACCCATCTTGCCGAGATTTTCCGCGGCGATGCCAAGGATCATGCCGACGACGACGGCAAGGGTGATCGGTATGAGGATCAGCGACATCATGTAGACGGCGGAAAGGCCGAGGATGGCGAAGATGCCGATGATCGCCCAGGCCATGCTGATATCGAGCCCGTCCTTTTCCAGCCGATGCACCGGCGGGGACGGCAGGTCTTCCGCTGTCTCCTGCAATGACTGCGCCCAGGCGCTGGTTTGGCGTTCGCCGATGGCGATCTTCTTTGCGTGTTTGCGGATGCCGTTGGCGATGCCCATGCGGTGAGGTTCCCGAAGCCCCATTGCTTCGTCACAAAAACGCGCTGATGCGTTTCCGGTTCCGCAGCCCCCTGGCGCTGCCGGCAAGGCTTGGATCCGCCCGTCGACGGCCGCGCCGATTTGATCCTTCTGCCGGAACAACCCCGCAGTCGCTGGCGTTCGACGTCAGAAGGAGAATGCTCATGATTGCAGATCCCGATCAGACGAAGGTCACCGAGACCTATTCGACCGATCCCCCTTATGCGGACGAGGCGAATCTCAAAGCCGCCGACCAGCGGCGGTGGTGGGTTTGGACCGTCCTCCTGGCGGGCGCGGCAGTCCTCATCATCGCCGGCGTCAGCGTTGCGATCTGGCCCGATCCCGGCAACAACGATCCGACGGCGACAGCGTCGACCAAGCCGGATCCGATCAACGCGCAGCCGTCCGGTCCCGGCACCTTTAACGACGACCCGGCCTCCGGCCCGTCACGGCCTCCCGAAGCAACCGACCGCTCGCCGTCGCCCAGCGGAACCGGCGGCGGACCGACGCAGGTAACGACGCCTTCGGGAACCGAGAAGGTCCAGTAGCGTCTTCGACGTCAGGCCGAAAGTGTCAGGCCGATGCCCCAGGGATCCCGGAGGAAGACGCCGCCATCACGCTTTTCGCTGTTGATCTCCAGCGTGTCGAGCTTGGAGACAACGGTATCGAGTGTCGCCTTGTCGTTGAAACGGATCTTGTAGTCCGAAAGTCCGGTCATATTGTCGGCGCGGGCGGTGGCGCCCCGGCTGTTCCAGATATTGGCGGCAAGATGGTGGTGGTAGCCGCCGGTCGCGAAGAAGCTTGCGCCGGGATAACGGGCCATCAGCTTGAGGCCGAGCACGTCGCGGTAAAAGGCGTCGGCCTGCGGGATATCACCGACCTGCAGGTGCAGATGGCCGATCGCCGTTCCCGCAGCCATGCCGTCCCAGCGATCGGCGGGCGCGCTGTCGTAGAGCGCCTGCAAGTCGAGGCGCTGCGTCGCCATCTCCACCATGCCGTCCTGATGGAATTTCCATTGCTCGTGCGGCCGGTCGGCATAGATTTCGATGCCGTTGCCTTCGGGGTCGGAAAGATAGATTGCCTCGCTGACGAGATGGTCGGAAGCCCCGTCGAGCACGACGTTGTTATGCGCCGCATGGCGCAACCACCGCGCCAGTTCGATGCGGTCGGGCATCAGGAAGGCGGTGTGGAAAAGCCCAGCGGCGTTGCGCGGCGCGATCGCGGCATTCTTGGCGGTCGTCAGCGTCACGAGCGGCAGGGCGTCGACACCGAGGACTTCGCCGCTCGCCGTCTTCTCGATGACCTTCAGGCCGAGCATGGACTGATAGAAGCCGGAAACGAGACCGAGGTCGGTGACGACGAGATGCGACTGGTCGATATAGGCGGGCCGCGTCAGCGCATAGGAGGTTTCGCTCATGGATTGGTCTCCAGCCTTTGAGTTTGCCTGTGAAATAGAAGGCGTGCCGGCGGTGGCGGCAACCATTCCGCCGGTGGCAAATCCGAGGAAGTGTCGCCGGTTCATTCGCTTGCTGTCTCCACGGCTACCGTACTTGATCCGTATATGGCGCATCGCGATTGTTCACAGAAGGTCTGTTTTTGAGGATGAAGCGTTGAACAATCGTTGACGATCCCCGGCGCTCACTTGATTGAGGTCAATGCCCCCATATCTCTTTAGAAGAAGCTTATGCATCTCGATCATGGAGGGCAGCATGTACAGGAAGATCATCGTTGCGATCGCGCTCGGCGGCATCGAAAAGGGAGAGCAGATCCTGCGCAAGGCAGCCTCTTTGCTGGATGAGGGCGGCGAGATCGTCGCGCTCAACGTCGTCGAGGATGTGCCGACCTATGTGGCGATCGAACTCCCGGCCAATATGGTCGAGGACGCCATGAAAGACAGCCGCGAAAGGCTGGGAGCGCTGGTGGCCGCAACCGGCATCACTGCCGCTGTCGAGATCCGCAACGGCCCGCCGGCGAAGGCCATCATCACGGCCGCCGAATGTCATCACGCCGACCTCATCATCGTCGCCTCGCATGTCCCGGATTTTTCCAACTACTTTATCGGCGCCACCGCCGACCGGGTCGTGCGCCACGCCAAATGCTCGGTGCTGGTCGATCGGCAAAAACTGTGATTTCGGCGAAGCCGCAGCGCCGATCGCCGGCCGGCGGCTTGCGGCCTGTCACGAAGATTTACCGCCCGCGCGAGGCGCTGCGGTTGCGCGTCCGCCCGTTCGATGCGACGATCCCTGTGGGGTATGAAACGGGTTGGCGTGCATGGCCGAGTTCAACGGTATTCGCTGGGCTTACGATAGATATGAGCTGATCGCCGACGGCATCGTCCATGGCGTCGGTCTCGTGCTGGCGCTAATCGGCGCCACCGTGCTGATCTTCTACGCCACGGTCTGGAGCTCCTACGGCGCGCTCGCCGCCGCCTGGATCTATGGCGTCGGCCTGGTGCTGACGCTTGCCATCTCCTTTTCCTATAATATCTGGCCGGTCTCACGGACCAAATGGTTCCTGCGCCGCTTCGATCACTCGGCGATCTTCATCCTGATCGCCGCCACCTATACGCCCTTCCTCGAGCGCGGCGCCGACGATCCGCTGCTCTCGTTCATGCTGGTGGCGATCTGGCTGTTCGCCGCCGGCGGCATTGTCCTGAAATGCGCCTTTCCCGGGCGTTACGACCGTCTCGCCATCCTGCTTTACCTCGCGATGGGCTGGAGCGGCGTGCTGGTGGCCGGGCCGGTCTCCGCGCGCATTCCTTCGGCCTCGATGCTGCTGATCGTCATCGGCGGCGTTATCTATTCGCTCGGCGTCATCTTCCATGTCTGGGAGAAACTGCGCTTCCAGAACGCCATCTGGCATGGTTTCGTCATCATCGCCGCGGCGGTGCATTATTCGGCCGTCTTCACCTGTTTCAGCCTGCCGGCATCGGGCTTCTGAGCGCCCGCGCGAGGCGTGCCGCAAGCCGCCGTTTACATCTTTTGAGCCGCGGCGTATGGCAACCCTGCAGTCAATCCGAACTGGGCCACCATGACAGACGCCGTTCTTCTCCGCGACGCCACCGAAGCCGATCTTGCCGCCATCCGCGACATCTACAATGATGCCGTCGAGCACACGACAGCGATCTGGAACGAGACGCTCGTCGATCTCGAAAACCGGCGGGAGTGGCTGAGCGCGCGCCGGGCGCGTGGCTTTCCGGTGATCGTCGCCGAGATGTCGGGCAAAGTCGCAGGCTATGCCTCCTATGGCGACTGGCGCCCCTTCGAGGGCTACCGCCACACGGTCGAGCATTCCGTCTATGTCGACAAGGATTGCCGCGGCACCGGCATCGGCGCGGCGCTGATGCGCGAATTGATCGCGCGCGCCGCCGCCGCCAATATCCATGTGATGATTGCCGGTATCGAGGCCGACAATACCGCCTCGATCCGGCTGCACGAGAAACTCGGCTTCCGCATCGCCGGCAGGTTTTCCGAGGTCGGCACCAAGTTCGGCCGTTGGCTGGATCTGATCTGCATGGAACTCCGACTGCCCGGGCAGACGGATTGATCGGCCAAATCCATCGTGAACGGCGCCCGCCATCTTTTTATTGTATGCTGAGCTGTGTAAAAAAGTGGAAGGCCGCCTGCTTCGAGCCGAGGCCTGAAGGTTCATGGAGGTGAATAATCAATGGCAATGCATCGATCGCCGCTCGGCCTCCTTGCCTTCCTTCTTTTCGCCTCCGCTCCCATCTCCACGCGCGCTGCCGATTGTGGCAGCACGGCCTCGCCGAAGCTCGACTGGCAGGAGTGCACGAAGAAAAACCTGATGCTGCAGGGCAGTGATCTCGAAGGCGCCAACCTCTTCAGCACCGATTTTTCGCTGACCGATCTCAGCGGCGCAAACGTCAAATCCGCCAATCTGGAAAAGGCGACTTTGGTGCGCGCCTCGCTTGAAGGCGCGCATGCCGAGGGCGCCAACTTCGCCAAGATCGAGGCCTATCGCTCCAGCTTCGCCAATATTGCCGCTGACGGCGCGTCCTTTGCCGGCGCCGAGCTGCAGCGCGCCAATTTTGCCGGCGCCCGGCTCTCCGGCGCGAGCTTCGAAAAGGCCGAACTCGGCCGTGCCGATTTCGACAAGGCAGTGCTGACGGGGGCGAAATTCGCTTTCGCCAATCTCTCCCGCGCCGATCTCTCCCACGCCACCTTCGACGGCCCGGCGATGTTCGACCGCGCCTTCATGTTCCTGACCCGCATCGAAGGCCTCGATCTCTCGGCCGCAACCGGGCTTGAACAGGCGCAGATCGAGCTTGCCTGCGGCGATGCCTCGACAAAATTGCCGGCAGGACTCTCCGCCCCTTCAACCTGGCCATGTCCTGCCGAGCACGAGTAATTTCTCGGGCTTTGCAGCGATTCCGTGCGGGTTGAGAAAGCCTATGGCAGCAATGCCTGGCCGGCCCGGGAATGTCGGGTTTGATCTAGTGCAATCTCAACTCTCCAATGACGCGACGCCATTCATTCGGTCCGATCAGCCGCTGATGGCTATAGCGGACGGAATGCAGCGGCCCGTCGAGGTTGGACTGCCAGAAGTCGAGGAATTTGTGCATTTCCGGAAAGCCCGGGGCGAGATCGTAATCCTGCCAGACATAGGTCTGCAGAACGGATTCGAAATCCGGGAGGCGGTAGAGGATGTGGGCAGTGGTAAGGCCGTAACCGCTGAGCTGGCGCTCTAGATCCGATGAAAATTGCATGCTTCATCTCCGTTTCACGACAACGAGAAGGTGGCGCATATCTTGGCGTCCATCAACGGGATTCTCAACGCAACGGCGGTTTTTCTTGTTCCTTCTCAGCGTGTTAGCAGCCACTCTAGCTGAGTGCTAATTTTTTTCTCTGCGCCCCTTGAAATGGAAAAATTGCAAAACCAGATCAATGCGCGCAAACGCTCGACAGGGGTTTGCACCCGCCCGGACTGGTCATCCGGTCCGGCCAGGGGAACAACATCGTTATTGTTTGTCCATTGGAGGAAAACATGTCGTTCCGACCGCTTCATGACCGCATTCTCGTCCGCCGCGTCGATTCCGAGGAAAAGACCAAGGGCGGCATCATCATTCCCGACACCGCCAAGGAAAAGCCGCAGGAGGGCGAGGTCATCGCCGTGGGCCCGGGTGCACGCAACGATGCCGGCCAGATCCAAGCGCTCGACGTCAAGGTCGGCGATCGCATCCTGTTCGGCAAATGGTCCGGCACGGAGATCAAGATCAACGGCGAGGACCTGCTGATCATGAAGGAAAGCGACGTCATGGGCGTTATCGAAGCCCAGACGGCCGAAAAGATCGCCGCCTGAGGCGTTCTCCGCGCATTAGTCAAAAAGCTGCCTATTGAAGGAGTTAAAGAATGGCTGCGAAAGAAGTGAAATTCCATAGCGATGCCCGTGAACGCATGCTGCGTGGGGTCGATGTGCTGGCCAATGCCGTGAAGGTGACGCTTGGCCCGAAAGGCCGCAACGTCGTCATCGACAAGTCCTTCGGCGCGCCGCGCATCACCAAGGACGGTGTTTCGGTCGCCAAGGAGATCGAACTCGAAGACAAGTTCGAGAACATGGGTGCGCAGATGCTGCGCGAAGTGGCATCGAAGACGAACGACCTCGCCGGCGACGGCACCACGACTGCGACGGTGCTCGCCCAGGCGATCGTCAAGGAGGGCGCCAAAGCGGTCGCCTCCGGCATGAACCCGATGGACCTGAAGCGCGGCATCGACCTCGCCGTCGACGCTGTCGTCGCGGAACTGAAGGCCAATGCCCGCAAGATCTCCAACAATTCCGAAATCGCCCAGGTCGGCACCATCTCCGCCAATGGCGATTCCGAAATTGGCCGCTACCTGGCTGAAGCCATGGAAAAGGTCGGCAATGAGGGCGTCATCACCGTCGAGGAAGCCAAGACCGCCGAAACCGAACTCGAAGTCGTCGAAGGCATGCAGTTCGACCGTGGTTATCTAAGCCCCTACTTCGTCACCAATCAGGACAAGATGCGCGTCGAGCTCGAGGACCCCTATATTCTCATCCACGAGAAGAAGCTCTCGAACCTGCAGTCAATGCTGCCTGTTCTCGAAGCTGTCGTTCAGTCCGGCAAACCGCTCCTCATCATCGCTGAAGACGTCGAAGGCGAAGCGCTTGCAACGCTCGTCGTCAACAAGCTGCGCGGCGGCCTCAAGATCGCTGCCGTCAAGGCGCCGGGCTTCGGCGATCGCCGCAAGGCCATGCTCGAAGACATCGCCATCCTGACCGGCGGCACCGTAATCTCCGAAGACCTCGGAATCAAGCTTGAGAATGTGACGCTCAACATGCTCGGCCGGGCCAAGAAGGTGGCGATCGAAAAGGAAAACACCACCATCATCGACGGTGCCGGTTCGAAGACGGAGCTCGACGGTCGCACCGCTCAGATTCGCGCGCAGATCGAAGAAACCACCTCCGACTACGACCGTGAGAAGCTGCAGGAACGCCTCGCCAAGCTCGCCGGCGGCGTTGCCGTCATCCGCGTCGGCGGCTCGACGGAAGTCGAAGTGAAGGAGAAGAAGGATCGCGTCGACGATGCGCTGCATGCAACCCGCGCAGCGGTCGAGGAAGGTATTCTGCCGGGCGGCGGCGTGGCGCTGCTGCGTGCGGTGAAGGCGCTCGACGCCGTCAAGACGGCCAATGGCGACCAGCGGGTCGGCGTCGACATCGTTCGCCGGGCAATCGAAGCCCCAGTTCGCCAGATTGCCGAAAACGCCGGCGCGGAAGGCTCCATCATCGTCGGCAAGCTGCGGGAGAAGAGCGAATTCTCCTATGGCTGGAACGCCCAGACCGGCGAATACGGCGATCTCTATGCGCAGGGCGTCATCGATCCGGCCAAGGTCGTTCGCACCGCACTGCAGGATGCCGCCTCCGTCGCCGGTCTGCTGGTGACGACGGAAGCAATGATCGCCGAGAAGCCGAAGAAGGAAGCCGCTCCAGCTATGCCCGCCGGCGCCGGCATGGATTTCTAAGCGATCGCTCGGCCCGCTCTGCCCTCGGGGCGGGCCTCCCTACGCACAATAGAATGAACCAAGTTCCATCGGTCGACATCAATGGAGCCGAGCTATGAGAAAGGAAAGCATCAGCAATTCTCCCCAGCAGAATGCCGTGGCGGCGATCAGCGCGGCGCACCTGCTTCATCCGGCGGAGCATTTCAGCCACCCGCGCGACGTGCTTGCCGCCGCCGACATCGGCAATGAAGAGAAGCGGGCCATTCTCGCTTCGTGGGCATCCGATATTTTCGCGGTCGAATCCGTACCTGCTCTTCGCCTATATCCCGGGGCGGAACGAGCCGTCTCCTATGACGAGATCCTTGAAGCTCTGAAGACCTTGGACAAGGGCGACCGGCTATCTGAAGGCCAAGCCTCGTCCGCTTCCGCGAGCGCCAACGCAGGTACCCATAGGACCCGTCACCGGAAACTGACGGCACGCCGGCTTCCAGGTCTTGGCGTGTGCAGCTACTGGAAAGGAGGACGGCGCCGGCAGTTATTCGAAACCTGACCCCCAACTACCTGCCGTGCATGCCTTTTGAGGATGCAGGCATGATTTTTACCGACGACTCTTTGCTCAACTGAGGAGGTTTTGCCGATGAAGATCGCCCAGATTGCACCGCTCGCCGAGAGCGTTCCGCCGAAGCTGTACGGGGGAACCGAGCGGATCGTTTCCTATCTCACAGAAGAACTCGTCGCGCAGGGACATGACGTTACGCTTTTTGCGAGCGGCGATTCTGTCAGTCGTGCGAGACTGCTGTCATGTGCGAACGTTGCACTGCGGCTCAACCCGGCCGTCAAAGACCACCTGCCGCACCAGGTCGTTATGTTGGAGGAGATCCGCCAACGGGCGCATGAGTTCGACGTTCTCCATTTCCACATCGATCTCTTGCATTTCCCGTTGATCCGCGATTTCGCCGACCGCACGGTCACCACGCTGCATGGGCGACTCGACCTGCCGGATCTCAAGCCGTTCTACACGGCGTTCCCAGATATTCCGCTGGTGTCGATCTCCAACGACCAGCGCCGTCCGATGCCACCGGTCGACTGGCGTGGAACGGTCTATCATGGTCTGCCCGCCGATCTTCTTCCCTTCACCGAGAAACCCAAGGGCAACTACCTTGCCTTCCTCGGCCGCATTTCGCCGGAAAAGCGGCCCGACCGCGCCATTCAGATTGCGGCAAAGGTCGGAATGACGCTGAAGATCGCCGCCAAGATCGACAATGCCGACAAGGCCTATTGGGAGACCGTCATCGAGCCGATGGTAAAGAGCCACCCGAATGTAGAATTCATCGGCGAGATCGGTGAACTTGAGAAGGCTGACTTCCTTGGGAATGCGGGCGCTCTGCTCTTCCCGATCGACTGGCCGGAGCCCTTCGGGCTGGTGATGATCGAGGCCATGGCCTGCGGCACGCCGGTGATCGCTTTCGGTTGCGGCTCGGTTCCCGAGGTCATCGACAATGGCATCTCCGGCATCCTGGTCGACAGCGTAACCGAGGCAGCCGAAAACGTCGAATGGGCCCTCCGCCTCGATCGGCGCAGGGTGCGGTCCGCCTTCGAAAAGCGCTTCACCGCACAACGAATGGCGGGTGACTATCTCGACATCTATCGCAACCTGCCGGGCGTTCGCACCAAAGCCGTGCCCATCCGCCGGTCGAATGGTCAAGCGCTCGACCTGCAGGCTGTCGCCTGAGGCAAGGAGGAGACATGTCGAACGTGTCTGCGGACAGCATTCCCGCCACAGCATCGTCAGGGCTGGCGGCGCCGGTCGCTCAGTTTTTCATTCCGGCCGCCGCATCGTTGCAGGAGCGCCGGCCCCGCACCTTGAAGCACGGCGACACTTTTGCCGTCTTCGACCATAATGGCGATGCTCTTTCCGGTCCCGGCAGTCCGGAAGGTCTTTTCCACCGGGACACCCGTCATCTCTCGCATCTTTACCTGACGATCAACGGACAGCGGCCGATGCTTCTGTCGTCGACGCTGCGGGATGACAACGCCACGCTGACCTGCGATCTCACCAATCCCGATCAGTTCGATAAGAAAGGAAGGCTGGTTCTGGGCCATGACCTGATTCATCTGCGCAGATCGCGCTTTCTCTGGAATGCCTGTTGTTATGAACGATTGGCCGTGAGGAATTATGACGAGCTGCGGCAACATGTCCGCATTCAGATCGCTTTCGGGGCCGATTTCGCCGATCTGTTCGAAGTCCGCGGCACCGCAAGGGCAAGGCGAGGGCGCCATCTTCCCGCAGTCGTCGAACAGGATTGGATTCTGCTTTCCTATATTGGCCTGGACGATCGCACGCGCTCGACGCGCCTTTCGTTCATGCCGGAACCGGCCGAGATTCGCAGCGACCTTGTCACCTACGACCTCTATCTGGAGCCGCACGAGACCAAGTCGCTCTTCATCCAGATCGGCTGCGACCATACCTCCGCCGACCGACTAAGCCGCCTTTCATTCTTCCTGGCTTTGCGGGATGCTCGCCGGGCCTTGCGCGCCTCTTCCTCGCGCGCGGCGTCGATCGCGACGTCCAACGAGATCTTCAACGAAGTCGCGCGGCGCAGCACCTCCGACCTATACATGCTGATCACCGACAAGCGGGAAGGTCCTTATCCCTACGCCGGTATTCCCTGGTTCAGCACCGTTTTCGGCCGCGATGCCCTGATCACGGCCCTTGAGACACTGTGGCTCGATCCGGAGATCGCCCGCGGGGTTCTCGGTCATCTGGCAGCCAACCAGGCGACAAACATCGATCCCGCCTCGGACGCCGAGCCGGGCAAGATCCTGCACGAAGTGCGTTGCGGCGAAATGGCTGAACTTGGCGAGGTTCCCTTCCGGCGTTACTACGGCAGCATCGACTCGACGCCGCTGTTCGTGATGCTGGCCGGGCACTATCTTAAACGAACCGGTGATCTTGCGACCATCGACCGTCTCCTGCCGAATCTCGAAGCGGCGCTGACGTGGATCGACGAACATGGGGATCGCGATGGCGATGGCTTCGTCGAATACGGACGGCTGACGGAAGAAGGACTGATCAATCAGGCGTGGAAGGATAGCAACGACTCGGTCTTCCATGCCGATGGCACGTTGGCCCGGGGCCCGATCGCGATCGCCGAAGTCCAGGCCTATGTCTATGGCGCTTGGCAAAGTGCTGCCGAAATCTTCCGTTGGACCGGAAAGCCGGAACGCGCGGCGAGCTTCCTCGCGCGCTCGGAGGGACTGCGCCGCGCCTTCGACATGAGCTTCTTCGATGACGAACTTGGCACCTATGTCTTGGCTCTCGACGGCGATAAACGGCCCTGCCGGGTCCGATCCTCCAATGCCGGTCATGCTCTGTTCAGCGGTATTGCTTATCCCGAACGGGTCGCACAAGTGACTCGCACCCTGATGAATGCCTCGTCCTTCTGTGGCTGGGGTATCCGCACTATCCCCTCCACCGAAGCCCGTTACAACCCGATGAGCTACCACAATGGTTCGATCTGGCCACATGACAATGCCTTGATCGCCAGTGGCCTTGCCCGCTATGGCTATCGCGCCGAAGCCGCGAAGATTTTCGAGGGGCTTTTTGCCGCTGCGACTTATATCGACCTGCGGCGGCTTCCCGAACTCCTCTGCGGCTTGCCGCGTCAGCGCGCACGCGGACCGACCTCCTATCCGGTCGCCTGCTCGCCTCAAGCATGGGCCGCAGCAGCCCCTTTGTCGCTGCTGCAATCCTGTCTTGGCCTCGACTTCGATCCGAACAGCTTGCAGATCAGCTTCAGCGTGCCGCGACTTCCCTCGTTCCTCGATGAGGTGATCTTGCGACGCCTGCGGATCGGCGATGGCTCGGCTGACGTGGCCATCCGCCGGTCACGACACCAGGTCGTGGTCGATGTGATCAATCGACGAGGCAATGTCCGCGTGCTCACCACGGTCTGATGAAGGACGCTGCGGGAAGGCGGGTACCCGCCTTTTTCTAATCCGGTTCCTCTTCATCTGACCGCAGCAGATCAACGAGCGCAGCAACCCTGCCTGTCGGCAAATGCCGGCCTTCAGCTATCAAAGCCTCGTCATTGCTCGCCCATGCGAATGCCTCGGCAAGCTCAGCCTGGGTTGCACCTGTCGCGATGATCTCCGCCACAAACATCTTATCGGCGGGCCCAAGGACGGCGACGACGTCGTCTGAAGTCATTGTCATAGCCATTGCTCCTCGCTCAAGTTCCAAGACATATGGTGACGCCTTCGAAAAGGTCAATTTTTTTCGTTGAGAAATTCGATCCTCTTGAAACGATAAAGCACTGAATTATATCAGTATTGTCGATCGCCAAACAGGGATCGACACAAAGTCCAGGAGACGCCAGTCGCTCTTGGCGTCTCCTTGTGTCCATGTTGCTTGCAAGGAGGATATGGCTATGAGGACAAACCTCGATTTTTCCCCTCTGTTCCGGTCGAGCATCGGCTTCGAGCGGATGTTGAACGCGCTTGAGGCCGCAGGCCGCGCCGAGACAATGGATAACTGGCCGCCCTACGATATCGTCAAAACCGGTGAGGACGAATACCGCATTGCGATGGCAGTCGCGGGCTTCTCGCAGGACGAGTTGGCGGTCACTCAAGAGCAGAACGTGCTCGTCGTATCGGGGCAGAAGGCCAACGGCGAGGATGTTCAGTACCTGCATCGCGGCATTTCCGGACGCTCGTTCCAGCGTCGGTTCGAACTGGCCGATCATGTCAAGGTAACCGACGCCGGTCTCGTCAAAGGTCTGCTGACCATCGATCTGAAGCGTGAAATTCCTGAAGAGATGAAGCCGCGCCAAATCGCGATCGAAACGGATGGCGCAATGCCGAAGGCCGAGACCAAGCGGATCGAGGCCGGGGAGCAGGCGGCTTAAGTCTTCAGCAGAACCGAAGAACCACGAGAAAGGAGTAACGTCATGAGTGTTCGTGATTTGATTCCCTGGGGTCGCAACAACGGCAATCAAATGCCGAGTCTCCTTCGGGACGACGACCGCGATCCTTTCCTGTCGCTTCACCGCGAGGTCAATCGGCTGTTCGACGATGTTTTCCGCGGCTTCGGCCCCGGCCTCCCGTCACTTCGCGGCGCCGGCGGCTTCGGTGCCGGCTGGCCGAGTGTCGAGATCTCGGACACCGACAAGGACATCAAGGTGACGGCCGAAATACCCGGGCTTGAGGAAAAGGACATTGAGGTCTTCCTAAATGACGGCGTGCTGACCCTGAAGGGTGAGAAGCGTTCGGAAACGGAAGACAAGGGGAAGCAGTTCTCGGAGCGCTACTATGGCCGCTTCGAGCGGCGCATCCCGCTCGGCACCGAGGTCAAGGAGGACCAGGTCGACGCCGCCTTCAAGAACGGCGTCCTCACCATCACTCTGCCTAAGACCGAAAGGGCGCAGTCACAGGTCAAGCGCATCGCGATCAGAAGCTGACGAGCGCGGCGGCCGGCCACCTGGCCAGCCGCCGCTCATCCTTCGCCGATAGGGAGGGATAGAACCATGGAGACCGCAAGAGACACACATCGGAAAACCCCAATATCTGACACTATCTGCGCGTCGAACGATAACGAACGGCGCAAACTTTCCTTCGGGCAATCACTGTTTCCCGAAAATGCCGTTGCCCGTATCTTCAAACCGTGCCGCTCCGTTACGACGTCGGGCAAAGCGCGAACGAAGGGCTGGCGGCTCGTCTTCGAGGGCAGCAGCGCCCCATTCATCGAACCTTTGATGGGTTACACGGGTGATCGCGATATGCTGACGCAGGTGGAACTCGAATTTCCCACGCTGCGATCCGCCATCCGGTACGCCGAGCGTCACGGTCTGACTTATGTCGTGCAACGGCCTGCTGCTGCTACGGCAAAGCGTATGACCGGCCGCCGAACCGAAAAAATGTCGCATGCTTTCGCTGACGCGACACTGGACCGGCTTGGCCTTGCCCCGCTGAGCGAGAGCTACGGGCAGGCCATGGACGGTGCGACAAGTCGAGGGGATTCTTCCGGTCCGGCGACGTGGTCGTCGCCGATGGACATCGTTGTTGATCCCTCCCTTTCGCTGCAAGCGAAGCGCTCGATCCTTATGAATTGGGCCTGGACGGAATATCTTCTCGACCAGGCAACAAACGAAGGCATGCCGGAGAACGACCGGTCGTCGCGTCTCCATGAGGTCGAGCAGGCCCTGCTTGCCCTCGAGCGGGATATCGAGAGCGCGCAAACACATCCTGTGGCCAATCGGGAAGCTGCATGAGGTGGGTCATGGATCCGCATGTCGTTTTCGATTGCCAGAACATTCTTCCGAACAGGTTCGCTTTGTCGCTCGCGGCAGCAGCCCGCGCCCGCGCACTAACGCGGGGTGCCGAACCAAGGCTTGATCCGCGGTGCGCAAGCGCGAGCGAGGTGGCATTGCAGGAGATTGCTTGCGGTGCGTTCGCCTACGACGAGATGGCGCCCTTTCTGTTCGCATCGCAAGCAGGCGCACGCTTTTTGCCACCTGCACCCCGCGAAAATCGAGCTTCGCGGCGACGGCCTTTCAAACACTGCCGCCGCACCCGTCGCCTCATCGCACGAGGCGGTCGATCGATGATGTCAAACAACAGATGAGGAGAAATGAACGATGCTGAAGTCCCTGAATTCGAGCAACCGGACGACTTTCGATATCGTCAATATCGTTGCCGGTCTTGCTCTTCTGATCTCACCATGGCTGCTCGGCTTCGCAGCCGAGAGCGGCGCCGCATGGAATGCCTGGATCGTCGGCGCTGCCATCGCCCTAATCGCCGCAGCGGCTCTCTACGCCTTCTATGAGGTGGAGGAATGGGTCAATCTTGTCCTAGGCGTATGGGCGGTCGTCGCACCGTGGGTGCTGGGCTTTGCGGCCGTGACAGCGGCGATGTGGGTGCATCTGATTGTGGGTGTTGTCGTCGCCGTAGTGGCCGCCGGCAGCATCTGGTTCAGCCATAACCATCCGCTTTCAACCGTATAAGCGACTCAGAACGGGTCCGGCCGCCGGGCCCGTTCTTCCGAATTCAAGTTTCAAACGAGGAGAGTCGAGGAGCAAACCGATGTTCGATTTAGCCCCGAGGCTCCGCACGATCGCCGTTTCCGCAGCTATCGCCGCCGGAGCCGTCCTGATCACCGTCACCCCCGTCATTGCACAGACAGCGGCGCCTGTACCTTCGGCTGCCAGCTTGCCAAGCCTAGCGCCGATGCTCGATCATATCACCCCAGCCGTCGTCAATATCGCTGTCGTCTCGCGGTCACCAGGCGGAAACAATCCTCTCTACAGCGATCCAAACTTCCGCCACTTCTTTGATGTGCCGGAGCAGCAACGGCGGGATAGGATGAGTGCCGGCTCTGGGGTCATCATCGACGCCGCGAAAGGCTATGTGCTCACCAATCATCATGTCGTGGATGGCGGGACGGAGATTTCCGTCACGCTGAAGGATGGGCGTCAGTTCCCGGCAAAACTCATCGGCAGTGACAAGGAAACCGATATCGCGCTGCTCCAGATCGATGCAAAAAATCTTGTGGCGATCCAGGTCGGCGATTCCGACGCCCTCAAGGTGGGCGACTATGTCGTCGCGATCGGCAATCCTTTCGGACTCGGTCAAACGGTTACGTCGGGCATCGTCAGCGCCCTCGGACGCAGCGGCTTGAACATCGAAGGCTATGAGGACTTCATTCAGACGGATGCCTCGATCAATCCGGGAAATTCCGGGGGCGCCCTGGTAACGCTCGATGGCAAGCTGATCGGGGTCAATACAGCGATCCTCAGCCCCGCCGGCGCCAATGTCGGCATCGGATTTGCCGTTCCAAGCAATATGGCGGTGACGGTGATGAATCAATTGATTGCCCATAGGGAGGTGCGACGTGGCAGGCTCGGGATCGGTATCCAGAATATAACGCCCGACCTCGCTGAGGCACTAAGACTTGGCGATTTGCGGGGCGCCCTGATTGCCAATGTCGAGCCTGGCTCGTCGGCCGAGCAGGCCGGACTAAAGACCGGCGATGTGGTGACGGCGATCGACGGACGTCCCGTTCATGGCGCGACTGACCTCAGGAACCGGATCGGCCTTACGCCGGCGGGCAGCAACGTCCGCTTGACTGTGAAGCGTGGCGATGACGAGAGGGTGATTGCTGCCACCATCGCTGCCGAAGACCACTCTCCTGCAGATCTGTCCGGCACGGCGCTGGAGGGTGCCACGATGCGGGACGCCCCTAAAGGGGGATTGCGGGATGGGGACGTCTCCGGCGTGGTGATAGAGAATGTGGCTCCCGGCAGCACCGCGGCTCGCGCCGGTATTCGTGCCGGCGACTTAATCGTTGCGATAAACCGCGTTCCCGTTGCTTCCATCGCCGACTTGCGACGGACGATTGCCGAAAAGCCAGCTATAGTCGCCCTCGAACTGATCCGCGATGGCGGCCGGCTGCTGCTGGTCATCCGCTAGCCGGGAGCGGCCTCATGGCTATGAACAGCAAGACAAAGTTCAACATCGGATATTGGGTCGCCGCCTTCTTCGTCCTCGTGGCAATCCAGTATCTTTTGGCGACGACGACGCAAGTTGCGGGGATCTCTTACAGCCAGTTCGAAACGGACCTTCGGGACGGCAAGGTCGCCGAAGTCGCCGTCTCCGACAACTTTATCCAGGGGCGCTACAAGGAGCCGCAGAACGGCCGGGCCTTTTTTCTGACGACGCGTGTGGAGCCCAGCCTCGCCCAGCAGCTTCAGAGCCATGGGGTGATCGTAACCGGTCAGATCGAAAGCACGTTCCTGCGTGATCTTCTTTCCTGGCTTATTCCCGTGGCGCTCTTCGTCGGCATCTGGATGTTCGTGCTGAGGCGCATGGGTGGCGGGATTGGCGGCGGCCTCATGCAGATCGGCAAGAGCAAGGCACGAATTTATGTCCAGTCTGACACCGGCGTGACGCTAAAGGATGTGGCCGGGGTCGACGAAGCCAAGGAGGAGCTCAAGGAAATCGTCGACTTCCTCAAGGATCCGGCAGGTTACGGCCGGCTGGGTGGCCGGATGCCGAAAGGGGTGCTGCTCGTCGGCCCACCTGGTACCGGCAAGACCCTGCTGGCGCGCGCAGTCGCAGGGGAGGCCGGTGTAGCATTTTTCTCGATTTCCGGCTCCGAATTTGTCGAGATGTTCGTCGGCGTCGGTGCTGCGCGCGTCCGCGATCTCTTTGAACAGGCGCGCGCCAAGGCGCCGGCCATCATCTTCATCGATGAGCTCGATGCACTCGGCCGCGCCCGCGGCATCGGTCCGATGGCGGGCGGTCATGATGAAAAGGAGCAGACTCTCAACCAGCTGCTCGTGGAGCTCGACGGCTTCGACTCGTCTACGGGGCTGGTATTGCTTGCCGCCACAAACCGGCCGGAAATCCTCGATCCCGCCCTCCTCAGGGCCGGCCGCTTCGATCGCCAGGTGCTGGTCGACCGGCCTGACAAGGCCGGACGCATCGAGATCCTCAACGTGCATCTGAAGAAGTCGAAGCTGGCGCCAGAAGTCGACATCGAGCAGATTGCCGCGCTGACACCAGGGTTTACGGGTGCCGACCTTGCCAATCTCGCGAACGAGGCAACGCTGCTCGCCACGCGCCGGAAAGCCGATGCTGTCAGTATGGAGGATTTTAACAACGCGGTAGAACGCATTGTCGCAGGTCTCGAAAAGCGCAACCGGCTGCTCAATCCCAAGGAGCGGGAGATTGTCGCCCATCACGAGATGGGCCATGCACTGGTTGCGATGGCATTGCCTGGTGTCGATCCTGTCCACAAGGTCTCGATCATCCCGCGCGGCATTGGCGCGCTCGGCTATACGATTCAGCGGCCAACGGAGGATAGATTTCTGATGACCCGCGAGGAGCTCGAAAACAAGATGGCGGTCTTGCTCGGCGGACGCGCGGCTGAATGGATCATCTATGGCCGTTTGTCCACGGGTGCGGCCGACGACCTCGTCAAGGTCACGGATATCGCCCGCGCCATGGTTACCCGCTACGGCATGACGGAAAAGCTGGGGCACGTCGCGCTTGAGAAGGACCGGCGCTCATTCCTTGCGACAGACCAGCCCTTCTACGGACCACAGGAGCATGAATATTCCGACGAAACCGCCGCAGCGGTCGACGAAGAGGTCCGACGCATTGTCGACACGACGTTCGGCAGGGCGGTGGAATTGCTTCGGAAACGCAAAAGCATGCTGGAACGGGCGGCGCGGCTTCTCCTCGAAAAAGAGACTCTAAATGAGACCGACTTGCGGTCCCTTCTGGTCAGGGTCGAAGCGGCGGATCAGCCCACTTGAGTGGGCGGCACGATCAATCGGCCGCGGAGAAGGGTGACAATTGCGGCCGAGACGTAGTAGGCCGGCGCGGCCTTTGCCGGGCTCAGGTGACCTCCGGAACTTAATTCGCCGCGCCGACCTATGCCGCCTGGACTGCTTTGATCGTGCCGATCATGGCTCGGCGCTTATTCCCCCGGCTCGAATACCATGGCGTGGCCGTTAATGCAGTAGCGTAGGCCGGTCGGCGGCGGGCCGTCGGGAAAGACGTGGCCGAGGTGGGCGTCGCAGGTGCCGCAGCGGATTTCGGTCCGCACCATGCCGTAGCTCGTGTCGCGATGCTCGGTCACCGCGTCGGGAGAGACCGCCTCGAAATAGCTCGGCCAGCCGCAGCCGGCATCGAATTTCGTGTCGGAGCGGAAAAGCGGCGCGTTGCAGCCGACGCAGCGGTAAAGCCCGGTCTCGAAGGAATCCCAGTAGGGGCCGGTGAAGGCGCGTTCCGTGCCGTGCTGGCGCGTGATGCGGTATTGCTCGGGCGTGAGCTGCTCTTTCCATTCGGCATCGGTCTTATGGATCTTGGCGGCGGTTGCAGTTTCGGACATGACGTGCTCCTTTCGCCGAGGGGCGGTTCCGTTTCGCCAGAAAATGTGGTGCGCCGTCCCTGGTTCATCAAGCCTCCGGCGCCGTGCCGCGAGAATCGCGGCATGCAGCAATTCAGGGAAGACGCTTGCTTTTACATCCATTAAGGGTTTTCTGTTAGGGTTAATGTTACGTACATTGAGGAAACAGTGTGTTTGAAGCGGCAATCGTCCTGCTCTACGGTCTCGTGGCCGCCGCCGCCATGGCGGTCACGATGCTGGAGGGTTGGGCGAATCATGACGGCCTGACGCTCCATCGGCTTGCCGGGCTCATCGCCTGCCTGCTCTGGCCGCTGACGCTTCTGCTCTTTATCTTGCACGGCTCGGTCGTCCGGCTGCTGACTCGACTCTCCCGCTCGCCGGCCTGACCATGGACTCTCTGAGCCGATGCTTTTGGCCTCTTAACCTGTTTTACGCCGAACTTATGCACAGGAAGGCGTGAGTAAAGCTTGGCCTAAAGTCCTATAATTCTTCACCAGCCATTTTTTCTCAAGAAAAACGACAAATAATAATTGGCCTTTCGGCCAAACGATGGTATTTGGAAATGCAAGTAGAATTCTGATTGTGAATTACAATCGTTCTGCTTCCAAGTCCCTCAGTTTTGATTTTCAATGTCTAACTGGGGCCATCGCCTGGAAGAGGACGGTAGTGGTTTTCGGTCAGGCAGTATAAGAACAGGTCTCGGACTTCGGAATCTAGGGGTGGATTTCACGTTTTTCGAAACAGAAGATTGCTTCCTGTGCTTTTGCTGTTCGCTTCTACGAGGCGGGTCTTTGGTGTGACAGTCAAAGATCGTTTGAGCATGCTAACAGGAGAAAGAGTATGACGGATATAGCGACCGGCAATGGGCCGGAGCTGCTTGTGGAACTGACGGCCGACATCGTGGCGGCTTACGTCAGCAACCATGTTGTCCCGGTCAGTGACCTGGCGAATCTGATTTCCGACGTGCATTCGGCACTGAGCAACACGTCCGTACCGCAGCCTGCTGCGGCCGTCGTCGAAAAGCAGAAGCCTGCAGTCTCTGTCCGCAAGTCCGTACAGGACGAGCAGATTACGTGCCTGGAATGTGGCGGCAACTTCAAGTCCCTCAAGCGTCACCTGATGACGCACCACAGTCTCTCGCCGGAAGAATACCGCGAGAAGTGGGACCTGCCGACCGACTACCCGATGGTAGCGCCCGCTTATGCCGAAGCGCGTTCGCGCCTGGCAAAGGAAATGGGCCTGGGTCAGCGCCGCAAG
This sequence comes from Rhizobium lentis, assembly GCF_017352135.1. Lineage (NCBI taxonomy): Bacteria > Pseudomonadati > Pseudomonadota > Alphaproteobacteria > Hyphomicrobiales > Rhizobiaceae > Rhizobium > Rhizobium lentis. The sequence goes on from NZ_CP071454.1 coordinate 3,123,069, forward strand.
CGCGGCCGCGGCTGAGCTTTTTCGAAAGCCATCGACGACAAAAGCCGGGTCTTGTGCCCGGCTTTTCTGTCTGTATCGCGAAGAAGTTGCCGAAATACCGTGCGCCGTTTCGGTGACATCCTGGTTCTGAGCCAATAACTGTGAATGGATCGGACTTTAGTCTGAACGTGCGGCAAAATCTCCCTCTTCCGGGCGAGGAAAATAATCTTCCTGACTATTTCATGCCTGCCGCAAAATGAACAAGGCTAAGGCGCGATACTATCAGACGACGCACTTGTGCTTCATGGCGATGCCGTAGAATGTATTCCTATACTATAAGAAAGTGTTAATATAGTAAATTCGACCGGGTGGCCGCTTTCGGAATTGGCCAGTCTGCCGCGCTCGGTTCGACCGAATCAATCGCCTTCACGCCGCGGCGCGGACTTTCGCCTCTTCGCGGATTCTCTTTACCATTGAGCGCAGCCCGTTCGAGCGCTGCGACGACAGGTTCTCCACCAGGCCGATCTTCGAGAAGATATCGAAGGCATCGAGCGCAGCGATCTCGGAAGCCGGCTTGCCGGAATAGGTGGCAAGCACGATGGCGACGAGGCCGCGCACGATATGGGCGTCGGAATCGCCCTCGAAACTCATGATCGGATTTTCCGGATCGCCCGTCGTATGCGTCACCAGCCACACCTGGCTGGCGCAGCCCATCACCTTGTTCTCGGAGGTGCGTTTTTCCTCCGCGAGCTCGGGCAGCGCCTTGCCGAGTTCAATGACGTAGCGGTAGCGGTCTTCCCAATCGTCCAAGAAGGTGAAGTCGTCGATGATCTGGTCGAGGGATGCCATGGAAAGCCTTTCACCATTCGCATGCCGGCAGGCGATTTTACACCAGGGCATGCTCTAGAACTGCATATAGGTGATAGACCGACGGATTTGAACCGTTAAAGCGCACCGCAGTCTTCAGATTTGCCCGCGCGTCGGCTTTTGTGTCTGCGGCTGTCATTTTCGCGCACATGCTTTAAAAGAAACGCCGTGAGGGATGGGCATCCTCACGGCGCAGCAACATGCTGAATTAAACAGGGCAGGCACGTCAGGCATGGGCATTTCCGCGTCATGCGGACCACCGATGCAAGCTCAAGCAATCCCGGATCAGATGCGCTCTCGCGTCCCGAATTGCGGCAATGAAGGCGAATAGTTGCAGATGCGCGCTGCGCGGGGCGCCCGCGCAATCTCGTCAGATCGCCGGCTTCGGCGTCGGCAGCGGGATCGCGCCGGTAACCACGGTCTCGGCCTCGTCGTCGACCGGCGGACGGTAAGGCATCGGCTGGTTCAGCGCAGCCTTTGCCTCGCTCACCTTCTCCTGAACGGAGGGGGAGGCAAGGGAGGGGATGGCAGGTGCCGCCCGCTTTGCCGGTTCGGCAAGCTTTGCGGTTGTTGCCGGCTCGTCCGTGAACTGGCTGTCGAGCAGTTCATAAGCGACGCGGGCGCCCTCACGAGCCCGGTAGCCGAGCGCCGTCAGGGTCTCCGAGCCCTTGGCGCAGACCTCCGGCTTTTCCGAGCACATGCCTGTAAGATAGTCATAGGCGCCGCTCGCAGCCGTAAAGGCGTCGGAAAGCTGCAATTGCGGGCCGCCGGCGAGCTTGTCGGATCCCTCCGTGCTGAAGACGGAAAGAAGCACGAGCACAAGGCCAAACCAGAAGGATCCTTTGATCAGAAACCACATTGTCGTTGCCCATCCTGTTTTCCTGTCCGGTCTTATCGCCGAATCAGGCCGGTTGTCCGGTGTGCTTTCACCCTATCGCCAAGTTGCGAATGCCGCTTTTCGAAACTCACGCGCATTTGCGGCAAATTTAATTCAAATTTTAGCGAAGGGCATTTGAGCCGCATTTAAGTCGAATGCGAGCGATTGTCGTTAAGCATCAGGGCAGCACCTGCCTGCAATTGCAGGGCTTTTGCCAGTTCGCCTTGCCACAGGAGTTAACGCAGTGCTGAAATATGAAGGAAATCCGTCGCTTACCGGCTATTAACCACAAAAAGCAAAGTGGCTCTCGGATGCTTCAAAATGGGAATTTCTGCGCTTTCTGGCTGTGAACAGCGCTTTTGCCTTATCCTTTCCTTAAGTCGCGGGGGCCTATTGTCCGGATCGACAGACAGCCTTTTCGGGGCGGGTATTGCGTGCGAGTATTGAGTGACATTGGCGGCTGGGCGACGGCCCTCGTAGACCGGGCAGCGACAAGCTGGCTTTCCCGGACGGGTGGCGGCGAAGCCGTGCGCCAGCGCGAGCTTGCGATTCTGCGCCGCCTCGTGCTGCTCTCGTCGGCCGCTCTCGTCGCCGCGCCCGTCGGTCTTTCGGCGGTCACCAGCCCTGCCGTGGCGCTGCCGGCCGGTGTTGCCATGGTCTGCGCCGCCTTTCTCTTTTCCGCCGTCGGCAGCATCGCACTGGCCCGTCAGGGCTCGTCCGCCGGCATTGCCACACAGTCGGCCGAGGATTTCTTCCTCGCCGTCACCCCCGGTCTCGTCTTCTTTCTTGATCCGCATGGCAGCGTCGCCACCATCGGCGGCCGCGACCGGCGCGATTTCCTCGCCTGGATGCGCGATCCGAAGGGCAGAGGCTTCCTGGAGCAGGTGCATGTCTCCGACCGCATCCTGTTCCTGCAGGCGCTCGATGATCTCAGGCGCGGCGAAGATGCTGCAAGCGTCGATCTGCGCCTCGACCGGCCTGCGGTCTCGCGCGATCAGCGCCAGTTCGCTTATCTGAGAATGGATATGACGGCCCGACGTGATGCCGATGGCGAACTTGCCGCCGTCATCGCCCAGTTGCGCGATGTCTCCGTCGAGCAGCAGCTGCGGGCCGAAGCACAGAACCGTGCGGCCGACGCCGAATCGGCAAACGATGCCAAGTCGCGCTTCCTCGCCGCCGTCAGCCATGAGCTGCGCACGCCGCTGAACGCCATTCTCGGCTTCTCCGATATTCTGATCGGCGAATATTTCGGCAAGTTCGAAAACGACCGCCAGCGTGAATATGTCGGCCTCATCAGAGAATCCGGCGCGCATCTGCTCTCTGTCGTCAATACCATGCTCGACATGAGCAAGATCGAAGCCGGTCGCTACGAGCTGATTCTCGAAGCCTTCGACATAGCGGGCTCCATCAAATCCTGCGAATCGATGCTGGCATTGCAGGCCAAGACCAAGGGCGTCACGTTGACGAGCCGGATTCAGCGCGGCCTCGGCGAGATCGTCGCCGATCAGCGCGCCATCCAGCAGATCTTGATCAATCTCGTCGGCAATGCCGTGAAATTCACCGAAGCAGGAGGCGTCGTCTCCGTCGATGCAGCGGCGCGCGACGGCATCCTGAAGCTGACGGTCAGCGATACCGGCATCGGCATTGCCGCCGACAAGCTGGCAATGCTCGGCCAACCTTTCGTACAGATCCAGAACGATTATACCCGCCGCTTCGAGGGCAGTGGTCTCGGCCTCTCGCTGGTCAAGGGGCTGGTTGCGCTGCATGGCGGCAATTTCGCCATTGCCAGCCAGCCGGGCGAGGGTACGATTATCACCATCGAGATCGCGGTGGACGGCTCGGGCGCCCGGTGCGCCGAAGATGCCGGCCATGGGGCGACCGTCGAATTTCCGCCGCGGCTGAAAGACGCGGTCAGAACCGGAGCAGAATTGGAAGAGGGGCTTTTCGATGGCCGCGCGCAAGCGAAAATCGCCTAGGGGAAAGAAGCGACGGCAGCAGCCGGGCCTTGTGGTGTCGGGTGCGGCCGCTCTTGGCGGCCTCGGCCTGCAGGGCGCATCTGCGCTCGGCGGTCTCGGTCTGCAAGGGGCATCTGCCTTGGGCGGCGTCATCGGCCGCAATCCGTCGGTCGCCGGCGGCACGATCGCCTTCTTCGTCATCTTCTCCTTCGTTGCGGCCAACGCGCTCTGGTATCAGCCCGGCCTGCATCCGCACCCGATTTTCCGCACCCGCGACCCGCAGTCTCCAAATGTGCTCGGCGCCCGCCGTCCGGCCGACGAGCAGCCGGCCGAGGTCACCACCTTCCGGATCGAACGGCCGGAGGATGCCGCCACCACCAGCGCGACGCCGGCGCCGGCCACACCGGCGCAGCAGCCGAGCGAACTCGTCATGGACATCCAGCAGCAGTTGGTGCGCCGCGGCCTCTATAACGGCACCGCCGACGGCATCATCGGCCCCCGTACCAGCGCGGCCATCCTCTTCTTCCAGGAGACCGTCGGCATGGCCCAGACCGGGGAAGCGACGCCGGAGGTGCTGGCCGCCCTCAAAACCGACGCCGTCGGCCCTTCGACCGTGCCGGCGGAAAAACCGCGTGAAGATGTTCGTTCGAAGGCGACGGCGGAAGACCCGGTAGCCGCCGCGATCCGAAGTGCCGAAAAGACGGTCAAGACGGCTCCGTCAGCCGCAAAACAGCTTCCATCGAGCGAACTCGTCAATGTCGATCTGGTGCTGAAGATTCAGAAGGGTCTTTCCAACATGGCCTATGCCAATGTCGGCGTCGACGGTGTTGCCGGCGAGCAGACCCGTGCAGCCATCCGCCACTTCCAGAAGCACTACAATCTCCCCGAAAACGGCGAGCCGAACGAGGCTGTGCTGAAGAAACTGAAGGAAATCGGGGCGATTTAAGTCTTTCGCGCCGCATGGCACAGCCGCAGGCTTTCCTGGGCCTGCAACCTAAGTCTAAGACCCCCGTTTGCAACTTGTTAACCATGTTGTCCCAAGATTTGCCGATTGAGGCGGGGGAACGTCGGTCATGCAGGCGCTGAAGGCGATAGACGATCTGGCCGGGGAACCGGCAGTTCAAGCGGAAGGCCCGGACCGCGAGGTATTGCGCCACATCCTGCAGCGCCTTGCCGAGGAAGCCTCGACCCTCGGCATTGATCTCGTCGACATTGCCGGCGCCATTCAGGACATGGCGGCGATGTCGGCACGCCATGCCTCCGCCTTCGATCATGTCACCCGTACCGCGCTTTCGATTGCCGAAACCAATCGCTCGGTCGCCCTGTCGCTGCGCGAGACCGACCGCACGGCGGCCGAAGCCCGCCAGATGCTGAAGGAATCGGCCGAGCGCATGACCGGCTCCGTTGCCGAGATCGGCCATATGGTCCAGTCCTCCAACGTCATCGGCGCTGAAATCGCCGGCTTCTCGAAATCGCTTGCCGATGTCGACAAGATTGCCGAGGAGATCAGCGTCATTGCCCGCCAGACCAATCTCTTGGCGCTGAACGCGGCGATCGAGGCGGCGCGCGCTGGCGATGCGGGCAAGGGTTTCGCCGTGGTCGCCGCCGAGGTTCGCGCGCTGTCGCTGCAGACCTCCAAGGCGACCGGCTCCATTCAGGAGACGCTCGACGAATTGCGGGTGAAGATCGACCGGCTGTCGGCGGTCGGCGGCACCGCGCGCGACAGCGCCGCCGGCGTACGCGACAAGTCGGAGGCGATGCGCGGCGCCTTCGAAAGCATGGAACATGTCATCACGCGCATTCTCGACAGTTCGACCGTCATGGCCAACACCACCGAGGCGGTCGACCAGCAATGCGCCGGTTTCGTCGAGAAGCTCGGCGAGATGTCCGGCGAGGTCGCCGGTTCGAATGTCAGGCTGCAGCAGGCGGCAAAACGCGTCGACAGTGTTGTCGGCCTCTCGGAAACGCTGATCCAGCTGACGGCAAGCGCCGGCGTCAGGACCGCCGACAGCCGTTGGATCGAGGAGGCTCAGTCGGTGGCAAGGCAGATATCAGGCGCTTTCGAACGCGCCGTCGCCGAGGGGCAGATCGGTCTCGATGCCCTCTTCGACCGACGCTACCGGCCGATCTCAGGCACCGATCCGGTCCAGATGATGGCCGCCTTCACCGAACTCACCGACCGGCTGCTGCCGCCGATCCAGGAGCCTGTCGTCGCCCTCGACGAGCGCGTCGCCTTCTGCGCGGCGATCGACGAAAACGGCTATCTGCCGACCCATAACCGGAAATTCTCTGAGCCGCAGCGGCCGGGCGATGTCGTCTGGAACACCGCCAATTGCCGCAATCGCCGCATCTTCGCCGACCGCGTCGGCCTTGCCGCCGGCCGCAGCACCGCGCCTTTCCTCGTCCAGACCTATCGGCGCGACATGGGCGGCGGCAATTTCGTGATGATGAAGGATATCTCTGCGCCGATCACCGTCAGAGGACGTCATTGGGGCGGTTTGCGGCTGGCGGTCAAGGTCTGACGCATCAGCCAAAATTTGCCAGCGGATTGCCCGCGCCCGCGCGCCGGTCTATATCGCGCCGATGAGATTACGCGCCGACATCTTCGTATCCTCGCTTCTGCGCCGCGTCTTCGCCAGCGGCGATTTCGCCGCCGTGGAGAAGAGGGGCGCGGAGGAGGCCGGCGCGATCTTCATCCGCCAACACTTTCGTAATGGTCTGGAAACGCTTTATGCGCCGGCGCCGCAGACCGCCTTCGGCGAAGACGAGGTCCGCGACCGCCTGTTCGAAGTCCGCCTCGCGCGCAGCGAACCGGAAGCGGTGCGGGCGATGCTGGAGCGCGAACGCCGCTTCGACCCCGATCTCTGGATCGTCGAACTGGAGGCGGAGGAATTGGGGGACTTAATCCCGCTGGCGGGGGACAGCTGAGCGGCAAGTCCCCGCCCGCTCAGCGCGACCGCCGTCCGAGCGCGCGCATGTCGCGCTGCACCGGTGTCTGGCGGATGAAGCGGTGGTTTTCCGTTTCCTGAGAGGCGCGCGCATCGGCTGCTTCGGGCTTGTAGGTGTAGCGATCGGCGCGCCGCCAGGCCTCCACCCTTTCGTGGCATTCCTCCGGATCGAGCGCATCGAGCACCATCCAGCCGCGCGTGACATTGCGCTGTTGTTCGGCAAGATGCGGATAGAATCTCTCGAGCACGAAGACGGCGTCGAGAAAGCTCATGCCGAGGCTCGTCAGCGTCGTGGCGAGCTGCTGGCCGGACAGGTCGAGCATGATGCGCTCGGCAAGCCAGCGGCTGGCGGACAGCGCGTCGGCGAGTGCGGTTGCGAAATGCGTCGCCTCGCGCGAGCGGGCGAAGCGCACCAGCAGGGCCTCCTGGATGTCGGTAAGCGTGCGCAGGCCGAGCCTGTCGTTATCGCTGCGGCCGAGATGGCCGGCAAGATCGAGGATTCGCCCGCGCAATGCTTCTTCATTGGCGACCCGTTGCTCCTCCAGCGCTTCGGCCTCGTTGCCCTCCGCCGGGGCCGGCGACAGCGGGACGGCTACCGATTCGGTGATCGGCGTCGAGGGGGCCGCGGGGCGCGGTTGGGTCTGGCGCAAGGCCACCAGCGCGTCGATGACCTTCGGCGAGAGCGACTCGCGGCTGACGATCGCCCTGACATGAGCCGCGCCCTGCATGCGGGCGATGGTGATCAACGTGTCGTCGGCAATGGCCTTCGAGGCGGCAAGAAAGGGCGCGGCGATCTCGATCGGCTGATTGCCGATGAACAGTGCCACGGCTGTCGGCATGGTTTCGCATTGGGAAAGGGCAGCGACCGCCTGGCGCTTGGCCTCGTCGGACGAAGCCTGAAACAGCGGTGTGAAAAGTTCGGCGAATTGGCGCAGCTCGGATCGTGTCGGACGAGACAGGCTCTCGAAACTGCTGACGGTCGCCATTAACACCACGTCCTTTTTCCTGACGGCCAGCGGGCCCTCTAGGTCTCGAAACCGGTCACGCACAAGCACACCCTGAAAACGCAGAACCAAGGGAAACCAAGGGCCGACAGCGCTGGCGGAACGCCCGCCGGACCACATGGATATGAACAAATCCTACATCGGTACGGTTAATGGATGCTGAAGATTTTATTAAAATGCGCCAGAAGCACACACGCATCATGTGTGGCGAGATGATTAGCCGGCGCATGGAAATGCGATCGATTTTGCAGGGGCGGGGGCCCTAATCGCCGCCGCCGGTGCGGCGGCTGGCAGCTGGCGAAATGCGTGGCCGGCACGGGGACAGGCCTAAGCCATCCGGACGTGCTGCAATGAATATTTTCGTGCCGCATATTTGCAACACCAACACCGATTGCGGCAGAGATGGCGCGCCGCATCGCCGCCAACCATATGAATTGTTTCCAATTTTTGACGCTCGGCCAAGTTCTGGCCTTTCGGCGGGGGGCATGAAACCAAATAGACTCCTTACGCGTTGAAGAAGAAGTCACGGGTACTGTGTTTGGCGCTGGCTGAATATAAGTAAACTGTTAACTGTCATGTGTCTCAATTCGGACAGGAACGACGCGATTTGAGTGTTTGGATCGTTGAAACTCCGCATCACGGTATTTCAGTCAGGTGCCGTGGGAAAGGCGCGAATGCCCTCGGTCCGGTCATGCCGGCGCCGCAGGACGCGCCGGCCCGCAGATTGGCGGGCAGGGTGAAATCCGTCGCAAGTTCATCCGTCTCGGGCAGTGCATGGAGACGAGAATGGCAATAGTAGTCGCATTGGCGGATCGGCGGCCGCGGGCGCCGCGGCGCCTGGACAAGGAACCGCGCGAAGCCAAGATCCTCTGGTTCACCGGGGTCCGCTACGAGCGGCTCGCCGAGGGCCCGAAACATCGCCCAGCGCCGGCGCCGCGCGCCAGCAAGAAGTAAACGCGCTTTCAACCCGGAGGGTGATGCCAGAGCGCGGGGCGCTGGACGACGACATCACGCTTAGTTGCGGGTGGTGAATTGCTCGCAGCCCGCTTCCGTCAGGAAATTGCGGGCCGCCTCATCGAAGCTTGCCTGCGGCGCCAATGTCCGCAGGACGGCATAGCCGTCCGGCCGCGCCATTTCCACCAGGATCGCCTGTTCCAGCTCCTGCGGCAGGTTCTTGCGCAGGTCCGTCAGCTGGATCGGACTACCCGCCAGGACATCGAGCGCGCCGCCCACCGAGGTTCTGTCGTTCATGCTGAAGACTTCGTTGGAGGCGCTGTCATAGATGGCGATCGACCAGAAAGGCACATTGCCCTTGGCGGTGAAATGCACCGGGGCGTCCTCGACATCGAAGGAGCAGACGGCGGTGCGCACGAAAGGATCGCCATTGGCCAGCCCCGCCTCGTCATATTGGTCGCCGAGCAGGTAGAAATTGTTGAAATCGCCTTCCGCCGCCACGCGGGTCGCCGCGTCCCTGCCGGTAAAGTGCGGCAGCGACAGAATGATGACGAGATGCAGGAGCGCCGCGCCGAAAAGGCCGGTGAAGACGGCGAAGACTATTCTAAGCATTGCCGCATCCGGTTTTGGTGAGCTTCGGCATGGCGAGGTCGATCACGCCGGAACTGCCGGCCGTCGGTGTGTCGAACAGCGTCAGCACCAGCCGGAAGGTGCCGGCTTGTGGCAGGGCCAGCCAGTTGCCCGGCTGCGCGACGGCCGAGATCTCGATTGAGAAGCTGCTGTCGGCCTGGCGCAGCACCGTCCAGGAATTGAGCGCTGCGGGAAGCCCGGTCTTTACCGCCGCCGGATTGCCGCCATTGTCGGCGGTAAAGAGCGTCCAGAGCCGAGCGGGTGGCGTCTGTCCGCTGATGCGGTAACGGCACCCGGCATTCAGCCGCGCACCGTCGTCGTCGACGCTCGCCGTGAAGATCAGCCCCTCGGCACTGCCGTAGAGCAGTTTGCCGGCGCGCGCCCGGTGCGACTTGGCGTAGGGGTCGGCATCGACCGTCTGCAGCGCCGGAAAGGCCTCCCAGGCGCCGAGCTTGATCGCCCCGAAACCTTGTGTCGCATCCAGCGCATAAAGCGAAATCATGATCCCGCCGCCAAAGGCGACGATCAACGTGATCAGGATGAAAAGGGGGAATCGAAACACGTCATGACCTTGGAAACCGGGATGAAAGGGTTACCACTGATTCTGGCGGGGTGGAATGCCGAGCCGTGACATCGGCGATGATTGATCCCTGGTTATCTCCGCGAAGCTGTCATTCCCCTTGCGGCAATAAGGCCGCCCCGGTTGGCGCCAAAGGAAGACCCTTCCCACTTGTAGGGAGGGGTTGGGGAAGGGTCTTTCACAGCCGGATAAGGAGCAGCCACCGGGATCTCCCAGGCCGACTACTCCGCGCTCGCTACCTTCTGCGGTGCGAGCGGGGCTGCGTCCTTCAGCTTTTTGCCAAGATCTTTGAGGATATTGGTCGTTTGAACCGAGAGCATGCGCGGACGGATGAGCTGCGGCAGCCCGTCCTCCGGCTTGGCGGCGACGGTCTTGGCGGTATCCTTGTCCGAGGGCAGGGGATTCTCGATGCCGGGGATGGCGCGCAGCGTCACGCCCTGGTGGGCGTAGTCCATGGCGCGCTTGAAGGTCATAGCCGGCAGTGAGCCGCCGGTCATCTCGTTCGTCGAGGTATAGTCGTCATTGCCGAACCAGACGGCGCAGGTGTAATTGCCGGTGAAGCCGACGAACCAGGCGTCGCGATAGGCCTGGGTCGTGCCGGTCTTGCCGGCCGTCACGATGCCGTTGTCGAGCGCAGCCTTGCGCGCAGTGCCGACATAGGGCACGCGCGACAGCATCTGGTTCATATAGGCGTCGGCCTCCTCAGACAGCACGCGTTTCGGCGCCGGCTCGTCGCGGTCGAAATCGTAAAGCACGTCACCGTCGTAATCGAGGATCTGTGTAATGCCGTGGCGGCGCGACTGGTAGCCGCCGGCCGGGAAAGTGGCGTAAGCGGTCGCCTGGTCGAGCACCGTCACTTCGGAGGTGCCGATCGGGATGGTGACGTCGTCGCGGATCGGTGTTTCAACGCCGAGGTTCTTCGCCATCGCCCGGATCGGCTGGATGCCGAGCTTTTCCTTGGCAAGCCGCACCGGCACCGTGTTGATCGACTGGGCGATCGCCGTCTCGAGCGTGATGCGGCCGACATAACGGTTGGCGTAATTGTGCGGGCTCCAGTTGCCCCAGGAAATCGGGGCGTCGACGATCGTCGTCTGCGGGGTCATCCCGCTCTCCATCGCCACGGCATAAGTGTAGACCTTGAAGGAGGAGCCGGGCTGGCGCAGCGCCTTGGTAGCGCGGTTGAACTGGCTCTCGCCGTAATCCCGGCCGCCGACCATGGCACGCACCGCGCCGCCGTTCTCGATCATCACCATGGCGCCCTGCTTGGCGTGATAGGCCTCGCCATATTCGCGCAGCGACGTCTCGACCGAATCCTCGGCCGCCTTCTGGATGCCCATGTCGATCGTCGTCCGCACGATGAGCGAATGCTGGTGGAAACGTGGCGAAAGACGCTGCACTTCGTCGAAAGCCCAGTCGAGGAAGAAATCCGGCGATTCCACCTCGTTGCGATCGACAACGGTCGCCGGATTGCGCCGGGCGGCGATCACCTGACCCTCGGTCATCAGCCCGCTCTGCACGAGATTGGTCAGCACCTCGTTGGCACGGGCGCGCGCCGCCGGCAGGTTGACGTGCGGCGCATATTTTGCCGGCGCCTTGAACAAGCCGGCAAGCATGGCGGATTCGGCGAGGTTCACGTCTGTGATGTCCTTGCCGAAATAAAATCGTGCGGCCGCGGCCGCGCCGAAGGTGCCGCCGCCCATATAGGCGCGGTCGAGATAGGTGGAGAGGATTTCCTTCTTGGAAAGGTTGGCCTCGAGCCACAAGGCCAGATACGCTTCGGTGATCTTGCGGTCGAGCGAGCGCTCGTTGGAAAGAAAGAGGTTCTTGGCGAGCTGCTGGGTCAGCGTCGAGCCGCCCTGCACGACTTCACCGGCCTGGGCGTTGGTGACCATCGCGCGGAAGAGGCCGACGACGTCGATGCCGAAATGGTCGAAGAAGCGTCGGTCTTCAGTGGCAAGGACGGATTTGATCAGGGAATCCGGCAGCTCGTCGATCGGCACGGAATTTTGATGGATGACGCCGCGATGGCCGATGACGTTGCCGTAGCGATCGGTGAAAGTGACGGCGAAATCGCCGCGATTGCGCCAGTCCTCCTTGGTCGCCTCGAAGGCCGGCTGGGCAAGCACCAGCATCAGCACCGCGCCGGCCGCCCCGAGGGTGAGCCCTTCGCCGGCAAGTTCGAAGACCATGCGCTTCCAGCCGCGCACACGGAAACGGCGGAAGAAGATGGTGGTGTCTTCCCAGATTTCGGCGGCGCGGAAGCCTGCATTCCAGACGGTCGAATCGATCCATGAATCGATGCGCAGCAGAATGTGGCGGCTCTTCGTCGGCCGCCTGCCCGCTGTGTCGCCGGCTCGTGTGTCTGCTCCTTTTTGAGTCCCTTTTTCAGGGTTGTCCGGATCCTGCACGTCCTGTATTCCCGCGTGATCGCGCTTGCCTCATGTCCGGCCGCCGGAAAGCGGCGAAAGCGCGAGGCCCGATAGGCCAAAGCTCTCCGATACCAGGAGCATGCTGAAGAATTGATTGATTTTATCGCGGATAACAAGAGAGATAGAGTGGCGGTCACGTGAATTTGCGGGCTGCTGTTGCAAGAAACGGACGATGAACGATCTGCCCTTCTGGAAGAGCAAGACGCTTGCCGAAATGACCACCGCCGAATGGGAAAGCCTCTGCGACGGCTGCGGCCTCTGTTGCCTCAACAAGCTCGAGGAATGGGATAGCGGCGATATCTATTTCACCTCGGTGCGCTGCAAGCTGCTCGACGGCGAAAGCTGTCGCTGCTCCAGCTATGAGAACCGCTGGGATTTCGTGCCGGACTGCGTGCAGCTGACGAAGGAGAACGTGCCCGAGATCGCCTGGCTGCCGCCGACCTGCGGCTACAGGCTGATAAATGAGGGCCGCGATCTCTACTGGTGGCATCCGCTCGTCTCCGGTGATCCCGAGACCGTCCATGCCGCCGGCATTTCCGCGCGGGGCCGCACGATCAATGAAAATGAGATCGATGTCGACGATCTCGAGGATTACGTCGTCGACTGGCCGCTGACCGTAGGCGCGGAAAAGGATGAAGAGGAAGCCTGACATTACAGCTGCCCTTCGTTCGTCACCTCATGGTGGCTTTGGCGACGGGCGCATCAAGCCGCAGCAAGGCAAGCCCACCGCAAATCAAAAATGCGACTGCAGTGTTAGACGGACATGAGCCCCCTTCCGCAAACGAGCAGGAGGTGGCGCGAACGTTCAGTGTGCGACGCCTCGTTCCTCGTGTGCCCTAACGATGGCGTCCGCTTCCTTGCCGTATAGCTCCTCGAAGTGATCGAAGGTCTTGGAAAAATAGCCAATGCCCTGCGTTGCCGAGCGCAGCGCCCGCGCCAGATCGTCAAGTGCGCCGCCCGGAATAAGTGCCCGGAAGATGTCCCATCCCTTGGCGGTTTCATCCCGGTCGAAGCCGAGAACCTGACCCTTGAGAGCGGAGACGATCTGGACGAGGCTGCCGGAATAGATCGACGGAATGTGAATTTCGCTGCGATAGACCGGTTGCATCAAAACGGCCGACCCTTCGGAAAGCGCCTGTCGCACTCCCATTTTCGACGCAGTCCTGAAGGCGTGTTCCGAACTGTCGACGGCATGGTGCTGGCCATCGAACAGCGTTACGCCGACATCGATGACCTGGAAGCCGAGCGGCCCTTTCTCCATCGCTTCGCGCGCGCCTGCTTCGACGGCAGGGATGTAGTTGCGCGGAACGACGCCACCCTTGACGGTTTCGCTGAAGGTGAAGCCCCGGCCGCGCTCATTGGGGCGAATGCTCAGCTTCACATCTGCGAACTGTCCGGCACCGCCGGTCTGTTTGCGGTGACGGTAATGAACCTCAGATGGTTTCGCGATTGTCTCGCGGTAGATCGGGTTGGGCGTTCGATCGGTTACCTCGATGTGGAAGACCTCGGACAGGGTTCGGCAGAGATCGCGCAGATGTACCGGGCCCTGGGCGCGGACGAGCTGGGCGCCGGTGCCTTCCTCCTGCAAGACGATAAGACCGCGATCCGTCTCGGAAAGTTTTGCCAGCGTTTCGGAGAGCTTGTTTTCATCGCGTGCGCTGCCCGGGACCAGGATCCTTTCAAGCATCGGCGTCGGTGGCTCCGTCCATTCGGGTGGAGCCACCGTCGCATTTGATGTCAACAGCGACGGGACGGGCAAGTGGTCGGACTTGACTGTTGCGAAGACATCCCCCGGTGCAGGCACAACCGCCGAGCTGGACCGTCCGTTTGCGGGATCCTGCACGGCGCCGAGGCTGGAGCCCCCCAGTGATGCGCCTTGCCGCAGTCCCTCGCCAAACGCACGCACCAGCACCGTCTTGCCGATATTCTGGCGATGATAGGCATGGAAGCTCACGGCGGTCAGCGTGTTTTCATCGACATTGCCCGCACGAGCCAGGCGCTGTCGAAGTACCCCCACCGGCGGCGCCTCGTGGCGCAGCGCCTTCATCAGCCTCATCATGCCGTTGCCGTGACTTGCGGCACCGATAAGGACTGGAATAATCCTGTTTTCCCTGAGAACCCGCGATGAAATGGCATAGAGCGCGTCGCTGGGCGGCTCGCGATCTTCGATCAGTTCCTCGAGAAGCCAGTCATCGAATTCGGATAGGTGTTCCAGGAGCTCGCTGCGCGCTTCGTGCTCGCGCTCGACAGCACTTTCAGGGATTGCGATCAGCGCCGAAGCCTGACCTTCCCGGTAGCGCCACGCCCGTTCCGAAATCAGATCGCAGCTACCGACGATCTTGTCCCCCTCGCGGATCGGGATCTGGCGAAGCAAAAGCGTGTGGTTGGCGTAATCTTGAAGCGCTGCGATCACGTCCCTCAGCCGCCCCCTCGGCTCATCCATCCGATTGACGAAGAGAATGCAAGGCGTCCCCGATGCCTCGATGACGCGCAGATAGGGCGCGGCGAGCACAGCCTCTTCGGGTGCCGGTGAAATGCATAGGATGCAGGCGTCGCTGGCAAGAAGCGCGTGCTGCACATGCGCCAGCGCTTCATTGGGTCCCGGCGCATCCAGCGCACACCACGCCTCGTTTCCAAAGGTGAATTCTGTGAGGTTCAATCCATAAGGGGAGCTTGATTTTTTCGGCGCCCCCTCCAAGGAGCCGAGCTTTTCCACGACTGTTGATTTTCCGGTCTGCGAGGGTCCAAGCACGGTAAAGCAGCGCATCGGCATTCCTCCAACTGCCATAAACACAATATTCAGCCATCATAGGATGCCTTGAACCGTTGCAAGGCGCCAGAGGGTTTCACAACGCTGTGACCTGGACTTGCGTCACTGTCACGCTAAGCAGGGATCAGGGCTTCACCGCTGTCAGGAAGCGCTTCAATTCCGTCTCAACATACGCAGCCACCGAGCCGTCTGCGCCAAATCCCCACCAGGTCAGCGAGCCCTGCCATTGCGCCAGCATCAGCCGGGCGACTGTCTCCGGTGCTGGCGCCGATCGGAAGCATTGCGCGATCGCCGCCGTCAGCGCGGTTCCCCAGGCCGCGCCTCGGGCACGCAGCACCGGATCGCGAAAATCCTCGCGCAGCACCAGCAGTCCCTCGCCATAGGCTGCGGCATCGTCGCCGTAATCCTGCGACAGGCCGACGAGCAGCGCGACAGCGCCCTCCGGCGTTTTCGGCACGGTCCCGGCAAGCCGCGCCGTCTCTGCATCCAGCCGGTCCCAGGCATAGAGCAGCGCAGCGCGCAGCATCGCCGCCTTTGTTGCAAACCGCTGCACCAGCGTCGAGCCGGAAAGGCCGCTCGCCTTTGCCACCGCCGCGAAGGTCGCCGCATCCGGTCCCTCGGCATGGATCACCGTCAGCACCATGGCGAGAAGCTGTTCATCGGAAAGCGTACGGCGGCGCGGCATGAAATTCCTCTTGCATTCATAGCAAATATGAACGAACATTCGTTTATATTCAATAGGAGCACGTCGGCGACCGGCCGGCTCTCCGTTCCAGCATGTCGCGCATGACTATGCGCGCTCTTGCGACAACGACATACACAAAAACAAAGACTTAAAGCGCAGGCTGCGAAGCTGATGGATCGCGACGCGCCTTGGCGTGGAGGATGGAGAAATGACAGTAGACTTACAGGACAGAGTGGCCTTGGTGGCAGGTGCGACCCGCGGTGCCGGCCGCGGTATTGCAGTGGAACTCGGCGCAGCTGGGGCGACCGTCTATGTGACCGGGCGCACGACACGCGCCCAGCAGTCCGACTATGCCCGGCCGGAAACGATCGAGGAGACGGCCGAACTGGTGACATCGGCCGGCGGCAAGGGCATTGCCGTGCAAGTGGATCATCTCGTTCCGCAGCAGGTCGAGGCGCTCGTCGCACGCATCCGGGCGGAAGCCGGCCGGCTCGACATTCTCGTCAACGACATCTGGGGCTGCGAGAAGCTGTTCGAATGGGATAAGGCTGTCTGGGAGCATTCGCTGGACAAGGGCCTGCGCATGCTGGAGCTCGGCATCAACACCCATCTGATCACCGCCCACTATGCGCTGGCGCTGATGATCGAGCGGCCGGGCGGGCTGCTGGTGGAGGTGACTGACGGCACGGCTGACTATAATGCCACGCATTACCGGCTTTCGCCCTTCTACGACCTCGTCAAGACAAGTGTGACCCGCATGGCCTGGGCGCATGCGCAGGATCTGGCCAAACACGGCGCCACCGCCGTTTCGATCACGCCGGGCTGGCTGCGCTCCGAAATGATGCTGGAGGCCTATGGCGTGCGCGAGGAGAACTGGCGCGACGCGACCAAGCTGCAGCCGCATTTCGCCATTTCCGAAACCCCGCGCTTCGTCGGCCGCGCGGTGGCGGCCATATCAGCCGATCCCGACCGCGCCCGCTGGAATGGTCAGTCGCTATCGAGCGGCGGGATGGCCGAGGCCTATGGTTTCGACGACATCGACGGTTCGCGGCCCGATTGCTGGCGCTACCTGGTGGAAGTGCAGGAGCCGGGCAAACCGGCCGACGTGACCGGCTACCGGTGAGGCTGGCCGCCGCCCTTGGGCGCGCTGCTGCCGTGAGGCGCGGTCTGGGCCGCCGTCCTCATCTGGCCGGCGAAGGTGCTTTCCGGCTTCGTCGCCAGCTTGTCCTTCTTCGGTTTGCGGACCTCGCGATTGCTTCTCAGCTGACCCTTTGCCATGGATGAATCTCCCTTTGGATCGAAATTGAAAGCGTGAGTCTGCGCGTTACCCGTCTGTAGAATTAACCGGCGGCACGGCGCGGCGGTCGCGCGGCAGGCCCTGGATCGCATAGCGGTTGCAGACGGGGGTGACCGGTTTCGGTTGTTTCTTCGGCTTGCCGAAATGGTATTCGAGCGCCCGCAAGAGCATGGCCGGCGAGGTGACGCCCTCCTGGAACAGTCTGATCAGCAGCATGGCTGCGGCGTTGAAGACCTCTTCGTCGTTGGCCGGGATCTTGGCCTTGTAGCCGGCGGCGTCGAGCACGCCCTGAAGCATCTCGAGATCGGATGAAGTCAGATATGGCTTATCGGAAGTGGAAGACATCAACGTCCTCCTTTCGTCGGGGCGGGGGTATCAAACCCTCAGTCGGCAGCGCCCGTGCAATGGCTGCCGAAGGCGAAACCATGCGCCTTTCGCCGGGCCAAAGCAACGGGATTCTTGCTGCCGACAACGCTATGACGCAGGGGCGGCCCGCACCGGCCACAGCAGACGGATTGTCGCGACCGTACCGCGCTTTTCCGCCTTGCCGATGGCGCTGCAGGCCATGCCCGCCATCGCCATCGTGCCGGAATCCGCGGCCTGTTCCTCGATGTCGCCGCCGAGGCCCTCCGGGCCTCCGGCTGCCGCGTGTCGATCTCGAGAGCGGCGGCCTGACGCTGCAGCAAAAGCTGCGGCGCGATCGACAGAGCGACTACAGCTCGCCCTTGTGAAAATAGGCTTCGAGCCGGTAGCCGTCCGGGTCGATGACGAAGGCGGCATAGTAGAATTGCCCGTAATCCGGCCGGACCCCCGGTTCGCCGTTATCCGTGCCGCCGGATGCGACGGCGGCCGCATGAAAGGCATCGACCGCCGCCTCGTTCGGCGCGACGAAACAGAAATGCAGTCCGGATCGTAAATCGGCGATGACGGGCTGCTCCACCTGCATCACCCAGAGGCCGACCCTTTCGGGGCCGTAGCCGATCATGCTGTCGGAGTTGGACAGGCGCTCGTATCCGAGCGGCGCCAGCGCCGCATCGTAGAAACGACGGGCCCTTTCGAGGTCTTTGACGCCGATGGAGACATGATCGAACATGGGCCGCACACTCCTTATCGCAAAGTCCGACCCGGCCTGCTTGCTCCGGGTCAGGAGGATGCGGCACCATCATTCAACCGCCGTCCGAAGTCAACCGAGAGGCGGTCCCGGCATCAGCCTTCGATCGCAATCCGGGCCGGTGGAAGGCGCGGTGCATATTCAGGTCGCAACCGCGAGTGCTTCCGATCCGTTCCATTATCAGGCCGGGTTAAGTTCCGGCAGCTTTAACCGGCCGGTGCGGTCTACTGCAGCTGCGGCTTTTTCAGAAAGCTGTTGCGGTCGGCGGATTTGATGCGCAGCCAGGCTTCGCGGCCGTTCCGCAGGATCCTTATCGGAATCTCGGCGCCGGCCGGACCGCTGCTCCAGAGCTTGCGGTAGAAATCGGCCAGGCCATCGACCTCCTCGTCACGGATCTCCGAGATGATATCGCCCTGACGCAGGCCGGCCTCGGCGGCCGGACCGCCTTCGGCCACGCTCATCACCACAACGCCGCCGCTGCTCTCGGCGGAGAATGCGCCGAGCCATGGCCGAGGCGGCTTGTTGACCTGGCCGCGGTTCAGGAGATCGTCGAGAATGGGCGGCAGAAGATCGATCGGCACGACCATATTGATATCGGCGACCTCGCCATCCTGGCTCATCTGCAGGCGAAGCGAACCGATGCCGAGGAGCTTGCCGTCGGCGCCGATCAGTGCTGCTCCGCCCCATGCGGGATGGGCCGGCGCGGTGAAAATCGCCTCATCGAGCAGATATTCCCAATAGCCGGCGAATTCCTGTCGGGCGACGATATGTGCCTCGACGAACTCGCCGATGCCGTCGGCAAGGACAACGGGATCGCCGGGCTTGGCCGCGGCCGCATCGCCGAAGGCCACTGCCGGAGCGTTCAGGACGCCGAGCGCCTGCACCAGGCCGAAACCGCTCTCCTGGTCATAGGCAAGCGGATGGGCGGGAACCACCCGGCCGTCGCGGGTCGTCAGCCAGACTTCCTCGGCCTCGGTGATGAGATAACCGATGGTCAGCACCAGCCCGTTCTCGCGAATGACGACGCCGCTGCCTTCCCGGACGGTGCCCAGCGTCTCCGCGGTGAATGCATCTTCCGGAATGGAGGAACGGACGGCCACGACTGACCGCAGGATCGGATTAATATTCATGCTTTCATCCCGATGGGCGCCGGCGCGAGAGGTTGAAGGCCGGCACATTCCTCCTTGAATAGGTAAGAGACCGGGCGGCGGGTGCAAGACTGTCTGGGACGGAATTTCGGCTGGCCGATGCGCGATCGCCCGGCAATTCCTTCACCAATTGACGTTCATTGAGCGCCGATACTGTTCCGCATCTCGCCGCCCGCCGGCTGAGGGCGACCATATTGCCGTGGCGAACATCCCATCACCCGCTTGAAAGCGGTGCTGAACGCGCTTTCGGAATCGTAACCGAGCGACATGGCGACGCTCGCAAGTGCTTCGGCCGAATTTGCCAGTCGATCTCCGGCGACAAGCATGCGCCACCGCGTCAGATAATCCATCGGTGCGAGCCCAACCTTTGCCTTGAAATGCAGAGCAAAAGTGGACCGGGACATCGACGCCAGTTCCGCCAGCGACTGCAATGTCCATTTTCGGCCCGGATCGGCATGCATGGCCCCGAGAGCCGCACCGATGCGCCTGTCGGTGAGCGCGAAAAGCCAGCCGACGCCGTGGGCGTCCGGCGATGCGATATGGAGGCGCAACACCTGCATCAGCATGACATGGGCGAAATGCTCCGCCATCAGAACACCGCCCGGCTGTCGGTCGCGCAGCTCGCGCGTCATCCGATCGAGCGACCAGCGCAGCACGGCGGCGTGATCGGAATCCCTTTTCACATGGACGATCGGCGGCAGGATGCCGAGAAGGATGTCCGAATTTCCGCCGGAGAAGGAAAACCGGCTGCCAATCAGGAAGAAATCACCGCCGCCGTTGCAGGTCGCTATGCCGCCGCGGGCGATCGAATAGATTTCATCGGATGGGATCGCTTCGACAGAAGGATCGCTGGCGAGACGAAAGGTCCGGCTGCGTGTCAGCAGAAAGCAGTCGCCTTCTTCCAACCGGACGGCGTTGGGCACGCCATCGACGCTCAGCCAGCACGTGCCTGAAATGACCGCGTTGAACTTGATGCCATCGGGAGGCGGAAAATCGATCGCCCAAACGCCGCCGGCATCCAGCCCGGCAGAAACATAGCTTCTCGGTTTGAGCAATCCGAGAACATTCGATAACGGGTCCATGCGCAAATCCGGACGATGGCGAAGAGATGGCGGACTTTAGCGCATGGATCGTCTGATCGCCACATCCTATTCTCAGCTCCTCCGCAACGTCGCAAAACAAAGGCGATCATCATGAACGACAAACAAGCCCCTATCGGCTCCGGATTTGGAGCTCGCACGACCGCCGATGAGGTTCTGGCCGGTCTTGATCTTTCCGGTAAGCGCGCCATCGTCACCGGCGGCCATTCCGGCCTCGGGCTGGAGACCACGCGCGCTTTAGCGGGCGCCGGCGCCACGGTGATCATCGGTGCGAGGAACCCCGAAGCGGCGCGAGACATCGTCGCCGGCATCGGTGGTGTGCAGGTCGAGCGGCTCGATCTCTCCAGTCTTGACAGCGTTCGCCGCTTCGCCGATGGCATCGTCGCTGCCGGCCGCAGCATCGATATCCTCATCAACAGCGCCGGCATCATGGCCTGCCCGCAGACGCGCGTCGGTAATGGATGGGAGGCGCAATTCGCAACCAATCATCTCGGCCATTTCGCTTTGGTGAATGGCGTTTCGCCGGCCATCTCGCCCAATGCCCGTATCGTTTCGGTTTCATCAGGCGGCCACCAAATCTCCGGCATCCGATGGAACGACGTGCAGTTCGAGACCGGTTATGACAAGTGGCAGGCCTATGGTCAGTCGAAGACTGCCAATGCGCTTTTCGCCCTGCATCTCGATAGGCTCGCGCAGGGTGCCGGCATCCGCGCCTTCTCGTTGCATCCGGGCAAGATCCTCACGCCCCTCCAGCGCCATCTTTCACGGGAGGAAATGGTGCGTGCCGGTTGGATCGATACGGATGGCAATCCGATCGACCCGACATTCAAGACACCATCGCAGGGGGCTGCCACGCAACTATGGGCGGCGACCTCACCTCAGCTCGACGGCATGGGAGGCCTTTATTGTGAGGATTGCGATGTGGCCGACCGGGCTATCGACGGGAAGCCGGGTGGTGTCAGCGATCACGCAACCAATCCCGAGCATGGCGAACGCCTGTGGGCCTTGTCAGCAAAGTTGACCGGCATCGACGCCTTCGCGGCGCCGTCGATGCGGTGATGCATCCAATCAGCCGTCAGCCTCCTAGCTCGGAGGCTGACATTTTTCGTGACAGTGACGAGATGCAACAATATACGGTCAATGTCTTCAGAAATCAGACTGACCGGATCACCAAATGAAGGACTGGCATCCCGATCTCAGCCGCAGCAGCAGCCCCCGTTACATGGCGATCGCCGATCTGATCGAAATGGATCTGCGCAGCGGGCATCTGGTGGCCGGTGACCGGCTGCCGCCGCAACGCGAACTTGCCAAACGGCTGAATGTCGATTTCACGACAGTGGCGAGAGGTTACGTCGAGGCGCAGAAGCGCGGTCTCGTGGATTCCCATGTCGGCCGGGGCACTTTCGTCACCGGCGCTGCGGATCAGCAGCGCCAGGGTTTCGGCGTCGGTGCCGCGCCCGACCCCCGCCGTGCGTCTGTTGGCGATTTTACGATGAACCTGCCGCCGGAACCGGACGATCCGGAGTTGATTGCCCGCATGCGCGAGGGCATTTCGGCGGTGGCGGCGAACCTCATCCCGCTTCTGCGCTATCAGGGCTTCGGCGGCGCCGGAATCGACAAGGAGGCTGCCGCCGTCTGGCTCGGCCGTCGCGGGCTCAAGCCCTCGCAGGAGCGGATCTTCGTCACGCCGGGCGCCCATCCTGCGCTGCTGGCGATCTTCGGCCTGCTGGCAAAACCCGGCGAGACCGTGTTGTCGGAAATCATCACCTATCCGGGCATGCGCTCGATTGCTGCCCAATTGCGGCTCAATCTTGCCGGCCTGCCGATGGATGGGGACGGTATCCTGCTGGATGCTTTGGCGGCGGCCTGCGAGCGCTTGAAGCCGAAGGCGCTGTATCTCAATCCGACGCTGCAGAACCCGACGACGCTGACCATCCCGGTCGGCCGCCGCAAGGAAATCGCAGCCGTCGCCCGCAAATATCATCTGCCGATCGTCGAGGACGATGCCTATGGCTTCATTCCGGCGGAAGGGCCGGCGCCGCTGGCGGCAACGGCGCCCGATCTGACCTGGCATATTGGCGGCTTGGCGAAATGCATCGGCGCCGGCCTGCGCCTTGCCTATGTCGTGGCGCCCGACAACAAGGCGGGGTGGCCCTTCGTCAGCGCAATGCGCGCCAACAATGTCATGGCCTCGCCGTTGAACATGGCACTCGCCACCCGCTGGATCGAGGACGGCACGGCCGATGCGATCCTGCGCTTCGTCCGTGCCGAGGCTGCCGCCCGCCAGCAGATGGTCGCCGCTATCCTGCCTGCCGGCAGCTACCGCGCCGATCCGATCAGCTTCAATATCTGGCTGCCTCTGATCAACGGCTGGACCCGCTCCACCTTCGGCAGCCATATGCGTTCCTCCGGCATCGGCGTGGTGGCAAGCGATGCCTTCACGGTCGAGGGCGCGCCGGCCGAGGCGGTTCGGGTCTGCCTCGGCGGCCCGATCGCGCGGGGCAAGCTGGAAGACGAACTCGAGTTCATGGCCCATGCGCTGGAAGGCCCGCCGGAGATGGCGGCCTCGTTCTTCTGACTTGGAAGCGCCGC
Source organism: Rhizobium lentis (assembly GCF_017352135.1). NCBI lineage: Bacteria > Pseudomonadati > Pseudomonadota > Alphaproteobacteria > Hyphomicrobiales > Rhizobiaceae > Rhizobium > Rhizobium lentis. The sequence continues at coordinate 3,145,995 of NZ_CP071454.1, forward strand.
CGACGCTGCAAGCGGCAGGCCCTCGCCAGACGTCAATCATGCTTGGAAATCTGCGGTTGGTACGTCGCCGGCAAACCGAAATCTGCGGCATTCTGGCAAATTGACTGGAAATTGCAGAACAACATAAATGTATTGTATGCACACATTTGTACGGCATTGATTGGTTCTGCCGCGTGCCAGAAAAGATGAGGTTATCATGGACGTCGAATATCCGCCGCTTCCTCCGATCCAGACCGGGGTCAAGGGACATTGCCCGCGCTGCGGGCAGGGCCATATGTTCAAGGGCTTCCTGACGCTGCAGCCGCAATGCGAGGTGTGCGGCCTCGATTATGGCTTCGCCGACCCCGCTGACGGCCCGGCCTTCTTCGTCATCTGCTTCGCCTGCATCCCGAGCGTGCTGCTCGGCGTGTGGCTGGAGGTGGCTTTCTCGGCGCCGATCTGGGTGCAGCTCCTGGTCACCGGCCCCTTCATGCTCGCCACCTGCATTCCGCCGCTCCGGCCGCTGAAAGGCTGGCTGGTCGCCAGCCAGTATTTCTACAAGGCGGAAGAGGGCAGACTGGCCTGAATCTACCGGCCTATTTCAGCGCAGCGCGCAGGCGCGGCGTGGCAAAATCGATAAGCGCCCGCAATTTTATCGGCACGAGCCCCTGCGAGGGATAGACGAGGTGCACCGGCGCCGGCGGCGGCTCGAAATCGGCAAGCAGCGGCACCAGCAGGCCCGCTGCCGCGGCGCGGGCGGCCTGATACGAAAGCACACGGGTGATGCCAAGACCGGCGACGGCCGCATCGACCGCCGCCTCGGCAGTGTTGACGGCAAGCCGCGAGCGGACCGGCACGGCGAGGTCGCGTTTTCCCTCGGTGAATGTCCAGCTTTGCGTCGTGGCCATGCCCTCGAAGGTGATGCAGTCATGCGCGGAAAGCTCGGCGGGCTGCACGGGGACCGGGTTCCGCGCGAGATAACCCGGACTGGCATAGACGGTGCGGCGGATCGCGCCGAGCCGCGTGGCGATCAGGTTGCTGTCGGCCAGGTTACCGATTCTCAGCGCCACGTCGATATGATCCTCGACAAGGTTCGCCAGCCGGTCGCCGAGCATCAGTCGCAGATTGATGTCGGGATAGGCTTTCAGGAAATCGACCACGACAGGCAGGACGTGCAGCCGCCCGAAGACGATCGGCGCCGTCATCGTCAGCTCGCCTTTCGGCGCGCTGTATTCGCCGGCGGCAGCCCGTTCCGCTTCGTCCACGCGGTCGAGGATCTCCCGCGCCGCCTCGACATAGGAGCGGCCGGCCTCCGTTAGTGCGACCTTCCGGTTGCTTCTTTGTAAAAGCCGGGCGCCGAGATGTGCTTCCAGCTCCGAAACCTTGCGGCTGACGGTCGCAAGCGGCGAGCGCAGATGCCGGGCGGCAGCCGAGAGGCTGCCCTGTTCGACAACGGCGAGAAGCACGGTCATGGCATCGAGACGGTCCATTCTGTCCTTCCATAAATTGGGAATATGCCTCCCAGACTAGCATTCTACTGCGGTGGAGTGGAAGGCAGTAAGTTACCTCCTCATCGAGAGGGGACAAATTTTGTCCGCCATCAAACAGCAGAGGAACCATGATGAAGCTTTACCATCATCCGCTTTCCGGCCATTCGCACCGGGCTCACCTGTTCCTGTCGCTGCTTGGCGTGCCTTATGAACTGATCGAGGTCGACATGGCGGCGGGCGCCCACAAGGCTGCGGAATTTCTGACGCTCAATCCCTTCGGCCAGGTGCCGGTTCTCGATGATGACGGCACGGTCATTGCCGATTCCTCGGCCATCCTCGTTTACCTCTCGCGCAAATACGGCCGCACCGATTGGCTGCCGGAGGAAGCGGTTGCTGCGGCGCGGATACAGAAATGGCTGTCGGTTGCGGCCGGCGAGATTGCCTACGGACCATGTGCCGCCCGCCTGGTCACCGTCTTCGGCGCCGATTTCCGTATGGAGGAGGTCATTGCCCGGGCGCATCGCATTCTCGCGCTGGTCGAGGCCGAGCTCTCCGGCCGCAGCTTCCTGCTCGGCGCCAAGCCGACGATCGCCGACATTGCGCTCTACAGCTACATCGCTAACGCGCCGGAGGGGAATGTCGATACCTCGGCCTATCCGAGCGTTCGGGCATGGCTCGCCCGCATCGAGGCGCTGCCGGGTTTCGTCGGCTTCCGCAAGACGAAGATCGGCCTTGCCGCATGAACAGCCGCCGGGGCGGAGCGCCGTCCCGGCCAGCCGATGATCCCCACAAGGAGGCCATGATGTTGAACGAGACAAGACAGGATGCCGCATCACCCTGGCACGCGGGTGAACTCGCCATGCAGCGCAGCGTCGGCGTCGTCGAACGCATGGATGGACCAGGCCGCAATTTCATCCGCAAGGCCATGCCCGAGCAGCATCGCGCCTTCTTTCCGATGCTGCCTTTCGTCGTGCTCGGCGCGGTCGATGCACAGGGCGATGCCTGGGCGACGATACGGGCCGGGCGCCCGGGCTTTCTGTACTCGCCCGAGCCCGAGGCTCTCGATGTCGATCTGCGGCGCGATCCGGACGATCCCGCCGATGCCGGCATGGAGGACGGCGACGCGATCGCGTTGCTCGGCATCCAGCTCGAGACCCGGCGGCGCAACCGGCTGAACGGCGTCATCCGCAGGGTGGATGCCGAGGCTTTCCGCCTGCGCGTCGGCCAGAGCTTCGGCAACTGCCCGCAATATATCCAGCCGCGCTCAGCCGCTTTCGTCCGCGACCCCGACGCGGTGACCGCAATGCGGCCGATCCGTTCCGCGCGCCTCGATGATCGGACGCAGCGGATGGTCGAGAGGGCCGATACGTTTTTCGTCGCCTCCTACGTCGACCGCGATGGCGAGCGGCAGGTTGATGTCTCCCATCGCGGCGGCGATGCCGGCTTCGTGCGGGTTAGCGCCGAGGGCGTGCTGACCATTCCCGATTTTCCCGGCAACCGGTTCTTCAACACCCTCGGCAATATTCTCGTCAATCCGAAAGCCGGGCTCGTCTTCGTCGATTTCGAAGCCGGCGACCTGCTGCAAATGACGGGAAAGGCCGACGTGCTGCTGGATTCACCGGAAATCTCAGCCTTTCAACGGGCGGAGCGGCTGTGGCGTTTCACGCCCGAAGAGATTGTGCTTCGCCTTGATGCCCTGCCGTTGCGCTGGAGCAGCCTGCATCGCGACGTCTGAGACTACCACTTCAAGTCAGCTTGCAATCATTGTACCGATCAGTACAATGAAATCCGATCAGAACAGGAAAGCCCATGTCTAGCCTCGTCCCGCCCTTTACCCTCGAAACTGCCACCCGGAAAGTCCGTCTTGCCGAGGACGGCTGGAACAGCCGCGACCCCGGGCGCGTCTCGCTGGTTTATACGCCGGACAGCCAGTGGCGGAACCGCGCCGAATTCATCACCGGCCGCGCCGAGATCGTCGCTTTTCTCGCCCGCAAATGGGCGAAAGAGCTGGACTATCGGCTGATCAAGGAAATCTGGGCCTTTACCGACGACCGCATCGCTGTCCGCTTCGCCTATGAATGGCACGATGACAGCGGCAACTGGTTCCGCTCCTACGGCAACGAGAACTGGGAATTCGACGCGGCCGGCTTGATGCAGCGTCGTTTTGCCTGCATCAACGATCTGCCGATCCGGGAGACGGAGCGCAAATACCACTGGCCGCTCGGCCGGCGGCCGGACGATCATCCCGGCCTGACCGAGCTCGGCCTCTAAAGCGCGTCGCGATCTTTCAGATTCGCGTGGCCCACGCTTTAGGTCTTGATTTTTCGCATGCCGTGATCGCAAAACCGCTGCACAGTTTTGCGCGATATGCTCTGAACAGGATGAATTCAGACCGGTGAAGACCGTCTATGAACGCGCCGACATTATATCGCTGCTCGCGGAAGCCTTCCGCGAACTCGGCTATGAGGGCGCCACGCTCAGCCGCATCACCGAACGCACCGGCATCGGCAAGGGCAGCCTCTACCACTTCTTTCCCGGCGGCAAGGAGGAGATGGCCGGCGCCGTGCTCGCCGATATCGATGCCTGGTTCGAACAGGCGATCTATAGGCCGCTGCGCAATGACGACGCCCAGCAGGCGATCGCGGCGATGTGGGTCAATGTGAATGATTACTTCCGCTCCGGCGGCCGCATCTGCCTCGTTGGCGCCTTCGCCCTCGATGACACCCGGGAGCGGTTTTCGTCGGCGATCGGCGACTATTTCATCCGCTGGATCGACGCCTTGCGTTCGGCGTTGATCCGGGCCGGCTGTGGCGCGGGGGAGGCGCAGACGCTTGCCGAGGAGGGCGTCTGCGGCATTCAAGGCGCGCTGGTGCTGTCGCGCGCGCTCAGGATGGAAACGATTTTCACCCGGTCGCTGGAAAGACTGGCGAACCGGCTTGAGGCTGCGACACGATGAGGGCCGGCCTTACATCTGCGCCGCTTTGGCCGTATCTTTCAGCGCTGTTGCTGAGGCTGCCGGGTCGGGCGCGTATTTTCCCGCTCAAGGCGAATCTGGCGCCACTCATTTTCCATCTGGTCGACGACGTGCTGGGGAATGGTGGTTTGCGTATTGACGGGCGTCTGCATCGGAAGTCTCCTCTTGTGGTGGTAAGGCTTCGGGCGAAATGATGCATTGCACAAGACAAAAGGCGTGTAAATCAGGGGCTTAGGCACTTCAAACGATTAAGTTCATTTTAATCGATTAAGACGATTTTAACCACGAGATTCACGGGTAACGCGGAATGGTTGTCCACACGGACCGGATACTGTTTTTTGATGCGGTGCGACAGGAACTCTTCAGGGGAGAGCTGACTCAGCCTCAGGTAGTGGGCATGTCCGCGATTCTCGATGCGTGGGAAAAGCGGTTTGCGCAGGCCGATCGCCGATGGCTGGCCTATATCCTCGCGACCGCTTATCATGAGACCGCCTATACGATGCAGCCGGTGCGCGAGACGCTGGCTGAAAGCGATATGCGCGCCGTCGAGATCCTGGAGGCAGCCTTTGCCGCAGGCCGGCTCTCCTGGGTGAAGGCGCCCTACTGGCGGCCAGACGAGGACGGCCGCTGCTGGCTCGGCCGTGGCCTCGTGCAGCTTACCCATAAGCGGAATTACGAGGCGATGAGCGCGCTGACGGGCATCGACCTCGTTGCCGATCCCGATCGGGCGATGGAGATGGATGCGGCGGTGACGATCCTGATCGAAGGCATGCTGCAGGGCAGCTTTACCGGCCACAGGCTTGCCGATCATCTGAATGCGACGACCGAGGACTGGGTCAATGCGCGCCGCATCGTCAACGGCACCGACCGGGCCGAGAAACTCGCGGGTTATGCCATTGCCTTCAATGCGGCGCTGCGTCCGGATGCCGCGTAGCGCAGGCCGCGCGGTTGAAGGCCCCGGGTTCACGTGTTATCGCGCGGACCGACCCCTCTGAAATCTGACAGGAGCTTCTGCGTGATCCGCCATATCGTCTTCTTCACCGTGCAGGAGGAACATCTGGAGGAGGTGAGGGCGGGGCTTTCGATCCTGACGGCCATTCCGCACGCGCGGCTGCTGGAAATCGGCACCAATGTGAAGACCGATCAGCTGGGCACCGAGATCGATCTTGTGGTCTATGGCGAATTTGACGATGAGGCGGCGCTCGCCGCCTATAAGGCGCATCCCGATTATCAGCGCTCGATCGAGCGCGTGCGCCCGCTCCGGGAAAAACGCATCGCCGCCGATTACGACAGCCGCACCGCCGTCACCCGGCCGCTCTGACTTCGGCAAGCGATAGGCTTCGAGCCGAATTCTGAGGAAGTTCAAATGGATGGACGATCCTCTGGAATCAGGTCGCCCGCAGTTGAACGAAGTTCCGAACGATCGGACGCAATCTCCGAAAAAGCCGCAGCAAGCGATTCAAAAGATTCGCCAAACGCGCCTGAATCCGTGTCTCACGAAATGACCGGGCTCGGTTGCGATGCCCGTGCGCCTCGCACCAGCGCCATCAGCATCAGCACGAGGGTCAGCGACAATGCCGCGAGCACGGCTGCGAAAAGCAGTGCCGGACCGGTGCCGGCGCGGTCGAGGATGGCGGTGAAGACGACAGGGGCGACGGCATTGGCAAGGTTTTGCGGCAGCGACAGTCGGGCCGACTGCAGGCCGAATTCGCGCGGCGAAAACAGGGCCAGTGGCAGAAGCGCGCGGGCGACGGTCACGACGCCGGCGCCGAAGCCGTAAAGCAGGATGAAAGTGATCAGCAGCGTCGTCGAAGGACCGGCGGGCAGCAGCATCAGGAAACTCGTCAGCATCAGGCCGATACCCGTGGCGGCGCTGAGGATGGGATTGCCGCGCCGGCCGAGCAGCATATCGAGGAACCGCGCCGATATGCCGAGGATGCCGCGGGCCGAGCCGAGCTGCAGCGCCAAGGCCGGCGAAGCGCCGGACTGGCGGAAGATCTCGAGCAGCGATGGCGAAATGCCGAAGGTGATGAAGGTGGTGATGGTGGTCGTCGCGGCGATCAGCAGGAAGGCCTTGCGCTGCGCCGCCTTCGACAGCGGCACCGGGGCGACGTCGGCCGCGCCGCCGTCGACCTGGGTCGCGATCGGTTTCGGCAGGGCGAAAAGATGCAGCGGCAGGCATATGAAGAATTGCAGCGCCGCGCAGATGAGGAATGTCAGGCGCCATCCGAAGGTGTCGTTGAGCAGGCTGAGGACCGGCCAGAAGACGGCGCTCGATAGCCCGGTGAACAGCATCAGGATGGCAATGACGCGCTTGCCGTTTATTCCTTCGCGCTCGACGACGGCGGTATAGGCCGGCGCGGACAGGCCGAGCGCGCCGCCGACGCCGATCACGATCCAGGCGGCGGCATAGACTATGATGCCGTTTGCGGCGGCAAGCAGAAAAAGACCGAGCGCAAAGGTCAGAGAAGACGCCGAAAGCACCGGCGCGGCGCCATAACGGGCAAGCCAGCGGCCGGTTATCGGACCAACGGCGGCGCTGACCATCATCATGATCGTCAGGCCTGCAAACACCACCTCGTTTGCCACGCCGAGATCGGGCGCCACGATGCGGCCCATGACCCCGAGTATGTCGAAGGTCGTGCCCCAGCCGATCAGCTGGGTGACGGCAAGGACGGCGACCGTCTGCGCCGAGCGGAAGCGGAAGGGTTTTGGCATGGGTGCGGAAAGGGTCTGAAATGCGAGGGTAGCAAGGCATAGCAGTTTCAACCAGCCGGGGAAAGCCGCAATCGGCAAATCCGCTATGCCGGCAGCCTGCATTTTTATCTCGACCGGATGAAAAGATGCACGAATGACATAAGAGCGCGGTACAATTTGAGGACGACCCGTGCGCCCTGAAGCGTGCCCCCATCGGCTGGTCTATCGTGGTTGCGGAATCGGCGCCACGCTGCCGCTTCGGAATCGATGACCTTGGTCGGGGTCACCCCCGGCTTTCGGTGTTTGCCGGAGGTGCTGGCCAACAGCTGGATTCCAGGGGTGAGCCCCCATTGTTTTCAGGTCAAGGCGGACCTGCTTGCGCTTGCGGCAGCGGCAGTTTCCAAGGGCTGAAATCGCTTGCTCCAAGCAGTCGAGAATGGTTCTAAATACCCTGTATTACAGCGCATTCATTTGCCATTCAGGTCACGTGAGTACATAGTCGCACCAAGTTGGAATTACCTTGAAAGCGTAAGACATGGCCTTTCCTCTGAGCGTCGCAGTAGTGGCCGCCGGACTGGTGGTATCGGCGCCCTCACCGGACGGCGCGGGCACCCTCATCCTGCGTGTGGCAGGCGATTGCAGCGCCGCCGCAGCCCAGGTCGTCGAGCAGACGGGCGGGCAGCTCCTGTCCGTGCAACCAGTAGGCGACAGCTGCATCATTACCGTTCTCGTGTCCGGCAATGGCCAGCGTCCACGCAAGGTAACGGTAAAGGTTCCGATGTAACCGGAATCGGTCTATTCAAAACACGATCGATTTGAAACGGACGAAGGCGGACCGATGCGCATTCTGGTAATCGAAGACGACGTCAACCTCAACCGGCAGCTGACCGACACGCTGAAGGAGGCAGGCTATGTCGTCGATCAGGCGTTCGACGGCGAGGAAGGCCATTTCCTCGGCGACACCGAACCCTATGACGCCATCATTCTCGATATCGGCTTGCCGGAGATGGACGGTGTCACCGTGCTGGAAAAATGGCGCGGCGCCGGCCGCGGCATGCCGGTTTTGATCCTGACGGCGCGCGACCGCTGGAGCGACAAGGTGGCTGGTATCGACGCCGGCGCCGACGACTATGTCACAAAGCCTTTCCATGTCGAGGAAGTGCTGGCGCGCATTCGCGCGTTGATCCGACGCGCGGCCGGACATGCATCCTCCGAGATCGTCTGCGGGCCGGTGCGGCTCGATACCAAATCCTCCAAGGCGACGGTCAACGGCACGGCGCTGAAGCTGACCTCGCACGAATACCGCCTGCTCGCTTATCTCATGCATCACATGGGCGAGGTCGTCTCGCGCACGGAACTGGTCGAGCACATGTACGACCAGGATTTCGATCGCGATTCCAACACGATCGAGGTCTTCGTCGGCCGTCTGCGCAAGAAGATGGGCGTCGACCTGATCGAAACGGTGCGTGGTCTCGGCTACCGCATCCAAGCGCCGAAACATGCGAATTAAGTCGCTCACCGCACGTGTGTTGCTGCTGACCACGGTCTGGTCGACGGTGGCCCTGGTGGTGATCGGTCTGCTGATCTCGACGCTCTACCGCAAGAGCGCCGAACGCGGTTTCCAGGATCTCTTGCGGGCCCAGCTTTATAACGTCATCAATTCCGTGACGATCGGCGATCAGGGGGCGTTGAGCGGCAGCCCGCAGCTCGGCGATCTGCGTTTTGCCCAGCCGAAGACTGGCTGGTACTGGGTGGTCGAGCCGCTCGGCACCTATACGACAGCGCCGCTGGTGTCGCCCTCCCTCGGCTCGGCGCTCATCCCGGTTCCCTCCGTCGTCGAGGCGCCTTTCGACAAGAATTACGAGCGCTACTACCAGGTGACGGATGCCTCCGGCAACCGCGTGCAGGTGGCCGAGACCGAAGTGGTGCTCGACACGGACGGGCGCGCGGCGCGCTTCCGCGTGACCGGCAATGTCGATGTCGTCGAGGACGATGTCCGCACCTTTTCTCATAGTCTCTATCTGGCACTTGCCGGTTTCGGCGTCGGCAGCCTGATCGTCAATGCCCTGGCGATCCTTTACGGCCTGAAGCCGCTCGACAAGGCGCGGGCCGCATTGGAGCGCATCCGCGCCGGCGAGAGCGAGCAGTTGAAGGGGGACTTCCCGCGTGAAATCCTGCCGCTCGCCAATGAGGTGAACGCGCTGATCGACAGCAACCGCCGCATCGTTGAGCGGGCGCGCATGCAGGTCGGTAACCTTGCCCATTCGCTGAAGACGCCGATCGCCGTTCTTCTGAATGAGGCGCGCGTTCTCGAAAAATCCCATGGCGAACTGGTGCGCAGCCAGGCGGAATCGATGCAGGGGCAGGTGCAGTCCTATCTCAACCGGGCCCGTATCGCCGCCCAGCGCGAATCCGTGCTCGCCCGCACCGACGCCGAGCCGGCGCTGGAGCGGCTGGTGCGCGTCATGCGCCGGCTGAATGTCGACACCGAATTCGATCTCGTCGTCTCGCCGCCGCATCTCGCCGTCGCCATGGAGCAGCAGGATCTCGAGGAGACGGTCGGAAATCTTCTGGAAAATGCGGCGCGTTTCGCCAAAAGCAGGGTGCGGCTTTCGGCCGTCGAGGCCGGCGAGGACGTGAAAGGGGCGGAAGCGAGCGCGCGCCGCCGCTGGGTGGAGCTCGCCGTCGAGGATGACGGGCCGGGCCTGGAGCCGGACCAGATCCGCGAGGCGCTGAAGCGCGGCCGCAGGCTCGACGAAAGCAAGCCCGGAACCGGGCTCGGCCTTTCGATCGTCACCGAAATTTCCAACGAGTACCAGGGGCGGCTCGAGCTCTCGCGTGGTGAATGGGGCGGGCTGAAGGCGAAGCTTATCCTGCCCGGTGTGACAAAGGATGTTGCATGACCAACTGCTTGATGTCACAAAGATAGTGGCAAACGCATAGCATGCTTTGCCTTAATGCTGACACGGGGACGCTGCACTTCGATCGGCTGAAATTTGACCTCTGATCGCGGTTCGACGCAATGATTCTACGCTCGCAAGGCATGATCGTTTCCACCCTTTTTCTCGCCGTCGCGCTGTCCGGCTGCACGACGACGAAGGGTGCTGCTTCGCGCGGCATTTTTTCGAGCAAACCCTCCGCATCGGTCGCCTTCATCACCGCACTGCAGGGCGGCATTGTCGGCCGCAGCGGTGTGAACTTGAGCGACAGCAACAAACAGCGTGCGCTCGAGGCGGAATATCGGGCGCTGGAAGGGGCGGCGGCCGGCCAGCCGGTGGTCTGGAACGGCAAGGACGTCTCCGGCAAGGTGGTGGCGGCGGCCCCTTACCAAGTCGGTTCGCAGAATTGCCGGCAATATACCCATACGCTGACCGTCGACGGCAAGGACACCGTAGCGCGGGGTGCAGCCTGCCGCAATGACGACGGCAGCTGGTCGCCGCTCGGTTGAAGCCTTTTTGCGAATTGCGGCGAATAGCCTCAAATCTTCGTCATTCCGGCTTTGACAGTTGGAATAGCCGTGCGCTTCACGTATTGGGGCCGATATGCTGTTCTGGATTCTCGTTGCCGTTCTGACGGCAACCGTCGCCGTCATCCTGCTTTACCCCCTTCTGCGCGGTGCGAAGGCGGAACAGGACAGCCGCGTCGGCGAGGCGGCTGTCTATCGCGACCAGCTGCGCGAGCTCGACCGCGATCTTGCCGGCGGGCTGATCACGCCGGAAGAGGCTGATTACGCCAGGGCCGAAGTCGGCCGGCGGCTGATCGCCGTCTCCGCCGGCGAGCCGGAGACGACGCAGAAGCCCATACGGTATCACCGTGTCACCGAAGTTTTGGTCCTCTTGATCCTGCCGGTGCTCGGACTCTGTCTTTATTTGACGACTGGCAGGCCGGACCTGCCGTCGCAGCCGCTGCAGGCGCGGCTGGAAAATCCCGGCGACGACGTCGCGGTGCTGATCGCGAAGGCGGAACGGCATCTGGCCGAAAACCCCGACGATGGCAAGGGCTGGGACGTGTTGGCGCCGATTTATTTCCGCACGATGCGGGTGGCCGATGCTGAGCTCGCCTACCGCAACGCGATCCGGCTTCTCGGCCCGAGCCCGATCCGGCTCGACGGCCTTGCCGAGACGCTGATGGCGGTCTCCGAGGGCGTGGTGACGGAGGAGGCGCGCCAGGTGCTGGTACAGTCGTTGTCGCTGGAGGCCAACAATCCGCGTGCCCGCTTCTACATCGCGCTCAGCATGGAGCAGGCGGGACAGGCCGACGAGGCGCGCCGAGCTTTCGAGGCCTTGGCGCAACAATCGCCGGCCGATGCGCCCTGGCTGCCGCTCGTCAATGAACATATCGCTAAGAACGGCGGCGCGGCCCAGCCGGCGGTGCCCGGCGGACCGACCTCGGAAGATGTGGCGGCGGCGGAAAACATGAGCGCGGGCGACCGCCAGCAGATGATCCGCGGCATGGTCGAAAGCCTTGATGCCAAGCTTCGTGAGGATCCCAACAATTTCGAGGGATGGATGCGGCTCATCCGCTCTTACGCCGTATTGAAGGACAAGGCTGGCGCAGCCGACGCCCTGAAGCGCGGTCTTGCCGCCTTTCCGCCGCCCGGCGAACAGGGCCGGCAATTGCTGACGCTTGCCAGGGAGCTTGGCTTAGCCACGGAGGGAATGACGCAATGACGCGCAAGCAGAAGCGCCTTGCGGTGATCGCGGGTGGGATGAGTTTCATCCTTGCGGCGGTGCTTTTGGTGATGTTCGCCTTCAGCCAGTCGGTGGCTTATTTCTACATGCCGGCGGATCTGGCCAGGACGCCGGTGGCGCCGGAGACCCGCATCCGGCTCGGCGGCCTGGTAGGGGCGGGCAGCGTCGTGCGCGGCGCCGGTTCGACAGTGGAGTTTTCCGTCACCGACGGCAGCGCGAATGCGGTGAAGGTCAGATATACCGGCATCCTGCCCGATCTGTTCCGCGAGGGCCAGGGTGTGGTCACCGAGGGCATGTTTGCCGCTGGCAGCAATATCTTTACCGCCGATACCGTGCTTGCCAAGCATGACGAGACCTATATGCCGAAGGAAGTGGCCGACAAGCTGAAACAGCAGGGGCTGTGGCAGGAAGGCCAGGGGCAGGGGAAACAAGCTGGGGGTCAGCAAACGAAGGGCCAGGAGGCGAAGGCGACGCCATGATCATCGAGATCGGCCATTACGCCCTGGTGTTGGCACTGGCGACGGCGCTTATCGTCTCGATCGTGCCGGTGATCGGCGCCCGTCGTCGCGACCCGGCGATGATGGATGTGGCGAGCGTCGGCTCGCTGGTGATGTTTTTGCTCGTCGCCTTTGCCTTCGCCGTCCTGACCTATGCCCATGTCGTCTCCGACTTCTCGGTCGGGAATGTCTGGGAGAACTCGCATTCGCTGGTGCCGCTGATCTACAAATATTCCGGCGTCTGGGGCAATCACGAGGGCTCGATGATGCTCTGGCTCCTGATCCTGGCGCTGTTCAGCGCGCTGGTCGCTGTCTTCGGAGCCAACCTGCCGCAGACGCTGAAGGCCAATGTGCTGGCTGTGCAGGCCTGGATCTCGTTCGCCTTCACCCTGTTCATCCTTCTGACCTCCAATCCCTTCCTGCGGCTCGATCCGGCGCCGGCCGAGGGCCGTGATCTCAATCCGGTGCTGCAGGATGTCGGCCTCGCCATCCACCCGCCGCTGCTCTATATCGGTTATGTCGGCTTCTCCGTCTGCTTCTCCTTTGCCGTTGCAGCCCTTCTGGAAGGGCGCATCGACGCCGCCTGGGCGCGCTGGGTCAGGCCCTGGACGCTGGCTGCCTGGACCTGTCTGACGCTCGGGATCGCCATGGGCTCCTACTGGGCCTATTACGAGCTCGGCTGGGGCGGCTGGTGGTTCTGGGATCCGGTGGAGAACGCCTCCTTCATGCCCTGGCTGGCGGGCACGGCGCTCCTGCATTCGGCGCTTGTCATGGAAAAGCGCGAGGCGCTGAAGATCTGGACGGTGCTGCTTGCCATCTTGACCTTCTCGCTGTCGCTGATGGGCACCTTCCTGGTGCGCTCCGGCGTGCTGACCTCGGTGCATGCCTTCGCCAGCGACCCCACCCGCGGCGTCTTCATTCTCTGTATCCTGCTGATCTTTATCGGCGGGGCTCTGTCGCTGTTTGCCTTGCGCGCGCCGAAGCTGGCCGCCGGCGGGCTGTTTGCGCCGATCTCGCGCGAAGGCGCGCTCGTCCTCAACAATCTGATCCTGACGGTCGCCTGCGGCACGGTGCTCACAGGCACGCTCTATCCGCTGCTCCTGGAGACGCTGACCGGCGACAAGATCTCGGTCGGGGCGCCCTTCTTCAATATGACCTTCGGCCTGCTGATGGCGCCGTTGCTCGTCATCGTGCCGTTCGGGCCGCTGCTTGCCTGGAAGCGCGGCGATCTGCTCGGCGCGTTGCAGCGGCTCTATGCCGTCGCCGGCGTCGCCTTTAGCGCTGCGGTCGTCGTCTTCTACATCGAGCATGGCGGACCGGTGCTCTCCGTGCTCGGGCTGGCGGCTGGGCTGTTCCTCATCCTCGGCGCCATCGCCGATCTCTGGTACCGGGCCGGCATCGGCAAGGTGGCGGGGGCCATCGCCTGGCACCGGCTGACTGGCCTGCCGCGCTCGGCCTTCGGCACCGCGCTCGCCCATGCCGGGCTTGGCGTCACTGTGCTCGGTATCGTCGCGGTGACGACGTTCCAGAGCGAACATGTCGTCGAGATGAAGCCAGGTCAGACGGTCGATGCCGGCGGCTACAGCCTGCAATTCGACGGCATGCGAGCGGCCAGGGGGCCGAATTACACCGAGGAGCGCGGCCACTTCACCATTCGGCGCGCCGGTGCCGCGGTCGCCGACACCTGGTCGGCCAAGCGGCTTTATACTGCCCGCCAGATGCCGACGACGGAGGCGGGCATCCTGACTTTCGGGCTCAGCCAGCTCTATGTCTCGCTCGGCGACCCCACCAAGGACGGGGGCATCGTCGTGCGCATCTGGTGGAAGCCGTTCATCCTCTGCATCTGGGGCGGCGCCTTGATCATGGCCGTCGGCGGCTTCGTCTCGCTTTCCGACAGGCGCCTGCGCGTCGGCGCCCCGCGTCGCAAGGCCAAGGCAAAACCGCCAGCGTCTGCCATGGAGCCGGCGGAATGACGTATCTCTCCCGTCTCATTGTCGTCCTGTTCGTCCTTTTCACCCCTTTGTCTGCCTTCGCCGTCAATCCCGACGAGGTGCTGGCCGATCCGACGCTTGAGGCGCGCGCCCGCGCCCTGTCGGCGGAACTGCGCTGCATGGTCTGCCAGAACCAGTCGATCGACGATTCCAATGCCGAGCTCGCCAAGGACCTGCGCCTGCTCGTGCGCGAGCGCATCCGTAACGGCGACAGCGATCAGGCGGTGCTAGACTATATCGTCTCGCGATACGGCGAATTCGTGCTGCTCAAGCCGCGTTTCAGCGTGAAGACGGTGCTGCTCTGGGGTGCCCCTGTGCTGCTGGTGCTTGCCGGTGGGGTGTCGCTGCTCCTCTTTGCACGCAAAAGGACTGGCAAGCCGACCGGAAGCAAGCTGACAGCCGATGAGCAGGCGACGCTGAGCAAGCTTCTGCAAAAGTAACGTCCGCGGGCGCGGCCTTCAAATATTCCAAACATTACCAACTTTTCATTGACCGGACAGTTCGCAGTAAGGTGCCGCATCCTATATCTTCATGCATCGACTGATCCGGCGTCGCCGGTCTGAAGATCTAAGAACAAGAGAAGGTGCTCCAATGCTCAAGAATTTCAACGGACGTCCGTCCCTCGCCACTGTGCTCAAGGCTTCTACCGTCGCCGGTATCGCAGCCGCTGTGTTCGCAACCGGCGTTCCGCTCGAAATCACCCGGTCTTACGCCGAAGCCGTCAAGGTTCAGGCGCCTGCCGTTCCGAGCTTCGCCAATGTCGTCGATGCCGTTTCGCCGGCCGTTGTTTCGGTTCGCGTAGAAAATCGCGTCAATCCGGTCGCCGATAACAATGACGGCTTCTCCTTCGATTTCAACGGCCGCGGCTTCGACGACCTTCCCGACGATCACCCGCTGAAGCGTTTCTTCCGGCAGTTCGGCCAGGATCCGAACGACCAGCAGGGCCATCAGCGCCGCTTCGGTCAGAATGGTCCGAACGGTCCCGGCGGTAAAGGCCGTCTGCGTCCCGTCGCCCAAGGCTCCGGCTTCTTCATCTCCGAGGACGGCTACATCGTCACCAACAACCACGTCGTTTCCGATGGCCAGGCCTTCGTAGCCGTGATGAATGACGGCACCGAACTCGATGCCAAGCTGATCGGCAAGGATCCGCGCACCGATCTCGCCGTGCTGAAGGTCGATGGCAAGGGCAGGAAGTTCACCTATGTCAACTGGGCCGACGACAACAATGTCCGCGTCGGCGACTGGGTCGTCGCCGTCGGCAACCCCTTCGGTCTCGGCGGCACGGTCACAGCCGGCATTGTCTCGGCCCGCGGCCGCGATATCGGCTCCGGTCCCTATGACGATTACCTGCAGGTGGATGCCGCCGTGAACCGCGGCAATTCCGGCGGCCCGACTTTTAACCTCAACGGCGAGGTCGTCGGCATCAATACCGCGATCTTCTCGCCCTCAGGCGGCAGCGTCGGCATCGCCTTCGCCATTCCGGCCTCGACCGCCAGGGATGTCGTCGCCGACCTGATGAAGGACGGCCAGGTTTCCCGCGGCTGGCTGGGTGTCCAGATCCAGCCCGTGACCAAGGACATTGCCGAATCCATCGGCCTTTCCGAGCCGAGCGGCGCCCTCGTCGTCGCCCCGCAGCCGGGCTCGCCGGGCGACAAGGCCGGCATGAAGGCCGGCGACGTCGTCACGGCGCTGAATGGCGAGACGATCAAGGATGCCCGTGATCTCAGCCGCCGCATCGGCGCGATGCAGCCGGGCAGCAAGGCCGAGCTTTCGGTCTGGCGGGCCGGCAAGGCGCAGTCTCTGACCGTCGAACTCGGCACGCTGCCGGCCGACCAGAAGGATGCGTCCGCTGATGACAACAACCAGCCGCAGCAGCCCGAGGCGCCGGCATCCGAGAAGGCGCTGGCCGATCTCGGCCTGACCGTCGGTCCTTCCGATGACGGCAAGGGCCTGGCGATCACCGGCATCGATCCGGACTCCGATGCCGCCGACAAGGGCATTAAGGAGGGTGAAAAGATCACCTCGGTCAACAACCAGGAGGTCTCCACCGCTGCCGATGTCGTCAAGGTTCTGAACCAGGCCAAGAAGGACGGCCGCACGCGCGCGCTGTTCCAGATCCAGTCCAGCGAAGGAAGCCGTTTCGTCGCGCTTCCGATCAACGGCCAGGGCTGATCCTTAGGGAATATGGGAGCCGTGCGGAGGAAGCTCCGCACGGCTCGATTCCTCTGCCATTTGAAGGAAGATCGTGATGAGCGCCGCCCCGCATCAAAATGCTTTGAGCCTTGCCGAAACATTGCCGGTGGGTAATGTCGGCCGCATGAAGATTCTCATCATCGAAGATGATCTCGAGGCCGCGGTCTACCTCACGAAAGCCTTTCGCGAGGCGGGTATCGTCGTCGATCACGCCAGCGACGGCGAGGCCGGCCTGTTCATGGGATCGGAAAACACCTACGACGTCATCGTCATCGATCGCATGCTGCCGCGCCGGGACGGACTTTCCGTAATCAGTGAGTTGCGCCGCAAGGGCATCCATACGCCGGTCCTCATCCTCTCCGCCCTCGGCCAGGTCGATGACCGCGTGACCGGCCTTCGTGCCGGCGGCGACGATTATTTGCCGAAGCCCTATGCCTTCAGCGAATTGCTGGCGCGCGTCGAAGTGCTCGGCCGCCGCAAGGGCACGCCGGAGCAGGACGTCGTCTATCGCGTCGGCGATCTTGAACTCGACCGGCTCTCCCACGAGGTGCGCCGCGGCGGCAAGGAAATCCCGCTGCAGCCGCGCGAATTCCGCCTGCTCGAATATCTGATGAAGAATGCCGG
This sequence comes from Rhizobium lentis, assembly GCF_017352135.1. Classification (NCBI taxonomy): domain Bacteria; kingdom Pseudomonadati; phylum Pseudomonadota; class Alphaproteobacteria; order Hyphomicrobiales; family Rhizobiaceae; genus Rhizobium; species Rhizobium lentis. The sequence goes on from NZ_CP071454.1 coordinate 3,163,131, forward strand.
CCAGGTGGTGACCCGCACCATGCTGCTCGAAAACGTCTGGGATTATCATTTCGATCCTCAGACCAACGTGATCGACGTGCATGTCTCGCGCCTGCGCTCGAAGATCGAGAAGGATTTCAGCCAGCCGCTCCTGAAAACCATCCGGGGTGCGGGGTATATGATCAAGGACGAGGGATGAGCCGCTTCAGGGTTCTCTTCAAGTCCACTGCAGTCCGCCTTTCGGCACTCTACATTCTGCTATTCGCCATTTGCGCCGCAACGCTCGTCTTCTATGTGACGGCGATGTCGGAACGGCTGCTGACGGGCCAGATTCGCGACGGCGTCCGCCAGGAAGTGGAGCAGGTGCAACGTGCCTATGACGCCGGCGGCATGAACCTGCTGCTGCGCACCATGGAGCGGCGTGCCCGCCAGCCGGGTGCCAATCTCTATATTATCGCCGGTCCCTCGGGCGATATTCTCGCCGGCAATGTCGCCTCGGTGCAGCCGGGTGTCTTCGAGGAGGTCGGTTGGATCTCTGCGCCCTTCGCCTATCAACGTTATACCGACGGTGGTGGTGTCGAGCGCCGCCATCGCGCCATTGCCAATATCTTCGTGCTGGACAATGGCCTCAGAATCCTCATCGGCCGCGACCTCGGTGATCCCGAGCGTTTCCGCCTGCTGGTGCGTCAGGCCCTGATGGTCGCCCTGGCAATCATGGGGCTCGGCGCCATCATCATCTGGTTCGGTATCGGCCGCAATGCGCTGAAACGGATCGACCGCATGTCGGACGCGAGCAAGAAGATCATGGCCGGCGACCTGTCGCAGCGCCTGCCGGTCGGAGGCTCCGGCGATGAATTCGACCGGCTGTCGATGTCCTTGAATACCATGCTGGAGCGCATCGAAAAGCTGAACGAGGGCTTGCGGCAGGTTTCCGACAACATCGCCCACGATCTCAAGACACCCTTGACGCGGCTGCGCAATAAGGCGGCCGATGCGCTCGATATGAGCGATGACAACACGCGGCGCGCCGCGCTCGAAGGTATCATTTCCGAATCGGACCAACTGATCCGCACCTTCAACGCCCTGCTGATGATCTCCCGTGTCGAGGCCGGATCGGTTGCGGCAGAAATGTCGCCGGTCGAGCTTTCGGCCATCGTTTCCGACAGTGCTGAGCTTTACGAGCCAGCAGCCGAGGAAGCCGGTCTCGGCCTCAGCGCCAGCGTCGAGCCCGGCGTCGAGGTGCATGGCAATCGCGAACTGATCGGTCAGGCGATTTTCAATCTGCTCGACAATGCGATCAAATATTCCTCCGATACGCAAGGGGCTGGCGAAGTGTCGCTCAAGCTTGCCCGCCGTCCGGACGGCATCTGCCTGTCGGTGGCCGACAATGGGCCGGGAGTTCCGGCTGACCGGCGCGACGACGTCGTGAAGCGTTTCGTTCGCCTCGACGAAAGCCGTTCAAAGCCCGGCACCGGGCTCGGCCTTTCGCTGGTGGAAGCGGTGATGGAGCTGCATAACGGCCGGCTGGAGCTCTCCGACACCAATCCCGACAAGCCCGAACAGCGCGGACTGACCGTCAGCATGATCTTTCCGGCCAAGGCTGCCTGAACGTCTTGTCTAGCAATACGATAGGCCGGATCGTGTATTGGCGGTTTTCCGGCAGGACCCTAAGTTAACCCGAAACGAAGGCGGCGCGCCGCGATTCCGGGTGACCGCTGCCTTCTGCTGTAGAGCCAGGGAGAGCGCATGCTGACTAAATCGACGCATGGCCTTAAGGATGTCGCTGAAGGGCTGCTGCGCCCGCTGAGCCAGACTGAACTGAAGCTGGCGCTGACCGATCTTCAGGAGGCGGGCAAAAGCGAGCCGTCGGTTGCGACCATGTTGAAGACGGAAGGGCCGCTTCGTGATTTCATCGCCGCCGTGCTGACGCTGTCGCCACATCTGCGCGAAATTGTCACTCTCGACCCGGCCGTCCTTGCCGGCGCCATCATTGGGCCGCTGGAGCCGCAGATCGAAGCACTGATTGCCGAGGCGCGGGGCTGCTGGCGGCCGGACGGCGAGGGGGCGGCGCCGGCCGAATCCGTGGTGATGAGCAGGCTGCGCATCATCAAACGCAAGGCTGCCTTCCTCGTCGCACTCGCCGATCTCTCGCGCATCGTTGACGCTCGGACAACGACCGCCTGGTTGAGCGCTCTTGCCGAAGCCTCAGTCGCGGCAACGATCGACCATCTGCTGCTTTCGGCGCATGAGAGCGGAAAGCTCAGGCTGCGCGATCCGGCCAAACCCAGTGTGGGCTCGGGCCTGATCGTACTCGGCATGGGTAAGCTCGGTGCATGCGAACTCAACTATTCATCCGATATCGATCTCGTCGTCTTCTTCGACGAACAGGCCGGCATCGTGCCCGACCCGGATGACGCGATCGATGTCTTTCCGAGGATGATGCGCCGGCTGGTGCGCATCCTGCAGGAGCGCACGGCCGACGGCTACGTCTTCCGCACCGATTTGCGACTGCGCCCGGATCCCGGCTCGACGCCACTGGCGATCCCAGTCGATGCGGCGATGATCTATTACGAGGGCAGGGGCCAGAACTGGGAGCGGGCAGCCTTCATCAAGGCGCGCGCCGTTGCAGGCGATCTGGCCGCCGGTGGCGAGTTCCTGCGTGGACTGTCGCCTTTCGTTTTCCGCAAATACCTCGATTACGCGGCGATCGCCGATATCCATTCGATCAAGCGGCAGATCCACGCGCATAAGGGCCACGGCGCGATCGCGGTCAAGGGCCATAATGTCAAGCTCGGCCGCGGCGGCATCCGCGAGATCGAATTCTTCGTCCAGACGCAGCAGCTGATCGCCGGCGGTCGCATGCCGGCATTGCGCGGCCGGGCGACGGAGGAGACGCTCGGCGAGCTCACCAAGGCGAAATGGATCGACGCGGAAACCCGTGACGAACTGACGGAGGCTTATTGGTTCCTGCGTGACGTCGAGCACCGCATCCAGATGGTGCGCGACGAGCAAACCCACCTTTTGCCGGAGACCGATGCCGACCTGAAGCGCATCGCCTTCATGATGGGATTCACCGACACGCCGAGCTTTTCCGAAAAGCTGGTCGGTGTGCTGAAGACGGTGGAGCGGCGCTATGCCCGCCTCTTCGAGCAAGAGAGCAAGCTTTCCACCGAAACTGGCAACCTCGTTTTTACCGGCCAGGGCGACGATCCGGATACGCTGGAGACGCTGAAGAAGCTTGGTTTCACCAGGCCATCCGACATTTCTCGGATCATCCGCACCTGGCACTACGGCCGCTATCGCGCGACGCAATCGGTGGAGGCGCGTGAAAGGCTGACGGAGCTGGCGCCCGAGCTCCTGCGCGTCTTCGGCGAAAGCAAGCGCGCCGATGAGGCGCTGCTGCGTTTCGACAGCTTCATCTCGGGCCTTCCCGCCGGTATCCAGCTCTTCTCGCTGCTCGGCAGCAACCCGGCGCTCCTGTCGCTGATCGTCAACATCATGTCCTCTGCGCCCCGGCTGGCCGAGGTGATTGCCGCCAAGCCGCATGTCTTCGACGGCATGCTCGATCCTGGCCTGATGGCCGAGCTGCCGACACGCGACTATCTCGGGGAGCGCCTCAAGGGCTCGCTCGTCCAGGCCCGCCACTATGAGGAGGTGCTCGACCGGCTGCGCGTCTTCGCCGCCGAACAGCGCTTCCTGATCGGCATTCGCTTGCTCACCGGCGCAATTAACGGCGCAATGGCCGCCCGCGCCTTCACCCATCTCGCCGATCTCATCATCGCGGCGGCGCTCGATGCGGTGACGAGCGAGATGCGGGCCGCGCACGGCGACTATCCGGGCGGCCGCATCGCACTTGCCGGCATGGGCAAACTCGGCAGTTTCGAGCTGACGGCAGGTTCCGACATCGATCTGATCTTACTCTATGACTATGACGATGCGGCTTCCGAATCCGACGGGCCGAAGCCGCTCGATGCGACGCGTTATTTCACCCGCATCACTCAGAGGCTGATCGCCGCCCTCTCGGCGCCGACCGCCGAAGGTGTGCTCTATGAAGTCGACATGCGGCTGCGTCCCTCCGGCAACAAGGGCCCGGTCGCCACCCGCATCAATGCCTTCGGCAAGTACCAGCGCCAGGAGGCATGGACCTGGGAGCATATGGCGCTCAGTCGCGCCCGGCTGATCTCAGGCGATGACAGCCTGATCGCCGAGACGGAACATATCGTCCGGGAGGTGCTGTCGACCAATCGCGACATTGCCAAGGTGGCGCACGACGTTGCCGAGATGCGCGACCTGATTGACAAGGAAAAGCCGCCATCCGGGCCTTGGGACCTCAAACACATCCCCGGCGGCGTCATCGATCTTGAATTCATCGCCCAGTACCTGGCGCTGACCGCGCCGACCAGGGGCGTGGGTGTTGCCGTCAACGGAATGAGCACCGGCGAGGCGCTGAAGGTGCTTGGCGATCGGTTGATGACGAGGGGCGATCTCGACCTCTGCCTGGAGGCCTTCGGCCTCTATACCAGCCTCTCACAGCTGATCCGCCTCTGCATCGACGGGCTGTTCGATCCGAACGACGCGCCTGCCGGCCTCATCGAACTCGTCTGCCGCGCCGGCGACTGCCCCGACATCAGAACGCTGGAAGGCGAAGTGAAACGGCTTTCGAAAGCCGTTCGGAAGATATTCCTGAATGTCGTGAAAGCCTGATCTCACATCAGCGAAGCGCGGCCGGCATGCAAGCGTGCTTTCGACGCTCAGCTGTCTTTCACCGCTGCATCGACCCGCTGAGATCTAAGGTTGTTCCGGAATTGCGTGAAAGCAACGAGATAGGCAATTCCGTGAAGAAAACGGAATGCTCTAGCTCATCGGGCCGGACGGCGTCGCTTCGAGCTTGAAGGTTACGCGGATGACCTTATCGAGCCATTCACCCTTTCCGTCATTCTGCAGGCCAAGTCCAAGGGCCAGGCGATCCAACTCCGCCGTGCCGGCAACGATGGCTCGTCCCGCCCCGTCGCGCTGCATCGTAAACGGGACCGACACAGGCACCGTCACACCGCGGACAAGGACATTGCCCTTGCCCAAGTAGGCCTCGCCCGCCGTTTCGAAATGGTCGAGCACAACCTCCACCAGCGGATGGGTGGCCGTCTGCAGGCCGTCGTCGCCGCCGATATTGGGTCTGACGAATGAATTATCGAAATCGATGGAGGCGGCGTCGATGACAATCCGCGCCTTGGCGGCGCCAAGATGGTCCGGATCGAATTCGATGAATGCATCCCATTTTCCGATCGTGCCGGCAGTCGGCGTTCCGGAGAAATTGATCGTGTAGGTCAGCGCAGACTTCGCTTTATCGATCACCCAGCCGGATGGCGATGCTTCAGTCGATCGAAGGTCCGCGGCATTGACGGATGCGGTGCCGCCGGCTCTGGAGATCAACAGTCCGCCGCCGATAAAGCACAGTGCCAGCACGACGGAGACCAGCACGCCGATTGCGGAGGACGGCATCCGGCGCAGCCAGCCGACAGGTATCATTCGCGAAAAGGACGGCATCCGATCGATCACCGAATGCTTGAGCGCGCCGGCCACATGCAGAAGCAGAAGCAACCCGAAACCATAAGCCAGGATGACATGCGCATTCTCGGACGCGGCCTCAACCGTTGCGCGCATCGAGGCCGGAATGGGCAGATGTGGCCAGCTCAGGGCATCGGAGAGAAACAGAAGGGTGGGAATCCCGGTAGATGAAGCCGAAACCAGCAGCCAGCCGGTCAAAGGCACGACCAGCATCAGCGCGTAGAACAGTGCATGGACGATGCTGGCGGCGGCCTGTTCCGCCCGTGTCATCGGCGCATGCGCGGGCGGCGTGTGGAACAGGCGCCAGGCGATGCGGGCGATCGTCAAGGTCAGGACAGCGATGCCGAACGTCTTATGCCACTGGAACATCGCAAAACGCAGCGTATCGGGAACGCTCTCCACACGGCTCATCAGAAAACCCACGGCAAGCTGGGTCAGGATGAGGGCAGCGATGAGCCAGTGCAGGATCATTGCACCTAGACTATAGGCCCGGACCGAATGAGTAGCTGACATAAGTGACTTCCAGTCGTCGCAATGGGAACGCAAAAGAGCCGGTGCAGCCCGACATTGTCCGGCTGCACCGGCAACAAACACCTACTGAGCGACGAACTCGGTTTCGATCGTCAGCTTGACGTCGTCGCTGACAGGACCGACCAAAGCGGCGACACCGAAATCGGAGCGCTTAATCACGCCGGTTGCTGAAAAGCCGACGGTCGGCTTCTTGGACATCGGGTGCGGATTGAGCGCCGCGTTCAGGGTAACGTCGAGCGTGACGGGCTTGGTGACGCCGTGGAAAGTCAGGTTGCCTGTGACGGTTCCGGTCTTGCTGTCCTTGATGTTGATGGCCGTGGAAACGAAGGTGATCTCGCTGAACTTGGCCGCATCAAAGAACATCTTACCGGCAATCTCTGCATTAAAGCTCTTGTCGCCTGCCGGATAATTTGTGCTGACCGAAGCCGGATCAATGGTCGCCGTCAGTTTCGACTTCGTAACGTCCGCAGGGTCGAGCTCGAGCGTCGCGGAAATCTTGTCGAAGCGGCCGATATAGTTGGAAAGACCGAAATGGACGACGCTCCAAAGAACGTTGGTATGGGTCACATCCGCCTGATAGGTGCCGGCAGGAACATCGATTGTCTGCGCATATGCAGTGGAGGACGCAAGTGCCAGGGCACCGGCAACGAGGGCGGACTTAATGAAAAACATTGATAATCCTTGAATTGTTTTGACAGCACATTGCGTGCACCATTTCCCTAGCGAGCACTCCCACCTCGCGAAACAGCGACAAACTGTTCGACGTTTGTTGACAATCGGTTGGTCTACCGTAAGCCTCTGTTTGAAAAAGATAAATTCTCGAGATCCAGAAGAAGCAATGAAAAGTGAGAACGGCGTGATCGTCGTTTTGCGCAGTTTTTCTGAGAGAGCGGTGCTGCCCCAGCCCTGTCAGCCGCCTGCTCGCTGTCTCATGCCTGTAATAGTGTAACGTTAGGTTAGAATGGCTCCACGCGTGGGGTAAATCTTAACTTGGAGGCAAGCGCAATGAACGAGCACCTTTCCCAGCAGATATTCCCGACGACGCAACTCGAAGAAGCGGATGGCGACGGCCACAACACGAGCGCCAACCCTACGATGGGCGAGATCATCGGCAAGCGGTTCTCGCGCCGCAACTTCCTGCAGGGCTCGCTTGCTGTTTCCGCCATTGCCGCGACCGTCAGCCCGATCGCGCTGATGAGCGCGGATGAGGCGCGCGCGGAGGGTAAGGGCTCCGCCTTCAACTTCTCCGAAGTGGAAGCCGGCGTCGACGACAAGCATCACGTGGCCGAAGGCTACAATGCCGATATCCTGCTGCGCTGGGGCGATGCCGTGCTGCCCGGCGCGCCTGCTTTTGATCCGACGAAGCAGACGGCCGACGCCCAGAGCAAGCAGTTCGGCTACAACAACGATTATGTCGGCTTCATCCCGCTCGAAGGTTCTGCTGAACACGGGCTGCTCGTGGTCAATCACGAATATACGAACCCGCATCTGATGTTCCCCGGTCTCGTCCAGGTGGTCGACGGCAAGATCAAGCAGGGCGCGCTCAGCAAGGAGCAGGTGGACGTCGAGATGGCCGCTCATGGCGGCACCATCGTCGAGATCCGCAAGACGGACGGCAAGTGGCAGGTCGTCGCCGACGGCAAATATAACCGCCGCATTACGGCCAACACGCCAATGGACATTTCCGGCCCGGCCGCCGGCAACGATCGCCTGAAGACCAGTGCGGACGCGACCGGCACCCGCGCCATCGGCACGATCAACAACTGCGCCGGCGGCGTCACGCCCTGGGGCACCTACATCATGGCGGAGGAGAATTTCCACGGCTATTTCTCCGGCAATCTGCCGGAAGGCCACAAGGAAGCCGCCAATTACAAGCGTTACGGCGTTCCGGAAGGCGCTTACGAATGGGCCAATTTTTACGACCGCTTCGATCTTTCCAAAGAGCCGAACGAACCGAATCGTTTCGGCTGGATCGTCGAGGTCGACGTCATGGACCCGACCTCCACGCCGAAGAAGCGCACCGCACTCGGCCGCACCAAGCACGAAGGCGCTGAATCCATAGTCGCCAAGAACGGCAAAGTGGTCTTCTATCTCGGCGACGACGAGCGTTTCGACTATGTCTACAAGTTCGTGACCGACGGTACGTTCAACCCGAACGACCGCGCCGCCAACATGAACCTGCTCGACAGCGGCACGCTCCATGTCGCCAAGTTCAATGAGGACGGCACCATGCAGTGGCTGCCGCTGATCTTCGGCCAAGGCCCGCTGACGGCCGAGAACGGCTTCACCAGCCAGGCCGATGTGCTGATCGAATGTCGCCGTGCCGGCGACGTGCTCGGCGCCACCAAGATGGACCGCCCGGAAGACGTCCAGCCGAACGGCGTCAACGGCAAGGTCTATGTCATGCTGACCAACAATACCCGCCGCAAGGCCGACCAGGTGAACGCCGCCAATCCGCGCGCCGAAAACGCCTTCGGCCACATCATCGAAATCTCCGAAAACGACGGTGATTTCACCGCCGCTTCGGGCAAGTGGGAAGTGCTTCTGAAGTGCGGCGATCCCTCCGTTGCTGCGGTCGGTGCAACCTTCTCCACCGAAACCACCAAGAACGGCTGGTTCGGAATGCCGGACAACTGTGCCGTCGATTCTGCCGGCCGCCTCTGGGTGTCGACGGACGGCAACAGCAACAAAGCCACCGGCCGCACCGACGGTTTGTGGGCCGTCGATACGGAGGGCGCAGCTCGCGCCACCTCGAAACTGTTCTTCCGCGTACCGGTCGGCGCCGAAATGTGCGGCCCGCTCTTTACGCCTGATGACCAGACCGTCTTCGTCGCCGTGCAGCATCCCGGCGATGGCGGCGAGGACTGGCCGGGTCACGGCCGCCCGTCCTATTACGAGGACCTTTCCACCCGGTGGCCAGATTTCAAGCCGGACATGCCAGTGCGACCTGCTGTCGTCGCCATTACCAAAGTGGGCAATGGCAAGATTGCCGTCTGACGGCGTAACGCGGCGTCGAGCCGCAATGGAAGGGCTGTGGCCGCCAGAGCATGCCGCGCAAAACTGTGCAGTGGATTTGCGATAACGACATGCGTAAAAACAAGGAGTTAAAGCGCGATTAGCGAATCTGGAAGATCGCGGCGCGCTTTAGCTGTGAAGACCAGTTCGGGGCCGGTATGAGCGCATCATTCGGGCATGAGATGGCGTGGGCACGACCGAGTCATCATTGGGGGGTGTCCGAACACCTAGACATCATCCGGGATGCGCAGCGAGATCACCGTGCCCACCGCTTCGCGGGAGCGGATCTTCATGCGGCCGCCATGCAGCGAGGTCAGCGAGCGGGAGATGGCAAGCCCGAGGCCGGAGCCGCCCTTGCTCTTGGCGTACTGGCTCTGCACCTGCTCGAAGGGCTGGCCGATCTTCGACAGCGCCGAGCGCGGAATGCCGATGCCGGTATCGGCGATGGTGACGAAGACAGCGCCGTCGACGCGGCGGGTGCGCACGGCGATCCGGCCGCCATTGTCGGTGAATTTCACCGCATTGGAGAGCAAGTTGAGCAGCACCTGCTTCATCGCCCGGCGGTCGGCCGCCAGCGTCAAGCCGGACGAGATGCGTTGCTCGATCACGATGTTCTTCTCGGCCGCCGGAATGGCTGTGAAGCGCAGGCTTTCCTCGATCAGCGGCACGAGATCGATGCGCTCGCGGTGCAGCTTGAGATGGCCGGCCTCGATCTTCGACATGTCAAGAATGTCGTTGATGACGTTGAGCAGGTGTTTGCCGCTGTCGTGGATATCGCGGGCATATTCGTCGTATTTCTGCGAGCCGAGCGGCCCGAACATCTGGTTCTGCAGGATTTCCGAGAAGCCGAGGATGGCGTTGAGCGGCGTGCGCAGCTCATGCGACATATTGGCGAGGAATTCCGACTTCGCCTTGTTGGCGGCCTCGGCGCGTTCCTTCTCCGCCTGGTAGTTTGCATTGGCGGTCGAAAGCTCAGCTTTTTGGAGTTCCAGCGTCTGGCGCGAGGCGGAGAGGTCGCCGATCGTCGCCATCAGCCGGCGTTCGGATTCGCGCAGGCGTTCCTGGTGGCGCTTCATCAGCGTGATGTCTGTGCCGACCGAGACCCTGCCGCCGTCGCGGGTGCGCCGTTCATTGATCTGCAGCCAGCGCTCGTCGGCAAGCTGCACTTCCGTCGTGCGCGAGTAACCGGAGCCGTCGGCATCGGCGATCCGCCGTTCGATGACGGGGCGGGCGGCGGCGGCATTGACGATCGAGCGCTCGGTGCCGGGCACCAGCACGCTGTCCGGCAGGCCGTAGGCCTGTTGGAAATGTGTGTTGCACATAACCAGACGATCATTCTTGTCCCAGAGCACAAAGGCTTCAGAGGTGCATTCGATGGCGTCGGCGAGCCGCTGGTCGGCTTCCGCGTAGCGTTGGGCGAGCCGGTGCTGTTCGGTCACGTCCATGGCGATCCCGATCAGATGCATGCGGCCGGAATGGCTACGGATCACCTGAGCGCGGGCGCGCATCCAGACATAGTGGCCGCCGGCATGGCGCATGCGGAAGATTTGGTCGACCTGCCCGGAGTGGCCCTTGGCGATGGCGCGGGCGATCTCGTAGAGCCCGCCGTCATCCGGGTGCATCAGCCGCGCGGCTTCGCCGAAGCCCATCGTCTTGTCCGAGCCCGGCAGGCCGAGCATGTCGTACATCGACCGCGACCAGAAGAACTCGCGGTTCTCGAAGTCGAAGTCCCAGAGGCCGCAGCGGCCGCGCGACAGTGCCGTCTCGACGCGCAGGTTCGACTCCAGGAAGATATCGTCGGCGTCGCGGGCCCGCTTCACCTGGGTGTAGTAGGCGTAGAGGATAACGAGCAAGATCGCGGAGATGCCGGCAAACAGCGTGACGTTGAGCGCCAGTTCCTCGCGCCAGAGCCGGCCGATCTCGTCGAGCGACGTGGCGGCGACGATATAGCCGCCGGCATTGCCCATCAGTGTGATCTCGGCATAATGCGGCACGCCGCCGATCGTGGTCTCGATGACGCCGGCCCGGTCGCCGAAACGCCGGATCGCCGAGACCTCGGGAAAGAAATCGCCGACATTGCGCCCGACATGCGGAAGCCCGGCGGCCGTCGCGGCGAAAACCTTGCCGCTGGCCTGAACCAGCAGCACGAAAGCGCCGCTGTCCAGCCGGTCCTGCGGCAGATACTTGGCGAGGCGAGCCTGCGCCTGCGCGATATCGCCGTTGTCGAAGATGTCGGCCGCATCGGCAAACACGGCCGAGGCCGTCGCCGCCGAAAGAGCGGTGGCATGGCGAGCGGAAGCCCCCAGCCGGGCATATTCGCCCATCATCCCGAAGAAATGCGAGGCGGCGACGACGGAGAGGAATGCAACGATCAGTGCCGGAATGGCGCGCTTCAGGATGAGCTCCGCCTTCGGCAGATGACGAAGGAGCGGCTCGGATGTCGCATGACCGGAAAGGCGGTTTCGCCAGGCTTTCAACCCGTCAAAATCGACACGCAGCCGTCCTCCGGCCACGGTTGCCCGCCGCACGTCCATCATCTCTTTGCCTTGTCCCTCGTGTGATTCGCGCGCCGCTCGCCCGAACCTGACCTAGAGAATCACGGGTGATTCGCCTTGTCCAGAGGCAAAGGTAAAAATCCGTTAACTATTTATATTTCTGTATTTTTTACGTGATTCGAATCGCCGGGTGCAGCGGCCGCCGCATCTTGCGCGACGGCCGGCTGCGCAAATCACCCTTTCAGCGTGCGCTCCACGATATCGCGCACGTCAGTGGAAAGGTCGGGTGCTTGTTCGATCTTGATCAGCGCCGCGCGGGCGTGATCGGCGCGTTTCGGCTCCAGCGAGCGCCAGGAGCGCATCGAGGTCAGAATGCGGGCGGCAAGCTGCGGGTTGCGCTCGTCGATTTCGAGAATCTCGCCGGCGAGGAAATGATAGCCTTCGCCGTCGGCACGGCCGAAGCCGGTCGGATTGGCAAAGGCGAAGGTGCCGACCAAAGCCCGCATCCTGTTCGGATTGGTCCGCTTGAAGAGCGAATTCTCCATCAGGGCACGGATCCGCTCCAGGGTCTTGGCGCCTGGAATGCCGGCCTGAATCGAGAACCATTTGTCAATGACGAGCGCATTTTCCGCGAAGCGGTCGCGGAAGGCGGCGAGCGCCGCGCTCGTCTGCGCACTGTCGGGAAAATGATGGGCGAGGATCGTCAGCGCATGGCTGAGATCGGTCATGTTGTTGGCTGCGTCGAAGGCGGCCTTGGCGCGGGCTGGCGTCTGTTCCGCGTGCGAGAGATAGGTCAGCGCGCAGTTGCGCAGCGCCCGCAGGCCGGCGCTTTTTGCATCGGGGCTGAAATCGCCTGATGGCGTCATCGCTGCGTAGAGGCTGGCAAAGACATCCTTTCCGGCCTCGGCGATCTGTTTCAGGATCGCCTGCCGGCCGGCATGGATGGCTTCGGGATCGTTGTTGCCGCCGAGTTCGCGGGCGATATCGGATTCGCTCGGCAAAGCCAGCGCCTGGGCGCGGAAAGCCGGCTCGAGGCTTTCGTCGGCGGCAGCCGCAATCAGTGTCTCGACGAAGGTCGTCTCGCAGGCGACGGGCTTGCCCTCACGCGCATCGACGGCCGCTTTCAGAAGGTTCGGCAGCGCCAGGTCGGTCAGCGCCTGCCAGCGGGCGAAATGATCCGTCTCGTAACGTGCCAGACGGGCCAGATCGGCCGGGTTTTGGTCGAAATGCAGATTGATCGGCGCCGAGAAGCTGCGGTTGATCGAGACGACCGGGCGCGAGCCGATGCCGCGGAATACCGCCGTCTGCGTGCGGTCCGTGAGATGCAGCACCTCACCGGAATATTCCGCGCCGTCGACCGAGCTCGGCTCGATCTTGCCGCCGTCTTCGCCGAAGAGCGCGAGGCTGAGCGGAATATGCATCGGTTCCTTATTCGACTGGCCGGGCGTTGCCGGGATCATCTGTTCGAGCGACAGGGTGAAGGTGCCCGCCGTCGGATCATAGCTGCCCGAGGTGGTGACGAGCGGCGTGCCGGCCTGATGGTACCAGAGCGAGAACTGCGTGAGGTCGCGCCCGCTCGCATCCTCGAAACATTTCACGAAATCCTCGATCGTCACGGCCTGGCCGTCATGGCGGTCGAAATAGAGGTCCATGCCCTTCTTGAAGCCGTCTTTGCCGATGAGCGTCGCGATCATCCGCGTGACTTCGCTGCCCTTCTCGTAGACGGTTCTCGTGTAGAAATTGTTGATCTCGCGATATGTCGTCGGCCGCACCGGATGGGCGAGCGGGCCGCCATCCTCCGGAAACTGCTCGGATTTCAGATGGCGCACATCGGCGATGCGCTTGACCGGGCGCGAGCGCTGATCGGAGGAAAATTCCTGGTCGCGATAGACCGTCAGGCCTTCCTTGAGGCAGAGCTGAAACCAGTCGCGGCAGGTGATGCGGTTGCCGGTCCAATTGTGGAAATATTCATGCGCGATGACCGCCTCGATATTGGCGTAGTCGGCATCGGTCGCGGTCTCGGGGTCGGCAAGGACGTATCTGTCGTTGAAGATGTTGAGACCCTTGTTCTCCATCGCCCCCATGTTGAAGTCGGAGACGGCGACGATCATGAAGATGTCGAGATCATATTCGCGCCCGAATCTCTCTTCGTCCCACTTCATCGAGCGCTTCAGCGCATCCATCGCATAGGCCGCGCGCGGCTCCTTGCCGTGTTCGACATAAATCTTCAGCACGACGTCGCGGCCGGACATGGTGGTGAATGTGTCTTCGACGACGCCGAGATCGCCGGCGACGAGGGCGAAAAGATAGCTCGGCTTCGGATGCGGGTCGAACCAGGCGGCGAAATGCTTGCCAGGGCCGTAGCCGGCGCCGCCGAGGAAGTTGCCGTTCGACAGGAGCAGCGGGTTGGCGTCCTTGTCGGCGATGATGTTGACGGTGAACGGCGCAAGCACGTCAGGCCGGTCGGGGAAATAGGTGATGCGGCGGAAGCCCTCCGCCTCGCACTGCGTGCAGTAGATGCCACCGGTGCGATAGAGGCCCATCAGCTGGGTGTTCGCCTCGGGATTGATGATCGTGGTGATCGTCAGCTCGAAGGGGGCGCTCTCCGGCAGGTCGCGCACCGTCAGGCTTTCCGGCGTCGCATCATAACGCGAGGGGTCGAGTTCCACCTGGTCTAACAGCAGCCCTGCCAGCGTCAGCTCGTCCCCGTCGAGCACGATCGGCGCCGTAATGTCGGTGCCCGGGCGACGATGAAAGATCAGACGCGATTCGACCTTTGTCTCCGTCGGATCGAGTTCAAATGTCAGGTCCACGCGTTCCAGCACGAAGTCGGTGGGACGGTAATCTGCCAGATGTATGACCTGGCCGGTATCTGTTCGCATGGTGTTTCCTGAAGACCGTTATTTGACAACCGCGGAATACAGAGGCGGGCGCGCTCTGCGAGAAATTTGCCGAGCATGATTACATTAAAGTCTGAACTAAAGTTAAAGCAAATTGCTCGTGAACGCGACGTTCTCGGGCTTTCGCTTTGCTGCTCGGACGGTGCCGTGCCGGCCAAGGCGCTTCTGCGCCCGCCGCGCCTATCGCGGTGCCGGATGTCTTTCAGGCGTGCGAAGGACGCCGTAACGCTTTGAACTTCTGCATGATTTTATCTTCTGCCAATTCCGATGGAAGGAATTAGGCAATACGCATTTCTTTCGCTACGATGGCGACGTCACCCGCTGCGTTCCCGAGTCGAACGCGTCTTCCCGTTCTGTTAAGTCAGCATTTGAGCCAGGATCATGCACTCGGTTCTCAGAAACCCGATGAGAGGCATTGCGCTGAAAGTCTCGTCGGTCGTGGTCTTCCTGGCCATGCAGACCTTCATCAAGCTGGCCGGTCCGACTATCCCGCCGGGCCAGGTTACCTTCTGCAGGTCCTTCTTCGCGCTGTTTCCGATCATCGCCTATCTCGCCTATATCGGGCAGCTGCGCGCGGCCTTCCACACCACCAACCCGGTCGGCCACCTCAAGCGCGGCACGATCGGTATCCTGTCGATGGCTTTCGGTTTTTACGGCCTTCTGCATCTGCCGCTGCCGGAGGCGATCGCGCTTGGCTATGCCTTGCCGCTGGTCGCCGTCATCTTCGCTGCGGTCTTTCTTGGCGAAACCGTGCGCATCTATCGCTGGAGCGCCGTGCTCGTCGGTATCGTCGGCGTCGCCATCGTCTCCTGGCCGAAACTGACGCTGTTTCGCGACGGCGGCATGGAAGCCGAACAGGCCGTTGGCGCGCTTTGCGTGCTGCTCTCGGCCGTTCTCGGCGGCATGGCGATGATCCAGGTGCGTCGTCTCGTCGAGGAGGAGAAGACGGCGACGATCGTGCTGTATTTCTCGCTCACAGCGTCGGTCTTCTCGCTGGCCTCCCTTCCTTTCGGCTGGCTGGTCCTGCCATGGCCGTCGGCGCTTTATCTTGTCGCCGCCGGCTTTTGCGGCGGCGTGGCGCAGATCCTGCTCACCGAAAGTTACCGCCATGCCGATGTCTCCACCATCGCGCCGTTCGAATACACCTCGATCCTGCTCGGCGGTATCGTCGGCTACTTCGTCTTCGGCGACGTGCCCAGCGTGACCATGCTGATCGGCACCGTCATCGTCGTTGCTGCCGGCATCTTCATCATCTATCGCGAACATCAGCTGGGCATCGAACAACGGGAAGCGCGCAAGGCAACGACACCGCAGGCCTGAGGCCGTCGCCCCATCATCGGCGAGATTTTAACGCGGAGATTGCCGCCGCGCCAAGCCTGCTCCCACAGGACGAAAAGAATCGCGAATTCTTGGGATGGCGTCGACCTGCCGAATATGTTTGTTGAACGTGAGAAACTATCATTTATTCAGCGCTGTGCATATCTGACTGGGCCGCTGGCGGCTTTCGATATTACTGCTCCGAACGCTGGCCTGCGGGCGGAGGTGGAGAAAAGCATAATGGCATTCACGGCGGACCAATTGGCGGGGAACAGCTCCTTTCTGATGAGCATCCGCTTCTTGGCCGGGCGGACGCGTGGCATGTTTGACGCCGGCCCGCGTTTGGCGCGACTGCTCGCCTCCCATCAACGCTGGCTCCTGACCCAGACGGCCTATGCCCTCCACCTGGAATATGATCCGCGCGACCCCACCTCGGGTTTTACCGCCGTCCGGCTGACCGGCCGCATCACCGCTCACAAGGTGGCGAGCCGTAACACCGTGCTCGCCTTCATCGAAGAACTCTATACCTATCGTTTCATCACCCACACGCCCGGCGAGGAGCGGCGCCGGCCACGACATTTCGAGCCAGCTGCCGTCAGTCACCAGGCGATGTTTGGCTGGATTCATGCAAATCTCGCCGCGCTTGATCTGCTCGACGGCGGTGAAAGGGCAGGCCTTTTCCAGGCAAACCCGGCCTTGATGAAGCTCGTTCAGCCGCGCATTGCCCGCCATTGCCTGGAAGATGCCGCTTGGCGGGAGCCGCCGGAGCGGGTGGCGCTGTTTCTCTGGACGGAAGCCGGCGGCCTCGTCGTCGACAACTTCATCGCCCGGATGGATATCGAAAACATCGAGGCGAGCAAGTTTCCCGTCGGCCGCGTCGAAACCCGCGCGCTTGCCGCTGATTTCATGATGTCGCGCACG
Source organism: Rhizobium lentis (assembly GCF_017352135.1). Lineage (NCBI taxonomy): Bacteria > Pseudomonadati > Pseudomonadota > Alphaproteobacteria > Hyphomicrobiales > Rhizobiaceae > Rhizobium > Rhizobium lentis. The sequence continues at coordinate 3,179,854 of NZ_CP071454.1, forward strand.
CACCTGCAGCGCGTCTTGGCAAAGGCGGCGCAGCGCGGCTGCGTCGGCTGGCATGATGAGCCGCGCAAGACGCACCTGTGGATATCGCGGGATTTCGTCGAGGAATATTGCGCCTGGCAGGCCGTCAAGTTCGCCTATGTCGACGAAGCCTTCGAATGGGCGAGGGCGCGGACCGAGGAACTGGCCGTCTGATCAGAGGACGATTGCCGCCGCACCCGCGCCAAAATCCGAAGCTGCATCGGCGGGGCTTACCCGCTCGCGCTCGTATTCCCGCGCCGCGCAGACCGCGACGCGGATATGCTCGAAGGTTTCAATGTTGCGCAGAAGCGCTAGCAGGATCGTCGACATGTTAGATTACTCTTGCATGAAAGGGCCGGCCGCTGCGCGATAGATTACCCAGCAATTCATAGTGTTACGGCGTCCTTCGCGCGTCTGAAAAGATGCGCGGCGCCGCAGCTCCGCGGCTCAATATTGCTGGAAGTCGGCGAAAATGGCGTTCGGGCGCGCTGTGCGGCCGTTGATGCCGGTGCCGCGGGCAACCATCTGCTCGTTCGTGGCAAAGCCGAAACGGCTATAGCCGTGGGTGGAACGAACCTGGTCGCCGGCGAGGCGAAGGGTTTCAAACCCGCAATGGATAGGACGAAATCGCTTGTTCATGGCCTTGGTTCCTGTAATTCCTCCCAAGACACCGCTCTATATTGCAGTGCAGCATTGATTCTGCAATGCATCACGACGCGGGGCAGCCATGCGAAAAGCGCATGGATCATTTCATGAATTGGTTAACTTTGGCTAATTTCTAAGCAAGGCAAGCGAGTTAAGCTTCGCTTGAAAGGCCAGCAGATCGTTCCATGCGAGCCTTTTGTTGACAGGTGCGGTCAGCAGATCCTGAGGATGCAGGCTGGCGATGGCGGGGATGGCCCGATTGGCAATGGTGATTTCACGCCAGCGGCCGCGCAGCCCATGAATCGTATCGTTGTCTCCGAAGAAAAACCGCGCCGCGAAATTGCCAAGCAGCAGGATCGCCTGCGGTTCGGCCAAGGCAATCTGCCGTTCGATGAAGGGCCGGCAGATGTCCATTTCGGCGGGCGAGGCCGGGCGATTGCCGGGCGGCCGCCAGGGAATGACCTGGGTCAGCAGGACGCCGGATCGGTCAAGCCCGATCGCCGCCAGCATCTTGTCGAACAGCTGCCCGGATTTTCCCGAGAAGGGCGTGCCTTCACGATCGTCTTCGGCGCTCGGCGCCGAGCCGATCACCATGATGCCGCTTTCGGCGTTGCCGCTGGCAAAGATCGTCGAGCGGGCGCTGTGCTTGAGGTTGCAGCCATTAAAGGCTTCGATCGCGGTCCTGAGTTCGCCGAGCGACCGCGCGGCTTCGGCGACGAACCGCGCCTGCTGCACGGCCTCGCTGTCCGGGATCGCCGGCTGCGGACCGGGAGCGGGGGCCGGACGTGCCGCGCCACTCGCACGAGGCGATGCTCGGCGCTCCGCCGGGAAGGGGCGTTCCTCGGCGATAGGCCGTTCCGGCTGCGCCTGCACCGGGCGGCGCGCCGCCTTCATCGCCTCGAACTCGGCGAAGCGGTCGACGGCCTCTTCCTCCAGCAGCCATTCCACGCCGGCATCCGCATGAAAATGCAGAAGCGCCGCAAGCTCGGCGGGGGAAAGGTCGTTGGCGGAGATCATGCGGCAAATCTAGCGGAGAGATCGTGGCATTGAAAGGGCAGGCGGCACTTTGGCCGCTCTTGCCGGCATTACTGCACAGTCCATTGCGCAATGTCGTCGCGTTCGCCGATCAGCGCCAGACCATGAGCGATCGACAAGAGTTCGCCGCCGCTTTCGATCCGATCGCGCTCGAAGCGCTCGGTGAAGATGCGGCGCACCGCCGGCACGAAGGAGGTGCCGCCGGTCAGAAACACCTTGTCGATCTCCGCAGGCTTCGTCTCGGTCTTCTCAAGCACCTCGTCGAGCGCACCTTCGATACGGGCGAGATCCTCGGCGATCCAGCTTTCGAAGTCGCGGCGCTTGATGCTGCGGCGTCCGCCGCGGCCGAGCGGCGCGAAGTCGAAAGGCGCCTCATCGGCGGCCGATAGCGCCATCTTTGTCGCTGAGACCGCCTGGTAGAGCGGATAGCCCTCGTCATGGTCGATGAGGTCGATGAAGATTTCGAGCTTTTCCGGCTCCAGGCTGGTGCGCACCAGCTTCTTCAGATCCTCGAATTCGCGCGTCGTCTTGAAGATCGACAGCTGGTTCCAGCGGCCGAAGCTGGAATAGTAGTTGGAGGGCACTTCGAGGATTTTGTCGAAGCTTTTGAAATGGCTTCCCTTTCCGATCAGCGGCGCGACGATGTTGTCGATCATCCGATAGTCGAAATGATCGCCGGCGACGCCGACGCCGGAATGGCCGATCGGCGTTGCCGTCAGCCTGCCGGCGACGGTCTCGAAGCGGATCAGCGAATAGTCGGTGGTGCCGCCGCCGAAATCGGCGACCAGCACGGTCGCATCCTGCTTCAGGTTCTGCGCGAAATAGAAGGCGGCGGCGACCGGCTCGTAGACATAATGGATTTCGGGAAAGCCGAAGCGCGACAGCGCTTCGTTATAGCGTTCGGTCGCGAGCGCCGGATCGGGGCTCGCGCCGGCGAAATGAACCGGGCGGCCGGTGACGATCCGGCTGACGTTGGAAGGCCAGTTGTCGCCGGCATAGCTGCGCAGGCGCCGCACAAAGATCTCCATCAGGTCTTCGAAATTGTGCCGCTTGGCGAAGATCAGCGTGCCCTGGAACAAGGCGCTTGCCGCGAATGTCTTGATCGACTGGAGAAAACGGCATTCGCCGGGATTGTCGATGAACTGGCGGATCGCCGCATGGCCTGCCTCGACCTTCAGCGCCGAAGCGCCGAGCTGGGCATCCTTCATGAAGGACAGTGCCGTCCGCATGCTGTCCGCCGTGCCCGCCGTACTCGTGAACGCCATTGAGCGCGTCGCCCCGCCATCCGCCATGGCGAGAACCGTATTCGTCGTGCCGAAGTCGAAACCCAGCGCCTGAGCCATGCCCGCACCTCTTCATGCCGATTGTCGTTGGAGACGGAGCATTGCTCCGCAAGGGCGTAAGCACGCCCGATCAAGGAGGGCGGGTGATGCCACAGGGGCGTGACACATTCAAGTGGATTGAGGACCAAGACGCGCTGCCATGTCCGCTTCTTCTCCGGCCTGAGAGAAGAAGCGGATCGGCAATACCCGAAATCGGCAGAACGCCGTCACTCGGCGGCCATCGCCCTTGCCTCCGGCACCACCGGCGCCTCGACCTTCTTCTGGCCCATCAGCCGGCCGAGGAAATTTCCGAACCGGTCCATCTCGACGAAGATGACAGGGGTGATGAACAGCGTCAGCAGTTGCGACACGACGAGGCCGCCGACGACGGCGATGCCGAGCGGCTGGCGCAGCTCGGAGCTTGCGCCCGTGCCGAGTGCGATCGGCAGAGCGCCGATCAGGGCGCAGAAGGTCGTCATCATGATCGGCCGGAAGCGGCGCACGCAGGCCTCGTGGATCGCCGCCGTCGCCTTCTCGCCTGTTGTGCGCATGGTCTCCACGGCCACGTCGATCATCATGATCGCGTTCTTCTTGACGATGCCGATCAGCATCAGCAGGCCGATCAGGGCGATGATCGACAGGTCGAAGCCCATGATCTTCAAGGCCAGCAGCGCGCCGAAGGCTGCCGCCGGCAGGCCGGAGAGAATGGTGAGCGGATGGATGAAGCTTTCATAAAGCACGCCGAGCACGATATAGATGGTCAAAACGGCCGCCAGGATCAGATAGGGCGTGTTGCCCTGCGACTGCTGGAAGATCTCCGCCGTGCCGCCATAGGAGGTGAAGACGTCGGTCGGCAGCCCGATCTCCCTCTTGATCTGATCGATCGCCGCCGTGGCATTGCTGAGCGAGACGCCTTCCGGCAGATTGAACGAAACGGTGGTCGAGACGAGCTGGCCGGTCTGATTGATGGTGACCGGCCCGGTGGTGCGTTCGACATGCGCGAAATTCGACAGCGGCACCAGGCTGCCATTGGACGAGGCGACACGGATTTCAGACAGTTTCTGGTCGTCCCACGGCTTGCTCGTGTCGTATTCGACGATCACGTCATAGCTGTCGCCGGTCGACTGGATTTCCGCCGCCGTATAACCGCTGAAGGATTCCTGCAGCGTCGTGCGCAGCGTATCGTTGTCGATTCCGTAAGCGGCTGCTCGCTCGGTATCGATGACGATATTGGCCTGCAATGCATTGTTCTGGGCGTCCGAGGTCACGTCGGTGAACAGCCGTTCCTTGCGCATCGCCGCCTGGATCTTCCCGGCCCAGAGGCTGGTCTGGTCGGCGCTCAGCGCCTGCACGACCAGCTGATATTGGCTGGCGGTCTGGCGGCCGCCGAAGCGCAGGCTCTGGTTCGGCGTCACGAAGGCCTGCAAGCCGGGGATCTTGTTGATCGCCGTGCGCAGCTCGCGCAGCGTCTGGTCAAGCGGCGGACGCTCCTTCTTGTCCTTGAGTTCGACGAACATCGAGCCGTTGTTCTGCGGTTTGTTCGGATTGCCGCCGATCGTTGACATCACGTGATTGACCGCCGGGTTCGCCTTGACGGCGGCCGCCGCCCGCTGCTGCAGGGCCTCCATGGCGGAATAGGAAATGTCCTGCCGGGCCTGGGTGTTGATCGTCAGCCGACCGATATCCTCTTGCGGGAAGAAGCTCGTCGGCAGCGTCATGAAGAAATAGATCGTCAGCGCCACCGAACCGAGGAAAACGCCGAGGATGGTGGCGCGATGGCGAAGGCACCAGCCGACCGCGCGGTCGTAACCGTTGAGTGTCCGCTCGAAACCGGCATCGAAAATGCGGATGAGCAGCGGCGGGCGGCTGTGATTGTTGGAGAGCCGCGAGCCGAGCATCGGCGTCACGGTCAGCGAGACGATCGCCGACGATATGATGGCGATGGCGACCACCATGCCGAATTCGTTGAACACGCGCCCTACGACGCCGCCCATCAAGAGGATCGGGATGAAGACGGCAATCAGCGAAACCGACATGGATATGATCGTGTAGCTGACTTCGCCCGCACCCTTGATCGCCGCTTCGCGCACCGGCATGCCTTCCTCGACATGGCGCAGGATGTTTTCGAGCATGACGATCGCATCGTCGACGACCAGACCCACCGCGAGCGTCAGCCCCAGGAGCGAGATGTTGTCGATGCTGTAGCCGAGCACAGACATCATGCCGAAGGTCGCGATCAGCGACAGCGGAACGGCAAGTCCCGGAATGATCGTAGCCGTCGCATGGCCGGTGAAGAGGTAGATGACGAGAACGACGAGGCCGATCGTCAGGAACAGCGTGAACTTCACATCGGCGATGGCGGCGCGAATGGGTTTTGCGGCATCGTTCATGACGACGGTGGTCAACGAAGCCGGGATTTCGGCATGAAGCTGCGGCAGCTTGGCGTTGATCGCGTCGACGACGTCGACGGTGTTGGCATCGGGCTGCCGCTGAATGGCGAGGATAATGCCGCGCTGGCCGTCATACCAGCTGCCGGTATACTGGTTCTCGACGCCGTCCTGCACATCGGCGACGTCGCCAAGGTGGATCGGCGCGCCGTTCGGATTGGCAATGACGAGCGAACGGAACTGGTCGGCGTTGGTGCGTTGCGTATTCGCGGTGATGGTCATGGCCTGCGAATTGTTCTGCAACGTTCCCACAGGCTGCTGGCTGTTGGCCGCAGCGAGCGCCTTGTTGACCGTATCGATGCCGATGCCGCGCGTGAGCAGCTTGTTGGGGTCAACTTCGACCCGCACCGCGTAAGTCTGCGCGCCAAAGACGCTGACCTGGGCAACGCCGGGGAGCGTGGAAAGCGATGGCGAGATGATGTCTTCGGCGATTTCGTCGAGCTTGCTGCGCGGCATGGTGTTGCTCTGCACGGAGAGCAGCATGACCGGCGCATCGGCCGGGTTCGTCTTGCGGTAGCTCGGCGGCGTCGTCAGATTGTCGGGTAGCTGCCGTGTCGCGTGCGAGATCGCCGCCTGCACATCGGCTGCGGCCGCGTCGATATCGCGGTTGAGGTCGAACTGCAGCACGATGCTGGTGCTGCCGAGCGAGTTCGAGGCGCTGATCTCGCTGATGCCGGGGATGGTCTCGAACTGCTTGATCAGCGGCGTGGCGACCGAGGTCGCCATGGTCTGTGGCGAGGCGCCGCTTAGCTGCGCCGAAACGTTGATCGTCGGAAAGTCGACCTGCGGCAGGGCCGCGACCGGCACGAGCCGGTAACCGGCAAGGCCGGCCAGAATGACGGCGATGGCAAGCAGCGTCGTCGCGACGGGGCGCTGGATGCAGGAATTCGGGATCATTGCTGCGCTCCCACCGTGATCGTCTCGGATTGTTGCGGTTGTCGCGGCTGCTCGGCGGAGGCGACATCGAGCGTCTTCTGGTCGAACTCTTCGTTAATGGCCTGTTGGTCGCTAAGCTGCCCCTGGCCCTCGACAACGACATGGTCCCCTTCGGACAGGCCCGATTCGATGGCGGTGAAGCCGCCATTGGCGCGGGCGACGGTGACAGGCGTCAAATGCGATTTGCCGTCCCTGGCGACGAAGGCGAAGAAACCGTCGGGGCCGGGGCTGACGGCAACCGTCGGCACGACCACCTGCTGCTTGTCGTTGTTGAAATGCACGACGATGTTGACGGATTGGCCGGGCCAGAGCGCGCCGGAGGCATTCTCGAACTTTGCCTTGGCAAGGATCGTTCCCGAGGCGGTATCGACCGTATTGTCGTAAAAGCTGATTTCACCCTTGCGGACTTGTCCCTTGGTGGAATTGGGGGCCGTGCTCACCTCGACCGGACCGGCCGCCAATGCGTTCTTCAACGCGCGCAGATATCGCTCCTGCAGGTGAAACTTCACATAGATTGGATCGTATTTGGCGATGGTGACGATGGCCGCGCCGGCATTGAGGAAGGCGCCCTTGCTGACGGCGATATCGCCGAGCCGGCCGTCGAAGGGCGCGCGGATATCGGTATGCTCGAGGAGGATCTGATCGGAGGCGAGCGTCGCCTTGTCCGCGTCGACCGTGGCCGCGGCCGTGTCGCGGGCGGCTCTCGCCTGATCGAGGCTCTGCTGGGTGCCGGCTTTCTGGTCGAACAGGTCCTGGGCGCGCACCAGCGCGGTCTCGGCTTCCGAAAGCGTCGCCGTGTCGCGCATGATCATCGCATTGTCCTTGTCGACGGCGGCCTTGGCGGTCCGGTCGTCCAGCTTGGCGATCAGGTCTCCGGCCTTGACGGTCGCTCCGTCCTGCGCATCGATGCTGACGATCAGCCCCTGTTCCTGTGCGGCGATCGTCGTATTGTCATCGGCGTCGGCCCAGCCGGAAGCCGTCACATCCATCGGCAGCGTTGTCTTCACGGCGGCAACGGTCTTGACGACGGTCGGGCCGCCGCCGCGTCGGCGCCCGCCGCCCTGACGCTGGCCGCTATCCCCGGCCTGGGTCTGATCGGCCTGCGCCTGCTGGCCGCCGCCATGGCTGCTGGACGGCTGCTGGATGAACTGCGACAGGTAGGGAATGCGTGAGGCGTGGGGAATGAGATTGCCGAACTGCCAGAAACCGACGGCGGCAACGGCGATAATGCTGACGGTAATCCAAAATTTCTTCATGGCGAGACCGGGTGGAGCAGGGTTGCGAAATTAATGCTTGGATTGAGCCACTTATATTGCGGCGCAAAATAGACATAATTCCCGGGTCGCGATCACTAAGTGGTTATAACGGCTTAAATTTTTGTAATGAATATTCCGTAATACTCAAATTATACTAATATAGGAAGGGGTGCAATTTGACGCGGGTCCCGCTAGCACGCCGGCGGTTCGCGACAAGTCGATGCCGCCCTCCTGCAAGCCAGGAATAGCGGGAAAACAGAGAAGGCAGGTCGTCATGACTGAGTTGAATGCCAGCGAATTTCGCTCTCTCATCACAAGCGTATTTCCCGAACTGACGGCCTCCGTCTTCAAGCTGGCGGCAAAGGGCTGGGATTCGATAGCGATCGACGTCGACGACACGCTGATCTTCAAGTTTCCCCGGCCATCTCGGCGCTGAAAGAGCGCTTGTGAAAGAAGCCGCCCTGCTCGATATCGTTCGACCGTCGCTGTCGATGGCGGTTCCCGACATGCGTATTCACGATGGACCGCCGATCTTCTCCAGCCACGCCAAGCTCGAGGGGGAACATCTCATAGCCGAAGATTACGATGCGCTCGCGGAGGGCGACCGTCAGCGCCTGGCGGACGACCTCGCGCGCTTTTACGCCGAATTGCACGCGCTTGATGCCGATCGCCTGCGGGCGGCCGGCGCTGGGGCAATCCTGCCATGGCAATCGCCGGAGGTGGTGCGAGAAAAGGCTTTGCCGCGGCTGCCGCCTGAGATCAAGCGCTTTGCAGAGGCGGTCGTTTCGGATTTCCAAGCCTTGCCGCCGGACCCCTACGGCAACGTCTACGGCTTCTTCGACGGGCACGGCTGGAACATGGCCTTCGATCATGCGCAAGCCAGGCTGAACGGCATCTACGATTTCGCCGATTCCGGCTTTGGCCCGCTGCATCAGGAGTTCATCTACTCGAATTTCATCTCACACGATCTCACGGCACGCATCGTATCGGCCTATGAAATGCTGACCGGACGCAGGCTCGATCGGCGGCGTATTGCGATTCTGACGGGCTTCCACCGGCTTTCCGAACTCGCCGAACTTGCCGACGATCCGGCCAATGTCGAACAGATGATCCAGAGCGCGGCGACCTGGGCCGCCGCGGCGGACCGAGTCGCCTGAGCGCGTCTAAACCGATCGTGCCGCGCCGCCGTCGCAGCGGATGAGCGAGCCGGTGACGTAGCTTGCCGGCTGGCTGCACAGAAAGGCAGCCGTTGCGGCAAACTCCTCCACCCGGCCATAGCGGCCGACCGGAATGCGCGCCTCCTTGTCGGCGCGGATCTCCTCGAGGCTTTTGCCCGTCCGTTTTGCCGCGGCGCCGTCGAGATCGTCGAGCCGACCGGTCAGGATGCTGCCCGGCAGGAGCAGGTTGGCGGTGATGCCGAATTTCCCCACTTCGGAGGCCAGCGTCTTGCTCCAGCCCGCAAGCGCCGGGCGCAGCGTATTCGACAGCGCCAGGTTGGCGATTGGTTCGATCACGCCCGAGGAGGCGACCGTCAGGATGCGGCCCCAGCCCTGCGCTTTCATGCCGGGAAGCAGCGCATTGGTCAGCGTGATCACCCGGGCGACCATTGAGAGAAAATAGGTTTCGAGCTTTTCGGCCGTCATGTCCTCGGTCGTGCCGGGCGTCGGTCCACCGGTATTGTTGACCAGAATATCGAGCCCGCCGAACTTCTCCTTTACCGCCGCCGTCGCCGTCTCGACGAAGCGCTCGTCCACGAGATCGGCCCAGATCCAGTCGGCCCGGCCTTTGCCTTCACTGTTGATCGCCTGGCAATTGGCTTCCAGTTGCTCGCCGCTGCGCCCGCAAAGCAGCACGTTTGCACCTTCGCGTGCGAGTGCTGTTGCGATGCCGAGGCCGAGCCCGCGCGAGGAGGCGAGGACGAGGGCGCGTTTGCCCTTGATGCCGAGATCCATGATTTTTCTCCGAAGTTATCAGCGATGTATAAGGCGCAGGCGGCGAAAAAGGAAAGAGGGCGTCATCGGCTTGGCAAGGCCTCGATAATTGACCTTGACGTAAGCGTAATATATTTTTCTGCGGAGGCGTATCATTGTGCAAATTGGAAGATCGGCTGTCGTATCTCGGCTCGACAATCCCTTCTCCTTTTGACAGAAAGTGCCCATAGGGATGACGGCCGCTTGCGGCCAAGCGGAGAAGAATTGATGACCGATGTGACTGACCTGCCCGAGCGCGAGAGCATGGAATTCGACGTTGTAATCGTCGGCGCAGGTCCTGCCGGTCTGGCGGCGGCGATCCGGCTGAAGCAGGTCAATCCGGAGCTTTCGGTCGTGGTGCTGGAGAAGGGCTCGGAAGTCGGCGCTCATATCCTGTCCGGCGCGGTCGTCGATCCAGTCGGCATCGACCGGCTGCTGCCGGGCTGGCGGAAGGAGGAGGGGCACCCCTTCAAGACCGAGGTGACGGCAGACCATTTCCTGGTGCTGGGGCCGGCCGGCTCGGTCCGCCTGCCGAATATTCTGATGCCGCCCTTGATGAACAATCACGGCAACTACATCGTTTCTCTGGGCAATGTCTGTCGCTGGCTGGCGACGAAGGCCGAGGAGCTCGGCGTCGAGATCTATCCGGGCTTTGCCGCCGCCGAAGTGCTTTACAATGACCAAGGCGCGGTGATCGGGGTGGCGACCGGCGACATGGGCATCGAGAAGAACGGCGAGCCCGGTCCGAACTATACCCGTGGCATGGAGCTGCTCGGCAAATATGTGCTGATCGGCGAAGGGGTGCGCGGCTCGCTCGCCAAACAGCTGATCGCCAAGTTCGATCTGCAGAAGGACCGTGAACCGCAAAAATTCGGCATCGGCCTCAAGGAGCTCTGGCAGGTCAAGCCGGAGAACCACCGGCCGGGCCTGGTGCAGCACTCGTTCGGCTGGCCGCTCGGCATGAAGACCGGTGGTGGCTCCTTCCTCTACCATCTCGAAGATAATCTGGTGGCGGTCGGCTTCGTCGTCCACCTGAACTATAAGAACCCTTATCTCTATCCCTTCGAGGAGTTCCAGCGCTTCAAGACGCATCCGGCGATCCGGGGGACTTTCGAGGGCGGCAAGCGGCTCTCCTATGGCGCCCGCGCCATCACCGAGGGCGGCTACCAGTCGGTGCCGAAGTTGTCCTTCCCGGGCGGGGCGCTGATCGGCTGTTCGGCCGGCTTCGTCAACGTGCCGCGCATCAAGGGCAGCCACAATGCGGTGCTGTCGGGCATGTTGGCGGCCGAGAAGATCGCGGCGGCGATTGCATCAGGCCGCAGCCACGACGAGGTCGTCGAGATCGAAAACGAATGGCGCAACGGCGATATCGGCAAGGATCTGAAGCGGGTGCGCAACGTCAAGCCGCTGTGGTCGAAGTTCGGCACGGCATTCGGCGTGGGGCTCGGCGGTCTCGACATGTGGACCAACACGCTGTTCGGCTTCTCCTTCTTCGGCACGCTGAAGCACGGCAAGACCGATGCGCAGTCGCTGGAGCCGGCCGCCCAGCATAAGCCGATCGCCTATCCGAAGCCGGATGGCGTCTTGACTTTCGACCGCCTGTCCTCGGTGTTCCTGTCGAACACCAATCACGAGGAGGACCAGCCGGTGCATCTGCAGGTCAAGGATATCGCGCTGCAGAAGAGCTCCGAGCTCGGCATCTATGCCGGCCCGTCGACCCGCTACTGTCCGGCCGGCGTCTATGAATGGGTGGAGAAGGACGGCGACAAAACCTTCGTCATCAACGCCCAGAACTGCGTGCACTGCAAGACCTGCGACATCAAGGACCCCAACCAGAACATCAACTGGGTGCCGCCGCAGGGCGGCGAGGGGCCAGTCTACCCGAATATGTGAGGCGAACTGCTGGTCGCAGCGGGTTATTTCAGCCGCTGACGTCTTTGTGATCGGCTGTTGCCGGCCGCTGTTAGCCGTTCGTTAACCATAATTTCCTTAGCTTGCGACATCGTGTTGACGCACTAAGGACACATTCATGACGATCTCCCGTCGGGGTTTTCTGATCGCTTTGCCGCTTTTTGTCGCCGGCTGCTCCTCGACTGGTCTGAACAGCCAGACGAATTATGCCGCGCTTCCGGATGAAAAGTTTCCGCTGCGGCAGGTGCCGATCGACAAGATCAAGCCGGAGCTTCGCCGCCAGGAAGTGGCTTATGAAAGCAACCATGCGCCGGGCACGATCGTCATCGACACGCCGGCGCGGCGCGCCTACTACGTCCTCGGTGACAACAGGGCGATGCGATATGGCGTCGGTGTTGGTCGCGAGGGACTGGCATTTGCCGGCAATGCCTATATCGGGCGCAAGGCCGAATGGCCGAGTTGGACGCCGACGGAAAACATGCAGCGCCGCGAAGAGCGCTACCGTAAGCTTGCCGGCGGCATGCCGGGCGGTCCGAACAATCCGCTCGGCGCGCGGGCGATGTATCTCTATCGCGGCGGCAACGACACGCATTTCCGCATTCACGGTACGAACCAGCCGGAATCGATCGGTCTCGCTATGTCGAGCGGCTGTATTCGCATGATGAACCACGACGTGATAGACCTCTACAGCCGTGTCGATGTCGGCGCCAGGGTTGTTGTCATCCAGGCTTGAGCGGCCAAACGGCGACCATGAGAAAAGCCGCCGCAGCGATGGCTGCCGGCGGCTTTGGCTTTTGCGGCTGACGTCGTCGCTTCAGTGACGGCGTGCGGCGATCCCGGTCGAAAGCGCCACACCGATGCCGGTGGTCACGGCGGCACTGATTTCAGTAAGGCCGATCTGTTCGCCAAGCAGGAAACCCCCGCCCAGCGTCGCAAGAACGGGCGTCAGCGCCGTGAAGGCGGCGGCCTGGGTTCCGCCGAGGGTGCGGACGGCCGTGCCATAGGCGACCATGGCAACGAGGCCGGAGAGAATGCCCTGGCTCAGCACCTGCAGGCCGATTTCGGCAAGCGGCGCTTGCGGCAGCGAGATGCCGAAGACGAGGGCGAGCCCGGCCATGATCAGGAAAGACCAAACGGCAATCAGGGCGCTCGCCTGAATGGCCGTCAGACCTGAGCGGCGGAAGGCATGGGTATAGCTTGCCCAGAGCACGGCGCCGGCCGGCAGCAGCAAGAAGCTCGTCCAGGGCAGGGAGGCATCGGCAAGACTGCGAGTCAGCAGGATCAGGACACCGCCGATGATTGCGACCAGACCGGCGATGCGCGTGATATCCGGCCGTTCCTGAAACAGCAGAATGCCGATGAATGCAGTGGCAAGCGGCATGGAGCCGCCGAGCAGGATGCCCGAGGAGGCGGCCGGTGTGGAGTGAATGGCAAGCGTCGTCACCAGGAAGAAGATCGCGCCGCAGCCCGCTACCATGATCGCCAGCAGATGGAGCGGCAGCCCCTTCGGCAGCAGGCCGGTGCGAAGCCAGACGGGCGAAAGCGCGAGCGCCGGAATGCCGAAGCGGATGAGGCCGATATCGATTGAGCCGAGCGATGTCGCGGCGCTGTGGCGGGTTGCCAGAAACCAACTCGCCCAGATCAGCACGGTAACGGTGCCGGCGGCATAACCCAGCGCCTGCGAAGGGGATTTGTCGTTTGAAAATGCGATCGTGCTCATCGTCTTGTTCCTTTCCTCCATCCGGATCCTCTCCGGTTGAAGAAGAGACTAGCGCCGAAGGCCGGGGCATGTCCTTGCTATCTGTGGCTCGAAAATCATACCATACGCAATCTTCTGCCAAATGACGCCGTCAGGATTTGTGAAAATGCCAAATCTCGATAAATTCGATATTGCCATCCTGAAATGCCTGCAGGAGGATGCGCGCGCCACCAATGTCGAGATCGCCGAGAAGGTGAACCTCTCGCCGTCGCCCTGCCTGCGCCGCATCCGCAATCTCGAACGCTCCGGCATCATCCGCGGCTACACGGCCGATATCGATCGCAAGGAAGTCGGCCTCGGCCTGACCGTCTTTGTCGAATTCAAGGTGGTCCATCACAGCCGCGAAAATTCCGAGGCTCAGCAGAAGGCACTGCTTGCTATTCCCGAGATCGTCTCCTGCTTCCTGATCTCAGGCACGGCCGATTTCCTCGCCGAGGTGGTGGTCGAAGATCTCGCCGCCTATGAGCGGCTTCTGACGGAGACGCTGCTGACCCTGCCGAATGTCAGCGACATCCGCTCGAACTTCGCCATTCGCAGCATCAAGACGCATGGGCCGCTGAAGCTGCCTGAGGGGAAGTAGTTTGGTTGGGATTGATGGCGGCTATTTCGGCCAGGAGATTGCTGAAACCAGCCCCTCATCCGCCTGCCGGCACCAACCGGGGTCGAGCCACGTGTCTCGACCCGTCCTTCGGACCCCTGCTTGCAGATCGAAGGGACATGCCGCGACCTCTCCGTCTCACCCTCGACGCTGCGTTTGGCACGTCCCCTCGCCCCGTTTACGGGGAGAGGGTTAGGGTGAAGGGCAGCTGCCCCTCGGGCCTTGCCATTATTGACTGCTACAGCAGCGTCCCGCTGAGGATGAGCAGCGCCACCGAGAAGTAGATGACGAGCCCGCTGACGTCGACCAGCGTGGCGACGAAGGGAGCCGAGGCGCTGGCCGGATCGAGCCGCAGTTTCTGCAGCAGGAAGGGCAGCATCGAGCCGCAGATCGAGCCGAAGGTGACGATCCCGATCAGGGCGGCAAACACCGTGATGGCGACCATCTGCCAGTGTGGGCCGTAATCATAAAGTCCGGCCGACTGCCAGAACACGATGCGGATGAAGCCGACGAGGCCGAGGATAGCGCCGAGCACGATGCCGGTCGGCAATTCGCGGAACAGCACCTTCCACCAGTCCGAAAGCTTCAGCTCGCCGAGCGCCAGTGCCCGAATGATCAGCGAGGTCGCCTGCGAACCGGAATTGCCGCCCGAGCTCATGATCAGTGGGATGAACAGCGTTAGCACCACGGCCTTCTCAAGCTCACCTTCGAAGTGCTGCATGGCACTTGCCGTCAGCATCTCGCCGAGGAACAGCGCGGCGAGCCAGCCGGCGCGCTTGCGGATCATGCCGGCGAAGCTGATTTTCATGTAGGGCCGGCCGAGCGCCTCCATGCCGCCGAACTTCTGGGCCGCTTCCGTCGTGTCTGCGATCATCGTGTCGATCACATCGTCGACAGTGACGATGCCGAGCACCTGCCCGTGTTCGTCGATGACAGGCAGGGCGAGCAGGTCGTGCTTGCGGATCAGCCGGGCGACATCCTCCTGCTTCATCAAAGGATCGGCCGAAACCGGCACGCCTTTCTGCGCCACGGAGAGGATCGAAGCCTCCGGCTCGCCGGTGATGAGGCGGCGCAGCGTCACCACATGCATCAGCGCATGGCTCACCTCGTCGAGAACATAGATGGCATAGACGGTCTCGCGCGAGCGTTCGACCTGGCGCACGTGGTCGAGCGTCTGAGCGACGGTCCAGCTCGCAGGCACGCTGACGAACTCCGTCGTCATGATGCCGCCGGCCGTGCGCGGCGGATAGCCCATCAGGTGCTGTATGGCGATGCGCACCGGCTCGTCGAGGCTGGAGAACAACCGGGCGCGGGTCTCGCTGTCTAGTTCGAGCAGCACGTCGGCGACGCGATCGTTGGACATGCCGTGCAGCAGGCGTGCGGCATCCTCGGCGCTTATCAGCGCAAGGATCTGCGCGGCATTACGGAGCTCCGGCCGGTCGAGAATGTTGACCGCATAGTCGAGCGGCATGCCCGATAGCACGCGGCCGGCGTCCTGGACTGTCAGCGCGTTCAACGCTTCGACACGTTCGGCAATGGTCGCGCCGCGGCTGTTGTTGATGAAGGCACGGGCGGCATTGCCTGCCCGAAGAGGGAAGCGACTGATATTCATTGAGGCTCGCCTTTCCGTCGATCCGCCGTAGCGTCCGATCGGGCGAGCCCGACAGGAGTCGGTCAGCGCACGAGGGCCGCGTACGGCAAAGGCAATCGACTGTTACTGTCGCTTGGCATCGTGAAGATGGCTCCGTTGAGATCCGTGGCCGACGAGTGTCGGTCACGTGTTTGGCTAGGTGGTCCAGAACGCGGAAAAAGTCAAGCAGGATAAATGCTTAACGCCAGAATGTCGCACCTGTGCGCTGCGGCATTCGGGCGTGTGACGATGACTTGCGGCCGGCAGCCTCGAAAACCTTCGTACAAGTGCGAATCAGAAGCCTGCAAGCACTGCCTTGCCCTTCATACGGCCGCTTTCCACCATCGCATGCGCTCTCTTCAGATTTGCCGCATTGATCGGGCCGACGGTCTCGGTGAGCGTCGTGCGGATCTTTCCGGCGTCGACCAGTTCGGAAATCTTGTTCAGCAGCTTGTGCTGCTCGATCATGTCAGGCGTGCCATAAAGCGGGCGGGTGAACATCAGTTCCCAATGAATGGAGATGGCTTTGCGCTTGAAGGGCACGATGTCGAGTGTCTTGGGATCGTCGATCAGGGCGAAGCGGCCTTGCGGTGCGATGGCTTCCACAATGTCGCCCACGTGATGGTCGGTATTGGTTGTCGAAAAAACGAACCCCGGTGCGCCGATACCAAGCGCTGCCACCTGAGGCGCGATCGGCTTGGAGTGATCGACGATATGTTGTGCGCCGAGCGCCTTCACCCAGTCCTGCGTTTCCGGCCGCGATGCCGTTGCGATGACGGTGAGATCGGTGAGAGAACGGGCGATCTGGATGGCGATCGAGCCGACCCCGCCTGCGCCGCCGATGATCAGGATGGAGCGTGCCGGGCCCGCAACAGCGTCCTGCACCTTCAGCCGGTCGAACAGCGCCTCATAAGCAGTGATCGAGGTCAGCGGCAGGGCGGCCGCGGCCGCGAAATCGAGGCTCCTTGGTTTTTTCCCGACGATGCGCTCGTCGACGAGGTGGAATTCGGCATTGCTGCCCGGACGGCTGATGACGCCGGAATAGAACACCTCGTCGCCCGGCCTGAACAGCGTGACGTCAGCACCGACGGCCTTGACGACACCGGCGGCATCCCAGCCGAGCACCTTGAGTTCGTCGGCCGGTGGCGCGGAATGGGCGCGCACCTTCACATCGACGGGATTGACGGAGACAGCCTTGATCTCGACGAGCAGATCATGGCCGCGAGCTTCCGGCATCGGCAAGTCGACATCAATCAGCGAGGTCTCGGCGGTAATGGGCTGTGGGGTCTTATAAGCGACGGCGCGCATGGGAAACTCCTGTGTTCTTTGCACGGAAGCTAGATGCGCACTATGTTCGAACAACGCAAGAATGCACAAATTCTGTACGTAGTACCAAAAAGGATACTGTAAAATGTCGTTGCCGCGCGCCAAACTCGTCAGGAATTTTCCCGGTTGCCCTGTCGAGGCGACGCTGAGTTACCTCGACGGAAAATGGAAGGGCGTGATCCTCTTTCACCTCATGAAGGGCACACTGCGCTTCAACGAACTGCGCCGCAAGTTACCGGCTGTGACCCAGCGCATGCTGACCAAGCAGTTGCGCGAACTCGAAGAGTCCGGTCTGGTGTCTCGTACCGTCTATCCGGTGGTGCCGCCGCGTGTTGAATATGCGATGACGCCGCTCGGCATGACGCTGAAGCCGGTCGTCGATGCGCTTGCCGCCTGGGGCGACGATTATGTCTTCTGCAGCCCGGATGGGCGCGAGCTGCGCATGGCCTCAGGCGGGCTGCACACACCGGTTGCGCCTCTCCAGGCGGGCTGAGGCTGCGAAGACGAAGAGGCCGAGGAAGGAAAGTGCTGCGCCGACATAGCCCGTGGCCGCAAACCCGTAACCCCAGGCGATGACGAGGCCGCCGAGCCAGGCGCCGATCGCATTGGCGATGTTGAAGGCGGAATGGTTGGACGCGGCCGCCAGCGTCTGCGCGTCGGCGGCGACATCCATCAGCCGCGTCTGCAGCGCCGGCCCGGCGGCAAAACCGCAGCCGACGAGGAAGACAGAGAGCCCGAGCATATAGGGGTTGGCGGCGGTCAGTGAGAAGGTGGTGAGCACGACGATATTATAGACGAGCGAGCCGCCGATCGTTCCGAGCAGCGATTTGTCGGCGAGCCACGAGCCAATGAAATTGCCTGCATTCATGCCGACGCCGAAAAGCACCAGCATGATTGGAACCGCGCTTTCCGGCAGCATCGCCACTTCGGTGGTGGTCGAGGCGATATAGCTGAACATCGCGAACATGCCGCCATAACCGACGGCGGCGATGCCAAGCGTCAACCAGACCTGCGGACGGCGGAAGGCGCCGAGTTCGCGTAAGAAACTCGCCTCTTCGGAAACACTGTCCTTCGGGACATAGAACCAGATCAATACCACGGTCAGCAGGCCGACGACGCCGACCGACAGGAATGCCACCTGCCAGTCGAGCGACTGGCCGAAGAAGGTCGTTAGCGGCGTACCGAGAAGTGTCGCGACGGTGAGCCCAAGCATGACGCGGCCGACCGCACGGGCGCGGCGATGCACCGGCACCATCGAGGCGGCCACCAGCGCCGCGACGCCGAAATAGGCGCCATGCGGCAGGCCGCTGATGAAACGCAAAACGGTGAAGGTCTCGAAGCTGGGCGCTACGGCGCTTGCTATATTGCCGGCGGCAAAGATCAGCATCAGCGTCAAAAGCAACGTGCGCCGTGCCATCTTGGCGGCGAGCACGGCAATAACGGGTGCGCCGATGACGACGCCGAGTGCATAGGCGCTGATGACGTAGCCGGCTTGCGGCGTCGTGACCGAGAACGTGTCGGCGACATTGGGCAGCAGACCCATGATCGCGAATTCGCCGGTGCCGATGCCGAAGCCGCCGCAGGCGAGCGCCAGCTGAACCAAAATCACGGTCGCTGCCGACGGCAGCTCGCCATCCGGCCGGCTACGGATGGAATCGTTGATGGCGATCTCACTCATGAGCGCTCCTCGGGACGGTTTGCTGCTTGGCAATGGCCCCTGACGCAGCTGCGGCGGCGGGCCGATCGTTTGGGGGAAGGCGGCGACGATCACTCCGATCTCTCATCTATCCGTGATGTATCGTCAGGCGTCGAGTGCATTTTTCGCAGTGCAGCGTCCTGCTATGTGCATATGTCTATTGCAATTTTTGCATTTCTGTCATTTTTTCGGGGAAGTGGCCGTGCTTGAAATCGCCGATACCGCAACCATCTCAGGGCAGAGGCAGGATTGTTTCCGCGCCAGAGACAGGAGCCCACATGAAGCTTGTAGGCTTTTTCAATCGCGACGGCGGTACCTTCAAGACCACCGATATGCTGGCCTACGAGAAGAGGGCGGAAGCGGCGTTCCGTGACGCCGGGCACGATTTCGAGGCGATCGTATTTTCGGGCAAGGAGATCATTCCCGCCATGGAGCGGGCGGCCAAGCGCGACGATATTGACGGCATCGTTGCCGGCGGCGGCGACGGCACGATTTCGGCGGCGGCATCGATCGCCTGGAAGAACGGCATTGCGCTCGGCGTCGTGCCGGCCGGCACGATGAACCTCTTTGCCCGGTCGCTGCGCGTGCCGCTCGATATCTGGCAGGCGCTCGACGTCCTCGCCTCCGGCGAGATCGATAATGTCGATATCGCCAGCGCTAACGGCCGGCCCTTCATCCACCAGTTTTCCGCCGGCCTGCATGCCCGCATGGTGCGCTACCGCAACGCTTACAGCTACCGTTCCCGGCTGGGCAAGATCAGGGCGAGCACCAAGGCGGCCTTGGGCGTCATATTCAACCCGCCGGAATTCGAGGTCGAGTTCGAGGCGGTCGGCATGCGCGAGCGCCGCCGGGTGTCGGCGGTCTCTGTCTCCAATAATCCGTTCGGCGAAAATGCGCTGCTTTATGCCGATAATCTGAGAAGCGGCGAGCTCGGCTTCTATACGGCCAATCCGTTGAAACCGCTCGGTGTCGCCCGCCTTGCCATCGACATGCTGCGCGGCAAGGTCCGCGAGAATGCCGATGTCATGGTGATGCATCCTGCCGAAGTGCGCCTGCATTTCCCCAAACTGCGGTCCAAGGCCAATTGCGTCATCGACGGCGAGCTGCTGCCGCTCCAACGCGATGTCTTGATCCGGCTGCACCCCGGCGAATTGAAAGTCCTCGTCAAACAGGGGCTCGCCGCCCAGGTCAATGCGGACGAACGCCGCGAACCCGCCGCGTAAGTCGGCCGCTGCGTTATATCAGAGCCGCGGCAGATAAGTCCGATAGTCGAAATCCGAGACCGTTCGCAGATGTGCAAGCGCTTCCTTGCGCTTGGTGTCGCCGTAGAGCGCCTGATAGCGTGCGCCGAAGAAATCGGCGATGAAGGGCGAGGCGCGGAACGTCTCGACGGCGCTCAGGAAATCATGCGTCAGCCGTGTGGTATTCGCGGGCACATGCGAAGGCGTCGCCTCTTCACCGGGATCGAGTTCGCGGTCGAGGCCGACAAGCATGCCGCCGAGGATTGCCGCCAGCAGCAGATAGGGATTGGCATCGGCGCCTGCGACGCGGTGCTCGACGCGCGCGGCCGGGCCGTCTTTTTCGGGGATGCGAATCGCCGTGCCGCGATGGCCGCTGCCCCAGCTCAGATCGACAGGCGCGAAGGAGCCCGGCTGGAAGCGCCGGTAGGAATTGGCGAAGGGGGCGAAGATCAGCTGCGCCTCGCGCATGGTGGCAAGCAGGCCCGCTGTGGCCGATTTGAGCAGCTTTGGTTCGCCGCCCCTGGCATCGAGGATGTTGCGGCCCTGGCCGTCGATGATGCTGGCATGCACATGCAGGCCGGAGCCGGCATGGTCGGAATAGGGCTTGGCCATGCAGGTCGATTTCAGCCCATGGCGGCGCGCCGCCTGCTCGGCGACGCGCTTCAGATAGAGGCAGTCGTCGGCGGCTGCCAGCGCATCGGGGCGGTGCACGAGATTGACCTCGAACTGACCGGGGCCGAATTCCGCCGTCGTCGCGTCCGCCGGCAGTTCTTGCGCCTTGGCATAGGCCCTCAGCGTCTGGAGGTAGCCGTCGAGTGCATCGACGGCGCTCATATCGTAGAGCTGGAAGCCGTTCGGTTCGCCGCGATAGGTGAGGTTTTCGGGCGGGGAGGGGCGTCCGGTCTCACGCCAATCTCCCGCCATCACGTAGAATTCCAACTCGGTCGCAACCACAGGCGTCAGGCCGCGCGAGGCATAGCGCCCCAGCACGGAGGCGAGGATGGCACGCGGATCCATGAAGCTCGGGCTGCCGTCCAACTCGTGCATCGTGGCGAGCACCTGCATCGATCCCTCCGGCGCCCAGGGCATCGGCGCAAGGCTCCTCCGGTCGGCTACGACCGTGCCGTCGGGATCGCCGATGGTCAGCGACAGGCCGGTGATGTCGTCATTGTCGTCGCCCCAGATATCGAGCGATTGCGTCGAGGTCGGCAGGCGGATTTCGCCGGCCCAGATCTTGCTTTCGCTGCCAGGGGGAAGTTGCTTGCCGCGCAGCTCGCCGTTCATGCCGACGATCAGGATCTCGAAACGCGGATCGCCGCCTTCGATCTTGCCGTCCATCCTGTCGCTCACCATGCCTTGAAAATCCTCCGGGACAAGGACAAGCTCCTATCCCATCGATAGCAGCCTTTCAATCCACGAGGGTTTTTCACTAGCCATGCCCGATACTTACCCTCTCTCGAATCTCGCCGCGATTGACGCTGCGCACCACCTGCATCCCTTCGCCGACATGAAGAAATTGAATGCCGAAGGCACGCGCGTCATTCAGCGCGGCGAGGGCGTCTACATCTTCGACAATCACGGCAGGAAATATCTCGACGGCTTTGCCGGCCTCTGGTGCGTCAATATCGGTTATGGTCGCCGGGAGATCACCGAAGCCGTGGCGCGGCAGATGAACGAACTGCCCTATTACAATACCTTCTTTGGGACGACCTCGACGCCGACCGCGCTGCTTGCCGAGAAAGTCACCTCTCATGCCGGCGTACGTTTCAACCATATCTTCTTCACCGGCTCCGGCTCGGAAGCGAACGACACCTGGTTCCGCATGGCCCGGGTCTATTGGAGTGCGGTCGGCAAGTCGTCGAAGAAGATCGTGATCGCGCGGAAAAACGGCTATCATGGCTCGACCGTCGCTGGCGCCAGCCTCGGTGGCATGAAATACATGCACGAGCAGGGTGACCTGCCGATACCAGGCGTCGTCCATATCGGTCAGCCTTACTGGTATGGCGAGGGCGGCGATCTGTCGCCCGATGAATTCGGTCTGAAGGTCGCACGCGAACTCGAAGCCAAGATCGACGAACTGGGCGAGGAAAATGTCGCCGCCTTCGTCGCCGAGCCGGTGCAGGGGGCCGCCGGTGTCATCATCCCGCCCGAGACCTACTGGCCGGAGATCGACCGGATCTGCAAGGCGCGCAATATCCTGCTCGTGACCGACGAAGTGATCTGCGGTTTCGGTCGCCTGGGTTCCTGGTTCGGTCATCAGCATTTCGGCGTCGAGCCCGATGTCGCGCCGATCGCCAAGGGACTTTCCTCAGGCTATCTGCCGATCGGCGGCGTGCTCGTCAGCGACCGCATCGCAGATGTGCTGATCAACGAGGTCGGCGACTTCAATCATGGTTTCACCTATTCCGGCCATCCGGTCTGCGCCGCCGCGGCCCTCGAAAATCTGCGCATCATCGAGGAGGAAAGGTTGGTCGAACGCGTGCGCGATGATATCGGCCCGTATTTTAGCAGGGCCTGGGCCGCACTGGCAGAGCACGATCTCGTAGGCGCTGCTGACAGCATCGGCCTAATGGGCGGATTGCAGCTTGCCGCCGAAAAGAGCACGCGCACCCGTTATGAAAAGCCCGATCAGGTCGGTTCGCTGGTGCGCAACCACGCGCTGGCAAACGGCCTTGTCCTGCGCGCCACCGGTGACCGTATGCTGGCCTCGCCACCGCTCGTCATCAGCCATGCGGAGGTGGATGAGATGGCTGAAATCACCAGGCTGGCGCTGGATGCAACCTGGAAGGAACTGAAATCCTGATGCCGCTATGTCGATGCCAGGTCACTGCAGCTGCTGTCGGATCATGGGCAAAGCCAAGGTGAGGAGCACGGCGAAAACCATGATGACGCCATAAGGTATCTTCCGGCTTGCCCGGATTTCCTCGATGCGCATGAAAAAGGCGAGATGTGCGACGCGAAGCGGCACCGGCAGCCGCAGGGCCAGGAGCGTCACGATGCCGAGCACGAGGAGCAAAAACGAAAACGGCAGCATCCCGTGCCATCCGACAAAAAGGCCGATCGGCAGGAAAAGCTTGGCGTCTCCTGCGCCAAACAGCCGGAACGCCCAGAGCATCACCCCAAGCATGAACATCAGCAGGCCGGCTGCGACGTCGCCGCCAATTCCGCTCGAAGCAAACAGCGCCGCGCCGACATCCTCGGAACCAAGCAACTCGGCCACCGCGCGCAGTGCATAAAGTGTCACGAGCGCAAGAACGAGCCTGTTGGGGATCTTCCATGTGCGGAAATCGGTCCATGCTGCGTAGAGAAAAAGTAATACTGAAAGAGAATTAGTAAGATTTGCCAATTGCAGCATCGGATTCAACCTTTATGGGCTATTATAATTCACCGGGGACGTTCATTTTCACTCAGTGCATCGGCCATTTCTGCGGTTTCCGTCTTAACCATAAAGTATAAATGCTCGCGATCCGCGTATAAAACAATTGACTAAATTAGACTTAACAGATTATTAATATTCCCAGTCGAAGGGGCGGTCTCGACGACAAGGGTGCCGGGGGAAATTACGGCGCACTACTTACCTGGGAGGTAAATTCTCGATGAAAGCATTTGTAAATAGCGTACGCGCTTTCGCGCGGGAAGAAGATGGCGTCGCACTTACCGAATACCTCATTCTGCTTGGTTTGTTGGTCGGCGGAGTTGTTGCGTCAGTTCTCCTGATCGGCACTGAACTCAACACGGCATGGGCATCGTGGGCCACTTGGTTCCAAGCACAAGACCTGACTGCGCCGGGTTGATGCACCTCAGCTGCTTCCTGAGCAGCGTTTTTGAGCTGAAGAGAGGGGTTTTGTTAACTCCTCCCTTCTAAATTAGCAAAAATGAATGGATGCACTCCGTCCAGTGTAGCGAGTAACCGCGATGCGTTCGTCAACGATTTTAAGTCTGGTTATTGCGTTTGTACTTGCAGCAGCAGCAGTTTTCGGTATGCGCGCGTACCTCTCCGATCAAAAGGCCCGATTGCTGGCGATGAACGGCGTGAAGGCCGAGGAAAGGACACTTGTTGTCGCCGCCACGCCAATGCGCTTCGGCGACCGGATCCGATCCGAAAACCTCAGGGCCATTCCATGGCCCTCCAATGAAACACCCGCAGGCTCATTCGTCAGCATCGATCTGGTTGTCGGCAACGATGCCCAGCCGCGTTATGCCATGGCGGCGATCGACCCTGGCGAGCCGGTGCTATCCTCGAAAATCACCGGTGCAGGCGAACGCGCCACGCTGTCGGCGGCGCTCGACCAGGGCATGAAGGCAGTCTCTATCCGCGTCAATGACGTGCTCGGCGTTGCCGGCTTCGTGAGACCTTCCGATCGCGTCGATGTGCTTCTGACGCGGGTCGTGCGCGGCCCGGTCGGCAACGATCAGACCTTTGTCGACGTGCTGCTGCAAGGCGTCAAGGTGTTGGCGGTCGACCAGACGGCAGACGAGCGCAAGGACGAGCCATCCGTCGTGAAAACCGTGACCTTTGAGGTCACGACCGATGAGGCCCAGCGCCTTACCCTCGGCTCCAGTATCGGCACCCTCTCGCTCGCGCTTCGCAATGTTGCCTCTTCCTCCATCGAGCAAACCCGCCCGATCACCGTCGCCGACCTTGGTGGCGGAGCGATGGCGACCGAGCTGGGCAAAAGCTTGGAAAATATTAAGTTGCCAGAACCTGAAAAACAAGTGCAGATTGTGGAGCCAAAGGTTGAGCCGGTGTTGCCGGTCGAGCCGAAATGGGTGACAGTGGGTGTCTGGAACACGACGAAGCGCGAGGAGCACCGAGTCGGTCTGGTCCAGTGATGTTTATGCGGCCTGCCGCAGACGCGGCCAGCTGAATGAGGGGGCTAAAGCAGGCATGGCGATCGGTAAGGGAAGATTCGCAAGGACGAAAAGCCTTGCGGCACTGGCGGCAGTGTTTTCGGCCTGTGTGTGTTTGGGGCCTGGATTTGCCAGCTCCGCCAATGCACAGGAAAAGTCCGTCACCTTGGGCGAATCGGTCCAGCATGTGACGTTGCCTCCGAACGAGACGCTGACGCTCAATACCGGCCAGCCCTTTGGCGACCTCGTCATCGGCAGCGCCGATATGATCGACGTGGTGCCGCTTTCCGACCGGTCGCTGTTCGTCCGCGGCAAGAAGGTTGGCGCCACCAATATCTCGGTCTATGGCGACGACAAGTCGCTTCTCGGCGTCATCGACATCCGCGTTGCCAACGATTTCACCGAAGTCAGCGCCGCCATTCGCTCTGCCGCGCCCTCGGCCCGGGTCAGGGTGACCAACTCCAACGATCGCATCCGCCTGACGGGCATCGTCCGTGACAGCATCGAATTGCAGCGGGTGATAGAAGTCGCCCAGTCCTATTCCGACCAACCGGTGCTGAACCAGTTGCGCGTCAGTGACAGCCAGCAGGTGATGCTGGAGGTCCGTGTCATCGAAGCCTCGCGCCAGACTGGTCGTGACCTCGGGATCGGTTGGTCTGGGCACGGCAACAATGGCATCGGCAAGGCAACGACCAGCCAGGGGATCACCGTGGACGATGACGGCAACCTGGTCCGTAGCCTCCTTGATCCGAAGGGTGCGGCGACCGGTATGTTGCCCTTCGGTCAGTTGATCGCCAAGGTGCTGGAAATCTCGGGCGGCAACGTCGACGTGGTCATCAACGCGCTCGAGCAAAAGGGATTGGTGCGCCGCCTGGCTCAGCCGAACCTCATCGCCATGAGCGGCTCGACCGCGAGCTTCCATGCCGGCGGTGAAGTGCCGATCCTGAAGACGACGAACAACGGAACGACGGTCGCCACCGAGACGGACTATCGTCCCTTCGGTGTGCGGCTGACCTTCAAGCCTGTGGTTCTTGATGACGGCGTTATCAATCTGCAGATCGAGCCTGAGGTTTCAGAGCTCGATCCGTCGATCAATGTCAACGGCAATCCCGGATTCATCTCGCGCGCTGCCAGCACCACGGTAGCACTTCGCGACGGCCAGAGCTTTGCCTTGGCGGGCCTGCTGCAGTCGATCAATGCCAAAGACATCCAGCAATTGCCGGGTCTCGGGCAGATACCGGTCCTCGGCGCACTGTTCCGGTCGACGAGTTTCCAGAAGAAGGAATCCGACCTCGTCATCGTCGTCACGCCGCACATCGTGCGGCCGGCGCGCCCGGGCGAGGACCTCTACAGTCCGCTAGATCAGACGCGTTCGTCCAACGACGTCGAGCTTTTCGCGCTCGGTGTCCTGGAAGTCGACAAGGACATGCTTCGACGCTTTCGCAATGGCGTAGGCGTGACCGGGCCCTATGGCCATCGTCTCGACCTGAACCAGGGAGTCCAAGCCGTTGCTACAAAACGCTAAGCGGGTCCTTCTCGTCCTTGCAGCCGCCGGCCTCGTTTCCGGCTGCGCCGACTATATGAACCACCGCGACACGATCACATTCGGGGCGGGCAATGCCGTGGAAGCAAACAAGGCCATCCATATTGAGGATCCGTTCCCGCCGGAAGCTCAGCGAACCCACATCGCAAGCGACGGCAAGGTGATCCGCAGGGTGGTCACTCAATATCAGAACGGCGGCTTAGGCGTTGTTCAGCCGTCGCCGGCCATGGGGGCGGATGGGGCCCCCAACGGGGCAACCGCCACCCAGTAGCTGGCGAAAGGCATGAACGGCGGCAGCCCGCCGAAGGGGAGAATGCACTAAAACGGGGTCGTCACGGCGAAAGCGCCGTGATGGGGGTATGTCAATGCTGAGCAGGGTTGTCAGACGGTTCTGGAACGATCATAGCGGCTATGTCATCGCCTTGACGCTCATCGCCATGCCAATGCTCCTCGGCTTTTCGCTGCTGATCATCGATGTCGGACGCAGCAGCAACCTGCATACGGATCTCCAAAACGCGGTCGATGCGATGGCGCTGGCCGGAGCCCGGGAACTCGATGGCCGCGACGACGCCATTTCGAGGGCGCAGACGGCGATCGAGAAAATCGCCAATGGCGCGGCTTTTTCCGAGGGCGGGACCGGCATGTCGCTTGGCTCGCATATTACCGTCTCGTACGACGCCGGAAACGATGCGGGGAGCACGGTTACCGTGCTTTTTCTGAAGAGCATTCCGGCCAACGACGATACATCAATCCCGTCTTCGATGGAAACGACAGTGGCCAGCGAAGCGTCCTACGCCTGGGTCATCGCCAAGCCGCAGGCGATGCAGACGATCTTTCCGATCCCGGTCGGCTTCACCCGCGATACGATCAACATCGCTGCCGACGCCGTGGCGGTATACCACGCGAGCGCCTGCGACGTGACGCCGATTTTTATCTGCAATCCGTTCGAGCCGGTGGGCAACACGAGTGAAAGCGCAAGCGAAGATGCCGCTACGGCCCTGCACACCAATTTTGCGGCGGGAAATCTCTACGGGCGACAGATCGAGCTTCACAGCACCGCGGCGTCCAATCCCGGTCCCGGCAATTTCGGGTTTCTGCGCACCCCCTTGGGCAATGGTGCTTCGGTGCTGGCGGAGGCTCTTGCCACCGGCAATCCCGGCACCTGCTATACACAGGACAGCCTTGACACGGAGACCGGCGCCAAGGCGGGGCCGGTCGAGGACGGCGTAAATACGCGCTTCGGCTATTACTCCTCATCGTTCAACAAGGCGAACGGAGATTATCGTTACAGACCTGCCCAAAACGTGCGCTCCGCCCAGTCAATCAGCGGCAAGGGAAAGAAGGGCTGCGATACCTACGATCCAGTCATGGTCGGAGATGTTGTCGGCGATGCGACCAAGGCTTTGCCGCTCGGCTACGGAGCGGCCATGACCTCGCTTGCCGGCGGCAAGATCAGCAGCGGCAACAATTGGCAGTACATGACCTATTGGAATGTCGCGCAGGGAACGGCTGCGCCCTCGACGAGCACGGTCCTCAGCAACTACTCCAGTTATCCCTCGCAGGCGACTGGCACACCAAGCCAACCCTCCGCTTACGATGTTTATCGTTACGAGCTTGCGAACGCGTCTCTCATCAGCCATGCCTCGGCGAATGGTGAGACCGGAACGCCGGAAACGGGTGGCCAGTGCTATAGCGGCCCGGACCTTTCGAACTATACGGCGGCCGAATATGGTGACCGTCGCGAAATCTTCTCGGCCATTGTCAATTGCGGCTATGAAGCCTCGGTCGGCCATCTGAACGGTCACAAGGCCACGCGCGCCGTCGCCTTCGCGCGCATGTTCCTGACCAAGCCGGCGATAAAGGCTGCCGGCGAACGATACCTTTCCCTGGAGATGATCGACATCACCGGTAAGGGCGGTCGCGGTACGCTGGACGAATTCCTGCGGGAAGAAGCGGAGCTGGTCAGATGATGGCGCTCCGCAATTTTATCTTGCATCGGCTTTGCCTCGGCTTCTGGCGGCGGGAGGAGGGCGCGGTGCTTGCCGAAGCGCTGCTCGCGATCCCCTTTATGACGCTCTTTGCGGCGGGGATCCTGGAGTTCGGCAGCATTTTCTGGCAGCGCATGCAGATCGACGCGGGCTTGCGCGATGCGGGGCGTTACCTTTCGCGATGCCGGCCGCTGTCGGGAACCTATGTGCCGACATGCAGTCAGGCGACTGCGAAGACGATCGCCTTTTACGGAACGCAGACACCTGCGGCAGACGCCAAGCCCCGTGTACCCGACTGGAAGGACCCTTCCGACATTACCATCGCCGCACCCGATGCGGACGGCAACATCACCCTTTCCACTGCTCACCTCTACCAGACCTCGCCCGTGTTCGGCTTTCTGGGAATCGATGCCATCACGATCAATTCCTTCCATGAAGAGAGGTACATCGGATGGTGACTTTTCGCACAGTCAAGGCATTCTGGCGGGATAGCAGTGGCGCCAGCCTTGTCGAAGCATTGCTGACCTTTCCGATCGTCATGCTGGTATTCGCCGCCTTTATCGAGTTCGGCTATGCCATGTCTCAGTGGAATCAGACGGTCAAGGCACTGCAATATGGTGCCCGTCTGGCGGCGGTGTCCGATCCGCTGACGACGAATTTCAATGCCGTCTTCCCGATCGAAGCTGCCGACCCGCTCAACAACGGCAAAGCCGCGCCGAACGATGCGACGATATCCTCGACCTGCGGACCGGCTCTGGCGAACTGCAGCGCGGCGGCATTGAACCGGATTGTCCGGGGAAGCGATGGCGTTTGCAACGTGGGAACGGATCCTTACCCCGGCATTTGCGACCTCAATTGGCGCATCCAGCCGCAGAATCTGGTGGTCACCTATCAGCGGTCGGGACTCGGCTATTGGGGCCGGCCGGACGGCCCGGTGCTGACGATGCGGCTGGAAGTGCGCGACATCACCTTTGATCTGCCGATCCTCGGCGGGCTGTTGGGCTTAAATGACGTCACCATCCCGGCTCATCCGGTGACGATCACGACGGAAGATCTAAAGACCTGTTCAACCTGCTGACCCTTTTGTTACGCGTAGGAAGCGAAAATGACAGCTCACATGAACATTGCCGCATCCACCAAGATCCTGGTTCTCTCCGACGACGCGGCTGCGGCGAGCTTCATGCTCGATACGTTCGGGTCGCTGTCGCGCTACGATGTCCGCCATCTCTCGCTCAAGGCGCTGGGAGAGAAGGGCCGCTTCGATCCGACGCAGTTCGATCTGATTGTTCTCGACGTCGACAACGGGAAATTGCTGCAGCAACCGGAGCTCTTCACGTTTCGCACCAGCTACCGGGACATTCCGCTCGTCGTCGTTTCCGAAGACCTGCCGGATGACATGCTGCGGCTGCTCTTCCGCCTGAACGGTAATGACTGGCTGAAGAAGCCGCTCGAGCGTCGCGCCCTGATCGACATGATTTCGACCCACGCGCCGGGAACCGGGGCCAGCGACAGCCGGGTGCATGCCGTAGTCTCGGCCGTCGGGGGGGCAGGCGCCAGCATGATCGCTTCGTCGCTCGCGCATGTGCTGGCCCAGCCGACCAAAAATTCCACGCCGCGGGTTGACCTGTTCGACACGGATTTTTGTTCCGGGGCGCTCGGCTATTATCTCAACCTTGTCAACGACTACGACTTGAAGCCGGTCATCGCCAATCCTTCCCGGGTCGATCTGGAATTCATCGATCTGGTCCGAAAGCGTCATTCGGCGGGGGGCTTTTCACTGCTGTCCTTCAAGCAGCCGTCAGTCCTTCTGGCGTCGAAGGGCCGTGAACTCGTGTTGCGTATGCTCGACGTGGCCGCCTTCGAGAGCGACCACACGATCATCGACATCCCCTATTACGACACGCCGTGGAAATACGAGGTGCTCACTTCGGTCAACAGCATCTGCATCGTCACCGAAATGACGGTCCCCGCGCTTTCGCAAGCCAAGGATCTGTTTACCAATCTGGTACGGCTGCGAGGCAGTTCGGATCAGATATTCATTGTCATCAACAAATACCGCTCCAAGCTTTTCGGCCTCGGCCTGCGCCGACAACAAACGCAAAGGATATTCAAGGAGATCCCGACGCATGTCATTGCGGATGACTGGGATACTGTGAGCGAGGCGGTCAACCGCGGCGTGCTGCCATTTCAGGTAAATTCCCGGGCGCGCTTCTGCGGCGCGGTCGGCAAACTTGGAGCACTGGTGCGATGAAGGCGATCGACACCCGGCGCATAAGGTCCTGCGCCACCCATGTCGGCCTGGTGGTTTTGGCAATTCTGGCCGCTGCCGGGCATGCCGCGGCAGGCGGGCTCGTGCCGCGAAGCCTTGGGCCGAGAACCAGCGCCGTGGTGGCAATCGAAAAGGACTACGCGGCGGGGACAATCGTCATCGCCAGCGGGAACCGTACGCTGGATCTCGTCATCTCCGAAGGACGCGCGATCCGTTACAAAATCGGCGTGGGACGAGACGGATTTCGCTGGAGCGGTACCGTCAAGGTTGGACGCAAGGCCGAGTGGCCTGACTGGCGCCCGCCGGCCGAGATGAAGGCGCGCGCGGCCGGACTTCCGGACCTGGTGCCTGCCGGGCCGCTCAATCCAATGGGCGCGCGCGGGATCTATCTCTACAAGGGCGGGACCGACACGCTCTACCGCATTCATGGAACGAACGAGCAGTCGACGGTCGGCGGTTTCGCGTCTTCGGGCTGTTTTCGCATGAGCAATGCCGACGTCATCGACCTCTATGAGAGGGTGAAAGTCGGTTCCACGGTCATTGTAAAATAGTTCAGGGGGAAGCATGGCGAACAGCATCATGGGGCGTTTCTACAAGCAACTGGCGCCGGAAAGCCGCGAACATCTGGAGGCGGTGGAACGGCCATCAGTTGACGCAGTTCCGAACATGCCTGCCCAACCGGGCTCTGACGGCGTCACGGCGGGTGACGAAGAGGCTTCGCTCGGGCCGGACCTGGTTTCCGAGCGGGTCAATCTGCACCGCTACCTGCTCGATCGCATCAACCTCGGCATCCTCGACACGCTCGACAACGAGGAGATCGCCACCGAGATCCGGCCGTTGGTCAAGGACTATATCCGGACCAACAACTTTCCGCTGAATGCCAAGGAAATCAATGATCTGATCCGCGACATCACCGACGAGATGCTCGGGCTGGGACCGATCGAGCCGCTGCTGGCCGACGACACGATCGCAGATATTCTCATCAACGGCTACAACAGCGTCTATGTTGAGCGAAGCGGCAAGCTCGAGAGCACCGCCGTGCGGTTCAAGGACGAGGACCATCTCCTTCGGGTCATCAACAAGATCGTCTCGGCGGTTGGCCGCCGCGTCGACGAGTCAACGCCGATGGTTGATGCCCGCCTCAAGGACGGCTCGCGTGTCAACGTCGCCATCAGGCCGATCTCGGTCGATGGGCCGCTCGTTTCCATTCGTAAATTCACGCGCAAGCCGCTGACCATGGAGCGTCTCGTGCAATATGGCGCCATGGCCGAGGCGATGCGCATCCTTCTCAGCGCCGCGGTCAAGGGCAAGGTGTCCATGGTCATTTCAGGCGGCACCGGTTCCGGCAAGACCACCTTGCTCAACGCTCTCTCGTCCCAGATCTCTCCAAAGGAGCGCCTAATCACCATCGAGGATGCGGCCGAGCTTCAACTGCAGCAGCCGCATGTCGGGCGTTTGGAAACCCGACCGCCGACGCTCGACGGACGCAACGAGATCCGGCAACGCGAACTTCTGAAAAACGCCCTGCGCATGCGTCCCGACCGCATCATAGTCGGCGAAGTCCGCGGCGACGAGGCGTTCGACATGCTGCAGGCGATGAATACCGGTCACGAGGGGTCGATGACGACCATTCACGCCAACACGCCCCGCGACGCCGTCGGCCGGCTTGAGCAGATGGTCGGCATGGCCGGGATGCCGATGTCGCAGTTGTCTATTCGCTCGCAGATCTCGTCCGCCATCACCCTGATCGTGCAGGTCCAGCGCCTGAGCGACGGCAGCCGCAAAGTTGTCTCGATTTCCGAGATCACCGGCATGGAGGGCGAAGTCGTGCAGATGCAGGAAATTATGAAATTCAAGAAAATCGGCACCGATGAAGGCGGGCGGATCCACGGAGAGTTCCGCGCCACCGGCATCCGGCCGCGGTTCGTCGAGGAATTTGCCGAGCTCGGGATCGAGATTCCTGTGGCGATTTTTGATCCCGGTAAACCGCTGCAAACGGGGCCTGTTCAATGACCCTCACTCTGCTTTACGCGGCCGTTTTCACCGCGGCCCTTGTTGCTGTCGAAGCGATCATGCGCGGCTACTTCAAGACATCCGAACGCCACCGCGCGGTGAACCATCGGCTGAGGTTGCTCGAGGTCAGCGATGACCATCGTAAGACCTATAGCGATATGCTCAAGGAGCGCGGCGCCGGCGACAGTTGGCGGCAAATCCCGATGATGCAGCGGCTGCTGCAGTTCTACGCCCAGTCGGGGATCAAGTTCGATGCCAGACGGTTTGCTCTCTTCGCGATCGCCGGCGCACTTTTGACGTGGGTGGTCGTTCAGTTCCTCGTGCCGAGTACTCTGTTTAGAATACCCGTCTTTCTCCTGATCGGCCTCCTCATCCCTGCACTCGTCGTCTGGCGCGCCCGGGCGCGCCGCATGAAGAAATTCGAGCTGAAGCTTCCTGAAGCACTCGATGTCGCCAATCGCAGCTTGGCCGCCGGCCACCCGCTGCCGGCGGCGATTGCCTTGGTGGCGCGCGAGATGCCTGATCCGATCGGCACCGAGTTCGGCCTCCTCTCGGACGAACTCACCTACGGCGTGACACTGGATGATGCCCTTCTCAACTTGGCGGACCGGGTCGGAGTCGAGGATCTGAACCTGCTTGCGATATCGCTGAGCGTACAGGCGGGAACCGGCGGAAATCTCGTGGAGATCTTGCAGAACCTTTCGAAGACGCTGCGAGACCGGACGATGCTAAAGGCAAAGGTCAGGGCGATTTCCTCGGAAGGACGCATCACCGCGATCTTCATGTCGATCTATCCGTTTCTGCTCTACGCGATGATCAAGGCGCTGTCGCCGACCTACTTCGATCCCGTCTGGGACAGCGGCCACGGAGCCGCCGTGGTGTGCGTGCTGCTGGCCATCATGGCGATCGGGAATGTCATTCTCTACAAGATGGTCAACTTCGAGTACTGAGGCGGTCATGTCGAGTGAGTATGGAATTTACCTCATCGTCTTCTTTGCAGTGCTGATATTTTCTGCGGCAGCCTCGGAATTGTTTTTTCGACAGCGCGAGGTCTCGGTTCGGGTGTCGAAGAGCTCGGCGGCAACAGGCGAGGAGTTCCACCTTGGCGATACGACGATTGCCGATCTCGGCGAGGCGGAAAACCGCCTGATCCGCCGCTATTTCGAGATTACGCGACGTGACACGAATGCGAACTCCACCCAGAACCGGCTGATTCGGGCGGGGTATTTCGCTGCCGGCGCCGTGACCACCTTCCAGGTGGTGCGCGCGGTGGTCTGCATCGCGGTGGTGGTCGCGGCGGTCTGGGTCCTCAACCGGGTCGCGCCCGATATGTCGCGCATCGCTACGCTGATCATTGCCATGTTTGCTGCGGGCATGAGTTTTATTCTGGTCAACATCTATATCGACCGGCGTGGCGCCGCCAAGGAGAGGGAGTACCGCCGCCTCTTTCCCGATTTTATGGATATGCTGATCGTCTGCCTCGATGCGGGGATGAGCATTGAGGCAGCGGCGAACCGTGTTGCCCGGGAATTCGTCGCCAAGCAGCAGGACTTCGGCCTGCATCTTTCGATCATGATGCTGGAAGTGCGGGGCGGCCGGCGATTGCGCGAGGCGCTCGCCAACCTTGCCACCCGCCTGAGAATTGACGAGGCCCGGGCGCTTTCCGTTCTGTTCCGCCAATCGGAGGAGCTCGGGACCAGCGTAACGCAGACGCTGCGGGTCTACAGCAAGGAAATGCGCGACCTGCGTATTGTGCGCGCGGAGGAAAAGGCGAACGCCCTGCCGGTCAAGATGCTGCTGCCGCTCGGCGCATTCCTCTTTCCGGTAAGCCTCATCATCGTTCTCGTTCCCATTGTCATCCGTGTCGTCAGTCTTCTCATCGGCATGAAACCCGGCGGTTGAGCCAAGCGAGGTAGTATGCAGTATTCGCTCGAACAGAAACGTACCGATGCCATCATTTCCCTCGATCCGCGGATGCCAATGGCACCGGCAAGCATCGAACAAGCCGGACTGGATCTCTCGTTCCTGCTTCGGCTGGCGTCAAAATGTGCGGCCGAGCAGGATACAATCACGGCATCTCATCTGGCTGAGCGCATGAAATTGCCGAAGGTGATCGTCAATATCCTGATCAAGGAACTCGTGAAACTCGCATACCTCGAGGCTCGCGGCCTGGTTGGTGAGGATGTGAGATCCGATATTCGATATGCGCTGTCCATGAAGGGGTTCGAATATGCCCACGCGGCGTCGCGTCAATGCCAATATGTCGGGCCGGCGCCGGTGTCGCTGGAGGCCTTCTGTCGGCAAGTCGGTTTGCAGTCCATCCATGACGAGCGCGTGACCCCAGAGCGGTTGACAGATAGCCTTGACGGGTTGGTGCTCTCAGACGCCCTGGTCGAAAAGCTCGGCCCAGCCCTCAACTCCGGTCGCTCCATCCTGCTTTACGGACCTCCCGGCAACGGCAAGACCAGCATCGCCGAGCGGACGTCGGAACTGTTTCGCCAAACAATCTGGGTGCCCTATGCCATCGAAGTCGGCGGCCATGTCATCAGTTTCTATGATGAAGCAGTGCATCGCTCCATATCGGCTGACACGGAATCCCATCCGAAAGGGGATCAACGATGGATCGAATGTCGCCGGCCGGTGATCAAGACAGGCGGGGAATTGACCCTCGATCAGCTCGATCTGATCTTCAACGAAGGGCCGAATGTCTATGAAGCGCCCATACACTTGAAGGCGTCCGGCGGCGTTTTCATCATCGACGACTTCGGGCGCCAGCAAGTGGCGCCGCAGGCGCTCATCAATCGCTGGATTGTGCCGCTCGAGCGCGGATATGACTTCCTGACGCTGCACACCGGCAAGAAGTTCAAGGTTCCCTTTGACGAGCTCGTCGTATTTTCGACGAATATCGCACCGAAGGACCTTTCCGACGAGGCGGGCTTGCGGCGCCTCAAATACAAGATTTTTGTCAACACGCCGTCGCGCGACGAATATATCAGGATCTTTAAATCCTATGCCAGCGGCACGGGATTGGTTGTCTGTGATCCAGACCTGAACCTGTTTTATGATCGCAAGTACGGCGGCGATGTGCTAGCGTCCTGCTATCATCCCAAATATCTTCTGGATTTCGTCGGTTCTTACTGCGACTTCAACGGCATAGCCAGAATCGCGTCGCTCGATATGCTCGAACGGGCGTGGGAAGGTGTTTTCACGTCGGAATGATTGCGGATCTGGCGCTGATCGCGGCCGTTTCCTGGAAGGCGTATCCAACGCAGATTCAATGACTTACGGGGGAGTATATACGAATGACCAGCATCCCGAGTATCGAAGTCGAAGTCGACGTCACAAAACCAAGCAAGACGCCGGCATCAGAGCAGAGAGGCTCAAAAAACCCGCTGCTCGTCGGTTTGCTCCTCATGCTCTTGCCCGTGAATGCTGGCGTTCTCATTTATACCGCCAAAAACTCGGCGGATGTTCGCGAGAGCCGGGAGACCATCGCCGCACTTAAAAGGTCCATCGATGGCCTGAGAGGACAGATGGAAAAACAGTCGCACAACATCGCGGATAATGCCAAGGCCGACGAGGTCGCACTTATCCGCCAGGAGATGGATGGCCTGCAAAAGGCCATTTCGTCGATGAACGAACGGATGGGCAGCGACACCAGCGTCTCACGCATGGGGTCAGCCTTGGTCCTCAGTGCGCCCGGCAAAGAACCAGCGCAATTTTTCGCACCCCGTGCCATGCCGGCGGAAACGCAAACCTCCGATAGTACTCTTGCATCCATCGAGGCGGGGGGCATTTCAGTCAATGACCTGCCGCGTTACGAACGAACACTCTCGCCGCAAGGTCAGCTCATCCTTCGGAAGGCGCGGTAGACACCGACTCCACAGAAATCTCCAAATCAATCGGTGGACGCTGCCAGGCGACGCCGCAGCGATGCTCGCGACGCGGCGAGGGGCACTCTACTTACCGCTGAGCATACTTAACGCTGTTTTTCATCAATTCGAGATTGCGGGCGGTGACTTCGTTTCCGGGGTCAAGCTCATAGGCTTTCAGGAAATACCGCCTGGCATTGCGCAAGTCGCCGCGCAATAGGTGAGAATATCCGACATTGTTGTAGTAGACCGGCGTGTTGCCGATCATTCGCGAGAGCTGCTGGTAGGCGCGGTCCGAGGTGTCGAAGCGGGCGACCATATCGGCGGAGGCTGCCAAGCCGAGCCAAGCGGCCGGGTCCTGCGGAAAAACGTCAACCGCTCGCTTGTAAATCGCATAAGACTTTCCGTAGTTCTTTTCCTGAAACTGCAGTTTGCCGTTGGTTATCAACTCATCGTTCTTATAGAAGGCGACGGCCGAGTCATCCTCGAGGGTTTTTGCACTATCGCCATAAGCAGCCAGACCATCAACGCCGGATGACTGGCAACCAGCCAAAATCGCTCCGGTCGCTAGCAAAAAGACAATGCATTTGGTCCCAGCTCTGATCCGCAACATCGGCAACTTGATCCCCCATCAGACACTCTTACCTAAGACTCGGATGCGTTCACCGGCAATCATCGTGAAAAAAAGCTAACAACTCAAGAATTTAAGCAAATACTCACAAAAAAGCGACAGAGGCGCTCTTCGCCGGACTGCGCCGGCGTGATAAAAAACGCCGACTACTCAAAGTGGTATCATGTACCCCGCGATTCCTAGAATAAAAATTAATCCACGTCGTTTAACCTTGCTCGTCAGGTCAAAAGATGGAACGCGCTATGCGGATCGCTGTATTCACGTTGATGCGACTTGGGCCATCACTGGCTTACGCGATAGCATCGATCTTCGTCCTCAGCATGCCGCTCTTGGAAAGCCAGCCCTCAAGTGCGTCCGCGTGGTGGCTGCATATGACAATACTCCCGGTCATGCGCGAACCGATCTATCTGCTTTTGGCGGTACCCGGCGTTGGAATTTGGAGCGCCGCGGTCCTACTGGTGCTTGCGTCGATTTTCGGGATTCGCGTGGCCCTTGAGCCGCAAAGACACCAGCGGTCAGGATTCATCCATGCCCATATCGCGCTGATCGCGACCGGTCTAACCATGGGGCGGGCAGCAGTTGCGCAAGCCGGCCTTTCCGACTTTGCGCTGCCGCAACTTCAACGAGGCGACTGGTCGTTCCTGCCGCTAACCTACTCACCGCTTGGAATGTTCCTTTTTATATCCGTGTTTCTGGCCTGCCTTTGCTGCCATTTGACAATCATCAGGCGTGCAATATCGGCGTGATAGACAAGGGTCGAACCGCTCAGCTCGGCTGATGAACCCAGGCATAGCCGAAACGATAGCTATCGTCGCCGCGCTGATAGAAATAGGGCACGTCGATTACCGAGGCCTCGGGCGCGGATACGCCGAGATTGGCTTGAAGCCATTGAGCCATATCAGGCGGAAGCGCTTCGTTTTCGCCCTTATGTGCGATCAGCCAGACGAGCAGAATCGGCCGCCGAGCGGAGAGATCCGGTTTAAAGCCGGGATAATCCACGGAAACGACCGGTACGCCGGCGATATCCTGTCTGAGATTGCCGGCAAGCAGGCTGTCGCCGGCAAGGATCGCCGCCGGTTCGGCCTGTTTGCGCAAGATTTCGAGCATGCTGGCATAGGGCCTGTTCAGCCGCTCGTAGTGTCCTGTGAAGCGCGCGCTCGCCACACTGCCGTAAAGGGTTGCCGGCACGCCGATCATGATGACGGCAACGACCGGCATGAAACGCCGGAAAGCCCTCTCGGTTTCCGCGCCCGCCGCCTCGATCTTCAGGCAGAGATAAAGCGGCACGATGAAGAGCATCGGCACCAGCCAGCGGTCCTTTATGCCGGCAGCCCCCCCGAAGACGATCAACAGTAGGATGCCGACGGCGAAGACGAGCATCATCCGCTCGAGGAGTTGCGTCCATTCCGATTGGGAGGCCAACGACAGGCGAAGCGTCCTGCCGAAGACGACTGCGAACACAGCCACGGTCAATCCGGCGAAGCTGATGATGGCGAGGGCAAGCGAGCTGGCACCCATGGCAACCTGCATGAGATAGCTCGCATTGCCGCTTGCAGTCATCTTCTCCAGCGTGCGGGCGGTCGCGAAATCGAGATTGTCCTTCAGCCAGAAGAGATGCGGCAAGGTGATGACGAGCGCGACAACAGCCGTGAGCGCCAGCCTTCGGTCGAAGATCCGCGGCCGCAGGCGCGCATCCGCCAGCGCGGCAATCAGGGCTGCCGCCGGCAGGATGGCGAAATTATATTTGGCAAGCAGGCCAAAACCGATGCCGACACCGGCGATCAGGTAGGAGGCAAAGCTCGGTTGCTTCAGGCTGCGGATGAAGCCGTAGAAAAAGATGCTGGCCGAAAAGAAGACCGCAACCGTGTGGGTCAGGTCCCGCTGCATCTCGAAAACCATCTGCGGGATCGTCAGCAGCCCGAGTGTTGCGATTGCCACGAGCGCCTTGTCACGCAGGATAAGCCGCGCCGTCAGGCCGTAGAGCAGATAGGAGATGAAAAGCAGAAGGTTCTTTACGACGGACAGGGCGGCAAGCGAGACGCCTGTAAATTGGAAGACCGCATATTGCAGCCAGTTGTAGAAAGGCGGCTGCGGGCCGTAACCGGCGGCGAGCCATTGTGAGCGGAAGACCTGTTCGGCCTCGTCGAGATCGAGCGAATGCGAGGTCGCAAGCCGTACGCCGACCTGAAGCAGGAAATAGCCGGCCAGCAGGACGAAAATCCACCTTATGTCGCGAAGGCTGGTCTCGGTCATCTATCTCGCCTCCGGCCGAACCCAAGCATAGCCGAGCGCGAAATTGTCGCCCTGGCGGCCGTAGTAATAGGGAAGCGACAGCGATCCGATCTCCTGCGGTACAATGCCCGCCGCCGTCAGCGCCGATGAAAATCGCTCCGGCATGACGGCATCCGCCGCCGTCGCCGTTCTTTTTCCGCGCCAGACAATGAGCACCGGTCCGCCCGATGCCGCATAGGCCGGGATGCCGGGCGCCGGAAAATCCGGGATAACCACGGGCACGTCGGGAAATTGCAGCCGCATGTTCCCGCCGACATAGGTATCCGACGCGATGATCAGCGCGGGTTTCGACTCTCGCGTCATGTCGCGTGCGAGATCGGCCATCGGCACGTTCGGTCGGCTGTAGGTTCCGATCTGCCCGGCGCCGACGACGCGGAACCCGAGCGCGACCAGCACGCAGGCCATCAGCACCGGCACGACTGGCCGGAAGCGGCGCAGTCCGGCGGAAAGGTCGAGCCCGGCCGCCTGCATCTTGGCCAGGAAGTAGATCGGCAGCACCAGCAGAAACGGGTCGAGCCAGCGTTCACGCACCGTCGTGGAGCCGGTAAACAGCACGATGAGAAGAATACCCGCCAGACTCGCGAGCATCATCCGCTCCATCATTCCGGTCCAGCGGCTTCCCGATGACAGCGCCCGGAAGAAATCCCGGCGGAAGGCGGCGGCGAAAATGGCGACGGGCAGCGCCGCAAAGGCGATGATGGCGACGAGAAAGGCGACAACGCCCCTGCCGATCCGCACGGCGCCGGCCGGTTCGTTGCCGGCCGCCATCTTGACCAGAGTATCGGAGGAGGCGAATTCAAGGTTGCTCCGCAGCCAGATCGCATGCGGCAGCACGATGACGAGCGCGACGGCGATCGCCGCCAGGATGCGCCGGTCGAGCGCCCTGCGCCTCCACTTTGCATCGGGCAGGATGGCGATCAGCGCGACGACCGGCATCAGCGCGAAATTATATTTCGAGATCAGCCCGATGCCGGTCGCAAGCCCGAGCAGGATGTAGCTGCCGAGATCGGGCCGCTCGAGCGTGCGGAAGAAGCCGTAGAGGAAGAGCGAGCTTGCAAAGAGCAGCGCCGTCGTATGGGTTAGATCCTGCTGCGCCATGTAGGAGACCTGGGGCAGGGTGATCAGCGCCAGCATGCCGACGGCGGCAAGCCCCTGATCCTTCAGCGCCTCGCGCCCGGCAAGGCCGTAAAAGATATAACACAGGAAGAGCAGGATATTCTTCGGGACAATGAGCGCGCCGATCGACATGCCGGTCACCGAAACGACGGCATATTGCATCCAGTTGTAGAAGGGCGGCTGCGGGCCGTAGCCCGCCAGCAGATATTGCGAGAAGAAGGACTGCTCGGCCTCGTCGAGTTCCAGCGAATGCGGAAGCGCCAATCGCAGCGTGATGTTCAGCACGAAATAGGCTGCAAGGAGCAGCGCCGCGGTTCTGATCGTCCTCGTCGCGCGTTCCAGCATCATGCTGCCGGCTTACGCTTGGCTTTGATCGTCGAAGATCTGCCGCACGATATAGTTCGGGGAGGCGTCGTCACGATAATAGGTGCGCGCGATCATTTCCGCCAGGATGCCGGTGGTGATCATCTGCACCGACGACAGCAGGAGCACGACACCGACCATCAGCATCGGGCGTGTCCCGATGTCGTTGCCCATGATGAATTTGTCGAAACCGAGATAGAGCAGGATCAGCACGGCAACCGCGCCGAGGCCGAGGCCGAGCGAACCGAAGAAATGCCCGGGCCGCGCCTTGTAGCGCATGAAGAACATCACCGACAGCAGATCGAGGATGACGCGGAATGTGCGCGAAATTCCGTATTTCGAAACCCCGTGCTCGCGGGCATGGTGCGTGACGGCCATCTCGCCGATGCGCGAGCTCGGGACGACGCCGGCGACCCAGGCCGGGATAAAGCGGTGCATCTCGCCCATCAGCTTGACCTGCTTGATGATCGAGGCCCGGTAGATCTTCAGGCTGCAGCCGTAGTCGTGCAGCTTGACGCCGGTGATGCGGCCGATCAGGTAATTGGCGCACCAGGAGGGGATCTTGCGCAGGAGCAGACCATCCTTGCGGTTCTTGCGCCAGCCGACCAGGAGGTCGAGTTCGCGCCGCTCGAGCTCGGAGACCATCGAAGGAATATCCCGCGGGTCGTTCTGCAGATCGCCGTCCATGGTCGCGATCAGCCGGCCACGGGCGGTGTCGATACCGGCCTGCATGGCAGCGGTCTGGCCGAAATTGCGCTGCAGTTCGACGATCCTGAGCGCCAGCCCCTCGCGGCCGACGAACTTGCGGGCGTTGACGAGCGTCGCGTCCGTGCTGCCGTCGTCGACGAGGATCAGTTCCCAGCGATTGGGATACTGGGCCATCGCTGCGAGGATACGCTCGACCAGCGGCCCGACGCTTTCCTCTTCGTTGAAAACGGGCACGACCAGCGACAGCTCGAGCGATTGTACCGGATCATTCGTGCCGCGAATGGGCTCTACCGTTGTCTGCAACTTTGCATCTCCAAAAGGCCGGGCGGCCTTGCAATCTTACTGCCGCCGCCGCGCTTGCGGAAGCCTACTACATGAAGTGTCCGCCCGTTGCCAGCGGGCAATGCAGCTTTCCCGGCAATCGGCCGACTTGCCGGAACCCTATTTCGCGCCGCCTTCCACCCAGGAATAGCCAATGGAGAAGGTATGTTTGCCGTCGCCGAAAAGATAGGGCAGCGTCAACGTGTTCAGCTCTTTCAGATGAATACCCGATTTCACCAGATCGCTGGCAAAACCCGGAGAAATGGTTGGGTCATTTGCCGTTTCACCGCGCCAGACGACGAGCACAGGACCCTTGGCAGCGGCATATTCGGGAACTCCGGGGCCTGGAAAAAATGGAATTACGACCGGAACGTCGGGAAATCGCAGCCTCATATTGCCTGCCACGAACTTCGTTCCCGCCACGATCAGGACGGGTTTGCGGGTCTTCGTGAGTTCGGCGACATAGCCGGAGAAAGGCACATTCGTTCTCGTATAGGTGCCGATATATTGAATGGCGACGATCCTGAGCAGGAGGATGGCCAGGATGACGACCATGAAGACCGGCACCACAGGCCGGAAGCGTGCGAGCCCGGCGGAAAGATCGATGCCTGCGGTTTCCAGCTTCAGAAACAGATAGATCAGCAGGACGAGCAGGCAGGGGTCGAGCCAGCGCTCGTGGATATCGCTCGCGCCGGCGAATACAACGATGCCGACGAATGCTAGCAGGCTGACGATCATCATCCGCTCGATGACCCGGATCATCGGGCTGGACGCTGAAAGTGCGCGGAAGAAATCCCGTCGGAAGGCTGCTGCGATCAGCACGATCGGCAGTGCGACGAAGCCGAGGACGGCGATGACGAGGGAGAGCAGCCCCTGTCCGATACGCGGCAGGCCGGCGGCGGCCTCGTGCTCGGCGGTCATCCGCTCCACGGTTGGAGCAGAAGCGCTGACGAGGTTATCGGGCAGCCAGAGCGCATGCGGCAGAACGATCAGAATGGCGATTGCGACCGCCGGCAGCAGGCGCCAGTCGAACAGACGGCTGCGCCACTTCCAGTCCGGCAGGACGGCGATGAAGGCGGCAAACGGCAGGATGGCGAAATTGTATTTGGAGATCAAACCGATGCCGGTGGCGATGCCGATGACGAGATAACTCCCGACGGTCGGCTGACGCAGTGTGCGGAAAAAGCCGAAGAGGAAGAGCGAGGTCGCAAACAGCAGGGCAACGGTATGGGTCAGTTCGCGCTGCGCCATCAGGCCGACCTGTGGCAGGGTGATCAGGCTCAGCATGGCGATGGGTGCGAGCATACGGTCCTTCAGCACCTCCCGGGCAGCCAACCCATAGAAAAGATAGCAGCCGAAGAGAATGATGTTCTTCGGAACCGAGAGCGCCCACATCGTGATACCGGTCACCGAGACGATGGCGTATTGGATCCAGTTGTAGAAGGGCGGCTGCGGGCCGTAGCCGGCCAGAAGATATTGCGAGTAGAAGGCTTGCTCCGCCTCGTCGAGATCGAGCGTGTGAGGCAGCGCGATGCGGAGCGCGATGTTCAGCAGGAAATAGACTGCCAGCAAAATGCTCGCGCTCGTAATGGTTCTGGTAATGCGCTCCAACTTCGATCTCCAAGTCAGGCCGGCGAGGCGCCGTCATCTATCGGTCTGCGGGGGGAGCCTCGGCCTTAAAGCGATCTCGCCGCCACCGCCGTCAACTCCACCGTTGTGCGCAACCTTCATTTCTCCTAAAACGCCTGGCGACGGAACCGAGGCCTGTGTCGACGCCAAGCGAGGAATGCCTACTACATGAAGAGTTCGATCGTTGAAAGCCAGCAGTCCTGGTTTATGCGCAATCGCATGACGGCGCTGACGGTCGTAATTGTCGCAGCCTATGCGCTCTTCGTGCAATGGTTCTGGGGCTGGCCGGTCATCATCAGCCAATGGGCCGAGGTTGGGGCAGGCCCGGTGATCGGAGCGCTCGCGGCTTTGACCGGCACCTATTTCCTGCGCACCTGGCGTATCTACGACTATTTTCCAAAGGAGACGGCGGGCAGGTTCGCGATCCTCTTCCGCGTTACGCAGATTCACAATCTCCTGAACATCATGCTGCCCTTCCGCACCGGCGAGACCAGTTTTCCCCTGTTGATGCGCACCGAATTCGGCATTCCTCTGACGCGCGGAACCTCGGCTCTTCTCGTCATGCGGCTGCTCGACCTGCACGCCCTGTTGGCGGCGGCTGGCATCGGCTTTGCGCTCG
The DNA here is from genome assembly GCF_017352135.1 of Rhizobium lentis. Taxonomy (NCBI): domain Bacteria; kingdom Pseudomonadati; phylum Pseudomonadota; class Alphaproteobacteria; order Hyphomicrobiales; family Rhizobiaceae; genus Rhizobium; species Rhizobium lentis. The sequence continues at coordinate 3,223,859 of NZ_CP071454.1, forward strand.
CCGCGGCCGATGCGCTGGTCGCATGGTCGCTTTGGACGATTTTCCTGCTGCTGCCGGTCGCAGCTTTCGCCGCACGCAAGCCGCTGTTCCGTGTCGCCTCCAGGCTGTTGCCTGCGAAGGTGCAGAAATTTGTGGTCGAGATCGAAAACGGCTTGCCGCTCAATGCCGCCGCTTTTGCGCGCGCCTGGGCGATGACCATCGTCAATTGGCTGGTGAAGGTGATCGTGCTCGCATGGGCGCTGGGCCTGATGGGAGTGCTGCCGATGGCGGCAAGCTTCGGCGGCGCGCTTGGCGGCGAGCTCTCCTCCGTTCTGCCGGTGCACGCGCCGGGCGGAGTCGGGACCTATCCGGCAGGCATCACCGCCGGCGCTATTGCGCTCGGAGCCTCGAGCGAGCGGGTGGCGCTTGCCGTGCTGGCGCAGGCGAGCGTCAATGCGCATCTCTTGATCATCGTCTCGGCGCTGACGGGCACGGCGATCTCACTGCCGCTCGGGCGTCGCGGCAAGCTCTGAGATCCGTTTCCGTAGAAAAGCCTGCTCCGGCTCCTGCCGGCAAAGCGATAGTGCCTTCTGATAGGCTGCGATCGCCTCTTCGGCGCGGCCGAGACGGCGCAGGAAATCGGCACGCGCCGAATGGGCGAGGTGATAGGCCTGGAGCTCGCCGCGTCCTAGAATGGCATCGATCAGCTCGAGCCCCTTCGCCGGCCCTTCCGCCATGGCGATCGCCACCGCACGGTTGAGCTCGATGATCGGGGAGGGCTGCGCCGCCAAAAGAAGATCGTAATAGAAGACGATCCGCCGCCAGTCGGTTTCTTCGGCTGCCGATGCCCGGGCATGTTCGGCGGCAATCGCCGCCTGCAGCGTGTAGGTGCCGATCTCTCCAGCTCGCATCGCCTCGGCAAGCAGGGTCAGGCCTTCCGAAATCTTCGCATTGTCCCAGAGTGAGCGGTCCTGATCCGCAAGCAGCACCAGCGATCCCAGCTCGCCGCGGCGGGCGTTGCGGCGGGAGTCCTGCAGCAGCATCAGGGCCAGCAGGCCGGAGACATCGGGATGCGGGAGAAGCGTGAGAACGAGCCGCGCCAGCCGTATCGCCTCTGCGGTCAGGTCGGCGCGGACCACGTCTTCGCCCGAGGAGGCGGAGTAACCTTCGTTGAAGACGAGGTAGATGACGTGCAACACCCGGTCGAGCCGCTCCGGCAAAGCCTCGCGGCCGGGCACTTCATAGGGGATTTTCGCCGCCCGGATCCTGCCCTTGGCGCGCACGATCCGCTGCGCCACCGTCGGTGCCGGAACGAGGAAGGCATGAGCGATCTCTTCGGTGGTCAATCCGCAGATTTCCCGAAGTGCCATCGCTGTCTGCGCATCGGCGGGAATAACGGGGTGGCAGCAGGTGAAGACCAGCCGCAGCATATCGTCCTCGATCGCTTCCATGTCGCCGATTTCCGTTTCGTCGATCGTGTAGAGACTGTCCTCGATGTGCTGCTGCGCGGCATCGAATCGCGCCCGGCGCCGGATCGTATCGATCGCCTTGAAGCGTCCCGTCGAAACGAGCCATGCGAAGGGGTTGCCGGGAATGCCGTCGTCCGGCCATGTCCGGGCAGCCGCGGCAAAGGCATCGTGCAGCGCTTCCTCCGCCCGGTCGAAATCGCCGAGCAGGCGGATCAGCGTCGCCAGCACCCGGCGCGACTGGGTCCGATAAATCTCATCGATCACGCTTTCCAGGGGCGCTCCTCCTCAGTCCGGCATGGTGAGTGTTCGCACGGGCCTGAGCTCGACCGCGCCGAAATGCGCCGAAGGGATCCTTCCGGCAATCTCTTTCGCCTTCGCCAGATCAGGCGCCTCGATGACGTAGAAGCCGGCCAGATGCTCCTTCGTCTCCACATAGGGACCGTCGGTAGCGGAGAGCGTGTTGTTGCGAACGCGCAGCACCGTCGCCTGGTCAGGCATCTCCAAGGCATCGGAATGGATCATGATGCCATCGCGGCGCAGTTCCTCATCGAAAGCGAGATGCGCCTTGATGAGTTCATCGGTCTCATCAGGCGTCAGCCTGCCATCCGTGTCGGCGCTGTTGTAGATCAGGCAGATGTAGCGCATGGCTATTTCCCATCCTGGATCGCGTAAGTCGGGCGCACTTCGATCGAGGAATATTTGAGGATCGGAAAAGTCGACGCGATCGTCTTCGCCTCCTCTATATTCTCGGCTTCGATAAGCACAAAGCCGCCGAGGTGCTCCTTGATTTCGGCAAATGGGCCGTCGGTCGCAGAGACTTCACCATTGCGCAAGCGGACCGTGACCGCTGTTGACGGTTCATGCAAGGCGAGCGCCACCTGCAGGTGACCGCTCTCGCGCCATCGATTGTCGCTGATGATGCACTCCTGTGTGAGCGCATCCCATTCGCTCTGAGGGACCAGCTTGCTTTTTTCCGTGTCGAACCAGATCTGGCATAAAAATTTCATCGGTTTCTCCTCATTTGGCTGCGAATTCGTGGATTGGCCGCACTTCGATTGCGCCGAGCTTCGCAAGCGGGATGCCGGAGGCAACACGGATCGCGTCGTTAAGGTCCTTGGCCTCGATCAGAATGAAGCCGCCGAGCGCCTCCTTGGTCTCGGCGAAGGGGCCGTCCGTCACTGATGTCTCGCCGGCCTGCACCCGGACCGTTACCGCCGACGTCGGCCGCTGCAGCGCCTGGGCGACGATCATATGCCCGCTTTCGACGAGATCCCGGTCATAGTTCAGAGAATTCGAGTCGAGTTCGGCCTTCTCCTCTCTGGTCATGGCGTCGAGTATCGCGCCATCGAACCAGACCTGGCAGAGATATTTCATCGTGGGCAGCCTCCTTGCAGGATTTCCATACCTCTGGACGAATGGGGTGCGGGAATTTCGACAGCGTCAGGAAAAATCTTTTGTGCCGGTCGCCTGTCGAAATCGCAAGGCAGCACTCGACAAGGCCTCGTCAAACCCTGTCGAGGAGAACTGAAATGAGTATTCTTGAAATCGCGCTGGCAAGCCAGATCTGGGCACGCCGCCATGAGAGACGCGGGCTGGCATTCGACGAAAGCGATGGGCTGAAGGTCCTTCTGCGCGTCTCTTTCGTCTTCGTCGCCTTCACCCTGTTGATCGCAGGGCTGAACATTGCCCCCGGCAGGCCGCAGATGCTCGCACAGCACTCGGCGGCTGCCGTCACGGACAGATGAGGAAACGGCCTATTGGAAGGCCGTTTCGAAGAAGCTGCGCAGTTTGCGCGAATGCAGCGCTTCCTTCGGCATGGCGGCCAGCTTCTGCACGGCGCGGATGCCGATCTGCAGATGCTGGTTGACCTGCGTGCGGTAGAAGGCCGTCGCCATGCCCGGAAGTTTCAATTCGCCGTGCAGCGGCTTGTCGGAAACGCAAAGCAGCGTGCCGTAGGGTACGCGGAAGCGGAAGCCGTTGGCGGCGATCGTTGCCGATTCCATGTCGAGCGCGATGGCGCGCGCTTGGGAGAGGCGCTGCACCGGCCCGCGCTGGTCACGCAGTTCCCAGTTGCGGTTGTCGATCGTACCGACGGTGCCGGTGCGCATGATGCGCTTCAGTTCGAAACCCTCATAGCCGGTGATTTCGGCAACGGCCGCTTCCAGCGCCACCTGCACTTCGGCGAGCGCCGGGATCGGCACCCAGACCGGCAGGTCGTCGTCGAGAACATGGTCTTCGCGCATATAGGCATGGGCGAGAACGTAATCGCCGAGCCGCTGGCTGTTGCGAAGACCGGCGCAATGGCCGAGCATCAGCCAGGCATGCGGGCGCAGCACGGCGACGTGGTCGGTGATCGTCTTGGCGTTGGAGGGGCCGACCCCAATATTGATCATGGTGATCCCGGCATGGCCCTTCTTCTTCAGATGATAGGCCGGCATCTGCGGCAGGCGGGCCAGTGTCGCATCCGTTTCCGGCACGTTCGAGCCGGGAAGGGTGACGATGTTGCCGGGCTCGACGAAGGCCGTATAGCCGTCGCCGCCCTCCGCCATCAGCTTGCGCGCCCAGCCGCAGAATTCATCGATATAGAACTGGTAGTTCGTAAACAGCACGAAGTTCTGGAAATGCTCGGCATGCGTGGCCGTATAATGCGACAGCCGGGCAAGCGAATAATCGATACGCTGGGCGGTGAACGGCGCAAGCGGCGAGGGCTCTCCCGGCGGCGGGATATATTCGCCGTTGGCGATCTCGTCGTCGGTGGTGTTGAGGTCGGGTGTGTCGAAGATATCGCGCATCGGCACGTCGACGAAGGCGGAGGTCGATGCTTCCACATGCGCGCCCTCGCCGAAGGCGAAGTGCAACGGGATCGGCGTCGACGATTCCGAAATGACGATCGGAACATTGTGGCTCTTTATCAGGAGCGACAGCTGCTCCTTCAGGTAATGCTTGAAGAGCTTCGGCCGGGTGACCGTCGTCGTGTAGATGCCGGGCGCCGTAACGTGGCCGTAGGAGAGGCGCGAATCGACATGGCCGAAACTCGTCGTCTCGATGCTGACCTGCGGATAGAAGGCGCGGTAGCGCGAGGCGATCGGAGCGCCCTGGGCAAGCTCGGTGAAGCTCTGGATCAGGAACGCCGTATTGCGCTCGTAAAGCGCCGTCAGCGTCTCGACGGCCTTGGCGGGATCATCGAAGCTCTCAGGCTGGAAAGGGGGCGGAGATGATATGTCGAGGGGCGACAGAGGGGAGATTCGTTTGTTCATGGCGCATTATAGAGAGTTGTTTTTGACAAGCAAACGACGTGCGCCGGCAGAATCCTATTTTTTCCTCTGTGGGGCTGATGCCGGTCACTGCACCGCGGGCGCGCAGAAGGTTCCGCTTCTCTCCAGGCAGGTGTAGATCGCACCGAAATGCGACTGCGTGCCGCCGCCGCCATTGTGCACGACAACCGCTGAAAATGTGACGGCGAAGATCGCCGCAAACAGCGTTATGATGCTGAAACGTCTTGCCAGAATATAGAAGTTCATCTCAAGCCCCGATACGCAACTTAACCGTGACATGAGTTTTGCCATATGTCGGCTGAACGAGTGCTGAGATGCCGGTTCATCCGCCGTTCAGCTTGCGGGGCGGGCTCGGGCGGCTGTAATGAGGATCGGCAAGCAGGAAGGCTTCGAATCATGCCGGCATTTCGGCCGGCGTGATTGCGCATTCGGGATGATTGTGGCGCCAGCCTTATCGCGTCAGAGCCGTGTCCAAGTCTGCGTCTTGCAGAGGATTTTCAGCACGCAGCCCTGCATCTTCAGCGAATTGCCGGAAACCTTGCCCGAACCGCTATAGGTCTTGTCGGCAGCCGGGTCGGTGATCTCGCCGGCATAGCTGCCGCCGGTGCCGGCAAGCGTGCCGATCTTGCGGCCGCTATATTTGCCGGTTTTCAGCGTCACGCAATAGCTCCCGCCGCAGGCCGCAATCACCGCCGTTTCGCCGGAGGCCGTCTTCCAACTGCCGACGATCGGCTCTTCGGCCTGTACTGTGCCCGCGATCACGGCGATGGCGCCGGCAAGAATGAAACTGCGGATCATCTTTTCCTCCCTGATGTCCTCTGACCGGCCGCGAAAATAACTGACGCGAACGTAAAGGTAAATACATATGACGTCGTTCGCCGTCCCCTGAAGCGGCCGAAAATCCGGTCATTGGATTTTCAAGCCATGTCACCTGCTGATTTCATGATGAACGATCCGTTTATTTCCCAACCTGAATCTTTTGTAAAATTTGAGCGAAAATCCCCAAGTCCCAAGGCATCTGATGTTTAACAAAAAGCCAATTTTACCAAGCGTTTGCAGTTTGTTTGTCTCAAATTAATCATGCATTTTAGGCGTTTTTTGAAGGCCGTTTGGCATAGTCAAGCCATCAAACGAGCGGGGCGAACCCGCCGGACCAGAAGGGCCGCAAAGCCGCGATAGACGGCAAGGCCCGGAGGTAAAACAGGGTAAGTCGTAAACAGGCTAACAGGGATAAACCGATGGCACGCTTTGAAATGCACAATGCTGAAACGGCCACCATGGGTGGCGACAACAACAGCGCCGATGTCTTCTGCGAAATGGGTCTGATGTATGCGACCGGCCGCGGCTGCGACGTCGATCTGGTTGCCGCCCACAAGTGGCTGAACATCGCCGCGATCAAGGGCAACGACCGCGCCGCCGAGCTTCGCGCCGACGTGGCCGCCACCATGAATAAGATGCAGCTGGTGGAAGCGCTGCGCGCCGCCCGCGAATGGATGACGGTTCACTAAGAGCCGGTGTGAAACCGGGGGCGGCGGTATGCGCCGCTCCATAATTCAAGTTCTCGATGTGGAAAACAGCGAACTGGCCTGGATGGCTGTCGGTGTTGGGGTGCCCGACACGTCTTTTGTTCGACGAGGCGACACCTTGTCGATTGAAACGACACATTGGAGATTGAAACATGGCGCTCAAGCGAATGGACAATGTGGGAATCGTCGTCGAAGACCTCGGAAGGGCGATCGATTTCTTTCGCGAGCTCGGCCTTGAGCTCGAAGGCCGGGCTGCTGTCGAAGGAGAATGGGCGGGACGCATCACCGGACTGGGCGATCAGCATGTCGAGATTGCCATGATGCGCACACCGGATGGACACAGCCGGCTCGAGCTCTCCCGCTTCCTCGCCCCTGATGTCGTCGCGGATCACCGGAACGCCCCGGTCAACGCGCTCGGTTATCTCCGCGTCATGTTCGCGGTTGATGACCTCGGTGACACACTTGAAAGGCTCCACACACACGGCGCCGAACTCGTCGGCGAAGCCGTCGACTATAAGGACGTGTATCGGCTCTGCTACATCCGTGGGCCTGAAGGAATCCTCATCGGACTCGCTCAGGAACTCAGCTGAGGAATGACCGATGTCAGTGAGCGGACAGGAATAACACCCCCGCGGCCGGAACCTTCACCAGCCGCGGTGTTTCCGTTCTGTCAGGCGATCGTCTTCAAGACCTGCGGGAGCGCTTCCTCGAACAGCGCCATGTCGGCCTCAGGTCCGACGCTGACGCGGATACAGCGATTGAGCGGCGCGACGCCCGGCATGCGGATGAAGACGCCGTGTTCCATCAGGCCATCGACGATCGCCCGCGCATAGGCGCCGTCGCGGCCGGTATCGATCGCCACAAAATTCGTCGCTGACGGCAGCGGCTCAAGACCGTTTAGCCGGGCGATGTGGCCGATCCGCTCCCGCGCCCGATGGATTTTCCCGACCACCTCGATCAGATAGGCCTGGTCGTTGAGCGCGGCCAGTGCTGCGGCCGTCGCCAGCCGGTTCATGCCGAAATGATTGCGGATCTTGTCGAAGGCCTGCGCCGTGCCTGATGTCGAGATGACGTAACCGGTGCGCGAGCCGGCAAGTCCGTAGGCCTTGGAAAAGGTGCGAGTGCGCACGACGTTCGGAAGATCGATGAGCGAGGCGATCGACGGCAGCGAATTTGCCGGCCCGGTCTCGCTATAGGCTTCGTCCAGCACCATCATCGTGGTCTCGGGCAGCGACCGGGCGAAAGCGACGATCCCGTCGGCGTCCCACCAGCTTCCCATCGGATTATCGGGATTGGCGAAATAGACGAGCGGCGCATTTTCGCGCCTGACGGCATCGAGCAGCCCGTCGAGATCCTCGCGGTCGTTGATGTAGGGAACGGTCACCAGGCGGCCGCCGAACCCGGCGACATGGAAATTGAAGGTCGGATAGGCGCCGAGCGAGGTGACGACGGGCGCGCCCGGCTCGATCACCAGCCGGACGATCTGGCCGAGCAATTCGTCAATGCCGCTGCCGATGGCGATATTGGCGGCCGCGACGCCGAGATGGGCGGCGAGCGCTTCCCGGAGCGCGAAATTTTCCGGATCGTTGTATTTCCAGATGTTGTGTGCCTCTTCACGCATCGCGGCGAGCACGGAAGGGGCCGGGCCGAAGCCGTTCTCGTTGGCGCCGATGCGCGCCAGCACGGCGTGTCCGCGCTGGCGTTCGATGGCCTCGGGACCGACGAAGGGAACTGTGGAGGGCAGGGCGCTGATAAGGGGCGTAAAGCGCGAGAAGGCGGACATGCGAAGGCGGTTTCCCGGACATGTTGACATCAGGGCGCAACAATAGGCCCGGACACGGCCAAGGCAAGCAAGATTATTCCGCAACCGCAGCGGCTTTGGCGCGTCTATTGCAAAGCGGGGGGCGGCGCACCGCTTTGAATTGCTGAACATTTTCCCTTCGAGCGCTTCCGCTCTAAGGGCTTACGCCGAAGCCGGCCGCCGGCTTCGTCTCCCGGAACATCGGCGCTCGCCGGGCGTCGATCGCTTCCATATTGCCGACAAGGAAATCGGTGCGCACGACGCGGCGCAGAACTTCGGGATCCAGGAGGTTGATGAACCTTACGCCGATGCGTTCTTTGTGGCGGTAGACCTCGGCACAACCAATCCGATAAGCGAGGCCGAGAATGTTGAGATAATAATGTTTCGGCAGGCCGGCGGTTGTCGACACGATGAAGGTGGCACCACCCTGCGATATGTCGATGATCTCGGCGCTTCGCATCGATACGCCGGTGAGGCACGGGCGGACGGCGACGATACGGGCCGGGCGCTTGACGTGGAACTCTTCCCAGCGCAGGTCATAAATGGCGGATTTGACCGTGGCAAGGTGTGTGGCGCGGAGCATAGTCATCTTCATTCTCCGTCAGACAGGGCACAGTTGGGGTTCTTGCTCTGGCGCAAGCTGATCTTGCTCCGGCCAAGGTCACACGAATGTTTTGCACATTCGTCAAATATAAAATGACAATTTTAGCGAGTTTAGATTTTGTTCCCAAGCGGGACACCGGATGTTCACAATCGGGACGCGGACGGCCATCCGAAACCGGGTTTCAGCCGAACATTCCAGCGGTGAGATATTGGCCTGCGGTGGTGGCCGGCCGCAAGGCCAGGGGAGGGTCGCATTAGGGGGTGCAAGCTGATCGAGAGAGAGCCGGATTGCGGCCCGATCGATTTCGGCGCAATTTTCTCGAACTCTTTCAATGGCCGGGCGTTCTGCCTAGATCGATGAAGCAAGGCGCGCTTCGATCATGACGACAGCGAGGAGTTGAAGATGACCGACGTCAGAATCCCTGGGAAATCATGGGTCGTAGTCTGCAATGGAGCCAAGGCTCTGATCATGCAGAATGCCGGCGATGCCCAACTGATGAACCTGAAGGTGTTGGAAACCCTGACGCAGCCGAGCGAGCCCGATCGCGAGATCGGTTCCGACAAGCCCGGCCGCAGCCACGCCGCCGATGGATTGAGCCGCAGTGCTGTCGAAGAAACCAGCTGGCAGGAGCAGGCCGAGGCTCAATTTCTGAAACATGTGGCGGAACGAATAGACGAGCTGACGCAGGCAAAGGATGCGCACCGTATCGTCCTCATCGCGCCGCCGAAGGCGCTCGGCACGCTGCGACCGGCGCTGAGCGCCGAAACGCAGGCGGCGATATCGGCAGAATTGGCGAAAGACTACACCAATCTTCCGGTCGACGAGATCGAGCGGCATCTCGCCGCATGAGCAAAACCGAGCTGTCCGCCTCAGGCTGACGGTCTCTGCCCGGCAAACAGATCTTCATGATCGGCAAACAGCGTCGCCAGGCGGTCGATGACGGTCCTGACTTCAGGCCTTTGCCGCTCGTCGTCATGGGCGACGATCCACATCTCGTAGGTCAGTTCGTCGATGACAGGACCGGCGCGGACGAGACTGCGCTCCTGGTCGCCGATGAAACAGGGCAGCACGCCGCGGCCGGCGCCGCCACGGATCAGGTAAAAGAGCATATGCGGCGTGTTCGTCCAGCTGGTGATCCAGTAATCCGGTTGTTCGAAAGTCCATTTGTCCGCCGGCGTGATGGCGGTGTCGGTGCCGAGCGAAATCCAGTTGCAATTCGACTCGTCAAAGGAGGCCGCCTGGTAAACGGCATGCGCGACCTTGACTGAACGGCGGATCGCGACGTTGCCGCTGTCCGGCCGGCTGTGGCGAATGGCGATATGCGCTTCGCGATAGGTGAAGTCGACGCTCGCGTCACGGGTCTTGTAACACATGCGGAAGTCGTCCTTCGGCGTCCAGACGCCGGCCAGGTGGTCGGCGATGAAGCGCGAGGTCCAGCTGTCGGCGGCCGTCGAGACGATCGGCAACGTCAACACCTCACCGCGCCAGTCGGAGATTGCCCGCGCCGCATCCTGCATCAGCCGGACGCGATCGAGCAGCTCCTGACCATCCTTGGCCAGGAGATAACCGGTGGGGCCGCGGCTGAACAGCGAACGGCCGGTCACCTGTTCGAGCGCCAGCATGCGCCGGCCGATCGTCGGCGCGCTGAGCCCGGTGCGCGCCGCCGCCGCCGAAAGCCCGCCGCTGGTCGCGACGTGGAAGAAAAGTTGCAGATCGTCCCAGCTCGCATCTTTCATGGATGAAAACCCCCTTTCCCCAGCGCCTCTACATAGCGAGGGCGTGAAGACCTAGCTCAAGTGCTCCAGCAATAGATGGAGGATAGGCAATGCTTCTCAACTGGGTAGTTCTTTTCAAGGAAGTCGCATCCCGCAATCGACGGATGCGCCGCGATCCCATGGCCGATCCGCTCGACGGCCCTGAATGGCGCGGACTTCTCTGGATCATTCCGATCATGACACATCTGGCCGCAAGACGAAGCGAGACGAGGAGAACCCACCGCGATAGCGCGCCGATTGCAAGAAGCCTCAGTTTTCGAAGCTCAATCGCAGCACGTGGTGCAGGAATTCCGGATTGAGCAGCATGTTGAAGCTGATGGTCACCAGTTCGTCCTCGCGCTTGACCATGGTGGCGCCGATTTCGTCATGGATGCCGAGTATTTCGAGAAAGAAATGGCTCGGCATCTCGAGGCTCGGGCTGACTTCGAGCACCGCGCCGGCAAGGGTGATCTTGCGGATCAGGCAGCGCACCTGCGTACCGGTGCTGAGGTGATGGCCGACGAAGATGATGTTGCCGGGCCTATCGAGATGGAATTCCCTGTAGGCGCGTTCCGGCTTGGGGTGTTCTGTGTCGAGGTGCATCTAAAGGCCCTTTTAGCCTCCGCTCATCGTAGGGCGGAGATTAACGCAAGAGTGCTGACGATTACTGAAGATCATCGTTAAAATTGAAGGCTTTTGCTGAAATCGGCTGAAAATCGCACCAATTTCGTCCAGATTTGCTTCAAATTCGCCCATTCCTCTGGGCAGCTGCGCTATTCTTGACAGGCGGACGGCGATCGCGCATACAAAACGCCGGTTCGAGGCACCGGCCGCTCGCGGATGAAAATCCATGGTGAAGCCCTTGAGATCAGGTCACGGCCCCTTGTGCATGCTGACTGACGGCAATGCGAGCTCCCATCGGCAGTCGAAGAGCATGCCTCGCGAGGCTCACTCCATGACGCCCTATCCCGGAATTGACGAATTGAAGGCTCAGGCCAGGCGCCTGCGCCAGGCGATGAACGATCGCGGCACCGCGCTGACCCACAGTGCGGCCTTGGAAATGATTGCCCGTCAGCACGGCGTGCGTGACTGGAATACGCTGGCGGCTCTTGCCGCAAGGCCCAATGCGGCTGCGAAGACACCGCTCTTCGTCGGCGCTCAAATTCGCGGCCGTTATCTCAATCAGCCGTTCACCGGCGAAATCCTCTCGCTGTTATCTCAATCAGCCGTTCACCGGCGAAATCCTCTCGCTGTCGGCTCTGCCGGGCGGCCTCCACCGCATCACCATCCATTTCGACGAGGCGGTTGATGTTGTCACTTTTGAGAGCTTTTCGGCCTTTCGCCGGCGCGTGACGGCACAGATCGACGCCGACGGCGTCTCACCGAGGAAGACCTCGAACGGCCTGCCGCACCTGGTGCTCGAACTGTAGATAGTTTCTCTTCTTCTTCGAGGCGCCCGGATCCGATTCATATCAAGCCGGGGTCGGGCTTCGCCTGATATTTCACGGATTTCCCCATGACAGATCTTTCTCAAGACAACGCCTTTCTCTCAGGCTGGCTGCCAGGCGTTTTCCTCAAAACGGCGGCGCCGATCGTCGCGATCACCACGCTGAACGGCCTGTTTGCCGTTGTCGACGCCTATTTCCTCGGCGCTTATGTCGGTCCGGACGCGCTGTCTGCCGTCAGCCTGATCTTCCCGGGACTGATGCTGCTGGTCGCTCTGCAGTCGCTGGTCTCGAACGGCATGGCGAGCATCCTCGCCCGCCGGCTGGGCGCCGGCGACCGCCAAGGGGCACGCCTCGTATTTGCCGGCGCCCATACGCTGGCGCTCGCCGTCGCCCTGAGCCTCGGCGTGGTCTACTGGATCCTCGGCCGCCACATCATCGATGCAGGCGCCGCCGGCAATGTCGCCGTGGCTGACGGCGCCAAGCTCTTCATGGGTGCGATGGTCGCCGCCGCGCCGGTGAGTTTCTTGCTGTCGCTGCATCTCGACGGACTGCGTTGCGAAGGCAAGATTGGTTTCATGACACTGGTGACGCTGTCGGCCTCGCTGCTCAATATCGTCGCCAACTGGCTGTTCATGGCGGTGCTGCATTGGGGCGTGCTCGGCTCGGCGGCGGGTTCCATCGCCGCGCAATTGGTCTGTCTTGCGACCGTGCTCGCCTATCGCAAACGCGGGCCGGCGACGCTGAGGCCTTCTCCCGCATTCGCCCTTGTCGAATGGCGCGGCATCGTCGCCCTAGGTGCGCCCATGAGCCTCGGCTTCATCGGCATATCGCTGGCCTCGGCGGCGATTCTGGTCAACGTCTCACTCTGGAGCATGCGTGATTATGCGGCCACCGTCGCCGCCTACGGCATCATCACCCGCATCATGACCTTTACCTATCTGCCGCTGCTTGGCCTCAGCATCGCCCTGCAGACGATTGCCGGCAACAATCACGGCGCCGGTCTCAGGCTGCGCGTCGGCCGCAGCCTGAAGATCGCCATGCTTTCGGCGCTCGTCTATTGCAGCCTGGTGGAGATCACCGTGGAATTGTTGGCCGGCAGCCTCGGCGCTGTCTTCGTCGGCGATCCCGCTATTGTCGCCGAGGTCCGGCGAATTCTGCCCTGGACGATCGGCGCCTATTTCCTGTTTGGGCAGATGCTGATTCTCTCGTCTTATTTCCAGACGATCGGCGATGCGCCGCGCGCGGCGATCTTCGGCCTGTCGCGGCCCTATCTGCTCACCCTGCCGCTCACCTTCCTGCTGCCCTATGTCTTCGGCGAGCAGGGGATCTGGATGGTGCCGGCCTTTGCCGAGGCAGGCATGCTCGTACTGGCCTTTGTGGTGCTGTCGCAGAACGCCAAACGCCGTGGTTGGCGCTATGGGCTTCTTCCCGCCTGAGATCGCCTCGGCTGGGGAGATGCCGATGGCAGTCTCTCATCCGCCTGTCGGCACCTTCTCTCTGTAAGTGGGGCATGCCGTGCGCTTGCCGTTTCCACCTCGCTCTCGCCGGGCACGTTCCCTCTCCCCGTCATTACGGGGCCAGGGTGAGGGGCAAAATCACGGGGTCCGATCTCAACAGCAATCGGACAAGCTGAGCATCGCGAAAAAGAAGTGGGCAGGTAGTGTCGGCAATCTGAGCCGCGCTCCATAGCGCGGATCGACGCCGCTCTCATGCCTTCAATAACCACTCATGTTCGGCGGCATTGTGGAATTTCCAGATCCGCTTCGGTCCGGCCATGACGTTGAGATAATAGAGATCATAACCATGCGTTGCCGCACAGGGGTGATAGCCCTTCGGCACGAGCGTCACGTCGCCGTCCTCGATCGCCATTGCTTCGTCGAGCGAGCGGTCGTCCGTGTAGACGCGCTGGAAACCGAAACCCTGCGGCGGATTGAGGCGGTGGTAGTAGGTCTCCTCCAGGAGACTCTCATTCGGCAGGTCGTCCTGGTCATGCTTGTGCGGCGGGTAGGAGGAGGTGTGGCCGCCCGGTGTGATCACCTCGACGACGAGCAGCGAATGCGCCGAATTGTCGTCCTCAGGCATGATATTGTTGACGTAGCGCACATTCGTGCCTTTGCCGCGCGTCACCTGCGGATGCGTGCCAGGCGGAATCGCCTTCGCCTGGTAGCCGCCGCCGCCGGGCGCCGAGCAGACGGCGAGCTCTAGATCGGTCTCAGCCGTCACCGACCACGTCGAGCCCAGCGGGATATAAAGCGCATGCGGCGCGCCCTCGAATGGGTTCATGCGTTGCCCGAGCGTGCCGAAATCGCGGTTTCCGGCCGATGCCTTGCCCTTGCCGGTGACCCAGACGAGGCAGACTTCCCGATCGCCGGTCTCTCCCGAAACGGTCTCGCCCGGCTTGATCCGGTGCAGATCGAAGCCGACATAGGTCCAGCCGGCATTTTCCGGGGTGACATGCGTGACGCGGCCATGCGTGCCTGATGGTTTTACCTTGAGGTTTGGCATTGGTGTTTCTCCTCGTAAGTTGGTGGGCGTGGCCCCCTCATCCGGCTGCCGCCACCTTCTCCCCGATGGGGAGAAGGAAGATGCCGCGCCCTTTCCGTTTCCCCTTCTCCCCTGTGGGGGGGCCGAAGGAGGGGGTGAGACCTGTGGCTCAACCCCGGCAACGGTGCCCGAAGGGCGGATGGGGGCCGCTTGCTCCAGTGGTTCCGGCCAGTTCGTCCCCTTGTTGGGAGGGGTCTTCGTCCCTTTATCCCTTAGGGAAACCTTCCGTCTCTACGGTGTAGCCCGCGGCCGTCATCACACGCATCAGTTCGGCATGGCCGATTTCCGCCATTTTCTGTGGCGGCGCTTTGCGCGGGTCCTGTTCGGCCTCGACGACGAACCAGCCTTCATAGCCATAATCGGCCAGCCGCTGCACGATGGCGCAGAAATCGAGAGAGCCGTCGCCCGGCACGGTGAAAGCGCCGAGCGCCACGGCATCGAGGAAGGAGTGGCGGCTGCGGTCCAGACCGTCGACGACGGCTTTGCGGATGTCCTTGACGTGAACATGGTTGATTCGAGCGTGGTGATGGTCGATGGCGCGCAGCACGTCACCGCCGGCAAAGGCGAGATGGCCTGCGTCGAGCAGCAGCGGAATGCCTTCGCCCGAGGAGCGCATGAAGGCGTCGAGTTCCGGCTCGGTTTCGACGACGGCCGCCATGTGGTGGTGATAGGAGAGCGGCATGCCCTGTTCGGCGCACCATTCGCCGAATTCGGTGACGCGGCGCCCATAGGTCTTCATCTCGTCTTCGGAGAGGCGCGGCTTGGTGGCGAGCGGTTTGGAGCGGTCGCCCTGGATGGAGCGGCCGACTTCGCCATAGACGATGCAGGGCGCATTGACCGCCTTGAACAGCTCGATCATCGGCGCGATGCGGTCCTTGTTGGCGGCAAGCTCTTCATTGACAAGCGTGCCGGAGAACCAGCCGCCGCATAGGGTCACGTCGGCGGCGCGCAGGATGGGCAGCATCTCCTGGGGATTGCTGGGGAAGCGGCGGCCTTGCTCCATGCCGGTGAAACCGGCGCTGCGCGATTGCCGCAGGCATTCCTCCAGCGACACGTCGTCGCTGAGTTCAGGAAGGTCGTCGTTCCACCATGCGATGGGCGACATGCCGAGTTTGGCCTTCATCAATATTCTCCTTGAAGACATTGCGGAGGAGCGGGGCCGCTCCTCCGGAAAAATGACGGTAATATGATCAGCCGATGCGCTGGGAAGCACGGGCTTCGACGTAGCCCTTGCGCGCCTTGTTGACCTCTTCGCGCGGGCTGACTTCCGGCACCGCAACGTCCCACCAATGTCCGCCGGCCTCAGTGGTGATCAAGGGATCGGTGTCGATGACGAAGACGGATGTGCGATCGTTCTTCTTCGAGTCGACGATCGCCTGTTCAAGTTCTGCGATGGAGCGGACCTTGACAGCGATGGCACCCATGCTTTCGGCATGCGCACGGAAATCGATTTCCGGCATCACCTCATGATAGGAGTCCTTGAGCAGATTGTTGAAGTTGGCGCCGCCGGTTCCCATCTGCAGCCGGTTGATGCAGCCGTAGCCGCGATTGTCGAGCACGACGATGTTGAGCTTGAGTCCGATCATGACCGAAGTGGCGATCTCGGAATTCATCATCATGTAGGAGCCATCGCCGACCATGACGACGACATCCCGTTCGGGACGCGCCATCTTGGCGCCGAGCCCGCCGGCGATCTCGTAGCCCATGCAGGAAAAGCCGTATTCCATGTGATAGCTGCCCGGTGCGGTCGCCGGCCAGAGCTTGTGCAATTCACCCGGCAGGCCGCCGGCAGCACACAGCAGGGTCGTGTTCTCGCCGCCGATCGTGCGCACCACAGCGCCGATGACCTGGGCGTCGGAGGGCAGGGCGACATTGGTCGTCGCCATCGCCTTGGCGGCCGCTTCGATCCAGACCTTCTTCTCGGCAGCCGCCTTCTCGGCAAGCGCTGCCGGCGCCTTCCAGCCGGATAGCCCCGCAGAAAGCGCCTTCAGCCCTTCACGCGCATCGGCGACGAGCGGGTGGCTGTCATGCTTCACCGCGTCATAGGCGGCGATATTGAGGCCGACCATCTTCAGGCTGTCGTTCTTGAACAGTGCCCAGGAGCCGGTGGTGAAATCCTGGCAGCGCGTGCCGACGGCGATCACGAGGTCCGTCTCTTCGGCGATCGCATTCGCCGCCGACGTGCCGGTGACGCCGACCGAGCCGAGCGCCAGCGGATGCGTCTCGTTGATCGAGGATTTGCCGGCCTGGGTAACGACGACGGGAATGGCGTGAGTTTCGGCAAAGGCCGTGAGCTCCACTGTCGCCTGCGAATAAAGCACGCCGCCGCCGGCAACGATCACCGGCTTCTGCGAGGCCTTGATCAGCGCGATGGCATTGGCCAGCTCGTCCGCATCCGGCTGCGGCCGGCGGGTCGCCCATACTTTCTCCTCAAACAGGCTTTCCGGATAGTCGAAGGCTTCGGCCTGAACGTCCTGGCAGAGCGACAATGTCACCGGGCCGCAATCGAGCGGATCCGTCAGAACCTGCATGGCGCGCTTCAGCGCCGAGATGATCTGCTCCGGCCGGGTAATTCGGTCGAAGTACCGCGAAACCGGACGGAAGGCGTCATTGGCAGAGATCGTGCCGTCGCCAAAATCCTCGATCTGCTGCAGCACCGGATCCGGCGCGCGGTTGGCGAAGACGTCGCCCGGCAGAAAGAGAACGGGAATGCGGTTGACATGGGCCACGCCTGCGGCCGTCACCATGTTCAGCGCGCCGGGGCCGATCGAGGTCGTGCAGGCCATGAAGCGCGTGCGGAAATTCGCCTTGGCATAGGCGATCGCGGCATGCGCCATACCCTGCTCGTTATGGGCGCGATAGGTCGTCAGCTCGCCGCGCACCTGGTAGAGTGCCTCGCCGATGCCGGCGACATTGCCGTGGCCGAAGATCGCCCAGACACCGCCGAAGATCGGCACCTTTTTGCCGTCGATAACAGTCATCTGCTTTTTGAGGAAATGCGCGACGGCCTGCGCCATCGTCAACCGTATCGTCTTGCCCATCGGGGTCTCC
Source organism: Rhizobium lentis (assembly GCF_017352135.1). Taxonomy (NCBI): domain Bacteria; kingdom Pseudomonadati; phylum Pseudomonadota; class Alphaproteobacteria; order Hyphomicrobiales; family Rhizobiaceae; genus Rhizobium; species Rhizobium lentis. Next base: position 3,241,310 of record NZ_CP071454.1, read on the forward strand.
CGCAATTCTTTCTCTTGACGTTTTCCCCTCCCCAACCTCTCCCCACAAGGGGGAGGGCCAACCTGCCGTGCCGTTCCACGCCTGGTGCAGCGATGTCCCTCCCCTTGTGGGGAGGGTTGGGGAGGGGTCTGAATTCTATATCCTACTGAAGCCCGCGCGTCTTAAGCCAGGCTTCCGTCAATTGCCGGAAGCGGCCGGCCATGTCGGCGATCGCCTCCTCGTCGTTCATTCCGCCCGAAAGCCAGGCGCGCGCCGCATCGGCAAAGATCGTCCGGCCGACGGCAAAACCCTTCACGGAAGGGGCAGCCAGTGTCGCCTCGAAGCAGGAGATCAGTTCTTCGGCGGGCGCCTCGAGCCCCAGAAGCACGATACCGCGGCACCATGGATCGTTTTTGGCAATGACCGCGTCGATTTTCTTCCAGGCCTCGCCGGAGGCCTGCGGCTCGAGCTTCCACCAGTCCGGCTTGATGCCGAGCGCGTAAAGCTCCTCCAGCGCGGTTGCAATCGTATCGTCGGTGAGCGGCCCGTTCTTGCCGGCGATGATCTCCACGAGGAGTTCGCGGCCAACCTTGCGCGCGGCTTCGAAGAGCGTGCGCAGCTTCTCCTGCTGCTCCTTCTTCAAGTCGGCCGGATCGTCGGGATGATAGAAGCACAGGCATTTGATGCAATGGCCGAGCGGCCATTCGACAAGCTGCGAGCCGATATCCTGGCTGAATTCGAAACGCAGCGGCTTCGAGCCCGGCAGTTCCACCGGGCGGCCGATCCAGGAAAAATTCTTCGTCGCCGCATCGAAGAAGGCGTCACGGCCGAATCGTTCGTCGATCAGCATGCCATAGCCGCCGCGACCGTTCGAAACCCGGGCCGCCGCTTCGACGGCCAGCCGCTTGAAAGCGACGATCTTCTCATGGCCGACACCAACTTCATCGGCGACGCTGACGAGCTGCGAGCGATGGTCGATCGCCAGCGCCATCAACAGCGGGATCTCTCCGCGCCGGGTCGACGCCCAGTGAATATGATTGATCGCCTCATCCTTGCGCAGCGCCCGATGTTTGCTGCCGCTCTTCAGGAAGAAGTCGAGTTCCGCCCAGGTCGGATATTCCGGCGAGCAGAGCAGGCGGGAGACGGCGAAGGCACCGCAGGCATTGGCCCAGGTGGCGCAGGTCTTGAGCGGCTCATCGCGCAGGAAGCCGCGCAGGAAACCGGACATGAAGGCATCGCCGGCGCCGAGCACGTTGAAGACTTCGATCGGGAAGCCCTGGCCGACGATGCCGGCTTCGAGATCGTCGGCGATCGGCCCATCATAGACGATGCAGCCCATCGCGCCGCGCTTGAGCACGATCGTCGCCGGCGTAAGGCGGCGGATCTCCTTCAGGGCGCCGAGCACGTCGTCGGCGCCGGAAGCGATCAGGATTTCCTCTTCGGTGCCGACGATCAGGTCGCAGTCCGGCAGCGTCTCCTTCATCTTCGAGGAGACGCGGTCCGATTTCACATAGCGCTCGAAGCCCTCCGCATGGCCGGCAAGCCCCCAGAGGTTCGGCCGGTAGTCGATGTCGAAGATAACCTTGCGGCCGTTTTCCTTGGCGATGCGGATCGCCTTGCGCTGCGCGGCTTCGGTATTCGGTCGCGAGAAATGCGTGCCGGAAACGAGAACGGCGCGCGACGACTTGATGAAATTCTCGTCGATATCGCCTTCATCGAGCGCCATGTCGGCGCAATCGGAGCGATAGAAGATCATCGGCGAAACGCCCTCGGCCTCGACGGCCAGCAGCACCAGCGCCGTCAGCCGTTCCTTGTCGGTGACGATGCCCTCCGTCGCCACACCTTCGCGCGCCGCCTGCTCGCGGATGAAGCGTCCCATCTGCTCGTCGCCGACGCGGGTGATGAGGCCGGACTTGAGGCCGAGCCGCGCCGTGCCGATGGCGATATTGGATGGGCAGCCGCCGACGGATTTGGCGAAGGAGGCGATATCCTCCAGCCGCGAGCCGATCTGCTGGCCGTAAAGATCGACCGAGGAGCGGCCGATGGTGATTACATCAAGCGCCGGCTCCGGCTGTGAGCCCGGATTCGATTGTACCATGATGTCCTCCCGCTAGATTTTGCGAGGCTTCCAGTGCCTGCGAATTTCAATAATGAAACATTGGTTCCGATATTTTGTCAATTCGGAATGTTTATTCCATTTTCCCTTTTCCAGCTTTTGAATACTGACGCTTGCGCCGCCGCTCGGCGATCGCGACCGGCAGCGCCATGGTGAGCGCCATCGAGGCCGAAAGCGAGCGGAAGCCGGCGAAGTCGGCTTCCGCCACCTCGAACCAATGCGTGGCGCAGGCGGCAAGCGGCGAAAAGGCCGAATCGGTGATTGCGATGACGGGGACGCCGCGATCGGCAAGCTCCTGGCTCTGGGTGAGGCTGTCGGCGGCATAGGGCGAGAAGCTCGCCGCGATCGCCGCATCCCTGGGCGTTGCGAACTGCACCATTTCAGGATCGACGCCGTTCGGCGAGGCGACGATCTGGTGGCGGATGTTGAGCTTGGAAAAAGCATAGGTCATATGCGCCGTCAGCGGATAGGAGCGCCGTTTGGCGATCAGATAGATCGTTTCGGCGGCGGCGAGGATATCCACCGCTTTCGTGAAAGTATCGCTCTGAACCGTCGCGGCCAGCCGGTTGACCGACTGGTTTGCCGCCGCAATGAACCCGGAAAGCAGATTGGCGTCCTCATCGTCGCCGCTCGATCGCTCCAGCGTGACGAGCCGCTCCTCATAGCTCAGCGTCCGGTCGCGCAGCCTTTCGCGGAAGATGCTCTGCAGGTCGGAAAAGCCTTCGTAACCCAGATGATGCGCCAGGCGCACCAGCGTCGAGGGCTGGACGTCGGAGGCGGCGGCGATGCTCGCCGTCGTGCCGAAGGCGATCTCGTCGGGATTGCCGAGCGCGAAAGCGGCGACCTGCGCCAGCCGCTTGGGCATGTTATCCTTGCGCTCGATGATGGTGCTGCGCAGACTTTCGAAATCGCGCGGCACGCGCGCGCGCCTCTGAGGGTCGTTATCCATGCTTAGGGCTCACGGGATGAAACAAATATTCCATATTGTCGAGCATAGACGATTTCACACGGCGCGCCTAATTGTTTTTAATCGCCTGTAATTGAACGCTTTTAAACAATCGGCCTGGCGGAATGGATGCCGAAGGATCGCCAACCTCTCTTGTCAAAATGATCCAAATATTCCAAAAAACTCGCGCGCGGTTCGCAAGGAGACGAAAATGAAGCCACTTGGCATCGGTTTGATCGGCACGGGTTATATGGGCAAGTGCCATGCGCTGGCGTGGAATGCGGTGAAGACCGTGTTTGGCGATGTCGAGCGTCCGCGACTCGTGCATCTGGCTGAAGCCAATGCCGGGCTTGCCGAGGCCCGTGCCGGTGAATTCGGCTTCGAGAAGGCAACGGCCGATTGGCGGGCGCTGGTAGCCGACCCCGAGGTTGACGTCATTTCCGTCACCACACCCAATCAGTTCCATGCCGAGATGGCGATTGCGGCCCTCGAAGCCGGCAAGCATGTCTGGTGTGAAAAGCCGATGGCGCCTGCCTATGCCGATGCCGAGCGCATGCTGGCGACGGCGGAGCGTTCCGGCAAGATTGCCGCCCTTGGCTACAATTACATTCAGAATCCTGTCATGCGGCACATCAGGGCGCTTGTCGGTGACGGCGCAATCGGCACCGTCAATCATGTCCGCGTCGAAATGGACGAGGATTTCATGGCCGATCCCGACACCTTCTTTTATTGGAAGAGCGAGCTTTCCGCCGGCTATGGTGCACTTGATGATTTCGCCGTGCATCCGCTGTCGTTGCTCTGGTATCTTTTCGGCCATGTCGAGGCCGTCATAACGGACATGGTGAAGCCCTATGCAGACCGTCCGCTAAGCGAGGGCGGTCGCCGCGCCGTCGAAAATCACGATGCTGCCAACGTACTGATGCGGCTTGGCGGTGGCATCTCCGCCGTGTTGATGGCGAATCGCGCCGCCTGGGGTCGAAAGGGGCGCATCGCCCTGCAGATTTACGGCTCGAAAGGCTCGATCCTCTACGACCAGGAGCGCATGAACGAATTCGAGCTCTACCAAGCAGCGGGGCGTGGCTCCGAACAGGGCTTCCGCAAGATACTGGCGGCACCCGCTCATCGGCCTTATGATCGGTTCATCCCGGCGCCTGGCCATGGCCTCGGTTTCAATGATCTCAAGATCATCGAATGCCGCGAGCTGATCGGGGCAATATCGGGCGAGCCGTCGTCGATCGTGACATTTAAAGACGGTCTCAGGATAGAGAAGTCGGTGCATGCCATGGCACAGTCTTTCCACGAGCGTCGCTGGATCGAGATAGGCTGAAGGTAAGAAGCCGCTTTCCGTTGACGGCGCACGGGGCAGGCGATAGGCCTTGACGGGTTGTCGGGCACAGTTTCGGGAGTGAGATCGTGACGGATAGATTGGTGATTATCGGCGCGGGGCAGGCGGGTTTCGCCTTGGCGGCTAAGCTGCGCGCATTGAAGGATACGCGCCCGATCACCCTTATCGGCGCCGAGGATGTCGCTCCCTATCAGCGCCCGCCGCTTTCGAAGAAATATCTGCTCGGCGAGATGAGCTTCGACCGTCTGCTGTTCCGCCCGGAACACTGGTATCCCGACAATGACGTCGATCTTCGCCTGTCGACCTGGGCAGAGCAGATCAATCGGGGCAGCAAGCAGGTCCTGCTGCAGGACGGCTCCGTCCTCGATTACGGCACACTTGTCCTCGCCACCGGCTCGACGCCGCGCCGGCTGCCGGCGGCGATCGGCGGCGATCTCGAAGGCGTCTATGTCGCCCGCGATAAGCGCGATGCCGATCTGCTGGCCGATGAAATGCGTCCCGGCCGTCGGGTCCTCATCATCGGCGGCGGCTATATCGGCCTCGAGGCTGCGGCCGTCGCCCGCCACCGCGGTCTCGAAGTCACCGTCATCGAGATGGCCGATCGCATCCTGCAGCGTGTTGCGGCGAAGGAAACGGCCGACCTTATGCGCGCGATCCATGAGAGCCACGACGTGGTGATCCGCGAGAAGACAGGCTTGAAACATCTTGTCGGCAAGGATGGCCGCGTCGCCGGTGCCGCCCTTTCCGACGGATCGGTCATCGACGTCGACTTCGTCGTCGTCGGCATCGGCGTCGTGCCGAACGACCAGCTCGCCAAGGAAGCTGACCTTGAAGTCGCCAACGGCATCGTCGTCGATGAATTCGCCCGCACCTCCGATCCGGCGATTTTTGCGGCCGGCGATTGCGCCGCACTTCCCTGGCAGGGCGGCCGTATCAGACTCGAATCGGTGCAGAATGCGGTCGACCAGGCCGAGGCGGCGGCAGCCGTCATCGCCGGCGGCAGCGAGCCCTATGAGCCGAAGCCATGGTTCTGGTCCGATCAGTACGACGTCAAGCTGCAGATCGCCGGCTTCAATCTCGGCTATGACGACACGCTGCTGCGTCCCGGCGCCCGCGAAGGCGCTCATTCGATTTGGTATTTCAGGGAAGGCCGGCTGATTGCCGTCGATGCGATCAATGATGCGAAAGCCTATGTGACCGGCAAAAAGCTGCTGGAATCCGGAACCAACCCCGATCGATCGATTCTCGCCGACCCCTCCGCCGATCTCAAGAGCCTGTTGAGCTGACCGAATTTGCGGGGGGGCGGGCACTGATCAGCCGTTGCCCCCGCCTGCCTGTCAAAAGCCGAAAGGCCGACCGCTGCATTTCTTCTGGTGAAAACTCAAAAAAGCCTTGCATTCACAGACCGGTCACCCTAGTTAGGCCGCACCGGAGAGGTGGCCGAGTGGTCGAAGGCGCTCCCCTGCTAAGGGAGTATACGTCAAAAGCGTATCGTGGGTTCGAATCCCATCTTCTCCGCCACTTCGATTTCCGCAGCGTATCTCGGCTCTTACCTTCCGTTGGGGAATCATGGTCGTTGAGTCGGCTACCTCCGCCAGTCGCGCAATGGAGGGATTCTCTTTACTTTGTAGAGAGAATCGCCGGCGGGAATCACATCCCGCGCTTCTACCTTTGGCGGTGGCGAGAGCGGATCGGTGAACGTCCGGTTACGCTTTTGGGAACCGCCTCTCTCCCCCGGCAGCCTGACCTTGTCAAAAAAGTGTCGCAAAAGTGACGAAAAGCGAATGTCCAGCTCTTTGTCGAGTTGGGCTAAGCAGCGGCAAAATCAGGCTTTTCTTAACAAAGCATAAAGGAAATCGAGGCCGGTTGGCCGACTTGTGTCCTTTCGGCAACAGAATGTTGGGAAGGCTCCTTGAAACCCCTCGTCGGAGCAAGTTGGTGATTGCGTGACGGCTGCCGTCTTGTATTTTCACCCTCGGAAGCAAGGGCGGCTGATCGTCCACTTCTTGAAAACACGGGGATGGGGCAGGGAACGCTGCTCAGCGAAAGATCCCAAACCCGATCGAAACTTTGAATTGGAGGTCATTTTATGAACATCAAGAGCCTTCTTCTCGGCTCCGCTGCTGCTCTGGCAGTAGTTTCCGGTGCTCAGGCTGCTGACGCTATTGTTGCTGCTGAGCCGGAACCGGTTGAATATGTTCGCGTCTGCGACGCTTACGGCACCGGCTACTTCTACATCCCCGGCACCGAAACCTGCCTGAAGATCGAAGGTTACATCCGTTTCCAGGTTGATATCGGCGAAGAGCCGCTTAACGGTTCGGAAAGCAACGACTCGGACTGGGATGCTCGTACCCGCGGTCAGGTTCAGTTCACGGCCAAGAGCGACACCGAGTATGGTCCGCTGACCGGCGTCATCGTCATGCAGTTCAATGCTGACAACGCTTCCGATCAGGGCGCCAAGCTCGACTCCGCTTACCTCGACATCGCAGGCTTCCGCGCTGGTCTCTTCTACAGCTGGTGGGACGACGGCCTCTCCGGCGAAACCGACGACATCGGCTCGATCGAAACGCTGCATAACTCCATCCGTTATCAGTACGAAACTTCCGACTTCTACGCTGGCATCAGCGTTGACGAACTGGAAGACGGCTTCTACAAGACCGGCGAAGAGCCGAACAACGTTGGCGTTGCCTTCGGTCTCGGCGGCACTGCAGGTGCCTTCAGCTACCAGCTCACCGGCGGCTGGGACTTCGACAACGAAGACGGCGCTATCCGTGCAATGGGTACGGTTGACATCGGTCCCGGTACGCTGGGCCTCGCAGCCGTGTACTCTTCCGGCCCGAACTCCTATTACTCCGCAGCTGAATGGGCTGTCGCTGCCGAATATGCTATCAAGGCAACCGACAAGCTCAAGATCACTCCTGGCGTCCAGTACTACGGCGACTACTACGTTGCCGGCGACGACTTCAGCGATGGCGACGCTTGGAAGGTTGGTCTGACGGTTGATTATCAGATCGTCGACAACTTCTACGCCAAGGCTTCGGTTCAGTACCTCGATCCGGAAGATGCTGACGACTCCACGACGGGCTACTTCCGTCTGCAGCGTTCGTTCTAATCTGATCTGACTTCGGTCGATCGGGAAAGCCCGGCTCTCGAGCCGGGCTTTTTGTATTTGCGCGGAGCGGCATTTGGGTAATAGAAGGGTTCAAAGCAGCCCGCTATGCCGCGGCGGCCCGCGATGTGGAAGCTTTTTCCCCAAAGCCTTTAGATCGGCTCAGGCGTAGGCAAAGCCTTTGGTTACACCGACCGACGGAACATTGCGTGCCATGACTTTCAGATCCTCGCGAACCATCTCCGCAACCAGCTGATCGAGGCTGGTTTCATGTCTCCAGCCAAGCTTCGTATGCGCCTTCGTGGGATCGCCAATCAGAAGATCAACTTCGGTCGGACGGAAATAAGCGGGATCGATCTCCACCACACACTGACCGGATGTCTTGTCGTATCCCTTTTCCTCAACCCCGTTCCCGCGCCAATCGATCGGCATGCCCACCTTGGCAAAGGCCTTGTCCACGAAGGAACGAACCGAGTGCGTTTCGCCGGTCGCAAGGACATAGTCCCCCGGCTCGTCCTGTTGCAGCATGAGCCACATGCCGCGGACATATTCGCGCGCATGCCCCCAGTCGCGCTTGGCATCCAAATTTCCGAGATAAAGCCTATCCTGCAGGCCAAGATGGATCGCGGCTGCCGCCCGGGTGATTTTACGCGTCACGAATGTTTCGCCGCGGATCGGGCTTTCATGATTGAACAGAATGCCGTTCGAGGCATGAATCCCATACGCCTCGCGATAATTGACCACGATCCAATAGGCGTAGAGCTTGGCCGCCGCGTAGGGGGATCGAGGGTAGAAAGGCGTCGTTTCGCTTTGCGGCACTTCCTGGACTTTGCCGTAGAGCTCTGAGGTCGACGCTTGATAAAAGCGGGTCTTCTTGGTCAGCCCCAGGAGGCGAATTGCTTCAAGCAGCCGAAGGGTGCCGGTGCCATCCGCGTTAGCCGTATATTCCGGCGTCTCGAAAGAGACTTGAACGTGGCTCTGCGCGGCGAGATTATAGATCTCGTCCGGCTGCGTCTCCTGAACCACACGGATGAGATTCGTCGAATCCGTCATGTCCCCGAAATGCAAGATGAAGCGAGGGTTCTCGACGTGCGGATCCTCGTAGAGATGCTCGATGCGGCTGGTGTTGAAGGACGATGAGCGGCGCTTGAGGCCGTGAACTATATAGCCCTTCTCCAAGAGCATTTCGGCCAAATAGGCCCCGTCCTGGCCCGTTATGCCCGTAATCAGCGCGACTTTTCGGTTCGCTCTCATTCCCGTATCCATGATCGCCCTCCAACTCGAATACTAATGCAGAAGAATGTGATGCTTCATGGTTCGGACAATTCCAAGAATTGAACGATTGCCATTATGCGTGATGTATTCCTGCTTTGGATCGTAGTATTTCATCAAAGATCTTGAAAAGAGCTCCGAGTCGCTAAAATTATACAGCGCGTGATTTTTGGCGTTTACATTGTTGATCGCGACATGGATTTCCGAGTTTCGCGAGCTTTTCATTTGCTGCAGGCTGAATTCGACTGCGCGACGGCTCGTCTTTCCCCATCTAACCACTGCCAGTGTTCTTTCCGCCAGGGCAGTCAAATGCACGGTATCTGCCGAGGCGAGCACAGGCGCGCTGTCGAAGATGACAATCCGGCCGGCCGCGCCTGCCATCTCGATGATTTCTGCCAGGCCGTTCGCGCGGGCGCGCCGCTGGAGACTGAATTTGCCGGATGGAATGAAGTCGACACCGCTTGGATGATGGTAGACGATGTCGCGGATACCGCTCTCACCATTCAGGAATTCGTTCAATCCGTACATCAGCCCCGACCTGAAAAACGAATCGAGTTTTCCCCGTGCAAGGTCGCCATCGACCAGCAGCACCGGAATTCCGCTGGCGGCAAGTTCGAGGGCCAGCGATCTCGCGACAAGCGATTTGCCTTCGCCGCTGTGAGCCGACGTAACCACGATACTGTTCGGCAACTTCCCGCCATTGGACTGCTTGAGTGAAAGCATCACGGTACGGATTGCTTCGTCAAACATCCGCACCTGCATCTGTCCGAAAAGCGTTGTCGGATATTCATTCCGCCCCCGACTCGGGATAAGCCCAGCCGGTATCGTGCGCGTCATTCCAGCGATCTGGTCGAAACTCCGGACCGTCCGGTCCCACATTTCGATCATCAAGGCAACCGTTACGGCTCCTGAGATTGCAGCCAGAAAGGCGCCCACCAGATAGAAAAGACGTCCACGTCCCTGTGACGCGAGCGGCACTGAAGCCGGTGACAAAATTTCCAATTCCGCTCCCGGTAGCATGGCTTTCGCGGCGAGGTCCCGACGCTGGTCCTCAAGCTTGTCGAGCGCCGCTTGTTCCTTGTCGGCAATCCGCTGCAGTCGCGTCAATTCCGTCTGCGCCAGCGCTTCGCGTGTGCGTTTTTCATGAGCCACATCCAGGATCGATTGTACCGCGGCAGCTTCATGATCAAGTGCGGCGAGCTTGGCGCGCATTGTTTGGAGATATTGCTTGGTCGCAAGGTTGAGATCCGCACGGGATTTTTCGATGTCCCCGCGTAAATCCACCACCGCCTGGGCATTGCCGTCATATGTTTCGAGAAGACGGGCGAGGTCTTGCTCTTGTGCGCGAAGATCGCGTTGCTTTGTGGTGATGTTGTCGGGGACGGCAATATTCTGCACGGCGACCGAAGCATTATCCGCTGCTTCCAGCGTGGCGATCGTCGCCCTTACCTCAACCCGGCTTTCTTCGATTTTCCCTTCGCGGCCAGTGATTTCGATGAGTGACTTGATCCGCTCATCCTGAGCGTCCTCTTTCGAAATGACGTCCATCGACTCCTGATAATTGCGGGCTGCGTCGCGAGCAATAACCGTGCGAGCCTGCTGTTCGGTGATGCGCTGTCGGATCCATTCTTCCGCTAAATCCAAGCGGCCACTCATACTGTCCTTCCGCTCATCGAGGTAAACGCTGACGACCCGGTTCGGGACAGCGGCTGCAAGTTCAGGATCACTCGTAGTGAAGCTGATCTGGATAACGTCACTCTTATCTTCATGCCACACGCCGAGCGCGCTAAAATATTCCGGGATGACGGCGTCGATGCTGTCTCGCGCCGGCGGGGAAGGCTTTTCCGTGTCGAACAGGCCGCGCAACTTTGCCCGGACCCTCTGGATGAACGAGAGCTTCCGTAGCGCTGGATTGAATTCCGGCCGCAGGTTAATCCGCAAATCGCGGATAACTCGCTCTGCGATGCTTCTGGATAGGAGCCGCTCGGTCTCCGATTTCGCGTCAAGTAGATCACTGCGGCTGCTATCCTCCGCGCCGAGCGATGTTGCGAGGGGCTGATGGATGATCACTCGGGCCCAGGCCTGATAGACGGGCTTCATCCCAGAGATCATAATTGCCGCGGGCACCAGCAGCAGCACTGATATCGTGATGATCATGATCATTCTTCGCCGGAGGAGGCGGACGGCGGATGCCAGATCGAAGTTGTCCGCCTTGGTCTCCACCTGAAACCGGGGATCATAGCGCATCGGCGAGATCGGAAGATTGCGGTCCGGCGGAAGTGTGGAAATCGTCATCGTGCGCCGACCATTGTTTGAGGTTTCGCAGAAACGGTTTCATAAAGTTTCTCGAGCGACCGCATATAGGCTCTCATGCTGAAATGGTTGAGATAATGCGTGCGCCCCTGGACCGCGAGGCGGCGGCAGATTTCAGGGTCGGACACCAGCTTCGCCAGGGCTTCAGCCAGGGCATCCTGGTCTCCGACGGGAACGAAGATCCCGGTTTCACCGTCGGTAATGACTTCGTCGTGCGCCCCAACACGCGTGGTGACGACGGCGAGCCCGTGCGACAGCCCTTCGAGCACGGCCATTGCCAGACCTTCTGCGTGCGAAGGCAAGACCAGGATATCTGCGCGTGCGCACAGGGCTCGCGCCTTACCGGCGTCAAGCCAGCCGGGCATCTCTACCAGATGTGAAAGCGCCATGGTGTCAGCCTGGCGGCGGTACTCCTCGACAGGGCCGTCGCCTGCCAGTACAGCCCGCCACCGGAGTTCTTTCATGACCGGGTGGCTCAGAGCCAACAGAAGCTCCGTGACACCCTTTCGTTCGCTCAACCGGCCGAGGAAGACGATCAACGGTGTATGGCCGACACGTATATTCCGCGCCCCGGGATCGGGGACGCAATTATGGGCAACGACCGTGCGGCGCTCGTCGACGCCCAGAAGTGTCGTCAGCGTCATGCGATCACGCTGGCCGAGCGCCACAACGCAATCGGCATTCTGAAACATCCGACGTATCAGCCGTTGTTGACGCGGCGACCGTCGCGCAAAGTCGCCGGCGTAGTCGTAGTCGTGCAGGTGCAATATGTGGCAGCACCCGAGCAGACGGGCAGCCTCTGTCAGGATCAGTTTTCGCGACGTGCTGCCGCGGCCGGCGATATGAATGTGATGAATGCGGTCCGGCGCAACGATCCGGTCCTTTGCCATCGTCAGGATGGCGCCGAGCAGACGTACGGGTGACGTCAGCTTGGACCATCGCGCCCCTCTGGTATCGGTGACGAAATGTTTCGTGCCGGTCTCTTTCGCCGTCTCTGTTATGTAGCCGACCAGCCTGCCAATACCGCCGCCGTTCTCGCAGCCGCCCGGAACATAGTGGCGAACGCTAGCCGCGCTCCGTGCTGACATTCGATTTCTGTCCGTGACGGCTTCCATCAGCATGATCCGACCACCTCCCGATAAACCGCCGCGGCCTGGGCGCCAACCCGTTCAGGCGAATTCGGTCCTTTGGCCCATTCGAGCGCGTTGTCACCGAAAATGCCTCTAAGCCCACCGTTGTCTGCCAATGTCCTGATCGCTGCCGCGAGCTCTTTGGCATCTCCGGGCGGGACCACCAGTCCCAAGCCATTCGGCTGAACCGTGTCCCGCAACTCGCCGACGTCAGTCACGATGACCGGTTTTCCAAAGGCGGCGGCAAGGTTGAGCACCCCGCTTTGAGATGCTTCCGTATAGGGAAGCACGACGATGTCGGTATCCAGGAAAAGCTGGGCGACCTCTGCATCCTCGATAAAGCGATTGCGAATATCATAGCGGCTGGGATCCCCCATAAGGGGCTGGAATATCAGCGGATTGTCGCCCCGGCCTGCCACCGTGATGCGCAGGTTGGGAAGCACATCCTTGAGCATCGCCTCGGCCCGGACCAGATGTTCCAGGCCCTTATAGGCAAAAATCCGTCCGAAGAGCAGGACGCGGATCGTTCCATCCGTTTCGCGCGGCTCCATTTTCTGTCGCCGGGCGAGCTCCGCATAGCGAAGGATGGAGGGATGCGACAGGACATGGACACAGTCCGGCGATTTTGAATACCGATCGAGGATCAGTCTCTTTAGTCCCTCGCCGTGGACGACAAGATGTGCGGACTGCTTCACCATCAATTCGGGTGCCCAGACCGGCAGCGTGCGCGTATCGGAATCGCCGGGATGGATTTGCACGTCATGAACGGTCGTCACTAGCGGGATCGGGCGCCAGAACGGCACGGCGAGGTTCAGCCAAAGTGTAGAATTGCTAAGGAGATGAATGAGGTTCGGCTGCTCCTGCCGGATCAGACGCGTAAGCTGGAACAGAAACCAGGGATTGGAGAGAGAACGGTGTCGCGGCCAGTCCAGAAGGTGCAGATCGACAGCCGGATCGATGGAAGAGGCGAGATGCGCATAGCGCCGGCGCGGCACGGCAAGCACAACGTCCAGGTGTTGGGCAACGCCGCTGGCGAAGGAGATGGTATAGTCTTCGAGTTCGGAAACCAATAACAGCGCCTTCATTTCGCTGCCTCCGACAAACCGGCGTCAAGACCGAGCCGGGGCAGGTCGCGCGCCGAGCGCAAACTATCGCGCATCCGCCTGAGCAGGTTCGGTTCGCCGGCAAAGAAGAGGCCTTCGACGGCAAGCTTGAACCGGGTGCGCGCGTCGGCTCCTTGCAGCTTCGCCGAGGCGATGCGATAGGGATAGTGATCCGCCAGATGCAATCTTGCCGGCAGCTCATGAGCCGAGAGAAACAGGTTCGTTGCTTCAACGGTACGCTGCCAATGCGTCATCCGCCTCCTGAGCGTGGTGGCGTCCTCGCTCGAGCGATACCAGTTGTTATTGTGGATCCGATAGAATCCAAGCGCATCCGGCATGGCAATGACGTCCCCCAGAAACGGATAGATCCCCACGAGCCAGGCGTCGGCTGATATGCGGAATTGCTCGGGAATGCTGCCCGCAGCATTCCATGCGCTGCGTCGTACTGCGACTGATGACGTCATCGGAAACGGCCACCAACCGGCCGATCTGGTGAGCAGCGGCGACAAGGCGCCCGAACACAGGGTTCGAGGGATCGGCCTGAAAGTCGGCGTACCATCGATAAGCGTCGGCTGCAGTCGGTGATAGACGAGCGATGCTTGAGGGTTTGCGCGAAACGCTGCAGCCGTCGCCGACAGCTTGCTCGGCGCCCACCAGTCGTCGGCATCCAGAAAACAGAGGATCTCGCCCATGCTTGATCCCACAGCGGTATTGATCGCAGCAGCCTGTCCCGCGTTCTCCTGAAAGATCACCTTCACCCGGCTGTCATATGCTTCCAGAACAGAGCGCGAGTGGTCGGTAGAGCCGTCATCGACAACAATGATCTCGACATTGTCAGCGTCTTGGCTCAGCACACTGTCTATCGCCCGCCCAACGAAACGAGCGTAGTTGTAATTGTTGATGAGGACACTGAGGGCCGGCCGCTCCATGACGCGCTCTCAGGCGGGTTGCCGCGATGCACCGCTGTACAGCAGCGCAAAGTTGCTTAAGAGGTCGACCTTTTCGCAGCCAGCGAGGTTTGGAGCCTTGGTGTTGGTGATATCCAAGATGGCGTGACGACCGGACGGCATCTTGCGCAGGGCCGATGAGAGCGCTGCCGACAATGCCACGCCGAGTGGAGTGCCCGTCGTGTTGCATAGAGAACTAGGACCATGACGCAGAAACATAGCAATCCTAAACCTTCCAGGCTTTGACCGGAGAGATAGCCTCTGTCAGCCTCATTCCAGTGGAACCGTGTCTTACCCACCACGCTTCACAAGACATTCATCGCCACGGTACCGGTGAACGGACACGCGCAACATCTGCTCTTAAGGGCAATCCGCGGACATGAAGACCCGTCTTTTTGGGTAAATACCGGCTGAAAGCTTAGGCACGCCATCGTCTTTGGGTGGAGCGAAGGTGCATTAGGCGTAGCCCGCGCTTCACTAGGACAGGTTGACCGCGGATGTGGCTGGATGATTGCGTGAGAGCAGCGCAGCCGTAAAAGGCCGACCCCTGACTTTTATCTGCGCCGATCAACAGCCGCTTGTCTGTTCAAGTCAGTCGGGACGGATTATGAGAGTAGATAGCCTCAGAAGTGCCAGCGGACCGACCATCAGTTGGCGGGCCATAGAGTGCTGGGGCGCCGGCATATCCCTTTTTCTTCAGGCAGGCGCCTTTCTGCCTCTTATCCTGGCAGATGCGGACGGAACGCTCAGTGAATCCGCCAAGTCTATGCTGCGTCTTCCGTGCTTTCCCATCTATGCATTTACAATTGTGATCCTGATACGCAATTTTCCGCAATTCCTAACGGCGCTCAGGCGAAATTTGATTGTTCCCTTGATCCTCGTCCTGCCGTTTTTGTCTACCCTGTGGTCAATAGCACCGCCAACGACCTTGAGACGCGCAATCGGCCTTTTGTTTTGCGTGCTTCTTTCCTATGTCCTGGCGATACGTTTCACGCCAAGGCAGCTGCTGTTCCTGTTATTTGTGACCCTGGGAACCTGCATCCTCCTCAGCGTGGTTATCTCCGTGGTGTCACCAGCCCTCGCCAGCATGCCGGATGGTGCTATGCGGGGCGTCTTCATTCACAAGAACGTCCTGGGCTGGTACGCGGCTCTCATGATCTTGGTGGCGACGGCCGTCCTGATCGATGGGACGCTCGGCCTGCGACGAATCGCGTTCATCTTGTTGGCCGCGGGTTTGATCTGCCTTGCAAGCTCCGGATCGATGACCGCGATCATTGCAACGTCAGTGGCTTACTGCCTGATCGGCTTTTATACACTGCTGCAAAGAAGCGGCAGCATCGGCCGCGTCGTCATCGTCCTGCTTTTCGTTCAGCTGTCTATCGGCATTCTGATTTCGCTTCACGAATTCCTGGTTCCGGCTCTTGAAGCGCTCGGCAAGGACGCGACTTTGACCGGTCGAGTGCCGTTGTGGGAACTGGTTGATCGCGAAATATCCGATCGTTGGTTGCTTGGCTATGGTTACCAGGCGTTCTGGACCGTCGCGAACCCAGAAGCGACGCGTATGTGGTTAAAGATGGGATGGGCAGCGCCCCACGCGCATAATGGATACCGCGATATCTTGTTGAGCTTTGGAATAATGGGAATGATTCCGTTTGCTCTGATGGTTCCCCATGCAATCCGCCAGGGCGCGATGCTTCACTGTCACGATACGCAATACGGCTGGCTCTGGCTCAATGTCTTTACCATCATGATTCTGGTGATGAATCTGACCGAGAGTATTTTTTTCGTTCAGAATGACGCCATCTTCATCCTGTTTACCGCAGGCATCATCATGTTTTCGCTATACGCGCCCGTCGTTTCGATGAGCCATTCGCCACCTTGGCAGGCGCCCTCGCGCGGCCTTGCGAGCGGGTTGCCGATATCATGAGGCGGCGTTTTGGACTGACTCTGAGCATTTTGCCTGTCATGCTCTTTCCACAGTCCGGCAGTTCGGCTCCAGTCGGGGCCGAGATAGATGCACCCGAGCGTCTGCAGATGCTCGTCAGGCAAGCGACTTGCGCGGAAGCGTCCACGACCTGGTCAGCCAAGTTGAATGGGACTTCTTTAAGCGACGTATGGAGCGGCAGCGCCGGGGCTCGGACGATATTTTACGTTTCCCCGGATGGCAACGACACCTGGAGTGGCCGCCTTCCGACGGCAAATCGGCAGGCTGGCGACGGCCCTTTCGCCAGCATTGAAAGAGCTCGTGATGCGGCCCGTGAGAAGGGCGGCGCCAACACAATCGCGCTTGAGAAAGGCGATTACTATCTTACTCAGCCGATCGTCTTTGACGCCCGGGATACGGGCTTGATCCTCACGGCAAGATGCAATGAAGTGCCGATCTTACATGGCGGGCTACAAGTGCGCGACTGGGTGCAGCAGGCCGATGGTCGCTGGACGGCGCTTCTGAAATTGCCACCCGATGAAGGGGTCGGTGACTTGTTCGTCAAGGGGAGACGCCAGACCCGGGCCCGATTTCCCAACGCTCCCGCTGATGGTGATCCACGCAAGGGATGGTTGTTTGCCGCAAAGTGCGATCCCGCCATCGACGCGCGGGAAGGAAATACGCGCTTTTGTTTCCATGCCGGCGATCTTCCGGCAGTGGATGATACAAGCGGACTGGTCGTGGACATTGTTGGCGGGTATCAACCCGGAAGCCAGTGGGGCAATGATACGCTGCCAGTTGTATCTATCGATGGCGCAGCCCGGACGGTCTACACGAAAGGCACCGGCTATTTCTTTACCGCCGAAGGCAGCCGCTATTTCCTTGCCGGAGCCAAGGCCTTGCTCGATGCTCCCGGCGAGTGGTGGTACGACCTTGCCACGGGCGAGCTTCATTACATCCCCGTCGATCAATCGCTACCCAATTCCGGCGTCGTGGCTGGCATTCTGCCGACGTTCTTCAGGCTGGATGGGGCCAATGGAATGGTCGTGTCAGGGCTCGAGCTTAGAGACGGAGCGCCTGAAGGCAGCGGCAAGTTCTATACTGAGACCAGGGGATTTGGCGCCATACGGATTGAGCATGCCGATGACGTCAAGATTCTCGGCAACGGCATCGAAAATGTCGGCGTCGGGGTCCATGTGACGGAAAGCAAGGATGCGTTGATTGCCGGCAATGTGATCGCGGATGTGGCCGGCAACGGAATTTACGTCGGCACAAATTATGGCACGTTCCTTAAGTCGAATGGTGCCAGGATTCTCTCGAACCACATTCATGACATCGGAAAGGTTTACATTGAAACGGCCGGTATATGGTTCCAGGCGGCCGACAATGTCAGGATTGCCGACAACCTGATTGAAAACACGGCGCAGTTCGGAATCTCCGGCGGTTCGCTGTGGGGTTCCAATGACGCCGTCTATAACGCTGTCATCGAGCACAACGTGATCCATAACGCCAACCAGCGGACGGCGGATGGCGGCGCCATCAAGATGATGGGCGAGCAGGCCGACCCTCTGAACAGCACCATCCGCTCCAATCTCATCACCGGGACCGGTCATCTCATGAACAGGGCCGATGGGACGTTCTGGCCGCCCGGATATGAAAATACAAGCGAATGGCCGTCTCCCATCAGCTGGGCGATCTATACGGATGGGAAGGCGAGCGGGTTGAATATCGAGGGAAATACGCTCTCGGGCAACGTCGCGGCGATCGGGATCAACGGCGGTTGGAGCAACCTGGTGGCGGCAAACGTCATCACACACGGGTCGGGCGCCGCTTTTCGCGTTGATGACGGTACCGGCAGGGGGTGGCATCCGCCATGGGCACGCCCTAATCGTATTGAGAACAATATCGTGTCGGTCGACAATAGCGACGGGCTCGCTGCATACGTCCACGCGCCTGACCATGGGCCTGAATACGTGCAATTCGCGCGCAACCGTTACATCGGCAATTTGAACAGCCAGAGCTTCCGAATAAATCCGAGGGTCATGCGTTCGGGAGAATTTGGCGGTTTAGGGGATCTTCAGAAGGCTGGGGTGGACACCGGAAGCGTCGTCGCGCCGCCCGAGTAACCAAGGCGAGCGACGAGCGGTGATCTGCGGCGATAGTCCGCAGCTATGGCGAGTTGTAATGCGCTTTAATCGTGGCGTGTGCGCTCTGCGGGTAACTGCCGTCGGTAAGAACGCTGACGTCGGCCTTCGCTCGCCAGCCGCGACCGCTATCTTGCCTGTTGCGTTCACCTATCCCTCTCCCGGCTTTACTCGCGCTCAACCTTCCCGGTTTTGTGCGCGTTCTCCAGAGTTGTGTGCGAATGCGGCTATCTTCGGCGGCCTTGAGAAGATCAAACCGCCTTTCGGGGCGGCGCTCATCAAAAAGAGCAACGGGGCAAGCCGGGGGGTACATTGCCATACTTCGAACATCGTAACTTATCTCCGCGTAAGACGTAGAAATATGAAGTCTCTTCTACGTCCAATAGTTGGAACGGTAAGTATGGAGGCAATCGTCATAGCGGCATATTCTAGTGACAGTTTAGATCGCGAAAGCGCAGGTCATGAGAAAGCAAACAGCAGACGGCAGACAGTTTTCACTTCTTGATCAAAAGAGCTCTTTGGCGTGGATCAATGTCCTTGGTGTTCGCATTTCGGCAGTTAATCTCAAAAGCGCGACCGGATTTATTCAAAAAGCGATCGAAGACGGCAGGAAAGAATATGTTTGCGTTCGCGACGCACATGGCGTCGTCCGATGTCAGGATGATCCCGAGCTTCGGTCGATACACAACCGCGCTTTCCTCGTGACCCCCGACGGCATGCCGTTGGTCTGGGCCTTGAAGCATGCCGGCCATTCGGACAGTGACAGGGTCTATGGACCCGACCTGATGTTATCGGTTTTCGAGGCTGGCACCGCCACAGGTCTGCGTCACTTCCTCTATGGCGCAACGGCCGAGACGCTGGAGCAATTGCAGGCGCGCCTTCTCGCAAGATTCCCGCAAGCTGAGATCGCCGGCTCCTACGCACCGCCCTTTCATAAACTGTCACCGCAAGAGGAAGCCGATATTGCAGACCGGCTCAATCGGTCCGGCGCCGATATCATCTGGGTGGGGCTCAGCAGTCCCAAGCAGGAACTCTGGATGGCGCGCATGCGCGATCGTCTGGACGCTTCGATGCTCATCGGTGTCGGAGCTGCATTCGATTTCCACGCCGGCCTTAAGCGACAGGCTCCGCGGATCATTCAAAGAAGCGGCTTCGAATGGGCGTTTCGTCTTCTGTGCGAGCCGCGACGGCTATGGCGACGCTATGCGCTCGTCGTGCCGACCTTCATCTCACTGACAGCATTCCAGAGACTGGGGCTTCGGAAGTTTCCGATCGAAGACGAGGTTTTTGGATCGAGCGCGCCAGAAGCAGCAGCCGCAAAGGTGTAAAACCATCATGTCCCTATTTGCATCGTCAGAACTGACATCCGGCCTGCCGAAGGCAGCCACGACAAATGATGTGGGCACGCGGACGGTTCCGGCAATCTCTGTTCCGCCCGTGGCGAACCCCACGTCGGCCGCCGAGTTCAACAATCGGTCAAGGCTGAATTTTCCGGTTCCAATCGGGCGCAGGTTACCACGGCTCGCGACGTCGTCATTTCTGGTTGCCGGCGACATCGCGGGCTATCTCATGGCCTACTTTCTTCTTCTGCCGTTTCTTCCGCACGGTTCGGAGAATATGATTCTGGAGCGTGCCTTCGCTCTTGCAGCACTCGGAACGATCATTCTCTATGCATCGAACGCGCTCTATCCTGGATATCGGCTTCACGACCACGAACATCTGCGCCGCCGTACGAAAGCCTCCGTCAAGGTGGCTGCCATCGCAGCGCTCGGGGCGATCCTTCTGCCTGATGGGTCGCAACTGCTGCTTCCCCTTGCTGGCTTCCTAGGCCTCGGGTTGATTGTTCAACCTGCGATGCGTTGGGCGGCACGAGGTCTGTCCTGGAGGCTTGGAATCTGGGGAGAGCGGGCGGTGATCATCGGGGGCCGCAATCGGATCCCCGCGCTCATGGCGTATTTTACGGACCATTGGCAGTATGGCATTCGGCCGGAAATCTCCTCATCGGATATTTCGGAAGCATCATCTGATAACGGGCCGTCGATTGCCCTGATCGCTGATGATACCGGTTCGTTCATCGCCGAGTTGGCGACAATGCGCCGGCGGTTCGCCGAAGTCATCCTCCTCTCCGACACGCCGAACCTCAAGATAACCGGATTGCGACCTGCCGATGTCGGTGGAGAGATCGGTATTCGCTTGGCCGTTGGGGGGAGACCGGCGGATTCGAACCTGGTTCGTCGAGCCCTTGATCTTGCGATCGCTATTCCTGCGACGCTGGTGCTTATGCCCTGCATTCTGATTGCCGCCGCCGCGATCTATGTCATCGATCCCGGGCCTGTCTTCTTCAGGCACGCCAGGGAAGGCTTGTCCGGCAAGCCGGTGCGCGTCCTGAAGCTGAGAACGATGTACCAAGATGCGGAACAGCGCCTCGAAGCGTTGTTCCGTGACAATCCAGCCGCACAGGCCGAGTGGGCGAGTCACTTCAAGCTGAGGCAGGATCCGCGCGTCTTGCCGGTGATCGGGCATCTCCTTCGCGCGTCGAGTTTCGACGAACTCCCGCAGCTGGTGAAC
Organism: Rhizobium lentis; assembly: GCF_017352135.1. Lineage (NCBI taxonomy): Bacteria > Pseudomonadati > Pseudomonadota > Alphaproteobacteria > Hyphomicrobiales > Rhizobiaceae > Rhizobium > Rhizobium lentis. The sequence continues at coordinate 3,262,206 of NZ_CP071454.1, forward strand.
ATCATTTCCGGGGAGATGGCGTTCGTGGGACCGCGCCCCTTTCCGGAATATCACCTTTCGGCGATGGATCGCGAATTTCGTGACAAGCGGCGGTCGGTCACACCGGGGCTGACGGGCCTTTGGCAGATATCCGAACGAAGCAATGCGGATATCGAACTGCAGCAGCAACTCGACGAGTTCTACATCGACAACCGATCCTTGTGGTTCGACTGGCACATCCTGCTCAGCACAATTCCCGCAGTCATCAAGGGCAAGGGAGCTTGTTGACGCCTTTCTCCACCCTTGCAGCCAACATCAACGACGGAGCAAACCAATGCACGGACAGAAGCGAATTATGGTTACCGGCGGCACCGGATTTCTGGGATCATTCCTGTGCGAAAGACTTTTGCGGGAGGGCAATGATGTCCTCTGCGTGGACAATTACTACACCGGTTCGCGCGACAATGTTCTGCATCTTCTTGATGATCCGCGTTTCGAGGTTCTCCGCCACGACATTACTTTCCCGCTCTATGTCGAGGTCGACGAGATCTACAACCTTGCCTGCCCGGCATCTCCCGTCCACTACCAGCACGACCCCGTGCAGACCGTGAAGACCAACGTGCATGGGGCCATCAATATGCTCGGTCTGGCCAAACGCACCAAGGCGAAGATATTCCAGGCATCCACGAGCGAGGTGTATGGCGATCCGGCAGTCCACCCTCAGCCAGAGGAATATCGAGGCAGCGTCAGTCCCATAGGGCCGCGGGCATGCTATGACGAAGGCAAGCGGTGCGCCGAGACGCTGTTCTTCGACTATCATCGTCAATATGGCGTGGAAATCCGGGTGGCGAGGATCTTCAACACCTACGGTCCGCGCATGCAGACCAATGACGGCCGCGTCGTCTCCAATTTCATCGTTCAGGCGCTTCGCAACGAGCCGATCACCATCTTCGGCGACGGCAGGCAAACACGGTCGTTCTGCTATGTGGACGACCTGATCGACGGCTTTATCCGTTTGATGGCAGCGCCCGCTGGGGTTACAGGCCCGATCAATCTCGGCAACCCCGGAGAATTCCAGGTGCGTGAACTGGCGGAAATGGTGATCGAAATGACTGGATCGAAGTCCGGCATCGTCTTCAAGGCACTGCCAATTGACGATCCGACACAGCGCAAGCCCGACATCAGCCGCGCAACGCAACAGCTGGGCTGGCAGCCGAAGGTGAACCTTCGTGAGGGGCTTGAAAGAACGATCGCGTATTTCGACTGGAAGCTTTCCGGCGGCGCCAGGAGCACGCCAGGCGTCCAGTTCGCGCGAACGGCTCACACCATGCCTGCCCCGGCCGTCGGCCTTCCTGTTCAGGAAGCCATATCAATCGGGCCGTGAACGGCAATGCCGATCTTTGCAGGGCGAAGCTTTTGTTCTTTCGATGGGATGGTGCCGGAAATATGAATGTGCATAGCATACCAACAGGAGCCGCCCCTGCGGGTGCAAATGAGCGGTTGGGGCCCATCGTCTTTGCGGTCGATGCGGCCTACGCCGTTCCCTTGGCGACCGCCCTCAGGTCGGTCGCCGAGAACAACCAAAGCGCATGGCCCTTAGACATCCATGTCATTCATCAGGGAATAGACGAAGAAACAAAGCGGCTGATCTTTGAATCTCTGCCGGCAAGGTCTGCAGTCATTCAGTGGCACCCCATCGCCACATTGTCCTTCGCAAGCGGATTTTCCACTCGTCCTGGGGTTTCCAGGATGACCTTCGCAAGGATCCTTCTGCCGCAGTTCCTTCCGCAGACCTGCAGCCGGGCTCTGTATCTGGATGGCGACATTCTGGTTCTGGGTGCGCTTGAGAATTTGTGGAACATCGATCTCGGCGAGGCAGTGATCGGCGCCGTGCCGGACTACTGGCTGGACAATGTTGTGAAGAACGGACCTGGTGCAACGGGCGGCGCTCGGGTCAAACGTTATTTCAACGCCGGCATTCTTCTTATCGACCTTGCAAAATGGCGAAACGAGCGGATATCGGAACGATCGCTGGACTATCTCGATCGCTTTCCGACGACGGAATATTCCGATCAGGACGCTCTGAACGTTGCCTGCGACGGAAAGTGGAAGATACTGGACCGCGCCTGGAATTTTCAGTTCGAGCCAACGCAGGCGATTGCCCGCATCGCACTCGAGCAGAAGGTCGCGATCGTTCATTTCGTCACCAACGTGAAGCCCTGGAAATCAGGAAGCCTGAGCCCGAACGTCGCCTTCTACGATGCGTTTCGGTCCCGGACCCGTTTTGCGCTGACCCGTTGGGAGCGCGCTCGGAGTGGCTTGAAGCGTGCAGGCGCCCGACTGCTTGCCCGATCCGCCTTGTTGAGAGCTGCATGGTCCTGCACGAAATCGGCAGGCGCACGTCTCAACGTCGCGCGAATGAACCGGGGAGCGAAGAACGCTTGAGAGCGAGACGATGCCGAGTTTGGGTCCCGTGAAATGCTCCGAACGAAACGACTTGCCTGCGGAGGAATAGGTTTGCAACGCGTTGATATCGTCATTCCCTGTTACAACTACGCTCGTTTCCTGCAGGAATGTGTTGGAAGTGTTCTTTCGCAAGCCGGCGTCGATGTGCGGGTGCTTATTCTGGATGACTGCTCGCCGGACAATACGCCGGAAGTCGGAAAGGCTCTGGCATCCCGGGACAATCGCGTCACCTATCGACGGCAAACGGAAAACAAGGGCCACATCGCCACCTATAATGCGGGAATTGAGTGGGCGGGCGGCGACTTATTCCTGCTTCTCTCTGCGGATGATTATCTCTTGCCGGGCGCGCTGGGTCGTTGTGCGGAACTGATGCGCAATCATCCGCATGTAGGCTTTACCTTCGGGAACGCCCTGATTGCAGAGCCAAACGGCGCCATAGCCAAGCGCGTCGATCCTCTCGGTGACAAGAGCGTGCCTCCCGTTCAGGTCTTGTCCGGTCCGCAATTCATTCGGTTGAGTGGAGCCAACAACCTGGTTCCGACACCGACGGCCGTCGTGCGGACGACGCTGCAAAAACAGGTCGGCGGCTATCATAAGGAACTGCCGCATACCGGTGATATGGAGATGTGGCTGCGGCTCGCATCATATGCTGCGGTGGGCTACATCAACGAGGACCAAGCCGTATACCGCAGACATGCTTCGAACATGTCGCTGCAATATTATGGGCAAAGTATCCTTCCCGACCTCCGGCAAAGAAAGCAGGCGTTCGATATCCTGTTTGGCCAGGGCGCGGATAGTCTCAGGAAAGATGAGAAACTAAGACGCTTTCTTTCCAGGGATCTTGCGAAAGAGGCGCTTCGGCTGGCCGGCATGGCATTCAACAATTTTGATGTTGGCACAGCCGCGGCCATTCAGCGCTTTGCCCTCGAGGTTTCCCCCGAAGTGCGAAATTCATTGCCCTGGATCAAGCTGGCCTGCAAGCAAACAATCGGTCCAAAGTACTGGTACGCCTTGAATTCGATGCGACGAGTTGCAGGATGAATAGGCAGCGGGGGGAATCAAATCACCCGGCAACGCATTCGCGCCACCGGGTGATTTGAGCAAGAACGTCGTTCCAAGATAAGCAAAGATTTGTCCCGACAGTGCATCAGCACAATGCCTTGCTTACGATAATGCCGGAATACTATTTTGGAACAAGTCGTTGAGCTTGAATACGACTTCCGTCCTGTTGGTTGCTTTGACTTTTTTCATGATATTGCGAACATGCACCTTTACGGTGCTTTCTCGCAGGTTGAGCTCATAAGCGATAATCTTATTCGCTTTTCCGCGTCTGAGCGCCTCCACGACTTCGGCCTGACGATCCGTGAATATGCCGGCGAGGGGGCGGGCCGTCGAGTTGCTCGAGTCCAGTAAGTGACGCATCGCGAACAGGGCGCTTGCAGGCACAAAAATTCCTCCTGCCACCGACAGTGCGATCAACTCCATGCAGACACTGACGCTGACCGAGGCGGGTATGAACCCTTTGGCCCCGAATTCCAGCGCTCTGACGATTTGGCCGAAATCGTCGCTGTCGGCCAGTACGATGAGAGGCGTCGATGCGAATTCCGCCGAGAGCTTCCGGATCTGCTCCGAAACGGCCGGTTCATCGATCTTCTTGCCGCCGACGTTCAAGAGAATTGCCGAAAGCGGAGGATATTCGTCGCGCTTCTGCTTCCACTCCTCAATGGATCCGAATGCGAGAATCTGCAAATCCGCCTTTTGGGCAGCCATGCATTGCGCCAGGCATTGCCGATCAAGCTCACGATTATCGAGAATGACAAGCGAATGCGTCTGCCTTGACGACAGCGCAAGTGTGCTCGAATTATTCTCCATCTTAAGGGGAATAGTTATGTTTTCCTGTCTGTGGTCTAGATTCGGTATAAGTGCTGAATTCACAGCTTGACCCTCCCCTAACACGTTACGCTCCACTACAGCCCGAGTACCAACCCCTCTCTATCTGGGGGTTTAGGAAACTCTAAAGTAGGAATCGAATACCACAATTCGCGGAACGTAACAGTAGCTAATATAGGCTAAGTACTACACATATTCCATCATACGGTGGAAATTTGAAGATAAATCTGATGGTAGACTTAGGTCTTACTATGACCTCTGGCGAGATAGTCTCTGTTGTTACACAACCGTTTCGTGATGGGCCACTAAATGCATGGAAACAATCGCTGTCTCAGGCGTAGGCCCGGCAACGGGTGTGGGAGGTGCCTCCTCCACCAAGGTTGGTCGAGGGCATGAACCAGGGCGTAAGTCGTCATAAGTAGATACGTCTTTAGGTGGATAAGCTTAAACGTTTTGTTTCTTTACTCAGGAGCGGAAAACAATTCTCTTTGAAGCGGAGAGAAATATTTGTCGTTTCGGTATGAAACCTTGGATGCAATCAAGTGATTGTTTGTTTCAACTGAAAATCAGGCCTGTTCAGAAGTAGGGGTGTTGCAGGAATGATTGCATCAAACGTCAATCTGGGTGACGGCAGCGTCATCCACCATCGAGATCTTGTGAATCTATATGGCTGCACGATCGGCGCCGGAACGCGCATCGGCACCTTCGTCGAGATCCAGAAGAACGTCATCGTCGGACAAGACTGCAAGATCTCCAGCCATTCCTTCCTCTGTGAGGGCGTGACGCTGGAAGACGGAGTGTTCATAGGCCACGGGGTCATGTTCACGAATGATACATGCCCGCGCGCCGTCAACCCGGATGGCAGCCTGCAGACCGAGGCCGACTGGATCCTCATCCCTACATTGGTCAAGCGTCACGCGTCGATCGGCAGCAACGCCACCATTTTGCCCGGCGTAATCATCGGAGAGGCCGCCCAGGTCGGCGCCGGAGCGGTCGTAACAAAGGATGTGCCGGACGGCGCTATCGTCGCCGGCGTTCCGGCCAGGATCATCGGTCACGTTCATGACCGATCAGTCAACATGCAAGCGTTGGGAGAAATGCGATGATCGGTATCGCTGTTGTTGGGTATGGGTACTGGGGTCCGAATCTGGTTCGTAACATCTCGGAAGCGGCCGGCGCGCATCTCGTTTCAGTCTGTGATCTCAATGTCGAACGGTTGGCGGCAGTAAAAAGCCGATACCCCGCAGTAACGATCACGGATAATTTCGAGGAAGTTCTGTCCGATCCGAGAGTGGATGCAATCGCCATCGCAACGCCGGTTTCGACCCATTTCAAGCTCGCGATGCAGGCTATGATGGCCGGAAAGCATGTCTTCGTCGAAAAGCCGATGGCGTCGACGTCGGAGGAAGCTGCACGGATGGTCGAGGAAGCCGCGCGCCGGCGCCTCGTGCTGGCCGTGGATCATACCTTCGTCCACACCGGCGCCGTCCGCAAGATGCGCGAACTGGTCGAAAGCGGCTTGGGCGATATGTATTACTACGACTCCGTTCGGGTCAATCTGGGGTTGTTCCAGCACGATGTCAGCGTCATCTGGGACCTCGCGGTGCATGATCTCTCCATCCTGGACCATGTTGTGCAGGAAAGGCCAGTCGCTGTTTCAGCGACGGGGATGAGCCATGTGCTCGGAGAGCCGGAGAACATCGCCTATCTGACGCTCTTCTTCGAAAGCAAGCTTATTGCCCACGTCCACGTCAACTGGCTGGCCCCGGTCAAGGTCCGCCGCACGCTGATCGGCTGCAGCAACAAGATGATCGTCTATGACGATCTGGAGCCCAGCGAAAAGATCAAGGTCTACGACAAGGGCATCACCATGTGCCCCAATTCTGATGCCTACGGCGAGAAGGTGCATCAGATGATGGTCGGCTACCGCAGCGGCGACATGTGGGCACCTAAGCTCGATATGACCGAGGCATTGAAACGCGAACTGGATCAGTTCGTCGAGTGCGTCGAGCAGAATTCGCGCCCCATTGCAGACGGCCAGGCCGGACTGCGTGTCGTCCGCATCCTTGAAGCAGCAAGCCGGTCGCTCGCTCAGCGCGGTCGTATCATCGAGCTCGAAGAGGCGAGGCGCATTGCATGATCCCCTTTCTGGACCTGAAAGCACAATATCAATCGATCAAGAGCGAAATCGACGCCGCCGTGCTCGGCGTCCTCGCCTCGGGGCAATACGTGCTGGGGGAGGAAGTCATCCGCCTCGAGCAGGAATTCGCGGACTATTGCAACGTCAAGCACGCGATCGCAGTCAATACCGGGACAAGTGCCCTGCATTTATCCCTGCTTGCGGCAGGCGTCGGCCCCGGCGATGAAGTCATCACCGTGCCGTTCACCTTCGTCGCAACTGTGTCGGCCATCTGCTACACGGGCGCAACACCCGTATTCGTCGATGTGGACCCTGTGACGCTCACAATGGATCCAGCTCAGTTGGAGGCGAAGATCACCTCCCGGACCAAGGCGATCATTCCCGTCCATCTCTACGGCCAGATGGCCGACATGGACAGGATCAAGGCGGTTGCCGACCATTACCGGATACCGATCATCGAGGACGCCTGCCAGGCTCATGGTGCAGAATACAAAGGCGCGCGCGCCGGCAGTATCGGCACATCAGGCTGCTTCAGCTTCTATCCCGGCAAGAATCTCGGCGCCTGCGGCGAGGGCGGTATCGCCGTCACCAACAGCGACGAGCAGGCCAAGACCATGCGCATGCTGCGGGATTGGGGTCAGGAGCAGCGTTATCACCATCTGCTGAAAGGCTTCAATTACCGCATGGATGCTATCCAGGGTGCCATTCTGCGCGTCAAGCTCCGGCATCTCGAAGCCTGGACCGAAGCCCGTCGTTCGCATGGTCGCCGCTACTCCTCGCTGCTTGCAGGGGCGCCGCATTTGCAAACGCCTGTCGAAGCTGCCGATCGGCGGCATGTCTACCATGTCTATGCCGTAAGAAGCCGTGATCGCGACGGCCTGCAGCGCGTGCTCACGGCAGAGGGCATTCCGTCCGGTTTGCATTATCCGATCCCCGTTCATTTGCAGAAGGCCCATGCCGACCTCGGTTACCGAGTCGGCGACTTCCCGGTCTCGGAAGCCGCCGCACGCGAGGTGCTCTCCTTGCCGATCTATCCTGAGATGCCCGTACAGCATGTCGATCAGGTCGCGGCTGCGCTGGAGTATGCCTATGTCAGCTAATCGAGGCGAGGCCCGCGTCGTGCAGGCCGTTCACGGCCGCGGCCAGAAGCCAGCAGATCCAGCCTATCAGGCGGGGCTCGCCGAAGAGCTCAGGCAATCCTATGGACGCGCCGGTCTGATCGAACTGTACGGCCGCTTTGCGACAGGCGACGGCGTTGTTGACAGCCTGATGCGGAAAGCCATCTGGCAAGCGATCACACGCAGCTGCGGCGCGGGTCTGCAGGTCGCAGGCGGTGCCGGTTTCAAACATCCGGAAACATTCGAAATCGGCAATGGCGTGTTCATCGGCGCCCAAGCCTATATCCAGGGGCGTTACGACGGCACCTGCGTGATCGGTGACAATGTCTGGATCGGCCCGATGGCTTATTTCGACGCGCGCGATCTGGTGATCGAGGATTCCGTCGGGTGGGGGCCCGGCGCCAAGGTGCTTGGCTCGACCCACACGGCACTGCCAGTCGATGTTCCGATCATTCGCACGGATCTTGAAATCAAACCGGTCCGCATCTGTGCGGAGGCCGATATCGGAACGAATGCGACCATTCTTCCCGGCGTGACCATCGGGAAGGGGGCGATCGTTGGAGCGGGGGCAGTTGTCGTTTCCGACGTCGAGCCGTTCTCGGTTGCTGCGGGTGTACCGGCGAAATTCATACGTTGGCGTTCGGAGAATGATCCGATGACGAACATGTCGCGTGAGGGAAGATCATGAGAAACAAACGCGTGCTCATTACCGGCGGTGCCGGTTTGATCGGTTCGCATATTGCCGATCTTGTCGCATTGGAAAAACCGCGCGAGATCATCGTCCTCGACAATTTCGTGCGTGGGCGCCGCGACAACCTCAGCACGGCAATATCAAGCGGCTCGGTCAACATCATCGAGGGCGATATCCGCGACAGAGCGCTTCTGGCGAAAACCTTCGAAGGCGTCGACATCGTCTTCCACCAGGCAGCGATCCGCATCACGCAATGCGCGGAAGACCCGCGGCTCGCTTTCGATGTGCTGGCCGAAGGCACGTTCAATGTTCTCGAAGCCGCCGTCAAGGCAGGCGTGTCGAAGGTTGTCGCTGCTTCCTCCGCATCCGTGCTAGGGCTTGCCGAAAGCTTCCCGACGACCGAAACGCATCACCCCTACAATAACCGGACGATCTACGGTGCGGCCAAGACCTTCAACGAGGGGTTGTTGCGTAGCTTCTCGGAAATGTATGGCCTGCGCTATGTGGCGCTGCGTTATTTCAACGTTTACGGACCGCGAATGGACGTTTACGGCGCCTATACGGAAGTTCTGATCCGCTGGATGGAGCGCCTGGCGGCTGGAATGCCGCCCCTCATCTATGGAGACGGCAGCCAGACGATGGACTTCGTCGATGCCCGCGATATCGCACGGGCAAACATTCTCGCCGCCAAGAGCGACGTCACGGACGAAGTATTCAATGTCGCGAGCGGCCAGGAAATAAGCCTCCTGGAACTCGCTCAGATGCTGAGCAGCATCATGGGCGTTTCACTCGCGCCACAGCACAAAGAGGCCCGGACCGTCAACGGCGTAACCCGTCGTCTCGCCGATATCAGCAAGGCCGAACGGCTGCTCGGTTTCAAGGCGGAAATATCAATGGAACAGGGACTTCGCGATCTCGTTGCCTGGTGGCAGCAGCAGACCGCGGCAGGAGCGGCAGCATGAGCGCACCTCAATCCACAATTCCCGTCGCCAAGCCCGTCCTCGGAGAAGAGGAGGCAGATGCCGTGCGCCGCGTCATTCTGTCAGGATGGGTGACGCAGGGACCGGAAGTCGCGGCTTTTGAGAAGGAATTCGCGGCTTTCGTCGGCAGCGAACATGCTTGCGCCGTTTCCAACTGCACAACGGCCCTTCATCTCGCCTTGATGGCGGTCGGCGTGGGTCCCGGTGATGAAGTCATCACGGTCAGCCACTCGTTCATCGCAACGGCGAACGCCGTTCGATACTGCAATGCAGTGCCGGTCTTTGTCGACATCGAGCCGGATGGGTACAATATCGACCCCAGCCTGATCGAAACGGCAATCACGCCCCGCACCAAGGCGATCCTGTGCGTGCATCAGCTCGGCATGCCTTGCGATCTCCGTTCGATCGTGGAGATCGGCAAGCGCCATTCGATACCGGTTATTGAAGATGCGGCCTGTGCATCGGGAAGCGAAATCCTGTGGGAAGGGCGTTGGGAAAAGATCGGCAAACCGCATGGCGATATTGCCTGCTTCTCCTTCCATCCCCGAAAGGTGGTCACCACAGGCGATGGCGGCATGCTAACCACGGCGAACCCGGACTATGACCGAAAATTCCGGCTGTGGCGTCAACATGGCATGAGCGTCACTGACGCCGTTCGTCACGGCTCGAAACAGGTCATCTTCGAGGACTATGATGAGCTGGGCTACAACTACCGTATGACAGACCTCCAGGCCGCAGTCGGACGGGTGCAACTGCGGCGGCTGCCGGAGTTGGTTGCGCAGCGAAGGCGGCTTGCCGAGCAGTATTGCGAGCAGCTGTCCACGATCGCCGGACTGGCGCCGCCGATCGAGCCCGATTGGGCTCGCAGCAACTGGCAGAGTTTCTGCGTGAGATTGCCTGATGCCGCCGACCAACGGGTAGTCATGCAAGCGCTGCTTGATCAAGGAATATCGACGCGACGCGGTGTGATGAACATCCATCTGGAGGGAGCTTATTCCGGCCTTAGCTCCCATCGCGTCCTCACCAGCCTGACACGAAGCCTGTCGGCGCAGCAGCAAACGATCATCCTGCCGCTTTATGCCCAGATGACGGTGCCTGACATTGACCGGGTTGTTGGGGCACTTCGCGCCGCCCTTGCGGAAGCGACCGCTGGAGCCGCCGGCGTTCAACGCGCCATGGATATCGCTGTCGCCTGAACCCGCATTTGCCTGACGTATGCATAACGAACAATGCGCGTATCTCCGGATGCGCGCATTGTTCGTTATGCTGCTTTCCTGATCCATCCGCGGATGGTTGCCGGCACAGACTCCGGCGGAAGCAGGGCGATCAGCATGCGCAGCGAATAGAGCCCGCAGAGAACGACGGCGACGAAGCCAATCACCGTCGCCGGCCAGAGCGGCAAAATCGAGAACATGAGCAATACCAATCCAGATGCGGGCAAGAAAAGCAGCGCGTGTCTGCGATTGGCGGCAGACCAGCGAAAACGGGTCAGCTTCCGCACGATCACATAGATCAGCATGCTGTGCCAGACATAGAGGCCAAAAAACGCCATGCCGGCTCCTTGGGTGCCGAGCAGCGATACGAAGAGCCAGGCAAGCCCCACATGCACGACCGCCGCCGCAACCTCCGTCCAGAAGAAAATCGCCTGGGTATGCTTCGCCACCACAATGAAGCCCATCGGCCAGGAAATAATCCGCAGCATCATTCCAAGGCAGATCCATCGCAGAAGATCGACTGCCCCATGAAATTCCGCCGAATAGAACAGGCTCATCATGAGCGGCGCAAGCGTCAGCGTGGCGAGCAGGCCGGGGCCAGCGAGCAGCATGCTGATTTCCGCCTGTTCATTGACCAGCCGATTGCATTCGGCGTTGTTATCGGCTGCTGCGGTCAGGCGCGGATAAAAATCCGTTCCCATCGCCTGCAGGATAAAGCCGGCATAGAGACCGCCAAGGCCCCAAGCCGCCTGGTACAATCCAGCCGCCATGACGCCACCCTCCGTGAGCACGATGAGGCGGATAGCATAGGCTGCGCCGAAGGTCAGAAGCCCGCTTGCCATGAAGACGAAGCCGAGCCGCAGCAGTGCCGATACTTCCCGCCCGAACTGGCGCACGGGCATCGGCGAGGGATGCGGGCAGATCCGGCGGCTGTACCACCAGGTCGGAAGGATCGAGGCAGCCGCAATCACCACGAGGGACGGTGCGATCGCCTGCAGTCCGAACAGATAGATCAGCGGGATGCTGACCGCCGTGCCGAAAAGCCCGGCAAGAACATTGATGCGGGCAAGATCTGCAATGCCTCGCATGCCCTGGATCAATGCAGTCTGCCCTGCAGAGACCAGTCGACAGAAGATTGCCAGCGACAGCAATGCAATGGCGCCGGCATGATGGTAGTCGCCGAACGTGAAACCCGAGATAGGGAATGCCAGCGCGGCGAGAAGGAGCGCGCCAAGCAATCCGAGCAGCATCGAAATGCGTCTCAACACGGTCGCCGATCGTGCGATCCTTTCTGCGTCATCGGTGCTTGCCGCTTCGGCAATCTGGCGCACGCCGCTGCTTCCTACCCCAAGCCCGGCGATCGCCTGTGCGATATCGAGGATCGACCCGTAAAGGCCCATGAGCCCCACGCCCTCCGGCCCGAGCAGAACAGCCATGGCTTTGGTTCTGATTATGCTGAGTGCGACGTTGACGAGCGAAGAGCCGCCCATCAGCATCGTCGATTTGAGGATCTGGGTGTAGGTCTGGCTGCTCGGCGGGGTCATGCGCAAGGTCATCGGACACCCCTAGCCGTTTATCCCGTGCCGGCGTTCAATCACCCGCCGCAGGCTCGATTGCAGCACATGCTTTTCGCGTATCACCGGCTTGCCTGACTCATTTGCGCCTCCGTCTGACCGGGCAGCGCAGCGGCATCTTCGGACGACGTGTCCCCAATGCGGGGCTTGGCGACCCTGACCACGTCGCCCGGCGCCAGTTCCGTCGTTTCGGAGGCCTGGAACTGATTGACTTGTCCATTGACCCGCCGGCTGACGATGAACGTCAACGGGAGGTCCTCGTCGGGGTCATTCACTTTGCTGCCGGTCGGGAGGTCTTCGAGAAGCAGTTGTTGCGTGGTGTCGCGCTTCAATTTGAGCTGATCGAGATTGGCCCTTTCCGCCTGCACTTCGGTAGCGAGTTCGCTCCGGCGCGTGTCGGACAGTCCCTCGATATTGCGCGTCGTCTCGTTGATCGCCTGGCGACCGCGCATGATGGCGGTGACGAGGTCGAGCCGGTCGGAGCGATAGGAGGTGAGCAACCGTTCCAGATCCATCTGGCGTGAGGTAATCGTGAGGCCCTTCTCGACGAGCGTCTTCACGCTCGTCAGTTGTTGTTCGACAGACTTGATATTGTCGTCGGAGCCTTTGAGCTTTTCTTCCAGTGTATCGATTTCCGCCTTCAAGAGATTGCGCAATTCGACGAGCGCCGTCGACTGCCTGTCCAGCGCGTTTGCACGAGCCTGAAATATGACGCGCTCCTCGTCATAGATACTCGCGGCATATTGCTGGTCGAAGGCGGGCGGATGATCGAAGACTATCTCCTTCGCGCCGGCCATCTCCGCTTGCAGCCGCGAGAGCTTTGCGGAGCTGCGCACCAGCAAATGGTCAATCTCCCGCAAGCCGCCGACAAGCGTGATCGTCTGCGATCGCTGCTGTGCCGGCGCCCGCAGCGGGCCGCCGCTCATGGCCAGGGATTGCAGCACGTTGAGGCCGGGGCGAAACTTGTATTGTCCCGGGGCGGTTACGTCTCCGACGACGTAAATGGAAGGATAGTCGATAACGTCGATGGTCACCGCAGGTGCCTGGGCCAAACTCATCTTTGCCTGGAGGCGCTTGCTGATCTCGTTGGTCAGCCTCGTATTGTCCAGATTTTGAACCGGTACCGACCCCAGAAACGGTAGAGAGACTTCGCCTGCATCCGAAACCGTATATTCGCCGCCAATCGCATCCCATCGCTCAAATTGGCCTCTGGACTGGATCCATTGGACGATCGTCAGGCGGATTTTGGTTTGTGGAGCCAAGAGAGCGTTATCGGCGAGAGCTGGCGACACGGCTCCGGCAAGAAAGACGAATGCACTGATGACAAACGTCGCGCGAACAAACACGTGATGGGCGCGGTGCGATAGATTCATTACATGTCTCGCCTGCAAAACATCCCTAAGCGGACGCTGGTCCGATACCCTGAACGCCGTTCAAACGCCGGGGCCATGTCCAGCCGCATCAGTAGTGTGCAGTCTGGCGAAGACTTGAGGAAGGTGCAGGTCGTTTGCTTTGCCTCATCACTATTGATGAGGTGGGGGAAGGTTGCTTCAGCCTAAATCGAGTAGGAACACATCTTCGACGCGGCACAGAGGCGTCGTCCGGGAAAATCGGGGGCCGCGCGACAATGCGGCGAACGTGGAAGGGGTCGGCGCTGCGGCTTCGCGCCCTGTACAGATGCGACGAATCCTCGCGACCGCGCGCATCTCATCCATCACGCTGGCGCTTCAACACGGCTATTTGCCCAAAGGATACCGGCTGTAGAGCGAAAGGCGTAGCATATACTCGCTTGTTTTTGGACTATCATTCACGGTTGTGTATTGAGCGATCCTCATAAATTCGATCCTGCTAATGCGAGAGGTGCCTGCCATGTATCGCAACGCTCGCCGGTGGACCTCGCGCTCACTCCTGGTGGATTCGTTGGTGCCCCGATGGTTGACCGTCGGCGGAAAGGGAAAGCCGCGCAAACCTGCCGAAAGGCATGACGATAGTGCTCAACTTGCGGCATCCGCGCAACCCGCGGATGGAAACAAGAATGGCACGCTTGCCGATAGTACCAATAGCAGCGCGGCGCTTGACGAGCGTGACGTCGGACAGAGAGAGGGCGTGGTCGTCGAGGCGGACGATCGCGCCGATATCAACCGCGCCGCGCTGCCCTTGCCAGAGGCTTTCACAACGATTGGAGAAATGGCAGGCCGAAGCGGTGATGTAGCCGCGCCTGTGTTGTCTCTTTATACCCCGGGTTTCGCACATCTCGCGTCGGATGCGGACAGAATTGCGTTCGGGGGTGCATCGTCCCTTCAACGCACCAATGCTGGAATAAGCTCCATTGGCGACGATCCTTTGGCGCCGTATCTGCCGCAAAGCCCCGCGCCGGCAGCTTCGGGGCAAGGTTCTGCTGCGGTGGCCAGCGAGCCTGCGCACTCTGGTAAAGTCGTTATTCTCGAATCGAGCCCGTCAACGCAGGCGACCGGACATGCCGGAGCGAATTCGCTGGCGTTCGGCATGCCCTTCGGTGTGTGCGGGTGCGGCTACTTCACCTCCCCGACGCGGCTTCTCGATTGGGCTCATGGCGGCGCCCTGCTTCAACAGGACGGCCAATTGCCGGGGACGCGGCTGACCGAGGGGCCGGACTACGCGGCGTCGATCAAGCGGGCCATCGCGGCCTCGATCAGCGACCCGCTTCTCGATCGCAATTTGTCCCCTCTCTCGGGCTGGCGGGGAACCGCAAACTGGACAGATTCAACGGTATTCAACGGATCATTGCCAGGCGGCGGAGAGACCGGTACCGGCAGCGCCAAATCCAAGGGGATCGGCATCCTCTCCGGCTCAGTGACGACGCCGCCTTCCCCACAGCAGCGGTCGTTGACAACGCAAAATCTGGCGGCCGCGGCTGCGGCCAGCAACGCGATCGTATTGGAAAACCAGAAGCAGGGTAACCCGGAGAGCGAATGGGGCATCGATGGTGCCGGCAGCTCCAACATCGAAGGATTTGCGACCGACATCAGCGTCGACAACGGCAAGACGATCAACTTCAAGATCAATACCAACTCCACTAACTACCGGATCGATATTTATCGCCTCGGTTATTATGGCGGCATGGGCGCCCGCAAGGTCCACACCATCCAGCACACGGGATTGCAAACGCAGCCCAATCCGTTGCGCAACGCCACGACCGGCACGGTGGATGCCGGCAACTGGGCGGTTTCGGCGTCGTGGACCGTACCGGCGGACGCCGTTTCCGGGGTGTATATCGCCAAGCTCGTGCGTCAGGACGGCACTGCCGGCCAAAACCACATCCCCTTCGTCGTGCGCGATGACGACAGCCAGAGCGACGTCGTCTTCCAGACCGCAGACCAGACCTGGCAAGCCTACAACGGCTGGGGCGGCGCAAACCTCTATGGCGGCAACGGCCCGGCCACGGGCCAGGGTGCTGGTCGCGCCTATGCGGTCAGTTACAACAGACCGATCGCTACCCGCGGTGGGGTCGGCACCTATGCCGGCCCGCAGGATTACCTGTTCGGCGCCGAATATGCGGGCATCTACTGGCTGGAGCAGAACGGCTACGACGTCTCCTACCTGTCGGGCGTCGACGTCGATCGCTATGGCAGCCTATTGCTCAATCACAAGACCTATATTGATGCCGGGCACGACGAATACTGGTCGGGGCAGCAGCGAACGAATGTCGAAGCCGCGCGCGATGCGGGCGTCAACCTCATGTTCTGGAGCGGCAATGAGGTCTATTGGCGCACGCGCTGGGGCAATGCCTACAGCGCCGACGGCACGCCTTATCGGACTCTGATCTGCTATAAGGAGACGTGGTCGCCCACCGCCAGCATCGACCCTTCGAATGAATGGACTGGCACCTTCCGTGATCCGCGCCTCAGTCCGCCCGCCATCGGCGGCGGCAATCCGGAGAACTCACTGACCGGGCAGTTGTTCAAGGTCGACGATGTCGGCAACAATCTCCAGGCGATCACTATACCGTATGACGACGCCAATCTGCGTTTCTGGCGCAATACCAGCGTCGCCAATCTTCAGCCCGGCCAGACGGCGACGCTCACCAAGAACTATCTCGGTTATGAATGGGACGAGGCGTCCGACAACGGCTTCGATCCGGCCGGCCTCGTGAAGCTGTCCTCGACGACCCTTCCGGTCAGCACTTACCTGCTCGATTACGGCAACACCACCGGCAATGCGATCTCGACACATAATCTGACGCTCTACCGCGCCCCCAGCGGCGCATTGGTGTTCGGCGCCGGGACAGTCTACTGGACATGGGGGCTGAGTGACAATCACGATCTCACAGCGACTCCGACGGACCCGCGCGTGCAGCAGGCAATGGTCAACTTGCTTGCCGATATGGGGATTCAGCCTGGAACGCTGCAGTCCGGGCTCACCGCCGCGACCGCTTCCTCCGACCATACTGCACCGACCTCGGTCATCACCGTTCCCGCCACGGCGACCGCTGGATCCACCGTGACGATTACTGGCACCGCTGCCGATACGGGAGGCGGGGTCGTCGCAGCGGTCGAGGTTTCGACCGACAACGGGGCGAGCTGGCATCCCGCGACGGGCGATGAGAACTGGACTTATACCTGGTCGCCGCAGACCGCAGGCACCTACACAATCCGGTCCCGCGCCGTAGACGATAACGTCAACCTGGAAACACCCTCGGCGGGACGAACTGTCACGGTCAGCGCGCCAAACTACACCTCTCTCTTCGGTTCGGCGACGCCGGCGATCATCAACACCAACGATGCCTCATCCGTTGAACTCGGCGTCAAATTCACGACTTCCGTGGCGGGCACAGTCACCGGCATTCGGTTCTACAAGGGTGACCTGAATACGGGAACGCATACGGGTTCATTGTGGTCGAGCACCGGTACGCGGCTTGCGACCCTCACCTTCGCGAACGAGACGGCCAGCGGATGGCAGACTGCCTTTTTCACCAGTCCGGTATCGGTGACGGCCGGACAAACCTACACCGCATCCTACCACACAAATACTGGCCATTATTCGAGCACCGCCGGCTACTTCACCTCGAACGTAACCAGCGGTCCGCTGACGGCGCCGGCCAGCGGCAATGGCGTCTACCGCTATGGCAACAACAGCCAGTTCCCCACGAGCACTTTTCAGTCGACAAACTATTGGGTCGACGTGATGTTTACCACGCCGAACTCGAATACGACGCCGACGGCGGTCGCCGATGCGGGCGACGCGACGGAGAAGGGCGGGGTGGCCAACGGTTCGGGCGGCGTGGCCGCCAGCGGCAACGTGCTCACCAACGACACCGATCCGGATTCGGGCGATACCAAGACGGTGACGGCGGTCCGCTTCGGCACGACGTCGGGCACGCTCGGCGCGGCGCTCGACGGTACCTATGGCAGTCTCGTGCTCAACGCATCGGGCGCCTATACCTATACGATCAACGAGACCAATGCCGCCGTGCAGGCGCTGCGCCAGTCGACCAACACGCTGAGCGATGTCTTCAGCTACACGATGCGCGACACTTCAGGCGCCACCGCCACGGCAAATCTCACCGTCACCATCCACGGCGCCAATGACGCGCCGGTGCTCGCCGTCCAGACGGCTGGCCAGAACGCCACGGTCGGCTCCGCCTTCTCCTTCACACTGCCGTCGACCACCTTCACCGATGTCGACAGCGGCGAGACGCTGGCCTATGCAGCAACGGCCGCCGATGGCACGGCGCTGCCTTCGTGGCTCACCTTCAACGCCTCGACGCGGACCTTCAGCGGCACGCCGACGACAGCAGGCACCTACGGCGTCAGGGTGACGGCGACCGATCTCGGCGGCCTCGCCGCCAACGAGACCTTCAATATCGCCGTGTCAACGCCCGGCAACACGGTGCCGACGGCGGTTGCCGATACCGGTGACGCGACTGAGAAGGGCGGGGTGGCCAACGGTTCGGGCGGCGTGGCCGCCAGCGGCAACGTGCTGACCAACGACACCGATCCGGATTCGGGCGATACCAAGACGGTGACGGCAGTCCGCTTCGGCACGACGTCGGGCACGCTCGGTTCAGCGCTGAACGGTACCTATGGCAGTCTCGTGCTCAACGCATCGGGCGCCTATACCTATACGATCAACGAGACCAATGCCGCCGTGCAGGCGCTGCGCCAGTCGACCAACACGCTGAGCGATGTCTTCAGCTACACGATGCGCGACACTTCAGGCGCCACCGCCACGGCAAATCTCACCGTCACCATCCACGGCGCCAATGACGCGCCGGTGCTCGCCGTCCAGACGGCTGGCCAGAACGCCACGGTCGGCTCCGCCTTCTCCTTCACACTGCCGTCGACCACCTTCACCGATGTCGACAGCGGCGAGACGCTGGCCTATGCAGCAACGGCCGCCGATGGCACGGCGCTGCCTTCGTGGCTCACCTTCAACGCCTCGACGCGGACCTTCAGCGGCACGCCGACGACAGCAGGCACCTACGGCGTCAGGGTGACGGCGACCGATCTCGGCGGCCTCGCCGCCAACGAGACCTTCAACATCACTGCGACAACGGCGCCTGCGACCTACAGCCTGTTTTCCGCCTCCGACACGCCGACCCAGACGAATCTCAACGACGGTCAGCAGCTCGGGCTCGGCGTCAAGTTCCAGTCGAGCGTCGCCGGCGACATTACCGGGATCAAGTTCTACCGCAGCGCCAACGACAACGGACAGAACGTCGTCGACCTGTGGAGTGCAACGGGTACCAGGCTTGCCACCGCCACCTTCACGAACACTACGGCGAGCGGCTGGCAGACCGTGAATTTTGCGACGCCCTTCACCATCGCCGCCAATACCACCTATGTCGCGTCCTATCACACGACCGGCGCCTACGTAGTGACCAGCAATTTCTTCACGAATGGTATCTCCAATGGTCCGCTGACGGCCCAGTCAAGTGCCGCGGCCGGCGGCAACGGCGTCTACCGATATGGCGGTTCCGCCACCACAGGCATTTTCCCGAATGCCTCCTTTAACGCTTCCAACTACTTTGCCGATGTGATTTTCCGTCCGTCGTCGACACCAGGCAACACGACGCCGACAGCGGTTGCCGATACGGGCGACGCGACTGAGAAGGGCGGGGTGGCCAACGGTTCGGGCGGCGTGGCCGCCAGCGGCAACGTGCTGACCAACGACACCGATCCGGATTCGGGCGACACCAAGACGGTGACGGCAGTCCGCTTCGGCACGACATCAGGCACGCTCGGCTCAGCGCTGAACGGCACCTATGGCAGTCTCGTGCTCAACGCATCGGGAACATATAGCTATGCCGTCAATGAGACGAATACTGCCGTGCAGGCGTTGCGCCTGTCCACCAATACGCTGAGCGATGTCTTCAACTACACGATGCGCGACAGCGCCGGCGCCATCGCCACGGCAAATCTCACCGTCACCATCCACGGCGCCAATGACGCGCCGGTTCTCGCCGTCCAGACGGCGACCCAGAATGCCACAGTCGGCTCCGCCTTCTCGTTCACGCTGCCGACGACGACGTTCAGCGATGTCGACAGCGGCGAAACGCTGACCTATGCAGCAACGGCCGCCGATGGCACGGCACTGCCCACCTGGCTGAGCTTCAACGCCACGACGCGGACCTTCTCCGGCACGCCGACAACAGCCGGCACCTACGGCGTCAGGGTGACGGCGACCGATCTCGGCGGCCTCGCCGCCAACGAGACCTTCAACATCGTTGCATCGACGGCGTCTGCGACCTACAGCCTGTTCAACGCCTCCAGCACGCCGGCACAGACGAACCTCAACGACGGTCAGCAGATCGAGCTCGGCGTCAAGTTCCAGTCGAACGTCGCCGGCGATGTCACGGCCATCAAGTTCTATCGCAGCGCCAACGACAACGGACAGAACGTCGTCGACTTGTGGAGCTCCACGGGCACCAAGCTCGCCAGCGCCACTTTCACCAACACCACGGCAAGCGGCTGGCAGACGGTGAACTTTGCAACGCCCTTCACCATTGCCGCCAACACCACTTACGTCGCCTCCTACCACACGACAGGTGCCTATGTGGCGACCGGTAACTTCTATACGACCGCCGTCACCAGCGGCCCGCTGACGGCGCCAGCAAGCGGCAATGGCGTTTATGCCTATGGCGGGTCCGCCTCAGCAGGCCTCTTCCCGACCAACACCTTCAATTCCACAAACTATTATGCCGACGTGGTTTTCCGACCGCAGCTGGCAGCGTGATGCATTCGAGAAGATCGGGAGCGGGTTTCGAATGAGGCTGATGGACCGCAAATGCTCACCGCGGCGATGGCCGCCGCGAACGCCCAGAGGCAAGGGATGCCGATGAACAGGCCGAAGGACAGGAGGGAGCGGCTCCCGGTGACGGTGCTCGCCGGCTTTCTCGGCGCCGGCAAGACGACCCTTCTCAGCCATGTGCTGAATAACCGTCAGGGTCTGCGGGTCGCCGTCATCGTCAACGACATGAGCGAAGTGAACATCGACGCCAGTCTCATTCGAGACGGCGGCTGCAACCTGTCGCATACGACGGAGACGTTGGTTGAGCTCAGCAATGGCTGCATATGCTGTACCCTGCGCGACGACCTCTTGACGGAAGTGCGGCGACTGGCCGAGGAGGGACGATACGACTATCTGCTGATAGAAGGGACCGGCATTGCGGAGCCATGCCCTATCGCGGCAACCTTTTCCTTCTGCGACGAGAATGGTGTTTCGCTCTCCGATTATGCGAAACTCGACACGATGGTAACCGTCGTCGACGCCGCAAGCCTCCTGGCCGATTACAGCAGTGCTGATCTGCTTCGCGATCGCGGCCTGCAGCGGGACAGCGAGGACCGGCGGACACTCATCGACCTGTTGGTGGAGCAGATCGAATTTGCCGATGTCGTCGTGATCAACAAGATCTCGGACGCGAGCGAGGAGATTCGCGCAGAAATCCGTAGGACGGTGACTGCACTCAACCCGGATGCACACCAGGTGGAGACGGACTTCGGCAACGTTTCTCTTCCAACCATCCTCAATACCGGCCTCTTCGATGAAGCAAAAGCCGCCGCCCACCCATTGTGGCACAAAGAACTGTACCGCCCGGGCGACCATGTCCCGGAAACGGAGGAATACGGTGTATCGAGCTTTGTCTATCGCACGAGGCGTCCCTTTGATCCCATGCCGTTTCGCGCATTTCTGGACGAGCCCTGGCCGGGGGTTATGCGCGCCAAAGGCCACTTCTGGCTTGCCACCCGCCCGCGTCATGTGGGCCTGATGTCGGCTGCTGGGGTGCAACGGCGCTGCGAGCCGATGGGGCTCTGGTGGGCGGCCGTTCCCCGACACGACTGGCCGAACCATCAGCAGTTTCGTCAGCATATCGAGAGCCGGTGGGACAGCGCCTGGGGCGACCGTCGGCAGGAATTGGTTTTTATCGGTGTCGATATGGACGAGAAAGGTGTACGGACCGCACTGGACGGATGCCTCGCCAGCGCCGATCCACGCGACTGGGCCACCCTCGAAGATCCGTTTCCGGCCTGGTAGCCCCGGCGGCGCACATCTGAATCACAATTCTTCGTGAGCCCGCTTCCTTAAGCGAAAACCGCATGCGAGTATAAGCGCATGAATCTTGTCGCCGCCTTTCAACGTCTGCTCTGCGTCTTCGCAGTGCTCGGGGTCACCCTTGGCCCCGCGAGCGTCGGCATGGCGGAAACGGCGATGGCGTCCTCGGGACGCAGCGTGGTGACCGGCATGCCGTCACCATCGGCTTCGGATGACATGGCTCTCATGCAGGCCGACATGCCTTGCTGTCCGAATGAAAAGCAGCCGCCGATTGATTGTTCGAAGAATTGCCCGCTGGCGCGGATCTGCGCATCGATGCTTCTGGTGCAGGCTCCGGATACGGCAAGTCTGCCTGTTTCCTATCTAGGTGTACCTTCCTTCGCTATCGGTCACAATGCCAGCCTGGCATCCGCCTTGGTTGAGCCACCGGCACGACCTCCACGCGCATAATTCACTTTCCTCTTTCCGACTGCCGTTGCCTGCGTTTTTTGGGATCGGCGAACTTTATCCTGGCGCGGCCTTCTCCCGCCTGAAGAGATGTGAATTATGAAATCCAACATGTTTGCGCGAGCGAGCCTCGCTGCGATTGCTATGCTCTCTGCCTCAGCCGCAACGTCATATGCAAGCCCTGGGGACTTCGAGTTTCAGCTTGTGTCGGCAGAAGTGAAAATGGGACCTGATGCCGAAGTCTCTGTTCGTCTCGTTGATAAACGAAACGGCCAGCCCGTATCTGACGCGGTTATTTTCACCACCCGCATGGACATGGCGCCAGAGGGCATGGAGACAATGACAACGCCCGTCGAGGAACTGCCCTCCGGACAGGCAGGCACATACAAGTTCAAGACAAATCTGAGCATGGAAGGCGGATGGCGCTTTCAGCTTGGAGCGAAAGTTCAGGGCGAAGGCGAAACCATAACAGGTGAAGTCGTCGTCAAGGCCACCCCGTGAAGACCGCAATATGGCTGGTCGCCGTTACCTCCCTCGCCGTTGTCGGCGGGGGAGCGTACCTGGCTGGTGCCCAGGGAGTAGGCCAGCAGCAACTCCACATGCTCTTTGACATGGCTGTCGCCGAAGCCCAACGGAGCAAGCCTGAAGGGTCGGGACCGATCATCTATTACCGTCATCCCGACGGTCTTGCCGAGTATTCCAGCAAGCCCAAGAAAACCGTGGACGGGCACGATTTCGTGCCCGTCCACGAAAGTGAAGAGGTTAGCTTCACAGCCGCCGGTGCTAAATTCGCCGAGACTTCTGACCAGACAAAAGCGGCAGCGTCCAAGGCGGCCGTGACGGAACGCAAGGTCCTCTTTTACCGCAATCCGATGGGGCTTCCAGACACTTCCAACGTGCCGAAGAAGGATTCCATGGGAATGGACTACATCCCGGTCTTTGAAGGGGATCAGGCCGACGCATCGACGGTCAAAGTCTCGCTCGGCAAGCTGCAGCGGACGGGGGTCAAAACGGCCAGGGCCGAATTGGTAAGTATCTTCCGCAAAATCCGCATACCCGGCACGGTCGCCTGGGACGAGCGGCTCATCAGCGTCGTTTCCATGCGCACCGATGCCTTCATCGATGACGTGGCAAACGTCACAACAGGTGACCGCATTGGCAAAGGAGAAAGCCTCTTCAACTTCTATTCCAAAGAGATCGCCACTGCCGGAGCTGAATTCGCTGCGGGAAAGGGTGATCTCCGCAAAAGTGATGCCGGTTCGGCTCTTCGATTGAAGAACCTGGGTGTCCCGGATGAAGTGATCCGAACCATTGCTGAGAACCGTCAGGTACCAACCAGCATCGAATATGTTTCTCCCCGCAATGGTGTCGTCCTAGAACGCATGGCGACGACCGGAATGATGGCCAAGCCCGGTGATCCGTTGTTTCGAATCGCGGACACCTCTCATGTCTGGGTCATCGCCGACGTGCCGGAATTCGATCTGGCTTCCATTCAAAAGGGCGTCCCGGTTGCCGTGACGGTTCGGAGCCTCCCCGGCCAGACTTTCGAAGGGGCCGTTGATCTCATCTATCCGGAAATCCAGCAGGAGACTCGAACTACGAAAGTCAGGATCGAGCTTCCGAACCCGGATAGTACTCTCATGGCTAACATGTACGCCGATGTCGAGATCGAAGCTGGCGTGCAGAAGCCCGTCGTCGCCGTGCCCAACAGCGCAGTCATCGATACCGGCGACCGGCAGATGGTCTTCATCGACAAGGGCGACGGCAGATTCGAACCAAAGGATGTCTCCCTTGGCATGCGGGGTGAGAAGCAGACCGAGATCACCAAGGGCATCGCAGCAGGCGATCAGGTAGTCGTGGCGGCCAACTTCCTGCTCGATGCCGAAAGCAACTTGAACTCGGCGCTGAGCGGCATGGCGACAGATGAGGTGAAGCCATGATTTCCCGTGTCATCTCCTGGTCCGCTCATAACCTCATTCTCATCTTCGTCGGTGCAGCAGTCGCCGTCGCGGGCGGCATTTATGCCCTGCGGTCTCTTCCGCTCGACGCCATCCCCGATCTCTCCGACATCCAAGTCATCGTCTACACTGAATATCCCGGGCAGGCCCCGCAGGTGGTCGAAGACCAGGTAACCTACCCGCTGACGACGTCGATGCTGACGGTTCCGAAGTCGAAGGTCGTTCGCGGCTTCTCCTTTTTCGGCGTCTCGTTCGTCTATGTGATCTTCGAAGATGGCACCGACCCTTACTGGGCGAGAAGCCGGGTGCTGGAATATCTGAATGCGGCATCAAGCCGCCTGCCGCAAGGCGTGACGCCGACGCTCGGCCCGGACGCGACGGGTGTCGGTTGGGTCTACCAGTACGCTGTCGTCGCCAAGAACCTTACGCTTGCGGAACTACGCTCGCTACAGGACTGGGTCGTGCGAGTCGGCGTCTCCAAGTCGGAGGGCGTCGCCGAAGTGGCCAGCGTCGGCGGCTTCGTGAAGCAGTATTCCATCGTCGTCGATCCCTCTCGGCTGAAGGCTCAGCGCATATCGCTCAACGATATTTCCAATGCGGTCCGGGCCAGCAACACGGATGTCGGCGGCCGGACCATCGAGCTTTCCGAATTCGAGTTCATGGTGCGCGGACGCGGTTATCTGAAGGGCGTCAGCGATATTGAGAACATCGTGCTCAAGACGCAGGGCGGCACGCCACTTCGGCTGGGCGACGTCGCCAAGGTGGAACTCGTTCCGGATGAACGAAGAGGAATTACCGAACTGAACGGCGACGGCGAGGTCGCAAGCGGCATTGTCCTGCAGCGGTTCGGAGCCAATGCTCTGACCGTGATCGACAACGCGAGGAAGAGCTTGGCTTCAGTCCAAAGCAGCCTTCCGGCGGGAACGGAGATCGTGCCGGTCTATGACCGGTCGACCCTGATCGAGTCCGCCATCGAGACGCTGGAGGGCACCTTGATCGAGGAGTCCATCGTCGTCGCCTTGGTAACGGTCGCCTTCCTTCTCCATGTTCGCAGCGCTCTCGTGGCGATCATCATGTTGCCGGTCGGCATTCTGATTGCCTTCATTGCCATGAAAATCCTCAGCATCGGCGCAAACATCATGAGCCTTGGAGGTATCGCCATTGCCATCGGGGCGATGATCGATGCGGCGATCGTCATGATCGAGAATGCCCACAAACACCTCGAACGGGCACCACCGGACAAGCCACGGGTCACGATCCTGGTTGATGCGGCCAGCGAAGTCGGGCCAGCGCTGTTTTTCAGCCTGCTGATCATCACGGTGTCGTTCCTGCCGATCTTCACCCTGGAGTCTCAGGAAGGACGCCTGTTCGGGCCGCTTGCCTTCACCAAGACGTTCTCCATGGCGGCGGCAGCGTTCCTGTCGGTCACGTTTGTTCCAGCCTTGATGATCCTGTTCGTGCGCGGTCACATTGTGCCCGAGCATAAGAACCCACTGAACCGCTTTCTGATCTGGATATATCGGCCGGTGATCGCGGGAGTCCTCAAGGTCAAGACGCTGACTATGCTCGCCGCCGTCGCGATCCTGGCGGCAACGGCATGGCCGATCCAGCACATCGGCAGCGAATTCATGCCTAACCTCGACGAAGGCACGCTCATGTATATGCCGACCACATTGCCAGGCATATCGGTGACGAAGGCGGCAGAGTTGATGCAGACACAAGATCGCATCATCAAGTCGTTCCCCGAGGTCGAGAGCGTCTTCGGCAAGGCAGGCCGTGCACTAACCGCTACCGACCCAGCTCCGACAGAGATGTTCGAAACGATCATCACCCTCAAGCCGAAGTCGCAGTGGCGGCCAGGTGTGACCACAGATAGCCTGAAGCACGAGATGGACTCCGCCCTGCAGTTTCCAGGTGTCTCAAACGCTTGGACCATGCCGATCCGTGCCCGCATCGACATGCTGTCGACCGGCATCAGGACGCCAGTGGGGGTCAAAGTTTACGGTACCGATCTCGGCGAGATGGAGAAGGTCGCACGCCAGATCGAAAGCGTCCTGAAAACCATCCCAGGCACCTCGAGCGCCTACGCTGAGCGGGTCATTGGCGGCTACTATCTCGACATCGTTCCGAACCGGGCAGCTCTTGGCCGCTACGGCTTGACGGTCAACGATGTTCAGGACGTCATCAGCATGGCACTCGGCTCCGAGGTCGTCACCTTGACGGTTGAGGGACGGGAGCGCTACGGGGTGGCGATCCGATATCCACGCGCCTATCGAAGCGATCCGCAATCTATTGCGCGGGACGTACAGGTGTCGCTTCCCGGTGGTGGTACTGTGCCGCTCGGAGAGATAGCCGATGTCAAGCTCGCACGCGGAGCCACCACGATCCGCACGGAGAACGGTCAGCTTGCCGTCTACATCTTCGTTGATATCGCCAATCGCGACCTCGGTGGTTACGTGGCGCAGGCCCAGGAGGCGGTCGCCAAGAGCGTGAAGATGCCAGCAGGCTATTCCGTTGCCTGGAGCGGGCAGTTCGAGTACCTCGAACGTGCGAAGGCCCGCTTGATGATCGTGGTGCCACTGACCTTGGCGTTGATCTTCCTGCTGCTCTACCTGAACTTCAAAGCATTGACGGAGACGATGATCGTCATGCTGTCGTTGCCGTTCGCGCTGGTTGGCGGCATCTGGCTGATGTGGTGGCTCGGGTTCAATGCCTCCGTGGCTGTTGCCGTCGGCTTCATTGCCCTGGCGGGTGTCGCGGCAGAAACGGGCGTGATCATGCTGATCTATCTCGACCAGGCCTTGAAGGAGCGACGCTCAATTTGCGAGATCGAAGGACGGGACTTCACGAAAGCCGATCTCAATCGCGCAATCATGGTCGGGGCAGTCGAACGGGTTCGGCCGAAGATGATGACAGTTGTCGCCATCATGGCAGGGCTTGTGCCGATCCTCTGGAGCACTGGCACCGGATCGGAAATCATGCAGCGCATCGCCGTGCCGATGATCGGCGGCATGATCTCCTCGACGCTCCTCACCCTGGTGGTGATCCCGGCGATCTATGGGCTGATAAAGGGCTGGAGGTTGCCTTCCAGGGCAGATGTTCCCTTGGCTGACGTCAAGCCTAGCGCGGATGTTCGGAACGAAGCGGCCGAATGAAAGAAGGATGCCGCGATGAACGAGATGATGGGCAGCGGCATGATGTGGGGATGGGCCTCGCAGGGCTCATTGGGCCGCAGTCATCATTCTGATGATCGCGGCGCTGGTGAAATACGTGTTGTTCCGCTGATGTGAATGTCTGGACCGGTGGATCGCACGTTATTGTTCCCGTCGGTAAATCCCTTTCCGGGGCTGTAATGTGATCCTTTCTAAAGCTTTCGTTCTCGATAACTTGCCGCCCGGAACCTGAGGCTAAAATTGTTCAGATCCCCAGTGTGGGGTGGGGACGGCTGGAGTGCGCCGTCCGGGTCGACTCTGATCAGGATCCAAATTGTCCCGTCAGCCGGGTGCGCTGAGGATCATCATATGGGCGTAGGGGATACCTCCCTCATACCCCAGATTACTGTCGTACATTCCCTCGGCAAAGGTGCCAGAATACACGTCTTGCTATAGCGGCCGAAGAACCGGTCGATGCGGGAGGGGACGCCGCTGATGCGGAGAATTCATGTTGGTAATCGTGAGTACCTGAGTACATTTGGTGGAGCGTTGAGTATCTGTCGTGCACCCTCAGCCTGGAGCGCAGTGCTGGGAACCGCGACGTTTGTGTCTTCGACGAGCACCGATGGTTCCCTAAGCTTTGCCAGTAAGGGCAGCTTCGCCAATCCCGACGCTGCCGCGGTCCCGTCCTCCTTCACAGGTTCGTTTTCCCCCGGCAATATCAAGCAGCCTGCCGCGCCGATCTCATTGGACGGTGTGCAAACGGCTTCGATACCACCGACGGCGATGCCAGCGCCTGCAGGCGACGGCGGCGCGCAGGACCCGTCCACCAAGACGGCGTCGGTTGCGACGATGCTGCAGACGGCGACCACGTCATCCGAGCGCACCGTGCTCGGCCCGGACCCCTATCAAGAGGCTGCGACGCTGCCGGCCTCGCCCACGCTGACGGGTGTTACCAGCGATGCCGGCACGGCAGACCCTGCCACGCCGCCGGCCGATCCTGCCGCCGGTGCCGGCACGACGTCATTGCGCCTTCAGACCTCGATAGCCTCCATCTCGCTGGGGCCGAACCAGGACGTTTCCACTGATTCGACCGCGACGACCGCGACGCTTGCAGCACCGGTGGTGACTGCGGCGACGCCCAACAAGATCGCGCTCGAAAATCTGAAGCAGGGCAACCCGATCAGCGAATGGGGTCTGGAGGGTGACGGCGGCGGCACCATCCAGGGCTTTGCCACCGAAATTAGCACGAATATCGGTCAGACCGTCGATTTCAAGATCGCCACCGATTCCACCCATTACCGCATCGATATCTACCGCATGGGCTATTACGGCGGAGCCGGCGCGCGCAAGGTCGACTCGATCGAGAAATCGCTGACGACGGCGCAGATCCAGCCGCACCCGATCGTCGACATGTCGCTCGGTCTCATCGATTGCGGCAACTGGTCGGTTTCCGCCAGCTGGCAGATCCCTGCCGATGCCGTCTCCGGCGTCTATTTCGCCAAGCTGGTGCGCGAGGATGGCACCGAGGATGCGAGCATCATCCCCTTTGTCGTGCGCGACGATGCCTCGACCAGCGATATCGTCTTCCAGACATCGGACACAACCTGGCAGGCCTATAATGCCTGGGGCGGGGCCAGTCTCTATTATGGCGAAGTGCCGGTCGATCCGGCTGACATGATCGGCTATCTGCCGCCGAACTGCAGCTGCGGCGTGACCGCAATCGGCCGCGCCTCGGCCGTCAGCTACAACAGGCCGATCATCACCAATACGAGCCCGATCGGCGGCTCGCACGATTACATCTTCGGCGTCGAATCCTCCGCCATCTCGTGGCTGGAGCAGAACGGCTACGACGTGTCCTATATATCAGGCGTCGATACGGCGCGCAGCGGCAGCCTTCTTCTCAACCACGATGCCTATCTCTCCGTCGGGCATGACGAATACTGGTCGGCCGAACAGCGCGCCAATGTCGAGGCGGCGCGTGATGCCGGCGTCAACCTCGCCTTCTGGAGCGGCAACGAATGCTACTGGAAGGTTCGCTGGGAAAGCAGCATCGACGGCAGCGGTCAGGCCTATCGCACCATGGTCTGCTACAAGGAGACCTGGGGCACGAGCTCGGATCCGAGCAGTGTCGGCACAGGCACCTGGCGCGATCCGCGCTATGCCGATCCGGGGCAGGAGCCGGAAAATTCGCTGACCGGCACGATGTTCCAGGTGGACAGCTACCGCCAGGATACGATCTCCATCCCCTACGACTATTCGAACCTGCGCTTCTGGCGCAATACCGAAGTCTCCCAGCTGAATGAAGGCGACACCTACAATCTGGTGCAGAACCTGCTCGGCTACGAATGGGACTCCGATGTCGAGAACGGTTTCCGTCCGGCTGGACTGATCAACTTGTCGCTCTCCTCGGTCTCGGTGGAAACCTATCTGCGCGATTACGGCACGACGGTTGGTTCCGCCGTTGCCACCCACAGCCTGACCATGTACCGGGCCGCAAGCGGCGCGCTGGTCTTCGGTGCCGGCACCGTCTTCTGGTCCTGGGGCCTGAGTGACAATCACCAGGGTCCGACGACCTCGACCGACCGCAACGTCCAGCAGGCGATGGTCAACATGTTCGCGGACATGGGGATTCAGCCGACGACGCTCGATGCGAGCCTGATCCTCGCGACCCAATCGACCGATATACTGAAGCCGACCTCGTCGATCGCGTCGCCGATCGTCGGTGCCTCCTTCCTCGAAGGCCAGCATGTGACGATCACGGGCACGGCGCAGGATTTCGGCGGCGGCATCATTGCCGGCGTGGAAGTTTCCACCGATGGTGGTCAGCACTGGTTCAAGGCGACCGGCCGCGAGAGCTGGAGCTATAACTGGGTCGTCCAGGCGAGCGGAAACTACACGGTCATGTCGCGCGCCGTCGACGACAGCGTCAATATGGAGGCGCCATCGGCCGGCAAACAGGTCACCGTGACGCTGCCGGGCACGCAGGGTCTGTGGACGCTGGCGGAAAAGCCCGCAGTCGAGATGGCAATCGATCGCGATTCCGTCGAGCTCGGGCTGCGCTTCCAGGCGACGACGGCAGGTTATGTCGAAGGCATCCGATTCTACAAGGGTTTCTACAATATCGGCGACCATGTCGTCAGCCTCTGGAGCGCCAACGGAACGCTGCTGGCATCCGGCGTGTCCGTCGGTGAGTCGCTCTCCGGCTGGCAGACGGTGATGTTCTCCAGCCCGATTCAGATTGCCGCCGGCACGACCTATGTGGCCTCCTATCACACCAATGGCTTCTACTCCGTCACCGAGAATTACTTCGGCAGCACCTATGCCAGCGGCGCGCTGAAGGCCGTCGATGGTGGCGGCGTCTATGCCTATGGCGACAATGCCGGCACATTCCCCGGCCAAAGTCCCGGCACCGGCACCAATTACTGGGTCGACGTGGTCTTCGATGCCGGCCCCAACAGCACTCCGGTCGCGACCGACGATACGGGGCTGAGCCTTACCCGCAACGACAGCGTTGTCATCTCGATCGCCTCGCTCATCGGAAACGATACGGATCCCAATGGCGATGCGATGACGATTTCGGCCGTCGGCAATGCGGTCAACGGCACGGTGACCCTCAACAAGCAGAACGGCACCATCATCTTCACGCCGGCCAACAATTATTCGGGACCGGCAAGCTTCACCTATACGCTGTCGGACGGGCGGGGCGGCACGGATCAGGGCAATGTCAGCCTCACCGTGGATCCGGGCCCTGCCGGGGAGACGCTGTTCAAGTCAAGCGAAGGGCCGACGGGCGCGGGCTTCAACGAAGGCCAGGCGCTGGAACTCGGCATGCGGTTCTCCGCCGCGTCCAGCGGCATGGTGACCGGCATCCGCTTCTACAAGGCGTCCGGCGATACCGGCCCGCATACCGGCTCGCTTTGGACGGCCGACGGCACGCGGGTTGCAATCGTCACCTTCGCCGATAGCGGCTCGGTGAGCGGCTGGCAGACCGCGACATTCTCGAACCCGGTGCATATTCTGGCCGGCACGACCTATGTCGCCTCCTACCATACGACCGGCAGCTATGTGGCCACGGCAAACTATTTCACATCGGCCCATAGTAATGGCTCCCTGACCGCGCTTGCCGGCAACAACGGCGTCTTTGCCGAAGGCTCCGGTTTCCCGACGTCCAGCTACCAGTCGTCGAATTACTGGGTGGATGTTGTCTACAATCAGACGAGCAACGCGCTGCCGGTCGCCGCCAATGACAATGGCTACACGACCTATTCCGATACGGCGCTGTCGATTGCCGCAGCCAGCCTGCTCGCAAACGATACCGATGCCGATGGCGATCCGCTCAGCATCGCCGGCGTCAATGGTGCGGTCAACGGAACGGTGACTTTCAACAGCCAGACCAAAACCGTCATTTTCACACCCACGGCGGGTTATACGGGTACGGCAGGCTTCTCCTATTCGGTCTCGGATGGGTTCGGCGGAACGGCGTCGGCCACGGTCAGCCTCACTGTCGCCACGCCGCCCGGCGGGGGCACGACGTCGAGCCTGTTTACCGGCGCGGATACGTCGGGGGTTGCCGCCGCCAATGACGCCAGCTCGGTCGAACTCGGCGTCAAGTTCATCGCTTCGGCCAGCGGCCAGATCGCCGGGCTCACCTATTACAAGAGCGCCCAGGATACCGGCACGCATGTCGGCTCGCTCTGGACTGCAGGCGGCCAGCTTCTGGCCCAGGCGACCTTCATCAACGAGACGACGAGCGGCTGGCAGACGGTTTCCTTCACCCAGCCGATCGCTATCACGGCCGACACCACCTATGTGGCGAGCTATCATTCCAACGGCTTCTATTCGGCAACGGCGAACTACTTTACGACGGACCATACGAGCGGCGCGCTGACCGCGCCGGCAAGTTCGATCAGCGGCGGCAACGGCGTCTATGCCTATGGCACAGGCAGCCTGTTCCCGAATTCCTCCTACAATGCCAGCAATTACTGGGTCGACGTGCTCTATCAGCAGGGCTCGCAGAATGCCGTTCCGGTCGCCGCCAACGACAGCGGTTTTACGACCAATACGGGCACGCCAATCACCATCCAGGCCTCGGCGCTGCTTTCAAACGACAGCGATGCCAATGGCGATCCGCTCGCGATCACCGGCGTCAGCGGCGCGGTCAACGGCTCGGTCGCCTGGAATGCCCAGGCCCAGACGGTGACCTTCACGCCGACGGCCGGCTATGCCGGACCGGCGAGCTTCAGCTACGCGATATCGGACGGCAAGGGCGGCACGGCTTCGGCTCAGGTTGCACTCACCATCAATGACCCGGCTGCGGGACCGGAGCAGAATCTCTTTGCCGCCAACGCGACGCCCTCTGTCGTCTCCGTCAACGACAACCAGCCGGTCAATCTCGGCATGAAGTTCCAGGCTGATGCCGCCGGCTGGATCACCGCCATCCGCTTTTACAAGGCTGCGGACAATACCGGCCCGCACAGCGGCTATCTGTGGACGGCTTCCGGCACTCTGCTCGGCAGCGTCACCTTCAACAACGAGACGGCGAGCGGCTGGCAGACCGCGCAGCTCGGCCAGCAGATCGCCATCCAGGCAGATACCACCTATGTCGTGTCCTACTCGACATCAGGTCATTATTCGGCGACCGGCAATTACTTTGCGAGCGACGTGACGAACGGTGACCTGAAGGCTCCCGGCGGCAATAACGGCGTCTATGCCTATGGCTCAGGCGGGCTCTTCCCGACGAGCAGTTACAACAGCACAAACTATTATGTGGACGTGGCATTCAAACCGCAGCTCGCGGCGTAACGCCCGCGAGGATGCAAGACCAAGCATGCTGTAAAGAGTGAGAGTATCGATGATGCGTACAGACAACAGATTACCGGTTACGGTTCTCGCCGGGTTTCTCGGCGCAGGAAAGACGACTGTCCTCAATCATGTCCTGAGTAATCGTGAGGGTCGCCGGGTTGCTGTCATCGTCAATGATATGAGCGAGGTCAATATCGATGCGGATCTCCTGCGCGAAGGGGGTGGCGACCTCTTGCGCACGGACGAGACGCTTGTGGAGCTCACCAACGGATGCATTTGTTGCACGCTCCGCGACGATCTTCTGAGCGAAGTCCGCCGGCTCTCTGCCGCCGGCTGTTTCGACTACCTGCTGATCGAGGGCACCGGCATTGCCGAGCCGCTGCCGGTCGCAGCCACCTTCTCCTTCCGCGACGAGAGCGGGGCGGCGCTCTGCGACGTGGCAAGGCTCGACACGATGGTCTGCGTCGTCGATGCGGTCAATCTTCTCGCCGATTACCAGAGCGCCGAGTTGCTTGCCGACCGCGGCGAAAGGCGCGACGGGGACGATGAGCGCAAGCTCGTCGAACTGCTGGTCGAGCAGATCGAATTTGCCGATGTCGTCATCGTCAACAAGGCAGGCGATGTGCCGTGCTCAATGCTCGCCGAGGTTCGCCGGGTCATCGCGGCGCTCAATCCGGATGCCCACGTCATCGAGGCGGTCTTCGGCCAGGTGCCGCTTTCCGCGATCATGGATACCGGCCTCTTCAGCGAGGCAAAGGCCGCCCGCCATCCACTCTGGCACAAGGAGCTCTTCGGTTGGGGCGACCATGTGCCGGAGACCGAGGAATACGGCATTTCAAGCTTCGTCTATCGCAGCCGCCGGCCCTTCGAGCCGCTGAGGCTCAAGGCTTTCCTCGACAGGAAATGGGCCGGCCTCATCCGCGCGAAGGGGCACTTCTGGCTGGCGACAAGGCCCGATGAGATCGGCCTCCTGTCCATTGCCGGCACGCAATGCCGCATCGATACCAGGGGGTTCTGGTGGGCCTCCGTGCCGCGCGCGCAATGGCCGCGCTTTCCGCAATTCCGCCAGCTCATCGATCGGCATTGGGACGATGTCTGGGGCGACCGCCGCCAGGAGCTCGTCTTCATCGGTGCCGGCTTCGACAGTCAAGCCATCCACAGCGCGCTCGACGATTGCCTAGCCGGCGAGGAAACGAGCTTCAACCCGGAGATTGCCATCGGCCTTCGCGATCCGTTTCCGGCGTGGCGGCACGATACGCACGCATCGGTCCGAAATGTGTGAAGCGGTTTTCGGATAATCCGATGCATCGACTCAACGGCGAACAGATTTTTGATATCAACCAGGAGAGAGAACAATGAGCAGCGAACTTTATGCAGATGGTATCGGCGAAATCACCATTACGGGAACGATCGTGCGCATCGACCTGATGTCGCTGTCGGCGACCGACCGCGACGCCAACAACAATCCGAAGCCGGTCTTCCGCCAGCGCATCATCATGCCGGTGGATGCCTTCGCCAATGCGGTCGATCTCATGCAGAAGGCGCTCGGCGGTCTCGTCGAAGCGGGCGCGGTTCGCCGCATCGGCGATATGTCGGCTGCGGCGGCTGCCGATATTCAGACGGGTCAGGCCGGCGCGTCGAACGCCTCGCCGAACTTCAACTGATAACCAGGGTATGGAGCGCTGTGCGTCCATCCGGACGCGCAGAGTTGCCCCGACTTTTGGAACAAAGCCGCGGTCTCGTATTGTTTCGGGTGGGCCATGAGTGGATTTCTGCATACCAACTTGCACTGTCTTGCGCTCGTGGCGCGTCATCACGGCGTCGATCTGTCGCCTGAGCGACTGCAGCACGATTATGCCGTCGGTAACGATCCGGTGGCCGTGCGGCAGATGCTCCGGATGGCCAAGGATGCCGGCCTCAGGGCCAGGCACCTGACACTCGACTGGCGGGGCCTGTTCCAGCTCGGCGAGGCTTTCCCGGTGCTTGCCGAACTTTCGAACGGCAACTGGGTGGTCATTGCCGGCGCTGTCGGGGAGGGCGAGGATGAAAGGATCCGCGTTCTCGACCCGCTTGCCACGCGCCCCGACGTCATGCTGCTGAGCGAGGAACAATTCGCCAAGGCCTGGCTCGGATCGGTGGTTCTGCTCAAGCGCAATTACCGCATGTCGGATGAGGACCGGCCCTTCGGCTTCCGCTGGTTCATCCCCGAGATCATCCGACAGCGCAGCTTCTTCCGCGATGTGGCGCTCGCAGCCTTCGTGCTCTATGGCCTCGGGCTGACGACGCCGATGTTCTTCCAACTCGTCATCGACAAGGTGCTCGTGCATCAGAGCTATGCGACGCTGACGGTTCTGACGGTCGGTATCGCTGTGGCGCTCGTTTTCGACGCGACCTTCAGTTTCCTGCGCCGCTATCTGCTGCTCTACGCCACCAACAGGATCGACATCCGGGTGGCGACACGCACCTTCGGCCATCTGCTCAACCTGCCGATCGCGCTCTTCGAGCAGGCCTCGGCCGGCGTTCTCGTCAAGCACATGCAGCAGACAGGGCGTATCCGCGAATTCCTGACCGGCCGGCTTTTCCTGACGCTTCTCGACGGCGTATCGCTCTTCGTCTTCGTGCCGATCCTGCTTCTCTATAGCGTCAAACTGACGCTCGTGGTGCTCGGTTTCGCAGCGCTCGTCGGTCTGGTGGTCATGATGCTCGTCGGGCCGTTCCAGCGCCGCCTGCAGGCGCTTTACCAAGCCGAAGGCGACCGGCAAGCCCTGCTGGTGGAAACCGTGCACGGCATGCGCACCGTCAAGTCACTGGCGCTGGAGCCGCGCCAACGCAAGGTGTGGGACGATTATTCGGCACAGTCGATCTCGGTGCGCTTTCGAGTCGAGAAGATCTCGACCATCGCCCAGTCGATGACCGGGCTCCTGGAAAAGCTGATGAGCGTTGCGATCATCGGCCTCGGCGCGCTCGATGTCTTCAGCGGTGCGATGACGATCGGCGCGCTTGTTGCCTTCAATATGCTTGCCGGCCGCGTCTCCGGACCGCTCGTGCAAATCGTCACCATGGTGCACGAATATCAGGAAGTGGCGCTCTCGGTGCGCATGCTCGGCGAGATCATGAACCAGCGGCCGGAACAGGCCGGGCGCGGCCGCGGGGTCAGGCCGCATCTGCATGGCCGCATCGAATTCGACAGGGTCACCTTCCGCTATGCTCCCGATACCGCGCCGGCGCTCGACAATGTGTCCTTCGCCATTCCGGCAGGGTCGGTCTTCGGCGTGGTCGGCAAGAGCGGCTCGGGCAAGACGACGATCACCCGGCTCATCCAGGGGCTCTATCAGAGCCAGGAGGGGCTGGTGCGCATGGATGGCTATGACAGCCGCGAGATCGACCTCGTGCACTTAAGAACCAGCATCGGCGTCGTGCTGCAGGATAATTTCCTGTTCCGCGGCACTGTGCGCGACAATATCGCCGCCGCCAAACCCGATGCCAGCATCGAGGAGATCATGGAGGTCGCCCGCATCGCCGGCGCCGAAGAGTTCATCGAGCGGCTGCCGCGCGGCTTCGACACGATGCTGGAAGAAAACGCCGCCAATCTCTCGGGCGGCCAGAGGCAGCGGCTTGCCATTGCGCGCGCGTTGATCACCGATCCGAAGCTTCTGATTTTCGACGAGGCGACGAGCGCGCTCGACCCGGACAGCGAGGCGATCATCCGCGAGAATTTGAGCCGCATCGCCGCCGGGCGTACGGTCATCATCGTCTCCCACCGGCTTTCGACCCTCGTCGATGCCGATGCCATTCTCGTCATCGATCGCGGCAAAGTCGCCGATATCGGCCGGCACGACCAGCTGGTGTCGCGCTGCATGACCTATCGCCACCTGTGGGCACAGCAAATGAGGCAGGTCGCATGAACGCGCATATCAGAAAATCCAGCGAGAACCTGCCCGTAGCCTCAAACCATAGCCCTTCCGATAAGGGGCCGTCAGGCAGGGGCGGGCAGCTCACCGCCCGCCTGCCGCTGCCGCCGGCCATCGCGGAATTCCAGTCCGATGCCGTCGAGCTCGAAGAACGCGCTCCTCCGCGCATTGCGCGCATGACGCTTTACTGCGTGACCGCGCTGATTGCTGCGACCATCATATGGGCCTCCGTCTCGTCGATCGACGAGGTGGTGATTGCGCCGGGCAAGCTCGTCACCACCCAGCCGACGATCGTCGTCCAGCCGTTGGAAACCTCCATCATCCGCACGATCGATGTGAAGGCCGGCGAGGTGGTGCTTGCCGGCCAGACGCTTGCAACACTCGATGCCACCTTCAGTCAGGCCGATGTCGACCAGCAGCGCGCGAAATTCAGCGCGCTCGATGCCCAAGTGAAGCGTATCGAAGCGGAGCTTGCCGGCGACGACTACGCTGCCATGGCCGGCAATACGCCTGACGAGATGCTGCAGGTGCAGCTCTTCGGCCAACGGCGGGCCTTCTACACGGCGCACCTGCAGAATTTCGAGCAGCAGATCGCCGGCCAGTCGGCAGCACTTGCCGCCAGCAGAAATCAGGAGGCCGTGCTCATCGACAGGCGCAACACGCTGTCGCAGATCGAAGGCGCTCGCACGCGGCTCTACGACAAGCAGAGCGGTTCGCTGATCACCATGCTCGGCTCGCGCGACGCTCGCCTCGACGTCGAATCCGATCTGACCGCCGTGCGCGGCAAGGCTGACGAGGCGGCGCATGCCTTTGCCAAGTTGAAAGCCGACCGGCAGGCCTTCATCGAGGATTTCCGCCGCGCCGCGATGGAACAGCTGGTGGAGCTGCGCGGCCAGCGCGACACGGCGGATGAGGAGCTGAAGAAGATGGAGCTGCGCCGCAACATGGTGTCGCTGACAGCACCTGCCGATGCCGTCGTGCTCGATCTCGCCCAGCGCTCCATCGGCTCTGTCGTGCGCGAAGCCGAACCGGTCGTCACGCTGGTGCCGATCAACGTGCCGCTCGAAGCGGAAGTATCGATCAACACCCGCGACATCGGCCGCATCGCCGTGGGTAAGGAGGCGCGCATCAAGCTAGACGCCTATCCCTTCCAGAAATACGGCACCGCATCGGGCGAGGTTCGCACCATCAGCCAGGACACGTTTACGACCGGCCAGCAGCAGGAACAGGCTGCCACGCCCAGCCAGCCGGCCGCGCCCTTCTTCAAGGCTCGCATCCTGCTTGCGGATACGAGGTTGAACGCCTTGGACGTGCCGGTCAGACTGCTGCCGGGCATGACCGTGTCCACAGAGATCAAGGTGGGCAACAGGACGGTGATCTCTTATTTCCTCTACCCGCTGCTGCGCGGCCTGGATAATGCCATCCGGGAACCGAACTGAAGGGCCGCAGATGAGGTGTAGGCAAGGGGCCTCCTGCACACGCCGGGGACGGGGGTGGCGCCGGGTTCCGGGCCGCCGAGCCAAACCATTTGAGTAGCAGGGAGCGGCATCCGATTCCGTTAATCAGCCTACCGGCAAGTGGCGAGAAAGGCGCGAATTGCTGCGGGGATATTGCCAAGATGGAGGAGGGGCGCGTGTCCTTGCCCCTCGGCGCTGTGAAGGATTAATCCGGAATGCAGTCGCGCCATCTCGCGCGCGGTTTCCTCCGACAGCAGCGGGGAATGTTCGCCGCGGATCAACATCAGCGGAAATCGGCTCAGGCTTTCGAATTGTGCCCAGAAATCGGGCAGCGACTGGCTGAAATCGATCGATCTCAACGCCTCTGCGATCGCCGGATCGAAGTCGGCGACCGGCCTTCCGCCGACGTCGCGATAAAGCGCAAGTGTCATCTCGCGCCAGTCTTCGGCCGCAAGCGCGGTAAACGAGGCGCCGTGATTTTCTAGCAATATATCGGCCGCCTCTTTCCAATCGGCCGGCGTCCTGCCGCTGTTGAGGTAGTCGCGGATCAGCGCCAGCCCTCTGGCCTCGATCGCAGGCCCGATATCGTTCAGGATCACGGCTTCCAGAAGATCCGGCCGGGTCGCCGCGATCAGGTGCAGGATCAGTCCGCCGCGCGACGTGCCGATGAAAATCGCCCGCTCGATGCCGAATGCCGTGCAGGCTGCAACAATGTCGGCGGTCTCGACGGCGAGATTGTAATTGGCCTTGTTCTCGTCCCATGCGGAATTTCCACGCCCGCGCGAATCGAGCGTGATCACCCTGCGCGGGCCTGTCTTGTCGCGGCAGAGAAGCAGCGCAAGCGGATGAAAGTCGCGCGTGTTGCGGGTCAGGCCGGGCAGGCAGATCACCGGCAGCCGTTCGGCGGCCGCCGGCTCGTCGGGCCGGTAGTCGCGGGCATAAAGCGTCAGCCCGTCGGAAGAAGAGTAAAATCGTTCCTGGAAACCGCCTGCATCCATATCCGGCATCGCATCCCTCAAGACCTGTCTGATCCCGAAGTTCTAGAGCATGTCTCGCAAAAATGTGCAGCGTTTTGCGATAAAGACATGCGGAAAAACAAAGACAAGCCTGCTTTTCAAGCCGCGCCAAACGGCTTCAGGAGGCGCTGCGTCCGCCGATCAGGTCGCGCTCGATATCCGTCGGCTGGCCGAGGCGGGCCTTGTAGACCTCGTAATTCTCCATCACCCGCTGCACGTAATTGCGGGTCTCGGGGAAGGGGATACGCTCAATCCAATCGACGATCTCGTCGACCGGCCTGCCGCGTGGGTCGCCGTAGCGTCCGATCCATTCCGGAACCCGCTTCGGCCCGGCATTATAGGCGATGAAGGTCAGGATATAGGAGCCGCCGAAGGCCTCGATCTGCTCGCCGAGATAATGCGCGCCGAGCGTCGCGTTGTAACCGGCATCGGCCGTCAGCTTGTCCTTCGAAAAGGTGATGTTGTGGCGCTTGGCCACCGCCTGGGCCGTGCCCGGCAGAAGCTGCAGCAGGCCGCGCGCATTCGCCGCCGAAACGGCAGCCGGGTTAAAGGCGCTTTCCTGCCGGGCAATGGCATAGGCGAGCGCCTTGCCGGAGCCGGAGATATTGGCACCCGCCGGGATCACGCCGACGGGAAAGGCGAGCGCGGCGACATCGATGCCGCGGCCATAGGCGACCTTACCGATCTGCAGCGACAGATGGTGATCGCCCGATTGCTCGGCCTGCGCCGCAAGGATGGCCAGTTCACCCGGGCTCTGCAGTTGATCGGCGAGCGCGAGATAGAGAATGTCGGCGCGCCATCCATGACCGGCTGCCTCAAGCCGGGCGATCGCCTGCACGGCTTCACGCGCCTGGAAGCGCTGGCGATCGGCTGTGCTTGGCGTGGGATAGGTAACGTTGAGCGTCTTCCGCCCCAGCCTTTCGGCCGCGAGCTGCCCATAGAAGGTGCCGGGAAAATTCGCGGCCTTGCCGTAGAATTCGCCGGAGTTGCCGGGACCGCCGGCCTCGGCTGCCCGCCCCAGCCAATACCAGGCGCGGGACACTGAGAGGGGGCCATTCGAAGTCGCCAGAATCTTGCGGAAATGCCTTTCTGCCGTTGTCGGGTCCTGCAGACCGCGCAGCGCATACCATCCGGCGTGAAACTCGGCCTCGACGATATCAGTCGGGCTGGTTGCCGCGGAGTTTGCGACAATGCGGTAGGCAGGTTTGAATTCCCCCTGATCGACCAGGCCGCGGCTGACGATCCGCTGCTCGTTCCACCATTCGCCGGAATTGACGAGTTCGCCCGGCTCACGCGGCATCTTCTCCAGAAGAGCTGCCGCTTCGGCATATTTGTCCTGCTTGCGCAGATATTCGATGCGCGCGAACAGCAGGCCGGGATCGCCGCGCCATCTAGCCTCGACACTATTGAGCAGAGCGCCGGCATTGGCCGCCTTGGCGTCGACGGCGGCCCAGGCCTTGTAGAGGGACTGCGCCTCGCCCATGTCGCCGAACCGCTTGGCTTGCGCCACCCGACCGCGATACATCAGATAGTCCATCCGCGCCTTGTGGTCGGCCGGTGTCAACAGGCTAGAAAACTCGACGAGGATCTTGTCTTCGCTCGCCTTGTCGAGAGCCTCGGTGCGCCAGATCTTGCGGATATGTTTTGCTGCCTGCGCCTGCTTGCCCGAGGCGATCAGCGCCCGCCCGAGAATGACGGCGCCCTGCATCGTCTCCGGCGCGGTATCTCCGAAGGCGGCGAGCACGGCTGATGGAGCGGGGTTTTCGTCGTAGAGCGCACGTTCGGAAGAGGGGCGCAGCCTGGAAAGGCCGGGCCATCCCTTGAGCTCCTGTGCAGCACTGGCAATTTCATAGGAGGGAACGCCCTTCAATCCGGAGACGGCGATCGCCCAGGTGAGGATATGGCGGTCGAGCGTCCCGTCGCGCATGCTGTCGCGGATCGAGAGAGCCAGTTGCGGATTCTTGGCGGAAAGCGCGTCGAGGCCGGTTTTCAAATCATTAGCGACAGGCGCGACGGCCGGGTTGCGCGGGATGGCGCCGGTCGTCAGCGCTTCGGGTATCGAGGTCTCGGGAACGAAGCCGATCGGCTTGACACCAGGCGTCGGCGTGCTTTGGCCGGGAAGCGGCGACGCGAGGCTGCCCCACGCGGCGGCAACCAAGCCGAAGGCGGTCAGAATCAGGACAGCTTTCTTCATCCGGGATCTCGCAACGGAAAACACGCCCTGCCCATTTGGCTAGAGGCTTCTTAACGAAACCTTACCGTACCAGGTAAAATTCATTCACATCTGCTATCGGAATTTGCCCTAAACCGAACTCTCCGCGCTTGTCGCGATGATTTCGGCGCTCTATGGTGCGCAAAATATTCATGGAATGCGGCCGAAGCAAGGATTTGGTCGTGAGGAGCTTTGCATGTTCAATGGGTCCATTCCCGCCCTCGTCACCCCCTTCACCGACGCCGGACTGATCGACGAAGACAGCTTCGCCGGCCATGTCGACTGGCAGATCAAAGAAGGCAGTGGCGGCCTCGTCCCGGTCGGCACGACCGGCGAATCGCCGACACTGTCGCATGCCGAGCATAAGCGGGTGGTGGAACTCTGCATCGAAGTGGCCGCAAAACGCGTTCCCGTCATGGCCGGCGCCGGTTCGAACAATACGCGTGAGGCGATCGAGCTCGCCCAGCACGCCGAAAAGGTCGGCGCAGATGCCGTGCTTGTCGTCACGCCCTACTACAACAAGCCGACACAGAAGGGGCTGATCGCGCATTT
Source organism: Rhizobium lentis (assembly GCF_017352135.1). Taxonomy (NCBI): domain Bacteria; kingdom Pseudomonadati; phylum Pseudomonadota; class Alphaproteobacteria; order Hyphomicrobiales; family Rhizobiaceae; genus Rhizobium; species Rhizobium lentis. Next base: position 3,304,299 of record NZ_CP071454.1, read on the forward strand.
TTCTGCGATTGCCGAGGCCGTCGCCCTGCCGATCTATATCTACAACATCCCCGGCCGTTCTGTGGTCGACATGACGCCGGACACGATGGGGGCGCTTGTCAAGGCGCATAGGAATATCGTCGGCGTCAAGGACGCGACCGGTAAGATCGAGCGTGTCTCCGAGCAGCGCATCAGCTGTGGCAAGGACTTCAGGCAATTGTCCGGCGAGGATGCGACGGCGCTCGGCTTCAACGCCCATGGCGGCGTCGGCTGCATCTCGGTAACCGCCAATGTCGCCCCGCGCCTATGTGCCGATTTTCAGGCGGCGACGCTGGCCGGCGATTATGCCCGCGCGCTGGACTATCAGGACCGACTGATGCCGCTGCACAAGGCGATCTTCCTCGAACCCGGTCTTTGCGGCGCCAAATACGGACTCTCCAAGCTCGGCCGGATGAGCCGCAGCGTCCGCTCGCCGCTGCTCTCGACGCTGGAGCCGGCAACCGAAGCAGCGATCGACGCCGCCATGCGTCACGCAGGGCTGCTGAACTGAGGAGACCGGCCGTCTTCACAAGGCCGGGTCGTTCCCTTACATAAAGGGCAAGCAATGAGGGCGCGGCTTTTCGCGCGCCTCGAAGGGAATATCGTCATGGCCCCCAAAGGTAGCCAGCGCGTGGTGAACAAGATCGTGGCCGAAAACCGCAAGGCCCGCTTCAACTACGAGATCATCGACACTTACGAGGCGGGTCTCGTGCTGAAGGGCACGGAGGTCAAGTCGCTGCGCGAAGGCAAGGCCAATATCGCCGAATCCTATGCATCGGATGAGGATGGCGAGATTTGGCTGATCAATTCTTATCTTCCGGAATATCTTCAGGCGAACCGCTTCAATCACGAGCCGCGCCGGCGCCGCAAGCTCTTGCTCTCTGGCCGTGAAATCAATCGCCTGCGCTCCGCCGTCAACCGTGAAGGCATGACGCTGGTCCCGCTGAAGATCTATTTCAACGATCGGGGTCGGGCAAAGATGGAGCTGGCGCTCGCCAAGGGCAAGAAATTGCACGATAAGCGCGAATCCGAGAAGGAACGCGATTGGAACCGGCAAAAGAGCCGCTTGTTGAAGGATAATGGCTGACTCGCCACGTCGCAGATGATCGGATTGCGGTGCGCTTCAATCAGACTTCGAAATCGCTGGCCGGAGCAACTTCGGCCGGACGCGGCGCCCGCTCCGAGGGATCGCGACCGATCTCAGCCTTTAGAGACAGGAGGTCGATGAAATGATCGGCCTGCCGGCGCAGGTCGTCGGCGATCATCGGCGGCTGCGTCGCCATGGTTGAGATCACCGAAACCTTGCGGCCTCTGCGCTGCAGCGCCTCGACGAGGTTCGTAAAGTCGCCGTCGCCGGAGAAGATGACGAGATGGTCGACGGTTTCTGACTGTTCCATCGCGTCGATCGCAAGCTCGATGTCCATGTTGCCCTTGATCTTCCGCCGGCCCATGGAATCGGTGAATTCCTTGGCGGGTTTAGTGACGACCTTGTAGCCGTTGTAGTCGAGCCAATCGATCAGCGGGCGGATCGATGAATACTCCTGATCCTCGATCAATGCCGTATAATAGTAGGCGCGCAGCAGGTAGCCGCGTTTCTGGAATGCTTTCAAGAGCTTGCGATAATCTATGTCGAAACCGAGGCTCTTGGATGCAGCGTAGAGGTTGGCGCCGTCAATGAAGAGTGCAATTTTTTCGCGTGGGTCAAACATCGCTTACCAATTCCAATTGAGAGAAATCGAAATTCGCATGGAATCAAATTTCAATAAAAACAATGACTTATTTTGATTTCTGATTTGATCCTTACTTTACTAAGTGTTCATATAAGAGAGATTTAGGGCAGGGTTTGTCATATTCCAAGCAACCTCCGGTGGAATTGTCGCATTCTCCATGGAAATTTAGCTCAGCCGCGGATAAAGACGAGGGAGGCGGAATGAAAAACTTGTATTTGCCCGGTTTTAATTGTATCGGGCGTGCTAATCCCGAAATGACGACCGTAAAGGACAGGCAATGGCCCGTGTCACAGTTGAAGATTGCATCGACAAGGTGGAGAACCGCTTCGAGCTGGTTCTGCTCGCCAGCCACCGCGCCCGGCTGATTTCCCAGGGCGCCTCGATCACCATCGATCGCGACAACGACAAGAACCCCGTCGTGGCGCTGCGCGAAATCGCCGACGAGACGCTGTCGCCCGACGACCTCAAGGAAGACCTGATCCATTCGCTGCAGAAGCACGTCGAAGTCGACGAGCCCGAGCCCGATCCGGCCAGCATGATCGCCGCCGGCGGCGCAGTCGCAGCCGACAGCGAGGAGCAGGACGACCTGCCGGAGACGATCACTTTCGATCAGATGTCGGAAGAAGAGCTGCTTGCCGGCATCGAGGGCCTCGTGCCGCCGGAAAAGAGCGACGATTACTAAGCGCGCCGGCTGGATCTGATCCGGAAAAGAGCGACGATTACCAATCGTCAATCTTGCGCCTTTATTGCTTAGGCATATTATTGCCCATGTGTGCGCCAATCGTTGATTGGCGCGCTTTTGTTTTTGTCGGAGTGGCTTTGGAATGATGCGGCAGTACGAGCTCGTGGAGCGGGTTCAGCAATACAAGCCCGATGCCAATGAAGCACTGCTGAACAAGGCCTACGTTTACGCCATGCAGAAGCATGGCCAGCAAAAACGCGCGAGCGGCGATCCCTATATTTCCCATCCGCTCGAGGTCGCGGCCATCCTGACCGACATGCATCTCGATGAATCGACCATTGCGGTTGCTCTTCTGCACGATACGATCGAGGATACGACGGCGACGCGCGCCGAGATCGACGAACTCTTCGGCGAGGATATCGGCCGCCTGGTCGAAGGGCTGACGAAGATCAAGAAGCTCGATCTCGTCACCAAGAAGGCCAAGCAGGCGGAGAACCTGCGCAAGCTGCTGCTCGCCATCTCCGACGATGTGCGCGTGCTGCTCGTCAAGCTTGCCGATCGCCTGCACAATATGCGCACGCTCGATCACATGTCGGCCGACAAGCGCGCCCGCATCTCCGAGGAGACGATGGAAATCTATGCGCCGCTCGCCGGCCGCATGGGCATGCAGGACATGCGCGAGGAGTTGGAGGAGCTTTCCTTCCGGCACATGAATCCGGAGGCCTACGAGACCGTCACCAAGAGGCTGGAAGAGCTCTCCAAGCGCAACGAAGGCATCGTCAAGAAGATCGAGGCTGAGCTGCGCGACTTGCTGGTCGCGAGCGGCCTGACAAGCGCCTATGTCAAGGGCCGGCAGAAGAAGCCCTATTCTGTCTTTCGCAAGATGCAGTCGAAGTCGCTCTCCTTCGAACAGCTTTCCGACGTCTACGGCTTCCGTCTGATCGTCGAGGACATCCCCTCTTGCTACAGGGCGCTCGGCATCGTCCATACGCGCTGGCGCGTCGTGCCCGGCCGTTTCAAGGATTATATCTCGACGCCGAAGCAGAACGATTACCGTTCGCTGCACACCACCATCGTCGGTCCCTCCAGCCAGCGCATCGAACTGCAGATCCGCACCAAGCGCATGCACGAAATCGCCGAATTCGGCATTGCCGCCCATACGCTCTACAAGGACGGCTCCAGCAATGCCGATGGCGACATTCTTTCGCGTGAATCCAACGCCTATTCCTGGTTGCGCCATACGATCGAGGCGCTCGCCGAGGGCGACAGCCCGGAGGAATTCCTTGAGCACACCAAGCTCGAGCTCTTCCAGGATCAGGTCTTCTGCTTCACGCCGAAGGGCAAGCTGATCGCCCTGCCGCGTGGTGCCACGCCGATCGATTTCGCCTATGCGGTGCACACCAATATCGGCGACACCACGGTCGGCGCCAAGATCAACGGCCGCATCATGCCGCTGGTGACGCGGCTGGCAAATGGCGACGAGGTCGAGATCATCCGCTCCGGCGTGCAGGTTCCGCCCGCCGCCTGGGAGGAGATCGTCGTTACCGGCAAGGCGCGCGCCGCCATCCGCCGCGCCACCCGCATGGCGATCCGCAAGCAATATGCCGGCCTTGGTCATCGCATTCTCGAGCGCACCTTCAACAGGGCCGGCAAGATTTTCTCGCGCGAGGCGATGAAGCCGGCGCTTCATCGTCTGGGCCAGAAGGATGTCGAGGATGCGATCGCCGCCGTCGGCCGCGGCGAGATGTCCTCGCTCGACGTGCTGCGCGCCGTCTATCCCGACCATCAGGACGAGCGTGTCACCGTCAAGCCCTCCGGCGATGACGGCTGGTTCAATGTCCGCAGTGCCGCCGGCATGATCTTCAAGATCCCCGGCAAGACCAAGGCCGGGACCGAGGGCGGCCATTCCGAGCCCGACGCCGATGTCGATATCGGCCCGATCCGCGGTCTGTCCGGCAATGTCGACGTCAAGTTCGCCTCGACCGGCGCGGTGCCCGGCGACCGCATCGTCGGCATCATGGATCAGAGCAAGGGCATCACTATCTATCCGATCCAGTCTCCGAGCCTGCAGCGTTTCGATGATCAGCCCGACCGTTGGATCGACGTCCGCTGGGATCTCGACGAGGCCAACAAGTCGCGTTTCATGGCCCGCATCATGGTCAATGCGTTGAACGAGCCGGGCACACTTGCCAAGGTCGCCCAGACCGTCGCGGGCCTCGACGTCAATATCCGCCTGCTGGACACAGTGCGTGTGGCGGCTGATTTCACCGAAATGATGCTGGAGGTCGAGGTCTGGGATCTGCGTCAGCTCAATCAGCTGCTCGCCCAGATGAAGGAATTGGACTGCGTCGCGACGGTCCGGCGGCTCTACGAGTAGGCTTTTGTTAAAGCCTTTCATGAAACTGACCGGTAAATTGCACATTTTATGATCGATTCATGGTCACAATGGTGCAGCGTCAAGGCAAGGGATGCGCGGAGTGCATAGCTGTATCCATGTTGCGGCGGTGGTAATTAACCTGTGGCGGGACTATCTTCTGGTCATCGAAAACGTAAACAGAAGATGAGACAAGGTAATGTTTGATCCTATCAGGAAAATCGCTCGGGCCTTTCGCGCTCCGACTACCCAGGAACGTGAAATGGCCTATCTGAACGGCTCGCTCGATCGCATCGATCTCGAGTTTCGTCAGCGTCAGGTCGATCGCGGTCTGTTCCGCAATCGCTGATACCCGCCTTTATACTTGATCGAGTGGGGGACGTTAGACGTAGCGAACGCCCCTCGGCATGAACAGGCTCCTCCGTAAGACAATGAGGGGCTGTTTTTCGGGTGGTAACTTTTGCCGCTCTTGTCATGGTCCTGTGCGCTGCACTAAATAGCGGCCATGTTGTTTCGCCGTCGCAAGCCTGCGGGCTTCAGGGAAAAGATGCGGGAGCTTTTATGGCCCCGAAAAGGTTTCCTTCGCCCGATCCGTTATCTGACAATGCGCATCCTGCGCCTGAGCGCTTCGCCGCACGCGGTTGCGGCCGGCGTCGCCGCGGGCGTCTTCGTCTCGTGGACGCCGTTCATCGGCGTACATTTCGTCATGGCTTTCGTCATCACCTATTTCCTCTCCGGCAATATGGTGGCCGCGGCCCTCGGCTGTGCCGCCTTCGGCAATCCGCTGACCTATCCCTTCATCTGGGGGATCACCTGGGAGATCGGCCATCTGCTGCTCAGCCGTCAGGACCATCTGGCCGGTCAGGCGGTGGATCTCGCCGCCCTCTTTCACAAGCTGAACTTCACCGAACTATGGAAGCCGGTGCTGGAGCCGATGCTGATCGGCGCCATTCCGCCGGCGATCGCGACCTCCGTTGCGCTCTATGCGTCGACGTTCTACACCGTCAAGGGTTTTCAGACGCGCCGCCGCACGCGGCTGATGGAGCGGGTGCGCCTGCGCCTGGCGGGTCCGGCCGGCGACATGCCGAGCGTATGAACCGATGCAGAATTCTTAAGCGACGGAAGGTTCCGGCATGATCATCGGCATTGGCAGCGATCTGATCGACATTCGTCGTGTCGAGAAATCGATCGAGCGCTTCGGCGAGCGCTTCACCCATCGCTGCTTCACCGAGACCGAGCGCGCCCGTTCCGACCGCCGGGCAAACCGCGCCGCATCCTATGCCAAGCGTTTCGCTGCCAAGGAAGCCTGTTCCAAGGCACTCGGCACTGGCATAGCCCAGGGTGTCTTCTGGAAGGACATGGGCGTCGTCAACCTGCCGAGCGGCAAGCCGACTATGGTCTTGTCAGGTGCTGCCGCCGTGATCCTCGAATCGATGCTGCCGGCGGGCCATAGAGCCGCCATTCATTTGACAATAACCGATGATTATCCCTTGGCGCAGGCCTTCGTCATCATCGAGGCGTTGCCTGAGAACCTCTGATCGCGACCCCGGGAGCGGTTATTCGCGACCTGGGGAGCATTATCGCGACCCCGGGAGCATTTCGCGGCCTCTCATCGCTTTTGATGTTGGCGCCATTGCCGCAACCGGGCGAAGCCGCTAGAACAGGATGATCTAAAGCCGGATCGGCCCTGAATCCTATTCTAGATTAAAGAATTAGAGCATGATGTCGTCCGAAAGCCGCTGACACTTTTCGGCATTATGCTCTAGAGAGAACGACAAAAGAGTTGCGCCTCAGTGGCGTCTTGAAGGAATAAGACTGCGTGTCCGAAAAAGTCGAAACCAAGCCGAACGCCCTTTGGGAAAATATCAAGGTCATCATTCAGGCGCTGATCTTGGCGATGGTGATCCGAACCGTGCTGTTCCAGCCCTTTACCATCCCGTCCGGTTCGATGATGCCGACGCTACTCGTCGGCGATTATATCTTCGTCAACAAGTTCGCTTACGGCTATTCGAAATATTCGCTGCCATTCTCGCCCGATATCTTCAGTGGCCGGCTGTTCGGTTCCGATCCGAAGCGCGGCGATATCGTCGTCTTCCGCTTCCCGCCCAATCCCGATGTCGATTACATCAAGCGCTGCATCGGCCTGCCGGGCGACCATATCCAGGTCACCGACGGCGTGCTCTACGTCAACGGCAAGCCGGTTCCGAAGGTGGCGGACGGCAGCTTCACCTCGGATTACAAGCTCGATCCGGGCAAGGATGTGCCGGTCTTCCGGGAAACGCTCGACAACGGCAAGACCTACGACACGCTCGACCAGTCTCCGGTGTCGCGCGGTGATAACACCCGCGAATTCATCGTGCCGGAAGGCCATTATTTCATGATGGGCGACAACCGCGACAACTCGGCCGACAGCCGCTTCGAGGTCGGCTTCGTGCCGGCTGAAAATCTTGTCGGCCGCGCCAGCGTCATCTTCTTCTCGCTGGGCAACGACACATCGTTCCGCGAAATCTGGAAATGGCCGACCAACATGCGCTGGGACCGCCTTTTCAAGGTCGTTGAATGAGCAAGGCGCAGATGCTTTCTGCGGCTGACCGCGCAAAGCTTGAGAACCTGATCGGTCACGACTTCGCCGAAAAGGAACGCCTGGACCGGGCGCTGACCCATGCCAGCGCCCGCACGGAAAAGGGCGGCAATTACGAGCGGCTAGAGTTCCTCGGTGACAGGGTTCTCGGGCTCTGCATCGCCGAACTTCTGTTCCGCACCTTCGGTACGGCGGGAGAAGGCGAGCTCTCGGTTCGGCTCAACCAGCTTGTCAGCGCCGAAACCTGTGCCGCGGTTGCCGACGAACTCAATCTCCATCTTTATATCCGCACCGGCGCCGATGTGAAGAAATTGACCGGCAAGCGCATGATGAATGTGCGCGCCGACGTCGTCGAGAGCCTGATCGCCGCGATTTATCTCGATGGCGGTCTCGAAGTCGCCCGCCGTTTCATCCTGCGCTACTGGCAGAGCAGGGCGGCGAGGGCGGACGGCGCCAAGCGCGACGCCAAGACCGAGCTGCAGGAATGGTCGCACGCGAAATTTGGCGTCACCCCGATCTATCGGGTTGATGAACGCAGCGGACCGGATCATGATCCGCGTTTTAAGGTGACGGTGGAAGTTGCTGGCATGAAGCCGGAAACCGGCGTAGAGCGGTCGAAGCGTGCCGCCGAACAGGTCGCGGCGACGAAGATGCTTGAGCGTGAAGGCATTTGGCAGCAATCGCCTGCCGGAAACTGATGGGACAATGACACAAGACGAAAATATCGCGGCCGAGGCTGCTGCAGAAACCCATGGCCCGACTCATTCGGGCTTCGTTGCGCTGATCGGGCCGACCAATGCCGGCAAGTCGACGCTGGTGAACCGCCTCGTCGGCGCCAAGGTCTCGATCGTGAGCCACAAGGTGCAGACGACGCGCGCGATCGTGCGCGGCATTGCGATCCACGACAATGCCCAGATCGTCTTCATGGACACGCCAGGCATCTTCAAGCCGCGCCGCCGGCTCGATCGCGCCATGGTGACCTCGGCCTGGGGCGGCGCCAAGGATGCCGATCTGATCATGCTGCTGATCGATAGCGAGCGCGGCCTGCGCGGCGATGCCGAAGCCATCCTCGAAGGCCTCAAAGAGGTGCAGCAGCCGAAGATCCTGGTGCTCAACAAGATCGACCGCGTCAACCGCGAGGACCTGCTGGCGCTGGCCGCTGCCGCCAACGAGAAGATCGCTTTCGACCGCACCTTCATGATCTCGGCCGAAAACGGTTCCGGCTGCGACGACGTCATGGACTATCTGGCCAGCACACTTCCCGAGGGACCGTGGTACTATCCGGAAGACCAGATCTCCGATCTGCCCATGCGCCAGCTCGCTGCCGAGATCACCCGCGAAAAGCTGTTTCTGCGCCTCCACCAGGAGCTTCCCTATTCCTCGCATGTCGAAACGGAAAAGTGGGAGGAGCGCAAGGACGGCTCGGTGCGGATCGAGCAGGTGATCTATGTCGAGCGTGACAGCCAGAAGAAGATCGCCCTCGGTAAGGGTGGCGAAACCATCAAGGCGATCTCGACGGCCTCCCGCAAGGAATTGTCGGAGATCCTCGAGCAGTCGGTGCATCTCTTCCTCTTCGTCAAGGTTCGCGAAAACTGGGGCGATGATCCCGAGCGGTTCCGGGAAATGGGCCTCGAGTTCCCCAAATAAGGATGGCAACGATTCTATCGGATAGCCTCCAGCCCATTGTTTCTTAGGCAAAAATCCGTCTCGTTGCGGAACGAATCCGAGCTTTGTGCATTCCTTGGTGGGCGGCGCGGTTGACGATCCGCCATTTGCGCGACCGCAGGGCAGGGCATGGCAACGTCGAAACGCATCCATTCTTTCAAGACCCCTTGCGAGCAATGTCCTTTGCGGCCCCTGCCGCATTTCAGGGAGTTCAGCCGCGACGAGTTGGAATTCGTTTCGCGTTTCAAGCGAGGCGAACTTGCCGTCGATGCCGGTTCCACCATTCTTGTCGAGGGCGCTCACAGCGCTCATCTTTTCACCGTGCTTTCCGGCTGGGGCTTCCGCTACAAGATGCTGGAGGACGGGCGCCGCCAGATTCTGAACTACATTATGCCGGGCGACCTGATCGGTCTTCAGGGAACCATCGCCGGCGAGATGCAGCATTCCGTCGAGGCGCTTTCACCGGTTTCCCTCTGCGTCTTCGAGCGCGACAGACTGATGACGCTCTATAACAAGCATCCGTCGCTTGCCTTCGACATCACCTGGATCGCCGCGCGCGAGGAGCGGATACTGGATGAGCATCTCCTGAGCATCGGCCGCCGCACGGCACTGGAAAGAGCGGCCTATCTGATCGCTTTTCTGTTCGAGCGCGGCAGGAAGCTCGACCTCTTCAACGGCCGCAAATTCATCCCCATCACGCAGCAGCACATCGCCGACACCCTCGGTCTTTCCATCGTTCACACCAACAAGACCCTGAGAAAGCTTGGAGAGCGCGGTCTGATCCGCTGGCAGGAACGCGGCTGCGAAGTTCTGAACGGCGAGGAATTGATGGCGATTGCCGGTTGGGACGGGCTCGCAGAGGGCAAACGTCCCTTCATCTAAGTGTGGCGCCCGCTTATGTCTTTTTTAAATGCGCTTTAGCATCTGGGAAAATAAGGTCAGCCGGTATCTTCCTCCGACTTGATTCTTATCGACCGGGCAGAAAAATGTTTTATTCGGAAAAGAGTGTCGGAATCACCGATAGCATGCCGTGCGGGGCATCGGAGGGCAATGATGTTGGCGAAACGACCGGGGCTCTGCGACAGGCCTCCCACGAGGGGCATGGAATCATGAACCCACTGCGTGTTTTGGTTCTTGAGGACAGTCTGATCATCGCGATGGAGGCGGAGGATATTCTGCGCCTGGCGGGTGTCGACGGCATCGATATTGTCTGCGGTCTCGAACAGGCAAGAGCCGCCATCGCTGCGGAGAAGTACGATTTCGCCCTTCTCGACGTCAACCTCGGCGAGGGCATGAGTTTCGGATTTGCCCGCCATCTTCTTGATGTCGGCATCCCCTTCGGTTTCGTCAGCGGTTATTCCGACATACGTGACTTCCCGTGCGACCTTCAGCACATACCGCTGTTGGTGAAGCCGTTCGACGAAACGGCGATGCGCGAATTCCTGCAAAGGCTTGTGCCGGCTGCGGCATGACGCAATCGCGTGACGGAAGCCGGATCTGCTTGTGAGCGCCGGCTGACAACCGCTCCGTGCTCTTCATCACGATCCTTTGAGTCACCTTTGCCAAAGGGCGCGCAAAGACGTGCTATCAGTTTGATACTGCGGGCAATCCTTCGGGAAATCGATTCCGATCTGTCGAGTTATGCGCTAGGATGCAATTCATCAGCCGCAGGGATTTTTCTATGCAGTGGCAGGACCACGCCATCATTCTGGGCGTCAAACGCCACGGCGAGACGAGCGTCATCGCCGAGGTGATGACGCGGGATCGCGGCCGTCACCTCGGTCTGGTGCGTTCCGGTCGTTCGCGCGCCATGCAGCCGGTGCTGCAGCCGGGCAATGCCGTCGAGGTCATCTGGCGCGCCCGGCTTGACGAACATCTCGGCGAATTCCGCGTCGAGCCGGTGACGCTGCGCGCCGCCCGCCTGATGGAAACGGCGACCGCCGTCTATGGTGTTCAGGCGATGGGCGCTCTGCTGCGCCTGCTGCCGGAGCGTGACCCCCATCCGCACCTCTACGACGCCCTGGAAGTGATCCTCGATCACCTGCACAATCCGGCCGATGCCGGCGAGCTTTTCGTGCGTTTTGAGCTGGCGGTGCTGAACGATCTCGGCTTCGGTCTCGATCTCGCCGAATGCGCGGCGACCGGCGCCCGTTCCGATCTCGCTTATGTCTCGCCCAAATCCGGCCGCGCCGTCAGCCGCAGCGCCGGCGCGCCATGGGCGGACAAGATGCTGATCCTGCCGCCCTTCCTTGGCGTCGAAGGCAATCATGCAGCGGACGCCGACAGCCTTGCAGCCGCGTTCCGTCTGACCGGATTCTTCCTGCATCGCCACGTTTATGAACCGCGCGGCATGGAGGCTGCGGCAGCGCGTGACGGCTTCGTTCAGGCCGCACTCAAAGCGCTCAATCCAGCCTTGCGGACGCTTTCCGGTTCGAGTGGCGTTTCCGCCTGAGCTCGTTTTTTGTTGCTGCAAAACATTCTCCGGATTTGGCGGTTTACCCGCTGACGGGTGGCTCCTATCTCTCGAAAGATTGGCAATCAAGGAGGATCCCATGCTGACCAAGACCGCATCACCGACGAAGATCACGCTCTGGAACGGCCGCGAAATTCCGCGCCTCGGCATGGGATGCTGGGCAATCGGCGGCCCTTTCTTCGCCGGTGACACGCCGCTCGGCTGGGGCGAAGTCGACGATAATGAATCCGTCGAAGCGATCGGTCGCGCCATCGCACTCGGCATCCGCTTCTTCGACACCGCCTCGAACTACGGCGCCGGCCATTCGGAGGAGGTGCTCGGCCGGGCGATCGGCAATCGTGACGACATCATCGTCGCCACCAAGTTCGGCTTCGCGACCGATCCCGAGACGAAGCAGGCAATCGGCGCCTTCGCCGACGAGGCTTTCATTCGTCGCTCGGTCGAAACATCGCTGCGCCGTCTCAAGCGCGAGCGCCTTGATCTCCTGCAGTTTCACCTCAATGATTTTCCGCTGGAACAGTCTGATGCCGTCTTCGAGACGCTGGAGGCGCTGCGCGCCGAAGGCAAGATTGACGCGTTCGGCTGGAGCACCGATTTTCCCGATCGCGCCACCCGCCACGCCGGCCGCGCAGGCTTTGTCTCGGTCCAGCATACGATGAACGTCTTCGAGCCGGTGCCGGAGATGATCGCGGTGGTCGAGCAAAAGGGCTTGATCTCGATCAACCGCGGTCCATTGGCGATGGGGCTGCTCACAGGCAAGTTCACGGCCGGCAAGGCAGTGGGCGCCAAGGATGTCCGCGGCGCTGCCCTCGACTGGATGGTCTATTTCAAGGACGGGCGCATGGCTCCGGAATTTGCCGCTAGGCTCGATGTGGTCCGCGATCTCCTGACCTCAGGCGGCCGCACACTGACGCAGGGCGCGCTTGCATGGCTCTGGGCAAGGTCACCGCGCACCTTCCCCATTCCGGGCTTCCGCACCGTCGCCCAGGTAGAAGAAAATGCCGGCGCGCTGGAAAAGGGACCGTTATCGGTGGACGTTATGGCGGAGATCGATGCCGCACTCGCGCGCGTATAGGTGGAGCGCAGTTTCCTCCCCACTCATTCATGTGAAGAGCACAATTCGACCTAGCCTTGTGCGCGAACCTTCAGCGCCCAGCCTTCCGGCCTTTCTTCGACGATTTGAACGGTGTCACCGATTGTGATCTTGCCGCTGCCCCGCGGGGTGACGTTCCAGCCGAAGAGCGGTCCGGGTACACGCCGGTCGGCGGACATGCGGATGCGGCCCATGGCCGGCATCGGGTTGGGCACCTCGCGGGAACCGGTCAGCTGGTCTTGCGTCGTCATGATGCAGCGGGAGCAGGGTTTGACGAGATCGAAGCGGATCCCGGCGATCTCGATCGCCGCCCAGCGGTCTTCCGGCCAAGCGTCGTCCGTATCGATGACGATATTCGGACGGAAGCGTTCCATGCCGACACTGCCTTCCCCATGGGCGGCGAGATCGGCATTCAATGCTTTCAGCGAGCCTGTCGTCGTCACCAGGATCTGGTAGCCGTCGGTAAAGGTGACGGGCGTGCCTTCGCCGGCCCATTCGGGGTTCGCCGTCCGCCGGGCCTGCCCGTCGAAGAAGACCAGCCGCACCTCGCGGCCAAGCCACTCGGAAAGCCGGCGGTTGCAGTCGGGATCGGCGACGGCGGCGCTGACGGTCGATTTCCACACGGTGACATCCATGCGGGCTTCAGGCCGAGGCGGCGGCACGGATATGTCAGGCCTTCCCTGCAGCAGCAGCCGAAAGACGTCAGCTTCCGGCCGTATCTCGATGCGCGCCAGGTCCGGCAGTTCGCGCTGGGTGATGAAGTGACCCTGGGGATCGGTGATCATCGCCCGCCGGTCGCCGGCAAGCCCGTAGGCGCCGATCTCGGCGGCAGGCAGCGCAATGGCGCGGGCGCTCTTGAGCGGGTAGATGAAGAGGTCGCTGATGCGCATGCCGTTCTCCTGGATCTCGTCTGCTAGAGCGCGTCGCGATCTTTCCGATTCGCTCCTTGCGCTTTGGCGCTTTGTTTTTACGCATGTCTCGGCAAAGGCGTTTCACGCTTTGCCGGGCAATGCCGCTGCACACTTTTGCGCGACAGGCCTTAGATTTCGTCCATGAATGCCGCGAGGAAATCGCGCAGGCTTCTGTCGCGTGCCGCCGCGATCCGGCGGCCGGTCTCGGTCTGGAATCCGTCCGCCAGTTTGAACAGCTTCATCTGGAAATGGTCAATGGCATAACGCTTGTCGTCGAGGGCACGGTTCGTTGCCGCAGGATCGAATGGATCGTAGAGCTCCGATCCCATTCGCCCGCCGATATAGAAGCAGCGTGCCACGCCGACCATGCCGATCGCGTCCAGCCGGTCGGCATCCTGCAGGATCTTCGCCTCTAGCGTCTGCGGTGGCACTCCGGCGGAGAAGCTATGGGCGGTGATGGCGTGGGCCGCCGCTTCGATATCTGCCTCGCTCCAGCTGAGTTCGCCTAGGATGACCGATGCCTTTTCCGCCGCCAAGGCCGATGCTTTGGACCGCAGCGGCGAGTTCTTCTCGACGGCGACGCAGTCGTGCAGCAGCACGGCGGCGGCAAGGACCCGCCCGTCTCCGCCTTCGCCCGCATGGATGCGCATTGCGTTCCTGAAGACACGCAGGATATGGGCAAGATCGTGCGAGCCGTCGTCGCCCTCGGCCGCGTGTGCGATCAGTGCGGCTGCGAGTGTGTCATGAGGGGAAAAGGCTTCGGCCTCAAGCATTGTGCCACCTCTTATTGGTAAATCGTCGACAGGACGCCAGTGGAGCGAAGGCAGCTTTGGCGAAGCGACGCCGCTACGAACCTGCGGATTTCGAAGCCGGGTTTGTAACGGCTTAGCGTGCGAGTCGCAATCGAAGCGTAACCGGTGTTTCGCTCCCACGTTGCTCTCGCCGCTCTGATCTGTGATCGGCTTTCCGTGGACGAGCAACGGGAGTTTCTCCATGGAGAGTACATTGGAGTTTCTCACAGTCTGGACGTGAGGTTCACCGGCATTGGTCTGATGAGGTCAAGGCACAGATTGTTTCGGAGCGCCTGCGGCCGGGCGCGTTGGTGAGTGAGGACACTGAGCGACAATCATCTCCCAACCTGGCGGACGATGGCGCTTCAGGGCACTTAGAATCTAAAAGCCGGCGGTCTCGCGCACCTCGATCGCCCCCATTCGAGCGAGCGGGTCCCGCTCCGCGATCTCCATTGCCTCCGCAAGGTTCTTCGCTTCGACGAGCAGGAAGCCACCCAGATGCTCCTTGGTCTCTGCGAAGGGTCCGTCGGTCCAACTCGCCTTGCCGGCCCGAACGCGCAATGTCTTTGCGGTCTTTGGGTCGGCAAGAGCGTTGGAGGCGAGATAGTGGCCTGATCGTTGGAGTTCTGCATTGGAAGCCAAGGACTCGCGGTCGATCTCGGCCCACTCCTCCTTACTGGCGGCATCAGCAAGTGTTTGATCGATGTAGAAGAGACAAAGGTAGCGCATGCGGTTCCTCCATGGTGCCGTCGATGTTAGTCGCAGTTGGACACCGCGTTTCGACAAAGAGCAAAAAAATGCTGCCAGTTCTGCTTATCCGGTGAAAGCTGCTTACTGCTCTGCGTGACCAGTGCCTGATAGTGCCTCTTGTTTGCTTCGCTTTGCTTTCCAGCCCTCTGATCGTCTGGGCGGGGAGGAAGCCATTCCAAGCCGATGTCACGGAGCAGGCGAGAGTCAAGCCGCGAGAGCTCGCTCAAGTTTCGGCGGGACCGTCGCTGATGCTTCAGCAGCATCCACACGGCTTGCAAGCTGCGCACGACACCGAGGTGCGGCGACTGTAGTTCGACGTGTCCGAAATGCTTGGTGGCAGCCATACTTCTCTCTCCTTTGACTGGCTCACGGCGCTCCGTCTTAATCGAACAGGATCGGCCGAAATCGACACGTGGGTTTCAGGAGCTTGATCCGAGCGGGTGACAAGACGGTCACCGCAGCTTCCGAGGTAAGGTCCGGAAGTGGCGCATTATTGCCATCTCTGTCACAGCGATAGCATTCGAAACGGCCCAACGCGTGGTCAATGTGCGAGGAAAACAGCGCTGGCATCGGAGCGCTGTCAGCGCTCGAGCCTGGGAGAATCCGTCGCTCCGCTGCTCTTCGGCGGCAGGGAGAGAAGATGAGGCACATCCCGGGCCGGGCGCGGCGGACTGATGTGATAGCCCTGGATCTCGTCGCATTCCTCGCATTCGAGCAGCGTCATCTGGGCGGCGGTCTCGACGCCTTCGACGGTGACACGCATGCCGAGCGCATCGCCGAGCAGGATGATCGCGCGCATGATCGCGTGCGCTTCCTTGTTGTCGATGATGTCGTTGACGAAGGATTTGTCGATCTTGATCTTGTCGAAGGGAAAGCTCGAGAGATAGCTCAGCGAGGAATAGCCGGTGCCGAAATCGTCCATCGAGATGCGGATTCCGCGCTGCTTCAGGGCGTGCAGGATCGGCAGCACCTCGTTGAGGTTCTCCATCAGCACGCTCTCGGTGATTTCGAGTTCGAGCCGCGACGGCGCCACCGCGGCGGCGGCAAGCGCTTCGCTGACGTCCTGCGTCAGGTCGCTGCTGCTGAATTGGATCGCCGAAACGTTGACTGCGACCTTGATGCCTTCCGGCCATTGCGCCGCATCCTTGCAGGCACGGCGCAAAACCCAGCGGCCGATATCGACGATGAGTCCGACTTCCTCCGCTAGCGGAATGAAATCCATCGGCGGTACGCGGCCTCGGACCGGATGGTTCCAACGGATCAACGCCTCGAAACCGCAGATCCGCCGCTCGGAAAGATCGTAGAGCGGCTGGTAATGCAGTTCGAATTCCTCATTCTCGAGGGCGGCGCGAAGATCTGCCTCCAGCGCGTGGCGCAACTGCATCTGCGCTTCCATCTCGCCGGTGAAGAAGCGCTCGCGCTTGCGCCCGTCCGCCTTGGCATGCGACAGCGCCACGCCGGCATTTTTCAAAAGGATATCGGTTTCCTCGCCGTCCTGCGGAGCGATTGCAATCCCCATAGAGACGCTGAGCTCCACCTGTTTCTCGCCGTTCAGAAATGGCTCGGAAAGCTGGCGGCGAATCCGGTCAGCCAGCGCCGTCACGTTCGAGGGCTGCTGCTTGCCCGTCTGCAGGATGGCGAATTCGTCCGAACCAAGGCGCGCCAGCGTGTTTTCCGAGCCGGCCGAAGCGCGGATGCGTTCCGCGACCTGCTGCAGGATCTTGTCGCCGACCGACACGCCGATTGTATTGTTGATCGATTTGAACCGGTCGAGATTGAGGTGGACGAGGGCAATCTGCTGGTCCTGCTTGCGCTCGGCGAGCGTCGCATCGACCTGTTCGCGGAAATATATCCGATTGGGGAGCCCGGTCAGGGGATCGTGGTGGGCAAGATAGGTGATCCGCTCGGCTGCCTTTCGATCCTCAGTAACGTCGGCATGGATGGCGATGTTGCTTCCGTCGGAGAGGACAGTCACCATGCTTTGAATGATGCGGCCATCATGCATCAGCCATTCGCGCCGACGGATGCTGCCGCTTCCGGCCTTGGCCGAGGCGGGCCGTGCGGTTCCTCGAACGAGCTTGGAGGCAGTGCTTTCGTTGCCGCGCATTTTGTCGACGAGTTCGGCGATCGTCGCGCCCGCGGCGATATCTTCCTGCGTCAGGCCGAAGAGCTGATGGAAACGGACATTGTAAAGCGTCAGTCGCTGCTCGGCGTCGAAGACACTGAGGCCGAGCGGCAGGTTGTTCAGGACGATCTCGAAGAGTCGTTTCTGTCCGTCGAACGCCTGACTGAGGGCCGACAGATTGCCTCTCAGCGTTTGGTTTTCCCTTAGCAGGGTTTCCGCGCTTCTTTCGATCGCATCATAGTCGCTTTCATGGCCGCGATAGGTTGCGATCACCAGCTCCATCAGACGCTGCGCATCGATCGATCCGTCGGCCATCACAGCCTCTATGCATTGTCGCCAAAAGAGCGCTTCGGCTTTCATGGGAAAGCGTCTTGGAGCATGGCAATGGGAAAGGCTGCCCGCGCCTGATGAACGTGCCTCAAAATGCCGAACATGAAGACCCTTCTAAGACCAACATCGAAATTAGCTTTATGCGCTGAACGTCTAGTGGTAATGCCCGGTGACCATTTTGGAGCGGCCGGATTAATATTCGGTTGCAGTGCAGCAGTGGTGCACGTCGGTAGACGTCTGTTTTCTCTGTTGAAAACCACTGAAATACCGGGAAAGGCTTGGCCGAAGGCTGCTCCGAGTCCGCTCCGTTAACTTCTGTCAATCATTGTTAATGAGAAGTTAACAACTTATTGACGCACTGCGCAAATCAGTTTAACCACCGAGTCAACAGTTCGTTCCCACCTCGTATTGCGTACAAACACCACCGGCAAAAGGCGGTGAATGGAGGTTTGTATGACCCGCACCACATCCGTTTCAGACACGTCATATGCATATCTTGCGACGCTTTCCCGGCTCGATTCGAACGGTGACGGCGTGCTCAGCCGCGGCGAACGAGCCGCCGACGAGAAGCCCGGCATCATCAAGGAACTTCTGGAAGAAGATACGGGGAACCAAACCCAGCCCAAATTTTCGGGCAGCCTGATCGCGCTGATGATGGACACGCGCGATAGCGGCACGACAAGCAGCATTGCCGTACCCTATCCGTTGCAGCAGACCTCGCCCGCGACGGGCAGTCAATCCGACGATCTCTACCGCAACACCTACGGCCAGTTCGATTTCGACGCCGTCGCCTGACAATGTCTGAACTCCCGTGATCTGCAAGCCGGCCCCGTTGGTCGGCTTTTCTCGTTGGATGCTTCGCAGAGGAACACCTTCCGGGCTGACACGTTCAGAAGGACAACCGGACGGAAGGAGATCTCCATGAAAGCCACGCGCGTCATCGCCGCCCTGAGCCTGCTGGCGACTGCCTTGCCGGCAGGCGCTCAGGACAAGCAGACGGCGGTCGCCAATTTCCTCGGCAAGGACGGCAAGGAAACCGGCCGAGCCCAATTGACCGCCGCCGCCAATGGCGGCGTCCTGATCGAGGTGGAGATATCGGGGCTGCCGGCGAATAAATGGGTGGCCTTTCATGTTCATGAAACCGGCCGCTGCGACGCGGCGACCCATCACGAGTCGTCGGGCGGCCATTTCAACCCGGGCTCGACCGAGCACGGCATCCTCGCCGCCAAGGGGCCGCATGCCGGCGACATGCCAAATCAATATGTCGGCCAGGACGGCGTGCTGAGGGCCCAGATCTACGACGGCATGGTCACGCTCGACGGCAAGAAAGACGGCATTCGTGGCCGCGCATTGATGGTGCACGCCAATTCGGATGACAATCGCAGCCAGCCATCCGGGGATGCCGGGGAAAGGCTCGCCTGCGGCGTGGTCCAATAGGCCGACGACCGCCCCGCGCTGCAATGTTTCACTGTCGTGTCGGCTTTTCGGCCGTCGCCGCGCCGTTGGATCTTCTTCCCGGCGAGGAATTTCCATCGTCCCGCATAGCGGCCGGACCGCTCTTCTCGTCGAAGGCAAGTTTTACCCGTTTCACCATGTCGCGGCTGACCTGCCACCAATCACCGGTTTTTGCCCAGTAGCGCAGCGTCAGCGATATCGTGCTGTCTCCGAGGCTGTCGATGAATACGCTGGGTGCCGGTGACTGCAGCACCCTCGGGTTGCCTTTGGCAAGGCCCATCAACGTCTCCATCGCCAGGTCAAGGTCATCCTCACGAGAAATGTTGATTTTCAGGTCGTTCTGCCGCGTTGGTTCGCGGCTGAAGTTGGTGATCGGCGTGTTCCAGAGCGTCGAATTCGGTGCCAGCCGGTAGAGCCCGTCGCCGGTTCTGAGTTCCGTCGCAAACAATCCGATTTCGCGCACCGTGCCGGCCACGCTGCTGGTTTCGATATATTCGCCGACGCGGAACGGCCTGAGGATCAGCAGCATGATGCCGGCCGCGATATTCTGCAGCGTCCCCTGCAGCGCCAGCCCGATCGCCAGGCCGGCCGCGCCGAGGGCGGCGATGATCGAGGCGGTTTGGACGCCGAATTGACCGAGCACGGTAATGAACACCAGGATCAGCAGCGCATAGCGCACCACATTGGTGAAGAAGCGGGCCAGTGTCTCGTCAATGCCATGGATGCGCGACAAGCCCTCATAGGCCCAGCGGCTGACAAAGCCGGCGAGCGTCCAGCCGATGACGAGCAGGATGACGGCGCCGAGGATGGAGAAGGAATATTGGACGGCAAGCGCACTTGCCTGGCTGAGTGCCGTACGGGTGGCGAGGAGGACATCGGCTGCTTGTTGTTCCATGATCAGGCCCTGAGGATTGTTCGTGGTCGAGGCCTAGATGGAGCAGCCTGCTGCAGCGTCAACCGGAAGCAGTGTCCCGGATTGCCAGCACGAAGGGCGCGTTTCCGTCGGCATCGGCGCCGCGCCCGATTGCCCGTACGGCCGCAACCAGTCGGCCGCCGCGGTTCAGCAACGTATCGCCGATCTCGATCAGCCGGACGTTCGGTGTCGCGAACGGCGAGGTGGCGCGCAGCCGGCGGGCAAGCTCTGCCTCGTCCTGATCCGGCGCGATCGACAGCGCGGCGATCAGGGCTCCGGCCGGCGATCGCGACACGCCCATCCAGCAATGGATGAGCAGCGGAGTCTCTTGCCGCCACGACGCGGCAAACGCGATGATCGCCTGCACATGCGTTTCGTCAGGTGCCACGAGTCCGCCGGTGCCTTTGAAGGCGATGTCGTTCATCGAGAGCGTCAGGTGACGATCGGGCGCGATCACGCCCGGCCGATGAAAGGCCTGTTCTTTGGCGATCAGGCTGATCATGTCGCGCGCCTTGTGGCGCACCGCCATTTCGGCAATGCGTGACAGCGGCGAGACGACGATAAAGCTCAAGATACCACCCTCCGCTCTACCTCGATTGCCGCGAAGCGCTCGCAGAACAGCCGCTGTGCTTCGACCGCCGGCAGAGGCTCGATCATCAGCATCTCCTTGCTGATGCCGCGCGGCTGGCCGAAGAACTTCTGCGCCTCGGCCGGCGTGAAGCCGGCAAGCACGGTCGCCTCGAAATAGGCGGCGATCGTGTCGGCCTTCTTGATCCGGTCTTTGAGGTCGCGGGAGGGATGCGGCGGCAGGCCGAAGCGCAGGTGCACGGCGGCCTCCAACCGGGTTTCCACCATCTTGTAACCGCCGCCGACCACCGATTTGAACGGCGAGATCATGTCGCCGATCACATATTCCGGCGCATCGTGCAGCAGCGCCATCAGACACTCCTCCGGGCGCGCCTGGTTGATGCGGCGGAAAATATCTTCGACGACGAGACTGTGCTGTGCCACTGAAAAAGCATGATCGCCTGATGTCTGGCCGTTCCAGCGCGCCACCCGCGCGAGTCCATGGGCGATATCGGCAAGTTCGACATCGAGCGGCGAGGGGTCGAGCAGATCGAGCCTGCGGCCGGACAGCATGCGTTGCCAGGCCCGCGGAACTTTGGCGGTCACGCGCTGGCCTCGTCGGGGCTGGTGGGGAAGACAAGGCCCGACCATTGGGGCAGGGCGAGAGAAACCGGCGTTTCGCCGGCGAGTAGCGGCGTGCCTTCCGCCATCGCGGCGCCGGCGCGGTCGATGCGCACGATCGCAAGTCCGCTGCCGCCCTCGACCGAACCGAGTGTCCCCACAGGCTTGCCGCCCGCGGTAATCTCCGTGCCCGCTCGAGGCAGAACCGTTGCGGCGGACACCGTGACGACGCGCCGGCGTGCGGTGCCGCGATGCTGCATGCGCGAGACGACTTCCTGGCCAACATAGCAGCCTTTCTTGAAGGAGAGGCCGCCGTTGAGATCCATCATCACGTCATGCGGGAAGGCATCCTGCAAGGCGTAGTCCGATCCTGACGTGACGATACCATGGCGGATGCGCAGCGCGTCGTAGAGCGACGGCGGGTCATCGCCGTGCCGTCCCGCCAGGCGGCTCAGCGTGACGCCCGCCTTGGCGAAGCGGCTGTCTCGCATGGCCCGGGCGCTACCGGCATCATCATCCCAGGACACGGTGACGCCCTCTTCGGCATACGGGTCAAGGGTGATGGCGGCGCGCAGCTTGTACATCGTCAGTCGCTTCAGCAGGCCGTCGCGCTGGTCGGCATCCGTTTCGATGAGGTAGCCGTCGCCGTCCTGCCAGACCATGAAGTCGAACAGGATCTTGCCCTGCGGCGTCAGCAATGCGCCGGGCCGCGCCTCGTCCGGCGCAAGCGAAACGATATCGGTGGTGATCAGGTTCTGCAGGAAGGATTGGGCATCCGCGCCGCCGACGGAGAGCAATGAGCGGTCTTTCAGGAATACGGCTGGCATGGCGGAACCTGTCGCGTTGTTCGTCGCTCAGAGGTATGACTTCGTGACGCGGATCGCAAGCGCCATGCGACTTGCGGAAGGCGCATGCGAGGTGGCGTCAGTCGCCCGCCGTGAAGAATTTCCACTTGCCCTCGGGCGTGATGCCGAGGCGGTAGAAATTATAGCCACCGAATTCCTGCATGTCGGAAAGGTCGCCGGCGGTCACGATGCGCAGCAGCTCGACTCGCTCCGGCGGCGTCAGCGACTTCAAATCCTTCTCGGCAAAATAGGGCCAGACATACATGTCGTCGGGTGTGCCCTGGCCGACATGGACGAAACCGGTGGAGACGATATCGAGCATGATGGCGAGGATTTCGTCCCCATCGGGATCGCCGGAAAGATCCTTCAGCGTGCCGACCGGGTCGTCGGTCGCCTCGCCCACCGTCACCTGCGTCTGGTCTTTGCCGGAACCCATCAGCGGCCGCAGCCGTTCAAGATCGCCGGAGGCCGCGGCCTCGACGATCTGTTCGCGCATCTTGCGCACCGGCTCGGGCGCCTTGCTGATGTCGTAGATTACCTCGACCGGCTTGGATGCGTCCTGCGCGCCTGGCGTCTTGTCGACGCCCTGACTGTTCTGGCTGTTGACCAGCGGATCGGCCATGGGAACGCCGGGGGTGGAGCCCCCTTGAGGCTGGCTCTGCCCCTGGGCAGTTCCTTGGGCGGGCGGCGCGTCGCCGGGGGCCTGGCCGGGGATCTTGTGCAGTTCGGAAAGCGCGTAGGCCGAGGGCGCGAGGACGGCATTGCCGGCGGCAAGGCTGAACGCAAGCAGCACCGGCGCGAGAGGGATTCGCGAAACTTTCTCTTTACCGGTGCGCATCAAACTCTCTGATAGGTTATTGCAGGGTGCGGTTCGCGGAAAATTCGCCGGCAAGCATGCGCTCGCGCAATGAATCAAGCAGGGCTTCGGCGCTGTTTTCCCCATGCAATCTGATGGTCTCGCGCAGGGCATGCGCGATGGCGGCGTCGGCAATGATCTCAGGTTCGATTCCGTCGGCCATGCCGTCGGCCCAAGCCTCGTTCTGGTACTCCAGAGCCGCCTGCATCTTCTCGTGGACGATCATGTCGTCGATGTCGTTGAGGCTTGCTTCCATTGTCTTTTCCTCAGAACTTCTCATGTCTTACTGCACCGTTAACAACACTAACAGCCTTTTCCCAAAACGACACGTCCGCATGCGAAAACAGGTTAATTAATCGTCAATTTCCAAAGCGTGAGGTAATTTCTGTGGCAAGTGTTGCACCTTCGTTACGGTAGCGCTCTTCTGCCACGATGGCGGCCGGCGTGCAATCCGTATAGACGGAGGCAAAGGCGCGATAACCGCGATTGAAGGCCGCAGTCAGCTTTTCCCTGCGCTGCGGCTCGTTGCCGGTCTCCGAATCGAGGAGCCGCTTCATGCCGTCTCGCCATTCATCACCACCCGCCGCCTTGCACAGCGTTCGCAGATAATGCACCGAACCCAGCACCTCGGCGAACCGCGCCAGCTTGTCGTCATAGGGCACGGTCGCGACCGGCGGCGCGATCTCCTCCTGTGGAGGCGGCGTAGTCTTGCCCTGCGCCATGGCGGGGCCGGCGAGCACGAGCAGGCACAGGACAAAGCGTCGAACGGGAATCATGCCCCTAGTTGATACATTGAGCATGACGGCAACAAGGCGGGCGTGAAAGTTTCCACTTCTATTCGCCACCAGCCAGCCGCTCCGCGCATTCGAGCACGCTTTGCGGCACAGGCAGTCGCCGGATCTCCTCCACCGTGTACCAGCCGAGCGCCGCCGCATCGTCGGCGGCCTCCGCCACCATTTCCCGGTCGGCGTCGACGCGAAAGACGGAGAGGAAGAAATGGCTCTTGACGCTGCCGTCGGGCCCATGCGTCTTGAGGTCATATGTCGAAAACAGCCGCGGATTATGCGCTGAGATGCCGGTTTCCTCGCGGAACTCCCGCAGCGCCGTCTGCTCCGGCGTCTCGCCAGCCTCGGCCCGCCCGCCGGGAAAGGCATACATGTCGGCAGAAGGCGGATTGCGCCGCAACACCAGAAGGAAGCGTCCATCGCGTTCGAGAATGGCGGAGGAGGCGGCTTTCGCGGTTGAGGTCATCGGGCTGCTCTTGCTGTGACGGCCTATTCTATCCCATAGGCGGATCATTGCACGCCGCTGCTGTCTGGCCTCCCCAATTTTTTGTGGGGTAGCTTTCAAACAGGCCCCCAAAAGCTGCGCGGCGGTTCCGGAGGTAGCGACATGTGTGCAACAAGTTGTCGAAATATTCGAAAGGGCTTTGCGTGACTTATATGATTTACGCCTTTGCCGCCATCTTCGAGATTGCCGGATGCTTCGCCTTCTGGGCATGGCTGAAGCTCGAAAAGCCCATCTGGTGGGTGGCGCCGGGCATGATCTCGCTCGCGCTCTTCGCCTGGCTTCTGACGCTGGTGCCGAGCGAAGCGGCCGGCCGAACCTTCGCGGCCTATGGCGGCATCTATATTTCCGCTTCGCTCGTCTGGTTGTGGCTGGTCGAGGGCCGCGTGCCCGATCGTTACGATTTCGGTGGCGGACTGATCTGCCTTGCGGGGGCGAGCGTCATCCTCTTTGCGCCGAGAGGCTGAAACACGCCGCGCAAGAGCATGCAGCGCCATTTCCGAGGATTGTTTCCGATTTCGGAGCGCTGCCCGGATGACTTGACCGGACTCGGGGCGGGTGCAAAGAGAGGCCTATGTGTGGACGTTTTGCCCTGACATGCTCCGTTGCCGACCTGAGCGACTTCTTCTCCGGTCTCGATCTCGACGACTTTCCGGCGCGCTACAACATCGCGCCGACGCAACCGATCCTGGTGGTCATAGCAGGCGAGGGCAGGGAGCGCGGCAGCAACCTGCCCGACCGGCGCGCCGTGCTTGTGCGCTGGGGCCTGACACCCGGCTGGGTCAAGGATCCGAAAGACTTCCCGCTCCTGATCAACGCGCGTGCCGAGACCGCGATCGGCAAAGCTTCTTTCCGCGCTGCCATGCGCCATCGCCGTGTGCTCATTCCCGCCTCCGGCTTTTACGAATGGCGTCGTCCATCCAAGGAAAGTGGTGAGAAGCCGCAGGCCTATTGGATCAGGCCGCGCCGGGGCGGGGTCGTCGCCTTTGCCGGTCTGATGGAGACCTGGTCCTCGGCCGACGGCTCCGAGGTCGATACCGGAGCAATCCTGACGACATCGGCTAATGGGGGCATATCGGCGATCCACGATCGCATGCCTGTCGTCATCAACCCGGAGGATTTTTCGCGTTGGCTGAATTGCAAGACCCAGGAGCCGCGCGAGGTGGCCGACCTCATGCAGCCCGTTCAGGACGATTTCTTCGAGACCATCCCGGTCTCCGACAAGGTCAATAAGGTCGCTAATATGGGGCCCGATCTGCACGAGCCGGTCGCGATCGAAAGGCTGCTAAACGCGCCGGAGAAACAGCGGCCGGGCGACGGCCAGCTTAGCTTCTTCTGAGCCCTGTCCGCCGCGTCCCGCTCGCTGGCCCTATTCGCATTGTCAGCGGTGGCTGCCGCCGGCATCGGAAGCATGGCGCAGTCTTGGGTTCGAGACATGCCGGAGATCGAACAGCTGAGGCGCCGGTCGCTGAACCGCGCTGTTTCAAGCCGATTTCTTGACGTTGTCCGGCTTGTTCTTCGCCATCAGCGATGCAGCGGCAACGGCCTTCAGGCCGACGGGGCGATAATTGGCGGTGAGGTCAGGCTTGGTTGCCTGCTGCTCTTCGCCACTGCTCTTCTTCGAGGTCACGCTACTCTCCATTCGTGGTTCTTCCCTGATCTGTTGTTTGGTTACAAATAGCGACGAAACGGCGACGCAGCCGATCAGGATTTGTAAACACACACCATAATTCGCGAGGCTTAACTGAAGCCTACGTTGGTTAATACTTACTGAAGGGAGGTGTTCCAACAAAAGTGGGGCCGCGCTTTTTCGCAGAGCGCGACTTTTTCCGCGGAGCGCCTGAGAACAAAGGGATAGGGAAGCATTTTCCATGGCTCAAAAACCGGGGAAATGCTTCGGGTCAGATGTGGCGACCGATATCGTCGTCGCCGACACCCGGTTCCTCGATCGTCAACGTTCCGTATTTCCGCCGCCATTTGCGCGCGCCGAAGGGAAGGGAGACGAGATAGGCGGCAACGGTGAAGACCATCACCTCCCAGGTGTAGCTCATCAGCAGAGCCACATAGAGCACGACGCCGAGCATCATCGGCAGCACGAGATCGCGCCGCAGCCGGTTGCCTTCCGATTTGCCCGACCAGACCGGCAGCCGGCTGATCAGCAGGAAGGCGATGCAGACGGTGTAGACCGCCGAGATATAGGCGAAGGTGCGGTCCGTCGCCAGCCCCAGGAAGCCGAGATAGACCGGCAGCAAGACCAGCATGGCGCCGGCCGGCGCAGGTACACCGACAAAATATTCCGACTGCCAGCTCGCCTTGTTTTCACGCTCGGCCATGACGTTGAAGCGGGCAAGGCGAAGGCCTGCGGCGATCGCATAGATCAGCGCGGCGATCCAGCCGAGCGAACGGGCCTGGTCGAGGGCGAAGACATAGACGACGAGGGCAGGTGCGACGCCGAAATTGACGATATCGGCAAGCGAATCCATCTGTGCGCCGAACTTCGACGTCGCCTTCATCAGCCGCGCTACGCGTCCGTCGATGCCGTCGAGGAAGGCGGCGAGCAGCACCATGGCGACCGCAAGCTCGTAGCGGTTCTCGAAAGCCAGCCGGATGCCGGTCAATCCGGCACAGATGGCCAGGATGGTGATGAGGTTCGGAAAGACGAGCCGCAGTGGGATCTCGCGCAAACGCGGACCGCGGGCGGAATCATCCGGCCCGTTGGGTTCGAAAGGCGGAAAGGGCGTTTCCATATCGCGTTCCTAGCTGCGGCGGCTGATGACGGGACCCTTGGCGGAGGCGAACTCGGCGATGACCGTTTCCCCGGCAATCGCCGTCTGGCCGAGCGAGACGCGCGGCGCCGCACCGGCGGGCAGGAAGACGTCGAGGCGCGAGCCGAACCGGATCAGTCCGAAGCGTTCGCCGGCGTCCAGCGGCTCGTTGGGGTTTGCCCAGCAGAGAATGCGCCGCGCCACGAGGCCGGCAATCTGTACGACGCCGATCTGGCCGTGACGGGTTTCAATTACCAGCCCGTTGCGTTCGTTGTCTTCGCTGGCCTTGTCGAGCTCGGCATTGACGAAGCTGCCCGAGCGGTAGTTTATGCTGACGATGCGTCCACGCATCGGCGCCCGGTTCACGTGGCAATTGAAGACGTTCATGAAGACCGAGATGCGCAGCATCGGTTCCGAGCCGAGGTCGAGTTCGGCCGGCGGGGTCACCATCTGGATCGCCGAAACCTTGCCGTCGGCGGGAGAGATGACGAGATCGTCGTCCTGGGGGGTTACCCGCTCGGGATCGCGGAAGAAATAGGCGCACCAGATCGTGAAGATCATGCCGATCCAGAACAGCGGCTTGAAGATCCAGCCGAGAACCAGCGAGGCGACGAAGAAGGCGGCTACGAAGGGATACCCTTCCTTATGCACGGGAACGATCGTGTTGCGAACCGTGTTGAACAGGCTCATGGCTGCCGGTCTCCTTGCGTTGTCGTTTTTGCTGGTTAGCGAAAAACCGTATCGAGGGCAATGCTGCGGCACCACACCCGGTTCCCACGCCGGGGTTCTGAACAATAAAAGCGACGTTATCGATTTTCTGTTCAGCTTGCCGGGGCGAGCCGGCTGATCACGCCCAGTTCGTCGCTTTCGCGCACCTGCTTCAGATGTTCCTCCGCCTGTGTCGCCTCGCGCTGGCGGTTCCACATCGAGGCATAGAGGCCGTTCCTTTCGAGGAGGGCGGCATGCGTTCCACGCTCGGCGATCTCGCCGCTTTTGAGCACGATGATCTCGTCGGCGCCGATGACCGTCGACAGCCGATGAGCGATAACAAGCGTCGTCCGGTTCTTCGAAACCACATCGAGAGCGGTCTGGATTTCCCGCTCCGTCGTCGTGTCGAGCGCCGAAGTCGCCTCGTCGAGGATCAGGATCGGCGGCGCTTTGAGGATGGTGCGGGCAATTGCCACCCGCTGCTTCTCACCGCCGGAAAGCTTGAGTCCGCGCTCGCCGACCTTGGTCTCGAAGCCTTCGGGCAGCGTTTCGATGAAATGAGCGATCTGCGCTACCTCTGCCGCCGCAAAGACCTCGCCGTCGCTGGCCGATGTGCGGCCGTAGCGGATATTGTAGGCAACCGTGTCGTTAAACAGCACCGTGTCCTGCGGCACCATCCCGATCACCGAGCGCAGGCTCTTCTGCGTCACCGTGCGGATATCCTGGCCGTCGACCGTGATGGTGCCGCTCTGGATATCGTAGAAACGGTAGAGCAGGCGCGACAGCGTCGATTTGCCAGCACCCGACGGGCCGACGACGGCGACCGTCTTGCCGGCCGGCACCTCGAAGGAAATGCCTTTCAGGATGGGACGGGCCGGATCATAGGCGAAGTGCACGTCCTTGAAGGAAATCGCGCCCTGGCCGATCCGAAGCGCGACGGCGTCCGGCGCATCCTTGACCTCGGCCTCCACCTCGAGCAAGTCGAACATCTGCTCGATATCGGTCAGCCCCTGGCGGATTTCGCGGTAGACGAAACCGATGAAATTGAGCGGTACTGAAAGCTGCAGCAGCATCGAATTGACGAAGACGAAGTCGCCGACCGTCTGCTCACCTCGCTGCACGGCCAGCGCCGACAGCACCAGCATGATCGTCGTGCCGATGCCGAAGATGACGCCCTGACCGAAGTTCAGCCAGCCGAGCGAGGTCCAGACCTCGGTCGCCGCCTTCTCGTAGCGCTCCATCGATTTGTCGAAACGCTTCGCCTCCATTTCCTCATTGCCGAAATATTTGACGGTCTCGAAATTGAGGAGGGAGTCGATCGCCTTGGTATTGGCGTCGGTGTCGCTGTCGTTCATCGACCGGCGTATGGCGATGCGCCAATCGGATGCGCGGATGGTGAACCAGATATAGGCCCAGACGGTAAAGGCGGTGACGGCAAGATAGGAGAAGCCATAGCCCCACCAGAAGATCACCGCCGTCAGCAGGAATTCGATGACGGTCGGGACGGAATTGAGGATCGTGAAACGCACGATCGTTTCGATGCCCTTGGTGCCGCGCTCGATGATGCGCGACAGCCCGCCGGTCTTGCGCTCCAGATGGAAGCGCAGCGACAGCTCATGCATGTGCACGAATGTCTTGTAGGCGAGCTGGCGCACTGCATGCTGGCCGACGCTGGCAAAGAGCGCGTCGCGCAGCTGGTTGAGGCCGAGCTGGATCAGCCGGGTGACGTTATAGGCAATGACAAGGGCGACGGCCCCGGCAAGGAGCGGCGGCACCGCGCCGGCCAGATCCATCCTGCCGTTCAGCGCATCGGTGGACCACTTGAAGAAATAGGGGACGAGCAGCAGGACGAACTTGGAGACCAGCAGGTAGACCGAGGCCCAGACGACGCGCATCTTGAGATCGGCTCGCCCGGCCGGCCACATATAGGGCCAGAGGTTGAAAAGCGTCCGCAGCAGATGTGATTCCGAGACTGTCTTGCCGTTTGCCATGCCGTGTCTCCAGCCCGGATGAAATTAGTCGCGGTTGCGGTGCTACGGTGTCCGGCAAGGCGTGGGCCAGGGGCGCGCCAGAAACGCGCGCCCCGATCCTGACACGCCACCGCCACATAGGGTGCCGGGCCGAGGAATGCAACAGGTGCGGCCTTCAGGAAAAGTGAGGCCGGGCGTCTATCCCGCCCGGCGCCCGGCTTCGTCATGTCACGTACCCCGTGAGGCGTCGCGCTTATCAGAGATGCTGCTTGGAGAGCCGTTTGCGGTGCAGTTCCTCGGCGTTCGGCAGCGCGTCCTTCGGCAGGCCGAAAATCTGGCCGGGACGGATGCGGTCGGGGTCGATGATCTTGTCCTCGTTGGCGATGTAGATCGTCGTATAGCGCACGCCGAGGCCATAGGTCCGCCGCGAGATCTGCCACAGCGTGTCGCCGCGACGGATGATAACCGCCGCATTGTTTGCCGTCAGCGGCGCCTGCTCGATCGTCTTCGGCTGGCTGCCGGCGGCGTCGTTTGCGGCGGGCGCGGCCGGCGCGTCGGTCAGTTCGCTGATGATCGCACCCAGCCCGTCCAGTCCGGCGCCGACGGACGTTGCATCCTTCGGCAGATCCTGCAGCACTTTCAGCGCCTTGGCAGCGGTCTGCGACGAGGAGCTGGAGGTCTGCTTGAAGGTGTCGGAGGCATCCGCTGCCGGGCGGAAGTCGGCGACCGATCGCAGCGCGAATTCCGTTGCCGAGCGCGCCGCCGCAAGCTGTTCGGCGCCGGGCAGCTTGCCATCGGCAAATAGCCCCTTCAGCAGTCCGAAAGCCTTGCCGGCGTCGGCTTTGAGCTTGCCGAGTTCGCCTTCGTCGAGCGGCACCATCGCGGAGGCGCCGTTCACGTCGGCGGGGCCGGCCTGAGCGGCGACCCTCACCTGGTCTCCCGCCGGGCGGTTGAAGTTCACCGCGGCGCGCACGATTACCTTGCCCGCCGGGTCGACGACATCGACGCGGATCTTGTGGTCGCCGACTGAGAGTGCCGCGACGCCATCGATGACGAAATGGCCGTCGGCGCCGGCCGTGTCCTGGCCGACAAGAGTGTCATCGGCATAACCGAGAACCTTGGCATTGGCGCGCGCCGTGCCGGCAATGAAAATCTTGTTGCCCTCGATCTCGACGGCGTTGACCCTCACGTCGGGCGCAGTCGCCGCGCCCGGTGAAGCTGCACCGGGAACGGCCGGAGCCGCATCCGTGCCGCCGGCGGAGGCGTCGGGCAGGCCTGGCGTCTGCAGCGCCAGCTCACCGGTCGGTGCTGCTGTTGCCGCAGGAGCATCGGTTGCAGCGGGTGCGGTCGCGGTCTCGCCAATTGCCGGCTTGTCCGATGCCGCCGGAGTGGAGGCGTCGGCGACTTCGGTTCCGCCTTTCGGCGCCGTAATGATGCGGCTTGCCGCGCCGGGCTTGGAGACCATGGCGAGCAGGTTGGCGCCGTTACCGTCCTTCGGCACGGAGACGGTGGCGACTTCTTCGGAAAGCGCGGTCTTGCCATCCTTGCCCGTCACCTTGAGCACGAGTTGGTGGTCGCCGGCCGAAAGCGGATTGTCGAGGACGGCGGCGAAATCGCCGCTCGGACCGACGTCGGCCGTCGTCACCACCTTTTGGCCGTCGAGCACTTCGAGCTTGCCGTTCGGCTCGGCGGAGCCGGCGATGACGGTCGATCCGTCCGGCTCGACGCGCAGGACGTCGAAGGCGGGAAGTTTCGGGCCGGCATTCGCGGCCGCGGTGGTCGCTCCGGGGCTGGCTCGGGTGCGCCGGTCAGCGCCGCCTCGGCCCTGGCAATAGCGGCTGACGCATCAGAGATATTTTCGGGCAGCGACTGCACGATGGCGAGCGCCTTGGCGCCGCCTTCCTTGGCCTTGGCGGCAACGGCCTGCGTTGCGGGGTCGAGCCCCTCGGGAACGGTGAAGCCGGCAAGCGCGGTGAGCGCATTGACCGTCTTGGTCTTGGCGGCGGTGACGACATCGATGGCCGGGCCTTTGCCGTCGGCAAACAGCGCCTTGAGCTCGCCGAGCGCAACGCCGGCGTCGGCGGAAAGGCGGCCCAGCTGGTCAGCGACCGCAGCCGAGTCGGCCACGGCCGAACGCGATGTCTTTGCCGCTTCGTTAACCGTGTTCTTGAGCTCCGTGCTCGCTTGGTTGATGGCGTCGCCGACCTTGGTTGCATCGCCGCCGATGCGCGGCATAACGACGAACACCATCAGTAGGATTGCGATTACGAGTACTGCAAGGGCCAGCAAGCCGGCACGGTTCTTCATCATTATGTCTCCCAGGGCGGCAAATTGCCGTAGTACCGAAAATTGCTAGCGATTCCCGTTGCTTTTCACAAGCATTCAAAGCAATTAGGCAAGCTAGGCATGCTGCTTTTCAGTCAATTTTCTTGACTGCATTGAAATGGAATAGTTGTTTTGCCTCTATGACCGAACAATCTGTATCGATTCGATCCATCTGCGTTTACTGCGGCTCAAGGCCGGGACGCGATCCTTCCCACATGGCGGCCGGGCGTGCTCTCGGAAGAGAGATCGCCGAATACGGCCTGCGCCTCGTCTATGGCGGGGGTACCAAAGGCATCATGGGCGCGGTCGCGAGCGGAGTGCTTTCAGGCGGCGGTCAGGTCACCGGCATCATCCCGGAATTCCTGATCGATATGGAGGCGACTCGCCATTCGCTCGGTCAGCTCAACGAACTCATTGTAACGCCGGACATGCATGCGCGCAAACATACGATGTTCGAGCGTTCCGATGCCTTCGTCGCACTGCCCGGCGGCATCGGCACGCTGGAGGAGATCGTCGAGATCATGACCTGGGCGCAGCTCGGGCGCCACGAGAAGCCAATGGTTTTTGCCAACATCAATGGTTTCTGGGATCCGATGATGGAGCTGATGCGCCATATGACCGAAGAAGGTTTCCTGCACACCGCCCACCGGGTGCAGCCCCTCGTCGTCGACGACGTCTCCGGCGTCATCCCGGCGATCATGGCCCAGGCATCTCAGCTCGCCGCCGACCGCGGCGGCGAGGACGAGGTGATCTCGAAGATGTAGGCGGAGCAGGCGACCCTGGAGCAGTCTAGCTTTCTGGCAGGAAAATTCAGCTGTAAGCCGCAACTAGCTGCGTCACCTGCGATCGCATCCATCGATTGGCGGGATCATTGTCACTTGCCGCGGACCAGACCATCGATATCGGGCTTACCGTGAGATCGAGGGGAACGTCGGCGACCGCCAAGCCGAACAGCCCGGCATACCGCTTCACGATTCTGGTTGGCAGGGTCGCGATTAAGGGTGCTTCCAGGACAGAGGTTAGCACCGTCAGGAATTCCGGCGCTGCCACCGACACGTCGAGCCGCACGTTGATCCGCTTCAATGCCTCGTCAATGCAGCCTTCGATGGCGTCCTTCTGCGAAACCAGGGCGTGCTTCAGCCCGACATAGCTGTCGCGATCCAATGGTTCGGGGATATCGAGAAGCTTGGGATTGTAGCAACACATCAGCGATTGTTCGAACAGCAGGCTCCGCCGATGTCTGCTGTTGCCGTCATCGTAGCAGCCGACGCCGAGATCGATGACGGTATCGTCCAGAAGCTTGTGGACCATCTCTGGATCGACCGCACGGGCAAGCACCCTGATGCCGGGCGCCGTCTCGTTCAACATGGCGGCAAGACGCGGCACGAGCAGCACCTCAAGCTCGCTGGAAAACCCGATACGGAATATCTGTTCGGCCTCACCGGGCTCGAAGGTCGCAGGCGATACGATCGCCTGCTGCGTACGGCTGAGGATCTGCTCCACGGCCTCTGCAAAACGCAGAGCGCGATGGGTGGGCTGCATGACCTGGCCGACACGCACGAACAGCTCGTCCTGAAGCAATGTCCGAAGCGTTCCGAGATTGTGGCTCATGGCGGGCTGCTGAATTTTCAGACGGACAGCAGCTTTGGTCACACTCCGCTCCTTCATGAGAGCATCGAACGCAACGAGCAGGTTCAGGTCGAAAGACCACAAATTGAAATGATCGATGGAGACAATTTCATTCATCGATTTGATCGTTGCGCGAATTCTCCCTATTGTCAATAGCCATCAGACAGCGCTGTCCCCGGTCCCAGTTCAACTCGAAAGGAAGTTCCATGAGCGATCTTGGAAAGGAATATCGTATTGCCGGCGTGACGGTGAGAAAGGTGCAGGAGCAGTATCTGCATAACGTGCCGCCCTCGTTTCTCTATCCGGCCGCCGGATCCGGGGAGATCAAGGCGGTCGAGCCGCGGCTTTCCGCCGTCGATATGGAAGACGGCCGCGATGCCCTTGTGGTGAGCATACATACTTGGCTTCTAAGAACGCCCGACCACGTCATCTTGATCGATACGGGCTCGGGCAATGACAAGGAAAGACCGCGCAATCCCAGCTTCCATCATCAGACCATCCCCTTTCTCGACAGGCTGCGCCAGGCGGGTGTCGGCCCGGAAGACGTCGACTTCGTCATCAACACTCATCTTCACGTCGATCATTCCGGCTGGAATACCGTGCTTGAAGACGGGAGATGGGTCCCAACTTTCAAAAATGCGCGCTACATCTTCCCGCGTGCCGAGCAGGAATACTACTCGTCGTCAGCAAGCCACAACGACGTCAATATTCCCAGTTCCGGCGTCTATGAAGACAGCGTCCGGCCCGTGATCGACGCGGGACTTGCCGATTTCGTCGACGCCGCCGGCGGTCCATTCCTGGACCGATTCACCTTCTTGCCGACACCTGGCCACAGCATTGGCCACATGTCCGTTCTGCTGGAATCGGGCAATGAAGCGGCGATTTTTGCCGGTGATGTCATGCACCACCCGATCCAGGTAGAGCGTCCCGACCTCAACACGGTGTTCTGCGAATTCCTTGATCAGGCTGCCCGGTCCAGACGGCGTGTCCTCGAATTCGCTGCCGATAACCGCGCCATTTACTTCTCCACGCACTTCCCAGGCTCGTCTGCTGGCTATGTGAGCCGCGACGGCGAAAAATTCAGGTGGTCCTATGTTTGAGAACAAGCTCGCATCTTCAGCTTTTGACGCAGGCGAGATCGTCTTCGACGAGCATTACGTCGATAGCGGAACCGACGGCATCAAGCTCTATCTCCGCAATAAGCGAAGGAAAGATCACAAGACCTTTCTCGCAGAGAAGACGATCGTGATGGTGCACGGAGCGACCTTCTCCTCCGGAAGTCTTTACGATGTTCCCTTCAACGGGATGTCCTTCATCGACTACCTCGCTCATCAAGGCTTCGATGTTTTTGCGGTTGATATCCGGGGCTATGGAAAATCGACCCGCCCGCCGGCAATGCAGGCGGAGCCTGATCTCAACCCGCCGCTTGTCGCCACCGACACCGGGGTCGCGGATTTCGCAACAGCTGTCGATTTCGTCCTTCGACTGCGCGGTCTGAAGGCCGTCAACGTCTTCGCCATGTCGTGGGGCGGCACCGTGGCCGGCGCTTATGCTGCGCGCAACGGCGACAAGGTGATCAAGCTCGCGCTGCTCGCGCCGCAATGGCTGAGCGACGTTCCCATCCCGATCGACCAGGGCGGCGTCCTCGGGTCCTACAGGCTTGTTCCTGTCCATGCGGCGCTGGCGCGTTGGCTGAGCACCGCACCCGAACACGCGCGTGGCCGTCTTGTACCGGAGGGCTGGTTCGACCTCTGGGCCAAACTGACCCTTTCGGAAGAGACGTCGCAGGCTGACCGGGAGCAAGGCAAACTCCGGGCGACCAACGGGCCGATCCAGGACATCCGCAGCTACTGGCGGGCTGGAAATCCCTACTATCGGCCGAGTGAGATCCGAGCGCCGGTGCTGCTGTTGCACGGTGAATGGGACATCGACGTTCCGCTTGACCTGGCGCGGGCTTATTTCGAGCAGCTGACTGGCGCCTCTTACAGGCGCTGGGTGGAAATCGGCGAGGCGACGCACCTCGCTCTGATGGAAAGTACCCGCATGCAGGCCTATTCCGAGGTTGTCCGCTTCTTCGATGAATCCTTCCAACCGGAATAGAATTCGAACACGCGGGCTCCGGGATCGGATATCCGGAGCCCGCTTCCTCCATCAGCCTGCCGCAAGTTCGGTATGGCCATTCAAGCAACTCGCTGCCATGACAATTCTGATCAATGCCGTCCTGGATGCCGGACGAAGTGCGGTCGACATCGCGGTATTCACCTTCCTGCCGCTGATGATCGTGACATTCTCGCTGATGCGCTATCTCGAGGGCATAAGCACATTGCGACGGATCGCCGGCAAGGCCAACCCGCTCTTCAGATTGTTCGGTCTGGATGGTTTCGGAGCCCTGGCGATCATCCAGCTCAGCCTCGTCAGTTCGGCTGCCCCGGTCTCGGCTCTGTCGCTCATGGCGCATAAAAGGACCTCGGAGAGATTTATCGCCGCCGCCTTCGCCGCAGTGCTTGCGGCCGCGCCGGCAAATGCCAGTTTTCCGCTCGCAAGTCTCGGTGTTGATCCCGGCTTGATCGTAGTGAACGGCATTTGCGGAGCGCTTGTGGCGTCCACTCTCGCCTGCTGGATGGTTGGGCGCCGTTCCGTGTCTGGAATCTGTTCCTGTCACAGGGCGGATGACCACGTCGCCGTAAGGCTCGATCTGCTGACGGCAATCAACCGCGGCGGTGCAGATGCCATTCGGGTCATTTCGGCAATTCTGCCGGTGCTCGTGATCTCACTGGCGATGGTGAGGCTTATCCAAGGCACAGGCGCACTTTCGGCCTTCACTTCCGTTGCGCAGCCAGTGCTCCAGTTGTTCGGCGTCTCGCAGCAGAATGTCCTGTTTTTCCTGACAAAATGCCTGGCAGGGTCAAGCGCAGCGGTCGCGCTGTTACTTGACCTCCACAAGGAACTGAGCCTGGCGCCTGAGAAAATCATTGATGGGTCGGCACTTCTGCTAAATCCTCTCGACCTTCCCGGTCTTTCCATCCTGATTGCTTCGGTACCGGCGCTCCGGCCGGTAGCAGGCATCGCCGTCGTCAGCGCATTGGTCGGGATCGTCGTCCGCACGGCGCTGCTGTCCTGGCTTTAAGCCATGCGCCCCGGCTTTCGATGGTTCGATCGCTCGGCAGCAA
This sequence comes from Rhizobium lentis, assembly GCF_017352135.1. Taxonomy (NCBI): domain Bacteria; kingdom Pseudomonadati; phylum Pseudomonadota; class Alphaproteobacteria; order Hyphomicrobiales; family Rhizobiaceae; genus Rhizobium; species Rhizobium lentis. The sequence goes on from NZ_CP071454.1 coordinate 3,340,933, forward strand.
CGACAGCATCGCTGGGGGCAGGCGCCTTCAGCGCCCGCGGCTTCCCTTCAGCATCGACCAGCTATAGAGGAAAAGCCCAGCCCAGATCAGTGGGAAGGCGATCATGCGGGCCGTTCCGAGCGGCTCGCGAAAGGCGAAGACGGCGATCAGAAAGATCATCGTCGGCGCGATATATTGCATGATGCCGATCGTCGAGAGCTTCAGGAGCTTTGCGCCGTTGGCATAGATCATCAGCGGCACGGCGGTAACGACACCGCAGCCGAGCAGCAAGGTCGTGTCGGCAAGGCCGGTACGGTAGAAGTGGCCCAGGCCGCTGCCATATTCGAGATAGAGGATGTAGACGAGGGCAGGGCCGCTGAGGATCAGAACCTCGAGGAAGAAGCCCTGGTTGGGCCCGAGCGGCAACGTCTTGCGCAGCAGCGCATAGAAACCCCAGCTGATCGCAAGCGTCAGCGCCACCCATGGAATGCCGCCGCTGTCGAATGCGAGAATGGCGACGGCAAGTGCCGCAAGCGCGATCGCGGCGATCTGCAGTGGCTGCAGCTTCTCCTTGAGGAGGACCGCGCCGAGGAAAATGCTGAACAGCGGATTGATGAAATAGCCAAGCGCTGCATCAAGCGAATGGCCGGCGCCGATCGCCCAGACATAGGTACCCCAGTTGACGGTGATCAGCGACGCCGTCAGCGCCCCCATCGCCAGCATGCGCGGCGAGCGCAGCGCTGCACGAATATCTGCCGTGCGCCCAAGCAGGACCAACACGATGCCGGCCAGTGGCAGCGACCAGACGATGCGATGGGCGATGACTTCGGCCGGCGGAATATGCGCGACCGCCTTCATATAGAAGGGCAGAAAGCCCCAGAGCAGATAGGCTGTCAACGCGAAAGCGAAACCGCGCGGACTATCTTCGTTCTTCATCAGCGGAACGGATGCATCGGTCGACATCGGGTGTTTCCATCTTTGTTCTTCTTCTGATCCGGCCTAGCTTAAGCGCCGTGAATAGGCCAATTCATTTCGTTGAACCGATGCTCAGAGGAACTGACGCGGCAGACGAAGCGATCGAGGAAGGATGGCGGCGAGGCCGGGGCGGCCTCGCCGAACCGGCGGATTGGACTTATTCCGCCGCGATCTTGCCGGCCAGCTGCCGGTTCTTCATCAGCTTGTAGATGACGGAATCCATCAGCGCCTGGAACGACGCGTCGATGATGTTCTCCGAGACGCCGACCGTCCACCAGCGCACGCCGTCGCTGTCGGTGGATTCGATCAGCACGCGCGTGATCGCCTCCGTGCCGCCATTGAGGATGCGCACTTTGAAATCGGCGAGCACCAGATCGTCGATCTCGTGCTGATACTTGCCGAAATCCTTGCGTAGCGCCAGGTCGAGCGCGTTGACCGGTCCTTCGGCATCGGCAACCGACATCAGCGTCTGACCGTCGATGGTGATCTTGACCACCGCCTCCGAGACGATCTTCACACGCCCAAGACTGTCGAAGCGGCGCTCGATCATCACGCGGAAGCCTTCGATGGTGAAGAATTCCGGGATCGTGCCGAGCGTGCGGTGCGCCAGGAGCTCGAAGCTCGCATCGGCCCCCTCATAGGCGTAGCCGATAGATTCACGTTCCTTGACCAGCGAGATCAAGAGGTCGAGCTTCGGATCGTCCTTGGCGACGGTAATGCCGCGCCGCTTCAGCGCATTGATGAAGTTTGCCTTGCCGCCCTGATCGGAGACCATGACCTTGCGGAAATTGCCCACGCTTTCCGGCGGCACATGTTCATAGGTGCGTGGATCCTTGATCAGAGCGGAAGCATGAATGCCGGCTTTGGTGGCGAAGGCGGAAGCGCCGACATAGGGCAGCTGATGATCAGGTGAGCGGTTGAGAAGCTCGTCGAAAGCATGCGAGAGCCGGGTGAGATTGAGCAGCCGCTCCTCGTCGATCGAGGTTTCGAAACGGGTGTTATAGGCGCTCTTCAGCGCCAGGGTCGGGATCAGCGTCACTAGGTTGGCATTGCCGCAACGCTCGCCGATGCCGTTCAGCGTGCCCTGGATCTGCCGGACCCCGGCTTCAACCGCGGCAAGCGAATTGGCAACCGCCTGGCCGGTGTCGTTATGGGCGTGGATGCCCAGACAGCGGCCGGGAACACCGGCGGCGATCACCGCCTCTACGATGGCGCGGACCTCCGGCGGCTGCGTGCCGCCATTGGTGTCGCAGAGCACGACCCAGCGCGCACCGCTCTCATAGGCCGTCTTCGCGCAGGCGATCGCATAGGCCGGATTGGCCTTGAATCCGTCGAAGAAATGTTCGCAATCGACAATCGCCTCCTTTCCGGCGCCGACCGCCGCCTTGACGCTCTCGGCAATACATTCGAGGTTTTCCTCATTGGTGCAGCCGAGCGCCACCGCGACATGGTAATCCCAGCTCTTGGCGACGAAACAGATGGCGTCGCTTTTGGCCTGCAGCAGCCCGGCAATGCCGGGATCGTTGGAAACCGAAACGCCCGCCCGCTTCGTCATGCCGAAGGCGACGAAGGTCGCCTGGCTGGTGCGCTTCTCGCTGAAGAAAGCGGTATCCGTCGGATTGGCGCCGGGATATCCGCCCTCGACGTAATCGAGGCCGAACTCATCCAGCATGGCGGCGATCGCAATCTTGTCCTCGACGGAAAAATCGATGCCGGGCGTCTGCTGCCCGTCCCGGAGCGTCGTGTCGAAGAGGTGGATGCGTTCTTTCATGTCGTTTCCTCCCGCCAAGCGGGTGCTGTTGTCCTGCGGATGCTGCCCCTCATCCGGCTGCCGCCACCTTCTCCCCGTTCTGACGGGGAGAAGGGGAATGCCGCACCGTATCGCGAGGCACGTCCCCTCTCCCCGCGAGCGGGGAGAGGGTTAGGGTGAGGGGCTGCCCCCGACCCCGGCAATCAGTCTTGCTTCCCGGCAAACTGATCCGTCGCCCGGATCAGCCGATCGAGAATCCCCGGCTCCGAATAGGCGTGACCCGCACCCTCGATCAGGTGGAACTCCGCTTTCGGCCAGGCCTTGTGCAGCAGCCAGGCATATTTGGCCGGGCAGGGCATGTCGTAGCGGCCATGCACGATAACGCCGGGAATATCCTTGAGCTTGCCGGCATCGCGGATCAGCTGTCCCTCGTCCATCCAGCCGGCATTGACGAAGAAATGGTTCTCGATTCGCGCAAACGCATAGGCGAATTCCGGCTCCTCGAATTTGCCGCTGGTTGAAGGTTCCGGCAGAAGCGTGATCGTTTCGCCTTCCCAGATGCTCCAGGCCCGCGCGGCCCCCAGGCGCACGCTCCTGTCCTCGTGCGTCAGGCGGCGATGGTAGGCATGCATCATCTCATGCCGCTCTTCCGGCGGGATGGGGGCGATGAAGCGCTCCCACTTATCAGGGAACATTTCCGAGACGCCGAATTGATAATACCAGTCGAGCTCCGCCTTGGTCAGCGTATAGATGCCGCGGAGGATGAGCTCGGAGACGCGCTCAGGATGCGTCTCGGCATAGGCGAGCGCCAGCGTCGAGCCCCAGGAGCCGCCGAACACCTGCCAGGTCTCGACACCGGCCATTACGCGCAGCCGTTCGATATCGGCAACGAGGTGCCAGGTCGTGTTGGCATCGAGTTCCGCATGCGGCGTCGACCTGCCGCAGCCGCGCTGGTCGAACAGCATGACGTCGTATAGGTGCGGATCGAAAAGCCGGCGATGGGCGGGCGAAATACCGCCGCCAGGCCCCCCATGCAGGAAAACGGCCGGCTTGGCGCCCGGCGTTCCCGAGCGCTCCCAATAGATCACATGACCGTCGCCGACATCGAGATGGCCGGAGGCATAGGGTTCGATTTCGGGATAGAGCGTGCGCAGTGTCTCGATCATATCTTCACGCCTTTCGCGGGCCAGGCGGCGGTATCGTGATCGGGGTGCTGGAAGGTGATGATCGCCTCCTGCCGGGCGTAGAAATCCTGATCCTTCAGCACCGGCGCATCGAAGATCTGCTCGACCCAGGGCAGGCGAGCCTCGTAATTCACCTGGATCTGCGGCGCGAGATCGCTGCGGTCGTCGAACGTGCCGATCGCAAGCTCCAGCCCGCCCGGATGGCGATAGGTCATCGGCGTGCCGCAATTGCTGCAGAAGCCGCGATCGATATTGACCGAAGACTGGAAGTAGCTCGGCTCGCCGCGCGTCCATTCCATCCCTTCCTCGGGTGCGGTGACGAGCGCGGAGAAGAAGCCGCCGAACTGCTTCTGGCACATGCGGCAATGGCAGATCGACGGTCGCCCCAGCGCGCCCGATATGCGGAAACGCACGGCGCCGCACTGGCATCCGCCTGTTCTTATCCTGTCCGTCATGGGCTTTCTCCGGGTGGCCAGCTGTTCGTGTCGTGGTCGGGATGCTGATGGTTGCTTGCCGCAATCGCGTTCTCGCGGTCGGGCGTTTCAGGCTGCGGTTCCACCGGCAGTCGGTCGAGCGCGTGGAACCAGGACATCTTGCGGTCGGTGCTGGATTGCATCACCGGCTTGACCGCATCGGGCTCATCGAGCGAGCCGAGCGCGATGTTGATGAAATCCGCTTCCGGAATATCGTAGAACAGCGGCGTGCCGCAATCGCCGCAGAAGCCACGCCGCACGAGATCGGACGAGCGGAACCATTTCGGCTCCCCGCGCGTCAGCTCGAAATCCTGGCGCTTGGCCGCAGCCAGCGGCAGGAAATAGTTGCCGGCCGCCTTCTGGCACATGCGGCAATGGCAGATGTGGGGATAGCCGAGTTCGCCTTCGGCGCGGTAACGAACCGCGCCGCACTGGCATCCGCCCGTCTGTGCTGCTGTCTCCGTCAAGCGCGATCCTCCGGCGGCCAGACCGGCGTGTCGTGGTCGGGATGCTGATAGGAAACGAGCTCATGCAAGAAAGAGCCTGCCGTCAGATCCGCCTCGGTCCGCTCTTCCGGCAGTTCGTGCAGACGATCGACGAAGCCGATCTTACCTTCCACGCCCCACTGGATGGTCGGCGGCAGCTGGGACGGATCGTCGAATGCGCCCGCCGCAACCGCCATTCCATCCGGCGCCTCATAGGTCAGCGGCGTGCCGCAATCGCCGCAGAAACCGCGCTCGACAAAATTGGAAGATCGGAAGGTCTTGCGCGCTCCCCGTGTCCATTCAAAGTCGGCACCGCGCACCGAGACCAGCGGTGCATAATAGGCCCCGAACGCCTTCTGGCACATGCGGCAATGACAGATCGACGAATCCTTGAGTTCGCCGCTGACGCGAAAACGGATCGCACCGCACTGGCACCCGCCGGTATAGGTCTTGGTCATGTCAGATCCTTTCCATCAGGGCGAGCGGGCACCCCCTTGTGGGGGAGATGCCCGGCCGCGCAGAGGGGGTATGTCTAGCTGCCCAACCCATCCTACCGCTTGACCTCCCAGGTCGTCACGCGCTCGCCCGTCACCGGATCCTTGCCGTCCTTGAGCTGGATACCCTTTGCCGTCAACTCGTCGCGGATCTTGTCGGCCTCGGTGAAATTCTTCGCCTTGAGCATTTCGAGACGCATGGCGACCAGCGCATCGACCGCGGCTGCGAAGGCTTCGTCGATTTCTATTTTCTTCGGCAGCACCCCGAGAAGCGCCGCACTTGCTGCGAAGACGGCATCGTTGCCGGATTGCGCCAGCGCATGTAGCGCCTGCACGGCGGCGACTGTATTGAGGTCGTCCGCCAGCGCGTTCAGCACGCTGGTGTGTGGCGTTGCATCGCCGGCTTCCGTTGCCGGCCATTTGGCCAGCAGCCGTTCGGCCTCTTCCAGCCGCTTGATCGAAAAATCGATCGGCTCGCGATAGTGCGTCATCAGCATCGCCAGGCGCAGCACCTCGCCCGGCCATTTGCGACCGCCGAAGGTTTCCGTGTGCAGCAGATCGTGGATGGTGACGAAATTGCCTTCGGATTTCGACATTTTCCGGCCTTCGACCTGCACGAAACCGTTGTGCATCCAGACATTCGCCATCACTTCGGTCCCGTGGGCGCAGCGCGACTGGGCGATTTCGTTTTCATGATGCGGGAAGATCAGGTCCAGCCCGCCGCCGTGAATGTCGAAGACATCGCCGAGATAGCGCCTGCTCATGGCGGAGCACTCGATATGCCAGCCAGGCCGGCCGCGGCCCCAGGGGCTCTCCCAGCCGGGCTCATTATGGTTCGACAGCTTCCAGAGCACGAAATCGCCGGGGTTCTTCTTGTGCGCATCGACGGCGACGCGGGCGCCGGCCTGCTGCTCGTCGAGCGGGCGCTTCGAAAGCTGGCCGTAATCGGCCATGGATTTGGTGTCGAACAGCACTTCGCCGGCGGCGACATAGGCATGGCCATTGCCGATCAGCTTTTCGATGATCTCGATCATCTCTGCGATATTGTCGGTGGCGCGCGGCTCGACATCAGGCTCCAGGCAGCCGAGGTCGGCGACGTCGGCGTGAAACTGCGTCTCGGTCTTCTCCGTCACGGCCCGGATCGCATCGTTCAGCGGCAGGCCGGGATGATCCCTCAGCGCGCGCGCATTGATCTTGTCGTCGACGTCGGTGATGTTGCGGGCATAGGTGACGTGGCTTTCGCCGTAGACATGGCGCAGCAGCCGGAACAGCACATCGAAGACGATGACCGGTCGGGCATTGCCGATATGGGCGAAATCATAGACGGTCGGGCCGCAGACATACATGCGGACATTGTCTGGATCGATCGGCGCAAACACCGATTTTTCCCGCGTCAGCGTGTTGTACAGCTTCAGTTCCGGCGTCGCGTCCATTCCACTCTCCCAAATGCACGATCAGAAAAATATTGCGACCGGCGGACCGGGGCGTTTCGCATCTTGACTATTGGGGAGACGAAAACGGCCGGGCCAGCGCTTGCGCTAGCGAATAATCTTCCGGCAGGTAATGCAGATAACCGTTTTCATGCCGCGTTTTATGGCCCGGTTCGCGCGTCCGGTCAAGAGGGCGAAAAGTGATCGAGGCGCAACCGGATCTATCCATCCGATGAATCGATTCCAGCAAAGAACGTGTGGCGAAACCGGAATGTCGGCCTTGAAATTCCTCAGCCATTTTTGCGGCGCAAATCTCAAGTAGCCGTTTGCGAATTGCCGAACAGGGGAGGAAGGGGTGCGGAAACTCGCCCGCTGGACGATCGGAGCGACCGCAATTCTAGTGGTCGCATCCGCTGCATATTTCGCATACGATTTCGGTATGCTTCGCTTCAACAATCCACCTTTGAGCCGATATCCGATCCAAGGCATCGATGTCAGTCATCACCAGGGCGACATCGATTGGAAGACGGTTGCCGCGCAGCCGAACGTGCGCTTTGCGATCATGAAGGCGACCGAAGGCGGCGATCACAGGGATTCCAGGTTTGCTGACAACTGGCGGCGCGCCGGAGACGCCGGGGTGGTCAGGGGCGCCTATCATTTCTTCACCTTCTGCCGTCCCGGCAAGGATCAGGCGCAGAATGTTCTGGCGACCGTGCCGAAGGAGCAGGGAACTCTGCCCATCGCCGTCGATCTGGAGTTCGTCGGCAATTGCAACAAGGTCCCGACGCTCGAGGAAATGGCTGCTGAAGTGAATGGCTTCTTCACCGAGTTGAAGGGCACCTTTCCGGAGAAGCCTATCTTCTACGTCACACAGGAATTCTTCGATCAATATTTGAAGGGCAATGAAGCCCGCTTCCCCGAACACTACCTTTGGCTACGAAGCGTATTTAAGGAGCCGACGCAGGAAGGTTGCGGTCGATGGGTAATCTGGCAGTTTGCCGATAACGGCACACTGGACGGCATCCAGGGGCCGGTCGACCTCAATGCCCTATGCCCGTCGGAGACAGGCTTCGCGCATTTGTTCCCCGCCGTTGCCGCGAAGTGACGCGCGGGGTCTATTCCGGCAGCCGGTAATCGACGAGCTTGTTCTCCCTCACGATGAACAGCTTGCCCGTCTCGGTCACGCCGGGGCCGAGCAACGGCAGGATCGCCTTCGCGATCTCGGAGGGATGCGGCAGCGTCCGGGGATCTTCGCCGGGCACCGCCTGCGCCCGCATCGCCGTGCGTGTCGCGCCTGGATCGACGCTGGTGATGCGCAGCGGCGTCGATTGGCTTTCGCCGGCCCATGTGCGGGCCAGTGCCTCGACGGCAGCCTTGGAGGCGGAATAGGCGCCCCAGAACGGCCGGCATTTGTGGGCGGCGCCCGAAGACAGGATGACGGCGCGACCGGCGTCGGAGCGGGCGAGCAGCGGGTCGACCGAGCGGATCAGCCGCCAGGTCGCCGTCACGTTGATGGTCATCACCTTCTCGAACACCTTCGCTTCGATATGACCGATCGGCGAGATGACGCCGAGCACGCCGGCGTTGGCGACCAGGATGTCGAGCTTGCCCCAGCGCTCGAAGATCGAGCCGCCGAGCGCATCGATCGCGTTCATGTCGGCAAGGTCGAAGGGAACGAGGGTCGCGGTGCCGCCGACGGCCTTGATCGCATCGTCGAGGTCCTCGAGCCCGCCGACCGTGCGTGCGCAGGCAATCACATGGGCGCCCGCCTTCGCGAGTTCGAGCGCCGTGAAATAGCCGATGCCGCGCGATGCGCCAGTCACCAGCGCGATCCTGCCTTCAAGATTGATGTTCATCTGCTCCGGTTCCGGATTTGCTGCGAAGGTGAGGGGCGCAATGGCCCCTCAAAGGGAAAATCAGAGGAGCAAGGGGCTCAGCCGTTGCTGGCAAGCATCGAAAGCTTGTTGCCCATCGACTCGCCGTTCTTGTCGAGCAGGCGGGTCGGATAGTCGCCGGTGAAGTAGTGGTCGGTGAACTGCGGGCGCGCCGGATTGCGGTCCTCGCCGCCGACGGCGCGATAAAGCCCGTTGATCGACAGGAAGGCCAGCGAATCCGCGCCGATATATTTGGCCATGGCGTCGACGTCGGCATACTGGTTTGCCAGCAGCTTTTCGGCATCGGGCGTGTCGATGCCGTAGAAATCGGGGAAGAAGATCATCGGGCTTGCGACGCGGACATGGACCTCGCGTGCGCCGGCTTCGCGGATCATCTGCACGATCTTGAGCGACGTCGTGCCGCGCACGATGGAATCATCGACCAGCACCACACGTTTGCCTTCGATCATCGCCCGGTTGGCGGAATGCTTCAGCTTGACGCCGAAGGCGCGGATCTGCTGCGTCGGCTCGATAAAGGTGCGCCCGACATAGTGGTTGCGGATGATGCCATATTCGAAGGGGATGCCGCTCTCCTGGGCATAGCCGAGAGCCGCGGGCGTGCCGCCATCCGGCACCGGCACGATCACATCCGCATCGACCGGCGCCTCCTTGGCGAGGTTCATGCCCATGTTCTTGCGCGTCGTATAGACGTTGCGGCCGCCGACGACCGAGTCCGGCCGGGCGAAATAGACATATTCGAACAGGCAGAGGCGCTCCGGCTGCGGCTTGCCGGGCTTGCGGGCGTCGATGCTGATCGAGCCGTCCGGTTGGATTTCGCAGATGACGACCTCGCCGTTTTCGACATCGCGGATGAACTTGGCACCGATGATGTCGAGCGCGCAGGTTTCCGAGCAGAAGATCGGCTTGCCGTCGAGTTCACCCATGACAAGCGGGCGGATACCGGTGGGGTCGCGCGCGGCGATGAGCTTGGTGCGGGTCATGGCGAGCATCGAATAGCCGCCTTCCATCTGGCGGATGGCGTCGATGAAGCGGTCGGATGTGGAAGCGTGGCGGGAGCGGGCAATGAGATGGAGAACGACTTCGGTATCGGATGTCGACTGACAGATGGCGCCGGTCGCGATGATCTGGCGGCGCAGCGTCAGGCCATTGGTGAAATTGCCGTTATGGGCAATGGCGATACCGCCTTCCTCAAGTTCGGCAAAGAGCGGCTGCACGTTGCGCATCGCCACTTCGCCGGTCGTGGAGTAACGCGTATGGCCGATCGACATGCCGCCGGGCAGACGGGCCAGCGTCATCGGATTGGTATAGTGGTCGCCGACGAGGCCCATATGGCGCTCCTGATAGAAGCGCTTGCCGTCGAAGGAGACGATGCCGGCAGCTTCCTGTCCCCGGTGCTGCAGGGCGTGAAGGCCGAGAGCCGTAAGGGCTGCGGCATCGGGATGTCCCAGAATTCCGAAAACGCCGCATTCCTCGTGCAGCGTATCTCCGTCGAGCGGATCGTCGATTGGCAAGGAATGGGACTGGTTCATTTCTGCGGGCCTCTGCTCTCACAAGAATGGATCGGCATTTCCAGTATCATATATCGGAAATCTAGCAGCTTTCCGATAACTTCATGCTGAACGACACCGCTTTCAAAGCCGATACGCGGTCTCTGAAACGGCTGAGGTCCGGCGGAGCTGGAATGCCCGGCCGGACCCTTATTTCACGTCCCGCTCAAATGGCAATTGCCGCAAGGCGAGTCAAGATCTTGAACACTGTGTCAATTCGCCGGCTGCTGTGCGCCGCCTGCAGGCGCGTCTTCTGCCGGCGCCTGGTCGGTCGTCGGCGGCGTGGCGCCTTCGCCGCTCTGTGCCGGCGACTGCATCTTATCACGGAAGCTTGCCTGTATCATCTGGGCAAATTGCTCCGGCAACACGGCCCTAAGCTTCACGACCATCGAATCCAGGAAGGGCTTCGACTTGGCCTCGTTGACCCAGGCCGGCCGATGTTCGACATCGACGAGCCAGTTCCAGAAGGCGACGGCGACGACCATCAGCAGCAGGCCTCGGGCCGCGCCGAACAGGAAGCCGAGCGTGCGATCGAGCGCGCCGATACGGCTGTCGATGATGAAATCGGCGATCTTCATGGTGATGAAGGAGATGACGATGAGCGCGATCAGGAAAACGACGGCCGCCGACCCGGCGATCGCGATGCGGTCGTCATCGGTGTACTTCTTCGCATAGGGCATCAGGTACGGATAAAGGTAGTAGGCGGCGGCGGCCGAACCGCCCCAGCTTGCGATCGAAAGGATCTCGCGCGAGAAGCCGCGGACCATCGCCAGCACGGCGGAGAAGAGCACAACGCCGATGACAATACCGTCGAAAATCGTAATGGGCATGTAAATTCAACTCCAGGACTGCCGCTCGGCGGCCGTGTCGCGCCTTATCGTGTGCCTCCTATATCATCACCAATCTTGGCAATGAAAGGATCAAACCTCGTCTTCCACACGCAGCGCCCCTTTCGACCCGGCGATGCGCGCGACCAGATCCGGCAGGTTTTCCACCTCGCTCCAACGCCCGCCCGAATTCTTCGGCAGTTCGGCGGAAGCGGACGGAAGCAGTGCTGCGGAAAAGCCCAGCTTCTCGGCTTCCTTGAGGCGCTGGGCGGTGTGCGCAACCGGCCGAATGGCGCCCGACAGGCTGACTTCGCCGAAATAGACGCAATCGGCGGGAAGGGCAATACCGGCCAGCGAGGAAACGAGCGCCGAGGCAACGGCGAGATCGGCCGCCGGCTCGGAGATGCGGTAACCACCGGCGATATTGAGATAGACGTCGTGCTGGCCGAGTCTCACGCCGCAATGGGCTTCCAGCACCGCGAGAATCATCGACAGCCTTGCTGAATCCCAGCCGACCACGGCGCGCCGCGGCGTACCGAGCGAAGTCGGCGCCACCAGCGCCTGCACCTCGACGAGCACGGGGCGGGTGCCTTCCATGCCGGCGAAGACCGCTGCACCCGGCGATTTCTCGTTGCGTTCGCCGAGAAAGAGTTCCGAGGGATTGGCGACTTCGCGCAAGCCCCGGTCCGACATTTCGAAGACGCCGATCTCGTCTGTCGGGCCGAAGCGGTTCTTGACCGTGCGCAGGATGCGGTAATGGTGGCCGCGATCACCCTCGAAATAGAGCACGGCATCGACCATATGTTCGACGACGCGCGGGCCGGCGATCTGCCCGTCCTTGGTCACATGCCCGACGAGCACCATGGCCGCACCCGTCTGCTTGGCGAAACGGATCATCGACTGCACGCCGGTGCGCACCTGCGTCACCGTTCCCGGAGCGGATTCGGCGAGTTCGCTCCACAACGTCTGGATGGAATCGATGATGACGAGGTCCGGCCGCTTGCCTTCGGCGAGCGTCGCCAGAATATCCTCGACATTGGTTTCAGCCGCCAGCATCACATCGGTATCGGCCGCGGCAAGCCGCTGCGCCCGCAACCGGACCTGCGCCACCGCTTCTTCGCCGGAGACGTAGATGATCTTGTGGCCGCGCCGGGCGAGCGCTGCCGCCGCCTGCATCAGCAGCGTCGATTTGCCGATGCCTGGATCGCCGCCGATCAGCACCGCGGAGCCGCGCACGAAGCCGCCGCCGAGCGCCCGGTCGAGCTCCGACATGGCGGTGTGGATGCGCGGCGCCTCCTCGATCTCACCCGACAGCGCCGTCAGTGTCACCGGCCGGCCCTTCTTCGGCGTCTTGCCGGGGCCAGAGCCGATCCCGCCCATCGGGTCTTCCTCGACGATGGTGTTCCACTCGCCGCAATTGTCGCATTTGCCGGCCCAGCGGTTGTGAACCGCGCCGCAATTCTGGCAGATGAACTGTGTCCTGGCCTTCGCCATCAAGCTACTCTTTCAATCCGGATTTACCGAATGAAGCGGTCCAGACGCTTCATCGAATCAATTGTCGTGCTTGAGATAATGGCTATCGCGACGGATCAAAACTAATGATTTCCCCATCAGCGTTTCGCGTGCCTATGCTTTAGTCGTGTGTTCATCCGGAACGGTGGAAGATGTTCGATTATTCGCTCGCGCACTGGCTTGCATTTCTATCGGCGGCAGTTTTGCTCAACCTTTCGCCCGGTCCCGACATCGCCTTTATTCTCGGTCACACGATGAACAGTGGAAAACGTGCCGGTTTTTCAGCGCTGTCCGGCGTCTGGTCCGGTGCGGCCCTGCATGTGCTGATGGCGGCACTCGGCCTTTCCGCCGTGCTTGCCGCTTCCGCCGTCGCCTTCTCCACGGTCAAATGGATTGGCGCAGTCTATCTCGTCTGGCTGGGCATCCAGGCTTTGCGGGCCCAGCGGCGGGAATGGCCTGGTAAAAGCTGCCGGCGAAAATATGCGGGCCGCGAAGATCTACCGGCAGGGTATCCTGGTGTCGCTGCTCAATCCGAAGGTGGCGATCTTCTTCCTGGCCTTCCTGCCGCAATTCGTCGTCGAAGGGGCGGGGCCGGCATGGGCCCAACTCATGCTGCATGGCGGGCTCATCATCGTCGTTGCCGCCTTCATCGAGCCGCCGCTCGTCCTGATCGGAGGGCACCTTGCCGACGCACTCCGGAACAATCAAAGGATCGGTCTGTGGCTCGATCGGGGTCTCGGCGCGCTTTTCGTGGCGCTCGGTATCCGCCTCGCGCTCAGCAGCCGCTGACCGCTATTCCTCCGTGACATAGCGCCTTTCGTGGCGCAGCCCCATGCTGGTCAGGATCTCGTAACCGATCGTGCCCGCCGCCCGCGCCACGTCGTCGACCGGCATGTTCTTTCCGAACAGCTCGACATAATCGCCTGCGCGCACGGCGTTCTCGGGAAGGTCCGTGACATCGAAGATCGTAAGGTCCATGGTAATCCGGCCCGCAACTGGCACCCTGTGTCCAGCGATGAAGCCGTGCCCGCCGTGCGCCACTGCCTGGCGCAGCGGCACGCCACCGCTCGACTGGCTGCGCATATAACCATCGGCATAACCGGCAGACACGATCGCCAGCCGGCTTTCACGGCGAAGCTGCAGGGCCCGTCCGTAGCTGACGGTCTCGCCGGCCTCGACGGTGCGCACCTGTATGATGCGCGCTTCGGCCGTGGCGACCGGCCGCATCGGGTTCGCCATGCCGCCGACCGCCTCACCGCCATAGAGCGAAATGCCGGGGCGGGTCAGATCGAAGTGATAGTCTTCGCCGAGAAAGATGCCGGCCGAGGCGGCAAGACTTGAATCGATGCCTTCATAGGCGGCGCTAACCCTTCGGAATGATTCAAGCTGCTGGCGGTTCATCGTATGGCTGGGGTCGTCGCTGCAGGCGAGGTGGCTCATGACCAGCACCGGCGCAAAGCTTGCCGGCCTCGAGACGTCGCCGGCGAGCGACAGCGCATCGTCGATGCGCAATCCCAACCGATTGAAGCCCGTATCGACATGCAGCGCGCAGGGGTAGTCACCGTAATCGGCAAGCACCGCCATCCAGAAGGCAAGCTGCTCGTCGGAGGAAATCACCGGCACCAGATCATTGTCGAAGAAGCGCCGTTCCGTGCCCGGCCATATTCCTGAGAGCACGAAGATGCGCGCTTCGGGCGCATAAAGGCGGAGTGTGACGCCCTCGTCGACGGTCGCGACGAAAAAATCCCGGGCGCCTGCCAGGTAGAGCGCTTCGCCGGCATCCTCGATGCCCATGCCATAGGCATCCGCCTTGACGACGGCTGCGGCGCGCGCGGCACTGGAGCGGCGCGCCATGTCGCGCCAGTTCTCCGTGAGCGCCGTCAGATCGACGGTCAGCCGCAGGCCTGCGGAAGCGAAAAGATCGTCGTCTTCGAAGGGGATAGGAATATCTGTCATGAATCGCCGTAACAATGAAGGGAAAACCACTTCACCCAGTCTAAAGAGCATTGTGGCCAAGGGAAAGCGGAAGCGGTCACATACCATCTTTGCCGCCCGCATGATCACTTTTGTTCAAGACGCATGCCGGCTTCCGCGTTAATCTCGCTGGATGCAGAACGTATCGCAGAAAGAGGCGGCAGACGCTATGCCGCTTGCCAATGTGGAATCGGCCCGCTTCTGGCGGGACAGCCGCTTTCGCGACATGGAGTGCCTGAGCGCCACCTTCCTGACGCATGAATATGCGCCGCATGCGCACGATACATTCAGCATTGGCGCGATCGAAAGCGGCAGCCAGATCGCCACGCTGAGCGGCAGGCGGGAGGAGACCGGCCCGGGAGATCTTTATCTGATCGATCCGGGCGTCATCCATGACGGCGCTCCTGGCGGCGAAGGCTACCGCTACCGCATGATCTATCCTGATTTGAAGCTGTTCATCGATATTCTGGAAGACGTGACGGGCAGGGCCTTCCACGCAACGCCGTCCTTCGCCGGCGGGCTTCCACGCGATCCGCAGCTCGCCAATGCCTTTCATGCCGCCCATCGTACGCTTGAAAGGGGCGCAGGTGCGCTCGAATCCGATGAAAGCATGTTCTCGGTGCTGGCGACGATCTTTGCGCGCCACGGCAGCACCATGATCGTGCCTGTCGACACACAGGAGCGGAGCGCCGTTGCCCGCGCCCGCGAATACCTCGTCGAGAATTTCGACAGCGACGTCGGTCTCGAGGAACTGGCCGGCGTGGCGGGATTGAGCCGCGCGCACCTCATCCGCGCTTTCCGCAAGGAATATCACATTACGCCGCATGCATTCCTGACGGACCGGCGGGTGCAGGTAGCCCGCCGGCTGCTGCGGCAGGGGCGTGCACCGGCCGATATCGCGCTCGAATGCGGGTTTGCCGATCAGGCGCATTTCACCCGGCACTTCAAGGCGCGCACGGGCGTGACACCCGGTCAATTCCGCGCCGGCTGATCACTTTCGTTCAATACGGCCGTTTCGGGCTGGGATACTGCTCCGCGATCTCAGTCAGGAGGTTGTCATGTTGCAGCAAAGCCGACCGCCCGGCGAACCTATTGTCGGCGAATTTCTTGCCGGAATGCGCGCCATTTTTCCGCTGGTTATCGCCGTCCTGCCGATCGGCCTCGTCTTCGGTGCCGTCGCGGCCACCAAGGGCCTTTCTCCCCTGGAAACGACGCTGATGAGCGCACTTGTCTTCGCAGGCGGTTCGCAATTCGTCGCCATGGACATCTGGTCGCATCCGGCAAGCTGGATCGGCGTCGGCTTCGCGGCCCTGCTGGTCAATATCCGCCACGTACTGATGAGCGCGTCGATCGGCACGAAGATGCAGTCCTTCTCCGACGCCAAACGCTATGTCGCCATGCTCTTCCTTGCTGACGAACTCTGGGCCATAGCGGAATTTCGCGCCGGCAGCACGCGGCTGACGCCCGCCTGGTATGCCGGTATCGTCACGCCCTTCTACCTCACCTGGGTCGGCTCGTCGCTGGCGGGCGCACTGCTCGGCGCTTTTCTGGGCAACCCGGCCGTCATCGGCCTCGACTTTGCCTTTACGGCCGTCTTCGTCGTGCTGGTCATGGGCTTCTGGAAGGGGCCGGAAACCGGCGCGATCCTTGCCGCAAGTGGTGTCGCATCCGTGGCGGTGCACCACTTCGTGCCGGGTGTCTGGTATATCGCCGCCGGTGCGCTTGCCGGGCTGGCAACGGCCCTCTGGCAGGGCAGGGCGCGGGAGCAGGCGGCATGACGCTCGACCTCAACATCATGATCGCGATCCTTGCGATGGCCGCCGCAACGGTCTTCACCCGTATCAGCGGCCTCGTTTTGATCCGTCATGTCGAAATGGATGAGCGCCGGAGAGCGGCGATCGAGGCCATTCCACCGGCCGTGGTGATGGCCGTTATTGCCCCGACCGCCTTTGCGACCGGATGGGCGGAGACGCTGGCCTGCGCGGTAACGGCGATCGTCGCACGCCGCCTGCCGATGCTTGCGAGCGTCGTGGTTGGCGTCGCAACGGTCGCTTTGTTGCGAGCTGTAGGGCTCTGAAGGAACTGGCGCGAGACCGCGTCAATGTTCCTCGTACTGTATGAAGGACGGATCTGCGAGATCGGCAAAGCGGGTGAATTCCGCCTGGAAGGCGAGCTTCACCGTGCCTGTCGGTCCGTGACGCTGCTTGGCAATGATCACATCGGCCGTACCCTTCACCTTGTCGAACAGCGCTTCCCATTCCGGATATTTCGGATCGTGAGGATCTCGTGGCTCCTGGTTCTTGACGTAATATTCCTCGCGGAACACGAAGAGCACGACGTCGGCGTCCTGCTCGATCGAGCCGGATTCGCGAAGGTCGGAGAGCTGCGGACGCTTGTCGTCGCGGCTTTCGACCTGACGCGAGAGCTGCGACAGCGCGATGATCGGAACATTGAGTTCCTTGCCGAGCGCCTTCAGGCCGGTGGTGATCTGGGTGATTTCCTGGACGCGGTTGTCGCTCGATTTGCCCGAGCCGGTCATCAGCTGCACGTAGTCGACCACGAGCACGTCGAGGCCGCGCTGGCGCTTAAGGCGTCGCGCCCGCGCCGAAAGCTGGGCGATCGATATGCCACCGGTCTGGTCGATATAAAGCGGTACCTTCTGCATCATCATCGAGCAGGCGACGAGCTTTTCGAAATCGGCATCGTTGATATCGCCGCGGCGAATCTTCGAGGAGGAGACTTCCGTCTGCTCGGAGATGATGCGGGTGGCGAGCTGTTCGGACGACATTTCGAGCGAATAGAAGCCGACGACACCGCCGTTCTTCGCCTTCATGCTGCCGTCCGACTGTACTTCGCCCTCATAGGCGGCGGCGATGTTGTAGGCGATATTGGTTGCAAGCGAGGTCTTGCCCATGCCGGGGCGCCCGGCGAGGATGATCAAGTCCGAACGTTGCAGGCCGCCCATCTTGGCATCGAGCGAATGGATGCCGGTGGAAATGCCCGACAGGCCGCCGTCGCGTTCCTTGGCGACAGCCGCCATATCGATGGCGAGCGCCACGGCATCATTGAAGGACTGGAAGCCGCCGTCGTAGCGGCCGTTTTCGGCGAGTTCGAAGAGGCGGCGTTCGGTGTCCTCGATCTGCGACTGCGGCGGCATGTCGAGCGGCGCGTCATAGGCGATGTTGACGACATCCTCGCCGATCGTGATCAGCGCTCGGCGCAGCGCCAGATCATAGATCGCCCGGCCGTAATCCTCGGCATTGATGACGGTGACGGCATTGCTGACGAGACTCGCCAGATACTGCGAAACCGTCATATCGCCGACCTTCTCATCGGCCTTCAGGAAGGTCTTGATCGTCACCGGATTGGCGATCTTGCCCATGCGGATGATGTCGCCGGCGACCTCGAAGATCTTCCGGTGCAGCGGTTCGTAGAGATGGATCGGCTTCAGGAAGTCCGACACCCGGTAATAGGCGTCGTTGTTCATCAGGATGGCACCGAGAAGCGCCTGCTCGGCTTCGATATTGTTGGGTGCTTCGCGGTAATGCTGCTCCGAAGGAGCAACGGCTGCAATTTTTCGAGCGGCGTCGTTCATCATCATCCGTTCTGTCTTTTTCCAACTCCGGATTTGCAATCCCGGATGGAGAAAATCAAGGGGCTGCGAAAGGAGCGGAGCTCGTCTCGTCTAAATCCTGAACGCTGTGCCCATTGTTCGACTTCTCCACAGTCCCGGGCGCCACAACTAAGAAATACTGGCAGTGTCACCCGCGGGACACGGTACGGAGCCGACTCAGCTCATCCGTTCTGGAGAAGGCCATGTTAGCCCGATGACATCGGACACGCAGCAAAAACATCGGGGTAATCCCCGCAAAAAAACGAGTCGACGGCTGCGAACACCGAACGAATGGAAAACGAAAAAGCCCGGCGCGGCGGCCGGGCTTTCCCTCTCGCGGATTGTCCGGCGAGAATTATGCTTCGTCTTCATCGAGGCCGTCAGCTTCCGGATCGAAGAAGTCTTCCGGACGCAGTGCGTCTTCGTCGACGCCGTAGATTGCGTCGACCGAGGTGAGCTCTTCGCCCTTCGCCTGACGCTCTGCCTCTTCGGCAGAACGAGCGACGTTCAGCTCGATATTGATTTCGACTTCGGCATGCAGCTGCAGCTCGACCTTGTGCAGGCCGATAGCCTTGATCGGCGTGTTGAGGTGAACCTGGTTACGGCCGATGTTGAAGCCCTCTGCGGCGAGCACTTCGACGACGTCACGGGCGGCGACCGAGCCGTAAAGCTGGCCGGTTTCGCCGGCGGAGCGTACGACGATGAAGGACTTGCCGTCGAGAACGTCGGCGACCTTCTGAGCTTCCGACTTGCGCTCGAGGTTGCGGGCTTCGAGCGTCGCACGCTCGGATTCGAAGCGGGCCTTGTTGGCGGCGTTGGCACGCAGTGCCTTACCGAGCGGCAGCAGGTAGTTACGGGCAAAGCCGTCGCGAACCTTTACGGTTTCGCCCATCTGGCCGAGCTTGGAGATGCGTTCGAGAAGGATGACTTCCATTTTCTTTCCTTTCTTGTGTCTCAGAGTTTCGTATCGGATTGTTTGGGGGTATCGGCATCTTTCGCCGGGGTGAGCGCGATCGCCTTGCGCGTATCGCTGAGACCCAGGACGAGGATGAGGAGGGCTGGCAGCAGCATGAGCATCGAAGCCAGGTAGCAGAGGATGAGGGCCGGTATCCGCCAGTCCTTGCCGCGTGTGCGGAAATGCAGCGAGGCGAAGCCGGAGAGCATGAAGCCGGCGCCGAACGTTCCGATGACGGTGGCGCCGATCAGCGCCGGAACGCCGCCGAAGAAGCACGCGGCAAGCCCGGCCAGGAAGATGAAGATTGAGTTGCGGTTCATGCGCAGCGAAGAGGGAATGTCCTCGCGCGGGCGAAGGCCGCGGCCGGACGCTGCGACGATGCGCACGGCGAGATAATAGGCGGCAAACAGCATAGAGACCCACATGCCGCCCTGCAAAGCCGGGAGCATCAGCAGGATCAGCGATTTGGTCTGCACGGTGGCCGCGGGATCGGGCATGAATTCCGGCTGCTGCTGCTTGACTGATGCAATCAGCAGATCGACGATCGGATCGGTCACCTCGGGCCCGTAGCCGATTATCACGCCAATGACGATGACGGCGAGCGTCACCAGAGCGCACAGATGCAACAGGATATCGGAGAGCGGGTACCAGGCCAGCAGATGGTCCGGGCCTCCGAGTTCCGAGGCGGGACGCGCGAGATTGGCGAGATGGCTGAGCCAACCGGCCGGCAGCAGCGTCACCAGTGTCATGATCAGAGCAAAGGACGGCGAGATGAGGATCGCGCCGAGTGCTGCTGCGGTGACGACGGCCGAAATCGCGGCGGCATTACCCCAGCCGAGCCCGACGAGCAGGATCGGCAGTGCCGAGGCCGTATAGAGGAGCGCGCTGAAAAACGACGGCTGCATGCTCGCGCCCAGCACCAGCAGGGCGGCGGTCAATCCGGCGAGTGCGCCGATCAACAGTGTTTTAAGATCCGGTCGTTTCAAGGTCGCTGTCCTGCTTCATCGAGCAGTTAGAGGCTGTTGCTGAATCGAATTTCAGAAACGCCTCAACATGGGTTTTAAGAATTCCGATCCGCGCCCATCGCGGAAGGGAGAAGGGAAGGCACGGATGCCTTCCCTCGAAGTGGTCGCGTCGGTCGATTAAGCGACGACGTAAGGCAGCAGGCCGAGGAAACGGGCGCGCTTGATCGCCTGGGCGAGTTCGCGCTGCTTCTTCTGGGAAACGGCCGTGATGCGGGACGGAACGATCTTGCCGCGCTCGGAAATATAGCGCTGCAGCAGACGCACGTCCTTGTAGTCGATCCGCGGCGCGTTTGCGCCGGAGAACGGGCAGGTCTTGCGGCGGCGATGGAACGGGCGGCGGACCGGAGCGGAGGAAGTTTCAGCCATATCTCAAATCTCCCTTATACACGGTCTTCGCGCGGACGGCGCGGACGGTCTTCACGGTCGCCGAAGCCGCCTTCGCGCGGCGGACGCGGGCCGCGGTCGCCGAACTCGCGGCGCGGGCCGCGGTCGCCACCTTCGCGCGGGCCGCGATCGTCGCGGTCGCGCTTCTGCATCATGGCAGACGGACCTTCTTCATGCTTCTCGACTGCGATCGTCATGTAGCGAAGAACGTCTTCGCTGATGCGCATCTGGCGTTCCATTTCCTGGATCGCTGCAGCCGGTGCATCAATGTCCATCAGGGCGTAGTGCGCCTTGCGGTTCTTCTTGATGCGGTAGGTGAGGGACTTGAGGCCCCAGTTCTCGATACGCCCGACCTTACCGCCGTTAGCTTCGATCACACCCTTGTACTGTTCTACGAGGGCGTCGACCTGCTGGGCGGAAATATCCTGCCGGGCAAGGAATACATGTTCATAAAGAGCCATGACAGCTTTGCCTTTCTTGCGTTTGGTTCAACCCGATATTCGGCGGCTAAGCCTCAACGACTGCTCCTGATTGGGCGGACCCAGGCAAGAAAAGCGTTTCCGAGACGGTCGAGAGCGGAGACACGGGAGGCTGGAACACTTCCGTTCCGAACGACTTCCACCAGGAAATCGGCCCTCCGTTCAGCCACCAGCCAGAAGACCGGGTTAACGAACAGCGCGGCTTATACGGATTTTTCGGCGAAAGGCAAGCGCAATCGGACATTCGAACTCGATGCTGCCCAATCGACAGTGCCGGACCGTCAAGAGAATATGATTACAGCGTCAGCGGATATTGCCGATGCACCTTGGCGATCTCTGCGAGGACGTCGTCCGAAAGCGTCAGGTCGGCCGCGCCGATATCGACCTTCAACTGCTCCATTGACGTCGCGCCGATGATAACCGAGGTCATGAAGGGCCTCGATCTGCAGAAGGCGAGCGCCATTGCGGCCGGGTCGAGCCCATGTCGGCGTGCGATCTCCAGATAGGCCTTGGTCGCTGGCTCCTGCAGCGGCTGCAGCCGGCCGCCGAGATCATGGTTGATCGAGCCACGCGAACCCTTCGGCCTGACTCCATCGACATATTTGCCAGTCAGGATGCCGCCGGCGAGCGGCGAATAGGCGAGCAGTCCGACATCTTCATGGTGCGAGAGTTCGGCGAGATCGAGGTCGAAATGGCGATAGAGCAGATTATATTCGTTCTGGACGGTTGCGACGCGCGGCAGGCCCTTCTGTTCGGAGAGCGTCAGGTATTTCTGTATGCCCCAAGTGGTCTCGTTGGAAAGGCCGATCGCGCGGATCTTGCCTTCCTTCACCAGTGCGCCGAGCGTTTCAAGGATATCGAGCATGTTGGCCACGGCCTCTTCTCGAGCCTGCTTGAACGGATTGTAGCTCCAGTTCTGACGGAAATGGAAATGGCCGCGGTTCGGCCAGTGGATCTGGTACAGGTCGATATAGTCGGTCTTCAGTCGCGTCAGGCTGGCCTCAAGCGCCAGGCGAATGTTCTTGGCATCCGCGCCTTCGCCGCCGCGTATGTAGTCGCGACCGGGGCCTGCCACCTTGGTGGCGAGCACGATCTCACTGCGTTTGCCTGATTTGCTGAACCAGCTGCCGATATAGTCCTCGGTCCAGCCCTGTGTTTCGGCCGAGACCGGCGTCGTCGGATAAAGCTCGGCGGTATCGAAGAAATTGACGCCCTTCTCGACGGCATAATCCATCTGCGCATGAGCGTCGGTTTCGCTGTTTTGCGAACCCCACGTCATGGTGCCAAGGCAAATTTCTGAAACGGAGATGTCCGTGCGGCCGAGTGAATTATACTTCATGGAAAAACCTTGAGAGCGATCTTGAGGTAGAAGCCTTGGGAAGTGCCCGCGCAAATCTAGGCCGGATTTGAAGGAGCGCAAGAGCAAAACCGTGCTTTTGTGCCGGTGCGAAAGGCTTTGCAGAGAACGGGCCGCCACTTGACTCTACGGTAAAGAATGTCAATTGGAGGCAAAATAGCCGCAACAGGCGCAACCAGGGATACGAGAATGACCATCGCTTTCACTTTTCCGGGCCAGGGCAGTCAGGCCGTCGGCATGGGCAAGGATCTCGCCGAAAATTTTGCGGAGGCCCGCGCCGTTTTCGACGAGGTTGACGAGGCGCTCGGTGAAAAGCTCTCGGATGTCATGTTCAACGGTCCCGAGGACACGCTGACTTTGACGGCGAATGCTCAGCCGGCCTTGATGGCCGTCTCGATCGCCGTCGTTCGCGTGCTTGAGGCCAAGGGGCTGAATCTGAAGTCCAAGGTCGCCTACGTCGCCGGCCATTCGCTCGGCGAATATTCGGCGCTCTGCGCCGCGGGTAGCTTTTCGCTCGCTGACACCGCGCGGCTGCTGCGCACCCGCGGCAATGCCATGCAGGCGGCCGTTCCCGTCGGCGTCGGCGCCATGGCGGCGATCATCGGTCTCGAACATGCCGACGTCGTCGCTGTGTGTGAGGCGGCGGCCGCAGGCGGTGCCTGCCAGATCGCCAACGACAATGGCGGCGGCCAGATTGTGATTTCAGGCGAGAAGGCGGCTGTCGAAAAGGCGGCCGGCCTTGCCACCGACAAGGGCGCCAAGCGCGCCATCCTGCTGCCGGTTTCGGCTCCTTTCCATTCGTCCCTGATGGCACCCGCGGCCGAAGCGATGCGTGAGGCGCTGGCCGGCGTGAAGAAGGCCGATCCAGTCGTGCCGCTCATCGCCAATGTCCGCGCTGCTCCGGTCACCAATGCCGAGGAGATCGCGGCACTTCTCGTCGAGCAGGTCACAGGGCAGGTCCGCTGGCGCGAGACGGTGGAATGGTTTGCCGGAAACGGCGTCACGACGCTTTATGAACTCGGCTCCGGCAAGGTGCTGACTGGCCTTGCCCGCCGCATCGACAAGACGATCAACGGCATCTCCGTCGGCGGGCCGGCGGATATCGACGCGGCTGTTGCCGCCCTCATGGCCTGATTGATATCTCCAGATATAAGGAACGTTTCCATGTTCGATCTTTCCGGCCGCAAGGCTCTCGTCACTGGCGCATCGGGCGGTATCGGCGAGGAAATCGCCCGTCTTCTGCATCAACAGGGCGCGACCGTCGGCCTGCACGGCACCCGCGTCGAGAAGCTGGAGGCGCTGGCGGCCGAACTCGGTGAGCGGGTGAAGATCTTCCCGGCGAACCTGTCGGACCGCGATGAGGTGAAGGCGCTCGGCCAGAAGGCCGAAGCCGATCTCGAAGGCGTCGATATCCTCGTCAACAATGCCGGGATCACCAAGGACGGCCTCTTCGTGCGCATGAGCGACGAGGATTGGGACGCGGTCCTCGAGGTCAACCTGACGGCGACCTTCCGCCTGACGCGCGAATTGACGCATCCGATGATGCGCCGCCGCTATGGCCGCATCATCAACATCACCTCCGTCGTCGGCGTCACCGGCAACCCTGGCCAGGCCAATTACTGCGCCTCCAAGGCCGGCATGATCGGCTTCACCAAGTCGCTGGCGCAGGAGATCGCCACCCGCAACGTGACCGTCAATTGCGTGGCGCCGGGTTTCATCGAAAGCGCCATGACTGGCAAGCTGAACGACAAGCAGAAGGAAGCGATCATGGGGGCGATCCCGATGAAGCGCATGGGCACGGGGGGCGAGGTCGCTTCGGCCGTTGCTTACCTCGCATCCTCCGAGGCCGCCTACATGACTGGCCAGACGCTGCACGTTAACGGCGGCATGGCGATGATCTGAAACGACAAACTGGTGGCATCGGGATATTTCCCGCAATAGCATGTTGAGCAATCACGAAGCGTTGATTTTCTGGCTTTGCGGCAGACTTAAACCATGTTAAGCGGGCCATGACTGTGAACAGTCGTCCCGAGATAGCAGACGAACCGGCCGGCTTTTTGCAAGCCTGGGACATCTCTGAAGCCGGGTAAACGAGTTTGCCGAGGATGTCTGAAAACATCGCAGGCTGAAACAGGGTTAGGAGTGCCGCAACGGCATTCCGATCAGGACATAAGGTCGAGGAAACCGACATGAGCGATATCGCAGAACGCGTAAAGAAAATTGTTATTGATCATCTTGGCGTCGATGCCGACAAGGTCGTCGAGAGCGCCAGCTTTATCGACGATCTGGGCGCTGACTCGCTCGACACGGTCGAACTTGTCATGGCTTTCGAAGAAGAATTCGGCGTTGAAATTCCTGACGACGCTGCCGACTCGATCCTGACAGTCGGCGATGCAGTGAAGTTTATCGAGAAGGCCCAGGCCTGATCCTGTATAATTGAGAAAGGGCGGGCCTGGAGTCCGCCCTTTTCTTTTCGGCATATTTCTCCATAGAACATAAGAGAACGGGGAAAGCACGCGATGAGACGAGTCGTCATCACCGGTACCGGCATGGTATCACCCTTGGGATGCGGAACAGAGGTGACGTGGTCTCGGCTGCTTGCCGGCCAGAACGGCGCCCGTTTGGTCACCGAATTCGAGGTCGACGACCTTCCCGCCAAGATCGCCTGCCGTATCCCGCTCGGTGATGGTACCGACGGCACCTTCAATGTCGACCAATGGATGGAGCCGAAGGAGCAGCGCAAGGTCGATCCCTTCATCATCTACGGCATGGCCGCCGCCGACATGGCGCTTGCCGACGCAGGCTGGCATCCCGAGACCGATGAGGAGCAGATCGCGACCGGCGTGCTGATCGGCTCCGGCATCGGTGGCATCGAAGGCATTGTCGAGGCGGGCTACACCCTGCGTGACAAAGGACCGCGCCGCATCTCCCCCTTCTTCATTCCCGGACGCCTGATCAATCTTGTCTCCGGCCAGGTTTCGATCCGCCACAAGCTGCGCGGACCCAATCATTCGGTGGTTACCGCTTGCTCGACGGGTGCGCATGCGATCGGCGATGCCGCACGGCTGATTGCGCTTGGCGATGCCGACGTCATGGTCGCCGGCGGCACGGAATCTCCTGTCAGCCGCATTTCGCTCGCAGGCTTCGCCGCCTGCAAGGCGCTGTCGACCCAGCACAATGACGAACCGCAGAAGGCTTCGCGCCCCTATGACCGCGATCGCGACGGCTTCGTCATGGGTGAGGGCGCCGGCATCGTCGTGCTCGAAGAACTGGAGCACGCCCAGGCGCGCGGCGCCAAGATCTACGCTGAGGTCGTCGGTTACGGCCTGTCGGGCGACGCCTACCACATCACCGCGCCCTCCGAAGACGGCGAGGGTGCCGGCCGCTGCATGGCGATGGCGCTGAAGCGCGCAGGGTTGACGCCGGCCGATATCGATTACATCAACGCCCACGGCACTTCGACCATGGCCGACACGATCGAGCTTGGGGCGGTCGAGCGCCTGGTCGGCAATGCGGCATCGAAGATCTCTATGTCCTCGACCAAGTCGGCGACAGGCCATCTTCTCGGTGCTGCCGGCGCGATCGAGGCGATCTTCGCCACGCTCGCCATCCGTGACAATATCGCGCCGCCGACGCTCAATCTCGACAATCCCGAACGCGAGACGGCGATCGATCTTGTTCCGCACAAGGCGCGTGAGCGAGAAATCAACGTGGCCCTGTCCAATTCGTTCGGATTCGGCGGCACGAACGCATCGCTCGTGCTGCGCCGTTACGTGCAATAAGGGTCCCGCCGCAGCAGGCCGTGAGAAGGCACAACGACCGGCAGCGGCTTCGTTGAACGGCGGCAGAACCTGCTTTTGCCGCATTGCTTCGCGAAATAGCGGAATGAGGGCCAAGTTTTAGAGGATTGCCGGTGAGCGATACGACGAACCAGAGCAACGACACCCAGGCGCAGAAGGGACCGATCATCCCGAAGTCGCCGAACGAAGCCCTGCGTCCGGAACGTGTTCCGGAGCCGCCGAAGCGCTCCAAGAACGCCCGCAGCCAGATCGTCCTTTTCCTGAACTTCATCATGACGATGGCGGTCCTGGTCTGCGTCGTCGCGGTTATCGCCTTCTACTACGCGACCTCGACCTATCAGGGCCCGGGTCCGCTGCAGACGAACACCAATTTCATTGTCCGTAACGGTGCGGGGCTGGCTGAAATCGCCTCGAACCTTGAGCGCAATTCGATCATCTCCGATGCCCGCATCTTTCGATATCTCACGGCAACGCACCTGTCCGCCGGCGAGAGCCTGAAGGCCGGTGAATACGAGATCAAGGCGAGAGCCTCCATGAGCGATATCATGGAGCTGTTGAAATCGGGCAAGTCCATTCTCTATTCGGTCTCCTTCCCTGAAGGATTGACGGTTCGTCAGATGTTCGACCGCCTGCTGCAGGATCCGGTGCTGGAGGGCGACCTTCCGGCCGCGCTGCCGGCCGAAGGCAGCCTGCGCCCGGATACCTACAAGTTCTCGCGCGGCACCAAGCGCGCGGAAATCATCGAACAGATGGCGGCTGCGCAGCAGAAGCTCGTCGATCAGATATGGGACAAGCGTGACTCGACGCTGCCGCTGCGCTCCAAAGAGGAATTCGTGACGCTCGCTTCGATCGTCGAGAAGGAAACCGGCGTTCCCGACGAGCGGGCTCATGTCGCTTCCGTTTTCCTCAACCGGCTCGGCAAAGGCATGCGCCTGCAGTCCGATCCGACGATCATCTACGGGCTCTTCGGTGGCGAGGGAAAGCCGGCCGACCGTCCGATCTACCAGTCGGACCTGAAGCGCGACACGCCATACAATACCTATGTTATCAAGGGCCTGCCGCCGACGCCGATCGCCAATCCCGGCAAGGATGCGCTGGAAGCCGTCGCCAACCCTTGGAAAACCCAGGATCTCTATTTCGTCGCGGACGGCACTGGCGGCCACGTTTTTGCGGCGACGCTCGAGGAGCACAATGCCAACGTCAAACGCTGGCGCAAACTTGAGGCCGACAAGGGGTCGGACCCGAACATCGTCGTCGACGGCCAGCCGGAAGAGCAGCCGGGCGAAAACGGCGCGTCCGTCGTGCCGCCGAAGAAAAAGAAGATCAACTGACAGGTTTCGGGGAGGCTCGCATGGCTCTGCAGTCCATGACCGGTTTTGCGCGGCGCGAAGGAACGAGCGGCCGTTGGCGCTGGGCATGGGAGCTACGCTCGGTCAACGGTAAAGGTTTCGACCTGCGCCTGCGCCTGCCGCCCGGCCTCGAACGCATGGAGGCGGAGGTTCGCCGCCTTGCCGGCGAAAGCTTCAGCCGCGGCAACCTGCAGGCATCGCTATCGGTCACCGCCGATGAGAACCGTTTCGAGGCGGTGCTGAACAGGCAAGCGCTGGCTGCGGTGCTTGCCATGCGCGAGCAGCTGGTGGACATGATCGACCCGGCGCCGTTGAAGCTCGATACGCTGCTTCAGGTGCGCGGTATCGTCGAGTTCCGTGAAGGCGAGGATAGCGAGGAGGCGCTTGCCGCCCGTGATGCCGATATTGCCGCCGGCCTCTCGGCCGCGCTTGCCGATCTTCGGGCGATGCGGGAACAGGAAGGCGCGGCGCTCTCCCGCATTCTTCTCGATCACGTCGCGACGATCGAGGGCCTGACGCGGACGATCGAGGGGGACCCTTCGCGATCACTGCCGGAAATCGCCTCCCGGCTTGCGGCACAGGTCGCCCTGTTGATGGACGGCATGGCCGCGCTCGATCGCGACAGGCTGCACGCCGAGGCAGCACTGCTGGCGACCAAGGCGGACCTGCGCGAAGAAATCGACCGCCTGAAGGCGCATATCGCCGCCGCGCGCGATCTCCTGGTAAAAGGTGGACCTGCCGGGCGTCGGCTGGACTTCCTTGCACAGGAATTTAACCGCGAATCGAATACCATCTGCTCGAAGTCGAACGCCTCGGCGGTCACTGCCGCCGGCATCGAGCTGAAAGTCGTGATCGACCAGTTCCGCGAGCAGGTCCAGAATTTGGAGTAGGACATGAAACCGGCGAAATCCTCGCCCGTGCAGATCGCCCGCCGCGGTCTGATGCTTGTCATCTCGTCGCCGTCGGGCGCCGGCAAGTCCACCATTGCGCGCACGCTTCTGGAGACCGACAAGCATATCGGCCTCTCCGTCAGCGTCACCACGCGCCAGCGCCGCCCGAGCGAGGTGGAAGGCGTGCATTACCACTTCAAGAGTGTGCGCGAATTCGAGCGGCTACGCGATAGCGACGCGCTGCTCGAATGGGCCGAGGTGCATGGCAATTTCTACGGCACGCCGCGCGAGCCGGTGGAGCAGGCCATGGCCGAAGGCCGCGACATGCTCTTCGATATCGATTGGCAGGGCGCCCAGCAGCTGCAGGAGAAGATGTCGGCTGACGTCGTCTCGATCTTCGTGCTGCCGCCGACCATGACGGAGCTCCAGTCGCGGCTGCACCGTCGGGCCGAGGATTCCGAGGAGGTCATTCAGACGCGCCTGGCCAACAGCCGCGCCGAGATCGCCCACTGGCGCGAATATGATTATGTCATCGTCAATGACGATCTCAACACCGCCTTCGACGCCGTCCAGTCGATCGTCAAGGCCGAACGCCTGCGCCGCGACCGCCGCCACGGCATGTTCGATTTCGTTCGCGAGCTGCTGGAAGAGACGCCGTCTCTCTAAGGCTCGCCCTTTGTGCCTCCAACAGGAGAGCTGCCGTTAAAGGCTATTTGCGAGAAGGCAAAATTCTTCGACTGAGAGGGTCTCCGCTCGCCGCGCCGGATCGATCCCCGCCTTGATGAGGAGGCTCTCGCCGCCGAGTGGCTTCAGACTCTGGCGCAGCATCTTGCGGCGCTGGCCGAAGGCGGCCTGCGTTACTTTTTCCAGATTGGCGACGGAGCAGGGGACAGGGCTCGCCCTGGGGACAAGATGCACCACTGTTGAAGTTACCTTCGGCGGCGGCGTGAAGGCTTGCGGCGGTACGTCGAAGGCCATGCGGGCCTCAGTGCGCCAACCGCAGAGCACGCCGAGACGGCCGTAATGGTCGTCGTCCTCGCTGGCGACGATCCGCTCGCCGACTTCCTTCTGAAACATCAGTGTCAGCGATTGCCAGAATGGCGGCCAGGCCTTCGGCAGCAGCCAGTTGACCAGCAGCTGTGTGCCGACATTATAGGGCAGGTTGGCGATGATCTTGACGGGGCCTTCCGGCGCCAGGGCCTCGAAATCCGTCTTCAGCGCATCGCCTTCGATCACCTCCAGCCGGCCGGGATAGTGATCGGCGACCTCGGCAAGTGCCGGCAGGCAGCGCGTGTCCCGTTCGACGGCGATCACCTTCCTGGCGCCGAGCGCCAGGATCGCGCGGGTGAGCCCGCCGGGGCCGGGACCGACTTCGAAAACAGTGGTCTCTTCGAGCGCGCCTGCCGTGCGGGCGACCTTCTGCGTCAGGTTGAGATCCAGCAGGAAGTTCTGCCCGAGCGCTTTGCGCGCATCGAGGCCGTGACGCTGAATGACGTCGCGAAGCGGCGGCAGGCCATCGAGTGCTGCCATCAGCGGCGGCTTTCCAAGGTGCGGCCGAGCTGGGCGGCGAGCTTCAGCGCCGCAACGAGGCTCTGTTCACGCGCCAGTCCCTTGCCGGCAATGCCGAAAGCAGTGCCGTGATCGGGCGAGGTCCGCACGAAAGGAAGTCCGAGCGTGACGTTGACGCTGTCGTCGAAACCGAGCGCCTTGGCGGGGATCAGTGCCTGATCGTGATACATGCAGATGGCGACATCATATCGCGCCCGCGCCTCGTCATGAAACATCGTATCGGCGGGCAGGGGGCCGATCGCATCGATACCCTCGTCGCGCAGACGCTGGATTGTCGGCCGGATGACGTCCTCGTCTTCAGTGCCGATCATCCCCGATTCGCCCGCATGCGGATTGAGGCCGGCGACAGCCAGCCGCGGCGCGTCGATGCCGAAGCGCTGCCTCAGATCTTCATGGGCGATCCGGCAGGTCTCCAGAAGCAATTCGTCGGTCAGCGCCTGCGGCACCTCCCGAATCGGGATGTGGATGGTGACCGGAATCGCCCTGAGTTTCGGTCCCGACAACATCATGACAGGCGTCACCGGTCTCCCGATTGCCCTGGCGGCGAGATCGGCGAGAAATTCGGTATGGCCGGGAAAGCGGAAACCCGCCTCGTAGAGCACGGCCTTGGCGATCGGATTGGTGACGACCGCGAGTGCCTCGCCGCTGATGACAAGCGAGACTGCTTTCTCGATGGCCGCGATCGTGCCCTTCGCCGTTGCCGCATGCGGCTCGCCGGCCACCACCTCAATGCCGGCCGGCACGCTCATGACGGGCAGCGCGTCGGCAAATAGGCTGGTGACCTCGCCAGTCTTGTCGATCTCGCGGATGGAAACCGCCAGATTGAGCTGGCGGGCTCGCAACGCCAGGACGTCCGGATCGCCGATCAGGAAAAAAGGCGGAAGTCCGAGTTCACGCCGCCTCAACCAGGCCATCAGAGTGATATCCGGCCCGATGCCGGCGGGATCGCCCTGGCTCAGCGCAAGCGGTCGTGAGAACGGTATCGCCATCGTCGGTCAGCGATAGGCGATCTGCGCCTTCTTGCGCAGTTCATCCAGGTATTTCTTGCTGTTCTCGTTTTCCGGCGGACCGTTCTTGCCTGCTTTGGACTTGTCGAGATCCTCCTGGCGGAAGACCATTTCGGCGGCCTGGTCGTCGGAAACCTGGCGCTGGCTGCAGATTGCCAGATATTCGACGCCCTTCTCGGTGACGCGGGTGCCTGTCGTGTTGCCCTTGGCCTGTTCGACCAGAGGCTTCCAATCCGGCGGGATCTCGGGAGCGAGCATGCGGCCGAGATCGCGCACGGAGACATCGCGCATCGTTGCGGCAAAGACCTTTGCCTGATCGCAGCCAGGAAATTTTGAGCGCGATGCCTCGGCCTCGCCCTTGCGCTTGCCGGTGATGGCGCCGCGCTTGGCCTCAGGAATGACGAAGATGATCTGCTGCAGCATATATTCCGTCGTCACCGGCTTTTGTTTGTTGTTCTGCATCATGCGCGAGACGAGATCATAGTTCGACAGCCGGGAGGTCGAGCCGTAGCGCGCATTGACGACGCGCGGCCAGCTCATCTGGACGGCGATGAAGCCCTTGAAATGCTCGACGCCGACGCCGGCACGATCGAGGATCTGCGACATCTGCTCGACGGAAAGTTTGTTGCCGGCCGAAAAGCGCGCGAAAGACGCATCGACGTCCTGCTGCGAAACCGACATGCGGACGCGGGCGACCTCTTGGCGCTTGAGCGTCTCGTCGATCAGTTGCTCCGTGGCGGTCTTGGCGTCGGCCTTCGTTTTCTGAAGGCGCAGGAAGGCCTGACGCTTGGCGACATCGCCGCTGGTGATCGCGGTGCCATTCACCACGGCCTGGACTTCGCTTGCTGCAATCGCCGGGCCGGCAAGGCTCGTCATCAAGGCAAGCGCTGCGCTGGCGAGAAAGACGGTTATGGCTCTTTTCGCGTCAATCATCTGTTGACCTCCCATTAGCGCCGCGAGACGGTATTCGCGGCGTCCTTACCACAGTGCGAGACATGCGGAAATCGCTTCCGTCACGCGAAATCCCTATGCCTCCGATATCGACTGGCGGCAATGTCCTGCACAGGCTTACGGCGAAAGAATGACTTGAGGCCATGTTTACGCCCTCCGCCCGTCAGTTGGAGAGAGTATCGGTGCCGATCTTGATGTCGCCCAGCGTCCGGAAAGTCAGCCGCGCGCCGATTGTCCAATCACTTGCCGACTCGTCGTCAGAGTCCCTGCTATCCGTATAGGCGATCGTGAAGATCGTGCATTCGTCCTCATAGGAAAGGCCAAGCGTCCGGCGGCTGATTACATCATTGTTCAGATCCCACGCGATGCCGCCGAAGATCGACCAGTAATCCTTGAACTTGACCCTGCTACTGGTCTGGATCTCGTCATTGTCCTCGGCGAAGCCATAGGCCGGCTGGGCGCTGAGATGGGTGTAGGTCACCTGCGTCTGGAAGGTGTCGTTCTGGTAGGCCGTCGTCAGGTCGCCGCGGCGAAACTCGAAATCCTTTTCGTCGAGACGATAGGAAGCTGCGACGGAAACGCCATACGGTGTTTCGACGCCGCCGAGGCCGACATAATCGGAGCGGTCGGTTTCGAGGCCCGAATCGGCGCCGACATTGACGAGATCGTCGGTCGCGAACGAGTTCTGGCCGGCGATTTGATAAGACTGGCCGAAGATGCCGTGCAGCTTGTAGCCGCTGTCGAAAGTCCCTGTGTACTGGAAGCCGACATTGGCGCGAGTACCGCCTTCGACGCGGTCGTAGCCTGAGAATTTATCGCGGTCGAAGAGCGATGTGGCATCGAAGACGAAACTCTGCGCATCCTCGTTCGGCAGCCGTCCGGCGAGTTGCTCATCGGGTCGAGCATAGATTTGCGCGATTGGTTCAAGAATATGGGTGCTGTTATCCGTCGTCATCAGGATCGGATAACGCACCTCCAGCCCGGCGGTGAACATAGAGCGGGTGGCGGAATTGTCGTCAAGATAATTGCCGGTGTAACCGGTGGGGTCGTCCATGTTCAGCGCGAAGGCGTCGCCGCGCGCGGCCAGAAGTGGCGTGATCACCAGGCCGGTCGGCGTGACATAGGTGCGTTTCCACTGAAGTTCGCCGGTCAGACGCGAGGTCTGACCCTTCAGACCGCGGAAGCGGTCAAATCCGTCGACGGTGTAGAAGTCATCATGTGTACGCGAAATATTCGTCAGGTTGACGTCCGCAGAAAGTTCGCCGCCTGCTAGCGGCTGAGGCGCGACATAGTGATAGTCAAGCGACGGATAGACGATGGCCTGCTGTTTTTCGGCCGTGTTCGACCGGTCGGCATCCTGGACGTCGAAATAAAACGCCCTCATGTCGAAATAATTACGCTTGCCAAGCCCCGTCAGGTAGATCTGGTTCGTGCGATCCGTGGCGCTCAGGCCGCGTAGCCTGTAGGTTTTCGAGAAATTGTTGTCGCTCTGCACCATGACGTCCCAGCCGAACGTCCAGCGCGGATTGATGCGGAACTCGGCCTTTGATGCCACCATGCCGCGCTGCTCGGCTTCGCGATCGCTGGTACCCGAGCTGAAATTACCCGGATTTGCCTGGTCGATGCCGGCGACGCGCAGGATATGCGTGCCGTTCTCGAAACGCTGACGGAATTCACCTTCGACGAGGAAGCCCTGGGCCGTGTAGCCAGTTGCAGTGACCGTCGCATCCATGCTCGGCGAGATCACATAATAATAAGGAATGGAAAGACCGAAGCCGAGATTCTGCGACAGGCTCATCGTCGGGAAGAGGAAGCCGGACTTGCGCTTCACCGTATTGTCCGGAACCTCGATGAACGGCACAAAGGCGATAGGGTAACCGAGCAGCTCGAAACGTGCCCGTTCGAGGCGGATCGTATGCGTCTCGCCGTTCTGGATCACGCGCTTGGCCTTGACCTGCCAGAAGGGGGCGCGCTTCGGATCCTCGGCGCAGGGAAGGCAGGCTGTGTAGACGCCCTTGTTGAGAATCATCTTCGTGCCGCCGACACGCTCGCCGGTTTCGGCGACGATACGGGTATTGTCGGCCGTTTCGATGCGCAGCGAATTGATAAATCCGTCGGCGAAATTGTCGGTCACGTCCAGGTTGTCGGCATAGATCCGGTTGCCGTCAGGGCTGACGAGCTCGACATTGCCGAGCGCCATCATCCGGCCGGTCTTCTGATTGTACTCAACCCTCTGCGCGACCATCTTGTAGCCGCCATAGTTGATCTGTACGCCGCCGACCGCCGACACCACTTCGGCGTCACGATTGTAGACGAGTTCATTGGCCGAGAGGAGGAGTTTGGCTCCTTCGGGGATGTTGTTTCCAATGTTTTGTTCAGGCGTCGTGACCTGGCCATAGGAAGCCGGGACGCTGCCGAAATAGGAACATAGAGCCGCACCGACAAGCAGGGCAACCAACTGTTTACTAAAGTACTTGCGGTCGCCTACCGCCACTAGCCGTCCTCCTGATGAAGCAAAATAGTCGCGCCCAAGGCCAGCGCGACGACAACCGGTATCCACGTCGCCACGAAGGGAGGCACGACTCCACTGCTTCCGAATGCTTTTACAAGCACGGTGATGACATAAAGCATGAAGCCTGACAGGATTCCACCCAGAATCACGGAGCGGGATTGGTTGAACCGGCTAAATTTTAGGGACACTGTTGCAGCTATGAGAGTCATGGCCACCAGCAGCAATGGCTGGGACAACAGAGAGTTGAATTGCGTCTCCAGTGCCTTGGTCGAGATGCCGAAGGATTTGGCCGCTGCAATGCGATTGGAAAGGTCAAAGAAACCAATTGTTTCCGGCGCTGTCAGCCGCTCCTGGACGAAATCCTGTTTCAGATTGGTGCGAAGTTGGACCGAAGCTTTGCGCAGCGGGATTTCCCCAGGCTTACGCTCGACGACGCCGTTAAGCTGCCAGTAACCATCTTCCAACTTTGCCGTGGCGGCATCCTGTCTCAGAATGACTCGGCCGCCTGAATCGAAATGGATCAACACCGCGTCGATCAGCTTGGTTCCGTTCTCCTGGACCGTCTGGGCGCCGATGATGACATCGTCGCGGCCACTGATCTGGCGCAGCCACGGAATCTGCGGCGCCTTGCGTAGAACCGCGTTTTCGCCGCGCCAGTCGGATTCGACGAGCAGTGCCTGGCGCTGTCCCCAGGCAGCAAGCGGGTTGAGCGCCGTCATCGTCAGCACGCCGAGCGCCAGTGAGCCGGCGATGAAGGGAAACATGAACTGCCAGACCGAGATGCCGGCTGCGCGCGTAACGACGAGTTCGTATTTGCGATTGAGCCCGATCAGCACCGTCATGCCGACGAAGAGCGCGATGAAGGGGACTGTTTGCTGCAGGATGAGCGGCAGGCGCACGGCGGTCATCACGATGCCGCCGCCGATCGTGTAACCGGGCAGGCCGGACATGCGTCCTGCCGTCTCGCTGAAATCAAGAAGGAAGGCGATGGCCGAGACGCCGACCAAGAACCAGCCCGTCGTCGCCAGGTAGCGGCGAAAGAAATAGCGCGACAATGTTCCGAACATCATTGGGCTGCGCCCCCGCCGGACCTGCTGGTTGCGGCAAGCAGTCTTTCCTGCATTCGTCTCCAGGACGATGATATCCGGTCCCGGATGAACGAAGGCATGACCCGTCGCTTGTGCAGGCCGAGGAAGATGATCGAGACGATGCTGCTGACGATGGGGATGGCGTAGAGGACGGCGATATATTCCGGATCGGTGTCGATCTGGTTCGCCGCGTAGAAGGCAGCCCAACGCAGCGCGAAGGCATAGGCGAGCGCGCTCACCATTGGATGCAGCCGCGCTTCACGGTGCGAGCGCGCATCGCCGGCGATCGCCAGGGAAAACAGGGCAAAGACGACAGGTAGGATCCAGTCCGTCAGCCGCCGATGCAGTTCGGCGCGATAGCTCTGCGGCCGGATCGTATAGTCCTTGTCGTTCGGATCGGGATTGAACAGGAACCACAGGTCACGGTCGCTGGCCTTCAGCGTCGCCTGACCGCGACTTTCCGTCATGTCCGAGAGGTCGAAGGAATAAGAATCGAAATTGATGACCGAGACGTTGCCGTCGGGCGTTTTGCGATGCACCTCGCCGTCGTGCATGATCAGCGTCGTGCCGGTATCGTCGACGGCGCCTTCCTTGGCGTAATAAATCAGCTCGTAGGCCGGGTCCCGCTCGTCGGCGACGAACAGGCCTTTCAGCATGCGCCCCGCCAGGCGCTGCGAGATCTGCACATAGAGACCCTCGTCGAGCTTGCGGAAGGTCTTTTCCTCGATGACCGAGGAGAGAAGATCGGCGTAGGTTTCGGCGATCATCTGGCGCGCCACGGTCTTTGCCCGTGGTTCGACGATATTGTCGACGAAGAAGGAAAAGACGCTGATGACGGCGGCAAGCAGAAGGATCGGACGGATCAGAATGCTGCGCCGCGCCCCGGCGGCGTCGATGACGGTCAACTCGGAATCGTTGTTCATCGTCGTCAGAGTCTGGGTGATGGCGATGACGAGCGCGAAGGGCAGCACCACAGGTATGATCGACGGCAGGATCATCGTCGCCAGCTTGGCGAACGAACCGATCGACTGGCCGCTGTCGGTGACGAGGTTGATGCGCTGCAGAACTTGAGTCGTCCAAATAATCGCCAGCACGGGCAGGAGCGCCACGAGAAACATCTGGCCGACGCGCCGCAATATGTATGTCTCGAGTAGTTTCATGCCGGCCCTTGAAAGCACCTGCAGGCCCAAACGGCTTGCAGGAGAATCCCTCTACGCTCTTTGTCGCGCTTTTGCGACAAGCAGGTGTCAAAAATTCATTCAAATTTCAGAATTTTTTTGGCTCTGTTGCGACTCAGTTAACGCCAGCAGTGCCGCGAAGACGACAAGCGAGGACAGCCATCCGAGCACCACGTCGGAGAGATAATGCGCGCCGAAGGACAGCCTCATGGCCGGCGTCAGGATCGAAATCGCCGCGACGGGCGGCACCAGCGCATAACGCAGCGATTTCGGGACGAAGAGCAGAAGGCAGAGCAGCCAGCCGGCGCTCGCCGCTTCGCCGGAGACGAAGGAGCAGTTCGAGACGCATTTGCCGGCAAGCGAGCCTGCCTCGACAAAATGCAGGGTCCCGCCGAAAATATCCGTCTGCACCGGCCGCGGCCGGCCCCAATGTTCCTTCAGGATGACATTGACGATCAGCACCGGACCGATCAGCAGCGTTCCGAGGCCGACTTTGAGCTTACGCGCCCGCTCTGCGTTGAAGGTCGCGCCGTGCTGCTGGTAGCACTCGATCAGTTTCCACGCCATGACGATCGCGACGACGTAGGGCAGGCGGAAGAAGATGGTGCGCAGCAGGTCGAAATTCCCCGAGTCGCGATAGGGAAAGCCGCCGCAGATGCTCCCGGCAGCGGCGGTCGCGTCACAATCCGTGCCCACGAAAAAAAGCTGGGAAAAATAAATGTCTATTGCGGGAAAGGCGCGAAAGACGGCAAGCAGCGCCCACCACGCCCAGAACAGAAGCAGGAACACGCCGAAATTCGTTTTCGGCAGGCGGATCACAGGCCTCCGCCATGGATTTTTCGAAAAAACTGTCAACGCGAATATCTACGGAACCGACGAAAACATGAGGGCCCGGACGGCCGCGCGCGACCATAACAATAGTCGCAAGCCATTGACAGACCCGCCAAACGCGAAATTATCCGCCAGGGACCGATTTCAAAGAATCCCAGCGGAGAAGACATGTCAGCGAAGTTCGAAATTTCATTCTCGAAGTCGGCAAAGCTCAACGGCGGGCTGGCGATAGTGTTGAAGACGGCGGAGGCCGAGAGCGCCGCAGGCGCCGAAACGGTCGATCCGGTCGGTGTAATCGCCAAGGCCGCGAAGATCGCTCGATTCTCCGCTAAATCCATGGCCGCGCTCGATATTGTCGCCCCGGAAGGTGCACCCGTCGAGCGCATCGTCGTCGTCGGGCTTGGCAAGGCCGGCGAACTCACTGCCCATGACTGGCTGAAGGCCGGTGGCGCCGCGGCATCGAAAATCAAGAATACCGACAAGGCCGTCATCTTCATCGACGTGCCCGGCCTTGAGATGAAGGCGCGCGCCGCCGCCGATTTCGCGCTTGGCATGCTACTGCGGGCCTACAGCTTCGACGCCTATAAGACGAAGAAGAACGACGACGAGGAGAAATCGGCAAAATCCGTCAAGGTGACGATCGTCACCGCCGATGTGACCGGCGCCAAGAAGGCGTTTTCCGACTCCGAAGCGATCGCAGGTGGCGTCAATCTCGCCCGTGACCTCGTCAATGAACCGCCAAACGCGCTTGGACCGGTCGAATTTGCCGCCAGGGCAAAGGAACTGGAAAAGCTCGGCGTCGACGTGGAAATCCTGACCGAGAAGGAAATGCGCCGTCTCGGAATGGGTGCGCTGCTCGGCGTTGCCCAGGGCTCGGTGCGCCCGCCGCGTCTGGCGGTCATGCAGTGGAAGGGCGGCAAGAGCAAGGATCGTCCGATCGCCTTCATCGGCAAGGGTGTCGTCTTCGATACCGGCGGCATTTCGATCAAGCCGGCCGCCGGTATGGAGGACATGAAGGGCGATATGGGCGGCGCCGCGGCCGTGACCGGCCTGATGCATGTGCTCGCCTCACGCAAGGCAGCCGTCAATGCCGTCGGCATCATCGGTCTGGTGGAGAACATGCCCGATGGTAACGCCCAGCGTCCGGGCGATATCGTCACCTCCATGTCCGGTCAGACGATCGAGGTGATCAACACGGATGCTGAAGGCCGCCTCGTGCTCTGTGACGCCCTCTGGTATTGCAATGATCACTTCAAGCCGCAGTTCATGATCAATCTCGCCACCTTGACCGGCGCGATCGTTGTGGCGCTCGGCAATATCCATGCCGGTCTGTTCTCCAATGATGACCAGCTTTCCGACCAGCTCACGGCAGCCGGTCTTTCGACAAACGAGAAGCTCTGGCGCATGCCGCTCGGCAGGGATTACGACAAGCTGATCGACAGCAAGTTCGCCGACATGAAGAACACCGGCGGCCGCCAGGCCGGCTCGATCACGGCGGCACATTTCCTCAAGCGCTTCGTGCAGGACACGCCCTGGGCGCACCTCGATATTGCCGGCACGGCGATGGGCTCGCCGCAGGATGAGATCAACCAGTCCTGGGGATCCGGTTTCGGCGTACGCCTGCTCGACGAACTCGTTCGCGCCCATTATGAATCCCGATGACGGATATTCTTTTCTATCATCTGACCGAAACCAGGTTAGAAGACGCGCTTCCGCCGCTCCTCGACAAAAGCGTGGAGCGCGGCTGGCGCGTTGCCGTCCAGACGCGCGAGGCCGCGAGGCGCGATGCTCTCGATGCGCATCTTTGGACTTTTCGCGAGGAGAGCTTCCTGCCTCATGGCACCGACGAGGCTGATTTCGCCGAAAACC
The DNA here is from genome assembly GCF_017352135.1 of Rhizobium lentis. NCBI lineage: Bacteria > Pseudomonadati > Pseudomonadota > Alphaproteobacteria > Hyphomicrobiales > Rhizobiaceae > Rhizobium > Rhizobium lentis. The sequence continues at coordinate 3,380,315 of NZ_CP071454.1, forward strand.
AGCCGGTGCTTTTGACCGTCACGTCGGACAATGCCAATGCGGCGACGGTTCGTTTTATCGTCGATGGTGCCGAGCCGCCGCCGGCTGATGCCTATGAGCGCATCGTCTTCATGTTCGACGGTCACGATCAGGAGCAGCTCGAAGCCGCCCGGGCGCAATGGAAGAGGCTGAAAGGCGAGGGGCACAGCCTCACCTATTGGCAGCAGACATCGGAAGGGCGGTGGGAGAAGAAGGCCTGACCTCGATTGTCAGGCCAAATCGGCCTCGGCGAGAACCTTGTCGATGAAATCCTTTTTTGCGCCGGTATAGGCCGCACGGCTCTCGGCAAATTTCTGCGCAAGGTCGATCTTCAGCTCCTCATAGGCGAGGGCCAGGGCAGGGTCGTTCTGCAGCCTGTCGCGGAAGAATAGGTTCCGCCTCCAGTTGAAGCCCTGATATTCGACCACATGCGCAAGATGTGTGCGCGTCTCGCCCACGATGCCCCGGCCGAAGAGATGGTCGTCGGGCACGATATCCACGCCGGCATAGTCGTAGCCGATCGTTTCCATCGGCCCGATGCAGGCAATCCCATCCTCGAGTCTGGGGATGCCGACCAGGATGTCGATGATCGGCTTTGCCTTGATGCCTGGAATGGCGGTGCTGCCGAAATGCTGGATATCGAGCGCCAGAGGGCCAAGCGCGTTGCGTATCCTGTTCTCCTCCAGCAGATAAGCGTCGCGCCATTTCCCATTGGGGTCAGAAAGCCTGACCGTCAGATGTCGGACACCCAATCCGAATGATTCATCCTGCTCCTGCTGCTGCATGGAGGCGGCCTTCACGTGTTGGGACCACTACTTTAGCATTTAGCTGGAGCGAAGGCATCTGCCGGCAAGGGCCGATCAGTCGTGGAACGCCTCCACGAATTTCCGCTTGCCGAGCATGAAAGCGTCGGCGACGTGGCGCAGTGGTGCAAGGTCGACATCCGATGTGCCGGCCTTGATGATCTCGGCAAAGCGTCGGTAAAGGGAGGGATATTCCTGTTCCGGTTCGGCAAATGTCAGCGTGCCGTTGATGGAAAGCTTGGCGCCGCCTTCGGAAAGGACCATTTGGCCGGCTGCCGTTTCCGCAACGATATCCCAGCTCTGCTTGCCGGTCTGGCGCCAGTCGAATTCGGCATGAACCGGTAGGCTATCGGCATCGCGGAAGTGAATGTCGGCAGCAATCGGTGCATCGCGATTCTCAGGAAATTCGAGCACGGCCTCCGTAATGAAAGCTGGCCGCGGCAGAATATGAGTGACGATCGACAGCGCGTTGATGCCGGGATCGAAAACGCCGAGGCCGCCAGCCTGCCAGATCCATTCCTGGTTCGGATGCCAGTGGCGGACATCTTCCTTCCAGATCACGTGCACGCTGTTGATCGTCGTCGAGGCAAGAAACGCCTTGGCGGCTTCGACAGCCGGAGCATAGCGCGAATGCCAGCTGGCAAAGAGCGATGCGCCCTGTTTGGCCGCGAGCGCCTCGAGATCGGCAACTTCGCTGAGCGTCGCGCCGGGCGGTTTTTCCAGGAAAACGTGCTTGCCGGCGACCAGCGCCTTATAGGCAGCCTCATAGCGATATTGCGGCGGCATGCAGAGAGAAACGGCATCGATCGAGGGCTCGGCATCCAGCATGGCGTCGATCGTCGTATAGCTCTTGATGCCTTCGACCGTGCCGTGCCGGCTTGCCGTCGCCACAAGCTCGAAATCCGGGTTCTTGGCGATGGAAGGAAGGTGCTGGTCGCGGACGATCTTGCCGACGCCGACGATGGCGAGATTGATTGGGGACATGGTGTTTCGCTCGGGCTTGTATGAAAAGTATGATTTATTGAGGCTGTTGTAGCAGAAAGAAGAGCGTCGACAAGCTCTGCTCCTCCATTCCATCCATCCTATCGCATGATCGTCTGCCGTAGGAAGCTGTAACCCATCGCCGCGCGGGCGGCGCGCTCTTCGGAATTGCCGTCGCCGCCATGCCCGCCTGAGCCGAATTCATGGAAGAGCGGCTTATGTCCTTCCTCCTCCAGCCGGGCGGCAAAGCGGCGCGCATGCGAGGGATGGACACGGTCGTCATTGGCTGAGCTTTCAATATAGATCGGCGGATAGGCGATTTCTGCCGCGGGCCGCACATTATGGAGCGGCGAGTAGCCGAGCATGAAATCCCGATCCGCCGGCGTCTCCGGATCGCCATATTCGTCCATCCAGGCCTGACCTGCGCTGAACAGATGGAAGCGTGTCATGTCGAGCACTGGCACCTGGCACCAGACGGCGCCGAAATCTCGCGGGTAGCGTGTCAGCATCACGCCCGTCAGCAGGCCGCCATTGCTGCCGCCCTGGCAGGCAATCCGCGATGGCACGGTGTAGCCGCGGGCGACGAGATCGCGGGCGATGGCGACGAAATCGGCAAAGGCATTTTCCCGCCCCTGCCGCTTGGCGCTGCGATACCAGTCGGGCCCGAATTCACCGCCGCCGCGGATATAGGCCTGCACATAGGCGCCGCCTTGCTCCAGCCAGCGGCCGGTTACGCCGGAATAGGTCGGCGATAGCGAGACATCGAAGCCGCCATAGCCGTAAAGCAGCACCGGCAGCGCCCCCTTGGTCCACTCCTTCGGCAAGACCAGCCGATAGGGCACGCTCGTTCCATCTTCCGAAACGGCTTCCAGCAGTTCGGATGACATACCCGTGGTGTCGAAATAACTCGGAGCGGCCGCGACGAAAATCGGTTCGGCCTCTTTGCTGCGATCCGAAAGTTCCAGCCGGTAGCAGGTTGGAGGCTGAAGAAACCCCTGGCCGACAATGTGGAGCGTATCGTCGCCGAGGTGCAGATCGGCGTGCAGGGGCCTGAAATAAGCCGTTTGCATGTCTGCCGGCAGCGCGATCTCGCACTGTTCGGCATCATGTTTTGTCAGGTCCAGCACCATAAGACGCGGACGCAGCCGATCGGAGATGATGAAGACGCACCATTCGCGCATCAGCATGATCTGTGAGACGGACTGGCCCTCTCCAGGCTGGAACAGGACCCGCTCCGGCCCGAGTATGGTCTGAGATTTCGGGTCGAAACGTTGCAGCACGAGGCTGCCGGTGGGAACGCGCTCATCGGTTTTTGCGCGCCAGACGCAATGATCGCGATTGAAGTGAAAGTCGGCTTCGTCAGGCAAATCGATGCGCTGCTGCGTGCCGTCGTCTGCAATGAGGAAAGCGCTTGCGACGCCGATCTCATGGCCGGCGACGAAAATCTCGATCAATCCCGAATCCGCCGAAGCGCCCGACAGGGCAGGGTCGATGACGATATTGGAGCCGTAGACGTCCTTGTCCGCAGCTTCGAACATGATGGCGGCATCTTCGGGCAACTGCCCGCGCTTCAACCGGCGGCCGACACGCGGCCATCCCGAGCGGGTCGCCGAATATCGATCGATGGAACCGAAATAGCAGATTTCGTCACGGCTCAGCCAAGTGGCGTGGGACCGCACTGCAGGGGTGTCGAAACCACCCTCGACGACCTGCTTTATTTCGGAGTCGAATTCGAGCAGCCGGATGAGGTCGGAGCCGCCATCCGAAAGAGCGAGCAGCACCCGCGTCGGCTCCCACGCGCAAGTCACGGCGCCGCGCCAGTTCCAGCGCTTACCTTCGCCGGCGCAGAAGGCGTCGAGGTCGAAGACCGGCTCCCAATCGGCATCAGGCAATGGGTTTTGATCGGCGGGCAGGCGAAGCCAGACGCCGAGCGGATTTTCCTTCGACTGGCGGAAGTCGAACAGCCAATCACCTCGTCGAACCGGGACGATAAGCCTGTCCTGTCGCTCGATCAGCGCCTTGATCGCGTCGCGGTCCTCGATGAATTCAGCTGTTTCAAGCACCGCGCCGGAGTGTGCATTGTGCTCATCGATGAACTGGCGAGTGCGGAGATCGTCGTCCGTTTCGAGGTGAAGATTCATGTCCGACCTTCCTGATTCCGTTGACGTCGCACAGCTCTACCCCATCGGCCCGGAAATCGGAATCGGTTTCGGAAAGCGCGATGGGCAAGTTCAAGGTGGTGGAACAGTTAAAGCGAAATTCGTGCAGGCCGCGCGAGACCGAGATGATCGCGGAGAGTCGAGCCGCTATATTCGGTGCGGAATAGGCCGCGCTCCTGCAGGATCGGCACCACCATCTCCGTGAAATCCTCCAGACCCTCGGGGAAGAAGGGCGGCATGACGTTGAATCCGTCGGCGGCTCCACTTTCAAACCATTGCTGCATCCGGTCGGCGATATCGGCTGGGGTGCCAAGCACTATATGATGGCCGCGGCCGGCGGCAACGCGCAGCGCCAGCTGGCGGATGGTCAGGTTCTCGCGTCTTGCAAGCGCGGTCAAAAGCTCGGCGCGGCTGCGGAGCTGGTCGGAGATCGGAAGGTCCGGCAGAGGGGCATCGAGATCGTAATTGGCAAGGCTATGGCCGATGCGCTCTTCCAGAAGCGGCATGGCGCTCTTGATATCGGTCCATTTGTCCAGTTCCGCAAGTTTATCCGCAGCTTCCCTAGCCGTGCGGCCGATCACAGGCAGGAAGCCCGGCATGACGGCGACATCGTCCAGCCGGCGTCCGAAACGGGCGGCACGCTCCTTGACGCTTCTGTAGAAGGCCTGAGCCTCGTCGAGGCTCTGCTGCGCTGTGAATACGACGTCGGCAGTGCGGGCGGCCAGATCCTGGCCCGGGCCGGACGACCCGGCCTGGATCAGGATCGGATGGCCCTGTGGCGCGCGCGGAATGTTCAGCGGACCCTTGACCGAGAAATATTTGCCCTTGTGATCCAGCACATGAAGCTTGGCGGGGTCGGCATAGACGCCGCTTTGCTTGTCCTTGACGAAGGCATCGTCGTCCCAGCTGTCCCAGAGACCGCGCACGACGTCGACGAATTCCTCGGCCACGGCATAACGTTCGTCATGCTCCGGATGGGCCTTGGAGAAATTGTTCGCCGTGCGGGCATAGGAGGTCGTGACGATATTCCAGGCGGCGCGGCCGTGGCTCAGATGGTCGATGGAAGCGAAGGCGCGAGCGGTGTGATAGGGCTCGCCATAGGTCGTGGAGGCGGTTGCCGCGAGCCCGATCTTGTCGGTCACCACGGCCAGCGCGGACAGCAGCGTCAAGGGTTCGAAGCGCGCGATCGTCGAGGGGTGTGCGTCGGCGCCGCTGGTCAATCCGTCAGCCAGAAAGACCATATCGAATTTCGCTGCTTCGGCGATCTGCGAGACGCGCCGCAGCAGGTCGAAATTCTCGCTTCCCGCCTCGGCGTGCGGGTGACGCCAGCCGGATACGTGGTGGCCAGCTCCTTGCAGGAACAGGCCCAGATGAATTTCTCTTTTGAGTGTCATATCAAATCCTTGATCAAGCGAGGTGTGGGGCGATATCTTGGTTGAGCAGCGCCAGTAGCTGGCGAAGGTCGGCGGTGCTGCTCATCGTCCTCACAAGCGACGGGATATCCGCGAAGGCGGGATGGCGTGCCGTTGCATCGCGAAACTTCTCTATGGGATTGGCGAGGCCCGGCAGACCGTCGAAGCGACGTTGTATCCTGCTGCCGTCGCGAAGCGCGATATCCACGATCACGAAGCGGGTCCGGAGGTCGCTCGACATGCGCGGCGCGCTCTCGTCATGACGGCGATCGGCGCGCCGTGCAAGTTCCATCAATCGCGGTGCAACAGGCTGCTCGTCGAAATGGTCGAGCCGCAGTGCCCCATCGATGAGAGCGGCGGCGAACACATATTCGGGACTGAAGCGCGCCTCGATCCCATTGGTTGGCTTGCTCACCACCAAGGCTGCATCGGCACCGGGCGGGTAGGTGAAGGTGATGCGCTCGATCGCCTCGGCGAGAAGGCCTTCCCGGTTGAGGGCGATGCCGAGAGAGGCGACCGGGTGGCTGGCGGTGCAGCAGGGGTAGGCCTTCAACGTCAGCCCGGGTGCCACGATCTGCCAGGGCGAGCCCCAGTTCTCGGTTAAGGCCGACAGGCGTTCCGCGCCGAAGGCATAAGCCGAATAGAAGCCGACGGGACTGTCGAGAAAATCGCGGGCGCCGCCGAAGCCGGCAGTTGCCAATCGCGCAGACAGGAGCCCGGATCGCGCCGCCATGCCAGCGTGAAAAGGTTTGGCATCCGCGCCGAATTGCAGCCGCAGACCGGATGATTGCGTTGCGGCAAGGCCCAGCGCGATGGCTGTCTCGTCGATCGGCGCGCGCGTCAGATGCGCGATTGCGGCTGCCGCCCCGACTGTGCCGAGCGTTGCAGTCGCATGGAAACCGTTCTCATAGTGTTTTGAACCGAGCGACAATCCGAGCCGTGCCGTGGCTTCAAGCCCGACGATATAAGAAGCGACCAGTGCATCCGCGGAAAACGCGCGCTCGGCGGCGAAAGCCAGCAACGCCGGGATGATGACCGTCGTCGGATGGCCGCGCACGCTTGCGTGCACGTCGTCATAGTCGAGCACGTGGCCGGCATGACCATTGATGGTGGCCGCGACCAGCGGATCGGTCCGGCGTGCGCTTCCGATCAGGATCGCGCCGCCCGGCAGGTTGCCGCCGACGGCATCGGCCAGAATCCCGGTCGTGCGGTCCCGGGCGCCTGCGATCGCGCAGGCGAGAAAATCGATGATCGCCGTGCGGGCCGCGTCCGTCGCCGCGCGGTCTTCCCCCGGATTTGAGGAGATGATCGCCTGGGCGAATTCTGAAGTCAGAGGCGCGAATGTGTTCGTCATGACGAATCCTACATGCTTTCGCCGCGGACCAGCCCGCGCCCGCCGGCGAGCCCGCCGACGAACTGGCGGATGCGCGGATTGTCGGACGCATGGAAAATCTCCTTAGGGGACCCCCGGTCGACGATCCGTCCGTTCTCGGTGAAGACGACGATGTCGCTGATTTCCTCCGCGAAGCGCATTTCATGGGTCACGAGAATGCTGGTCATTCCGTCGCGGATGAGGTCGCGGATCACCCACAGCACCTCGCCCACTGTCTCGGGATCGAGCGCCGAGGTCACTTCGTCGAACAGTACCAGTTCCGGCTTCATCGCCAGCGCGCGGGCAATCGCCACGCGCTGCTGCTGACCGCCGGAAAGCTGGCCGGGATAGGCGCCAGCCTTTTCGGAGAGCCGCACCTTGTCGAGCAATTCGCGCGCAAGTTTTTCCGCCTCGCGCTGTTCGACGCCGAGGATGCGGGTCGGGGCCAGCACGATATTGTCCAGCACCGTCAGGTGGGGAAAGAGATTGTATTGCTGGAAAACGATGCCGACGCGCTTGCGCAGCGCGATACGATCGCTTTCCTTGGCCAACTGATCGACGCGGGTGCCGTTGACCGTGATGCGCCCTTGCTGCGGCGTCACCAACGCGTTGATGCAGCGCAGGATCGTCGATTTTCCGGAGCCGGAGGGGCCGATGATGGAGACGGCGTTGCCCCTGTTGACGGCCAGGTCTATGCCCTTCAGCACCTTGGTCTGGCCGAAGGACAGGTGTACGTCTTCCAGTCGCACGATCGTTTCGTTGGTCTTCGTGTTCATCATCTCAATTCTCAAGCCGCGTTGAAACGTCGCTCGAGGCGCCGGGTCAGTCGCGAGATCGGGTAGCAAAGCGTGAAGAAGGCGGCCATCACGACGATATAGGCGATGATCGTGAAATCGAGGCGGCGCACTGATGTGCTGGCATCGGTCGCCGCATGCAGCAGTTCGTGCACGCCGACCAGTGAGGCGAGCGAAGTGCCCATGGTGATGGAGGCCAGGATGTTCATCCATGGCGGCAGCGAGCGCCGCAGGCATTGCGGCAGGATGATCCAGCGCAGCGCCTGGCTTCGCGAAAATCCGAGCCCCTTTGCCGCCTCCCATTGCGTGGTCGGGATGGAAAGGATGGCGCCGCGGGTGATTTCGGCCACATAGGCGCTGGCCGGTATGGCAAGGCCGATCACTGCCTTCAGCCAATCGGGGAAGGGCAGGTAGTTGCCGGCGACCACGATCTCGAAGGGAAAGATGTAAGTCGTCGCGAAGATCAGCACGAGATGCGGCGCGTTGCGAAAGACCTGCACATAGGCGACCACAGGGTAGCGCACCAGCCTGTAGGGCGCCAGTTCCAGGATGCCGAACACGGCTCCGACCGAGGTTCCAAGCGTCATCGCGCACAGGCTGATGACGACGTTCATCATGAAGCCGGAAGCAAGGTAGGGAAACCACGTCACCAGTTCGCGCCCGAGCGTCAGATCGGTCAGCGACCAGAGAAGGATGACGAGCGGCAATGCCACGAAACCGATATTGCGCAGCAGATGGCTGCTCTTGCGCGGCTCGGAAAGCGCCAGTGTCGTCATAGGCCATACCCCGGCACGGCGAGCTTGCGCTCCACCCACAGGCCGATACGGGCAACGGCGAGATTGATGAGGCTGAAGAACAGCAGGATGACGATCATCAGCGACACGACGTTGTCGCGCTGCGTCCAGACCATGATCGAGGCATAGGTGATCTCACTGACGGCGATCGCGTTGCCCACCGTCGTCAGTTTCACCAGGTTGATCAGGTTGTTGACGATCGCGGGAAGCGAGGCCCGAAACGCAAGGGGAACTTCGACATAACGAAGGATCTGCAGCTTGCTGAAGCCGGTGCCGCGCGCTGCCTCCACGGTAGCCGACGGCACGGCTTCGATGCCGGCGCGGATCGCCTCGGCATGCAAGGCGGCGATGTGCAGCCCCACCACCGCCACCACCCAGAAGAACGGCGTCAGCGGATTGTTCTGCGCGCCGCCCACTAGGTTCGACACGAAAGTGTTGAGGACGAGGAAACTGAACATCAGCTGCACCAGCGTCGGCGTGTTTCGGGTGACTTCCACGAAGGCGCGCACCGGCGCCGATAGCCAGAGCCTGCCAGATGTCAGGCAGGCGGCAAACAGCAGCCCGGCAATCAGGCTGACGGGGATCAGCAGGGCGATCAGATAGAGCGTAGTGATGAAGCCATCACGCCATATCTGCGCCTCATAGCCCGTTGCCAGGAACTCGTAATTGAGGCCGAGCCTGTTCGTCAGGTCGACGAACAGGCTGGTCATGCTGGTATCCTGCATGTCGATCCGCCAGTGCAACCTGTCTTACTTGCTGGCCGACAGGGTCTCGCGCTCCTGTTCGAGATATTCGGTATTGCGAAGCCGGTTCGCCTTTGCAAACTCCAGAAGCTTTCCTGACGTATGGAGCTGCCGGATCGTCTTATCGAGTGCCTCGGCAGTGTCCTTCTCGCCCTTTCGCACCCAAATCACGGAATCGGAGGGGAGAAGCTCGGTCGGGAAGAGAATAGTGTAGTCCTTCCACTCCTCGGGTCGATCCTCCAGCAGCAGGCCGACGGTTGCGCTGACATGAACGGCCGCAACGCAATTGCCGCCCTGCAGCGCCAGCAGCGACTCCGGCTGGCTCGGCAGGCCTTTTACCTCGGCGCCGTATTGTTCGATCAGCGGCTGGGTGAAGTTCGACCCCTGCGAAACGCAGACCGGCTTTCCCTTGAGATCCGCCCAGTCCTTCAGGCCGCTGTCCTTGCGTCCGACGGCGGCGCCGCCGCTGCGATCATACGGCGTCGGCACCCAGTCGAGCACCTTGGCGCGGTCTTCCGTGTATTGCATGTTGGCGATCAGAATGTCGACCTTGCCCTGCTGCAGAAATTGCACCCGGTTCGGGGGCGTGACGGTAACCGTTTCGAGTTTGACGCCAAGATCGTCCGCCAGCGCCTTTGCAATGTCGAGATTATATCCCTTCTGCGTTTGCGAGGTCGGATCGATATAGCCGAAGGGCGCGCCCGACAGGATAACCCCGACGGTGAGGGTGCCGCGGGCCTTGACGCGATCGAGCGTAGCATCTGCGAATGCCTGCGTTGCGGCCAGTACGGAAATCGATGCGGCTAGGAGCGCCTTCGGGAAAATACTACGTGACATGTTTTTCAGCTCCGTTTTGAAAGGAAGGTTGAGGGATCAGTGCGCTGTCCCCGAGCAATTGCTGGCTCTTTTGATTTGACTGCTATGGTCGGTATTCGCCGCGTGGAGGATTTCGGCCCGACCTCGGTCATGCCTCGTCTCCGCGCCGCTCGAAGAGATCGCTGATCGCAAGGATCATTTTTCCGCGACACGGCAACTGAACGGCTTTGAAGGGCATTTGGAAACCGATGAGAGAGAAGGAACATTCTTTCTCGGAGAAAATCATCATCGCAATGGATTTTATAGATTTTATTTTTTGAAATGTGCGGGTGTATTGGAAAATCCTGCGCACGAGATGACGCGGAGGCCAATCTCCCGGCCGCCAAAGGTTACAAAAGCGAATGCATCTCAGCTCTTAAGCGGAGAAAATGGAATGATGGCGGGCAAATTCGGGTAGCTCGAATCTGCACACCTTTCATCAGCCATTTTAACTTGGCGATCCGCTTCAGCGGGTCGCCACGAAACCTGCCGAGGCGACGAGATTGCTTGGGGCTTGCGTCCTCCTGAATTTCAGAGTCACGACCTTGAAGCCTTCAGATTCGAGTTCCGAAAGCAGATTGGGCAGCATCGTTGCCGTGCGTTTGTGGATGTCGTGCATAAGGATGATGCCGCGCCCGCGCCTGTGCAGCAGGTCCATCGTTCGCTGCGTCACCGAGACCGCCGTTCCGGCGAAATAGTCCTTGCTGTCGATATCGACATCCATGACCACCATGTCGCGCATGGCGATCGCGGCGCGCAGCCTGTGGCTCTCGGCCAGATAGGGGAAGCGGAAGAAGGAAACATCCGTCCCCGTCGCCTTGGTCACCGCCAATTCGCCCTTGATCACCTCGGCCATCGCCGCGTCGAAATCCAGCGAACTCAAATTGGCGTGGTCATAGGTGTGACTGCCGATCGTGTTGCCGTCCTCAGCGACCTTGCGGGCGAGTGCCGGATGCATCTCGGCCATTTCGCCGACCATCATGAAGGCGCCCTTGACGCCGAACTGATCGAGGATCGCCAGCACCTTGTCGGTCCGGCCGGGGATCGGGCCGTCGTCGAAGCTCAGGATCACTTCCTTGTCCTGCAGCTTGAGATCGGCAAGCGAGGAAACCTCCAGCGTCCGCCCGGCCAGATGGTGCCAGCCGCTCATGCGCGGCGTCGCATCGTCGCCAGCATAAGCAAGTTTGCGCCCCTCGGGCGCGATCACCGAGGAGGTCTTGATCGATGCATCGGGCGCGGTTTGTCGGGTGGTGCTGCAGGCGGAGAGGGCGGCCGTGAGGGCCAGGCAGGACAGAACGAAAAAGCGATACATCGAAAGGGCTCAACAAATCGGTAACGAATGTTGAGCCAACCTTTCGAATTATGGTTAATGACCGGTTGATGCAGGCAGGAATTGCGCCGTCGCGCGGCACTTCGCCGCGATTTCTCCGGGGCTGTGGCTATCCTGCCATCGCCTCTTCGTATTCGGAAGACAGCATCAGCCACTCCTCCTCGGCGGCGGCGAGTTTTGCGGCGGCCTCGCCACGCTGTTTTGCCTTTTCGGCGGCTTTGGCGGGCGTCTTCTCATAGAGAACAGGATCCGCAAGTTCCACATCAAGGGTCTGAATCTGTTTCTCCAGCTTCGCCGTCAAGGATTCGATTTCGTTGATCTTTTTCTTCAGCGGCGTCAGCGAGGCGCGCCTTTCCGCATTGAGCTTGCGCTGGTCGGCCTTCGATGTCGTCTCCTCGGCACCCTGCGGTTTCTCGTCTTTCTTCCGGCCGGAACTGACGATCAGGTCGCGGTATTCGTCCATGTCGCCTTCGAAGGTGGTGACGGTGCCGCCGCTGACGAGCCAGAGGCGGTCGACCGTCGCCTCGATCAGGTGGCGGTCGTGCGAGATCAGGATGACGGCGCCGTCATAGTCGTTCAGCGCCTCGATCAGCGCCCGCCGGCTGTCGATATCGAGGTGGTTGGTCGGTTCGTCGAGGATCAGCAGGTTCGGTGCATGAAAGGCGGCAAGCCCCATCAGCAGACGGGCCTTCTCGCCGCCGGAAAGGTCCTTGGCCGCCGTCGCCATCTTCTCGGTCGCCAGCCCCATCTGCGCGACGCGGGCGCGCACCTTGGCCTCTGCTTCGGCGGGCATCAGCCGGCGCACATGCTCCACCGCCGATTGCTCGGGGATGAGGTCGTCGAGCTGATGCTGGGCGAAGAAGCCGATCTTGAGGCCCGGCGCGAGCTTCACTTCGCCACTCTCGGGCGCCAGTCGCCCCGAGATGAATTTGGCAAAGGTCGACTTGCCGTTGCCGTTCGAGCCGAGCAGGGCGATGCGATCGTCATTGTCGATGCGCAGGTTGAGGTTTTTCAGGATCGGCTTGCCGGGTTCGTAGCCGACGGCGCCGTTCTGGATCGCCACGATCGGTGAGGCCGGCTGCTTCTCGGGCTCGGGAAAGCTGATTGGCTGAACGTGGTCTTCGATCACGGCGGCGACCGTTCCCATGCGCTCGAGCGCCTTGACGCGCGATTGCGCCTGCCGGGCCTTGGAGGCCTTGGCCTTGAAGCGGTCGATGAAGCTCTGCAGATGTTTGCGAGCCGCCTCGTTCTTGGCCTTGGCCTTCGTCTGCAGCTCGTCGGCTTCCGCCTTCTGCCGCTCGAACTGGTCGTAATTGCCGCGGTAGAAAGTGAGCTTCTTCTGGTCGAGATGCACGATGGAGTTGACCGCGTTGTTCAGGAGGTCGCGATCGTGGCTGATGATGATGACCGTGTGTGGATAGCGGCGGATATAATCCTCCAGCCACATCGTGCCTTCCAGGTCGAGATAGTTGGTCGGCTCGTCGAGCAGAAGCAGGTCCGGCTCGGCAAACAGCACGGCGGCGAGCGCCACGCGCATGCGCCATCCGCCGGAAAAGGAGGAGGCGGGGCGGGCTTGAGCCGCCTGGTCGAAGCCGAGGCCGGCGAGAATGCTCGCGGCGCGCGCCTCGGCCGAATGCGCGTCGATATCGACGAGGCGCATCTGGATTTCGGCGATGCGGTGCGGATCGTTTGCCGTATCGGCTTCGGCAAGCAGCGCCGCGCGTTCCTTGTCGGCGGCGAGCACGATCTCGATCAACGAGTCCTCGGTCCCCGGCGCTTCCTGTGCCACCTGGCCGATGCGCGCGCCCTTCGGGATCGATACCGATCCGGTCTCCGCGCTGAGATCGCCTGTTATGACGCGAAAAAGCGTCGACTTGCCCGCGCCGTTGCGCCCGACGAGCCCCGCCTTCGTGCCCGAAGGCAGCGACACGCTGGCATTGTCGAGAAGCAGGCGTCCGGCGATGCGGGCGGAAATATCGGTGATCGTGATCATGGTCGGCGTTTTGGCCGAAAGCGCGGATCAAGGCAAGAGTGATCCACCGAGACAGGTGTGCATGTCTTGTGGCCTCAACGCCCGAATGCCTGCACCGGCTGACGCCGGTTCGACTGGGCGGCAAAAAGTGCCACGCGGGCGTTGGCCTGAAGCTGTCCCGCAGTCGTCGCATCGGCGCTCAGCGCCACGCCGATCGAGATGGTCAGTCTGCCCGGATCGGCCTTGTCGGACGTCGCGAAGACGAGATTGTCTTCGACCGAGGTTCGCAGGCGCTCGGCAATCGCCATTGCATCCTGCATGCCGACATTGGAAAACAGGAAACCGAATTCATGGGCCTCGGTGCGGGCGACGAAGTCGTTCTTCTTGATGGATTTGCTGAAGAGGCCGGCGAGCTTCTTCAGCAGTTTGTTGCCGGCCTGCGTGCCGTATCTCTCGTTGAGATCGGTGAAATTGTCGATATCGACCATGATCAGCGCACTGCCGGCCGCACCTCCTTCGCGCTCGTAGAGCTCTGATATCACGCGGTTGAACGCGATGCGGTTTGCGAGCCCCGTGATCTTGTCGGCCACGGCGGCCGATTGCATCGCCGAAATGCCGCGCTCCAACACTTCCAGCGCCTTGATGTCTTCCTGAAGCCTGGCGCCGATGTCCATCTCCGCCGACAGCACCGCCGTCAGCGAGGCTGAGAGGTAGTCGATCTCGCCGATGAAGGCGACAAGGCTCTGGTCCTCATGTCCGGACACGGATTTCAGGATCGTGCCGCAGGCGCGCGCAAATGCATCTTTGTGCCTGAGGCCTTCGGCAAGCCGCTCCGCAATCTCGCGCAGCATCCGGCTCGCCTCGTTCCGCGAGGTTTCGCCGGCCAGTCCGCAATGGCCGACGAGGCGGTATTTCAGCCCGAGTTCGTCGAGCATCGCCTGTTGCGGCTGAGGTCCAAGTGCGGCGATATCCTGAGCAAGGCCCGGATTGAGCCCGATGATCGCCTCGTGGAAGAGTTCGTAATTGCGCGGCAGCGCGGCGACGTTCAATCGCGCCATATGCTGGGCGATCCTCTGAATGTCGGCCATCGGCGCCGAGCGCGCGGCCTCGCGCGGCACCAGTGCGTTTCCATTCTGCATGATGATCCCTCGCGGCCCGGCCTTTTCACTCACCTTCCGCTATGCGCGCAAGTTTTTAAAAGAGGCTGAATTTGCAAAAGGGATGCGCCGGATTGGCGACGGAAACCGGCAAAGGCGGTTAATTCAGTCTTGATGGAGGCTGCTGCCTCACATCCACTCGCGGCCTTCGGTGCGTAGGAAGTAAAGAAGGTCCAGCTGAAGGCTCGGTTTGCCGAGTGCCGTCAGCGTCATATGGCATTGGCCGCGATGATGGGTCTGGTGGTTGAAAAAATGCGCGAGTGCCGGTGCCAACGGCTGGGTAATCTCGGTCGGCTGTACAACCGTGACATAGGTGAAGTTGGCTGCAAGCGCCGCCTCATCAAGCCGGTCCGTCCAGGCAGTGATCCGCTGGTCCTCGGCCTTGCGGGCTGCGGCCAGCGCATCCAGTTCGTCAAAGAGGATGGCATCGAGTGTCGTCGGCGCTTCGCCGGTGCCGGTAAAGCGCTTCATCCATATGCGGTCGGCGACGAGCAGATGATTGAGCGTGCGATGAAGCGAACCGAAGAAGGCGCCGCGATCGCTGCGGAATTCCGCATCGCTGAGTTCGGCGGCGGCCGCATAGACCTGGGCATTGGCCCAGCGGTTGTAGGCGGCGAACATTCTGTAATGTCGAAGCATCTGGTCCCCCCTGGTCGTCGCAGCAGTCTAGCCCGGTTTGCCTGCAAATCGCAGTGATGCGCCCATGAAATTTCCTGATTTGATCGCAGACGCTTTCTGTCGTCGAATGGATGGAGCCGTGATTTCGAAAGGACTGTTATGACGAGAGCCCTCTATTCCCTCTGCGGCGCCGACGAACGGCGCTTCTTTTCGCCCCATTGCTGGAAGGCGGTGATGGCGCTGGCGCATAAGGGACTCGATTTCGAGGAAATCCCGACGACCTACGCCCGCATCCGCGAGATCGGCGGCGGCGTGTCCTCGACCGTGCCGGTGCTCGACGACAACGGCCGGCTGGTCTCGGACAGTTTCGACATCGCCCTTTATCTGGAAGAGACTTATCCCGAGCGTCCGTCGCTGTTCGGCGGCGAAGGCGGCAAGGCGCTGTCGCGCATGGTGGAAGGCTATTCGCAGATGATCATCCATCCGGCGATTATGCGCATCGCCCTTCTCGATATCCATGCCATCCTCGACGAGGGCGATAAGGCCTATTTTCGGCAAAGCCGCGAGGTCAGGCTCGGTAAACCGCTGGAAGTGTTTGCCGCCGACAGCGAGGCGGAGAAGGCTGCCTTCGGCACCAAGCTGGAGCCGCTCCGGCATATGCTGAAGTTCCAGCCCTTCATCGGCGGCCAGGGGCCGCTCTTTGCCGACTATATCGTGTTCGGCGCGCTGCAATGGCTGCGAGTCTCCGCCGGTCTCGCCATGCTGGCCGCCGACGATCCTGTCATCGCCTGGTTCGAACGCTGCCTCGATCTCCACGAAAGCCGCGGCCGGACTGTGACAGCGGCGTGAAATTGCCGCCGGCCTCTTGTTTTCGGGCGTTGGGGCGGGTAAAGACCGCCCACTTTTCCCGAGAAAACAGAGGATTTGACTATGGCGATTGAACGCACCTTCTCGATGATCAAGCCTGACGCAACCAAGCGCAACCTGACGGGCGCCATCACCAAGATGCTCGAAGATGCCGGCCTGCGCGTCGTCGCCTCCAAGCGCGTCTGGATGAGCCGTCGCGAAGCCGAAGGCTTTTACGCCGTTCACAAGGATCGCCCCTTCTTCGGCGAACTCGTTGAAGGCATGACCTCCGGCCCGACCGTCGTCCAGGTTCTGGAAGGTGAGGGCGCGATCCTCAAGAACCGCGAGATCATGGGCGCGACCAACCCGGCAAACGCCGCCGAAGGCACGATTCGCAAGGTTCACGCTTTGTCGATCGGCGAAAACTCCGTTCACGGCTCCGACGCTCCGGAAACGGCTGCCCAGGAAATCAAGTACTGGTTCTCCGATACCGAAATCGTCGGCTGAAGCCAAGCTTCGGCATTGGCTTGCAATGCTTTGAATTGACTCTCGAAAGCCGGGGCATGCTCCGGCTTTTCCTATTGTGCGCTTTTTCTATGCCGGGCATTTATCGGTGTTCGAGAAATCGACGCTGCCGTCGGGCTTGAAGACCTCGGGGTTCTTTTCGTAGAGCGCGCCGACGACGAGCGGTTTGCTCGGCAGCACAGTCTGGTCGAGGTCGGAGCGGAACTCAATCTTCAATTCCTGCAGCACCTTGCCGTCCTTGTCGACCAGCCGGACATTCACCGTATAGGGGCGGTCCTTGCGCACGCAGTGCAGGTTTTGGCTCTGCAGCGCGATCTTGTCGTCGATCGGATAGATCTTCTGGTTCAGCACCAGCGGGGCGCCGCCTTGCGGGTTTTCGAACTCGGCTATGATCGCAGAGCCGTCGGGGATTGGCCCCGTCTTCTTCAGCGTCAGCAAATAGGTGGCGCTCGCTACCCTATAGTTGAAGACGAAGAGGTGGCCGGTGACCTCGACCAGGTTTTCGGCCTGCCGCTGGCAGGCGGCAAGCAGAAGGCTCGTTGCAGCCGCTGCGATCAGATGTTTCCTCATGGCGCCTCCTCCTTCTTGCGGCGATAGTGTCGGTTCGCCTTGGCGCGGTTGCCGCAGACCGCCATGTCGCACCAGGCCCGGCTCCTGTTCTTGCTGCGGTCGATGAACAGCCAGCCGCAATTGCCGCAGATCTTCATGCGCTCCGGATCGGGCATGGCGATCAGCCTGAGCACCGAATGGGCGGTCGCCGCGGCCACGTTGCCGGGTCTTGCTTCGCGCAACGTTTTAGCCAGCGCTGCCAGCAACGCGGCCAATAATTGGTCGTCGCCGCCATCCAGTATACGCTTGCGGAAGTAGCGGTCGATCGCTTCCCGCAGCGCGATGAAATCGGCCTCGTCGCCTACAGCCACCGGCGCGATCTCGCCGAACAGGGCGCGTTCGGCGCAGAATTGCGCGGCGGCGCGCGGAAAGCTCTGCATCTGCTCCTGACTGGCGAAGCGGTCGATGCGCCGCGCCGCGTCGTGGCGCAGAACGATGCTGTTGGCGACATCGAGCGCCAGTGCGCCACCCGCAAAGCGGTGAGGGGTCCAGGAAAAGCTCATCGTCAAATTATAACTGGTGAAATAGGTTTTACCAGTTATAATTTATCGACGCGGAGTCTCGGGGAATGGCCTATCTTCTGCAGCAACTGGCGAATGCGGTTCCACTTGCCGCCCTCTATGCCGCGCTCGCCTTCGGTTATGCGGTCGCCTTCGGCGTGACCAAGCGGGCCGACATCACCTATGGGGCGATCTTCGCATTCTCAGGCCAGATCCTGCTGCTCTTCACCGAGCTCGCCTATGTCAGGTTCTGGCTGGTGCTGCCGGCCGCCCTTGCCATCGGCGCTTGCGCGGCCATCGTCTATTCACTGGCGGCGGGCCTCTGGATCGGTCGCTCGATCATGCTGCCGCTTGCTTGCAAATCGCCGAACACCGTCATCGTTGCCGCTCTCGGCATCATGATCGTGCTCATGGAGACCGCCCGGCTTGCTGCCGATACACGCGCCATCTGGCTGCCGCCGTTCCTGAACGATGTCGTCGTCTTCTGGAGCGACGGCCCGTTCAAAGTGACGCTGACCTATATCCAGCTGATCGACACTGCGCTGATGTGCGCCATCGTCGCGATCGGGACGCTGATCCTCAGGCGCACAGCCTGGGGCAGGTTCTGGCGGGCCGTCACCGACGATCCTCTGGCCGCCGAGCTTTGCGGCACCAGCGCCAGTCGCGTCTTTCTCGTCGCTTATACAGCCGCCGCCCTCGTCGCCACGCTCTGTGGCATCCTTGCGACCTTCTATTACGGCTCGATGGATTTCGGCGCCGGCCTGATGTTCGGGCTGAAGGTGCTGCTGATCGCAGCCGTCGGCGGCTATTCCGATCCGCTGCGCTCGGCGGGCGGTGCCGCCGGCCTTGCCCTCGTCGAAACCCTGTGGGGTGCCTATGGACCCTTCGTCTGGCGGGATCTCGTCATCTTCTCACTGCTCGTCCTGCTCCTAGTCATGAGCCGCAGGGAGCGCGTCGTCCTTTAGAATGGAGCATAAGAAAACCGCTTACACTCTGCATCATGCTCTGATCATTTCCACTTGTCGCGCGCGGCATCGTCGGCGTCTTTCGCCGCGACCCAATCCCCGGCGGAACCATCTGTGCCATGTTCCTTCTTCCAGAAGGGAGCGGCGGTCTTCAGGAAATCCATGACGAAATTGGCGCCGTCGAACGCCGCCTGCCGGTGCGGCGCGGCGGCGACGACGAGTACGATATTCCCGCCGGGGGCGATCTTGCCGTAGCGGTGGATGGCGGTCAGCCCGAGGAGCCCGAAACGCGTAATGGCGAGTTCACCGATGCGGGTCATCTCGGCTTCGGCCATGCCGGGATAATGCTCGAGTTCGAGCGCCGCCAGCGTGCCGCCTTCATCGCGGCAGAGGCCGGAGAAGGTCACGACGGCGCCGATGCCGGCTTTGCCCTTGGAGAGGAGATCGATCTCGGTCTGGAGGTCGAAGTCTTCGTGCTGGACGCGGATGGTGGGGGTGGTGGTCACTTTACAGACCTCCGTCGATTTGGAAGGTCATCGCTAACCCGGTCTTCCTCATTCCTGTGCTTGTCACAGGAATCCAGCCACCGCGCGTCCGCGCGGTGAATGACTCTTTCCTCCGACGATTGCTTCTTTCGCGCCCAAGGACTTGGGCGCACTGGATTCCTGTGACAAGCACAGGAATGAGGGAGAGAAAGGAAGACGCAGTCTCAGCCATCGTCAGTTTTCCCAAGCCCAAGCGGACCAGGTCTCACCCCCCCGTCATCGGCGGAAAAATCCCGATCTCCCGCGCCCCTGCGATCGGCTCATCATGCTCCACATGCTCCATGTTGAGAGCCACGCGGATCACCTCGGGATATTGAAGTGCGGCTTCATATTCCTCGCCCAGCGTCTTCAAATGATTCAGAAGATCGGCCACGGTGACGACGGAAGAGGGGAGGTCGATCTCCTCCTCACCCTTGCCGATGCGCTCACGCACCCAGGCGAAATAGACAAGCCGCGTCATTCCTCGTCATCCACGATATGTTTCAGCCCGGCACGGAAATAGTCGTAGCCGGTATAGATGGTCAGCAGTGCTGCGATCCACAAGAGCGCAATGCCCGTCTGCGTCGTATAGGGGAAAATCTCGTCGCCGGCAGGTCCCGCGAGCAGGAAGGCGATGGCGACGAGCTGCAGCGTCGTCTTCCATTTGGCGATCCGCGTCACCGGCACGCTGACCTTGAGTGCCGCCAGATATTCGCGCAGCCCGGAAACCAGGATTTCGCGGCAGAGAATGGTGATCGCCGCCCAGATCGACCAGCCGGCGATGGTCTGATCGGCCGCAACCAGGAGCAGGATCGAAGCGACCAGCAGCTTGTCGGCGATCGGGTCGAGCATCCGGCCGATATTCGATGTCTGGTTCCAGATGCGCGCGAGATAGCCGTCGAGGAAATCGGTAATCGAGGCGATGATGAAGATCCACAGCGCCACCCAGCGCGCAGTATTGCTGATCGACAGCCTGCCCTCGATGAAGAAGCAGAGAACGATCAGCGGCACGGCGAGGATGCGGCCGTAAGTCAGAAGGTTGGGAAGGCTGTACGCACGCGATGCCATGGGATCGTTTCTCTGAATTGATGCGCCGCTACAGCGCCGCGCGTCTTTACGAAAATCGATTCCGATTTTCGGGGCGCCGATGCGGTAGATGACGGCTTTGACCGCAGACCGTCAACATTCTTTCTGTCTTTTCACTGCCTTTGCGTGGAATTTACGACGGACGCCGGCTATTTCGCGGCGTCGTCGTGGAAATGGTTGTAAACTTGCTTGGCGACCGCTTCCGAGATTCCCTCAACCGCCATCAGGTCGGAAAGAGCGGCGCGCGAAACCGCCTTCGCCGTGCCGAAATGCTGGAGCAGAGCGCGTTTGCGTGACGGGCCGATGCCGCCGATCTCGTCGAGCGGGTTCTTGACCATTTCCTTCTTGCGCCGCGCCCGGTGCGAGCCGATGGCGAAACGGTGGGCTTCGTCGCGCATGCGCTGGATGAAGTAGAGCACCGGATCGCGCGGCGGCAGGGTGAAGCTCTCGCGCCCCGGCGGAAAGAAGCGCTCGCGCCCGGCATCGCGGTCGACACCCTTGGCGATGCCGATCGCCGTCACGCTGTCGGTGATGCCGAGCTCGGCAAGGATGGCGCGCACTGCCGTCATCTGCCCCTGGCCGCCGTCGATCAGGATCACGTCGGGCCAGGCGGGGAAAGGCATATCGGCAGCGTCGACGGCGGCCGCCTGGGCCGTCCGGTCGGGAATGCCTTCCTCCTTGATCAGCCGCGAGAACCGCCGCGTCATTACCTCCTTCATCATGCCGAAATCGTCGCCGGGGGTGATGTCGGTCGATTTGATGTTGAACTTGCGGTATTGGTTCTTCACGAAGCCTTCCGGCCCTGCCACCACCATGCCGCCGACGGCATTGGTGCCCATGATGTGCGAGTTGTCGTAGATCTCGATGCGCTGCGGCGCATAGGTGAGCCCGAATGTCTCCTTAAAACCTTCGAGCAGGCGCGATTGCGACGCCGTCTCGGCAAGCTTTCGCCCATGCGCCTCGCGCGCATTGCCGACGACGTGTTCGACGAGGTCGCGCTTCTCGCCGCGCTGTGGCACGAGGATCGAAACCTTATGTCCGGCCTTTTCGCTGAGCGCCGCGGCGAGAAGCTCCAGTTCCTCGACCGTTTCCGATAGCATGATCTGCTTCGGCACCGGCTTGTCGTCGTAGAATTGCGCGAGAAAGGCGTTCAGCACTTCGGCGCTGGACAGCTGCGGATCTGCCTTGGGGAAATAGGCGCGATTGCCCCAGTTCTGGCCGGTGCGGAAGAAGAATACCTGGATGCATGAGACGCCGCCTTCGTGATGGATGGCGAAAACGTCAGCCTCCTCGACGCCGGCCGGATTAATGCCCTGATGGCTCTGCACGTGCGACAGGGCCGCCAGGCGGTCGCGATAGATCGCCGCCCGCTCGAAGTCGAGATCTTCGGCCGCCTGGTTCATCGCTTCGGCCATATGCGATTTCACCTTCTGGCTCTTGCCGGACAGGAAGTCCTTCGCCTCCTGCACCAGTTCGGCGTAAGCCTCGTCGCTGACTTCGTGCGTGCAGGGCCCGGAACAGCGCTTGATCTGGTAGAGCAGGCAGGGGCGTGTGCGCGTTTCGAAGACGCTGTCGGTGCAGGTGCGGATCAGAAAGGCGCGCTGCAGCGAGTTGATCGTGCGCCCGACCGCTCCGGCCGAGGCGAAAGGTCCGAAATAATCGCCCTTTCGCGCCCTTGCGCCGCGATGCTTGAAAATGGCAGGCGCCCGGTGATCTCCGGTGATGAGGATATAGGGAAAGGACTTGTCGTCGCGAAGCAGTACGTTAAAGCGCGGCCGCAAGCGCTTGATCAGATTCGCTTCCAGAAGCAGCGCCTCGGTTTCCGTGCGCGTCGTCACGAATTCCATGTTCGCCGTCTGGCGGACCATTTGGGCGATGCGGTTAGAATGCACGCGGCCGACGGCATAATTGCCGACGCGCTTCTTCAGGCTGCGCGCCTTGCCGACATACAGCACGTCGCCGTCGGCATTGAACATGCGGTAGACGCCGGGGCTGTTCGGCAGACGCTTGACGAATTCGCCAATCAGATCCGCGCCGGTAAGCCCGGTCTCGTTGAGGCTGCCGGCGTTCCAATCGACCGCTGCCGCAAGAGACGAGGCGGAAACGTCGCCTTCCACCTCGATATCGTCTTCGCTCTCATCCGTCTCGTCGTAGAGAACGCCGCCATCCGGCAGCTTTCGTCCGTTCATTCCGTAATCTCCGCCACATCGGGCGTCTGCCAGGCAAGGTGCTGGCCGCCATCGAGGGCAATCATTTGGCCGGTGATCGAGGGCGTGTCGTAGAGGAAGCGAATCGTTTGTCCGAATTCCTCCAGTGCCGGCCCTCGCTGCAGAATAAGGGCTGAAACCTGCGCTTGGAAGTCCTCCAGCGCCTGACGCTCGCTCGGCATCGAGGGGCCGGGGCCGATGGAATTGACACGGATGCGCGGCGCCAATGCTTGGGCAAGCGTCTGCGTCGCCGTCCACAGCGCCGACTTGGAGAGGGTATAGGAATAGAAGCTGGGTCTCAGCGCCCAGACCCGCTGGTCGATGACGTTGACGATCTGTCCGGTCGCATCATCGGGCAGCTGTTCGGCAAACGCCGCGGCCAGGATGGAGGGCGCGCGCACATGCAGGTCGAAGTGCAGCGCCCATGTGGCAGCGTTGAAACTGCGGGCGGAATCATGCTGGAAGACCGACGCGTTGTTGACGAGCAGATCGAGCGGCCCGAGCGCGTCCGATGCCTTTGCGACCAGCTCACCCGCTTCGCCGGTGTCGGTAAGGTCGGCCTTGAGCGCGATCGCCTTCTGTCCCTTTCGCCGCAATTCCGCCGCCAGCTCTTCGGCCTCGCCGAAGGAGCCGTTGGCGTGGATCGCGACGGAAAAGCCGTGTGCAGCAAGGTCTTCGGCGATTGCCCGGCCTATTCTCTTTGCAGCCCCGGTTATGAGGGCCGAGCGAAGTCTTTTGTAGTTCAAAATCTTGCCTTCTGATCCCATGAGTCTGGTTGCAGACTATATAGGGGTCGGCTGAGATTATATAAATAGGCCGCTGCGGTTGCGTTGGCGGCCAGGATATTCTATGTATTATTTAAGAATGTCATTTATTAAAATAAGTATTTTAAGATTAACCATTCAGTATGGTTAATGAAATGTATGTTGCTCTCAAGCAACATCGAATTTCGGCCATGCGGCGGCCACAATCATATCACAATTTGGCTCTTTGAAATCCGCATTTCAGTTCCAATTTCAGTCTCGATCCGGAAGGGACATCTGGCAATTTCCCCGCCAATGCTTCGCTGAGAGACAGATGATAAGCGGCGCGGGACTGAAAGGAGAAAAGTATGCGTGTACTCATTGCTGGCCTCATGGCCTCTGCTTTTGCAATCGCGGGCGTCTCGGCAGCTCAGGCGGCCGATGCCGTCGATCAGGTTCCGGAAGCACCGGTCGCCCAGGACGCTCCGGTCAAGCCGGCCGGCAACTGGGAAGGCTTCTATCTCGGCGGCGCCGGCACCTACAACATGGGTGACTTCGGTTCCGATCGCCACACCTATGGTTTCGGCGGCCAGGTCTTCACCGGCTATAACTGGCAGGCCGGCCAGATCGTCTACGGCGTTGAAGCCGACCTCGGCTACAGTGGCGACGACGTTTCTTCGGGCGGTGTCGAGAACAAGTATGGCTGGAACGGCTCCGTCCGTGGCCGCGTCGGCTACGACATGAACCCCTTCCTGCTCTACGGCACGGCCGGTCTGGCTATCGGCGACGTCAAGGTTTCCGACGGCACCTCGGACGAAAGCAAGACGAACTATGGCTATACGGTCGGCGCCGGTGTCGAAGCCTTCGTGACCAACAACATCACGACGCGCCTGGAATATCGCTACACCGATTACCAGAGCAAGGATTATGACCTCGACTCCGGCAGCTTCTCGCGCGGTTATGACGAGAACAGCGTCAAGCTCGGTATCGGCGTCAAGTTCTAAGCCGACTGAACATTCATACACAAAAAAGCCGGGTTCATTGCCCGGCTTTTTTGCTGTTCACGCGTTGTTTGCAGACGCTCCGTGATTTTCGGATCAGGCGCTGGCCTTCAGTTCGCGATGGGCGGGGAATTTCTTTTCGAACTGCGCCAGCCAGTCGATCAGCGGCGCGTGATCGGCTTCCCATTGGTCCTTGAAGCGCAGGTCGAGATAGTCGAGCGTGGCGGCCAGCGCGAAATGTCCGCCGTTGAGCGTCTTGCCGACCTTCGGTGGATTGGCGCCGAGATGAGCGAGCCCGGCTGTCGCCTTCTTCCATTGCCTGTCGATCCAGGGCTGATGGACCTTTTCCTCGTCGCGGAAGCGGCGCTCGTAGACGATCGCCAGCAGGCAGTCGCAGATCCCGTCACACAGCGCTTCCAAAACTTCCACATCGGTGCGCTTGCCTTTCTTCGAAGGGTAGAGCCCGCCCTTCGTCAGCCGGTCGAAATAATGCATGATCGCGACGCTGTCGAAGATCGAGCCCCCGTCATCGGTCAGGAGCGTGGGGATTTTGCCGAGTGGATTGTTGTCCACCAGGATCGCCGGTCCGGTATTGGTATCGACCCGGATGGCATTGATCTCGATACCCAAAAAATGCGCAGCCATCCGCACTTTGCTGGAATAGGGCGAGGCGGGCGAGCAGAGGAGCTTCATGGGACACCTGACGAGATTGTGAATCTGCGGCGCGGACTATTCCTGAAGGCGATTAGCTGGTCAATCGTCCTTCACCGCCTTGTTCTCGCCGCGCAGCCAGAAGGCGCGATGCGAGGCAAACCGATCCTGCGCCAGATGATCCTTCAAGGCAGGCAGCAACCGGTGCAACTCGTCCTTCAGCGTGAAGGGCGGATTGACGATGACGAGGCCGGAGCCGGTCAGGCCGGTGGTGCCGCGGTCGCTGCGCACGGTGAGCTCGGCGCAGAGCGTTTTGGGAATGTCGAGCGCCTGCAGCATCTCGTGAAATTCCTTGATGGGCGCGCCCTTCTTCAGCGGATACCACAGGCAATAGGTGCCGCCCGGAAAACGGCGATAGGCCCTTTCCAGCCCCTTGGCCAGGCGCTGATATTCGTCCTCTTCCTCGAAGGGCGGATCGACGAGGACGATGCCGCGCTTTTCCTTCGGCGGCAGATGGGCGCCGAGCGCCAGCCAGCCGTCGAGTTCGGTGATGCGGGCATGATGATCGCCTTCGAATAGCCGATGCAGTCTGGCGTAGTCTTCGGGATGAAGTTCCATCGCCGACAGCCGGTCCTGCGGCCGGAACAGCATGCGCGCCAGTTTTGGCGATCCGGGATAGAAGCGGATGCCGCCTTCAGGATTGAGTTCGCGGATGGCCGAAAGGTAAGGCTCCAGCAGCTCGGAAACCTGAGGCCCGAGGTCCGCCTGCATCAGCTTGCCGATGCCATCAACCCATTCTCCTGTCTTCTGCGCTTCCTCGGAGGAGAGGTCGTAGAGGCCGATGCCGGCATGCGTGTCGAGCACGCGGAAGGCGCCCTCCTTCTTCTGCATGTAGCGGATCAGCCGCGCCAGCACGGCATGTTTCAGCACATCGGCAAAATTGCCCGCGTGGTAGATGTGGCGGTAGTTCATTTTCGCTGATGCCCGTATGAATTCGCGTTATCGGGAGTTTTTCTGGCTTTTGGCCGTTCAAGGCTTGGAATATACAAAGGCCATGAACATTGCGACCCCCATCGACGCCAAATCCCCGAAGCAGGATAGCAAGATCGCTCACACGGCCTGTCCGCATGACTGTCCCTCCACCTGCGCGCTCGAGGTCGAAATAACAGAAGACGGCCGCATCGGCCGCGTGCGCGGCGCCGGCGACCATTCCTACACGTCAGGCGTCATCTGCGCCAAGGTCGCCCGTTATGCCGAGCGGCTCTACCATCCCGACCGCCTGATGCATCCCTTGCGCCGCATCGGCGCCAAGGGGGCAGGGCAGTGGCAGCAGATTTCCTGGGACGATGCGCTGGATGAGATTGCTGAGGCCTTTGTGAGGGCTGAAGCAAGGGACGGCAGTGAAGCCGTTTGGCCATATTTTTACGCAGGCACCATGGGCTGGGTGCAGCGCGATTCGATCGACCGCCTGCGTCATGCCAAGCGCTATTCCGGCTTCTTCTCGTCGATCTGCACCAATCCGGCCTGGACCGGCTTCACCATGGCCACCGGCACGCTGCGCGGCCCAGACCCACGCGAGATGGGCCGCACCGATTGCGTCGTCATCTGGGGTACCAATGCGGTCTCGACCCAGGTCAATGTGATGACCCACGCGATCAGGTCGCGCAAGGAGCGCGGCGCGAAGATCGTTGTCATCGACATTTACGACAACCCGACGATGAAGCAGGCCGACATGGCGCTGATCGTCAAGCCGGGCACCGACGCCGCACTCGCCTGCGCCACCATGCACATCGCTTTCCGCGACGGCTACGCCGATCGTGACTATATGGCTGGATATGCCGACGATCCGGCCGGTCTCGAAGCGCATCTGAAGACGAAGACGCCGCAATGGGCGGCTGATATCACCGGCCTTTCGGTCGAGGAGATTGAAGCCTTCGCGCGCCTCGTCGGCACGACGAAAAAGACCTTCTTCCGCCTGGGCTACGGCTTCACCCGCCAGCGCAACGGTGCGGTCGCCATGCATGCGGCCGCCTCGATCGCCACCGTGCTCGGTTCCTGGCAGTATGAGGGCGGCGGCGCCTTCCATTCGAACAGCGATATCTTCCGCATGAACAATGCGGAACTGACCGGCCGGTCGATGAAGGATGCCGATATCCGCATGCTCGACCAGTCGCAGATCGGCCGGGTGCTGACCGGCGATGCCGTGGCGTTGCGCCACCGCGGCCCGGTAACGGCCATGCTGATCCAGAACACCAATCCCGCCAACATCGCTCCCGAGCAGCGCCTCGTCAGACGTGGCTTTGCCCGCGACGATCTCTTCGTCGCCGTCCATGAGCAGTTCATGACCGAAACGGCCGAGATCGCCGATATCGTCATTCCCGCGACGATGTTCGTCGAGCACGACGACATCTACCGGGCCGGCGGCCAGAACCACATCCTGCTGGGACCGAAGCTGGTCGAGCCGCCGCCAAGCGTGCGCACCAATCTCTTCGTCATCGAGGAGCTGGCAAAACGCCTCGGCGTCGCCAATCGCCCCGGTTTCGGGTTCACCGCTCGTGAAATGATTAACCGCATTCTCCAATCGAGCGACCTGCCGGATTATGATTATTTCCTCGAACACAAATGGTTCGATCGCCAGCCGGCTTTCGAGGACGCCCATTTCCTCAACGGCTTTGCTCATCCCGACGGCAAGTTCCATTTCCGCCCGGACTGGATCAATCAGCCGGCGCCGAACAGACCGCCGGCCGCGATCGGCGCGCTCGGGCCACACGCCGAGTTGCCGGCCTTTCCGGATCAGGTCGATGTCATCGAAGTCGCCGATCCCGAGCATCCCTTCCGTCTCGCCACGTCGCCGGCGCGCAACTTTCTGAATTCGAGCTTTTCCGAGACCAAGACGTCGCGTCAGAAGGAGGGCCGGCCCGAAGTGATGATCAATCCTGTTGACGCCGAGGCCAGCGGCATTTCACACGGCGATCTTGTCCGCATCGGCAACAGCCGCGGCGATCTGCGCATTCACGCCCGTATCACTACCGAGGTGAAACCGGGCGTGCTGATCGCCGAGGGCCTCTGGCCGAACAAGGCGCATGTGGACGGGGAGGGCATCAACGTCCTGACCGGTGCCGACCCGGTCGCGCCCTATGGCGGAGCGGCCGTGCACGACAATAAGGTCTGGCTTCGTGGGGGTGCTGCATGACGCAGCCGAAATCACGGGTAAAAATCGCGAGCGAGGAAACGCTGTCGAACGGGTGGACGCGGCTCAGCAGCTATCTGCTCGATTATATCGATCGCAAGGGAGCGACCCAGCGGCTGAAACGGGAAGTCTACCACCGCACGCCCGCCGCCTGCATCCTGCTCTATGATCCCAAGCGCGACCTTGTCGTTCTCGTCCGCCAGTTCCGCCTGGCGGTACACGTCAACGGCGACCCCGCCTGGATGATCGAGGTGCCGGCCGGCCTTCTCGACGACGACCATCCTGAGACGGCGATCCGCCGCGAGGCGATGGAGGAGACCGGTTATCGCCTGCGCGAGGCGCGCTTTCTCTTCAAATGCTACATGTCGCCGGGCGCCATTACCGAAGTCGTCCACTTCTTCGCAGCCCTGATCGACACCGCCGACCGTGTGGCCGAAGGCGGCGGCCTGGACGAGGAGCATGAGGATATCGAGGTCCTGGAAGTCCCGCTCGTCGAAGCCGCCCAGATGATTGAGGCCGGGGAGATTTTCGACGCCAAGACGATCATGCTTTTGCAGTGGGCCGCGTTGAACAGGGATCGGATCAGATAGCGGGTAGGGGCGCCTCGGGGACGGCTGGATGCACCCATGACCGCTCCTGCTTTGAGCCGCCAACGCTCGAAAATTCATACGACTGTCACGAAGCGGTTCTATCCGCTGCGGCTTGTCGATCATCGGATGCGATCAGGAGAAAGCCATGTGGCTCAGCAATTTCACCCTCGTTCTCCCGGACGAGGTGGTGAGCGAAGGTTCCGTGCGTGTTGAGGATGGCGCTATTGCCGAGATCAGGCCGGAGCCGGTCGCGAGCGCCGCCATCGATGGCGGCGGGCGGCTGCTGATGCCGGGATTTGTCGACCTGCACGGCGACATGATCGAGCGCGAGATCGCGCCGCGGCCGAACGCGACGATGCCAATCGATTTCGGCATCCATGAACTCGACAAGAAGCTTGCCGCCGCCGGGGTCACGACGGCCTTTGCCGCCGTCTCCTTCGCCACCGAAAGCGTCTATGGTCACGTCCGCTCGCTGGAGACGACGTCCGCCGTGATCGAGGGCATCAACCGGTTGCGCGACAATCTCCTGATCGACCACCGCGTCCACGCCCGCTACGAAATCACCAATATCGGCGCCGCCCCGGCTCTCGAGCGCCTGCTGAATGCCGACCAGATCGACATGGTTTCGCTCACCGACCACACGCCGGGCCAAGGGCAGTACAACAATCTGCAGAGCTACATCCTCAGCATATCCGAGCGCCGTGCCATCTCCGAGGAAATGGCCGCCGAGATCGTCGCCAAGCGCATCGCCATGCGCAACAATCCCGAAATCGAAGCCAAGCTGAAGGCGATCGTGGCGCTGGTGCTGAAGCACAAGCTGTCGCTCGCCTCGCATGACGATGACAGCGTCGAAAAAGTCGCCGAGATGCACCATCTCGGCGTCACCATCAGCGAGTTTCCAGTCACCGCACCTGCGGCCGAAGAAGCGCGCCGCCGCGGCCTCTGGACGCTGATGGGCGCGCCGAACGCCCTGCGTGGCCAGTCAATGTCCGGCAATCTCAGCGCCCTCGATGCCGCAAGGGCCGGGCTGCTCAGCGTCATCGCCGCCGATTACCATCCGGCTGCCTTTGTACCCGGCATCTTCAGGCTGGCCGATAGGGTGGAAGGCGGACTTCCGGCAGCCGTGGCCATGGCGACCGGCAATGCCGCCCGCTCCGCCGGTCTCCTGGACCGCGGTGAGATCGCCATCGGTCAGCGCGCCGATTTGGTGGCGGTCGAACCGGGCGATATCAACCGCATCCGCGCCACCTTCCGCGCCGGCCGCTTCGTCTACAGCGACGGCACGCTGCATCCGTTGCGGGCGCTGGCGGCTTAGGCGCACCTCCAGGCGTCGAAATAATCCCTTCTGCCACAGATGGCGAGATCCCGACTAAGTAGGCTTTCTCGTCGACAGTACCCCGACTATCACATAACTCCGGAACAAGACTGCCAACGACGCGGAATCAAGATGTCATCTGAGCCAAGATTGTTGCACAAGGAGTGGGGGCTTCTGCCGCTCGTCTTAAGTGGAATCGCGACAATAGCTGTAATTGTCTTATCAATTTACTACGATAACCAATATGGTATCGCGAAAGTTTACGCAGGCGGTGGATATATAGAATGTGAAAGATCAGTTGCTTCGTTATTAAATGCAATTATATTTACATATAAATACACGGGATTGGTTCTGATCGTTATTTCGTTGATTTCTGTTATTTTTTGTTATTTTTACGATAGGGTTATCTTTGCTTTATTGTAATATGTTTTGTATTTTTTAACTATCCATTTGCTGTGATGTTAAGCGGAACCAAGATTATTTCAAGTCAATCTTCGGTAGAGACGCTGTGTGAGAGGGGAAGTTAGCCTCAGTCGCGATTCACCTTCCGCTATTGTTCTTGTCGTCTTACGTCATAATTGGAAATATTGTTCTGCTGGCCAAGCGGTGGCTCAGAAGGAGAACCAAGAATACCTGATGCCACGGGATGGAATCAGTTGGTGACCTCTGCAAGTTATTTTGAAGTCATAGCGGCGGGCGCTGCTCAATGCTTTCCGCAAGCTGCGGTGTTGAGATAGCTAGGAAAGACCCGAGAAAGTCACCGGTTTGCAGAAAATAGAGCAGCAATCTAAGCGCGGTCGCCGATCATCGAAATCAGTTGAGCCTTGGGCGCGGCAATCGAAGCTTCAGCGCCGACTGCCTTGCCGTCTTCCATCGTCACCCGGCCCTCGGCAAACAACCGCAGCGCCTGCGGATAGATCTGGTGTTCGACGGTCAACACGCGCGCCGCGAGGCTCTCGGCCGTGTCGCCCGAGAGAACCGGGACGGCCGCCTGGCCGATCGTCGGGCCCTCGTCCATGGCTTCGGTGACGAAATGCACGGTGCAGCCGGCGATCCGCATGCCGGCGTCGATGGCGCGCTGATGCGTGTGCAGGCCGGGGAACAACGGCAACAGGGAAGGGTGGATATTGAGCATCCGGCCTTCGTAACGCTGGATGAAGGTTGCCGTCAGCAGCCGCATGTAGCCGGCCAGGCAAAGGATATCGGGGGAGAGCGTGTCGAGCGCCGAAAAGATCGCCGCCTCATGTGCTTCCTTGCTGGCATAGTCCTTGCGGGGGAACGCGAAGGTGGCAATGCCTTCGGCAGCAGCCCTGGCAAGCCCGCCGGCCTCCGCCTTGTCGGAGATCACACCGACGACCTCGGCCGGATAATCGGCGGCCTTGGCCGCCGCAACCAGCGCCATCATGTTAGAGCCGCCACCCGATATGAAGACGACGACGCGTTTGCGCGGCATGGTCATAGGGCAAGCGTACCCTTGTAGACCGTGCCGGCGGCGCCTTCGTCGCGGGCGATCATGCGGCCGAGCGTCACGACGTTTTCACCTTCGGTTTCGAGCACCTGCGATACGGCGGCGACGTTCTCTTCAGCGACGACGACGATCATGCCGATGCCGCAGTTGAAGGTGCGCAGCATCTCTTTGGCCTCGACGCCACCCGTCCTGGCGAGCCACGAGAAGACGGATGGCACCTTGACGGCGGCAAGATCGATCTCGGCGGCCAGCTGCTTGGGCAGCACGCGCGGAATATTCTCCGGGAAGCCGCCGCCGGTGATATGGGCGAGCGCCTTCAGCGCCCCTGTGTCGCGGATCGCCTTCAGCAGCGGCTTCACATAGATGCGGGTCGGCTCGAGCAGCGCTTCGCCGAGCTTCCTGCCTTCGGCAAACGGCGCCGGCGCATCCCACCCGAGGCCGGACAGTTCGACGATCTTGCGCACCAGCGAGAAGCCGTTGGAATGGACGCCGGAAGAGGCGAGGCCGAGGATCACGTCGCCTTCGGCAATATCGCCTGATGGCAGCAGCTTGCCACGTTCGGCAGCACCCACGGCAAAGCCGGCGAGATCGTAATCGCCGGAGGAATACATGCCCGGCATCTCGGCCGTCTCGCCGCCGATCAGCGCGCAGCCGGCTTCGCGGCAGCCCGCCGCAATGCCGCCGACGATGGCCGCACCCTGGTCGGGGTCGAGCTTGCCGGTCGCGAAATAATCGAGGAAGAACAGCGGTTCGGCGCCCTGGACCACGAGGTCGTTGACGCACATGGCGACGAGGTCGATGCCGACGGTGTCATGGTAGTCCGCGTCGATCGCGATCTTCAGCTTGGTACCGACGCCGTCATTGGCGGCGACGAGAACCGGATCGGTAAAACCTGCGGCCTTGAGATCGAAGAGCCCGCCGAAGCCGCCGATCTCGCCGTCGGCACCTGGGCGGCGGGTCGAGCGCACCGCCGGCTTGATCTTCTCGACGAGGAGGTTGCCGGCATCGATGTCGACGCCCGCATCGCTGTAGGTCAGGCCGTTTTTCCCAGACTGGCTCATGCTGGTCTCCGATGGCTATTTTCAGGCGGCCAATACCGCGTCATCTGCCGGTCGCAATTGCATGACAGGGGCGTTTATGCAAGCGCTGCATGGGAAAAGCCCCCAATTTCCCGCGTCTTCGACCGGCCTTTCCGGGATTCGGCGCAACAGGGTTGACCATCTTCGCGCCTGCATCCTATGTGCTGAATGGCCGCGTCGGATAAGATGGGGCGTTTGGCGGCGGCGAGCGATCAGCGGGGAAGCGATGCCACAGCATGTCAGCGGCAATAGTCTCAAGCGCCAGATCTTCTTCTGGCTGGCCGTGCTCGTCTTCTTTATCGTCTTTCTTTATATCTTCAGCTCGATCCTGCTACCCTTCGTGGCCGGCATGGCGATCGCCTATTTCCTCGATCCGGTGGCAGACAGGCTGCAGCGGCTCGGCCTGAGCCGCATGATGGCGACGATCGTCATTCTCATCGCCTTCGTCGTCGTCTTCACGCTGGCGCTGATGATCCTCATTCCCGTGCTTGTCAGCCAGTTCAACGATTTCGCCGAGCGGCTGCCGGGTTATATCAGCCAGCTGCAGCAGTTCATCGACAATTCGAAGAACTCGCTGCTGCCGGAGTGGGTCAGGAGCCAGGCGGGCACGATCAAGGACAATTTTTCCGGTATCCTTTCCGAAGGCATGGGCTTCCTGACCGGTCTCTTCGCGCAGCTCTGGAATTCCGGCAAGGCGATCGTCGACGTGATATCGCTTCTCGTCGTCACCCCCGTCGTTGCCTTTTATATCCTGCTGGACTGGGATCGCATGGTCTCCAAGGTCGATCAATGGATTCCGCGCGATTATGTCCGCGATGTCCGCCAGATCGCCAGGGAAATCGATCAGGCGATTGCCGGCTTCATCCGCGGCCAGGGCTCGCTCTGCCTGATCCTCGGCATCTACTATGCCGCCGGCCTCTCTCTCGTCGGATTGAATTTCGGCCTGCTGATCGGCCTCTTCGCCGGCATGATCAGTTTCATTCCCTATGTCGGCTCGCTGGTCGGTCTCGTTTTGTCAGTCGGCGTGGCGCTCGTGCAGTTCTGGCCGGATTATCCCTGGATCGGCCTGGTGCTCGCCGTCTTCTTCAGCGGCCAGTTCCTGGAGGGCAACATCCTGCAGCCGAAGCTCGTCGGTTCCAGCGTCGGCCTGCATCCGGTCTGGCTGATGTTTGCACTGTTTGCCTTCGGCGCGCTCTTCGGCTTCGTCGGGCTCCTGGTCGCCGTGCCGGCCGCCGCTGCCGTGGGCGTCCTTGTCCGCTTCGCGCTTTCGCGCTACCTTCAGAGCGATCTTTATTTTGGCGGGTCGTCAGACGGCCGCACCCGGAAGACGAAATCAGTTCCCAATGAATGACGTGAAAAACGCTGATCCGAAGCGCAAGGCCGGAGAGCAGTTGCCGCTGGTCTTTTCGCACGATGCCGCAAGCGGGCGCGACGATCTCCTTATCTCCGAGCGTCTCGCCGCCGCCGTGTCGATCGTCGATGCCTGGCCCGCATGGCCGTCGCCGGTCGTGATCCTGGCCGGCCCGGTCGGCTCGGGAAAGTCGCATCTTGCCCGCATCTGGCGGGAATTGAGCGGCGCCATCAGCATCCATCCCGAAGCGGGGTCGGACGCGGCGGTCGCCGCCGCCGCCGGCCCCGTGCTGTTCGAGGATGCCGATCGCCTCGGCTTCGATGACAATGCGCTCTTCCATGTCATCAACAGCGTACGCGAAAACGGCACCAGCCTGTTGATAACAAGCCGCCTCTGGCCGATATCCTGGCCGGTTTCGCTGCCCGATCTGCGCTCGCGACTGAAAGCTGCGACCGTCGTCGAGATCGGCGAGCCCGACGAGGCGCTGTTGTCGCAGGTGATCGTCAAGCTCTTTGCCGACCGGCAGCTTTATATAGATGACAAACTCGTGCTCTATATCGTCAACCGCATGGAGCGGTCGCTGAACGCCGCCCAGACGATCGTCGAAAGGCTGGACCGGCTGGCCCTGTCGCGGGGCACGAAAATCACCCGGTCTCTTGCCGCCGAGGTATTGAATGAATTGGGAAATTCGGAACCGGCCGATTGACTGTCACAGTTCCGTCGTGAAACTGATATAATTGCCGTCGCGATTGAAAACGGGGTAAGCGGACCATGGACAGCGCAGTCGCAGAACATCAGGAACTCACTCCGGAAACCAACGACAACACCCCGCCGCTGGAAGAGTTGCTGACAAGCCCCGAGCGCTTCATCAACCGCGAATTCTCCTGGCTGCAGTTCAACCGCCGCGTCCTGGAAGAGACTCTGAATACCGAGCATCCGCTGCTCGAGCGCGTCCGCTTCCTGTCGATCTCGGCAGCCAACCTCGACGAATTCTTCATGGTGCGCGTCGCCGGTCTCGAGGGCCAGGTGCGCCAGAACATCGCCATCCGCAGCCCTGACGGCAAGACGCCGGCCGAGCAACTCGACTCGATCCTGCACGAAATCGACCATCTGCAGATGGAGCAGCAGGCCTCGCTCGCCGTGCTGCAGCAGTACCTCGCCAAGGAAGACATCCTGATCGTGCGCCCCGGCGCCTTGAGCGATGCCGACCGCCAGTGGCTGGCCGCCGAATTCGAACAGGCGATCTTCCCGGTGCTGACGCCGCTGTCGATCGATCCGGCCCATCCGTTCCCCTTCATACCCAATCTCGGTTTTTCGATCGGGCTGCAGCTCGTCAGCAAGAATGGCCGCGAGCCGATGACGGCGCTGCTGCGTCTGCCGCCGGCGCTCGACCGCTTCGTCCGTCTGCCGGATGACGCGAACACAATCCGCTACATCACGCTGGAAGACGTCGCCAACATCTTCATACATCGTCTCTATCCGGGCTACGAAGTGCAGGGCTCCGGTACCTTCCGCGTCATTCGCGACAGTGATATCGAAGTCGAGGAAGAGGCCGAGGATCTCGTCCGCTTCTTCGAAACGGCTCTGAAGCGGCGCCGCCGCGGCAAGGTCATCCGCATCGAGACCGACTCGGAAATGCCGGCTTCTCTGCGCCAGTTCGTCGTGCAGGCGCTGAGCATTCCCGACAATCGCGTCGCCGTTCTGCCGGGCCTGCTGGCGCTGAACACGCTGTCGGAGATTGCCAAGGCGCCGCGCGAGGATCTCAGGTTTCAGCCCTACAATGCGCGATTTCCCGAGCGTGTCCGCGAACATGCCGGCGACTGCTTCGCCGCCATCCGCGAGAAGGACATGGTCGTCCATCACCCCTACGAGTCCTTCGATGTGGTGGTCCAGTTTCTTCTCCAGGCTGCGCGCGATCCTGACGTCCTGGCGATAAAGCAGACGCTTTACCGCACCTCCAACGACAGCCCGATCGTTCGCGCACTGGTCGACGCTGCCGAAGCCGGCAAATCGGTAACGGCGCTGGTCGAGCTCAAGGCGCGTTTCGACGAAGAGGCGAATATCCGCTGGGCGCGCGACCTCGAGCGCGCCGGCGTGCAGGTCGTCTTCGGCTTCATCGAGCTCAAGACCCATGCCAAGATGTCGATGGTCGTCCGCCGCGAGGAAGGCAAGCTCAGGACCTATTGCCACTTGGGAACAGGCAACTACCACCCGATCACCGCCAAGATTTATACCGATCTCTCCTACTTCACCTGCAATCCCGTCATCGCTCATGACATGGCGAATATCTTCAACTTCATCACCGGCTACGGCGAGCCGGAAGAAGGAATGCAGATCGCCGTCTCTCCCAATACCTTGCGCCCGCGCATCCTGCGTCACATCGAGGAAGAGATTCAGCATGCCAAGAAGGGCGCGCCGGCCGCGATCTGGATGAAGATGAATGCGCTTGTCGACCCCGACATCATCGACGCGCTCTATCGTGCCAGCCATGCCGGCGTCGAAATCGATCTCGTCGTGCGCGGCATCTGCTGCCTGCGTCCGCAGGTGCCCGGCCTATCCGAAAAGATTCGCGTCAAATCGATCGTCGGACGCTTCCTGGAGCACAGCCGCATCTTCTGCTTCGGCAACGGCCACGGCCTTCCGTCCGACAAGGCGCTGGTTTACATCGGCTCGGCCGACATGATGCCGAGGAACCTCGACCGCCGCGTGGAGACTATGGTTCCCCTGACGAACCCGACGGTTCACGAGCAGGTCTTGTCACAGATTATGCTCGGCAACGTGATTGACAATCAGCAAAGCTACGAGATATTGCCCGACGGTACGTCGCGGCGCATGGAAGTGCGCAGGGGCGAAGAACCGTTCAATGCGCAGCAGTATTTCATGACGAATCCGAGCCTTTCAGGCCGTGGTGAAGCCCTGAAGTCCAGTGCGCCGAAGCTGATCGCCGGTCTGCTCGAAGGCCGCAACAACAAGTAAAACTGGACCTAAATGGTTGAATCTGAAGCCCAGGGGCGCCTTCCGGGGATCGCCCCGGTCTCCGTCGTCGACATTGGATCGAATTCAATTCGTCTGGTCGTCTACGAAGGCTTGTCCCGTTCGCCCACGATCCTCTTCAACGAAAAGGTCCTCTGCGGCCTCGGCAAGGGCATAGCCCTGACCGGCAAGATGGATGAGGAAAGCGTAGCGCGGGCGCTTCAGGCCCTTCACCGCTTCAAGGCTCTTTCCGATCAGGCCCGGGCCGCCACCATGTACGTGCTGGCGACCGCCGCCGCGCGCGAGGCGAGCAACGGTCCCGATTTCATCCATCAGGCGGAGACGATCCTGCAGCGGCATGTCCGCGTGCTGTCCGGCGAGGAGGAAGCGAAATTCGCCTCACTCGGCATCATCAGCGGCTTCTTCAATCCAGATGGCATTGCCGGCGACCTCGGCGGCGGCTCTCTTGAACTGATCGACATCAAGGGCAAGGACGTCAGCAACGGCATCACATTGCCGCTCGGCGGCCTGCGTCTCTCTGAATATGCCGGCGGTTCCCTCTCCAAGGCGCGAACCTTCGCCCGCAAGCAGGTGAAAACGGCCAAGCTGTTGTCGAAAGGCGAGGGGCGGACCTTCTATGCCGTCGGCGGCACCTGGCGAAATATCGCCAAGCTGCATATGGAGATGACGCATTATCCGCTGCACATGATGCAGGGTTACGAGGTGTCGCTGGAAGCGATGATGCTGTTCCTCGACCAAGTGGCGACCGCGCGTGATTCCAAGGAGCCGGCGCTGCAGGCAGTTTCCAAGCATCGTCGTTCGCTGCTGCCATTCGGCGCCATCGCCATGAAGGAAGTGCTGAGCGCCATGAAGCCCTCGGTAATCTCCTTCTCCGCGCAGGGTGTGCGCGAAGGCTATCTCTATTCGCTGCTTTCCGAATCGGAGCGCCGATCCGATCCGCTGCTGGCCGCCGCCGGCGAGCTTGCCATCCTGCGCGCGCGTTCCCCGGAACATGCCCGCGAGCTGGCTGAATGGACCGGCCGGATGATGCCCTTGTTCGGCATTCAGGAAACCGAAGAGGAAAGCCGCTATCGCCAGGCCGCCTGTCTGCTCGCCGATATCAGCTGGCGCGCCCATCCTGATTATCGCGGCCTGCAGGCGCTTAACGTCATTGCCCACTCGTCCTTCGTCGGCATCAGCCATCCCGGCCGCGCCTTCATCGCGCTCACCAATTATTATCGTTTCGAGGGCCTGCACGACGACGGCGCCACCGGTCCGCTGGCGCAGATCGCCACACCCCAGTTCGTCGACCGCGCTAAGCTGCTGGGCGGCATGCTGCGTGTCGTCTACCTCTTCTCGGCCTCGATGCCCGGCATCGTCAAGAACCTCACCTTCCGCAGATCGTCGAACCCGGACCTCGACCTCGAATTCGTCGTGCCCCCCGAATATCGCGATTTCGCCGGCGAACGCCTGGACGGCCGCCTGCAGCAGCTGTCGCGGCTGACGAACAAGCGTCTGGCGTTCCGGTTCGAGTAGGCGCGCACTGTTTCCCTTCTCCCCAGCGGGGAGAATGTGCCCGCAGGGCGGATGAGGGGGCCACACGCCATGCCCTTTATTGCCCTTCGCTAGCGCTCCGTGCATTCGCTTCTATCGTCGCTCACCGCCTCATCGCCTCGCTATCGCTCCGGCACTTCTCCCCGCTGGGGAGAAGGGACTCGCGGCAATCTCACGCTCCCTTTCACCCTTGTCAGATCATCCGGTATTTGCTGCGCTGTCCCGGTACGCTGAAACGGCAATCCCATAGAAAAAGGGCGGCGCTTATGCACCGCCCTCCATCTTTACATCAAACCCAGCTTACTTCGCGTTCAAGAACTCGCCAACCTCGAGCAGGCTGAACTCGTTGTTGTCGGCCTTGTCGACGGCGCGGCCGGCCGAGAAGGGCAGGTTGTTGTCGTTGCCGATGACGATGTGCGTGGCGTCGACGAGGTCGACGTTTTCGATCGTTACGAACGGCATGTCGTAGACGCCGTCCTTGCTGCCGGCCTTCTTCTTGTTATCGGGATCCTGGATGTTCAACAGGTCGATATAGCCGATCTTGCGGACGGCCTTGCCGACATTGGCGTCGTTGAATTCGATCTTGTAGACGCGCTTCAGCACGGCCGGCGTTTCGAAGCAGTCCGGCTTCGGCTGCTTCGGGTCGGCGCAGGCCTTGTCGCTGGTGCCGGCGCCGCTGTCGCGCTCGATGACGAGGGCGGTGGTGTCGTCGAGCATGTTGAAGTCGCCGATCGCCACGCCTTTGTCCTCGAGGGGATAAAGCCAGCTGCGTCCGGTCCATTTCTTCGCGGCGGCGTCGAATTCGATGACGCGGATAGCTGTATGACCGTCGACCGTTTCCATCTTCCCGTCATCCCCGTAGATGGCGCCTTCGAGCAGGCCGTAGAGCTTGGAGCCGTCCCTCGAAATGGCGAGCCCTTCGAAGCCGCCGGAGCGCTTCAGGTTGAAGACCGGCATCTTCGTGGCCGGATTGCCCGGCAGCTGGATCAGCGGATTGTCGGGCGAAAGCACCGGCTTGCCGTCGAGCGTCGTCGGGATGACGTCGGTGAGGCGGCCTTCGGAGTCGACCTTCAGGATATAGGGACCGAATTCGTCGCCGAGCCAGAAGCCGTCGGCGACCGGCTGGATCGATTCGATGTCGAAATCGGCGCCGGTGAGGTAGCGGGTCTCGGTGCCTTCCAGCACGATCGGGAACGGCGCGATCTTGTTGGGATCGGAGAGGAAGAGGTTCTTGATGACGTCAGCCTTGCTGCCGGCCCAGTCGAACTTCATCTGGTGCAGGAACAGCATGGAGTCCGAAGAGTTGGCCTTGGAGCCGAAGCCGTTGTCGGAGAGCGTCCAGAAGGTGCCATCGGCCATCGTCTTGATACCCGAGAAGCCCTGGATCGGCTGACCATCGAAGGGAAGCTTCAGCTCCGTGACGCGGGCGCCGTCCTTGCCGGGAACGGTGCCGAGCGCTTCGGTGCGCTTGCGGTCGGGCGTCGTGAACTTGCCGGAATGCTTGAGGAATTCGGGCGCATCGGCCGGCGCCGCAACCATGGTGTTGGCAGGCAGGATCGCCTGGGCGGCGAGCTTGGCCGGGAACTGCTGCTGGTCGGCCGAAACGGGCCCGGCAATCAGGATGAAAAGCGATACGGAAGCAAAAAGGGCGTTCTTCATAATATCCCCGTGGAACAGATGCGAATGGCTTCCGCTTAGCAGGGCTTCCGTGTCAGCGAATTGACGGTTGGGTGAACCTTTGGTGACGGCTGATAAAAGCGTTTGCTCAGCCGTGCAGAACGACGGCGGGCGTGTTAAGTACGGTCACCGCGCGCGAGGAAAGCGCCATGACGCCGAGCGCCTGGCCGCGTCCCTTGACGGCATGGATGCCGAGATCTTCGCAGGAGATGTCGTCGGGAAAGGTCATGCGCCGGGCAAGCTCGGCGGAGATCAGCACCTGCCGGTTCAGGCTGCGGCAGAGCGTCTCTAGCCGGGCGGTCGTGTTCACCGTATCGCCGAAATAGCTGATCTTGTGGTGGTCGACGCCGACTTCCGCGGTGATGATGTCGCCGCCGTGAAGGGCGGCGCGAAGCTTCGGCACTTGTCCGTAATTTTTCCGCCAGCCGGCCGCGTTGGCGTCGATATCGGCAAGGATGTCGAAAATGCAGCGAACGCAGCGCGCATCCTTGATGCCGCGGGCAAGCGGCCAGGTGATGATTGCCGCATCGCCGACATAGTCATTGATCATGCCCTTGTGGCGCCGGACCGGCTCCGCGAAGGTCGCAAACAGCGAGCTCAGCAGCTGCTGTGCCCGAAGGTCGCCATGCTTTTCGGCAAAAGCCGTCGAATCGACGAGATCGATGAACAGGAAGACACGCTCTTCCCTGACCGGATTGCGATAGCGGCTGATGAGCATGCTGACGAATACCTCGCGGCCGAGCAGTTCCCTCACGCGCAGGATGAAGATCAGCGCCAGGCAGACGGCAAGCGCATAGAGGAAGACCTCGAACGGCATGATGACGAGGTCGAGGAGCGAAGACGGCTTCACCATGCCGAGCGACCAGAGCAGCAGGCCGGCGCAGGCAAAGCCGACGCTCATCAGGATTTCGTAGATCACCAGCTCCGTGATGATGAAGACGAAGGTCGGCAGCCTGTGGATGCGTCTGTAGAGCGTGCGAAACAGCAGCTTGCGTTCGAAGGCAAGGATCGGCATGCCGATGAAGAGCGCGAAGATCGCCCCGACGACCGGCGTCTGATTGGAGTAGAACATGAGATCATAGACGACGCCGCTGGCAGCCAGCACGATCGTAATCAAGATCCAGTTCTGCGTCGGAGATATTTCCCGCATGCGGCCTCTTCGCCCTGAGCTTTCCTCCAGTCATTGTTTCAGCTGGGGAAAAAGCGTCAAGCGGATTCGAATTGATGGATGTCGCCCGACGTTTGCAGCGGGAGGATAACGGCATGCATGAAAACAAGGACTAAAATGCGTCGCTTGAATTACGTGATGCGAAGCGCCTTTGCTTTTAGAGGCTGACGGTTTCAACCTTCCGGCCGGCGAAACGCAGGCCGATCTGGCCCTGGATCAACTGCAGCGCCGGCTCGCCGAAAAGGTCGCGTCGCCAGCCGTGCAGGGCAGCGACATCGGCCTTTTCGCCATCGGCGGCGATCCTGTCCAGATCCTCGCTATTGGCGATCACCTTCGGCGCCACGCCATGTTTTTCCGAGATCAGCTTCAGCAGGACCTTCAAGAGTTCGACGGCGGCCGCTGCGCCCTCGGGCGCCTGCGCCTGACGCGGCACATGCGGCATCTCGGCCTTCGGAAGAGCGAGCGCCGCGTTGACCGCTTCGACGACTGCCGTCCCGGCTGCCGAACGCTCCCAGCCCTTGGGAATGGTGCGCAAGCGCCCGAGCGCTTCGGAATCCTTGGGCTGCTGCTGGGCGATCTCATAGATCGCATCGTCCTTCAACACGCGTGACCGCGGCACGTTGCGGGCCCGCGCCTCGCGCTCTCGCCAGGCGGCGACAAATTTCAGGATCGCCAGTTCCTGCGGCTTGCGCAGACGCATCTTCAACCGCTGCCAGGCATCGTCGGGATGCATGTCGTAGGTTTCGCGCGCCTCGAGGATGTCCATTTCCTCGCGGAGCCAGGACGTGCGGCCTTCGCGATCGAGTTCCGCCTTCAGCGACAGGTAGACGTCGCGCAGGTGAGTGACGTCGGCCAGCGCATACTCCAGCTGTTTGTCGGAGAGCGGCCGGCGGCTCCAGTCGGTGAAGCGCGATGACTTGTCGATGTGGACGTTCTTGATGCGGCTGACCAGTTGGTCGTAGGAGACGCTGTCGCCGAAACCGCAGACCATGGCGGCAACCTGCGTATCGAAGATCGGATGCGGAATGAGGTTGCCGCGATTGAAGATGATTTCGATATCCTGGCGCGCCGCATGAAAGACCTTCAGCACCTTCGTGTCGGCCATCAGCGCGAAGAAGGGGGCGAGATCGATGCCCTTCGCCAGCGGGTCGACGAGGACTTCCAGTGTCGGGCTTGCCATCTGGATCAGGCAGAGCTCCGGCCAGAATGTCGTCTCACGCAGGAATTCGGTGTCGATGGTAATGAAGTCGGACTTGGCCAGCTCTTTGCAGGCGGCCGCCAAATCGGCGGTGGTTTCGATCATATCATTTCATTCGCAAGGAAAAGGTCGGTTGAACCTTCCTTCTCCTTTCGCTTCGATATGTCAATACAATAGCATAGGCTTCGCGCATTACTTGAAGAAGAATCGCGTCCAAACTGAGGCCAAGCGAATGCTTCAGCTTACTCTGATATAGCTGGTCATTCCCGTCTTCTGATGTTCGATGATGTGGCAATGCAGCACCCAGTCGCCGGGATTGTCGGCGACGAGGGCCAATTGCACCTTCTCGTCCGGCTGGACGAGATAGGTATCGGACACCAGCGGCATCACCTCCCGCGTCGACGAGGAGATCACCGTGAAACTCATTCCGTGCAGATGGATCGGATGTGCGTGCGGCGTGGTGTTCTCAAGATTGAAGACATAGCTCCTGCCGAGTTTCAGTTCCGCCAGCGGCGCCGTCGGATCTGATGTATCGCCCGGCCACGGCACCTTGTTGATCGCCCAGAAACTGTAGCCGAGCGTGCCGCAGATACTGTCGACGGCGGCATCTTCCGCGGTGGCGCTCAGCACCAGCGGGATTTGTTCGGCTGCGGAAAGATCGGCCTTCGGAACAGGATTTGGGCCAAGAGGCCCTAGATCGCCGATATCGCGCTTCAATGATGGTCCAACCGCACGCAGGCTGGCGATCGTCTTCGGCGCCGTGCCGCGGATGTCTTCCAGCGTCGCGATGGCGCCTTCTCCGTCAGGCATACGCACGGCAAGATCGAGCCGTTGCCCCGGCCCGATCTGCAAAAGGTCGAGAGAAAAGCGCTTCGGCACCGGATTGCCGTCGATCGCAATGACGGTCGCTTCGGCGCCCGTCATCTTCAGCGAGAAGATGCGCGTCACGTCGGTGATGGCAATGCGCAGCCGCACCACCCCGCCTGCCGGCGCGTCATACTGCGGTTCCTGATGCCAGTTGGCGGTGCGCACCGTGCCGTAGGTGCCGCTCTTGGCAGCATCGCGCGGCCGGAAAGGCGCGATGAACTGTCCATCGCCGCCGAGCCGCCAGTCACGCAGGTTCAGGAGCACCTCGGCATCGAACTTGGGATCGGCCGGATCCTCGACGACGAGCATGCCGGTCATGCCGTGTCCCATCTGTGTCAGCGTGTTGCAATGCGGATGATACCAGAAGGTGCCGGCATCGGGCGGCGTGAATGCATAGTCGA
This sequence comes from Rhizobium lentis, assembly GCF_017352135.1. Classification (NCBI taxonomy): domain Bacteria; kingdom Pseudomonadati; phylum Pseudomonadota; class Alphaproteobacteria; order Hyphomicrobiales; family Rhizobiaceae; genus Rhizobium; species Rhizobium lentis. The sequence goes on from NZ_CP071454.1 coordinate 3,423,811, forward strand.
AACTGTCGCCGATATAGACATAGGGCTGCGTCACGAAGGGCACGCCATCCATGCGGTTGTCGATGCGAAGCCCGTGCCAGTGGATCGTGGTGGGCTCGTCGAGCTCGTTTTTCAGCCGTGCCGCAAAGGGCCGCCCCTTGGTCATTTTCAGAACCGGCGGCATGCCGTCATGGCCCCAGCTCATGATATCCCGGGTCGGTCCCGCCGCCGTCAGCATGGCCTCGGTCTTGAGCGCCGTCAGCAGCTGTGGCTCGGGTGCCGCCTCGGCAAGCCCGATTTTGCCGCCTATGCCGATGCCGGCACCATAGGCGCCGGCAAGGGCGGAGGCCTTCAGCAGGTTGCGGCGGGTCAGGAGAGGCATGCGGCAGGCTCCGGGTGAAATTGCCGATCCTTTTAAAGTTGAGCTGCATCTTCATCAATATGGGAAGCGCGGCCAAACTGCCGCAGCCTGCGGGTCGCAGCCTCGCCACAAAGGCGTGGCAAACGCCCGGCTGCGCGCACCAAGCCTTGACAAATCGGAGCGTCCATGCGCTTTTCCGCCCGATTTTCTTGTCGGCGCTTGAGGGTCGTTGAACCCTTGCTGCCGTCTTAAGCCACATTCCAGGATTGAGATCATGCATCGCTACCGCAGCCACACATGCGCCGCCCTCCGCAAGACGGATGTCGGCTCGACCGTCCGTATTTCCGGCTGGGTTCATCGCGTTCGCGACCATGGCGGCGTTCTGTTCATCGACCTTCGCGATCATTATGGCATCACCCAGGTCGTCGCCGATCCGGACAGCCCGGCCTTCAAGACGGCCGAGACCGTCCGCGGCGAATGGGTTATCCGCATCGACGGCCTCGTCAAGGCCCGCACCGAAGACACCATCAACAAGACGATGGCGACCGGCGAGATCGAGCTCTACGCCCAGGAGATCGAAGTGCTCTCCGCCGCCAAGGAACTGCCGCTGCCGGTATTCGGCGAGCCGGATTATCCCGAGGACGTTCGCCTCAAGTATCGCTTCCTCGATCTTCGCCGCGAGACCCTGCACAAGAACATCGTCAAGCGCACCCAGGTGATTTCGGCCATGCGCCGTGAAATGGGCGGCGCGGGCTTTACCGAATATACAACGCCGATCCTGACGGCTTCCTCGCCGGAAGGCGCACGCGACTTCCTCGTGCCGAGCCGTATTCACCCCGGTACCTTCTACGCCCTGCCGCAGGCGCCGCAGCAGTACAAGCAGCTGCTGATGGTCGCGGGCTTCGACCGCTACTTCCAGATTGCGCCGTGCTTCCGCGACGAAGACCCGCGCGCCGACCGCCTGCCGGGCGAATTCTACCAGCTTGACCTCGAAATGAGCTTCGTGACCCAGGAAGACGTCTGGAACACCATGGGCCCGCTGATGACCAAGGTGTTCGAGGAGTTTGCCGAGGGCAAGCCGGTTACCAAGGAATGGCCGCGCATCCCCTATGACGAGGCGATCCGCAAGTATGGTTCGGACAAGCCGGACCTGCGCAACCCGATCGTGATGGAGGCGGTGACCGAACATTTCGCCGGCTCCGGCTTCAAGGTCTTCGCCGGCATGATCGCCTCCAACCCGAAGGTTCAGATCTGGGCGATCCCCGCCAAGACCGGCGGCTCGCGCGCCTTCTGCGACCGTATGAACGCATGGGCGCAGAGCCAGGGCCAGCCCGGTCTCGGTTATATCTTCTGGCGCAGCGAAAACGACAAGCTCGAAGGCGCCGGCCCGCTTGCCAAGAACATCGGCGAGGAGCGCACCGACGCGATCCGCACCCAGCTCGGTCTCGGCGATGGTGATGCCTGCTTCTTCGTCGCCGGCGAGCCGGAAAAGTTCTACAAGTTTGCCGGTGAGGCTCGCACCAAGGCCGGCGAAGAACTCAACCTCGTCGACCGCGACCGCTTCGAACTGTGCTGGATTGTCGACTTCCCCTTCTTCGAATGGAACGAGGAGGAGAAGAAAGTCGATTTCGCCCACAACCCGTTCTCGATGCCGCAAGGCGGTCTTGACGCGCTGCAGAACCAGGATCCGCTGACGATCAAGGCTTTCCAGTATGACGCCGTCTGCAACGGCTTCGAAATCGCCTCTGGTTCGATCCGCAACCAGTCGCCGGAAACCATGGTCGCCGCCTTCGAGAAGGTGGGGCTGAGCCAGCAGGACGTCGAGGATCGTTTCGGCGGGCTCTATCGCGCCTTCCAGTATGGCGCGCCTCCGCATGGCGGCGCGGCCTTCGGCATCGACCGCATCATCATGCTGCTCGTCGGCGCGAAGAACCTGCGTGAAATCTCGCTCTTCCCGATGAACCAGCAGGCCCAGGATCTGCTGATGGGCGCGCCGAGCCCGGCAACGCCGACGCAACTGCGCGAGCTTGCGATCCGGCCGATCCCGCCAGTGAAAAAGGACTGAGTTCGGCTCATTTTCGAACGGAAAAGCCCGGCGATGGTTGTCGCCGGGCTTTTGCTTTCGGTCGCTCACAAAGCCGCGTAGATCGCCTCGCGAAGATCGACCGTGAATTTGCCCCACATGCCTTCGAGTGTGGTGTTCGTCAGCGCAACGACGGTCAGTCCGTTGACTGGATCGATGAACCAGCTATGGCCGTAGACACCGCCCCATTTCAACGTGCCGGCCGGGAAGGGGACGCCTGCCGCGACCGGATCGGTGATTACAGACCAGCCGAAGCCGAAGCCGGAGCCGGGTTCGTATTGCTGGCGGTGGCCCCCGGCTTGGTCCGTTGTCATCATCTTTATGGTTTCGCTCGAGAGCAGCGGTGCGCCGCCCTTGCGGATGGTTTCGAGTACGGCGAGCACGTCGCTGGCCGTTCCCGCCATGCCGGCGCCGCCCGAATGATAGGAGGCAGGGTTGAAGATGCGGTTTGGCGCGAAGCGGATAGGCCCCATCAGCGACATCACCACCGCATTCTCGCCCATCAGCGCCGGTTCAGGTGACGCATCCATATAGGCGGCCGCGAGCCGGCTGCGGTCGCGAACCGAAAATGCGGTATCGACAAGCCCAAGTGGCCTCGTCACCAGTTCGGCAACTGCGTCGCCCAGCGGCATGCCGGTTTCCGCCTCGATGACGCCGCCGATAACATCCATGGCCACGGAATATTGCCAGTCGCTGCCGGGGGCAAAGCGCAGCGGCGCGCTTGCGATCCGCCGCAGGTTCTCGGCAAGGGGCAGTCCCGGTTGGTCGAGGCCATCGGAAACGCCGGCGGTGATATAGGATCCGCCATCCTCTTCGGAGAAGCTGTAGCCGAGACCGGACGTGTGGGTCAGCAGGTGGCGAATGCGAATGGTGGCTTCGCCGCCGTCGGGCAGCCTCGGACGGAAGTCCGGCAGCCATTTCGCAACCGTGTCGTCGAGTCCGATCCTTCCCTGCTCGACGAGACGCATTGCGGCGATAGTGACGATCGGCTTGGTGATGGAGGCGAGCCTGAAGATAGCATCCTCGCGCATCGCCAGACGGCTTTCGCGATCGGCAAAGCCTGCGGCGCGGCGGTGGGCAATCTCTCCGTCGCGGGCGACGAGGACCACCGTTCCCACAAGCCGCTTATCGTCGAGCGCGCTTGTGATTGCGGCGTCAACCGCCGTGGCAAGGGATGAATGCCTGCTGGCGGTTGCCTTTTCGAGGGGGAGACTCATCGGATCACACCTCCTATAATCACAATGACCGTTCCTGAATATAGCAGGATGCCCGGAATTTCTAGAGTGATCGTTGTGAAAAATAGTGACGACGTGAAAAATCCTCCCGCCCGTCGCAGAGGCCGCCCACCGGCTTTCGATCGTGAGGCCGTTCTGGCAGCCGCCCGAGAGACCTTCTGGGCGCATGGATATGAAGGGGCCTCGATCGCCGATCTCACCGCCGCCATGGGGATCACGCCGCAAAGCCTTTATGCCGCCTTCAACTCGAAGGCCGATCTCTATCGCGAGGCGCTGCAGCAATACCGGACGCTGGGCGCGAACACTTTCTCTGCGCTCGCGGAGCCGATCGACACCCTTTCCGCCTTCGAGCGCATATTGCGGGGTTCGGCCGCGATCTTCTCGGCGCCGGGGCATCCGAAAGGCTGCATGATCTCAACGGCGGTGCTGAACTGCGCCAGCGAAAATGACGCCATTGCCGATCATGTCGCGGCTCTGCGCCGCCAGTCGCTGGATGCCTTTGCAGCGAGGATCGAGCGTGGCATTCGCGAGGGCGATATCAGGCCCGAGACCAACGCACGCGCGCTGGCGCGGTTCCTTGGCGCTATCGTGCAAGGGATGTCGGTGCAGGCGAGGGACGGGGCATCCCTTGAGGAGTTACTCGACATCGCAGCTCTTGCGACCGCCGAAGTCGCCCGCCACCGCGCCTGAAAAAAGGCCCGGCCTACGCTGCCGGGCCTTTCATGGCGAGATCAGGCGATCAGTCGTTGGCCGAAACCTTGACGCCGAGCACCTGCGGCAGCGTGTTCGGAGCGCCCATGGCGGCACCCACGATCGTCGGGAACGGCACCGGCTTTTCGGGAGCGGCCTTGACCGTCAGGCTTTTCGGGTCGTCGAGGAAGGTATTGACGGCGGCCGAAACGGAGTTCTGCAGTTCCGGGATATTGAGCTGCGCCAGCATGATCGGCGTCATCGCCTTCAGCGAATCCGCCATCTGCTTGCCAGACATGTTCTGCTGCGAACCGGCATAATCGAGCGCGCGCTTGGTGATCGACGCATCTTCGAAGCGCACCTGCGCACCCTCGAAGGAGAGCTGCTGCATCAGGCCGAGCATGGCAAGGCCGAGCGCCTGCTGCGCCTGTTCCTTGTTCGGATTCGCCTCGGATTCCTTCATCGCGTCCTGCATCGACTTCATGAAGGCCATCGTATAGCCGGAAATCTTGAAACCGAGATTGAGCTTGCCGATATTGGTGAAGTCGAAGGCGATCTCCGAAACGTCGAACGTACCGGGCCTGAGTTCCCAGGCCCCCTTCATGGTGATGTCACCCTGGACGTGCTGTAGCGCAAGCTTCTCGATCGCATCCTTGCTCTTCGGATCGTCGGCCTTGGTGAGGTCGGCCTTCATGCTCTTGAAGGCGCCGTCGAAATCGAAGCCGGATTCGTCCTCGCGCAGCGTCAGGTTCATGTTGCTTTCGAGCACGGAGAACACTTCCGCGCCGTCCTTGACGACTTTCAGCGGGCCGCTATGGGCGCTTTCATAAAGCATCATCGTATCGAGGGTGTCGCCGCCCGGTGTTGCAGGGACGGAAATGCCGCCGAGCGTCAGCTCCTGTGCGGTCATGGTGACGCCGTCTTTCGTCGTGTTGATGTCGGGAAAGGCGGCTTCTTCGATGTAATAGCCGCCTTCCTCGTCTTCTTCCACACCGGAAAGCGTGACTTCGCCAATGGCGAGGCTTTCGCCGCCGGTCGGTTTGATGCTGACGTTCTTCAAAGTCACGGTGGTGCCGTCGATATCGACGCCGTCAGCCGAAATCGTTCCGCCCTGCGCGGCATAGGCGGCATTGAGCTTCTTCAAGAGGTCATTGCCGTCGAGAGCGAAAGCTGAGCCGGCGAGCGAGAAAAAGGCTGCGCTCGACAGCATGAGCCGCGTTGTCCGGTAAAAGTTCATGGGTGTTTCCTCTGGTGGCGTGTGACGGTTGAAAATCTGCAGTTACGCTACTACGGATTGGGGCCGCTTTATATTTGCGGACTTCTAAATTTCTGTTGAAGGGAACGGCAAACGAAGTCCAAATTGGGGCGAAGCCTTTGTCTCATTCTTTGATGTCGCTCTCAAGACTTCATCCACAGCTGCAATGCGCCGGATTCCTTGCCCGCCAGCCTCTTCTGGGCTAGTCAAGGCCTATGGGACAAGAGATTTTACCGCCTTCCGGCGGCGACGACGATAACATCCAGCCGGTCGACCTCAAGGCGGCGCTCGAGCAGCGTTACCTTGCCTATGCGCTATCGACCATCATGCACCGCGCCCTGCCTGACGTGCGCGACGGGCTGAAGCCGGTCCATCGCCGCATCGTCTACGCGATGAACGAGATGGGGCTGAGGCCGACTTCGGCCTTCAGGAAATGCGCCAAGATCGTTGGCGAGGTGATGGGTAACTACCATCCGCACGGCGACCAGTCGATCTACGACGCGCTCGCCCGTCTCGCCCAGGATTTCTCGCAACGTTATACGCTGGTGAACGGCCAGGGCAATTTCGGCAATATCGATGGCGATAGCCCCGCCGCCATGCGTTACACTGAATCGAAGATGACGGCGGTCTCGGAACTGCTGCTCGAAGGCATCGATCAGGACGCGGTCGATTTCCGCGACACCTACGACGAATCGAATTCCGAGCCGGTCGTCCTTCCCGGCGCCTTCCCGAACCTGCTTGCCAACGGCTCCTCCGGCATCGCCGTCGGCATGGCGACCTCGATCCCGTCGCACAATGCCCATGAGCTGTGCGACGCGGCCCTGCATCTGATCAAGCATCCGGATGCGACCGTCGAAAAGCTCGTCGAATTCATTCCCGGCCCGGATTTCCCGACCGGCGGCATCATCATCGACAGCCGCGACAGCATCATCGAGAGCTACCGCACCGGCCGCGGCGGTTTCCGCGTGCGGGCGAAATGGCAGACGGAGGATCTCGGCCGCGGCGGCTATCAGATCGTCGTCACCGAAATTCCCTTCCAGGTACAGAAATCGCGGCTGATCGAAAAGATCGCCGAGCTGCTGATCGCCCGCAAGCTGCCGCTCCTGGAAGATATTCGCGACGAATCGGCCGAGGACATCCGTATTGTCCTGGTGCCGAAGTCCCGCAGCGTCGATCCGACGATCCTGATGGAATCGATGTTCAAGCTGACGGAGCTCGAAAGCCGCTTCCCGCTCAACATGAATGTTCTGTCCATGGGCCGCATCCCCAAGGTCATGGCGCTGAACGAGGTGTTGAAGGAGTGGCTCGACCATCGTCGCGAGGTCCTGCAGCGCCGGTCGCGCTTCCGTCTGGCGGCGATCGACAGACGTCTCGAAATCCTCGGCGGCCTGTTGATCGCTTACCTCAACATCGACGAGGTGATCCAGATCATCCGCGAGGAAGACGAGCCGAAGCCGGTCATGATGGCGCGATGGGATCTGTCCGACAATCAGGTCGAGGCGATCCTCAATATGCGGCTGCGCGCCCTGCGCAGGCTGGAAGAGTTCGAGATCCGCAAGGAGTTCGACGAACTCACCAAGGAGAAGGGCGAGATCGAGGCCCTGCTTGCCTCCGACGACAAGCAGTGGCAGACGGTCGCCTGGGAAATCGGCGAAGTGAAGAAGAAATTCGCCAAGGCGACCGAGGTCGGCCGCCGCCGGACCCAGTTTGCCGATGCGCCCGAGACCGATGAGGAAGCAATCCAGCAGGCGATGATCGAGAAGGAACCGATCACTGTCGTCATTTCCGAGAAGGGGTGGATCCGCGCCCTGAAGGGCCATATCGCCGATACGGCGACGCTGACTTTCAAGGAAGGCGACGGCCTGAAGGTGGCCTTCCCAGCTCAGACGACGGACAAGATCCTGATCGTCACGACAGGCGGCAAGGCCTTCACACTCGGTGGCGACAAGCTGCCGGGCGGTCGCGGCCACGGCGAGCCGCTGCGCATCATGGTCGACATGGATAACGACCAGGCGGTGCTGACCGCCTTCGTCCACGATCCCTCGCGCAAGCAGCTGATCGTCTCGACGGCCGGCAACGGCTTCGTCGTTCCTGAGGCCGAACTGGTCGCCAATACGCGCAAGGGCAAGCAGATCATGAACGTCTCGCTGCCGGAGGAAACGCAGCTGCTGGTGCCTGTCACCGGCGATCATGTCGCCGTCGTCGGCGAGAACCGCAAGTTGCTGGTCTTCCCGCTCGTGCAGGTGCCGGAAATGTCGCGCGGCAAGGGCGTTCGCCTGCAGCGCTACAAGGATGGCGGCATTTCCGACATCCGCTGCTTTGCGATATCAGAAGGCCTCGTCTGGGAAGACAGCGCCGGCCGCACCTTCACCAAGAACAAGGACGAGCTCGCCGAATGGCTGGGTGATCGCGCCACCGCCGGACGCACCGTGCCGAAGGGCTTCCCGCGCAGCGGCAAATTCGCCGGCTAGGGTTAATCCATCCGGCAGAATTACGCGGCGGTTTTCCCGGGGAATTGCGTGAAAAGAAAGAGACAGAGCATCTCCGACGGGGATACTTCGAGGCATAAAAATTCGGTGTTCGGCTCTTGGCGGGCGCCGGAACTTCTCTATGTCATTGCTGTTATCCAAAAGAAGAGAAGGCCGGTTCCGTGGGCGGACGGAACGGCTGTGGCCCGTGCGCTAGGGAAGGCGCGCGCGCCCTTACGGAGGAAAATCGATGCCCGCCAGCACCATCAAATTGCATGTCAGCCAGACCTACAGAGTGCCGCCCGCTGTCGTCTACGACGCCTGGCTCAACCCGGAAATCGCCCGCCGCTTCCTGTTTGCCACCGATGACGGCCATGTCATCCGCGCCGATATAGACCCACGTGTCGGCGGTCGTTTTTTCATCGTCGACCGCCGCCCGACCGGTGACGCCTTTCACCAGGGCGTTTTTCTGGAATTGAAGCGCCCGCGCCGCATGGTCTTCAGCTTCTCCGTCGAGGAGCATGACCACAATTGTGACCGGGTCGAAATCGACATCGAGCCTCTCGGCGGCGGCAGCCGCCTGACGCTGACCCATGAAATGTGCGCCGAATGGGCCGCACACGAAGAAAAGACCCGGCGGGGCTGGGCGCATGTCGTCGAGGGGCTAGGTAGGGAACTGGAGCAGCAGCAGTTGAAGCCTACGGGTTGAGCGGTATGCTGAAATCCCGAAGGAAGCGGGTCGCACCCTCTTCGTCGATCTCGCCGGCGGCGACGGCAAGAACGAAGGCATAGAGATTGGCGTCGGTCGTTTCGATCTCGTAGCCATTTTCGAGAAGGAAGACACCGGCGGTCACAATCGCGATCCGTTTGTTGCCGTCGACGAAAGCGTGGTTACGGGCAAGGCCGAATAAATAGGCGGCGGCGAGTTCCATAGCGTCGTTGCAGCCGTAATGCGCCTTGTGCATCGGCCGTCCGAGAGCGGACTCCAGCGCGCCTTCGTCACGCAGTCCGGCGAGCCCGCCGAAGCGCTCGATCTGCATTTTCTGCAGGCTCTCCACCAGTGGTCTCGTCAGGAATTTGAAGGCCATTATTCGGCCAGTTTTTTCAAGGCGACCTTATACTTGTCCATGAAATAGCGCGCCGCCTCAAGCTGGCGGGACAAATCTTCGTCAGCCGGCCTCAAATTGATGCCGCCGTTTTGCATCTCCAACTCCAGCGAGTCGCCCGTCTTCAATCCAAGCCGGTCAAGAACCTCCTTCGGGATAATAACACCCTCAGAATTGCCGATCTTGCGGATTGTGACATTCATCGTTCGATCCTCCGTAATAACAGAGTTATAACATCGGGCCGGTCCGGCGACAACGTCTTATTCCGCTGGTTGCCCGATGCTCTTCCGTCGCGCCATCCAGAGGGAATGCGAGCCAATCGTCGCCACCAGGATGCCGCCGCCGACGAGCGTCATCGCCGTCGGCGTCTCGTTGAAGATCAGCCAGACCCAGATCGGCGCGAGCACCGTTTCGAGCAGGTAGAACATGCCAACCTCAGGAGCGGAGAGATAACGCGGCCCCGTCGCAAGGCACCAGAAGGCGACCGGCATCACGATGGCGCCATTGAACAGGATCCAGCCGGGATGGGCGATGGCAAGCCCTGAGGGCAGCGCCAGCGCGAGGCCGAGTGCGGCCGGCAGGATGGCGGCCAGCAACGGCACGAAGCCCATTTCCCGGCGCGAGGCGCGCCCGACCGTAATGGCCGCGGCAAGGATAAGCGCGCTCAGAAGCGCCATGGCGTCGCCGAAAATGTGGCCGCTGGAAAGTCCGTCGCTCACGATCAGTCCAACGCCCGATATCATGAACACCATCGCAATCAGCGTCGCGACCGATGGCTTCTCCTTGAGGAACAGCCAGGAAAGGAGCGCCCCGAACATCGGGTTGAAGGCGACGATGAAGACGACATTGGCTGTGGCCGTGTTGAAGACGGAGAGCACGAAGGTGAGGGAAGAAAGGCCATAGAGCAGGCCGGCGAGCAGGCCGGCCCGCCCCGGAACGAGAATCGGCCATTTGCCCGAGGCAAGGCGCATCGCGCCGAGCATGGCAAGGGTGGCGAGAACCGTTGCCGCGCTTCGCATTCCCAGGATCGACCAGATGTCGCCTTCGCCAAGTCGGACGAGCGGGATGTCCATGGAAAGCGCCAGCCCGCCGATCGCCGTCAGCAGCAAACCCCTCCCGTGGTCAGAAGTGGTGGGGGGCATTCAGTCGTGGGTGCTTTCGGGCATGGAGGAGGGGTCGAAACGTTCCCAGCCGCGCGGCGTCAGATGCTCCTGCGGCTGGAAGCGGGTCTTGTAGTCCATTTTCCGCGATCCCTGAACCCAGTAGCCGAGATAGACATGCGGCAGGCCGAGCGCCTTCGTGCGCCTGACATGGTCGAGGATCATGAAGGTACCGAGCGACCGGCGCTCGAGCGCCGGATTGAAATAGGAATAGACCATCGACAGCCCGTCGCTCATCGTGTCGGTCAGCGCGGCGGCCAGCAGCTCGCCCTTCGGACGCTCCTCCAGCCCGGAACCTTCCTCACGCCGGCGGTATTCGACGATTCGCGTATTCACATGCGTGTCTTCCACCATGATCGCGTAGTCGAGCACGGTCATATCGGACATGCCGCCCTGCTGGTGGCGAAAATCGAGGTAGCGTCGGAAGAGCGAATATTGCTCGCTGGAAGGCTGGGCCGCAAATTCGGTCGTGATGATATCGGAATTGGCGGCAAGCACCCGCTTCATCGATTTCGTCGGTTCGAATTCCTGGGCGAGGATGCGCACGGAAACGCAGGCGCGACAGGATTCGCAGGCGGGACGGTAGGCGATGTTCTGCGAGCGGCGGAACCCGCCCTGGGTCAGGATGTCGTTCATCTCGGCGGCGCGCGGCCCGACGAGATGAGTGAATACCTTGCGCTCCATCTCATGCGGCAGATAGGGACACGCAGCCGGAGCCGTCAGATAAAACTGCGGTGATGGCGTCGTCTGCGTATTCATTTCTCGCGGAAATTTCCTTGTCGATACAGTGCCGTTTTCTGACAGCATGACCTAAGAATAGAAAACGTCAACAGCGCGGCGGTCTCCGCCTTTCATTTCGGTCTTCTAATTTTGGATATGGAGCGTCGTCATCCCGGGCACAGGGAAGGCGGAAACCTTTTTCGCCACCGCCGCGAGGCCTCTGCATGTCTCAGGCGGTGCGCACGGTCACCGTGCCGACCAGCAGGTCGTGGATGAGGCGGCTGCGCTCGATAAACAGGCCGGCAAGCAGGATCAGCGGCGTCAGCACCGAATTGAGGATCCAGAACAGCGCCAGATGCACGATCGCCGTCAGGAAATCCATCGGCCGTCCATCGACGCGCACGATCGCGATTCCCATTGCCCGCATGCCGAGCGAGGCCTGGCTCGGTCCGCCGACGGTCAGACCGAAATAAATGCCGGCGACGATGACGAAAAGGGCAGGGTAGAGGAGAAAGCCGAGGCCGAGCGTGATGATCGACAGGAAGAACAGCACGATCGCCGCGGGAATCCACAGCAGCGCCACGATGAGGTAGTCGAGGATGAAGGCAAGGACTCGCCGGCTCAACACGCCGCTATAGGCGCGCCAGTCCTCCGGTGCGGCATAAAGCGGATTGGGGTTGTAGCTCATCTCGATCTCCTGCGAAAAGCGATGCCGCTGATATGGTATCGCCAAGACAGAATGCAATAATCTGCCCCGAAATCGCCGATCTGCCTCGAAATCACCGTTTGCTGAGAATTTTTGCCACCTCCACCGCGAAATAGGTCAGGATGCCGTCACACCCCGCCCGCTTGAACGATAGCAGCGTTTCGAGCATCGCCCGCTCGCCGTCGATCCAGCGGTGCATCGCTGCAGCCTTGATCTGGGTATATTCGCCGGAAACTTGATAGGCGAAAGTCGGCAGGCCGAAGGCCTCCTTCATCCGCCAGCAGATATCGAGATAGGGCAGGCCAGGCTTGACCATCAGCATGTCGGCGCCTTCCTCGACGTCGAGAGCCGCATCGCGGATCGCTTCGGTGCCATTGGCAGGGTCGATGTAATAGGTCTTCTTGTCGCCCTTCAGCAGTCCGCCTGTCGAGATCGCCTCGCGATAGGGTCCGTAAAAGGCGGAGGCGAATTTCGTCGCATAGCTCATGATGCCGACGCTCTGGTGGCCGGCGGCATCGAGTGCCCGGCGGATCGCGCCGATCCGCCCGTCCATCATTTCCGACGGAGCGATGATGTCGGCGCCGGCATCGGCCTGCATCACGGCGGCGCGTGCCACCTGGTCGACTGTCTCGTCGTTGACGATCTCGCCGTCTCTCAGAATGCCGTCATGGCCATGGCTGGTGAACGGGTCGAGCGCGACATCGGTAATGACGCCGATATTGGGCACCGCTTTCTTGATCGCCGCCGTTGCCTGATTGATCAGGTTATTGGCCTCGAGGCTGTTCGATCCGGTCTCGTCGCGCAGTTCCATCTCGATATTGGGAAAGGTTGCCAGCGCCGGAATGCCGAGACCGGCGGCTTCCCGAGCAGCTTCGACGGCTTTGTCGATGCTCATGCGGTTGACGCCGGGCATGGCTGCGATCGGATCGACGATACCGGAGCCGGGCACGATGAAGATTGGCAAGATCAGGTCATCGACCGTCAGCCGGTTTTCCTGCACCAGCCGGCGTGTCCAATCCGCCTTGCGGTTGCGCCGCATGCGGCGATGGCCGGTGATGTCGTCGACGAGATGCGTCTTGTCCTGCATGATATCTATCCCCAGACCATTCCATTTATCGGAGGGCTCATTATCATGGCGCCCGGAAAATCCAAACCGGACGATTGGCCGCGGCGGATAAACTGCTTGTAACGATCCGATACCGAACCGATGTTTGCGCCATGGAAACCGATTCCCCGACGATACCGAAACGCACGCTGGCGGACCTTCTCTTCATCCTCTTCCTGAGGCTGGTCGCCGTATCCTGCTTCTGGTTCGGCCTGCAATACTGGGCGATGCTCGTCGGCTATTCCTTGGTCGGCGCCGGCCGCTTCGATCTTTTGAGCCTGCCGTGGAAGGTGGCGAGCACCAGCCTCGCCGTGCTTTTCCCTGTCGCTTCGCTCGGTCTCTGGCTCACCGTTTCCTGGGGGCCGGTCATCTGGGTGCTGGCTGCCGGCGGCCAGATCCTGATGTATGGCCTGCTGCCAAATATTTTCGGCCCCAACCAGATGATCATCCTGCTGCATCTGATGGTCGCCGTCGTCTACTGGATTTTCCGCCTGCTGCTTTGGCTGGAAAAGCGCCGGCATCGCCGTCAGGTAAGCGTTGATTTACCCTGAGACAACGTGGAGTTTCCGGTAAGGCTCCATTAAGCCTGCGGTTTAAGTCGAATTTTATATGTATTCGATAGGGTCTCACTCAAGGCGGGAAGAAAACGACACCGCCAATCAAACAGTGAGGCAGTCAATATGAACACGAAAATCAAGCCGCAGGCGGTATCGAACTTCCGTGACCAGCAGGATCAGGGCATCCGTGATCTTTACATGGAATCCCTTCATCTTGTCGAACGTCTTCATCGCCGTCTTCTCGACGTCATCAAGGACGAGTTCGACCGTCAGGGCCGCAGCGACGTCAACGCCATCCAGGCGCTGCTCCTTTTCAACATCGGCAATTCCGAGCTGACCGCCGGCGAGCTGCGTTCACGTGGCTACTATCTCGGCTCCAATGTCTCCTACAACGTCAAGAAGCTGGTCGATCTCGGCTTCATCAATCACCAGCGCTCGCGCATCGACCGCCGCTCGGTCCGCATCAGCCTGACCGAAACCGGCCAGGACATCGCCGAAACGGTGGCCAAGCTTTACGAGCGCCACATCGCCTCGATCGACAAGGTCGGCGGCATCGGCACCGACGAGTTCACCCAGATGAACAAGCTGCTCCAGCGGCTCGATCGTTTCTGGAACGACTCGATCATGTATCGCCTCTAAGACCCTCGACCTCCTTTCAGGGTTGAAGAAAGCCGGATGCGTTCCCTGCGCGTCCGGTTTTGCCGTTGCGCCCGTGGCATCTTTGCAACGGATGGCGGCCAAGCGAAAAGGCCGGTATTCAAGCCGTTTTTTAGCCGTTATTAACCGGCACGTTTTACGCCGTCATATGGTTCGTTGCGTGATGAACTCGGCCATCGGCAGCTGTCCTCGGCCTGGCAACACGAATTGGCCATATTGGTGTGGCAGCGGAGTTCGACAACCGGCGCTTTCAATGGACCAGGAACGTTCAGGCTTTCGCATCGCAATCTTGTGATGCGGCGGGCCGAATTTTCCGATGCGCCGGGAGAACAAATGGACGGGATCTGCGTTACGGCGCGGTGATATCGCAAAAGGCCGCGCTTCCTATAGCGGCGTTCAGTGGTTGGGACTATGTCGAAGAAAAACGGAAATGAAGCTCTTTCGCGCCGCGCTTTCCTTGCGTCGGCGGCAACGGTCGGCGCTGGTGCGATTGCCGCGCCGGCCTTCGCGCAGTCGGCGCTCGATACGCTGATCAACGCGCCGCGCCGCGGCAACTGGGACGACCAGTTCGACGCCAAGGCGGCTTCGCGCACGGCAACCGCCGTCGTTTCCAATACACCAATCCTCGGTCCCCAGTCGGTTGCGAGCGCCCAGCAGGCGATCATGCAGTATCAGCAGATTGCCGCTGCCGGCGGCTGGCCCGAAGTCAATCCCGGTGATCAGCGCCTGCAGCTCGGTGTTTCCTCTCCCACCGTCCAGGCGCTGCGCCAGCGTCTCGCGATCACCGGCGACCTGCCGCGCGAGGCGGGCCTCTCCAATGCCTTCGATTCCTATGTCGACGGCGCCGTCAAGCGCTTCCAGGCGCGTCACGGCCTGCCGGCCGATGGCGTTCTCGGCGAATTCACGCTGAAGGCGATGAACATCCCGGCCGATGTCCGCCTGCAGCAGTTGAACACCAACCTCATCCGCCTGCAGACTTTCCCGGAAGATCTGGGTCGCCGTCACTTGATGGTCAACATTCCGGCTGCCTATGTGGAAGCCGTTGAAGACGGCAGCGTTGCGACGCGGCACACCGCGGTCGTCGGTCGTCTGAGCCGCCCGACGCATATCGTCAACTCGAAGGTCTATGAAGTCATTCTCAATCCGTATTGGACGGCACCGCGCTCGATCGTCGAGAAGGACATCATGCCGCTGATGCGCAAGGATCCGACCTATCTCGAAAAGAACGCCATCCGCCTGATCGACGGCAAGGGCAACGAGGTTTCCCCGGAGACCGTCGACTGGAATGGCGAGGCGCCGAACCTGATGTTCCGTCAGGATCCCGGCAAGATCAACGCCATGGCCTCGACGAAGATCAACTTCTACAACAAGAACGGCGAGTATATGCACGACACGCCGCAGCAGGGGTTGTTCAACAAGCTCATGCGCTTTGAATCGTCGGGCTGTGTGCGCGTTCAGAACGTGCGTGACCTGACGACCTGGCTGCTGCGCGAAACCCCCGGCTGGAGCCGCCAGCAGATGGAGCAGGTGATCGCCAGCGGCTTCAATACGCCGATCAAGCTCGCGGCGGAAGTTCCGGTCTATTTCGTCTATATCTCCGCCTGGGGCATGCCTGACGGCATCGTCCAGTTCCGCGACGACATCTATCAGATGGACGGCAATGCCGAGCTCGCGCTCGACACGACGGCAGGCATGGAGCAGCCGGTTCAGTAAGCGGCGACCTCTGAATCGCAACTTTGAGAACCGCGCTTCCGGGGCGCGGTTTTTTTATGCCGGGGAGGCGCTACCTCAGGTCGCCGCGATTCATCGGCGCCGCGCTGTCGCAAAATGGCGGGAGCGCGCGCTTTGCTCAGCAAATGTCGTTCTTCGTATTGCCCTTGTCACGGCGGAAGGCTAATACCTCAGCGCATTCCAGTTGAGGAGCCCGCCCATGACCAATGCTTCCACCGAATCCTTCTTCAATCGCTCGCTTGCGGACGTCGATCCGGAAATTTTCGGCGCGATCGGAAAGGAACTCGGTCGCCAACGGCACGAGATCGAACTGATCGCTTCCGAGAACATCGTCTCCCGCGCCGTGCTGGAAGCCCAGGGCTCCATCATGACCAACAAATATGCCGAGGGTTACCCGGGCAAGCGCTACTATGGTGGCTGCCAGTTCGTCGATATCGCCGAGGAGCTGGCGATCGAGCGCGCCAAGAAGCTGTTCGGCGTCAATTTCGCCAACGTCCAGCCGAATTCCGGTTCGCAGATGAACCAGGCCGTGTTCCTGGCGCTGCTGCAGCCCGGCGATACCTTCATGGGTCTCGACCTGAATTCGGGCGGCCACCTCACGCACGGCTCGCCGGTCAACATGTCCGGCAAGTGGTTCAACGTCGTTTCCTACGGCGTGCGCGAAGGCGACAACCTGCTCGATATGGACGAAGTCGCCCGCAAGGCCAAAGAGCACAAGCCGAAGCTGATCATCGCCGGTGGCACCGCCTATTCCCGTATCTGGGACTGGAAGCGCTTCCGCGAGATCGCCGACAGCGTCGGCGCCTATCTGATGGTCGACATGGCCCATATCGCCGGTCTCGTCGCCGGCGGCCAGCATCCGTCGCCGTTCCCGCACTGCCATGTTGCGACGACGACGACCCACAAGTCGCTGCGCGGCCCGCGCGGCGGCGTCATCCTCACCAATGAGGAGGAACTGGCGAAGAAGTTCAACTCGGCCGTCTTCCCCGGTCTGCAGGGTGGTCCGCTCATGCACATCATCGCCGCCAAGGCCGTTGCCTTCGGCGAGGCGCTGCAGCCGGAATTCAAGGAATACGCTGCTCAGATCGTCAAGAACGCCCGTACACTTGCCGAAACGCTGATCGCAGGTGGCCTGGACGTCGTCTCCGGCGGGACCGACAACCATCTGATGCTCGTCGACCTGCGCAAGAAGAACGCCACCGGCAAGCGCGCCGAGGCGGCGCTCGGCCGCGCCTACATCACCTGCAACAAGAACGGCATTCCCTTCGATCCGGAAAAGCCCTTCGTCACTTCGGGCGTGCGTCTCGGCGCCCCGGCCGGCACGACCCGCGGCTTCAAGGAAGCCGAATTCCGCGAGATCGGCAATCTGATCGTCGAGGTCCTCGACGGCCTGAAGGTTGCCAACTCCGATGAAGGCAACGCCGCCGTCGAAGCCGCCGTTCGCGGCAAGGTAGTCAATCTCACGGAGCGCTTCCCCATGTATGGCTACATGGGGTAAGGAGTAGGGATGCGCTGCCCCTATTGCGGTTCGGAAGATACACAGGTCAAGGATTCGCGTCCGGCGGAGGACAATACGTCCATCCGCCGGCGGCGTATTTGTCCGGATTGCGGCGGCCGTTTCACCACCTTCGAGCGCGTGCAGTTGCGCGAGCTGATGGTCATCAAGAAGACCGGCCGCAAGGTGCCCTTCGACCGCGACAAGCTGGTGCGCTCCTTCGAGGTGGCGTTGCGCAAGCGCCCGGTCGAGCGGGACCGCATCGAGCGCGCCGTTTCCGGCATCGTCCGCCGGCTCGAAAGCTCCGGTGAGACCGAAATTTCCTCCGAGCAGATCGGCCTGCAGGTGCTGGAAGCCATGAAGAGCCTCGACGATGTCGGCTTCGTGCGCTA
This sequence comes from Rhizobium lentis, assembly GCF_017352135.1. Lineage (NCBI taxonomy): Bacteria > Pseudomonadati > Pseudomonadota > Alphaproteobacteria > Hyphomicrobiales > Rhizobiaceae > Rhizobium > Rhizobium lentis. The sequence goes on from NZ_CP071454.1 coordinate 3,441,511, forward strand.
CGCCTCCGTCTACCGGGATTTCTCGCTTGCCGAGGATTTCGAGAAGGTCATTTCCGAAATCAATGCCAAGATTGCCCGCGACCCGCTGGACGGATGAGCCATGAGCGTCGCGGGGGATGACGAAGGTTTCATGGCTGCGGCGATCCGCTTGTCGCGCCGGCATCTCGGCCGCACCGCCACCAACCCTTCCGTCGGCTGCCTGATTGTCAGGAATGGCGCGATCGTTGGCAGTGCAGTCACGGCGCTCGGCGGCCGCCCGCATGCCGAGCCGCAGGCGCTCGCCGAAGCCGGCGAACTTGCCCGCGGCGCTACCGCCTATGTGACGCTCGAACCCTGCTCGCATCACGGCAAGACGCCGCCCTGCGCCGACGCGCTGATCGCCTATGGCGTTGCCCGCGTCGTCATCAGCGTCACCGATCCCGACCCGCGGGTTTCGGGCCGCGGCATTTCCATGCTGCGCGACGCTGGTATCGAGGTGACGACAGGTGTGCTGGAGGCCGAGGGCCGGCGCTCGCTGGCCGGCTATCTCACCCGCCAGACGAAGAATCGGCCCTATGTGACTCTCAAGCTTGCGGTTTCCGCCGACGGCATGATCGGCCGCGAGGGGGAGGGGCAGGTGGCGATCACGGGGCCGCAGGCTCGCGCCGAAGTGCAAGCGTTGCGCGCCGAAACCGATGCGATCCTCGTCGGCATCGGCACCGCGATAGCAGACGATCCGCTGCTGACGGTGCGCACACCAGGGCTCGAAGCGCAATCGCCAATCCGCATTGTGCTCGATCCCTCGCTGGCATTGCCGCTGACGAGCAAGCTGGTGCAGACGGCGCGGGACGTGCCGGTGATTGTGGTGGCGAGCGAAGAAGTGTGGCCGCTATCGGCGGATGCGGAAGGATTACCCCCCTTTGTCCTGCCGGACATCTCTCCCACAAGCGGGGAGATCGGCAAGGGGCCTGCACTCAGTTCCCCATCTTCTGATAGCAATGTTCCCGCTTCGGCGAATTTTGGGCAGGGAGCAGGCTCCCAGCCAATCTCCCCCTTTGTGGGGGAGATGCCCGGCAGGGCAGAGGGGGGTGTTCCGTCCACCGACCCCGCCGACGTAGAATCCCGCCGCACCGCCCTCAAGGCGGTCGGCGTCGAGATCGTCTATTGCAATCCATACCATCCGGAAATCCTGCTGCCGGCCTTGGCAACACGCGGCATTTCCTCGCTTCTGGTCGAAGGTGGCGCAAAGACGGCGCGGCTTTTTCTCGAAGCAGGTCTCGTCGACCGCATCCAACTTTATCAGGCGCCTGTGGTGATCGGTCCGGGCGGTATTGAATCCCCCTTGCAGGTAACCGACATACCATCCGGTTTTACCCATACGGGCACTCGGATGTTCGGCGATGATCGCCTTGACGAATACGAAAGAGGGGTTTGATGTTTACGGGAATAGTCACCGATGTCGGCACGGTCGAATCCGTTTCTCCACTGAAGGAAGGCATCCGCTTGCGGGTCGCGACCGCCTATGATCCCAAGACGATCGACATGGGCGCTTCGATCTCGCATGCCGGGATTTGCTTGACCGTCACGGCGCTGCCGGCCGAAGGCAGCAACGGCCGCTGGTTCGAGGTTGAGGCATGGGAAGAGGCGCTGCGGCTGACGACGATCGGCACATGGCGGGAAGGCAGCCGCATAAATCTCGAACGGTCGCTGAAGATCGGCGACGAGCTCGGCGGCCATATCGTCTCCGGCCATGTCGACGGCAAGGCGGAAATTCTTTCGGTGACTTCGGAGGGCGATGCCACACGCTACCGCCTGCGCGCGCCCGAGCATCTGGCGAAATTCGTCGCCCCCAAGGGGTCGATCGCGCTCGACGGCACCTCGCTGACCGTCAATGCGGTCGACGGCACGGATTTCGACGTCCTGCTCATCCGCCACACGCTCGAGGTCACCACCTGGGGCGATCGCCAGGTGGGCGATTTCGTCAATTTCGAAGTCGATACCATGGCGCGTTATGCTGCCCGGCTGGCTGAATTCCCGAGCGCCTGAATCGCAAATCCTACCGGTTTTCAGGGCATGCCACGACTGTCCGCTTCGAGAGTCTGGCCGGCCAGGGCGTTCACCAAGCCGGGGACAGCTTCGTCAGATACAGGCCGTAGGCACTCTTGCCGTGCTTCTCAGCGAGCTTGGCGAGCTGGTCCTGCGAGATGTAACCCATGCGCCAGGCGACTTCTTCGGGGCAGGCGATCTTGAAGCCCTGGCGTTTCTCCAGCGTGCTGACGAAACCTGCGGCGTCGTGCAGACTGTCCGGTGTGCCCGTGTCGAGCCAGGCATAGCCCCGGCCCATCAGTTCAACGAAAAGCTGGCCGCGCTCGAGATAGGTGCGGTTGACATCGGTGATTTCCAATTCGCCGCGCGGGGACGGCTTCAGGTTGGCGGCGATATCGACCACCTGCTGGTCGTAGAAATAGAGGCCGGTCACCGCCCAGTTCGATTTTGGCTCCTTCGGCTTCTCCTCGATCGACAGCGCATTCATTTTTTCGTCAAAGCCAACAACGCCATAACGTTCCGGATCGGTGACGTGATAGGCGAAGACCGTCGCGCCTTCCCGCCGACTGGTGCCGGATTTCATGATTTCCGGCAGTCCGTGGCCGTAGAAGATATTGTCGCCGAGAACGAGTGCCGAGCTGTCGCCGTGCACGAAGTCGGCGCCGATGATGAAGGCCTGGGCGAGGCCGTCCGGGCTCGGCTGCACGGCATAGGTCAGCGAAACTCCCCATTGCGAGCCGTCGCCGAGAAGGCGCTTGAAGGCTTCGAGGTCGTGGGGCGTGGTGATGATCAGCAACTCCCTGATGCCGGCGAGCATGAGCGTCGTCAATGGATAGTAGATCATCGGCTTGTCGTAGACCGGCATCAACTGTTTCGAGACGGCCTGCGTGATCGGATGCAGACGCGTGCCCGTGCCGCCGGCGAGGATAATCCCCTTCATGCTTATCTCCTTAAAGACCTTTATTCAAAAGGTCTTGCATGACAATCGTCATGGATTGGTTCCACTCCGGGAGCCGGATTCCATATAGTCTGGCGAGCTTGTCGCCATTGAGACGCGAATTGGCAGGACGCTTCGCCGGTGTCGGATAGTCGGCCGTCGGGATGCGTTCGACGCTGACGTTTCTGCCGCCCGATTTAAGAAGCTCCGTGAATATCTCTTCGGCGAAGTCCGCCCAGCTTGCTTCGCCGCTGCCGGTCAGGTGAAAGATGCCGCGAAGCGATGGCGCGGGGTCTGCTACGATACGGGTTGCGATCGCAAGAACCGCGTCGGCGATGTCGAGTGCCGAAGTCGGGCATCCTGTCTGATCGGCGACAACGCGAAGATGATCGCGCGTCTCAGAAAGCCGCAGCATGGTTTTCAGGAAATTGCTGCCAAAGGGCGAATAGACCCAGGCGGTGCGCAAGATGACGTGGTTCGGGTTCGCCGCCGCGACGGCCTTCTCGCCCGCGAGCTTCGAACGCCCATAGACGGAGATCGGTGCCGTCGCGTCCTCCTCGCAATAGGGGGAGGCCTTGTCGCCGCTGAAGACGTAGTCCGTCGAAATGTGGATGACCGGGGCTCCGATCCGCGCGGCAGCCTCGGCAACAGCGCCGGCGCCAACGGCGTTGACGGAAAAAGCAAGCTCGGGTTCGCTCTCGGCCTTGTCGACCGCCGTATACGCCGCCGCCGAGACGATCACATCCGGGCGCAGGGCCGAGAAGGCAGCTGCGATGCTTGCAGGATCGGCAAGGTCCATTTCCGGACGGCCGACCGCGCTGATTTCGGCGCCCTTTTCGGCGCCGCGTCTGAGCAGCGACTGAACGACCTGGCCCTGTTTACCGGTGACGGCAATGCGCATTGCTTATCGTCCCTTGAAAACGCCGAGGCGTTCGCCGCAGTAGACGTTTTCGCGCAGCGGCCTCCACCACCATTCGTTTTCCAAGTACCAGCGTACGGTCTTCTCAATGCCGGTTTCGAAGGTCTCTTGCGCCTTCCAGCCGAGCTCGCTTTCGAGTTTCGAGGCATCGATTGCATAGCGTGCGTCGTGTCCGGGGCGGTCCGTGACGTGGGTGATCAGACGCGCATGCGGTCCCTTGTCACTGTAGACGCCGTCGAGAATAGCGCAGATGCGATGAACGACATCGATGTTCCTGCGCTCATTGCGGCCGCCCACATTGTATTTTTCGCCGGGGCGCCCTCTGGATGCGATCGTGAACAGCGCGCGGGCGTGGTCTTCGACATAGAGCCAGTCGCGAACATTCGCGCCGTTGCCGTAAACCGGAAGAGGCTTGCCCTCCAGTGCGTTGAGGATCATCAACGGAATGAGCTTTTCCGGAAAATGAAACGGGCCGTAGTTGTTGGAGCAATTGGAGACGACGACGGGCAGTCCGTAGGTGCGGTGCCAGGCGATCGCCAGATGGTCGCTCGCAGCCTTGGAGGCGGAGTATGGCGAGGACGGATCGTAAGGCGTCGTCTCCTCGAAGAGGCCCTCGTCGCCGAGCGAGCCATAGACCTCGTCCGTCGAGACATGCAGGAAGCGGAAGGCATTCTTGCGGCTGGCGTCAAGCCCATCCCAATAGTGCCGTGCGGCATCCAGCAGGCTGAATGTACCGACGATGTTGGTCTGAATGAAATCGGCCGCGCCCAAGATCGAGCGGTCGACATGGCTCTCGGCCGCCAGATGCGTGACGATATCCGGGCGGAAGGACGCGAATGCTTCCTGCATCCTGGCGCGGTCGCAGATGTCGGCGCGCAGGAATTGATAGTTCGGCGCCGATTCGACAGATTTCAGTGATGCCAGATTACCGGCATAGGTCAGCGTGTCGACATTCAGCACCTCGGCGCCCATCTCGCTGACGAGATGGCGCACCAATGCCGATCCAATGAAGCCCGCTCCCCCCGTGACCAGAATGCGCATCGTGGATCAATTCCTGGGTTGCTGTGGTGAATAGGAAAAATAGCTTGGCAATTCGGCAAGCCGCGGCAGCGTCTTGTCCTTATCTGATGACACGATGTCTCTCTCATCGAACGGCCAGCGAATCCCGATCAGCGGATCGTTCCACGCGATGCCACGATCATGCTGCGGACTGTAGGGCGCGGTTACCTTATAGCTGATGACGCTGTTCGGCTCGATCGTTGCGAATCCGTGTGCGAAACCGGGCGGAATCCACAGCTGCTTGCCGGTTTCCGGCGAGAGTTCCTGAGAGAGCCATTTGCCGAAGCTCGGTGATCCCACGCGGATATCGACGACGACATCCATGATCCGGCCGGCAAGGCAGCGTACCAGCTTGCCCTGTGCGAAGGGCGGAATTTGGAAATGCAGCCCGCGAACGGTTCCGGCCTGCGCCGAAAGTGATTCATTGTCCTGGACGAACGTGACGTTGGCTACGTTTTCCCGGAACCAGGCATCCTTGAATACCTCGGAGAAGTAGCCGCGGTGATCGCCGAAACGTGGCGGCGTGATTGCAACGATGCCCTCGATGGCCACGGTCTCAATGTGCATGACTTACCTTTTCTGCGGCCTTCATCAGGCGCCCGCCCTCATAACGCTCATCAGCATGTCCGCCTGCGAACGGCTCTGGATGAGCTCAAGGCCTTTCGCTGCAATGGCATCGCGTTTGTCGGCATCTGCGATCAGCTTGTGGCAGCGCTCGATCATGTCGTCATAGGGCTCAATTGCCAAGCCGTCGACGAAGGGCTGGAGATCTGGATCGCGGATATTGCCTTCCGTCAGCACGCAAACGCGATTGGCGAGCAGATAGGAAATGCGCACGATCTCGAAGACGCCGCTCGCATAATGATGGATGTTTATGACGATCTTCGCGCGGGCAATCGCCGCATCGCGCTCCGCCCCATAGATGTTGAAGAGATGCGCGACCTTCAGCCCGCTGTCGTTCAACGTCTTCAGGATATGGTGGCGGCGTTCGTTCATCGAACCGTAGAAGAGCACGTCGATATCCTTGACCGGGGCGTGCTGAATCTGGCTCAGGCAGCGGCTGTAACCGATTTCGAGAACTCCGGCGTGATCGATACCCTTGGCGGCAAGGTTTTCGCGGTTGCGCGGACTGTAGTCGAGCACCGGCATCGCCCTTAGGATCGACACATAGCGTGAATTGATCCAGCTGCTTTCTTCGGACACCTGCTCGAGATTGATGATAACGCTGTCCTGCGGCAGATGGCCGACGATTTCGGCGGGGAGAAGATTGCCGCCGTAGATGATCGGCGCACGGCCGGCGAATGCGTTCATGTCGCGGACGATCGGTGCCGAGCCGCCGAGTTCCTCGAAGGCACCTTGCAGGCCGAGCGCGACTTCGTCGAAGGCGTGGCTGTGATTGTAGTTTTCGGGCGTCACGATCCAGATGCAATGACGGTCTTTGTGTGCCTGCCATCCTCCGGCAAAGGGCTGCAACAGGTTTTGGAGCGGCTGCTCGATCTTCGCGGCCGGGATAGCGGGCCTTTCGGTTCGTACCGGCTGTTGCGGTACCGGAGAAGCGCCTGAAGGCTGCTGGGCATAGGCGCGCATCAATTCGCGGCCGCCGATGAACTGGCCGCGCGGCATCCAGCCGGGCGGATCATCGGCCCCCCAGATCAGGTGCGGCTGCTTGATGAGCGGCTGGCGGCCTTCCTGCCACGAGGTCAGGAGAGCCTCGTCACGGCTCCGCAGGAACGCTTCCTTGGCGGTGAAGAGGCCATGCAGCATCCGGCCGAGGCGGACACCGAACTTCCATTCGAAATCGGCAACGGTCGGTACGAAAGCGGCGATCTTCAACCCTGTGGCAGCAGCCTGCTGGACATAGAGCCCGAGCAGACGCTCGACCACGAAGGGGCGCATCGTCGCGTTGGCATCGCGTGAATAGTGCGCCGAACCGGAATAGGCAACGCCCGCCGGCGTGCCGCGGCGCGCTTCATTTTCAAACGATTCCAGAATACGTTCGCAGAAGGCGAAATATCCGGACCAGAACTTTTTGTTGCCGCAGAAATAATTGCAGAACACGAAGGCGGTTTTGTCTTGCGGCGGCGCGATCGGATAGCCGAGCTCCTGGATATGCAGGAAAATCGGTTCCATGCCGGGATGGCCGCCAAGCAGCGCATGCTCCCAGACGTTGCTGTAAATCGCGGCGTGGCCGATCAGCGGATTGTAGAGATAGGCATCAGCGCCTTCCGCCCTGGCCTTTTCCGCTTCGGTGACAAAGGATGGGAAGCTCGTCACCGACTTCACCTCGAACTTGCTGGAGAGCAGACCCCAGAACACGTCGTCGCCGAGACCGATCGCCTCGTGATGCTGATGCAGGGTGCGGAAGAGCTCGTATTCGCGGGTCCCCGCCTGCGTGTTGAACGAGATGTCGAGCGGCACGGCGGCCGCGTCGAGCTGGCTGCGCTGCGAAGGATCGAGATAAGGTTGATAGATGATGACGGATCCGGTGCGGTCAGCTTTTTCCGTCAGGAGCGCCAGATCAGGAAGGCCGGCTGGTAAAGAAGAAATGGACTGATTTATGGTCAAGGTGTCGTCCTTCGCGAATGGCTCCGTCTGCATGGCGATCCGCAGAACGGCAATTCGAGCCTGTTTAGTGCCTATTATTCGAGGTGAAACTTGCCCCACGCTGTTTGCAGAATTTTCGCTGGTCAGCCTGGGGGATCGAAAGGGGGCCGTATCCGTGGTCAGTTCTCTCTGGCTGGCTTTGTGGGGTCAGCCGTTTCCGCTGCCAGTATCGCAAAGAGTTCGGAGTTGGGCCGGCTCGCTTTATGCGCCGCTTTTATAGACCCCATCATTCGATACGGTAGCGATATTTCCGAACAAGGACCCGGGTAGGTTATTGCCATAGAGTTCGGCTAGCCGTTTGATGAGAAGATAGCTTCCCAGGCGCTCCTGGCAAAATGAGATCGCGCGTTTCTGTACGGGATCTTCGGCCTGAAATGGTTGATATCGTTTCGCAAACTCAAACGATGGCGCCACAAGGCGCACAAAAGTATCCAGCCACCAGTCCGTTGGATACGTGCCGAGTTCAATGCCTCCAGGAATAAAGGTCCCGGAGTTGAAAAAAAGCAAAGCTTCGGCTTGCGTCAAAGCGTTTGTCTCGATCGAGGACGCCGTATATCTGAGGAAATCAACAATGTTGTGGAAGTGTGCATAGTGTTGAGAAATGTTGTGGAGATTGAGCGGGCGTGGTAGAAAGAAATTTTCTACAAAAAACGCAGGATTCTCCGGTCTTGTGATTTCTGTTTCTTCGGAAGTCGTTGTGTTCATCCCGGGATAGTCAGGATTCGGTGTCCCGATTGCTAGTCTTGTTAGAAATTTGCGATATTGCCAGATGGTAATGTTGCGAGGTTTTGCTGGTTCTTCTGAAACAATTTTTGCGACTACTATCGTCCCCAGGGATCCTGACAATTTGGCGTGAAGCTCCTCCGGCTCGCTGAAAAAATCATAACCGGCGATAACATCCATTCCCCTATTGTCCAAAGGAGGTTTGGAATTGAGCCATATGATTTTCGAGCCCTCTGGAGCAGGGTAGCTCGGCAAATCCTTATGGCAAACAATGTAAATGGTCATATCTGTGATCAGCCTCTTGTGGATGGGGAGTTTCTGCTGGCTGCAATTACCACGCGGCTCGCCCGTCAATGCTTACGTGTGTCAAGGTGGCGGACGTCGGTATTGCCAAGCGTTTCTGCCTCCTCTCAGGGTGGGCGTGCGAAGGTATCTGCCTCGGGGAGGTTTCTAAACCGCGTTCCTTGCGCGTAGCAGGTGCGAAGCCCGGACCCATCCGGGAATGAAGTCCGTGCCGCAAGCCGAAGTAGGTCGGCATCGCTTTGCTTGAGCTTGCTGCTGGCGATATCGGCACGTGCCGGCAAGCCGGGGTTGGCCTCCACCCATACCGACGGGCGCGCTACGCAGCTCGCTTAGCGAAATTCCCTAACGCGTAAATTGGATGACGTCGCCATTATACTGCGTGCGCGCCGTCTCGCGGAAACCGAGCTTGGCCGCGACCCTGAGCGACGCCACGTTGTCGGGGCTGATGATGCAGCTCATAGCCTTTCCCGGAAAATGCGCTTCCGCCCAGCCGATCAGGGCTGCTAGCGCTTCGGCAGCATAACCGCGGCCCTGGGCCGTCGGCATCAGCGCCCAGCCAACCTCCATCGTTCCCTCGATCGACGGCTCCATCTCGCGCCGGGCTTCGAGGAAGCCCGCTTCGCCGATGAACTGGCGGCTTTCCTTTTCGACCATTGCCAGAAAGCCGAAGCCCATATGGTGCCACATACCGGCGAGGCGTAGCATGCGGCTCCAGCTCTGCTCGCGCGTCGACGGCACGCCGGTGATGAAGCGGACGACCTCCTCATCGGCCCACAACGCCGCATGCGCCTCGAAATCGTCGAGACGATGAGGGCGAAGCGTCAGCCGTTCGGTTTCAAGAGTGGGTATGTCGATCACTGCCGGTCCTCGTCGAAGTGGGTCTCAGGCACCGGGCTCGCCGTCCCAATAGTCGAGACCGCCTTCCGCCCGTCCGATATGGCGGAAACGCCCCGCTTCCGCCCTGTCCCTGTTGGTCTTGGCAAGGAATTTCCCGGAATCGGGATATTCGACGATCTCGGTCTTTGCCATGGTCGAAATGCCGAGATAAACGAGCGTGACCGTGCCGGTATTGATGATCTGGTGCGCCGTCTCCGGCCCGCCGGCCGGTGCGCCGAGCACGTCGCCGGCCCGCACACGATGGCGCTCGTCGCCGAAGCGGTATTCGCCAGTGCCCGCGATCACGTAAAAAAGCTCGTCTTCGACGTGGTGATTGTGGAAGGGGCAGCTCGATTTGCCCGGCGGCACTTCATTGTAGCTGATGCCGAGGCCGGCAAGGCCGAGGAGCTTGCCGAACGAGGCGTCGGCGCCCTCGTAGAACTCGCCCTGTGTCCAATGGTCGAGTTTGAGATCGGCGGTATTGATCACTGCCTTGGGTTCGATCGCCATGATGTTCTCCTGTCGCAGGAGGAGAAACTATCATCGCGCCGAAAAATTCAATGCTTGTCTCGGAAATTCGTCCTTGCCAGGCATGGGCGGAGAGGAGACCGCCGCCCATGCTTTGAGCGCCGCGTTATCCGACAGGATAGACGAGGACGCTCGATGCTTTGTATTTTCGCCCGAGGCGTCAGCGGACGTAGAAGGTCAGGCTTCCGTCGGCCGCCTGCTCGGCGTTGACGATGTTGCGGACATCGACGCCTTCGTTGTTGAGCCGGTGGACAAGCGACCGGTTGGCGTCGATCGAAGCCTGGATGCCGCGAATGGCGGCACCGGAGCGTTCCGGGGCCGAGCGCGGACCGGTCGTTTCGTCGTCGAGATTGTGCCAGTTATGGACCTGCTCGACGTCGAAATCATTGCCCTGGAAGGTCCTGAGCGTCTGCTCGATACCCTGGGCGGAGTTCATTCCGAGGCTCTCGGCCCGGCTGACGCCGGCAAAAGCGACGGAGGAGAGGGCGGCGGCGAGGGTGACGGTGACAATTCGGTTCATGATAATATCCTTTCATCTGCTTGACGGTCGGCTGTCGTTGCAGGGGATCGTCGGTGTCACGACATGGAATTGGCGCTGCCGCTTTCGTGATTCAATGGGTTAAGCCACTGAAAAAGCATTAAGAATTCTTCATGGAAACGGTCTTCGAATTGCCGTTTTTCAGGCTTCCGGAAAAACGGGCCGCGAAGGCCTGGCCCGCTTGGCAGGGATGGTGCAGCTATCCCCTTGCCGATATTTCCTCTTTCGCGCTGCGGCGTCGGCCGAAAGTGCTTGCCATTCTCATGAAGGCATGTTTTGACCGCGGGCTGTCGAGTGGAAAACGTCCCGCCAACCGAAGGTGAACAATGTCGAGAGAGACCGCTCCCCATATTTTGATCGTCGAGGCCCGCTTCTACGACGACATGGCCGACGCGCTGCTCGAAGGCGCCACCTTTGCGCTCGAGCAGGCCGGCGCCACCTATCAGGTCGTCACTGTTCCCGGCGCACTGGAAATTCCGGCAGCGATTGCCATGGCGCTCGATGGAGACGACAATGGCGGCACGCATTATGACGGCTATGTCGCGCTCGGCATGGTCATCCGTGGCGAGACTTATCATTTCGATATCGTATCGAACGAATCCTCGCGCGCTTTGATGGATCTCGCGGTCAGCGAGTCCCTTGCCATCGGCAACGGCATTCTGACCGTCGAAAATGACGAACAGGCCTGGGCGCGCGCCCGCCGTTCGGAAAAGGACAAGGGCGGGTTTGCCGCTCGTGCGGCTCTGACGATGATCGAGCTGAAGCAGAAACTGGGTGCATAACGAATGAACGACGACAAGACGGAACGGCCGGTCAAGACTGCGAACCAGCGGGGCGCTGCCCGCCTGGCGGCCGTTCAGGCGCTTTATCAGATGGATGTCGGTGGCACCGGCGTTCTGGAAATCGTCGCCGAATACGAGGCGCACCGGCTCGGCCAGGAGATTGACGGCGCAACCTACCTAAAGGCCGATGCCGGCTGGTTCCGCTCGATCGTCTCCGGAGTCGTGCGCGATCAGGTCCGTCTCGATCCGCTGATTGCCGCAGCGCTGCAGGACGATTGGGCTCTGTCGCGACTCGATAGCACGGTGCGCGCCATCCTGCGCGCCGGCGTTTTCGAGCTCCTCGATCGCAAGGACGTTCCGGTGGCGGTCATCGTCACCGAATATGTCGAGATCGCTCAGGCCTTTTTCGATGACGACGAGCCGAAGCTCGTCAATGCCGTACTCGACCGCATTGCAAAGCAGGTCCGCGGCGAGGCGAAGAAGTAACTCTTGAGCCCCGAACAATCTCTCTCCGTCTTTCTTCGTACCGCAATGGTTTTCGCCCGTTGCGGTCTTGACGCCACGTGATCGACCACGCAATCTCCGCAACGCTTAGCTGTGGCATTTCTGTGGAGAGGAAGGCGATTCGGCGGCGTATCTGCCGGAGAAGGAGTGAGCTCCGGCCTATGGGAGGAAAGAGCGAAATGACCATTCTTTTATGCGTAATTGCATCCGGTCTGCTCTCGGTGGTCTATGCCGCCTGGGCAACCCGGTCGGTGCTTGCTGCCGATCAGGGCAATAGCCGCATGCAGGAGATCGCGGGTTATATCCGCGAAGGCGCTCAGGCCTATCTGACACGCCAGTATAAGACCATTGCCATTGTCGGCGTTGTTGTTTTCATCGCAGCCTGGCTCCTTCTTTCCGCCGAGGCCGCCATCGGCTTCCTGATCGGCGCCGTGCTATCAGGCGCTGCTGGTTTCATCGGCATGCACGTCTCCGTCCGCGCCAATGTGCGCACCGCCCAGGCGGCGTCCGCCAGCCTTTCCGCCGGCCTCGACATCGCCTTCAAATCGGGTGCCATCACCGGCATGCTGGTGGCTGGCCTGGCACTGCTCGGCGTCTCCATCTACTATACGATATTGACCGTCGGGCTAGGACATGAGACCGGCTCGCGCGAAGTCATCGATGCGCTGGTGGCGCTCGGCTTCGGCGCCTCGCTGATCTCGATCTTCGCCCGTCTCGGCGGCGGCATCTTCACCAAGGGCGCCGATGTCGGCGGTGACCTCGTCGGCAAGGTAGAGGCCGGCATTCCCGAGGACGATCCGCGCAACCCGGCAACGATTGCCGACAACGTCGGCGACAATGTCGGCGACTGCGCCGGCATGGCTGCCGACCTGTTCGAGACCTATGCCGTCTCGGTCGTCGCCACCATGGTTCTCGCCGCGATTTTCTTTGCCGGCGCGCCGATCCTCGAATCGGCAATGGTCTATCCGCTGGCGATCTGCGCTGCCTGCATCATCACCTCGATTGTCGGCACCTTCTTCGTCAAGCTCGGCTCGAACGGCTCGATCATGGGCGCACTCTATAAGGGCCTGATCGTCACCGGCCTGCTTTCCATCATCGGTCTCGGCGCGGCCACGTCGCTGACGGTCGGCTGGGGTTCGCTCGGGACCGTCGCTGGCGCCGACATATCCGGTACGAACCTCTTTCTCTGCGGTCTCGTGGGCCTGGTCGTCACCGCTCTGATCGTCGTCATCACCGAATATTATACTGGCACCGGCAAGCGCCCGGTCGTTTCGATCGCCCAGTCATCCGTGACCGGCCACGGCACCAATGTCATCCAGGGTCTGGCGGTCTCGCTCGAATCGACGGCGCTGCCGGCGATCGTCATAGTCGGCGGCATTCTCGCCACTTACCAGCTCGGCGGCCTTTTCGGCACCGGTATCGCCGTCACCGCCATGCTCGGGCTTGCCGGGATGATCGTCGCCCTCGACGCCTTTGGCCCGGTTACCGACAATGCCGGCGGCATCGCCGAAATGTCCCATCTGCCGCCGGAAGTGCGTAAGTCGACCGACGCGCTCGACGCCGTGGGCAACACCACCAAAGCGGTCACCAAGGGTTACGCGATCGGCTCTGCCGGTCTCGGCGCGCTGGTGCTCTTTGCCGCCTACGCCAACGACCTGCAATATTTTGCGGCCCACGGCGACCAATATCCTTACTTCGCCAATATCGGCACGATCTCCTTCGAGCTGTCGAACCCTTATGTCGTCGCCGGCCTGCTTTTCGGCGGCCTGATTCCCTATCTGTTCGGCGGCATCGCCATGACAGCCGTCGGCCGCGCCGCCGGCTCGATCGTCGAGGAGGTTCGCCGCCAATTCAAGATGAAGCCCGGTATTATGCAGGGTACGGAGAAGCCGGATTACGGCAGGGCCGTCGACCTGCTGACCAAGGCCGCCATCCGCGAGATGATCGTGCCTTCGCTGCTGCCGGTGCTCGCCCCTGTCGTCGTCTATTTCGGCGTGCTTCTGATCTCCGGCTCAAAGGCCTCGGCCTTTGCCGCCCTCGGCGCATCGCTGCTCGGCGTCATCATCAATGGCCTCTTCGTCGCCATCTCGATGACATCGGGCGGGGGAGCCTGGGACAATGCCAAGAAGAGCTTCGAGGACGGTTTCGTCGATAAGGACGGCGTACGTCATATGAAGGGCTCGGATGCCCACAAGGCGTCCGTCACCGGCGATACTGTCGGCGATCCCTACAAGGATACCGCCGGCCCCGCCGTCAACCCGGCGATCAAGATCACCAACATCGTTGCGCTTCTGCTGCTCGCCGTTCTCGCCGCTTGACGCAGATCGCAAAAGCGCCGCGGGGGCCGCCGCGCGAAATACGCCCATTGAAAAACCCGCCGGAGCGATCCGGCGGGTTTTTCGTTGAAGGCCTGTCCGATCAGCGCAGGCTGCTCGGATTTTGCGGCGTTCCGCCGGCGCCGCCGCCGAACAGGCTGCGGGCAGCACTTGCTGCGCTGCCGCCGGAGAGCATCTGCTGCAGGAAGGTGAGTTCCTTGCCGCCTGTCGGCGTAACGCGCGCGATCGTATCGAAGACCTTGCCGTCCTGCAGCGTGTAGTTGGCGCGGCGGGTGACGACGCCGTTCTTGTCGAAATAGATGGCCAGAACTGTCTGGTCGACGACCTTCAGCTTCTGGAAGGCGACGGCGCGGGTGCGCCGCTGCGAGATATAATAGAAGACCTCGCCGTCGAAGGTTGCGGTCGTCGATGGCGTGCCGAGCGAAAGCAGGACCTGTTCGCGGCTGGAGCCTTCCGGAACGAGATCGAGCGACTGCTGATCGACGACATAGCCGCCGTTGAGCACGGTGCTGGTCTGGCAGCCCGAAAGAGCTGATGTGGAGGCGATTATGAAGGCAATGGCCGCGCTGCTGAAGAATTTCATGTCAGACTTGAAATACCGTTTCTTCAACGACATCTACTCCCTTGAGTGTCGATAGCAGCCATTTTGGGCCTTACACGCTTTCCTCCTGCAAAACCATTGTGGCCATTCCGGGTCGAATCTCCCGAATTCGCTTCGCTGACGCCTCGAAGGCGCTGTCCCGAAACTGGCCACGATCGGCATTGCAATTCGCGCCTGCTTCGGTAAACCAGCTTTCGAAATCATGCAACAAGGCCAGACGCCAGCGGGCGTGAAGAATGAGGCATTTCCGGAAAAAACAATGATCTTCGGGCTCTTCCGCAAGAAAAACAACAATCAGGCGATCGTCGACCGGCAATATACGGCGCTGACGGCTGCCGCACGCATGCCTGATCTCTACGAGCGGCTCAATGTACCTGATACGGTCATGGGCCGCTTCGAAATGCTGTCGATCGTCATGATTCTGTTTTTTCGGCGCACGCGCGCTTCCGCCACCAGCGGCCAGGAAATCGCCCAGGAGATCGTCGACGCCTTCTTCCAGGATGTCGACTATTCGATCCGCGAACTCGGCATCGGCGACAACAGCGTGCCGAAACGCATGAAGAAGCTCGCCGGCATGTTCTACGGGCGGCTCGAAGCCTATTCGAAGGCGATGGATGCCGGCGATGCCGAGGCGCTTGCTCTGGCTCTTCAACGCAATATCTACCCGGAGGCCTCCACGCCGGCCGATATGTCCGGCCTCGCCGAGTGGATGATGGCCGCAGAATCCCATCTGTCCGCTGTTCCGGAAGAGCTGCTCGCCACCGGTTCGGCAACGCTCCCGCCGGTTGCTCACTCCTGAAGGAGGAAACGATGAAGAACGATCGGGACGATGTTCCCTTCTCCTATCGCGTCAAGGTCGGTCATATCTCGGCCAATCCCGTCGAGGTCCATATCGAGGCCGATGCCAGCGAGCTGAAGGCGCTTGCCGAGAGCTGGAGCGTCGTTTCGGTCGACGATCTCCGCGCCGACCTGCAAATTGCCCGCTGGAAGCGCGACGGCGTGCGCGTCAAGGGCCGCGTGCAGGCGAAGATCGTCCAGTCCTGCGTCGTGACGCTGGAACCGGTCGAAGCCATGATCGACGAGAGTTTCGAGCAGATTTTCGTGCCGGAGGGCTCCAAGCTTGCCCGCCAGCCCGGCAATGACGCGGGCGAGATGCTGCTCGATCCCGATGGTCCCGATCTGCCGGAGACCTTCGTCGGCGACACGATCGATGCCGGCGAGGTGGTTGCCGAATTTGCCGCGCTTGCGATCGATCCCTATCCGCGCAAGGAGGGCATCGAGTTCGCCGGCCATATCGAGGATAGCGGCGAGAACGACAAAAAGCCCTCCGCTTTCGCGGTCCTCAAGGATTGGAAAAAGGACTGAAGCTTCTCTGGCGTTTGAGATAATTCAGTTGTAAGCGACGCCAAAACCGGTATTTTGGCCGAAATTTCGCCCTCGGCGAAAAGAAGGATCAGGGACGCGTGATCAGAATATCTCTCGACCTCATGGGTGGCGACTTTGGTCCCCAGGTTGTCATCCCCGGCGCCGCCAAGGCGTTGGAAAGGCATCCGGATATTTCCTTCGTTTTCTACGGCCTTAAGGAACAGTGCGATCCTGTTCTCGCCAAGTTTCCGAAACTCAAGGAAAAATCGGTCTTTCACGATTGCGAACTCGCCGTCAGCATGGAAGAGAAGCCGAGCCAGGCGCTGCGCCGCGGCCGCTATGTCTCCACCATGTGGCGTTCGATAGAGGCGGTGAAGACCGGAGAGGCCGACGTTGCGGTTTCGGCCGGCAATACCGGCGCGCTGATGGCGATGGCGAAGTTCTGTCTTCGCACGATGGCCAATATCGAGCGCCCGGCGATCGCGGCGATCTGGCCGACTCTGAAGGGTGAGAGCATCGTACTCGATGTCGGCGCGACGATCGGCGCCGATTCGCAGCAGCTGATGGATTTTGCCCTGATGGGGGGCGCCATGGCGCGCGCGCTGTTCGAGATCGAACGTCCGACGATCGGCCTTCTGAATGTCGGTGTCGAAGAGATGAAGGGCCAGGAAGAGGTCAAGGAGGCCGGCCGGCTCTTGCGCGAGGCAAATATCGATTCGCTCGAATATTCCGGCTTCGTCGAGGGTAATGACCTCGGCAAGGGTACGGTCGACGTCGTCGTCACCGAAGGGTTCTCCGGCAATATCGCGCTCAAGACTGCCGAAGGCACCGCCAAGCAGATCGCCGAATATCTGCGTGCTGCCATGTCGCGCACGCTGCTTGCCCGCATCGGCTACCTCTTCGCCAAAAGCGCCTTCGATATGCTTCGCGAGAAGCTCGATCCGAGCAAGGTCAATGGTGGCGTGTTTCTCGGCCTGAACGGCATCGTCATCAAGAGCCATGGCGGCGCCAATGCCGAAGGCATCGCAGCCGCCATCGAGGTCGGCTACGACATGGCTAAGAACGGCCTCAATCAGAAAATAGAAAACGATCTTAAGAAATATCATGCCAAGCGCTTGCCCCCCATGGGCCCGGAAGCGGCATGAGCGATGGGGTTCAATCGAAGATGATCCGTTCTGTGGTTTGCGGATTCGGAGCCGCACTTCCGAAGTGCGTGATGACCAATCGTGACATGGAGGCCATCGTCGATACGTCCGACGAATGGATCGTCCAGCGCACCGGCATCCGGCAGCGTTACGTGGCCGGCGACGACGAGACGACGGCTTCGCTCGGCGAAGCCGCCGCGCGTGCGGCGCTTTCCAATGGCGGCCTGACGCCCGCCGATATCGATCTTGTTATCTGCGCCACCTCGACGCCCGACAACACCTTTCCGGCGACCTCGGTCAACATCCAGAACCGTCTCGGCATGAGCCATGGCTTCGCCTTCGACGTCCAGGCCGTCTGCACCGGTTTCGTCTATGCGGTCACCACCGCGGACGCCTATATCCGCGGCGGCCTTGCAAAGCGCGTTCTCGTCATCGGCGCCGAGACGTTTTCACGCATTCTCGACTGGAACGACCGCACCACCTGCGTTCTTTTCGGCGATGGCGCCGGCGCGATCGTGCTTGAGGCGGCCGAAGGTGAGGGGACGTCTGCCGATCGCGGCGTCCTGACCGCGCATCTGCGTTCCGACGGTTCGCACAAGGACAAGCTTTATGTCGATGGCGGACCTTCGACGACGGGCAGCGTCGGCAAGCTGCGCATGGAAGGCCGCGAAGTGTTCAAATATGCCGTCGGCATGATCACCGATGTCATTCAGGCCGCTTTCGATTCGACCGGCACCACCGCCGAAGATCTCGATTGGCTGGTGCCGCACCAGGCCAATCGACGCATTATCGACGGGTCGGCGAAGAAGTTGAACATCGATGCGAAGAAGGTCGTCGTCACCGTCGACCTGCACGGCAATACGTCGGCCGCCTCGATCCCGCTCGCGCTTGCGACCGCAGCCGGCGACGGCCGCATCAAGAAGGGGGACCTCGTGATGCTGGAAGCGATGGGCGGC
The DNA here is from genome assembly GCF_017352135.1 of Rhizobium lentis. Taxonomy (NCBI): domain Bacteria; kingdom Pseudomonadati; phylum Pseudomonadota; class Alphaproteobacteria; order Hyphomicrobiales; family Rhizobiaceae; genus Rhizobium; species Rhizobium lentis. The sequence goes on from NZ_CP071454.1 coordinate 3,459,712, forward strand.
GGCTTCACTTGGGGCGCCGTTCTCCTGCGCTGGTAAGCACAAATCCTAAAAAACCGGCGGCGAACAAGAGCTTGACCGTGAGGCGCAAGACAAATACTCTTCGTTCGCTTTCAAAAAATATTTTGTAATGGCGGGGAAACCATGACCGGAAAAACAGTGACGCGAGCAGACCTGGCGGAATCCGTTTTCCGAAAGGTTGGTCTTTCTCGGACAGAATCCGCCGAGCTTGTGGAAACGGTGATCGACGAAATCTGCAACGCCATTGTGCGTGGTGAAACCGTCAAGCTTTCCTCCTTTGCCACCTTTCAGGTTCGCGATAAGAATGAGCGGATCGGCCGCAACCCGAAGACCGGCGAGGAGGTTCCGATCTCTCCCCGCCGGGTGATGACCTTCAAGGCCTCAAACGTGCTGAAGACGCGCATTCTCAAGGCGCATGTCTCCCGCAAGGTCAAGCTGAAGCCGCAGAATCCGGCTCCCTGATATCGGGCTTCCTTCCCTCGGAACGGCGTTTTTTTCTCTCGCACTGTCCATCCCTTGTGCGCAACGTCGAGACATGACTTGAATTGTCGGCGCCAAACCTTTGAAATATGATGAGTCGCCGTTGGATCGAGCCTGCGAGGTTGCGTAGCAGTATGACGTTGGACAAGAGCCCCGATGCCTTTCGCACCATTAGCGAAGTCGCAGACGATCTTGATCTGCCGCAGCATGTGCTGCGCTTTTGGGAAACGCGCTTTCCCCAGATAAAGCCGATGAAGCGCGGCGGCGGCCGTCGTTACTACCGGCCGGAGGACGTCGACCTCCTGAAGGGCATCCGGCATTTGCTCTATGATCACGGCTATACGATCAAGGGCGTGCAAAAGCTTCTAAAGACCAATGGCAACAAGTTCGTCATCTCGGTCGGCCACGGCGATCTCGCCAGCGTCGAGGCGCTTGCCTCGGGCGCGCAAGAGATGGGTGCAGGGGAACCGCGCGTCGGCATGGCCGAGGAGGACCAGATTGTCGGCCGCGCCAAGCCGCCGATCACCCGCCGGTTCTTCAATTTCGTCGCCGGAGACGACGATCAGCCGGAAGTCTCGATCGGCAAATCGAGTGTCGGCAAGGAGGATAGGGCACTGCTTCAGGAGGCGCTCTACGACCTCCTGGAATGCAAGCGTCTGCTCGATCAGGTGCGCTGATCGTTCAGGATTCGGAAAGCTGCTTCATCGCCTGTTCGAGCTCGTTGAGCTGGAACGGTTTTCGCAGCACGGGGAGGGTGCTGGGGCGGCTGCCTTCCGGCGCGCTGCCATAACCCGTTGCATAAAGATAGGGTTTGCCGCGGTCGTCGAGCAGTTTTGCGACCGGTAGCGAACTCCGGCCGGCGAGAGAGACGTCGAGGATTGCGGCGTCGAACTCCATGTCCCTGGCGGTTGCGAGCGCCCGTTCCAAATCGGGGGCGCTCGCGCAGACCCGATAGCCGAGATCGCTGAGCATGTCCTCGAGCAACATGGCGATCAGTGCATCGTCCTCGACGATGAATATGTCTTTCATGATCCCGTCCATTCCCCTTGCCGGGCACGAAGATTTATGTGGACCGCTTGCGCAGCCCGTCAAGACGCCACGCGCAGCAGTGGTAATGCCTGTCGTACAAAACTGTGCAGCAGTTTTTGGACGACGACATGTGTAAACACAAGAGCCTAAGGCGCGGCAAGCGAATCTGAAAGATCGCGCCGCGCTTTGGAAACAGCATATTGCCCGGCGAAATTCGATGTGCAAAAGCTGGGATGCCGTTTCCGCGACGGCCGGGAAGGGGTGTGGAATGGATTTGCTGAGTGCCACGGATTGGCTGCGTCACAGGCCGGGCTATACGTATCCGCTGGCGATTGCCTTCGTCGGCCTGACCTTTCTTCTGAGGCTTGCCGCCGGCGATTATCTCTCCGTGTTTCCCTTCCTGAGCTTCGTTCCGGCGATCTTGCTCGCCAGTTTCGTCGGCGGCGCCGGGCCTGGCCTGGTGGCGGCCATGCTCGCCGGTTTCATCGTCCAGCAGTTTTTCGTTGAGCCACATGATGCCTTCTGGCCGGTGAACGCCGGCCAATGGATCGGTCTTGCGACCTTTATCGTCAATGCCGTGATTATCGTCAGCCTGATGGAGATGATTATTGTCGCTCATGGCAGGCAGAGCCGCCTCCGCAGCGAACTCAACAGCTTCAATACGCGCCTTGAAGAGACGGTGGCCCAGCGCACTGCCGAACTCCGGCATGAGATGGAGGAGAACGCCGCTGCCCAGGCGCAGGTGCGCCAGCTGCAAAAGATGGAGACGATCGGTCAGCTCACCGGCGGCGTTGCCCATGATTTCAACAACATGCTGGCGATCATCATCGGCAATCTCGATCTGGCCCAGCGGCGGATGACGGGACACGAGGATCCGCGCCTGCTGAACTCACTTCAGAATGCCAGAGACGGAGCCCAGCGGGCCGCTGTATTGACCGCGCGTCTTCTCGCCTTCTCGCGCCAGCAGCCGCTTGCGCCGGAGGTGATCGACGTCAACAAGCTTGTCGGCGGCATGTCGGAGTTGCTGCGGCGTACGCTCGGCGAACATATCCGGATCGAAACGGTTCTTGCCGGCGGCCTCTGGCCTACCTTCGCTGATCTCAGCCAACTCGAAAACGCCATGCTGAACCTTTCCGTCAATGCGCGCGACGCCATGCCCGGCGGCGGCCATCTGACGATCGAGACCGCCAATACCGAACTTGACGAGCGATATTCCCGGATGCATTCGGAGGTCGAGGCGGGCCAGTATGTGATGATCAGCATCACTGACACCGGCACCGGAATGTCGCCAGAAGTGATCGACCGCGCCTTCGATCCGTTTTACACGACCAAAGGACCCGGCAAGGGGACCGGTCTCGGATTGAGCCAAGTCTACGGCTACATCAAGCAGAGCGGCGGCCACATCAAGATCTATTCGGAGATCGACCGGGGAACGACGGTAAAGATCTATCTGCCACGCCATGTCGGCAAGGCGGATGCCCGCCTGGCCGGCGCCGGCGCCCAGCCGATTCCTCAGGGAAGCGTCAACGATACCATCCTGGTGGTGGAGGACGATGAACACGTCCGCACCATGACCGCCGAAAGCCTGCACGAACTCGGCTACACCGTGTTGCAGGCGGCAAGCGGCGTCGAGGCGCTCATCCTTCTGGAAGGGAATCCCGACGTCGACTTGATCTTCACCGATATCGTTATGCCGCAGATGAGCGGACGTCAGCTTGCCGATGCCGTTCAAGAAAAATGGCCGGCGATCCGGATCCTTTACACCACGGGTTACACTCGCAATGCCATCGTCCACAATGGTGTGCTTGACCACGGCGTTTCGCTGCTCGCCAAGCCTTTCAGCTTGGAGCAGCTCGCTCATAAGATCCGCGAACTCTTGAACGTACCAGTGAATGTGGGAGACGAGGGGACGTGAACTCGCGCACTATGCGCGTCTCCAGCCCCCCAGTCGCTTATTCGAGAACCTGGATCACGCGATGCGTCTTCGGCTCGACGATCACGCGCCGCTCGTTGATGACGGTGTAGCCATAGCCGTCGACATTGGGAACGGTATGGACTTCAACGGTGTCCGGCAGCGTTGCGCCTACCGTGATCTCGCCGTCATAGACGACGGATGGCGTGTTTTGCTCCATTACATAGGTGCGCACCTCGCCAGGCAGGACAACGGAGCCGGTTGGTGCGGGGTCGGTGACGATGACGGTACTCTGTGCGAAGGCGGCCGAGCAGATGGTCAGCATGGCGGCTGTCGCCAGCATGATCTTACGCATGGGATGTTCTCCTTTTTGAACTCTGCACATCAAGGCAACGCCAGCCATACGGCATAGTTCCGCCACCGCCTTGCCGCCGTCGCAGGGGCCGGGGACGCCGATTGTTTGTTGCTAAACTAGTTTGTGCACCATACGGTTGAGCTGTTCGAATCACGTTCAGCGCGAGTCGTCCGGTGGCATCAGGGTCGGGTTCTTTACTCTTCGTTAACCATGTCGGCGACTTATGTCAGGTGGACGGCCGGACGGTCGTTGATTCGAAGGTCCGTCGCGTTTTGGTCTGCGAACGGATATCGGGAAAGACGATTGCGGCGGCTCGAGACATGCGCTTGCGGAAGACGATATCGCTGGTGGCCGTGGCGGGCGTGGTAGCCGGTTGCACTTCGACAGGCGGTGTGAACCAGGCTTCCGGACCGGAGACGGTGGCCCCTGAAAAGGCGCTGGTCCTGCCGCCGCCGGGCGGCCCGTCGATCGTCAGCGTCGTCGAGCGCAAGCGCGGCAATGGCGTTGAACAGACGATCTCGCTGTTCACCTCATCTTCCGTGCCCGGACAGAATTTTCTGAAAGCCCAGTTCTTCGGCGCTTCCGGGTCCAATCCGGGGATGGGCAACGCCAACTTCAGCATGATCAGCGAGAGCGGTATTGCCCGCGAGGTGGCCCGTTCGGCCCCTGGTGTGCCGATGGCGACATCGGCGACTTTCCTGCAGAACGCCTACGGCCCTTTCGGCTATGCTTCCGGCCGCAGCCGCGCCGGCGATGTCTGCATCTATGCCTGGCAACAGATCCGCTCGAGCGCGGCCGCCAATACCCAGGCACGCAATTTCGGCATGATCCAGCTGCGCCTGCGCCTGTGTGACGCCCGCGCAAGCGAGCGCCAGCTGCTCGGCATCGTCTACGGCTATACCATCACCGGCACCTTCGACGGCCCGACCTGGAATCCGTACGGTAAGCCGCCGCCTGCCGACGCGGCGATCGGTCGTACCGGCGAACCGATCTATCCCGATGCGGGCGGATATCGCGCCATCCCGATGCCGATCGGTTACGAGCCGGCGCCTGCCGCAGTCCGTCTGCCACCGGCCGCTCCGGTTCGCAGCACCCCGAGCCGGGAGCCGGCGCAGGGCGCCGCACCGTTGCCCGCGCCCATCGGTCCGCGTGTGCCGCTGCCGAGCGAGCCGCCGCAAACGGGTGCAGCGCCGGGCGCGGCCGCCGCGCCGCTGGAACAATCGGCAAGGGCGATCGGCGTCACCGTGCCCTCACCGGACTGCATTGGCGACGCGGCTATGACGGCCGTCTGCCGGAGATAGAGCGTGATGCCGAAAGGTGGGAGCGGTTTTCGGACGACATCATGCCCTAACGCGTTAATTTAGAACAGGATTCAGATTTCAGGTCGACCTGCCCAAAATCATCCTGTTCCAGTGAGCGTGCCGGGTCACCGGACAGTGCCCGGCGGAGCAATTTCGAAGGAATGTCGATGCGCAAAGCTCGCAGTGTCTTCATATGGGCCGTGGTTTCGCTCTGCATGATCGTGCTGATCACCCTGCCGGTTAATCTGCAGACGCAGCTCATCACCAGCGTCACGGTCGTCACGGTGATGGCGCTGATCAAGATTCTGAAGGGCGAGGGGACATGGCGTCTGGTAGCGCTTGCCTTCGGCACGTCGATCGTGCTGCGCTATGTCTATTGGCGCACCACCAACACGCTGCCGCCGCTGAATCAGCCTGAGAATTTCATTCCCGGCCTGCTGCTCTATCTTGCCGAAATGTATAGCGTCGCAATGCTGGGGCTCAGCCTTTTCATCGTCGCCACGCCGCTGCCGTCGCGCCCATCGCGTGCCGCCAATCCCGGCCGTTTGCCGCATGTCGACGTCTTCGTACCCTCCTACAACGAGGATGCCGGCCTTCTTGGAAACACGCTTGCTGCCGCCAAGGCCATGGACTATCCGGCCGACAAGCTGCATGTCTGGTTGCTCGACGATGGCGGCACCCTGCAGAAGCGCAATTCCGGCAAGTTGCTCGAGGCGCAGGCGGCGGCGGCCCGCCATGTCGAGCTGAAACAGCTCTGCCACGACCTTGACGTCACCTACCTCACGCGCGACCGCAACGAGCATGCCAAGGCGGGCAATCTCAACAATGGCATGAAACATTCGACCGGCGAACTCATCGCCGTCTTCGACGCCGACCATGCACCGGCGCGCGACTTCCTGCTCGAGACCGTCGGCTACTTCGAGGATGATCCGAAACTCTTTCTCGTCCAGACCCCGCACTTCTTCATCAATCCCGATCCGCTCGAGCGCAACCTGCGCACCTTCGACAAGATGCCGAGCGAAAACGAGATGTTCTACGGCATCATCCAGCGCGGCCTCGACAAATGGAACGCCGCCTTCTTCTGCGGTTCGGCCGCAGTCTTAAGCCGCAAGGCGCTCGAATCCCAGAACGGCTTTTCCGGCATCAGCATTACCGAAGATTGCGAAACGGCGCTGGCGCTCCATGGCAGCGGCTGGAACAGCATCTATGTCGACAAGCCGCTGATCGCCGGGCTGCAGCCGGCCACCTTCGCAAGCTTCATCGGCCAGCGCAGCCGCTGGGCGCAGGGCATGATGCAGATCCTGCGCTTCCGTTTCCCGCTTCTGAAGCGCGGCCTGTCGATCCCGCAGCGTTTCTGTTACATGTCGTCCACGCTTTTCTGGCTCTTTCCGTTCCCGCGCACGATCTTTCTGTTTGCGCCGCTCTTCTATCTGTTCTTCGATCTGGAAATCTTCACCGCCTCCGGCGGCGAGTTCCTTGCCTATACACTCGCCTATATGCTCGTGAATCTGATGATGCAGAACTACCTCTACGGGTCGTTCCGCTGGCCCTGGATTTCCGAGCTCTACGAATATGTCCAGACGGTGCATCTGCTGCCGGCTGTCGTCTCCGTCATGCTCAATCCGAGGAAGCCGACCTTCAAGGTCACCGCCAAGGATGAGTCGATTGCCGTCAGCCGTCTGTCGGAGATCAGCCGTCCGTTCTTCGTCATCTTCGCGGTGCAGATCATTGCGCTCGTCATCACCTTCTACAGGATTTATGCCGAACCCTATAAGGCCGACGTCACGCTCGTCGTCGGCGGATGGAATGTCATCAACCTGATCATGGCCGGCTGCGCGCTTGGCGTCGTGTCGGAACGCGGCGAGCGCGCCTTGTCCCGCCGCGTCCGCGTCAACCGGCGCTGCGAATTCTTTGCCAACGGAAAGTGGTACGCCGCCTCGATCGAGGATGTCTCCGTCCACGGTGCAAGGCTGCATATCTTCAACAAGCATCTCGATGAGCTGATGGTCGGCACACCAGGTGAGATCCGCTTCCGACCCTATAGCGGTGCGGAGCTGGAAACCCTGCCGCTCATCGTTCGCAACATCGAGCCTTCGGGCGATATCAGCAATGTCGGCTGCCAATATGTGCCGAAAAGCGCGCTCGACCATCGGCTCATCGCCGATCTCATGTTTGCCAATTCCGACCAGTGGACCGAGTTCCAGGCCGCGCGCCGCCGCAATCCCGGCCTGATCCGCGGCACCGTCTGGTTCCTCGGCATGTCGCTCTATCAGACGAGCCGCGGTCTCGTTTATTTCTTCCGCAGCATGCGGCCGGAGCGGGAGGCGCAGCAGCAGGCGGCAAAGGTCAATGCCGGATGAGAACGATCGCCGCCGCCTCGCTTCTCCTGCTCAACGCCTCCGCCTTCGCTCAGGCGCAGACGGCACCCTTCGACATGTCCGGCGAACGGCCGCCCGGCGTGTCGGTCACGCCGAGATTGACACAGCCCGCTCCGCCCCCTGCCGTGACACCTCCGGCGCCGGTCAAGCCCGCAGCGGCTCCTCCGCCAATCGTCGTCCAGCCGCAGCCGGCGCTCCAGCCTGCCGCAGCGGCAAATCGCGCTGCGCCGTTGTCTTTTGGCGATATCCGCCGCTATGTCGTGCCCTTTTCGAAATTTGGCCTAGCCGGCGAATACGACCGCCGTTCGTGGTCCGTGTATCTGACGCCGGAACAGGCGGCGGCCAAGGCTAGCTTCACCTTTGCCTACCAGAATGCCATCGTCGTCGCGCCCGAGGCCTCTGCGCTGACCGTGTATCTCAACAACCGCCCGATTGGCCAGCAGCGCGTCGGCTCGCCGGACGGCTCGTCGGCCGTCACTTTCGAGGTTCCGCCCGGTCTGCTGCAGCCGGGCGCGAACCTCGTCACCTTTGAAGCCGACCAGCGTCACCGCACCGATTGCAGCATCCAGTCCACCTACGAACTGTGGTCGAACATCGATCCGGCCGGAACCTATCTGAGTTTTGCCGGCAGTGAGGCTGCACAGCTGTCGAGCGCCGACGCCGTTCGCGCCGTCGGCGTCGACGGCGCCGGCAAGACGCAGTTCGACATCCTCGTCCCGGCGCTGGAGCAGCCGGGAATGACAAAGCCGCTGCTGCGGCTTGCGCAGGGTCTCTCGGTGCTGAGCAGCATGCCGAACCAGATTTTTGCCTTCAGCACCAATTCTCTCCCGGCTGCCGGGCCCGGCAGGCTCGGCGTTCTCGTCGGCACCGCGGCGGAACTGCGGCCGCTCTTCCCCGGCCTGCCGGCCGGCGCCGAAAGTGCAGCGCTTGCCGCTTTCGTCACCGATCCGCGCAGCGGCTCGCCGGTGCTTCTGATCAGCGGCCCCTCCTGGCAGGCGGTCTCCTCGGCGATCGATACCATCGTCTCGCCGACCGACAGGTCCGTGGACGTCCGCCGCGACGCGCTGGCCACCGAGCGCTGGAGCGCTCCGAATGCGCCGCTGATCTTTTCCGATACCAGCATCGCCCTGTCGCAACTCGGCGTGAAGACCACGGAATTTTCGGGGCGGCGGTTCCGCACGAGCTTCAATATCGCCGTGCCGGCCGATTTCTATGCCAATGCCTATGGCGAGGCGAAGGTGCTGCTCGACGCCGCTTATACCGAAAATGTGCTTCCCGGCAGCCAAATCGATATTTACGTCAACGACAACATCGCCTCCACCGTGCCGCTCACCTCGACCACCGGCGGCATTCTCCGTCATCTGCCGATCCGCGTGACGATGCGCCATTTCAAACCCGGTCTGAATACGGTTTCGATCGAGACGACCCTGATGACGAAGGACGACGCCGCTTGCGCCCCTGGTGCTACCGCCGGTGCCAATCCCCGTTTTGCCTTGTTCGATACCTCCGAAGTGCACATTCCGGATTTTGCCCGCGTCGGGCAGCGTCCGAACCTGGCGGCAATGGCCGGCACCGCCTATCCCTACAGCAGGGCAACGGAACCGACGCCGCTCTTCATCGACCGAGTCGATGCCGATACGCTTTCGGCCGCCGCCACGCTGCTCGGCCAGACGGCGGTCATGGCCGGCCATCCGATCGATGTCGAAACCGTCGCTTCGCCCAACACGATCGGAGATCGGGATGCCATCTTCATCGGCTCGATCTCGCAGATGCCGGCAACGGTGCTGACGCAGGCCAATATCTCCGCCGCCAGCCAAGCCTCATGGCGTCCCGTGACCGACACGCAGCCGGGTGTCGTCGATACCGGCACGGCTTTCGAAGAGTGGAACTCCAAAGTCAGCGGCGGCATCTTGCGCAGCCGCATCATCGCCTTTCGCGAATGGCTGGGGCGCAGTTTCGATATCTCGCGCAGTTCGCTGCAGTTCATCCCCGGCGCCGAGGAGGTCTTTACACCGTCGAACGTCGACACGCTCATGATCGCCCAGGGTGCCAGTCCCTTGGGAGGGGGATCCTGGACCGTGGTGGCTGCGCCCTCGGCGAAGGACCTGCGCGAAGGGCTCGAAGTGCTGACCGGCCAGCTGAACTGGCCGCAGATATCAGGCCACATCACCACCTATTCGAGCAAGACGGGCAAGATCGATACGGTGCCCGTCACCCGTTTCGATTTCGTCCCGTCCACGCCATGGTCGATCGGCAACTACCGTCTGATCGCCGCAAACTGGCTGTCGACGAATATTCTCTCCTATGCCTCGCTGCTCGTCGTCTTCCTGCTGCTGATCGGGGTCGCCACGTCGAAGATGCTCAAAACGCTGGGTCGTTCGGGATGAGGCGGTGGCGTTCGCTCCTCATTGCCGCAGCCGTTGCGCTCGCCCCCGCGAGCCCGCCTGCACTGGCGCAGCAGGCGATGATCAATGCCGGGGCGTGGTCGGCTTATAAGGCGAAATTTCTCGATCCGAGCGGCCGCATCGTCGACAACGGCAACGGCAACATAAGCCACAGCGAAGGGCAGGGCTATGGCATGCTGCTTGCCTATCTCTCGGCAAGCCCTGCCGATTTCGAACAGATCTGGTATTTCACCCGCACCGAACTGCTGCTGCGCGACGATGGCCTGGCCGTTTGGAAATGGGATCCGAACGTCAAGCCGCACGTCACCGACACCAACAATGCCTCCGATGGCGACATCCTGATCGCCTATGCTCTGGCGCTCGCCGGAACGGCGTGGAAGCGCGAGGATTATATCCTGGCCGCCTCGCGCATGGCGCAGGCGCTGCTTGCCGAAACCTTGGTGCGCTCGGGCGGACGAACGCTCCTGTTGCCGGGGAGTGAAGGTTTTGCTGCCGCCGACCGCGAAGACGGTCCTGTCGTCAATCCGTCATATTGGATCTATGAGGCGATCCCGGTCATGGCGGCACTCGCTCCGTCGGATGCCTGGGAGAAGCTGTCGCAAGACGGCGTGGCCTTGCTGAAGACGATGCAGTTCGGCCCGCGCAAGCTGCCCGCCGAATGGGTGAGCCTCAAGGGCCAGCCGCAGCCAGCCGAGGGTTTCGACGCCGAATTTGCCTACAACGCCATCCGCATTCCACTCTACCTCGTCCGCGGCGGCATTGAGGACAAGGCATTGCTGACCGGGTTGAAACAAGGAATGTCGATGGACGGCGTTCCCGCCACCATCGACCTCACCACCGGTCGGCCGAAGACCGTGCTGCGAGACCCCGGTTATCGAATTGTTAACGATGTTGTGGCCTGTGTTGTTGACGGCACCAAGCTGCCGGTCTCGGCCCTGCAATTTGCGCCCACACTCTATTATCCGTCCACGCTTCAGCTACTCGGGCTGGCTTACATCGGGGAGAAGCATCCGGAGTGTCTGTGAAGTCTTCTCTCGTGGCGATTTCAGCGGCAGTCGTGGTGGCGAGCCTGGTCACCGGGCTGAAGGATCGTGCCGCTTTGCAGGAACGGTTCGGGCTTGCGTCGGCCGGCAAACCAGCGCCGGAGCTGATGATGATGGGCCGGGTCAGGCCGTCCGATACGCCTGCCGGCAATCCGGAATTCGATGCGCAGCGTGTCGCCGACAAGATCGAGGCGATCACTTCGTCGCCGCCATCGGGAGCGGCAACGCCGGAGGCTGATGCTGCGGCACCCGAACCGCCGGCACTTCAACCGACTTCGCCGCAACCTGCTCCGGCTCAGACGGTCGCCCCGCCGGCACCGGTCCCGCCTCCGATCGTTTCCGAGGGGGCGGCACCGCAGGAGGCCGCCGCGCCACCGCCACCTGCCGTCGATGAAAGTGCACTTCGCTATTTCGCCAGCCGCGGCGATCAGGTGCGCCTGCAGGCCGAGATCTCCCGCCTGCAGGCGCTTTACCCGAACTGGGTTCCGCCTGCCGATCCGCTTGCCGTGCCGCAGAACGGCGATAAGCAGCTCGAGGCCATGTGGAAGCTCTATTCCGATGGGCGCTATGCGGAGTTGCGCAAGACGATCGCCGACCGTCAGGCAACGGAGGCCGGATGGCATCCGCCGCCCGACCTGCTCGATCGGCTCGACGTCGCCGAGGCCCGCTCCCGCCTCGTCAACGCTTCCGATCTCAAACAATATGCGACGGTGGTCGATATCGCAGCCGCGACGCCGAGCCTGCTCACCTGCAGCGAGGTGGATATGCTCTGGCGCGTTGCCGAGGCCTTCATCCACACGCAGAGGGCGCAACGCGGTCAGGATGCCTACGCCTATATCTTGAAGAACTGCACCAATCCCGCCGAACGCCAGGCGACGGTCGAAAAAGCCTCTGCGCTGCTTTCCTACCAGCCGATGCAGCAACTGCTCGCGCTGGAAAGGCCCGCGGCAAACGGCAGCAGGGAATTCGATGCGATCCGCGACAATCTTGCCCGTCGCTTCGTGGCCGAAGGCAATACCGATCCAAAGCTTGCCATCGCGCCGGGCTATATCCTTCGCCTAGAAAAGATCGCCGAGAGCCAAGGGCTCGCCTCCGATGCACTGCTGCTCGGCTGGCACCAGCTTCGCCGCAACAATCCTGCCGATGCCGAAAAGTGGTTTCGCGCCGCCCGGGCCAAAGAAGATACGGCGGCCGCTTCACAGGGGCTCGCACTGGCGCTGATTGCCCGCAAGGCGCCAGAGGAAGCCGAAGACGTCATGTTCCGCTGGCGCGCCGATTCCGATGATGCGACCGCGACCTATCTTGCCGCCACCGCCAATCTGATGGCGCTGCAGCCGCCGGCCGATCTCGGCGAAGACGTGCTGCACCGCGTCGCCGCCGAGGTCATCGCCCGGAAATATGTGCCAACGGCGCAGCAGTTCGGTTGGTATGCCCGCTCCCTCAACCAGTTCCAGACCGCTGCGCGCTGGTTCGAAACCGCGCTTGCCTGGAAACCGGACGACGAACCGTCCGCTTATGGTCTTGCCGTCACCCGCGAGCAGCTGAACGACCGCAAGGGCGTGCTCGACATCCAGCGCGCCTGGGCCGGCCGGTCGGCGCGCATCGCCAATCTCGAAGACATCTCTTCGATGGTGTCAATCGCCGGCACGCAACCGGCAAAGGCGCCGCTTGCGCCGCAGCAGCCGGTTCAGCCGGCAGAGGCGCTTCCGCTGGAGCCGCGAGCTGCGCGGCAGCAGGAACCGGATGTCGCCGTTCGCGCGGCAAGACCGGCAATGCAGACGGTCACCGTCGGGCGCGGTCAGCGCCAGGCACGGGGCTGCTCCACAACCATCGACGCCGGGCAGCTCGGGCCGGGTGAGGCGCTGTCGCGCGGCTGGTGCCTGATGGATATCAACCGGCCGATGGAGGCGATTTCGGCCTTCGAGGCGGCACTGCAGAGCCCGGTGCGCAAGATTCGCGAAGACGCAGCATACGGTCAAAGCCTCGCCTATCTGCGCGCCGGTCTTTCCAGTAATGCCGCCGTCGCGGCAACGAAGGCGCCGCAAAGCCAGCGGCGCGCCGCCGAACTGCAGGTGGCGATCCTCGCCGATCGCGCCCTGTCGGCCTTCGATGCGGGGCGTTATCGCGAAACCCTCATCTATCTCGATCAGCGCGCCCAGCTGCAGCAAGAGCGCATCGATCTGATGGTTCTGCGCGGCTACTGCTACCTCAATATGAAAATGTACGATGACGCGATGCGCATTTTTCAAGCCGCCGCCGCGACCGGCAACCGCGACGCCACACGCGGTCTGGCCGATGTTCGCAAGGTGACGCATCCGGACGTCAACGACTGACGTTGACGCCGTCGCCGCTCTCGGTTACTCGCCTGGCGGAGAGGCTGCCGACGGCCTCGTGCTCGCAAGGAAACACCCGTGCCCGCTCACCATGACATCCTCGACAGGTCTTATGACGCCTTCCTCTTCGATATGGATGGAACGTTGCTGAATTCCATTGCCGTCGTCGAACGCGTCTGGAGTGAATGGGCAAGACGCCATGGTTTTGAGCCAGAGGTTTTTCTGAAGACGATTCACGGCATCCGTGCCTCAGACGTGATCCGCGGCCTCGGCTTGCCGGGCGTCGACCCGGCCCACGAGGCGGATCTGCTGCTGGCCGAGGAGATGGAGGATGTCTCCGGCATCATCGAGATTCCCGATGCCGTCCGCTTCCTGAACGCCATTCCCGGCGGCAGATGGGCGATCGTCACCTCGGCGCCGATCGAACTCGCCAGGCGCCGCATGGCTGCAGCCGGCATTCCGATGCCAAAGGTGATCGTCAGCGGCGAAACGGTCAAATCAGGCAAGCCAAGCCCTGAAGGTTATCTGCTCGGCGCAAGCCGCCTCGGGGTCGATCCCGCGAGATGCCTGGTCTTCGAAGACGCCGTCGCCGGCATTCTTGCCGGCGAGGCCGCCGGCGCCGACGTCACCGTCATCACCGAAACTCACGCCACGCCTTTCGAAACCCCGCATTTCTCGATCCCCAACTATCGAACCTGGCAGCCACGCCAGACCGCCGAAGGCCGGCTGAGGGTCGCCGCGATCTGACCGTTGCGCGACGAACTGCTTCCTTTTTCTCGGAGAGAGGTTTTTTCCGCTTGCATTGCACGCGCTGAAAAACTAAACGAAGCAAGCCGTTTCGGCAGGTCGGGGCGTAGCGCAGCCCGGTAGCGCACTTGACTGGGGGTCAAGGGGTCGCTGGTTCGAGTCCAGTCGCCCCGACCATTTATCCCCTTGAAATCCCAGTCAGAAAGTCACTTAGACGGTGAGCGCCCCAGCGCGTGACCGCGGCAGAGAACGCGGGTTGTCAATGCGGTTTCTGTGCGATTGCAATCATCGACTTTGCCAGAAGCGGAATTCGTCCGACATATTCGAAGTCGACGTCTTCGAAGCCTGTGTCGAGCAGCAGCGTGCTGAGTGTCCCCGGGGACCAGAATTTGATATGGCCATGGTTCTTGAGCGGCATGAAATGGTCGTCCATTTTCCCGCTGACTGCCAAAGCCAGATTTTTCCAGTAACCGTGAAAGGGCGTCGATACGACCGCGATACCGCCCGGTTTCACCAGATCGTACATCGTCGCCGTGAAGGCCTTGGGGTCGTAAACATGCTCCACGACTTCCAGGCTGATGACCGCATCGAAGGTCCCGTAACGGCTGGAAAGGTCTTCGTACCCGGAACCGATTTCCAGCGGAAGATCGGGATGAACCGCTTTCGCCTTCGCGATGCCGTCCTCTGACGGATCGACACCGACGACATCGTAGCCTTTCTCGGCAAGCACGGAGGCAGCGCCGCCGGTGCCGCAACCGAGGTCGAAGACCGCCGTTTCGTTTGCCTCGTGGAAGGTGTTTCCAAGAACATCAACAACGGTTGGCAATATATAGGAATGAGCGGTCGCTGGCTTGGCATGAACATAGGTAGTAGCGTCCAGTTCGATAGTCATTCTGCCTCCTGAAAAAGTGAGCCTGCCGAGCCAACAATTGTACGGCGGACTTTGACGGCAGTGTGGTGCCGTTATGGTATTAAGGTGATCAACGCAGGAAGCATTGTCGGCGGCAATCGATCAGCCGGGCGCCGTCTTCCGATGCCGATCGGCCGGAATCGTTAAACTTCTCTTCATAACGATGCGATTGATGGTCATGCTCCGCGCCGGATTATCCCGAAGCTGATTGACAGGGTGCCGAGAAGATGCTGAAAACGGCCGAAATTTGGATCTGCGCAATGTGACGGAAAACGGCCGGCGTATCGGCCACGATTTGTCCAGCTGAAGTAAGCGATACGGTGAAATGCTCCCTTGATGGGAGCGATGAACAATAACACTTCGGTTCTTTTTGAGAATCCATCAAATGGACGGGCGAATATCTGTATATTTTGTTAAGGATATACAGAGTTTTACGCTGAGTGTCCTGATTTTCAATTGCAAGAACCATACACCGCTTCGCATTTTTCCGAATATGTGTAGATTACATTTTCCCTCTCACAGATAGCCTGGTGCGAGCGCATGGTGGAAATGAAGCAGAATCTGACTTGCAGACAGGCTCTCGCAGATGCTTTCCAGGCTCTGTCCGACGAGGCGGTCAAGGCCGGCTGGCCGGAGGGCGATGTTGCAATCGCGCTCGCCGAACTTGCCGAGGAGCGCGTGATCGAGGTGACCGCCAAGGTGATCGTGGAAGGTTTCGGCCATCCGCCGTTGATCGCCGCTGGCGGCGGTCGCAACAGCTGAATCATGTTGCGACAACGGCATCCGCGGATCAGGTTTAACCGCGGAGAGCCAATCCGAAAGCTTGCGACGCGCTTGAGCCGATCGCACGGCAGCAATCCTGCCGTCTTCGCCGCTGTCACGTAGGAGCCTGTGCGGCGCGCGGGCTACGCAGTGCGTCGAGCACACGAGGCGGTGCTGGAGCGCACGGAAAGCGCTATTCGCTCAAGGTTTGCACTCGCTGTTTCCTGCTCCAAAACGCGGCGATAACGCGCGGGAGAAAATATTGCTCCCCAAGAATTTGCGCAGTTGCTAAAGTTCGGACCCTCGCGCATAATGATTTTATTGCCGGTTGCGGAGGGCGGCCGGCGATGCAAGCGTGAAGGCGTTTGCCCTCGGAGGGAAGTGCGGCGTGATGTTACGGTCATCAATTCATCCGCATGATTTACCGCTCTTTTCGGAAGATCTCGATCTGCTTTCGCAAGTGCTGGAGAAGGTCTGCGAGGAGCGTGGCCTGGTCAGGACGACGCCGGAGGCCGAGAGGATCGGTGCGGTCATCATTCAGCTCTACAGGCAGGGCGTGAGAGACGGCGGCAAGCTCGCCGACCTTGCCAAGACCTATCTCTGATACGCGGTTTTCGCGATCAAAGGATGGGCCAGCAAACCTGAGAAACGACGGATCTATTCAATCAGTCGTCATTGGCGGCGTTAAGATTTTCCGGCCGGATGCCGTCATCGCTTGACGTGCGTGCCCGCAACCGAATGCCGGGGCCGCCTTCGTCCTGATTGCCGCTTGCGAGGAAAATGATGCCGTGCGCCTCAAGCGTGCTGCGCACGTCGAACAGCGCATGCGGCTCTCCCGCAAAATCGCCATTTTCCAGCGCCGTCACGGTCTCGACCGGCAGGCCGCTTGCGGCGGCGAGCTCATCGATGCTCATTCCGATCATGGCGCGCGCGCCGCGTATCTGCGTTGCTGTTATCATGACGGAAAATCTAGCGCATTTGCCGCGCTACTCAAGTGGCGCGTTGGTTGATTGCGAAATCGGCAGGCGGAAATGGGCTGCCTTGTGCGCGCCCGACGGACCGCGCTCCTTTCAAGAAGGATCGCGTTGATTTAACCGCGATGAAATTTTCAAGCTTCGCGCAATTTTACACCGAATAGATCGTCATGCATGCGCTCTACTGCGATCCCCATGCCTCCCATGAGGGCGGCGCGATTGCCAAAGCGACTGATCTCGATGCGCGGCGGGTAAGGTGTGCAACGCGGCAGGAAGCGCCTGATGGCGTCTACGAGTTCCGATCTTGCGCCGATGCTACCGCCTGTGATCACCAGTTCAGGGTCGAGCGTTGCTCCGATTGCAGCAATGGCCACGGCCACCAGCCGTGCCGTCTCTTCAATGGCGGCGACGGCGCTCGTTTCGCCTGCGTTGAACGCAGCGAAGAGATCGGCCACGGTCGATGCGTTGCGCCCGCCGAAACCGGTATAGCGGCGCAGCATCGCGACGCTGCCGACCGCGCTCTCAAAGGTTCCGAGCGTGAAGCCGCCGGGATCAAAAGCATCGCCGCCAAGCGGAAGATAAGCGATTTCGCCGGCCGCGCCACGTGCGCCACGCAACAGCGCGCCATTGGCGATGATGCCCATGCCGACGCCCGTCCCAAGCGCGACGAAGGCAAAATTGCCGATCTCTGCTCCATGTCCCCGCCATCTCTCCCCTTGCGCGGCGAGGTTGACATCATTTTCGACGATGACGGGTATGCCCATTCTGTCGCTGAAGACCTGCCGCAGATCCATTGCGTCAACGCCGGGAATGTTCGGCGCGACGTTGATATGGCCGGTGGCCGGATCAAGGACGCCGGGACTGCCGAGAACGACGAGACGCAGCTTGTCGGCGGTCGTCCCGGCCGCAAGCGCAAGCTGACTGATAAGGTCACTGAACTGATTGACCAGATGCATGCCACCGCGCGGGTCGGTCGGCACTTGGGTTTCGGCAACCACGTTTCCCAACAGATCGCAGATAGCCGCAGCGATCTTGGTACCCCCTAGATCGATGGAGACGCCCAGGCCCGCCCTTGCGTTGATTTCATAGATGATCGCATTCCGGCCGGGACGACCGTCGGTCTGCCCGACAGGTTTCAGCCACCCATCCTCCTCAAGATCGCGCACGACCTCGGAAATCGTCTGTTTCGACAAGCCGGTCAGCTTGGCAATATCGGCGCGAGAGATCTTCCCCTTGGCTAACACGGTCCGGATCACCGCGTTGGTCGAGATTTTTCGTGCGATGGGAGTCTGTGCGATAGACGACGTCATTGCCATCGGCTGCTCGTTCCAATTAGTTCGGCGCATATACCTATTGAAAGGTGGTCCCGGCTTTCAACCACCGCGAATGGTGAGCTGAGCTTTCAATCATCATTCCCCATAGCTGAATTCTGTATATCGAAGCCAGCAATTTGTCTACGTCCTTGACAAAAGGGGAGCCGGCTGTAGGCTGGGATCAACGTGCAATCAAATGCGCGATTGAAAGAGGGTCGAGGACAAGTATGCACCATACATATTGTCTGGGTCGCCGCGCACGCGCCAACATCGCCCAAGGAAGAATCGGCTCACGCTGGTTCAGCTGTTTTTCCGTTTCGCGTTCTGCTGGTTCCTCAACGCTGATGCCGGGGACTTGTCCATGATAAAGCCCTCGAAGGACGGACAGCTTTCGGCCGATGCAGGCGTCTTGCTGCCGATAATGGCGCCACGCCTTCAGGCGGATGTTCATCCCGACGGATATGCCGATGTTGCACTTTGGGGTGCCGGCAGCCTGGGACGAGTGCGGTTTTCGCCAATCGCCGGCCCCTATATCTACGCTCCGAACCGGCTCGTCTCGAAACAGGGCGGCGTTTATGTCGCCCAGTCGCGGCCGGTGATGCTGATCGGCGGAGTGAACCTGCAGGGCATCTATCCGGCACGCCGTTGCGCCTGGTGGCACGCGCCGGAGGGGAGGAGCGCCAGGGCGAAAGTGTCTCGGAGCGATCATCGGCGGATCTTCGAAATGGACTGGGGCGTCCTTATCGTGGAAGCTCTTGATTCCGGTCTGCGGATTGCCGGCGGCGCCTCACAAGACGAAGCCGAGAAAGCGCTCGATCTCACCAACGAAGCCATTATTGCCGAAGCCGCCGACTATGTGACCCGTTGCGACATGATGCCCGAGGCCGACTCGCTGATGCGCAGCATGGTCAGCCAGGGGATACATGCTGCCCTTTCCAGCATAAGGCGCGACGAAAATGGCGCCTTCGCCGGTCTTGCTGCCGGACAGGCCTATAGCGCTCCGGCGCGAACCTATTACCGCGATGGCTACTGGACGATGCAGCCGCTGTTGACGCTTGCGCCGGAGGCTGTGCGCGAGGAGATCCGCCTGCTCGCCAAAGGGGTACAGCCGGATGGAGAAGCCCCAAGCGGCGTGATTCTGACCGGCCCCGCTCAATCGGACGCTTGGCAACGCTTCGTCGCCGATTGCAAGGCCAATCCCAAGACCCACAAGAGGGCGGTTCCGGAATACCACAACCGTCCGCAGGACTGGTGGAGCGACCATTTCGACAGCCCGCTTTTTTTCATTCTTTTCCTGAGTGACTATGTCGACGCAACGGCAGACTCAGCGGAGGTGCAGTTGCACTGGCCGACCGTCAAAGGAATCACCGACCGCTACCTCCGTCTGGCCGGTCCCGACAGCGTTCTGCCGCTGAAACCGCGCAACGACCGGGACTGGGCGGACAACGTCTATCGCGAGGGTCTTGTCTCGTATGACCTCGGCCTTTTCGTCGGCGCCATGGATGCGGTGGCGAGGCTTGGCGAGAATCTCGATCCGGCACTTGCCCGACGCGCACGAGAGACCGCAGATCTCGCCCGTGCAGAAATCGAAGCCAAGCTCTTTGTGCCGGCAACCGGTGGGTATCTTGATTATGGGACGTCCGGCGCTTTTGTCGAAGATCATTTGGCCCTCGACAGCCTGACCTTGTCGCGGTTCCGCGCCATATCAGAGCAGAAGGCTGTCGGCCTGCTCAGAGCGTTTGAAACCAGGTTGGAAACCCGTCACAATCAAGAGCAGCCCTATGGCAGCTGGGGCGTGATGTGCGCCTACCCGCCGTTCAAGCGGCAAGGCGATCTACGATCCAAGACGGCCTTTCCCTACCGCTATCACAATTGTTCGGATTGGCCCTATTGGGATGGTGTCTATGCCGAGGAACGGCTGCGTCTTGGACTTGGAGGCGCGCGCTATGCGCTGATACGCTGGTGGGAAACCTGCCTCGACAATGGCTGGATCGGCGCTGTGGAATATTTCTCGCCGCCCTATGGACGCGGCTCCCTGCTTCAGGGCTGGAGCGCCATGCCGGCGGCGGTCGCTTTGAAGTATGGGTTTGACGCCGCCAATTCGGAGCCGATGTCATGAGCGACTTGGCGCCGTCGGATTTAACGGGATCCCTCGTCGATCCGCATTGCAAAGGCAACGGCGCCATCCCGTTCGAATTCGGAGAAGCCAAGGTGGCGGTAAAAGCCTTTGGCGCGTTCGTTGTTTGGATCGACCCCGAGATGCACGGCCGTGACCCCATGATCTCGAAGCGCCTGCAGCTCGGTGTTGATCATCCTTCGTCCCCAGCCGCTTGCCTGACGCCCGGGAAGGATGTTGATGTGAAGATGTGCCGGGTACTCGTCCTGAAGCCAGGTCGTGCCGCTGCGCGGATTCTGGATCCGCTCCAGGACGTCGGCGTCGCGCGGGCGGGTCGGTTCCAGTCCCGCGATCTCCCGGCGCACGGATGGCCACCAGTTTGCCGCCAGGTCCTGGTCGAACGCCCCGGTGTCGGGTACGCCTATGACATAGCCGACCGGGCGGTCGTCCTGGACGAGAACAAAGGCAAAGTCTTTGGCGCACTTGAGGTACGGTGCGGACCAGATGTAGCCGGGCAGGCGCGGGTCGCTATAGAGAGCACTGGCGTCGTGGCCGCCATTCGCGGTTTTCAGGCAGATTTCAAAGAAGGCTTCGATATCCGCTTCAATCGCGGGACGGATGAAGCAGCTGGTGTCCATCACTTTGCCACCTCCTGCGTGGCGCTTTGTCATCATAGGTCGCGAGAGGAGCTGATGCATTGACGATTACCTCAGATTCGCCAGCCAGGCAAAGCTCTGGGGGAAGAAAACGTTCGGCCGGTGCCTGGCACAAGGCCTGAACGGGGAGTGGAGAATAAACCAAGTGAGGTGGAGCAGATGAAAAGAAGCGTGAAATCGATCAGCATACTGCCGGCATACCGATTGAAAGCAGCTGTCGCGCTTGCCGGCGCGGCGCTTGTGAGTTTTGGCCTTTCCGCCGCCCGCGCCGACGAGCTGGCTGTGTGGGATGACCAGACCTTCGAAGGCCAGAGCGCGGTCATCGAGCAACTGAATAAGGAGTTCGAAGCCGCACATCCCGGTGTCACGATCAATCGCACCGCCCGCACTTTCGATGACATGAAACTGACGCTGAAGCTTGCGGTTTCGGCAGGCGATGGCCCTGTCGTCACCAAGGTCAACCAGGGCGCCGGCGACATGGGTGCGATGGTAAAGGAAGGGTTGCTCCTGCCGGTCGACGACTACATCAAGACCTATGGTTGGGATAAGCGGCAGTCGGATTCCGTTCTGGCGCGAGACCGCTGGGATGGGCCGAAATTCGGGGTCGGTAAGACCTACGGCATATCGGGCCTCGCCGAAATCGTCGGCCTCTACTATAACAAGAAGATCCTCGACGACGCCGGCGTGGCGCTGCCGCAGACCTTCGAGGAGCTTTTGGCCGCTCTCGACAAGCTGAAGGAAAAAGGCGTTGCGCCCTTCATGATGGGCTCGGCCAAGCAGCATCTGGCCTTGCACATGATCGGCGCCATCGATCAGGCACATATCGACGCGGCCAATCGCGCCGAGCTTGACGACCTGATCTACGGCAAGGGCGGCACCTGGAACACCAAGGGGAACATCGAATCGGCCAGACTCGTGCAGAAATGGGCGCAGGGCGGCTATTTCTACCCCGGCTTCGAAGGCATCTCGGGGGACGACGCCGTCCAGCTTTTCATATCAGGGCAGGGCGCCTTCCTGATCTCGGGGACTTGGTACTTCGGTGACATGCAAAATAATCCGGATATCGGCTTCATGGCCATTCCCGCTCCGAAGGGTATTTCCAAGCCCATGAGTGTCGGCGGTGTGGATCTTGCCTGGGCGATAACCAGCCTTGCCAAAGATAAGACCAAGCAGGACCTGGCCGGCCAGTACATCGACTATATGGTTTCGGAAAAGGCCGCTGAAAGCTGGGCCGCTGCCGGCTATCTTCCTGCAACATCGCTCCCGGCGGATGCAAAGCCCAAGCTCACGCCGCTCCTGACCTCCGGCATCGAGATGTGGAAGACACTCAACGCCAATGATGCGCTCGGGCATTACCCCGATTGGTCCAGCCCGACGATGCTGAAGACGATAGACGACAACACGCCGCTTCTCCTGTCAGGCAAGATCACGCCAGAAGCCTTTGTCGATGCCATGGACAAGGATTATCAGGCCTATCTGAAGGACAAGAAGTAACAGCACGGGCGCGGGCCACGGCCGTTCACCGGCGGCCCGTGGCCTGGGTCTCGTCGATCCTGAGTTGAAATGAGCGCGGGGGCTGCGGCTTGCCGCGTGATGAAGAGCTTTGGCTTCATGGAGTCCTGGATGAAACGCTCCGCACTTGATGGCTCGCAACATACCAATGTTATTTATTTGGTGCCTGGATTACTGCTCTACGCGGCTTTTGTCTTTGGACCGATCGTCGCGGCTTTGGGTCTGAGCCTGACCAGCTGGGACGGCTTGACCATGCCCAAATGGGTTGGCCTGGGCAATTACGCCGCTCTCTTTTCCGACAGTCGATTTTATATTGCCTTGCGTAACAATGCCGAGCTCATGATCTTTTATTGCGTCCTGCCGCTCGTGATCGGCATAACGCTTGCTGCCTGCGTCTGGAATTTGAAACAACGCGAACAACTCGCCCTTCGGACATTCCTGTTCCTGCCTTACATCATGCCGACTGCCGTGTTGGGCATCATCTGGGCATGGCTCTACAATCCAGCATTCGGCCCGTTCAACCAGTTTCTGAGAGCCGTGGGATTGGGCAGGTTCGCATTACCCTGGCTCGGAGATTTCAATTTCGTGCTTCCCGCAGTCGGGATCGTTGCCACATGGTATTTCTTCGGTTTTTGCATGGTTATATTCCTCACCGGAATTCAGCGCATCGACCCGTCTCTCTTCGACGCCGCCAAGGTCGACGGCGCGTCGGCGCGAAAGACCTTTTTCTGGATAACGCTGCCGCTTCTCATGCCTGAGATACGGGTGGTTTTGCTGTTGACGGTCATCGCGTCGATCAAAAGCTTCGACCTGATTTTTACAATGACCCGCGGCGGACCCGCCAATGCGACGCTGGTGCCGAATATCTACATGTATCAACTCGGCTTCGAGCTCAATCGGTTCGGCGCCGCGGCCGCCATCGCCATTGTCGGCGCGCTGCTGACATTCGTCATCAATTTTGCAATTCACCGGCTGCTGGGCTCAAAAAGCAAAGGATTGGCTTGATGAGGCGTTCGTCCAACATCCCCGCCGCCACGCTGTTCCTTCGCCTTATTCTCTGGCTTCTCGCTTTCGTAACGATCACGCCGTTCCTGCTTCTGCTGCTGACGTCAATCAAGAGCAAGGCTGACGTTCTCAGGGGCGCATTCGCTTTGCCGGCCTATCCGCATTTCGAAAACTACGTCGATGCTTGGAATGCCGGGCATTTCAACATCTACTTCTGGAACTCGATCACCGTTGTCATACCCGTCGTTGCAGCCAGCGTCTTTCTCGGCCTCCTCACCGGTTTTGCCTTCGCCTACCTTTCGTTTCCGCTCCGGCGCACTCTGTTTGCGATCCTGACGCTTGGTATGATGGTGCCGGCGGAGGCCTTCATCATCCCGCTTTATTATGAAATGCGATATCTCGGGCTGATCAATACCTATGCGGCCCTCATTGTGCCGCAGATCGCCATGTCGATCCCGTTCTCGACGATCTTCCTCGCCAGTGCGATGCAACAATTGCCGGAGGAAGTTCTCGAAGCAGCCGTTCTCGATGGCGCCGGACGCTTCTATATCCTGCGCAAGATCGTTGTCCCGCTCATGATACCGGCAATGTCGACACTGGCGCTGTTCCTGTTCATCTGGACCTGGAACGAGTTTCTCATTCCCTTCATTCTGGTCAATGACGATGCCTATCGGACGCTGCCCCTTGGCATGCTGTTTTTCCAGGGACGTTACACGGTCAACACGCCGGTTCTGACCGCCGGCGCGGTGATTGTCATTGCCCCGCTCATCCTGACCTATCTCATTTTCCAGCGTCGATTCATTGCCGGCCTTACGGCGGGAGCCACGAAATAGACAGGCACGCGCTTGAGAAGTTATGGCCTGCGGCGCTTGTGCCGCGCCTCCAGCGCCGCACAGCCCCAGACGGCGCCGAAGAGCAGATAGACGTGACGCCAATGGTCAATGTCGATGACATTGCCGATCGCCGCGTGACCGAGCACCGAGATCCAGGCGACCATCAGGAAGGGTTGCCAGGGCCGATCGAGCAGCAGGTTTCGGAAACCGATCGCGAGCGTCCAGACAAGCATGCCGACATAGCTGACGAAGCCGAGCCAGCCATAGGAGGTAAGCGACTTCAGCCAGATATTATGCTCGTCTTCGGGGAACATCGTGCCGAAGACCAGCGGGCCGATGCCGAGCGGGCGCTCCATCATCATGGTGAAGCCGATCCGATGGCGCTCGAAACGGCCGAGATGCTCGCCGTCATATTGCTGCACCAGCTGGGCGCGCGCCGAAAACAGTTCGGCGACCTTGGGAATCTGCAGCGCCACCAGCAGCGAGGCGACCAGCATGATGATTGCCGCCAGCGACAGGATCAGCACTCTCAGTCGAAAGGCGCCACTGCGCTCTTTCAGCAGCATGATGAAAATCAAGAGCACCACGCCAAGCGCAAAGAGCCCCCAGGCGGCGCGAGAAAAAGAAAGGAAGATGCCAAGTGCAAGCACGAGCAGGGCGGCGGCCTTCAGCGGTGATTTCTTCAGGTCGCCGGCCAGGATGCCGTGGATGAGATGAAGCGATGGCGGCACCAGGAAGGGGCCAAAGACGTTCGGATCCTGGAAGGCGCCTTTGGCGCGGTCATAGAGCGTGAAGATTTCCGCGCCCGGAAAGGCGTGGAAATAGCCAAGCACGCCGAGCGCCGATGTAGCGACGGCTGCGAATGTCCAGGCGTTGAAGATCACTGGCAGCCGCTTGTGGCTGTCCTCGATGATTGCCGCGTAAAAGACCGCGGTCAAGGCGAGGAATGTCGACACCGCGATATACATCGGCGCCGTCGCCAAGTCTTTCATCTGCGTCAGCGACAACATGCCGCCGATATTGAACGTGAGCAGCAGGGCAAGCAGTGGCGCGACGCCGCGAGAAATCCTCAGACCCAGGATGAACCAGAGGCCGATCAGCCCGGCCATCCAGAGTTCGTAGGGCGCCGGTTCATCGATCACGAAACCGGAGAGAAAGACGCCGAAGGCGACGAAGCCGGAACCGATCAAGCGCAGCGTTGCCCGCTGCGGCTGGGCGACACGCTGATATGTCGCCTCGATGGGGCTCAATAGGCGTTTTCCGTGTTGAGCAGTCGGATCGGCGTCAGGAACAGGATCTTGAGATCGAACCAGAGCGACCAATTCTCGATGTAGTAGAGGTCGTAGGCCGTGCGGAACTTGATCTTCTCGTCATTGTCGACCTCGCCGCGCCAGCCGTTGATCTGCGCCCAGCCGGTGACGCCGGGCTTGACGCGGTGGCGGGCGAAATAGCCCTCGACGACATCGCCGAAAGCGCGGTCGCGCGCCTGGGCGAGCACCGCATGCGGGCGTGGGCCGACGAGCGAGAGATCGCCTCTCAGCACGTTGAAAAGCTGCGGCAGTTCGTCGATCGAAGTCTTGCGGATGAAACGGCCGACGCGGGTGACGCGCGGATCGCCCTTGGTCACTGCGGCCTTGCCCGTGGGATCGGCCATATTGGTGTACATCGAGCGGAACTTGAAGACGTTGATGACTTCGTTGTTGAACCCGTGGCGCTTCTGCATGAAGAAAACCGGGCCTTCCGACGTCGCCTTGATGGCGATCGCGGTCACGAGCATCAGCGGCCAGAGCAGTAGAAGCGCGAGAAGCGTGAAGTAGATGTCGAAGCCGCGCTTGGCAACGGAGTCCCAGTCGCGGATCGGCTTCTTGAAAATGTCGAGCATCGGCACGGCGCCGACATGCGAATAGGCGCGCGGCCGGAAACGCAGCCGGTTGGCATGCGCGGCGAGACGAATATCGACCGGCAGGACCCAGAGCTTCTTCAGAAGATCGAAGATACGGGCTTCGGCTGAAAGCGGCAGGGCGATGATCAGCATGTCGATCCGCGTCAGCCGCACGAATTCGACGAGTTCGGCCACGGTGCCGAGCTTCGGATAACCGGCGACCATGATCGGTGAGCGCTTTTCGCCGCGATCGTCGAAGATGCCGCAGATGCGGATGTCGTTGTCGGCCTGCTGTTCGAGGATGCGGATCAGCTCCTTGGCCGGTTCGCCGCCGCCGACGATGACCGCGCGCCGCTCCATGATACCGTTGCGCGCCCAGTTGCGGATGCCGTAGGCAACGAGGAAACGTTCGATTGCGAGAAAGAGGGCACCGGCGACGAACCAGGGGATATAGGCGCCGACCATCGCCCATGTGGTGCCGCGGATGAGCGCGAACAGGCCGATGGTGAGCGCAAGCGCGATCGTCCACGAGGCGAGAATGCGTGGCATCAGCCGCAGCTTCGCCCGAAGTGCGGGGATGCTGTAAGTGTCGGCCAGCTGCAGGCCGGTGACGGTCAAGGCCGAAACGATCGCCGCCATGCCCAGCCGCACCAGCAGGGAGTCGCTACCGTCGCCGGGCCAGACGTGGTGGGCGATCAGGGCGATCGAAAAGAGCGCCAGGAATTCCAAGAGCCGCAATTGCCCGATTATGATGACAGGCGAACGGGTTCCGTCGCGGAACTGTTCGGCGATCTGGCGGGCATAGGGGTTGATTTCGATCGGTTCGGAGGAGCGCTCCTGACCTGCGTCACCGCGCGCCTCGATGTCGGACACCTGCTTGCGCAGCGTGTCCAAGTCGAATTGATCGCCTTTTTCCAGCTTGTTCATGGGGTTTTGTCGCTCGTTGTCACAAGCGAGATACCAGAAAGCCCCTAAGAAATATTTACGAGGCGGTCGACATTGCTTGGTCTGCGGCGGGATCGACCAGCTCATGGTATAATTTCAGGACATCCTGCGCCATGACAGTCGAGGAAAACACTGCCTTTACCGCTTCGCGCGGCGGCATTGTTCTGGCGTGCCAGCCGGGCGTGCTCAGCGCTTCCGCCATGACGCGGGCAAGGTCGTCGGAATTGCCGGGCTCTACAAGAGCCGGACTGTCCTTGCCGAGCACCTCGGGAATGCCGCCGACGCGGCTTGCAATGATCGTCTTGCCGGCACCGAGCCCTTCGAGCACGATATAGGGCATGGCTTCGGCGCGAGAGGGGACGACGAGGTTTTGCGCCATGGCAAAGGCTTCGTGGATGCGCATTGCCGGCAGCATGCCGATCCGTTTGCCGAGGCCGCGTTCGATCATCATCTCGCGGTAACGGTCCCTGTCAGGCCCGTCGCCGATCATCAGCGCCGAAAGCGGTCTTCCGAGCAGCCGTTCGGTCTTGGCAAAGGCATCGACAAACAGATCGGGACCCTTGAGGTCCCGAAGCATTCCGACATAGATAAAATGCACGGCATCCGACCGGGTATGGATTGGCTCGAATTCACGCTCTCCGATGCCGTTGTAGATCAGTTTCGTCTTCGTCCGCGGCTTGCCCACCTTGCGGGCATAGGTGTCGCGCTCGTATTCGCAGATGAAGACCAGCGCATCGGTGAAATATTCCTGCAGGCGCTCCATCCTGAGGACGAATTGTCCGCTGAGCGAGGAGCGCGAATAATGCAGGCTTCCGCCATGCGCGGTATAGAGGCGGGCTACGCGATACCTGTTCACCCGCAGGGCTGAGCCGGCAAGTCGCGCGAGCACGCCGCCCTTGGCGCCGTGCCCGTGCAGCACATCCGGCCGCAAACTTTTGATCGTCTTGTATGTATCCCACATCGTCGCAATGTCGGACGGGCTGACCGAGCGGCGGATCGGTACGCGCGTCAGGCCGAGTGAGAGATAGGGTCTTATATCGTCGAACAGACTGTCCTCGTGTTCGCCGCCGGTCGAGCTGTCGCACAGGATACCGATGTCATGGCCGGCCTTGCTGTGCTCCTCGACCAGATCGCGGACATGGCGGAAAATTCCGCCGACCGGCGACCTGAAGCAGTGGAGGATGCGGAGCGGCCTATCTCTTGCCATTGCTCAGAAGAGCCGTTCGCGGACGTAGATCGTGTCGCCGGCGATGATCGGACCTGAGATGTTGATGCGGCCGGTCAGCACCTGTCCGTTGATCTTGCGGGTGACGTCGACCATGCTCTGGTTGGCGCGGCTGGTGAAGCCACCGGCAACCGCAATGGCATTCTGCACGGTCATGCCCGGAACATAGGCATACTGGCCGGGCTGGCCGACTTCGCCCATGATGAATATCGAACGGTAGCGGTCGACGTCGATGGTGACGTCGGGGTCACGAAGATAGCCCTGCTGCAGTTTCTGGGCGATCTGCCCCGAGAGTTGCTGCAGGGTTCGGCCGCGGGCAGGGACCTGGCCGATGAGGGGAAAGGCGATATAGCCGGCCTGATCCACAGTATAGGTATTGGTCAGGCTCTGCTGGTCGAACACGGTGATGCGCAGTCGATCGCCGCTGTCGAGCGTATAGGGCTGGATGGTCGCCTCGTTGAAGGCTTTCGGCGCCGGCTTGTACGTCGTGCATCCGCCCAATGCTGCCGTCATGGCTGCAAGGCTGAGGGCCAAAAGGATCTTGGGCGGGGCGACAGACATCCGCTGGTGCTCACAGAAAATGAACTCGGTGCAGCCGTTATCGATCCGTTAGGGTTAATGCCCGGTAAAGGCGCATGGCAATTTCCCGAGTTCACTGCCAATCTTCGCTATTTCTTGGTGAGACCACCATTAACCGTTGAGTTACCACGGTCGTTTACGCTTAGGGCACGTTTGTTGTGGAGTAAGAGCATGTCCGGCGTAGTGCGTGATCAGGATGTGGACATCGACCTCGGTCAGCTGGTTCGCGCCGTCTGGGCGCGCCGCCTCAGGATTTTGACGATCACGCTCGTGGGAGCCGGCATCGCTTTTGCCGGCGCCAAGATCATCTCGCCGCAATATCGCAGCGAAACACGCATCCTCATCGAACCCCGTGCGCCGGCCTTCGCCACTACCCAGCAGGTCAACGACGCCGGCGCCGGGCCGCTGATGGACGAACTGAACATCGCCAGCCAAGTGCAGCTCCTGCAATCGGCCGATCTCCTCAAGAAGGTGATCAACGACCTGAAGCTCTACGATCTGCCGGAATTCGACGATGCCGCCAACGGCTCGGCGATGAGCAGCATCCTGGTGAAGCTGCATTTGAAGAAGAACCCGATGGAGAACCCGCCGGAAGAGCGGGTGATCGACGCCTTCGTCGAACGGCTGCAGGTCTATCAGGTGCCAGGTTCGCGCGTCATCGGCATCAATTTCACGTCGAAGGATCCGAAGCTCGCCGCCGCCATTCCGAACGCTATGGCGAATGTCTATCTTTCGACCCAGAGCAGCGCCAAGCTCGATTCCAATTCCGAGGCGACGCGCTGGCTGGAGCCGGAGATCGAAAGCCTGCGCCGCAAGGTCAGCGAGGCCGAGAAGAAGGTCGCCGAATATCGCACCACCCACGGGCTGCTGCAAACAAACGGCACCACCACCTTTCCCGCCCAGCAGCTGAATGACATCTCCGCAGAGCTGACCCGCGTACGGGGCGACAAGGCCAATGCTGAGGCGAGGGCGCAGGCGGTGCGCAATGCGTTGTCGTCAGGCGAAGCCTTCGACACGCTGCCCGACATCATGTCCTCCCAGGCGATCCAGCGGCTGAAGGGGACAGAATCCGGCCTCCAGTCGCAGATATCGGATCTGCAGACCAGCCTTCTCAACAGTCATCCCAGGCTGAAGAGCCTGCGCGCCCAGCTCGCCGACATCCGCGGTCAGATCCGCCAGGAGACGCAGAAGATCCTGGCGAGCATTGAGAACGAGTCCAAGGTTGCCGATCTGCGCGCGCGCGAGCTCGAGCGCCAGTCGGACACGGCGCAGGCCAACAGCGCCCGTGCCGGCGAGGACGAGGTCGGCCTCAATGCGCTGGAGCGCGAGGCGAACGCGCAGCGCCAGTTGCTCGAAACCTATCTCGTGCGCTACCGCGAGGCCGCCTCGCGCGCCGATAGCAATTCGAGCCCGGCGGATGCCCGTATCGTTTCCAGGGCCATCGAGCCGGTCGATCCCTATTTCCCGAAGGTGTTGCCGATCGTCGTCGTCGCGGCCGTCGCGACGCTGATCCTGAGCGCCATCGTCACCATGCTGGCCGAGCTCTTTAGCGGCCGGGCGCTCCGTCCCCTCGGGACATCCCGTGAGACGATCGAGGCGGATACGATCATCGAAGAGATGGACGTGCCGCAGGCCGCTCCGGCCGTCGCTACGGCCAGAATGCCGGCCCAGCCGAGCATGCTCGCCCTCGTCGCGGATGATGACGAAAAGGACCCGACCGAAGGCGAGGAGGCTGCCGAGGTGGCGCCGGAGGACGGCAATGAATTCTCTGTGGCCTCGGTCGCGGATTATCTTACCGGCAGCCGTGCACCGCTGGCGATCGCCATATCTCCGACCGGTGACAATGGCTCGGCGGCGACGGTTTTGCTGACACGGATGCTCGCTGATGCCGGCCGCCGGGTCATTCTCGTCGATATGACCGGTTCCGGCTGCCCGACACAACTGATGGCAGAGGATGAGGCCGCTCTTGGCGTCACCGATCTTTTGTGCGGTGCGGCCGCCTTCGGCGACACCATCCATGGCGATCGCCTTTCCGATGCTCATCTGATCCCGCAGGGCCGGAGCGACGTGCGCCGCGCCATGCGTGGCGTCGACCGGCTGTCGCTGCTGCTCGATGCGCTCGCTGCCGCCTATGACCTCGTGGTGGTCGAATGCGGTGCCGCCGACGTTGCCGGTGTCTCGCGGTTGACGCACAGCCGGAATGTCGAGATCATCCTCTCTCTGCCGCAGCTCGAGGAGACGATTTTCGTCGCCCTGATGACCGAATTCCAGGCTGCGGGCTACGAGCGCGTGGTGCTGATGTCGGATGGCCAGGCGGACGAGCAGGAATTCGGACGGGCTGCCTAAAGCCCGTCATTTGCTGCGCGTTAGGTCTTTGTTTTTAAGCATGGCGTGATCGCAAAACCGCCGCGCACTTTTGCGCGAATGCTCTGGCGATCAGCCGAGCCGGGCCCGAATGCCCTGGGCGAATTTATAGAGTTTCGGGCGCGCCTTGATATGTGCCTTGCCGCGGGTGACGATCCGGTGTGCCGCGCCGGCGACGAGGCCAAACGGCGAGACCGGCAGGACGACATCGTAATGCGCGGTCTCCACCGGCGCCCAGGATCGTTTGTAGGTCTGATCGCCGAGGCCGAAATCGAACAGCGCGACACCCTTGCCATGCAGTCCCGAGATGGTTTGCCAATAGAGGAATTCGCCGGGGCTCGTATCCGGCGCGAGATCTTCGTCAATCGCCCCGAACTGGCAGATGACATGGTCTCCCTTGCGCGAAATGCCTGAAATCGAGGCGATCCTGTCCTCATTCTCGCCCTTCAGCCGCAGCGCATGCATCTGCAGGCCGAAATATTGCTTTGTGTCATCCCGCTTGTCGATGAGGCCGTGCAGGAAGGCCTGCGTTTCCCGGTCGGCGAACACGTCCGGCAAGCCGAGCTTGGCGAAGCGGATACCCTTCAGGCGGAAGAAGATATCGAGAAGGCGGTGTTGCTCTTCCGATGTGGGGGGAATGACGTATTCGACGCCGCCGGCCGCTTCCAGACGTTTCGACTGAACGCGGAATTTCTTACGCCGGCTCTTGGCGTTGAGCTGCTTCAGCGTTTCCTCGAAAACGGGGAGGAGCGGCAATTGATAGGCGTGGTTCTGGTTCTGCACCATAGGCAGTCCGGTGAGCGGGGTCTGCCGTCCGCGCCATTCCAGCGGTATGTTTTGCAGCAGCAGCAGATCGGCGCGGCCCTTTAAGGCATGCTGAAGCTGCCTAGCGAACTTCCCGGCGTCGATGCTCCCGCCGCTTTCGGCAAAATTTCCGGAGAACAGACCGGTATTGATATTGCTGTGATCGGCAGCCATGAACTTCGCAACGGCCAATCCACGGGACTTGACGATCTCGATCGGCAGAATGAAGGCCGTTTCCCCGGCGTAGGTGCCTTTGAGGATCGCCAGCGGACGCTGAAAAGCGTTTACCCAGGCAGCGCACCAATCGTAGCTCTGATGGAGCGACTGGAGATCGTCGGCCTCCAGAGCCCGCCAATCATCCTCCAGCGGCTGCATCGCGTCGAAGACCGCGATGTCGATTTTAGCCATGGCCAGTTTCATGCTCACCTGGCGCAGGCGTGAAATCGCCATTTCGGCCAGCGCGCCATCGTCCGACGGCTGTTCAGGGACATCGAGTGTTTGCGTCTGCACGGGACTCTCCGGTCAAAATGCTGAACGGGAAGGTATGTATGCAGGACGTATATTTGGTTTAACCGCCGCCCATCAGCGAGGTTTTCCGCCGATCACGGTTATCTGGCCGTTAATGCTTACTGCTGTCGCGGTCCGGCCATCCATTTGATGACCACCATCGCCGGCAATACCCAAAGCAGGCCGGTCAGCAGGAAGTAGAGCAGGTGCCCCCACCAGGGAGCATTTCCGAGCGTCGCCACCGCGATCGTGTTCGCCACCAGCGCATAGACGAGCACAAGCACGATGATGAGGATCGTGCCGATGAATTTGCGGAGGCGGACGGGCATCGTTTATCTCTTGTATGGGTGGCGCGGAGCGGCGCGACGGCATGCCGCAAAGCTTCGGGGCTTGTTTTGCATGAGCCGGTGGGGCAAATCAACTGCCGGATAGAAGGAGACATCATGGCCGTCGCGAACCCCACCACGGAACAGGCGATCCTGAGCGAAGTACGCAAGCAGAACCGCAATCGCCGCGCATTGCGGCTGTGGCTCGGCTTCGTGCTGTTGGCGCTCTTCTGTCTCGTGCTTGTCGGCGGCGCGACGCGGCTGACGAATTCCGGCCTGTCGATCACCGAGTGGAAGCCGATCCATGGGGTCATTCCGCCGCTGTCGGCTGCGGAATGGGAAGAGGAATTCCGCCTCTACCAGCGCATTCCCGAATTTCAGCAATTGAACAGTTCCATGACCGTCGAGGAGTTCAAGGGTATCTTCTGGTGGGAATGGGCGCACCGGCTGATCGCCCGCGGCATTGGCGTGATCTTTGCATTGCCGCTGATCTTTTTCTGGCTGACGGGACGAATCGAGCGGCGTCTGCGCTGGCCGCTCGTCGCCATCCTGGCGCTTGGCGGCCTGCAGGGTTTCATCGGCTGGTGGATGGTGTCGTCCGGGCTGTCGGTCCGCACCGACGTCAGTCAGTACCGGCTTGCGACGCATCTCGTCATGGCCTGCGTGATCTTTGCCGGCTGCATGTGGATCATGCGTGGGCTCTCACCGCATTCCGATGATCCGGCGCCGGCGCGCAGCTCGCGCGGGTTCGCCGCCGCCATCGCCATTTTCGCGCTGTTCCAGATCTATCTCGGTGCTCTGGTGGCCGGGCTCGACGCCGGTTTTTCCTACAACACCTGGCCGCTGATGGATGGCGCCGTCATCCCCTCCGATCTCATGATCCAGCAGCCCTTCTGGATCAATGCCTTCGAGAATCCGAAGACGGTGCAGTTCCTTCACCGAATTGGCGCCTATACGCTCTTCGCAATAGCGCTGATCAACATGGTGATCGCCCTTCGCGCAGCCCCTTGGACCACCCACGCCCGCCGCGCCGTCCTGCTTTTCGCGCTGGTGGCCATTCA
Source organism: Rhizobium lentis (assembly GCF_017352135.1). Taxonomy (NCBI): domain Bacteria; kingdom Pseudomonadati; phylum Pseudomonadota; class Alphaproteobacteria; order Hyphomicrobiales; family Rhizobiaceae; genus Rhizobium; species Rhizobium lentis. Next base: position 3,493,487 of record NZ_CP071454.1, read on the forward strand.
GGCGGCGATTGGCATCGCCGCGCTGCTGATGCAGGTACCGCTTCACTGGGGCCTGCTGCATCAGGCCGGCGCCCTTGTTGTTTTCGGCTTCGCCATTGCCAACTGGCGCGGCTTTTACGGCGAATACCCGCATGAAACGCTGATCGCGGAACGCGATTGAAGACGAACGGTCCGGGCCCTTTTTACCGAAGCACGCTGTCAAGCAGCGGCATGCCGATGATCGCAGCCGCGGCGATCAGCACGTAGCAGGCGATACGGAAGGTCCGTTCCTCGGCAAGCCCGAACAGTTTCGAGCCGCCATAGAGGCCGACCGCATAACTCGGCAGGATGACGACGGTGAGCGCAAGGACTGCCGGCACGAACAATCCGCCGACATAGTAGCTGATGGCGCTGAAAATCGACGAGATCGAGAAATACAGAACGACATTTGCCCGGACGCGGGTGAAATCGCTCTTGCCCCCGAGCCAGTAAGCGACGACCGGCGGTCCCCCGAGCTGTGCGGCGCCGCTGAAAAGTCCGGCGATCAGGCCGACGCCGCTGCTGAGTGGTGTCGAAGGCACGCCGTGATAGCGCCATCCGGACATGAGCAGCGCAAGCAAGCAGATGGCGATGATCGTGATGCTCCATCGCAGCAGCGTCGGGTCGAGCAGCGCCAGCGTCGCGGCGCCGGCCGGGACGCCGAGAGCCGCACCCGCCGCCATGACAAAGACCTCGGACCGGTTGGCGCTGCGCCAGGCGGTAGGGATCATCCCGAGTGTGGCAATGCCATCGATGACGAGCAGGATCGGCGAAACCAGCTTCGGCCCGACGATGGCGCCGCCGAGCGGAATGAAGATCAGTGCGGCGCCGAAGCCGGAAAAGCCGCGGGCAAGCCCGGCGACAAACGCAAACGTCATCAGCGCATAGATGCCGTGATCGGGCAGGGCGGCGGCAAACCATGCACGCAGGCCGGCGATAAGCACATCCGGCGTCATGATGTCAGGAGGCGAGCATCAGGTCCATGTTCTGGACGGCAGCCCCCGAGGCGCCTTTGCCGAGATTGTCGAGCAACGCCACCAGATTGACCTGCAAAGCGCCCGGCGTGCCGAAGACGAACAGCTTCATCGTGTCCTTGCCTTCGAGTTCGACGGCGTTGACGCGGGGGAGCGCCTTGCTTTCGGCGAGCGGCACGACGGTGACGATGTCCTGTCCGGCATAGTGGGCAACGAGCGCTGCATGGATGCTCTCCATCGTCGCACCCTCGGTGAGGTCGTCGAGATGCAGCGGCACCTGGACGATCATGCCCTGCGCGAACTTGCCGACCGACGGCGAGAAGATCGGCGCGCGGTCAAGCAGGCCGTGCACGGTCATCTCCGGCACATGCTTATGGGTGAGCGGCAGGCCGTAAAGGAAATGCGGCGCGCTGATCGCGTCCGGATGATCCGGATTTTCCATCTGCGCGATCAACTGCTTGCCTCCGCCGGTATAACCGGAGACCGCGTTGACCGTCACCGGATAGCCGTCCGGCAGGATTCCGGCGGCGCGCAGCGGCCGGATGAGGCCGATCGCGCCTGTGGGGTAGCAGCCGGGGTTGGAGACGAAACGGGCCGCCCTGATCCTCTCGGCCTGATCGCCGTCCATTTCGGCGAAGCCATAGGCCCAGCCGGGATTGACGCGGAAGGCCGTCGAGGTGTCGATCACGCGGACATTGTTGTTGCCCGAAACCATCTGAACCGCCTCCTTCGACGCGTCGTCGGGCAGGCAGAGGATGGCGATATCGGCGCTGTTCAGCATGTCCTCGCGCATGGCTGCATTGCGCCGCTCGGCTTCGGGAATGGACAGAAGCTCGACATCGCGGCGGCCGGCCATGCGCGTGCGGATCTGCAGACCCGTCGTGCCGTGTTCGCCGTCGATGAAGATTTTCGGTGCCATGTTAAACCTGCGCTTTCAACGATTTATGGAGGTTTCTGGATTCGGTTTGAGCGATGATAAGTCAGCCTTGTGACACGGCGATGGCGCGTCGCTCCGCATGAAGTCCCAGCATATACATCGCCACCGTTGCCCCCGCAATGGCGGTGATATCGGCATGGTCGTAGGGCGGCGACACCTCGACGATATCGGCGCCGCGGATGTCGAGCTGATGCAGACGCTGCAGCACCGAGAAGATCTTGGCACTTGACGGGCCGCCGGCAACCGGCGTCCCGGTGCCGGGCGCGAAGGCCGGATCGAGGCAATCGATATCGAAGGTCAAATAGGCGGGCGCACCACGCGTATGAGAGATGATCGCCGAGGCGATGTCGCCGGCGCTCATATCCTCGACCTGATGGCCGTAGAGGATATTGATGCCGCAATCTTCCGGCGCGTGGGTGCGGATACCGATCTGGATCGAGCGGTCGGGATCGATGATGCCTTCGCGGGCGGCCCTCGCCACGAAGGAGCCATGGTCGATGCGCCGCTCTTCGTCGAACCATGTGTCCTGGTGCGCGTCGAACTGCACCAGCGCCAGCGGCCCGTGTTTTGTCGCATGGGCTTTCAGCAGCGGCCATGTGACGTAGTGATCGCCGCCGAGCGTCAGCAGGAAGGCGCCGCTGTCGAGGATGACGTTCGCCTGTCGTTCGATGGCAGCAGGCGTATCCTGGTGATTGCCGTAGTCGAGCAGGCAATCGCCGTAGTCGATCACGGCCATGTCGGCAAACAGTTCGCGGCTGAAGGGATATTGCGCGTCGTTGTCGAAGATCGCCGAGGCGCGCCGTATCGCCTGCGGGCCGAAACGCGTGCCCGGCCTGTTCGATGTGGCGGCGTCGAAGGGAATGCCCCAGACGGCGACGTCGACGCCGGCAAGCTCCTTGGTGAAGCGGCGGCGCATGAAGGACAGCGCTCCGGCAAAGGTCGGGTCGTTGGCGGCGGAAGTGAGGCTGGTCGCCGTGAAGGCGTGGTCAATCGATCTGTTCGCCAAGTCATGCTCCTTTTTTCGGTCGCAAAACCATAGTCGCGTTCGATACGGACGCTGCATTGCACGATCGCCGTCAGGTGCCGGGCATCGGCGGCGGTCTGTCGCGAGGGAACTGGCCAGCCCCTGCGCGCAGAAAGGGTTAGGCGAGGTGAGACCAGATTTCAAGCAATTCAGATGACGGCCGCCCTCGGGGAGCGGCCGTCATCCGTCTGTCAGGCCGGCTTCCGCAGGAGCCGCAATCCAGCCAGCGTCGTCAGCGCCGTCGCACAGACATAGCCTGCGAGCGGCCATGCGCTGTCGCCGCCAAGCAGAATCACGAAGAAGGTTCCGGCAAAGCCGACGATGATGCTCTCGACGCAGAAATAGAACGCGACCGCCGTTCCTGCCGTGTCGCCAAAGCCGTCGAGCGCGCCGTTGGCGGTGACCGCCGTCGTAAGCACGATGCCGACCGCAATGATCCACATCGGCACGACGAAGCTGCCGAAGGAGGGTTGTAGAAACAACTCTCCGAAGGCAAGCAGCGCGGCGCCGAGAAGCAGGGTTGCCATGCCTCTGGCAAGACTGCCGGCGGTACCCCAGCCTATGACGAAGCGTTTGGCGAAAGGGGCCGTCACGATCATCACCAGCGCCACCGTGGCAAAGGCGACGCTGAAACCGACGCCGGAGAAGCCGGCTCTGTCGATCAGGATACGAGGTGCCGTCGAGAAGAAGACGAAGAAGGCGCCCATCGCGGCACTGAAACCGGCTGTATAAACCCAGAAGGGAAAGCTCGTCAGGATCGGGCGGACGGCGATCTTCGCCGTAACCGCGGGGCGGGTTTCATGCCACCGCATGCCGGCGTTGAAAAAGGCGGCGACCGACAGGAGGCCGAGGACGAGAAAGATGGCACGCCAGCCGAAGCGATCCGCGATCAAGGCTCCGGTAATCGGACCTAGTGCAGGCACAAGGGAGAGGATGGAACCGAGAAGACTATAGATCGTGCTGCTTTCGGGACGGCCAGCGTAAACATCACGCACCGTTGCGAACGTTGCGACAAGCGCCGCCGACGCGCCGACCGCCTGCAGCAATCTCAAAACCACGAAGAGCGGTGCCGACGAGATTGCGGCAAGCAGAAAGGATGAAGCGGCAAAGAGTGCCGCTCCTCCGATCAGCACGGGTCGTCTTCCGACAATATCAGAAATCGGGCCGAAGACGACCTGCCCGGTGCCAAGCACGAGCATGTAGAGGCTAAGGGTCAGTTGGATGACGGCCGGGGTGGTGCCGAGCGCCCTCGGCATGACTGGCACAATCGGCAGATAGATATCCATGGCGAGGGAAGTCAGGATGTCGAAAGGCGCCATGAGCAGCAAGGCTGCCGGCACGGAATAGCTCCAGCGCTGGACTTTGGAATAAGACATGGGAAGGAACCCGCTCAAATGATTTCATTCGGCGGCGATCTGTCTTTTCAGCAGTATGGGGATTGGCCGGACAGACGCCGCAACAACAGGGAAGAGTTGTTGCGGCTTACTTGTCTGCGGACTTGGTTGTTCCCATGATGCAACTCTGACTGCGGCTTCGCTCATTTCCGAAGCGCTTTGCCAGTTTTCTACCAGCGGAACCGCCATGCGGCAATGGCATGCCGATACGCTTCCGTCGGCCTGGAAGGCGCAAACAAAAAGGCCGGGTCTCCCCGGCCTTCGTAGATCCGTCTGTCCGAAGCGATTAACGCTTGGAGAACTGGAAGGAGCGGCGGGCCTTGGCCTTGCCGTACTTCTTGCGTTCGACGACGCGGCTGTCGCGGGTCAGGAAGCCGCCCTTCTTCAGCACCGAGCGCAGGCCCGGTTCGAAGTAGGTCAACGCCTTGGACAGGCCGTGGCGAACTGCACCGGCCTGGCCGGAGAGGCCGCCGCCGGCAACGGTTGCGACGATGTCGAACTGGCCGTCACGGGCAGCCGCGACGATCGGCTGGCGCAGGATCATCTGCAGCACCGGACGGGCGAAGTAAGCCGTGAAGTCCTTGCCGTTGACGATGATCTTGCCGGAGCCGGCCTTGACCCAAACGCGGGCGACGGCGTCCTTGCGCTTGCCGGTCGCGTAGGAGCGGCCGAGCGAGTCGACCTTGCGGACGTGAGCCGGAGCTGCAGCTTCGGAAGACGTGCCGAGATCCTTCAGGGAGGAGAGGTCAGCCATGATCAGGCGCTCCTTACGTTCTTTTTGTTGAGCGCGGCGACGTCGAGGGCGACCGGCTGCTGGGCTTCATGGGGATGGTTCGGGCCGGCATAGACGCGCAGGTTCTTCATCTGGCGACGGCCGAGCGGGCCGCGCGGAACCATGCGTTCGACGGCCTTTTCGAGGACGCGCTCCGGGAAGCGGCCTTCGATGATCTGACGCGCAGTGCGCTCCTTGATGCCGCCGGCATAACCGGTGTGCCAGTAGTAGACCTTGTCGGAATACTTCTTGCCGGTGAAAACGACCTTGTCGGCATTGATGACGATGACGTTGTCGCCGTCGTCAACGTGGGGCGTGAAGGTTGCCTTGTGCTTGCCGCGCAGGCGCATAGCGATGATGGAAGCGAGACGGCCAACGACCAGCCCTTCGGCGTCGATGATCACCCACTTCTTCTCCACCTCTGCAGGCTTCTGGGAGAAGGTTGCCATAGTGAATACTCTCTTTTGGGACCCCGGAACCCGAAGGCTTGAAGGGCGTTTCTTGTTGCTTGGATTGGCCGCTCGAGGCACGCCAAAAAGAAAGCAGCCCGGAAAGGCTGCGTTCTGGCGCGGTGTATAGAGGGATTGTGAGATCGGGTCAATATCGGCTTGCCCGACGTTGGGAAAAATTAGAAAGCAAAAACAAATAGTTACTTATATGGTATTATATTACCGCACTTTTGTCGACTTTAAAACAGCTGTTCCTGAGCTTGTCATGTCGTCTTCGTCAGTCTGAAACATGGGCTTTTGCGGTCGAAGGTTGGTCTAATCCTCGAACTCACGCAGGCATTTCATCATTTCGCGGAGGCCGCGTGTCAGATGTTTGTCGCGGCGCAGAACCATGCCGAGGCGGCGCGTGAGCTTCGGCGTCAGCGATGAAGTCGCCACCAGGCCGGCGCGGTCCCGGTTCACGGCCAGCGCCGGCAGGATTGACCAGCCGAGCCCCACCGCCACCAGTTCCTTGATCGCTTCGATGCTGCCGAACTCCATGGCCGGCCGGATCCTTATATCGGGGGCGGCGAGCCACGCGTCGATTGCGCGCCTGGTATTGCCGCCCTCATAAAGCAGCAGCGTCCTGCCGCGCATGAAGGCGGCATCAGGCCCGCCCTTGGGCATGTCGCTGCCTGCGGGCGCGACTGCCAGCAATTCCTCCTCGTAGAACGGTTCGATTTCGAAGTTCCGTCCCGATGCCGGCAGGGCGATGACAGCGATATCGAGGCTGTTCGCTTCCAGATCGCGCAAGATATCGTCGGCATTGCCGATATGGACGGTGATTTCGAGGCCGGGCATGGATTTTCTGGCGGCGGCGATGGCGCGAGGAAGCAGATGGATCGAGGCCGTGCCGCCGCTGCCGATACGTACCCGGCCGCTGGCGCCGTCTCTGTAGGGCATCATCGCTTCTTCCGCGGCAGCCGATTCCTGCAGCAGGCGCCTTGCATGGGCGATGAGGTCGATGCCTGCCGCTGTCGGCTGCGCCCGCCGCCCGACACGCTCGATCAGCCGGACGCCGAGCCGTTGTTCGAGCGCTTTAACCTGCAGGCTGACGGCCGGTTGCGTCAGGCCTTCCTTGTCGGCGGCCGCGGTAAAGCTCCCGAGCTCGGCGACGTTGACGAAGGTCGCGAGCTGATCGAGGTTGAGAGGCATCTAAAAGAAATCCTTATGACACTCATAATATTCATAAGCTTCTTTCGAGGCATCTTCCAGCGCATCTTCCACCCATCGACGAAAGGAGGAAGAAGATGAGTGTGGAAACAAGCCAGAGGATCGAGTCCTCCTGCGATGCAGGCTGGCGGAAGCTGTGCGAGATAATGCCCTGGGGCCTCTGGTTGCTGGCGGCAATCGAACATCGTCTCGAAAAACGCCGAAGCCGTCGCACGCTTTCGGAGTTGACGGACGACGAGCTTCGCGATGTCGGGCTAACGCGGGCGCAGGCGAACGCCGAGGCATCGAAATCCTGGTTCTGGTCCTGACCGCAGCGGCGCGTTCCGGGAGACGGATCCCTCGAAATTGCCGGCGCGGTGTGGCAGAACGGTTCTCTGGAAATCTAGCGCAGGGAGCAGCATCATGGCGGAAATCGTATCCTTCCCGGACGCAGACAGGGCGGTTGGATTGTTGGTCCGCTCACTGCGCCACGGCGTGCTGCGGCTCGTGCTGAATGACCCGCCGGCCAACGCGCTTTCGATCGCGCTTCTCGAAGCGCTGGTGGCCGAACTTGAGAAGGCCGCGTCGGATGCCGATGTGCGCGTCGTCGTCATCGCCTCGACCGGCAATGTCTTTTCCGCCGGCCATGACCTCAAGGAGATGACGGCCCATCGCGCCGATGAAGATCAGGGAGCCGCTTTCTTCGAAAGGAGCTTCCGGCTCTGCGCCGATCTCATGCTGAAGATCGCGCATCTGCCGAAGCCTGTTATTGCCGAGGTCGACGGTCTGGCAACGGCTGCCGGCTGCCAGCTCGTTGCCTCCTGCGATCTGGCAATCTGCACCGACAGTTCGACATTCTGCACGCCGGGCGTCAACATCGGCCTGTTCTGCTCGACGCCGATGGTGGCTGTTTCCCGTGCCGCTCATCGCAAGCAGGCGATGGAGATGCTTTTGACCGGCGAGACGATCGACGCCTCGACCGCCAAGGATTTCGGTCTCGTCAATCGTATCGTGCCGAAGCAGTATCTGGCGCAGGTGGTTGCCAAATATGCAGCCGTGATCGCCGGAAAATCGCCATTGATCCTGAAAATCGGCAAGGAAGCTTTTTACCAGCAGCTCGAACTGCCGGCGGAGGCAGCCTATGATTGTGCCGTGAGGGTGATGGTGGAGAATATGCTGGTGCGGGATGCGCAGGAAGGGATCGGTGCCTTCCTCAGCAAGCGCAAGCCGGAATGGAAGGGCGAATGATTAGGCCAGCTTCAGAACCAGCACGCCGATCGCGATGACGACGCCGGCGACGTAACGCCAGATGCCGGCTTTTTCCTTGAATACGACGACAGAGATCACCAGCGCAAAGAGGATCGCGGTTTCCCGCAGCGCGGCAACCGTCGCAACCGGCGCCCTCGTCATCGCCCAGAGCGCCAACCCGTAGGATGCAATCGAGCCCGCGCCGCCGATAAGGCCGCGCCACCAGTTGAGACGAACGTGACGCACCACTGTCAAGCTGCCGCGCTGGGACGCCGCCCAGCTAAACAGCAGTATGGGCGGCAGCAGCGACATCCACAACGTATAGGAAACCGCATTGCCTGAAAGGCGTGCGCCGATACCGTCGACATAAGTGTAGGTGGCGATGACGAAGGCATTGGCAATGGACAAGGCGACCGCACGGCCGCTGTTGCGCCGGGCCTCCACGGCGAGCGTCAGCACTCCGGCCGAAATCGTCACGATGCCGGCGAGAGTGGCGCCGGAAAGATTTTCCCGCAGGACGATACCGCTTGTCGCGGCGATCAGCAACGGCGCGCAGCCACGCATGAGCGGATAGACGAGACCGATGTCGCCGGCCCGGTAGGCGGCGGCGACCAGTTGGAAATAGGCGAACTGCAGAATGGCCGAGGCGCCGATAAACGGCCAGGCCTCGCTTTGTGGCAACGGCAGAAATGCCAGAAACGGCAATGCCGATACCGCACCGCCGGCCGAAATCAGCGCCGCATCAAGCGATTTATCGCTTCCCGCTTTGACGATCGCGTTCCATGTCGCATGCAGCAACGCGCCGAACAGAACAAGCAGGATGACGTCGAGAGGCAAAGCATAAATCCGGTGCTGTAGGGGAAAATAAAGCACGCTTCGCCCGGACAGGGCAACTTCTGGAAAGACAACTGGAATTTGCACGAAAGGCATCGCCGCGGTCGCGGATCTGTCTCTCTTTCCCCTACCACCCTTTCAATACTCAAACAATGGAGGCACCGGCCGACAATTTTTACGTGCGCGCGATATGCGTTCAATCAAAGCGATCTTCGCAACTATGAGATGTTTCTAATGGAAGCGAGAACGTAACGGGATATTATAGAGAACAAAAAAAGAAATCAGTCGGAGACTTCCCTGATCGGATCTTTCTATGTTGCTGAAATACAGATATTATTCTATAACTTTGACATATGCGAAAAATGAAGCTTTTGATTGTGTTTTGCAAAAGAAATCGCAGCGCGGGATTGAGCCGGAGGCCTTTCGCAAACGTGAAAGGCGCATGGTCCTTGTCAGGCCACGGAGGCAAAAATATCACAGCTGATGATGCGGAACGAAAAGCATCCCGTCAAGGTTGTCGATGCTTTGGCAGTTCAGGACCGGGCAGCGGGGATCGTCCTTTGAGGGGATATGCGTCCACTCCGCATAATCGGTCGCATCGCAATAATTGCTGTTGCGCACGTAGCGATCATAGAGCGGCAGCCCGCGGGGAGATTGGTAGCGGAAGATGACGGCGCCCTGATTGTGGATGGCGGCGCGCACGCTGGCGCAGCTCATGGTGAGCGGATTGTAGCGCGAGATCGCCACTGCCGGCGATGCGGCGAGCACTAGCGTGAGGGCAAGAGCAATTTTTCTCATTGAATCATCCTCAAGGCCATTCCACTCATATATACGGAAAACATGTGCGGCCGGTTCACGAACATGCAAAAAAAACATGCCGGCCGGCTCAAGGCACCCCGGAATGGAGAAACGGATATGAATCACGACCTCTACACCGATGATTTCCTCGCCGGAATACTGCACTCGGTAAAGACCATCGCGCTGACGGGTGCCTCGCCGAATCCGGCCCGGCCGAGCAACGGCGTCATGGGCTATCTGCTGTCGCGCGGTTACGAGGTGATACCTGTCAATCCGGGGCAGGCGGGCAAGCAGATTCAGGGCCGCACCGTCTACGCCCGGCTTGCCGACATTCCTGTGGCGATCGATATGGTCGACGTCTTTCGTGCCTCTGAATATCTCGACGGGGTCGTCGAGGAGGCGTTGGCGCTGAGGCCGTTGCCGAAGGTTATCTGGTCTCAGCTTGGCGTCCGCGACGATGCGGCGGCGGCAAAGGCGGAAGCAGCCGGCGTTAAAGTGGTGATGAACCGCTGCCCGGCGATCGAATATCCTCGGCTCATTGCCTGAACAGGGCTGCCCTGAGACGGATTTTCCACCGAACGCCCGCGGGTTGAAACGGATCGCGATTAACTTTCGCCAGCGACAGGCTATGATCCCGCCGTCAGCAACAAACTGGAGGACGCCATGGCGAAGAATGATCCGGGATTCAACACCTTGGCGGTCCACGCCGGCGCGCAGCCCGACCCGGCGACCGGCGCGCGGGTGACGCCGATCTACCAGACGACCGCTTTCGTCTTCAACGATTCCGACCATGCCGCCGCCCTCTTCGGCCTGCAGGCCTTCGGCAATATCTACACCCGCATCATGAACCCCACGCAGGCCGTGCTCGAGGAGCGCGTCGCCGCGCTCGAGGGCGGCACGGCAGCCCTTGCCGTCGCTTCCGGCCACGCGGCGCAAATGATCGTCTTCCACACCATCATGCGCCCGGGCGAAAATTTCGTCGCCGCCCGCAAACTCTACGGCGGCTCGATCAATCAGTTCGGCCATGCTTTCGAGAATTTCGGCTGGCAGGTGCGCTGGGCCGATTCTGACGATCCGGCAAGCTTCGAAAGCCAGATCGACGACAAGACGCGGGCCATCTTCATCGAAAGCCTTGCCAATCCGGGTGGCACCTTCGTCGATATCGCCGCCATCGCCGACGTCGCGCATCGCCACGGCCTGCCGCTGATCGTCGACAATACGATGGCAACACCCTATCTCATCCGTCCGATCGAGCACGGCGCCGATATCGTCGTGCATTCGCTGACGAAATTTCTCGGCGGTCACGGCAATTCGATGGGCGGCCTCATCGTCGACGGCGGCACCTTCGATTGGTCGAAGTCAGGCAACTATCCAATGCTGTCGAGCCCGCGGCCGGAATATAACGGCATGGTGCTGCACGCGACCTTCGGCAATTTCGCCTTCGCGATCGCCGCCCGCGTGCTCGGCTTGCGCGACCTTGGGCCGGCGATCTCGCCCTTCAACGCCTTCCTGATCCTGACCGGCATCGAAACGCTGCCGCTTAGAATGCAGCGCCACAGCGACAATGCCATCGCTGTCGCCCGGTGGCTGCGGGCGCACAGCAAGATCGCCTGGGTGAATTATGCCGGTCTGGAAGACGATCCGAACCACGCCCTGCAGCAGCGCTATTCGCCGAAGGGCGCAGGCTCGGTCTTCACCTTCGGCGTCAAGGGCGGTTATGAGGCTGGCAAGACGCTGGTCGAGGGGCTTGAGCTCTTCTCCCACCTGGCCAATATCGGCGACACCCGCTCGCTCGTCATCCATCCCGCTTCGACGACGCACCGGCAGTTGAGCGACGAGCAGAAGGTCGCCGCCGGTGCCGGACCTGACGTGGTGCGCCTTTCCATCGGCATCGAGGACGTCAAGGACATCATCGCCGATCTCGAACAGGCCCTCTCCAAGATCTGATTGTCCTTGTCAGAAAAGGGGCAGCTGTTGCACCTGACGTTGGAGTTACTTGTCCAACGCCGGAGACATCGATTGAATTGACGTCCAGGGCTCCGTGAGCCCGGAATATACGATGTTGAGATACGGTGACGCCGTCATCGCGATCAATTCGCGAAGCGTCCTTTCGCGCGATCATCCATTACGCATTGAAATCGGCGATAGGGTCGGCCTCGGCGTCGAGATCGTCTTGAAGGTCGCCAATGTTGAGAATGCTTATCGCAAGGCGAAAGAGAGCGGCTGGCCGCTTTCGGCCCTTGCCAAGCAGCCCTGGGGACTGCGCGACTTTCGCCTTGTCGATCCCGACGGCTATTATGTCAGAGTGAGCAGCAACCACACGAACTGAACGGTCGATGGCGGCAGCGTAAGCGTCGTTCCAAACGGACAGCCGCTTTGCCTCCGCGGTCACTAGTCGCGAATTCCGTCGTATCAGCAGAGCGCTCCGACAAAGGTCGTGGAACGCCCTTTCTTTTGTATATCCGGCACTGCGCGTTCAAGCAGTTTTATCACGCCGTTCTCAATTCCAAATTTTAAAAAAGCGCGTATATTGCAAGTGAGGTTGCAGTAACCATGCCTTGAGGGGTCGGGGACAATGTGCTGGAATACATCATCGGCATTCACGCCGGTCGCGCTCGCTCTGCGCGGTCCGGCGACGCGTAAGATCGTCCGGACGCTGGGGGATGCGGCATATCTCCTGATCAACGACTGGCCTTCCGATGATGGCGAGGAATATGTCGCTGCCGTAAAAGCCTGCGTCGACGCAATTAGTGGAAAAATTGCCCCGGAACGGTTCCGGGAAGCGCTTTTGCGTGCGGCCGACGAAGCGGGTATCGCGGCTCTCACCGTCGTCCAGCCGGGAATAGGAGATCGGCGACCGGACCTGCACTCAGGCGCGCCAAGATAGCCTGCAATTCAAGAGGCTGCTCGAGTCCACCGCTCTGGCAGGAGAATAGTCGCCGCCATGGCCACGCCGATACCTGCAATCCCTTTCCTTGCAGTCCGTCCGGCGGTAAGGAAATGGACCCCGGTGCCAGCGTCACGCGTGCGACGAGATAGAAAATTGCAAACGCGCCAGCCTATGCTGCGTACACTGATATCGGAGAGGTCCAGTATGGCCGTGGCGAATTTCATCACCTTCAACATCGATGGCATCGAACCCGAGTTCGGCGCGCCGAAGCCTGAGCGGATCATCTTCGGCAATCCGCAATTTCGGACCTGGAATCTGGAGGAGGCCGAAGGCGGCCTCTATTCCGGCATCTGGGAGGCGACGTCAGGCAAGTGGCGGATCGTTTACGAGGAGTGGGAATATTTCAGCCTGCTATCCGGTCATTCGATTGTCACGGAAGACGGTGGTGAGCCGGTTCATCTGAAGGCGGGCGACCGGATGATCCTCAGACCCGGCTTCAAGGGAACCTGGGAAGTCGTTGAAACGACTCGCAAGGACTACGTGATCAAGATTTGAGCAGCTGCGGATCGGCTGCGACGATGTCGGGCCTGTCCCGGTTTGCGGCGACTATCGTCCGTCTTTCCTGAAATAGCGGCCCCTCTTTCCGGAATGGTCGGCATTTAATCAATTTCATTAACGGTGCATATATCGTCACATGGTAGAGGTTATCTGCAGCGCATTGCGGACATGAAGTCTCCTGCCGTCACCATAGACATGGCCTTGCAGTTCATCTTTTCGGGATTGGCATGTCGTCGAATCTTGCGGGTAGGCACGTTCGGACCCAAACGTCTTCCATCATAGCGACAACCGTTTTCTTCCTCGTCGTCGCGCTCGTGCTGACCGGCCTCATGGCGCATGTCGTCGCTGCGATGACCCGGTCGGCGAATGAAATCGACGATGCCAGGGCCAGTCGCGCCGCCCGTGCGTCAATCGCGGCCTTTGTCAGTCGTCTGAGCGCGACAACGACGGACAACGCCGTATGGGATGATGCCTATAAGTCGATCGCATCTCCCGGCGCTGCCGATTGGGCCTATGAGAACTGGGGCAAAACCAGCGAGGATTACCCACTCTATGACGGCGCGATTGTCGTCGGTCCCGACCGCTCCTCGATCGTCTCCGCCTATGCCAAAGGCAAACCCTTCCAGCCGAGCGTCTTTTTCGGCGATGCCTTTTACCACCAGATCAACACAGCTGCCGATTTCGGACAGACGCCGGTGGTCAATTTCGTCAAGACCGAAAAGGGCATCGCGCTGATCGCGTCACAGGCAATCCAGCCTTATGAAGCGGAAGGCGAGCTCCCGAAGCTGAGCGTGCTGAGCTTCTACAAGGAATTCAATTCGGAAGTTCTCGGCACGCTTTCGAACGAACACGAACTCGCGGGGCTGCGCCTTTCAGCCGCCCCCCAGCCGGGCCTGCTGAACACACCGATCACGGATATGAGGGGTCGGGTCATCGGCCATCTCGTTTGGCCGAGCAAAGCGCCGGGAAGCACCGTGTTCCGACAGGTCTATCCCTATATTGCAGCCGCTATCGTCATCCTCGTGCTGTTCCTGGCCGGCGTTCTGCTGGTGGGCGCCTCCGAGGCGCGGCGCCTGCGCCAACTGGCGCAAGCAGCTATTTTCGAAGCGAACCATGATAGCCTGAGCGGCCTCTTGAACAGGCATGGTCTTCTCGCCCTGCTGGAAGAGCTGGAAGTCTCGGATTATTGCCCGCCTCGGCTCTATCTGGTCGATCTCGACGGTTTCAAGGCGGTGAACGATGCCTGGGGACATGCAGTGGGGGATGAGCTGATCCGGCTCGTGTCGAACGCGCTGATCGCCTGCCACCCCGACGTCGTAGCTGTGGCGCGGCTCGGAGGCGACGAATTCGCGCTGGTGCAGGTCGGAACCGCCGCGCGCGGAGAGATAGAAGAGACCATTCTTTCGCTGTTCGCCGAGCCCTTCAAAATCGACGGTCGGACGATCGAAGTTGGCGCCAGTATCGGCGCTGCAACGCACGACCGAGACATGCCGCCTTTGGAGCTTCTCCGCAGGGCCGATATGGCGCTCTATCGCGCCAAGGAAAATGGCAGAGGCCGGGCGATCGAATACGATCCCGAACTCGATCGGGAGCGCCAAAGGATCGCCGAGCTGGAAAGTCTGTTGAAGAGCGCCATCGGCAATGGCACCATCGAAGCCGTCTTCCAACCCCTCGTCTCTGCGACGACTGGCGCTGTCACCGGTCTTGAAGCGTTGGCCCGCTGGCGGACTGCGACAGGAAATGTCAGCCCGGAGATTTTCATTCCGCTTGCCGAACGATGCGGCCTCATCGATGCGCTCGGCAGCCATATGCTGAAAACATCGATCGAGCATGCCAAGAACTGGCCCGGTCTGGCACTGTCGGTCAACGTTTCGCCGGTCCAGCTCTGCAATCCGGAATTTGCCGCCGAAGTGATCTCGCTCCTGCAGGAACTCGATTTCGATCCGAGCCGCCTGACGTTGGAAATCACCGAAGGCGTCCTCATGACAAATCCGGATCAGGCCAGGCGGTCGATAGATCACCTCAAGCAGGTCGGTATCAAATTCGCGCTCGACGACTTCGGCTGCGGCTATGCAAGCATTGGCGCATTGCGGCAGTTTGGTTTTGATCGGATGAAGATCGACCGCTCGCTGGTCTCCGCTCTCGACCAGGCCTCGAATGGCGCCGATGTTCTCAAGGCGACCATCGCTCTGGCAACCGCCCTGCAGATTCCCGTCACAGCAGAAGGCATCGAGAATATCCGCCAGGCAGCGATCTTGCGGGAGGCCGGCTGCGATCAGCTGCAAGGCTATTTGATGGGAAAACCCATGTCGGCGCGCGACATATCCAGCAAACTTCAAGAACAGGCGGCGTAAAGCAGCGGGATTGCCGCATTACGCTGCGTCGGGGCTTCCGCTGAGATTTACCAGCCGCCGAAGGTCAAATGGGCTGAAGACGACATCACCCGACGTTACAGCTGACCCGCGATCCCGAACGCATCACCATCGAAGATCCAGCCGGTCGAGCCCGTGGAAATGATAGACATCCTTGACGACAGGTGTCTTCGCCAGCGCGAGGCCGGCAAGCCGTTCGAACAGGATCGGCAGCACGACGTTGAGCTCCAGCCGGGCCAGCGGCGCGCCGATGCAGAAATGGATGCCGGCCCCGAAAGAGAGGTTTGGCGCCTCGTTGCGGTCGGGCTGGAAGGCGAGGGGATCGGTGAATTTCGCCGGATCGAGATTGGCGGCGGCGAGGATAAGGCTCACCTTGTCGCCGCGCTTCAAGGAGACACCGTCGATCTCCGCGGGCTCGAGCGCCCAGCGCTGGAAGATGTGGACGGGCGCGCAGATGCGCAGCGTCTCCTCGACGGTACGCTCCGTCGCGGCTTCATCGTGAAAGAGGTCGGCCGGATCGCAACCGCTGTCGAGAATGGTGCGCACGGAATTGCCGATCTGGTGCACGGTCGCCTCATGGCCGGCATTAAGCAGGACGATCGTCGTCGAGATGAGCTCCTCCTCGGTGAGATACTGGCCCTTGTGCTCGGTGTGGATCATGTGAGTCAGCAGGTCGTCGCGCGGCTCAGCTCTGCGTTCCGCGATCACCGTCCGCACATAATCGGAAAATTCCCTGGCCGCCCGTTCGGCCTCTTCTTCCTGTTGGCGGGTGCGGCCAAACATGTACATGCGGACATAGGCGTGCGACCAGGCGAGCAACTGCGGCCCCATCTCCTCGGGGATGCCGATCATGCGGGCAATCATGGTCACCGGGATGACGTCGGCAAAGGCCGAGAGCAACTCGACTTCGCGCTTGCCGGCGAAGCTGTCGATCAGCCGGTTGGCAAGCGCAGCAAGATCAGGTTTCATCTTCTCGACATGGCGCGAGACGAAGGCGCGGTTGACGAGCGTGCGCAGCCGCGTGTGTTCCGGCGGTTCGAGCTCGAGCAGGGAGTAGCGTTCCGAGAGATCGAAACGTTCAAGATGCGGCATTGGCTCGGCAAGGCCGAGCTCCTCGCGGCTGGCGATATGCAGGATCTGCCGGCCGAAGCGGCGGTCGCGCAGCAGCCCGTTCACATGGTCGTAGCCAGTGAAGAACCACTGTTTCTGCTCGGTCCAGTAGAAGGTCGGGCAGTGGGCATGAAGCGCCGCATAGACTGCATTCGGATTGCCGTAGAAGGCCGGATTGCGGGCATCCAGCGACACATGTCGGCTGGCGCGGTCGATCGAAAGAAAGGGCGGTATCGTCATCCGTTGAGGCTTAACGGATTTGCCCGCCCTCGAAAAGATGCGCGTGAGGAGAGCCGGCGGCAAACGAGGCGCGCCCGATCGGACGCGCTGACCACATTAAGATCCGCGTCTAAGCCTGCGGATTGACTCAGTTTTCGGGCTTGCGGTTAGCCGGCCCGCGACAGCGCGCCCATGCGTCGCAACGCCTCGACCTGGTCGTCGACCGTCGGCACGAGTTCGCCGGCGGTGGTGCTCGGCGTGGCCGGCGCGGGCGCCGCCGCTTCCGCCTCACCGAAGGTGACCGTGCAATTGCGGCCGGCGGCCTTGGCCGCATAGAGCGCCCGATCGGCGGCCGAGATCAGCTTGTCGATATTGGCTTCGATCGAGGAGGCGAGGGCAATGCCGATACTGACCGTGACCGGAACGATCGCGTCGCCGGTGCTGACCGGAAGGCGGCAGAATTCGGTGCGGATCGCTTCGGCCACCGCCTCGGCTTCCGTCTGGTCCGCGACAGCCGCGAAGGCGGCGAATTCCTCGCCGCCCATGCGGCCGAAGATGTTGTTTGGGATATACTGGCGGGCCATGTGCGCGAAGTCGGTTAGCACGGCGTCGCCGGACTGGTGGCCGAAGCGATCGTTGACACGCTTGAAATGGTCGAGGTCGAAAAGGAATACCGCGACCTGCCGCTGTTCCCCATGGGCTCTCTCCTGGATGGATTCGAAATAGCCGAGCAGGCCGCGGCGGTTGAGCACGCCGGTGAGCGAATCGGTCAACGTCATTGCACGCAGATGCCGTTCGGAGCGCTCCATGACCAGTTTGCAGGTGAGCGCGAAGGCTATCGTCAGCAGGAAGGCGCTTGCCATGGCCGAGACGCCGCCGAGATTGGTCGCCTCGATATCGCTTGGCAGCGTCACCGCCATCGTCAGCGCCGAGCCGAAACAGAGGCAGCCCTGGATGACGAACACGCCCATCAGCTTGATGCGGGTGCGCTCGCGGCGCATGTCGCCGGCGGCGACCGCCATGGCCAGTGCCGTGGCACCGGTCGCCGAAGCGAGATTGTAGAGCACGACGCGGTTTGAATAATCGGTGTTGACCCAGGGCAGAAAGACCCCGGCCAGCCAAATTGCCGGCGGCAGCAGCGCCCACCATTCGATCTTCTTGCGGTCGAGTGCGAGAAAGCCTGCCACCCAGGCGCTCTGGCCGAGCAGGGCGATGGCATTGCCCGCCTCGATGGAAAACAGGCTGGGGATTTCGCCGCGCAATGAGATCATCGCAAAGCCGATGCCGGTCAGCAGGAAGCCGAGGCCCCAATAGAGATAGGCTTCGTTCCTGACGTTGTGGCGCCAGGCGACGAACAGCACCAAAGCGAGCGTCATGGCCTCCGAACACCAGATGGCGAGACCTGTAGCGATATTGAACACGGCAGCAACCCCTTGCCCGTCGGCCTTGTCTGTTGGCCTCGCATCCTTGCCGAGGAAGCTCGCCACTTCCTTAATGCCGTTGCACTGCGGCATGATTTTCGACCGGTATCTGGTGGTAGGCTTTCCGTTGGGTAAACGTGTGTGAGCACTGCCGAATGGAGTAATCTTTCCTTCATACTGCCACAGAGAAAAGTCGGGGGAGAGGGGGGCGAGGCCTCGCGGTCAACAGGCGTTTGCGGGAAAGAGGCTGCCGGTGCCGAAAGCTTCGCCGCCTTGCCCCGCCTTCTTAACGTTATCCCAATGCGTGTCTTGAAGAGGAGGGCAGGGACACTCTATGTAGGGATAAGACATTTTCTTTGATTCCCGGCGCATGCCGGCATGACGTTGACAAAGGACGCACATGAGAAACCCAGTTGATACCGCAATGGCCCTCGTGCCGATGGTCGTGGAACAGACCAACCGCGGTGAACGCTCCTACGACATCTATTCCCGCCTGTTGAAGGAACGCATCATCTTCCTGACGGGCGCTGTCGAGGATCACATGGCGACGCTCGTCTGCGCCCAGCTTCTCTTCCTCGAGGCGGAAAACCCGAAGAAGGAAATCGCTCTCTACATCAATTCTCCCGGTGGCGTCGTCACCGCCGGCATGGCGATCTACGACACGATGCAGTTCATCAAGCCTGCGGTTTCGACGCTCTGCATCGGCCAGGCCGCGTCCATGGGCTCGCTGCTCTTGGCCGCCGGCCACAAGGACATGCGCTTCGCCACGCCGAATTCCCGCATCATGGTTCACCAGCCTTCGGGCGGCTTCCAGGGCCAGGCTTCGGACATCGAGCGCCACGCCCGCGACATCCTCAAGATGAAGCGCCGCCTGAACGAGGTTTACGTCAAGCACACCGGCCGGACCTACGAGGAAGTTGAAAAAACGCTTGATCGTGACCATTTCATGGATGCGGACGAGGCCCAGGGCTGGGGCGTGATCGACAAGGTTCTGACCTCGCGTCTCGAGATGGAAGGCGAGCAGGCCTAGTAATTAATTGGGATGGTGTTTTTGCCGCCACAGTTCTATCTCATTTGTGATCGAACAAGGCTTTCATCCGGCGACGAAGACGCTAATAGTAACTATTAATGCTATGTTGAATTTTTATGACATAGCATTTGGCATTCGAAGGGGAATTCGTTGCCGCCGGAACCTGGACATGGTTGATTGGGACCGGTTCGTAGCCCCTGAAGCCCTTCTCGGCAAGGGCTCCCTAAACGGAGTACCGCCAGGAGCTGATAGAGTGGACCGCGATTTCGCCTTGAAATGCGGCGTGCTGGAAGGAAAGTGATATGAGCAAGGTCAGCGGCAGCAACGGCGGCGACTCCAAGAACACCCTCTATTGTTCGTTCTGCGGAAAGAGCCAGCACGAAGTCCGGAAACTGATTGCCGGACCGACCGTCTTCATCTGCGATGAATGCGTCGAATTGTGCATGGACATTATCCGCGAGGAGAATAAGTCCTCGATGGTCAAGTCCCGCGACGGCGTCCCGACGCCTCAGGACATCATCAAGGTCCTCGACGAATATGTCATCGGCCAGCGGCAGGCGAAGAAGATCCTGTCGGTCGCCGTTCACAACCATTACAAGCGCCTGGCGCACGCCTCCAAGAACGGCGAAGTCGAGTTGGCGAAGTCGAACATCATGCTGGTCGGCCCGACCGGCTGCGGCAAGACCTATCTTGCCCAGACGCTCGCCCGCATCATCGACGTCCCCTTCACCATGGCGGATGCGACGACGCTGACCGAGGCCGGTTATGTCGGCGAGGATGTCGAGAACATCATCTTGAAGCTCCTGCAGGCCGCCGACTACAATGTCGAGCGTGCGCAGCGCGGCATTGTCTATATCGACGAAGTCGACAAGATCTCGCGCAAGTCCGACAATCCGTCGATCACCCGCGACGTTTCGGGCGAGGGCGTCCAGCAGGCGCTCTTGAAGATCATGGAAGGCACGGTGGCTTCCGTGCCGCCGCAGGGCGGCCGCAAGCATCCGCAGCAGGAGTTCCTGCAGGTCGACACGACGAACATCCTGTTCATCTGCGGTGGCGCCTTCGCCGGCCTCGACAAGATCATCTCCGCCCGTGGCGAGAAGACTTCGATCGGCTTCGGCGCGACCGTGAAGGCCCAGGACGACCGCCGAGTCGGCGAAGTCCTGCGTGAACTGGAGCCGGAAGACCTGGTCAAGTTCGGCCTCATCCCCGAGTTCATCGGTCGTCTGCCGGTTCTGGCGACGCTCGAGGATCTCGACGAGGACGCGCTGATCCAGATCCTGTCCGAGCCGAAGAACGCGCTGATCAAGCAGTATCAGCGCCTGTTCGAGATGGAAGATGTGGAACTGACCTTCCACGAGGATGCCCTGCGCGAAATCGCCCGCAAGGCGATCGTGCGCAAGACCGGCGCCCGCGGCCTGCGCTCGATCATGGAGAAAATCCTGCTCGATACGATGTTCGAACTGCCGACGCTGGAAGGCGTGCGCGAGGTCGTCATTTCGGAGGAAGTGGTGCGCGGTTCGGCCCGTCCGCTCTACATCTATGCCGATCGTCAGGAAGAAAAAGCCAACGCATCCGCGTAGTCTCTTGGTTTTCGCACCATTATTTTAAGGGGCTTGCCTTCGGCAGGCCCCTTTCTATTTGAAAAACCGTACGAGGCGCTGTTAATATTTTGCCGGTGGGGACCGGAATTGCCTTTGCCGATGTTGCGCAAGGGGCGGTGCTTGGTAAAGATGCAGCGATTCCGTAAGCCTATTGCTGGCGTTGTATTTTAGCCGGGTCGGAAGTGGTAAGCGCCGGTCCAGCCACGCGCATCATAGTGTTGGCGTTCCGTTGTAATAAAGCTGTCACATCCGGGGAACGCGGGCGTTAGCGTGGCTTGAAAAGTGTAGTCAGAACCTCCACTTGTAGGCCAAGTGAGAGTGCCGGCCGGTCCCAAGCGGCCGTGCAGAGAGCCCGGTAACGGGACGATGGAAAGGACAAAAAATGACGAAGAAAACGTCTGTAGCGAGCAGCACTGCCTACCCTGTTCTACCCCTGCGCGACATCGTGGTTTTCCCGCATATGATCGTGCCGCTGTTTGTCGGACGGGAAAAGTCGATCCGTGCGCTCGAAGAGGTTATGGGCTCCGACAAGCAGATCATGCTGGTGACGCAGATCAACGCCAGCGACGATGATCCGGACCCTTCGGCGATCCACAATGTCGGCACCGTGGCAAACGTGCTGCAGCTCCTGAAGCTGCCCGACGGCACCGTCAAGGTTCTGGTCGAAGGCCGTGCGCGCGCCGAGATCGATACCTATACGAGCCGCGAGGATTTCTATGAGGCGCTCGGCCATGTGCTCGAGGAGCCACATGACGATCCGGTCGAACTGGAAGCCTTGTCGCGCTCGGTCGTTTCCGAATTCGAAAGCTATGTGAAGCTCAACAAGAAAATCTCGCCCGAAGTGGTCGGCGCGGCCAGCCAGATCGACGACTATTCCAAGCTCGCCGATACGGTCGCCTCGCATCTGTCGATCAAGATCACCGAGAAGCAGGAGATGCTGGAGACGACGAGCGTCAAGCAGCGTCTCGAAAAGGCGCTCGGCTTCATGGAAGGCGAGATTTCGGTTCTGCAGGTCGAAAAGCGCATCCGCTCGCGCGTCAAGCGCCAGATGGAGAAGACCCAGCGCGAGTACTACCTCAATGAGCAGATGAAGGCGATCCAGAAGGAACTCGGCGACGGCGAGGAAGGCCGCGACGAGATGAGCGAACTGGAAGAGCGCATCGCCAAGACCAAGCTGTCCAAGGAAGCCCGTGAAAAGGCCGATGCGGAGCTGAAGAAGCTGCGCCAGATGAGCCCGATGTCGGCCGAAGCCACGGTCGTTCGCAATTATCTGGATTGGCTGCTCGGCATCCCCTGGGGCAAGAAGTCGAAGATCAAGGCCGATCTCAACAATGCCGAGAAGATCCTCGAAGCCGATCACTTCGGTCTCGACAAGGTCAAGGAGCGCATTGTCGAATATCTGGCCGTGCAGGCCCGCGCCACCAAGATCAAGGGCCCGATCCTCTGCCTCGTCGGCCCTCCGGGCGTCGGCAAGACCTCGCTCGCCCAGTCGATCGCCAAGGCGACCGGCCGCGAGTATGTCCGCATGGCGCTCGGCGGTGTTCGCGACGAAGCCGAAATCCGCGGTCATCGCCGCACCTATATCGGCTCGATGCCCGGCAAGGTCATCCAGTCGATGAAGAAGGCGAAGAAGTCCAACCCGCTCTTCCTGCTCGACGAGATCGACAAGATGGGCATGGATTTCCGCGGCGACCCGTCCTCGGCCTTGCTCGAAGTGCTCGATCCGGCGCAGAACTCGACCTTCATGGACCATTACCTGGAAGTCGAATACGACCTGTCGGACGTGATGTTCATCACGACGGCGAACACGCTGAACATTCCGGCGCCCTTGATGGACCGCATGGAGATCATCCGTATCGCCGGCTACACCGAGGACGAAAAGCGTGAGATCGCCAAGCGGCACCTGCTGCCGAAGGCCATCAAGGAACATGCGTTGCAGCCGGAAGAGTTCTCGGTCAGTGACGACGCCCTGATGGCGATCAGCCAGCAATACACCCGTGAAGCCGGTGTCCGCAGCTTCGAACGCGAACTGATGAAGCTCGCCCGCAAGGCGGTCACCGAGATCATCAAGGGCAAGACGAAGTCCGTTCACGTGACGGCCGCCAACATCGCCGACTATCTGGGCGTCCCGCGCTTCCGCCATGGCGAAGCCGAGGGCGAGGATCAGGTCGGCGTCGTGACCGGTCTTGCCTGGACGGAAGTCGGCGGCGAGCTGTTGACCATCGAAGGCGTGATGATGCCGGGCAAGGGCCGTATGACGGTCACCGGCAATCTGAAGGACGTCATGAAGGAATCGATCTCGGCGGCGGCCTCTTATGTCCGCTCGCGCGCTGTCGATTTCGGCATCGAACCGCCGATGTTCGAAAAGAACGACATCCACGTGCACGTGCCGGAAGGTGCAACGCCGAAGGATGGTCCGTCGGCCGGTGTCGCCATGGCGACCGCCATCGTCTCGATCATGACCGGCATCCCGGTCAACAAGCATGTGGCCATGACCGGTGAAATCACCCTTCGCGGCCGTGTGCTGCCGATCGGCGGTCTCAAGGAAAAGCTGCTTGCAGCGCTTCGTGGCGGCATCAAGAAGGTGCTGATTCCGGAAGAAAACGCCAAGGATCTGGCGGAGATTCCGGACAACGTGAAGAACAGCATGGAGATCATCCCCGTCTCCCGGATGGGCGAGGTGATCAAGCATGCGCTGATCCGCCGGCCGGAGCCGATCGAGTGGGATGGCACCGTGGAAACGCCCGTCATCACTTCGGTCGAAGGTCTCGACGATTCGGGCGCGACCATAGCGCATTGAGCGGCATTTGCCACATTTGTGCCCAATTCGCGCAAAAGACGAGAAAAGGCTGGCGGAAACGCCAGCCTTTTTTGTGAAAACGTCATGGAGACGCTTGCTTTTCCCTGATTTGCAGGGCTTTTGGGTTTTCGGCGGGCCTGATGAAACCTATTCTGCGCCTAGCTTTAGATTTGAGTCGTTTCATACCATTTAGAAAGGGGTGGAAACATGAACAAGAATGAACTCGTGTCCGCAGTGGCCGAAAAGGCAGGACTGACGAAGTCTGACGCGGCTTCCGCTGTTGACGCGGTTTTCGACGTTGTCCAGGCCGAACTCAAGAACAAGGGCGATATCCGCCTCGCTGGTTTCGGCAGCTTCACCGTTTCTCATCGCGCTGCAACGAAGGGCCGCAACCCGTCGACCGGCGCTGAAGTCGACATTCCGGCCCGCAACGTGCCGAAGTTCACGCCCGGCAAGGGCCTGAAGGACGCCGTCAACGGCTGATTCATCATCCGCCGGCCGTAAACGAGAACGGCTGAGCAGGTTTTCGAGGGGTTCGGCGCTGCCGGACCCCTTTTGTTTTGCCGCTTGCCGTATGCAGCGCTTTGTCTTACCAACAATGCTGTTCTCAGGGCGGGGTGAAAGTCCCCACCGGCGGTAAGGGCTGCGGCCCGAGCCCGCGAGCGCCTTCCGAGGCTTTGACCGGGGAGGGGTCAGCAGATCCGGTGCGATTCCGGAGCCGACGGTTAAAGTCCGGATGAAAGAGAATGAGCATGGCTGCGTGCGGGCAGGGGACTGCCTGCCTCCGCATCCAGTCGTTCATGCGTCCTGATTTATGTTGGTCCCTGTTTTGGATGAAAGACATGAATCAGAATTCCCTTGCAATCCCGCGTTCCCGCGCCTTTGCCGGCGCAGCCTTCATGGTGCTTGGAGGCGTGGCCTTCTCGCTCCTCAATGTCGTCACCCAGTGGCTGACGATGACGCTTGCCTTTCCGCCGGCTTCTGCGGCCTTCTGGCAATATGCCTTCGCCTTCCTTTTCTCCTTGCCCTTCCTGCGGAAGGCAGGCCTTTCGGCCATGCGCACGGATTATCCCTGGCGGCATGTCGTGCGGGTCGTCTTTGCCGCGCTTGGCGTCGAGGCCTGGGTGTCCGGCCTTGCCTTGGTGCCGATCTGGCAGGCCATCGCCCTTGTCATGACCTCGCCCTTCTTCATCATCCTCGGCGCCCGCCTGTTCCTCGGCGAACGCGTCGGCCCGGCCCGCTGGGCGGCGACCGGCGTCGGCTTTGCCGGCGCTATGATCATCCTGCAGCCATGGTCGGACAACTTCACCTGGGCGGCATTGCTGCCGGTGCTCTCGGCGCTGCTCTGGGGCGCCTCGTCGCTCATCACTAAGAGCCTGACCGGCATCGAAAAGCCGGAAACGATCACCGTCTGGCTGCTGGTTCTGCTGACGCCGGTCAATGGCGGGCTGGCGCTTGCGGCGGGCTTTGCCGTGCCGACGGGCGCGACGCTCGCGCTCTTCCTTCTGGCCGGCCTCCTGACGGTCGTGGCGCAATATCTGCTGACCCTTGCCTATGCCAGCGCGGATGCCGCCTATGTCCAGCCCTTCGACGATCTGAAGCTGCCGCTAAACGTGCTCGCCGGCTGGCTTTTCTTTGGCTATGCGCCGGCCGGTTATCTCTGGCTGGGAGCCGCGCTCATCCTTTCTGCCTCTCTCTTCATCATGCGAAGTGAGATGCGCCGGGAAAGGAAGGAGACTGACGTAAACCTCTGAAATCTCGCGGGCTGTCATGTCTCTGTCATGGCAGTCCCTCAAAAAACCTCTGTTCGATCTTTTCGACATTGGGGGATTTCATGACAAATTCATCGCGCAAGGCAGCGTTTGCTGCCGTGCTTCTCGCCTCCGTTGCCGTCCCGGCCGCGGCCGAGCCAGTTTTCAACCGCATCGCCTCTTTCCCGGTCGCCCAGAACCTGCCGGCCGACAAGGACAGGCTTTCGCCGACTTCGGCCGAAATCGTCACCGCGACCGATGACGGCAAGACGCTGATCTATAGCGACAGCCCGCTCGGTGCGATCGGCTTCATCGACATTACCGACGCCAGGGCCCCGAAGGCTGACGGTGCGATGATGACGGACGGCGAACCGACATCGGTCACCTCGAGCGCCGGCAAGGTGCTTGTTGCCGTCAACACTTCCGAAAGCAAGGCCAAACCCTCCGGCCGCCTCGCGATCGTCGACGTGGCGACGAAAAAGATTGAGCACACCTGCGATCTCGGCGGTCAGCCGGATTCGATCGCCCTCAACAAGGACAAGACGCTCGGCGCCATCGCGATCGAAAACGAGCGCGACGAAGACGTCAACGACGGCAAGATCCCACAGATGCCGGCCGGCGATCTCGTTGTCTTCCAGCTCAAGAACGGCACAGTCGATTGCGGCACCATCAAGCATGTGGCGCTGAGCGGTCTTGCCGGCGTCGCGCCCGAGGATCCGGAGCCGGAATTCGTCGCCTTCAACGGTCTGAACGAAATTGCGCTGACGCTGCAGGAAAACAACGAGATCGTCATCATCGATGCCAACACGGCTCAGGTAAGACGCACTTCAGCGCCGGCAGCGTCGATCTCTCGGGCATCGACACCAAGCGCGACGGCGCTCTGAAATTCGCGGGCGAATCCAAGGGCGTGCTGCGTGAGCCGGACGCCGTGAAGTGGCTTGACGACAACCGCCTCGTCGTTGCCAATGAAGGCGATTACCAAGGTGGATCGCGCAGCTTCACCATCTTCGACAAGACGGGCAAGCTTCTCTACGAAGCGGGTGCATCCTTCGAACGCGCCGTCGCCCATCTCGGCCACTATCCGGAAAGCCGGTCAGGGTCGAAGGGCGTCGAGCCGGAGGGCCTCGAAGCCGCCAAGTTCGGCGAAGACCAGTATTTCTTCCTGCTCGCCGAGCGCGCCTCGGTTGTCGGCGTCTATAGGGATACAGGCGCCGATCCCGAACTCGTCCAACTGCTCCCGTCGGGCATTTCGCCTGAGGGCGCGGTCGCCATCCCAGAGCGCAATCTCTTGGCGACTGCCAACGAACTCGACCTCGGCAAGGATGGCGGCGCGCGCTCCCACGTGATGATCTACGAACGTTCGGAAGGCGAGAAGGCCTATCCGACGATCGTCTCCGCTGACAAGGACGGCAATCCGATCGGCTTCGCAGCTCTTTCGGGTCTCGCCGCCGTTCCGGGTAAACCAAGCATGCTCTACGCCGTCAGCGACAGCGTTCTCGGCTCGCAGCCGACGATTTACACGATCGATGCCGGCAAGAAACCGGCGGTCATCACCGACGCTCTCGTTGTTAAGCGTGACGGCGCTCCAGCTCAGAAGCTCGATATCGAGGGGATTGCGGCTGCCGGCGACGGGTCCTTCTGGCTCGCCTCGGAAGGCTACAGCGAGCGTCTCGTTCCGCATGCCCTCTACAACGTCAATGCCAAGGGCGATATCAAGGCCGAGATCGCCCTGCCGAAAGAACTCGCCGCCAACGAAATTCGCTATGGCTTCGAAGGCGTGACCATTGTCGGCAGCGGCGACGATGCCACGCTCTGGATGGCGGTCCAGCGCGAGTGGGGTGACGACGAAAAGGGCTTCGTCAAACTCGTCTCCTACAATCCGAAGAAGAAGGAATGGGGGGCAGTGCGCTATCCGCTCGACAAGGCGGAAAGCGGCTGGGTCGGCCTGTCGGAAATCTCCGCCCAGGGTGACAGCGTCTACATCATCGAGCGCGACAACCTCGTCGGCGACGCCGCCAGGCTGAAGAAACTTTACAAGGTGGCGATCTCTGAGCTGAAGCCCGCCAAGCTCGGGACCGAGCTGCCCGTTGTGAAGAAGACCGAAGCCCACGACTTCCTCGGCGAACTGAAGACCGCGACCAACGGCTATGTGCTCGACAAACTCGAAGGCTTCACCTTCGACGCATCGGGCAAGGCCTATGGTGTGACCGACAATGACGGCGTGAGCGACTCTTCGGGCGAAACCTTGTTCTTCCCGGTCGACCTGACCGCCACGAACTGAGTTCGCGTTCCCACGAAACTGAAAGGCCGGGTTTTGGTCCCGGCCGTTTTCATTAGCCCGGTTCGCCCCTGAAAAGCCTGGTCTACGCCATGAGTTTGGGCAATTCAGCCGCCAGTGCGTTGACCGCAAGACGAGTCCTGAGCGGCAGGTGTGGTGTCTGCAGCCACAGCGCATGACAATCATACGGGAATTCCGGCTCGTCCGACAGCACCACCACTAGCATCCCTGCCTGAACACGGTCCCGGATAAGCCAGGAGGGCAACCAGGCGAGCCCCATGCCTGCCGTTGCCGCATCAGCAATGGCATCGAGATCGTCGAGCCTCAATCGGCTCTTGGGCCTGATTTCAGTCGGTGGCTCGTCGCCGCGCGGAAAAAGCCACGGGCGGAGCCGGGCGGAGCGGGCATATACGATTGCATCGTGCCTGCCGAGATCCTCAAGCCGCTCGGGCCTGCCTTGGGCATCGAGATAGGCCGGCGAGGCGCAGACCACCATGCGCTGGCGCGCGACACGGCGCGCAATGACGCCCGACCTGTCCTCCAACTCGCCGGTGCGGATCGCGAGATCGTAGCCGCCCTCCGCAAGGTCGATGACAGGATCGCTGAGCGATAGATCAAGTTCGAGATTCGGATGCCGCTGGGCGAGTTCGATCAGGATCGGGACCACGCAGCGCCGACCGAAATGAACGGGCATGGTGACGCGTAGCCTTCCGCATGGTTCGGAAAGATGATCGACCGCAAGCGCATCCGCAGCCTCGGTCTCCGCAAGGATCATCCGGCAGCGCTCGTAATAGGCGCGTCCGAAATCCGTCAGGCTCTGGCGACGCGTCGTCCGATTGAGGAGGCTCACACCCAGGCGATCCTCGAGAAAGCGGATATGCTTGCCGACCATAGGTCCGGACAGGCCAAGCGCCGCGGCCGCCGCTGCGAATGAGCCCAGATCGACAGCCTTCACGAAGACGGCCATGCTGGTGAGACGATCCATATTGCTAACTCTTGGTTTCTTCTGTCTTGCCTTCTGGCCAATTTATCTTCTGGAGGCGGCTTGGCATAGATCATTCGGTTCAATCATTTTGGAGTTGATATCGAATGGCACGCGTAATCCGCTTTCATGAGCTTGGCGGTCCCGAGGTTCTCCGCATCGAGGATGTAGTGATTCCCGCGCCCCAGCCGGGGCTGGTACAGATCCGCGTCAAAGCGCTGGGCATCAATCGTGCGGAAGCTTTGTTGCGGTCAGGCGCCTATATCGAAACTGCGCCGCTGCCCTCGGGCCTCGGCCTCGAAGCGGCCGGAATCATCGAGGCGGTGGGCGAGGGGGTGGACGGTCTTGTGCTTGGCGACCGTGTCAGCATCATCCCGCCCATCTCTATGGTCCAGTGGCCGGCTTATGCGGAACTCATAAACTTTCCCGCCGAATTCGTTGTCAGGCATCCGCCGACGCTGTCCTTGCAAGGCGCCGCTGCCGTCTGGATGCCATTTTTGACGGCCTATGGCGCACTCATCGACATTGCGGGGTTGAGCAAAGGTGATTTCGTCGCCGTGACCGCGGCATCGAGCAGCGTGGGACTTGCTGCGATCCAGATTGCCAACAGGGTCGGTGCGACTCCGATTGCAATTACCAGGACCTCGGTCAAGCGTCAGGCATTGCACGATGCCGGCGCTGCGCATGTCCTCGTTTCACAAGAGGAAGATCTGCAAATGAAGCTGATGGCCATCGCCGGCCCGGATGGCGTGCGGGTCGTCTTCGATGCCGTCGCCGGCCCCATCTTCGAGCCGCTGAGCGCGGCAATGTCACCGGGCGGCATTTTCATCGAATATGGCGGATTGGACCCCGAGCCGACGCCGTTTCCGCTCCTTGCGGTGCTCGGCAAAGGCCTGACCCTACGCGGTTATCTCGTCCACGAGATCGTCCGCGATCCGGCGCGGCTGCAGGCTGCAAAGACCTTTATTCTCGAAGGGCTCGCGGCCGGCGCGCTGGAGCCTGTCACATCAAGGACATTCCCCTTCGAGCAGATCGTCGAGGCGCACCGCTTTCTGGAATCGAACGAGCAGTTCGGCAAGATTGTCGTGACAGTCTGATCCGGTCCTTCTTGGGAGGATGTCTCAAGCCCGGCCAGGTGGCCAGCCGGGCTTGAGCGGGCTGTCAGGACTTACCAGCGCTGATGCACATGCGGCGCGATCAGCCGCTCGTAAATCTCGCGTGTCGCCGCCATGACATCGGCCGAGAGTGGCGCGAGATCGGCGGCGGCGGCATTTGCCTTGGCCTGTTCGGCATTGCGGGCGCCTGGGATGACGACGGTGACGGCTTCGGCCATCAGGATCCAGCGGAGTGCGAAGGCAGCCATGCCCACGCCGGCAGGCACCAGCTTGCGCACCTCTTCCACTGCCTGCAGGCCGACTTCGAAGGGCACGCCGGCGAAGGTCTCGCCGACATCGAAGGCCTCGCCATGGCGGTTGAAATTGCGGTGGTCGTCGCTGGCGAAGTGAGTTTCCCGGGTGATCTTGCCGGAGAGAAGGCCGCTTGCCAGCGGCACGCGGGCGATGATCGCCACATTCTTGCGGCGCGCCTCCTGGAAGAACAGGTGGTTGGGGCGCTGTCGGAAGATGTTGTAGATGATCTGGATGCTGACGACGCCGGGATATTCGATCGCCTTCAACCCGTCCTCGACCTTTTCGACGCTGACCCCGTAGCCCTTGATCTTGCCGGCCTTCTGGAGCGCGTCCAGGCCCTCGAAGACCTCAGGCCGGTAGAGCACCTCGCGTGGCGGGCAGTGCAACTGCACTAGGTCGAGGCTGTCGACGGCGAGGTTCTTCAGGCTGCGGTCGACGAAGCCTTCGAGATTGACCTTGGTATAGCCTTCCGCGACATGCGGGTTGAGGCGGCGGCCGGCCTTGGTGGCGACCATCGGGCGCTCGCCGCCGCGCGTTTTCAGGACATCGGCGATGATCTTTTCCGAGCGGCCGTCGCCATAAACATCCGCCGTGTCGATGAAAGTCATACCGGCATCGAGCGCGGCATTCAGCGCCGCCCGCCCGTCTGCCTCGCTGATATCGCCCCAAGAGCCGCCGATCTGCCAGGCGCCGAAGCCGACATTGGTGACGGTGAAGGGCATGCGGCCAAAAGCATGGTGTTTCATGAACATCTCCCTAGGTTATGAAAGACACTGGCCTATCAGGCGGGCAACTGTGCGGCAATTGCCGATCCGGTCGTGATCGGTCGCCCCAATCAAATATCGTCCGGAGACAAGGCTTCAACGCTATTGGATGGAAAGGAACGATCATGGAGATCAAACCCGTCGGCTCTCGCCCCTCGATGAAGCCACCGGCCGACTATTTCACCGGCGCCGTGCGTCAGGATCCGTTGATCGAACCGCCGGCGCCGGCCCGGGTGAGAGCAACCTCCGTCACTTTCGAACCAGGCGCCCGCACGGCTTGGCACACGCATCCGCTCGGCCAGACGCTGATCGTCACCTCAGGCAAGGGCCTCGCCCAGAGCTGGGGCGGGGATATCCACGAAATCCGCGCCGGCGATACCGTCTGGTTCGCGCCGGGCGAAAAACATTGGCACGGCGCCGGCCCGGACACAGCGATGACGCACATCGCCATTCACGAGGCGCTTGATGGCAGCCACGTCGACTGGATGGAGCAGGTCAGCGACAAGCAATATTCCGGCAAGGCCTGAACCGGCTTAGAGCCGCTTCAGGCAATAGGAAAAATGGGCGTGTGATTCGACGGTCAGGAACTCGAATTGCCAGCCGTAATCCTTGCAGAACTTGGTCACCGCCTCGACGACGCCATAGACGATCGGCTTGACCGTATTGCCGGTGCAGAAATCATGCCCGGCAATGCGCCCCGTCCGCTTCACCTTCTTCTCGCACAGCAGGAGTTCCTGCCAGGTGAGCTCGAAGGAATGGTCGGTATCGATATAGGCCCAGTCGAGGAAATCGTCCTCGAATTCGGCGAGTTTTTCGAGCGATGTGCCCTGCATCAAATGCAGCCGGCCGGCCTCGATCTCGGCCGCGAACCGCGCGTGGATCGAATCGAGGCCCGAGCTATACCGGTCCATCGACCACGGATCGATCAGGTAGAGCTGCGCCGGCCGGTTCTTTTCCAGG
Organism: Rhizobium lentis; assembly: GCF_017352135.1. NCBI lineage: Bacteria > Pseudomonadati > Pseudomonadota > Alphaproteobacteria > Hyphomicrobiales > Rhizobiaceae > Rhizobium > Rhizobium lentis. The sequence goes on from NZ_CP071454.1 coordinate 3,525,271, forward strand.
ATCTCCGCCGTATATTCGCCGAAGGCTGCACCCACTTCGGCGCCGATACCGCCATTCGGGATCCGGTAGAGCAGTTCGCCGCGGTCCGGCAGCAGGCGGGCATTTTCCATATGATGGGCGCTGAGCGGGGTACGCGGCATGCTCGCCCTAAGCGCCTGCCTTTCTTCACGTGTCTTCATCTCTGATCTCGGGATTATGGGCGGCTAACGGCCCTGACGTGGTTCGAGGGGAACGTAGGAGCAGCCGATGCGGATGACAACTGCATGACAGGAATTTGCTTCTTTCGGACAAACCGCTAAGTTTCATCCGTGGACTGACGAAAAAGCCTCGGGAGGAGCGATTTCATGAGACGCATTTGGCCTGAAGAATTCAACGCCATCATCAGCGGAGCCGAGGAGGTGACGCTGGAAGCACCCGCCGAAGCGGGCGAAGCGCCGTTGCATCGCCAGGCGCTGAAGGCGCGCATCACCATGCAGGATTACGAGCGAATCTGGCCGTTGGCCGAAATGCGCTTCCGGCTTGGTGAGAAAGACGGCAAGGCCATCACTCTGATCACCACCAATCCCCATTACCACGCCTGGCACCCGAAGGATGGCGGCAGCGTTGACGCCGTGTCGGAGAGCGGCCGGCATTACAAGACCGATTATATCGTCGTGCACTTCCTTCTTGATGACGTCAAGGAAACCTCACCCGTTTGACATATGTTGAGGCCGGTGCGGCCGGAAGCCGCACCGGCGCTCTCTCAAGTCAAGTTGATCCCGACGCTGATGACAGCGGCGGCGATCGCGCTAAGCTTGGCGAATTAGGTCCTTTAAGAAATCGGAGGTTCCCGTGACGGGCAATGTGCTGGATATCCCGGTCAAGACTGTGGACGGTCGCGAGACCACGCTCAACGAATACAAGGGCAGGGTGCTCCTCATCGTCAATGTCGCCTCGAAATGCGGGCTCACACCGCAATATGAAGGGCTGGAAAAGCTCTATGGTGAAAAGCGCGAGCGCGGCTTCGTCATCGCCGCTTTCCCGGCCAACGACTTCAAGGGCCAAGAACCCGGCACCGACGCCGAGATCCTCGATTTCTGCACCAGCACCTATGACGTGACCTTCCCGATTTTCTCGAAGATCTCGGTCAAAGGCGAAGCCCAGCACCCGCTTTACCGTCAGCTGACCACATCGGGTGTCGCGACGACGGGCGAAGGCCCGATGCGCGAGCGCCTGAAACCCCACGGCATGTCAGGCGGCGCCGAAGACGACATTCTCTGGAATTTCGAAAAATTCCTGATCGGCCGCGACGGTAAAGTCGCCGCCCGTTTCGCGCCTGACGTGACGGCCGATGATTCGCGGCTCGTTTCGGCGGTGGATAAAGAACTGGCGAAGGGATGAGTATCTTCAGATCCCGAGCACGGTTACAAGCGGCGGCGTAAAGTCCTTGAAGCCCAGTCTCGGCCAATCGCACCTTCTATCGAATCTCGTTTTGGGTTCCTGGCGCTCGCATTTCGGATTCGTCTTGAATGCGTATCCGGGCAGGCTGACATAGATGACGCTTGGCGTGCAAAGGGCAATCGCGATGCACAGCGTCAATGCGGAGGGCAATATCCTCATGGCACACCTCCAGGCCTCGCAAGCCTTCAAGCGCGGAGACTTTCTCGGCGGCGAATATTCCCACTTTTGCCTGCTCCCATCCATTCGCCCAATAGGAGGTGACGCGGCGGCCGGAGTAGCCCGTTTTGGTGGAGCGCCGGCTTTCTGACGAAGCACTGCAAAGATATCGCGCTCGCTCGATCAAGTGCCCGGACGGTTCGGCTGTATATCGAGATGGCGCATGGCGATCTCGTTACCAACACCATGCGTCGTCCCCACCGGATTTACGGCAATTGAAATTCCAAATAGGGTGACGAGGCAGCGGCGGACGTCGACCTGCGGGCCTTCGATATCACCCAGCTATTTGACATTTTAAGGAAAAAGAATGGTGGGCGATGAGAGACTCGAACTCCCGACATCCTCGGTGTAAACGAGGCGCTCTACCAACTGAGCTAATCGCCCATCGCTAGCGAAGCCGGATCGGCTCGCCGCGTTGGTGGCCGTGATCTATGCGGATCGCGGCAAAACCGCAAGAGTGTTTGTGAAGATTTTTTGATTTTTTTGGTAGCGGTTCCGCTCCCTGCTGTGTCGCGCGGTGCGACCGGGCTGTGGATAAAGGGGAGGGGAAGGCGGCTGGCACAGGGGCTTCGACTGCGCCGTCGGCTTCGTTCGGCTGTCAGTGCCGCTGCGGGAAACGGAATTACCGGCCTTTCACCTCACTCCGCTCCAGCTTTGACGAAACAATTCAACGACTGTCATGGTTTTGTCTCCAAACCTGCTTGACACTAAAAGACGAACCCCGTAGTTAGCCGCTCATCGAAACGGGCAGCCGTTTTGGTGAGGGTGCGAAGGCATCCGGATTGCTTGAAATGAAGTGCGGGTGTAGCTCAGTCGGTTAGAGTGCCGGCCTGTCACGCCGGAGGTCGCGGGTTCGAGCCCCGTCACTCGCGCCATTTCAAAGCAGGCGCCAAAGCGCCATCGTCCGGCTCTTCCGTCCGTCATGCGCGGGTGTAGCTCAGTCGGTTAGAGTGCCGGCCTGTCACGCCGGAGGTCGCGGGTTCGAGCCCCGTCACTCGCGCCATTCTCTTCCGAAAGCCATGCAGTATCCAGGGGTCAGGCATGCAGCTTGAATCGACTTCTGCGGATTTGTCGCGACATCGTTGCATCTGCTTGATAATGTCCGCCCGCGACGCGTCGAATTGCCTCTGTAAATGTCTTGCGCCCGGGCTTCGGCTGCGCTAACCACGCCTTGTTGCAACGCACGTTCGCTTGCCGGGCATTTGCCCATATGCGCCGCCTGGCGCTTCCGGCAAGCAGGGATGAACATGATGACTGAACTGCTCAGTTCCTATATTCCGATCGCTATCTTCATTGGTATCGCGCTGGTCATCGGCCTGGCTCTGCTCATCGCGCCGTTCGCCGTGGCTTTCAAGGCGCCTGATTCGGAAAAGCTTTCGGCTTACGAATGCGGCTTCAACGCCTTCGACGACGCCCGCATGAAGTTCGATATCCGTTTCTATCTCGTGTCGATCCTCTTCATCATCTTCGACCTCGAAGTCGCCTTCCTCTTCCCCTGGGCCGTTTCCTTCGGCGCCATCGGCTGGTTCGGCTTCTGGTCCATGATGGTCTTCCTCCTCGTGCTGACCATCGGCTTTATCTATGAATGGAAAAAGGGAGCCCTGGAATGGGAGTGACCCCTGTGAGCAATCAGCCGCTCGTCGCCCAGCAGCCGAAGGGGATCATCGATCCCTCGACCGGCAAGCCGATCGGCAGCAACGACGCCTTCTTCGGTGAGATCAACAATGAGCTTGCCGACAAGGGTTTCCTCGTCACCTCGACGGATGAGCTGATCAACTGGGCCCGTACCGGTTCGCTGATGTGGATGACCTTCGGTCTTGCCTGCTGCGCCGTCGAAATGATGCAGCTGTCAATGCCGCGTTATGACGTCGAGCGTTTCGGCTTTGCGCCCCGCGCCTCGCCGCGCCAGTCCGACGTCATGATCGTCGCCGGCACGCTGACCAACAAGATGGCGCCGGCGCTCCGCAAGGTCTACGATCAGATGCCCGAGCCGCGCTACGTCATCTCGATGGGTTCCTGCGCCAATGGCGGCGGCTACTATCACTATTCCTATTCCGTGGTGCGCGGCTGCGACCGCGTCGTGCCGATCGACATCTACGTGCCGGGCTGTCCCCCCACGGCAGAAGCGCTGCTTTACGGCGTGCTTCTGCTGCAGAAGAAGATCCGGCGCACCGGCACGATCGAACGCTAAGGGTTAAGGACAAGGCATATGAGTGAAGCCCTGACTGAGCTTGCGTCCTACCTTGGCGAAGCGCGCGGCAATCTGATCGCCGCCTCGCAGATGAAGTATGGCGAGCTGACATTGACGGCGACGGGTGAAAACCTGATCGCGTTGCTGACCTTCCTGCGCGACGACGCCAAATGCGGTTTCGTCAGCCTGATCGATATTTGCGGCGTCGACTGGCCGCAGCGTGAACTGCGTTTCGATGTCGTCTATCACCTGCTGTCGCCGAAGAAGAACCTGCGCATCCGCGTCAAGGTCGCGACCGATGAAGATACGCCGGTCCCGTCTGCCTGCGTCGTCTATCCCGGCGCCGATTGGTTCGAACGCGAGACCTGGGACATGTACGGCGTCCTCTTCACCGGCCACCCGGATCTGCGCCGCATCCTGACCGACTACGGTTTCGAGGGCCATCCGCTGCGCAAGGACTTCCCGACCACCGGTTTCGTAGAAGTTCGTTACGACGACGCGGCGAAGCGCGTCGTTTACGAGCCGGTCGAGTTGAAACAGGAATTCCGCAACTTCGACTTCATGTCGCCATGGGAAGGCACGGAGTATGTGCTGCCTGGGGACGAAAAGGCGAAGCAGTAGTTCTTAGGCATTAGGCAGAAGCCAATAGGCAGTAGTGACAAGGGAGAATAGCAACGGCGATTAATTCCTATCAGGATCTTACGGTGTGGCAGCGCTCCATGGATCTTGCGGTTGAATGTTACGGCCTCACCAAAGAATTTCCCAAAGAGGAAATTTATGGCCTTACCTCACAGGTAAGACGTTCAGCAGCGTCCATCGCGGCAAACATAGCGGAAGGTTACGGGCGCGAGGCAACGGGGGCGTATGTGCACCATTTGAAAATCGCCCAAGGATCCCTGAAGGAATTGGAGACGCATCTGATACTCTCGGCGCGAGTAGGAATAGCCACGGTGTCGCAGACCGAGTTGGCGCTTTCCTTGATCACGGAAGTAGGGAAGATGCTGCGGTCGCTCATTCGCCGCCTGCAGGATGGACAGAACGAACGTGAGAACTAAACACTACATTATTGCCTATTGCCCACTGGCTAATGCCTGCAATAGCGGAGCGCCTTGCAAATGACAGAACATAACGTCCGCAACTTCAACATCAATTTCGGACCGCAGCATCCGGCGGCGCACGGCGTTCTTCGTCTTGTCCTGGAGCTTGACGGCGAAATTGTGGAGCGGGTCGATCCGCATATCGGCCTCTTGCATCGCGGCACCGAGAAGCTGATCGAGACCAAGACCTATCTTCAGGCCGTGCCCTATTTCGATCGGCTCGACTATGTTGCGCCGATGAACCAGGAACATGCCTATGCCCTGGCCGTCGAAAGGCTGCTCGGCATCGAGATCCCGATCCGCGGCCAGTTGATCCGCGTGCTCTATTCGGAGATCGGCCGCATTCTGTCTCATCTCTTGAACGTCACGACGCAGGCCATGGACGTCGGCGCGCTGACGCCGCCGCTCTGGGGCTTTGAAGAGCGTGAAAAGCTGATGGTGTTCTACGAGCGTGCTTCCGGTTCGCGCATGCACGCCGCTTACTTCCGTCCGGGCGGAGTCCACCAGGACTTGCCGGAAAAGCTGGTGCAGGACATCGGCGACTGGTGCGACCCATTCCTGAAGGCGCTCGACGACATTGACGACCTGTTGACCGGCAACCGCATTTTCAAGCAGCGCAACGTCGATATCGGCGTCGTCTCGCTGGAGGATTGCTGGGCCTGGGGCTTCTCCGGCGTCATGGTGCGCGGTTCGGGTGCGGCCTGGGATCTGCGTCGCGCCCAACCTTACGAATGCTATTCCGATCTCGAATTCGACATCCCGGTCGGCAAGAACGGCGACAATTATGACCGCTATCTGATCCGCATGATCGAAATGCGCGAATCGGTCCGCATCATGAAGCAGTGCGTCAACCGCCTGCTCTCGGATGCCAGGACCGGTCCTTTCTCGTCGATCGACGGCAAGGTCGTGCCGCCGAAGCGCGGCGAGATGAAGCGCTCGATGGAAGCGCTGATCCACCACTTCAAGCTCTATACCGAAGGCTACCACGTGCCGGCCGGCGAGGTTTATGCCGCCGTCGAAGCGCCGAAGGGCGAGTTCGGCGTCTATCTCGTCTCCGACGGCTCCAACAAGCCCTATCGCTGCAAGATCCGCGCCCCCGGTTATGCGCACCTGCAGGCGATGGACTTCATGTGCCGCGGCCACCAGCTTGCCGACATCGCGGCCGTCCTCGGCTCGCTGGACATCGTTTTCGGCGAGGTGGATCGCTGATGCAGCGTCTGCCGCTTGCCGTCGCACTCCTTCTTGCGGCATCCGGGGTTTCGGCCCAGGAAGCCGACACCCTCGGTACGCCGCTGGGTCATAAGGAAGTGACGCCGCCGGGGCAGCAATCGTCCATGGGCGAGCTTTTGTCCAAGGGCTACCAGATCAAGGCTGCCATTCCGAACGGCAGCAAATTCGTCGTATTTATGCAGAAAGACCAGTCGGCCTATGCCTGCGAAATGCAGTCTTTGACCGCTTCGCGGTGTGGAACCCTAAACTGACAAGGCGTGAGGAAGAATGTCCGTTCGTCGATTAGCCGAAGATCAATTTCAGCCTGCCGCATTCGCTTTCAGCGATGAAAATGCGGTCTGGGCGGACAAGACGATCCAGAAATACCCCGCCGGGCGCCAGCAATCGGCTGTCATCCCGCTGTTGATGCGGGCGCAGGAACAGGATGGCTGGGTCACCCGCGCTGCGATCGAAAAGATCGCCGATATGCTCGACATGGCCTATATCAGAGTGCTCGAGGTTGCGACCTTCTACACGCAGTTCCAACTGCATCCCGTCGGCACACGCGCCCATGTCCAGGTCTGCGGCACGACGCCCTGCATGCTCCGCGGCTCGGAAGCGCTGATGTCGGTCTGCAAGAGCAAGATCCATGCCCATCCGTTCGAACGCAACGCCGAAGGCACGCTGTCCTGGGAAGAGGTCGAATGTCTCGGGGCCTGCGTCAACGCTCCGATGGTGATGATCGGCAAGGACACTTACGAAGACCTGACGCCGGAGCGTCTCGAAGAGATCATCGATACCTTCGCCGCCGGCAACGGCGCCAGCGTCAAGCCGGGCACGCAGATCGACCGGATCTTTTCGGCGCCGGAAGGCGGCCCGACCTCGCTGACGACGGAAGAGCCGAAGGCAAGGACGCGCGCCAAGAAGGCCGATGCCGAGACTGTGTCGGCCCCGGTCGACGCCGCTCCCGTTCCGCCGTCGGAGGCAGCCCGCCCGAAGAGCACCGATGCCGAGACTAACGCGGCGCTGAAGACGCCGGCAACGGCGCCGAAGGCGGCTGCGAAAAACGCAAAGGCGGCCGAGCAGCAGCCGGTTTCCGGCACGGCTGCCGCCGAACCGGCGCCTCAGGCTGCCGCCAAGGCCGAAGTCGCCTCCGCGCCAAAGCCTGCCCTGACCGACAAGAACCGGCCGGCCGGCATCGAAAAGCCCGCCGCCCCCGATGATCTGAAAATGATCTCAGGCGTCGGTCCGAAGATCGAGGCGACCTTGAATGAAATCGGCATCTTCACCTTCGCGCAGGTCGCTGCCTGGAAGAAGGCCGAACGCGAATGGGTCGATGCCTACCTGAACTTCCGCGGACGCATTGAGCGCGATGACTGGGTCAAGCAGGCCAAGGCGCTCGCCAAGGGCGGCGAAGCGGAATATATCAAGGTCTTCGGCAAGAAGCCGCGGTAAGAGGTGAAGCATGTTACAAGATAAAGACCGCATCTTTACCAACATCTACGGCCTCAAGGACAAATCCCTCAAGGGCGCGATGAGCCGTGGCCACTGGGACGGCACCAAGCAGATCCTCGAAAAGGGCCGCGACTGGATCATCAACGAGATGAAGGCCTCCGGCCTTCGCGGTCGCGGCGGCGCCGGCTTCCCCACAGGCCTCAAATGGTCCTTCATGCCGAAGGAGAGCGACGGCCGCCCGCACTATCTCGTCGTCAATGCCGACGAATCCGAGCCCGGCACCTGCAAGGATCGCGACATCATGCGCCACGATCCGCATACGCTGATCGAAGGCTGCGTCGTCGCGAGCTTCGCCATGGGCGCCAACGCGGCCTATATCTACGTGCGCGGCGAATATATAAGGGAGCGCGAAGCCCTGCAGGCGGCAATCGACGAATGCTATGACTACGGCCTGCTCGGCAAGAACAACAAGCTCGGCTGGGACATGGACATCTTCGTCCATCACGGCGCCGGCGCCTATATCTGCGGTGAGGAGACCGCGCTGCTCGAAAGCCTCGAAGGCAAGAAGGGGCAGCCGCGCCTAAAGCCGCCTTTCCCGGCAAATATGGGCCTCTACGGCTGCCCGACGACTGTTAATAACGTCGAATCGATCGCGGTGGCGCCGACGATCCTGCGCCGCGGCGCCGGTTGGTTCTCGTCCATCGGCCGTCCGAACAATGTCGGCACCAAGCTGTTCATGCTCTCGGGTCACGTCAACAGACCGTGCACGGTCGAAGAGGAAATGGGCATCACCTTCCGCGAACTGGTCGACCGTCACGCCGGCGGCATCCGCGGCGGCTGGGACAACCTGCTCGCCGTCATTCCGGGCGGCGCATCCTGCCCGATCGTTCCGGCCAAGGACATCATCGACTGCCCGATGGATTTCGACGGCCTGCGCGGCGTCGGCTCCTCCTTCGGCACGGCCGCCGCGATCGTCATGGACAAATCCACCGATGTCATCAAGGCGATCGCCCGTATCTCCGCTTTCTTCAAGCATGAGAGCTGCGGCCAGTGCACGCCCTGCCGCGAAGGCACGGGCTGGATGTGGCGCGTGATGGAGCGCATGGCCAAGGGCAATGCCCAGAAGCGCGAAATCGACATGCTTTTCCAGGTGACCAAGCAGATCGAAGGCCACACCATCTGTGCGCTCGGCGACGCCGCCGCATGGCCGGTGCAGGGTCTGATCCGCAACTTCCGTCCCGAGATCGAAAAGCGCATCGACCAATATACGGCAAGCGCGCTCGATCACGGCGCGGTTCTGGAGGCGGCGGAATAATCATGGTCGACAAGGCATCCGATAGCAGAAAGAAGCAAGAGGCAGCCGAATTCGCGGCCGGTTTCGGTCGACTTGCTGCCGAGATGCTGGAAAATGCACGGGCAATGCCAGTGCATCCGCTGATGGCGCATCCGGCTGCAGCCTTTGCTGCCGCAACCGCGATCGGTGTCGGCTTCTCGACGCAGATGGCCGGCGCCTTCTTCGGTGCCTTCCAGAGCGCCCTCGAGACGACCGGTAAGCTCGCTGCGGCCCTCGACGATACGCCGCCGGAAGAGCCGGCGCCGGAGGTCGATATCCGGCCGGAGAATATTCGCCCCGCCGCTAAGGCTTTCACCAAGCCGGCGGCCGAGAAGAAGGCAGCGCCGAAACTGACGGTCGTCAAGGCGGTCAGCGAGCCGGTGTCAGTGGACCAACCGAAACCGGTCAGCCAGCCGAAACCGGCCGTGAAGGCGAAACCGGTGGCGCGGAGCCGGAAGGCGGACGATCTCAAGCTGATCGCCGGCATCGGTCCCAAGCTGGAGCAGGTGCTGAACGCCAGAGGCATCCGCAGCTTCGCCGAGATCGCTGCCTGGACGGACGAGGAAATCGCTCGGCTCGACGCCGAACTCGGCTTCAACGGCCGTATCGGGCGGGACGATTGGACCGGTCAGGCGAAAGTTCTCGCAGGGCGGGGCCGCAGGAAGACATGACGCGTCCGGCCGTTCGACCGGCTGGAAGGATGGCAGATCGGTGCAGGGGCGGGGGCCTTAAGCCGCAGCTGCCGATGCGGGTTCCGGATCTGGAACGCGCGACAGAGAATTTGGGCGACATCGGCTGCCAGCAGGACGAGAGATCCGGCTTGGCAAAGAAAATGTTGCAACAATGGGTTTGTTTGCCGTCTTCAGGCAAACGGGAAACAGGACTGAGCGACGATGGCAAAACTGAAGATTGACGGCAACGAGATCGAAGTTCCGGATCATTTCACGCTATTGCAGGCGTGCGAGGATGCCGGTGCCGAGGTTCCGCGCTTCTGCTTCCATGAGCGCCTGTCGGTTGCCGGCAATTGCCGCATGTGCCTCGTCGAGGTAAAGGGCGGCCCGCCTAAGCCGCAGGCCTCCTGCGCCATGAGCGTGCGCGACATCCGCGGCGGTCCGAACGGCGAACTGCCCGAGGTCTTCACCAACACCCCGATGGTCAAGAAGGCTCGCGAAGGTGTGATGGAATTCCTGCTGATCAACCATCCGCTCGATTGCCCGATCTGCGACCAGGGCGGCGAATGCGACCTGCAGGACCAGGCGATGGCCTTCGGCATCGACACCTCGCGCTACCAGGAAGACAAGCGCGCCGTCGAGGACAAGTATATCGGCCCGCTCGTCAAGACCGTGATGAACCGCTGCATCCATTGCACACGCTGCGTCCGCTTCACCACCGAGGTCGCCGGCATTTCCGAGCTCGGCCTGATCGGCCGCGGCGAGGATGCCGAGATCACCACCTATCTCGAACAGGCGATGACTTCCGAGCTGCAGGGCAACGTCGTCGACCTCTGCCCGGTCGGCGCGCTCACCTCCAAACCCTTCGCCTTCACCGCGCGCCCCTGGGAATTGAACAAGACCGAATCGATCGACGTCATGGACGCGGTCGGTTCGGCGATCCGCGTCGACACCCGAGGCCGTGAGGTCATGCGCATTCTGCCGCGTGTCAACGAGGCGATCAACGAGGAGTGGATTTCCGACAAGAGCCGCTTCATCTGGGACGGTCTGAAGACCCAGCGCCTCGACCGGCCCTATGTTCGCCGCGACGGCCGTCTGCGGCCCGCCACCTGGGCAGAGGCCTTCGGCGCCATCAAGGCGGCCGTCGGCGCCACCTCGGGTGACAAGATCGGCGCGATCGCTGGCGACCTCGCTTCCGTCGAGGAAATGTATGCGCTCTCCGAACTGGTGAAGTCGCTGGGGTCGGCCAATCTCGACTGTCGCCAGGATGGGACGGCACTCGATCCGTCGCTCGGCCGCGCAAGCTACCTCTTCAACCCGACCATATCGGGCATCGACCAGGCCGACGCGCTCTTGATCATCGGCGCCAATCCGCGCTTCGAGGCGGCCATTCTCAATGCCCGGATCCGCAAGCGCTGGCGCCGTGGCAAGTTCCCGATCGGCGTGATCGGCGAGCCGGGCGAACTGCGCTACAGCTATGATTACCTCGGCGGCGGTCCCGACACGCTGAAGGACCTGGTCGACGGCAACCACGCCTTCGCCGAAGTCCTGAAGAACGCCGCCAAGCCGATGATCATCATCGGCCAGGGCGCGCTGTCGCGCAGCGATGGCGCCGGCGTTCTCGCCAGTGCCGCCAAGCTCGCCGGTTCGGTCGGCGCTGTTGTCGAAGGTTGGAACGGCTTCGCCGTCCTTCACACCGCCGCATCGCGCGTCGGTGGCCTCGACCTCGGCTTTGTGCCCGGTGCCAAGGGTGTCAATGCCGCCGAAATGCTGCAGGCGATGGACGTGCTCTTCCTGCTCGGCGCCGACGAACTCGACTTCACCGCCAAGAAGGCCAAGCTCACCGTTTATATCGGCTCGCATGGCGACAACGGCGCCCACCATGCCGACGTCATTCTGCCGGCCGCAGCCTATACCGAAAAGTCCGGCACCTGGGTCAACACCGAAGGCCGCGTCCAGATGGGCAACCGCGCCGGTTTTGCGCCGGGCGATGCCCGCGAGGACTGGGCGATCATCCGCGCTCTTTCGGACGTGCTGGGCAAGAAGCTTCCTTTCGATTCGCTCAATGAACTGCGCGCCAGGCTCTATGCCGCTTTCCCGCATTTCGCCGCCATCGACGAGATCGCCGAAACGGATGGCGCCCAAATTGCCGCAGTCGCGAAAAAAGCCGGCAAGATGAACAAGTCAGGGTTTGCGTCGCCGGTCAAAGACTTCTATTTGACGAACCCGATAGCGCGCGCCTCGGCTGTCATGGCCGAGTGCTCGGCATTGGCCCGCAACAACTTCAAAGTCGCGGCAGAGTAAGGGCAGGGGACTATGGATTCTTTCTTTTCGACCTATGTCTGGCCGGCGATCATCATGATCGGTCAGTCGCTGCTGCTTCTCGTCTGCCTGCTCGTCTTCATCGCTTACGTTCTGCTTGCCGATCGCAAGATCTGGGCGGCCGTGCAGCTGCGTCGCGGCCCGAACGTCGTCGGCCCCTTCGGCCTGTTCCAGTCCTTCGCCGATCTTTTGAAATTCGTCTTCAAAGAGCCGATCATTCCGGCCGGCGCCAACAAGGCGGTGTTCCTGCTGGCTCCGCTGGTCACGGTGCTTCTGGCGCTGTCCACCTGGGCGGTGGTGCCGCTCGCCGATGGCTGGGTGATCGCCAACATCAATGTCGGCATCCTCTACATTTTCGCGATCTCCTCGCTCGAAGTCTATGGCATCATCATGGGTGGCTGGGCGTCGAACTCGAAGTATCCGTTCCTCGGAGCGCTGCGCTCGGCGGCACAGATGGTGTCCTATGAAGTCTCGATCGGCTTCGTCATCGTCACCGTGCTTCTCTGCGTCGGCTCGCTGAATCTGACCGATATCGTCAATGCACAGCACAATGGACTCGGCACCATGCTCGGCCTGCCGGCGTCGTTCCTCGACTGGCACTGGCTGTCGCTGTTCCCGATGTTCATCATCTTCTTCATCTCGGCGCTGGCCGAGACGAACCGTCCGCCCTTCGATCTTCCCGAAGCCGAATCGGAACTCGTCGCCGGCTTCATGGTCGAATACGGTTCCTCGCCATACATGATGTTCATGCTCGGCGAATATGCGGCCGTCTGCCTGATGTGCGCGCTGACGACGATCCTCTTCCTCGGCGGCTGGCTGCCTCCGGTCGATATCTGGATCCTCAACTGGGTCCCCGGCATCATCTGGTTCACGCTGAAGGCCTGCTTCGTGTTCTTCATGTTCGCGATGGTCAAGGCATTCGTTCCGCGCTACCGCTACGACCAGCTCATGCGCCTTGGTTGGAAGGTTTTCCTGCCGCTGTCGCTCGCCATGGTCATCATCGTTGCATTCGTGCTGAAACTGATGGGATGGGCGTAATGGTCTCAGCTCTCGTTTCCGGCAATATTGGAGGTTGAAGATGGCAAGCTTGTCCAGCTCCATCAACTCGCTGTTCCTCAAGGAATTCGTCGGCGCGTTCTTTCTGTCGATGCGCTATTTCTTCCGCCAGAAGGCGACGATCAACTATCCCTTCGAAAAGGGCCCGGTCTCCCCGCGCTTCCGCGGCGAGCATGCGTTGCGCCGTTATCCGAACGGCGAGGAACGCTGCATCGCCTGCAAGCTCTGCGAGGCGATCTGTCCTGCCCAGGCGATCACCATCGAGGCCGGTCCCCGCCGCAATGACGGCACGCGCCGGACGGTGCGCTACGATATCGACATGGTGAAGTGCATTTATTGCGGCTTCTGCCAGGAAGCTTGCCCGGTCGACGCAATCGTCGAAGGCCCGAATTTCGAATTTGCGACGGAAACCCGCGAAGAGCTCTATTTCGACAAGGCGCGCCTTCTCGACAATGGAGACCGGTGGGAGCGCGAAATCGCCCGCAACATCGCGATCGACTCGCCGTACCGCTGAACGAGATCTGAAATGCCGCGACGGAGCCGCTTGCTCCTGTCGCGGTCAATATGCACAAGAGCTTTGCCGGCGAGCGCCGCCAAAAGCTCTATCGGGCAGGGAAACTCCCGGCTGCCCGGGGGAAGATGAAAAAGGCACCAACATGGGTCTGCAGGCTCTATTTTTCTATCTTTTCGCCTTTGTCGCGGTGGCGTCGGCGTTCATGGTCATCTGGGCGAAGAACCCGGTTCACTCGGTTCTGTTCCTGATCCTGGTGTTCTTCAACGCGGCCGGCCTCTTCCTGCTGCTCGGCGCCGAATTCCTGGCGATGATCCTGCTCGTTGTCTATGTCGGCGCCGTCGCCGTTCTCTTCCTCTTCGTGGTGATGATGCTCGACATCGACTTCACCGAGCTGAGGGCAGGGGTGCTCGAATATGCGCCGATCGGCGGGCTGATCGGAGTGATCCTCGCAGCCGAACTGATCGTCGTCATCGGCGGCAGCGTCATTTCGCCCGACATCGCCAAATCAGTCGCCATGCCGATCCCGGCGCTCACCGAGCGCACCAATACGGCCGCCCTCGGCGACGTGCTCTACACCAACTACGTCTATTTCTTCCAGATCGCCGGTCTGGTGCTGCTGGTCGCCATGATCGGCGCGATCGTCCTGACGCTCCGGCACCGTACCAACATCAAGCGACAGAACATTTCCAGGCAGGTCGCCCGCACGCCCGCCACCGCCGTCGAGGTGGTGTCGGTCAAGCCCGGGCAGGGCGCCTAAAGGCAGGCAAGGAACAAGAACATGGTCATCGGTCTTTCCCACTACCTGACGGTCAGCGCCATCCTCTTCACGCTCGGCGTCTTCGGCATCTTCCTTAATCGGAAGAACGTCATCGTCATCCTGATGTCGGTCGAACTGATCCTGCTTGCCGTCAACATCAACATGGTCGCCTTCTCCTCCTTCCTGAACGACATCGTCGGGCAGGTCTTCGCGCTGTTCATCCTGACGGTGGCGGCTGCCGAAGCGGCGATCGGTCTTGCAATTCTCGTTGTCTTCTACCGCAACCGCGGTTCGATCGCGGTCGAAGACGTCAATATGATGAAGGGCTGAGTGGCTCATGTTCCTCTATAAGGCTATTGTCTTTCTTCCCTTGATCGGCGCGATCGTCGCCGGCCTTTTCGGCCGCGCCATCGGCGCCAAAGCTTCGGAATATGTCACTAGCGGCCTGATGATCATTGCCGCCATCCTCTCCTGGATCGTCTTCTTCAACGTGGGCATGGGCCATCTTGAAGGTGGACCGATCAAGGTCGAGGTGCTGCGCTGGATCCAGTCCGGCGGCATCGACGCCTCCTGGTCGCTGCGCGTGGATACGCTGACCTCCGTCATGCTGATCGTCGTCAACACGGTCTCGACGCTGGTTCACGTCTATTCGATCGGCTACATGCATACCGATCCGCACCGTCCGCGCTTCTTCGCCTACCTCTCGCTCTTCACCTTCGCCATGCTGATGCTGGTGACGGCAGACAACCTTGCCCAGATGTTCTTCGGCTGGGAAGGCGTCGGTCTTGCCTCCTATCTCCTGATCGGCTTCTGGTTCAAGAAGCCGTCGGCGACGGCGGCGGCGATGAAGGCCTTCATCGTCAACCGCGTCGGCGACTTCGGCTTCGTGCTCGGCATTGCCGGCGTCTTCGTGTTGTTCGGCTCGATCAACTTCGACACGATCTTCGCCAATGCATCGAACTTCGCTCCGCATGAAGGCGGCGGCGAGGCGAGCGAAGTGATCCTCAACCTCTTCGGTATGCAGCTTGACAAGGCGCATGCGTTGACCGGCATCTGCCTGCTGCTGTTCATGGGCGCCATGGGCAAGTCGGCGCAGTTCCTGCTGCACACCTGGCTGCCGGACGCGATGGAAGGTCCGACGCCGGTATCGGCCCTCATCCATGCCGCCACTATGGTCACCGCCGGCGTCTTCCTCGTCGCTCGCATGTCGCCGCTCTTCGAACTGTCGCACGATGCGCTTGTGGTCGTCACCGTCATCGGCGCGATCACCGCCTTCTTCGCGGCAACCGTCGGCCTCGTGCAAAACGACATCAAGCGCGTCATCGCCTATTCCACCTGCTCGCAGCTCGGCTACATGTTCGTGGCACTCGGAGTAGGGGCCTATGGCGCGGCAATCTTTCATCTCTTCACCCACGCCTTCTTCAAGGCGCTGCTCTTCCTCTGCGCCGGCTCAGTCATCCACGCCGTCGATGGCGAGCAGGACATGCGCTACATGGGTGGCCTTCGGCCGCACATCAAGGTGACGTTCTGGTTGATGATCATCGGCACGCTGGCGATCACCGGCGTCGGCATTCCCTTCACGCCGATCGGCTTTGCCGGCTTCTTCTCCAAGGACGTAATCATCGAGGCGACCTATGCATCGCACTCGCCGGTCGCGGGCTTTGCCTTCTCGCTTCTGGTCATTGCGGCTCTTTTCACGAGCTTCTATTCCTGGCGCCTGATCTTCATGACCTTTTTCGGCAAGCCGCGCGCTTCGCACGAGGTCATGCACCACGTCCACGAGTCGCCGCAGGTCATGCTGGTGCCGCTTTATCTGCTGGCGATCGGCGCCGTTCTGGCCGGCGTGATCTTCGAAGGCCGCTTCTACGGCGAGGAATATGCCGAGTTCTGGAAGGGGGCGCTGTTTACCGGCGCCGAGAACGAACTCGTCGAAGAGTTCCACCACGTGCCGGCGCTCGTGGCCTTGAGCCCCTTCATCGCCATGGTGCTCGGCTTCGTCACTGCCTGGTACATGTATATCCGCTCGCCGCAGACGCCGCGCGTCCTCGCCAAACAGCACCGCGTCCTCTACCACTTCCTGCTCAACAAGTGGTATTTCGACGAACTCTACGACTTCCTCTTCGTCCGCACGGCAAGGGCGCTTGGCCGCTTCCTGTGGAAGAAGGGTGACGTCGGCGTCATCGATACCTACGGCCCGAACGGTGTAGCCGCCCGCGTCGTCGCCGTCACCGATCGCGTGGTCCGCCTGCAGACCGGTTACCTCTATCACTATGCCTTCGCCATGCTGCTCGGCATTGCGGCGCTCGTTACCTGGATGATGCTCGGGAGTTCCTTCTGATGACCGATTGGCCTATTCTTTCAACGGTCACCTTCCTGCCGCTTGTCGGCGTGGTGCTCCTGCTCTTGATGAATGGCGACAGCGAAAGCGGTCGGAGGAACGTGCTGTGGATCTCGCTGATCACCACCGTCTTCACCTTCGTTGTGTCTCTCTTCATCTGGGTCGGCTTCGACAATGCCAATCCCGGCTTCCAGATGCTCGAAAAGCATGATTGGCTCGGCACCGGCATCGGTTACCACGTCGGCGTCGACGGCATTTCCATGCTGTTCGTCATTCTGTCGACCTTCCTCATGCCCTTCTGCGTGCTCGCGAGCTGGCTCTCGATCGAGAAGCGCCTGAAGGAATACATGATCGCCTTCCTCATCCTCGAAACGATGATGGTCGGCGTCTTCGTCTCGCTCGATATCGTGCTCTTCTACGTCTTCTTCGAAGCGGGCCTCATCCCGATGTTCCTGATCATCGGCGTCTGGGGCGGCAAGGACCGTGTTTATGCGAGCTACAAGTTCTTCCTCTATACGCTGCTCGGCTCGGTGCTGATGCTGCTCGCCATCATGGCGATGTACTGGCAGGCCGGCACGACCGACATCACCGCGTTGCTCGCCTACAAGTTCCCGCCGGCGCTCCAGACATGGCTCTGGCTTGCCTTCTTCGCCTCGTTCGCGGTGAAGATGCCGATGTGGCCGGTCCATACGTGGCTTCCCGATGCGCACGTTCAGGCGCCGACGGCAGGCTCGGTAATCCTGGCCGGCGTGCTCTTGAAGCTCGGCGGCTACGGTCTCATCCGCTTCTCGCTCGGCATGTTCCCCGTCGCTTCCGATTATTTCGCGCCGCTCGTCTTCGCCTTGTCGGTCATCGCCATCATCTACACCTCGCTGGTGGCGATGATGCAGGACGACATCAAGAAGCTGATCGCCTATTCCTCCGTCGCCCACATGGGCTACGTAACCATGGGCATCTTTGCCGCCAACATGCAGGGCGTCCAGGGGTCGATATTCCAGATGCTGTCGCACGGCATCGTCTCCGGCGCGCTCTTCCTCTGCGTCGGCGTCGTCTACGATCGGACCCACACCCGCGAGATCAACGCCTATGGCGGTCTCGTCAACAACATGCCGAAATATGCCGTCGCAATGATGGTCTTCACCATGGCCAATGTCGGCCTTCCCGGTACCTCTGGCTTTGTCGGCGAATTCCTGACGCTGATCGGCGTCTTCCGGGTCAACACCTGGGTCGCGCTCTTTGCCGCCACCGGCGTCATTCTCTCCGCAGCCTACGCGCTCTGGCTCTATCGCCGGGTGATCTTCGGCGCGCTGGAGAAGGAAAAGCTGAAGGCATTGCTCGATCTTTCGCCTCGCGAACAGCTGATCCTATATCCGCTGGTCGCGCTGACCATCCTCTTCGGCGTTTACCCGGCTCCGGTCTTCGATGCGACGGCCGCCTCGGTGGATCTGCTGGTCAACAACTACACGGCCGCCGTGCACGCAGCGCAGAATGTTGCGCTGTCTATGAATTGATGACGGGACTTATCGGACATGACCGCTGAAACAATTCTCCTCAGTCTGCATCTTTCCGCGCCGGAGCTTATCCTCGCGGTCGGCGCCCTGGTCCTGCTGATGGTCGGCGTCTTCTCGGGCGAGCGGTCAGGCCCCCTCGTTGCCGGCCTCGCCATCGGCCTGCTTCTGGCCGCCGGCCTGTGGCTGCTCTTCGTGCCCGCCGAAGGCCTTGCCTTTGGCGGCGTCTACATGGCCGACGGCTTCTCGCGCTTCATGAAGCTGGTGGCGCTCATCGGTTCGCTGGTCGCACTGTTCATGACGCTCGGCCACGCCCGTGAAAACCAGCTCGACAAGTTCGAGTTCCCGGTTCTACTGGTGCTTGCGACGCTCGGCATCCTGCTGATGATCTCGGCAAACGATCTGATCTCGCTCTATCTCGCGCTGGAATTGCAGTCGCTGGCGCTTTATGTCGTCGCGGCGATCAACCGCGACAGCCTGAAGTCGACGGAAGCCGGCCTGAAATATTTCGTCCTCGGCGCGCTGTCATCAGGCATGCTGCTCTATGGCATGTCGCTGGTCTATGGCTTCACCGGCCATACCCACTTCTCCGAAATCGCCCAGGCGCTTTCGGTCGAGGGCGCGCGTTCGCTCGGCCTCGTCTTCGGTCTCGTCTTCATCCTTGCCGGCATCGCCTTCAAGATTTCGGCGGTCCCCTTCCACATGTGGACGCCGGACGTTTATGAAGGCGCGCCGACGCCGGTCACCGCCTTCTTCGCCGCAGCCCCGAAGGTTGCCGCCATGGCAATGATGACCCGCATCGTCATCACCGCCTTCCAGCCGGTTCTGGCGGACTGGCAGCAGGTCGTCGTCTTCATCTCGATCGCCTCGATGCTGCTCGGCTCCTTTGCTGCGATCGGCCAGAAGAACATCAAGCGGCTGATGGCTTATTCGTCGATCGGCCACATGGGCTACGCGCTGGTCGGCCTGGCCGCCGGCAACCAGACCGGGGTTTCCGGCGTCATGCTTTACATGGTCATCTATATGATCATGACGCTCGGCACCTTTGCGATCATCATGTCGATGCGCCGTAAGGACGGCACCGTCGTCGAGGAGGTCAACGACCTGGCCGGCCTGTTCACAACCAACCCGTTCATGGCCGTGGTGCTGACGGCGCTGATGTTCTCGCTTGCCGGCATTCCGCCGCTCGCCGGCTTCTTCGCGAAATACTTCGTCTTCGTTGCCGCCATCGAGGCCAAGCTCTATGCGCTTGCCATTATCGGCGTTCTCGCATCGGTCGTCGGCGCTTACTACTATCTGCGCGTCATCAAGCTGATGTGGTTCGATGAGGCGACCGGCGAGTTCGCCCGTGTCTCCGGCGCGCTGCGCCTCGTCTTCGGTCTTTCCGGTCTCTTCGTCACCGCCTATGTTCTCATCGGCGGGCCGATCGGCGGTGCGGCAGAGCTTGCCGCCGCGACGCTCTTCTGATGGTCTCCGACAGGCGGCGCCGGATATCGCTCGGCGATTTCCGGCATGAGGCTCTGTCGGAAACATCATCCACCAACAGCGAATGCCTTGCCCGGGCCCGGGCAGGCGACGGCGGCAATCTCTGGATAACCGCCGAGAGGCAGACCGGCGGTCGCGGCCGTCGCGGTCGGCTCTGGGTTTCCGAACGCGGCAATCTCTACGCATCTCTTCTGCTGATCGACCCGGCGCCGATGGAGCGCCTCGGCTCCTTGCCGCTGGCGATTGCCGTTGCCGTGCACCAGGCGATCCGCAACGTCCTGCCGCCGGACGCCGAGCCGCTCGAGGTGAAATGGCCGAACGATATTCTCATCGGTAGAAAGAAGACCTGCGGCATCCTCGTCGAGGGAGAGGGGTTGCCGGATGGCCGTTACGCGCTGATCGTCGGCATCGGCATCAATGTTTCGGTCATGCCGGACAATCCGCTCTATCCCGTCACCTGCCTGCGCCAGCATGCGAGTGCCGCGTCGCCGGAAGAGCTCTTCGCCCATCTCTTCGCCGCAACGGCGGAAGTGCTTGAAATTTGGGACGACGGCCGCGGCATCGCTGAGATCACGGCGCGCTGGCGGGCGATCGCCTGCGGCATCGGTGAAAGGATCACGGTCAATTTACCGGACCGGTCGATTTCCGGACAATTCGCCGGGATTGATGATAATGGCTTGTTGATGCTCGATACCGGCGCTGGCAGGATAACGCCCATTGCCGCCGGTGATGTGTTTTTTGGATAGCGGAAAAAACGAAAATTATGGCGAA
This sequence comes from Rhizobium lentis, assembly GCF_017352135.1. NCBI lineage: Bacteria > Pseudomonadati > Pseudomonadota > Alphaproteobacteria > Hyphomicrobiales > Rhizobiaceae > Rhizobium > Rhizobium lentis. Next base: position 3,545,634 of record NZ_CP071454.1, read on the forward strand.
ACAGGACGAACTGGTATTCCTGCCTTTGGGCGGCGTTGGCGAGATCGGCATGAATCTCGCTCTTTATGGGTACGGCCCGTCCGAGCATCGCCAGTGGATCATGGTCGATTGCGGCGTCACCTTTCCCGGGCCCGATCTGCCGGGTGTCGATCTGGTGCTGCCCGATATCCGCTTCCTCGCCAATGAGCGCAAGAACCTCAAGGCGATCATCATCACCCATGCGCATGAGGATCATTATGGCGCTCTCGCCGATCTCTGGCCCGGCCTCAACGTGCCGGTCTATGCCTCGGCCTTCACATCCGGTCTGCTCGAAGCCAAGCGCAATTTCGAGAAGGCGACGATTGGCGAAGTGCCGGTGACGCCGTTCAAGGCCGGCGACAGGATCAATGTCGGCCCCTTCAGCATCGAAGGCGTGGCCGTCAACCACTCGATCCCCGAGCCGATGTCGCTGATGATCCGCACACCCGCCGGCAATGTCATTCATACCGGCGATTGGAAGATCGACCACGAGCCCTCGCTCGGCCCCCTGACCGACGAAACGCGCTTCCGTCAGCTCGGCGATGAGGGCGTGCTGGCGCTGATGTGCGATTCCACCAATGCCCTGCGTGACGGTGTTTCGCCCTCCGAGAAGGATGTGTCGGAAAGCCTGCGCAAGATCATCGAGGACGCCGAGGGACGGGTGGCGATCACCACCTTCTCGTCGAATGTCGGTCGTATTCGCACCGTTGCCGAGGCTGCCGAGGCGGCGGGCCGCGAGGTTCTGCTGCTCGGTAGTTCGTTGAAGCGCGTCGTCGACGTCGCCCGCGATATCGGCCTGATGGAAGGCGTGAAGCCTTTCATCTCCGAGGAGGAATACGGCTATATCCCGCGCGACAAGGTCGTCGTCATCCTGACCGGGAGCCAGGGCGAGGCGCGGGCCGCCCTTGCCAAGCTTTCCCGCGACGAGATGCGCAACGTGGCCTTTGCCGCCGGCGATATCGTCGTGTTTTCCTCGCGCCCCATTCCCGGCAACGAGAAGGCGATCCAGGACATCAAGAACGGCCTCGTCGAGCAGGGTGTGCATATCATCACCGATACCGAGGCGCTGGTCCACGTGTCCGGCCATCCGCGCCGCAATGAGTTGCAGCGGATGTACGAATGGACGCGGCCGAAGATTGTGGTGCCGGTGCATGGCGAGGCGACACATCTGACGGCGCACAAGGAGCTTGCCGAGCAATCCGGCATCGCGGTCGTGCCGCGCGTGCGCAATGGCGATATTCTGCGGTTGGCTCCCGGTCCCGTCGAGGTGATCGGTGAGGCGCCGCACGGCCGCATCTACAAGGACGGCGCGCTGATTGGCGATTTCGACGAGATGGGGATCGGCGAGCGCAAGAAGCTCTCTTATGTCGGCCACGTCGCGGTCAACGTCGTGCTCGACGCCCGTTATGATATCGTCGGTGATCCCGATCTGGTTTCGATCGGCCTGCCGGTCTATGACGACGAGGGCGAGGAGATGGAAGATACGCTTTTCGACGCGGCGATCAGCGCCATCGAGAGCATTCCGCGCGCCCGCCGCAAGGATATCGACATGGTCCAGGAGGCGGTGCGCCGCGCCATCCGCGCAGCCGCGAACCAGACCTGGGGCAAGAAGCCCCTCGTCACCGCCTTCGTCACCAAGGTCTGACATGCTCGGCCGGGTGAACCATATCGCTATCGCCGTTCCCGATCTCACGGCAGCGGCCGCGGCCTACCGAGACAGACTAGGGGCCACGGTCTCGCAGCCGCAAGCTCTGCCGGAGCACGGCGTCACTGTCGTCTTCGTCGAATTGCCGAACACCAAGGTGGAGTTGCTGCAGCCGCTCGGTGAGAATTCGCCGATCGCCGCCTTCCTCGACAAGAACCCGTCCGGCGGCATGCACCATATCTGCTATGAGGTGGACGACATCCTTTTCGCCCGCGACCGGTTGGTCGAAACCGGCGCGCGGGTACTCGGCGACGGCCAGCCGAAGACCGGTGCGCATGGCAAGCCGGTGCTGTTTCTGCATCCCAAGGATTTCTTCGGCACGCTGATCGAACTCGAACAGGCCTGAGGGCGCTGCGGCAGAGTGACCCGAAGGCGGCGAAACGCTCCCTTGGCTTTGAGTTCGTCGTCATTCCGCCGTATAAGGTCGCCATTCAAACGGCAGGGCGTCCGAAGGCTCCTGTCGGCACGACACCACCGGGAACTACAATGCTCCAGATCTTTCTCCAGGGATTTGCCGTCTACTTCATCATCTGGTGGATGACGCTTTTCGCCGTTCTGCCGATCGGCTTGCGCACGCAGGCGGAAGATAACGACATCGTGCTCGGCACCGTTCCGAGTGCGCCAACCCGGTTTCGCGCCCTCTTCGTCTTTTCGCTGACGACGCTGATTTCGGCCGTGATCTACGGCTTTTGGTATGTGTGCGACACCTATTTCGGCTGGGGCTTCGATGCCCTTCCACAATTAGGGCCTAGCTTCTATTGAGTGGTAGCTTTTGCTCAAACTTTGAGCAGATGTAAATCCGGCCCGTCGGCTTCTTTCATCCGGCTGTCATGTTCTTACGGCAAAGAGCTGCCGTAACGGAATGAGCGATCATTTCCTTTACGGAAGCCATCCGGTCGTTGGAAGACGAGGGAGCCGAAAAGCCAAAAAAAAACAAGGCTAAAAGCCTTGTTTTAAGTATCGCGTGATCTGTAACCGTTGCCGGGGCTGCGACGAGCGCGCCTAAGATCTGATCCTCCCAAGACTTGACCGCGAATACGGCAGGAATTTAGCTTCCTGCCTGTTTTGTGAGCTAAAGCTAGCTCAAAGATTGGGCTTTGTCATTAGCTTTTTTTGCATTTTTGCTACACTCTAGCAAAATTTTTCTGTTGACAAGATTTTCGTTCAAGTCCTTATAAACACGCGTTTTTTCACGCCCTTTTATTGTGCGGACGCGAACATGCGTATCCGGGAAGTGGCCGACGCCAGTTGCGGGTTTCCTTCCTGCCGCGAAGCGGCTATGAACGCTCCCATATCGATGATTGCCTTCGATTCCGCCGGCCGGCGGGATCTCAACTGCTCCGGAATCCGCCATGCGTCTGTCCCGCTTCTTCATGCCCATCCTCAAGGAAAACCCCAAGGAGGCGGAAATCGTCTCCCACCGGCTGATGCTGCGCGCCGGCATGATCCGCCAGCAGTCGCAGGGCATCTATTCCTGGCTGCCGCTCGGCAAGAAGGTGTTGGATAAGGTCAACACCATTATCCGTGAGGAGCAGAACCGCGCCGGCGCCATCGAGCTCTCGATGCCGACGCTGCAGTCGGCCGAACTCTGGCAGGAAAGCGGCCGCTACGATGCTTACGGCAAGGAGATGCTGCGCATCAAGGACCGCCAGGACCGGCCGATGCTCTACGGTCCGACGAACGAGGAGATGGTGACGGATATTTTCCGTTCATCGGTCAAATCCTATAAGGACCTGCCGCTCAATCTCTATCACATCCAGCTGAAGTTCCGCGACGAGATCCGCCCGCGCTTCGGCACCATGCGCTCGCGCGAATTCATGATGAAGGATGCCTATTCCTTCGATCTGACGCGCGAAGGGGCGGAGCATTCATACAACAAGATGTTCGCCGCCTATCTCAGAACCTTCGACCGGCTCGGCCTGCGCGCCATCCCGATGCGCGCCGATACCGGTCCCATTGGCGGCAATCTCAGCCATGAATTCATCATCCTCGCCGATACCGGCGAATCCGAGGTTTTCTGCCACAAGGATTTCGTCGGCTTCGACATCCCGGGCGCGAACACCGATTTCGACAGCGTCGAGGGCCTGAAGGCGATCTTCGACAAGTGGACCTCGCTTTATGCGGCTACTTCGGAAATGCACGACGAGGCGGCCTTCAACGCCGTTCCCGAAGGCGACCGGCTTTCGGCGCGTGGTATCGAAGTTGGCCACATCTTCTATTTCGGCACGAAATATTCCGAACCAATGGGCGCGAAAGTGCAGGGGCCCGATGGCAAGGAACACTTCGTTCATATGGGTTCCTACGGTATCGGCCCGACACGCCTTGTTCCCGCCATCATCGAAGCATCGCATGATGAGAACGGAATCATCTGGCCGGCGTCGGTTGCACCTTTCGATGTCGTCGTCATCAACATGAAGGCGGGCGATGAGGCCTGCGACGACACCTGCGAGCTGATCTACGCCGCGCTGACCAAGGCCGGCAAGGATGTGCTCTACGACGATACCGACGATCGGGCCGGCACGAAGTTCGCGACCGCCGACCTGATCGGCGTACCCGTCCAGATCATCGCCGGTCCGCGCGCGGTCGCGAACGGCGAGATCGAAGTGAAGGACCGCAAGACCGGCGCCCGCGAAACGATGACCATCGAAGCGGCGATCAACAGGTTCGTGGCTTAAGGAAACGGAGGCGAAATGGCAGAGGCAGCAGTGGACCGGAGTTCTACATCCGGCTTGGGTCCGGCTGGCAGGCCATTTTCCACCTTCGAACGCCTCGTGGCGTGGCGTTATCTGCGCGCCCGCCGCAAGGAAGCCTTCATATCGGTGATCGCCGGCTTCTCCTTCGTCGGCATCATGCTCGGCGTCGCGACGCTGATCATCGTCATGGCGGTCATGAATGGCTTCCGCACCGAGCTTGTCTCGCGCATCCTCGGCATCAACGGCCATATGATCGTCCAGCCGGTCGACGGCCCCTTCATCGATTATCCCGACCTCGCGAGCAAGCTCGCCGCCGTACCCGGTGTCAAGATGGCGCTGCCCTTGGTGGAGGGCCAGGTGCTTGCCTCGGCTCAGGCTGGCGGCAGCACCGGCGCTTTGGTGCGCGGCGCCCGCGCCGAGGATCTGACCACGCTCAAGACAATCTCCGGGAACATCAAATCCGGCGACTTGGTGGGCTATGCCTCCGGCGAAGGTGTGCTGATCGGCACCCGCATGGCCGACCAGCTCGGTCTGCGTGTCGGCGACCTCATTACGCTGACGTCGCCGGATGGAGACATCACGCCGATGGGCGTCAGCCCGCGCGTCAAGTCCTACAAGATCTCCGGCCTGTTCGAGATCGGCATGTCGGAATACGACTCCTCGATCATTTTCATGCCGCTCGAGGAAGCGCAGCTCTATTTCAATGCCGAGGGGCTGGTGCAATCGATCGAGCTCTTCGTCGACAATCCCGACGATATCGATGCTCTGAGGCCCAAGGTGGAGGAGGCGGCTGGCCGCCAGATCGCTATCACCGACTGGCGCCAGCGCAACCAGACCTTCTTTTCGGCGCTGCAGGTCGAGCGCAACGTCATGTTCATGATCCTGACGCTGATCGTGCTTGTCGCGGCGCTGAACATCATTTCTGGCCTCATCATGCTGGTGAAGGACAAGGGCAGCGATATCGCCATCCTGCGCACCATGGGCGCCAGCGCCGGCGCGATCATGCGCATCTTCTTCATGACCGGGGCGGCGATCGGCATCGTCGGCACCGTTGCCGGCGTTCTTCTCGGCGTTCTCGTCTGCGTTAACATCGAATCTGTCCGCCAGTTCTTCTCCTGGATATCGGGCACCGTCCTCTTCAATCCGCAGGTCTATTTCCTCAGCCAATTGCCGGCCGAAATGGATCTCAGCGAAACGATCTCGATCGTCGTCATGGCGCTGACGCTCTCCTTCATTGCGACCATTTTCCCCGCCTGGCGTGCCTCAAAGCTCGATCCGGTGCAGGCCCTGCGCTACGAATAAGGAATGCCGCCTTCATGCAACGCAACGTCGTTCTCAAGCTTACCGGCGTCGAGCGCCATTACGGGCAGGGCGATACGCTGCTCCCGATCCTGAAGGGCGCGGATTTTTCGATATCGAAAGGCGAAATCGTCGCGCTTGTCGCCCCCTCCGGCACCGGCAAGTCGACATTGCTGCATGTCGCCGGCCTGCTGGAGCATCCGGACGGTGGCGAAGTCACCATCAACGGGCGTGCCTGTGACGGCCTGAGCGACGATAAACGCACCGCGATCCGCCGCAGCGAAATCGGCTTCGTCTACCAGTTTCACCACCTGCTGCCGGAATTCTCGGCGCTTGAAAACATCATGATGCCGCAACTGATTGCCGGGCTTTCCTGGAAGGAAGCCGGAGAGCGGGCCGGCCAGCTTCTCGATTATATGCGCATCGGCCATCGCGGCGCCCATCGCCCGGGCGAGCTTTCCGGCGGCGAGCAGCAGCGCGTTGCGATCGCCCGCGCCGTCGCCAATGCGCCGGCCCTGCTTCTCGCCGACGAGCCGACCGGCAATCTCGACCCGGAAACGGCAAGCTACGTCTTCGACGCGCTGGAGGCGCTGGTGCGCCAGTCCGGCCTTGCCGCCCTCATCGCTACCCACAATCACGAACTCGCCCGCCGCATGGATCGGCGCGTGACGATCTCAGATGGCAAGGTCGTCGATTTCTGACGGTCAACAAATTTCCGGTAGTGCCTATGGCTGCTCCTCAACTTAACCTGCCTTGTGGCTTGCCCCTCACCCTAACCCTTACCGGGGGTCGAGCCACTGGTCTCGATCCGTCTTGTAGACCCCGTAAACGGGGCGAGGGGACGTGCCTTGCGAGAGGTACGCGAGTAACGGAGAGGTCGCGGCTATCACCCTTCGCCCCGTTTGCGAGGAGAAGGTGGCGGCAGCCGGATGAGGGCTGATCTCGCCGACTTACTCTCGCACATTGTGCACCCAATCCACGTTATTTACCGGAAGGCAGCGCCCTGCGATCAGGGGATGATCAACCCGCCGCGATAGTCGAGCATATAGGCCTTCCGGCCGTCGACCATGATGCATTCGTGGCCGCTGAACCGGTTGCAGTCGCCGTCGCTGCGGTCGATGTAGCGGCCGAACGGATGATCGAATTCCATTCCGCCGAGAAACCGGCCCTGCCGATACATGGCTGAAAGCGCAGCCATGATCACCGCTCCGGCTGCTCTACCGTCGATGAGATCGGGCGCAATGACGCAGCCGAAATAGTTCATCGCCCAGACGGGCTCGTCGGCAAGCCACACGACCTCCTGTCCGGCGAAATCAGTGCCACCGAAATAACTGTCGAGATAACGCCACGCGCCGCGTTCATAGCCGATATCGTGCGCGCCCGACCGGCAGGGCAGGCGCGGCACGCCGCCGCCGACATAGGTTGCGGCTTTGGCCTCCACGATAAATTCGTTCAGCGTTGCGCTATCGGGCATTTCTCTCTCCTGACTGATCCGGTCGAGATATAGCAGGGTTCCAAGAACATAAGAAGAACAAACGGTGGGGGCGATCGACCATTTTTGGGAGCTTGCCCTTCAGGCCGCGTCTCCCGTGAAACAAGAACACAGCAGCATTCTGAGTTGCGATCAGGCGTGTCTTGGCCGACCCGGCGGCATCGGAACGCGAGCTCGGCCGATTCGGAACATCATTCCCCCGTGATTTTCGAAACTCAAGAAGGGAGGAAAAGATTCCTGTTGACAGCGGAACACAGCTGGAACAAAGTGAAAACATAACGAGTAAAGGAGAGCCAGATGACTGACATGATCCGTGATATCGCAGCATTCACCTCCATCGCAATGTTCGTTGCTAGCTTTTCGCTGATCGTCATCGCGCTCTAAAATTTCAGGGGATCGCATGGCTGCCATGCGGTTCGGACGCGGGACTTCTTCTGGACATCATCGCCCTCTATGCCGACAATGCGGCCGATTCATTCGGGTGGTTGGGAAGGCATGTCATGGCGGATACGGCAAAGGCTTCTACAGTTGAAGCGATCGGCGGCACGCCCGGTTTCATTCACCTGAGGGTCCATTCGGCCTACTCGCTTCTCGAGGGTGCCCTGCCGCTGAAGAAGATCCTCTACAAAGCGAGCGGCGACAGCCAGCCGGCAATCGCCATTACCGACACCAACAATCTTTTTGTCGCGCTCGAATTCTCGCAGAAGGCGATGGACGAGGGCCTGCAGCCGATCATTGGCTGCCAGGTTTCGATCGATATGGAAGACGGGTTGGAAACGGAAAAGCGCGGCGGCCAGCAGGCGCTGGTCAAGCTGCCGTCGATCGTTCTTCTTGCCGCGACGGAGGCCGGTTACGAACGGCTGGTCGATCTCGTCAGTCGCGCCTATCTCGGCGGCGAAGGCAACCAGGCCGTCCATATCCGCGCCTCCTGGCTGGAAGAGGCGGGTACCGAGGGTCTGATCGCCTTGACCGGTGCATCGACCGGGCCCGTCGACACGGCGATCAAAGAAGGCCATTCCACTCAGGTGGAAGCCCGGTTGCTGCTGCTGAAGCATCTCTTCGGGGATAGGCTCTATGTCGAGTTGCAGCGGCACGGCACCTATGACAGGCGGCATGAGCAGAAGGTCGTCGCGCTCGCCTATGCCCACGATCTGCCGCTGGTTGCGACCAACGAGGCCTTCTTCCCGACCAGGGACGATTACGACGCCCACGATGCGCTGATGGCGGTCGCCCACAATGCCATCGTTTCCGACGACAGCCGTTTTCGCCTGACGCCCGATCACTACCTGAAGAGCCGAGCGGAAATGGCCAAGCTCTTTGCCGATCTGCCGGAAGCGCTGGAGAATACGATCGAGATCGCGAAGCGCTGCTCTTTCGTGCTGAAGACCAGAAAGCCGATTCTGCCGCGCTTCACCGGTGCGACCGACGATGCCGAGGAGGCCGAACGCGCCGAGGCGGGCGAACTGCGCCGCCAAGCGGTCGAGGGGCTGGAAATGCGGCTTGCGACGCTCGGCATGTCGCCCGGTTACGAGGAGAAGGATTATCGCGAACGGCTCGAATTCGAGCTCAGCGTCATCGAACGCATGCGCTTTCCCGGCTACTTCCTGATCGTTGCCGACTTCATCAAATGGGCCAAGCAGCACGACATCCCCGTCGGTCCCGGCCGTGGTTCGGGTGCCGGTTCTCTAGTCGCCTATGCCTTGACGATCACCGACGTCGATCCCTTGCGTTTTTCGCTGCTCTTCGAGCGCTTCCTCAATCCCGAACGCGTCTCGATGCCGGACTTCGACATCGACTTCTGCCAGGACCGCCGCGAAGAGGTGATCCGTTACGTCCAGGCCAAATATGGCCGCGAGCAGGTGGCGCAGATCATCACCTTCGGTTCGCTGCAGGCGCGCGCAGCCCTTCGCGATGTCGGCCGCGTGTTGGAAATGCCCTACGGCCAGGTCGACAAGATCTGCAAGCTCGTACCGAACAATCCGGCCAATCCGACGCCGCTTTCGAAAGCGATCGAGGAGGAGCCGAAGCTGCAGGAGGAGGCGGCGAAAGAACCGGTCGTCGCGCGGCTGCTCGACATTGCCCAGAAGATCGAAGGTCTCTATCGCCATGCCTCGACGCATGCCGCCGGCATCGTCATCGGCGACCGTCCGCTGTCCAAGCTGGTCCCGATGTATCGCGATCCGCGCTCCGACATGCCGGTCACCCAGTTCAACATGAAGTGGGTGGAGCAGGCGGGCCTCGTCAAGTTCGACTTCCTCGGCTTGAAGACCCTGACGGTGCTGAAGGTTGCCGTCGATTTCGTCGCCAAGCGCGGCATCAATGTCGATCTCGCCGCCATTCCTCTCGACGACAAGAAGACCTATGAGATGCTGTCGCGCGGCGAAACGGTCGGCGTGTTCCAGGTGGAAAGCGCCGGCATGCGCAAGGCACTGATCGGCATGAAGCCGGACTGCATCGAGGACATTATCGCCCTGGTGGCGCTCTACCGTCCGGGACCGATGGAGAACATCCCGACCTACAATGCCCGCAAGCACGGCGACGAAGAGCTGGAATCGATCCATCCGATGATCGACCACCTGCTCAAGGAAACGCAAGGTGTCATCGTCTACCAGGAACAGGTGATGCAGATCGCCCAGGTGCTCTCAGGCTATTCGCTTGGTGAAGCCGACCTTTTGCGCCGCGCCATGGGCAAGAAGATCAAGGCCGAGATGGACCAGCAGCGCGAGCGCTTCGTCGATGGCGCCGTGAAGAACGGCGTGTCGAAGCCGCAGGCCGACAATATCTTCGAACTGCTGGCGAAGTTCGCCAATTACGGCTTCAACAAGTCGCATGCCGCCGCCTACGCCATCGTCTCCTACCAGACGGCCTATATGAAGGCGCATTATCCGGTCGAGTTCCTCGCCGCCTCGATGACGCTCGATATGTCGAATACGGAAAAGGTCAATGATTTCCGCCAGGACGCCAAGCGCCTCGGCATCGAGGTGATCGCGCCTTCGGTGCAGACCTCCTTCCGCCACTTCGAGACCGGCGACAACCGCATCTACTATGCGTTGGCGGCCCTTAAGGGTGTCGGCGAATCCGCCGTCGACCATATTGTCGAGGTGCGCGGCGACAAGCCCTTTGCCGGGATAGAGGATTTCTGCCTGCGCATCGATCCGCGCCAGGTCAACCGCCGCGTGCTCGAAAGCCTGATCTATGCCGGCGCCTTCGATTGTTTCGGCACGGACCGCGCCCAGCTCGCCGCCGGCCTCGACCGCATCCTCGGCTATGCCCAGCGCGCCCAGGAAAACAAGCTGAGCGGCCAGTCGGACATTTTCGGCAGCACACTGACGTCGGGGCCTGAAAAGATCGCTCTGCCGCCGTTTTCGCCCTGGCTCGCTTCGGAGCGGCTGCTCAAGGAATTCCAGGTGCTGGGCTTCTATCTCACCGCCCATCCGCTCGATTCCTACAACAACATCCTGCAGAAGATGCGGGTGCAGACCTTTGCTGAATTCTCCGCGGCGATCAAACAGGGCGCATCCAATGCGCGCCTTGCCGGCACGGTCATCTCGAAGCAGGAGCGAAAGACCCGCACCGGCAACAAGATGGGCATCATCGTCTTTTCGGATTCGTCGGGCCAGTTCGAGGCCGTACTGTTTTCGGAAATGCTGAACCAGTACCGCGACATGCTGGAGTCCGGAAAATCCTTCCTGCTGACGGCGACCGGCGAGGAACGGCCGGAGGGTATCGGCCTGCGCATCCAGACGATCCAGTCGCTGGAGGAAAAGTCGCTGCAGATGCAGAAGGCGCTGCGCGTTTATATCAGAGATTCCGGCCCGCTGAAAATGGTTGCCCGCCACCTGAACGCCAAGGGTGATGGCCTGGTGTCCTTCATCGTCATCAAGGAGGAAGGCAAGCGCGAGGTCGAAGTGGCGCTGCCGGATAAATACCGCATCACGCCGGAGATCGCCGCCGCCCTTCGCGCGGCCCCCGGCGTCGTCGACGTCGAGCTTGTCTGATTGGGGCGCCGAGAATAGCAGCGCGTGACACAAAAGGCCTAAAGCGGCTCACATAGCGCCAGTTTATGCGACGCGCATCACCCGCGGGTGATGGTGATGAAATCCGTGCCTTCGCCAGTCTCCCGGCCGATGCCGGTATCGGAGATCGTCAGCGTCGAGCCGGGCGCGATCAGCGCGTCGATCCGTCGGCGGGTCTCGTCGGGGATCGCGATGCGGCTTAGCGAACGGGCAATTGGCTTGCCTGAGACGATCGAGCTTTCCTGTGCGGTGATGCCGAGCTGCTTCATCGTCTCGCGAGAGAGGTTGTTCGCAAGCGTCACACCCAGCCAATCAGCCGTGCCGGCCTTTTCATCGACCGCATGCAGCGTGAAGAAATGCGTGCCGAGCGCCAATTCCGGATCGGCGATCGTCACCGGCGCCTCGAAGACCGGTTTGAACGCCTTCCGCACCATGATGACGCCGTTCGGTGGCTCGCCCTTGCCGGCCGCTGCATAGACGGCTTTCAGCAGCCTGTCGGAGATCAGATTCCTGTCGCCGGCAAATTCCGTCGGCCGCAGCGTTTTGAACGCATTGATCGCCTGAACGGTCGCCGGGCCGAGCAGACCGTCCGGATCACCGGCCGAAAAGCCGAGCTGATTGAGAAGGGTTTGGATGTCGATCACCGTCTCGCGCAGCGTGCGGCGTGTGATGAGCATGCTGATCGGCTCGGACGGTGGCTTGGCGTCCGGAGCTGCAACCGGCATCGGCATCGCGACCGTGTCGTTCATCGCCACCTGTACAGGCGCCTCGGGGCTGTCGGGCATAGAGGGCCGCAGCTCGACATCCGAAAGCAGAGGCATCGCCGTTGGCGAGTCTGGATGGAAAAGATTGAGATGGTCGATCGGCTGCGGCGCCAGCTCGCCATCGCTGATGATGACGGGGATCCCGGCGTCGGTCATTCCATAAAGCATCTTTGCGAAGGCGCCGGGCATCCGCACACAGCCATGCGAAGCTGGATAGCGCGGCACCGAATTGGATTCGTGCAGCGCGATGCCGGACCAGGTCAGCCGCTGCATGAAAGGCATCGGCGCGTTCGAATAGATGTTGGATTCATGGTACTTCTGCTTCTCGATGACGGAGAAGATGCCGCTCGGCGTCGTATGGCCGTCCTTGCCTGTCGAAACCTTCGAGGTCGCCACGACCTCGGTGCCGTCATAGACGGCGAGCGACTGCTTGTTCTTGGAGACGAAGATCTGCAGCGTGCGTGTATCCGCGGCAAAAGCAGGGTGCACGAGTGCGGTGGCCGACAGCAAGCCGAGGCCGAAGACGAGACGCGAGACCATGATACCCAACCATACGCAATACTGGTCCGGCACATTATGGGACGAAGTTTAAGGAAGATTTTAAAGCCCGGACTGTGCGCCGGCCTCACGCTTTAGTGATCACGCTTGCCGCTGCCGAACGTATAGCCGGTCTCGACCGTGTTCTTGCCGAACTTGTCGCGCAGCTTGTCCATCGCCGCTTCGGCCGCCGCCCGCCGGCCCGATTGCCGGTCGATGAGATCGGGCGGATCGGCGCGGGCGGCATCGCCGAGATCGGTAACGCCGATGCCGAGCAGGCGGAATTTCGTGCCGTCCGTTTCCTTTTCGAGAAGTTCGAGCCCGATGCGGAAGATCCTGTCGGCAAGCTGGGTCGGGTCTTCGAGCTTGCGGTTGCGGGTGCGCAACTTGAAGTCGGCGCTCTTCAGCTTCAGGACCACGGTCTGGCCGGCAATATCGTTTTTCTTCAGCCGCCAGGAAACCTTTTCGGAAAGGTTGCGCAGGATCGGCACGAGATCGTCATGGCGTGAGATGTCGTCGAAGAAGGTCGTCTCGGCCGAAACGCTCTTGGCCGCATCGTTGAGATGCACCTCACGGTCGTCGATGCCGCGCGAGAGCCGGGCGAGCCGCTGGCCGATGCTACCATAGCGGCGCATCAGGTCGTTCTCCTCCATTTGCTGCAACTGGCCGATCGTGCGGATGCCGTCCGCCTCCAGCGTCGCTGCGAAGGCCTTGCCGACGCCCCAGATCGTGGTGACCGGACGCGGTGCCAGGAATTCCACCGCTTCTTCACGGCCGATGACGGAAAAGCCGCGCGGTTTCTGCAGGTCGGAGGCAACCTTGGCGAGGAATTTGCAATATGAAAGCCCGACCGAGACGGTGATGCCGATCTCCTTTTCGACGCGTCGCGCGAATTTGGCGAGCGTGCGCGCCGGCGGGTCGTGATGCAATCTCTCGGTGCCGCCAAGTTCCAGGAAGGCTTCGTCGATCGACAGCGGCTGCACCAGCGGCGTCAGATCCTGCATCAGCGCGCGCACCTGGCGCCCGACCCGGACATATTTCTCCATGTCCGGGCGGATGACGACAGCCTGGGGGCATGCCTCCAGGGCCTTGAACATCGGCATTGCCGAACGCACGCCGTGGATGCGGGCGATATAGCAGGCAGTGGAGACGACACCGCGTTTGCCGCCGCCGATGATGACGGGCTTATCGGCAAGTTCGGGATTGTCGCGCTTCTCGACCGCCGCGTAGAAGGCGTCGCAATCGATATGCGCCAGTGTCAGTGCATAGAGCTCGCGATGGCGCACCAGACGCGGACTGCCGCAGGCCAGGCAGCGACGCGCCTCGCCCTTCTGCTCGGCAAGGCAGTCGCGACAGAAGCCGGGTGTCTTGTCAGGCGCGGGCATCATGGTGAGAACAAAGGTTGAACGTGGCGACACTACGCCTTAAGCTTGCGAGTCACAAGAGAGGGGCAGAGCTTTGCCTTTGGATAACGATCTTCGTTTCGAACCGGTGACGGCAGAACGGTGGGGCGACTTCGAAACTTTGTTCGGCCCACAGGTGGCTTTTTATAATTGCTGGTGCGTCGCGCTGCGCTTGCCGCATTCGGTGAGGACGGCGATGACGCCGGATGAGCGCAAGGCGCATATGCGGGAACGGATCGAGGCGGGGCCGCCGCCGGGAATCCTCTGTTATGCCGATGGCGGGCCGGTCGCCTGGGTGCAGGTCGGACCGCGCCACGACGTGCCGCAGTTCAATTCGCCGCGCACAGTCTCGCGGCCGCTGGAGGAGGACGATGCGCGTGATCCCTCGATCTGGGCCATCAGCTGCTTTTTTCTGCTGCCCAAACTGCGCGGCAGGCGAATGAGCCATCGTCTGCTTGCCGGTGCGATCGATTATGCCCGGCGTCAGGGAGCGCGGCTGCTCGAAGCTTGCCCGATCGACCATGTGAAGCAGTCGAAATCGGTGACGCTCTGCATCGGCTCGACGGCAATCTTCGACGCAGCCGGTTTCGAGACGATTGCCAGACGCAAGGACGGCCGTCCGCTCATGCGGCTGGAGCTGCGCGATTGAACGTGCCGGAACGGAAATGTGCGTCGATCAGCTCGGCCGCATGCGCCCAGTCGGAGGCGCGGGTGATGTCGTCGGCCGCCGCCGGTGCGAAACGATGGACGGGCGAGTCCGGCATCAGGTGAATGAGCAGGCAATCGGCCACGTGTTCCCTAACGGAATGCAGATTGTGCGCCATATCGTCTATGAAGGCGATGGGAAAGGAGCGGCTGGCATGCAGCGCATGGACGATCGGCCCCTTGGGTTGTTCGCTGGCAAGCAGCGGAAAGAGCAGGCCGGCGCTGTCCAGCAGGCGGCGGCGGTGATCCTGGAACCGTGGCGGCATCGCCGTCAGGAAAAGGATATCGGCCGCCTGCGAAAGCCGGCCGAGTGTTTCGACGACGCGGTCCACCGGCGTCTGCCACAGCTCCTGCGCTTCGAAAAACTCTTCGATCAGCCGGCTGACCTGTTGGGCCCCGATCTCCGTGCCGTCCGCTTTCGAGACAATGTTGCCGTGAAGCCGGAACGATCGCGGCAGGAACTCGTGACCCAGGCTTTGCAGAAAGAGCTGGAAGGGATCGATAAACCCCAGCACGACATCGTCGACGTCGCAGACGATCAGCGGCCGCTCGCCGAGGCGGATATGCGAAATATCGAGCTCGGCCACGCTCAATATTCCCCCGAATCGAGACCGGGCGAGGAGAAATGCCGCCAGGCGGCGGTCACCGTCTCAGGGCTGAGGCCGCTCGCCGTGCAGAAGGCCATCGCCGTCGGTTCATGGTTCATCAGGAAGTCCATCATGCCTGAGAGAAATCCCGGATCGTTCACCGCGTTGCGCACTTGGCTTGGCGCCACACCGGTGAGCGCGAGGAAGCGGCCGAACATGTCGGGGTCACCGGCAAGCCAGCCGAGCACGGCGATCGCCGTCTCATGCGGGTCGGCTGCCTGTTGTTTCGAAGTCTTGAAGTTGCTTTGCATTTCGAGGGGTAAGTTACCTTTTCTTCAACCAAATACCGCTAGCGTGCGCTATCGGTTTCACGGAGCTCTTCATCCACATGCGCCTTTCTCATGGGACGAACGACTGAGTGAACGGACGTAGGGACAGCTTGTCATGCCCAAACAGGTGATGATTGTAGAAGATAACGAGCTCAACATGAAGCTCTTTCGCGACCTGATCGAGGCGTCCGGCTATACCACGATCCAGACCAGAAACGGCATGGAGGCGCTCGATCTGGCGCGCAAGCATCGCCCCGACCTCATCCTGATGGATATCCAGCTTCCCGAAGTCTCCGGCCTCGAAGTCACGAAATGGCTGAAGGAAGACGATGAACTGCACGTCATTCCCGTGATTGCCGTCACGGCCTTCGCGATGAAGGGTGATGAGGAGCGGATCCGCCAGGGCGGCTGCGAGGCCTATGTTTCCAAGCCGATCTCGGTTCCGAAATTCATCGAGACGATCAAGACCTATCTCGGCGACGCCTGACGCATCGGAAAGACGCTTATGACTGCGCGAATACTGGTGGTTGACGATATTCCGGCCAACGTGAAGCTGCTTGAAGCGCGGCTGCTCGCGGAGTATTTCGACGTGATGACCGCCGCCGACGGCCACGAAGCGCTGGCGATCTGCGAACGCAACCAGGTCGATCTGATCCTGCTCGACATCATGATGCCCGGCATCGATGGCTTTGAGGTCTGTGAGCGGCTGAAGGCCAGCCAGAAGACCGCCCATATTCCCGTCGTCATGGTCACGGCGCTCGACCAGCCGGCCGACCGTGTACGCGGTCTGAAGGCCGGCGCCGACGATTTCCTGACCAAACCGGTCAACGATCTTCAACTGATCTCGCGGGTGAAGAGCCTGCTGCGGCTGAAAACATTGAGTGATGAGCTGCGCATCCGCGCCAACACAGCTCATACCATGGGCGTGGGCGATCTCATGCGGGCAGGCGAGGGCCGTGGCGACGAGGCTGGCCAGGTGCTGTTGGTCGATGGCCGCGCCAATTCGCAGGAGCGGATCGTCAGGGCGCTGAAGCCGGTCGCCGATGTGCTTGCTCTCTCCGATCCGCAGGCGGCCCTCTTCGAGGCAGCCGAGAACGTCTTCGACCTCGTCATCGTCAATGCCAATTTCGACGATTACGATCCGCTTCGCCTGTGCTCGCAACTTCGCTCGCTGGAGCGCACACGCTTCCTGCCGATCCTGATCATTACCGAACAGGGCGCTGACGACATGGTCGTCCGCGCGCTCGATCTCGGCGTCAACGATTACATCGTCCGTCCCGTCGATCCCAACGAGCTCGTCGCCCGCAGCCTTACGCAGATCCGTCGCAAACGCTACAATGATCGTCTGCGCGCCAGCGTCAAGCAGACGATCGAGCTTGCCGTGACCGATCCGCTGACCGGCCTTTACAACAGGCGTTACCTCGACAATCACCTGAACGTGCTCTTCAATCGGTCGATGGCGCGAGGGCGGCCGCTTTCGATGCTGATCACCGACATCGACCGCTTCAAGCAGGTGAACGACACTTACGGCCACGATGGCGGTGACGAAGTGCTGCGCGAATTCGCAAACCGCGTCCGTTCGACCATCCGCGGCGCCGATCTCGCCTGCCGTTACGGCGGGGAGGAATTCGTCGTCGTGATGCCGGACACCTCACCGGAAGTTGCCGCAGCTGTCGCCGAGCGCCTGCGCGCGGCGGTCGAAAGCGCTCCTTTCATGCTGAAACGCTCCGGTGAAGCGCTTAATGTCACCGCGTCCTTCGGCATCGCCTCACGCATTGGCGCGGTGCTGACACCGGACCAGCTGATGAAGCAGGCCGATCTTGCTCTTTACGAGGCCAAGAAGACTGGCCGCAATCGCGTAGTCGCAGCGGCTGCCTGACGAATCAGTTGCGGTGCCATACGAGCCATTTGCGGGTTTTCCACTGCGGTAAGCGAATTATTACCAATTTTGACCTTCGCCCATGCGACGCAGGCTAGAAATTCTGCAACTCGATAGCCCAAAAATGGACGCCCGGCGTTGCTGTGGATATGGTGCGGCGCGACAGTCTGTCGAATGCCAGCACCGAGCTCGAAATGAAACGGAGACTATAAACGAATGCCCGCTGCCAACAGGACCAAATAGAGTGCCGCGGCGTCACCTCACGTAAGGGGAGGGGCGGCTTAAGTTATTACGTTATATTGTCGAATTTCTTCGGGGCTGTCGACGTTAGGCTTCGTCGTCAAGCAGAACCCTCCAAACTTTGTGTGTTCTAAAACTGGACTTTTAACCATAGAATCAAGCTCGGAAAAATCATCATTAAGAATTTGTTGATTTTCTTTCATTTTTGCGCAAATTATCGGCTCATAAGAGAAGCGCTCCCGCAGAGGAGCTGTCGATACCCCATGATGCTCAGGTCCGCCGCATCTCCTGGGTCGTGGGGTCGGTCGGCTGGTACGCAAGTCATAACGGTTCCTCGTGCCGTTTTGCATGCTGGTCGACCCCCTTTTTGGAAAACGCCGCCACTTCCCGAGACGGAAGGGCGGCGTTTGTCTGTTTGCGCTATCATTTTTCAATGTCGGCTCCTCCCGGGCAACAAAAAACGCGCAACCCGAAGGCGCGCGCTTTTTGAAATCCGTCAGGCCAAGTAATTACTTGATCTTGGTTTCCTTGAACTCGACATGCTTCTTCGCAATCGGGTCATACTTCGTCTTCGTCATCTTGTCAGTCATCGTGCGGCTGTTCTTCGTCGTGACGTAGAAGAAACCGGTGTCGGCTGTCGACAGCAGCTTGATCTTGATTGTTGTAGCCTTGGCCATGGTCGTCCTGCCTTTAAGAAAATGAAAGCCGTGGAAGCCGGATGGGCTCCACGGCAAATTCTGGCGCGAAACTACGAATCCCGCCCGAAAAGTCAAGTCCGTTTTCGAATGAACATCAATCTGATGCCGGAAAGTAGGGCATAAAGGCCGAAGAAGGCCGCGATCGCCCAGGCAAAACCATTGTTTCCGGCGACATCGATCGCTGCGCCGATCACCTGTGGACCGGCCACAGTTCCCATCGCATAACAGAAAACGAAGGCAGCATTGGCCGCAGCCAGATCAGAGCCGGTCAGCCGCGAACCGAGATGGCTGAGGCCGACCGTGTAGAGGCCGGAGACGCAACCGCCCCAGAAGAGCAGGATTCCGGCCATCAGCAGCCAGTTGTTGACGAGGATCGGCAGCATCAGCGAGCCGATAAAGCCCATCAGCGCCATGCCGGCGAGAAGCGGCCGCTTGTCGCGGATGCGGTCGGAGAGCAGGCCGAGCGGAATCTGGAAGATGACGTTGCCGACGCCCATCATGGTGAGCAGCAGTGCTGCCTGCGATTCGGTGAAATGGGCGCGCACCGCAAAAATCGGGAAGAGCGACAGCCCGCCCGCTTCGACCGCGCCGAAGATGAAGACGGCGGCCGTCGCCGTCGGCACCAGGAAAACGTAGCGCATGAAATGCAGCTCCGGTTTTTCCTCCAGGAGCGGGCTTTCGTCACGGGCGACGAAAATCGGAATGGCGGCGAGCAGGATAGCGCCGGCGCCGATCAGGAAGGGGAAGATGCCGTCGCTGCCGAGAATTGAGAACAGCAGGGGGCCGGCCGCGAAGCCGAGGGAAAGCACCGTCGCATAGATGCCGAGCACGAAACCGCGTTTGGAAGGCGGGGAGGCGGCGTTAATCCAGAACTCGGAGAGGATGAACAGCGTCGTCGTCGCGCCATGGAAGGCGAAGCGCAGCGGAAACCACAACCAGAAATCCTCGGCATAGTAGAAGCCGAGTGCACTCAGCGCCGAAATCAGCACCGCCCAGAGCATCGTCGGCGCAACGCCGTATTTATGGGCGAGCTTGGTGGTAACGGGGGCGGCCGCCATCGCCGCGATCCCCGCCATCGCCGTGTTGAGACCGATAAGCGTGGACGAGATGCCGCGTTTCTCGAGGATGATGCTGAGGAGGGGCAGCCCGAGGCCGATCGCTATGCCGACGGCTGAAATGGACGAGATGGCTGCCACCAGAGAAGGCCAATGGATTTCCTCGATATCGCCTGGTGTGCCGTTTCTCGGCTGAGACATTTATCCATCCTTAGAAAGCTGCGCGAGCGAATCGACCTCTCGCCTCACGTAGAAAGACACAGACGTGCCAAATCCAGGTGACGAGCAGCGTTTCGCAGTATTTCCGATGTGATCTGCGGAATGTAAAGCCTGTTCAGACAAGAAAAGCTTACCATGTCAAGCCGTGGAGGATCGTTGACTCCCGCGTTCCGTGGTGGTCGGTGGAGGGCTGGCACTACACGTTAAATATGTCTGGAAGGTGAAGGCCCTCAATCGGCCGGCGGGGTGGGTCGTAATCATCGGGACTGTCGCTCTCTCCACCGAAGCCATGCATGCGCAGCGCCCATTGCAGGCCGATGACGCCACCCTTGATCGGCTGGATGGAGGCAAGCGCGGTGATGACGGTGATCGGCGCCCAGATGGCAAGATGGACCCATACCGGCAGCAAGAAGGTCATGTCGGTGAGCATATAGCCGCCGACCACGACGTGGCCGAGAACGAGGATGACGATATAGGGCGGCAGATCGTCGGAGCGGTGATGATGCATCGCCTCGCCGCAGACTGCGCAATGATCGACGGGTTTCAGGAAAGCCTGGAAGAGCTTGCCGTTGCCGCAGGCCGGGCAGCGGTTCATCAGCCCGCGCATGATGGAGCGCCCAAGCGGACGCTCGGCCTCGGGGCTGTCCCCGTAGCGGACGACCGGATCGGTCGGAGTTCTCATTGCATCTTCCTCTTTCAGGCCGAAAGCATGGAGTTCTGTAATCAGACCAATGCTGCTTTCGGCACGATGCCTAGCGGCGCCCGCGCGGTGGCCGCGTTCCCGGCTTCTTGCGGACCTGGCCCCTCTCGCGGCGGCCTGCCTTGTGGAAGGAACGCACGGCCGTCGGCATCTCGCGCCCCTCGCTCAGCATTTCGAAACGCAGTGCGCCGGCAAGTGGGATCGCTTCGGCAAGCTTCACGGTGACGCTGTCGCCAAGGCGATAGCCAAGGCCGGTTCTTTCACCCGAGAGCGCCTGATGCGCCTCGTCATAGATGAAATAATCGGTGCCGAGGGTGGAGATAGGGATGAAACCGTCGGCGCCGTAGTCCGGCAAGGTAATAAATAGCCCGGATTTGGTAACACCCGAGACGCGGCCGGAAAATTCTTCGCCGACGCGGGTGCTGAGGTGATGGGCGATCAGCCGGTCGATGGTCTCGCGCTCGGCTGCCATGGCGCGGCGCTCGAAGGTGGAAATTTCGGCAGCGATATCATCAAGGGCGGCTTCCTCGTCCGGCGTGATGCCGCCATCACCCAAGCCGAGGGAGCCGACCAGCGCACGATGCACGATCAGATCGGCGTAGCGGCGGATCGGCGAGGTGAAGTGGGCGTATTTCATCAGGTTAAGGCCGAAATGGCCGATATTCTCGGGGCTGTATATCGCCTGGCTCTGCGAGCGCAGCACCATCTCGTTGACCATGGTCTGGTGCGCCGTGCCCTCGGCCTTGGCCAGAATGCCGTTGAAGCTGTTGGCGCGGACGTTGCCGCCCTTGGCAAGCGAGATGCCGAGTGTCGCCAGGAACTCGCGCAGGACCTCCTGCTTGGCAAGCGTCGGGCCGTCATGGATACGGTAGACCAGCGGCTGTCGCTTCTTTTCAAGCGTTTCGGCGGCGCAGACATTCGCCTGGATCATCATCTCTTCGATCAGCTTGTGCGCATCGAGCCGCGGCGGCACGAAGACCCTGTCGACGGTGCCGTCGGGCTTCAGCAGGATCTTGCGCTCCGGCATGTCGAGTTCCAGCGGCTGGCGCCTGTCGCGTCCGCGTTTCATCACCCCATAGGCGTGCCAGAGCGGTTTCAGGATCGGCTCGAGCATCGGCCCGGTCTTGTCATCGGGATTTCCGTCGATCGCCGCCTGCGCCTGCTGGTAGGAAAGCTTGGCCGCGCTCTTCATCATGATGCGATGGAAGGTGTGGCCGATCTTGCGACCTTCCCCGGAGAAGCTCATGCGCACGGCAAGTGCCGGGCGGTCGACGCCTTCCTTCAGCGAGCAGAGGTCGTTTGAGATTCGCTCCGGCAGCATCGGCACGACACGATCGGGGAAATAGACGGAGTTGCCGCGCTTCAGCGCCTCGCGGTCGAGCGGTGAATTCGGGCGGACATACCAGGAGACGTCGGCGATCGCGACGGTGACGATGACGCCGCCGGGATTGTCGGGCGAAGGGTCAGGCTCGGCATGAACCGCGTCGTCATGATCCTTGGCGTCAGCCGGATCGATGGTGATCAGCGGCATGGCGCGCCAATCTTCGCGATGGGACATCGTCGCTGGCTTTGCTTCTTCCGCCTCGGCGACGACGGCCGGTGGGAAGACATGCGGAATTCCGTGTGCATGGATGGCGATCATCGAGATCGCCTTTTCCGAGCCGACGGAGCCGACGACGGAGAGAACCTTGGCGCGCGGCAGGCCGAAGCGGCCGAGCCGGGCGACTTCGATCTCGACCAGGTCGCCATCCCTGGCGCCGCCGGTGAAGTCCGGGTCGATCACCATCTCCTCGCCGCGCCTTTCGATCGGCAGCAACCGGCCGCCGCCGCCAGGTGCCGTGCGGAAAACGCCCATCGCTGCGCCGCGGCGCCTGTCGATCACCTTGATGATACGCGCGGTATAGGCCGGCCCGCCGCGATCAATGGCAGGGAAGATTTTCGCGAGAATTCGGTCGCCGAGGCCGGCGACGGGCGCCTTGCCCTTGCCCTGGCGGCCCGCAGGCGATTGCTGGCGGATAGCGACGGCCGGCGCCACACCCTGGTCTTCCGGCCATTCCGCCGGCCGGCCGATCAGATCGCCATCCTTGTCGCGGGTCGTAATGTCGAGAACGGTGACGGGCGGAAGGGCGCCGGGACGAATGAGCGACTTGCGGCTCTTCTGCAGCATGCCTTCTTGTTCGAGCTCCTGCAGCATATGCTTGAGCTCGACGCGGCTGTCACCTTTCAGCCCGAACGCCTTGGCGAGTTCGCGCTTGGAGGCCTTCTGCGGATGATCGGCGATGAAGCGCAGGATCACCTCGCGCGAGGGCAGTGCGCCGTGGACGATGTTCAGCGGCTCGACAGCGGGAGCATCCTTGCCCGCGCGGCCGATCTTGCCCGGGCGTTTGCCCGCGAGGTTCGTTCTGTCGCGCGGTGTCCTGCTCACGTCAGCTCTTTTTCGATTTCGCGGGCGCCTTCGCCTTCGCTGCCTTCGGCTTGGCGGCCGTCTTGGTGGTCTTTGCTTCGGCGGCTGCCGCCTTCGGCTTGGCTTTCGCCTTGGATGCCTTGGTGGCGGGCGCCTTGCCGGCCTTTTCAGTGATCAGCACAAGCGCCTCCTCGATGGTGATGGCTTGCGGATCCTTGCCCTTCGGCAGCGTGGCGTTGACCTTGCCCCAGTTGACATAGGGGCCGTACTTGCCGTCGCGAACGGTGATGGCGCCGCCATCGGGGTGATCGCCGAGGGTCTTCAGCGCCGCCGGCGTGCCGCGCGCGCCCCGGCCCGGCGCCTTGTTCGCCTTTTCGGCGATCAGCGTCACAGCGCGGTTGAGACCGACGGAGAAGACGTCCTCGACGGTTTCCAGATTGGCATAGGAACCGTCATGCAGAAGGAATGGACCGTAGCGTCCGATGCCTGAGGAGATCATCTTGCCGGTTTCGGGATGTTTGCCGATATCGCGCGGCAGCGAAATCAAAGCCATCGCCTTTTCATAGTCGATATCCTCGGGCTTCCAGCCCTTCGGCAACGAGGCGCGTTTGGCCTCCTTGCCATCGCCGCGCTGGATATAGGGACCGAAGCGGCCGGAACGCAGCGTCAGTTCCTCACCGGTCGTCGGATCGGTGCCAAGGTTCTTCGGCTCGTTGAGCGCGACACCTTCCGCTTCCCCGCCGTTTTCGGAGGAGAGTTGACGGGTGTAGTTGCATTCCGGATAGTTCGAACAGCCGACGAAGGCACCATATCTGCCGAGCTTCAGCGACAGGTTGCCGGTGCCGCAGACCTGGCAGATTCTGGGGTCGCTGCCATCTTCGCGTTTCGGAAAGACGAGCGGCGCCAGCGCCTCGTTCAGCGAATCGAGCACGTTGGTGACGCGCAGTTCCTTGGTGTCTTCGATCTGAGCGAAGAAATCCTTCCAGAAATCGCGCAGCACCTGCTTCCAGTTCAGCTCGCCCGCGGAAATCCGGTCGAGCTTCTCCTCGAGATCGGCGGTGAAATCATATTCGACATATTTGGTGAAGAAGCTTTCGAGGAAAGCCGTCACCAGCCGGCCCTTGGCCTGCGGGATCAGCTTGCGCTTGTCGATGGTCACATAATCGCGGTCGCGCAGCGTCGCGAGTGTCGCGGCATAGGTGGAGGGGCGGCCGATGCCGAGCTCTTCCATCTTCTTGATCAGCGAAGCTTCCGAGTAACGCGGCGGCGGTTCGGTGAAATGCTGGGTCGAATTGATCTTCTGCTTGGCGAGCGTCTCGCGCGCATTGATCTCCGGCAGGCGGCCATCCTCGTCGCCGTCGTCGCTCTGCTCGCCGTCCTCCTTCTGGTCGGTATAGGCGGCGATGAAGCCGTCGAAGCGAATGACCGAACCGACAGCGCGCAGGCCCGCCTTCTCTCCCTTGTTGTCGGCGGTGATTTCAGCCGTCGTGCGCTCGATCTCGGCCGATGCCATCTGGCTGGCGATGCCGCGCTTCCAGATCAGGTCGTAAAGCCGGATCTGGTCGGCATCGAGAAATTTGCGCAGACGGTCGGGGGAGCGGTTGAAATCGGTCGGGCGGATCGCCTCGTGTGCCTCCTGGGCGTTTTTCGCCTTGGTGGAATAGAAGCGCGCCTTCTCCGGCATATAGCGTTCGCCGAACTGGTCGAGGATGGCGCGTCGTGCCGCATCGATCGCCTCGGGCGCCATCTGTACGCCGTCGGTTCGCATATAGGTGATGAGACCGACGGTCTCGCCGCCGATGTCGACGCCCTCGTAGAGCTTCTGGGCGATCTGCATGGTGCGCGAGGCGGAGAAGCCGAGATTGGAGGAGGCGGCCTGTTGCAGCGTCGAGGTGGTAAAGGGCGGTCCCGGATTACGCTTGACCGGCTTCGCCTCGACCGTTTCGACGATATAGCTTGCACCTTCGAGCAAAGCCTTCAGGCGGCTGGCTTCCTCGCCGTTGCCGATCGCGCGCGGCGGTAGCCGCTTGCCGTGCGCCGAGACCAGCTTTGCTTCGAATTCGTCGCCGCGCGGCGTCTTCAGAAGCGCCGAGAGGTTCCAGTATTCTTCGGAGATGAAGCGCTCGATCTCGGATTCGCGGTCGCAGACTAGGCGAAGCGCCACCGACTGGACGCGGCCGGCCGAACGCGCGCCGGGCAGCTTGCGCCACAGGACCGGCGAAAGATTGAAACCGACGAGATAGTCGAGTGCGCGGCGTGCCAGATAGGCGTCGACCAGCGGCACGTCGATATCACGCGGATCGGCCATCGCGTCGAGGACCGCCTTCTTGGTGATCGCATTGAAGACGACGCGCTTGACCGACTTGCCGTTCAGCACCCGCTTCTTGTTCAGCATGTCGAGGACGTGCCAGGAAATCGCTTCGCCTTCACGATCCGGGTCGGTCGCGAGAAACAGGCCGTCAGAGGATTTCACCGCGTCGGCAATGTCCTTCATCCGCTTGGCAGAGGCGCCGTCGACCTCCCAAAGCATTTCGAAATCCTGATCGGGAAGGACCGAGCCATCCTTGGCAGGCAGATCGCGCACATGACCGAAGGAGGCGAGCACTTTGTATCCCGAACCCAGATACTTGTTGATCGTCTTGGCCTTGGCAGGCGATTCCACCACTACAACATTCATGATGATTCTCTAAAAAACAGCTGCGCCGGCGTGGAAGCCAGCGCAACACGCAGTGCAACTTGGATACTGGCCTTCCGACATGGACAGGGAAATCGCCGCGGTCAAGGGGTTTGCTGCAATTTTACTTCTTGCATCTGGTGCAATCGAAACAAGAATCGTCATGAAAAATAACTCATGTGGTTCTCAACACGGAGGTCCTGCGTTCGCAAAGCCGCTCCTTCCTACCGCGCAAGCGTCAGTCGGAAAGCGAGACCAAACCTCCCTGATGCCGGTGCACCCTGCCTGATATATCGAGTTCCAGCAGGATAAGATAAACCGCGGACGCTGAAAGGCCGGTGTGGCGGATGACGTCGTCGATGTCGACAGGCGTCGGCCCAAGCGCCTCGATGACGCGGCTCCGGTCTGAATCGCCGGGCGGAATCGTTATTGCCTTGCTCTCATGTGCAGGTTCCTGCGCCATCGACGGGCGGAACAGGTCGGGTTGCGCGAGTGGCGCCAGGGCCTCGATGACATCGGCAGGTTCGGTGACGATCGAAGCGCCATCCTTCAGCAGTTCGTTGGTGCCGTGACAGCGCGGATCGAGCGGCGAGCCGGGCACGGCAAACACCAGTCGGCCGAACTCGCCGGCAAGGCGCGCCGTGATCAACGAGCCCGAACGCGTCGCCGCTTCGACGATCACCACGCCAAGCGCGATGCCGGCAATCAACCTGTTCCGGCGCGGGAAATCGCGGGCGCGGGGCTCCCAGCCGAAGGGCATTTCGCTCACCGCCAGGCCGTTGCCGCCGGTGATTTCTTCGATGAGGCCGATATTTTCCGGCGGGTAGGGCTTGTCGAGGCCGCCGGCAAGCGCTGCGATCGTGCCCGTGCCGAGGCTTGCCCGGTGCGCTGATGTGTCGATGCCGCGCGCCAGGCCGGAGACCACGGTATAACCCGCCTGGCCACAGGCGCGCGCCACCATCGCTGCGAATTTGGCGCCTGCGGCCGACGCGTTGCGCGAGCCGACGATGCCGACGGCCGGTCGTTTGGCGGCGGCAAGCGCGCCTTTGACGGCAAGGAGCGGTGGCGCGCCGTCGATCTGCTTCAGCGCCTGCGGATAATCCGGCTCGCCGATGCCGACGAAGCGGGCGCCGAAACGATGCGCCGCCTCCAGTTCCCGATGCGCCTCGGCCTCGCTGGCAATGCGGATGGCCCGCGTCGCGCCGCCGCGCGCCGAAAGCTCCGGCAAAGCCCCAAGCGCCGCCTCGGCCGAACCGAAGTGATTGATGAGATCGCGAAAGGTCGCGGGGCCGATATTGTCGGAGCGGATGAGGCGCAGCCAGGCAATTCTTTGCCGTTCGGTCAGCACAACGCCTTTCGATGCCGCGCTCAGCGCATCCATTATCCCTTCGCCCCGATCTTGCTTTCCGTTCCGCCCATCAGGCGTGAAATATTTGCCCTGTGCTTCCAGTAGGAGATGAGCGTCATGATCGCCATGACGGCCGCAACCTTTTCATTGCCCAATATCCACAGCGCAACCGGGGTAGCAAGCATGGCGACGAGCGCCGACAGCGAGGAGTAGCGAGTGGTGACGGCCACGGCCAGCCAGACGGCGGCGAAGAGCACGACCATGATCGGCGCGACGCCGAGCAGGGTGCCGATATAGGTGGCGACACCCTTACCGCCCTTGAAGCCGATCCAAACGGGGAAAAGATGGCCGATGAAGGCGGAGAAGCCGGCGATGATCGCCGCCTCCTCACCAAGGAAATAGCCGACGATCCAGGCGGCGGCCGAAGCCTTGAGCGCATCGAGCAGAAGCGTCGCCGCGGCGAGCTTGCGGTTTCCGGTTCTTAAGACATTGGTCGCGCCGATATTGCCGGAACCGATGCTGCGCACGTCGCCGAGGCCGGCGGCGCGGGTCAGGATCAGGCCGAAGGGAATCGAACCGAGGAGATAGCCGATGACGGCGGCGGCAAGCGCGATCGGCAGCGTGATCTGCCATGACATGAGATTGGATAACATATGTCCCCTCAGCCCTCCGTGGCTATCCTCAGCTCCAGCCCTTTTTCTCTGGGATGAATGGCGATGGTGTCGATCCTAAACTGCGTGGACAAGCTTTCCCGCGACATATGTCGCAACCGCTCGCCCGCTGAAGCGCGCATCCTCAAACGGCGTGTTCTTCGAACGGGAGAGAAGCATGTCTTTGGCGACAAGCCAAGGCTCATCGAGATCGATCAGCGCGATATCGGCCGCAGCACCCGGCTTCAGCGTGCCGGCGTCAAGGCCGAAAATCTCGGCCGGGCGGGTGGACATGGCGTCGATCAGCCGCATCAGACTGACCTGGCCGCCATGATGAAGCCTGAGGGCCGCCGCCAGCATGGTTTCCAGGCCGACGGCACCGTCGGCCGCCTCGCCGAAGGGCAGACGCTTCGTATCGACGTCCTGTGGGTCGTGCGAGGAGACGATGATGTCGATGGCGCCGCGTCCAAGCGCTTCGGCCATCGCCACCCGGTCGTCCTCCGGGCGCAGCGGCGGATAGAGCTTGAAGAAGGTACGGTATTCGCCGATGTCGTTTTCGTTGAGTGCCAGATTGTTGATCGAGATGCCCGAGGTCACCTTGGCGCCGCGGCTGCGGGCGCGTTCGATCGCCTCAACCGATTGGGACACCGAGATCATTGCGGCGTGATAACGTCCGCGCGTCAGTTCTGCGATCCTGAGATCGCGTTCGAGCGGGATGAGCTCGGCTTCCCGCGGAATGCCGGAAAGCCCCAGCCAGCTGGCTAAGAGCCCCTCATGCATGACGCCGTTGGCCCCAAGATATTTGTCTCGCGTCTCGCAGGAGATGACGGCACCGAATTCGCGGGCATAGGTCATGATCCGGCGCAGCACCTGCGTGTTATGGACGCTGGAGTGGGCGTCAGTGAAGGCGACGGCTCCCGCCTGCATCAGCAGACCGATCTCCGTCATCTCTTCGCCGGCGAGGCCCTTGGTGATAGCGGCTGCCGGATAGACGTTGACGGCAGCCGTATCCCGCGCCGTCTTCTTGACGAATTCGACGAGCGCGATGTCGTCGATGACGGGATCGGTGTCCGGCATCATGATGATCGAGGTAACGCCGCCGGCCGCCGCTGCCCGGCTCGCCGAGGCGATCGTCTCGCGGTGCTCGCCGCCGGGTTCGCCGATATGGACGCGCGCATCGACAAGGCCCGGCGTTGCGACGAGGCCGGCGCAATCGCGGATGACTGCGCCTTCCGGCGCGCCCTGGTTCTGCGCAGCGTGACCGGCGGCAAGGATCACCCCGTTTTCGGCGATGATCGTTCCCACCTCGTCCAGATTGCGCGAGGGATCGACGATGCGGACATTTTTGAGGACGATCGGACTGCTCATGCCATCATTCCATCGGTTCGTGGGCCCTGGTTCTGCGAGACGAGCAGTGTCTCCATGACCGCCATGCGCACCGCGACCCCCATCTCAACCTGTTCGGCGATTACACTTTGCGGACCGTCAGCGACTTCCGAGGCGATCTCGACGCCGCGGTTCATCGGGCCCGGATGCATGACCAGCGCATCGTCCTTCGCGGCCTTCAGCGTTTCGGCGTCGAGCCCGTAGAAATGGTAGTATTCGCGCACCGAGGGTACGAAGGCGCCCGACATGCGCTCGCGCTGCAGCCTGAGCATCATCACCACGTCAGCATCTTCGAGCCCATCTTTCATCGAATGGAACACCTCGACGCCCATCTCGGCAATGCCGGCGGGCAGGAGAGTCGCGGGCGCAACGACGCGCACGCGCGCCCCCATCGCATTGAGCAGCAGGATATTGGAGCGCGCCACCCGCGAATGCAGCACGTCGCCGCAGATCGCCACGATGATGCGCGAGAGCTTGCCCTTGGCGCGGCGGATCGTCAGCGCGTCGAGGAGCGCCTGCGTCGGATGTTCGTGCTGGCCGTCGCCGGCATTGACGACCGAGCAGGAGACCTTCTGGGCGAGGAGGGCAGCCGCCCCCGCGCTTGAATGGCGGATCACCAGCACATCAGGGCGCATCGCATTCAGCGTCATTGCCGTATCGATCAGCGTTTCGCCTTTTTTCACCGAGGAATTTCCGACCGACATGTTCATGACGTCGGCGCCGAGCCGCTTGCCGGCAAGCTCGAAGGAGGCCTGCGTGCGGGTCGATGCCTCGAAAAAGAGGTTAATCTGCGTTAGCCCGCGCAGCGTCGACGTCTTCTTTTCTCGCTGGCGGCTGATCTTGACGGCTTCGTCGGCCTTGTCGAGGAGATAGGTGATATCCTGCTCGGTGAGGCCCTTGATGCCAATGAGGTGGCGGTGGGGGAAAAAGACCATGACACTGCCTCTTGCTGTCTCTTGCGGGTCTATAAAGAGTGCTGCCCGTCGGGGCAAGCATGCGCTGTGGGCAAAGGCTTATGTCCCCATGCATTTTCGCCCGAATTCCGATAGAGCAGATGGGAGCGAATCATAACTTCCGGTTTCCCTTGCCGGGTTCTTGCACTAGAAGCGAATAATGACCTCCGCCAACCGGATTGACGACAAACTCGCAGAACTCAACCAGCCGAGCCTGTGGTCCGGCATCAATGCCTATCGGTCCGATCCGCTGATCGTCGATCTGACGGCGGCGCTGCCGCGCGGCATCCGCGAAGATCTGGAAAATATGGGCCGCTACGTCACCTCGCCGGAAGCGCAGGAGCTGGCGCGCATGGCAAACCAGGGTACGCCGCAGTTGCGCACCCACGGCCCGCGCGGTGAGCGCCTCGACGTCGTTGAATTCCATCCGGCCTGGCACGCGCTGATGCGCCGTTCCATGTCGGTTGGGCTGCATTCCTCCGTCTGGGATCCGCAGGCCGATACCGAAGCCAAGGATGACGCCCATAAGGTCCGCGCCGCGCGCTTCTATCTGACGGCCCAGCTGGAAGCCGGTCATCTCTGCCCGCTGACGATGACAAGCGCTTCGGTGGCTGCGCTGTCGGCTTCGCCAGCGGTGCAGAAAGATTGGGCGCCGAAGATCCTGTCGCGCAAATATGATTCGTCTAACCGGCCCGCCATGCAGAAATCCGCCGTCACCATCGGCATGGGCATGACGGAAAAGCAGGGCGGTACGGACGTCCGGGCCAACCGGAGTGCGGCCGAAAAGGTCAGCGAAGGTATCTACCGGCTCTCCGGCCACAAATGGTTCATGTCCGCGCCGATGAGCGATGCCTTCATCATGCTGGCGCAGACGAAGGAGGGCATGGGCTGCTTCCTCGTGCCGCGGCTTCTGGAGGATGGCTCGGCCAACGGTCTGCAGTTCCAGCGGCTGAAGGACAAGGTCGGCAATCGCTCCAATGCTTCTTCCGAGGTGGAATTCTCGGACACTTTCGGTTTTCTGCTCGGTGCCCCGGATGCCGGCATCCGCACCATCCTCGACATGGTGACGCTGACCCGCCTCGACTGCGCACTGGCGTCTTCGGGCATGATGCGCGCCTCTCTCGCCGAAGCCGTGCACCACACCCGCGGCCGCAGCGTCTTCGGCAAGATGCTCGTCAACCAGCCGATCATGACGCGCGTGCTGGCCGACATGGCGCTTGATATCGCTGCCGCGACGGCACTGTCCTTCCGTCTCGCCGATGCTTTCGACAAGGCGCGCGGCAATGCCGAGCAAGCTGCCTATGCCCGCGTCATGACCCCGGTCGCCAAATACTGGTGCTGCAAGATCGCGCCGGCCTTGATCTATGAAGCCATGGAATGCATCGGCGGCAATGGATACATAGAAGAGCGCCCGATCGCCCGCCATTATCGGGAGGCTCCAGTCAATGCCATCTGGGAAGGCTCCGGCAACGTCATGGCGCTCGACGTGCTGCGTGTGCTCAACCGCGGCAAGGACCTGTTCGAAACGGTTTTCTCAGGCCTTGCCCGCGACCTCGGTCCGGCCGGCAAGAAGACGATCGACGTGCTGCGCGCCGCAATCGCGCTCTGCGAACAGGATGAGGGGGCTGCGCGCCTGCTCGTCGAGCAGCTGGCGCTTGCGGCCGGTGCCGCCGAACTTTACCGGCTTGGGGCAGGGCGCA
This sequence comes from Rhizobium lentis, assembly GCF_017352135.1. Lineage (NCBI taxonomy): Bacteria > Pseudomonadati > Pseudomonadota > Alphaproteobacteria > Hyphomicrobiales > Rhizobiaceae > Rhizobium > Rhizobium lentis. The sequence continues at coordinate 3,577,088 of NZ_CP071454.1, forward strand.
TTGCCGATGCCTTCATCGAGACGCGGCTTGCCGGCGGCTGGCGCTCCACCTACGGCATGCTCGACTCCCGCTTCGACGCCAGCTATATCGTCGACCTGCTCTACCCGCCGGCTGCCTGATCGCAGCTGGAGATGACGTGGCGCTGCGCCGGCGTCGAGACGAGCGATATCGAAGCGTTTTGCGCTGATTGCTGTCCCTCACCCTAACCCTTACCGGGGTCGAGCCACTGGTCTCGACCCGTCCTGCAGACCCCGTAAATGGAGCAAGGGACGTGCCCGCGAAAGGTTGGTGGGGGACGGAGAGGTTGCGGCATTGTCCCTTCTCCCTGTTTACGGCTTCCTCTGACATCGGCGACGATATCCATCGCCATAAACAAAATCCGGCCGCGTTGCCGCAGCCGGATCTCATTATCTACGTCCGAAAATCAGCGTTCAGAAGAAGCCGCGGCGCTGCCACCAGCCGGCTTTCTTCGGCTTGCCGTCGTCGCTATCGCCATTTTCGCTGCGGGTGGATTTCACCGTCGGCTCGGAAGAGGAGATGTTGGATTCGCGGTTGGCGCGAACCGGCTTTGGCTCTTCCTGGGCAGGTGCTCCGAGATCGGCGGAGGCTTCAACCACTTCCGGTTCGGCTTCGACGGCGGGTGTGGTCACTTCCTCTGCTACCGGTTCTTCGACCGGCGCTGCGGCGGGCTTGCGGCGACCGCGGCCACGCGCGGGCTTCACATCCTCGGCGACGACGGCAGTGCCTTCGACGGCAGCCATTGCAGCCTGGCCTTCGCCCGCCTGCTCGGCGATCGTCTCAACGATTTCGGCTTCGCTGGGAGCGCCGCCATCCGAAATGGCGTCGCCTTCGCCCTCGTCACTACCGTTGCCTTCGCCGGCTTCACCAACCGTCACTTCAGAGCCGTCCTCGGCGCGATTGCGGCGGCCGCCGCGCTTGCCGCGACGGCGACGCTTGCGGCGCTGCGATTCCTCGTTTTCGGCACGGGCCTCGGGCGTGGCGGCGGCGGTTTCATCGCCTTCGCTGCCTTCGTCCTCGCCGTCTTCTTCCTCGTCGCCGGCTTCGCCTGCAGCCAATACCGGCTGCTCTGCATTGCCGTTGCGGCCGCGACGGCGCCTGCGGCGCTTGCGCTTTCGGTTGCCGTCACCTTCGCCTTCTGCGCGTGCCGTGGCAACGCGTTCGGCAGCGGCCGGCTTTTCCTCGAGTTCCTCGTCTTCGTCCTCATCCGCTTCGATAACAATATCGTCGTCGTCATCCTCGGGAATGGCTGCGAAGTTGAAGAGGCTTTCGATCTTGACCGGATTTTCCACAGGTTCGCCGCGGTCGATCGCGAAGTGCTGGGCACCCACCGAACCGTCAGCGTCGATGATGATCGCGACACCGAAGCGCGCTTCGTAATCGACGATCGTCTGACGCTTGTGGTTGAGCAGATAGAGCGCGATGTCGGGCGTGGTGCGCACGGTGATGTTGTGCGTGGTGTTCTTCAGCAGATATTCCTCGATCCCGCGCAGCACGTGCAGCGCGACGGAGGACTGCGAACGGACGTGACCGGTGCCGCCGCAATGCGAGCAGACCTGGGTGGTCGATTCGAGAACGGAAGCGCGGATGCGCTGGCGCGACATTTCCAGAAGGCCGAAATGCGAGATCCGGCCGACCTGGATGCGGGCGCGGTCGTTCTTCAGGCATTCCTTCAGCTTCTTCTCGACTGCGCGGTTGTTGCGCTTCTCTTCCATGTCGATGAAGTCGATGACGATCAGGCCGGCAAGGTCGCGCAGGCGAAGCTGGCGGGCGATTTCTTCCGCGGCTTCGAGGTTGGTCTGCAGCGCGGTGTCCTCGATCGAGTGTTCGCGCGTCGAGCGGCCGGAGTTGACGTCGATCGAAACCAGCGCTTCCGTCTGGTTCATGATCAGGTAACCGCCGGAACGCAATGTCACCTGCGGCTGCAGCATGCGGTCGAGCTGGGCCTCGATGCCCGAACGCGAGAAGATCGGGTGGATGTCGCGATAGGGCTGGACCACCTTGGCGTGGCTCGGCATCAGCATCTTCATGAAGTCTTTGGCTTCACGATAGCCTTCTTCGCCGGCAACGATGATCTCGCCGATGTCCTTGTTGTAGAGGTCGCGGATCGAGCGCTTGATCAGCGAGCCTTCCTCATAGACGAGGCAGGGAGCCGTGGAGGCCAGCGTCAGCGTGCGCACGTTCTCCCACAGGCGCATTAGATATTCGAAATCGCGCTTGACCTCGACCTTGGTGCGATTGGCGCCGGCGGTGCGCAGGATCACGCCCATGCCCTGCGGCACCTCGAGCATGCGCGCGATTTCCTTCAGGCGCTTGCGGTCGGCAGGATTGGTGATCTTGCGGGAAATGCCGCCGCCACGCGCCGTGTTCGGCATCAGGACGGAATAGCGGCCGGCAAGTGAGAGATAGGTGGTCAGGGCTGCGCCCTTGTTGCCGCGCTCTTCCTTCGCGACCTGCACGAGCAGGATCTGCCGGCGCTTGATGACTTCCTGGATGCGGTACTGCTTGCGCGGCTTGCGCTGCACGCGGTCCGGCACTTCTTCCATCGCGTCTTCGGCGCCGACGGATTCGATGACTTCCTCTTCGCCGTGATCGTCATCGTCGTCATCGTCGTCGCGGCGACGCTTGCTGGTCTCGACATCCTCGGAAATCTCGTCGGTTTCCACCATCGCGGCCATCGCGCCGCCGGTCGAACCGTCATCCTCGTTGTCGACGGTCGAAGCGCCTTCGGCTTCGACGTCGGTGGGGACGGCATCCTCGGTCGCGGTCGTCTCAGTGGCTGCTTCGACGGCCTTCTTGCGGCTGCGGCGCGGCTTTGCCTTCTTGGCCGGGGCTTCCGTGGCCGCCTCCGGCGCTGCCGCCACTTCTTCCGCGGTGGTCTCTTCGGCTACGGCAGCCGTTGCCGGCGCCTCTGCCGGAACGATGCCGACATCCGGCTGATCCTGCTTGGAAAGATCGACCATCGGCGCGGTTTCGACGTGTTCGACGTCTTCGTCGCGGCGATGCTCCTCGGCTTCGGCTCGAAGCAGTGCCTGACGATCGGCGAGCGGTATTTGATAATAGTCGGGGTGGATTTCGGCGAAGGCCAGGAAGCCGTGCCGGTTGCCGCCGTAATCGACGAAGGCGGCCTGCAGCGAGGGCTCGACCCTCGTTACCTTTGCAAGATAGATGTTGCCGCGGATCTGCTTCTTGTGCTGCGACTCGAAGTCAAATTCTTCTATGCGGTTCCCGCGAACGACAACGACGCGCGTCTCTTCCTCGTGAGACGCATCGATAAGCATTTTGTCTGCCATGTAAGCTGTGCTCCTCGGCGTGGCCGCGAGAGCGCATTCCCGACTGCTTTAGAAACAGAAAGAATGCGGTCCACCGTGGCCGCGCCGGATAATGAAAGTCGCGCCTGACGCGAAGAGGAGAGCAGCAGCCAGATCGCAACCGGAACCATTTCGGTCCGGGGCCTGTACACTTCAGATAAAACCTGCTGCGAAACCATCAACAACCAAGCGTGATCGACAAATACGAAGACCCGGTTCGGGTCCGATGAGTTTGCTCCTGAGAGCGTGGTGGCTGATCCACCAATGAAGTTCCGACAAGAAGCCGGAAAATCAGGATCCAGTTCTCGGGTTGAAGCGCATGAGACGGCGGACGATGACCGATGTGGCGCCAGGTCCAGATCTGGCTGGCAGCCCTTGCGGCGACTCTATCCCGTCAACACTTCTACCTTAAAATGCGTTGTATGTTTTCTCTGTCACAATAGCAAGGGAAAAGCCAAATGTGCCATAATATTGATGGATTTCGAAACGCATAGAAGCTGGGGACAAGTGATTGCGATTCGGCAGGCGGCAAGGCGTTTCGCTCTCGGGCGTCCGCTCCGGCCATGTCCGGTCCATCGCGGTATAAATAGGATGTGGCGGTTAATTGTTTAAGAGGGCTCGGATCGCCGCGCAGTCGGCAACGCGGCGATCGAAATTCGCAAGCCGTTTTCTGACGGCGGCACTTGTCGCCGGTTGCTTCCTGTCTGGTCTCGCGGGTGCGGCCGAGGCCAAGGATCCGCTGCTCGCTTATGGAGCGCGCATCATCGGCGATGACGCCAGAACGCGCATCGTCATCGACTTCGACCGCGAACCGCGTTTCTCCGTCCATTATATCGCCAATCCGGAGCGTATTGTCGTCGATCTGCCGGCCACCGCCTTCGGTTTTCCAGCCAAGGATCTCGCCGCACGCGGCCTCTTCAAGGATATCCGCTACGGCAAAATGGACGAGGAGAGCGCCCGCATCGTGCTGACGACGGCAAGGCCGGTAAAACTGGCGCTCGCCAAGGTGCAGGCCGACGAGGCGGGCAGGGGCCATCGCCTGGTGCTCGATGCCGAAATGATCGACAAGCAGGCTTTTGCCGAATTGGTCAAGACACAATCATGGAGCGATCGCGCCTGGAACGATCAGGCTGGCGCGGCCCAGACGACGAGTGCCATTCCAGCCCCCGAGAAAACCGCCCCCGGCGATTTCGTCATTGCCGTCGACGCCGGCCATGGCGGCATCGATACCGGCGCGATCGGCGTCGATACCAAGACCGAGGAAAAGCAGGTGACGCTTGCCTTCGCCAAGGCCCTGACCGACCGGCTGAACAAGGAACCCGGCATCAAGGCGTTCCTGACGCGTAACGATGACGAGTTCCTATCGCTTTCGCAGCGCGTGCTGATCGCCCGCCAAAACCATGCCGGCCTGTTCATTTCGTTGCATGCCGACACGCTGAAGCAGAAGGATATCCGCGGCGCGACCGTCTATACGATCTCCGACAAGGCCTCCGACAAACTCGCCGCAGACCTGGCCGAACGCGAAAACCTCTCTGATCAGATCGCCGGCAAGGAGACGGTCGCCGAGCCGCCGGAGGTCGCCGACATCCTGCTCGACCTGACGCGGCGTGAGACGCAGGCCTTCTCGATCTCGCTGGCCGAAAGCGTGCTGAATTCCTTCAAGGACCAGGTCAGCACCATCAACAACCCGCACCGCCATGCCGGCTTCCGTGTACTGCAGGCCCCCGACGTGCCGTCGATCCTTCTCGAGCTCGGATTCCTGTCGAATGCCGAGGACGAGAAACTGCTGCTCGACGAAACCTGGCGCGGCAGGATCGCCGATCTCCTGACAGAGGCGGTGAAGCGATACCGCACCGGTGTCGTGGCGAATGGCGGCTGAAGAACGCCTGCCGAAAGATCGACCGGGTTCTTCCGGGCGATATTCATGAAAACAAAGACTTGGACGTATCCCATGAATCAAGTTCTGAGCGGCGTGCTTCCGATTGCCGGCGGGAAGGGCGTTGCTTGGATGTGACAGTCCTGATGAAACGCTGCCGCAGCGGTGATTGCGGCGGCCAGAGCCCTATTTTGCTCACATTCGCGCCGTTACTCCGGCTTATGTTTCCTAAGCCTGAGACGCGGAATTCGGCTTGTGGCGGTAGCGCTCATGGAGTAAGCCGCGCGTAACGTGCAAATTGCCTTGATCTGTGCAATCGTTGCGCCTGCGCCGATTGAGGATCGAAGAGACCGGTAGCTGAAAATATGGTTAGACTTCTTGGATATTTCTTCGGAATGGCCTGTGTCCTGTTCCTGGTCGCGGCGGCGGGTATTGCCATCTACCTCGCCAATATCGCGAAGGACCTCCCGGACTATGCCGTTCTGAACAGCTACGCGCCACCGGTGACGACCCGCGTGCACGCCGGCAACGGCGCTCTCATGGCGGAATATGCCAAGGAAAAGCGTCTTTTCCTGCCGATTCAGGCTGTTCCAGACCGCGTCAAAGCCGCTTTCCTGTCGGCCGAAGACAAGAATTTCTACAATCATCCGGGCGTCGATCTCACCGGTCTCGGTCGCGCAATCCTCGTCAACCTGCAAAATTTCGGTTCCGGCCGCCGCCCGGTCGGTGCATCCACAATCACTCAGCAGGTGGCCAAGAACTTCCTTCTGAGCTCGGACCAGACAATCGACCGCAAGATCAAGGAAGCGATCCTCTCCTTCCGTATCGAGCAGGCCTACAGCAAGGACAAGATTCTCGAGCTCTACCTGAACGAGATTTTCTTTGGGCTGAATTCCTATGGCATTGCCGGCGCCGCGCTGACCTATTTCAACAAATCCGTCACCGAACTGACCGTCGCCGAGGCGGCCTATCTGGCATCGCTGCCGAAGGGCCCGGCCAATTATCATCCCTTCCGTCATCCTGAGGCAGCGCTGGAACGCCGCAACTGGGTCATCGATCGCATGGTCGAGAACGGCTATGTCAGCCAGAGCGACGGCGCGGAAGCCAAGAAGCAGCCGCTTGGCGTTACCGCCCGCAGCAACGGCCCATCGCTCTTCGCTTCTGACTATTTCGCCGAAGCCGTGCGCCGCCAGCTGATCGACCAATATGGCGAGAAGGTACTGTATGAGGGCGGCCTTTCGGTGCGCACCTCACTCGATCCCCAGATGCAGCTTGCTGCCCGCAAGGCTCTGCAGGATGGCCTCGTAACCTATGACGAGCGCCGCGGTTTCCATGGACCGATCAAGCAGATCGATGCGGGCGGTGACTGGGGCAAGGCGCTTGCCGATGTTCCCGCGCTGTCCGACGTGCCGGAATGGCGTCTCGCCGTTGTGCTCGCCGCCTCCGACGCCACCGTCGACATCGGCCTGCAGCCGGCCAAGGATGGCAGCGGCAAGGTCGCGGCCGACCGCCAACGCGGCACGATCGATGCCAAGAGCATGCAATGGGCCTACCGTTCGGCGGACGGCTCCCGCAAGACCGCGAAATCGCCGGCCGGCGTCTTGAGTCCGGGCGATGTCGTCTATGTCGAAAAGCTCGGTGACGACGCGTCGACATCCTATCGCCTGCGCCAGCCGCCGAAGGTACAGGGCGGCCTTGTCGCCATGGACCCGAAGACTGGCCGCGTGCTTGCCATGGTCGGCGGCTTCTCCTATTCCCAGTCCGAATTCAACCGCGCGACCCAGGCGATGCGCCAGCCGGGCTCCTCCTTCAAGCCCTTCGTCTACGCAGCGGCGATGGACAATGGCTACACGCCGGCCTCCGTCATCATGGACGCACCGATCGAGATCGTCTCCGGCGGCCAGGTCTGGAGACCGGAGAATTACGGCGGCGACGTCGGCGGCCCATCGACGCTGCGCTCGGGTATTGAGCATTCGCGCAACCTGATGACGGTACGTCTCGCCAACGATCTCGGCATGAACATCGTCGCCGAATATGCCGAACGTTTCGGTATCTACGATCACATGCTGCCGGTTCTCTCCATGTCGCTCGGCGCAGGCGACACCACGGTACTGCGTATGGTCTCGGCCTATTCGGTCATCGCCAATGGCGGCAAGCAGATCAAGCCGACCCTGATCGACCGTATCCAGGATCGCTACGGCAAGACGATCTTCAGGCATGAGGAGCGCCTCTGCGAGGGCTGCAATGCCGGCGACTGGCAGAACCAGGAAGAGCCGAATGTCGTCGACAACCGCGAAACCGTTCTCGATCCGATGACCGCCTACCAGATCACCTCGATGATGCAGGGTGTCATTCAGCGCGGCACAGCCGCTGGCAAGATCGACCTCGGCGGCCGCGACGTCGCCGGCAAGACCGGCACGACCAATGACGAAAAGGATGCCTGGTTCGTCGGCTTTACGCCGGATCTGGTCGCCGGCCTCTATATGGGCTTCGATACGCCGGCGCCGCTTGGCCGCGGCGGCACCGGCGGCGGGCTTTCCGCCCCGATCTTCAACGAATTCATGCAGGCCGCCGTCAAGGATATGCCGGAGTCGAAATTCGTCATTCCATCCGGCATGAACCTGATCCCGATCGACCGCAAGACCGGCATGGCCGCCGCCGACGGCGATCCGAACACCATCGTCGAGGCTTTCAAGCCCGGCACCGGCCCGGCCGACAGCTTCTCCGTCATCGGCATGGACAGCACCATGGCGCCCGAAGAAATCCTGAAGACCTCGCCACAGGCCAATCAGGCCGTCCAGACAGGCACGCCAGGCCTTTTCTGACCCTCGCCTGAATTTTGAACGCCCGCTGCGGCTCTTTACTTCAGCGGCGGGCGTCTCTAGAGCAATTCCAGCAAAAGCGCTCAGCGGTTTTGCGTCAGGAATTGCGTAAAACTAAAAAGATAGAGCATCTCCGTGGCTCGGAGAAAAGCGAAAATGCTCTATCCCACCAGCACTTGAGAAGACCGAGACAGAGAAGCAGGAAAATGCGAGCTGAAATCGAAAACGTGGTCGATGAAACCAAGCAGGCTATCACCCTGCTGAGGAGGCATCTTTGACTGGGACCAGGCGATAAGACGACTGGACTGGTTGAACAACAAGGCAGAGGATCCGAACCTCTGGAACGATGCGCAGGAAGCCCAGAAGCTGATGCGCGAGCGCCAGCAGCTCGATGACGGCATCAACGGCGTCCGGCAGCTCGAACAGCAGCTGAACGACAATATCGAGCTCATCGGGCTTGGCGAGGAAGAGGGCGATGAGGACATCATTAGGGAAGCCGAGGACTCGCTGAAGGCCTTGAAGGCCGAGGCCGCTCGCCGCCAGGTGGAAGCGATGCTCTCCGGTGAGGCCGACGGCAACGATACCTATCTCGAAGTCCATTCCGGCGCCGGCGGCACCGAAAGCCAGGACTGGGCGAACATGCTTTTGCGCATGTACACCCGCTGGGCGGAACGCCAGCGCTTCAAGGTCGAACTTCTCGAAGTCCATGACGGCGAAGAGGCGGGCATCAAGTCCGCGACGCTGCTCGTCAAGGGCCACAATGCCTATGGCTGGCTGAAGACGGAATCGGGCGTGCACCGTCTGGTGCGCATCTCGCCCTATGACAGCAATGCGCGTCGCCATACGTCGTTCTCGTCGATCTGGGTCTATCCCGTCGTCGACGACTCGATCAACATCGAGATCAACGAAAGCGATTGCCGTATCGATACCTATCGGTCGTCCGGTGCCGGCGGCCAGCACGTCAACACGACGGACTCGGCCGTGCGCATCACCCATATCCCGACCGGGATCGTGGTTGCCTGCCAGCAGGAACGTTCGCAGCACAAGAACCGTGCCAAAGCCTGGGAAATGCTGCGTGCCCGCATGTACGAAGCCGAGTTGAAGAAGCGCGAAGAGGCCGCGAACGCCGAAGCCGCTTCCAAGACGGATATCGGCTGGGGTCACCAGATCCGCTCCTACGTGCTGCAGCCATACCAGTTGGTCAAGGACCTGCGCACCGGCGTCGCCAGTACCGCTCCGGACGACGTGCTTGACGGCGATCTGAACGAATTCATGGAAGCAGCCCTTGCCCATCGCATCAGCGGCGCCGCCGACGCGGTCGTCGAAGATGTCGACTGACAGGCCGCAATAATCTAAGTCAGAAAGCTCCGGAAACGGGGCTTTCTTTCGTTCAGGCTCTCGCGCCGACGTCGGCACTCCGAAACAGCGCCGCCGACAACTCGGCAATCTCGTCATGAACGGCAGCCCGCTCGATGCACGGCGGATCGGTGAAAAGCTCGGCCGCAAAGGCAAAGCCGAGGCCGGTGCCCTCCGGCACGAAGACATAATGCCCGAGGCCGCCCCCGAAGATTTTCAGCGCGCTGCGCGTCAACCGTTGATGCAGCCATGAGGAACATTCTTCGGCCGGTGCCGCCTTGTCGGCATCGCCGACAAGGATCAGAGCGGGTGCCTCGACAGTTTTCAGGCTTTCCTCGTCGAAGCCGAGAACGGAGCGACCCGGCGCGCAGAGGAGCGCCGCCGCGATCCTGTCATCCCGATAGGGTCGCGACATGCGTGACCATGACTGGCGAAACACACCGCTGGTGCGAAGCAATGAGGGGATATGATCGGCAAGGTCGGGAAATTCCCTTGGGCGGCGCGGACCACCCGGCTTCAGTCGTGACGGTTCGAACTGCGAGAATTGCGTGACAGCGCCGAGAAGCAGCATGACGCTGTAGGCTCCGGCCGAAAATCCGGCCGCGAATACACGGTCTGCATCGATCCGGCTTGCAAGATCGCTAAGCCAGTCGCCGCTGCGGTCGAGCATGAAGCTCAGATCCGGCGCCCGCTCCCACAGACAGGCAAAACCTTCTGCGCGATAAGGCTCACTGCCGGTATTGCCGTGATGGTCGACGCCGAGCGCTACAAATCCGCGATCGACCAGGCGTCGCGCCAGCCATTCCAGTCCGGCCGCAGATCCGCCCGTGCCGTGTGATAGAAGGACCAGCGGATAAGGCCTGTTAGACGGGCGGATCGGCGCGTCGCGGGCGACCGCCGCCTTCCGAAACCAGCTTCTTTCCTTGATATCGCATTCCCGCGCGTCGTCGGTGGCCGGATACCATAGCGACCAGCGGACAGGCCTCGGGCCGGCTGCGTCCCAGTCCGGCCTTTGCTCGTCATAGAGGACGCCTTCGCGAAAGCCGAGTTTGATCTTCGCCGCCTGTGCGGACAGCGTTTCGCCGTTCAATTGGTCGCTTTCTCGATGGTGATGTCACCGAATTCGTCGATCAGCACGGTCCAGCCATCCGGCTCGGCCGCAGGATCGGTCTTTAGATAGATGGTGGCGAAGAGGCCGGGCTGCTTGCTGATGCCGCTCGAATTCTCCGGGCGGATATCTGTCACGTAAGGCTTCAGGTCGCTGATCTCCTGCAGCTCGATGGTCGAGGCTATCGCCGGGCCGGTCTCGGTCTGGGCGATCTGTTGAAGATAGACCTTCGAGGTCCTGTCCGGCTGGCGCACGGCAAAGAGCTTGTAGTAGCCGTGGCGCTCGGTTCCTTGCGGGTCGGAAACGCTCTTGGCAGCGGTGGGCGCCCGCTCGACAGCCGGTGCGTTTCCGTCGTCCTCCCAGTAGCCGGTGCTGGTCGCGAAAATCACCGACGCCGGCAGGATGGCCTCCTGTGCGGGAGCGGCGATCGCGGCCGAGTATCCGACGAGAAAAATCGTGGTTATCAACGTCAGTCGTATTGCCATCATCTCAATCCTTGAACTGCTCCGCCAGAATACGGTCGGACCAGGACCGGTCGGGATCGGAGAGGATGCGCGCTGTCATATGCTCCGACTGGGCGATTCGAACATGCAGCACCGATTTGACTTCCGTATTGTCGGCCACCGCATTCACCGGCCGCTTCACCGGCTCGAGCACGTCGATATCGACGGTGACCTTGTTCGGAAGCAAGGCGCCCCTCCAGCGTCGCGGCCTGAAAGCGCTGACCGGCGTCATGGCGAGCAGTGGCGCTTCTAGCGGCAGGATCGGGCCATGCGCGGAAAGATTATAGGCCGTCGATCCGGCCGGAGTGGCCACCATCAGCCCGTCGCAGATCAGCTCCTCCAGACGCACGCGCCCGTCGACCACGACCCTTAGATTGGCGGCCTGATAAGACTGGCGGAAAAGATAGACCTCGTTGATGGCGAGCGCTGTCGAATTGGTGCCGTCGGCATTGGCCGTCGTCATCTTCAAAGGCCGGAAGGCGTTTTCGACGGCGATGCAGATGCGTTCCTGAAGCCGTTCGGTGCTGTAATCGTTCATCAGGAAGCCGACCGAGCCGCGATTCATGCCATAGACCAGCTTGCCGGAGTTCATGGTGCTATGCAGCGTCTGCAGCATGAATCCGTCACCGCCCAGCGCGACGATGACGTCCGCCTGATCCTGCGGCACGTCGCCGTAAATGCGAATCAGCTCTTCGCGTGCTGCGAGCGCCTCCATCGTCGGCGAAGCGATAAAGGAAAGCGTCTGAAATGAACGGCCCATGCAATGCCCTTTGTGAAGCTGCTCTAGCTAAAGGATAAATGGCCGCTGCGACAAGGACGATTTGCACTGCGAGGCGTTTTGAGGAGGGGCTGGCCTCTCCGCGTCCCACGGATTTTCCTTTACAGGATCGCAGAATCTGTTAGTTGGGCTGCTATTGCCCTTGTAGCTCAGTTGGTAGAGCACCTGATTTGTAATCAGGGGGTCGCGGGTTCGAACCCTGCCGGGGGCACCAGCCTACGCTCTGTGAGCTTCGGCTCGGTGAGCCGAAGAGAGCGGCCAAGCGGAGGCTGTCGCGCCGTAGTTCCGTTGGGAACGAAGGCGGACTGGTTCAGGTAATGATCCGGCGCGTTTTTCTTGATGAACCCTGTCTGAAGGACTGCTTCAGCGGCAATTCAGCCGTGGCGGTGCAGTGTTGCCTCATCGTCAATGAGGAAACCGATATGAAGTTCGGACACATTTTTCTGACCGCAGCCATTTCCCTTGGCGCGGCCTTTGCTGCCGTTGCGCCGGCCGCCGCCATGCCTGTCGATCGACCTGCGGTATCCCAAAGCGGCATCGTCCAAGTGCACGACAGCTGGCGGCAGGACCGTTGGCGTGACGACCGTGATTGGCGTGACGATCGTGACTGGCGCGATGGCCGCGATTGGCGCCGGTCGGACTGGCGTTATGAACGCCGCCATTGGCGTCCGTGGCGGGCCGAGCGGTGGGAAGAGCGCCGTCAATGGCGCCATCGTGATCGGGAAATTCCCTGGCTCTATCGCAGCTGAGAACAAGCGGCTGCCAGTGCCGGGTGGCCTCGGCTCAGTGCGTAACCGGTTCGTCGACACTCGCCTCGATCCTGTCGCCATTGCCCGTCTGCCCGGCACCGGAAGGTGACAGCACCGCGATGCTGAGCACGGAAGCGACCATGAAGGCGACGACGGCGATCATTATGCGCATAAGCGTTCAATCCTCGTTCAGCTGGGATTAACGCGCGATCGCTGTCCGCGTTCCTCTCGGCCTATTGCACCGGTCCCGGCGTCGCCGGGCCGGGCGCCGTCGGCGACAGAGGGTCGGGCTGGTGGACGGGATGCGACGTGTCCACCCATATGATGCTGAGAATGATTCCCACAAACGCCGCGATGAAGAGGATACCGAATATGAGCGGTCGGATGGCCATGATGGGAATCGCTCCTTCTTGCTTGTGACCGGTCGCTACGATCGATCGCCAGCCGATCATAATGCTCCAGAAGGTCATTCCAAGGCAAAAGTGGATTTCTCCGGAGAGCCTGGATCAGCGGCGCACGATCGAAAGCGGCTTGCCGCCTTCCTCTTTCGATTTGTCGAAATTGCCGTCGGCGCGCATATCGAAGCTAAGCGACGAACCGCCGTCGCCCATCAGCGTCAGCCTGAAGCCATCGATATGCCAGGCCGTAAGCTTCAGTCCGGTGACGGCGGCGGTGCAGTCTCCGGACAGTGACAGCGGCGCATTTTCGTCAGCCCCGACATTTCCGTCAAGCGTCACGCCGCAGAGCTTTTCGCCGCCCGGCCTCCGCATCGTCCATGCACCGGCAAGGCTGCCATAGGTTGGCAGGCGATCGACGCCGTCGGGAGCCGCGATCAGCAGGAGCGGCGCACCGTCTTCCGTCTTCATCGGCGCGCCTTCATTCTCGACGAAACGGGCAATCACTTCGCGTACGGCATCGATCAGGATCAGCCCGCCATCGCCGTCGAAATTCCAGGCGGAGGCTTCGGCGAACGCCGGCAGCACCTTGATGCAGGAATCCTGGCCGGAGAGCGAATAACCGCCGATTGCCATGTCGGTTTCCAACGTCATCCGGCATCCCGCGCGGCCGTCTTCCGGGGCAACGAGATAGGTTCCGGCTTGCGCTTTCAGCACATCGGGATCGATATCCTGCGCGTATGCCACACCGCAGGCCAGGAGCGCCACTGCAGGAGCTGTCAGCCGGACCATATGGATCATGACAATTCCCCCTTTGTCACGGCCGGCCTGAAATGCGTGGCAATTCAGACCCGTTTGCCGCACGCAGCTCTTTATTTTCCGTCTTTTGGCGCAAAGCCGCTACACGCTTTTGCGCGACATGGCCTATGCCTTCAAGTAGAGCCGCGCCGCATAAAGCGCGATCGCCGCTGCATTCGAAACGTTCAGCGATTTGATCGCGCCGGGCATGTCGAGACGGGCAAGCGCGTTGACGGTCTCGCGCGTCTTCTGCCTGAGCCCCTTGCCCTCGGAACCGAGCACCAGCGCCACCTTGTCGCCTGAGAAGGTGCCCTCGAGCGGCGCCGGCCCTTCCGAATCGAGGCCGATGGTGGAGAAGCCGAGCTTGTGCAATTCGCCGAGCGCATCGGCGAGGTTGGTGATCTGTATATAAGGTATCAGCTCCAGAGCGCCGGAGGCGGACTTGGCGAGCACGCCCGACTCGGTCGGGCTATGTCTCTGGGTGGTGATGACGGCCCCGGCATTGAAGGCGACGGCCGAGCGCATGATCGCGCCGACATTGTGCGGATCGGTGACCTGGTCGAGCACGAGCAGAAGAGGGCTGTCCTTCAGCGCTTCGAGCCGGCGCACCGGCAGCGGCCGTGTTTCCAGCATGACGCCCTGGTGAATCGCCTCGGGGCCGAGCACCTTGTCGATCTCGTGCGGGGAGACGATTTCGAAGGGAATGGCGAGCGTCTCGGCGTCGATTTCCAGACGCGCGAGCGCATTCTGCGTCACGAACAGCTTGATCTTCTTGCGCTCTGGATTGTCGAGGGCGGCGCGTACCGTGTGCAGGCCGTAGAGATATACCTGGTCGGGCGCGAGTGCCGGCGGCTTCCAGTCCTCAGCCCCGCGCTTGCGCTTCTGCGGTTGAGGTGTCGGGATCTCCCCGCGTTCGCGCTTGGCGTCGCGATGCGCGCGCCTCAGATTGGCGTAGTGCGTATCCTTGGCGGATGGGTCTGTCGCGGCCTTGCCGCCGGATTTGTTGTCTTTGCTCATGCGGCTTTATAGCCACGGCCTTCGCCGCCGCATAGGCTTTCTTTCATGTGCCGGCTTTTCGGCGGCGAATGAAATTTTTCGCGTTTTTTCCATTGTCATCGTGTTGACAGACGGAAATGCTCCGGTCATATACGCGGCGCAGACGACGGGCGGCAACGCTTCGAAGTCTGACGAACTTGGTCTTCAAGATCCGGACGAAAACTGGAGAGATGCCCGAGTGGTTAAAGGGGACGGACTGTAAATCCGTTGGCTCAGCCTACGTTGGTTCAAATCCAACTCTCTCCACCATTCGTCATCGGATCGGACCAACCCGCGGGTATAGCTCAATGGTAGAGCAGCAGCCTTCCAAGCTGAATACGCGGGTTCGATTCCCGCTACCCGCTCCAGTTTTCCTGACGTCAGTTCATTCTCCGCCGGCGATTGGCCCGCAGGCATCATTTGCGCTGGAAGGTGAGGGCGCCTGAGGTCCGGATTCGCACGAGCTTGCCTTGGCGCCGCTCGATTTTCGCTGCGATTCCAGCGTTTTTTGAAGCGGTTCCGGCGAATCGCCTTGCAGGCGGCGGATTGTCTCCCATATGCGCTGTCACGCCAAGATTGGCGTCTGCAATTAAGTCTTGCGCAATTTCGCCGAAAGCCTTAAACGGCGGCACTAAACCGGTTCGCCGGGGCCACCATTTCGTTCACAGGAAGCATTCAAATGGCAAAGAGTAAGTTTGAGCGCAACAAGCCGCACGTCAACATCGGCACGATCGGCCACGTTGACCACGGCAAGACGTCTCTGACGGCAGCGATCACGAAGTACTTCGGTGAGTTCAAGGCGTACGACCAGATCGACGCGGCTCCGGAAGAGAAGGCGCGCGGCATCACGATCTCGACGGCGCACGTTGAGTATGAGACGCCGAACCGCCACTACGCGCACGTCGACTGCCCCGGCCACGCCGACTACGTGAAGAACATGATCACCGGTGCCGCACAGATGGACGGCGCGATCCTGGTTTGCTCGGCTGCCGACGGCCCGATGCCGCAGACGCGCGAGCACATTCTGCTGGCCCGCCAGGTCGGCGTTCCGGCGATCGTTGTGTTCCTGAACAAGGTCGACCAGGTTGACGACGCCGAGCTTCTCGAACTGGTCGAGCTCGAAGTTCGCGAACTGCTGTCGTCCTACGACTTCCCGGGCGACGACATCCCGGTCGTCAAGGGTTCGGCACTTGCCGCTCTTGAAGATTCCGACAAGAAGATCGGCGAAGACGCGATCCGCGAGCTGATGGCAGCGGTCGACTCCTACATCCCGACGCCTGAGCGTCCGATCGACCAGCCGTTCCTGATGCCGATCGAAGACGTGTTCTCGATCTCGGGCCGCGGTACGGTTGTGACCGGCCGCGTCGAGCGTGGCATTGTCAAGGTTGGCGAAGAAGTCGAGATCGTCGGCATCCGTCCGACCTCGAAGACGACGGTGACCGGCGTTGAAATGTTCCGCAAGCTGCTCGATCAGGGCCAGGCGGGCGACAACATCGGCGCGCTGATCCGCGGTGTGAACCGTGACGGCGTCGAGCGTGGCCAGATCCTGTGCAAGCCGGGTTCGGTCAAGCCGCACAAGAAGTTCATGGCAGAAGCCTACATCCTGACGAAGGAAGAGGGCGGCCGTCATACGCCGTTCTTCACCAACTACCGTCCGCAGTTCTACTTCCGCACGACCGACGTTACCGGCATCGTGACGCTGCCGGAAGGCACGGAAATGGTTATGCCGGGCGACAACGTCACGGTTGCCGTCGAGCTGATCGTTCCGATCGCGATGGAAGAAAAGCTGCGCTTCGCTATCCGCGAGGGCGGCCGCACCGTCGGCGCCGGTATCGTTGCCTCGATCGTCGAGTAACTTTCAGGTTATCCACAATCAGGAAGACCCCGCTGGAAACAGCGGGGTTTTTCGTTTTTGATGCATTCGAGCCATTTAACAGGTGTTGTAAAAATATCGTTAAATATGCCCGTCACAGTATTTTGTTCATCTCACGTTCAGAAAGCAGTTGTGATTGGCTCAATTTAGTCCAGACTTCTCCTTGTAAAGAGGAGAGTCGGATGATTCCAAAGGCCACATTCGTTGCGACGATATTCGCGATGTATGTTTTCACGATGTTTTTCATCGCTGCTATTCCGCAAGAGGTTGTTCAGTCGGCCGGAGTGCAGATCAGTGAGGTAAGCGTCGTCAAGTGACGACCTTTCCAGTTCATCGCAGGGGGCTGCGGTGATAGGGCAATTCTTGGTCAGGTGCTCCCGGATGGGTGCTCCTGGCGCGGCGGGGTTAAACCCCTTGCAGGACGCTCGCTTGCTCTTCGCGCGGAAGCGTCTAACTATGCCTCCGATCTCATGACGCGGAGGATATTCCATGAAAAAGCGGATTCTGTTCACGGGCGGTTCGGGCAAGGCGGGTCGCCATGCCGTGCCATGGCTCGTCAAGTCAGGCTACGAGGTTCACAACCTCGATCTCGTGCCGCTGGACAGCCCCGGCGTCACCAACCTCATCGCTGACATCACCGACAGCGGTCAGGTCTTCAACGCGCTGTCGATGCACCGCGATTTTCCGGATCTCGACGCGGGCAGGGGTATGCAGCCCTTCGATGCCGTCGTGCATTTCGCTGCCATCCCCCGCATCCTGATCAAGCCCGACAACGAGACATTCCGCATCAACACGATGGGCACCTACAATGTCATCGAGGCGGCGGTGAAGCTCGGTATCCGTAAGATCATCGTCGCGTCGAGCGAGACGACCTACGGCGTCTGCTTTGCCGAAGGCCATCGCGATTTCCACCAGTTCCCGCTGGAGGAAGATTACGACGTCAATCCAATGGATTCCTACGGCCTTTCCAAGGTGGTCAACGAAAAGACGGCGCGCGCCTTTGCCGAACGGTCGGGCTTCGACATCTATGCGCTGCGCATCGGCAATGTTATCGAGCCGCACGAATACGAGCGGTTCCCGACCTATTTTGCCCATCCCGAGATGCGCAAACGAATCGCCTGGAGCTATATCGACGCTCGCGACCTCGGACAGATCTGTCATCTCTGCATCGAGAAGGACGGGCTCGGCTACCAGGTCTTCAATGCCGCTAACGATACGGTGTCGGCCAATACACCGTCGAAAGAGCTTGCCAAGCGATTCTTTCCGAACGTGCCTTTTACCCGCGAGATCGGCGAATACGAGGGGCTGCTCTCCAACCGCAAGATTCGCGAGGTGCTGGGCTTCAAGGAAGAACATGACTGGCGGAAATATGTGAAGGTCTGAATGCTCTCCGGCCGCACGATCGCGAAGCCGGCCGCGCGCAAATTGAGCAGAAGGGCTTTGAAAACCGAAAATCGGGCTTGCCAATCCGCTGCCGCCGTCTTAAAGGGAGCGCCATGCATTTCAGCAGCGATTTGCGGGTCTTGGCCCGGGCGCTGAAGGATGGGCATGAAGGGGTATAGCTCAGTTGGTAGAGCGGCGGTCTCCAAAACCGCAGGTCGGGGGTTCGAGCCCCTCTGCCCCTGCCATCTTCCTGAAACGGACAGCGCGGCCGTGCTCGCGGCATTCCGGCGGGGATTGATCGGTGGCAACTAATTTCGTCAAACTTCGGTTTCCCTCTTGTGTATTCGGGAATCGGTGTTTATTTAGGGTTCAACAGACACGCGGTGCGTGGGGCTGATAGTTTCAGCTTTACGCGCCGTAATTGCGTGGGCAGTCGATGGCATCCAAATCCAATCCATTTGCGTTTCTGCAGCAAGTGCGCTCCGAGACGTCCAAGGTCACATGGCCGTCGCGCCGCGAGACGATGATCTCCACGGTTATGGTTCTTGTGATGGTGGTTTTCGCCGCGCTGTTTTTCTTTGCCGCTGACCAGCTGATTGGCTGGGCTCTGAGCTTCGTGCTGAATACCGGCAACTGATACGGGTGGAGATGAAAATGGCGGCACGTTGGTACATCGTCCACGCGTATTCGAATTTTGAAAAGAAGGTGGCTGAAGACATCGAGAACAAGGCTCGCCAGAAGGGGCTTGAGCATCTGTTCGAGAAGATCCTTGTGCCGACCGAAAAGGTTGTGGAAGTGCGTCGCGGCCGCAAGGTCGACAGCGAGCGCAAGTTCTTCCCGGGCTATGTCCTGGTCCGCGCCAATCTGACGGACGAGGCCTATCACCTGATCAAGAATACCCCGAAGGTTACGGGGTTCCTTGGTTCCGACAACAAGCCCGTTCCGATTCCGGATTATGAAGCCGAGCGCATTCTCGGCCAGGTTCAGGAAGGTGTCGAGCGGCCGAAGGCTTCCGTTACCTTCGAGATCGGCGAGCAGGTCCGCGTTTCCGACGGCCCCTTTGCCTCGTTCAACGGCACGGTTCAGGATGTGGACGAGGAACGTTCGCGCCTGAAGGTGGAGGTGTCGATCTTCGGCCGCGCAACGCCGGTCGAATTGGAATACGCGCAGGTCGAGAAGGTCTGATTGCGAGAGTTTGGAAGCCGGCCTTGCGGCCTGTTTCCCGCGGACCTTGTCCGCACCCGCGTGGAAGGTGAGGGGTCTTAGCCGGGCCCTAATGATCCGCACCACGCAACCGCAGCCGCCGGAGCGATCCGGCATCACGGGCCGGGCGACCGGCCGTTCATGAAAGGCAGAGAGATATGGCTAAGAAAGTTGCAGGCCAGCTCAAGCTTCAGGTCAAGGCAGGATCGGCAAACCCGTCCCCGCCGATTGGTCCGGCGCTTGGTCAGCGTGGCATTAACATCATGGAATTCTGCAAGGCGTTCAATGCCGCCACGCAGGAAATGGAAAAGGGTATGCCGATTCCGGTCGTCATCACCTATTACCAGGACAAGTCCTTCACCTTCGCGATGAAGCAGCCTCCGGTCAGCTACTGGCTGAAGAAGGAAGCGAAGATCACGTCCGGTTCCAAGACGCCCGGCAAGGGCGCAAAGGCTGGTACCCTCACCAAGGCTCAGATCAAGACGATCGCCGAAGCCAAGATGAAGGACCTGAACGCAGCAGATATCGAAGGTGCAATGGCGATGATCGAGGGCTCTGCCCGCGCCATGGGCCTGGAAGTGGTGGGTTAAGACCATGGCAGGCAAGCGCACTCAGAAGATCAACGAAGGTGTTGATCCGACCAAGCTCTACGCTCTGACGACCGCCATCGGCATGGTCAAGGAACGGGCTGTCGCCAAGTTCGACGAAACCATCGAAGTCTCGATGAACCTCGGCGTTGACCCGCGCCATGCGGACCAGATGGTTCGCGGCGTCGTCAACCTGCCGAACGGCACCGGCCGTACGGTTCGCGTCGCGGTCTTTGCTCGTGGCGCCAAGGCTGATGAAGCCAAGGCTGCCGGTGCCGATGTTGTCGGCGCCGAAGACCTCGTCGAAATCGTCCAGGGCGGCAAGATCGAATTCGATCGCTGCATCGCTACCCCCGACATGATGCCGCTCGTCGGTCGTCTCGGTAAGGTTCTCGGCCCGCGCGGCATGATGCCGAACCCGAAGGTCGGCACCGTCACCATGGATGTTGCCGGCGCCGTCAAGGCGTCCAAGGGCGGTGCTGTCGAGTTCCGCGTCGAGAAGGCTGGTATCGTCCATGCCGGTATCGGCAAGGCTTCCTTCGACGCCAAGGCTCTGGAGGAAAACATCCGTGCCTTCGCCGACGCCGTCATCAAGGCGAAGCCAGCTGGCGCCAAGGGCAACTACGTCAAGCGCGTGGCGATTTCCTCGACCATGGGCCCGGGCGTCAAGATCGAAGTCGGCTCGGTCACCGCAGCTCCGACTGCATAAGTTTATCGCCGGGCTTTCGCCTGGTGAATTGAATTTCCGGCCTCGCAAGGGGCCGGAATATTCCGGAGAAATCCGGAATCCTGTCCGAGATTGCAGGTGGTTTTCCCTTAATCACTTGGCCTGCATGAGACGGGTAAGACCCGAATTGCATGAAGTTCGCTTCTCGTAACTCGGTTCGAGCCTTGGATGCCTTGTGCCTCTTTAGCCTTGATTGGCGCGGAGCGCGAGGGGACAGGATCCTCAAGCGTCGCTTGGGATCTCTTTTGATCCCGGGAGGCAAAAGGCAACCCGGTGGGTCCGTTCAAATGGTCCCGCCAACTGGAGATAGGCAGTGGAAAGAGCGGAAAAACGCGAATTCGTCACGGAACTGAACGAAGTCTTCAAGGCTTCGGGCTCGGTTGTCGTGGCCCACTATGCTGGTGCTACAGTCGCACAGATGAACGATTTTCGTTCGAAGATGCGCGCTGCTGGCGGCGCCGTCAAAGTCGCGAAGAACCGCCTGGCCAAAATTGCCCTTCAGGGTACGGAAGCGGAAGGGATTTCCAATCTCTTCAAGGGTCAGACCCTCATTGCTTACAGCAATGATCCGATCACCGCTCCGAAGGTCGTCATGGATTTCGCCAAGACCAACGACAAGATCGTGGTTCTCGGCGGCGCCATGGGCACGACAACGCTGAACGCCGAAGGTGTCAAGTCGCTTGCGACCCTGCCTTCGCTGGACGAACTGCGTGCGAAGCTGCTGGGCATGATCCAGACTCCGGCTACCCGCATCGCAGGCGTTGTTGCAGCACCGGCAAGCCAGCTTGCTCGCGTGTTCTCGGCCTACGCCAAGAAGGACGAAGCCGCTTAAGGCGGTTTTTCGCTGTACATACTCAACAGTTCGAACCGAACAAAGGAACTAGAAAATGGCTGATCTCGCAAAGATCGTTGAAGACCTCTCCTCGCTGACCGTCCTGGAAGCCGCTGAGCTTTCCAAGCTGCTCGAAGAAAAGTGGGGCGTTTCCGCCGCTGCTCCGGTAGCTGTTGCTGCCGTTGCTGGTGGTGCAGGCGGTGCAGCTGCTCCGGCTGAAGAAGAAAAGACCGAGTTCGACGTCATCCTGACGGATGCCGGCGCCAACAAGATCAACGTCATCAAGGAAGTCCGCGCCATCACCGGTCTCGGCCTCAAGGAAGCCAAGGACCTCGTCGAAGGCGCTCCGAAGGCTGTCAAGGAAGGCGTTTCCAAGGCTGAAGCCGCCGACATCAAGAAGAAGCTTGAAGACGCTGGCGCCAAGGCCGACGTCAAGTAATCTTGGACTGCTCTTGGGAGGCGGTATTTACTGCCTCCCATTTGCCGTTTTTCTGAACGAATTACCCAAAAGCCGCGTCAAAACGGCTTTTGGGTAATGGGTTCTTCAAGAGGATAGTCTCGCACCGAGGGCAGCACAGCAATCCGAGCTGAGCGTTTTCGGGAGTCGGACGAGATTGAACTACTCATTGATTGACGGGATCGACTGGCCATCGGCTCCCGTCCGTTGCAGGCCCGGGTGCAAGATTTTGAAGGAGCGACGATGGCTCAGACCCTTTCGTTCAACGGTCGCAGGCGCGTACGCAAGTTTTTTGGTAAGATCCCCGAAGTCGCAGAAATGCCGAACCTCATCGAGGTTCAGAAGGCGTCCTACGACCAGTTTCTGATGGTGGAAGAGCCGAAGGGCGGCCGGCCCGATGAGGGTCTTCAGGCCGTCTTCAAGTCGGTATTCCCGATCACGGATTTCTCCGGCGCTTCGATGCTGGAATTCGTCTCCTATGAGTTCGAGCCGCCGAAGTTCGACGTTGACGAGTGCCGTCAGCGCGACCTGACCTATGCCGCGCCGCTGAAGGTGACGTTGCGCCTCATCGTATTCGATATCGACGAGGATACCGGCGCGAAGTCGATCAAGGACATCAAGGAACAGTCCGTCTACATGGGCGACATGCCGCTCATGACCAACAACGGTACGTTCATCGTCAACGGCACCGAGCGCGTCATCGTCTCGCAGATGCACCGTTCGCCGGGCGTCTTCTTCGATCACGACAAGGGCAAGAGCCACTCTTCCGGCAAGCTGCTGTTTGCGGCCCGCGTCATTCCCTATCGCGGTTCCTGGCTCGACATCGAATTCGACGCCAAGGACATCGTCTACGCCCGTATCGACCGCCGCCGCAAGATTCCGGTGACGTCGCTGCTGATGGCGCTCGGCATGGACGGCGAGGAAATCCTCGACACCTTCTACACGAAGTCGCTCTACAAGCGCGACGGCGAAGGCTGGCGCATTCCCTTCAAGCCGGAAACGCTGAAGGGCGCCAAGGCGATCACCGAGATGGTCGACGCAGATACCGGCGAAGTCGTCGTCGAGGCCGGCAAGAAGCTAACGCCGCGCCTGCTGCGCCAGCTTTCCGACAAGGGTCTGAAGGCGCTGAAGGCCGGTGACGACGATCTTTACGGCAACTACCTCGCCGAAGACATCGTCAACTACTCGACGGGCGAGATCTATCTCGAAGCCGGCGACGAAATCGACGAAAAGACGCTCGGCATCATCCTGGCGAACGGT
Source organism: Rhizobium lentis (assembly GCF_017352135.1). NCBI lineage: Bacteria > Pseudomonadati > Pseudomonadota > Alphaproteobacteria > Hyphomicrobiales > Rhizobiaceae > Rhizobium > Rhizobium lentis. The sequence continues at coordinate 3,600,159 of NZ_CP071454.1, forward strand.
TTCGACGAGATCCCGGTTCTGGGCATCGACCATATCAATGTCGGCGCCTATATCCGCAATACGCTGGCTGCCGACAAGAACGAGAACCGTCAGGACGCGCTGTTCGACATCTACCGTGTCATGCGTCCGGGTGAGCCGCCGACCATGGAGTCGGCCGAAGCTATGTTCAACTCGCTGTTCTTCGATGCGGAGCGTTACGACCTCTCCGCCGTCGGCCGCGTCAAGATGAACATGCGTCTCGACCTCTCCGTCGAAGACACCGTCCGCATCCTGCGCAAGGACGACATCCTGGCCGTGGTCAAGATGCTGGTCGAACTGCGCGACGGCAAGGGCGAGATCGACGACATCGACAACCTTGGCAACCGCCGCGTCCGCTCGGTCGGCGAGTTGATGGAAAATCAGTACCGTCTCGGCCTGCTGCGCATGGAGCGCGCGATCAAGGAACGCATGTCCTCGATCGAAATCGACACGGTCATGCCGCAGGATCTGATCAACGCCAAGCCGGCGGCTGCAGCCGTCCGCGAGTTCTTCGGTTCCTCGCAGCTCTCGCAGTTCATGGACCAGGTTAATCCGCTCTCGGAAATCACCCACAAGCGCCGTCTTTCGGCCCTTGGCCCGGGCGGTCTGACCCGCGAGCGCGCCGGCTTCGAAGTCCGCGACGTGCATCCGACCCACTACGGCCGCATCTGCCCGATCGAAACGCCGGAAGGCCCGAACATCGGTCTGATCAACTCACTGGCGACCTTTGCCCGCGTCAACAAGTACGGCTTCATCGAAAGCCCGTACCGCCGCATCGTCGACGGCAAGGTGACGAATGACGTGCTTTACCTCTCCGCAATGGAAGAGGCAAAGTATTACGTCGCCCAGGCCAACGCCGAGCTGAACGCTGACGGTTCCTTCGTCGACGAATTCGTCGTCTGCCGTCATGCCGGTGAAGTTATGCTCGCTCCGCGCGATAGCATGAACCTGATGGACGTTTCGCCGAAGCAGGTCGTTTCGGTTGCTGCGGCACTCATCCCGTTCCTGGAAAACGACGACGCCAACCGCGCACTCATGGGCTCGAACATGCAGCGTCAGGCCGTGCCGCTGTTGCGCGCCGAAGCGCCGTTCGTCGGCACCGGCATGGAGCCGGTCGTCGCTCGCGACTCCGGTGCCGCCATCGGCGCCCGCCGCGGCGGCGTGGTCGACCAGGTCGATGCGACGCGTATCGTTATCCGCGCCACGGAAGACCTCGAAGCCGGCAAATCCGGCGTCGATATCTACCGCCTGCAGAAGTTCCAGCGTTCGAACCAGAACACCTGCGTCAACCAGCGTCCGCTGGTCACCGTCGGTGACGTCGTCAACCGCGGTGACATTCTCGCCGACGGCCCGTCGACCGATCTCGGCGACCTGGCGCTCGGCCGCAACGCGCTCGTCGCGTTCATGCCCTGGAACGGCTACAACTACGAAGACTCGATCCTGCTCTCCGAGCGCATCGTTGCCGACGACGTGTTCACCTCCATTCACATCGAGGAATTCGAAGTGATGGCGCGCGACACCAAGCTCGGCCCCGAGGAAATCACCCGCGATATTCCGAACGTCTCGGAAGAAGCGCTGAAGAACCTCGACGAAGCCGGCATCGTCTATATCGGCGCCGAGGTTCAGCCAGGGGATATCCTCGTCGGCAAGATCACGCCGAAGGGCGAAAGCCCGATGACGCCAGAAGAAAAGCTTCTGCGCGCCATCTTCGGCGAAAAAGCCTCCGACGTGCGCGACACCTCCATGCGCATGCCGCCCGGGACCTACGGCACGATCGTCGAAGTTCGCGTCTTCAACCGCCATGGCGTCGAGAAGGACGAGCGCGCGATGGCGATCGAACGCGAAGAGATCGAGCGTCTCGCCAAGGACCGTGACGACGAGCAGGCGATCCTCGACCGTAACGTCTATGGTCGTCTGATCGACATGCTGCGCGGCCAGGTCTCGATTGCCGGTCCGAAGGGCTTCAAGAAGGGCACCGAGCTTTCGAACGCCGTCGTCTCCGAATATCCCCGCTCGCAATGGTGGATGTTCGCGGTCGAGGACGAGAAGGTGCAGAGCGAACTCGAAGCGCTCCGCGGCCAGTACGACGAGTCCAAGTCGCGCCTCGAACAGCGCTTCATGGATAAGGTCGAGAAGGTCCAGCGCGGCGATGAAATGCCTCCTGGTGTCATGAAGATGGTCAAGGTCTTCGTCGCCGTGAAGCGCAAGATCCAGCCGGGTGACAAGATGGCCGGCCGTCACGGGAACAAGGGCGTGGTCTCGCGCATTGTGCCTGTCGAGGACATGCCGTTCCTTGAAGACGGCACGCATGTCGACGTCGTTCTGAACCCGCTCGGCGTGCCTTCGCGCATGAACGTCGGTCAGATCCTCGAAACGCACCTGGGCTGGGCTTGCGCCGGCATGGGCCGCCAGATCGGCGAACTGATCGAAGCGTACAAGGCCAATGGCAACATCGAGCCGCTGCGCAAGACCATCGGCGATGTCGTTGGTGTCGGTCCGAAGGCCGAGCAGGTCCAGGATTTCGATGACGATTCGGTTCTGCGTCTCGCCGACCAGTGGAAGCGCGGCGTTTCGATCGCAACGCCGGTTTTCGACGGCGCCAACGAAGGCGATGTCAACGACATGCTGCGTCTGGCAGGTCTCAAGGATACCGGTCAGTCGACGCTTTACGACGGCCGTACCGGCGAACAGTTCGACCGCCAGGTGACCGTGGGCTACATCTACATGCTGAAGCTCAACCACCTGGTCGACGACAAGATCCATGCCCGTTCGATCGGCCCTTACTCGCTCGTGACCCAGCAGCCGCTGGGCGGCAAGGCGCAGTTCGGCGGTCAGCGTTTCGGCGAAATGGAAGTCTGGGCGCTCGAAGCTTACGGCGCGGCCTATACGCTGCAGGAAATGCTGACGGTGAAGTCGGACGACGTCGCCGGCCGCACCAAGGTCTACGAAGCCATCGTCCGCGGAGACGACACGTTCGAAGCCGGTATTCCGGAAAGCTTCAACGTTCTCGTCAAGGAAATGCGCTCGCTGGGCCTCAGCGTCGAGCTCGAAAACACCAAGCTCGATGAGGCGCAGACAACCCAGCTGCCCGACGCGGCCGAGTAAACATTGATAGGGCGTGCGCTGCCGATGCGGCGCACGCCGGTCCCGCCGGACGCCGCATCCATGTCGGCCCGGAAGGGAAGTTTCGCCGCATCTTGCGGTTATTCTCGTTTAAGCGAGGGGGCGGCTCCCGGGAAATTGCCGCTGACCATCGCATTTTGAGGGCGCTTTAGCCCATGAAGGAGACAGGCATGAACCAAGAGGTCATGAATCTTTTCAATCCGCAGGTGCCTGCACAGAATTTCGATTCCATTCGGATTTCGATCGCGTCTCCGGAGAAGATCCTCTCCTGGTCCTACGGTGAGATCAAGAAGCCGGAAACCATCAACTACCGCACGTTCAAGCCGGAACGCGACGGTTTGTTCTGCGCGCGCATCTTCGGGCCGATCAAGGACTACGAATGCCTGTGCGGCAAGTACAAGCGCATGAAGTACAAGGGCATCATCTGCGAAAAGTGCGGCGTCGAAGTCACGCTGTCGCGCGTTCGCCGTGAGCGCATGGGCCATATCGAGCTTGCCGCTCCCGTCGCCCACATCTGGTTCCTCAAGTCGCTGCCGTCGCGCATTTCGACGCTGCTCGACATGACGCTGAAGGATGTCGAGCGCGTTCTCTACTTCGAAAACTACATCGTCACCGAGCCGGGCCTGACCGCGCTCAAGGAGCATCAGCTCCTGACGGAAGAAGAGTACATGCTCGCCGTCGACGAATATGGCGAAGACCAGTTCACGGCCATGATCGGTGCAGAAGCCATCTATGAGATGCTCGCATCGATGAACCTTGAAAAGATCGCCGGCGATCTGCGCTCCGAGCTTGCCGACACGACGTCGGATCTCAAGCAGAAGAAGCTGATGAAGCGCCTGAAGATCGTCGAGAACTTCATGGAGTCCGGCAACCGTCCGGAATGGATGATCATGAAGGTCGTCCCCGTCATTCCGCCGGACCTGCGTCCGCTGGTGCCGCTGGACGGCGGCCGTTTCGCGACGTCGGATCTGAACGATCTCTATCGCCGCGTCATCAACCGTAACAACCGTCTGAAGCGCCTCATCGAGCTTCGCGCGCCCGGCATCATCATCCGCAACGAAAAGCGCATGCTGCAGGAATCTGTCGATGCGCTGTTCGACAACGGCCGCCGTGGCCGTGTCATCACCGGCGCCAATAAGCGTCCGCTGAAGTCGCTCTCCGACATGCTGAAGGGCAAGCAGGGCCGCTTCCGTCAGAACCTGCTCGGCAAGCGCGTCGATTATTCCGGCCGTTCGGTCATCGTTACCGGTCCGGAACTGAAGCTGCACCAGTGCGGCCTGCCGAAGAAGATGGCTCTCGAGCTCTTCAAGCCGTTCATCTATGCCCGCCTCGATGCCAAGGGTTACTCCTCGACCGTCAAGCAGGCCAAGAAGCTGGTTGAAAAGGAAAAGCCGGAAGTTTGGGATATCCTCGACGAGGTCATCCGCGAGCATCCGGTTCTCCTGAACCGCGCACCGACGCTGCACCGCCTGGGCATCCAGGCCTTCGAACCCACCCTGGTCGAAGGCAAGGCGATCCAGCTGCATCCGCTCGTCTGCACGGCCTTCAACGCCGACTTCGACGGTGACCAGATGGCCGTTCACGTGCCGCTGTCGCTCGAAGCCCAGCTCGAAGCCCGCGTGCTGATGATGTCGACCAACAACATCCTGCACCCGGCCAACGGCGCGCCGATCATCGTTCCCTCGCAGGACATGGTTCTCGGCCTCTACTATCTGTCGATCCTGAACCAGAACGAGCCGGGCGAAGGCATGGCCTTCTCCGATCTCGGCGAGCTGCATCACGCGCTGGAAAACAAGGTCGTGACACTGCACACCAAGATCCGCGGCCGCTTCAAGTCGATTGGCGAGGATGGCAAGCCCTACTCGAAAATTTATGAGACGACGCCCGGCCGTCTGCTCATCGGCGAACTGCTGCCGAAGAACGGCAAGGTGCCCTTCGACATCTGCAACCAGGAAATGACCAAGAAGAACATCTCCAAGATGATCGACACGGTCTACCGCCATTGCGGCCAGAAGGACACGGTCATCTTCTGCGACCGCATCATGCAGCTCGGCTTCGCCCATGCCTGCCGTGCCGGCATTTCGTTCGGCAAGGACGACATGGTCATTCCGGCCACTAAGGCGAAGATCGTTGCCGACACCGAAAACCTGGTGAAGGAATACGAGCAGCAGTACAATGACGGTCTCATCACCCAGGGCGAAAAGTACAACAAGGTTGTCGACGCCTGGGGCAAGGCAACCGAAAAGGTCGCCGAAGAAATGATGGCCCGCATTAAGGCGGTCGAATTCGATGAGAACACCGGCCGTCAGAAGCCGATGAACTCGATCTACATGATGAGCCATTCCGGCGCCCGCGGTTCGCCGAACCAGATGCGCCAGCTGGGCGGCATGCGCGGCCTCATGGCCAAGCCGTCGGGCGAAATCATCGAGACGCCGATCATCTCGAACTTCAAGGAAGGCCTGACCGTCAACGAGTACTTCAACTCGACGCACGGCGCCCGCAAGGGTCTGGCTGACACCGCCTTGAAGACCGCGAACTCCGGCTACCTGACCCGCCGTCTTGTCGACGTCGCGCAGGATTGCATCGTCACGCACGTCGATTGCGGCACCGAAACCGGCCTGACCATGACCGCCATCGTCGATGCCGGTCAGGTCGTCGCCTCGCTCGGCGCCCGTATCCTCGGCCGCACGGCGCTCGATGACATCGATCATCCGGTTACCGGTGAGCGCATTGTCGATGCCGGCAAGATGATCCTCGAGCCCGACGTCATCGAAATCGAGAAGGCCGGTATCCAGTCGATCCGCATCCGCTCGGCGCTGACCTGCGAAATCCAGACGGGCGTCTGCTCGGTCTGCTACGGCCGCGACCTCGCGCGCGGTACGCCTGTCAACATGGGCGAAGCTGTGGGCGTCATCGCCGCTCAGTCGATCGGCGAGCCGGGAACCCAGCTGACCATGCGTACCTTCCACCTTGGCGGTACGGCAACCGTGGTCGACCAGTCGTTCCTGGAAGCCTCGTACGAAGGTACGGTGCAGATCAAGAACCGCAACATCCTGCGAAACTCCGAAGGCAGCCTCGTTGCCATGGGCCGCAACATGACCGTCCAGATCCTGGACGAGCGTGGTGTCGAGCGCTCCTCGCAGCGCGTCGCCTATGGTTCGAAGCTGCATGTGGATGAAGGTGACAAGGTCAAGCGCGGCCAGCGTCTGGCCGAGTGGGATCCTTATACCCGCCCGATGATGACGGAAGTCGCCGGCACGGTCCAGTTCGAGGACCTCGTCGACGGTCTCTCGGTTCTGGAAGCGACCGACGAATCCACCGGCATCACCAAGCGTCAGGTCATCGACTGGCGTTCGACCCCGCGCGGTTCGGACCTCAAGCCGGCGATCGTCATCAAGGATGCGAGCGGCAATGTCGCCAAGCTGTCGCGTGGCGGTGACGCCCGCTTCCTGCTCTCGGTCGACGCCATCCTGTCGGTTGAGCCGGGCACGAAGGTCTCCCAGGGCGACGTTCTCGCTCGTTCGCCGCTCGAAAGCGCCAAGACCAAGGACATCACCGGCGGTCTGCCGCGTGTTGCCGAGCTGTTCGAAGCGCGCCGCCCGAAGGACCACGCCATCATCGCTGAGATCGATGGTACGATCCGCCTCGGCCGCGACTACAAGAACAAGCGTCGCGTCATCATCGAGCCGGCGGAAGACGGTGTCGAGCCTGTCGAATACCTGATCCCGAAGGGCAAGCCCTTCCACCTTCAGGACGGCGACTATATCGAAAAGGGTGACTACATCCTCGACGGTAACCCGGCGCCGCACGACATCCTGGCGATCAAGGGCGTAGAGGCTCTGGCTTCCTACCTCGTCAACGAAATCCAGGAAGTCTATCGTCTGCAGGGCGTCGTCATCAACGACAAGCACATCGAGGTGATCGTCCGTCAGATGCTGCAGAAGGTGGAGATCACCGATGCAGGCGACTCGACCTATATCGTCGGCGACAACGTCGACCGGATCGAGCTCGAAGACGTCAACGATCATCTGATCGAACAGGGCAAGAAGCCCGCCCGCGGCGAGCCGGTTCTTCTCGGCATCACCAAGGCGTCGCTGCAGACCCCGTCCTTCATCTCGGCCGCCTCCTTCCAGGAAACGACCAAGGTGCTGACGGAAGCTGCGATTGCCGGCAAGACCGACGGCCTGCAGGGCCTGAAGGAAAACGTCATCGTCGGCCGCCTGATCCCGGCCGGCACCGGCGGCACCATGACCCAGATCCGCCGTATCGCGACCTCGCGCGACGAGCTGATCCTCGAGGAGCGTCGCAAGGGCACCGGCGCAGCTGTGGCCACGCCGATGCTGCAGGATATGGCAGAAAAGGCTCCGGCCGCGGAATAATCCGCGGCTGAAGTCCACGAATTGAAAAACCGCCCGGAGCAATCCGGGCGGTTTTCGTTTCTGTTCTTCGCTGATTGATCGGGGAGGGCGGGCGTTGCCGCCTGGCTTCGCGCCGATTGTTCCCGTCAGTTGAAGCGAATAATCGCGACCTCGCCGTCGACCGCGCCCTGATAGGCCGAGGCATGCGGCTCTTCGGCCGGAATCTCGGTCAGCATGCCGATCTGGTCGAGATCGGCCTCGATGAAGCCCTCCTCGGCCAGGGCGTTCAAGGCCTCGCGTACGGCCGTGTCGTCGTCGGGCGCTTTCAGCATGATGTGCAGGTCGATGCCTTCGCTGGAATCGGACTCATAGCCTTTGCCGATGATGATGAAGATCATCGGCCCGTCGAAGTTGTTGTCGTTATCCGGTGTCGTGATCATCGCCTGTCCTTCGGCTTCGTGACGATTCGATCGCTCGAATCCTGCTATCTGGGCTTAACGCCGCAATTGCTGATTCCTTAACTGCTTTTGCTGCAATGCCCAAGTTTTTATCTTGGCGCATGGCCGCGATTTCGTCTAGGAGGGCGAAAACAGGGCGTCTGGCCCGCATATCAAGGCGATGCGGACAAGTTTATTTCTTAACCGGCCTTGACGAGAGGGGTGGAAACCAGTAGTACCCCGCCCATCAGATCCCATGTGAGGCTTGGCTTTTCGGGGCGACGCGCCCTGAAGTTCACCTCAAACAAGGTTCTAAACGCACGTTGAAGTCATGATGCTGCACGCATGACGCATGGTTTCATGCGTCCTCTGCTCCTAGTGGTCCATCTGCGGAAGCGGATCGGGCCATATTTTGCGCATTGACGGAAAGCGTGCGTCATTGCCGGAGACGGCTCGAGTTCAAGCCCGCAAGGGTACTGAGATAAACGTAAGGGATGGTTGAATGCCTACCGTAAACCAGCTGATCCGCAAGCCTCGCCAGGCGAACGTAAAGCGTAATAAGGTTCCCGCACTCCAGGAGAACCCGCAGAAGCGCGGCGTTTGCACGCGCGTCTACACGACGACGCCGAAGAAGCCGAACTCGGCTCTGCGTAAGGTCGCAAAGATCCGCCTGACCAACGGCTTCGAAGTCATTGGTTACATCCCCGGCGAAGGTCATAACCTTCAGGAGCACTCCGTGGTCATGATCCGCGGCGGCCGCGTCAAGGACCTTCCGGGTGTTCGTTACCACATCATCCGCGGCGTTCTCGATACCCAGGGTGTCAAGAACCGCAAGCAGCGTCGCTCCAAGTACGGTGCGAAGCGTCCGAAGTAATTCGGGTTTTGAAAATCCGGCGCTGCGCGAGGTCCTCCGCGTGATGAAGCGCCTTAACGGTTGAAGAGACGAGAAGTATGTCCAGACGTCATAAAGCAGAAAAGCGCGAGATCAATCCGGATCCGAAGTTCGGTGATCTTGTCGTCACCAAGTTCATGAACGCCATCATGCTCGATGGTAAGAAGTCCGTTGCTGAAAACATCGTTTACGGTGCGTTCGACGCCGTCCAGGGCAAGTCCAAGCAGGAGCCGCTTTCGGTTTTCCATTCTGCGCTCGACAACATTGCCCCGCACGTTGAAGTCCGCTCGCGCCGCGTCGGTGGTGCGACCTACCAGGTTCCGGTCGACGTCCGTCCGGAGCGCCGCCAGGCTCTCGCCATTCGCTGGCTGATTGCCGCTGCCCGCAAGCGCAACGAAACGACCATGATCGACCGCCTGTCCGGTGAACTGCTCGATGCGTCCAACAACCGCGGCTCCGCCGTCAAGAAGCGCGAAGACACGCACAAGATGGCTGACGCCAACCGTGCGTTCTCGCACTATCGCTGGTAATTCCGAACGGTATCGAAAGGCAGTCCACAATGGCTCGCGAATATAAGATCGAAGACTACCGCAATTTCGGTATCATGGCGCATATCGACGCCGGCAAGACCACGACCACCGAGCGTATCCTTTACTACACCGGCAAGTCGCACAAGATCGGCGAGGTCCACGACGGCGCAGCCACCATGGACTGGATGGAGCAGGAGCAGGAGCGTGGCATCACGATCACCTCCGCTGCCACCACGACCTTCTGGAAGGGCCGTGACGGCAAGATGCGCCGCTTCAACATCATTGACACTCCCGGCCACGTCGACTTCACCATCGAAGTCGAGCGTTCGCTGCGCGTTCTCGACGGCGCTATCGCGCTGCTCGATGCCAACGCCGGCGTTGAGCCGCAGACGGAAACCGTCTGGCGTCAGGCCGAGAAGTACAATGTTCCGCGCATGATCTTCTGCAACAAGATGGACAAGACCGGCGCTGACTTCTACCGCTCCGTCGAGATGATCAAGACCCGTCTCGGTGCGACCGCCGTCGTCATGCAGCTGCCGATCGGCGCTGAAAGCGACTTCAAGGGCGTTGTCGATCTCGTCGAGATGAACGCCCTGATCTGGCGCGATGAATCGCTCGGCGCCCAGTGGGACGTCGTCGAGATCCCGGAAGACCTGAAGGCCAAGGCTGAAGAATATCGCGAAAAGCTGATCGAGACGGTTGTCGAGATCGACGAAGCGGCGATGGAAGCCTATCTCGAAGGCAACATGCCCGACAACGACAAGATCCGCGAACTCGTTCGCCGCGGCACCATTGACGTCAAGTTCCATCCGATGTTCTGCGGCACCGCCTTCAAGAACAAGGGCGTCCAGCCGCTGCTCGACGCCGTCGTCGACTACCTGCCGTCGCCGCTCGACATTCCCGCGATCAAGGGCATCGACTTCAAGACCGAAGCCGATATCGAGCGTCATGCAGACGACGCCGAGCCGCTTTCGATGCTGGCCTTCAAGATCATGAACGACCCCTTCGTCGGTTCGCTCACCTTCGCCCGCATCTATTCCGGCAAGCTCGAGAAGGGCTCTTCGGTTCTGAACACGGTCAAGGACAAGCGCGAGCGCGTCGGCCGCATGCTGCAGATGCATTCCAACTCGCGTGAAGACATCGAAGAAGCCTTCGCAGGCGACATCGTTGCTCTCGCCGGCCTCAAGGAAACCACCACTGGCGATACGCTCTGCGATCCGCTGAAGCCGGTTATCCTCGAGCGCATGGAATTCCCCGAGCCGGTCATTCAGATCGCCATCGAGCCGAAGTCCAAGGGCGACCAGGAAAAGATGGGCCTCGCGCTCAACCGTCTGGCAGCTGAAGACCCGTCCTTCCGTGTGAAGACGGATCAGGAATCCGGCCAGACGATCATCGCCGGCATGGGCGAACTGCACCTCGACATCATCGTCGACCGTATGCGTCGCGAATTCAAGGTCGAAGCAAACGTCGGTGCGCCGCAGGTTGCTTACCGCGAAACGATTACGCGCCAGACCGAAGAAGACTACACGCACAAGAAGCAGACCGGTGGTACCGGCCAGTTCGCGCGCGTCAAGATCATCTTCGAACCGAACCCGGAAGGCGAAGACTTCAAGTTCGAATCCAAGATCGTCGGCGGTGCTGTTCCGAAGGAATATATCCCCGGCGTTCAGAAGGGGATCGAAAGCGTTCTGTCTTCCGGTCCGCTGGCTGGCTTCCCGATGCTCGGCGTCAAGGCGACGCTGGTCGACGGCGCCTTCCATGACGTCGACTCCTCGGTCCTGGCATTCGAAATCGCCTCCCGCGCTTGCTTCCGTGAAGCAGCCAAGAAGGCCGGTGCTCAGCTCCTCGAGCCGATGATGAAGGTCGAAGTCGTCACCCCGGAAGATTACGTCGGTGACGTTATCGGCGACCTCAACTCCCGCCGTGGCCAGATCCAGGGCCAGGAAAGCCGTGGTATCGCGGTTGTCATCAGCGCCAACGTTCCGCTGGCGAACATGTTCAAGTACGTCGACAACCTGCGCTCCATGTCGCAGGGCCGCGCTCAGTACACGATGACCTTCGATCACTATGCGCCGGTTCCGTCGAACGTCGCGACCGAAATCCAGGCAAAGTATTCCGGTCAGAAGTGACCGGAATACCAATTGACCGATAACAAGAATTAGATCCCCTCGGGGGCTAGAAAAACGGAGAGCCGAAAATGGCAAAGAGTAAGTTTGAGCGCAACAAGCCGCACGTCAACATCGGCACGATCGGCCACGTTGACCACGGCAAGACGTCTCTGACGGCAGCGATCACGAAGTACTTCGGTGAGTTCAAGGCGTACGACCAGATCGACGCGGCTCCGGAAGAGAAGGCGCGCGGCATCACGATCTCGACGGCGCACGTTGAGTATGAGACGCCGAACCGCCACTACGCGCACGTCGACTGCCCCGGCCACGCCGACTACGTGAAGAACATGATCACCGGTGCCGCACAGATGGACGGCGCGATCCTGGTTTGCTCGGCTGCCGACGGCCCGATGCCGCAGACGCGCGAGCACATTCTGCTGGCCCGCCAGGTCGGCGTTCCGGCGATCGTTGTGTTCCTGAACAAGGTCGACCAGGTTGACGACGCCGAGCTTCTCGAGCTGGTCGAGCTCGAAGTTCGCGAACTGCTGTCGTCCTACGACTTCCCGGGCGACGACATCCCGGTCGTCAAGGGTTCGGCACTTGCCGCTCTTGAAGATTCCGACAAGAAGATCGGCGAAGACGCGATCCGCGAGCTGATGGCAGCGGTCGACTCCTACATCCCGACGCCTGAGCGTCCGATCGACCAGCCGTTCCTGATGCCGATCGAAGACGTGTTCTCGATCTCGGGCCGCGGTACGGTTGTGACCGGCCGCGTCGAGCGTGGCATTGTCAAGGTTGGCGAAGAAGTCGAGATCGTCGGCATCCGTCCGACCTCGAAGACGACGGTGACCGGCGTTGAAATGTTCCGCAAGCTGCTCGATCAGGGCCAGGCGGGCGACAACATCGGCGCGCTGATCCGCGGTGTGAACCGTGACGGCGTCGAGCGTGGCCAGATCCTGTGCAAGCCGGGTTCGGTCAAGCCGCACAAGAAGTTCATGGCAGAAGCCTACATCCTGACGAAGGAAGAGGGCGGCCGTCATACGCCGTTCTTCACCAACTACCGTCCGCAGTTCTACTTCCGCACGACCGACGTTACCGGCATCGTGACGCTGCCGGAAGGCACGGAAATGGTTATGCCGGGCGACAACGTCACGGTTGCCGTCGAGCTGATCGTTCCGATCGCGATGGAAGAAAAGCTGCGCTTCGCTATCCGCGAAGGCGGCCGCACCGTCGGCGCCGGTATCGTTGCTTCGATCGTCGAGTAATTCCTTCGGCCGCTCCGGTGGGGCGGCCGATTCGATGACATTATTATGAAGCAAGCGGTGTAAGCCGCTTGCTTATGACACAGAAATATAGCAAATGGCGCGCGAGCGCGATTTGCGTACCGCTTCGGATGACGAGGCGGCGACTACACAAACAATAAGGTGGGCTAGAAGGCCCTGAAGACTGGATAGGATGCCGCTGTCGGCGCCCTCTCGATCTTTGAAACCGGTGGTCCGCCTTAGGAAGAAAGAACAACCTGTGTCTTGTCCAAAGACATGTGGAAAACAAACACAAGGATAACGTCGAATGAACGGCCAAAATATCCGCATTCGCCTGAAGGCGTTCGATCACCGGATTCTCGATGCTTCCACGCGCGAGATCGTGTCGACGGCGAAGCGCACCGGTGCAAGCGTCCGGGGCCCCGTTCCGCTTCCGACCCGCATCGAGAAGTTTACGGTCAACCGGTCCCCGCACATCGACAAGAAGAGCCGCGAACAGTTCGAGATGCGCACGCATAAGCGCCTTCTCGACATCGTAGACCCGACCCCGCAGACGGTAGACGCGCTGATGAAGCTCGATCTCGCCGCCGGTGTCGATGTTGAGATCAAGCTCTGAGCTTGCTCGAGCTGAGTTGGAAGGATTGAACCGATGCGTTCAGGTGTGATTGCACAGAAGGTGGGAATGACCCGCGTCTACAACGACGCCGGCGAGCATGTCCCGGTAACGGTACTGCGTATGGACGGCTGCCAGGTCGTTGCCACACGCACAGTCGAAAAGAATGGCTATACCGCAGTTCAGCTCGGTGCCGGCCAGGCGAAGGTGAAGAACACGTCGAAGGCGATGCGCGGCAATTTTGCCGTTGCCAACGTCGAGCCGAAGGCCAAGCTCGCAGAATTCCGCGTGTCGGAAGACAATCTGCTCGAGATCGGCACGGAGCTCAAGGCAGGTCACTTTGCTGCCGGTCAGCTCGTCGACGTGACGGGTACGACGATCGGTAAGGGTTTTGCCGGCGCCATGAAGCGTCACGGTTTCGGCGGTCTGCGCGCGACGCACGGTGTGTCGGTTTCGCACCGCTCGCACGGTTCGACGGGCTCGCGCCAGGATCCGGGCAAGGTTTTCAAGAACAAGAAGATGGCTGGTCACATGGGCCAGACGCGCGTCACGACGCAGAACCTGGAAGTGGTTTCGACCGACGAAGATCGTGGTCTGATCCTGATCAAGGGTGCTGTTCCCGGTTCCAAGGGTGCCTGGATCATCGTGCGCGACGCCGTCAAGTCGGCCGCGAAGTAAGGGAGCCAGATCAATGGAATTGAACGTCAAGACCCTCGAGGGAAAAGACGCCGGGAAGGTTTCCCTTTCGGACGAGATTTTCGGCCTCGAGCCCCGCGAAGACATTCTCGCCCGCGTCATCCGCTGGCAGCTTGCCAAGAAGCAGCAGGGCACGCACAAGGCAAAGGGCCGCGCTGAAGTTTCGCGCACCGGCGCTAAGATGTACAAGCAGAAGGGTACGGGCCGCGCCCGCCACCATTCGGCTCGCGCTCCGCAGTTCCGCGGCGGCGGCAAGGCCCACGGCCCGGTCGTCCGCAGCCACGAGCACGACCTTCCGAAGAAGGTTCGCGCGCTTGGCCTTCGCCACGCCCTTTCGGCCAAGATCAAGGCCGATGACGTCATCGTCATCGACAACCTGGTCGCCGCCGAAGCCAAGACCAAGGCTCTTGCGTCCGCATTCGAGACGCTCGGCCTTACCAACGCCCTCTTCATCGGCGGCGCAGAGCTTGACGGCAACTTCAAGCTCGCAGCTCAGAACATCCCGAACATCGATGTTCTGCCGATCCAGGGCATCAACGTTTACGACATCGTGCGCCGCGGCAAGCTCGTGCTTTCCAAGGCTGCGGTTGAAGCGCTAGAGGAGCGATTCAAGTGACCGATCTCCGCCACTATGATGTGATCGTCTCCCCGGCGATCACCGAAAAGTCCACGCTGGTATCCGAGAACAACCAGGTTGTTTTCAATGTCGCCAAGCAGGCGACGAAGCCGGAAATCAAGGCTGCGGTCGAAGCGCTGTTCGGCGTCAAGGTCACGGCCGTCAACACTCTGCTGCGCAAGGGCAAGACCAAGCGGTTCCGCGGTTTTGTCGGCAAGCAGAAGGACGTGAAGAAGGCTGTCGTGACGCTGGCTGAAGGCCAGACGATCGACGTCTCCACCGGTCTCTGAGGAATAAGAAAATGGCATTGAAAACATTCAATCCGACGACCCCGAGCCAGCGTCAGCTGGTCATCGTGGACCGCTCCTCGCTCTACAAGGGCAAGCCGGTCAAGGCGCTGACGGAAGGTCTGACCAAGAGCGGCGGTCGTAACAACCTCGGCCGCATCACGGCCCGCTTCATCGGCGGCGGTCACAAGCGCAGCTACCGTCTGGTCGACTTCAAGCGTCGCAAGTTTGATGTCGAAGGCACGGTCGAACGTATCGAATACGATCCGAACCGGACGGCGTTCATCGCTCTGGTGAGCTATGCCGATGGCGAACAGGCCTACATCATCGCTCCGCAGCGTCTTGCAGCCGGCGACAAGGTCATCGCTTCGGAAAAGGCTGTCGACGTGAAGCCCGGCAATACCATGCCGCTGCAGTACATCCCGGTCGGCTCCATCATCCACAACGTGGAAATGAAGCCGGGCAAGGGCGGTCAGATAGCTCGCTCCGCCGGTTCCTACGCGCAGCTCGTCGGCCGTGACCAGGGCATGGCGATCCTTCGCCTGAACTCCGGTGAACAGCGCCTGGTCAGCGGCGTCTGCCTTGCTTCGATCGGCGCGGTGTCCAACCCTGACCACGCCAACATCAACGACGGCAAGGCCGGTCGAACCGTCTGGCGCGGTAAGCGTCCGCATAACCGCGGCGTTGTCATGAACCCGGTCGACCATCCGCACGGCGGTGGTGAAGGCCGCACCTCCGGTGGTCGCCATCCGGTGACGCCGTGGGGCAAGCCGACCAAGGGCAAGCGCACCCGGTCGAACAAGTCGACCGACAAGATGATCATGCGCTCGCGTCATCAGCGTAAGAAGTAAGAGAGGAAGTCTCCAATGGCTCGTTCAGTGTGGAAAGGTCCGTTCGTTGACGGCTATCTTCTCAAGAAGGCTGAGAAGGTTCGTGAAGGCGGACGTGCAGAAGTAATCAAGATCTGGAGCCGTCGCTCCACGATCCTGCCGCAGTTCGTCGGTCTTACCTTCGGCGTCTACAACGGCAGCAAGCATATTCCGGTCAGCGTCAATGAAGACATGGTCGGCCACAAATTCGGTGAATTCTCTCCGACCCGCACCTACTACGGTCACGGCGCGGACAAGAAGGCGAAGAGGAAGTAACAATGGGCAAGGCAAAAGCCGAACGCCGGCTGAAGGACAACGAGGCGCAAGCAGTCGCCCGCACGCTCCGCGTCAGCCCCCAGAAGCTCAACCTGGTTGCTGCGGCCATCCGCGGCAAGAAGGTCGAGCGTGCACTCGCTGAGCTGGAGTTCTCCCGCAAGCGTATCGCGGGCGCCGTCAGGAAGACGCTCGAATCCGCAATCGCCAACGCCGAGAACAACCATGATCTCGACGTCGACGCGCTCGTCGTCGCCGAGGCCTATGTCGGCAAGTCGATTGTCATGAAGCGTTTCCACGCTCGTGGCCGCGGTCGCGCGTCGCGCATCGAAAAGCCCTTCGCGCACCTGACGATCGTCGTTCGTGAAGTGCAGGCAGCAGAGGAGGCCGCATAATGGGTCAGAAAATCAATCCGATCGGTTTCCGTCTCGGCATCAACCGTACCTGGGATAGCCGCTGGTTCGCGGACAATGCCGAGTACGGCCAGCTGCTGCACGAAGACCTGAAGATGCGCAAGTTCGTCATGAGCGAACTGAAGCAGGCAGGCATTTCCAAGGTGGTCATCGAGCGTCCGCACAAGAAGTGCCGCGTCACGATCCACTCGGCTCGTCCGGGCCTGATCATCGGCCGCAAGGGCGCAGACATTGACAAGCTCCGCAAGAAGCTGTCGGACATGACAAATTCGGAAACGCACCTCAACATTGTCGAAGTGCGCAAGCCCGAAGTCGACGCCACGCTGGTCGCGCAGTCGATCGCCCAGCAGCTCGAGCGCCGTGTGGCTTTCCGTCGTGCGATGAAGCGCGCCGTTCAGTCCGCGATGCGTCTTGGCGCCGAAGGCATCAAGATCACCTGCGCTGGCCGTCTCGGCGGTGCTGAAATCGCTCGTACGGAGTGGTACCGCGAAGGTCGCGTTCCGCTGCACACGCTGCGCGCTGACATCGACTACGGCACGGCAGAAGCCGAAACCGCATTCGGTATCTGCGGCATCAAGGTCTGGATCTTCAAGGGTGAAATCCTTGAGCACGATCCGATGGCTTCCGAACGTCGCGCGCTGGAAGGCGACGCGCAGGGTCCGGCAAGCCGCGAACGCGACCGCGGCGATCGTCGCCGCGAACGCGACAACGCGTAATTAGCGCTGGCGAAAGATAAGCTCGGAGAAGTAAGAAAATGTTGCAGCCAAAGCGTACTAAGTACCGCAAGCAGTTCAAGGGCCGCATCAAGGGCGTGGCCAAGGGCGGTTCTGACCTGGCATTCGGCGAATTCGGCCTGAAGGCTCAGGAGCCCAACCGCGTCAATGCACGCGAGATCGAGGCAGCTCGCCGCGCGATCACGCGTTACATGAAGCGCGCCGGCCGTGTATGGATCCGCGTGTTCCCGGACGTTCCGGTAACCGCAAAGCCGACCGAAGTCCGCATGGGTAAAGGTAAGGGCTCCGTTGAGTACTGGGCATGCAAGGTCAAGCCCGGTCGTATGATGTTCGAGATCGACGGCGTCAGCGAAGAGATCGCCCGCGAGGCGCTTCGCCTCGGCTCTGCCAAGCTCTCGGTCAAGACGCGCTTCGTTCAGCGCATTGCAGAGTAAGGGATTGAGCTCATGAAAGCCTCAGATGTTCGCGCGTTGACCGCCGACCAACTCAAGGACGAGCTTGCCAAGCTGAAGAAGGAGCAGTTCAACCTGCGCTTCCAGAAGGCGACCGGCCAGCTCGAAAAGTCCTCGCGCATCAATGAAGTCCGCAAGGACATTGCCCGCGTGAAAACCATTGCCCGCCAGAAGGCGGCAGAAGTTAAGGCCTAAAGGAAGAAAAATATGCCGAAGCGCATCCTGCAGGGCGTCGTCGTTGGCGACAAGAACGAGAAGACGGTAGTGGTTCGTGTCGAGCGTCGTTTCGCTCACCCGCTGCTCCAGAAGACCGTTCGTCGTTCCAAGAAGTACAAGGCCCACGACGAAAACAACCAGTACAAGATCGGCGATACCGTATCCATCGAGGAATGCGCGCCGATCTCGAAGGACAAGCGTTGGACGGTCATCGCCGCCCAGGGCAAGTAACAGAATTTTGTGCGAGGCCTTGCGTCTCGCCGAAATATCTGTATGAAGCAGCGTCAGAACGCTCGAATGCCGGGCGTTCTTTTGCTTTGAGCGCACGGAAGGTCCCGTTCGGGAAACCACCCTGGCACGATCGATCCCGCGCTATTCAGCTATTGCCGCGTCTGTGCCTGCCGTCTGGCAGGTCGGCCGGCGGAAAATTTTCATAAGCCGGAGTAGGGGGCTAGCCCAACCATTCCGGTAAACCAAGAAGGCGACCTGATATGATTCAGATGCAAACAAACCTCGACGTGGCGGATAATTCCGGCGCACGTCGTGTCATGTGCATCAAGGTGCTGGGCGGCTCGAAGCGCAAGTATGCCTCGATCGGCGACGTCATCGTCGTTTCGATCAAGGAAGCGATCCCGCGCGGCCGCGTGAAGAAGGGTGACGTGATGAAGGCGGTTGTCGTTCGCACCGCCAAGGACATCCGTCGTCCGGATGGCTCGGTCATCCGCTTCGACACCAACGCAGCAGTCCTCATCGACAACAAGAAAGAGCCGATCGGCACCCGTATCTTCGGACCGGTTCCGCGCGAACTTCGCGCCAAGAACCACATGAAGATCATCTCGCTGGCTCCCGAAGTATTGTAAGGAGCGAAGCGATGCAGAAGATTCGTAAAGGCGACAAGGTCGTCATGCTCGCTGGCAAGGACAAGGGCCGTACCGGCGAAGTTGTTCAGGTCATGCCGAAGGAAGATCGTGCCGTCGTCCGTGGCGTCAACGTCGTGAAGCGCCACCAGCGCCAGACGCAGACCCAGGAAGCCGGCATCATCAACAAGGAAGCCCCGGTTCACCTGTCCAACATTGCAATCGTCGACAAGGACGGCAAGCCGACCCGCGTCGGTTTCAAGGTCGTTGACGGCAAGAAGGTCCGTGTGGCCAAGCGTTCTGGAGAAGTGATCGATGGCTGAGGCAAAATACGAGCCGCGGCTCAAGAAGGAATATGTCGAGCGCATCCGCAAGGCGATGCAGGAGAAGTTCTCCTACGCCAACGAAATGATGATCCCGAAGCTCGACAAGATCGTGATCAACATGGGCGTCGGTGAAGCGACCGCTGACTCGAAGAAACCGACGGTTGCTGCCGCCGACCTCGCAGCGATCGCCGGTCAGAAACCGGTCATCACCCGCGCACGCAACTCTATCGCAGGCTTCAAGGTCCGCGAAAACATGCCGATCGGCGCAAAGGTTACCCTGCGCGGCGCCCGCATGTACGAGTTCCTGGATCGTCTGGTCAACATCGCGCTCCCGCGCGTTCGCGACTTCCGCGGCCTGAACCCGAAGAGCTTTGACGGCCGTGGCAACTTCGCCATGGGCATCAAGGAGCACATTGTGTTCCCTGAAATCAACTACGACAAGGTTGATCAGATGTGGGGCATGGACATCATCGTTTGCACGACGGCGACGACCGACGACGAAGCCAGGACTCTCCTGAAAGAGTTCAGCTTCCCGTTCCGTCAATAACCGTAACGACGAGCGTAGAAAAGGAACCTGACATGGCGAAGACAAGCGCAGTTGAAAAGAACAAGCGCCGCCGTACTACGGTCGCCAACCAGGCCGCGAAGCGGGCTGCGTTGAAGGCGATCATCATGAACCAGGCTCTTCCGATCGAAGAGCGGTTCAAGGCCTCGATCAAGCTGGCATCCCTGCCGCGCGATGGATCGAAGACCCGTATTCGCAACCGTTGTGAAGTATCGGGCCGTCCGCGCGCATACTACCGCAAACTGCGCATGTCGCGTATTGCGCTGCGTGAACTCGGCAATCTCGGCAAGGTGCCGGGCATCGTCAAGTCCAGCTGGTAAGGAGCAGGTTAGATGACAATGACTGATCCGTTGGGCGATATGCTCACCCGCATCCGCAACGGCGCTTCCCGCCGCAAGTCGTCGGTTTCGACGCCTGCGTCCAAGCTCCGTGCGCGTGTTCTCGATGTCCTGCAGTCCGAAGGCTACATCCGTGGCTATTCCGTTGTCGATTTCGGCAATGGCAAGTCGGAGCTCAACATCGAGCTGAAATATTATGAAGGCGCATCGGTGATCCGCGAGATCGGCCGTGTGTCCAAGCCGGGCCGCCGGGTTTATGTCTCGGTCAAGTCCATTCCGCAGGTCGCGAACGGCCTCGGCATCACGATCCTTTCGACTCCGAAGGGCGTGATGGCCGATCACCAGGCTCGCGAACAGAACGTTGGTGGCGAGGTTCTTTGCTCGGTCTTCTAAGATCGGGCAGGGATCTCCATAGCGAACAGACAGGATTGAAACATGTCTCGTATCGGTAAGAAGCCCGTTCAGGTGCCTGCTGGAATCACGGCTACGGTCGATGGCCAGAAGGTTACCGCAAAGGGCCCGAAGGGCGAGCTGTTCTTCGTCGCTAACGACGAAATCAGCCTCAAGCTCGAAAACAACGCGGTCGTCGTGACGCCCGTAAACCAGACCAAGGATGCGCGGTCGAAGTGGGGCATGTCCCGCACGATGATCGAAGGCATCTTCAAGGGCGTCAAGGAAGGTTTCGAGCGCAAACTTGAAATCAACGGCGTCGGCTACCGCGCCGCCATGCAGGGCAAGAACCTGCAGCTGGCGCTCGGTTTCAGCCACGACGTGGTCTATGAACCGCCGGTCGGCATCACGATCGCTGTTCCGAAGCCGACTGAAATCGTCGTCAGCGGCATCAACAAGCAGCAGGTCGGCCAGGTTGCCGCCGAAATCCGCGAATATCGCGGTCCTGAGCCGTACAAGGGCAAGGGCGTCAAGTATGCCGACGAGCGGATCGTCCGCAAAGAAGGCAAGAAGAAGTAAGGATCACGCGAAATGGCTAGCAGGAAAGAAGCACTTGCACGTCGTGCCAACCGCGTGCGCCGTCATATCAAGTCGGTGGCCAACGGCCGTCCGCGCCTGTCGGTTCATCGCTCCTCGAAGAACATCTATGCCCAGATCATCGACGATGTGGCTGGCAAGACGCTTGCGTCTGCCTCCACCCTCGACAAGGATCTGCGCGGTTCTCTGAAGACCGGTGCCGATACCGCAGCAGCCGCTGCTGTAGGCAAGCTCGTCGCCGAGCGCGCCTCCAAGGCCGGTGTTACGGACGTCGTGTTCGACCGTGGCGCCTTCATCTATCACGGCCGCATCAAGGCTCTTGCCGAAGCGGCCCGCGAAGGCGGTCTCACCTTCTGATCAGCTTCCGGCCGGACGCATCTGCGCCGGCCGGATTTTCGCCGGACCGCGGGTACTTCCCTGGAGAAGGGGAGGCTTAGGCGGTCCACATTCGTTTGCCGATTGCACCCGGAAAAGAAAAAGGAAGAGGACAATGGCACAGGAAAGAAGGCCGCAGCGGGAAGACCGCCAGAGCCGTGAAGAGCGCGATAGCGAATTCGTCGACAAGCTTGTCGCGATCAACCGCGTCGCCAAGGTTGTCAAGGGCGGCCGTCGTTTCGGTTTCGCAGCACTCGTCGTCGTCGGCGACCAGAAGGGCCGCGTCGGCTTCGGCCATGGCAAAGCACGCGAAGTGCCGGAAGCCATCCGCAAGGCAACCGAAGCCGCCAAGCGCGAGCTGATCTTCGTACCGCTGCGTGACGGCCGTACGCTGCATCACGACGTTCATGGCCGCCACGGCGCCGGCAAGGTTCTGCTGCGCTCGGCGAAGGTCGGTACTGGCATCATCGCCGGCGGCCCGATGCGCGCCGTATTCGAAACGCTCGGCATGCACGACGTCGTCGCCAAGTCGACCGGTTCGTCGAACCCCTACAACATGGTTCGCGCCACCTTCGACGCTCTGAAGCACCAGGTTCACCCGAAGGACATCGCAGCTCAGCGCGGCATCAAGTATGCAACGCTGCAGGCTCGTCGTAGCGCCTCCGGCAACGCCTCTGAAGAATAAGAGGAGCTGACCAATGGCCAAGGCTACCAAGAAGGCTGAAGCGAAGACTGTCACGATCGAACAGATCGGCAGCCCGATTCGCCGTCCGGACGTCCAGCAGCGCACGCTGATCGGTCTCGGACTGAACAAGATGCACCGTCGCCGCACGCTGGAGGATACCCCTTCCGTTCGTGGCATGATCCGTGCTGTCCAGCATCTCGTTCGCATTGTCGACGAGAAGTGAGACGGAGGAAACGCTCATGAAACTCAATGAAATTAAGGACAACGAAGGCTCGACCCACAGCCGCAAGCGCCTCGGCCGCGGTATCGGTTCGGGCTCCGGCAAGACCGGTGGTCGCGGTGTGAAGGGTCAGAAGTCCCGTTCCGGCGTCGCCATCAACGGCTTCGAAGGCGGCCAGATGCCGATCTATCGTCGCCTGCCGAAGCGCGGCTTCAACAACATCTTCGCTTCCGACTTCGTCGTCGTGTCGCTTGCCCGCATCCAGGCTGCGATCGACGCCGGCAAGCTCGATGCCAAGGCGACCGTTGACGCCGCTGCCCTCAAGGCCGCCGGCGTCATCCGCCGCGCCAAGGACGGCGTTCGCGTTCTCGCCGATGGCGAGCTCAAGGCCAAGATTACCATCGTCGTTGCCGGCGCTTCCAAGCCGGCCGTCGAGAAGATCGAAAAGGCAGGCGGCACCGTGACCCTGCTTTCGGCTCCGGCTGCAGCCGAATAATATCTGATGATATGTCGCCCGGGGTGCTTCACACCGGGCGATTTTGCTCCCATATGTGGGCCTCACAAAAACTTGGCTGGCGCGCCCGCGTCATGCCGGTAAGACTGGAAGACAAGGGTGAGGCATGGGGTTGCGCTGCAATCCGTCCAAAGCCCGGTTTTGAATAATTTTCATACTGATTCCGGGGCCGGCTATTTCCCTAGAGACGCCGGAATTGGTAGCGCGGAGAATCGCATGGCTTCTGCAGCGGAACAATTGGCATCCAACCTCAATTTTTCGACCTTTGCCAAAGCCGAGGATTTGAAGAAGCGCCTGTGGTTCACACTGGCAGCTCTCCTCGTCTACAGGCTCGGCACCCATATTCCGCTTCCGGGGCTCAATCCCGAAGCCTATGCCCAGGCGTTCCGCGGCCAGGCAGGCGGTATTCTCGGCCTTTTCAATATGTTCTCGGGCGGCGCTGTCGAACGCATGGCGATCTTCGCGCTCGGAATCATGCCTTACATCTCCGCCTCGATCATCGTACAGCTCATGACCTCGGTGGTGCCGGCGCTCGAAAACCTGAAGAAGGAAGGCGAGCAGGGGCGCAAGATCATCAATCAGTACACCCGCTATGGCACCGTCATTCTAGGGGCGCTGCAGGCCTATGGCATCGCCGCTGGTCTCGAGAGCGGCCAAGGTCTGGTCGTCGAGCCGGGCTGGTTCTTCCGCGTTTCTACCGTCCTGACGCTGCTTGGCGGCACGATGTTCCTGATGTGGCTCGGTGAGCAGGTCACCTCGCGCGGCATCGGCAACGGTATTTCGCTGATCATCTTCGCCGGTATCGCGGCCGGCCTTCCGAGCGCGCTTGCCGGTACCCTCGAACTCGGCCGCACCGGCGCGCTGTCGACCGCGCTCATCCTGCTCGTTATCGTCGTCGCGATCGGCGTCATCGGCATCATCGTCTTCGTCGAACGGGCCCAGCGCCGGCTGCTGATCCAATATCCGAAGCGCCAGGTCGGCAACCGCATGTTCCAGGGCGACACCTCGCACCTGCCGCTCAAGCTCAACACATCAGGCGTCATTCCGGCCATCTTCGCCTCGTCGCTGCTGCTTCTGCCGGCAACGGTCGCCGGCTTCGCCAGCACGACGTCGATGCCGTCCTGGGCGACGTCGATCGTTGCCGCCCTCGGCCACGGCCAGCCGCTCTACATGGTGCTCTATGCGGCGCTGATCGCCTTCTTCGCCTTCTTCTATACGGCCATCGTCTTCAATCCGAAGGACACGGCCGACAATCTGAAGAAGCACGGGGGCTTCATCCCCGGCATCCGCCCGGGTGAGCGCACCGCCGAATATATTGATTATGTGCTGACCCGGATCACCGTGATCGGCGCGATCTATCTCGTCTTCGTCTGCATCCTTCCGGAGATATTGGTGTCGCAAACCGGCATCCCATTATCCCTTGGTGGCACTTCGCTTTTGATCGTGGTTAGCGTAACTCTTGATACGGTGGCACAGATCCAGGGTCACCTGATCGCGCAGCAATACGAAGGCCTGATCAAGAAATCGAAGTTGCGAGGAGGAAAGAGGGGGCGATGAGACTTATCCTTTTGGGGCCGCCGGGCGCGGGCAAGGGAACCCAGGCCCAGCGGATCGTGGAAAAGCACGGCATCCCGCAGCTTTCCACGGGCGACATGCTGCGTGCGGCCGTTAACGCCGGTACGGAGGTGGGCAAGCGCGCCAAGGCTGTCATGGACGCCGGCAAGCTTGTCTCGGACGATATCGTCATAGCCATCGTCTCCGAGCGAATCGATCAGTCCGATTGCGCCAACGGCTTCATTCTCGATGGTTTCCCCAGGACGCTGGTCCAGGCGGACGCCACCGAGGCGATGCTGAAGGCGAAGGGTCTCGATCTTTCCGTCGTCATCGAATTTCGTGTCGATGATGCCGAGTTGGTTCGCCGTGTCGCCGGTCGTTACTCCTGCGCGCAGTGCGGTAGCGTCTATCATGACACCGACAAGGTTCCGGCCAGCGAGGGCGTATGCGACAAGTGCGGTTCCACGCACTTCAAACGTCGCCCCGACGATACTCCGGAGACGATGACGGCCAGACTGCAGGTCTACTATAAGGAAACCTCGCCGCTGATCGGCTATTACCATGCCAAGGGCAAACTCAAGTCTGTCGACGGCATGGCGGAGATCGATCAGGTGACCGCCGAAGTTGAAAGCATTCTTTCCAAGCTTTAAGGCTTTGAAAATAAACTTGGCGGGAACGGTTGCTTTTCAGCAGTGATTCCGCTAAACACCGCGCCAACTCGCGACATTCCCTGCGATCGGCGCGGATTTCCCTGGGAAGTCCGGGTGCGGTCGTTTTGACATGTTACGGACGTAAATCTGAACGGGCGGTCCTGAGGACCGCATAACGAAGCCCACTTGCCGGATGGCAACTGGAATGCAAGGAGAACAGGCGTGGCACGTATCGCTGGCGTCAACATCCCGACTGCAAAGCGCGTCGTCATCGCGCTGACCTACATTCACGGGATCGGTCCGAAATTCGCACAGGAAATCGTCGAGAAGGTCGGTATTCCGGCCGAGCGTCGTGTGCATCAGCTGACGGACGCCGAAGTCCTTCAGATCCGCGAAACCATCGACCGCGACTATCAGGTCGAGGGTGATCTTCGTCGCGAAACCGCGATGAACATCAAGCGCCTGATGGATCTCGGCTGCTACCGTGGTCTGCGTCATCGTCGCGGCCTTCCGGTCCGCGGTCAGCGCACGCACACCAATGCCCGCACCCGCAAGGGGCCGGCAAAGGCGATCGCTGGCAAGAAGAAGTAATTTCCGGGAAACCGGGATGGGGAGGCTGGCGGTCCGCGCCGGCCTCTTTTGAGTTTGGAACGGGACCGTATAGGCGCCGTTCCGGTGTAGCCGCTGGCATTACGGCGGTGAAGAGATCAACGAAAGGATTAGCATGGCTAAGGAAGCCGTCCGCGTTCGCCGTCGCGAGCGCAAGAATATCTCGTCGGGTGTCGCTCACGTCAACTCGACCTTCAACAACACGATGATCACCATCACCGATGCGCAGGGCAATGCCATCGCCTGGTCGTCGGCCGGCGCCAAGGGCTTCAAGGGCTCGCGCAAGTCGACCCCGTTCGCTGCCCAGATCGCTGCCGAAGACTGCGCCAAGAAGGCCCAGGAGCACGGCATGAAGTCGCTGGAAGTCGAAGTCTGCGGTCCGGGTTCGGGTCGCGAATCGGCTCTGCGCGCGCTCCAGGCTGCGGGTTTCATGATCACGTCCATCCGCGACGTGACCCCGATTCCGCACAATGGCTGCCGTCCGCGCAAGAAGCGCCGCGTCTGATCATCGCTCTCGTCACCGGTGAGCGCCTTGGCGTTCCCGGTGGTTTTCAAGCTCGGTTGCCACGATTGGATGGTGGCAACGAACGGAAGGCAAACTCATGATTCAGAAGAACTGGCAGGAACTGATCAAGCCGAACAAGGTGGAGTTCTCCTCGAGCTCGCGCACCAGGGCGACGCTCGTCGCCGAACCGCTGGAGCGCGGCTTCGGCCTCACCCTCGGCAACGCGCTGCGCCGCGTTCTGCTCTCCTCGCTGCGCGGTGCTGCCGTCACGGCGGTGCAGATCGACGGCGTGCTGCACGAATTCTCCTCGATTCCGGGCGTCCGCGAAGACGTCACGGATATTGTGCTGAACATCAAGGAAATCGCCATCAAGATGGATGGCGACGACGCGAAACGTATGGTCGTGCGCAAGCAGGGCCCAGGCGTTGTCACGGCTGGCGACATCCAGACGGTCGGCGATATCGAGATCCTCAACCCCGAGCATGTCATCTGCACGCTCGACGAGGGCGCCGAGATCCGCATGGAATTCACCGTCAACAACGGCAAGGGCTATGTTCCGGCCGAGCGCAATCGTGCGGAAGACGCTCCGATCGGTCTCATTCCGGTCGACAGCCTTTATTCGCCGGTCAAGAAGGTGTCCTACAAGGTTGAAAATACCCGCGAAGGACAGGTTCTCGACTACGACAAGCTGAACATGACCATCGAAACCGATGGCTCGATCACCGGCGAAGACGCCGTCGCTTTCGCGGCGCGCATCCTCCAGGATCAGCTTGGCGTCTTCGTCAACTTCGACGAGCCGCAGAAGGAAACCGAAGAGGAAGCAGTCACCGAGCTCGCTTTCAACCCGGCTCTCCTCAAGAAGGTGGACGAACTCGAACTGTCGGTCCGTTCGGCAAACTGCCTGAAGAACGACAACATCGTCTATATCGGCGACCTCATTCAGAAGACCGAAGCAGAAATGCTCCGCACGCCGAATTTTGGTCGCAAGTCGCTGAACGAAATCAAGGAAGTTCTCGCTTCCATGGGCCTGCACCTCGGCATGGAAGTGCCGGCATGGCCGCCCGAGAACATCGAAGATCTCGCCAAGCGTTACGAAGACCAGTATTGAGAAAACAAAAGGCAGGCTCGTTCGGCTGCCTTTCCCCGTCAAACAGCAGGCCGATCGCCTGCATGTGCCAGGAAACGGCAGGCCACTTAACGTAAGGGCACTGCATTAAAGGAGAATAGCAATGCGCCATGGTAAAGCCGGCCGCAAGCTGAATAGAACTGCAAGCCACCGCAAGGCGATGTTCGCCAACATGGCGGCTTCGCTGATTACCCACGAGCAGATCGTCACGACCCTGCCGAAGGCCAAGGAAATCCGCCCGATCGTCGAGAAGCTCGTCACGCTCGGCAAGCGCGGTGACCTGCATGCTCGCCGTCAGGCGATCTCGCAGATCCGCGATGCCGCCGTCGTCTCGAAGCTGTTCGACACGATCGCAACGCGCTACGCCACCCGCAACGGTGGCTACCTGCGCATCATGAAGGCTGGCTTCCGCCAGGGCGACAACGCCGCCATGGCCGTGGTCGAATTCGTCGATCGCGACACCTACGCCAAGGGCGCAGCCGACAAGGCCCGCGTCGCTGCCGAAGAGCAGGCGGTCGCCGCCTAAGTCTTCCGCTCTGCCGGAGCAATACAGCCGGGCTGCAAAGCCCGGCTGTTTTCGTTTGTGCGTCGGCCGAGAATGGCGAGAGCGAACGGCGTCAAGCGACGGCAAGGCGTGCGGCTTGATTCTTCGATATCTGTGTCAGCACGTTCAATCGGCTGATATTTGACGGGACCGATTCCATTGCGCGAAATCATTGAGATCCGCTCGCGCAGGCAGCGCCTTCGGCTTGCCGCCCTGCTGCTTGTCATCGTCCTCGGACTGGCGTTGAGACGCTTTGGCTATGGCGCCGATCTCCCTTTCGTCGTGGTCAAATATGGCGGATCGGTACTCTGGGGAGCGATGGTCTATCTGCTGGTGGCGATGTTTTTCGCAAGGTCACGGCGGGTGGTCATTGCGGGCATAGCGCTGTTCATTGCGATCTCGGTGGAATTGTTCCGGCTTTATCACACGCCTTGGCTCGACGCCTTTCGGCTAACCATGGCAGGCGCATTGCTGCTTGGGCGGATATTCTCGCTTTGGAATATGCTGGCCTATGCCATCGGCATCGCCGCGGCCTTTGCCTTTGATCCAGCACGTCGGTGATATGTCCTCGCCGGTCGTTTACGCCTCGGATGTTGAAGCCACCGCGCGATTGCGCGGACGTCCTTGGCCCTTCTTCCGGCTGCGTGCGATCGGCCGCCAGGCGCGGTAGAGGATCAGCGCAATGATCAGCCCGAGATAGATATATTGCTCGAGATCAAGGATCTTGGTCGACAGCGCGAAATGCAGCGCTCCGCTGGCGGCAACAACGTAGACGAGCCGGTGCAGCCAGATCCAATTCTTGCCGAGGCGGCGGATCGAGACATTATTGGATGTCAGCGCCAGCGGAATAAGCATCGCAAGGGCTGCCATGCCGAACATGATGAAGGGGCGCTTCAGCACGTCGTTGATGACGGCTTGAATGTCCATCGCCTGGTCGAGCACCATGTAGACGGTGAAGTGCATCAGCGCGTAGTAGAAGGTCAAAAGGCCAAGTGCGCGGCGATAGCGCAGATAATTCCAGCCGAACAATTCGCGCACAGGGGACACCATAAGTGTCACTATCAGGAAGCGGATCGTCCAGATGCCAAGGAAGAGCTCGAAGGTCTTGACCGGATCGGCGCCGAGCTGATCGGTCGCGCCGAGATAGAAGGTCCAGGCCGCGGGCAAGAGCCCCGCGACATAAAGCAGCCAGACCGAGGCGGGTTGCCAGCGTTTCGGAATGGCGAGCGACAGTTCCGCCATCAGAAATTGGCCTTCAAATCCATGCCGGCGTAAAGGCTCGCCACCTCGTCGGCATAGCCGTTGAACGGCAGGGTGGGGTGGCGGCTGGCGCCGAAGAAGCCGCTTTCGCCGATGCGCCGTTCTGTGGCCTGGCTCCAGCGCGGATGGTCGACGGCCGGATTGACGTTTGCGTAAAAGCCGTATTCCTGCGGATTGGTCACTTGCCAGGTGTTCTTCGGCTGCTGATCAGTGAGCGTGATCCTCACGATCGACTTGATGCCCTTGAAGCCGTATTTCCACGGCACGACGAGGCGGATCGGCGCACCGTTCTGGTTCGGCAGCGTTTCGCCATAAAGCCCGACGGCAAGCAGCGTCAGCGGATGGCGCGCCTCGTCGAGGCGCAGCCCCTCGACATAGGGCCAGTCGAGCGACTGGAAGAAACCCTTCTGCCCCGGCATTTCCTCCGGCCGCACGACGGTTTCGAAGGCGACATATTTGGCGCTGCCGAGCGGCTCTACCTTGTCAAGCAGCGCTGCCAGCGGAAAGCCATCCCAGGGGATGACCATCGACCAGGCTTCGACGCAGCGCATCCGATAGGTGCGTTCCTCGATCGGGAATTCCTTCATCAGCGCCTCGATGTCGAAGGTACCGGGTTTGTTGACCATGCCGTCGACCTTGACCGTCCAGGGCAGCGGTTTGAAGTCGCCGGAAAGAGCAGCGGGGTCGCCCTTGTCGAGGCCGAACTCATAGAAGTTGTTGTGGGTCGTCACGTCCTTGAGCGGCGTCGTCTTCTCATCGACCTTGTACTTGCTCTCGACGGCCGAGAGCGCGGCGGCGCTCGCGTTGCCTGCGCCGTAAAGTGCGATGGCGCCAAGCGCCGCAGCACCCAGGAATTCGCGGCGGCGCACATAGAGCTGGCGCGGCGTGATTTCCGACGAAGCGATCTTCGGTGGGCGATAGGTCGGCATGTCAAAACCTCCTGGGCGGCTTTCCGAATATAGTCCTTAAACGAACCGCCCGCATGTTCGGATCAATCTCTATGCCCTGAATACTGTCGACGGGAAGCCAATTTTTTGTGTTCGCCTGTGATGGAATAGGCTGTAACAAAACGTCTCTTCGAACCGTATACGATCGATGCGCGTCGCATCGCTTCATCCGGCAGCGTACCGGATTTGGCCTTCGCGGTAGTGACAGGTTCCGTCGATTGGATTAGGACAATTCCAAACAGCAGCGATCGCCTGGCCCGCAAGCTCCACAGCAGCCCGCTTCGCCTGATATTTCCGATACGTCGAGGAAGACACCGATGCCAGCTTACCGTTCCAGAACCACGACCCACGGCCGCAATATGGCTGGCGCACGCGGCCTTTGGCGCGCCACGGGCATGAAGGATTCGGATTTCGGCAAGCCGATCATTGCGGTGGTCAATTCCTTCACCCAGTTCGTGCCTGGCCACGTGCACCTGAAGGACCTCGGCCAGCTCGTCGCCCGCGAAATCGAGGCTGCCGGCGGCGTCGCCAAGGAATTCAACACGATTGCCGTCGACGACGGCATCGCCATGGGACATGACGGCATGCTCTATTCGCTGCCCTCGCGCGAGCTCATCGCCGACAGCGTCGAATACATGGTCAATGCCCATTGCGCCGACGCCATGGTCTGCATCTCCAATTGCGACAAGATCACCCCCGGCATGCTGATGGCGTCGTTGCGCCTCAATATCCCGACGGTCTTCGTCTCCGGCGGTCCGATGGAGGCCGGCAAGGTCGTTCTGCACGGCAAGACGCATGCGCTCGATCTCGTCGACGCGATGGTCGCTGCTGCCGACGACAAGATCTCCGATGAAGACGTCAAGGTCATCGAGCGTTCGGCCTGTCCGACCTGCGGCTCCTGCTCCGGCATGTTCACCGCCAATTCCATGAATTGCCTGACGGAAGCGCTCGGTCTGTCGCTGCCCGGCAACGGCTCGACGCTCGCCACTCATGCGGACCGCAAGCGCCTGTTCGTGGAAGCCGGTCACCTGATCGTCGATCTCGCCCGCCGCTATTACGAGCAGGACGACGTCAAGGCGCTGCCGCGCACCATTGCCTCCAAGCAGGCCTTCGAGAATGCGATGGCGCTCGATATCGCCATGGGCGGTTCGACCAATACCGTCCTGCATATCCTTGCCGCCGCCCATGAGGGCGAGGTCGATTTCACCATGGCCGATATCGACGCGCTGTCGCGCCGCGTGCCGTGCCTGTCGAAGGTCGCGCCCGCCAAGAGCGATGTGCATATGGAGGATGTCCACCGCGCCGGCGGCATCATGTCGATCCTCGGCGAACTCGATAAGGGCGGTCTGCTGAACCGCGATTGCCCGACCGTGCACGCCGAGACGCTCGGCGATGCGATCGATCGCTGGGATATCACCCGCACCAACAGCGAAACCGTCCGCAACTTTTATCGCGCCGCCCCCGGCGGGATCCCGACCCAGGTCGCCTTCAGCCAGGAAGCCCGCTGGGACGAGCTCGACACAGATCGCCAGAGCGGCGTGATCCGCTCGGTCGAGCATCCGTTCTCCAAGGACGGCGGCCTTGCCGTGCTCAAGGGCAACCTCGCGATCGACGGCTGCATCGTCAAGACAGCAGGCGTCGATGAATCGATCCTGAAATTCTCAGGCCCGGCCCGCGTCTTCGAAAGCCAGGATGCTTCGGTCAAAGCGATTCTCGCCAACGAGATCAAGGCCGGCGACGTCGTCGTCATCCGCTACGAAGGCCCGAAGGGCGGCCCCGGCATGCAGGAAATGCTCTATCCGACAAGCTATCTGAAGTCGAAGGGCCTCGGCAAGGCGTGCGCGCTTATCACCGACGGCCGCTTCTCCGGCGGCACCTCCGGTCTCTCGATCGGCCACGTCTCGCCGGAAGCGGCAAATGGCGGCACGATCGGCCTCGTCCGCGAAGGCGACATGATCGAAATCGATATCCCGAACCGCACGATCAGCCTGCGTGTCAGCGAGGCCGAACTCGCCGCCCGCCGCACCGAGCAGGACGGGAAGGGCTGGCAGCCCACAGAAGTCCGCAAGCGCAATGTCACGACGGCGCTCAAGGCCTATGCCGCTTTCGCAACAAGCGCCGACCGCGGCGCCGTCCGCGATCTGAACGCCCGCTAGGCAACTTGAGCATCCGATTGAAAGTCAGCCGCCAACCGGCCGCCTTCACAGCGGCCGGTTGACGTTTTTATAGGTTTCGCCGAGCTGCTTCATCCGCTCGTCGTAGGCAGCCTCGATACAGGCCGCGTCGGCCCCGCATTCCTGCCGCTTCTTCAGCCAGGCGGTCTGTTCGTCCTGCAATGTTCCGCGGGAGCCCATGGCCAGCAGCCCGGAGAGCAGCTCGAAGGTCGTCACCATCTTCACATCGGCATCATTGAGTGCGCGGTTGTCGCAGATAACCTTTTCATCCGGCTTCAATTCCTTCGCATCGCAATCGAAGCTCGCCGACCATGCGAGATCCGTTGTGAAAACCAGGATCGCCAAACCCAGAGCGGCCGACATTCGTGTTGTCATCATCATCTTCCTCTGCTGCCGATCAAATCAGCTTGCGCACTGCCAGAGCCAGGAAGATGATGCAGGTGAGCCAGACGACAAGGATGAAGATCAATCCGGCCCGGCTGGAAGGCTGTTCGATCCGCCTTGCCGCCTCAACGCGAAGCGCTGCCATCACCTCTGCCGGAACAAGACGTGTCGCCAGCAGGATGCCGAGCGGAACGATGACGAGATCATCGAGATAGCCGAGCACGGGAATGAAATCGGGGATCAGATCGATTGGCGAAAGCGCGTAGGCCGCAACGGCGCCGGCCACCGCTTTCGCATACCACGGCACGCGCGCATCACGCGCGGCCAGCCACAGCGCAACGATGTCACGCTTCAGTGACTTCGCCCAGGTTTTGGCTTTTGATATCAGGTGCATGGTCAAACTTCCTGAATCAAATTGACAGCGGGTTCAAGACATTCCCTTCCCTTGTTCTTCCATGCTTCCGCCCTCTTTCCTTTCTAGCGTCGTGCCGCAGAACAGGATGATTTTAAGCCGGTACGGCCTAAAGTCTGAATCCTGTTCGCAACTAAATAGTTAGAGCATGATGTCGTCCGAAAACCGCTCACAGTTTTCGGCATCATGCTCTAAAACGTTGCTCAAGAGGATTCAAAAGGGATACCCATGCAAGGCCTGTTCAAGCGCGCCTCCGTTTCGCTGTTCGCTCTCATGCTCGTTACGCCGGTCGCGGCCCATGCGCAGACGGCAAAGACCGTGCCCGAGAGCCAGATGCAGATGCAGCTCTCCTTCGCGCCGCTGGTCAAACAGACCTCGGGCGCCGTCGTCAACGTCTACGCGGAAAAGATCATCCAGCGCCAGTCGCCCTTTGCCGGCGATCCTTTCTTCGAGCAGTTTTTCGGTCAGCAGATGCCGAACCGCTCGGAAAAGCAGTCTTCGCTCGGTTCCGGGGTCATCGTCGAGGCGAATGGCACCGTCGTCACCAATAATCACGTCGTCGAAGGCGCCGACGACATCAAGGTGGCGCTCTCGGATGGCCGCGAATTCCCCTGCAAGGTGGTGCTGCGCGATGACCGCCTCGACCTCGCCGTCCTGAAGATCGACACCAAGCAGAGCTTCCCAACGCTGCCGATCGGCAATTCCGATACCGTCGAGGTCGGCGATCTCGTGCTGGCGATCGGCAATCCCTTCGGCGTCGGCCAGACGGTGACGAGCGGAATCGTCTCCGCACTTGCCCGCAACCAGGTGGTCAGGAACGAGTTCGGCTTCTTCATTCAGACCGACGCCTCAATCAATCCGGGCAATTCCGGCGGCGCGTTGATGAACATGAAGGGCGAGCTGATCGGCATCAACACCGCCATCTTCTCGCGTGGCGGCGGCTCGAACGGCATTGGCTTCGCCATTCCGGCCAACCTCGTCAAGGTCTTCCTCGCTTCCGCCGATGCCGGTGTCAAATCCTTCGAGCGACCCTATGTCGGCGCAAGCTTCGATGCGGTCACGTCGGAAGTCGCCGAAGCGCTTGGGCTCAACAAAGTGCTCGGCGCGCTGGTCGTCAAGGTTTCGGAGGGCGGGCCGGCGGCAAAAGCCGGACTGAAAGCCGGCCAGATTGTCACTGCCGTCAACGGCATCTCGGTCGAGCATCCCGACGCACTGCTCTATCGCCTGACAACGGCCGGCCTCGGCAAAACGGTCAATCTTACCGTCATCGACAACGGCCACGAGGAGCAGTTG
Source organism: Rhizobium lentis (assembly GCF_017352135.1). NCBI lineage: Bacteria > Pseudomonadati > Pseudomonadota > Alphaproteobacteria > Hyphomicrobiales > Rhizobiaceae > Rhizobium > Rhizobium lentis. The sequence goes on from NZ_CP071454.1 coordinate 3,634,381, forward strand.
TCGCTGGCGCTTGCGCGCGCGCCGGAGACTTCACCGCGCGATCAGCGCATCATTGGCGGGCGCACGCCCTTTACCGGCGTTGTTGTCGAGAATCTTTCGCCGCGCGTCGCCGACGAGCTGCGCATGCCGGCTGAATCTGCCGGCGTCGTCGTTTCCGATGTCAAGGAGGATTCGCCGGCTGCCCGTCTCGGTTTCGAGCCCAAGGATATCATTGTCTCGATCAATGGCACGGAAGTGAAGTCGACCAGCGAACTTGTCGAAATTGCCAACAGCGACCCTGGCCTCTGGCGTGTGGAGATCGAGCGCGATGGGCAGCGGATACGGCAGTTCTTCCGATGAGCAATGATCTCTTCGCGCCGCGCGTTCCGGAGGAGGTTGCCGCCAGGCGGCCGCTCGCCGACCGGCTGCGGCCGAAGACGCTCGCCGATGTCACCGGTCAGGAGCATCTGACCGGTGAGGACGGCGTGCTGAGAAGGATGATCGAAAGCGGTTCGCTTGGCTCGATGATCTTCTGGGGGCCGCCCGGCACCGGCAAGACGACGGTGGCGCGGCTGCTTTCGGGCGAGGCGGGGCTGGCCTTCGAGCAGATATCGGCGATCTTTTCCGGTGTCGCCGACCTGAAGAAGGTGTTCGAGGCGGCCCGCATGCGCCGTATGGACGGACGTCAGACGCTGCTGTTCGTCGATGAGATCCATCGTTTCAACCGCGCCCAGCAGGACAGTTTCCTGCCCGTGATGGAGGATGGCACCGTCATCCTCGTCGGCGCCACCACCGAAAATCCATCCTTCGAACTCAACGCCGCTCTGTTGTCGCGCGCCCGAGTCCTGACCTTCAAGTCGCATGACGAGGAGAGCCTGGAGGAATTGCTGAAGCGCGCCGAAGTGATCGAGCAGAAGCCGCTGCCGTTGAGCGAAGAGGCGCGCGCCAGCCTGATCCGCATGGCCGACGGCGACGGCCGCGCGGTGCTGACGCTTGCCGAAGAGGTGTGGCGTGCCGCGCGCGAGGGCGAGAGCTTCGACACCGAAGCGCTGACGCGCATCGTCCAGAGGCGGGCCCCCGTCTACGACAAGGCGCAGGATGGCCACTACAATCTGATTTCGGCACTGCACAAGTCGGTGCGCGGTTCGGATCCTGATGCCGCGCTCTACTATCTCGCCCGCATGTTCGATGCCGGCGAGGATCCGCTCTATCTCGGCCGACGCCTGGTGCGCATGGCGGTGGAGGATATCGGCCTTGCTGATCCCCAGGCGCTGGTGATCTGCAACGCCGCCAAGGATGCTTATGATTATCTCGGTTCGCCTGAAGGTGAACTGGCGCTGGCGCAGGCCTGCGTCTATCTCGCGACCGCGCCGAAGTCGAATGCCGTCTATACCGCCTTTAAGGCCGCCACCCAGGCCGCAAAAGAGAACGGCTCGCTGCTGCCGCCGAAGCATATCCTCAATGCGCCGACGAAACTCATGAAAGGCGAAGGTTACGGCGAGGGCTATCGCTACGATCACGACGAGCCGGATGCCTTTTCAGGCCAGGATTACTTCCCAGAGAAGATGGGCCGGCAGACCTTCTACGATCCGCCGGAGCGCGGCTTCGAACGCGACATCCGCAAGCGGCTGGAATGGTGGGCGAAACTGCGCAAGGAGCGCAATCCGCGCTGACGCGTTCGCGCTGTTCGGTCGGCGAATGGGGTTCAACCGCCAAGGGCGATCGCGATTGCCACCAGAAGCAATCCGAGACAAGTCATCGTCATCCCGGCATGAAGAGGCCTGCCTCCCGAAAATTTCGCCCAAGCATAACCCGTCACAAACAGCAGCGCGATGAGAAACAGGTTGCTGATCCTCAGGGCAAGATGCGCGTTGTCTATGAGAAGAAAAGGGGTCACTGCCGGAATGGCGGTGATTGAAACCAGAAAGAAGACTGCGATTGCCGCAATGAAATCACCTTTCGGAAGGGAAGCCTTCACAGGATCGGCCCGACATGCGAGTGCCAGGAGAGATCGATAGAGTGCGTCCGCGTCGGCGGCTTTTGCGGAAAATGGCGCTTCTTCTATAGGGAATTCTTTCGCGAGCATCTTGAGCGCTGCAGCCTCGCTTCTGGTGGTTTTAATCTGCCGAAAAAGGCGCAGCCGCCTGCTCTTGTAAAACGTCGTGCCCAGAATGAACAACACCGCGTCAATAATCCCCCAAGCGACGTTGCATCCGATTGTTGCGACGACCAACTCGGGGACATCTAACCCTTCTTCTTCAAAAACAAGCCTCGAACCTACCGTCAATGTCAGCGCCATGATCAATCCGAAAAGAACTTCGCCGAGTGCATCGCCGGGATCGATGATATCGGTGATACGATCGATCGCGCTCGAAGTCATGGGCTGTCCCCCAGGTGATGAAGATCGTAGTCTGCTGTTTTTTCTCCGCAATCAGGCCACGACTGGGGAGCCGACTTTCAGCTAGCGGCGCGGGTAAGCCTCGCGACCGGAAAATTGTGACCGACGTCGCGGCTTAATTCATTGATCGCGATCAAGATCGGAACGATTGGGGTATCGTGATCAACGGTTTTCGGCAGGGCACGTTCTGCGCTTGCTCTTGCGGCTCCGAGCGATGCGCGATGTTGCAAAGCTCAGGAAGGCCGCGGCGTCCTCTGATTGACCGGCGCGGCGATCACCTTGACGGCAGATTCCGCCAGCCCGTGATGGCCTTCCATGTCGACAACGACATGCCAGTGGCCGCTTTCCGGGACGGCAAGCTTGACCGGCGATTTGCGCGCCACGCCGCCGATATATTTGAAATCGAGAACCTCGGTGAAGCGCTGGAAGTTTGGCGCCGTCATCAGACGAACATTGTTCACCGCATTCAGCGACACCTCGACGATCGTTCCGGCGCGCTGTTCCTTGAGATCGTAGTGGGTGAAGCGGAAATTCGGTTTCGGCATCGGTCTCGCGGCGTCTGAAATCTTTACGACGAGATTTTACCAGCATGCCGGTTAACGAAAAGTTGGAAGTCGGCCTGTCGGCCTATGCCTGCGTTTTCCCGCTACGCGGAAAACATGCGCCGAAGGTTCAGAGCGCCGAGTAAACGATGTAAAGTTCGACGCAGGCGGGCACGATGCTGAAGGCGATCAGCGCCCAGGCGGTGCGCTTTCGCGCATCTGCCGGTTGCCGCGTGTGATCCTGTGTGGGCGAAGAGGCTGGAAGGCGGAGGACATGATATTTCGCATGGCGGTTGACGTTTGCAGTGACGGTGAGAGTCTACCGCCGGCTGCGATAGGAAAGCCATTCGGGGCGAAGGGCAAAAACATAGGAATGGCATAAAGGCCGATGTCAGAAATTTCGAACCGCGGTGTCGGAAAGGGATGATCGGCGCCGTCCTTGCGATATCCAAGCAAACATGGAGCAAGGACATGTCGAAGATGACGCTGATTTCGATGATCGCAACGGCCACGGCATTCCTAGCCGTGCCGGATATCTCGGCCGCCGGCAGCGCTACGCCGGTTGTAGAGGATAAGAAAACCATCGCGCCGATCGTCAGGAAGGGAACGCTGCCGGTCAACGGCATCGACTATTACTACGAGATCCGCGGGGAGGGCGAACCGCTGCTTCTGCTTCACGGCGGTCTGGGGCAGATCGAGATGTTTACGCCCATCATGCCGGTTTTCACGGACCACCGGCAGGTGATTGCGGTCGATCTGCAAGGCCATGGCCGCACGCCCCTCGGCAAGCGGCCGATCGAGCTTCCGGCAATCGGCGCCGACCTCGCAATCCTGGTGAAGCAGCTCGGTTACGACAAAGTCGACGTCTTCGGATATTCCTTCGGCGGCGGGGTGGCGTTGAACATGGCGGCGAACGCGCCGGATCGCGTGCGCCGGCTAGTAATACTCTCCGCCCCCTATGCGCAGGACGGTTTCTTTCCGGAGATGCTGCCGCAACAGGCCGCTGTCGGTGCGGGCATGGCCGAGATGATGAAGGACACGCCGATGTTTCTCTCCTACAAGGCGGTGGCGCCCGACGATTCCGAGTTTCCGAAGCTGCTCGACGCCATGGGCGCGCTGATGCGCGAACCAAACGATTATGGCGATGCGGTCGAGAAGCTCTCGATGCCCGTCATGCTCATCTACGGTGATGCCGACATGATCCGTCCGCAGCATATGATCGACTTTTACCACAAGCTCGGCGGCGGTTTGCGCGATGCCGGCTGGATGCGGGAGAACAGGTCGAAGAACCGCCTGGCGATCCTGCCCGATCTCACCCACTATGAAAGTTTTGCCTCCACCCTCATGGCGAACGTTGCCATGACCTTCCTCGACGGCGGCGGCAAGCCCCCGAACTGGGCCGAGCAGATCGGAAAATAGGCAACGGCGGCCGGCTTCCCTGGCCGCTTCCCTCTACACTCAGTTGCCGCGTTGGTTTTCCCTATCCAACTGCGCCACCAAGGCCAGGATCGTTTCCGAGACCGGCGTCGGTACGGCAGTCAGCCGTCCAAGCGCCACCAACATGCCCACAAGAGGTGTGATTTCGAGGGCCTTGCCGCCCATCAGGTCCTGCAGCATCGATGTCCGCACGCCGCCAATATGGCGCGACTGTTCCAGCCGCTGCTCTACGCTCATGCCGAATCGTGCGCCCAGCGCCTCGCCGACGGCGCGCACCTCGTTCATGATTTTACTGACCATATCCATTAGCGCCGGATCCGCCAGGATGTCCGTCATCAGTGCCCGTGTCAGGGCGCTGATCGGGTTGAAGGCGGCGTTGCCCATCAACTTGCTCCAGATTTCGTTCCTGATTTCCGAAGTCGTCATGATGTTGAGGCCGGCGCCGGTCAGCGCTCCGGCGATCACCTCCAGGTCCGCAGACATTTCGCCGGAGGGTTCGCCGAGTATGAAACGCCCGTTATGAGAAAGCTTGGATCTCGCCCGGATTGACCACTTCCGCACCCTGATAGGCGACGCAGCCGATGACGCGTTCAGGCCCGATCAGCCGCCAAAGCTTTCCGCCGGGATCAAGCTCTTCGAATTGCAGCTCCGCATGTCGGCTGCCGGTATCGCGATGAAAATACCACCACGGAATGCCGTTGAGGATCATGACAATGCGGGTGTCCCGCTTGAGGAGACTGGCGATCCCCTCGGCGGCGGATGTCAGCTGATGTCCCTTGAGGCCGGTGATGACGAGATCCTGCGACGGCAATGTCTTGGGATCGTCGGTTGCGGTCAGGCGCACATTGAAGGGATTTTCAGCATCGGCCTGGCGCAGGCTAAGGCCGTTGCTGCGGATGGCATTGAGGTGCGCCCCGCGTGCAACGACGGAAACGTTAAAGTCGTTATCAGCCCTGCTTGCCAGTTTGGCAGCGATGGTGCCGCCGAGCGCGCCGGCACCATAAACACAGATGGTCTTGATGGACATGCATTGCCTCTTCGTGGTGACGATCTCATTTACATCTAGGCCATCCCCGGCAGGAGGCGAATGCCAATTTGCCGCAAGAGGATCTTTCAAGCCGTCACCACGGTGCCGCCGCCCATATCCCGACATCCGGATGCGGTGGCATTCGCCTTGCCTTTCAGGCCACAGCCGTTGCATCGCGCGAATAATCCGTAGAGACGGCAAGCTCACGCCAAATGGCCAGTTCCTTTTCGACACTCGCATGCTGCGCCTCGATCATCGCAACCGTATCGCTGCCGAATGGCATGCGCAGCGGCGGGTTGGCCGAGTCGACCATCGTCATGATGCCGACAGCGAGCTTGGCGGGATTGCCTGGCTGGGCGTGATTGGCGTCGGCAGCGAAATCGCGCATGTTTCCGGCCGGCGTGCCTTGGTAATCGGCGATGGAGGCCGGGCTGACCGCCAGCGATGTATCCGAAAGAAAATCTGTACGGAAGAAGCCGGGTTCGATGATCGTCACCTTGATGCCGAAAGGTTCGAGTTCGGCGGCCATGGATTCCGACAGCCCTTCGACGGCGAATTTCGTCGAGCCGTAGATGCCCCAGCCGGGATAGCCGAAATAGCCGCCGATCGAGGAGAAGTTCAAGATATGACCGGAGCGCTGGCGGCGCATATAGGGCAGCACGGCGCGTGTCACCTTCAGGAGACCGAAGACATTCGTGGCGTAGAGCTTTTCGATTTCTTCGGCCGTGGCTTCCTCGACGGCGCCGAGCAGGCCGTAGCCGGCGTTGTTGGCGAGAACGTCGATGCGGCCGAAGCGGCCGATGCCGGCAGCTGCCGCCTCTTTCGCCTGAGCCTCGTCAGTGACGTCGAGGGCAACGGCAAGCAGGTTTGGATGATCGCCAAACTGCGCGGTCACTGTCTCAGGGTTACGGGCAGTGGCAATCACGGCATCGCCGGCTGCGAGTGCTTCCTTGGTCATCAACGCGCCGAAGCCGCGGGATGCACCAGTAATGAACCAGACTTTCATGGCAAATTCCTTTTTCGACCGTTCGTTTCGTGCGCCGCATCTCTGTGCTGACGGCTGAAATTTGACCGAAAATCATTTGATGTATAAGATTCGTTATTGTCGAAATTATCATGAGCCAAATTCAGCAATGCGCGCTACCGAATTGTCCGAACTCGCGGCCTTTGCGGCGGTCGCCCGGCATAGGAGCTTCCGAAAGGCAGGTGAAGAGCGGGGAGTGACCGCATCCGCCGTCAGCCATGCTGTCCTCAATCTCGAAGATCGGATCGGCATTCGCCTGCTCAACCGAACGACCCGCAGCGTCTCGCTGACGGAGGCCGGCGAACTCCTGGTTTCGCATCTCGATCCGGCCTTCGGCGAGATGGCGGCGGCGCTCGACGCGCTGAACCGCTACCGCGACACGCCCTTCGGCAAGGTCAGGATCAATGTGCCGAATTCAATCGGTCCCTTTGTCATCGGCCGCGTCATTGCCCCGTTGCTTCAACGCAATCCTCATCTGCAGCTGGAGATCAACGCCACCGACAGGCTGGTCGATATCGTTGCGGAGGGTTTCGACGCCGGCATCCGTTTTGGCGAACGCGTCACCGAGGGCATGATCGCGCTGCGCATCAAGCCGCGTATCCGCTTGGTCGTCGTCGGTTCGCCCGCCTATTTCGAGACCCGTTCGAAACCGGCAACGCCCCACGAACTCAAGCGCCATCTCTGCATCCAGAATATGTTTCCCTCTGGAGCGCGTTACGCCTGGGAGTTCGAGAAAGATGGTCAGACGGTGAGCTTTCAGCCGACCGGGCCTCTGTCGCTCGACGATCACGAACTGATGATGCAGGCAGCGCTTGGAGGCGTCGGTCTTGCCTATATCTGGGAGCCGCGCGTGGAAAGGGCCATTGCCGAGGGCGAATTGATCCAGGTGCTCGACGATTGGTGCCAGCCGGAGGAACCGCTTTATCTCTACTACCCGAGCCGCCGCCACATGTCGGCAGGCTTCAGGGCGGTCATCGCCGCGATCAGGGCGGACTGAAGAAGGGGATTATTGTCCGTCTGCGGGGCAAAATCGTTGATATCAACGAGCAGCTTTTGTGGGCGAATGGCCATCGGCACGCATGGCCGCGATCGTCTGAAGCGCCTGAAGATAAACCGCCAGATCGCGGGCCGGATCGGCCGGAAAAGTGGTTGTGCGAAATACCTTGCCTCCGGTCGCCTCGACGCCTCCGTCGATCATCAGATTGTCGGCCATGCCGTGATTTTCGATCGCGATACCATCCGGCCCACGTGGACGCCCGCTCGTTTCGTCGATTTCGAGCCCTGCATACCAGATCGAACGAACACGCAGCCCGTAATCGTCGGGGTGATTGGTATAGGCGAACACCGCTTTTTCCAGTGCGATCATGAAACCGATCTCGTAGACCGTGCCCGGGTCGGCGCTGACGCCTCGAAAGGGCGTGATATTGGCAAGGCAGATATCGGCTCTACGCATGGCGGTATCGTTGCGTGCGTAGATCTCGGCGGCCGTTCGCTTCACCGGCGTCTGGTTCTCGTCGCTGCCGGGACCGGTCGGCTCGAAACCGAACTGGCGTGCCAATCGGCGTTTTTCCGCCATGATGGGCATGGCATCGGGAAGAAAGACTTCCGGGCCGGCGAGGTAAATGGTGGTCATCGCTATCCTCTGCTAAGCGCGAGCTCAAGCGCCGGGGCTGAGGGCGCAGCCAGGCACGGAGTCCATTTCCGACGGAAGCGAAGCAAATAGCAAGCCGCACTGGGCGGGAATTGTCCATTTTTTGAGGCGCAGCCTGGGAGATATCAGCGGGCGGGCGACGGGATTTTCATTCCTGGCGCTGCGGAAGGATGGTCCTTCGACCGCCGGCCGCTTCGGGGAGAGCATCGAGATGATGCGGACGAAATGAAAAAGCCTGGGGTTCGCGCCCGGCATCCTTTTGACTCCGGTGGATGAACTGGCCAAAGATGCCCCGTGGCCAGCGTCGTCGGGAGAGGTTGATGAACGGTCGGATTTTGATAGCGGCTATTCGAGGCAGAGCGCGGCTTGCAGGTCTGTTCGGCGTTTTGGCCGCAACGCTGCTGCTGACAGCGGCGGCGGTGGCGCAGGACCTGGGGCCGCAAAGCCAGGCCTCGCGTCAGCAGGTCGAAAAACTGCTCGGTCTCTGGAAAGATCACTTTGCCGGAGCCGAGAGCCTGCAGCAGCGACGAACTGCTTTCAAGGCGCTGATGGAAACGACGCCTGGGCCAACGCGCATCCAGGTTCGGCAGGTCGATGCCGACGGCGTCGATGCCGAGTTGATCTGGCCCGCCCGTCTTCATCATCCGATCGGTCAAAGGGTCATTCTCTATATTCATGGCGGCGGCTTCTCCAGCGGTTCGATCCGCACGCATAGCCTGCTTGCTGGTTCGCTTGCCAAGGCCGCGTCCAGTGACGTTCTCCTCATCGATTATCGATTGATGCCCGAATATGGCTATCCCGCCCAGATCAACGACGCGCTGACGGCCTATCGCTGGCTTCTCGACAACGGCTATCGCAGCGAAAACGTCGTCGTTGCAGGAGACGGCGCCGGCGGCAATCTCGCGCTCGAGACCGTACTGCGGCAGAAGCAGGCGGGAAAGCCGTTGCCGGCGGCAGTGATTGCGCTGAGCCCGATCACCGACCTTGCCGCGACCGGCGGATCGATGACATCGAATGCCGGAAGCGATCCGTTGGTCGACCGCGCCGCGATCGAGACTTTGCGCCAGGCCTATCTCGGCAGCCGGTCGGCGACCGATCCCCAGGCATCGCCGCTCTATGCCGACCTGACGGGTTTTCCGCCGCTGCTGCTGCAGGTCGGCTCCGGTGAAGTCCTGCTGGACGACACGCTGCGGCTCGCCGACAAGGCGCGCCAAGCGGGGGTTGACGTCACTGCCGAGGTCTGGCCGGGCATGCCCCATCAATGGCAGCTCTTTCCCTCGCTGCTCGATGATGCCGATCGCTCGAGCCAGAATATTGCCGAGTTTGCGATCCGGCATTTTGCCGACAAGCCCCAGGAATAAGGCCGCAAGGGCAGGCGGCGGCCTCTTGGCCTTGCATCACTGCGATCTGCCCCCCGACGGCGACGGCGCGAGAGGCCTCTCGACCTCGCGCCCGACGCTGAGCGTCTTTCGCACATTCGGTTCCAACCGCTCTATATAGGCGTGGTCGGGTGCGGCTCCTAGTGCGTCCAGCATTTTCGAGAAGAAGCACCTGGCCGCCGCTGCAGCTGTGACGTCGAAGACTTCGGCATCGCTCAGCCCGTATTTCTTCAGCCCGTCTATATCCTGTTGCGTGACCGAGGTTGCGTCGCGCGCCACTTTGGCGGCGAAGGCCATGACAGCCCGTTCACCGGCATCGATCGGCGCCTTCTCCGTCTCATTAACGACGGCCGTCAGCCCCTCGCTGGTAAAGCCCTCGCGCAGCAGCACGGAGCCGTGCGCCAGCATGCAATAAGAGGATTTCAGTTCCTTGGCTGCGGCCAGCGTCACCAGCTCGTAGCGCCGCAGGCTCATATGGCCGCGAATGCTCGAAAGCAGCGCTGCCCAGCTCTCCATCACCTCCGGCCGGTGACCGAAGGCGCGGTACATATTCGGCAGATAACCATAATTCGCCTCGGCAGAGGCGTACATCGACGTCGTCTTTTCGCTGACCGATGCGTTGGGGGTGTGAATGAAAGCCATGGCATGTCCTCCTCTATTGCGAGAAGGATAGGGTAGATCTGCCGGACAGCAATCCTGATGCATCAGTTCGAGCCGGCGCCGTCAGTGGCGAATATACCGGCCATGCCGAACACGTTGAAAGCCGAAGCATCGGGCAGCGTCGTTGCTCGCCGCAATGTCGCCGCTTCTCTTGATTGGAAGGATGACGGTGAACGTCGATCCGCATACTTTTGCACTTCGCACTTCCATCGAGCCGTGGTGCAGCTCAACGATTTGCTTCACAAGATTGAGGCCGATGCCCCTTCCGGCAATTCCCGTCGAAGTCCGGGTGCGGAAGTAACGTTGAAACAGCCGGGGTAGATCTTCGGCATCGATCCCCACTCCGTCGTCACTGATCGCAACCTTGACGTGGCCCGTCTTCTCCCAAGCCGCGACACGAATTTCGGAGGTGCCGGGCGCATATTTGACGGCATTGGAGAGCAGGTTGGTGAAGACTTGGGTTAGGGTGTGGGATCGGCATCGATGAATTTCGGCAGCCTGTCTATGTCAAGCACGAAGCTGTGCTCCTTCGAGATCGTCGAGCAATTCCAAGGAGAAGCGCGCCGCGTTTCTGCTTTTCCTAGCCGAGCTGGGCCAGTTGCTCGTCAAGCAGATCAAGTCTGTCTTCGCCCACCTCGCTGACATCACTCGGCAGGGGGTCGCCGGACCGCGATTTAAATCGTTCCAAAAACGAACTTCCGTTAGCGGCGTCGTAACGACGGTAGAAACCGAATGAGCTAGGGTATTCCGTTCAAATACCTCTTGACATTTTTGGAACGTTCCAAATAAATGAGCGTCAGTTGGCGACAACGTCGGGGAGGACCAAGTGAAAACGACGCGGGTGACTGTCATCGACATTGCGAAGGCGGCCGGCGTCTCAAAGTCGACGGTATCGCTGGTGCTTCAGGGCTCCTCGCTCGTCAACGAAGCAACGCGCGCCAAGGTCAATGACGTGATGCGGGAGCTCGGCTACGTCTACAATCGCGGCGCAGCCAATCTCCGGCAGGCCGGCGCTAAGTCGAGGATTATCGGCGTCGTCGTGAACGATCTGACGAACAGCTTCTTTGCGGAGCTGGCGGTTGGTGTCGATATGGTCGTTCAGTCGGCCGGTTTCGTGCAGTTCCTGTCGAACACCGGCGAGAGCATCGACAGGCAGCGCGAAGTCGTCGCATCGATGCGCGAGCACGGCATTTCCGGTCTCATCGTTTCTCCGGCACGTGCCACCGATGCCTCCGACTTCAAGCCTCTGGTGGCGGCAGGCATTCCTGTGGTGGTCGTCGTGCGTAGCCTGCCCGGCGCCAAAGTTTCGTCCATCGTCTCGGACAACCGGGCCGGCATGACATCAGCCGTTCGACACCTGGTGGGGCTGGGCCACAAGCGCATCGCCTTTCTCGGCGGCTTCCCCGACACCGCCGTCTTCGATGACCGTCTTGCCGGTTACCGAAGCGCAGTCGAGGCGGCCGGGCTCGGTTACGACGAAGGGCTCGTCATTGCGTCCGCGCCCTCGCGGGCAGGCGGGGTGGAGGCGATCGGAAAAGCGATCGCTTTTGGCAACCAGCCCACTGCGGCCGTCTGCTTTAACGATGCCGTCGCCTTCGGGGTTTGCGACGGATTGCGTGCGCGCCGCCTGGAGCCTGGCGCCGACTTCGCAGTCGTCGGCTTCGACGACGTCATCGAGGCTCAGGCAGCAGTTCCCGCGCTGACCACCGTCTCGGTCGATCCGCAGGGTATTGGGCGGCGGGGCGCGCAGATGCTTCTCAAGCAGATCAACGCCGGCAAGGCTGAGGCGGAAATGGTGACGACGGCCGTTCGGCTGGTTGTCCGCGACAGCTGCGGAGCCGGTAAAGCCATGCCGGCGGCGGCCGGCACGGCGTGAAAATTGAAACAGGATTCCGAGTGACGCACATGAAGAAGCATCTCCCCCCAGCCGAAGCAGCGGCACTGATCCCGGACGGGGCTGTCGTGACGGTGTCTTCTTCAAGCGGTCTCGGCTGTCCTGATCTTATGCTGAAGGCGATCGGCGAGCGTTTCGAGGAGACCGGCCATCCCCTTGGCATCACGACCCTTCACCCGATCGCGGCCGGCGACATGAGCGGCATCAAGGGTGTCGACTATATCGCCAAGAAGGGCTTGCTCAAGCGCATCATCGGCGGTTCCTATCCATCGGGGCCGTCCTCATCAGAACCGCCGCTGATCTGGCAGATGATCACCGGCAACGAGATTCCGGCCTATAACATCCCCTCCGGCATCCTGTTCGATATCCATCGCGAGGCCGCTGCAAAGCGGCCGGGCGTCCTGACAAAGGTCGGCATCGATACCTTCGTCGATCCCCGGCGGCAGGGCTGCGCAATGAATGAACGGGCGTCGGACGATCCAGTGGTCAAGCGCGTGAGCTTCGAAGGGGATGATTGGCTGTTCTTCCCCTCGATCGTCCCTCAGGTCGCCATCATCCGCGCCACCACAGCCGACGAGCGCGGCAACCTCACCTATGAACATGAAGGCGCCTATCTCGGCGGCCTCGACCAGGCGCTTGCCGCCCGCAACAATGGCGGCATCGTCATCGCGCAGGTCAAGCGGATTACCAAGGAAGGCTCGCTGAAGCCGCATGACGTCCGGGTGCCGGGGATGCTCGTCGATTATGTGATCGTCGATCCCGATCAGAAGCAGACGACGCAAACCGGATATGATCCGGCAATTTCGGGAGAGATCTTCAGCCCGCTCGATAGCTTCAGCGTTCCGGAATTCAACGTTCAGAAGGTGATCGCGCGCCGCGTCGCGCAGGAGCTCGAGGCCGGAAGCTGCGTCAATCTTGGCTTCGGCATCTCGGCCAACGTGCCGCGGATCCTGCTGGAGGAGGGGCTGCACGGCGCCGTCACCTGGGTCATCGAGCAGGGGGCGGTCGGCGGCGTGCCGCTGCTCGACTTCGCCTTCGGCTGCGCCTCCAATGCCGACGCCTATATGCCGTCTCCCTATCAGTTCACCTATTTCCAGGGCGCCGGTTTCGATGCGTCGCTCCTGTCCTTCCTCGAGATCGGCAAGGACGGATCGGTCAACGTCTCGAAGCTGTCGTTCCGGCCGCATGTGACGGCCGGCGCCGGCGGCTTCGTCGACATCACGGCGCGGGCGAAGAAGATCGTCTTCTCAGGCATGTTCAACGCCGGAGCGAAGCTTTCGATCGCCGATAGGGCTCTCGTCATCGAGAAGGAAGGCAAGTTGAAGAAGCTGGTGAACGAGGTCGAACACGTCACCTTCAGCGGCGGGCGGGCGATCGAGCAGAGACAGGATATCACCTATGTCACCGAGCGGTGCGTGATGAAGCTGACGCCTGATGGAATCGCGTTGACCGAAATCGCTCCCGGGGTCGATCTTCAGACCCACATCCTCGACCAGTCCGAGTTCCCGCTGATCGTCGCGCCGGATCTCAAGGTCATGGACGCCGCACTCTTCCGAGAGGCTGAGATCGGCCTGTCGCTTCCGGCAAAGAAGGCGCGGACGCTGGAGGGTACCTTCAATGGCTAGCGGAACGATCAAGATCGATTTCGAAGGACATGTTGCGACCCTGACGATCTCTCGGCCGGAGAAGCTGAACGCGCTCGATCTCGACATGCTGAAGGCTTTGCAAAACGCGGCCGACGCGGTGGAGGCGAACCCGAAAGTGCGCGCTGCCGTTCTTACCGGCGAGGGAAAAGGCTTTTCAGCCGGCGGCGATATCAAGGCGTGGGGCGGAATGTTGCCGCAGGAGTTCGGCCATGCCTGGGTACGGCACGGTCACCGTATCTTCGAAAGGCTGGCGACGCTCCGGGTGCCGCTGGTCGCGGCCCTGAACGGTCACGCCCTCGGAGGCGGACTCGAGCTTGCGGGCGTCGCAGATATCCGGCTTGCGGAGGAGCAGATCAGGATCGGCCTGCCGGAAACTGGTCTTGGCATGGTCCCGGGCTGGTCCGGGACGCAGCGTCTCGTGCGCCGCTTCGGTGCGCAGGTCGTCCGGCGCATGGCGCTCGGCGGCGAGATATTCACCGCCGAGGAGGCGCGACTGCTCGGCATCGTTGACGCGGTCGTTCCATCAGGAAATGCATTCGCCGCTGCCAGGGAATATGCGGAGCGGATCGCCGCACGGGGACCGGCCGCCATTGAGATCGTCAAGCTGATGATCGCATCGGCGAACGGCGAAGACAACGGAACTGCGGTCGAAGCCTTGGGCTCGATCCTCGCCGCCAAGACCGGCGATCTGAAGGAGGGCGTCGCCTCGTTCAGCGAGAAACGCCCGGCAACATTCAAGGGAGAATGGTAATGACGGTTCTCGTCAGCCCCACCGCACTGAGCAACCACCAAGCGCGCGATTTCAGGATGTTCATCGACGGCAGATGGGAGGCCGGCGCCTCCGATCCGATTGAACGGGTCGCGCCAAGCCATGGTGTCGTGGTCAGCCGGTTTCCGACCGGCAGCAGAAAGGACGCCGAGCGCGCCATCGCCGCCGCACGCAAGGCCTTCGATCTCGGGCCGTGGCCGCGAATGACCGCCTCCGAACGTTCCGCCATCCTTCTGAAGGCCGCCGATCTGATCACGGCGCGAGCCGAAGAGATCGCATTTCTCGATGCGATCGAGGCAGGAAAGCCGATCACGCAGGTACGGGGTGAGATCGCCGGCTCTGTCGACATCTGGCGCTATGCGGCGGCCCTTGCTCGTGACCTCCATGGCGAAAGTTACAACACGCTTGGCGACGGCACGCTCGGCGTCGTCCTGCGCGAGGCCATCGGCGTGGTATCGATCATCACGCCCTGGAATTTCCCGTTCCTGATCGTCGGCCAGAAGCTGCCATTCGCGCTGGCTGCAGGCTGCACAACGGTCGTCAAACCCTCGGAACTGACCTCGGGATCGACGCTCGTGCTGGGCGAAATCCTGCAGGAAGCCGGCGTTCCCGATGGTGTCGTCAACATTGTCACCGGCACGGGACCTGAGGTCGGCGCGGTCATGACGTCTCATCCCGACGTCGACATGGTCTCCTTCACCGGCTCGACTGGTGTGGGAAAGCTGACCATGTCGAACGCCGCGCAGACGCTGAAGAAGGTCTCGCTGGAACTCGGCGGCAAGAACCCGCAGGTCGTCTTCCCGGATGCCGATCTCGAGGCTTTCATCGATGCCGCGGTTTTCGGCGCCTATTTCAATGCCGGCGAGTGCTGTAATGCCGGTTCGCGGCTGATCCTTCACAAATCCATCGCCTCCGACGTCGTCAAACGGATTGCCGAACTGTCGAAGGACGTGAAGGTCGGCGACCCGCTCGATCCTTCGACGCAGGTCGGCGCGATCATCACGGCGCAGCATCTGGAGAAGATATCGGGATATGTCGCCGGCGCCAGAAGCAGCGGTGCGAAGGTCGCGCTTGGCGGTGAGAGGCTTGACTTCGGCATGGGGCAGTTCATGTCGCCGACGATCCTCGAAGCGGTCACGCCTGACATGGCGGTGGCACGTGAGGAGGTCTTCGGCCCGGTCCTTTCGGTGCTGACATTCGAAACGACTGCCGAAGCGATCCGTCTCGCGAATTCCATCGATTACGGCCTGTCGGCCGGCGTCTGGAGCCGGGATTTCGATACCTGCCTGACCATCGGCCGATCGGTGCGGGCAGGCACGGTCTGGATGAACACCTTCATGGACGGCGCCTCGGAACTGCCCTTCGGCGGTTACAAGCAGAGCGGCCTTGGCCGCGAGCTCGGCCGCCATGCGGTGGAGGATTATACGGAGACCAAGACGCTGAACATGCACATCGGCAAGCGCACCAGCTGGTGGATGCCGCAGACGGAAAAGCCGGCCTAACCGGCAATGAAGCTACGCCTGAGGAGGGCGGGTGATTGGTGCGGGAATGGGTCCCGCATCTTCCAAACGGGAACTGGGAGGTTCTTCGATGAATAAGTTTCTGACCACGACTGCCGTGATCGCATTGGCTTTGGCCGGCGCTCATGTGTCCGCTCGCGCTGCGGATGTGAAGGAAGTGCAGATGCTGCACTGGTGGACGTCTGGCGGCGAGGCGGCGGCCTTGAACGTGTTGAAGGAGGATCTGTCGAAGGAGGGCTTTGCCTGGAAGGACGTGCCGGTGGCCGGCGGCGGCGGTGATGCGGCGATGACGGCGCTGAAGGCGATGGTGGCGGCCGGTACCTATCCGACGGCCTCGCAGATGCTCGGGTATACGGTGCTCGATTATGCTGAGGCCGGCGTCATGGGCGACCTGACGGAGACGGCCAAGAAGGAAGGCTGGGACAAGTCGGTGCCGGCGGCACTGCAGAAGTTCTCCGTCTATGACGGCAAGTGGGTCGCAGCCCCGGTCAACGTGCATTCGGTCAACTGGCTGTGGATCAACAAGGCTGTCATGGACAAGATCGGCGGCAGTGAGCCGAAGACCTTCGACGACCTGATCGCGCTGCTCGACAAGGCGAAGGCTGCCGGCGTCATCCCGTTGGCGCTCGGCGGCCAGAACTGGCAGGAAGCGACGATGTTCGATTCGATCGTGCTGTCGACCGGCGGGCCGGAATTCTACAAGAAGGCCTTCAACGACCTCGACGAGGAAGCGCTGAAGTCGGAGACGATGAAGAAGTCCTTCGACAACCTCGCCAAGATCGTCAAATATGTCGATCCGAACTTCTCCGGCCGCGACTGGAACCTGGCGACCGCCATGGTCATCAAGGGTGACGCGCTGGTGCAGGTGATGGGCGACTGGGCCAAGGGCGAATTCGTCGCCGCCAAGAAGACGCCGGATACCGACTTCCTGTGCTACCGCTTCCCCGGCACCGACGGCAGCGTCATCTACAACTCCGACATGTTCGGCATGTTCAACGTTCCCGACGACCGCAAGGCGGCCCAGGTGGCGCTGGCGACGGCGACGCTGTCGAAGAGCTTCCAGTCGGCCTTCAACGTCGTCAAGGGATCGGTGCCGGCCCGCACCGACGTTCCCGACACCGACTTCGACGCCTGCGGCAAGAAGGGCATCGCCGATCTGAAGGCGGCCAATGAGGGCGGCACGCTGTTCGGTTCGCTGGCCCAGGGTTACGGCGCCCCTCCGGCGATTGCCAATGCCTATAAGGACGTCGTCTCGAAGTTCGTCCACGGCCAGATCAAGAGCTCCGACGAAGCCGTGACCCAGCTGGTCCAGGCGATCGACGACGCCCGCTGAGACGAGGCCGATGACAATGCTTCCCCGCGTCTTCGCGGGGAAGCGTCAGACTCCGCGACGAGCAGGCGGAGACGGATCGGCAAGGCCGATCCTGCGGGAAGGGAGATGATATCATGAGCACAGTTGCCACCACCGATCCGGTTCTGACGCCGGGGCAGGCGAGCGGGATCTCGCTTCGAAGCCGGCTGCAGGATGCGCTGCCGAAGATCGTGCTGGCGCCGAGCTTCGTCATCACGCTGATCTTCGTCTACGGCTTCATCGTATGGACGGCCTATCTGTCGTTCACCAATTCCAAGACCTTCCCCTCCTATCAGCTGACCGGGGCGCGCGCCTATCAGCGGCTGTGGCGCTGGACCTTCGAAAGCGACCCGCCGTCCTCCTGGTACACCTCGATCACCAACATGGCGATCTTCGGCTTCCTCTATGTCGGCATCTGTTTAGCACTCGGCCTGCTGCTCGCCATCCTGCTCGACCAGAAGATCCGCGGCGAGGGGTTGCTGCGGCCGATCTTCCTCTATCCGATGGCGCTGTCCTTCATCGTCACCGGGGTCGCCTGGAAGTGGTTCCTCGATCCCGGCCTCGGGCTCGAACAGACGCTGCACCACTTCGGCTGGACGAGCTTCCACTTCGACTGGATCAAGAACAAGGACTTCGTCATCTACACCGTCGTCATCGCCGGCGTCTGGCAGGCGTCCGGCTTCGTCATGGCGATGTTTTTGGCCGGTCTGCGCGGCATCGACGGCGAGATCATGAAGGCGGCTCAGATCGACGGCGCCTCGCCCTTGCAGCTCTACCGCCGCATCGTCATCCCGCTGCTGCGGCCGATCTTCCTGTCGGCCTTCATCGTGCTCGCCCATATGGCGATCAAGTCCTACGACCTGGTGGTGGCGCTGACCTCGGGCGGGCCTGGCGGCTCGGCCTGGCTGCCGTCCAACTTCATGTATGAATACACCTTCAAGCGCAACGAGATGGCCGTCGGCTCGGCCAGCGCCATCATCATGCTGATGACGATCTCGGCGATCATCGTGCCCTATCTCTATTCCGAACTGAAGGAGAAGGCCCGATGAGTGCGATCACCTCTCCGACGGTCGAAGGGTCGCATAGCAACAGCAACACCCGCTGGATCGGCCGCCTCGTCATCTACGGCCTGCTGGTGATCTTCGCCATCCTCTACCTGATGCCGCTCTTCGTCATGCTGACCACCTCGTTCAAGACGATGGACGAGATCCAGGGCGGCAACATGCTGGCGCTGCCGCAGTCGCCGACCTTCGATCCCTGGGTCAAGGCCTGGGGCGAAGCCTGCGTCGGGCTGACCTGCACCGGCATCAAGGGCTACTTCTGGAACTCGATCAAGATGGTGGTGCCGGCGGTGGCGATCTCCACCTTCTTCGGCGCGCTCAACGGCTATGTGCTGACCAAGTGGCGCTTTCCCGGCCATACGCTGGTATTCGGGCTGATGCTGTTTGCCTGCTTCATCCCGTTCCAGTCGGTGCTGCTGCCGATGGCCACCATCCTCGGTTCGCTCGGCCGCTTCGGCATGACGCTGCAGAACGCCACCGGCTGGAACTTCGGCTTCGGCAATTCGACGGTCAATCTGGTCTTCGTCCACGTCGTCTATGGCCTCGGCTTCACGACGCTGTTCTTCCGCAATTTCTACGAGGCCTTTCCGAGCGAGCTGGTCAAGGCTGCCCAGGTCGATGGTGCCAGCTTCTTCCAGATCTTCCGCCGCATCATGCTGCCGAACTCGCTGCCGATCATCGTTGTCACGGTCATCTACCAGTTCACCAACATCTGGAACGACTTCCTGTTTGCTTCCGCCTATGCCGGCACCGGTGACTCCATGCCGATGACGGTGGCGCTCAACAATGTCGTCAACACCTCGACCGGGGTGGTCGAATACAATGTCAACATGGCGGCGGCGATGATCGCCGCCGTTCCGACGCTCATCGTCTATATCCTCGCCGGCCGCTACTTCGTGCGTGGCCTGATGGCGGGCGCAGTCAAAGGGTAACCCATGGCTTTCCTGGAAATCTCCGGCCTCAGAAAGCGCTTCGGCGCCGTCGACATCCTCAAGGGGATCGACCTCGAACTCGAAAAGGGCGGCTTTCTCGTGCTGGTCGGCCCGTCCGGCTGCGGCAAGTCGACCCTGCTCAACACCATTGCCGGGCTGGAAACGATCACATCGGGCGAGATCAGGATCGACGGGCGGGCGATCAACGGCCTGCATCCCTCCAAGCGCGACATCGCCATGGTGTTCCAGTCCTATGCGCTCTATCCGAACATGACGGTGGCGGGCAACATCGCCTTCGGCATGGAGATGCGCGGCGTGCCGCCCGAGGAGCGCAAGCAGGCGATCGACAAGGTCGCCAAGGTGCTGCAGATCGGCCATCTGCTCGACCGCAAGCCGAGCCAGCTGTCGGGCGGCCAGCGCCAGCGCGTCGCCATGGGCCGGGCGCTGGTGCGCGATCCCAAGCTCTTCCTGTTCGACGAGCCGCTCTCCAATCTCGACGCGAAACTCCGCGTCGACATGCGCATCGAGATCAAAAGGCTGCACCAGGCGACCGGCAAGACCATCGTCTACGTCACCCACGACCAGATCGAGGCAATGACGCTCGCCACCCGCATCGCCGTGATGAAGGACGGCATCGTCCAGCAGTTCGGCACGCCGGCCGAGATCTACAACAATCCCGCCAACATGTTCGTCGCCGACTTCATGGGCTCGCCGGCGATGAACCTGGTCAAGGCATCGGTCGAAAACGGCGCCGGCGGCCTTGCCGTCTCGCTCGAGCGGCCGAATGCCGCCCCGCTGACGCTGCCCGTCACGACAGGCGCCAACGGCCTTTCCTCCTATGCCGGCCGGCAGGTGATCTTCGGCATCCGCCCCGAGGCGCTGACCGACCCCGACGGCGCCGACCGCAATGCCCGCTCGCTGACCGAAGGCGACTGCCTGATCGAGGTCGTCGAACCGGCCGGCTCCGACACCTTCGCCGTCACCAAGCTCGGTGGCAAGGAGGTCGTCGCCCGCCTGCGCGCCGATGCCGGCATCGCTCCAGGCCAGCACACGCGCCTCGCCTTCAACCTCGACAAGGCCGTGTTCTTCGATCCGGAAACACAGGCCCGGATCGCGTGATGTCCAGGTGTTAAGATGAGCAATTCACCTGACATAATCATCATCGGCTCCGGCGTCGGCGGCTCCACGGTCGCCGCCGGGCTCGCCGCGACCGGCGCTCGGATACTGATCCTTGAAGCCGGTGACCACATCGCCGATCTTGCCGTCAATCGCGACCAGCGCGCCATCTTCCAGCGGGGCCACTTCCGGCCGAAGGAGACCTGGTACGAAGCCGACGGCAAGGGCTTCAATCCCGGCAACTACTACAATGTCGGCGGGAATTCGAAATTTTACGGCGCCGTGCTGTCGCGCTACCGGAAGGAGGATTTCGGCGTCATCGAACACCGGGAAGGCGTGTCGCCGGCCTGGCCATTCCCCTACGAGGTTCTCGAGCCTTGGTACTCAAAGGCGGAACATCTCTATCAGGTGCGCGGCAACCTCGGTGAAGATCCTACGGAACCTTACCATTCGGCCGCCTACGAATATCCAGCCGTTCCGGATGAGCCGCCGATCGCCGATGTCAGGGCGCGGCTCAAGGGGAAGGGCCTGCATCCGTTTTCCCTGCCGCTCGGCCTCGATCTGGACGCCTGGCTCTCCAAGGCAAAAACGCCGTGGGATGCGCATCCGAACGCACGGGACGGCAAGATGGACGCCGAGACCGCAGCTCTCGCGGCGGCACTGAAACATGAGAATGTGAGCCTCGAAACCAATGCTCGGGTAACGAAACTCGAGACGGGAGTGGGCGGCCGGATCGACCGCGTGACCTATGTCAAAAATGGGAAGGCGGTGACCGTTTCGTCGAAGCTCATCATCCTTTCCGCCGGCGCGGTCCAGTCGTCGGTGCTTTTGCTGCGCTCGAAAAACGACCGCTTCCCAAGAGGGCTCGCGAACTCTTCCGACCAGGTCGGCCGCAACTTCATGAACCACAATGCGTCCGCGGTGATAGCGGTTTCGCCGAGGTTCAGAAATACATCGATCTACCAGAAGACCTTTGCGTTCAACGACTTCTATCTCTCTGACGGGGAGGGAGGGCCGCCGCTCGGCAATGTGCAGCTCCTCGGCCGCATCTCCGAAAGGGTCCTGAAGGGTTCTCTACCACAAGCGCCGGAATGGCTTCTGCGCTTCATTACAAGCCATGCCGTCGACTTCTATGCGATGAGCGAGGATGTTCCCAATCCGGAAAGCCGGGTCATGGTGGAGGGGGACCGGATCATTCTCCAATGGCAGCGAACCAACTGGGACGCTCATCTTGCGCTCGTCGCCAAGCTGAAGGCCATTCTGAAATCGATCGGATTTCCGATCGTGCTCTCGAGACCTTTCGACAAGCGCACGCCTTCTCACCAGTGCGGAACGATCCGTATCGGCAACGACCCCGCGACGGCGCCGCTGGACACTTACTGCCGTTCCCACGACCACGAAAACCTCTTCGTCGTCGATGCTGGCTTCCTGCCCACGTCGGCTGCGGTCAATCCTGCGCTCACAATCGCGAGCCAGGCGCTCCGCGTTGCAGATCACATTGCATCCAAGGACTTGCAGACATGTGTGCCGGGTTCGGAACACCTGGCGCCTGCCGGGCGGTCGCAGCAATAGGAAAGTCAAATGGCATTCGACTACATCATCACCGGCGCCGGTCCTGCAGGATGCGTGCTTGCAAACCGGTTGAGCGAAGATCCCGATATCCGCGTTCTCTTGCTGGAAGCAGGCGGCGGCGACTGGAATCCGCTCTTTCACATGCCGGCTGGGTTCGCCAAGATGACGAAGGGTGTCGCCAGCTGGGGATGGGAAACCGTTCCGCAGAAACACATGAAGGGCAGGGTGCTTCGTTATACGCAGGCGAAGGTCATCGGCGGCGGTTCATCGATAAACGCTCAGCTCTACACCCGCGGGAATGCTGCCGATTATAACCTCTGGGCGAGCGAAGACGGCTGCGAGGGCTGGGACTACCGTTCGATCCTTCCCTATTTCAAGCGTGCAGAAGATAACCAGCGCTTCGCCGACGACTACCACGCCTATGGCGGTCCGCTCGGCGTCTCGATGCCGGCTGCGCCGCTTCCGATCTGCGATGCCTATATCCGCGCCGGGCAGGAACTCGGCATTCCGTATAATCACGACTTCAACGGCCGCCAGCAGGCCGGTGTAGGCTTCTACCAACTGACGCAGCGCAATCGCCGCCGCTCATCGGCTTCGCTCGCCTACCTCTCGCCGATCAAGGGCCGGAAGAACCTGACGGTGCGCACCGGCGCGCGCGTCTCGCGCATCATCTTGGAGGGAACGCGGGCGGTCGGCGTGGAGATCGGGAGCTCGCGCGGGTCGGAGATCGTGCGCGCCGAACGCGAAGTCTTGGTTTCGTCGGGCGCGATCGGCTCGCCGAAGCTCCTTTTGCAGTCCGGCATCGGACCGGCTGATCATCTCAAGTCGGTAGGCGTCAAGGTGCTTCACGATCTGCCGGGTGTCGGCGGCAACCTTCAGGATCACCTGGATCTTTTCGTCATCGCCGAATGCACGGGCGATCATACCTATGATGGCGTGGCGAAGCTTCACCGAACGCTTTGGGCAGGGATACAATATGTCCTCTTCCGCACCGGTCCCGTCGCATCGTCGCTCTTCGAAACGGGCGGCTTCTGGTACGCCGATCCCGATGCACGGTCTCCCGATATCCAGTTCCATCTTGGCCTGGGCTCCGGTATCGAGGCAGGAGTCGAGCGGCTCAAGAACGCGGGCGTGACGCTCAACTCCGCCTATCTGCATCCACGCTCGCGAGGGACGGTCCGCCTGTCGTCATCGGACCCGAGTGCCGCGCCCCTGATCGATCCCAACTATTGGTCCGACCCCCACGACAGGACCATGTCCCTGGAGGGGCTCAAGATCGCGCGCGAGATCATGCAGCAGGCGGCGCTGAAGCCCTTTGTCCTGGCCGAACGGCTTCCCGGGCCGAAGGTCATGACCGACGAACAGCTTTTCGATTATGGCTGCGTCAACGCAAAGACCGACCATCATCCCGTCGGCACATGCAAGATGGGAACCGGCGCTGATGCGGTTGTCGGGCTTGATCTCAAGGTTCGCGGCCTGGAGGGTCTGAGAGTCTGCGATTCCTCAGTCATGCCCCGCGTACCCTCGTGCAACACGAACGCTCCGACGATCATGGTCGGCGAAAAGGGATCGGATCTCATTCGGAACCTGCCTCCGCTGCCATCCACCATCTTCGCCTATGAACGCAACGATACGCGGCCCCGGGCCCGCGCTGAAATCGGGTAGGCCCTGTCGAGAGGAACAACGACGATGTCTGAAGTGAAAGTTGCAGTGCTTGGCGCCTCGGGCTGGATGGGAAAGGTCCACACGATGGCCTATCAAACCTTTCCACATTTCTTCGGCGTGTCTGATGGGACGGCGCGGATCGTTGCTCTCGTCGAAGGCAACCCGAAGGCGGCCGAGGATCTCGCCAATAGGGCGCCTGGCGCAAAAATCCTTCCGGATTGGCACCAAGCGGTCGCCGATCCCGAGGTCGATCTGATCGATATCTGCCTGCCCGATCATCTGCACTACCAGGTGGCCAAGGCGGCTCTGCTGGCGGGCAAGCATGTCTATTGCGAGAAGCCATTGGCAAACACCGCCGAGGAAGCGCGGGAACTGGCCGATATCGCGAGGGAAAAGGGTGTCATTACGCGCGTCGGGCACGCCTTTCCGCGCAATCCCGTTCATGATCTGGCGAAGGACATCATTCGGTCCGGCGAAATCGGCGAGATCAAGCTGTTCCGCGGCTGCCAGCACGTCGATATGTATGGTGATCCCAAGGCACCTTTCATGTGGCGCGCCGACGGAAAGCTGGCCCCGACCGGCATCGTCGGCGATACCGGATCGCACATCTTCAGCTTCATGGATTTCCTGGTCGGCCGCGTCAGTTCCCTGATCGCCGACAATCTGATCGTCACCCCGCGCCGGCCCGTTGTCGAGGGCCTTGCTTATGGCGAGCAGGTAAAACTCACGGGCAACGAGACCTGGGCCGATATCACCAATCCCGACGCGACGAACCTGCTGTGCCGGTTCGAAAACGGCGCCGGCGGCATCGTCGATTTCAGCCGAGTCGCGACCGGCCGCAAGTTCATGCAGACCTACGAAGTCTACGGGACGAAGGGCAGCATCGCCTATACCTATGACGAAATAAACCGGCTGCGCTTCTATTCGAATGATGACCAAACCGGACGACGCGGTTTCCGGGAGATCGATGTCGGCCCTGAAAACCCCACCTTCCGCGCTTTCCTTCCGCTGCCGAACTTCGGCATAGGCTACAACGAAAGCAAGATCATCGAGGTGGCCGAGGTCATCCGTTCGATCGTCGCAATGAAACCGATGTGGCCGACATTCGATACCGGTCACCATATCTGCCAGATCGTCGACGCCTGCATGGAGTCTTCCCGGCAGAGACGTTGGGTCGATATCCCGCTGAATTGATTGTGATGCACCAATGACCATTGACGTTCCGCAGGAAATTCTCGATGCGCTGACCGATGTCGACATGCCGCGGCTTGCGCCGGAGGCTGCCGCTGCCTCAGTCGCCCGGCTCGCCGGCATCGATGTGCCGATCTACCGAGCCGGCTGCATCGTCGTCGGATCCGGCGCGGCAGGTTTGCGTGCGGCGGTGGAAATGAAGCGGCGCGGCGATGACGTCGTTATCGTCAGCCAGAGCGCATGGGGCGGAACTTCGGCCTGCTCGGGATCGGACAAGCAGACCCTTCACACCGCAAACACGGCCGATCAGGGCGACAATTACAAGGCGATGGCCCGCGCCATCCGCAGCGGCGGCGCCATGGACGAAGACACGGCTTATGTCGAGGCGGTGGGCTCGTCCCGCATGATGGCGTCGCTGCAGTTCTTGGGATTGCCGCTGCCGCAGGACCCGCTGGGCGGAACGCTGCGATATCAGACCGACCACGACGAGGTCGGCCGCGCCACCAGTTGCGGCCCGCGCACCTCACGGCTGATGGTCAAAGTGCTCGTCGAGGAAGCGATCCGGCTCGGTGTGCCGTTCTACAACCAGACGACGGCGGTCAAGATCCTCACCGAGGGCGATGGGGCGGACCGCCATGTCGTCGGCATCCTCGTCATGCGCGCCGGGGACCGTACGGAGAAGAACCCGCTCGGCATCGCGCTGTTCGCAACCAATGTGGTTGTGCTTGCGGCTGGCGGGCCGGGCGAACTCTATCGCGACAGCGTCTATCCCAATGGCTGCTTTGGGTCGCTCGGATTGGCACTGGAGGTGGGCATCGAGCTCGTCAACCTGACCGAAAGCCAGTTCGGTATCGGTACGCGCAGGGAAGGCTTCCCGTGGAATCTGTCCGGCACCTACGTCCAGGCGATCCCGCATATCTATTCGGTCGATGCCGAAGGCGCCGAGCATCACTTCCTGGGTGATTATTACCGCAGTACGCAGGAGCTTGCCTCGAACGTCTTCCGCAAGGGCTATCAGTGGCCGTTTCACGCAACGCGCATGCTCGATTTCGGCTCGAGCCTGGTCGATCTCGCCGTCTATCGCGAAACCGCTGCAGGGCGGAGCGTCTTCATGGACTTCAACCGCAATCCGCTGCCGGTGCCGGGCGATCTACCGTTCAGCCTGGAAAGGCTGGACGATGATGTCCGCCTCTATCTCGGCAAGGCCGGTGCCGATCAGGACAAACCGATCGAGCGGTTGAAACACATGAACCCGCTCGCGATCGAGCTCTATCGCCGCTACAAGATCGACATCGCCGAGGAGCCGCTCAAATTTGCGGTCAACAACCAGCACATGAACGGCGGTGTCATGGTCGATACCTGGGGCCGCAGCAATCTCAGGGGCTGTTACGCCGTTGGGGAGGCGGCAGGCACGCATGGCGTGACCAGACCGGGCGGCGCGGCGCTGAATGCCGGGCAGGTCTTCGGCACCAGGGCGGCGGAGCACATCAGCGCAAGCGGCAGGGCGAAGCGGGCCACAGCGGAGGATATCACCGCGACCGCGGAGGCAGGCATTGCCGCCCTTCAAGACGCTCTCCGCGTCGAAAGCCCGCTCACCGTCAAATCGATCCGCGCGGAAGTGCAGGCGCGAATGAGCGAGAAGGCCGGCATCCTCTGCGATCAGGAAAGTGTGGGCGGCGCCTTGATCGAAGCGCGCAGGTTAAATGCTGCAATTCGCGACAACGGCATCTTCTACGGCCGCGGAGCGGAAGCGGTTCGAGGCGTGCAATGGCGGCATATGGCGCTGGCATCGGAAGCCGTGCTCAGCGCGCTCGACTACTTCATCCGCAACGGAGGCGGCAGCCGTGGAGCCCGGGCCATATGCGACGTGCAAGGCGAATCCCTCCCGCTTGCACGCTCTGGTCCGTTGCAGGAGTATTGCTTCCGGGAGGAGTGCCCGGCGCACCGGGAGGAACAGATCGTCGTTCGGCTCGATGGCGACGAGATCAGGCTTTCAACCCGTCCGAACCGCAGCTTCGATGAAAGCGCCAGATCCTTCTTCGAGCGGGACTGGCCGGCCTGGCTGACAGGCCGCATCTATGGCCTTGCGACGGACGAGTGAAGCTCTGCCGATCAATCGGCATTCGGAACCGGCGGCGGAACCCGGACACGTTCGGTATCGTCGGAACCTTCGGCGACGGCTTCCTCGCTTTTGCGCACATTTCTCGGTGGATCCTTTCCTTCAACCGGCTTCGGCGACCGCTGGTCCTCGGCCGGGATCTCGTCGGTATTCAGGTAGTTTTTGCCTTCGTTCATCGCCGTCACTTCCGATTGGAAAATTGCGGGGCAGGGATGCGATCTTTCGGATCGGCGCGTCCTGTTTCGGGATCGGCATCGGTGGGACGGCCGCCCGCTTTCCGGCTATTGCCAATGTTGACCGGAGGCTTGCGCTGGTCGTCGATGTCGGTTTCCGGCAGCTCGTCGTCCTGGCTGTCCTCATTCAGTGACTTCGGCGGGATCTTTGCAGACTCAGGGATGAACTTGGTTGGCATCGGACAATCTCCTTTCATGCTTAACTCCCGCCGCCATTGCCGGTTCCCCGGCTCCTGGGACTCTCGCTTCAGGAACTTCGAGTTCGATCATGACAGGCGCGTGGTCGCTCGTATGCTCCCAACCTCGCGGTTTTCTCCGGACGGTTGCCGATCGCAGCCACGGCGCCACCGTCGGACTGAGCAGAAAGTGGTCGATCCGAAGTCCTGCGTCGCGCTCGAAACTGTTCCGCCAGTATTTCCAGAAGGTGTAGATGCGTTCGTCCGGATGCAGATGCCGGATGGCATCCGTCCAGCCCTGGGACACGAGTCGGGCATAGGCTTTGCGCACTTCTGGCCTGAAAAGCGCATCGTCTCGCCAGCGTTCCGGTTTGTAGACGTCGATCTCCGTTGGCATGACGTTGAAATCGCCGGCGAGGATGGAAGGCACCTCGATCTCGAGAAGTTCGGCGGCATAGGCGTGCAGGCGACGGAACCAGCGGAGCTTGTATTCAAATTTGGCACTTGGAAAGGGATTGCCGTTCGGCAGGTACAGGCACCCGATCAGAATGCCGTCGATGGCGGCTTCGATATAGCGGCTGTGCGTATCGTCGGGATCGCCGGGAAGCCCGCGCCGGGTCAGGATCGGCGTCTTGCCCTTTGCCAGGATCGCGACCCCGTTCCAGGATCTCTGTCCGTGCCAGACGGCGCCGTAGCCGGTCCGTTCGATCGCTTTTCGCGGGAAGCTGGCGTCGTCCGTCTTCAGTTCCTGAAGGCAGGCCACATCGGGGGCATCCTCCTTCAGCCAGCGCAGCAGGATGTCCAGCCGCCCGTTGATCCCGTTGACATTGTAGGTTGCGATCTTCATGAGACCTCTGAGGCGGTGCCGGCGATAATCGAAACCTTTAGGTGAGATGCCCTAGAAACGCTCCTGAGTTTCCTCCTCGGGAAGTCCCCGCCCGCAGTCGGCCCAGTCAAGACGGCTCTCCACGCCGTAATGACCGGCCGGTCGAATCCCTTCGGGGTGATCGAGCGAACCCACCGTCACGCGGATCAGCTCATCGTCGTCATATTGAAGAAAGAGCGGCGTCCCGCAATTGCCGCAAAAGCCGCGCGTCGCAATGGGCGACGACCGGTAAACAGCCGGGGAACCTTCCGTCCAGACGAGCCGCTCGAGCCGGGCCTGCACGAGAACTGCGAAAGGACCTCCGGTCGCCTTCTTGCACATGTTGCAATGGCAGTATCCCGAATGCGGCGGATCGCCGGCGAATTCATATCGACAGGATCCGCACAGGCAGCCGCCGGTCCATCGGGTCGCCATGGCGGGCGTCCTCAACGCGTCGCGCCGAAGACGAAGGCGATGCCGGCGACGATGGCTGCGGCCGTCAGCGGCTGTCGGCGTATCCGATCCTCGATGTCCTGGACGAAGCTCCTCGCTTCCGCCTTTGCCAGCCGGGCTGTTCCGGAAGCCAGCTGCGAGGCGGACTCAGCGATCCGCCCGGCTTCCTTCTGAAGCGCGCGCAGCTCCTCGCGGTCGACAGTATGCCCGGTCGACCGCAGAGCTTGATCGACCAACGTATCCTCTTGGTCAAGGGCGGTCGGATCAGGTTCCCGCTTCACGCGTTCGGCCGCCTCGACGTCGCTGCGGCCAGCGGGAATCGAGGTATGGGTGGCCGAGACCGGATCGGACGCCGGAAACGTGTCTTCGATCGCTTTGTCGAGTTCGCCCTTCCGGGCCTGTTTTCGCTGCTCTGCCTGCTCTTTTCGCATGGACTGGACGGCGGGCGATTCATTCGGATTTGGCATCGGGATTTCCTCTGTTGCACTTTGACAATCAAAGCGATGACAAAGAAAGAAGTTCCAGAAAATTGCGTCCGCGTCTCATGCGGCGCCACCTCTGCAAGAAAGCCGAGAATAGACGCGCCAAGGCAGCGCTTGCCGATGACATCGCTCGCATTTTGTGCGCATCCACACGGTGTTCTGCGAGGCCGGACCAAAGTCCAGCCTTTTCGTAGCACTTAGGTCCGGTTGCATTTAGTCTTCGAAAAGGCGAAAATTCTCATGCGTCCTAAGAGACGCAGGAACGGCGAAGAACGGATGAATGAGGCTATGGAATGACTGTCTCGAAACGGGATTTTCTGAGACTGGGCGGCAGCGCGGCCGTGGCCCTCGTGGCTGCCGCATCGCCGGTGACGATCGACCTCGGTGGCTCCCTTCGCATCCTGACGGTGAAATACGCACAGGCAAAAGACGGCAATAACGGGAACGGCAATGGGGGTGGCAACAGCGGCGGTGGCGGCAACAGCGGCGGTGGCGGCAACAGCGGCGGGAGTGGCAACGGCGGCGGCAGCAGCGGCAATAGTGGTTCCGGAAACAGCGGCGGTGGAAACTCCAAAAGCAACGCGGGATCCTCTTCCTCGGCAGCCGCGTCGTCGGCAGGGTCGGCAGCGAGAGCGACCGCAGGCTCCGACGGGTCGATCAATGTTCGCCACGCGAACGGCATCACCGAAAGCCTGCGCAGCGGCCGCTATATCATGAAGGATTCGAAAGGCAGGACGATCATAAGCCGGCAGGCGACAGCGCGCGATGCAAGCCGGCTGAGCCTTTTCCTTCGCTAAAGCAAAATGCGGAAAGGCGAGCCGTCTGGGCGGCAATTCGACCCGGCGCTAATGCCGTTCGCGCCATTGTAAAGCTGCCTCGGTCCTGTTTGAAACACCAAGCTTGCTCAGAATCTGGGTCATATGGTGCTTGATGGTCTTTTCCTGCAGGCCGAGACGCAGGGCGATATGTTTGTTGGAAAGGCCCCGAGCGACGAGATCCATCACCTCGCGTTCCCGCGGTGTCAGACTGTTCTTGTCGGAGCTTCCGTTTTGCAGGGAATTCTCCATGACCTTCGTCGACATTGTCGGTGAGATATACCGCGATCCGTTGAGGACGGTCTGGATTGCTTCGGCGAGACCACGCGAGCCGACACCTTTGAGCACGTAGCCCATCGCGCCCTGTTGCAGGGCTCCGAGCAACGTGTCCACCTCCTCGGATACTGTCAACATCAGCACTTTCGTCGTCGGGCTCCGTGACAGGACGTCGCCAATCGCAGCCAATCCGCCGCCGGGCATCGAGACATCGAGCAGCATGACGTCGGGACGGTTGTTCGAAGCGATCATGGCGGCGTCTTCGCTGCTCGCCCCTTCGCCAATGACCACGAAATCGCTCATCTCCGACAAGCTGCGCGTTACACCCTCGCGAAAAAGCGGGTGGTCGTCCACGACGCCGACGGTGATTGGTGTCATCTCTAGTCTCCAGCTTCCATAGGCTCGAAGGTCATGGTCACGGTCGTTCCGCCTTCGCCTGTCTTGATATCGAAGAATCCCCCCAGGCTGTCGACACGTTCGCGAAGCCCCGTGAGGCCGAGGCTTGTCGGCCTTACCGCCGTCGGGTCGAAACCATCGCCGCGGTCACTGACCTCGACACAAACATGACCGTCATGCGACACGGCTTTTACGGTCTGCTGAACGCCGCCGCCGTGGCGATAGGCATTGTTCAAGGCTTCCTGAATGAAGCGATAGATACAGATCTTTACGGCAGTAGCGAGTTCGGGTCCATCCTCATCGATGATCGTTTCGACAAAGGTTTCGGTCTTGCGCTGATGCGCCTCGACGACCCGCAGTACGATCTCGGTGATTGAGGACTTTTCGATCTGCGGGAGCACCAGTCCGCTGCAGATATTGCGGATCTCCGTCATGGCTTCGGCCAGGCTCGAGCGTATCCAGGCAAGTTCTTTTTCGCGCGCTTTGGGCTCGGTGGATGCATTGACCAATAAGTCGCTGTCCAGTCGCAGTGAAGCATAGGCAATGTGCTGTGCCGGACCGTCATGCAGATCGGCGCCGATGCTGCGCAGATATGTTTCGTTCAGCGCCGCCACCCGCTGCGAGGCGCGCTGCAGCCGCCGCTGGAGCCTGCGGTTTTCGGCCAGCAGCGCAGACAATTCCCTGACCCGTTCTTTGAGATCCTTGCGCTGCGCTTCTATCGTTCGGCTGCCCCGAAACACCAGAGCGGAGAGAACCAGGAAAAATATCCCTGTGACGGCGGCGACCGCCCCCCAGCTCTGCAGCCTGGCGTGCGCCAGGCTGTCCCTCAGGCCTTCCGCCGTCTCGTAGAATTCGAGGACGGCGACTGCCTGGCCGGACCACGGCTGGAGAACCGGATTGTAGATTTCCATCAGCGGCTTGCCCAGCGCACGCTCGGCGCCGCTTTCGGGGTCATCGGCGACGTCGTAGCGCGCAACGAGCGACCCGGCAAACGCCTTCTGCAGCTTGCCGTTTACCGGAAACTTCTGACCCACCAGCTCCTTCTCGTTCGAATAGAGGATGGTGCCGTCATTTCGCCACAGCTTGAACGAGACAAGGCGCCTGCCGAGTGCGCCTTGGCCGAGCGTTTCGTCAAGAGCCTGCGCGCTGCCCTCGTCCAGCAGCGATTCCGTTTGCATGTCGGGAAGCAGCGGCGCCACAACGCTGTCGACGTAAAGAGCCGTCGCCGCGCCGGAATTATGGATGACGGCGTCCTCGATGAGATTGGTCACGAGAATGCCCACCAGAAACATGGCGGCGATCGAGACCAAGCCACCCGCGATGAAAAATTGGGAGGCGAGTGATCGGGCATTCCAGCGGCGAAGCCAATTCATTTTGATACCGGCATGAGACTTTGCCGATTAACCTACAGCGTCTTTAGAGTTTTTCCAGACAGTATCAGGGCAGATTCCTTGTATCGAAGATCTCGGCGCCTCTGACGCTCTCGGTCAACCCGCTGTCGCCTGACATGGCGGCGCCGAAGACATAGAGGAGGCCGGCCAGAACGATAACAAGGGCGATGACGGAGGCATTCCAGGCGTCATTCACATGAGATCTGTTACTCCGGGGCATGTGCGGGTCTCCTTCTTTGCCGTTTCAAAACGACGCCGTCAGACATCCGTTCCCCTCGGGGGACTTCGGTCGAAGAGGCTTGGGACCTTGGTCCATCCCCGTGGACAACAGCAGATTCAACCATATTTCAAATTCGACGGAGTTGGATTTGGAGACTTCTGGTGACAATGTCCGAGAACATCGAAGGCGGCGCCGGCGCCGCATATGCCACCTCCGCCCCGTCATTCGGGTCAGGCGTGGCCGACCTTTACCAAACCCTTCTCGTGCCCATGCTTTTCCAACCCTATGCGTCGGAGATGGCAAGCGTCGCCGCACGATCGAAACCGGTCAGCGTGCTCGAAGTAGCGGCGGGGACCGGCGCCTTGACGCGCGCCCTGCGCGCGAGGCTCGATCCGGCGGCTGAGATTGTTGCCACCGATCTCAGCCAGGCGATGATCGATGTTGGCGCACCATCCCTGACGTTGTCGCGAACGCATTGGATGCACGCGGATGCGCAAGATTTGCCCTTCGCCCCCCTGATGTTCGATCTCGTCGCCTGCCAATTCGGCGTCATGTTCTTTCCGGACAAGCCGAAAGCTTACGGCGAGGCGAAGAGGGTGTTGCGGAGCGGAGGCCGTTTGCTGTTTTCCACGTGGGATTCACTTGCGGCCAACGACTTCGCAAGATGTGTGGACGAATGTCTGGCCGGTCTCTTCCCGTCGGACCCGCCGGATTTTCTGAGGCGTTTGCCATATTCTTACTTCGACCCCCGCGCGATCAAGGCCGACGTATCTTCAGCGGGATTCGAGGCGGTTTCCTGCAACCGAGTCAAGCTGACCTCCGCTGCGGCCACCCCACACGATGTCGCGGTGGCCTTCTGCCAAGGCTCGCCGCTCAGAGAGGAGATCGAATGGCGGGCGCCGGAGCGCATGTCCGAAATTGTTGACGAGGTCGCTGAGCGGGTTGCGTCGCGCCACGGTGTCCACCCTTCCGGCAGCATGAGCGCCTTGATCGTCGCCGGCCGTGCTCCCTGACCTCTAAGGGATTAGGCAATAGTTGGGGGAGGGAGGCTCGTGCATCGCGCGGACGACATGCTGTTCGATCTCGACACAGGTCTCGTCATATTCCCGCACGAGCTTCAGATTGAACCGCCGCCTTCGAAGGCGATCGCGCGCTTCGACCGCCATCTGATAGGCCTCGAAAAGCTCCAGCTGCCACGGGTCTCGCGCCTTCATGATCAGCGTCCGCATTTGCGGCAGACGCATCGCCAGGCGCCTGCGTCCAGCTTCCCGGCGGTTGGATCGTGTCATTTCCCCAGGTCTCTCGTCCAAGCCCGCAATGCCGCGGCCCTTCGATCCGACAATAGCGCCGGCAGCGAATATTGAAATCCAGACCAAAGCCCGGGATCCGTCAGACCGAGGTCCGGGGCCTGGAACGACCCAGTCCCCAACTAGTTGGTTTGGCAGCGGCAAGAAGGCCGTATCGAAAGAGAAGGAGGAAAAGATGCTCTTCAAGCTTATCGCAAGCGCAGCAACGGCCATGACCTTGATGTCGGGCCTCGCCTTCGCCCAGTCCTCGACCGTCAATGGTGCGGCCGGTGGCGCAGTCACCGGAGCGATTGTTGGAGGTCCAGCCGGCGCTGCTATCGGCGGCGTTGCCGGCGCAATCGTCGGCACGGCGATCGATCCGCCGCCGGAAAAGGTCGTCACCTATGTCCGCGAGGCGCCGGCGCCTTCGACACGCGTGGTCGTGAAGGAAAAGATTGTCGTCGGCCAGCCGCTGCCGGAAACAGTCGTCGTGACGCCCATTCCGGACGATCCGACCTATGCATACGCGGTGGTCAACGACGAGCGTGTCATTGTCGAACCGTCGTCTCGCAAGGTGATCCAGGTTATCAAGTGACCTGATCGCTCTCGCGGCTCTGTCGCGTTCTTCCTTTCGCAAACATCGTCAGATCGGCCGCACGAACAGGCGGCAACGTCGTCGTGCGGCCGACAAACAGAGAGACCGTTATGAAGTCCAGGACACTCGCGGGCTGATGACGCCGCGGCGGGTCAAGGAGACGAGCATGATCTATTCCGAAGAGAAATCCGCTGGCCTGGCAGTGCCGTTGATTGCCATCCTCTTGGCGATCGCCGGCATTCTCGCCGTGCTTGTCGCGACCGGCGGACACGGTAGTGCGGGCGCGCGCGTCTGGGTCCCACAGGCACACGAGCAGGGGGCGGGGCAATGAACGCCCTCGCGTCCGTCGCCTTTGGCATCGTCAGCTCCATCGGGGCCTGCATGGCCGCGGCATCGATTGCCTCTCATGTCGTGGCGGATTCCGAACCTCGCGCTTTCATGGATCTTGCCGCGCGCGATCTATGGACGACGAGACCGGTGAAAATCGATCCCCGACAGCAGCATTATGAACGAATTCCGCCTGTCTATTCCAGTTATGTCACCGACGCACCGGCGCCCGTGCTGACCAGGACGGCTTCGCAAGCGGCTCTCCCTGCGAACGAATTGCCGGCAGCGCAGCCGAAATTCACTGCCGAGCACCTTGCCTGGTGCGCGCAGCGTTACCGTTCTTTCGATCCTGCGACCAACAGCTATCGATCCTACAGCGGCGCTATCCGCGAATGCTCTTCGCCGTTTCACCAACATATTGCCGAAAGCGATGAGGGGGCCGGCGCGAAAGTGACTGCACAGGCGGCCGTCCGATGCTCCGCCCGCTACAGATCGTATCGACCGCAAGACAATACCTATCAACCTTGGGACGGGCCGCGCCGCAACTGCGACATGTCGGATCTCGTCGCGACGAGCAATTAACCATGGGCGGTCAAGCCGTACGAAATTGCACCGAGCTAACTAGCCAGACTAAAGTCCGTGTTGTAATCGCGACGGTTGTGATATCCGGTTGCATTTGAGGGCGGAGAGCGGGGATGGCGACGACGCTGATAGCAGAAATCCACCAGGCGCAGACAAGGCTTCCGTTCTTGAGCAGAGCGGAGCGGGGGGCACTTATTGTCCGCATCCTTCGCGAGCTGAAGATGCTTCGTCGGGATGTTCTCGGAAATGTGTCGGCCGACCGCTGTGTCTGGATCGACAAGCTTATTGCGTCGGTTTCTTCGACCGTATCGGATATCGTCAAGATGCCGGACGCTGAATTCAACCGTGTCCTGAACGAGTTCGAAAAGCTCATGGCGACGCTCCAAAACATTTCGCACCCGCAGAAGCCGCCAAAGACGGTTCACTAGCTTTCGCCCCGGCTTATACGGCGGCGGATCCTGACGGAGAAAGGCCGGGTCTGTAACGGCGGCTGATGATCCGGGGGAAGATCCGTACGACGGACCGCCGCGCCGGAAACCTATCCCGGTGCGGAAGCGTTGTCCCCTTATGAGCGAAACGGAATCTTCCGCCGACCAAGACGAGGGACCGCCCGGTGACGATGAGCCGAAGCCTGGCGCGGAGATTTCCTTTCCTTACGACAGGACGACCGTCGACCAATTCCGAAGACACTTTCCCCGGGCCCGCTGGAACGACGTCCGAAAGGCCTGGTTCGTTCCGGGCCGGACAGCATCCCGTCGCATCGGAAAATGGCTTGCCGGGCTGGAGACCGAAGCCGACGCGCATGCGGATGCGAAGGGGCGCGATGCCTTCGACTTCGATCCCATCGAAAGTCCGTATCTGACGCTCGCCAAGACCGGCTTTCGAATCCGCACGCCCTATTCAAAAACCGTCATCGACGAGTTGCACGAAGTGCCGTTTGCACGGTGGGACGGCGACCTTCACCTATGGCACGTTCCCTTCCGATCCTATGAGGAACTGAGGCGCCGATGGCCGGGCATCGAAGCGGCGGCTCGCAGAAACGAGCCGGACGAGCGACGGCGTCGCGCCGAGGAGCGGAAGGGAACCGAACAGGAGATGCGCCGCAGGCTTCGTGCCGCGGAACGAAGGCGTCGCCGTTACCCGCTCCCGGCCGACGACTTGCCGCCGATAGGACGTCCCGTGGCCATCATCTATGGGATCGTCGTCTTTACGGAGATTACGGGCGAACTGGTCGACCCCGGCCTTGTTGCGGAGTTCTATCCGGGTGTTGGCGAGTTTCACGTCTGGGGACATTGGCGTGTGCCTGTGCTCGAGGAACTCGTCCGTACCTGGCCCGCGAAAACGCCCCCGGTTGAGGGCGCCGAGTGGTGGCTGCCGACGATCGAAGAACTGAGGCCAGCGCGTCGGTCGGCAAGATCGCGCGAAGCCAAGAGGCACGCGAAGGCGACGTGACAGCAGCCTGCGGCTGGTCCGGCGAAACTTGTCGCTGAGGGTGTCAGCCAGCTTGGGAACAAATTCCCACATTGGCCATTTGTTGTCCATGAAAACAGCCCTGCCAATGTCGCTGCTTGCTCTGGCCCTCTCCATCGGCGGCGCCGCCGCGCGGGAGCTTCGACCCGAAGCAATCAATGTCGCTTCGATCGCTGACGTCGAGACGAAAAAGCCGCCACCTGCGGATCCGGACCCGGCGATCATCCGACTTCAGGTCCTGCTCGACCGTGCAGGCGCGTCTCCCGGGGTGATCGACGGCCTATCCGGCGAAAACGTCAATAAGGCGGTGGCGGGATTCGAGGCGATGAACGGGCTTTCTGTCGATGGCAGGCCGGATCCGGACGTCGTCTCCCGTTTGGAAGACAATGCCCCCATTGTCGACAGTTATGTCGTCTCGCCAGAGGACGCCACCGGCCTCGTGGACAGAATCCCCGAGGATTACGGCGAGAAGGCCAAGATGCAGAGCCTCGGCTATACCAGTGTTGCGGAGAAGCTCTCCGAGCGCTTCCACATGGGTCTCGATCTCTTGAACGCGCTCAACCCCGGTTCACGGTTTGCGCCTGGCGATAAGGTGTGGGTCGTCAATCCCGGCCCTCCCAGGGAAGGTAAGGTCAAGCGCATCGAGGCCGACAAGAAGACGGGGCAGGTGCTCGCTTACGGCGAGGATGGATCGCTGCTTGCCGTCTATCCCGCGACGATCGGAAGCGAGGACAATCCGGCGCCTTCAGGAAAGCACAAGGTCAAGGGCGTCGCGAGAATGCCGGTCTACCGATATGATCCGAAGCGCAACTTCAAGCAGGGAAAGAACGACAAGGTCTTGACGATCCCGAAAGGGCCGAACGGTCCGGTCGGCAGTGTCTGGATCGATCTGACCGAGCCGACCTATGGCATACACGGGACGCCGGAGCCGAAGCTCATCGACAAGGTCGGCTCGCATGGTTGCGTGCGGTTGACGAATTGGGACGCTGAAGAGCTGGCCGGCATGGTCAAGCCGGGCGTTCAGGTCGATTTCGTCAATCGCAGTCTGGCCGCTTCGAAGTGAAGCGCAGCCTCGGACGCGGCGGGGATCACGAAGCCTTGGCTTCGAAAGTCGGCGCAAAGTCACCCAGCGATTTCGCCTTGAGGATGGCGCCGCCGATATCCTGCTCCACGATCGCCTCGAGATCGGCGAAGCTGTCGATGACATAGTAGATCGGCTGGAGGATGTCGATGCGGTAGGGCGTCCGGAGCACGCTCATCAAATCGAACGGCCGAAATTCGCAGGCCGTGCCTTCCGTTGCCGCCTTCGCTTCGCTTGGCGAGGAGACGATGCCCGCGCCGAAGCAGCGGCGGCCTTGCGGCGTATTGATCAAGCCAAATTCGACGGTGAACCAGAAAATCCGGAACAGGTGCCATGAATAGCCCTTGCCGAGGCGCATGGCAGTTTCGCCGAAATGTCGGACGAAATTGGCATAGCTCTGGTTGGTCAGCAGCGGGCAGTGGCCGAACACCTCGTGGAACAGGTCCGGTTCCTCGATATAGTCGATGTGTTCGCGCCGGCGCAGGAAAGTGGCGAGCGGGAACTTGCCTTGCGACAGAAGCTCATAAAAGCGCGAAGGCGGAATGAGCGCCGGCACGCCTTCCACGCCGAAACCGGTGGTCTCGCTCAGGCGTCTGTTCACGTCGAGAAGCTGAGGTACTTTCTCCGGCCTGAGCCCAAGCAGTTTGACGCCATCCAGATATTCCTGGCAGGCCTTATCGGCCAAAAGCTTCATCTGGCGCCGGTAGAGTTCGCCCCAGATCGCATCTTCTTCGGGGGTGTAGTCGTAGAGGCCGTCCGGGCCGGGCAGTTTGGCAGTGTAGCTGCTTTCTTTGGTCATATCGGTATCCTCCCAGACGTAGCGATATTGCTGCCATTATGATCCGGCTTCGGAGGATTTTCTTTTCTTTCATGCTGGCTTTTGCCATGTTGGTGGCAGATCTTCCCATGTGTGGGGGCAGAAATGAAAGAAACTGGGAATTTTCGCCGCAAGCTTCTGCAACTCATCCAGGCCGACGGCACTCTGTCGCTGGCGGACCTGGCGGAAAAGGCCGGCATGTCGCAAAGCTCGGCCTGGCGGAAGATCCAGGAACTGGAAGCCGACGGTGTCATTCGCAAGCGCGTGACGCTGCTCGATCCCGGCAAACTCGACCTCAAGCTCTGCGTCATCGCGCATGTCACGCTCGAGGATCATCACGAAGAGGCGGTCGCCTCTTTCGCTTCAGTGGTGCTGGAGCGACCGGAAATCATGGAGTGTTACGCCCTGTCGGGCGCTTTCGACTACATGCTGAAGATCAGGGCGAGGGACGTCGAAAGCTACGAAGCCTTCATGACCCGCTACCTCATGCGCAACCCGCATGTGCGCACTGTCGTATCGAGCTTCGTGCTGCGCGAGTTGAAATTCTCGACCGAATTGCCGCTCTGACGCTTGCCGCCAAACGCGGCGGCGGAATCATCGCGTACTGTCGCCAAGTCAATGGCCCGGCATGTGCACCGGAAATCCTTCGAATGTCTTCAACGTGTCGAGCACGATCGACGTTTTCACATGCTGCACCGACTCGTGCGGCAACAAAACGTCGTTGACGAATTTTGAAAGGTCGGCCAGCCCGCGCGTCGCCACCTTCAGGTGATAGTCCATTTCGCCGGTCAGCGCATAGGCTTCGAGGACTTCCGGCAGCCCGTTGATCAGCTGCGAGAATCTGCGGGCATTGTCCCGATTATGGGTGGCAAGCGTCACCGAAATGACCACCAGCATATCGAGGCCCAGCTTCTGCTGATCGAGGTAGGCCCGGTAGCTGCGGATATATCCTTCGGCCTCCAGTCGCGTTCGCCTTCGTGAGCATTGCGAGGGTGAAAGCGCGATCCGCTCCCCGAGTTCGTTGTTAGTCAACCGGCCGTCCTTTTGTAGTTCCTGGAGCAGACGCAAATCCATTCTGTCGAGCTGTTCATCCATTGCAGAAAATCCCAAGAACTCTCACGAACCGTGCATAATATCTTCCTGAAGCATCAAGAATGCAAGAACTTTGCGCGCGTTTTGGTCCACACTTTGCGCAGTCAAGGTTCAATCTTCAGGAGGAGAAAATGGGCCCTTTTCCGCACGATGCGCCGCCCTCGGAAATTACCGCAGACAACCCGGCCGGCACCGACGGCTTCGAATTCGTCGAATTCGCTCATCCCGAGCCGGAGAAGCTCCGCGAGCTCTTCGCGCGCATGGGCTATATCGAGGTCGCCAGGCACAAGACGAAGGATATCACCGTCTGGCGACAGGGCGACATCAACTACGTCTTGAATGCAGAAGCCGGCAGCCATGCCGCTCGCTTCGTTGAAAAGCACGGTCCCTGCGCCCCGTCGATGGCATGGCGCGTTGTCGACGCCAAGCACGCCTTCGATCATGCGGTGTCGAAAGGCGCCGTTCCCTATGAGGGCGACGACAAGGTGCTCGATGTTCCGGCGATCGTCGGCATTGGCGGCTCGTTGCTCTATTTCGTCGAGACCTATGGCGCAAAAGGATCGGCTTACGATGCCGAGTTCGATTGGCTGGGCGAGCGCAATCCGAATCCGCCGGGCATCGGCTTCTACTATCTCGACCATCTCACCCACAACGTCTTTCGCGGCAACATGGACAAGTGGTGGGATTTTTACCGGAATCTGTTCAATTTCAAGCAGATCCACTTCTTCGACATCGACGGCCGCATCACCGGTCTGGTGAGCCGCGCCATCACCTCGCCCTGCGGCAAGATCCGCATTCCGCTGAACGAATCGAAGGACGACAACAGCCAGATCGAAGAATATCTGAAGAAGTACCGGGGCGAGGGCATCCAGCATATCGCCGTTGGAACCGAGGATATTTACGATGCGACCGATCGGTTGGCCGACAATGGCCTGCGCTTCATGCCGGGGCCTCCTGAGACCTATTACGACATGTCCTATGAACGGGTGAACGGCCATAGCGAACCTGTCGAACGCATGAAGAAGCACGGCATCCTGATCGACGGCGAAGGCGTGGTGAACGGCGGCATGACGAAAATCCTGCTGCAGATCTTCTCCAAGACCGTCATCGGCCCGATCTTCTTCGAATTCATCCAGCGCAAGGGTGATGAGGGCTTCGGCGAAGGCAACTTCCGTGCGTTGTTCGAATCGATCGAGGCCGATCAGATCAAGCGTGGTGTCATCGGGACGGCAGCGGAGTAAACTCTGCCGTGCTGTAGAGTTCTCGGGGCGAGGAGTTGACTATGGACCAGACATCGATCCAGGCTTCTGACGCGGAAGCCGCGGCCGCAGGCACGCTGAAATACATGCCGGGCTTTGGCAACGACTTCGAGACGGAGTCGCTGCCCGGCGCCTTGCCGCAGGGCCAGAACAGCCCGCAGAAATGCAATTACGGTCTTTATGCCGAGCAGCTTTCCGGCTCACCCTTCACCGCGCCGCGCGGCACGAATGAAAGGTCCTGGCTGTATCGCATTCGCCCGAGCGTGCGTCATACGCGCCGCTTCTCGAACATCTCCTACCCGCTCTGGAAAACGGCGCCTTGCTTGGACGAGCATTCGCTTCCTCTCGGCCAGCTCCGCTGGGATCCGATCCCCGCGCCTGAGGAGAAACTGAGCTTTCTGGAAGGGGTGCGGACGATCACGACGGCAGGCGATGCCGCCACCCAGGTCGGTATGTCGGCCCATGCCTACGTCTTCAACGAGGACATGGTCGACGACTATTTCTTCGACGCCGATGGCGAACTGTTGATCGTGCCGCAGCTCGGCGCCATCAGGGTGTTCACCGAAATGGGCATCATGGACGTCGAGCCGCTGGAAATATGCCTCATTCCCCGCGGCATGATGTTCAAGATTCTGACAGTCGGCGAGCAGACGGCCTGGCGTGGCTATATCTGCGAGAATTACGGCGCCAAATTCACGCTTCCTGATCGTGGGCCGATCGGCGCCAACTGCCTGGCAAACCCGCGCGATTTCAAGACGCCCGTCGCCGCTTTCGAGGACAAGGAAACGCCCTGCCGCGTCCATGTGAAATGGTGCGGCAAGTTCTACGTGACCGAAATTGGCCACTCGCCCCTCGACGTGGTCGCCTGGCATGGCAATTACGCCCCTTACAAATATGACTTGCGGACCTTTTCGCCGGTGGGCGCGATCAGCTTCGACCATCCCGATCCGTCGATCTTCTCGGTGCTGACTGCGCCTACCGAGGACGCCGGCACGGCGAATGTCGACTTCGTGATCTTCCCGCCGCGCTGGCTGGTCGCCGAGCACACCTTCCGTCCGCCCTGGTACCACCGCAACATCATGAGCGAATTCATGGGCCTGATCCACGGTCAGTATGACGCCAAGGAAGAGGGCTTCGTGCCGGGCGGGATCAGCCTGCACAACATGATGCTTCCCCACGGGCCGGATGCGCTGGCCTTTGAAAAGGCGTCCAATGCCGAGCTCAAGCCGGTAAAGCTCGATCAAACCATGGCCTTCATGTTCGAGACCCGATACCCGCAGCAGCTGACGAAATATGCAGCCGAGCTCGAAACATTGCAGGATGATTATCTCGATTGCTGGGATGGCTTGGAACGCAAGTTCGACGGGACCCCCGGTATCAAGTGACGGCATCAAGTGACGATCGGCAAGCATACTGCTGCATGGGAAATGAGACATGAAACTCGCGACCTTGAAGGATTCCACCCGGGACGGCCGCCTTGTCGTCGTGTCCCGCGATCTGACCCGCTGTTCGGAGGTCGGTCACATCGCCCGCACA
Organism: Rhizobium lentis; assembly: GCF_017352135.1. NCBI lineage: Bacteria > Pseudomonadati > Pseudomonadota > Alphaproteobacteria > Hyphomicrobiales > Rhizobiaceae > Rhizobium > Rhizobium lentis. The sequence goes on from NZ_CP071454.1 coordinate 3,676,666, forward strand.
TTGCAGGCGGCACTCGACGACTGGGAGCACGTCGCTCCGAGGCTTCGGCTGGTCGCCGAGGGCATCGAGACCGGAGCCCAGCCGACGATCCGGTTTCACGAACATGACGCCGCATCGCCTTTGCCGCGCGCCTATCAATGGGCCGATGGTTCGGCCTACGTCAACCACGTGGAATTGGTGCGCAAGGCCCGCGGCGCCGAGATGCCGGCAAGCTTCTGGACCGATCCGCTGATTTATCAGGGCGGTTCGGATGCTTTCCTCGCGCCGCGCGACCCGATCGAGATGGCCGATGAGGCTTACGGGATCGACATGGAAGGAGAGGTCGCGGTTATCACCGGCGACGTCGCCATGGGATCCAGCCCTGAGGCTGCCCGCGGCGCGATCCGCCTGCTGATGCTCGTCAACGACGTGTCGCTGCGCGGTCTGATCCCGGATGAGCTCGCCAAGGGTTTCGGTTTCTTCCAGTCGAAGCCCGCCTCGGCGTTTTCTCCGGTCGCGGTGACGCCGGACGAGCTCGCTGATGCCTGGGATGGCGGCAAGCTGCATTTGCCGCTGCTCGTGAGCTTGAACGGCAAGCCATTCGGCAAGGCGAATGCCGGCCTCGACATGACCTTCGATTTCGGCCAGCTGATCGCCCATGCCGCCAAAACCCGCCACCTCGTGGCCGGAACGATCATCGGCTCCGGCACGGTCTCCAATAAGCTCGACGGCGGCCCTGGCAAGCCGGTGGAAGAGGGGGGAGACGGCTATTCCTGCATTGCCGAACTGAGGATGATCGAGACCATCGAGGCCGGATCGCCGAAGACGCCCTTTATGAAGTTCGGCGATCAGGTGCGCATCGAGATGAAGGACCATGCCGGTCATTCGATTTTCGGAGCAATCGAGCAGACCGTCGAAAGATACCCGGGAGCGGGCCGGTAATGAGTGAGGTCGTTCTCTACGACTATTGGCGATCATCGGCGAGCTATCGTGTCCGCATTGCGCTCAATCTCCTGGGCGTCGAACATAAGTCCGTGCCGATCAACCTGTTGGACGGTGCCCACCGGACGCCGGACTATCTCGCGCTGAACCCGCAGGGGCTGGTGCCGACATTGGTGATCGATGGCAAGACGCTGACGCAGTCGCTGGCGATCATCGAGTATCTCGCCGAGACCCGGCCGGACTATGGACTGCTGCCATCGGACATCGCCGATCGCCAGCGTGTGCGGGCGCTTTCATATGCGGTTGCCATGGATATCCATCCGATCTGCAACATGCATGTCGTGACCCACCTCATGACGATGACCGAGAAGGCTGACGCCCGCGAGCAATGGATGAAGCATTTCATCGCCGACGGACTGCGCAAACTCGAAGCCATGATCGGTGAATTTAATGGAGCATTCAGCTTTGGCGATCGGCCGACGATGGCGGATCTCTGTCTGGTTCCACAGGTCTACAACGCCCGCCGTTGGGGAGTAGATATGACCGATTTCAGACGCATCGTCGACATCGACGCCAGATGCGCGGAACTGCCGGCGTTTCAGGCCGCGCATCCCGACCGGGTGAAGCCTTAGCTAGAACTCATCAGGCAAAGCGGCCCCTCCAGCCTCCCTCATTCCTGTGCCTGTCACAGGAATCCAGCCACGGCGCGTCCGCGCCGTGAATGACTCTCAGGGATAAAGCGTCTTCCGCGCCCAAGGACTTGGGCGCACTGGATTCCTGTGACAGGCACAGGAATGAGGGAGTGGAGAGCATATAGCAAGAACCGCGAAGCTACGTTTGCCGCTCCCGCTACCCCGCCCGGGACGGCGACATTACGCGTCCCGCCATGAAGAGAATATCGCCGCCTGGCCCAACCGCTTGCCCGCTTGATCGATCAGCTGCCAGACGGTGACGTTCTCGATCCAGAAACGGCGACCCGATTTCGCGATCCTGACGCCGCGCGCATTATCGACAAAACCATCGCGCGTGACGGCATCCAGCAGCCGCTGCCGTTCGGCGCGATCAGGCTGCTCGGCCGAAAGCCGCGAGGGCAGCAAGATGAATTCGTCCCAGCTATATTCGAAGCAGGTCTGCGCTGTCCGGTTTGCGTAGATGAAGCGCGGGTCGGGCAGGGTATTGTGGGCGAGGACCACGAAAGGCGCATGATTGTAAAGCCAGTCCGGCCCTTGGGCCTCCTCGACAAGATGGCGGCCGACGATGCGCTGGTAGCTGCCGGTAAGAAGGGAGAAGAAATCGGGATCGTTCGCCAGGTCGAGGGCGTGATTGTCATAGGTGGAAGTCACGAACTGCCTCGCTGGTCAAATACGTCGGTGCAGGCGACATAGCCGATATTCATTGCACGCGTCTATCATGCCTTGTGAACCGGAAGCCTTTTCGGCGAGGACCGTCATTTACCTTGTATTATCACTTCTGATTGTGATGCTTGCCAGAAGATCGCCCTTGTGCATTGATCTCGAGCTGCTGGGGTCGCTGTCAACATTCTCTGCAAAGCTATGTTCTTCGGACCGTAATCGGCGTCGGCGGTCGCCGATCATGTCGGGCTCCACGGGCAGGTGATTTCATCATCCGGCTATACAGAGCTGCCAAGCTATGCTGCGAATGACGACAGGAGAAATACAGGTGCTCGAGGGCCGGGTAGGAATGCGTAAATCCGTCTCGTTGATATCGCTGCTGCTGGCGTTCGTCGCCATCGCCGGAGAGCGGCATGCAGCAATTTCCTACCAACGTGTGGACGGCGGCGCGGCAGGCCGTGCTCTGGTGATAACGGGCGTGTTTGAATCCGACGATCCGATGCAGCTTGTCGACGAATACAGGCAGTACCAAGTGGACTACATCAGCTTTGACTCGCCCGGCGGAAACGTGATCTGCCGCACGAGTGTCGATCGCGAGGGGCCCCAGACGCTGCGGGCATGCAAACGGCGCGACGAACTCGGTCCGCTGCTCAATCGTGCCGACTGGTGTTATGGCCAAAAGGACGAAGCCGGAATAAACTGGGAGTGGCACAAATGCGATGCCAACTCCCGCCGATACGAATAAGTAGCCGGTCCGGAGGCAGCGACCGCGAAGTTCGCCTGAAGGAAGAGATCGGTGAGAACTCATATTCCAGAGTGAGGCCGAGCATGTCGGACGACGAGCATGTCCCTTCGAGTGCCGTTTCGTCGGGATCCGAAGATCCCGAAAAGCCTGCGGAGCGTTATAAACTCGGCCTCTGCCTTTCTGGCGGCGGCTATCGGGCCATGCTTTTCCATGCGGGATCGCTAGCCAGGCTGAACGAGGCCGGTCTTCTGGCGAAGCTCGATATGATTTCGTCCGTCTCGGGCGGATCGATCGCATCCGGCCTGCTGGCCTATGTGTGGCCACGGCTGATCTTCGAGAACGAGGTCGCCGTCAACTTCAAGACTGAATACGTCGACCGCATTCTGGCCTTCAGCCAGATATTCGCGGATGGGCCGAGCTTCCTGAAGGGCGTGTTCAATCCCTTCTCCAGCGCGGCCGAGGAAGCCGCCAAACTCTACGAGCGACATCTTTTCGATGGAAGGTCTCCAAGCCTGAGCGATCTTCCAAGTTCACCCTGGTTCGTATTTTGCTCCAGCAATCTCAGCACCGGTTCGCTCTTCCGGATGTCGAACCGCTATATCGCGGATTACAGGATTGGGGTGTCGTTTCATCCGGCACTTTCGCTTGCGACAGCGGTTGCCGCCTCGGCGGCATTCCCGCCTGTACTGTCGCCGCTGCGGTTGGACCTGTCCCAGTTTTCCTGGAAAAGGGAAAAACTCGATGACACCGTTGGGGACCCCGTTGCTCCCGACAGGGCAATATTGAGCGATGGCGGCGTTTACGACAATCACGGCATCGAGCCGGCGCTGAAACGTTGCGACTTTTTGCTTGTCAGCGACGCCGGAGCGCCTTGGCGAACTTCCACCCGCGGATACTGGAACTATCTCTCCCAGCTCAATCGCGTTCTCGATACGATGGACAATCAGGTGAGGTCGTTAAGGCGGCGAGACCTGGTCGGCGGCTTCAAGGCTGCAAAACGGGCCGAGATGCTCGGTCTCGACGATCTCGCGAAATCGGCTTTGCGGGCAAGAACGCGCGGCGTCTATTGGTCGATCGACAGCAAGGAAGCCGACCTCATGCCATATGCCTCTTACAGGCTGCCGCCATCATCGGTCGTTCCCTCTGAGGTCGGCACCTACCTCCATTTCCTCGGCGCGAGAGAGACGGAGCATCTGACGAACTGGGGGCACTACGTCTGCGACGCGATGCTCAACCGGTTTTATCAATCGCCCTTGGCTCCAGCGTCGGGGCCGCCGATAATTGCCGGTACCGTGAAGCCGTCTCGGGCGGCGAGGGTCAGCAAGCGCCTGTTCGATTTCCTGCCCTTGTGACGCGAAAGCTGGAGGTGCCGGCCCCCAGAGAGCCGGAAGGCGGAAACTCTGATAAGGCGAGGAAAGCGGCTGCCGAAAGGTGGCAAACCGACCATCCACGCTGGGTAGCTTCCGCTTATAACAGCATGAGAGGCCCAGTTACCCGGACCTCCCATAATGATTTCAGAACTGAAGAGCAGCAACCCCTCAGCTGCACCCGCTCGTCGCTCCGCACGTGTCGCACTTCTCGCAAGTGCCGTTCCGCACCATCGTGAAGTTCTGGCACTCCGAGCACATATTGCCGGTATAGCCCTGCATGATCGAGCGCTGGCGGCGTTCGGCTTCCATCTTCTTGGCTTCCGTCTTGGCCGTTGCCGCGTCGGCTGCCGCCTTGTCGGAGAAGAGGGCGGTCGCGTCGCTGGCGATCTCCTCGAGCACCTCTTCGGCGATCTCTTCGGCCAGTTCCTTGGCGCGCTCCTCGTAATCGCGCTTGAAGGCGACGATTTCGGAGGTGGAGACGGCGGTTGTCGGTTCCAGCTTACGGGCGGCGCTGCCGGCAAAGGCGGTTACCGTGCCGGTGGAAGCGGCGCGGGCAGGGGCTGCGGTGGCAGCTCCCTTGGGTTCTCCGACCTGGCGTTCGCCGCCGGTGCCGGGTACCAGGGTCGGCTTGTAGCCGCGGGTCCAGCCGGTCGAGAGCAGGTTGGTCTTACCTTCCTGGATGCCCTTGCCGAGCGCCGTGTTCGAGAAATCCGACGTGTCGACATGCGCGAGGTCATGGCGGCCGAGATAGGAAACGGCCAGTTCGCGGAAGACGTAGTCGAGGATCGACGTGGCATTCTTGATCGCGTCATTGCCGATGACCATGCCGGCCGGCTCGAACTTGGTGAAGGTGAAGGCCTCGACATATTCCTCGAGCGGCACGCCATATTGCAGGCCGAGCGAGATGGCGATGGCGAAATTGTTCATCATCGCACGGAAGGCGGCCCCTTCCTTGTGCATGTCGATGAAAATCTCGCCGAGGCGGCCGTCACCGAATTCGCCGGTTCTGAGATAGACCTTGTGCCCGCCCACGGTGGCCTTCTGGGTATAGCCCTGGCGGCGGTTCGGCAGCTTCTCCCGCTCGCGCGAGACGCGCTCGATCACCCGTTCGATGATCTTTTCGGTGACGGTGACGGCCTGCGCGGCGATCGGCGCCTGCAGCAGCTCTTCCAGTGCATCCTCGTCGTTGTCGTCCTCGATCAGCGAGGCGTTGAGCGGCTGCGACAGCTTCGAGCCGTCACGGTAGAGGGCATTCGCCTTCAGGCCGAGCTTCCACGAGAGCATATAGGCGTTCTTGCAATCCTCGACGGTCGCCTCGTTCGGCATGTTGATCGTCTTGGAAATTGCGCCCGAGATAAAGGGCTGGGCGGCCGCCATCATGCGGATGTGGCTTTCGACGGAGAGGTAGCGCTTGCCGATCTTGCCGCAGGGATTGGCGCAATCGAACACCGGCAGATGCTCGGCCTTGAGGAAGGGGGCGCCTTCCAGCGTCATCGCACCGCAAACATGGATGTTGGCTGCTTCGATGTCCTTCTTGGAGAAGCCGATATGCTCGAGCAGGCTGAAGCTCATATCGCCGAGCTGCTCGTCGGAAACCTTCAGCGTGTCCTTCAGGAAGTCGGCGCCGAGCGTCCACTGGTTGAAGACGAACTTGATGTCGAAGGCGCTCTTCAGAGCGGCGTTGACGGCATCCACCTTCTCGTCGGTGAAGCCCTTGGCCTTCAGCGTCGACGGGTTGATGGAAGGCGCCTGGTTCATGTTGCCGTGGCCGACGGCATAGGCCTCGATCTCGGCGATCTGGCTTTCCGAATAGCCGAGCGTGCGCAGCGCTTCCGGCACGGCGCGGTTGATGATCTTGAAGTAGCCGCCTCCGGCAAGCTTCTTGAACTTGACGAGGGCGAAATCGGGCTCGATGCCGGTTGTGTCGCAATCCATGACGAGGCCGATCGTGCCTGTGGGCGCGATGACAGAAACCTGCGCATTGCGGTAGCCGTGCTTTTCACCGAGCTCCAGAGCCTTGTCCCAGGCCGATTTGGCATGGGCGGCGAGATCCTGATCCGGATTTTCCGAGTGGATCAGTGCGACCGGGTCGATCGAGAGCGCCTCATAGCCGGAGGTTTCGCCATAGGCGGCGCGGCGATGGTTGCGGATGACCCGCAGCATGCTCTCGCGGTTCGGCGCGAAGTTCGGGAACGGGCCGAGCTCGCCAGCCATTTCGGCCGAGGTGGCGTAGCAGATGCCGGTCATGATCGCCGTCAGCGAACCGGCGATGGCACGCGCTTCAGCGGAGTCGTAGGGAATGCCCGAAGACATCAGCAGGCCGCCGATATTGGCATAGCCGAGGCCGAGCGTGCGGTATTCGTAGGAGAGTTCGGCGATGCGCTTCGACGGGAACTGCGCCATCATGACCGAAATTTCGAGCACGACGGTCCACAGGCGAACGGCGTGTTCGTAGTCGCCGATATTGATGCGCTTGGTGGCCTTGTCCTTGAACTGCAGCAGGTTCAGCGAGGCGAGGTTGCAGGCCGTGTCATCGAGGAACATGTATTCCGAGCACGGGTTCGAGCCACGGATCGGGCCGCCGGCCGGCGAGGTGTGCCAGTCGTTCATCGTCGTGTTGAAGTGGATGCCCGGATCGGCCGAAGCCCAGGCGGCGTAGGAAATGGTTTCCCAGAGGTCGCGTGCCATCAGCGTCTTCATCACCCGGCCGTCCTTGCGGGCGGTCAGGTTCCATTCGCCGTCATTCTCGACGGCGCGCAGGAAGTCGTCCTTGATCGAGACGGAGTTGTTGGAGTTCTGGCCGGATACCGTCAGATAGGCCTCCGAATCCCAATCCGTGTCGTAGGTCTTGAATTCGAGATCCTTATAGCCCTGGCGGGCGAACTGGATGACGCGCTGGACGTAGTTTTCCGGAACCTGGTCCTTCTTGGCGGCGCGGATTTCGCGCTTCAGGGCAGGGTTCTTGTTGGGATCGTAGCAATCGCCATTATCGCCTTCGCAATTGACGCAGGCCTTCATGATCGCCTTCAGATGCTTGGCGACGACCTTCGAGCCGGTGACGAGGGCTGCGACCTTCTGCTCTTCCTTGACCTTCCAGTTGATGTATTCCTCGATATCGGGATGGTCGATATCGACGACGACCATCTTGGCGGCGCGGCGCGTCGTGCCGCCCGATTTGATGGCGCCGGCGGCGCGGTCGCCGATCTTCAGGAAGCTCATCAGTCCGGAGGAGCGGCCGCCGCCGGAAAGCTTTTCACCTTCGCCGCGCAGCATAGAGAAGTTGGAGCCGGTGCCGGAGCCGTATTTGAAGAGGCGCGCCTCACGCACCCAGAGGTCCATGATGCCGCCTTCGTTGACGAGATCGTCCTCGACGGACTGGATGAAGCAGGCATGCGGCTGCGGATGTTCGTAGGCCGACTTGGACTTGGTCAGCTTGCCGGTGAAGGGATCGACATAGAAATGACCCTGGCCCGGCCCGTCGATGCCGTAGGCCCAGTGCAGGCCGGTGTTGAACCACTGCGGCGAGTTCGGAGCGACGCGCTGGGTGGCGAGCATATAGGCGAGCTCGTCCTTGAAGGCGGCCGCATCTTCTTCCGAGGAGAAATAGCCGCCCTTCCAGCCCCAATAGGTCCAGGTGCCGGCGAGACGGTCGAAGACCTGGCGCGCATCGATTTCGGAGCCTGTCTGCTCCTCCTTGGGCAGGGACTTCAGCGCCGCATCGTCAGGAACGGAGCGCCACAGGAAGGAGGGAACGTCGTTTTCCTCCACCTTCTTCAGCCGGCTGGGAACGCCGGCCTTGCGGAAATACTTCTGCGCCAGAACGTCGGTCGCGACCTGCGAGAACTGCGCGGGAACATCGATGTTCTCGAGGCGGAACACGATCGAACCGTCGGGGTTCTTGATCTCGCTTGTCGCCTTGCGGAATTCGATATCCGCATAGGCGCCTTGGCCGGCCTTCGTGAAACGACGTTCGATGCGCATAGTCTTGACCTCGCGTTGGCGCCCGTCCCCAGGGCGCAAAATTTCTATCCGGCGGCACTGTCCTCGTGCAGCCAGTCTCGTTTCCGTATCGTGACAGGGGTGTCATCCGGAGATGTCTTTCCTGTATCTTGTGGTGATGGTGGCTGCAAACACTAAATATAGTATTAACAGCTTATTATCGCCAGTCCCGATGTCACTTTTTTTGGAGGCTGAAAACTGCGCAAAGATCCCTCTGAGCCTGAGCCGCTCCCGGCGCAATGCCCTCAATCTGCGTCCTGTTTTTCAAAGGGAACCGGGCTCGTTACCTCCGGTCCTGTCGCCGCCGCAACATCAGGAACAGTAAAGTTGGAAACTGCTGATTCCGTCAAGGGCTGGTTTTTAATTGTATGGTAACCACAACATCTTGTGGATGCGCCTGTGGAGATTGGGGAAAGCCGGGGAGTGCTGAAAATACAATGACTTGCGGGCGTTCCCGGCTAAGGAAAATGCCGCAGCGGCAAAAAAGCGGGCTGCGGCAAATCTTGTGATGGCATTTCCGCCGCAAATGCGCATGCCGATTCGCTGGAGAAATCGGTAGCGTCAAAGTGCGCCGGGGATGGCGGCGCACTCCGATTTGTGGCGATCAACGCGCGCCCTTGGCGATCGGTTCCTGGTAGGTGAACCCCATGTCCCAGGGGAAATAGATCCAGGTGTCCTGGCTCACCTCGGTGATAAAGGTGTCGACGGTCGGCACGCCCTTCGGCTTGGCGTAGACGCAGGCGAAATGCGCCTTCGGCAGCATGGTGCGCACCTGGGCGGCGGTCTTGCCGGTATCCGTCAGATCGTCGACGACGAGCACGCCGTCGCCGCCGTTTTCAGCAAGCTCGGGCGCAATTCCCTTGAGCAGCACCATATCCCCCTGGTTCACATAGTCGTGGTAGGAGGCGATGCAGACGGTCTCGATCAACCGAATGTTCAGTTCGCGCGAGATGATCGCGGCCGGAACAAGGCCGCCGCGGGTGATGCAGACGATCGCCCTGAACGTCTGCTCCAGGCCGGCAAGCCGCCAGGCGAGCGCGCGCGCATCGCGGTGGAACTGATCCCAGGAAACGGGAAAGGCTTTATCGGGAAGGGACATCTGGCTGCTCCGCGGCATGATAGAGACGACACGCCGTTTGCCGGCGACCGGATGGGCTTAACGCAGCCATCGGCAAGCGGGAAATCGCACAGCCGGAATTGCGCGAGATCGGCCGAGGCTCGAAGCCCTCATCGGTCGCTGCAATTAGCGGGATTTGCCGGCAAAACGCAAGAGCGCCGATGATTGCGACAAGAAGGTCATCGCGACAACAGTGTCAGCGCCGTCATCGATTGCAGCACAGTCTTCGTCGTGCCGCCGAAGATCATCTGCCAGAGCCAGGAATGCGTGTAGGCGCCCATGACGAGAAGGTCGATGCTGCTGTCGGAAAGCCGGTTCTCGATAATATGCGAGGCATTCTTGTCCACGCTCTGGGCCGTCGAAAGCGTCGTCTTCACGCCGTGGCGGGCAAGGGCAGCGGCGATCTCCGCACCCGATGTCAGCGGCAGCGCCGATTCGGCCGGATCGACCGAAAAGATTTCCACCGCGTCGGCCGCCTTCAGGAACGGCAGCGCGTCGAAGGTCGCGCGCGCCGCCTCCTTCGAGCCGTTCCAGGCGATCAGCACGCGTCTGATCGGCTTCGGCTGACGGATGATATAGGGGATCATCAGCACGGGACGGCCGGTTTCGAAGAGGAAGCTGTCGACATCGACATGGCTATCTGAGGGGGTGGCCGGGTCGGCCTGCGAGGCGATCAACAGGTCGGCGCTGCGCGCGCTTTCGATCAGCGGTGCAGAACCGTAGCCGGTCGATGTGGCGAAGCTGCGCCATTCGGAGGAGGCGCCGGCGGCTTGTGCTCTGGCACGAAAGATGCGTTCCACGGCGATCGTTTCGCCATGCGCCATATCCTGCAGCGCCTGCACGGCAACGGGATCGGGAATTTCCATCGGCGCCACCAGCGGCACGGCCGATATGCTTTCGGCATGCAGACCGATCACGTGAGCACCGCTGTCTGCGGCAATGGCAAAGGCGAAATCGGCGACGGCGGCGCTGTTGTCTGCTGTATCGAGAATGGCGAGAATGGTTTTGTAAGACATATCAATTCTCCTTGCGCTGACATGGCGTGCGCGGGGAAGGAATGCCCCGGACCGTTCTCGCGTTCCTTGACGGGGATCAAGGCTCGCTCCCAGTTCGGTTTTCTCCTCAAGCCTCGGCGGAACGGTTTTCTGCAGAGTCCTTCTTCTGGCGGATGGCCTCGATCATCGCATGCACCTCAGCGCCGGCCGCATCGATCGCCGCCTGCGCGCGGCCGCGCACGACGATCTCCGTCGAGAATTTTTCGCCGATATAACGCGGGTAGGAACCGATGCTGGTGTCCGGATGCGCTTTCTGGATCGCCGCGAGCGGGGTGCCGATATCACCTTCGCCGTAAGGGCAGGCGATGGCGAGCGAGAGCACCGGCGTTCCAGTACGAAGTGTCGGCAGCACATTGTCGACCATTGCCTGGAAGACCTGCGGCACGCCGGCCATGACATAGACGTTGCCAATGATGAAGCCCGGCGCCGTCGACACCGGATTGGGTATATGGACGGCACCCCGCGGCATGCGCGCCATGCGCTGGCGCGCCTCGGTGAATTCCATCTCGCGGCGACGGTACATATCGGCAAGCAGCGTCATTGCCGCTTCATCATATTCGCAGGGCAGGCCGAAAGCCTTGGAGATCGCATCGGCGGTGATGTCGTCATGCGTCGGCCCGATGCCGCCCGAGGTGAAGACGTAATCATATCTCGCGCGAAGCGCATTCAGCGCCTCGACGATCGCTTCCTCGTCGTCGGCGACGATGCGCACCTCCTTGAGGTCGATGCCGGAAAGGGTCAGCAGATCGGCGAGGTGACCGATATTTTTGTCCTTGGTGCGGCCGGAAAGCAGTTCGTCGCCGATGGCGAGCATGGCGGCGGTGACGACGGTGGCATGGCTCATGGGGTGTTCCGTGATGTGAAGCTGGTCAATAGGTAGCGCCGTTCGGCCGCTTTGCAAACACCCGAGCATGATGCCGAAACGTGTAAGCGGCCTTTGGACAACATCAAAAAGGCCGCAAAACATCCCCTTGACGAATCCGCCTAAGTCGTTGATCTGGGACTGACGCGGGCGTGGCGAAACTGGTAGACGCAAGGGACTTAAAATCCCTCGGCCTTAGGCTATACGGGTTCGATCCCCGTCGCCCGCACCAGCCTACGCTCTGTGAGCTTCGGCTCGGCGAGCCGAAGAGAGCAGCCAAGCGAAGGCTGTCGCGCCGTAGTTCCGTCAGGAGCGAAGGCTGTCGCGCCGTAGTTCCGTCAGGAACGAAGGCGGACTGGTTCTATAATGAATCGTGTTTGAATATGCCTATATATTGCGCGCAAAAGCGCGTTATTGCTTGACAATGACATTTTCGGTGCAAGGATTGCGCCGCGATCGGTGAGTAAGTGTTGTCTTGTGGGAGTAAGACGATGGTTTACGATTGGAGCGGGACCAGGGTTCGGCGCATCCGGATAGTCAAAACCAGTGTCGCATTTGTTCTTGCAACTGTTGTGGCTGCGATATCGCTGTTTTTCGGCGCAACGGAATTGTCAGGTTTCTGACCCGCGATAATCAGCCTTCTGCGAAAGGCAGGCTGTTTGGAGTCTTGCTCTCGCGCCACTTGTTGATCACCCAGCCAGCCAGCAGCCCAAGGGCGGAGCCCATGGCCTTGATGCCGGCGTCGTGCAGGCGGGGATGACGGGTCGGCGTGAGGTACTGCAGATATTCGATTGCGACCGCACCGATGATCAGCAGCACGGCCACCAGTTTCCACTGTTTCGGGTAGGCGAGCGCGAAGGCGAGGCCAAGGAGGACATAGGCGACGCCGCGGTCCGTATTGACCGTCGTGATCGTATCCGGTCTCAGCCCGATCGGCGAAACCGTGACAAAGAGGATGAGCGCGAGCAACAGCCAGGCGAGCGGTCTTGCGAGTTTGAAGATCATCATCGCTCCATATAAGTGGCAGGCCTATTGTTTGACAGTTAAAATCAGTCCATCTGCCGCCGATTTTGCGATTGGCTTAAGAAAGGCTTCGCGGCGCCGAACCGGAAATGGCGGCAGCGGGCTTTCTTTTGCCGGCCGGCCCGTGCCATAGCGGCGGTGGCTAACCTTTTGGGAATGGACCACGCCCGTGACGAGACTTGAAGTCGAAAACGCCGAAGAGGCAATGCGCAGCCTCTTCCCGGCAACGCCGCTGCAGCTCAATGACCATCTCTCGGCCCGCTACGGCGCCGATATCTGGCTGAAGCGCGAGGATCTGTCGCCGGTACGCTCCTACAAGATCCGTGGCGCCTTCAATTTCTTCCGCAAGGCGATCGGGCAGGGGGCGGCCGGCAAGACCTTCGTCTGCGCCTCGGCCGGCAATCATGCTCAGGGCTTTGCCTATGTCTGCCGGCATTTCGGCGTGCCGGGCGTCGTCTTCATGCCGGTGACGACACCGCAGCAGAAGATCGACAAGACGCGTATGTTCGGCGCCGAATTCATCACCATCCGGCTGTTCGGCGACTTTTTCGATCAGTGCTACCAGGCGGCGCGCGAGCACGTCGAGGCGGTCGGCGGCGTCATGGTGCCGCCCTTCGACCATGCCGACATCATCGAGGGGCAGGCGACCGTCGCTGCCGAAATCATGCAGCAGTTGCCGGAGGGAACGGTGCCCGACATCGTCGTTCTGCCGGTCGGAGGCGGCGGCCTTGCAGCCGGCATCACGGGCTATCTCGACGGCACCGTACCGAAATCGGCCTTCGTCTTCGCCGAGCCTGCCGGCGCGCCGAGCCTCAGGCGCAGCATCGAGGCAGGCGAGGTGACAACGCTTGCCAAGGTCGACAATTTCGTCGACGGCGCAGCCGTCGCCCGCATCGGCGATCTGAATTTTGCCGCTCTTCGCGATTTTCCGGCAAGCCAGGTGCATCTGATGCCGGAGAACGCCATCTGCGTCACCATTCAGGAGATGCTGAACGTCGAGGGCGTCGTGCTTGAGCCGGCCGGCGCCCTGTCGCTGACGGCGATCGCCGCGATGGACGCCGGGGCCATCCGCGGTAAGACCGTCATCGCCGTCGTCTCCGGCGGAAATTTCGATTTCGAGCGTCTGCCTGACGTAAAGGAAAGAGCCATGCGCTACGCAGGGCTGAAGAAATACTTCATCCTGCGGCTTGCCCAGCGCCCCGGCGCGCTCCGGGATTTCCTCAATCTGCTCGGCCCCGACGACGATATCGCCCGTTTCGAATATCTGAAGAAATCGGCGCGCAATTTCGGCTCGATCCTGATCGGCATCGAAACCAAGGCGCCCGAGAATTTTGCTCGGCTGATCGCAAATTTCGAAGCCGCCGGCATGGGTTACGAGGATATCACCGAAAACGAGATCCTCGCCAATCTGATCATTTGACTTGGCGGAAACGATGCCGCCGTGCTAAAGGCGGATCATGGCTTCGTTCATATCAAATCTCTTTTCGATGTTCTCCGGCGGCGGCAAACCGGCTTCGCAAACGGCGGGCCCGTCCGGCGAGCCGCAGCTTTACGGCGATTGCACGATCTATGCCGAGCCGCGCAAGGAAGGCAGCCAGTACCGCCTGGCCGGTCGCATCGAAAAGAAGGTCGGCGACGAGGTACTGGTGCGGAATTTCATCCGCGCCGATCTCTTCTCCTCCTCCGATGATGCGATCGAGTGCACGGTACGCAAGGCGCAGCAGATCATCGATCAACACGGCCCGTCGCTCTTCGGTGACGGCGAGAAGCTGCGTCAGGTCTGAAGTCTCGATCCGGTCCGGATCGCCGGACGGAAATTCGTTGCTTTTCAATCGTATGACTTGGGTGTTCATCCGAAATGTGCAAGCGCGCTCACGCAATCTTAAAGGATTGCGATGAAAGCTATGGCCTGCGGGATTTGCGGGACATCTTCGTGTTGGACTTTTTCGGACGATCGATCAAAGGATCCGCTGTCGCGATTGTCGCGCCCATGCGGCGCCGGCCTGCAGGCGAGGTGCCGTAATGGAGATGCTCAACCTCGCTCTCTTTATCGTCGAAGCCGTCGCCTATTTCGGGCTGATGGTGACGCTTCTGCACTTCCGCCATCGGCTCGGCCTCGGGGTCTTCCTGACGGCGCTCGGCGTCATGCATTTCATGGAGACCTATCTGGCGGCGGTCTTTTACGTCTCGCTGCCGTTCGGGGATGTGTCGCCGGGTTCATCCGTCTTCTTCTCCGGCAAGCTGATGATGATCCTCATGCTGTATCTGTGGGAGGATGCCGCGACGGTGCGCCAGCCGATCTATGGCTTGTTCCTCGGCAATCTGCTTACCGTCGCCATTGCCTGGGTGCTGCAGCTGCACCAGCCGCTGCAACTGGCGTCGAACCACACGCCAGACGTCGATTTCCTGAAGGAGATGGGCTGGCTGATGGTCTGGGGCACGGCGCTGCTCTATGTCGATTCGCTCGGCATCATCCTGCTATATGAAAAGCTCGGCGATTATTTCCGCCGTCGGGTCGTGTTGCGTTTCATGATCTCGGGTTTCGTGCTGCTGACCTTCGACCAGGTCGGTTTCTTCGCGGCGCTGCACTATTTCCTCGATGTGCCGATCGCCGTATTCTGGGGTGGCTGGAAGGCGAAGATGCTCTCCGTCTGCCTCTTTGGGGCGATGTTTGCTATTTATGAATATCGTATCCGCCGGCTTGGCGCTGACGCCGCCGCACGCTCCATCAGCGACGTCTTCGGCGACCTTACCTTTCGCGAACGCTACAACGACCTTCTCGAGCGCACCGGCCGCGATATGCTCACTGGCGTCTATGACCGCACGCGGATGGAGCTCGAGGCGCCCCTGATGCTGCGCGAGGCCTTGAGGCAGGGGCTGTTTGCCACCGTCCTCATTATCGACGCCGATCACTTCAAGGATGTCAACGACGGTTATGGCCATCTTCAGGGCGACGAGGTGCTGAAGGCGATTGCCGGCCGGCTCGGCACGACGCTGCGGTCAAGCGACCGCGTCTTCCGCTTCGGCGGCGAGGAATTCGTCGCCGTATGTCCGGGCACCAACCATGAGGAAGGGCTGCTGCTTGCCGAGCGTTTACGCTGGACGATCGCGACCAGCGTCAAGACGCCTGATGACAGGCCGGTCACGGTCAGTATCGGCGTTGCGACCGCCGACGAGGACGGCGTCGATTTCACGACCGTGCTCTCGGCTGCCGACCGCCGGCTTTACGCGGCAAAGAAGAGCGGCCGCAACTGCGTCGTCGGCCATTCCGGCGTCGTCAAACTCGGTTAACCCTCGATCAGCGCAGTGCGGCGGTCGCCGATAATAATCGCAAGCCTTCGACGACTGACCGAAGTCGGTGACAGATGGGCCGGACAAATCTGACTTTGCCCGGACGCGCTTGCTCAGGCGGCGCGAAAGATCTTGGCGCCGGAGGGCGCACTTGTCATGCCGCCGTCGACGGTGATCTCGATGCCGGTGACATTGGCGGAATCATCCGATGCCAGGTAGAGCGCCGCCTTGGCGATTTCGTCGGCTTCGCTCATGCGACCGAGCGGGCTCAGGCCGCCCATGCGAGCCTCGAGCGCCGACATCGCGTCTTCTGTCGGTGCCATCGGCGACCAGATCGGCGTCTTCGTGCCGCCGGGGGTCACTTGATTGACGCGGATGCCGCGCGGCGCGAGTTCGGAAGCCATATTGCGCGTCATCGCCCGGACCGCCGCCTTGGTCGCTGCATAGGCGGACCAGCCGGGAGCGCCGAGCACGGCATGCACCGAACCGTTGAGAATGACCGAGGCGCCGTCGCTCAGATGCGGCAGCGCCCCTTGGACGGTGAAGAACACCGCGGTGAGGTTGGTGCTGATGATCTGGTTGAACTGCTCCGGCGACGTGTCGCCGAGCGGTGTCGCGCCGCCGATGCCGGCATTGGCGAAGACGATATCGAACTTGCCGATCTTTGCGGCGGCTTCCGCAAAGGCCTTCTCAGTGGCGGCGGCATCGGTGACATCGAGCTTCAGCGCCAGCACCCCCGCCCCAAGCGCCCGTTCGGCGGCAGCGAGCGTTTCCGGATTGCGGCCGGTAATCACCACGCGCGCGCCTTCGTCGGTAAACACTTTGGCGGTCGCAAGACCGATACCGCTGTTTCCGCCGGTGATCAGGGCAACCTTGTTTTGTAGACGCATGATTCATGCTCCTCTTGGAAATGACAACGATCAGGATTATGATCGTTATCTATAAGGATTACGAGCGTAAGCTAAATGTGTCAAGTCGGGTGGCAGGAGAATTGCGATGGGGCGTTCGCAGCTGGAAAAACAGAAGACGCATGAAAAGATTGTCGAGATCGCCTCGAAGCGGCTGCGTGAGGAGGGGCTCGAAGGCGTGGGCATCGCCGATCTGATGAAGGAGGCCGGACTGACCGTCGGTGGCTTCTACAAGCACTTCGCTTCCCGTGACGATCTCGTTGCCGAGGCGATCGAGTCCGCCTTCGATTCATGGGGTCGCGGACTGGAGGCAGAGGGGGTGGACCCGACAAAGATGACGGCTGCCGATGTCGCCGATCGTTATGTCAGCACCTATCACCGCGACAATCCCGGCCAAGGCTGCCCTTTCGCTGCACTGACTTCCGACATCGCTCGCAGCGGTGAAAAGGCGCGGGGCATAGCGACGGAGCGGCTCGAGCGAAATTTCGAGGCTCTGTCCGGCAAGGCGACGGGTGCGAGCGAAGAGCAAAGACGGCGAAAGGCGATCATGGCTTTCGCGATGATGGCAGGCGGCGTTGGCCTTGCCAGGGTTTCCTCGGATGAGGGGCTTTCGGCAGAAATCCTGGCGACGGTCCGGGATTTTGTCGCCGGTATCGACAAATGACAAACGGCCGGCAAGAGCCGGCCGTTCCGCGAAGCATTCAGGAGCCGATCAGGCGGCCAGCGCGATTTCCTCCACGCGCGACTTGGCGGCGCCAATGGCCTTTTCGGCGGCTTCCGGGCCGAAGGCCAGGCCTTCGACATAGATGGTCTCGATATCGGTGATGCCGAGGAAGCCGAGAACCGACTTCAGGTACGGCACGGCATGGTTCAGAGGGGCGGCCGGTCCCTGCGAATAGACGCCACCCGAGGCAAGTACCACATAGACCTTCTTGCCGGTCAGGAGGCCGACCGGGCCGTTTTCCGTGTACTTGAACGTCACGCCGGCGCGGGCGACGTTGTCGATCCAGGTCTTCAGCGACGAATAGATGTTGAAGTTGATCAGCCCTGTGCTGATGACGATCGTGTCGGCGGCAAACAGTTCGGCGACGAGTTCGTCGGAGGTCTTGACGGCGGCGGCTTCCTCGGCGGTGCGGGCTTCGGCCGGCTTGCGGATCGCGCCGGTGAAGAGGTCATCGATGTGCGGCAGCGGATTGGCGGCAAGATCGCGGCGGACCACGACGCTGCCCGGCTTCTGGCTCTTCAGCTT
This sequence comes from Rhizobium lentis, assembly GCF_017352135.1. NCBI lineage: Bacteria > Pseudomonadati > Pseudomonadota > Alphaproteobacteria > Hyphomicrobiales > Rhizobiaceae > Rhizobium > Rhizobium lentis. The sequence continues at coordinate 3,694,558 of NZ_CP071454.1, forward strand.
TTCGGCGAGATCGACGGCAATCGGCGTGGAGAGCGATTCGGCACGCGGACTGGACGTCAGAAGAAGAATGGACGACATGGAGCATTTCCTTTCGAATTGATCTTCACGGCCCGTTGTTGGGAGGTGAGCCGCAGTGTCGATGAGGAAAATAGGTCTGGCCTGCTATCGAAAAAACGGTGATAATGTCGATCGAAACTATCGATGGAATGGATGGAAGATGCTCCCGAACCCGACCCTGGATCAATTGCAGGTGTTTTTGACCGTTGCCGAAACCGGCAGCTTTTCGGCCGCGTCGCGGGCGTTGAACCGGGCGCAGTCGGTCGTCAGCTATACGATCGCCAACCTGGAGGCGCAGCTGGAGGTGCCGCTTTTCGAGCGCTCCGGCGCACGCCAGCCGAAGCTGACCGAGGCGGGCAAGGCGATGCTCGAGGATGCGCGCCGCATTCTGGGTGACCTGCAGGTCATGCGGGCGCGTGTCAAAAGCCTGAGGGAAGGTCTCGAAGCGGAGGTTTCCGTGGCCATCAGCGTCATGGTGCCCTCGCAGGCCGTGGTGGACGTGCTGCACGAATTCCGCGAGAGGTTTCCGACCGTTTCATTGAACCTCAATGTCGGCGAGCTCGGAATGGTCATGGACCTCGTCCTAAGCGGCAAGGCGACGATCGGCATCGGTGGCGCGGTCCTCAAGCCGGACGATTCGATCATCACGGAGCGGATCGGCCATTCCTTCATGTTGCCGGTTGCCGCGCCCAACCATCCGCTTGCCCGCATCGGCCGGCCGTTGACACTCGGCGACGTCCGCGAGGAGGTGCAGCTCGTCGTCACCGACGCCTCGGGCCGCACGAAGGGACGGGATTTCAACGTCTTGTCCTACAAGACCTGGCGCGTCAGCGATATCGCGACGAAACACCAGCTTATCAAGGCCGGTCTTGGCTGGGGCGGTCTTCCAGCCCCCATCATGCATGACGACTTGCGGCGCGGCGCACTCGTCCATCTCGATCTCGATGCCTATGAACAGGGCGAGTACGCCATATATTCGATGCGCCAGCTCGCCAACCCGCCCGGGCCCGCGGCCAGCTGGATGATCGACGCGTTCCGCACGCGGCTATCCCAATGCCCCAACCAGGCCGATTTCCATGCCGAAATGGCGGAGCTGCGCGACACCGTTCCGCCGCTTGCAGCTGAGTGACGAAGGCGCGGGTGTGCCGCGCCTTCGCTGGGATCTGCCTGCTTAGAGAACGAGCCTGAACTTCGAGAAGCCGTCCGCTCCTTCGCCGGCCTCCTCGATCTTGACGCTTTTGACGGCGGCGAGAAACTGCTTTGCCTTCGGCCCGCTGTCGAAGGTCACGGTCGTGCCCGGCAGCGGTTTGAAGGTCCAGTTCGCATCGGCCGACGGATTGATCGTGCCCTGGTCGTGGACATAGCGGACGATGACGTCACGATTGGTATCAGGCGCCTGGAAGATCACCTTATCAGCCGCGATCTCCGGGAAGCTGCCGCCGCCGCCGGCGCGGTAATTGTTGGTGACGACGACGAATTTCTGCGCGGGATCGATCGGCTTGCCGTCGAAGGCGAGGTTCTGGATGCGGTTGGCATCCGGGTTGATCGGCTTGCCGGATGAGTCATATTTCGGCGGCTGCGACAGGTCGATCTGGTAGGTCACGCCGTCGATGACATCGAAATTGTAGGACGGGAAGTCTTTGTTGAGGAGGGCCGCATCCTTCGCGCCGGCTTCGATGTGGTTGAACATCCCGGCCGACATTTCGAGCCAGTTCTTCACCTGCGCGCCGGTAATGGCAACGGCCTGCACTGTGTTCGGATAGAGGTAGAGGTCGGCGACGTTCTTGATGGCGATATCGCCGGCCGGAACGTCGGTATAATAGTCGGCGCCGCCGCGGCCGCCGGCCTTGAAGGGAGCCGCGGCTGAAAGCACCGGCAGATCCTTGTACTCGGTGTCGGCGAGCATCTGCTTGATGTACCAGGTCTGGGCCTGGCTGACGACTTGTACCGAAGGATCGTCTGCGACCAGCGCGAAATAGGAATAGAGTGGCGCGGAGGTCTTGCCGACGGGGGTGCGGACATAGGCAAGCGTCGCCTCATGCTCGGCCTTGGCAGCTTCCACCACATCCTTCTTGTCGGCGTAGTCGGCGATCACCTTCTTCTTGTCGTCACGATGGTAGATCGGCCGCGCTTCCGCGGTGAAATCGACGATCTTCCAGCTGTTGCCGTCCTTTTCGAGCAGCAGGTCGATAAGGCCGAGATGCGATCCCCAGAAGCCGGCCATCACGGCGGGCTTGCCGTGCAGCGTGCCCTTGGCCGGATCGGCATTGGCGATGCCGTCCCAACTCTTCGGGCCGGGGAAGACGAGATGCTGGTGGCCGGTGAAGATCGCATCGATCCCGTCGACGGCGGCGAGATGCAGCGATGCGTTTTCCATCTTTTCGGATGGCGCGCTGCCATCGATGCCGGAATGGGAAAGAGCGATGACGATATCGGCGCCGGCTTCCTTCATCGCCGGAACCCAGGCCTTGGCGGCCTCGACGATGTCACGCGTTTGCGCTTTGCCTTCGAGGTTCTTGATGTCCCAGAGCATGATCTGCGGCGGTACGAAGCCGATGAAGCCGATCTTGACCGGGCTCTCCTTACCGGCGCCGTCCTTGATCTGCTTTTCTACGATAATATAGGGCTTGAAGAAGAGGTCGTCTTGCTTCGGATCCGAGGCGAGCTGGCCCTTGGTCAGGTTGGCGCAGACGAACGGGAAGTTCGCGCCCGACAGCACCTTGAACATGAAGTCGAGCCCGTAGTTGAACTCGTGATTCCCGAGCGTGCCGACGGTATAGCCGAGCGTGTTCATCGCCTTGATCACGGGATGGACATCGCCGTCCTTCATACCGTGCTGATAGGCCATGTAGTCACCCATCGGATTGCCCTGAAGAACGTCGCCATTGTCGATCAGCAGCGAGTTGACCGCCTCGGCGCGGATCGCATCGATGATCGTCCCGGTGCGCGCAAGACCCATCGTGTCGTTCGGTTTGTCGGCATAATAGTCATAGGGGAAGACGTTGACGTGAATATCCGTTGTTTCCATCAGCCGGAGATGCGCCTGGTTGGCGCTGGCCCGTGCGCTGAAAGGGTGGAGCAGCACCAGCGCAGAGGTGGCGGCAAGGCCGCCAAGCAAGGAACGGCGGCTCATTAGGCCAACATCGAAAATAGAAGACATGAAAGCTCTCCTTCAAAGATCATGCATCGTCCGGCCCCCAAGCATTAGGACGATTTGGCGAGGAGTACACTGCGAAAATGACAGGACGGCAAAACAATCGGCGGCGAAGGCGCAGCGGTTTTAAAACCCAACTTATGGCGAAGTCTGTCGACTGAATGCTGTGGGGGAGTGGCCACGTCGCCATTGCCGGACATGCCGAGACGCCCCTGCGGACGTAGCAGAACGCCGGCGACAGGCACTGGAGCGACCGCAGCCGCTCCTTTGGCGTAAAGCCGGTGCAGGCTTAGGATTTCGGCGCCGACGTGGCCGGTTGAGGCGCCCGCTTGCCGTTGGCGTTGGCTGTTACCAGCTGGCGTACCGCCAGAACCGGTCGTATTTCCTTATGGAAGAAGCGGAAATAGGAGGAGACCTGCGCTCGCGCGTTGGAATTCACGTCGAATTGGATGCCGACGCGGCCATTGTGTTTCCAGCGAATGACGCCTTCGAGCATGCCGAGGTTCTCAGCCTCGATGCGCACTTTACTGCCGGAGGCCGCATGAAACGGTCCCTTCATTTCCAGGGCCGCGCCGGTGGCCGACAGATTTAGGATGCGCGCATCCACCTGGCTGTTCAGATATTTGACGGTGCCGAAGACGCGGCAATTTTGCCGCTCGGTCTTTCGGGCCGTGATTTTCAGATTGCGAGTCATACGCTCTCCTTTAACTTTGGGGAGCAGCATAGCGCCCGAAAATTGAAATGGTTTTAGGGGCTTGGTTAAAATTGCAGTGAAATATCAACTGGCTGCCGTGACCCTGCGCCCCACGACATGCTCGCGCCAGACCGTGAAGATACCGGCGGCGACCACGATCGCCGAGCCGACGACCATGTTGAAGCTCAGCGTTTCGCCATAGATCGTCACGCCGATGATCGAGGCGTAGACAAGCGACAGATAGGTCAGCGGCTGGACGGCGGCGGCATCGAGAATATCGTAGGCGCGGATCAGGAAATAGTGACTGGAAATGCTGGTCATGCAGACGAGCGCCATCCAGCCCCAGTCGCCCGGCGCCATCCAGCTCCAATAAAACGGTCCGACGAGTGTCATCGTGATGCCGCCGACGACGCCGGTATAGAAGAAGCTGGTCATCGACGAATCGTTGCGGCTGACGAGACGCGTGGCGATGACGTAGAAGGCGAAATTGAAGCAGGAAATGATGGCGAGAAGCAGCTTCACGTCGAAAAACCCGCCTTCCGGCTTCAAGATCAGCAGCACCCCGAAAAGCCCGCCGCCGATCGCTGCCCACCGCCGCCACCCGACCCGCTCGCCGAGGATCGGCATCGCCAGCAGCGCGATCAGAATCGGCGTCGCCGAAAAAATCGCCTGCGAACGGGCAAGGCCGATCACGGCGAAACAGGTGATGGCAAGAACCACCTGAACCGCAAGCAGAACGCCGCGCGTCACCTGCAGGAGGGGACGTTTGGTGCGGGCCGTCGCCTTGAGGCCGCCGCGCATCTTCGAAGCGAGAATGATCGTGAAACCTGCGAAAGCCCAGTAGCGGATCATCGTCACGAAGATCGGCGGATAGGTCGATGCCAGATGTTTAGAAATGGCGTCCTGCAGAGAAAAGATGGTGATCGCCAGCAGGGCGAAAATATAACCTTGGGTCTTCGATGTCATGACTTGCCATTGAGCGGGGAACGCCTGCGCGCTGGGAAGTCTGGGCAGGCTTTCAGCAAAGATGCAAGGTCTCAAAGCCCGACATTCGGCCTGTCGATGATTTCTCTGAGCGCGAAGCTCGAATTGATCTTGACCACATGGGGAAGGGCCGACAGCCAGTCGCGATGGATGCGCTCGTAATCTTCGAGGTCGCGGGCGGCGACCCGGAGGATATAGTCGTATTCGCCCGACATCAGGTAGCAGACGAGCACGTTCGGACAGAGCTTCACCGCCGCCTCGAATTCCGCCAGTGTCTTGGCGAACTGGCCGGAGAGCGAAATATGCACGATGGCGATCATCTTGTAGTCGAGCGCCTTGTGCGAAAGCCGCGCATGGTAGCCGTCGATGACGCCGCTTCGCTCCAGAATGTCGAGCCGACGAGAACAGGCCGAAGGCGACAGTCCAACCTTTTCGGCAAGCTCGGCATTGGTGATGCGAGCCTCAGCCTGCAGTACCTTCAGAATCGCAAGATCGATGGTATCCAGATCGGGCATTCGAAGATCCTTCGAAAAATAAGAGTAATTGCGCAATAATCACCGAAAAGGCGCCTCTGTGCAAATCGTCTTTGCAAGGACATTTCGCGCTCTTGATGATTGGATTCATCGAAGAGGAGATCCGCGACCGCGGAGGCAAAATGAGAGGAACGCGCATGCGTGTCGGTTGCCCGAAGGAAATCAAGAATCATGAATACCGCGTCGGCCTGACGCCGGCTTCGGTGCGCGAATACGTCGCGCACGGCCACGAGGTCTGGGTGGAAACCAAGGCGGGCGCCGGCATCGGTGCCGATGACGCCGCCTATGCGGCGGCTGGCGCCAAGATCGCAGCCACCGCCAAGGATATCTTCGAAAAATGCGATATGGTCGTCAAGGTGAAGGAGCCGCAGCCCTCCGAATGGGCGCAGCTGCGTGACGGCCAGCTTCTCTACACCTATCTGCATCTGGCGCCCGACCCCGAGCAGACCAAGGGGCTTCTCGCCTCCGGCGTCACCGCGATCGCCTATGAGACGGTGACCGACGAGCGCGGCGGCCTGCCGCTACTGGCGCCGATGTCGGAGGTTGCAGGACGCCTGTCGATCCAGGCCGGAGCGACCGCCCTGCAGAAGGCCAATGGCGGCCTCGGCGTCCTGCTCGGCGGCGTGCCCGGTGTGCTGCCGGCCAAGGTCGCAGTTATCGGCGGCGGCGTCGTCGGCCTGCACGCGGCGAGGATGGCCGCCGGCCTCGGCGCCGATGTCAGCATTCTCGACAAATCGCTGCCGCGTCTTCGTCAGCTCGACGACATCTTCGCAGGCCGCGTCCACACCCGTTATTCCAGCATCCAGGCGCTGGAAGAAGAGGTCTTCTCGGCCGATCTCATTATCGGCGCCGTACTGATCCCGGGTGCCGCCGCTCCGAAGCTCGTCACCCGCGAGATGCTCTCCGGCATGAAGAAAGGCGCCGTCATCGTCGACGTCGCCATCGACCAGGGCGGCTGCTTCGAGACCTCGCATGCGACCACTCATTCCGATCCGACCTACGAGGTCGATGGCGTGGTGCATTACTGCGTCGCCAACATGCCGGGCGCAGTACCCGTCACCTCGGCGCACGCGCTCAACAACGCGACCCTGGTTCATGGCCTGGCGCTTGCCGATCGCGGCCTGCGCGCCATCGCCGAGGACAAGCATCTGAGGAACGGCCTCAACGTGCACAAGGGCCGCATCACCAACAAGCCGGTCGCCGAGGCCCTCGGCTACGAGGTATTCGCGCCGGAGAGCGTTCTGAACGTAGCGTGAGGTACCTGACTTGAGGTTAGGCGCCGCTCTGCGCAAGGGCCGGCGCCTCTGCCTTGTCGATCCGGCACTGGAAGCAATTGTTGCGCGCCGAGCGAACATGGACATAGGCGATTTCGGGCCGCGCCAGCAGCTTTTCGCCATAGGCCGCAATCTCGCCGACAAGGGTCACTGCACCGGTGCCGTAGACGATGCGGTTGTCCTCATTATAGCCATGGAGAATGAAGTCGCGGCTCGTCATCAGCACCGGCGGCAAGATCTCCTCCGCGGCATAGCGCCGGCAGGGCTGCTTGTGCAGGAAGATCGGCCCGGTTTCGGCATAGGGCTGCAGTTCCGGGAAAGGCCGGTAAGCAAAGACGAGCAGTTTCTCGCCGTCATCGATGTTTTCAAGGCAATGGCGGCAGGGGTGACCTGGCCCATCGGAAACCATCGTCTCCGGCAGCCTGTCATAGGCGTCGCGGCCGCCGTTCCAGAGGTGCTCGGCATCAGCGGTCGGCATGGCGACAAAACGTAAGGCGGTCATGGCAAATCTCCTTGGTGATTGCCATGAAATGCACCCGCATCATCGTGTAAGCCACCCGTTTCTTGCGAAACTGCATGGGAAGGAAACTGCCTTGGCCGAAGTCGATTTGGCGCTGCTGGCGCAGCAGAACGCGGAAATATTGGAAGAACTCAGGGCTTTGCGCCGGGAGGGGCAGTTGCATTTTGGGTCAGCCGCGAGGCTGCGCGGATTCCGGCTCTGCGATGTTCGGCACCGAAGTGGCGGCAAGCGCCCTGGTGACTAAAAGTGCGGTGACGACGACGGGGATTACCGCCCAATAGGAAAAGCGGATACCGAAATACTCGGCGATAAATCCGAGCAGTGGCGGGCCGGCGAAAAATACGAGGAAGGTTGTCTGGCTCAGCGCGGCGACGTTAACTGGAACCGGCCGATCCGTGCGTTGGGCCGCAGCTGAGATGGCGAGCGGATAGACTGACGAGCAGCCGATGCCGGTCAGGCCGAAGCCGATGAGCGCTACGACAGGCTGTGTCGCCGTTGCGACCAAAAGAAGGCCGAAGATCACGATTCCGAGAAGGATGATTGCAACCGGGCAGGGGTTGAGGCGATCGATTACAGGATCCATTGCAAGTCGGCCGGCGGCGATGGTGAGGGAGAATATCGTCACCCCGAGTCCTCCAATGAATGGTTCGACTGCGAAGACGTCGCGCATATAGATCGCCGACCAATCGACGCTCGCGCCTTCGGCCAGAAGCGGCGCCGCACCGATCAGGCAAAGCGGCAACAACCCTATGGTGGGCAGGGCGATGACTGGAATCTCTCCCGAGTGAACCTCCTGCCGCGAGGGTGCGGTCTCAATCTTTGAGAAAACGATCGACCCTGTAATAAGGACAGTCAGGAGCACGAGGAAGATGTGCAGTTCGATGGAAACGGCCGCCTGCCGCATGCCCGCGGCAACAAGGGCAGTGATGCAGAAGCCGAGACTCCACATGCCGTGAGCCCGGCTCATGATGCGGTAGCCAAGCAGCGCCTCGTGGCGGTCCGTTTCGATATTGGCATTAATCTCGAATGCGCCGGTGAAAAGACCCGCGAGGAAGAACAGCGGTATTGCCGGTAGAGCTGAAGGCATCCAGGAGATCATCGCAAAGGACAGGGATGCGCCGAATACCGTGACGAAGGCTGTGGCGCGCGCCCCGTGCCTTTCGATGATTCTCGCCGAAAACGTCAGCCCGCAGAGAACACCTGATGACATGACAGCGAGCAGAAGCCCGAGCTCGCCTTCGGTCAGGCCAAACTTGCGCTGAAGATCGGGTAACCGCGAAAGAAAGGCACCCACGCAAAGGGCGACGGCGAACTGAATGAAGAAAATGCGATGATGCGGCTTCATCTTGGGACCTGCTTCGATCGAATAGGGCCTGAATCCGCCAGCAAAGCGGGATTTCCTGGTGAGCTGTCGACTGGTTCGGAAACCGGGGATATCCGCATTGTCTTCACCGCTGCTGACAGTTACCGTCAGCACAGAAGCAGTCCTCAGCTTTTCCGCGCTATCTCCAGCAGCTCCTTGTCGCTCAGCGGCCGGACGATGCCGGTGCCTGTGGATAGCGGCGAGAAACCGTACATCTGATAGAGCTGCAGCGCGCGCGGCTGGTCGAGATTATTGGTGGTGGTGACCCGCTTCGGATTGAGTGACCAGATGGCATAGAGCGGCGTCCTTTCCGGCCGCTGCGGCGTAAGCTCTAGTATCATACGTGCGTACGAATGGGGTGACAACAAACCTTCGCGGAAAGGGCGATAGACTGGGTTCGACCGCCTGCTTGTAGAGCGCTGTTTCCAAGAGGAGCCGTGTAGAACGCATTTTTCTCAACGAAGATTCGCTCTTGGAACAGTTCCGATGAGAACGTGCATGTTGTTCTAAATCAAAGTGCGGATGTCATTCTTATGCTTTTGTCGCTTTTGATGGCGAAGCGGCGCATGCGGCATCGGTTTACCCATGAGATGAAGGAGAATATTATGAATAATCCGTTGTTGAACACTGCAGATACGGAAATTTCGTCTCCCTTCGGTCTCTTCGGCTCCATGTTGGACTACGGGCTTGATGCGGCGCAGCGAAGCATTCTGTTTTGGGATGTGCTGCGTCAGCGCGGAAATCGTTATCAGGCCCAAGCAGCCAAGACTGCGCCGCATGTTCTGAGCTACACACCGGAGATTGTGGTTGATGGCCGCACGCTCGAGAGACCGGTGAACTACGCACTGACGCGGATCGTCCCGCCTGACGGGCTAGTCATCGACCAGACGCGGCGCCCCTTTGTGGTGATCGACCCGCGCGCGGGACATGGTCCCGGCATCGGTGGTTTCAAGGCCGATAGCGAGATCGGTGTAGCGTTGAAGGCAGGTCATCCCTGCTATTTCGTCGGTTTTCTGCCCAATCCCATGCCGGGCCAGACTATCGAGGATATCGCACGTGCGGAGGCCATATTCCTCGAGAAAGTTATCGCATTGCATCCCGATGCAGATGCAAAACCCTGCGTCATCGGCAATTGCCAGGCCGGCTGGGCAGTGATGATGCTCGCGGCGCTAAGGCCGGAACTGTTCGGCTCAATCATCATCGCAGGAACGCCGCTTTCCTATTGGGCGGGTGTCCACGGCAAGTATCCAATGCGCTACAGCGGTGGACTGCTTGGCGGCAGCTGGCTGACAGCCCTGACCAGCGATCTGGGACAGGGCATTTTCGATGGTGCCTGGTTGGTGCAGAATTTTGAGAATCAGAACCCGGCCAACACGCTCTGGACCAAGCAATACAACCTCTATTCCAAGATCGATACCGAAGCCGACCGCTATCTGGGTTTCGAAGACTGGTGGGGCGGCCACGTCAATCTGAATGGCGAGGAAATTCAGTTCATCGTTGACGAGCTTTTCATAGGCAACAATCTGGCGGCGGGCCGTATCGAGACCTCGGACGGTTCGGCCTTAGACCTGCGCAATATCCGTTCGCCGATCGTGGTGCTCTGCTCGAAAGGCGACAACATCACGCCGCCGCCGCAAGCCCTCGACTGGATCCTCGATATTTATGACGATGTCCAGGAGATCCGCTCCCATGGTCAGACGATCATCTACAGCGTGCACGAGACGGTCGGACATCTCGGCATCTTCGTTTCCGCCGGCATCGCCCGCAAGGAACATGGCGAGTTCTCCTCAAACATCGACCTGATCGACGCGCTGCCGCCCGGTCTCTATGAGGCGATTTTTGAGCTAAAGACGGCGGAGACGTTCAATGCAGATCTTGTTGGCGGTGACTGGATCATGCGTTGCGAGGCAAGGACGCTCGACGATATTCGCGCTCTAGGCGGCAACGATGCGGCCGACGACCGACGGTTCGCGACGGCCGCACGGGTGTCCGAGATCAATCTTTCGCTCTATCGCACCTTCGTTCACACCATTTTGCGGCAGGCATTGCCGAAGGGCTTCGGCGAGCAGATGCGAAAGCTTCATCCGCTGCGCCTGCAATACGATCTTTTCTCGGATGCCAATCCGTGGATGGCGTCGGTGGCTAGTTTTGCTCAGCAATCGGCAGCAGATCGTCGGCCGGTCCAGGGCGACAATCCGTTCCTCGCCCTGGAACGCGCGGCGTCCGGCCAGATCATTTCTACACTCGATTCCTGGCGGACAATGATGGAAACAGTCTCTGAGGCAACATTCCTCGCCGTCTACGGTTGTCCTCTCCTGCAGGCTGCCGTCGGTATCGATCCGGCCGATCAAGCGCCCCGGCGTCGGGCGAGCAAGACGGGCCTGCATCGCCGTGTTCTTGAGGAGCGGATCGAGGAGCTCAGGGGGCGGGTTTCCGAGGGCGGCCTCCGGGAATGCCTTGCACGCAGCCTCATTTACGTGGCGAGTGCGCGAGGGGGCGCCGATGAGCGTGGTTTTGCGGCAATCCGCCGTATGCGATCGATCGAGGACGGCCTTCCGCCCATGACGCTCGGAGCTTTCAAATCGCTGATCCGCGACCAATTCCTGATCCTGTTGATCGACGAGGCGGGTGCGTTGTCAGCAATCCCCGGCATGCTGCCTGAAGACAGGGAGCTTCGCACCTCCGCCCTGGCCGCGCTCAAGGAAGTACTGACGGTTCGCGGTGAGTTGGAAGGGGAACTGGAGAGCCGTTGGCAGAAGGTGGTCGAGCTGTTCGATGTCGAAGAGAAACCCGCCGCCGCTCCATCCGCTCGTTTGAAAGTGGTGAAGACCACCCAATCCAAGCAGGCCAAGAGCTGAATATCAAGCGGCCATATCGGCGGTTGCGATAGGGCTTTCTATGGAGGTTTGCATGACGGATATCGCAAGTGCGGCGCCGTTGGAGGCGCACCGGAAATATGAACAACTCATCGCCCGCGCGAAGCAGACCCCGCCGACGAAGACGGTGGTCGTTCATCCCTGCGATGAATCTTCCTTACGCGGCGCAATCGAAGCTGCCGAAGAGGGACTGATCAAGCCAATACTCGTTGGGCCCGCTCACAGGATAGAGGCCGTGGTCAAGGCGCACGGGCTGGATATAAATCCCTACGAGATTGTCGACGTCGCCCACAGCGATGCGGCGGCAATTTGCGGCGTGAAGCTGATCCAAGAGGCCAAGGGCGAGCTTTTGATGAAAGGCAGCTTGCATACGGACGAGCTGATGCGCGCCGTCACTGCGTCGGCCACAGGATTGCGTACTGCCCGCCGTATCAGCCACGTCTTCGTCATGGACGTGCCGACCTATCCGGAGCCGCTGTTCATCACGGATGCAGCGATCAATATCGAACCCGACCTCGATGCGAAACGCGACATTATCCAGAACGTCATCGATCTGTTTACCCAGGTCGGCCTCGGCACGCCGCGAGTGGCGATCCTGTCGGCCGTGGAGACGGTGACCTCCAAGATCCCTTCCACCATCGAGGCTGCGGCGCTTTGCAAGATGGCCGAGCGCGGACAGATCACTGGGGGTCTGCTCGACGGACCGCTTGCCTTCGACAATGCGATTGATCCCGAAGCCGCGCGGATAAAAGGCATCCAGTCGCCGGTAGCAGGCAAGGCGCAGATTCTCGTCGTGCCGAACCTGGAAGCGGGCAACATGCTGGCGAAGAACCTTACCTTCCTAGCGCGAGCGGATGCGGCCGGCATCGTGCTCGGCGCGCGGGTGCCGATCATTCTGACATCCCGTGCCGATTCCGTGCGCACCCGCCTTGCCTCCTGCGCGCTGGCGGTTCTGCTCGCCGAAGCGCGTCGCCGCATGGCGGCGATACCGACGGCATAATACCCATGGATACCGTGCTCGTCGTTAATGCGGGATCTTCCAGCCTCAAATTCGAGGTCTTTTCGATCGAGGGCGGCCTTTCCAGACGTCTGAAGGGACAGATGGAAGGCGTGGGGACGGCGCCGCGTCTTCGCATTAAAGGCGCGACGGAGGAGGTGCTTGCAGATCACCAGCACAGCCAGAGCGAGGTGCCTGATCTGCAGGCGGCCATGCGTCTCGTCGGCGCCTGGCTGCGAGAATCGCATGAGGGCAGGCTCGTTGCGGTGGGCCATCGAGTTGTGCATGGCGGACCGGAGTATGGGCGGCCGGTGCTGATCGACGAAAAGGTGCTCGCGGATCTCGAGCGTTACGTGCCGCTTGCTCCCCTCCATCAGCCGAACAACCTGGCTCCGATCCGCGCGATCTTGGCCCGCCGCCCGGACTTGCCGCAGGTCGCTTGCTTCGATACATCCTTCCATCGTGGCCATAGCGCCGTGGCGGATCACTATGCCATTCCCGAACGGTTTTTTGCCGAGGGTGTCAGGCGCTACGGCTTTCACGGGCTCTCCTATGAATATGTGGCAAGTCGTTTGCCCGAGTTGGCTCCTGAGATCGCCCCCGGCCGCGTGGTCGTTGCCCATCTTGGCAGCGGCGCCTCCATGTGCGCGCTCTTCAATGGCCGCAGTGTGGAAAGCACGCTCGGTTTCACGGCTCTGGACGGATTGCCGATGGGCACGCGTTGCGGCCAGATCGATCCCGGCGTCATCCTCTATCTGCTCAACCAGAAGGGCATGACCCCTGATCAAATCCAGGATCTGCTCTACAAGGATTCAGGGCTCAAGGGCCTTTCCGGCGTGAGCAACGACGTGCGGTCGTTGTTGGAAAGCGAAGATTCTCGCGCGGCCTTCGCGCTTGAGCATTTCGTCCATCGCATCGGCTTGAATGCCGGCATGCTGGCGGCGGCGCTGGGCGGCATGGATGGCTTCGTTTTCACGGCCGGTATCGGCGAAAACTCGCCGGAAATGCGAAAGCGGATTGTCGAAAAGCTCGAATGGCTGGGCGCGAAGCTCGATCCGGAACGAAACGCTGCAGGACATCTGCTGATATCGACGGCAGATAGCTGGCTGCGCGTTTATGTCGTGCCGACGGACGAGGAACTGATGATTGCCCGCCATACGCTGGCGAGCAGCCGGGCTTAGCTGGAGGAAATATTAGGCACCGGCAATCGATCTTACCGACGACAAAGGGGACGCAGATGATTCCGACAGTCAAGGCAAAGCTTCTGGAGGGCAAAAAGGGTCTGGTGGTTGGCATTGCCAACGAACATTCGATTGCCTGGGGATGTGCACGCGCCTTCCGGGCGCTCGGTGCCGAGCTTGCGGTTACCTATCTCAATGAAAAGGCCAAGCCTTATGTCGAGCCGCTGGCGCGCGAACTGCAGGCGCCGATCATGATGCCGCTGGATGTGGCGGTTCCAGGACAGATGGAGGCCGTCTTCCAGCGCATGGAGGCAGAATGGCTCGAAATCGATTTCGTCGTGCACTCCATTGCCTTTTCACCGAAGGACACTCTGCAGGGCAGGGTCGTGGACGCGCCGCGCGAAGGCTTCCTCACGACCCTGGATATTTCCTGTTGGTCGTTCATCCAAATGGCCCATTTGGCCGAACCGCTGATGAAGCGCGGCGGTACTTTATTCACGATGAGCTACTACGGAAGCCAGATGGTGGTGAGAAATTACAATATTATGGGAGTTGCGAAAGCGGCATTGGAAAGCGCCGTTCGCTATATGGCTGCCGAATTGGGCCCGAAGGGCATTCGTGTCCACGCTATTTCTCCCGGCCCGCTTGCAACCCGTGCGGCCTCTGGCATACCCGAATTCGACGAGATCCTGGACAAGGCGCAGGAAACCGCGCCAGCTCGCAGCCTTGTCAGCATTGATGATGTCGGCATGGCAACAGCCTTCCTAGCCCATGATGCTGCACGCCTCATCACTGGCGCAACCCTTTATGTCGACGGCGGGTACCACATCATCGATTAACGGGCAGACAGACGCATCAGCCTTTGCGTGCAAGCTCCAGAAGCTCCTTGTCGCTCAGCGGCCGGACGATGCCGGTGCCGGTCGAAACCGGGGAGAACCCGTACATCTGATAGAGCTGCAGCGCGCGCGGATGGTCGAGATTATTGGTGGTGGTGGTGACCCGCTTCGGATTGAGTGACCAGATGGCATAGAGCGCCTGCAGCAGAAACCATTTGCCGATGCCGAGGCCGAGCGCATGTTCGATCAGGCCGAAATGGCTGAGCTCGATCGTATCCTCGTCCTCGCAGAAATATTCGTAGAAGCCGGCGGGCGCGCCGTTCACGTAGAGAACGCTGATATTGTTGCGCTTGTCGTTCAGCGTTTCTGCAAGCTGCTCGTCGCTCATGCGCAGCCGGTCCACCCACTGCCAGCGCGCGCCCACCTGCCGGTAGAGATAGCGGTAGAAGGGCAGCGGTATGCCGGGCGCGCGCATGATCGCCGTCTGGATATTGACGGGCACCGGCATGCTGGCTTTCGGCGGCGTCGTCATTTCGAGCCGAGTGATATGGGCTTTGAGCGAAGCGGGTGTCTTCCCCATGGCGATCAGGCTTTGACCGGCGTGGGTGGACCGGTGACAACAGGCGTGTCGTCACGGCTGCCCCATTCGCTCCATGAACCGTCGTAAAGCTTGTTGTCATGATGGCCGAGCGATTCCAGCGCCAGCGTGATGATCGCGGCCGTGATCCCCGAGCCGCAGGAGGTGACGACCGGTTTGGAAAGATCGATGCCGGCATCCTCGAACGTCTGCCTGAGTTCGGGCAGCGACTTGAACCGGCCCTGGTTCGCAAACACGCCTGAGGGCAGGCTGCGTGCGCCGGGCATATGGCCGGAGCGCATGCCGGCCCGCGGCTCGGGCTCGGTGGCGGCGAAGCGGCCGGCGCTGCGGGCATCGGCGATCTGCATGGCACCGCTCGAGACGATGTCGCGCATCGTATCGAGCGTCACCACACGATTCTCATCGAAATCAGGCGTGAACCTTGCCGGAGCATAGCTGGGCGCCGTGGTTTCCAGCGGCCGGCCTTCAGACTTCCAACCGTCGAGACCGCCGTCGAGCACAAAGACGTTCTTCGCGCCCATGACCCGGAACAGCCACCAGACGCGCGGCGAGGCGAACAGGCCGATACCGTCATAAACCACGATACGATCGTTTTCGCTGATGCCGAGTTTGCCGACTTCCGCGGCGAAATAATCGGGCGAGGGGATCGTGTGCGGCAGCGAGGTCGAATGATCGGCGATCTTGTCCTGGTCGAAACGGATGGCGCCGGGAATATGACCGGCTGCATATTCGGCATCGGCATACCGCTTCTGTGCCGGCAGATAGAAGGAGGCGTCCAGTACGCGCAGATCCGGCTTGCCGAGTTCGGCCTGCAGCCAATCGGCCGAGACGACGAAACGGCTTTTGGTCTCACTCATTGCGATCTCCCTTGATAGTCAGGCTTCGTCGTCCGGCGTGCCGAAGCGGATACGGAAGCGCCGGTTCTCCTTGCCCTTCTTCTCGATCTTGGCGATGTGAATCTGGCCGACTTCCTGTGTTTCGGAAACATGTGTGCCGCCGCATGGCTGGCTGTCAATCGAGGAGTTCTCGCCAATGCAGACGAGGCTCACGCGCCCGAGCCCGATCGGCGGCCGCACGTTCTTCGATTTGACGATATCGGGATTGGCCACAAGTTCGTCGTCGGTGATCCACTGAAGGTAAACAGGATGGTTCTGGCCGACCAGTTCCATCAGCTTTGATGTCACCTCAGCCTTGTCGATCGTCTCGCTCATGTCGAAATCGACCCGGCTTTCCTCTTCGCCGACGGCTGCCCCTGTTATCGGATAGGAGCAGACGACGGAAAGCAGGTGGCAGGCCGTGTGCATGCGCATCAGCCTGTAGCGGCGCGGCCAATCGACATGCAGCACCAGCGTCTCGCCGATTTCCGGTCGCGCCTGGCCGTCGTGCGGCACATGGATGATGATATCCTTGCTCGCACCGTGCTTCGTCTGGCCGAGTGTGATCTTGGTGCCGTCGGCACGCTCGAGCTCTCCGGTGTCGCCAGGCTGGCCGCCCGATGTCGCGTAAAAGCACGTCTGGTTCAGTTCGATGCCCCCGTCCTCGTGAACGGCGGTGACGACGGCCTCGCATGTCGAGAGATAGAAATCGTCACGATAGAGGGCATTGACGGGCATGGGGTCTCACGCAGGCTCGTAGGGAACGTCAATCGCGGGCGATTTGGCCATCCAGCCCGGAACGGGCAAGCCCTTCGACTTCAGGAAATCCGGATTAAAGAGCTTCGACTGGTAGCGGTTGCCGTAGTCGCAGAGGATCGTCACCACCGTATGGCCAGGCCCGAGATCCCTGGCAAGATTGACCGCGCCCGCAATGTTGATCGCCGTCGAGCCGCCAAGGCATAGGCCCTCATTCTCGACGAGATCGAAGAGGTAGGGAAGCGCTTCGGCGTCGGAGATCCGATAGGAGAAATCAGGCGTGAAACCTTCGAGATTGGCGGTGATGCGGCCTTGGCCGATCCCCTCGGTGATCGAGGACCCCTCGGATTTCAGCGTACCGTTCTGGTAGAATTCATAAAGAGCCGCGCCGTCGGGATCGGCGATACCGATCTTGACGTCCGGTTTGAAAGCCTTGAGGCCGGCCGCGACACCCGCCAGAGTGCCGCCGGAGCCGACGGAGCAGATGAAGCCGTCAATCTTGCCGTCGGTATCTTTCCAGATTTCCCTAGCGGTCGTTTCGACATGCGCCTGCCGGTTGGCAACGTTGTCGAACTGGTTTGCCCAGATCGCCCCGTTCGGCTCGGTCTTCGCCAATTGCTCGGCGAGACGCCCGGACAGCTTCACGTAGTTGTTCGGGTTCTTGTAGGGAACGGCGGGCACTTCGACGAGTTCGGCACCGAGCAGTTTCAGCGCGTCCTTCTTTTCCTGGCTCTGCGTTTCCGGAATGACGATGACGGTGCGGTAGCCAAGCGCTTTGGCGACCAGCGTCAGCCCGATGCCGGTATTGCCCGCCGTACCTTCGACGATGACGCCGCCGGGGCGAAGCAGCCCCTTCCGCTCCGCGTCGCGGATGATGAAGAGCGCGGCACGATCCTTGACCGACTGACCGGGGTTCAGGAACTCTGCCTTGCCGAGAATGGTGCAGCCCGTCGCCGCGGAGGCGCCCTTGAGCTTGATCAGGGGCGTGTTGCCGATGGCTTCGAGGACGGAGGGGTGGACGGTCATGGAATCTGCCTCTTTGGAACTCTTACTTTAGGAACGGTCTTTTCCCTTCACAAGGCTGTGTTGGCAAGAAATGCTATTCCATGGCGCTGCCGGCCACGATAAAATTTCGCTTTCCTTGCCCGAAATGCTGCGCCACCTGCAATCCCGCCTCATCGAGTGATCCGAAGATTGACTTTCCTCGTACGGACGAGGACAACGCGAGTGCGGGGCGCATTAAAAGGGCATGGCCGAAACCGGCATGGTTCATGAGCATATCGACACGATCGATACATTGATGGCGCATTATGTCGCCGGTTCCTTGCCCGAGCCCGCGCGCGTGCTTGTGCGGTCCCATCTTGAAATGAAATCGGACAATCTCGGACTGGTGAACGGCCTCGAGCTGCTGGCTGGAGAGGCGCTGGAAAGCATCCCGGCAGCGGCCATTACCGACCGCGACCAGAGGCTTGCTGCAATCTTTTCCTCTGCCTCTCCCGCCCCTGCGCCGCAGACGGCCATGAGGCCGGAAAATACGTTGTTTCCCGTGGCGCTGCGCGATTTTGTCGGCTTCGAGGTCGAAGACGTTCCCTGGCGCCGGCGGTTGCCCGGCTTTAAGGAATATTCGCTCGACATCGACGGCTGCGAGGTCAAGCTGATGTGGATCCGTCCGGGCCGCGCCTTGCCGGCGCACACCCACAAAGGCATGGAGCTGATCCTCGTCCTCGACGGCGCCTTCAATGACGAGCGCGGCCGATTCGGCTCCGGCGACATCTCCATTGCCGACGAGACGGTCGATCATCGGCCGGTCGTCGAAAAGGACAGGCCTTGCATCGCGTTTGCCGTTTCGGACGGACCGATCAGCCTGACGGGGTCCCTCCGCCGGATGATCGGCGACCTGATCGGCTGAAAGCAGCCACAATGGTGTGATAGAACCATAAATCCGGGAGGAGCAGAACTTCCGGACCTGTTTTCGTGTTGGTAGGCAGAGCCGGAGGAGCATGTCATGCGTGATTTCATCGCCCGTCCCGAACATGGAATCGTCTGGATCTCGGGCGCGAGTTCCGGCATCGGCCGGGCGCTTGCGCTGAAGCTCGCCGGTGAAGGATATAAGGTCGCCGTCACCGCCAGGAGCCATGAAAAGCTGGTCGAATTGCAGGCCGAGGTCAGCGGCCTTTCCGGCAGCATCGTCGTTCTCGACGGCGACGTCACGAATGCTGAGGATATGGAACACGCGATGGCCTCCATCGAGTATGAACACGGCACGCTCGCCATGGCGATCCTCAATGCCGACCTCTGTCTGCCCGTCCATGCCGAGGACCTGAACCGCGCCGATTTTGAAAGGACCTTCGCCGTCAATCTCTCCGGCGTCGTCAACTGTCTGTTGCCGGCAATCCGCCATATGAAGGCGAAAGGGCAGGGACAGATCGCCATCATCTCCTCCGTCGCCGGCTATGGCGGCGTGCCGACGGGGGCCGCTTGCGGCGCCACCAAGGCGGCACTGATCAACATGGCCGAAAGCCTGAAATTCGATCTCGACAAAATGGGCATCCGCATCCAGCTCGTCAGCCCGGGCTTCGTCGATATGCCGGCGATGAGAAAGAATGCCCTTCTCACGGCAGAGCCGTCGTCGCCCGATGAGGCCGCCCGGCAGATTGCTGCCGGCCTGAAGTCGCAGGCCTTCGAGATCGCGTTCCCCAAACGCTTCACCACGATGATGAAGCTGGCGCGGCTGTTGCCCTACAGCACTTATTTCGCGCTGGTGAACCGGGTCACCGGCTGGCGAGAGCGGCCGTCATTAGCCGATCACCATCCGGTGACTCCGCACCCGGCGGAGTGATAAACAGCCCGAGAGGCAATACCCTTATAACGCCGTTATCGGGGTTGTTACTCATGCCGGAGATTTTTTCGGACGACTCAAGGCGGCTTCGATTGCCTCTCCCCTCCCGGGAGTAAACGTCACCTTTTGCAAGAACCCGCATTGCCCGAACTTCGGGATCGCCGCACGAGGATGACGACCGCAATCACGGCGGCATCGGTCGGGTCAGCTCTTTTTGACGGCTTCCACAAATCGCAGATGGCGATGACTCTTTTCACCTTCTTGAAACGTCGTTGTTGCGACCGTCGTCGAGCGGTCGAAGCCGACCCGAATGAGGACTGAGAGATGGATCTGGAAGGAAAGCGAATTGTGGTCGTCGGCGGGAGCCGCGGTTTGGGGAAAGGGCTCGCCGAAGCATTCATTGCTCGCGCGGCCGAAGTCACCGTGGTCGCCCGAAACGAGACGGTCGTGCATGGGCCCGCTGAGCAAGCGGCCATCACCGCCATATCGGCTGATGCAACTGATGTCGACGCGGCGTGGCGGATCATGGAGGGGACGCGACCGGATGTCGTCATCATGAATGCCGGCGCGGAACCTCCCATGGAGCGAATCGATCGCATTGGCTGGGAGGCATTCACGACCAACTGGAATGTAGACGTTAAGGCCGCGCTGCATTGGGTACAGGCTGCCCTGACCTTGCCAATGGCGCCGGGCGGGCTCGTCGTCCTGATCTCCAGCGGAGCCGCCGTGCAGGGGTCGCCGCTATCGGGAGGTTATGCAGGCGCCAAGCGCGCGCAGTGGTTCATTGCAAAATATGCAGATGGCTTGTCGGCGGAACTCGGCCTGCGTTTGCGGTTCCGGGTCATCGTTCCCCGGCAGATGTTCGTTGGAACCGGTGTGGGCGATACCGGCATTAGGGCCTATGCTGCGAAGGAGGGTCGGACATTTGCCGAACAAGCCGCCACCTGGCCGGACATGACGCCGCGGGCTTTCGGTGATACGGTCGCCGAACTGATCGGCAAGACGGAGCTTGCTGAGGCCATGGTCTATGCCGTGCGTGGCGATACGGGCGTGACGGTCATCGAATGACGGAAGATGCAGCTCTCGGGACTGAAGAGAGAACTCTGCTTGCAGACCTGGCCAGGGAAGCGGATGCGCTGCGCCCACAACTGCATCGCTATGCTGCTCGTCTGGTAGGTTCGGTGATCGACGGCGAGGACGTGATTCAGGACGCGTTTGCCAGGGTATTTGCGACGGCTGGTTCGATCCCGCCGGGCACGCCGCTGCGACCCTGGCTCTTTCGCATCGTCCATAACAGAGCGATCGATACCCTGCGCCAGCGCAGCACGCGCCGGGCGGAGCCCCTCGAGACCGCCTTTGATCTCGCCGATATCAGCGCCATCGACCCGGAGGAGGCGCTGATCCGGCAAGACACGGTGCGGGTCGCCCTGGGTCATTTTGCAGAATTGCCGGTGCCACAACGCAGCGCGGTGATCCTCAAGGATGTGTTGGGAGAGTCGCTTGCAGATATCGCGACGCTGCTGGAACTGAGCGTCGATGCCGTCAAGGCCCATCTGTCGCGCGGTCGGGCGAGGTTGCGCGCGATCTCCGACGTGCGGTCTGAGGTTGCTGCGTCGCCCAGTCCCGAGGCCCTGAACTTCGCGGCGCTCTTCAACGCTCGGGATTGGGACGCCTTGCGCCGCCTGCTGGCCGATGATGTCCGGCTTCGTCAGGCGCGACGGCCTGAAATCTCGGGTGCCGCCGATGTCGGCCGATTTTTCACTTATTATGCCGAATATCCCCCGGTCAGGGTCGAACCGGCCTGGCTGGAAGGCCGGGAAATATTTCTGGTATCGGCCGAACCGTCGGGCGGTCCGTCCTATTTCATGCTGCTCGAGTGGCGGGGACTAAAGATAAGCCTGATCCGCGACCATCGCTATGCGACCTATGTCATGGACGGCGCTGATGTCATGCCGGCCGCATCGCGGTGACCGATACTGGTCGAGACGAGCTTTCTCGCAGTCCGCTAAGCGCCCGATAGCGGTCATGGCTAAAATGTGGAACCGCAAATTTTTGCGATTCCACATTTGCGTTAGTGGCTGGGGCGTGAACCAGCCTTTCCAAGTATGGTGTCTCTTTTCCAGGACATTCCTGGCGGGGCTGCCTGCTCAGTTGTCATATTCGCGGCAGGCTTCACTGATCGATGCGCCGCTCTGACCGCCGCGCGTGTCGACACCGGATCTCTGTTGCGGCATGCCGGCGCATTCCATCGTCTGTGGCTGGCCGATGCTCTGTGTCGTGGTCGGATCGACGGGCGCAACCTGGACCGGATGCATACCATTGTCACTGTTGGTATAATCCGACGAATAGTTACCCGAACTCGGATCGGTCGAGCCGCCGTTTGTCGGGCCGATCGGATCGGGGTTCGACTGGGCAAAGGCTGACGATGTGATTCCGATCGCGAGCAGCGAAGCGGCAATAAGGGATTTGGTCATGAGGATATCCTCCTTTGATTTTCACATTGGATGACCTCTGGGTAACCACCTGACGGAATCATTGTTCCGATATTTGTGAGAAACTTGCACGCAGACCTTGCAAGGAATGAGGGATCACGGGTCAGGACTGCTCGCTGACGGGTTTCACTGAAGCTGCTTTGTTGACGCATGTGGCCCGGGCCTGTTGCAGCGGGATAGGCCGGCCCGTTGCTGCGCACGCTTGCATAAAGCGATGATTTGCCGTTTCATCGGGCGACAGCGATAACCATCCGATGCTCTTCCTCAAAGGATCCGCCTTTGCCCCTGCCGATGCCCCGCGGCTTCGAAAAGCCTTATGCCGCCTTCCTGTTCGATATGGACGGTACCATCCTCAATTCAATCCGCGCCGCCGAGCGCGTATGGAGCGACTGGGCGAGACGTCATGGGCTCGATGTTGCCGCCTTCCTGCCGAAGATGCATGGGTCGCGCGGCATCGACACGATCACCCGCCTGAACCTGCCGGGGGTCGATCCCGAACAAGAGGCGAGGCTGGTGACCGAGGCGGAGATCGCCGATGTCGGTGATGTCGTTGCCATTCCGGGTGCTGCGACATTCCTGAGTTCGCTGCCGCCGGATCGCTGGGCGATCGTCACGTCTTCGCCCTTGCGTCTTGCCCGCCGGCGGCTGGAGGCGGCCGGTCTGCCGCTGCCGAGATTTATGGTGACGGCGGAGGACGTGACGGTCGGAAAGCCCGATCCGCAATGTTATATTCTGGGCGCCGAACGCATTGGTGTCAGCACTGAGGATTGCCTGGTCTTCGAGGATGTCGCAGCCGGCATTACCGCCGGCGAGGCGGCGGGCGCCGATGTCATGGTCGTCACGACAACCCATCACCACAAGATGGAGACGACACATCCGACGCTCTCGTCCTATGCCGAGATCGCCGTCCGCATTTCTGCGGACCACAAGATGCTGATCGTTCCGAACGCGGCCTGACACCGGGTCAGCCGCGTCGGCGTCTTTGCTTCTGCGTATTCATTCCGCGGCTGCGGCAAGACAGCGATCGATGATCCTGCCGATTTCGCTGCGGCACGAACCGCAATTGGTTCCGGCGCTCGTTTCCTTGCCGACCGCCTCGACGCTGTGGCACCCTCTGCGTACGGCGGCAGCGATCTGGTTGACCCCGACACTGTAGCAGGAGCAGACGGTAGCCCCCGGATCCGGCCTCCCGGCGCCGGGACGGCCTGCGACCAGCGCAAAGCGTTTCCTGAGATCTCCATGCGCGGCGGAGAGCTGCGAGATCGCCCAATTGCGTGCGACGGCAACCGGTTCGCGCGCGAGGAACAGTGCGGCGAGCAGGATCTCGCCGTCGAAGAAGGCAAGCCTGAGATCGCCGGACTGCCGATCGGCGTAACCCAGCGGTTCGATCTCGGCGGGAATAGCGAAAACCCTCCGGCACCAGGCCGTCCAGTCTTCGACGACTTCAGTGAAGGCAACCTCCAGCCGCCAGCCGCCGGCAGCTTTCGCCACCGCCCAATAGGCCGCGTCGGGCGTGACCGGTTTCGTGGCCGAGACCGCGAAACCGTAGAGCATGGCGCGAAAGGGCCGGACGACGACGGCAACGTTCTTCGATGCCGGCTGACCGGAAATGGGGTCGGTGACCGGCGCCACGACCGCGTCGATCCGCGCTTTTGCCGCGAACTGATCGTTCCAGTGCATCGGTGCGAAAATGCCGCCGCGCGCCTGGCGGTCGGTCACCAGCGCCCGCACGATCGCTTTGCCGTGAGGGCTCTCGATTTCGACGAGGCCGGCGCTGGCTACGCCATTTTCGATCGCGTCCCGCGGATGGATCTCGGCAAAGGGTTCGGCGATATGGGCGGAAAGCCGCGCGCTCTTTCCGGTGCGCGTCATCGTGTGCCACTGGTCGCGGATGCGCCCCGTATTCAGCGTGAAGGGGAAGCCGGCGCTGGTGCGATCCGTCGCCGGAGGTGTCACCGCGACAAAACGCGCCTTGCGATCGGCATGGTAGAAACCGCCCTCGGCGAAGAAGCGGGTGACACTGGGTTCGGTCCCTGCCGCCTGCGGCCACTGAAAGGGCGACAGCGTGTCATAGGCGACACCCGTCATGCCGACGTGCGCGCCGATATCGAAATCGCGGCTGCCGTTATTTTCGAAGGCGGAAAGGGCGGCATGCTCGGAGAAGATCTCCGCCGGCGCGTCGAAATCGAAAGCGGCGGCAAATCCCATCCGGCGTCCGACCTCCGCAAGCTGCCACCAGTCGGCCCTGGCCTCGCCCGGGACGTCGAGAAACGGCCGCTGCCTGGAAATGCGCCGTTCGGAATTGGTGACGGTGCCGTTCTTCTCGCCCCAGCCGAGCGAGGGCAAGAGCACATGAGCGTGCCGGGTGGTATCCGTATCCTTCAGGATGTCCGAGACGACGACGAAGGGGCAGGCGGCAACCGCGCTTTCGACGCTATCGGCATCCGGCATGGAGACGACAGGATTGGTTGCCATGACCCAGAGCGCCCTGATGCGGCCGTCGGCCACCGCGCGGAACATGTCGACCGCCTTCAATCCGGGCTTTGCGGCAATGACCGGCGAATTCCAGAAGCGCTGAACGCGGTCTCGGTCCTCCGCATTCTCGATCGCCATATGGGCGGCAAGCATATTGGCGAGGCCGCCGACCTCGCGCCCACCCATGGCGTTCGGCTGGCCGGTCAGCGAGAAAGGTCCCGTGCCGGCGCGGCCGATCCGGCCGGTCGCCAGATGACAATTGAGGATGGCATTGACCTTATCGGTGCCGGAGGAGGATTGGTTGACGCCCTGGCTGTAGCAGGTGACGACCTTCTCGGTCGACTCGAACAGGCGGAAAAATTCCCGGATCTGCATGGCCGGCAGACCCGTCCGCTCCAGGAGATCATTGATATCAAGGGCTGCGGCCGCCGCGAATGCTTCAGCGAAACCTTCCGTATGAGCGGCAATATAATTCTGGTCAATCGCCGGGCTCGTGGCGAGATGGGCAAGCAGTCCCATGAACAGCGCGACGTCACCGTCCGGGCGAATTGCCAGATGCAGGTCGGCAATGTCGCATGTCATCGTCCGGCGCGGATCGATGACGACGATCCGCATGTTTGGCCGCGCCGCCTTTGCGGCGGCAAGCCGCTGGTAGATGACCGGATGGCACCAGGCAAGGTTGGAGCCCGTCAGGACGATCAGGTCGGCGAGTTCGATATCCTCATAGGTGCCGGGCACAGTATCGGCGCCGAAGGCGCGGCGATGCCCTGCGACGGAGGAGGACATGCAGAGCCTGGAATTGGTGTCGATATTGCCGGAGCCGATAAAGCCCTTCATCAGTTTGTTGGCGATGTAATAATCCTCGGTCAGCAACTGACCCGAGACATAGAAGGCAACCGAATCCGGCCCGTGTTCGGCGATCGTTTCGGAAAAACGCCGGGCAACGAGATCAAGCGCCTCGTCCCAGCTGCTCCGTTTGCCGGCAATTTCGGGATGGAGCAGCCGGCCGTCGAGGTCGATGGTTTCGGCAAGCGCCGAACCCTTCGAGCAGAGCCGGCCGAAATTCGACGGATGCTCGGGATCGCCCTTGACGCTGACGGCGCCCGCCTCGTCGACCGTGGCAACAACGCCGCACCCGACGCCGCAATAGGGACAGGTGGTCTTGATCTCCGTCGCCATCTATTCCGCCGCCATCATCAGGCTTTCAAGGGCGATGAAGAGGGCACCGTCCTGATTGCGGACCGGGATGGTCCGCACCGCGCCCTCGTCGGCGCCGAGCGCCCTGCCGGTCTCGAGCGAGATCACCCAGTTGTGCAGCGGGCAGGTGACGGCCTTGGCATGCACGATGCCCTGGGAGAGCGGGCCGCCTTTGTGCGGGCAATGGTCCTCGATGGCGAAGACCTCGTTTCCGGCAGTGCGGAAGACGGCGATCTTGCCCTGCGGTGTCTTTACGCAGCGTGCGCCGCGCAGGGGGATGTCGGAGATGTCACCGATTGGATGCCAGTTTTCATTGGGCCAGGTCATGTCCATCTCCTTATTCAGCTGCCTGCGGATAACCGATCGTCGCCATCGGCTTGAACTCGTGCTTGTCCTTGCCGGAAACACGCTCGGACCAAGGATCGACCTGCGCGAATTTCTGGGAGAAGACGAAGCGGTCGTAATAGGCTTTGCGCTTTTCGGCATCACCCATGATCTGGCGGCGGATTTCCTCCAGGCCGATGCGCTTGGCCCACTTGTAGATACGCTCGAGATAGCGGGCCTGCTCGCGGTACATCTGCGTCAGCGCCACGATGTGCTCCAGCGCCTCGTCTTCGGTCTTCACAAGGCCGAGCACTTCGGTGCCCTTGATGTCGAGACCTGCTGCTCCGGCGAAGTGGATCTCGAAACCGGAATCGACGCAAATCACGCCGATATCCTTGCAGGTTGCTTCCGCGCAATTGCGCGGGCAGCCGGAGACGGCCATCTTCAGCTTGGCCGGCGTCCAGGAGCCCCACATGAATTTCTCGATGCGGATGCCGAGACCAGTGGAATCCTGCGTCCCGAAGCGGCACCAGTCGGAGCCGACGCAGGTCTTCACCGTGCGCAGGCCCTTGGCATAGGCCTGGCCCGACACGAAGCCGGCCTTGCCGAGATCGGCCCAGACGGCGGGCAGGTCCTCCTTCTCGATGCCGAGCAGGTCGATGCGCTGGCCGCCCGTCACCTTCACCATCGGGATCTCAAACTTGTCGACGACATCGGCGATGGCGCGAAGCTCGTTCGAATTGGTGACGCCGCCCCACATGCGCGGAACGACGGAGTAGGTGCCGTCCTTCTGGATGTTGGCATGCACGCGCTCATTGATGAAACGCGACTGGTAGTCGTCGGCATATTCGTCCGGCCAGTCGCAGACGAGGTAATAGTTGAGGGCGGGTCGACATTTGGCGCAGCCGCAGGAGGTCTTCCATTCGAGTTCCTGCATGACAGCGGGGATGCTCTTTAGGCCCTTGGCCTTGATCAGGCGGCGGACGTCGTCATGGCCGAGTTCGGTGCAGGTGCACATCGGCTGCACGGCAGCGGGATTGTAGCTGTCGCCGAGCGTCAGCGCCATCAATTGCTCGACGAGGCCGGTGCAGGAGCCGCACGAGGCGGATGCCTTGGTATGGGCGCGGACCTCGTCGAGCGACGTCAGCCCCTTGGAGGTGATCGTGGACGTGATCTTGCCCTTGCATACGCCGTTGCAGCCACAGATTTCCGCATCATCCGGCAAGGCTGCAACGGCCGCCATAGGGTCCAGCGGTGACCCTCCCTGGTAGGCCTGACCGAAAATCAGCGTCTCGCGCATTTGCGAAATATCGGTCGCCTTCTTCTTCAGATCGTTGAACCAGGCGCCGTCGGCAGTCTCGCCGTAAAGCACGGTGCCGATGATCTTGTTGTCCTTCAGCACCAGACGCTTGTAGATGCCGGCGCTGGCATCGCGCAGGACGATTTCCTCGCGGTCGTCGCCGTCGGCGAAATCGCCGAGCGAATAGAGCTCGATGCCGGTGACCTTCAGTTTGGTCGGCGTGTCCGCATGGACGAAGGCGGGCGAACGATCGCCGGAGAGATGCGCGGCTGCGATACGGGCCATCTCATAGAGCGGCGCGACGAGGCCGTAGACCATGCCGCCCACCTCGGCGCATTCGCCGAGCGCCAGGATGTCGCCATCCGAGGTCTGCATGCCGGCATCGACGACGATGCCGCGATTGACCGCGAGGCCGGCGTTCTTCGCCAGGCCGACATTCGGCCGGATGCCGACTGCCATGACGACGAGGGTTGCAGGAATGATGCGGCCGTCGTCAAGCTCGATTCCCTCGACCTTGCCGTTGCCGATGATCGCCTTGGTATTGGCCTTGCAGATGACCTTGATGCCGCGTTCCTCGACCGCCTTCTGCAGGAGATAGCCGGCGGCCGGATCGAGCTGGCGTTCCATCAGCGTCGGCATGACGTGCAGGACGGTGACGTCCATGCCACGCTGGGCGAGGCCGGCCGCCGCTTCAAGCCCAAGCAGGCCGCCGCCGATGACGACTGCCTTTTCACGCGACTGAGCGGCGAGCAGCATGGCCTGCACGTCGTCGAGATCGCGATAGGTGATGACTCCGGGCAGATCCTTGCCGGGAACCGGGATGATGAACGGCACCGAACCGGTGGCGATCACCAGCTTGTCGTAGCTTTCGGTAACGCCGTGGTCGGAGGTGACGGTTTTGGCGGCGCGATCGATGTTGACGATCCTGTGGCCCTTATAGAGCGTGATGCCGTGCTTGATATACCAACCGTCGCCGTGAATGATGATCTGCTCGTAGTCCTTTTCTCCGGAGAGAACCGGCGAGAGCATGATGCGGTCATAATTGACACGCGGCTCGGCATTGAAGATCGTCACTTCATAGCGTCCGGGCGCTTGCTCGAAGAGGTGCTCCAGCATGCGCCCCGGCGCCATGCCATTGCCGATGATAACGAGTTTTTCGGTCATACTTTCAGGTCCTTAGAAATTAGGTTGCAGCCACGGGCGCGGAGTGCACCCGGCGCGACAGCTGCTTGACGGACAGGTGCATCCAGACGAGCGAGACCGCGACGATTACGAAGAGCAGCAGGAAACAGCTGGACCAGAGGCCGGTCATGTCCTTGAGGAGGCCAAAGGCGATCGGCAAAATGAAGCCGCCGAGACCGCCCATCATGCCGACGATGCCGCCGACGGCGCCGACGCTGTCGGGGTAGTAGGCAGGAATGTGCTTGTAGACGGCGGCTTTGCCGAGGCTCATGAAGAACCCGAGCACGAAGATCACGATAATGAAGATGACCGGAGTGATCGCCGTGGCCGGCAGCGAAAGGATGAGGGTTGCGACGGCCGACACGGCAAACATCGCGTACATGACGCTGCGGGCGCCTTTCTTATCCGACAGCACGCCGCCGAAGGCGCGGAAGATACTCCCTGGGATGGAATAGGCCGCGGCAATCATGCCGGCGGTTTCCAGGTTGAAGCCGTAGACGCCGACCAGATAGCGCGGCAGCCACAGGGACAGGGCGACGAAGCCGCCGAAAGCGAAGAAATAGTAGAGCGAGAAGCGCCAGACCTGAACGTTCTGCAGCGGCGCGAATTCCTGAGCGAAACTCTTGGGGGCGACGCCGCGTTCGCGGCGAAGGCGGAAGGCCGGATCATCCGTGGTGGTGAACCAGAAGACGATTGCCATCAGCACCAGGCCGGCGGCCCAGATCTGAGCAACCGCCTGCCATCCCCATGCGATCAGCACGAAGGGTGCTGCGAATTTGGTCACGGCCGCGCCGACATTGCCGGCACCGAAGATGCCGAGCGCCGTCCCCTGCTTTTGCGTCGAAAAGAAAGGCGAGACGTAGGCGACACCGACCGCAAAGGAGCCGCCGGCAAGCCCGACGCCGAGACCGGCGATCAGCATCTGCGGATAAGTCTGGGCGTAGGAAAGCAGAAAGGTCGCCAACGCGGCTGCGACCATGGTCAGCGTGTAAACGAGACGGCCGCCATAGCGCTCCGTCCATATGCCAAGGACGATGCGCACCAGCGAACCGGTCAGCACCGGGGTGCCGACCAGCAAGCCGAATTCGGCTTCGTTCAAGCCAAGATCCTGCTTGATGCGAATGCCGATGATCGCAAAGATTGTCCAGACGGCAAAACAGAGGGTGAAGGCTAAAGTGGAGATCCACAATGCTTTGGCTGGTTCGCCGGCGGACATGGGCTGCGCTTTTTCGGTGACAGACATGGCTTCTCCGCGGCCCGACAAGGTCGTGCCGATCCATTGCTGAGGGTTAAAACAAAAAAGCCGCCGATCAGGACGCGCTTGCACGAGGCGCGCGAAATATCCTGATCAGCGGCTTTGCTGGTGACGCCCGCCATTGGACGCCGAATTCGTGGCCTTCCGGCTATCGCCTTAAAGCGATCCCGATGCCGGGTTGCTCAAGGGCAGGTCTCTGTCGTCTGTGAGCCATCTCGCGCTCACTCTGCTCCGATCGCCGTTGACCGGTATGATAATAAAGAAGCAAACGGCGTGCCAATTTCCGATATCTGTTTCAATGTGTTGAATTGATAGAGTTTTCCTGAAGTTTTGCGACTGCCCCTTTTTCAGGCTGTCGCCCCTTGTGCAAATCTTTTGTGCGTTACGATGGGGCGGGAGCAGAACCGTGCTGGCGTTTTGGGCAGCCCGGATCAGATCTCGTCGCTGCCGGAACCGAAGGGCAGGGCGCTCCTGACGGCAAAGCCTGCAACGTAGGCCGGCAGTTCCGCCGGATCGAAAACATGGCCGTCCATGAAACGATCACCCTCCTCGCTTCCTTCGACGCGGATGTCGGCGTCAACAGGTGCGTTGCCGTCGCCGAGTGCTGCGCGATAGAGATCCGGCCGGTAGGCGAAGGCGGCGGCCCGCGCACTGTTGAGGCTCGCCTCGGCCTGTCCCCATCGGATCATCTGGCTATAGATCCACAGCGCATGGCTGGGCCGGGGATAATTGGCGAAGCCGGAATGGAACGTGAAATAATTGGCGATGACGCGGCGGTTGCCCCTGGCGTCGAGGCTGAATTCGCCGGCGAGCACGCGGCGAATGATCTCGACGGAGGCGGCGATATAGCGGGGGTCGGCAAGAGCTGCGGCAAGCACGTCATGGTTTTCCGGCTGGTCGCACCAGCGGGCTGCCGCATCGAGCGCCACGATGAGACGGGAAACGGTTTCCGGATGGGTTTCCGCCCAGTCCGGTCGCATGCCGATCACCTTTTCCGGAGCCGATGGCCAAATATCCTGTTTGGCAGCGACGATGCGGCCGACGCCGCGCTCCGAAGCCACCATGTTCCATGGCGCGCCGACGCAGAAACCATCGATCGCGCCGGCCGCCAAGGCGTCCGACGTCATGGGCGGCGGCACGACGACAAGCTTGACGTCCTTATCGGGGTCGATGCCACCGGCTGCCAGCCAGTAACGGAATTCGTAATTGTGGGAGGAGAAGGGATAGGTGACGCCGAAGGTCAGCAACGGTTCGCCGTGCGTCTTCATCGCCGCCAGCACTTTTGCCAGGGCGCGGGCATGGTCGAGCGCGCCAGCCGCCTCCGGCAATCCGGCATCATTCCGCATCCTGTCGAAAAGCCGCGTCGACAAGGTGATGGCATTGCCGCCGCGACCCAGCGAAAACGGCGCTATCGTCGGTGAGGGATTGGAGCCGAGACCAAGCATGGAGGCGACGGGCATCGGCGACAGCATGTGGGCGATATCGAACTGGCGGAACGCGAGCCGATCGCGGACATTCGCCCAGGAAACGTCCTTGACGAGATCGAGGGTCAAGCCTTCTTTCCTGGCGAAACCGAATTCCGCCGCGGCGATCAGCACCGATGCATCGACGAGCGGAATGAATCCCGCCCGCAGCACTTTCGCCCCTTCACTGTTCACGCGCGCAGGCGAGGGCAGCCCACCGCTCACATTGGCAGTCTTCGTCATCATATCCAATCCGGCTTCCTCCGGAAAATGAAGAGGCCAGCCATCACATTAAAAGTCCCGCAGCTGTGACAACGCTTTGGGCGATTTCTGACATCTTCTTCTTTTCGTTCATTGCCGTCTGCCGCAGCAGGGCGAAGGCCTCTTCCTCGGAGAGGCCGCGCATCTTCATCAATATGCCCTTGGCGCGCTCGATCAGCTTGCGTTCCTCCAGCGCCGATCGGGCATCGGCAAGCTCCCGCCGCAGGCGGCTGAAGGCGTTGAAGCGGCTGACGGCCATATCGAGGATCGGTTTGACGCGTTCCTTCTTCAGTCCGTCGACGATATAGGCCGAAACGCCGGCATCGACGGCGGCTTCGATCGAGGCCGTGTCGGAGCGATCGACGAACATGGCTATCGGACGGCTGACCGTGCGTGTCAGCTGGAACAGATGCTCCATCATGTCGCGGTTGGGATTTTCGATATCGATGATGATCACGTCAGGCATCAGCGTTTCGATGATTCGCGCGACACCATTGACCTCATGGATCACGGTGACGCGCGCATGCCCTGCCTCGCGCAGCCCTTCTTCGATGATGGAGGCGCGTATGGCATTTTCATCGATCACCAGAATTGTCAGATCGCGATGCGTCATGTGCATATTTATGACGCGCTGCAGCAATTTTGGCAAGGTGGACGCCTGAAAAATGTGCAAAAAGTGAGGCGCCTAAATAGTAATCAATGTGGCGCAGTTTCAGGCGTGCAGGAGAAGCCGATGGCGCTGCGCCGTAATTTTGGTCCTGAGCTCGACGGCGATGGTTCGTGCAAGGCGATGTCCCGGCTTGCTGGGTTCCGGAAAAATAATGCCGCAGCAGGCCGGAAATCGAAAGAGCATGCCTTCGGTTATCATGGTATATGACTTAGTTAAAATCCTGGGATGGGAATTTTTACCTTCGACCGGTGCGAGCTCAAAATCGCAATCTCGCGTCTGTTTCTGGCGATCCCATAGCCTCGATTTGAGACGAAAAAATTGAACACAAGGCTTGGAGGGCCGACCATGAGCTTACGTATCAACGACATTGCCCCCGACTTTACCGCCGACACGACGCAGGGACCGATCAGTTTCCATGACTGGATCGGTAACGGCTGGGCCGTGCTGTTCTCCCACCCGAAGAATTTCACGCCCGTCTGCACGACAGAGCTCGGCGCCATGGCCGGCCTTGCGGGCGAGTTTTCCAAGCGCGGCGTCAAGATCATCGGCATCTCCGTCGATCCGGTCGAAAGCCATGCCAAGTGGAAAGGTGACATCAAGACCGCAACCGGCTTTGATGTCGACTATCCCTTGATCGGCGACAAGGATCTCAAGGTCGCCAAGCTTTATGACATGCTGCCGGCCGGAGCCGGCGATACCTCTGAAGGCCGCACGCCCGCCGACAATGCGACGGTGCGTTCGGTCTTCATCATCGGCCCCGACAAGAAGATCAAGCTGATCCTGACCTATCCGATGACGACGGGACGGAATTTCAACGAGATCCTGCGCGCCATCGACTCCATCCAGCTGACTGCCAAGCACCAGGTGGCGACGCCGGCAAACTGGAACCAGGGCGAAGATGTCATCATCACTGCCGCCGTCTCCAATGAAGACGCCATCACGCGTTTTGGCTCGTTCGATACAGTTCTGCCATATCTCCGGAAAACGAAGCAGCCAACGGCCTGATCGTTGGTTCGAGCTGTTCCCTGAGCCGCCGCGTCCCTGGCCCGGCGGCTTTTTTGTGTCTGTTGGAAATCAAGCGCAGATATGAAATCGGGGGAAGCTTCGGGACGACATCAATGCTATCTAGGATTTAGCATCGCGATGGAAGTTCGAACCTGCCGAGATCCGATGATAGGGCGAAAACGTCAATCCGTCATAGGGAGGAGATGGGCAAAGGCCATGCTTTCGCTCTGCCTGCTGTTTTCCCAAATGGGCGCGGGAAAGGCTCAGCCGGAGGGAAGCGATCATCCGGCGGCCTGTCTCTATTCGGGCCCTTCGGCTTCGGCATCGGGCGAGACCCTGTGTATCCGCAAACAGAGCTTCAATTACGATCTCTGCGTGGCGATTGAGCATTTTGCTGCGGCCAATCAATTGCCGCCGGATTATTTCGCCCGTCTTATCTGGCGGGAGAGTACCTTTCGCCCCGACGCCGTCAGCTTCAAGGGCGCACAGGGGATTGCGCAGTTCATGCCCGGAACGGCGAAACTGCGCGGGCTCGAAGATAGCTATCAAGTGTTGGAAGCCTTGCGGAAGTCGGCGCAGTACCTTGATGAATTGCGCAACCGTTTCGGCAATCTCGGCCTTGCCGCCGCCGCCTACAATGCCGGCGAAAATGGTCTTGCCTCTTACCTTGCGTCAGGAAGATTACCTTACGAGACACGCAGCTATGTCATGGCGATCACCGCTCATACGGTTGACGAATGGAAGGATAACCTGCCGGAAGCTGCGGCCGCGCCGCTCGACAAAGACAAGCCCTTTCTCGATGGCTGTGTGGCGCTCGCGGAGAAGCGGACGCTGAAGGACACGTCCTGGCGTCAGGAGGGCGAATGGGCCCCCTGGGGCGTCCAGCTTGCGGCGAGTGCCGATGTCGCGGTGGCCCGGCGGATGTTTCGCGACGCCGTGCAGGATCTGCCAGCGCCATTGAATGCGGAGCAGCCGCTGATCCTGCGCCAGCGCGATCGCAGCTTCGGTTTTCGCCCGCGTTATGCCGCCCGCATCGTGCGGCAGACACGTATCGAAGCCAATGACGTCTGCAACCAGATCCGCAAACATGGCGGCACCTGCCTTGTTTTCAAGAACCGGTAGTGCTTCCCATTCTCAGCGAAAAGTCTGCTTGCAGGATCGCCGGACGACGCAGCATAGTCGAAGCGGATCGTGTCACGGGAGGAACGGCAATGCGAGTTTTGGTCATCGGGGCAACAGGTCATGTCGGAACCTATCTCGTTCCCCGTCTGGTTGAGGCCGGTCACGACGTCGTGACGATCAGCCGCGGTGCGGCGAAGCCCTACACGGCAAGCCGCGCCTGGGCCTCGGTCGATCAGCGACAGATGGACCGGGCAGAGATGGAGCGGAAAGGGGATTTCGGGCCGGCCGTGCGAGCCTTGAACGCCGATATCGTCATCGACATGATCTGCTTTAGGCTGGAACGCGCCGAGCAGCTGGTAAAGGCGCTGTCGGGGCATATCGGTCACTTCCTGCATACAGGCACGATCTGGACGCATGGCTACCCCGTGGCTGTGCCGACACGGGAGGAGGCGCCGAAGTCTCCCTTCGGTGACTATGGCATCCAAAAGGCGGCGATCGAAACCTATCTGCTGCAGCAGGCAAGGCTCCGCGGTTTTCCGGTGACCATCATCCATCCCGGCCACATTGTCGGCCCCGGCTGGGCGCCGCTCAATCCGGCCGGCAATTTCAATCTGCAGGTCTTTTCGACGCTTGCCCGTGGCGAAGCGCTGGCGCTGCCCAATTTCGGCCTGGAGACCGTTCATCACGTTCATGCCGATGACGTGGCGGCAATGTTCATGGGTGCGATCGCCAATTGGAACGCCTCCACTGGCGAAAGTTTCCACGCGGTATCGGAGGCGGCCCTGACGCTTCGCGGTTACGCAGAATCCATGTCGCGGTGGTTCGGGCAGGAACCGAAGCTGACCTTCGCACCATTCGACGTCTGGGCCCAGCGCCAGACGGCCGAAGATGCGGAGGCGACCTGGGAGCATATCGCCCACAGCCCGAACTGCTCGATTGCCAAAGCCCGGCACCTGTTGGGCTACAGCCCGCGATATACGTCCCTGCAGGCGGTGCAGGAAGCAGTCGGCTGGATGGTCGGGCAAGGCCGGATCGAGACCTGATCTCCACTCAGTCATTTGCGGCACTCTATTGGATGAGGATCGCCCTGAAATCGTTGACGTTGGTTCCGGTCGGGCCGGTCTCGAAGAGATCGCCGGCAGCCTCGAATGCGGAGTAGCTGTCATTGCCGTCGAGCAGCCGGCGCGGATCGAGCCCGGCGGCGCGAAGACGTTTGACCGTGCCGCCATCGGCAAAAGCGCCGGCATTGTCCTCAGAACCGTCAATCCCGTCCGTGTCGGCAGCCAGGACATGAATTCCGTCATGTCCATCGATCGCGAGCGCCACGGCAAGGGCGAATTCGCCGTTGCGCCCGCCCTTGCCGCCCTTGGCTCTCAGCGTCACGGTCGTCTCGCCGCCGGACACGATGACGACCGGTTTCGAAAAGGGCCTGTTCCGCCCCAAGACCTCGCGGGCGATGGCCGCGTGCACCAGCGCTACGTCACGCGATTCGCCCTCGATCGCATCCGAAAGGATTGCCGGCGTGATCCCTCGCGATTTCGCCTCGGCGGCCGCTGCCGCCAGCGAAACCCCGGCAGAGGCGATGATATGATGCTCGTGCCGTAGGAAGACTGGATCATCAGGCCGCGGCGCATCCGCCCTCGGCGAGTTCAGATGGTCGAGCGCGGCCTGCGGCAGCTGCAATCCATATTGCCTGATGATCTCCAGCGCTTCGTGCCGGGTTGAACTGTCAGGCACCGTCGGCCCGGACGCGACATGGGCTGGGTTGTCGCCGGGAATGTCGGACACAATCAGACTGACGACTCTTGCTTTGGTCGCTGCCGCAAGTCTCCCGCCCTTGATGGTGGAAAGATGCTTGCGCACGACATTCATTGCCGAGATCGGCGCGCCGGAAGCAAGGAGCATTTCGTTGAGCGCGATCTCATCGTCGAGGGTCAGCCCCTCCGGCGGGGCGGGCAGCAGCGCCGAGCCGCCGCCGCAGATCAGCGCGATCACCAGATCGTCTTCCGTCAGCCGGTCTACCGCTTCCATCAACCGCCTGGCCGCAGCCAACCCCGCAGCGTCGGGAACCGGATGGGCTGCCTCGACGATCTCGGTGAAGCGCGTTTCGCAGCCATAGCCGTATCGGGTAACCACCAGTCCCCCGAGCGGTCCGTCCCATGCGCTTTCGAGCGCCTGCGCCATCTGCGCAGCACCCTTGCCGGCGCCAATCACAACTGTTCTTCCCTTCGGTTTCTCCGGCAGGTGCGACTTGATGCCGGTGAGCGGATCGGCGGCGCGAACCGCCGCGTCGAACAGGCTTTTCAGGAAATCGCGGGGGGCGCTTATCGTCATCGTCGGTCTCTGCTGCCTAAAGTGTCGATCATGATGACGACTGTCGACGCATCGGCGTGGCGGCGTCAAGGCCGAAGGTGAGGTGATCTGGCGGCGGCGACGCAGTCTCGTCATTGAAAGAGGCGAACGAATAGAAAGCATTAACCATCGTCCCGTAGACAACATATAGGATCAAAGGAAACCTGTGTTCGATGGCCACTGAAACGACCCGCCGCCCCGCCGCCTCTCATGAAGGCAAGGTTATTGCTTTCCCCTCCGCAACCGGAACGGCCAATATCGAGCGCTGCGCTCGAGAACTCGGCCGGCGGCATGGCGCGGACGCGATCGAATTCTGGAAAGCCGAGTGCCGCAGGCTTGCCGATCAGCTTTTGGCCGCGGGAATGCCGGAGAGCGATGTCGGTCAGCGGGTGATGGAATTTCAACAGGATGTCCAGATCGAACTGGTCCTCAGCCATCAGAAGCGGGCCGTTGCCAAGTCGCAGAAGCGTTGATGGGCGCTTCTGGAAATGGGTCCCCAGTCCAGCTGTTTTTGATCATAAAGTTATAGCGCGTCGCACCCATCAGGTTTAATCAGATGGTCTGACCCGCAATCTGCATTTAGTGCGCCGTTCGCCATCTGGATAGACCTCGATGGCATGAGGAACTTCCGCCCGGATGTGGAGTTGATGTTGTCGATTGACAGTATTGACGCTGCGGGAGCCCTCTCAAATGTCGAAGAAATCCAACTTCTTCTCGTCCTTCGCGACCGCAGTCGCCGAGCTGTCGGGAAGGCCGTTCACCTTTGTCGCGGCGCTGATGCTCGTACTCGTCTGGGCAGTTTCCGGGCCGTATTTTGATTATTCCGAAACGTGGCAGCTGGTGATCAACACGACGACCACGATCATCACCTTCCTGATGGTGTTTGTGTTGCAGAACAGCCAGAACCGAGACGGAAAGGCTCTGCAGGCGAAGCTTGATGAGCTCATTCTGACGAGCCAGGCCGCCAATAAATTTGTCGGCATTGAAAAGCTCGACGAGGGCGAGCTCAGGGAAATGAGCAAGAAGCTTGCAGAAAAGGCCGAAAGCGTCGAGGAGAAGGCGGATGAGAAATCTGCCACATAGTCGACGCCGGGCTAAACGGGTCGCACCTGCTCAGGCTCGCTTTTCCGAAATTTGGTCTTGATGTTGCTGCCGCATGTCTTCAATGGCATCGGCATCTTTCGTCTCGGCGGCAATCCAATGGTTTCCTGCCTCGCTTGATCGGATCAGTTCGTCGAGCTTGGCGTGGAGCGCCTTCATGTCGCGGTTTTGGGAGTGTTGCACCAGCAGCAAAATAAGGAATGTGACGAGCGTGCCCACCATGTTGGTCAGCAGAAACCACTGCCGGGGAAACGAAAATCTCAAACCGACCGCCGTCCATAGAGCTATGAACCCAATCAGCGCGACAGGAATCACCCGATGCCCTGCCCATGCTACGGCGAAGTCGGAAATTAGTCGAAAGCGCCAGCGCATATGGCTCTCCACAGCCCCATAGAGGAAGATGGAGCAGATCGCTGCCGTTTCCATCACAAGGAGTGTCGCGATTTATCAGATGCGCTTTTGGCGTGACGTGCTTGCGTTCGGCCTGGGCTCACTGCCAAGCCCAGGACTTCAAACAAGGGGGCGCGGCGTTGAGACCGCGCCCCGCTTAGTTAGAGGCGGGACGTGACGATGAGATCTTCCTCTTCGTCGCGCTGCGATCCTCCCAGAGCCGCGGCCGCGGCGGCGATGAAGGCGCCGACCAGAAGCGACAAGGATCCAAGGAAGGCCGTGGTGGAGGCGGTTTTGCGTGCCTCGTCGGCAGCTTTCTGGGTGGCGACTTTGGCGTCCTCGATGCGCTTCAGCACCGTATCGACGCGGGCGCGCGCATCGGCTTCGGAAAGACCGGTCCGCGCAGAGACGATGGTGGCAAGATAGGCCTTGTCGTCATCTGGAATCTGCCCTTCGGCGGCGCCATTGAGGAGGATGCGGGAGACTTCCGATGTGGCCGCGGCATCGTTGGATGTCGCCGCCGCACGCGCCTGATCGGGACGCAGCAAGGCGTCGGTAAAATAGGCGGTCGAAAGATCCAGGGGCGAGGTTGCCGACGATGCTGCTGCGGTACCGGCGGCAGCGGCAGTCGAACCTACGGCCTGCGCGGCCGATCCGACCGCCTGCGCACCGGCGCCGGCAAGTGATGTCAGCGACGATGCAAGGAAACCGGCGACAAAGATCGTCGCCAGAGCCCAACTTATGAAACCATGCGCGGTGTCGCGGAAGAACACCTCATCGGTGTGGACGGCCGCCCATTTTGTGCGCAGGCGGCCGGTAACATAGCCCCCGAGCGCGGAGGAGAGCCATTGCACGACCACGAGCCAGATCGCCGCCGTGACGCCGAGCGTGCCCAGCGAACTGCTTTGTCCTGACCAGGGCGACACCATCGTCAGCCCAAGCCCCGAGCCTAGAAGCAGAAGGATGAGGGTGACTCCGATGGCGGCAGCCGCGCCGCCGAAGATGGGTCCCCACGTCATGGCGGATTTGGAGGATTCGACCGGAGTAGCAACCTCTCCGGAACCTGTCATTGAAACCGACATGATCCGTTCCTATCGCATGAACAGAGCCAGAAGAATGATGATCGGCAGTGGAACGCCGAGCAGCCAAAGTAGAATACCGCGACCCATGAGAGACCTCCTGTCATAAATGACGTTACATGGTTGAGGTCGCTTAACTTTTTACCGCGACGTTTGTTCCCGGCGGCTTGCAGTGGACTGCCGGGGTACCCTGGCCGGTTGCCCGCGCGATCCGCTCAATCGCGCGGCAGCGTCTCAAGCAACAGCAGATTGTCGGATCGGTTGCCGCATGCTCTGCATGTGAGGCGTCTGGCCAGTTGGGCGAGCGAGAGATCGGCGCCGCAGCGGCGGGAAATGTTCCACCGCTCGAGCGCTGTCAGGTGCCGGCATGCGCGACAGCGGGCATGAATGACGAACCACTGCGGCAATGTCGTCAGCGTCTGCGTTTTCATGTCGACGGCATAATCATGAGGGGGTGCGAGCTCGACGCTGCGACGATGTTTCATGTCCTTCGTGAGGCCAGCAGCAATCCGCATGTCGCACCGCGGCTCGGCGCTCGTTCCGCAAGGGCGAGCTGAAGTCGCAGGTGACGGCAATCCAGCAGTAATGTCGTGATGGCGGCGCGCACGTCTCCATCGTGGAAGGCGACCACTGCATCGACTTCTCCTCTCAACGCTTCTTCTGCCAGCTTGCCGGCTAAATGCGCACGCACGACCTCGATCTCCTTTCAGAGCTTCCTGCCACGAATTTTCAGATAGGCGGCCGCCAACGCCGATGTTCTTATTATGTTCCATGGAGCGCGCGCAAGTCAAGAGCGAGCCGACCCAACGAAAAATCTGCCTGGCGGGCATTCGGTGAAGGCGGGTGCGCGACCAGCATGTGAACAGTCGGCCAAAACCGAAGTGCCCGTACGCTTCCGAACGGAAACAATCTCAAGCGGCCCTCGTTCGCTCCCTATCCGCAATGAAACCAGTAAGGAGATGACAATGCTTCTGAGGTTAATTGCAGTAACAGCGGTCTCGATTGGCCTCGCCACATCGGTCATGGCGCAGACCGGCGGCGGCAGCGGCTCGGGATCCGGCAGCGGCGGCGGCACCACGTCCGGCACGGATACAACCGGTTCCCCCGAAGGGACCGGCGCCAATACGACCACCGGGGCCGGGGCGGGTGGCGCTAGCGGCTCTGGCGGCGATCCAAACGATTGCCAGCGCCAGCAGGCCGGCGGCACCGGCAACCCCGCGCCGACCTCCGGCAATACGTCGACGCTACCCGATGCGGCAAACGCCTGCCAGTAATGGCATCCTCGCGTCGTCTACCTGCCCCTGAAAGCGGACATCTGCCTTGGGGGACGGTGGCGCGTCGAGGTGCTGCGGACGATCGGGAAATCTTTTGCGTTCGGCTCTGACGCTCGATGAAGGAACCACATATATGTTTTGACGCAAGATGCTCTGGAGGGAGAGGTTTCCTGGCATCCCGATCACCGTGGTTTGAACATGAGGAGCATCGATGAACAGATTTCGAGCATTGATAGCAGCCGGGGCGATCAGCCTTGCCGTCATTGGTTCAGCTTGCTCGACCCCGCCGAATTCATATGGCTCGGCATCCGGGTACGAGCCCGGAGATTCGATGAACCGGGCCTGTGCCGATGGTTTCCGCCCCAACGAAGGCCGTTCGTGCAGCTATTAAAGCCAAGCGTCTTTTTGGTGATGCAAAGAGCCAGACTGCGGAAGTCGAGGCGCTGTCATGCTGCATCGAGTGGGAGACGCTCCGCACCGGCCCGTTCAGCAATAAAGAGGTATCTTGAAAAATGGCTCCCCGGGCCGGAGAGACAATCCAAACTCCAACCGCCTAGAGAAGGCCATTCAGTGCTTATGAATCAAATGCTT
Organism: Rhizobium lentis; assembly: GCF_017352135.1. Lineage (NCBI taxonomy): Bacteria > Pseudomonadati > Pseudomonadota > Alphaproteobacteria > Hyphomicrobiales > Rhizobiaceae > Rhizobium > Rhizobium lentis. The sequence goes on from NZ_CP071454.1 coordinate 3,735,628, forward strand.
AGGAGAGATGCAATTACTTCGATAGCGTTCGATTAGTACCCGAGGTGGCTAGAATTTAGTACCCCCGTCTTCACAGAAGATCCTCCTCGACAGCCTAGAGACATGGGAATGCCGCATCAAGCGCATCGCCAAGGATTACGTCGCTGTCCTTTGCGCGATCGGCCGGATTATCGTTCAGGTATTTACAGAACACGTCCTTGATCTGACCGGAAGTAGCGCCTTTAGGGATACAGAAGCTACGCTTGATACCCATGTTCATGACCGACTTTTTCTGCTTCAGGTCGGCATCGAGGGGATGGTCTGGCGTGTCAGGAAGAACTTTCTCGACCCAATAGGCGTCGTTCCACCATTTATCGACGTAGCCCATGACATACCCTGTGACGCTGCTATCATTTATAGTGCATCCCCGATGCATAAAATTGCCATCAAAGAAAGCGGCGTGCGCGGAGCTTGCCGAGATCAAGAATGCACCAATAACGACCGTGCCCCGTTTCATTGCTTCTCCCAAAAGCGACCTGTGTCCTCGCGCCATCTTCCAATCGGCTGGCGATTCTGGCAATCATTCAAATAGCGCCAACACACGGATTTCCCATGAAGCTTGCAGTATTCGTTGCCGCTGGACTTATGGTCTCAGGAACGGCGTTCGCACAATCCGCTGAGGAAACGGCAGCGTTTCTCACGTTCGGGTTCAGAGACGGCGGCACGATGGGCGACAGTAAGCAACAGGGGATCGTGAGAAAGCTTTCGGACAATCCGCTCAAGCTTCACCTTGATACCGGCAAGTCCATGACGATTACTTTGACAGTCACCCAGCCGAAACATTGCTTCTTCCGGATGCAAGTGTCTGATGTCGATCACGATCCTAAAATACGGTCGGACATTACCTACGACTTCAGCAAATTCACTGGTCTTGAGAACTCGATGGGTATGTTCACGAGGCCGGTTTTTTCAGGCGAATGTGCGATAACGAATGAGTCGGAAGGATGCGTCGAGCCGTTCATCGGCGCCCGCCAGCTATTCGTTCCTATCGCCAGCTCGCAGGCAGCGGCCGATTACATGAAGTCGAAGTTCTGCGCTGGAAGGGCGTTTTAGCGGACTAGCCGATCGTTGTACCCGGGTGGTGTGAGGCGCTCTATGGTTCGCCCCGTCTTCTGCGTCCATGCCTTACGAAGGGCCCAGGTGTACTGGGATTTTTCTTTATGAGTCGCATCGGGCGCGGGTGGGGGCGGAAGTTGGGCGTAGGGGATGCCGGCTTTGATGCACTCGACAAGCCAGTTAGGCTGTGTGCGGCGGGTTGTTGCAGGCTTCCCGCTGCGTTTATTTGACCACATGGTCTTTCCTTTCTGAAATAGAAGAAGGCCCGGATTGCTCCGAGCCCTTGCTGGTGTCGTTTGTGTTGGTAATGGTGGGACGCTGGTGACTGAAGGGACACTCTTTCGAGTTGGGCTTCAGTTGGACAGCGCCACCCTTCAGGTTGTCACCGGGAGGAGACCGCCCCTAATTGGAACGGGCGAAGCCCTTCACGTTCAGTCAGACCAAAGTGTCAGAGGCTCTACCGAGAAATGGATGTCGGTGATGCCTCTGCATCTTTGGCCGACTTTAAGGTCTACCTTGGATGGGGTCCCTCTATGAGGGGGTCCCCACACCTTCGGAATTGTTGGGAGGTGTTTTGTGGATTTATTGAGGCAGGACCGGTTTGATAGGCTTGACCTTCGATACGGGTTTTCTGTGGTTGCGTAGCCGTCAGGGTGGGCTTCCTGAAGGGGGCCACCATGGTCCACGATAGTGTGTATATACCGGAAGGACGGTCGATGTTACCTTTTGCCAAGAAGGCGGAGGTTACGGTGCACCGTCATCTTTGAGAGCCCCGTCAATCGAATTATATCCACCTGCCGCAACGTCGGATCAGCAGAGAGTAGACGGCCTATGACCTCTATGGCCTTCGGTTCTTTCTTCGGTGCGGTCTGCGCAGTCGCGTCGGTGCTCAGCATCCCATCGATGTAGGCAAGCCCCGCCGGAGTGATCCAATCGAGATCGTAGCCCACCCCTGTCACCACACGGCGACCATAGCGCATTTTGACAGCCCACTCGGACAGCCTAAGCCTGCTTGAGTACTCGGGACGCTTCTGCATCGGATCGGAGACCATCGGGACCATCTTGGCTTCTAGCTCTTCATGGAGGATTCCAAGGCTTGCTAGAGTGGCTCTTGTTTTCCTCGGTCCCATTCCAAGCCGCTCGGCAAGCTGGGAGAGGGTAATGTCGCCACCTCTGTAAAAGGCTGGCGGTGGAACCCTGGTAATCTCCCCGGTGGCACCATTGGTGACTTCGGTGCCGGGGCTAGCTCGCCAATCATGTCCACGGCAGCGCGAACTGTACGAAAGGTCATCCGTCAGGAATGTGTAGGCGTCGGCGTCACGGTCGGTACGAGCAACTTCAATGTGTCTGACGATTAGCTCAGGGTGGTCGTTGGTGGCGATTTGGCTATTGCGGAACAAGCGCCGAAGCCTTCCCCATTCGATTTCCTTTCTGGTTGTCTGAAGCGTTCTACGGTGGCGAAACGTGGCCTTGAGATCAGATGATACTCATGTCCCGATGGGACCGATCCCGAGACACGAAGTCTCAAAGATTCGGGGCATGGAATGACACACGACAGCGCCCAACCCATCCAACCTGAGAGGCGGCAGGTCTAACAGGCGGTCGCTCGCGTGTGGCATTCGGATGATATGCTGCGTTATGCATCTAAGTGGGTAATTCGGACTTCCGACATGCAAGGGACCACGGTGATACTAGGGGGGTACTTATTCACCGGCAGCATGCACCGAAACCTTCGGTCCACCTCGGTAGTGCTAGTGGAGGCCTCATTTCGCCAGACGCGCCAATATGTTTTATCATCCTAGTGGGGGCCTCATTCATGACCGGCATGCTGTATGACCTCTCAAGGTCAGCCGGCCAAATCGAAACATCATTTGCTTCCACACCGCATTGGACTTGAAGCTGTAATCAGAATCGCCCAGCATCTCTAGGTTCAAATAGGGGGGCATCGGTGGACGGTCAGTGGCTAGGGTCTTTCAACGGCACGAATAAAGGAACAGCGCTGATTGATCTTGACGATCATTCGGACCACGTCGCCGGCCACGCTTATGTATTTGACGACGATCCGACTCTCCCGGGGTTTCTCGCGCGGATCGACATACCGGATCGTAAGTCGGTCCAACATTTGGATGTTCAGCTCCAAGCACTTCACCCGTACACTAATGAGATAATACCCCTGGATCAGGTGCGGGAACTGTTTCCGGGCGCGACCATCCCGAACACGGCTAAACTCAAGCTCACTTTCAAGCAGCGCGTTCTGAATATTCAGTGGTCAACACCAGCCGGCACCCAGGGAACCGCGAGCTTGCCCGTCAGCAAAGCGGGGAAAGCCTCCGACTACAAGGCGCATCGCTCAACCAATACGTGGGAAAATTTCAAGCGGTTCGCGGTCAGCCTAGAACCGGGACGTTTCATGTTTCGCGGGCAGACACGTCCCTTTCGGTTGCGCACCGCCTTCCATCGCACCCGAAGGAAGGACCTGATTCGCTATGTGAGCGAGGACATCCCAACGCTTCACCGCATGCTGACCCCCAGAGCTAAGCACCTCTTCAATCTTGGCGATCCACTTCAGAATGGTGCCTTCTGGAACTTGGCGCAACATCATGGCTATCCGACACCGCTGCTCGATTGGACACATTCGCCGTTCGTTGCGGCTTATTTCGCATTTCGACCGGAGCGCCCCCCGCCGTCTCGCGGCAAGGACCATGTCCGAATACTGATGTTTGATCGCAAACAGTGGGGTTTGGACTTTAATCAGTTGCAACGGGTGCACTTTACCCGACCCCATTTTTCGATACTCGAAGCGTACGCAATCGAAAACGAGAGGGCCATTCCGCAGCAGGCGCTATCGAGCATAACCAACGTGGACGATATTGAGTCGTACATAAGGTTGCGGGAGGTGGAGAAGGGCCGATCCTATCTTGTTGCTTTTGACCTTCCGTACGATCAACGCGAAACGGTTCTTCGAGAGCTGCGTCTCATGGGCATCACAGCTGGTTCGCTGTTCCCCGGCTTCGACGGCGCATGTGAAGAGCTTCGTATGCGGCTCTTTGGTTGACGGGATCGTCTAACACCTGCCAACACGTCCAATGGCTGGCACACGATCTCAACGGCTTCTTTCGATTACCCTGGACACCTGTGTCGCCGTCCAGCTTCCACCCCGAGACGTCTTCACGCCGTTCTCGTTCAGTGCAGCCGCAATCTGCATCAAGGTCGCCCCGCCGTCTCTCATGGGTCCTATGGTCGCCATCAGCTTTCGGGCTTCTCCCGCAGCTTTTTCTTGAATTGCCTCGTTGCGCTTCATCGTCTTGTCCCGCAAGCCGCCAAGCTGAGACCCTCGGGACTTCGCCACTGCCAGCGCTGCTTTGGTACGGGCGGAAATGAAGTCGCGCTCCATCTCTGCCATGACCGCGTACATATGGAGCATGGCCTTGTCCGCCCTCGGGAGGTTCGCGACGGCAAACTTCACCCGCTTGTCCTCCATCAGGGTCGCGATGCGGGCCACCTTGCGGCTTAGCCTGTCCAGCTTTGCGACCAGCAGCACGGCTCCAGTCTTCCGGCAGAGGTCCAGTGCCTTCTGAAGCTCGGGGCGGTCGTCGTTAGTGCCGCTCTCGATGTCCTGAAAGCTGCCGATGACCTCGCAAGGCACGTCGCTGTAGTTCTTGAGGTAGACGTCAATGTCGAGGTCCTGAGCTTCCAGCCCCAGACCGCTGTGGCCTTGCCCTGCCGTTGAAACCCGAGTGTACCGTACGTACTGCAGCATTGTCTTGCATGTCCCGTTGTGCCTGTAAAAGGGCTCTACAGACAGACTTGTCTAATGTCAACGTTCGTTGTGCTTGTAAAAGCCGCCATTAATGCCTGGGCAGCTCCCGCCTCGTCCGATCTCTTGCCCGCATCTCAAACTTCCAGCATTCTGCGCCCAACCGGAGAGAGAAAATGCGTTTCATGTTCGTAGCCACACTCGGCTTGGGGCTTGTCGGATGCAACAACGTGACAACGTCGGAGCAGTGGCGCGAGGTTCGGCCCACAAGCAAAGACAGCCGTTTCGAAAGGGCCAAAGCAATTTGCAATGGCCGAGCGGGTGAAACTCAGGCGATGTCGGGTAGGTACTGGATTGCTGGCGCGATAGCATCGAGCAGCACGTTTAAGGCATGCATGGCGGAACAGGGGTTCGTCCAGTGACGCTATCGCCAGAGCAGGCTGCCGAGCTCCTCAAAGCTTGGGAAGATAAGTTGGCGGGTCGCCCAGCGACTGAAGGAGAACGGAAGATAATGGACCATTATCGGGATATCATGGCGGGCGTTTATATCTACGATCCAAAGACGCAGCCCTATGAGGAGGGTGACCTCTAGATTCCCAGCCACTTCCAACGAAAGAGGGGGTACCCTGGGGGATGCTCACCCTTGCCTTTCTCAATAATGGGGGCTCAGATATTTTCGGCGTTTTTTATAGCGAGTTCTGCAGGTCCTCATAACCGTATTGCGCCATTAGCTTGGCGACGTCGAAGTACCACAACGCCTTTGCTGTGAGCCAACAACTCAATGCTGTGTCCGCCCATTCATCGGCGACGTCCTGCCTTGAGGCATCTGAGGCGGCCTTCGCGAAATCGTACTTGATGTGCTCGACAATTTCCCGGACCTTAGGTCGGACCTCGGTCTCCCTATAGAGCGCCTTGGCTGCTAGGCGGGCCCCTCGTTGCTCTTGGGTCTGGTTGGCGTAGTACTCTGCCCACCGAGCCTGGGCTCTCTCCGACCACTTTGCCCGCTGCGCTGCTGTGGGCTCGGGCCTTACATAGCTTACCCTGTAAGCTTTCTGCCGTGCCCTCCGCTGTTCCTCGGTCAACCGGGGTTTCGCAGGACCGGCTTTCGCACGATATCGCTGACGGTAGCAGGCATTGAGGTTGTCTCGCCATTCTTCGTCGTGTTTTTTGCGGTTGTAGTATCTTCCCTGTGCAGCAGCGGCGGCAGCCTTGCGTTCCGCTTCAGTGGCGTAGGTCTTCCGGGGTGCCTTGCCCGCTGCTTCCTGCCTTTTGCGATAAGACTTCTGCTGAAGGGCTCGCTTGTGTTCGCGAAATTCCTCTTCGGTCATGCCAGTTCGTTTGGTGTAAGCCATATTCTCCTTTCATCTTGATTGTCTGTGTCGGTATTGCTGGCGAACGTCAGCCGCCGAAAGCCTTTGCCATGGCAGCACTGGTCACCTGAAGTACGGCTTCATCTCCACCGTAGCCTTCACCCACGCCGCCGTTGGTATGCCCAAGGATCATGTTCTGAACTTCCAGAGCGACCCCGGCCTTCCTCAGGTTGTCCTTGGCATTGTGCCGGAGCGAATAGAGAACATGCTTAGGGTTCGTCGTGATCAGCCGCATATGCTTCGACATGATGGCGGCGGAGACCGCACCCGCGCCTCCATCTCTGCCATAAGTTGGAAAAAGCATATGCGCTGCGGTGTCCCAATGCCGCTTCGACGTCTTCGTCAGTTTCAATGCCGTCTTCGCGGCATCCAGCGCCTTGCCAACCAAGGGTACCCATCTTTGCGTGATCTCGTCCTTAACCCGACGGTGGTCGTGCCATTCAATGCGGATATGGGGTATCGGTGAATCGACTCGGACGTCTTCTGCCCGCAGGCCCGTCACCTCTTGGGGTCGGCATCCTGTACCTGCCAGCAGGTCCCAAATTATCTGAACCTCTTCACCAGCGTGACCATGGATACGCTCGGTGACCTTGCGTAGGACTTCCGCTGGGAGAGGGTCCCGCTTGCTCTTCTTGGTGGCCGTAGGGTCCTTTTTGACCTCAAGGCCCATGAACGGATTACCGCATTCAAGGTCAAATTCCTTGATCGCCATATTGATGATTGCTCGAACCGTGTTCAGGTAGCGCTCTACGCTTTCGGGCTTACGCTTTTTCTCGGTCAGCATGAAGTCGCGCACTGCACGGCCATGCTCTCTCTTAAGGGCGGGTAGTCTTGTGAGAAAATGGCTCCCCGGGCCGGATTCGAACCGGCGACCTGTCGATTAACAGTCGAATGCTCTACCGCTGAGCTACCAGGGATCACTGCTTGGCGCGGTGTGAGTGGGCTAATACAAATGCTTGCCCGATTTGCCAAGCGGTTTTTTCAAAAAAATGAAATGAACTTGTATTTGGATGGTCTGTGCCCATCTCAGGGAAATGACAAATAGCAATGATCTCCAAGAGACGAGCGGCATCGAGAAGCGCAGGGAGCGGGCAGGGCGCTTCGGTATCGATCACGCAAGCCACAGGCTCATGCTCGGCTCCTTCAGCATTGGCATGCCGCGCTCACGCATCGCCAGGATGGCAATCGGCATGGCCCTCATTGTCTGCGGGGTGCTGGGCTTCCTGCCGATCCTGGGTTTCTGGATGCTGCCGCTCGGCCTCCTGGTGCTCTCGCATGACCTCTCCATAGCGCGCAGGCTTCGGCGTCGGCTGGCAGTCTGGTGGCACAGGCGGCGAACGCCTGCCGAGTGATGGCGGTTGTCCGAAGACGCTCCTGTTGGAACAGTGGATCGCTTTTCGCATTCGTGGTTTATCGAGCGTGAACCGAGCGGCGTTGGTCCGGGTGAGGAGATGAAGATATTTTTCATGGCTGTCCTGTCCGTCACGGCGATTCTATCAGGCACGTCCGCCGAGGCCCAAGCCGTCGACAGCCGTGGTTTTGACGCCAGCGGCAACTGCCGCCGTCCCGAAGGCTGCGTGATCGATCAAGGGCCAGGCGGCTATAACGGGCCTCGCAACTATCGCAATTTTAACGGCCGCAACGAACGTGACGGCGACAACGACCGTGGCCGGGACGAGCGCCGCTACCGCTCGCAGAACAGGACCGCGCTTGAGACGGTCAGCACCCTTGCCTGATCACGCCGTGCCCGTTGTCCGGCTCGAGCCCGCATCTATCCGGGTGAATGCGGCTATTTCGATCTCAGTTCGCTTTCCTCGAAAATCCTGCCATGGTCCCGATCGAGGTCGGTTGCCATTAACAGGCTGCAGGCGGCAAGCAGCAGAACGAGCTTCAGGCCGTGAGATACGATCGAGGCAGGCTGCCGACGGGCCGATGAGACGCGCGATGGCGCGATATAGTACGTGTAATAGAAGTGGGGATCGTTGGTTTCGAGGAGGTTCTGATAGACATGCGGCGGAATGTTCGCATGCCTCACCGGTGCGGAACCGGCGAACTTTACGTAGAGATCCCGGGTTTCGGCATCATATGCCGCACGTCCTTGCCTTGACTTGAGGGCAGCCCATTCCATCGCAGCTCCTATACCCTCCCACGGCGGTAAGATGGCGGCCAGGTGCTCGAAGTCAAGTTGAGAATTGGTCAATGCTGCCGGCGGCTCCTGGACGTCCGCAGAACAGAAATTCACCAGGATCTGCCGGTGTCGAAATCGTCGCACTCTTCCTCAGTCATCTGGCGGTGAACAAACTTGCCCTCGACGACCTTACGCATCACGTGGCCCGTGATCGGCATCTTCGTGTTGATGTCAGTGACAGGTTCAGTAACCAGGGCATAGCCCCATTCGTCTTCTTTGCCTCCGTTCAAATAGATCATCGAGATCCGTTTGAGCGCGGCAAGCAGTGAAAGGAAGATGTCTTTGGCGGTCCCGCCGAATGTCTCGTCGTGCATGATTTATCCCCAGAAATCGGGGATTATCCAAATCGGTTCACATTGCAATCCTAACTTTTTGGGTTGGATAACAAAAGGGCTGAACTTTTATTGATATTAGTTATCCATCCCCATCGTCATCTGCGCGTAGAGCCGGTTACGCAGAACTTTTCGCAACCGCTTATTGAGATGAAAAAAGGACCATATTCAGGATGAAAGGTCTTGCGCTCATTCTAGAGCTGGTCTAAATCGCGGCCACCACACGACATTTCCGATGTCGGTCACAGGTGAGGCCTCGTGGCGGAGTGGTGACGCAGAGGACTGCAAATCCTTGTACCCCGGTTCAATTCCGGGCGAGGCCTCCAACTTCCCCACCTCTGCTAAAGAGTTGCGAAACCGCGCTAATTTTCCGACGCGGTGCTCGGTCTGTGTTACTCCATGGAATAACCTACTCGACGCCTCGTCGGTCACGTCGGATTGCGGCGGGCTTCATGCGGGCTACGCCGGAGCGCGCTTCGCGATCGATCTTCTCAGGTCGCTTTGCCGTCCAGCAGCCCGCAGCATAAGATGCCGATGAGCGCTGCGAGGATAAAGAAATCGAACAGCGTGAAATATTCGAAAATCGCAGACATGGCCTGCTCCTCCCATTTCCTCCACTGCAAATCCTAACATGGAGGGGGGCATTCCACGCCTGAGGTGCAGCGCCTGGCCGTCCTGTGGCGCGAAAGAGGCGTCCGGCGGATTCTTTTCGCCGACCGTTGCCAAGCCTTGAAAGCGTCGGTGGCGGAGATTAAGAGACGAGGGACAGGAACCGCTTTTCAAGAGCGAGAGGACATAATGGATTTCGAAGCAGCGCGCGCAAAGATGGTCGACAATCAGATTCGCACGACGGACGTTACCTCGCATTCCGTGCTGACGGCCTTTCTCACGGTGCCGCGTGAGGATTTCGTGCCGGAGAAGGCGAAGATGCTGGCCTATATCGACAACGACGTCGAGATATCGGCCGCCGCACCCGGCAAGCCGGCCCGCTTCCTGATGGAGGCTTCGCCGCTCGCCAAATTGCTGCAGCTGGCAGCAATCGGCAAAGATGATTTCGTGCTCGAAGTCGGCTGCGGCACGGGTTACACATCGGCGCTGCTGTCGATCATCGCCGGCTCGGTCATCGCGCTCGAATGCGACGAGGCGCTGGCCGCAGAAGCGAAGGCAAAACTTTCCGGCTACGGCAAGGTCGAGGTCGTCACAGGTCCGCTCGAAAAGGGCTACGCCGCCGGCGCTCCTTATGATCTGATTTTCGTCAACGGCGCAGTCGAAGAGGTTCCGGCCGCTCTTCTCGGTCAATTGCGCGACGGCGGCCGCCTGGTCACTGTCGAAGGTCATGGCAATGCCGCTCGCGCCAAAGTCTTCGTCGCCGAACGCGGCGCCATTTCGGAGAATGTCTTCTTCAATGCTTCGGTCAAGCCGCTGCCCGGTTTCGCGAAGGCACGCGAATTCGTTTTCTGACGCTGTTCTCCCCGGTGAATTCGAGCAACGGGCGCCATCGGCGCCCGTTTTTGTCGGTGCTCTTGGAAAGCCTTCACAAACATCATTTATCCTGACGCTGTCGTCTCGGTTGCGAGCGGCAAGCATTGGGTAACAAAACTGTGCATGGCAGCATTCATTTGATTCGCGATGATTTTTTTCACGTCTGGGGTATTCTAAGGTCATGGTGATTCGGATGAATGCTCCACACCATCCGGTCGTTGTTTTGGGATAACGGGGATAGATATGGCTCAGCCAGGTGTAGCGCGTGAACCGTCCATGGAAGAGATTCTGGCCTCCATCCGCCAGATCATCGAAAGCAATGAACCCGGCGCCGGCAAGGCAATTTCCGCATCCCTGCCGCCGGTTTACGGCGCCGACGAGGACGAAAACGGCTCCGAAATTCATCTGACGGTGGATGACACCTATGCCGGCGTGGAGTTTCCCGAACCGGCCATGCGCTCGTCCGATCCGCGGTTCGTCGCTGCCAACTCGGCCGGCACCGCCCCTGAGACAGAAGCGCCGCCCCGCGCGCTGTCGCTTGCCGATGTCGCCGCACGAGTGCGCGCCGCCTCCGAGCGCAGCGCCGTGCAGGCCGGTCAAGCCCTGCGCGAAATTCCGAGCGGCTTCCGCCAGCCAGAGCCGCAGCCGGCCGTGATGCCGGAGCCGCCGCGCACTGTAAGCCCGCAGCCGCAGCCGGCACAGCCTGTTTTTGCCGCTGCCGCGGCACCTGTTTCCCCGGCTCCGGTCCAGCAGTCGGCCGAACCGACGTTTGACGAAACACCGCAGGCCCCAGTCGCCGAGCAGGCCGCTGAAATTGCGCCGCCGGTTTCTGAGCCCGCCCGCGCGTCGACCGAGCGTTTCCTGCCTAGCGTCGTGGACGAAGTCCAGTCGACACTCCTGTCGGAGGATGCCGGGCTGCAGATCAGCCGCTCTTTCGAAGAGCTTGCCGCCGCGATCGACGGTGCCGAGCGCCGCTCGCTGGATGAGATCGCCGAGGACATGCTGCGCCCGATGCTGCGCGAATGGCTTGATGACAATCTGCCGACGCTCGTCGAGCGGCTTGTGCGCGAAGAGATCGAGCGCGTGGCACGCGGCCCGCGCCGCTGATCGGATTGCTTTTTCTTGGAAAAGCCGCTCCGGTCTCCGGGGCGGCTTTTTTATTGACTTGGCTGTGCCCATCCTATTTACAAACCCCGATCCTCGAACCTCGAAATTGGTCAGAAAATGCTTGACAAGACCTATGATTCCGCCGCCGTCGAACCAAAAATCGCCGCGAAATGGGATGAGGCGGACGCCTTCCGCGCCGGCGCGAACGCCAGGCCGGGGGCCGAGACCTTCACCATCGTGATCCCGCCTCCGAATGTCACCGGCTCGCTGCACATGGGGCACGCGCTGAACAATACGCTGCAGGACATCCTGGTGCGCTTCGAGCGCATGCGCGGCAAGGACGTGCTCTGGCAGCCGGGCATGGATCACGCCGGCATCGCCACGCAGATGGTCGTCGAGCGCAAGCTGATGGAGCAGCAGCTGCCCGGCCGCCGCGACATGGGCCGTGACGCCTTCATCGACAAAATCTGGGAGTGGAAGGCAGAATCGGGGGGATTGATCTTCAATCAGCTGAAGCGCCTCGGCGCTTCATGCGATTGGTCGCGTGAACGCTTCACCATGGACGAAGGCCTGTCGGAGGCGGTTCTCGAAGTCTTCGTCACGCTCTACAAGGAAGGGCTGATCTACAAGGACAAGCGCCTCGTCAACTGGGATCCGAAACTCTTGACGGCGATCTCCGACCTTGAAGTCGAACAGCATGAAATCAAGGGCAATCTCTGGCATCTCCGTTATCCGCTGGAGCCGGGTGTAACCTATCAGTATCCGATCGCTTTCGACGAGGAAGGCAAGCCGACCGAATGGGAAACGCGCGACTATCTGGTCGTTGCCACCACCCGTCCGGAAACGATGCTCGGCGATACAGGTGTTGCCGTCAATGCCGAGGATGAGCGCTACAAGTCGATCATCGGCAAGCATGTAATTCTGCCGATCGTCGGTCGCCGCATTCCGATCGTTGCCGACAACTATGCCGATCCGACCGCCGGTACCGGTGCCGTCAAGGTCACGCCTGCGCATGACTTCAATGACTTCGACGTCGGCAAGCGGGCCGGTCTGCGCGCGATCAACATCATGAATATCGACGGCACGATTGCCATCAAGGACAATGAGGATTTCCTCGAAGGCCTCGATAATCCGGCCGCGTTGCATGGCGCCTGGGATCGCCTGGAAGGGCAGGATCGGTTTTATGCACGCAAGGTCATCGTCGAGATTTTCGAAGAGGCGGGCCTCCTCGACAAAATCGAACCGCATAAGCACATGGTCCCGCACGGCGACCGTGGCGGCGTGCCGATCGAGCCGCGGCTGACTGAACAGTGGTATGTCGATGCCAAGACGCTCGCCGAACCGGCGATCGCCTCGGTCCGCGAAGGGCGCACCAGGATGGTGCCGAAGAGCTGGGACAAGACCTATTACGAATGGATGGAAAATATCCAGCCTTGGTGCGTCTCCCGCCAGCTCTGGTGGGGACATCAGATCCCCGCCTGGTATGGGCCGGACGGCCAGGTTTTCGTCGAAAAGACCGAAGAAGAGGCGCTGCAGGCGGCGATCCAGCATTACCTCTCGCATGAGGGGCCGATGAAGGCCTATGTCGAGGACCTGCTCGAAAACTTCAAGCCGGGTGAGATCCTGACGCGGGACGAGGATGTGCTCGACACATGGTTCTCCTCGGCGCTTTGGCCCTTCTCGACTCTTGGCTGGCCGGAGAAGACGCCGGAGCTTGCGCGTTATTACCCGACCAACGTGCTCGTCACCGGCTTCGACATCATCTTCTTCTGGGTCGCCCGCATGATGATGATGGGCCTGCATTTCATGAAGGACGATGATGGCGAACCCGTCGAACCGTTCCAGACGGTTTATGTCCATGCGCTGGTGCGCGACAAGAACGGGCAGAAGATGTCGAAGTCGAAGGGCAACGTCATCGACCCCCTGGAACTGATCGACGAATACGGTGCCGATGCGCTGCGGTTCACCCTGGCAATCATGGCGGCGCAAGGCCGTGACGTGAAGCTCGATCCGGCCCGCATTGCCGGCTACCGCAATTTCGGCACCAAGCTCTGGAACGCTACTCGCTTTGCCGAGATGAACGGGGCAAAGAGCGACCCGCATTTCGTGCCGGAGGCCGCCGAGCTCACTATCAACCGCTGGATCCTCACGGAACTTGCCCGTACGGAACGTGACGTTACGGAAGCGCTCGAAGCCTTCCGCTTCAACGATGCCGCCGGCGCACTTTATCGCTTCGTCTGGAACGAAGTCTGCGACTGGTATCTCGAGCTCCTGAAGCCGGTCTTCAACGGTGAGGACGAGGGTGCAAAAGCCGAAGCCCAGTCTTGCAGCGCCTATATTCTCGAAGAGATCTATAAGCTGCTGCATCCCTTCATGCCCTTCATGACAGAAGAGCTCTGGGCGCATACCGCAGGCGAGGGCAGGGAGCGCGACACGCTGGTCTGCCATGCCGAATGGCCGTCGCCGTCCTATGCCGATGACGGCGCCGCCGACGAGATCAACTGGTTGATCGACCTCGTTTCCGGCATCCGTTCGGTCCGGGCCGAGATGAACGTACCGCCGTCGGCGACAGCCCCGCTCGTCGTCGTGAAGGCCAACAATCTGACGCGCGAACGGCTGTTCCGCCACGATGCTGCGATCAAGCGGCTCGCTCGCGTCGAGGCGATATCGCTGGCAGACGATGCGCCGAAGGGGGCGGCGCAGATCGTCGTCGCCGAGGCCACCATCTGCCTTCCGCTCGGCAATCTGATCGACCTTTCCGCCGAAAAAGCCCGCCTCGAAAAGGCGATTGCCAAGATGGAAGGAGAAATCGCCCGCATCAACGGCAAGCTCTCCAACGAAAAGTTCGTCGCCAACGCCAATCCCGAGGTGGTCGAGGCCGAGCGCGAGCGCCTTGAGGAGCTGGAGGGGCAGATCGCAAGCTTGAGGACGGCCCTCTCTCGGGTCAGCGAAGCCGGGTAAGCAGAAGCCGCTTTGATAAGACATTTCAAGGACGCCCCCCTCGCGGGGCGCGTCCTTTTTCTGCTGAGACGTACGCGATTCGGTCTTGAAGCGGTCGAGTTCAGGCCTCAGGCCTGTGGATTGTGGCTGTTCGAGCATGTCGCGGGCGAAAACTCGGACTGTTGTCGGTTTGATACAGCTTTCACGATGTTTGGAATGAACGCCCTAAAACAGCACCGAAATGGTGCCGGCAGTGGAATAGAATTTTATTAACCAGATTTTTTGACGTGTCCGTCAATTTCTTTACGTAAATTAGCCATTGCAATGATCGGGAGCGTCGCCGTGGGGCGCGTTGCCATTTCTGGCGAACACTTACACTGTGTCGCCACATGAATTGCTGGAGTGGGGGAGACACAATGGCATCGCGTATGTTTTCCAAGAGCGTAACGTCGCTCATTCTTCTTTCGTCACTGGCCTCGCCGTCCTTTGCCGGTGGCCTGGAGCGCGGCGGATACAATATCGATCAACTGTTCGATACGTCGCCTTTCTCGTTTCAGTCAGGTGTGACCTATGTCACACCGCAGAGAAGGCTGAAGGACGTTCGTGACACGGATACTTCGGCAGCGCCTGGGGGCGGCAATCTGAACACCCGTGCACACAGTGCCGACGAGACCGCGAATTACACCATCCCTTATATTGGCTTCAAGGCTGGTTTCGCCGATACAATCGACTGCCTTGTCGACTATTCCGAGCCCTTCGGTGGGCATTCCAATCCCGGCTTGAACTGGGCCGGCGCCAACAACAATATCGAGACGGAGATCAAGACCCGCAACTACGGCGGCACCTGCTCCTATCGTTTTGATGTCGGCCCGGGGCAGCTGCGCTTCATTGGCGGCGCTTTCTATCAGGAAGTTGAAGGCTTCAAGGAACGTCTGGTTTCTACAGTTCCGATCCTGATCGGTACCGGCAGTGGCATCGGCCGCCTTGATCTCGAGGATAGTGGCTGGGGCTGGCGCGCCGGTCTCGCCTACGAGATTCCGGAATATGCGATGCGTGCGAGCCTCGTCTATAACAGCCGCGTCAAATACGACAATCTGACCGGCACGGTGGACCTGACGCAGGTAACCGCGCCAATTGCACCGCTGAATGGCGCACCTTACGGCAGGGTCACGGACGTTTTCGGCTCTGCCGAAGCGCCGGATTCACTGGAGCTGAAAGTGCAGAGCGGTATCGCTCCGGATTGGCTCGCCTTCGGCTCAGTTAAGTGGACGAACTGGAGTATCCTCCAGTCTGTATCTTTCTGCCCGACGTCGACGAAGGGTCTGGTCGCCTGCAGATCCGGCGGTGCGACGGAGCTGACTTCGCTCGACCTTCTTTATCGTGACGGCTGGACGATTACCGGTGGTGTCGGCCACAAGTTCAACGATCAATGGGCAGGTGCAGTCAGCCTGACATGGGACCGCGGCACCAGCCAGGGATATGGTGCGCAGACCGATAGCTGGACGCTGGGTCTCGGTGCAGCTTATACCCCGACCGAACATATCGAATGGCGCGTAGCCGGCGCCGTGGGTGTGTTGACGAGCGGTTCGTCTGGCGTTGTGACCCAGGATGGCGTCACCTTTGGCGATGATGTCTCCTATTCCTTTGGCAATGATTTGGTCGCTGCACTGTCGACAAGTCTAAAGATCAAGTTCTAATTCGCGATTTGAAGAATTGAAGAGCCCGGTATTGCCGGGCTCTTCTTTGTTCGCGCCCGTTAATCATGTCATTTCCTGACGCCGTTTTGTGACGATTCAGCAACAGTTTTTTACGACGGTTGGCGTATGGTGGCGGCGGGGCGAGTTTGTCTATTTCCCGCCACAAAGAGGGCGCAGCGCTATTGGCAGACGAGCAGATGGCAGGCTTAGGGTGCGTGTAAATAGTAGCATGGGTGAATTTTTTCCGGCAACAGCAGATCATGCGGCGCGATTGGCGACAATCGTCCGATTGTGGCCGTTTCGCTCTTTGAACACGGCTGTTCCGGCCGCAAATCTGGCCTCGAAATGAGAATGTCGATCCATCCATCGCCGGTATTTTCGACTCGTTCGGCGGAGCAGCGCGGCTTTGGCGCAGAAGCCGATACTGGTTTCGTCACATTTGCTGTTTACGAAAGCAATAAAGGCGGGAAGGCGGATGCCGCGCCCGCCGAAAGAATGCCAGGCAGATTGCAGTCGGGCCATGCCGGGAGCCGGGTGGTTCCACATGATACGCTGAAAATTCGGCCTTTCGAAAAAGGCCAATGGGCTGGATGCGACGCGGGCAAAGGGGCCATGGAGCTCGCCGCGGGATCGCTCGCCTCGAAGGAATACATCGGCGGTATGCCCGGCGTCAGCGCCGGCTGCGTGCGATGAACGAAAGAAATCGGTTGAAATGGTAACGTCCGAGTTCAAACTGTTCAAATTCATGCTGATGGGCATGTGGATAGCCATGGCGCTGACCGGTCCTGTTCACGCTTTCGACATCAAGAGCGACGTCAGCAAGGAATCCGGTCCTTTCGACCTCTTCAAGTTCGGCTTCAAGGCCTATAAGAACGGACAGAAGGAGGAGGCGGTCGAAGCCTACAAATACGCCGCGGAAAAGGGTCATACCGGTTCGCGCTGGGCGCTCGCCAATATGTATGCCGATGGTGACGGCGTTACCCAGGATGATTTCGAAGCCTTCAAGATCTACAGTGAGATCGCTCAGCAGGGTGTCGAACCCGGCTCGGAAGATACCGGCTTCTTCGTCAACGCCCTTCTCTCGCTCGCCAATTACTACAAGCACGGAATTGCCGGCAGCCCGGTCAAGATCGACCTTACCCAGGCGCGTCAGCTTTATTTCCAGGTGGCCTCCACCTTCGGTGTTCCCGAAGCGCAGTTCCAGCTGGCGCAGATGATGCTGGCCGGCGAGGGCGGCAATGCCAGCCCGCAGCAGGCGAAGAAATGGTTGAACCAGGCCCGCAAAAGTGGTCATCCCGGCGCCATGGCGGTTTTCGGAAATATTCTTTTCGACGAAGGACAGACGGCCCGCGGTCTCGCGCTGATGACCGCCGCTCTCGACCGCTGCAAGCCGAAAGATTGCAACTGGATGGAAGCGCTGCAGGAGCAGGCCTTCTCGGTTGCGAACGAGGCCGACCGTCGCACGGCAGTTTCGCTGTCGCACGCCATCGCGAGCGGCTCAGCCGACTGACGCTTCATGCGGCATTGAAACTGCGCCTTCCATTGCGCGTCAGAAACGACGCGCTGCCCGGAACGTCAGGCCGCGAAATCGAAATAGGCGATGACAGGCACGTGGTCGGACGGCTTTTCCCAGGCCCGTACATGTTTTTCGATGGCTGCCGAGGTCATCCGGTCGGCAGCTTCCGGTGACAGCAGCAGGTGGTCGATTCGGATGCCGTTGTTCTTCGGCCATGCCCCCGCCTGATAGTCCCAGAAGGAATAGAGCCGCGTCGCATCCGTCGTCGCCCGCACCGCATCGATCAATCCGAGATTTTCGAGCCTGCGGAATGCGTGCCGCGTCTGCGGCAGAAACAACGCATCGCTTTCCCAGACCCTCGGATCGAAGCAGTCGTGCGGTTCGGGGATGACGTTGTAATCGCCGGCAAGCACCAGCATCTCCTCATAGGCCAGCCGTTCGGCTGCGAAGCTCCTCAGACGCTCCATCCAGGCGAGCTTGTACGGATATTTCTCCGTGTCGACGGGATTGCCGTTCGGGAGATAGATGCAGCAGACGCGCAGGATGCGCGTGTCGGGCAGCGTGAACACCGCTTCGAGGAAGCGCGACTGCTCGTCGAGCGGATCGCCGGGCAAGCCGCGGTTCACTTCGGAAGGTGAACTCTTGGAGAGGATCGCCACGCCGTTGAAGCCCTTCTGGCCGTGCGTTTCGACGTGATAGCCGAGCGCCTCGATCTCCAGCCTGGGAAAACCTTCGTCGATCGTCTTGATCTCCTGCAGGCAGACGATATCCGGATCGGAATCCTTGAGCCACTGCGTGAGATTGTCGATGCGCGCCTTGACGCCATTGATGTTCCAGGTCGCGATCTTCATGGTTCCATCCCGTTCCGCTGGATGCATGTCGCCCAGAAGCATGCTGCGGTCTGGGACAATCTCGTGCACTAAACAAAGAGCCAGGGCGCATCGCATGAATCAGCTTCGATGCGGCACGCCATGATGGGCTTCTTTTATCTTGGTCTTTCATCACCGGACAAGACGATAAACCGGCCGAAAGCAATTCTTCGGCCGGTTCATGGGGACAATGCCGTGCGTTCAGATGGTCAGATCGAGAAGCTTGTGCCACAGCCGCAGCTGGCCACCGCATTCGGGTTCTTGATCTGGAAGGATTGACCGAGCAGATTGTCGACGAAGTCGATCTCGGATCCCGCCATGTAGACGAGCGACAGGCTGTCTATCAGCACCTTGGCGTCGTTCTTTTCGACGATGATGTCGTCGTCGCTTGCGCTGTCGGCAAGGTCGAACTTGTAGGAAAAGCCCGAACAGCCGCCGCCTTCGACGGAAACGCGCAGGGCGTTTTTGCCGGCCTGCGAACCGATGATCGCAGCGATCCGCTTTGCCGCGGCATCCGAAAGAGTTACACTCGTATCCGTCATATTTCCTCCTGCCGGGGTCAAGATCCGGAGAGAATGGGTTTTGGCACAGAAATGTTCAAATGCCTGATATCAAAGGAACTTACCATGTTCTTCGCGAAAAGGCCATGATGCGCCGAAGCGGTCGGGCGAGCGCCTCTTTGCCGTTTCGTCGGGCTATAGGTATGAAGAGGGCAAAGCGGCGTCAATGGGCAGATGCGGCAACAGGCAGAATGACGGTGAAGAATGACGATTGACAGGCGGGCTTTAGGTTTCGGCGGCAGCGAAAGGGCAGTCTATGCGGCAGACCCGTGGACGACGCGTGGGCGTCTCTATCCGGAAGACGACAGCCCGACGCGCTCCGATTTCCAACGCGACCGCGATCGCATTGTCCATACCACTGCCTTCCGCAGGCTCAAGCACAAGACCCAGGTCTTCATCGCCCAGGACGGCGATCATTACCGGACCCGGCTGACTCATACGATCGAGGTGGCACAGATCGCTCGCGCACTCGCCCGCGCCCTGAAGCTCGATGAGGATCTAGCCGAGGGCGTGGCCCTCGTCCACGATTTCGGCCACACACCGTTCGGCCATACCGGCGAGGACGCGCTGCACGAGGTGTTGCTGCCCTATGGCGGCTTTGACCATAATGCCCAATCGCTGCGCATCGTGACCAAGCTGGAGCGGCGTTATGCCGAATTCGACGGCATCAATCTCACATGGGAAAGCCTCGAAGGTCTCGTCAAACATAATGGTCCGCTGCTGACGCCGGAGGGAGTCGGCACACGCGGCCCCGTTCCGCAGCCGATTCTCGATTATTGCGAATTGCACGATCTCGAGCTCGCGACTTACGCCAGCTTGGAAGCTCAGGTCGCGGCGATCGCCGACGACATCGCCTATAATACCCACGATATCGATGATGGTCTGCGCTCCGGCTATCTGAGTTTCGACATGCTGGAGGAAATCCCCTTTCTTGCCAGGCTGATGGCCGAGGTGAGGGGGCGATATCCGCACCTGGAGGCGAGCCGCTTCACCCACGAGATCATGCGCCGTCAGATCACCCGCATGGTCGAGGACGTCATCGGCGTTGCGCAGGAGCGCCTTTCCCTTCTTCGCCCCGAGAGCGCTGCCGACATCCGCGGCGCCGACCGGGTTATCGCCACATTTTCCGAAGAGATGGCCGAAACCGACAGGCAGATCAAGGCGATGCTCTTCAAGCGCATCTACCGCAATCCCGATATCATGCGCATCCGCGCCGGCGCAGCCCAGATTGTCACCGATCTCTTTGCCGCCTACATGGCCAGTCCCAAGGAAATGCAGAGTCATTACTGGGTCGATCATATCGCCGGGCTCTCCGATGCTCCGAAAGCTCGCCATGTCGGCGACTACCTCGCCGGTATGACCGACACCTATGCCATCAGCGCGCACAGGCGATTGTTTGACCACACTCCGGATTTGCGATAGGCAGCGGTCGCCCGCCGGAGCCCGATTTTGCGCCTTGGCACAGCCTATGCATGGAAGAGTGCGATGAACCTTTTTACCGACTTCGAAGCCAGGATCAAAACCGCCCTTGAACAGATCGATCTGGTCAGGGAAAGGCGATCCGAGCTCGATTTCGGCCGCATCACCGTCGAACCGCCGCGCGACGCGAGCCATGGCGACGTTGCGACCAACGCCGCGATGGTGCTGGCAAAACCGCTTGGAACCAATCCTCGCGCCCTTGCAGACGTCATCATCGCCAAGCTCAAGGAAGATGCCGACGTCGCCGATGTCTCGGTCGCAGGTCCCGGCTTCATCAACATCCGCCTCGCCGTCGGCTATTGGCAGCGGCTGCTCGCCTCGATGATCGGCGCCGGCACCGACTATGGCCGTTCGACCCTCGGCGAAGGCCGGAAGGTCAACGTCGAATATGTCTCGGCCAATCCGACCGGCCCGATGCATGTCGGCCATTGCCGTGGCGCCGTCGTCGGCGATGCGCTCGCCAACTTGCTCGCCTTTGCCGGTTACGGCGTCGAGAAGGAATACTACATCAACGATGCCGGCTCGCAGATCGACGTGCTCGCCCGCTCCGTCTTCCTGCGTTACCGCGAGGCGCTCGGCGAGCGGATCGGTGAAATCCCCTCGGGCCTCTATCCGGGCGATTATCTCGTGCCTGTCGGCCAGTCGCTTGCCGCCGATTACGGCGTGCGGCTTCACAATATGCCGGAAGAAGAATGGATGCCGCTCGTCAAGGATCGCACGATTGATGCGATGATGGCGATGATCCGCGAAGATCTGGCGGCGCTGAATGTCCATCACGACATCTTCTTCTCCGAGCGCACCTTGCATGCCAACGGTGCGGCAGCGATCCGCACCGCGATCAACGATCTGACCTTCAAGGGTTATGTCTACAAAGGCACCTTGCCGCCGCCGAAGGGTCAGCTTCCCGAAGATTGGGAGGATCGCGAACAGACGCTGTTCCGCTCGACCGAGGTGGGCGACGATATGGACCGGCCGCTGATCAAGTCGGACGGCTCCTATACCTATTTCGCCGCCGACGTCGCCTATTTCAAGAACAAGTTCGACCGTGGCTTCGAGGAGATGATCTATGTGCTCGGCGCCGATCACGGCGGGTACGTCAAGCGCCTGGAAGCGGTTGCACGCGGCGTTTCGGAAGGGAAGGCGAAGCTGACGGTGCTGCTCTGCCAGCTGGTCAAGCTCTATCGCAACGGCGAGCCGGTAAAGATGTCGAAGCGTTCGGGCGATTTCGTCACGCTTCGGGACGTCGTCGAGGAAGTCGGCCGTGATTCGGTCCGCTTCATGATGCTTTACCGCAAGAATTCCGAACCGCTGGACTTCGATTTCGCCAAAGTGACGGAACAGTCGAAGGATAATCCCGTCTTTTACGTGCAGTATGCGCATGCCCGCTGCATGTCGGTCTTCCGGCAGGCGAGGGAGGCTTTTCCAGGCTTCGATGTTTCGCCCGAGGATCTTGCGAAAACCGTTGCTGGCATTGACGATCCGGCCGAATTACAGCTCGTCGCCAAGCTTGCCGAATTCCCGCGTGTTGTCGAGGCGGCGGCCCAGGCGCAGGAGCCGCATCGCATTGCTTTTTACCTCTATGACCTCGCCAGTTCCTTCCACGCGCACTGGAACAAAGGTAAAGATCAGCCGGAATTACGATTTGTTAATGATAAAAACCGAGAATCAAGTATTGCCAGGCTTGGGCTGGTGTACGCCGTCGCGTCGGTTTTGAAGTCGGGACTCGCCATTACAGGCACTGCCGCACCTGACGAAATGCGATAACGTCACCATTTACCCACAATGCGCTGGCATTCGAGTGTTGGCGTTTGCGAGTGGGATAGGCATGGCTGAGAAACAACTTGCGTATGATGCGCGCGGAAAAGATGATCTGTTTGCTGACGACGATCCGTTGGCCGAGCTTGCTCGTATCGTCGGCTTCGAACCGCGTGTTGCAGCGAATACGGTGAGCGCCGCTCGGCGCGAGCCTGCCCTCGATCTCGAGGACGAGCTCGGGCGTCAGTTCGATCGTTACGATTCGCCGCGTCCGCTCGCAGAACTCGACCGGCCGGCCGAGCCGATCTCTGATGGCGTCGCTCCGGAAGACTATGTTGAGCCCGTTCTCGATGCTTCGCCTGGTGCCGCAGGCGCGGATGTTCCGGAGCCCGTCTCCGTTGGCCCCGTCGTCGCAGAAGAAGCAGCCGAACCTCCGGCGAGGAACTGGGACGTGGCCACTGCAGACTGGGCGGCCGGTCCACAGCCGCTTTCTGTTGATCCTGCCGCCGAGGTGCCGACCCAAGCCGCTTTCGGCGGCGCCCGCGACCTGATCGAGGAACTCGAATTGTCGATCGGCGCAGCGCCGGTCTCTTCACTGGCGCAGCCCGCCAAAGCCCCGCAGTGGTCGGCTGCCAGCATCAGGCTTCCGCTCGCCAATTTCCACGCTCCCAAGCGCGAGGAGCCCGTGGCTCCGCCGGCGGCTGCGGTCGAGCCGGCCGCCGAGGCGATTGCCGCACCTGTGGCTGAGGCGCCCGCTGACCCGATGGCTGAAGCAGAGGTTGCTGATCTTGCCCCGGCGGAGCCGGTGGCCGTGGTCGAGCAGCCGGCGCCTGTCGCCGCTGTCGAGCCTCCCGAGAAGTTCCAATCCGCGTCGCCATCGCTCGGCTTTCCTGCCGAGCTCGATCGCCATGATGAGGTAATTGCGCCGCAGGAAACTGCCGAAGCCGAAGAGTTCGTTGAAGTCGAGGACGAGCTGGAAGAGTTCAGCTCCGACACCGGTTTTGATCTCGCGGCCGCCGTCGAGGGCGAGATCCAGGCCGACGCCGCGCTGACCGAGGTCGTGCCCGAAGTTCCGCACACCGTCGGCACTTTCGATCTCGATGACCTGCTGGCCGACGTCTCGCGCTATCCAGTGCCCCATCCGGTCTTGCAACGCGCCAATCTGGCACCTGTTTCGTCGCAATCCGCCTCCGCCGAAGTCACGCCCGCTGCCGCCACAAAGGTTCAGCCCGAGGCGATCGCGCCCGTACCTGTCGTTGCAGCACCTGTCCTGTCGGCTCCGATGGAAGCGGTTCCTGCCCATGCTGCCGAAGCCGCAAGACCGGTCGCGCCGCAGCCCGCCGAGGTGGTCGCCCCGCCCCAGCCTGCCGCAACGGCATCTTCACGGTCGCCGCAGCCCGCGCCGGAAGCTGATGATCCTTTCGCTGGCCATGATTTCGAACTGGATCTCGCCGGCATCGAGTTGGAACTTGCCGATCTCGATTTTTCCGAAGCATCCGAGCCTGCGCCGCAGCCAAAGGCTGAGCCGGTATCCTCTGCGACCCAGCAGGCAGCGCCTGTCCGCCCGCACGACGCCGCCCCGGCGCGGTCCGAACCGGCCTTCGCCGCTGAGCCGCCGACCCCAGCTCCGGCTCCGGCCTTCAACTGGGCAGCTGCTACAGAGGCACCTTCCGCGGAATCGACCGAAGACCTGCCGTTCGATCCGGCGATGATCTCCGATCCGGAGGATCGTCCCGAAACGGTGGACGACATGCATGTACCGGCCTTGCCGCCGGTCGAGCAGCCCGCTTCGGTCGCGAAAACCGCGGATTTCGATTTCGATCTCGACGCGGAGATCGCGAGTTTCTTTGAACCGGCCAAACCGCGCGAAACGCCGGTGCCGGCCCGTGATGCGGCTGCTGCGGCAAAGCCGGCCAAGCCGACCATTGCCGACGGTCTCGATGATTTCGAACGAGCGCTGGAGGAGGATTTCCGCCGCAGCGTGCGCGAGCCGGTCGAGCGCCGCGAGACCTCCGAGGTCCACATCGAGTCGGCAAGCCAGGCCGCTGATTTCAGCCGCGCCCGGTCGATGCGCCGGCTGCTTGCCGGGGCCGTCGTGCTGGTGGTCTTCGCCGGCGTCGGTTATGGCGTCTATTCCTCCGTCTGGAACGGCGAAGGGCTTGGCATTGTCGCGTCCGGCGAGCCGCGCGTGATCACGGCCGACAAGGAGCCGGTCAAGGTCGTTCCGGAAAATCCCGGCGGCAAGACGGTTCCGAACCAGGATAAGGCCGTCTACGATCGCGTTGCGGGTTCTGCCGAGGAGCCGAAGCAGAAGGCGCTCGTTTCCTCGGACGAGGCACCCGTCGATGTCGTCCAGCGCACTCTGACGCCGGAGGCGTTGCCGGAGGATGACGAGAACGCCGGCGCCGAGGATCGGGTCACGCCGACGGCGGTTGGTGAAACGGAGGATCCCCGTCTGCTGCCGAACCAGGCCAGCGCCGACGACGCTCCCGCAAGCGACACCGACAAGACGCCGGCCGTTTCGCCGCGTAAGGTCCGCACGATGATCGTCAAGCCTGACGGCACCCTGGTCGCCCGCGAGGAAGCGGCGCCCGCCGACCAGCCGGTTTCCTCTGCGCCGATTGCCCAGACGACCACGCCTGCGCAGCCGCCGGTAACGGCCCGCTCGGCTCCGTCTGCGCCGTCGGCCCCGGCCGCACCGCCGATTGCCGGCACGGCTGCGAGCTTCCCGGCAGCCGCCGAGGTTGCTTCCGCCGATGCGCGTTCCGCAGCACCTGTCGAAACCACGCCGGCACAGCCGTCGCCTGCCGCAACGGCCGATGTTCAGCCGGCAAATCCCGCGCCGGTCGATGCGCCGGCACGGCCGGTCAAGACGACGCCGATTGCCGATACGGCCCCGGTTCCGATCGCCCGCCCGGCCGATCAGCCCGTCAACGTCGTCGGCACCGTCACCGATAAGGGCAATGTCCGTTCGCCCGCGCAGCAGCCGAAACCGACGCAGGTCGCCTCCGCAACACCGGCCGCCCAGCCGCAGCAGGCCGCATCCGCCGGCGGATACGGCATCCAGATCGCCTCGCTGCCATCGGAAGACGAGGCGAACAAATCCTATGCCAGCCTGTCGAAGAAATTCGCCGGCGTGCTTGCCGGCCGCGCTTATGAGATCCGCAGGGCCGATGTTGCCGGCAAGGGGACTTTCTACCGTGTTCGCATTCCGGCCGGCTCCAAGGACGAGGCCGCGGCACTTTGCGAGAAGTATCGTGCCGCCGGCGGTAGCTGCCTGATCTCCAGGTAACATCGGAACGTTAAATTGAAGAGCGGCGGGCCAGATCGGTCCGCCGCTCTTTTTTGTGCATCGCGCCTGGGCTTGCTCGCATTTGGCCGGGCTCCGTCTATGATTCGGGTATGACCGAATCAAAAGCGATGATCCTTGGCTGCAGCGGCCTTGCCCTCACACCCGAAGAAAAGAGTTTCTATCGGGGCGAACGGCCCTGGGGTTTCATCCTCTTCGGGCGCAATATCTCCGAAGCCTCGCAGATTACCGATCTCGTCGCCGAACTGCGCGACAGTGTCGGCTGGCATGCGCCGGTGCTGATCGACCAGGAGGGCGGTCGCGTCCAGCGCATCCGTCCGCCGGTCCTGCCGCGTTACCCCTCGGGTCAGGCGCTGGGCGATCTCTATCGCCGCGATCCGGCGCTTGGCCTGCGCGCCGCCTGGGTGATGTCGCGACTGCATGCCTTCGATCTTTCGAGCCTCGGCATCAATGTCGATTGCCTGCCGGTGCTCGACGTGCCGGTCGAAGGCAGCAGCAATGTCATCGGCGACCGGGCCTATGGCCGCGATCCCGAAACCGTCATCGCCATGGGCCGGGCGGCCGGCGAAGGGCTGAAGGCCGGCGGCTTGCTGCCCGTCATGAAGCACATGCCCGGCCACGGCCGCGGTTTTGCCGATTCCCATCTGGAACTGCCGGTGGTCACCGTCTCGCGCGATGAGCTGGAAGCTCATGATTTCCCGCCCTTCGTCGCGATGAAGGACGAGCTGATGGCAATGACCTGCCATCTCGTCTTCACATCAATCGACCCGGACAATCCGGCGACGACCTCGCGCAAGATGATCGACGGCGTCATCCGTAAGCACATCGGCTTTGATGGTCTGTTGCTTTCCGACGATAGTTCGATGAATGCTCTTTCCGGCACGATCGGTGAACGAGCGGCGAATATTATTGCAGGCGGATGCGATATCGTGCTGCATTGCAACGGCCATATGGACGAGATGGTCGAAGTCGTGGCAAATGTTCCGCCGCTCGCCGGTCTGTCGCTTGCCCGCGCGAAGGCGGTCGAAGCAGGTTTCGCGACGCCGGATACGGCCGATCAGGCGGAGCTGAGGGCGGAATTCGAGGCGATATTTGCAACAGTCTGATCTTAAGGGAGCAGGGTGGTGAGCACAAAGGGCACCGAACGTCCGCAGGCGGCAACGCCGATGGACAAGCTGTGGCAGGAGAACGGTTCCGAGCGCGCCAGCCACGAGCCGGCGCTGGTGATCGACGTCGCCGGCTTCGAGGGGCCGCTCGACCTGCTGCTCTATCTCGCGCGTAACCAGAAGGTCGATCTGTCGCGCATTTCGGTGCTGGCACTCGCAGAGCAATATCTGCAGTTCGTCGAAAGCGCCCGGCGCATCCGCATCGAACTTGCCGCCGACTATCTCGTCATGGCCGCCTGGCTTGCCTATCTCAAGTCGCGGCTGCTCATACCCCAGCAGGTCAAGGATGACGGTCCCTCGGGCGAGGAGATGGCGGCAACACTCGCCTTCCGGCTGAAACGCCTGGAGGCCATGCGGCAGGCGGCGGAAGGCCTCGTCAATCGCAACCGTCTCGGCCGTGATATTTTCGCCCGCGGCGCGCCCGAACATATTCCCGACCGGCAGCAGTCCGCTTATGCGGCAAGCCTCTACGATCTCCTGACCGCCTATGCGGCACTGCGCCAGCGCCATGCCGTTACCCAGGTAACGATCGAGAGGCGCAATGTCTGGTCGCTGACCGACGCCCGCGAACTGCTGACCCAGATGATCGGCGAGATCGGCGACTGGACGGCGATGGAACATTATCTGCTGCGGTACCTGGCAGCACCCGAGGAACGCGTCACGGCGATCGCCAGCGCCTTTGCCGCCTCGCTGGAACTGGTGCGTGAGGGCAAGCTCGAAATCCGCCAGGATGGGGCCTTTCAGCCGATCTACATGCGGCGCGGCCCGAAACATGCGACGCTGCAGGTCGTGGAACAGGAGCGACCGATTTGATCGATCCGAAGGGCGAAGAGGATTTCGAGGACGAGGGCCGCGACCTGCAGGCCGAGATTGAGGCCGAGCGCGTCGCCGAGGCGCTGGTCTTCGCCTCCTCGCAACCGGTCTCCGAAGGCTTTATCGCTGAGCGGCTGCCGAGGGGCGCCAATGTGCATGCGATCATGCTGCGCCTGAAGGAGCAATACGCGCCGCGGGGCGTCAACCTCGTGCAGGTCGAAGGCGCCTGGGCATTCCGTACCGCCGCCGATCTCTCCTTCGTCATTCGCCGCGACGATAACGAGGTGAAGAAGCTTTCGCGCGCCGCCCTCGAAGTGCTGGCGATCATCGCCTATCATCAGCCGGTGACGCGCGCCGAGATCGAGGATATTCGCGGCGTTCAGACCTCGCGCGGCACGCTCGACGTGCTGATGGAAGCCGGCTGGGTAAGGTTTCGCGGCCGCCGGCGCACACCGGGCCGGCCGGTGACATTGGGCACGACCCGGGATTTTCTCGACCATTTCGGTCTCGAGGAGCTGCGCGATCTGCCCGGTCTCGAAGAGTTGAAGGGAGCGGGCCTGCTGTCAGGCCGCATTCCGGCAAATTTCAATATTCCCTCACCATCGATGAACGACGAGCTGACCGAGGACGAGGATCCGATCACCCAGATGGATCTCGAAGAACTTGGGTTGCTCGCCCCGCGTTCTACCTCCGAGGATTGAGCGCCTTCGTCTTGTTTTTGCCATGCACGGCGAAAACAATGTCCTCACCACTTTTCGATGGGTCGGTGGCTTGTCATAAAGGGCGATACCGTGACATTAAGCGCAGTTCAAAAGGCGTGATGTTGGAAACGGTGTTGGAAATCCTTACATCGTGGGAACATCGAAACAGGGAGTTAGAGTAATGATTGGTTCTCTTAGCGTGTGGCACTGGCTGATCGTTCTGGTGATCGTGCTGTTGTTGTTCGGTCGCGGCAAGATTCCGGAACTGATGGGCGATGTCGCCAAGGGCATTAAGAGCTTCAAGAAGGGCATGACGGACGAAGACGCGCCGGATACGGCAAAGACCGTCGATCACAAGGCCGACGAAACGAAGTAACCAAGTCCGGGAAAAGCGCAGCCCCCGCGCTTCCCGTCCAGGAGCCTTGCATGTTCGATATAGGCTGGACCGAGCTTTTGGTCATCGCGGTCGTCCTGATCGTCGTTGTCGGTCCGAAGGATTTGCCGCCGATGCTGCGCGCTTTCGGCAAGATGACACAGCGCGCCCGCAAGGTCGCAGGTGAATTTCGGGCGCAGTTCGACGAAGCGTTGCGCGAAGCCGAGCTTGACGATGTCCGCCAGACGATCAGCGACGCCCAGAAGCTCAACCCGGTTAATAGCCTGCGCGAGGCGATGAACCCGCTTCGCCAGATGGGCAACGAGATCAAGGCCGACCTGCAGAAGGCGACCGTGGTCACGGAAAACAAGACCGAGGTGGCGCCGGATGCCGTCTCGGCTCCGACGCCGTCGATGAGCCTGCCTGAAACGCCGCCGCTGGTGCCGGCGCCTGCGCAGCCAGAACCCGTCGCAGCAGCGGCGGTTCAGGCCGATACGGTTGCCGCCAAGCCGAAACCCGTGCGCAAGCCGCGCGTCAAGGCGGCCGACAAGGTCGATGCTGCGGCGGCCACTGCCGTGCCTGTGGAAAAACCGAAACGGGCGACGGTGGCCAGAAAGCCCGCAATGCCGAAAAAGCCGGCGCAGACGAAGAAGAAGGACGAGGCATGAGCGGTGATATCGAAGACAAGCCGCAGCCGCTGATCGAGCACCTGATGGAGCTGCGCACGCGGCTGATCTGGTCGATCGGGGCGTTCTTCATCGCCTTTATCGTGTGCTTCTTTTTCGCCAAGCACATCTTCAACTACCTGGTCTATCCTTACAAGCTCGCCGTCAGCTGGGCCAATCTCGACGTCGAGAAGGCGCAGCTCATCTATACCGCGCCGCAGGAGTTCTTCTTTACGCAGGTGAAGGTCGCCATGTTCGGCGGCCTTGTCATCGCTTTTCCGATCATCGCCGCGCAGATCTACAAGTTCGTCGCTCCGGGCCTCTATAAGAACGAACGAGCGGCATTCCTGCCGTTCCTGATCGCTTCGCCGATTCTGTTCCTCTTGGGCGCCGCGCTGGTCTATTTCTTCTTCACCCCAATGGTCATGTGGTTCTTTCTGTCGATGCAGCAGGCGCCGGGCCAGGATGAAGTGGCAATCTCGCTCTTGCCGAAGGTTTCGGAATATCTGAGCCTGATCATGACCCTGGTCTTTTCCTTCGGCCTCGTCTTCCAGCTTCCGGTTATCACGACGCTGCTTGCCCGTGTCGGTCTGCTGACGTCGCAATGGCTCGCCGAAAAGCGCAAGTTCGCCATCGTACTCGCCTTCGTCGTCGCTGCCGTGCTGACGCCGCCGGATCCGATGTCCCAGATCGGCCTTGCGATACCCGCGATCCTTCTCTACGAGATTTCCATCTATGCGGCGCGACTCGTGGAGCGCCAGCGTGCCCGGCAGGTGCTCGAAAAGGAAACCGGATCCGCAGACGTTGCCAAGACCGACAGCGTCTGAGGCGATGCCGGAAATCCCTTTATGACGCCGTCTCATCCGGTCGAGGCCAGGTCAGGCTTTGACCGGGTCATTTCTGTTGCAACGAGTTGGAACGACGATGCTCGATATCAAATGGATCCGTGAGAATCCCGAAGCGCTCGATGCCGCCCTTGCCAAGCGCGGAGCGGAACCTCTGGCCCAGAGTCTCGTCGCCCTCGATGAAAGGCGCCGCTCTGCTGTACAGAAAGCGCAGGATATGCTGTCGCGTCGCAACCTTGCCTCCAAGGAAATCGGCGCGGCAATGGCCCAGAAGAACACCGATCTCGCCGAGAAGCTGAAGGCCGAGGTCGCCGAACTGAAGACCCTGCTGCCTGCGATCGAGGAAGAAGAACGGCAAGTGACGGCCGATCTCAACGATGCGCTTTCGCGCATCCCGAACGTGCCCTTAGACGACGTTCCGGTCGGCAAGGACGAGCACGACAACGTCGTCACCCGCGTCGTCGGAGAAAAGCCGCGCTGGAACCACACGCCGAAGGAGCACTTCGAGATCGGCGAGGCGCTCGGCTATATGGACTTCGAGCGCGCCGCCAAACTCTCCGGTGCGCGCTTCACGGTTCTGACCGGCCCGCTCGCCAGGCTCGAGCGCGCGCTCGGCCAGTTCATGATCGATCTCCACACGAGTGAGCACGGCTATACCGAAGTCAGCTCGCCGCTGATGGTCCGCGCTGAGGCGCTGTTCGGCACGGGCAACCTGCCGAAGTTCGAAGAGGATCTCTTTAAGACGACGGATAGCCGCTATCTCATCCCGACGGCCGAAGTGACGCTGACCAATCTGGTGCGAGACGAGATCCTCGACCAGGAAAAGCTGCCGCTGCGTTTCACGGCGCTGACCCCGTCCTTCCGCTCGGAAGCGGGCTCTGCCGGCCGCGATACGCGCGGCATGCTGCGCCAGCATCAGTTCTGGAAATGTGAGCTCGTCTCGATCACCGATGCCGAAAGCGCCGTTACCGAGCATGAGCGGATGACCGCTTGCGCGGAAGAGGTGCTGAAGCGCCTCGGCCTGCATTTCCGCACGATGACCCTTTGCACCGGGGATATGGGCTTCGGCTCGCGCAAAACCTACGATCTCGAAGTCTGGCTGCCGGGGCAGAATGCCTTCCGTGAAATCTCCTCCTGCTCGGTCTGCGGCGATTTCCAGGGCCGGCGCATGAATGCGCGCTACCGCGGCAAGGACGACAAGAGCATCAAGTTCGTGCACACGCTGAACGGTTCCGGCACTGCCGTCGGCCGCTGCCTGATCGCCGTCCTCGAAAATTATCTGAATGAAGACGGTTCCGTCACGATTCCGGACGTTTTGCTGCCCTATATGGGCGGCTTGACCAAGATCGAACGGGCGGCCTGAGGCGATGCGCATCCTGCTTACGAATGACGATGGCATTCACGCTGAAGGCTTGGCCGCGCTGGAGCGGATCGCCCGCACACTGTCCGATGACGTCTGGATCGTGGCGCCTGAGACCGACCAGAGCGGCCTTGCGCATTCGCTGAGCCTGTCGGAGCCTTTGCGATTGCGCAAGATTTCCGACAAGCACTTCGCCCTGCGCGGCACGCCGACCGATTGCGTGATCATGGGCATCCGGCAGGTGATGGACATCAAGCCCGATCTCGTTCTCTCCGGCGTCAATTCGGGCTCGAACGTTGCCGACGATGTAACCTATTCCGGCACGATCGCCGGCGCCATCGAGGGCACGATGCAGGGCGTGCGTTCCATCGCGCTGAGCCAGGCCTATCTCTATGAGGATGGCGCGCGCATCGTGCCCTGGGAGGTCTGCGAGACGCATGCACCGGCGCTCCTCGAAAAGCTGATGGTGCTCGACCTGCCTGAAGGTACCTTCCTCAATCTCAACTTCCCGAACTGCCGTCCCGACGAAGTCGACGGCGCCGAGGTGACGATGCAGGGCAAGCTCGCCTTCAATCTGCAAGTCGACGCCCGCTCCGACGGCCGGGGTTTTCCCTATTACTGGCTGAAGTTCGGTGAACGCGCCGGCGCCTTCATCGAAGGTACCGATATTCACGCTTTGAAGCATAACAAGATTTCGGTAACGCCTTTGAAACTTGATCTGACCGATTATTCCGTGACGGACCGCGTGGCGCGGGCCCTGGGATACGGAGCACAGGTTTGACGGCAAGACTGGCGGAGAAAGAGGGCTTTGCAGCGCTCGTCCTCAGGTTGCGTGCCGAAGGCATCTCCGATCTCGATCTGCTGACGGCGGTCGAGCAGACGCAGCGCTCGCTGTTCGTGCCGCCGCAATTTGCAGACGACGCCTATTCCAGCCGGACGATCCCGATCGAATGCGGTTCCTTCCTGGAAGGCATCGACTTTGTCGTGCGCATCCTCCACCACCTGAAACTCAAGCCGGGACAGCGCGTCCTGGAGATCGGCACCGGCAGCGGCTTCACCGCCGCCGTCATGGGCCGGCTCGCCGAGCGCGTCCTGTCCATCGACCGTTATAAGACGCTGACATCGGCGGCACAGCGGCGCATGGAATCGCTTGGCCTGCGCAACGTCGTCATCCGTCATGCCGACGGCAGCGCCGGCATGCAGGGAGAGGGCACTTTCGACCGCATCCTGGTGACGGCGGCCTTCAATTCGATGCCGCGCTTTTATACCGACCAGCTCGTTTCCGGCGGCTCGATGATCGCGCCGCTGATGATTTCCGAGAATGAATGCCGCATGGTGCGGCTGACGAAAACCGGCAGCCGGTTCGAACGCGAGGAACTGTTCGAAGCTCCTTATCTGCCGATCGTTCCACGTCTTGCCTCGCTGCTTTAGACGCTGGGTCTGAATGCAGACACGAGGTGTTCGCCAGCGCCTCCCGCCACTGTGATTTTTCACCCGTAAGCTATGGTTAGCAACTTCTCAAAAATATCGCACTGATTCCAGCATCTTAACCGCGTGGTAACACTAACGCGCTTTAATAGACTCACAAATGGTTGCGTTCTCAGTGGGTCGAGTCAATGCGTTTCAGTCTTTCGCCGAAGTTCGGTAAGTCTGCCGGCAATTTCCTGGTTGTAGGCCTGCTGGCGAGTACCGCAACGGGCTGCAGTTCCGATGTGACACGGTTCGGCGGCTTGTTTTCCTCCTCGGGGCAGGATCAGATCACCACCAGTTCCATTCCGCGCGGCGGTCAGCAAGGTGATCCGGTGCCTCGCGCCGATCTCGGCGGTTCCGCCGTCGCCAGTCAGCCAGGTTATGGTGGCGGCAATAATACGCTGAATCAGCCTTATCCGGCGCGTCAGAGTTACGAACCGATGCCCCCCTCGAGCGCACGCATGGCTTCCTCGCCGGTCTCGATACAGCGTTCCGAGCTTGCTGCTCCGCCGGCTGCTGCGCCCGCCCGCCATCGGGAAAGAGAAGTCGCGCTCGCCCAGCCTTTCCCGACTTCGGCTCAGGCCGAAAAGCCGCGGCTCGTAGCGCCGGCTGCCCCGAAGCCGACGCCCGATTCTCTGACGACAGGCACGACGCCAAAGGTTTCCGGCTGGTCCGCGACCAATGCGCCTTCTGTCACGCTGCGTCCGGGTGAGAGCATTGCGACGTTGGCCCGGCGCTTCGGTGTCCCGGAAAAGGAAATCCTGCGCGTCAACAATCTGAAGACGGCCGCAGCGGCCAAGCCCGGCCAGGCAGTGCTGATCCCAACTTTCAACGGCGGCAATGCGGCCAAGGCGGCGTCCCAGGCGGCTGATCTTTCCAAGCCCGGCAATATGCCGGAGCCGGCCAAGGCGCCGGAGCAGAAGGTCGCTGTCGTTCCCGGCGCCAATTCCGCCCGGGACAAGACCGTGGCGAGCGCCGATCCCACCGGCAAGCTTCCGGCTGGCGCCGGCAAGGATCCGAAGGCGCCTGCCGGCGCGTATGTGGTCAAGCAGGGCGATTCGCTGGCAAAGATCGCCAAGGCGACCGGCACCGACATCGACGATCTCAAGGCTGCCAACAATCTTTCGGCGAACTCGCTGCGTGTCGGCCAGGCACTGAAGATCCCGAACGGCAATGCCGACACCATCAAGACCGCCTCGATCCCGGCTGAGAAGGTCGATCCGAAGCCGGCTCAGACGGCGTCAGTGCAGGAAACGGCTTCCGCTCAGCCCGCGCCCTATAAGGCGCCGGTCGCCACTCAGACCGTCGACGACGTCGAGAAGAAATCCGACGTCAGCTCCGACGCGCCGGAATCGACCGGTATCGGCAAATATCGCTGGCCGGTTCGTGGACAGGTCATTGCCTCCTATGGTGCCAACGTCAACGGCAACCGCAATGACGGCATTGATATCTCGGTGCCGCAGGGCACGCCGATCAAGGCGGCCGAAAACGGCGTCGTCATCTATGCCGGCAACGGCCTGAAGGAACTGGGCAACACCGTTCTCGTCCGTCACGACGATGGCACCGTCACTGTCTATGGCAACGCCGACACATTGAGCGTCACCCGCGGTCAGAAGATCCAGCGCGGTCAGACGGTCGCCGTCTCCGGCATGAGCGGCGACGTCAAGCAGCCGCAGGTCCATTTCGAGGTGCGCAAAGACGCTTCGCCGGTCAACCCGATGACTTTCCTGGAATAGGTATGGCGTACCAGGAAGCGCAAAAGCCCGGCCACCCGCCGGGCTTTTGTTATTTCTGGACATGTCTCAGCGACGCGTTTCAGTCCCGGTCGATGTGAACGCGCATGCGTCCGGCCAGATCCTGGATGTATTGCCAGGCGACGCGACCAGAGCGCGCGCCGCGGGTCGTCGCCCATTCCAGTGCCTCGGCATGCATCTTGTCGCGATCGAGCCCGAGCTTGAAGTGATCGGCATAACCGTCGATCATGCCGAGATAATCCTCCTGGCTGCATTTGTGAAAGCCGAGCCAAAGACCGAAGCGGTCGGACAGCGAGACCTTTTCCTCGACGGCCTCCGAGGGATTGATCGCTGTCGACTGTTCGTTTTCCATCATGTGACGCGGCAGAAGATGGCGTCGGTTCGACGTGGCGTAGAACAGCACATTGTCCGGCCGTCCTTCGACGCCGCCGTCGAGCGCCGCCTTCAGCGACTTGTAGGCGGTGTCGTCGTGATCGAAGGAGAGATCGTCGCAGAAAACGATCACGCGGTACGGCGTGTCCTTCAGAAGGTCGAGCAGATTGGGCAGGCTGGCAATATCCTCGCGATGGACCTCGACCAGCTTCAGCGGGAGGCCGCTTTCGCGCCTGACATCCTCGTGCACAGCCTTAACAAGCGAGGATTTGCCCATGCCGCGCGCACCCCAGAGCAACACGTTGTTGGCGGCATACCCCTCGGCGAACCGCGCTGTATTCTCATGCAGGATATCGCGCACGTGATCGACGCCGCGGATGAGCTTCAGCGCGACCCGGTTCGGCTTCTTCACCGGCTGCAAATAATGACGCAGCGGCGCCCAGACGAAGCAGTCGGCCGCGTCCCAATCGTTGACGGCAGGCGCCGGCCCGGCAAGACGCTGCACCGCATCAGCGAGCCTTTTCACTTCGGCAAGCAGGGCGCTGTTGATTTCCTCGGTCATCGTGGACCTCCTGATTTCTCACTGCGGTAAGTCGCTTTGATCTTTCGAAGCGGCCTACCATGGCGTTTTCCCGGCGGAAAGGTTATGAGGCAGCGGAATCGGTACTGTTTCCGGCTGTTTCTGTTGCATTCATCAAAGCGGCAACTATAGTCCGGCAACCTGAAAAGCAGGCGGAGTTCCGCCGTTTAAGCCTGAGGAGTTTAGCATGTTCATCACCCCGGCATTCGCCCAGACTGCGACCGATACCACGACGGGATTCGGCGGCTCCGGTTTCGAAATGATCATCCTGTTCGTGCCGCTGATGGTCGTCTGGTACTTCCTGCTGATCCGGCCGCAACGCGCGCAGGCAAAGAAGCGCGAGGAAACTCTGAAGGCGATTCGTCGCGGCGATCAGATCGTGACCGGCGGTGGACTCGTCGGCAAGGTGACGAAGGTCGTCGACGACAAGGAAGTCGAAGTCGAGATTGCTGAAGGCGTGCGCGTACGCATCGTCCGCAGCGGCATTTCGGAAGTTCGCGTCAAGGGTGAGCCTGTCAAGGCCGACGCGGCGTAAACCGCGATAACGGCGGATCCGCCGGATCGGAAGATCGTCGAGAGAATGTTGCATTTTTCCCGTTGGAAAACACTTCTGATTTGGCTGGTTGCGTTTGCGGCCGTCGTCGTCGCTGCGCCCAATCTCTTGAGCGAGGCGCAGCGTTCATCTCTGCCGGGATGGTTGCGAAACGACCGCGTGACGCTCGGTCTCGACCTGCAGGGCGGTTCGCATATCGTTCTGAAGGTCGAGCGTTCCGATATCGTCAAGGACCGCCTGGAGGAGGCGGTTGCGAATGTGCGCAACGCGTTGCGGGGCGCCGGCATCCGCTATACCGGGCTGACCGGAAACGGCCAGACCGTGACGGTCCGGATTACCGATCCGGCCGAGACGCAGAAGGCGGTCGATCTCCTGGAGCCTTTGACGACGGCCGGCGGCCAGTCAGGGTTGGCGCTGCAGCAGGGCGGGGAAGGGCAGCTCTCGCTACAGATTTCCGATGCCGGCATTGCCGCCGACGTTGTATCCACCCGGAACCGGTCGCTTGATGTCGTCGGTCGCCGCATCACAGGCTTCGGATACAAGGATTTCCAGGTTCGTCCCGAAGGCGCCGACCGGATCGCCGTGCAGGTGCTGGGATCGGTCGATGCGGAGCGGCTTAAGAATATTCTGAACCAACCGGCCAAGCTTTCCTTTCGTCTGCTCGACGAAAGCATGTCCGGGCAGGAGGCACTCAACGGCCGCTGGCCGGCTACCTCCGAAGTGCTCTATTCGCTCGACGATCCGCCGGTGCCCTATCTTGTCGACCGCACGGCTTTCGTCACCGGCGCCAACATGATCGATATCGAACCTGCCATCGCTCCGCAGACGCAGGATACCTCGATTGTCTATCGTCTCGACGCCGAAGGCACGCAGCGGTTGGCTGAGGCGACGAGTCGGAATATTGGCAAGCACCTTGCCATCGTCTTCGACGATCAGGTGATGTCGTCGCCGGTCATCGATGCGGCGATCACCGGCGGCGAGGGGCGGATTTCGGCAAACTTCTCCGAGGATGGCGTTCGTGACCTTGCGGTGATGCTGCGCGCCGGCGCCTTGCCCGCGACGCTGACGAGCGTCGAGGAGCGCAGCATAAGCCCGAGCTTCGGTGCCGACTCCATCGTCTCCGGCCTGGTTGCCGGCCTCGTCGCCGTCGTGCTGGTCGCAGCACTGATGATCGCGCTCTACCGCATTCTCGGCGTCATCGCCGTCGTCTCGCTCTTTTTCAACCTGATCCTCATCGTCGCGGGGCTCAGTCTTGCCGGTGCGACACTCACCTTGCCCGGCATTGCCGGCATCGTGCTGATCGTCGGCATGGCGGTCGATTCCAACGTGCTGATCTATGAGCGCATCCGCGAAGAGGAAAGAGCCGGCCCCTCCTTTGCACGGGCCGTCGACCGCGGCTTCTCCCGCGCGTTTGCCACGATCGTCGACGCGAATGTCACAATCTTCATCGCCGCCATCATCCTCCTCTTCCTCGGCAGCGAATCCATCCGCGGTTTCGCCGTGACGCTGGCGGCCGGCATTCTGACGACCGTCATCACGGCTTTCACGCTGACGCGCTCGATCGTCGCCGTCTGGCTGAAAGCGCGCCATCCCCGGCATTTGCCGAAGAGCGTTGTGGCGCATCTTTTCGAGCACACCAATGTCCGCTTCATGGGGATCCGCCGCTTTGTCTTCACGGCGTCGGCCGCGATCTCGCTGATCGCCATGGCGGCCTTTGCCACTGTCGGCCTGCAGCTCGGCATCGATTTTACCGGCGGCTCGCTCATCGAGGTGACGGCGAAACAGGGCAATGCCGACATCGATGATCTCAGGTCGCGCCTCGACGAGCTCAATCTCGGCGAGGTCAGCGTCGAGCCTACGGGCCGGCCGTCGAATGCGCGCATCCGCATCGCGTCCCAAGGCGGCGGCGAGAATGCCGAGCAATCGGCGGCGACGCTGGTGCGCGGCGAACTCGCGGCCGATTACGATTTCCGCCGCGTCGAGGTCGTCGGTCCTGCCATCTCTGGCGAATTGACGATGATGGCCACACTGGGGATCGTTGCCGCCCTCGCGGCGATCCTGATCTACATTTGGATCCGCTTCGAATGGCAGTTCGCCGTCGGCGCCATCGTTGCCACGCTGCACGACGTCATCATCATGCTCGGTCTCTTCGTGCTGACCGGAATCGAGTTCAACCTGACGAGCATCGCCGCCGTACTGACCATCGTCGGTTATTCCCTGAATGACACGGTCGTCGTCTATGACCGGATGCGCGAGAATCTTAAGCGATACAGGAAGATGCCGCTGCCGATCCTGATCGATGCCTCGATCAATCAGACATTGTCGCGCACTGTCCTGACAGCGGCGACGACGCTGCTTGCGTTGCTCGCGCTGTATCTTTTCGGCGGCGATGTTATCCGCTCCTTCTCCTTTGCGATGCTGTTCGGGGTCGCTCTCGGCACTTTCTCTTCGATCTATATCGCGGCTCCCGTGTTGATCGTCTTCCGGCTGCGGCCCGAGGCTTCCAACGGAGAAGAGAGCAACAAGACGGACGCTGGTGTAAGATCCGGCACGGTGGTTTGAAAACATGGCAAAAGGCATAGAAATCCGCGCGGCGCATTTTCCCGGCCGAGCTCCGATCGACACATACGGCAATGGCGGTTTCCGTTTTGCCGACATGTCGCATCGCGGCTCCATCCTTTGCCTGCCCTCCGGCATTCACGGGTGGGACATGGACATGTCGAAGCCGCTGTCGCTTGAAAATTTCCGCCGTGTGCTGGAAGAGGCTGGTGATATCGAGGTTCTGCTTGTCGGCACCGGAACCGAGCTTCGTCGTCTGCCCGACGAATTGAAGCAGGCGCTGAAGGCGCGCGGCATCTCCTCCGATCCGATGAGTACAGGTGCCGCGGTCCGAACCTTCAACATCATGCTGTCCGAGCAGCGCGCCGTCGCCGCGGCATTGATTGCGGTCTGACGATGGCTGAAGCGAATATTGCGACGAACCAGGGGATCTGCCTGGCGATGCTGCGCGACAATGATCGCGACCGTTATCTTGCATGCCTGCTGTCACCGGAGGATAAGCGCGGGTCGCTTGCTGCCCTTTACG
The DNA here is from genome assembly GCF_017352135.1 of Rhizobium lentis. NCBI lineage: Bacteria > Pseudomonadati > Pseudomonadota > Alphaproteobacteria > Hyphomicrobiales > Rhizobiaceae > Rhizobium > Rhizobium lentis. Next base: position 3,774,822 of record NZ_CP071454.1, read on the forward strand.
CCTTCAATGCCGAGCTTGCCCGTGTCCGCGATCTCGTGCACGAGCCGCTGCCCGGCGAGGTGCGCATGCAATATTGGCGGGATCTGCTGGAAGGCAGCGCCCATGGTTCGACGGCGGCCAATCCGGTTGCCGCAGCGCTTCTGACGGCGATCGAAACGCATCGCCTGCCGCGCAAGACGCTGGTCGACATGATCGAGGCTCGCACCTTCGATCTCTATGACGACCCGATGGAGACGCGGCTGACGCTCGAGGGTTATGCCGGCGAGACGGCATCCGCGCTGATCCAGCTCGCAAGCCTCGTGCTTTCGCCGGAGGAGGCCGCGCGATCGGCGGATGCCGCCGGCCATGCCGGCGTCGCCCAGGCGATTGCCGGCCTGTTGCTGCTGATGCCGCTGCATTGCCGCCGCGGCCAGCTCTATATTCCGTTGCAAATCCTTTCCGCCACCGGTCTCGACCGCGATACCTTCCTCGCCGGCGAAGACCGGCCGCGCATCTCCGCCGCTGTCGAAGCCTTCGCCGGCCTCGGCCGCGATCATCTGGCAAAGGCAAGAGCAGCAGCGCCGATTGCAGCAGCCGTCTTTCCGGCCTTCTTGCCGGCGGTGCTGGCCGAACCAGTGCTCCTCAAGGCGCAGAGGCGTGGCGCTCTCCTGTTCGACCGGCCGCTGCAGCCGCCGCAGTGGCGCCGCCAGCTCAGAATGGCGCTGGCCGCATTCCGCAGGAAACTTTGATCCCGGTCAAATTCGCGCAAGTCTCGCGCGTTACAAGGGGCGTACCGCTACCATTGAACGGAGACTCGGCGTGGGCATTATCGTCTGGTGCGTCCTTTGCGCCATCGTCATTTTCTTCGCTTTCGTGGCAACACGCATGGCTGCGCAAAACAAGGAAGACAGTCTGCACGACACGGGGCTTGCCATCATCGAGTTCGGCCGCGCCTTCCCCAACGAGGCGATCCGACAGTTGCAGGCGACGAAAAACGGTCAGGCGATCTTCGTGCGCCTGCACGACAACAAAGCGGGCCTTATGCGCAACATGGCGCGCCATTTCTCCTGCCATCTGATCAAGCCCGGCCGTGTGCGTGTAGTAAGCTCGGAGACGGGCCGGGGGTTGGTGATCGATTTTCTCGATGCACCCCATCACAACGGCAAATTCGAGTTCGCTTCACCGAAGGAGGCTTCCGAAGTTGCACTCTGGCTGCTTGGCAACTACATCGCCGAGCCGGATAAGGATCTGCCGCCGGGCGATATTTCGGCGGCGAACAAGCACTGATGCATGTGAGATACGTTCAAAGTGTTCCTCGGGCACTTTCGGCAAACACCCGTGTCTGGCCGAGCCAGGCGGCGCAGTCCGCAAGCGCGCGCCGGGCGATCAACTGCCGTTTCATGATCGTCTTGTCCTTGCCACGAAAGCGCTTGACCCCCTCGGGCTTGACGATCGAACCGGGCTCAAGCTCCGGGAACAGCCCGAAATTGATGTTCATCGGCTGGAACGACCGTTTGCCGGGCTCCTCGTCAGTGACGATGTGCCCGCCTGTGATATGACCGAGCAGCGAACCGAGCGCCGTCGTAGTCGGCGGCAGCGAGATCGCTTCGCCCTTGCGTTCGGCGGCGGCGAAACGCCCCGCGAGCAGCCCGACGCTGGCGCTTTCCACATAGCCCTCGCAGCCGGTGATCTGCCCGGCGAAACGCAGGCCGGCCCGGGATTTCAGCGTCAGCGATCGATCGAGCAGGGTGGGAGAATTGATGTAGGTGTTGCGGTGCAGGCCGCCGAGGCGGGCAAATTCCGCATTTTCCAGACCCGGGATCATCCGGAAGATTTCTGCCTGCGCACCATATTTCAGCTTCGTCTGGAAGCCGACCATATTGTAGAGCGTGCCGAGCGCGTTGTCCTGCCGCAGTTGCACGACGGCATAGGCTTTGACCGTCGGGTTATGCGCGTTCGTCAGCCCCATCGGCTTCATCGGCCCGTGGCGCAGCGTCTCGCGGCCGCGTTCGGCCATGACCTCGATCGGCAGGCAGCCATCGAAATAGGGCGTGCCTTCCCATTCCTTGAAACCGACCGTGTCACCTGCGATCAGCGCGTCGACGAAGGCATTGTACTGGGCCTCGTCCATCGGGCAATTGATGTAGTCCTTGCCGGTGCCGCCGGGACCGACCTTGTCATAGCGCGACTGGTACCAACAGATATCCATGTCGATGCTCTCGCGATAGACGATGGGCGCGATGGCGTCGAAGAACGCGAGCGAATCCTCACCGGTCTCCGCCTGGATCGCAGTTGCGAGCGACGGCGCCGTCAACGGTCCCGTGGCGACGATGGCAAGATCCCAGTCGCTTGGCGGCAGGCCGGTGATCTCTTCACGCACGACGGTGATGAGCGGATGGTCGTGGATGGCGTGGGTCACGGCATCCGAGAAACCGTCGCGATCGACGGCGAGCGCGCCGCCTGCAGGCACCTGGTGACGGTCGGCAGCGGCCATGATCAGCGAGCCTGCCATGCGCATTTCCGCGTGGATGACCCCGACGGCATTGCTGGTCGCATCGTCGGACCGGAAGGAATTGGAGCAGACGAGTTCGGCAAGTCCCTCGGTCTTGTGGGCATCCGTACCGCGCACGCCGCGCATTTCATGCAGAATGACGGGAACGCCCGCGCTGGCGATCTGCCAGGCGGCTTCCGAGCCGGCAAGCCCGCCGCCTACCACGTGAATGGGGGAATAGGAGGAGATGGTGTTCATGCCGGGCTGATATCATGTCGGCGGGTGCGATCCAACACCTGGAATCAAAAACGGCGCCCTGAGGCGCCGTCTTGAAGCATCGTTCGCGTGATCGGTCCGCGATTAGCGGAACGAGCGGGATGCGATGTTGCGGATGTCGTAACGGCTGACGCCGATGTCGGACAGGGTCTGGTTGGAAAGGCTGCCGAGTTCATTGAGCGTACGGCGGTAGCTGATCCAGCTTTTTGCAATGCGAATTGGGTTCATTGTCTTTTTCCTCGAACAAATGTCCGCGGGACGGCGGGATCGCCTGTCTCTTTGCGGTTGATGTTTATATAGGCGAAGGCGGCCCCATTGTGCAGTGCAAATTAAAGGCGTCTGCCATGCAAATGTGCAATACGATGCTTGGAAATTGAGCGGTGAATATTTTTTGAGCGGAGTTGAGAGAGCTGAAACGATCGCAACCGGAGCGTCGGCGAATTGCCGGCAAAAGAAAACGCCCGCTGTTGTGCAGCGGGCGCTCAGTCACGGACGGATCTGCTTGGGAGGAAGCAGAGGCCGTTGAATTAGCGAGAAGAAGCTTCGCGAGCAACGCGATGGATGTCCGAACGGTCGATGCCGAGGTCATGCAATTCGCGGTTGGTCATACGGCCAAGTTCCGTAACGGTCTGACGATACTTGCGCCAGTTGTTGAAAGAGCGAGTGATGTTCATTTTAAGCCCCTTTCTGAGGGTTGATCTGCCAGCAGCCACCAATCGGCGCTGACCTCTATTTGATGACCGGAATATATGTTGCGGTGCGAAGAACGAAAACAGACAAGTTTTCAAGTCACCTATGCAAGGTATGCAATGGTTTACACAATCTTACCGCAGTTTGGTCAACGAATAGGCAAAGTAATCTAGCGGGACTGCGCTTTGGAAGCCCGCGCGGCGGTCGTGATGAGTGAAAAAACTGATTCTCCAGCGGACCGGTCTACACGACTTCCGCACCGCAGTCGGCAAGCTCTCCATCCATCCTGGCCGTCGACAACTCGATGTGCGGTACCACGGCTTCATACAACGAAGACTTCGGTTGCTGTCGCTTGCCCAGTCGCGCTGGTCGATCGCTCGATGGCGCGGTAAACCTTTGAATTTAAACATCCTAGCGACGGTAAATAAAACGCCCGCCGGGGGAGGATCCGGCGGGCGCATTATATTGACTGGCAACTGGGAGGAGGAGTGTTGCCAGTCTATCGCAACGCGCTTGGGAGGAGGAGTGCGCGGCTGCGAATCTCGTCACGAACAAAGCGTCCGCGGGCGTCCGGAGAACCGGGCCAGGGTGCCATCCCCGTGCTTCGATGCATCGTAAATAGTATGACTAATTGATATTTTGCAGTGCAATAAATACATGAGGGGTATGCGAAAAGCGCATGTCTCTTCTCTTATAGCCTCATAATAGCAGCTCCGACGTTAGCGACCGGTTAATGCCTGACCCAAATTAGACCAATGAGGAATTTGCATATTTGCTGCTGGGGCGTTTGCGAAGCCGCTCGCTGAGGCTATAACGAGCGAAGCCGTAGCGCCGCAGCGAGCGTCACGGAAACGAGGGGTGGAAGCATGTATCGCGGCAGATTGGAGCGGGATCTCTCGCTCTGGGTGGGCAAGGGTCTGCTTGGAGCGGAAACGGCCGGCGCGCTTCTCGCCGAATATGACAGCCGCCCGGCAAGCTTCAGCCTCGGCCGGGTGCTGATGGCGTTGGCGGCGGTGCTGCTTGCCGCTGCGGTCCTGCTGGTCGTCGCCTCCAACTGGGAGGCCATCCCGCGCCTCGTGCGGGTCGGCGCCATCCTCGCCCTGATCTGGGCGGTGCACATTGCCGCCGCCCTCATGCTCGCCCGTGGCGCGACGGCGGTCGCAAGCGGGCTGCTGGTCATCGGCGCGATGAGCTTCGGCGGTGCCATATCGCTGGTGGGGCAAATGTATCATCTCTCTGGTGACGAGCAGACGGTGATGTATCTCTGGTTCGCGATCACGGCAATCTCGGCGATCCTGTTCCGTTCGGGCGCGGTGGTTGTGGTTGCTGGTTTCCTTTCCTGGGCGTCCTTCGCCGTCTATCTCGAGAACAACGACACACACTGGATCGGGTTCGATCCCTGGATGGCGCCGGCCATGGCGGTGATCACAATCGCGCTGGTGCGTTACACCGGCGCCGAACGCGCCCGTCATCTCGCCTATCTGCTGCTGATCGGCTGGCTCGCCTGGCTCTACACGCTTCATGAGGAGATCGCCGTGGCGATCGCCTTCGCCATTGGCGGAATGGCGGCCTTCGTGGCGACCGCACTGCCGGTTCCGCGCGTTGTCTCCCTGGTCAGGAGCGCCGGTGCGGCACCGGCCTTCTATAGTTTCCTGGTCGCCACGATCGGCTTGTTGCTGCTGCATATCGAGATCGAGCAAGGTTGGCGGCTGGTGGTACTCGGAGTGGCGACACTCGGTGCTGCCGTACTGGCGATCGCTCTCCATGGCCGCGATAATGGCGCCGTGCGTTATCTCGCCTACACGACCTTTGCCGCGGAGATGCTTTATCTCGCCTCCGTCACCGTCGGTTCAATCCTCGGCACCTCGAGTCTTTTCCTTTTTTCTGGCATCGTGGTGGCGCTTGTCGCCTGGATCGTCATTCGTCTCGAGCGGCGCTTTTCACGGGAGGCGCGCGCATGAACTCGTTGATGGCAAGACTGCAATCCGGCAGTGGCTATCTGCTTTCGGCAATCATCGTCGCCAGCCTGCAGACCGTCATCCTCGGCGCGATCATCCAGAGCCGGGCGTCGATCCTCAGTAATGGCGCCGAGGTCCTGCTGAAGACGGCTCCGGTCGATCCACGCGATTTCCTGCGCGGTGATTATGTCATCTTGAATTACGACATTTCCACCGTGCCGGTGCAGACGATCTCCGGTGGCGTGCCCACCGAGCCCGGCGAGCGCACGCTGTGGGTCCGGTTGAAGAAGCAGGGGGATGGCTTCTGGACGGTAAGCGAATCGGCCTTCCACGCGCTGCCGCCGCAGCCGGAGACGGTGATCCTGCGCAGTCATCCTTTCTATAGCAGTGGGCTGGCCGCGGGCGACAGTGTCCGGGTCGAATACGGCATCGAGCGCTACTATGTTCCGGAAGGTCAGGGCAAGCCGATCGAGGAGGCCCGCAATGATGGGGCCGTCGCCATTATGGCGCGCGTCTCGCCTGATGGAAGTGCGCAGATTCGCAGCCTGCTCGTCGACGGCAAGCCGGTTTACGAAGAACCGCTATACTGATCTCTCAAGCCTTGAGGGCAGGGCAGCGTTTGGGCTCCAAATACGCTGTCATTTGCCGTTCATTTTTCCTTTGCCTCGACCAAATCGGGTGATATAGAGACGCCGCGCTCCGGAAGGCCTCATGCGCAGGCATAGGCATGCGGTTTGTGAACGCGGGTATGGTGAAATTGGTAGACACGCCAGATTTAGGTTCTGGTGCCGCAAGGCGTGGGAGTTCAAGTCTCTCTACCCGCACCAGGCTGTTTGCAGGGGGAGACTAAGAACTTAGTTGTCCCGAATGACCGAAGGTTGTTCCGAATACTCGGACGTGAGTGCCGTTCCCCTTTTGGCGGAATGATACAGGAATTGGGAAAAGCCACGCGCGGCACGCTGCCGGCGTCGTGCTCATCGAAACGAACGGCGTCTGGGCACGGCCGCCACGACATGAAGGTAGGAAGACATGCAGGTTATCGAAACGCTCGCTGAAGGGCTGAAGCGCGAAATCAAGGTCGTTATCCCGGCCAAGGACATGGAAGACAAGATGAATGAGCGTCTTGCCGATGTGAAGGACAAGATCCGCATCAACGGCTTCCGTCCGGGCAAGGTCCCCGCTGCTCACCTGAAGAAGGTTTACGGCAAGTCGATCATGGCCGATCTCGTCAACGAGATCGTCCGCGAGCAGCCCGCCGCTATCCTGTCCAGCCGCGGCGAGAAGTCGGCCACGCAGCCGGAAATCGCCATGACTGAGGACAAGGACGAGGCCGACAAGATCCTCACCGCCCAGCAGGATTTCGAATTCACGCTGTCCTACGAAGTGCTGCCGCCGATTGAGCTTAAGTCCGTCAAGGGCATCAAGGTTACGCGCGAAGTCATCGATATCTCGGATGAGGAAGTCAACGAGCAGGTCCTGAAGGTCGCCGAAAGCGCCCGCTCCTACGAGAGCAAGACCGGCAAGGCCGCAAACGGCGACCGCGTCACCATGGATTATGTCGGCAAGGTTGACGGCGAAGCCTTCGAAGGCGGCACCGATCAGGGCGCCGAACTGGTGATCGGCTCCGGCCGCTTCATTCCGGGCTTCGAAGACCAGCTCGTTGGCGTCAAGGCTGGCGAAGAGAAGACCATCACCGTGACCTTCCCGGCCGACTATCCGGCCAAGAATCTTGCCGGCAAGGAAGCGACCTTCGACATCACGGTCAAGGACGTCGCAGCTCCGGGCGCTGTCGAAATCAACGACCAGCTCGCCTCCAAGCTCGGCATCGAATCTGCCGATCGCCTGAAGGAGATCGTCCGTGGCCAGATCGAATCGCAGTACGGCTCGCTGACCCGCCAGAAGCTGAAGCGTCAGATCCTCGATCAGCTCGATGAGATGTACAAGTTCGATACCCCGGCTTCGCTCGTCGACGCCGAGTACAACGGCATCTGGAGCCAGGTGAACAACGATCTCGCCCAGTCCGGTAAGACCTTCGAAGACGAAGACACGACCGAAGAGAAGGCACGTGAGGAATACAAGACGCTTGCCGAGCGTCGCGTCCGCCTCGGCCTCGTTCTCTCCGAGATCGGCGAAAAGGCCGGCGTCGAAGTCACCGAAGACGAAATGCAGCGGGCTATCTACGATCAGCTGCGCCAGTATCCGGGCCAGGAAAAGCAGATCCTCGAATTCTTCCGCAGCCAGCCGGGTGCCGCCGCTTCGATCCGCGCGCCGATCTTCGAAGAGAAGGTCATCGATCACCTGCTGACGGAAATCGACGTTACGGACAAGAAAGTGACGAAGGAAGAACTGCTCGCCGAGGAAGAAGGCGAAGCCAAGGCTGAAACCAAGAAGGCCGCGCCGAAGAAGAAGGCCGCCGCCAAGGCCGATGCTGCCGAGGCCGGTGAAGGCGAGGAAGCCGCCGCTCCGAAGAAAAAGGCTGCTTCGAAGAAGAAGGCTTCCGAGGACAGCGCCGAATAATCGATCGCCGGTTCTGAGAGTTTGGAAGGCCCCGCCATCGTGCGGGGCCTTTTTCTTTTTCCGATCATTCATCCCTCGGGCATCGTCGTCACGATGGTGTTATTATCGGCCTCGGCAACAAATAGTTGAAATAAAGTATAATTGGATGCAGATTAAGCTGAGTTGTGGGGAGAAACTTGGGATGACCGAAAAGAATGACATGAAGAAGCTGGTAGAGGAAATCTATGCTGTGCGTGATCGCGGCGATATAGAGAGCACACTGGCCCTGATCGGCGACGATTGCACTTTCCGAATGGTCGGCAATACACGGATGTCGCCCTTTTCGACTGAAGCAAGCGGGGCCGCCTTTCGCCAGGCGATAATGCAGCTGATTACTGTGTGGGATCTATCCAAGGTCAAGACAGCGGGCATCTATGTGGACGAAGACGAGCATATGGTCTTCGCCCATCGCGAGGGCGAGGTCAGGCACATCCCATCGGGTGTGAGCTTCCACACGGAATTCGTCGACAAGATCCATTTCAGGGATGGGAGACCGTTCAAGATCGTCGAATTCGTCGACACGCTGCAAGTGGCCGAGACAACCAAGATGATCCAGATCGCATGAACGGCCATCAAAGTCGAAGCCTCCGGGCTTCGACTTTGATGCTCGACGTCCGCCCAATCGGCCGCCGGTGCGAGAATCGCAGCTTAATTCGCGGTCCGTGTCAGTTCCGCGACTTTCCTGACATGATTGACGGCTGCGGTTCCGCCCGATGTCTTGGTGAAGAGGCTGAGCGTCTCTTCCTCGTCCTCCGCGACCGGCGTCAGCGCCTGATCCATATAGGTCTTCGATTTCGCATCCCTTGAGATCAGGAACGCCGAGATCGTCAAGCCGATGATCGTGCCGGCGAGCGACGCATGTTTGCGGACGGTTTCCCAGGCAAAACGCGGCCAGAAAAGCAGCGGATTTTCGCGCCTGAGTTCCGGGCGCCGCTCCGACGGCGTCTTCAGGCGCAGGAGGCCGCTTTGCAGCGGATGCACATTTTCCAAAGGCACGGTGGTGGCGAAGGAGACGAGAACCTTGACCAGCCTTGCTAGCGGTACTCCCGTCGCCACGGCGCGGCGCAGCAGCGTCTTCATATGATCACGTGAATAATAGAGTGACCAGGCCTCGTGATAGATGTCTTCCCACTCCTGCTTGCTCATCTTGGGATGGGCGGTGCAGACATGCTCGACATCGTAGATATTGAGGTCGCCATTCATCTCGATGCCCTTCTTCCATAGAACCTGATGGTCCTCGGAGCCGGGAAGCGGCGTCAAGATGAAGAATTCGATGACGTCGAGCGGCAGCTCTTCCTGGATGATCGCGATATCACGGCGGATCGATTCCGGCGTGTCGGCGGGGAAGCCCAGGATATAGCCGGCGAGCGTCATGATGCCCTGCGCCTTCCAGGCGAGCAGCATCTTGCGATATTCGGTGATCTTGTTTTGGTTCTTCTTGGCGGCGGTCAGATTGTCCGGATTGACGTTTTCGAGACCGATGAAGACACGTGTGACGCCGGCGCGCCTGGATTTCTCGATGAAATTCGGGATCTTGTGGCAGAGCGTGTCGACCTGGATCATCAGGCCGAGCGGAATGCCGTCCCGCTCCTTGAGCTCGATCAGCCGATCGAAGATCGCTTCCCAATCCTTGTTGCGGGCGAAATTGTCGTCAGTGATGAAGAATTTGTGGATGCCCTGCGCCCAGTTCATTCGCACCAGCTTTTCGACGTCGTCCGCCGAGCGGAAGCGCGACTTGCGCCCCTGCACGTTGATGATGGTGCAGAAGGAGCACTGGTAGGGACAGCCGCGTCCGGCATCGAAGCTGGTGCTGAGCCCGAGTGTGCGCTGGATATTGTCCTTCGGCAGGAAGGGAACCGGCGTGCCGCCGATGCCGGGAAGGTCGTTCATGAAATTGTAGAGCGGCTTCAGCTCGCCGGCGGCGGCATCGCGGAGCACCATGTCCAGCCGCCCCTCGGCCTCGCCGGCAAACATCGAGATGCCCATGTCGCGGCAGGCCTCGAGCCCGACGGCCGTGCCATCAAGCATCGACAGACAGCCGGATACATGAAAGCCGCCCATCGAAACAGGCAGACCGGCATCGCGGAAGGGCCGGGCGATGTCGAGCGCGCGCGGATATTGGTTGGATTGGACGCCGACCAGCGCGACCATGCCGAAATTGTCGTGACGCCTGAACTGGGCGAGCAGCCGGGCGAAATCGATCCGCGTATTGGTCTCGTCGATCACGGTGATGTCGATCGCGATATCGGGACCGAGCACCTTGCGCTCGGCACATTCGGCGGCGATGCCGTAGAGGGCGGCGAGTGAATTCGAAGGAATCATCGCCCGCCACCAGCGGATGACATAGCCGTCATCGTCATAATGCGACGGCTTGATCAGGATGAGCTGAAAACGTCTGCGCGCTGACTCCAGGGCATGGGACAACAGGATCTATCTTTCTCTAGAAGCTTCTGCCCGCAGGCAAAATGGACGTGAAACACAAACCAGGCACTGCGTATCGATGTGATTATGGAGATCTAATGCGAAGGCGTAAGAAGGCGGCGCTGAATGCAAGCAGTTCGTGCGGCGCACAATCCTTAATATACTACATGATATCGAGCAGCAATGCGCGGTGGTCGGAGACCTCGGGCGCCCCCACTACCTCGAATTTTGCAATTTTCACTTCCGGTGTCACCAGCATATAGTCGGCGAAGAAGCCGTCATGGCCGGGCAGGGCGGCACCGATCTCAGCGAAGAGATTAGCGCGCTGCGGCAGTTCAAGTCCCGGATCCCGATAGACCGACCATCCCGAGGCCACACACGTCGCCCGCAGCACTTCCTGCAGGCACAGGACATCGGGATCGGTCTGCCTGATATAGCTGATCAAAGCCTCATGCAGCCTGCCGCCCCATGCGTTCAGCGAAATGATCCGCAATATCCTTCGGCTCCGTTGTGGCGTCTATGTCAGGCTTCTTAGAGTTCCGACTTGATGTCGCCCATCCGGTTCCAGGCGTCGAGACCGGCGATCTTGTATGCTTCGGCGAGCGTTGGATAGTTGAAGGTGTTTTCGACGAAGTATTCGACGGTGCCTTTGAGATTGAGCACGGCCTGGCCGATATGCACCAGCTCGGTGGCGCCTTCGCCGACGATATGCACGCCGAGCAGGCGACGGGTCTTGAGCGAGAAGATCAGTTTCAGAAGCCCGGTGTCGAGGCCCATGATATGGCCGCGCGAAGTTTCGCGGAAGCGGGCAATGCCGCATTCATAGGGAATGCCGCGCTCCTTCATTTCCTCCTCGGTCAAGCCGCAGGTCGAGATCTCGGGTACCGCATAGATGCCGTAGGGGAAATATTTCTGCGGCTCCTTGGCGACCGCGCCGATCGCCACGCGCGCGGCGATGCGGCCCTGTTCCATCGAGGTCGAGGCAAGGCTCGGAAAGCCGACCACGTCGCCGGCGGCGTAGACATTGGGCACGGAAGTCTGGAACGTCTCGGGGTTGACCTTGAGACGGCCACGGCTGTCGGCCTCCAGCCCAATGGCTCGGAGGTTCAGCGCGTCGGTCGCACCCATGCGTCCGGCGGCAAACAGCACCATGTCGGTCACTAGATGACGGCCGTTGTCGAGCGTCAGCTGGACCTTGCCGGTATCCAACCGCTCGACCTTCTCCGCCTTCGTACCGAGCAGCAGCTTCATATTACGGTCGCGCAGCTGATAGGTGAAATCTTCGACGATTTCCTTGTCGATAAAGTCAAGCATGGTCGCCTTTGGATCGATCACGGTCACCGCAGTGTCGAGCGCCGAGAAGATCGTCGCATATTCGATGCCAATAACGCCGGCGCCGATGACAATCATGGTGCGCGGCAGTTCTTCGATATCGAGCAGCTCGTCGCTGTCGAGCACGGTCTTGCCATCAAAGGGCATATAATCCGGCCGGAAGGGTTTGGTGCCGACGGCAAGCAGAATGCTCGCGCCGCTTACCGTCATTGCTTCGCCATCGTCCTTGATGACCTGCAAGGTGGTGGCATCGATGAAGCTTGCCCTGCCGCGCATATGGTGTACGCGGTTGCGAGCGAACTGATGCTCAAGCACCTCGACTTCATGGTTGAGCGTAATCAGTAGGCGGCGGCGCAGGTCTTCAGCACTGATTTCCTGCTTCACGCGATAACTGCGGCCATAAAAGCCGCGTTCACGCCAGCCGGAGAGATTGAGCGCGGTTTCGCGCAGCGTCTTCGAGGGGATGGTGCCGGTATGGACGGATACGCCGCCGACACGCTTGCCTTGTTCGATGACAAGCACTTTCTTGCCGAGTTTCGCAGCCTGGATCGCGCCGCGGCGCCCTGCGGGACCGCTACCCACCACAACGAGATCGTACTGAAACATCCTCTAGCCTCGAATTGGAAATGGAATCATTTGCGACAAAAATGTCGCTCCTCTATCGGTAGCCGGTCAATGTTACAGATTGTTTTACAGCTGCCGATTCAGCCGCATCTGTGCTTTTCAGATCAGCTTCAGCCCCTTCAGGCTGACATGTCCATCCTTACCGATGATGACATGGTCGTGGACGGTTATATCGAGTGCCTTCGCCGCCTCGATGATCACCTTCGTCATATCGATGTCAGCGCGCGACGGGGTCGGGTCGCCGGACGGGTGATTGTGCACGAGGATCATCGCCGTTGCCGACAGCTCGAGCGCCCGTTTGACCACCTCGCGCGGATAGACCGGCGTATGGTCGACGGTGCCGCGGCCCTGCACCTCGTCGGCAATCAGCACGTTGCGCTTGTCGAGGAAGAGGATGCGGAACTGTTCGCGCGTTTCATGCGCCATGGCGGCATGGCAATATTGGATGACCGATGACCAGGAGGACAGGACCTGTTTGTTGCGAATCTCACTCTTCAGGGTCCGCTGGGCCACGGTAGAGATCAGCTTCAGGTCGAGTGCGACCGCCTCGCCCACGCCTTTTACCTCCAGGAGCAGTGATGCCGGCGCGCCGAAGACGCCGGAAAGCGAGCCGAACCGTTCGATCAGCGCCTTGGCGATCGGTTTGGTGTCGCGCCGTGGGATCAGGCGAAAGAGCAGGAGCTCGAGGATTTCGTAATCGGCAAGCGCGGTGTCGCCCTGTTCGCGAAAGCGGTCGCGCAACCGCTCGCGATGGCCGTGGTAATGCTCTTGACCTGCAAGCGAGGCGGGCAGGGAGGTCCTGGCCTTCGCGGATGGTTTTCCCAGGCGCCCAAAGAACGCGCGTTCGTCGGCAACAGGCTCTTCAGTTTCAAAAGGCAGCTCGTGGTCGGAAGATGTCGCAACAGGCCCCTTCGCCATCAGTTTGTCACCTAGCGAGCGACGGCAGTCCGGGTCGGTCGAGCCCACCCGGTGACAGCGTGAAGATTTCGCAACCGTCCGCGGTGACGCCGACCGTGTGCTCGTACTGCGCCGACAGCGAGCGGTCGCGGGTCACGGCCGTCCAGCCGTCTGCAAGTACCTTTACATGCGGCCGGCCGAGATTGATCATCGGCTCGATGGTGAAGATCATGCCTTCGCGCAGCTCCGGCCCTTCATTGGCGCGGCCATAATGGAGGATGTTCGGCGAATCGTGGAACAGCCGGCCCACACCGTGGCCGCAGAAATCCCGGACTACCGAGCAGCGCTCGGCTTCCGCATAGGTCTGGATCGCCTCGCCGATCGCGCCTGTGCGGGCACCGGGTCTGACGGCGGCAATGCCGCGCATCAGCGATTCATAAGTGACCTCGAGCAGCCGCTCGGCGGCGCGCTTGATCGTGCCGACAGGATACATCCGGCTGGAATCGCCATGCCAGCCGTCGAGCACGAAGGTGACGTCGATATTGACGATATCGCCTTCTCGCAGCGGCTTGTCATTGGGAATGCCGTGACAGACGACGTGGTTGATCGAGGTGCAGGTCGATTTGGTGTAGCCGCGATAATTCAGCGTCGCCGGATGGGCGCCGTGATCCATGCCGAAATCGAAAACGAAACGGTCGATGTCATCGGTCAGTAGTCCCGGCTTGACGATATCGGCGAGCGCATCGAGGCAGCGCGCGGTCAGCTGGCAGGCCCTGCGCATGCCTTCAAATGCTTCGGCGTCATATAGCCGGATGGCGCCCGTATTCTTCGGCGGTGCAGAAGAGGCTTCGATATAATTCACCATTGCAGGGCCTTAGCGGAGATTGTTAGATTTGTTCATAATGCAGCTATGCCGGGTTCGTCCATCGCGATCAACCATACGGGCGAGATTTCTGAAGGGATTCGGTCCGCCTTCCGCGCCCATTCGACGCCGAATTATGAGTGCCGGCTGAAATATCCACAGTCTTCCCAAAGGGATAGGATTGATCGGACAAGACCTCCCCGCTACTCACCGATTGGTGACAGCGGGGAAGGGTCGGTCATGCTGAATGAAGCGGAAAATCTTGATAATTCGCGCCGGGTCGGCGCTGAGCCGGAACGACGGGTGCGCGATCGCGGCGCCACCGAGCGCGCGATCCTGGCCGCCGCCAAGGGCTTGCTGGCCGAGGAGGGCTTCCAGAACTTCGGCATCAATGCGGTCGCCCGTCGCGCCGGTTGCGACAAGCAGCTGATCTACCGCTATTATGGCGGTCTCGACGGACTGGTCGAGGCAATCGGCGCCGATCTCGGGACCTGGGTGAGAGACCGCATCCCCGAAGATACCGGCGGCATGTTCCTGCTCACCTATGGCGACCTGATGGAGCGCCTGGCGCTTCTCTTCCTCGATGCTTTGAGGAACGATCCGCTGATGCGCCGCATCCTCGCCTGGGAAATTTCCGAGAATACCGAGCAGGTGAGGCGGCTTTCCGAAGCGCGCTCGAAAGCCCTTGCTCTCTGGCTCGAACGGATGCGCGGCTCGCTGGCGCCGCCAAAGGGCGTGGATGCAGCCGCCGTCAATGCCGTCTTCATCGCTGCGATTCAGTATCTCGTGCTTGCCGGTGCGGCAGGTGGGCAATGTGCCGGCGTGTCGCTGAAGACCCCGAGGGACTGGGAGAAGGCGGCAACCGCGCTCAAGCGCATCGTGCGCGGCGTCTACGGCTGATGCCTCTTCATCCACAGGCGGCGCCTGCCGCGTTAACCTTAATGAATGGTTTACGTTGCGTAAGGGTGGTTAACCCGACAGTGTGGCGGTCAGCAGAGATGATACGAGTAGAGTCCCGAGTTGACGTCCATGGGAGCCAAAATCGCTAAAGCTTTGTTGCTCGTGACGGCGATGATGTTTTTCGCAGTGCTGGCGCTGGATATCGCGGTTCCCACGCTGGTGCTTTGCCTCATGGCATCGTCGACCTGGCTGGTGTCTCGCGATCTGCCCGTTGCGCGCAAGCATGGAGGAGGGGCCGCATGAAGTGGTTTCTGATCTTCTGGGCCGGCCCCATCGTCTTTCTGGGCGGATGGTATTGGCTCTCCTACTACGATATCAATTTCGGCATGCTGATGCTCACACGGCAGGTCCATGACCTGACGTTCGAGATTTACGGCAAAGCCCTCGGTGTTCCGCCTGAAACCATCCCGCCTCTTGTCGCCCGCGCCATTGCGGTGGACAGTCTCATCGTCTTCGCCGTCCTGGGTTTCAGAAAGCGCAGGTCGATCGCCGCGTGGTGGAAGGCGCGTCAGGCGCTGAATTCGTCTCCGGCAGACATTGCCAGCAACGAAAGCCTGTCGAGCGCCCCCTGAAGGATGAAGCTTGCCGCGGCCGAATCGATCCGTTCGGCCCGCTTGGCGCGTGAGACGTCCATTTCGATGAGCGTCCGTTCGGCCGCGACCGTCGAAAGCCGTTCGTCCCAATAGACGAAGGGCAGCACCGTTTTCTGCTCCATGTTGCGCACGAAGGCGCGTGTCGCCTGTACGCGCGGTCCCGCCGACCCGTCCATATTCATCGGCAGGCCGATGATGAAGCCGGCAATCCTTTCTGCCGTTGCGAAGTCCAGGAGCGCCTGCGCATCGACGGTGAACTTGACGCGGCGGATCACCGGACGCGGCGTGGCGAAACGCCGGCCGAGATCGGACATCGAAAGCCCGATCGTCTTAGTGCCGAGATCAAGGCCGGCAATCGCCTGCCCGGAGGCCAAGGTCCTGGCCATTTCCTCGATCGTCAGCACCGTCATTGCCGTCTCGTCCTGTCAAAAGAAATTGAAACCGCCGGCGCTTTTCTTTGCCGGTGCATGAGATATGTCCTTACCATCGAAATCAGATTTTGCATCACGTAAGGAGAGATTTCATGAAGATCACCTGGCTTGGCCATTCCGCCTTCCGCATCGAGACAGGGAAGGCAAAGATCCTGCTCGATCCGTTCCTCACCCACAACGCCTCCTTTTCCGGCCAGGATATCAAGGATGTTTCGTCGGGCGCCACTCACATCCTGCTGACCCATGGCCATGGCGACCACGTCGGCGATACCGTGGCTCTCGCCAAGGAGACGGGTGCGGTCGTGCTTGCCAATGCCGATCTCGCCGCCTGGCTGGGTTCCAAGGGCGTCGACAGGATCGAGATGGGCAATACCGGCGGCACGATCACGCTCGGCGGCTTCTCCGTGACTTTCACCAATGCGCTGCATTCTTCGGCCCAAATCACCGAGGACGGCATCTCGCATGCGCTTGGCAATGCCAACGGCCTGATGCTGCATTTTGACGACGAAGCTTCGATCTTCGCCATGGGCGACACCGACATCTTCTCCGACATGACGCTGATCAATGAGTTGCATCAGCCCGACATCGGCTTCGTCCCGGTCGGCGACCGCTTCACCATGGGCGGCGCGGTGGCCGCGCTCGCCTGCCAGCGCTACTTCAGCTTCAAGACAGCAATCCCCTGCCATTACGGCACCTTCCCGATCATCGACCAGACGGCCGATAAATTCGTTGCCGGCATGGAGGGATCGGAGACGGACGTGAAGGCGCTCAAGCCCGCCGAGAGCCTGTCGATCTGACGAAACCCCGTTGCACCGGGCGGACATGGCCTTTATAGCGGGTAGGAAAAATCCTATCCGGAGAATGCCATGTCCGTCGATCTTGCCACCGTGAAGCGCGTTGCCAAACTTGCTCGTATTGCCGTCTCCGAGGACGAGGCAAACCGCATGGTCGACGAGCTGAACGGCATCCTCGGCTTCGTCGAGCAGCTCTCCGAAGTCAATGTCGATGGCGTCGAGGCGATGACATCGGTGACCCCGATGGCGATGAAGAAGCGGACCGACGAGGTGAGCGACGGCAACAAGGCGGCCGATATTGTCGCCAACGCGCCGGTCACCGACCATAATTTCTTCCTGGTGCCGAAAGTCGTCGAATAAGGCTTGAAACGCCTCTTTCCGACCCTGTTGCCATTTTCAAGATCTGAAGCGAAAACACGATGAGCGAACTCACCAGCCTGACCATTGCCGAAGCCCGCCAGAAGCTGCGCGCCAAGGAAATCACCGCAATCGAACTGACCGAAGCCTATATCTCGGCGATCGATGCGGCCAATGGCCGGCTGAACGCCTATGTAAAGGTCACCCCTGACCTCGCCCGTCTCATGGCAAAAAATTCCGACGAGCGCATCGCCGCCGGCAAGGCGGGCGATCTCGAAGGCATTCCGCTGGGAATCAAGGATCTCTTCGCCACGGTCGGCGTCCACACCCAGGCCTGCAGCCACATTCTCGACGGTTTCGAGCCGCGCTATGAATCGACGGTCACGCAAAACCTCTGGGATGACGGCGCCGTCATGCTCGGCAAATTGAACATGGACGAATTCGCCATGGGCTCGTCCAACGAGACCTCCTATTACGGACCGGTGATCAATCCGTGGCGTGCGGAGGGCTCCAATCAGCAGCTCGTCCCAGGCGGCTCCTCCGGCGGCTCGGCCGCAGCCGTCGCTGCGCATCTTTGCGCCGGCGCCACCGCGACCGATACCGGCGGCTCGATTCGCCAGCCGGCTGCCTTCACCGGTACCGTCGGCATCAAACCGACCTATGGCCGCTGCTCGCGCTGGGGCACCGTCGCCTTCGCTTCCTCGCTCGACCAGGCCGGCCCGATCGCACGCGACGTGCGTGACGCCGCAATCCTCTTGAAGTCGATGGCAAGCGTCGACGCCAAGGACACGACTTCGGTCGATCTGCCGGTGCCGGATTACGAGGCTGTCCTTGGCCAGTCGCTGAAGGGCATGAAAATTGGTATCCCGAACGAATACCGGGTCGACGGCATGCCCGAGGAGATCGAGATCCTCTGGCGCCAGGGTATCGCCTGGCTGAAGGACGCCGGCGCCGAGATCGTCGACATCTCGCTGCCGTACACGAAATACGCGCTTCCGGCCTATTACATCGTCGCCCCGGCCGAGGCCTCTTCGAACCTCGCGCGTTATGACGGCGTGCGATACGGCCTGCGTGTCGACGGCAAGGATATCGTCGACATGTACGAGAAGACGCGCGCCGCCGGCTTCGGCAAGGAAGTCAAGCGCCGCATCATGATCGGCACCTACGTGCTGTCGGCCGGCTATTACGATGCCTATTACATCCGCGCCCAGAAGGTCCGCACGCTGATCAAGCGCGATTTCGAACTCGCCTTCGACGCCGGTGTCGACGCGATCCTGACGCCGGCAACACCGTCCTCGGCCTTCGGCGTCGCCGACGAGAACCTCGCCGCCGATCCGGTGAAGATGTACCTCAACGACATCTTCACGGTTACGGTCAACATGGCGGGCCTGCCCGGCATCGCGGTGCCCGCCGGCCTCGACCAGAAGGGCCTGCCGCTCGGCCTGCAGTTGATCGGCAAGGCCTTCGACGAGGAAACCCTCTTCAAGACCGCTTACGTTATCGAACAGGCAGCCGGCAAGTTCACGCCGGCCAAGTGGTGGTAACGGAGCTCGCGATCCGAAAGATAACGCCCGACCGCGAAGCGGCGCTGTCGGTTTCGCCGCCTGGGCCGCAGGCCGTGCCTTTGAGGAAAGCTATCGTGATCCCGAGGTGATTGCCAAAGTCCAGCACGAATTCGCCGTCTTTCCCCATGAGGCGAAAGGCGAGATATTTGTTGCCGAGCTGGACTCTGAGATCATCGGATGGGGAGCGCGCGACGGCGACCCGAATTATGTGTCCGACCTCTGGGTGCATCCCGATCATCAGGGCAGAGGCATCGGCCGGGCTCTGCTCCTGCATCTGTGCGAGCTGATGGCGGCCGAAGGGCTGGCAATTGCCCGGCTCGATACACATGCCAGGAATGAGGGTGCAATCCGGCTTTACCAACGCTGCGGCTTCACCGTCATCTGGCACGGTATCGAATTTTCCAAGAGCATGGGTGTCCCGCTCGAAAAGGTGCATATGGAGAAGCGCTTGGTCGAGTGACGTCAGGAACAGGGGAAGTCTTATGGCAGGCAATGAACTTATGCGGCTGATCGAGGCAATCGATCGCCTTGCTGCCGGCGGTTTTGCCATGGGTGTGGATTGGCAAGCGGTTCACGATATCTGTCAGCGCCACGAAGGCGAGCAGCCGTTCGACTGGGGCCATGCTCTCTGCCATCGCATCGAGGGCGACGACTGGAACGCTGATTACTGGTATCGCCGCGCCGGCAAGGCGCGCGCCACGGGCACAATGGCCGACGAGTGGTCGGCGATGCGGACGGAATTGTCTTCAAAGGCCTGAAGTGAACCCGACCACGCGCCGATGCCGGCGCGTGGTCGGGGCTGCCTGATTACCTGTTGTCCAGCTGCGATCTGACCAGCCTCAGTCCTCTTTCGCTGATCCTGTAGGGTTGGCCGCCCGAGGACTTGATCGCCTTGAGGCGTTTCAGCCTGCGGAAGAGATCGAGATCGACGCCGGGATAGAGCCAGCCATCGCGGGTGAAGCAACTGACGGCCTCGATCTTCCTGTTGTCGTCGCGGGTAATTTCGATGCGGCCGCCTTGGGCCATGAGATGCAGGATGCGCTGCTCCGTGCGGGAAATGTCCATATGGTGAGATCCGGTATCGCGCCCGGCAGGGCGCACAAAAACGATCTGGCGCTCGTTCGAACGTCAGGGCTTCGTTTTTTTCGGGCCCATGCGCGCAAGAAGACTTGCGGGCAGGGCCTTTACCGGGTCTCAGGCAGGCTCAACATAAAACACCTCGATAAGCCTTCTTATTCAGCGCGGAAAACGCGGTCAAGGGCGCCCTTGCCGGTCAAATCAGGTTGAAAACCACAGTTTCCACGCATCATCCCTTTGCAGCCACTGGTAAATTCCGCGACTCAATGGTCTACTTGTGGGGTAACGCGGAGGTGTCGTTGATCCACATTCGCAATGCCCGCGATGGGGAAGCGGAGCTGTTGAGCGAGATCGGGCTGAGGGCTTGGCAAAAGGCGATGGCGTCGATCGGCGAATCGGACGCAATGATCGACGCGGCGCGCAACGCCTTTCGCAACTTCGTGGAAAACGACTGGCTGACCATCACCGTCGTTGAGCAGAACGGCCAGGCCGCAGGCTGGGCGGCGCGCGAGGGACTTGACGAAACCATCTCGGATTTCTGGATCGATCCCGTCTTCACCCGCCAGGGTCTCGGCTCGGCCCTTCTCGAACGCATCGAAAAGGAGATCGCCGAGCAGGGCTTCGAGAAGGCGGCGATGCAGACCCACTCCGGCAATAACGAGGCGATCGGCTTTTTCCGGAAGCACGGCTATGGGATCCAGTGGCTCTCGGTAGCCTACAATCCGAAGCTCGACCGCGACGTGCCTTCGGTCGGGCTAACGAAACAGCTCGTCGCCGGCGGTGGGGGATACGGGCAGGAATTCTGACGTATGGCAGATGCCGCCGGGCGCGATTCTCGGCCCATGGCTAACTATTCGGACGTCACGCAGAAGTTGTTGCCTTCAGGATCATTCAAAACCGTGTAGGCATGCGTCTCGCGGACGTATCTCGCGCCAAGCAATATGAGCCGTTCCACTTCCTTCTCCCGATCCGTAGCGGCGATATCGAGGTGAACACGGTTGCGGGCGGGACGCTCTCCCTGGCGAAGGTGGAAGCAAAGGCGTGTTCCCGGACCCTCGACCATCACGGTCGCGTCCGTTTCAGGTGTCAGTCCCATCGCGGCAAGGCGGGCCAATTCCGCATCGTCATAAGGCATCACTTGATAGCCATCGAGCGCCGCCGCCCAGAAACGAGCGACGCGCGAGGGAATGTCGCAGTCAATGACGATTTCTTTCAGCTTTCCCATGGTCTTCTAAAGCTAGTCGGATCTATGCTGGAAAACCCGCTCGACAACCGCGCCGCCGATGGCCGGCAGCAATGCGAAAAGCATCAGCTGTGGTATTCCGTGTAACGTCAACAGGCCGGAAATAGCGAGCGCGACCAACAATCCCGCCAGCGTCCCGGCCAGATAGGGCAGATACGCCTTCAATAGCGCCTCCATGTGGTGAGGGTCTCAAATCCAGGGCGGCATTTTTGGCTGAAAATAGAGATCATTGTCGTGCCGACAACTGGGCCGGTGGAAAATTCGCGTTGATCGCCCGGCTGATGCGGAATCGAGCCGCTGCTGGTGCAAAACGGCCTCGTGGCTCAAGCAGAAGCCGAGGCGGTGCACCCGCTACACAATTCCGCGGAAGCCTTGCACCGGCACGCCATTTCCTTTACCTCACCAATGGAAAAGAACAGCCTGCAAAGAGCATCAGATGACCATTGTCGACGTCCGCACGCCCGATCCGAAACGCTTCATCCCCGGCGCCACCGGCGACTGGGAAGTCATCGTCGGCATGGAAGTCCATGCCCAGGTTCTGTCCAATTCGAAGCTCTTCTCCGGCGCCTCGACGGAATTCGGCAAGCCGCAGAATTCGAACGTGTCGCTGGTCGATGCCGCCATGCCCGGCATGCTGCCGGTCATCAACGAGGAATGCGTCAAGCAAGCGGTGCGCACCGGCCTCGGCCTGAAGGCTGCGATCAACAAGCGTTCGGTCTTCGACCGCAAGAACTATTTCTATCCCGACCTGCCGCAGGGCTATCAGATCTCGCAATACAAGGATCCGATCGTCGGTGAGGGCAAGATCGTCATTTCGCTCGGCCCGGATCGCCAGGGCCAGTTCGAAGATATCGAGATAGGCATCGAGCGTCTGCACCTGGAGCAGGATGCGGGCAAGTCGATGCACGACCAGCATCCGACCATGTCCTATGTCGACCTGAACCGTTCCGGTGTCGCGCTGATGGAGATCGTCTCCAAACCCGACATGCGCTCGTCCGACGAAGCCAAGGCCTATATGACCAAGTTGCGTTCCATTGTGCGCTATCTCGGCACCTGTGACGGCAACATGGACGAAGGCTCGATGCGCGCCGACGTCAACGTTTCCGTTCGCCGCCCGGGCGAGGCCTTTGGCACGCGCTGCGAAATCAAGAACGTCAACTCCATCCGCTTCATCGGCCAGGCAATCGAATACGAAGCCCGCCGCCAGATCGGCATCCTGGAGGAGGGCGGCGAGATCGAGCAGGAAACACGCCTCTTCGACCCGAACAAGGGCGAAACGCGCTCCATGCGCTCCAAGGAAGACGCGCACGACTACCGCTACTTCCCGGATCCGGATCTGCTGCCGCTCGAATTCGACGACGCGTTCATCAAGGCGCTCGAGGCCGATCTGCCGGAGCTGCCTGATGATAAGAAGGAACGCTTCGTGCGCGAGCTCGGCCTGTCGGTCTACGATGCCTCCGTGCTCGTTTCCGAAAAGGCGATCGCCGATTATTTCGAGGCCGTGGCCGCCGGCCGCGACGGCAAGACGGCGGCAAACTGGGTGATTAACGACCTGCTCGGTGCGCTGAACCGCACCGGCAAGGATATCGAGCAGACGCCGGTGTCGTCGGCTCAGCTTGGCGCTATCATCGACCTCATCAAGGCTGGAACCATCTCCGGCAAGATCGCCAAGGACCTGTTCGAGATCGTGCTGGCAGAGGGCGGCGATCCGGCCGAGATCGTCGAAGCGCGCGGCATGAAGCAGGTAACGGATACCGGCGCGATTGAAAAGGCCGTCGACGAGATTATCGCCGCCAATCCCGAGCAGGTGGAGAAGGTCAAGGCGAAGCCGACCATGGCGGCATGGTTCGTCGGCCAGGTGATGAAGGCGACCGGCGGCAAGGCCAATCCGCAGGCCGTCCAGGCGCTTGTCAAGGCGAAGCTCGGCATCGAGGAATAAGCGGTGTATTTCGTCCGCACCGCCGCAGAGCGCGACCTGGAGAAGGTGCGCGCCCTTCTGGTGGAGAGCTTTCACGCCACCTATGACGATCTTCATGGCAAAGCCAGGGTGGATGAGCTGATCGCCCATCTGTTGTCGCCGCCGGCGCTGAAGGCGCGCCTTCAGCGCAAGGACGCCGAGTTCCTCGTCGCCGATGACGGCCGCAACATCGGCGGCATGGGCTATGCGGTTATGTCGAAGGAGCTGACGAAGACCGTCATGCTGCATCTGCTCTATGTCAGCCCGGCGCTCCAGCGCCAGGGTATCGGCCGGGATATTTTCGCCGAGCTCGAAACCTGCTTCCCGGATGCGGAAATCATGCGTCTCGAAGTCGAACCGCGAAACGCGGCGGCAATTGCCTTCTACCGGGCGCACGGCTTCACCGAGGTCGGCCGCAATGAGAACAGAGCGCCTGGACAATCCGGCATTCCGGCGCTGATTTTCGAGAAAGCGCTCGAAGGCCATTGAGATCGTGATGATCGACTTGCCCGATATTCTCATTCGCGAAGCGTGCGAGGAGGATCTGCCGGCGCTTGTGGCGCTGTTTGCCGCCGACGCGCTCGGCGGTCACGGCGATACGACGGATGCCGAGGCTTTTTCCGATTATGCCAGGGCTTTCGCCGTCATCGAGGCGTCGCCCGACCAGACGCTCTACGTCGCCGAGCGCCGTGGCGAAGTGGTCGGCACATTTCAGACGATGCTGACGACCTCTCTAACCGGTCGCGGCGCCTCCGCGATGATCATCGAGGCGGTGCAGACGCGTGCCGACATGCGCGGGCAGGGGATCGGTAACGCAATGATCGAGTTCGCCATCACCGAGGCAAAAGGCCGCGGTGCGCGTCTTGTTCAATTGACCTCGAATGCAATACGCAAGGATGCCCACCGTTTCTATGAAAGGCTTGGCTTCAAAGCCTCGCATCTGGGCTTCAAGATGGCCCTGAAATGACCCTTGCCTCTCGTGGAATCGCTGGACAATTCGGCTTGGCGACGGCATAAGCGGGAAAACGAATTCTGGTTTGGCTCGCATTCGGCGGGCACAAGGAAAAGACATGTGGAATCTTCTGGTTCAAATCTTTACCTGGTGGAACAGTCAGACGATAGGCACGCGTTTTGCGACCTGGCGTTTCGGCAAGCGCGTCGGCGAGGATGAATTCGGCAACGTCTATTACGAAGGCGGCATGTCTTCCTACGGTCTGCCGAAGCGTTGGGTGATCTACAAAGGTTATGCCGAAGCCTCCGCCATCCCTCCGGGCTGGCACGGCTGGATGCATCATCGCACTGATGTTCCGCCCTCCAAGGAAAACTACGTCGCCAAGGAATGGCAGAAGGCGCATCGGCCGAACTTCACTGGTTCTCCGCAGGCTTACCGTCCGCCGGGCTCACTCGCGGTTCCGGGCGAGCGGCCGCGCGTCACCGGCGATTACGACGCCTGGACGCCTGGCAACTGAGACGGCTTAACCGGGTGATCCCAAGCCCGGCTTTTGGCCACAATTGACCTTTACCCGCAGGTTGGCCGTGCTTGACCGCGGCCGTGAACTGAAAATGTCTGGAGACGGGTACACATGAAGCTCTTCACGCGGAACATGGTCCTGCGTGGCGCCGGATCGCTGCTGGCGCTCTTGGCTCTGCTTCCACCGGTTGCGGCGCATGCCGCACGCATCGAGAATCCGGTTGCCGTCTTCTCCGGCCTTGACAAGATCACCGGGCGTATCACCACTTTCGACGTTTATGTCAACGAGACGGTGCAATTCGGCGCGCTGCAGGTGACGCCGAAGGCCTGCTATTCACGCGATCAGGCCGAAGCGCAGAAGATCGACGGTTTCGTCGAGGTCGACGAGATCACCCTCGACCGCAAGATCCGCCGCATCTTCACCGGTTGGATGTTCGCCGACAGCCCCGGTCTCAATGCCGTCGAACACCCGATCTATGACGTTTGGCTGAAGGAGTGCAAGACCACCTCGGACGTCCCGGCGCCCGATAAGGCCAAGGCGCCCGCCCGCTAGCATGTCCCCCGAGGGTCACGCGGGGAATGCATTCAGCCAATATTGGAAGCGCGGCGCACACTCGAAAGATGCGACGCGCCTTGGCTTGGCTGGGTTCCGTTTTGGCGGGCGCACGGCGCGGTTATGCGGTGGGTGTTTTGTTCCTTTTGAAGAGGCCCTTGGCGAGGCGGAGCCCGCCCGCGAGCGCAACAACGACGAGGATGCCGGCCTTCTTGAAGAAGGCAAGGGCTAGGGCCAGCAGCCCGACTTTCGTAGCAACCTTGGCGCCTGCGCCGGCAGCGATCATTCCCGCCATACCATAAGCGGCGATCTTGTCGCCTTCAACATAGTCGGCATAGGCCACTCCCTTGTCGAACTGCACGAGCTGGGTGACGGTCGAAATGGCGTCCTTGATCTCGTTCAGCTGCTCGAGCCCCGCAACGAAGTTGAATTGGAAAACGCCTTCGCGGCCGAACACGCGCACGGAATAGTTCAGCGTGTGCGGCACCTTCGGATCGTCACCGAACGTCAGGTCGCGGGCCCAATGCAATGCATGCGCAGATTTGTCGTAATGCGGAGGCGAAGCCCAGCCGACCAGCGTGATCTTCTCGAAACCCTGCTTCTGGCGTTCGACGTTACTTTCCCTGATCGAATCCTTGATGCTCTGCAACAGTTCGTCGTAATCCGTCGTGGCGGCGTCGGCGTCCGAGACGTAGCCGTCGGCACTGTATCCCACGACGGAACCCCAGGATTCCTCATCGGTCGGCGCATACCTCGCCGGGAAAATCATGCCGAGCGTCCCTTCTGCTGTTTCCGCTGGATTTCCCCAGATGTCGACGAGCACTTTCTTCGTATCGGCAGGATTGAGATAGTAGAAGTCGGCGGGCACGTTGAGTGTTGCCTTGGCTTCAGGCAGCTTGATCGCGCCCTGCTGAAAATCGAGCTTCTCCAGCAATGGCTTTTCCGCCTCGGAAAAATCGGTCCGGTTCGCAAACATTTCCTGGTAAGGGCGTGCGTCCGCATAAGCCGTAAACAAGGCGAAAAGCATCGCCGCGGCAAAATATTGCTTCAAAATTCTATCCCCCGTTGTATTTTCGACCCCTATTCAAATCGGTCGGAAAAATCAACGGGAGTGGGAAACGAGCCCGTTTAAAACTTGAGGTGTGGCGATTCCATCGCGGCGGCAAGCAGCGCCGCATAATCTGCCTTCGAAACGTCGACCGCTCCGAACGTCTTCAGATGCTCGGTGGTGAATTGCGTGTCGAGCAGGGTGAAGCCCTTTTCCTGCAGCCGGCGGACCAGATGCACGAGGCAGATTTTCGAGGCGTCCCGCCGGCGCGAAAACATGCTTTCGCCGAAAAAGGCCGAGCCGAGTGAAACCCCGTAGAGGCCGCCGACAAGGGTGTCGCCGTCCCAGGCTTCGACGGTATGGGCATGACCGATTTCGAAGAGCGTCGAATAGAGCGATCGGATCGTCTGGTTGATCCAGGTGCTGGGACGTCCGGATGTTTCCTCCGCGCAAGCTGCGATCACCTCACCGAAGGCGTGATCGAACCGGATATCGAAGGGTTTCCTGCGAATCGTTTTGGCGAGGCTTTTTGATATGTGGAAATCATCGAGCGGCAGCACACCGCGCAATTCCGGCTCGACCCAGAAGATCTCCGGGTCGTCGGCAGATTCGGCCATCGGAAAGAGGCCGATCGAATAGGCGCGCAGGAGGATGTCAGGAGTGATGCCTGGTGACTTCCTGCGCGAGCCTCCCATTCCTGTCCTACGCCGCCGGTGTGTTGGCCAGATAGTGCTCCAGCCAGTGGATGTCGTAGTCGCCGTTGGCGATGTCCTGGTTGGAGACGAGATCCTGGAACAGCGGCAGCGTCGTCTTGATGCCGTCGACCACGAATTCGTCGAGCGCGCGGCGCAGGCGCATCATGCATTCGACGCGGGTGCGGCCGTGCACGATCAGCTTGCCGATGAGACTGTCGTAATAGGGTGGGATCTTGTAGCCCTGATAGGCGCCCGAATCGATGCGCACCCCGAGCCCGCCTGGCGCGTGGAAATGCGTGATCGTGCCGGGCGAGGGCACGAACGTGCGCGCGTCCTCGGCATTGATGCGGCACTCGATGGCGTGGCCGGAAAAATGGATCTCATCCTGCGTCACCGAGAGACCGCCGCCGGAGGCGACGCGGATCTGCTCGTGCACGAGATCGATACCGGTTATCGCTTCGGTGATCGGATGCTCCACCTGCAGGCGGGTGTTCATTTCGATGAAATAGAATTCGCCGTTCTCGTAGAGGAATTCGATCGTGCCGGCGCCGCGATATTTCAGCTTCTTCATGGCGTCGGCGCAGATCTGGCCGATCTTCATGCGCTGCTCGACATTGAGCGCCGGCGAATTCGCCTCTTCCCAGACCTTCTGATGGCGCCGCTGCAGCGAGCAGTCGCGTTCGCCGAGGTGGATGGCATTGCCTTCGCCGTCGCCGAACACCTGGATTTCGATATGGCGCGGCTTGCCGAGGTATTTTTCCATATAGACGGCATCGTTGCCGAAGGCGGCTGCCGCTTCCGTGCGCGCCGTCGACCAGGCCTCGATCAGGTCGGCCTCGCTTCTGGCAACCTTCATGCCACGGCCGCCGCCGCCGGCCGTCGCCTTGATCAGCACGGGATAGCCGATTTCGGCAGCTGTCCGCAGCGCATCCTCTTCGGTCTTCACTTCGCCGTCCGAGCCTGGGACGACGGGAATGCCGAGTTCCAGCGCCGTCGTCTTGGCGGTGATCTTGTCGCCCATGATGCGGATGTGGTCCGCCGTTGGCCCGATAAAGGTGATGCCGTGGGCTTCGAGGATATCGGCGAACTTGGCATTCTCAGAGAGGAAGCCGTAGCCCGGATGTACGGCGTCGGCGCCGGTGATCTCGCAGGCGGCGACGATCTGATGAATATTGAGATAGCTCTCGCGCGAGGAGGGCGGGCCGATGCAGACGCTCTCGTCGGCAAGGCGCACATGCATGGCATCGGCGTCGGCGGTGGAGTGCACCACGACGCAGGCAATGCCGAGCTCTTTGCAGGCCCGAAGGACCCGAAGGGCGATTTCCCCGCGATTGGCGATGAGGATTTTCGAAATCATGGGCTTGGGCCTATTCGATGACGACGAGGGCTTGGCCGTATTCGACGGGATGTCCGTCATCGACGAGGATCTCGGTGACTTTGCCTGACTTCGGCGACGGAATCTGGTTCATCGTCTTCATCGCTTCGATGATGATGAGCGTCTGGCCTTCCTTGACGGTGGCGCCGATCTCGATGAAGGGACGTGCGCCCGGAGCCGGTGCCATATAGACGGTGCCGACCATCGGTGCGTTGACGACATTCGCCGGGTTGCGGCCGGGTGCTGCGGGCGCGGCAGCGGCTGCTGCCGGAGCAGCGGCGGCCGCCGGAGCGGCGAAGGCCGGTGCTGCGATCGGAGCCTGGACGTATTGCGGCGTGCCTCCGCCGCGCGAAACGCGGATGCGCAAGTCGTCCTGCTCGACCTCGATCTCCGTCAGATCCGTCTCGTTGAGGATGTTGGCGAGATCGCGGATCAGTGCCTGATCGATACCCGATTTCTTTTCAGCCATGGTGTTGCCCTGTCTTCTTCTTATGCCGTGATGTTCTTCAGCGCATGCAGCGCCAGGATGTAGCTGTAAGGCCCGAAGCCGCAAATCACGCCCTTGCATGCCGGCGCGATCATCGACTTGTGGCGGAATTCTTCCCGTGCATGAACGTTGGAGATGTGAAGCTCGATGACGGGAATGGAAATGGCGCGGATCGCGTCATGCAGCGCGACCGATGTATGCGTATAGGCGCCTGCATTGATGGCAACGCCGGCGGCCTTTTCGTCGGCCTCATGGAACCAGTCGACGAGCACGCCCTCGTGATTGCTCTGGCGGAAATCGATATCAAAGCCGAGTTCGCGCCCGGCTGCCTTGCAGTCCGCTTCGATGTCCTTGAGAGTCTTTCCGCCATAAATGCCGGGCTCTCGTTTGCCCAGCATGTTCAGGTTTGGGCCGTTCAGGACAAAAATCGTTTGCGTCATCGAATGTTCCGTTAAATCCACGACGGCAACCTATAGACTCCGCGACGGCTGATTGAAAGCCCTTACGGATTGGCCGGCAGGAATCGTGCCACAATTGTCCACATGGCTGAAACGCTTCGATTCTGGCGATTTGATGAGTGCCCCGATCGGCGTCTTTCGTCAGCAGGCAGTCTTGCCGCAGCTGCGCATGTTCTTGACCTTGGCTTCGAGGTCATCGAGCCCGACGGCACCCGGTACCAGTTCGTTGCCGATCACATAGGAGGGCGTGCCGCTGATGCCGAGGCTGGAGGCGAGCTGGTAGGTCGCCTGAACGATTCCGTCATTCGGGCTCTTTGCCATCTCGGCACGAATCTTGTCTTCGCTGACGCCAAGCGAGGCGGCGACGGCCATCGCCGTTTCGTCCGAGGCGCGGCCAGCGTGTCCGAGAAGCGCAACATGGAAATCGGCATATTTCTCGGGCGCCAGCCTGCGGAAGGCGTCGGCCACTTTGTGGGCGGCGACCGAGTCCGGGCCGAGGATCGGGAATTCCTTGAGTACGAAGCGAACGTTCTTGTCCTTCTTCAGCATCGCCTGCATGTCGGGAAGGGCGTGACGGCAGTAGCTGCAGTTATAATCGAAGAATTCGACGACGGTGACGTCGCCCTTGGGATTGCCAAGCGTAACGTCGTTCTTCGAGGAGAAGATATCGGCCGTGTTCTCTTCGATCGCCATATTCGCCTTCACCAGCCGTGCGGCTTCCTGCTTCTTCTGCAGCGCATCCTGGACTTCAAGCATGATCTCGGGGTTTTCGATCAGATATTGCTTGATGAATTCACCAAACTCCTTCTTCTGCTGATCATCGAGCGCTGCCGCCGGAAACGGGAGCGCGATCGATGCGGCAAGCGCCAGTGCGGTGAAGCTTTTCGAGAAGAAGGCCATGATATCCTCGTCATCGGCGATGTGATCCTGGTCGAGAGACCGTCGCCGGGTTATGGACTTGAACGCGTCGCGTCAAGGTACGGCGCGTCGGGTTCTGCTCAAACAGGAATTTTCGTCCCAGGGCGAGCCTCTCGGGATTGTGATGAGCCGATTAATGCGGCAATTGTCTGGCCATCATCGAAGAAGCCGAGCGAGAAGCGATCTTGTTTTCCATATCGAAACGCAGTGAAGTCGAGCCCTTTCATGCCATGGACGTGCTGGCTGAAGCGACGAAACGGCGCGCGAGCGGCCATCCCGTCATTTCGATGGCGGTCGGTCAACCCTCGCACCCCGCGCCTCGGGCCGCTCTCGATGCAGCGCGCGCAGCCCTTGCCGAAGGCCGAATCGGTTACACCGATGCGCTGGGAACGGCGCGGCTCAGATCCGCGCTTGCCTGGCACTATAAGGATCGCCGCGGTCTGGAAATCGACCCCGCGCGGATTGCCATCACCACCGGTTCCTCGGCCGGCTTCAACCTTGCCTTCCTGTCGCTCTTCGATGCCGGTGATGCCGTGGCGATTGCCAGGCCCGGCTACCCCGCCTATCGCAATATCATGGGTGCGCTGGGTCTGAAGGTTGTCGAGGTGCCGGTCACGGCGGAGACCCATTTTACCCTGACCCCCGAGAGCCTTGAGGCGGCGCAGAAGGAAAGCGGCGTGAGGCTGAAGGGCGTGCTGCTCGCAAGCCCCGCCAACCCCACGGGCACGGTGACCGGCCGCGATGGACTGAAGGCGCTCGCCGATTATTGCGCGGCCCATTCCATCGCCTTCATCTCGGATGAAATCTACCACGGGCTGACCTTTGCCGGCGAGGAGGCGAGCGCGCTGGAACTGACCGACGAGGCGATCGTCATCAATTCCTTCTCCAAATATTATTGCATGACCGGCTGGCGGATCGGCTGGATGGTGCTCCCCGAGCGCCTGGTACGGCCGATCGAGCGGGTGGCGCAGAGCCTCTATATCTCCCCGCCCGAACTCTCCCAGATCGCAGCGGTGGCGGCACTTGGCGCAAGCGAAGAGCTCGATCAGGTCAAAGCGAGTTATGCAGCAAATCGGCAATTGCTGCTCGACCGTCTGCCAAAGATCGGCCTGGCGCCCGCTTCGCCGATGGACGGCGCCTTCTATGCCTATGTCGATGTTTCCCGCTTCACCAATGACAGCATGGGCTTTGCCAAACGCATGCTTGCCGAAATCAATGTCGCCGCAACACCGGGCCTGGATTTTGACCCGCTGGAGGGCCACCGCAGCCTGCGTTTGTCCTATGCAGGCTCGCAGGTGGAAATCGCCGAGGCGGTGGAGCGGATCGCAGCCTGGCTGAAGTAGCGGGGCAAGCCGCTTCTTGCCCTCATCCATCAGCTGCGCGATGAAAACAGCGAGGCTAGCGTCGAAGCCGGCTTGTTGCTCAGCCGTGGCACGACCACAAGCTGCTTGATTTCGCCGCGTTTGTAGGCGGCCAGGAAGCGCTTGTAATCCTTGAAGGAGACGCAGCCGTTGGAATCGCCGTTCTTGCCGAGCATATAGGTATGGGCAAGCAGACCGACGCGGTCATAGATGGCATCCGAGCCTTCGACCGGCGTCAAGCGCAGGGCTTCGACGCCGTGGAAAAGAGCCTCGCGCATGGTGAGGACATAGGTATGCGGCGGCGTCGGCCCGCGCATTTTCTGGTTTGCGAAACGCGGCTTGTCGCGCATCTTGCCGAGACCGGAATGGGCCTCCAGCCGTTCGCCGTTGGGCAGGTAGACGGTGCTGTTTTCGATGTCGTAGATCGCAACACCCGCACGCAGCTTCGGCGAGAAAAGCGGCTTGTCGTAGCGCGGCACCGCGTCGTCCTCGTCGTCCTGGATCGGCGAGTTCGGCTTGGCATAGGCAAGAACGGGTTCGGCGGAGCGCTGCGAACCCTTGGCGGCCGGTGCCGGTTTGCCGATCAGGCCGTCTGGACGCGCCATCGGCAACGGCACAGAAGCGGCATCCGGCGACAGGACGAGATCGAAGGGTTGATCTTCCGCTGCTGCGACGACGACCGGTGCGGATTCTGCTGCAGGAATTGAGGCGGTCCGGACAGGAGGCGCGATCGGCTCGACCGGGGCGGGCGCGATCTGCCGGGGGCCAGCGTCGGCAAGTGCGAGCATCGCCGGGAGTTCGGCCGCGGCGACGGCTTCCTTCGACGGAACGATGATGCGGTCACCGTCCTCTTCTTCTATCTCTGCCGAGGCGAGCTCAACCGGCGGGGATGCTATCGCATCATCCTTGCGAAACTTGACGCTGTCCGAGATCGCGACAACGACCGGTTGCTCGGCAGCCGTGGTGAGCCGAGTGTTTCTTGTAAGAGCCGCCAATGCGGTTGCGGCGGCGGCAGTCTTCTCGGCGTGGGACTGGATGAGGCTTGCTGTCAGCGGCATTTTCGGCTTCGCGTTGAAGGCGGCCAGCCGGTCGGCCTTGCCGACATGGATCAGCCGCTCATGGCGCGTTGACGGCGCCAGCTTCGGCGCGGTCCCGATCTGTGTCAGGCTACCAGGTGGAGAAAAAGGCGCGGCCACCGAATGCATGGTCGCCAAGGTCGCGATCAGCCATGTTGAGGTTAAAAGCCCGGCGCCGACGACACCGTAAAGAAAACCGCGAGATCTGCGTGAACGCAAAGCAGATCCGCCAAGAGGGGCGACGTTATCCAACGTCCCTACCGCAAACGCCATACTACACTCGTCTTTCAAACTCGCTACGCAGGCCGGCGGCACTGACTGACTGAACTTCGCCGGGCGCCGGTAAAGGCGCAAAAGGGCCGAATTTTGGCCGCCTGCGACTTCCGACTGTTTCGCAAGGATGACGAATTATGGTTTCTAATTTGTTTACGCGATATCGCGGTTTCTTGCGATGTCTCAAAAAGAGATGCGCGTCGGCGTCTCAGGCGCGTTCCATCACATAACTTCCCGGCGCTTCCTCGATCGCGTTCAGGGCATCGCCGCCGGGTTTGCGCGCCGCAACGCGCCTGCCGTCATGCGTCTCGATCCAGGCTTGCCAATGCGGCCACCACGACCCCGGCGTCTCGGTTGCCTGCTCCAGCCAGGTCTCATAGTCGCCCTTGGCCGGGCCGCCGGTCCAGAATTGGTATTTCTTCTTGTCGGGCGGGTTCACGACGCCGGCGATATGTCCCGAACCGGTGACGACGAACTCCACCTTGCCGCCGAAGAACTGGCTGCCGAGGAAAACGGATTTGGCAGGGGCAATGTGATCCTCGCGGGTGGCGAGATTATAGATCGGGATTTTCACGTCCTTCAGCGACACGCGTTTGCCGTCGAGGATCATCTCGTTCTGCGTCAGCGCATTGCGGAGGTAGCAGTTGCGCAGGTAGAAGGCGTGGTTTGCCGCCGCCATGCGGGTCGAATCGGCGTTCCAGAACAACAGGTCGAAGGGCAGGGGCTCCTGGCCCTTGAGGTAGCTGTTGACGAAATAGGGCCAGATCAGCTCGGAGGCGCGCAGCATGTTGAAGGCCATCGACATCTTCGAGCCGTCGAGATAGCCGGCCGCCTGCATATGCTCCTCGAGTGCCGCAAGCTGCTCCTCGTCGACGAAGACCTTGAGGTCGCCGGCATGGGTGAAATCCACCTGAGTGGTGAAGAGCGTGGCGGTCTTGATGCGTTTGTTCTTTTCCTTGGCATGCAACGCCAGCGTTGCCGCCAGCAGCGTGCCGCCGACGCAGTAGCCGACGGCATTGACCTCCTTCTCGCCGGTCGCCTTCTCGATCGTCGCAAGCGCAAAATCGATGCCCTCGCGGGCATAGGCTGCCCAGTCCTTGTCGGCGTGGCGCGCATCCGGGTTGACCCAGGAAATGACGAAGACGCTATGACCCTGGTCGACGCACCACTTTATGAAGGATTTCTGCGGATTGAGGTCGAGAATATAGAATTTATTGATCCAGGGTGGGCAGATCAGCAGCGGCCGCTTCAACACGGTCTCAGTCGATGCCTCGTACTGGATGATCTGGCAGATGTCGTTCTGGGCGATTACCTTGCCAGGCGTCAGCGCCATGTCGCGGCCGACGGCAAATTTCGTCATGTCGGTCTGGCGAAGGCGAAGATCGCCATTTCCGGCGGCAATGTCCTCGGCCAGCATCTTCATCCCCCGCACCAGGTTTTCGCCGCTGGTCGCGATCGTCTCGCGGTAAAGTTGCGGATTGGTGGCGACGAAATTGGTCGGCGAAAGCGCTGCCGTGATCTGCTTCACGTAGAAGCCGGCCTTGTGTTTAGTGTGCTCGTCGAGACCATCGGTCTCCGACACTATCTTCTCGGCCCAGTCTGATGTGACGAAATAGACCTGGCGCAGAAAATCGAAGAACGGGTTCTTCTGCCAGTCCTCGTCGGCAAAGCGCTTGTCCTTGCGGGTGTCGGGCTCGGCTGTCGCCGGTTCGCCCTGCGCGCTTTGCATGCGCTGCATCGAGCGCATCCAGATGCCGAAGAACGAGGACATCAGCTGCGTCTGCGCCTCAAAGGTGCGACGTGGATCGGAAATCCAGTATTCGGTGACCTTGGAGAGAGTCTTGACCATGTCGGTCATCGGATCAACGGCGCTATCGGTGATCTCGCCGCGTTCGCGCGGAGCAAGCCAGGCAGAAGCGGCTTTCCCGAGATTTTCGAGGGCCCGGGCGAAATTCATCGTCATGGCCTCGGGATCCTTCAACAGATAAGGATCGAGATCGGTTGCGTCGAAACCGGTCTTGCCGCCATTTTTCTGGCCGCCACTCTCCTGCTTGCTGTCGGTCACCATTTCCTCCGGCGGCAGCACTCTTTTTATCCGTTTGTTGTACATCGTGACCGAACGAGAAAACAAGTTCCACCCGCATCGGCTCGTGCTATTGCTTTGTGGCTGCGACAAATTTAACAGTCGAAGCAATCAGAACTGGATTTTGAGGCATGATCAAGAACGGCATTCGGCGCATCGCAATCTTCAACCGCACCGCATTGATCTGCGCGGCGGCGGCGATGGCCCTTGCCGGATGCAATCTGACGGCGGAGGAAAAGGCCGCCGCCGCCGCCAAGCGAGCGGCCCCGACCGCCGTCGTCATGCCGGCAACCAAGGGCGAGGCGGTCGAAGGCGGTCTGACGAAGTCGCCGGACGGCTATCCGAATTTCGGCGCGCCGCTCACGGCCGCCAATGTCCAGATGAGTGACGAGCAGGCGGCCGAACTGCAGCATCAGCTGACCGCGCTTGCCGCCCGCCGCAAGGCCGGCGCGATATCGGAAGCCGAATATCAGGCCAAGGTCACCGAAATGCGCCGCCTCGCCGCCGAGCACGGCGCGCAGACGCTGTCCGAAATCTCCAAATAAACCTTGCCTTTCAGGCAATTTGGACGCAAAGCCTTCCGGATGGATCGGAAGACGTAATTTTCCCGATAATGCGTGGTTGTGCGGCCTTCCGTCAAAGATTTGCCGCGTGGCTTGGGTCTGATGAATACGGCGCTGCGATTGGGAAGTTCGTGTCGCAGCCGCCGGAAGACGGAACGAACTTCGACCGCGGCCCGAAAGCCGCCTTTCCATGGGGAATGAAATGGAAGAGTTTCACAAAGTCCGGCGTTTGCCGCCTTATGTTTTCGAACAGGTCAACCGTTTGAAAGCAAGCGCGCGAGCGGGCGGCGCCGATATCATCGATCTCGGCATGGGAAACCCCGATCTTCCCACTCCCCAGGCAATCGTCGATAAGCTGTGCGAGGTCGTGCAGGATCCGCGCACGCACCGTTATTCCTCCTCCAAAGGCATACCGGGGCTCCGCCGCGCCCAGGCCGCCTATTATGCCCGCCGTTTCGGCGTGAAGCTCAACCCGGATACGCAGGTGGTCGCCACCTTGGGCTCCAAGGAAGGCTTCGCCAACATGGCGCAGGCGATCACCGCGCCCGGCGACGTGATCCTTTGCCCCAATCCCACCTATCCGATCCACGCTTTCGGCTTTCTGATGGCCGGTGGCGTGATCCGCTCGATGTCGGTGGAGCCGGACGAGACCTTCTTCCCGCCGCTTGAGCGCGCGGTTCGCCATTCGATTCCGAAGCCCTTGGCGCTGATCCTCAACTATCCCTCGAACCCGACAGCCTTTGTCGCGACGCTTGATTTCTACAAGGACGTCGTCGCTTTCGCCAAGAAGCACGACATCATCGTGCTCTCCGACCTTGCCTATTCGGAGATCTATTTCGATGGCGCTCCGCCGCCGTCGGTTCTCGAAGTTCCAGGTGCAATGGATGTGACCGTCGAGTTCACCTCGATGTCGAAGACCTTCTCCATGCCCGGCTGGCGCATGGGCTTTGCCGTCGGCAACGAGCGGCTGATCGCCGCGCTGACCCGTGTCAAATCCTATCTCGACTACGGTGCCTTCACGCCGATCCAGGTGGCGGCGACGCATGCGCTGAACGGCGACGGTTCCGACATTGCCGAAGTCCGCAACGTCTATAAACGTCGGCGCGATGTCATGGTCGAAAGCTTCGGCAAAGCCGGCTTCGACGTGCCGCCGCCGGCGGCCACCATGTTCGCCTGGGCGAAGATCCCGGAAAAGTTCCGTCATCTCGGTTCGCTTGAGTTCTCCAAGCTGCTGGTCGAGAAGGCCGACGTCGCCGTTGCCCCGGGCATCGGCTTCGGCGAGATGGGTGACGACTACGTTCGTCTGGCGCTTGTCGAGAACGAACACCGCATCCGCCAGGCTGCGCGCAACATCAAGAAGTTCATGTCGACGGCGGACGAGACGATGCATAACGTCATTTCGCTGAACGCCCACCGTTAATCCAACTCTCCGGCAGCCGCGTTCGGCGGCTGCCGCCACTCAGACATTCAGGATCGATCCATGGCAGATGCCCTCAAAATCGGCATTGCGGGCTTGGGCACCGTTGGCGCCTCGCTTGTCCGCATCATTCAGCAGAAGAGCAACGAACTTGCCGTCACCTGCGGGCGTCCGATCATCATCACGGCGGTCTCGGCGCGTGACAAGTCGAGGGACCGCGGAGTCGATCTTTCCGGTGTGACCTGGTTCGACCGGCCGGAAGAGCTTGCCGAAAAGGGCGATATCGACGTCTTCGTCGAGTTGATGGGCGGGGCTGGAGGGGCCGCCAACATCTCTGTGCGCACGGCACTCCAGCGTGGTCTCCATGTGGTGACCGCCAACAAGGCGCTGCTTGCCTATCACGGCGTCGAGCTTGCGACGATCGCCGAGGAGAAGGGCTCACTCTTAAATTTCGAGGCGGCGGTCGCAGGCGGCATCCCGGTCATCAAGGCGCTGCGCGAATCGCTGACGGGCAATGCCGTCTCGCGCATCTACGGCATCATGAACGGCACCTGTAATTACATCCTGACCAAGATGGAGAAGGAGGGGCTTGCCTTCGCCGAATGCCTCAAGGAAGCGCAGCGGCTGGGTTACGCCGAGGCTGATCCGGCCTTCGACATCGAGGGCAATGACACAGCCCACAAGCTCGCGATCCTGACGACGCTTGCCTTCGGCAATCGCATCGCGGCTGACGACATCTACCTCGAAGGCATCACCAATATCTCAATCGAGGATATTCACGCAGCCGCCGAACTCGGTTACCGCATCAAGCTGTTGGGCGTGGCCCAGCGCACCGAGACCGGCATAGAACAGCGGGTCCACCCGACCATGGTGCCGGTCGATTCGGTGATCGCCCAGGTCGACGGCGTCACCAATGCGGTGGCGATCGAATCCGATGTGCTCGGCGAGCTGCTGATGGTCGGCCCAGGCGCCGGCGGCAATGCGACGGCCTCGTCCGTGCTTGGCGATATCGCCGATATCGCCAAGAGCCAGCCGGGCGCCCAGCGCGTACCGGTCCTCGGTCACCCTGCAAAGGCGCTGGAGCCTTACCGCAAGGCGCAGATGCAGAGCCACGAGGGCGGCTATTTCATCCGCCTGACCGTGCTCGACCGCACCGGGGTCTTTGCAAGCGTCGCAACCCGCATGGCCGAAAACCACATCTCGCTCGAATCGATCGTCCAGCGTTCCAAGCAGCACCTGGCGCCGTCGCATCACCAGACGATCATTCTCGTCACCCATGCGACGATGGAGGAGTCCGTGCGCAAGGCCGTCGCCTCGATCAAGTCCGAAGGTTATCTCTTCGGCGAGCCGCAGGTCATTCGCATCGAACGACCGAAGGAAGAAGCTTAAGCCTTTCTCACCGGGAAATATCAGCCGCCTGTCTCCGCCCTGTCTCCGGCAGGGCGGCTTTTCCGTATTGTGGGGCAAGCGCCAAGGCAGATGTCGCAGGCGAACGCGACGGCCGCATATCATGGGGTCCAACCGTTGTTCTTAATCCGGACGGAGAGGTTGTGAAGCAACTGCCTCTTGGGAAGCGGGGCTGCAGGTGGCGGATATCCCGCCGGGCCTCAATCAAAGCCGTCAGGGGCATCAGCAGCAACGTTCATTAGCACCTGCTCCACAATCCCCGGTTTTTCTGTTAATCGTTCGGCCCCGTGCGGAAGTCTATATTACCAAATACGGAAATACTGATATAAATAAAACCATAGATGGTGAGTCGTCGGGTGGAGTATACCATGAGCAAGGACAGCCATGCCGGGAAGGAGCATGGTTCCCCACGCGAGGTGCCGCCAGCCCGCCCTGACATATTTGCAGATATCCTCAAGCCCGTGCGCCGTGACCTTTGGGACGAGAGCCATGACCAGGGCCTTGACGATGAACACACGGAAGGTCGCAACTGGGCCATTCTGCTGACGGTATTTTCGTTCCTGTTGGTGCAGATCGGTGGCATCGCCCTGATCGTCTGGTTGGTCTTCTGGTAAAAATCCGTGTCTGCAAATCCATCGCTATGTTATCTCCGCTGCTCCTGTAGAAAGAACAGCTGAAGTCAGCGGAGTTTGGCATGGCAGATCTCGTCGATCCGGTACAGCGTGCGTTTCTGGGCGTGGAGAAATCCGTGCTCGATAATCGCTGGGTTGCAAGGCTCGACCAGGCCGGTCAGAACCGGGCGCTCGCCATGTCGCAGATCCACGGGCTGCCGGATCTGATCACCCGCGTTCTTGCTGGACGCGGTGTCTCAGTGGACGAAGCGATCGAATTCCTCGATCCGAC
The DNA here is from genome assembly GCF_017352135.1 of Rhizobium lentis. Taxonomy (NCBI): domain Bacteria; kingdom Pseudomonadati; phylum Pseudomonadota; class Alphaproteobacteria; order Hyphomicrobiales; family Rhizobiaceae; genus Rhizobium; species Rhizobium lentis. The sequence continues at coordinate 3,813,973 of NZ_CP071454.1, forward strand.
GATCCGCAGCCTGATGCCCGATCCGCACACGCTGACCGATTGCGAGAAGGCGGCAACCCGCCTCGTGAGTGCGATCGAGCGCGGCGAGAGCGTGGCGATTTTTGGCGACTATGACGTCGACGGCGCGGCCTCCTCGTCGCTGATGTTCCGCTTTCTCAGCCATTTCGGCGTCACGGCGAACATTTACATTCCCGACCGCATCTTTGAAGGTTATGGCCCCAATCCGGCTGCGATCAACCAGCTGATCGACAATGGCGCCAGGCTGATCGTTACCGTCGATTGCGGCTCGACCAGTCACGAGGCGCTTGCGGCCGCCGCCGCGCGCGGTGTCGATGTCGTGGTCATCGATCACCACCAGGTGACACACGAGCTGCCGCCTTGTCATGCGCTCGTCAATCCCAACCGCGAGGACGATCTTTCAGGGCAGGGGCATCTTTGCGCAGCCGGCGTCGTTTTCATGGTGCTGGTCGCGACGTTGCGGCTGCTGCGTGCGGCCGGCAACAAACGCATCCTGGCGCTCGACCTCCTGCAATGGCTTGACATTGTGGCGCTTGCGACGGTCTGCGATGTCGTGCCGCTGAAGGGCCTCAACCGCGCCTATGTCGTGAAGGGGCTGGTCGCTGCCCGACACCAGAGCAATGCCGGGCTTGCTGCACTGTTCCGCAAGGCGGGGCTGGCCGGCCCAGTTACTCCTTATCATTTCGGCTTTCTGATCGGCCCGCGCATCAATGCCGGCGGACGCATCGGCGACGCCGCCCTCGGAAGCCGCCTGCTGACGCTCGATGATGCCGGTGAAGCGGAGGTGATCGCGCAGCGCCTCGACGAGCTCAACCGTGAGCGTCAGGCGATGGAGGCCATGATGCTGCAGGAGGCGGAGGCCGAGGCGCTCGCCGAATATGGCGACGGCGAGGGTGCCTCCGTCATCGTCACCGCCCATGAGAAGTGGCATCCCGGCATCGTCGGGCTGATTGCGGCGCGGCTGAAGGAGAAGTTCAAGCGGCCCGCCTTCGCAATCGCCTTCGATCCCTCCGGCCGCGGCACCGGCTCAGGCCGCTCCATCAACGGCTTCGATATGGGCCGGATGGTGCGGGCTGCAGTCGATGAGGGCATCCTCGTCAAGGGCGGCGGTCACGCCATGGCCGCCGGACTGACGGTCGAGCGCGCCGATCTCGGCAGGCTGAGGAGTTTCTTCACCGAGAAGGCCGCAAGGACGGTGGCGAGCCTCGTCGCCAACGAGACGTTGAAGATCGACGGCGCGATCGGCGCAAGCGGCGCCACTCTCGAACTCATTGATCGCCTGGAGGCTGCCGGACCTTACGGCTCAGGCCACTCCCAGCCGGTCTTTGCCGTACCGGCGCATCGCGTGCGTGACGCGCGCCTTGTCGGCGAGAAACATGTGAAGGTAACGCTGGAGGCGATGGACGGATCGCGGCTCGATGGAATCGCCTTCCGCGCCGCCGATACGGCCCTCGGCGGTCTGCTGCTCAATTCGCGCGGCGCGAGTCTCCATGTCGCCGGCTCGCTCGGCGCCGATCATTACCAGGGCGCACGCCGCATCCAGCTGCGCGTCTGCGATGCAGCGCCGGCGAAATAGAATTGCCGCGCAAGCATCTGAAAGACATGGGATTTGGAGAGAAGAAGTGGCACGCCCTAGGGGAGTCGAACCCCTCTTCCCAGAATGAAAATCTGGTGTCCTAACCGATAGACGAAGGGCGCTTCCTTCGTGGTGGCGCCCTTATAGTCAGCACCTCGGAAAGCCGCAAGCGCCAAGGCGCGAAAAAATCACAGTTTTCGCCGATTTTTTTATGCTGTGGAAAAACATGGCGCCGCGAGGCGGGTACTGGGAAATATCGAACCGGTGGATGGGTTGGCGGCACGGCGCAAACCCATTGGTACGCCCTAGGGGAGTCGAACCCCTCTTTACAGAATGAGAATCTGTCGTCCTAACCGATAGACGAAGGGCGCAGGCCAACCTCGTTAAAATAGGAGCGCAGGCCCGCTTCTGCAAGCGGATGCGGTGGCTTCTAGATCGGGAGAAAGTGGCACGCCCTAGGGGAGTCGAACCCCTCTTCCCAGAATGAAAATCTGGTGTCCTAACCGATAGACGAAGGGCGCTTCCTTCGTGGTGGCGCCCTTATAGTCAGGCGTTTTGAATCCCGCAAGCGGCAAATTCGATTTTTTTCAAAAAAATGACAGATATTTCGGCGGCATCGGCGTTCTGGACTAATTCAGCCGAATCAATGGGTTGCGGAGCTTCACAGAAGCGTGTGAAACTCAGCTGACGTTACGTCAGGGGTTCGTGCTTGCGATATCAGATGGCTCTTGCGGTGGCCACCGGTGCGCGTTTGCCGCCGCAGCCCCAGTTCCAGTCACGGGTCTTGCCCGTATCGAGATGGACCGAATCGGTGTGGCAATAGGTGCCAACGCCGCCGCGATCCGGCAAGGCGCGAATATAGGCGGCAATATCCCATTTGGACACGCCGTCGATCTTAATGTCCGCGGCCTCACAGCTTTTGTGCATCGATTCGTCAGCGCCGCCGACCAGCCGGTTATGTTCTTCGTCGCGATAGCCCGAGGTGACGATCACAGGCCGTCCGAAATGGTTTACTACCGTCTTGATCACTTTCAGCAGGTCCGGTTTGAAGCAGCCGACCTCGACATGATCGTTCTGCACATGCAACCCGTTCGGCGCGACACGCGTCATTCCGGGCAGGGCCGCCTTGTGCAGGAGGCCGGAAAGACTGCCGAGCAGGTTCTGCTTCGGTGCGCTGTAGAGCGCGTTCGTCGTCGAAGAGGGGATACCGCCCGTCGCAAGCGAGGCGGTTTGGACGGGCGCGGGCTGCGTGCCGGAATTTTCTGAAGATTGCTGCGGCAGCACCGTTGTTGCCGGTGGCGCGGGCACGGTCGGCTGGCTGTAGACGCTGCTTCGTGCGGGCGCCACGCCTTGCGTCGGCGCATAGGCTTGCGGCTGGATGATAGTGGAGGTGCTGTTGTTCTGCGGCAGCGGCTGATGATCCGAGAAGATACTCATCGCCTGCGCGTTGATCCGTGTCGACTGCATGACGAGCCCGCCTATGTTGGCTGGCGCCGCCGTTGCCGGATCGGCCGGTGGGACGGCGGCATTGGGATCCCCTGCAACGATCTGTGGCGCGGCCTGGGCGCCGGAGACATTGACGAGCCGGGGGTCGGTATAGACCGAGCGCGGGGCAGAGTTCACAGGCGATGTCGCGACAGGCTGCGGCGCTGCGACTGCCGTCGCCGGAGCCGCCGGGACCGCTGCGGCGAAATCGAGCGTCTTCTTGTTCGAGACGCAGCCCGACAGCGCCAGCATCGAGGTGGCGATCAGCAATGCGCCCGTTACGGGCATCCGCATCTCAATCTTATGCAAGCAGTCAGTCTCCGGTTGACGCGAAAAATGGGCGAAAACCGCCATCTTCCGCTTCGAGTCACTGGGAGATTGCCTGCGGGGCCGGATCGCGGCAAGCGCCAAGGCGCCGGCCGGACCCGAAATCGCAAAAGCCGCAAGCTTCGCAAAAGCCTTGCGGCGAAAAGTTCTTACCAGGCGCCGGTATTGCCCATCGAGGCCCAGGGTTCTGCGGCCGGAAGCGGGCTGCCCTTCTGCAGGATTTCGATCGATATACCGTCGGGCGAGCGCACGAAGGCCATGTTGCCGTCGCGCGGCGGCCGGTTGATGGTGATGCCGTTGTCCATCAGCTTCTGGCAGGTTGCATAGATGTCGTCGACCTCATAGGCGAGGTGGCCGAAATTGCGTCCTCCGCTATAATCCTCCGTATCCCAGTTGTAGGTTAGCTCGAGGCAGGGAGCCTTTTCGCTGCGCGCACGGTCGACATCGTCGCGGGCGGCCAGGAAAACCAGGGTGTAGCGGCCCTTCTCATTTTCGTGGCGGCGAATCTCCTCCAGCCCGAACAGGGTGGTATAAAAGGCAAGCGAAGCGTCCAGGTCTTTAACGCGAACCATCGTGTGGAGATAACGCATTCTATCTACTCCTTTATTGGGGCTGGCCCTTTTCGGCGAGCCGTGGTCAGCTTCGGGCAAGTCATCATTATAAAATGTGCAGCTGGGAATAACCGAAAACTAGGACTTGCGCTTATCCGTTACCAAGATGTTAATCTTGATTTCAAGAATCAGTTAACCGTAACAGTTTGACGCGTATTCGAGGGGCTGGCGACTATGGCTGATAGGATTTCATCTAACGAATACACCGCTCTTGACGAGCTCTCGTCAGAGACGGTCGATCTTGTTGAAATCACCGGTGTCGTCAAGTGGTTCGACGTTGCCAAGGGCTTCGGCTTCATCGTGCCGGACAATGGCATGCAGGATGTTCTTCTGCACGTGACCTGCCTGCGCCGCGACGGTTACCAGACGATCCTCGAGGGAACGCGCATCGTTGCCCTCATCCAGCGCCGCGAGCGCGGCTACCAGGCTTTCAAGATCCTCTCGATGGACCAGTCGACGGCGATTCATCCATCGCAGCTGCCGCCGGTGCGCACACATGTGCAGGTCACTGCGACGAGCGGACTTGAACGGGCGTTGGTCAAGTGGTTCAACCGCACTAAGGGCTTCGGCTTCCTGACGCGCGGTGAGGGCACGGAAGATATCTTCGTGCATATGGAGACGCTTCGCCGCTTCGGCCTGACGGAACTGCGCCCCGGCCAGGTCGTCCTCGTCCGCTTCGGCGACGGCGAAAAGGGCCTGATGGCCGCAGAGATCCATCCCGATGTTCCGAGCCCGGCAAGCCGGTCGCACTGACATGCGCGGCATCGTCCTGTTGCATGCGATCAGAAGCGCCATCATGGCGCTTTTTTTCTTGGTCGCCATGCCGGCTTTCGCTGCGGAGGAGATACGGTTCGACAAGGAGCCGCTGCTCATCCAGACAGCTGCGGGCAGGGTGCTGCATTTCACCGTCGAGGTCGCCGTGACCAGTGACCAGCGCGCCCGCGGGCTGATGTTTCGCAAGTCAATGGCCGATGACGCCGGCATGATCTTCGATTTCGGCGAGCCGCGGCGCGTCGCCATGTGGATGGAAAACACCATCCTGCCGCTCGACATGCTTTTTGCCGATGACACTGGCACGATCCGTCACATCAAGGAAAACGCCAAGCCCTATTCGCGCGACATCATCGATTCCATGGGTGATGTGAAATACGTCGTCGAACTCAATGCCGGCATCGTCACCAAGCTTGGAATCAAGTTAGGCGACAGGATCGTGAGCGCCACGACGACGAAGGCGAAATGACGGCGCGCAAGCTCGCGACTGCGCTGCGGCTTTCAACAAATTTAAAGATATCAGGAAATTGAATGGTCGGAGTGGAGAGATTCGAACTCCCGACCCTCTGGTCCCAAACCAGATGCGCTACCAGACTGCGCTACACTCCGTGCCGTGATTGGCAGCGGGAATACACGGTTCACTTCGCCGTCGCAACCCATAAATCCAACTGTGGCCGGAGATTTCTCACCAGGCCCTGTGGACGCAATCCGGAAAATCCCGATCGGCCGTCAATTTGCCCGCGAGGCGCAATTGGCGTCAGGGTGGATCAGCTTACCCGCGGGCGATCAAACCGATATATTGGGCATAGCTGATAGCGACATAGAAGAAAGCGGTGATGCCGGCTCCTATCACAATGGCATTGAACTCTGCCGAACGTCTCATCATGCGTGCAATCCACTGAAACCGATTAGGCCGCAAACTAGTGCTGCCGGCTGGATGCGGCAATCAGGTTGTGATCACAACATGAGACAATTGGTAATATTGCGCAATCGCCCCGCAATCCTTTGGATTTAAAACTGGTCGTCGAGCGACACAGGGCCGGAAGGTCCCCAGCTGCCGGGTCTGCCGAAGGCGCTCCGCCTTTTGTCTTGAAAAAACGGGGATTCGCGGATAAGCAAAATTCATCTCTTCGCGTTATCCCTAGCGACGAAGCAAAGGCCCCGGCAACGGGATTGAAATCATGAGAAACGGGGCTGTCCCCGCATATTCGGAGATGCCGCAGTCATGTCTGCCAAGATCTATCGTCCTGCTAAGACCGCCATGCAGTCCGGCAAGGCCAAGACCCATCTCTGGGTGCTTGAATTCGATCAGGAGTCGCCGCGCAAGATCGATCCGATCATGGGCTACACCTCCTCGGGCGACATGCGCCAGCAGGTAAAACTCACCTTCGAAACGCAGGCGCTTGCCGAAGCCTATGCCCAGCGCAACGGCATCGAATACCGCGTCATCGCGCCGAAGGATCCGGCCCGCCAGGTCGTGGCCTATCCGGATAATTTCCGTTATACCCGCACGCAGCCCTGGACGCACTGAGGTTTCTCGTCCACATATGCCGCATTCGGTCGCGCTTCTTGGGTGCGGCCAGCAGACGGCCCCTTAGCTCAGCTGGATAGAGCACCTGCCTTCTAAGCAGGTTGTCGCAGGTTCGATTCCTGCAGGGGTCGCCACCTGATTTTTAAGTATCTGTTTTTACATTCAAATCTGGCGCGAACCCCTCATTGAGTTTGGATTGAGGGGTTAGGCTGTTCTCGTTCAGTTTCGCTGCACCCGAAATAGCTAGCCTCTTTTTGTCGGCCTTGCGCGTGTAGTGGTTGGCCATGGAATCGCTTCGCCAGCCAAAGCGGGCCTTCAGTTCGCTGTTGCTGTTGCCGCTTTCGGCAAGCAGCTGGGCGAGCGTTTTCCTGAGGCCGTGCGCTCGGCCTTCCACTCCTGCCTCGGCGCACATATCCCCAAACCAGTTCCCGAATGCGGCCGCGCTCTTGAACGGCCGGCTGTGAACTGGCGTGACCAGGTAGGCAAGGTGCTCTGTTTTCGTTGCCTCTAGCACCGCCTTCAGATCCGGGTGCATCGGGATGTAGACCCACTCGTCATTTTTGCTGGCGCGATACTCGATCACGTCACCCTTGATGTGCTGCGGGCCGATTCGGAAGATGTCCGACCGACGAAGGCCGGTGAAGAGCAGCATGTCCATGGCGAGCCGCGCCTGCGAGCCTTCGGGGTGAGTGGCATAGAACTTTTCGACGTCGGCCGCTTCCCAGGGCTTGAAGCCATCGGTTTTCGCCTTCGGCATTTTCACGTCGCGGGCCGGGTTGTTCTTCACGATGCCAGCATCAACTGCATAGGCAAAGAGATAGCCCATGATCTTGAGATATGAGATCGCCGCAAAAGGCGTGTCGGCCCGGCGATCGCGACCGGCTGCGATCGCGGCTCGGTCGATCTTCGACAGAATCATCTTGCCGCCTGTCTTGCAAACTGCCTTCAGCACGTTCGCGCGGGCGCGCCGCGTTGACGGCTTCAATCCCTTGAATGCTGCACTTTCCTGATATTTGTTGACGAGCCACTGCAGGGTGTGCCGGGTCGGTTCCGGCTCGGCGTCTTCCTGGGCCATGCACCGCTTATAGTCGGCGACGAATTCTTTCGAGCCCCATTCGCCCTTCAGGCGCGTCCTCTTCCCCTTGCCGACACGGAAATACCAACGGACATTGCCGTTTCCATCGACTTCGCGCAGCGTGTATGGGTACTTTTTGCGGGGCATGCCTTCCATCAGAGATAACCGCCAGCGCTTTCTTCAAGCTGCTTTTCGGTAAATTCCCCGATTTCCCCGTTAATGACAACCGCGCCGTTGGGTTCGACGCGGATTGTTTTTACCTCCACGCCGGCCTTCTTCACGGCGCGGATTGCCCGCGAAACCGAGTCCTCGGTGAATGCTACGGCTCGGCGTCCCATCTCTCACACGTCCCTTGTTTTCGCGAAGCCGCGGCCCTTCAGGCGCGCTTGCGACTTCGGCCAGATGCCCAGGTGCTTCTTGCGGATCCTGTCGCACTTGGCCTGCTCGGTCTGGTCAGCGGCTGATTTCTCGCGGTGCTTTTCGCGCAGGACGGGATGGAGGTTGCTTTCACGATGCTCACCGCCGCGCCAGATAGCCTTGATATGGTCGAGGTCCCACTCGTCGCCAGGCATGATCTTGCGGTCGGAAAGCTGGCAGATGCCGCGAAACCTTTCGAACACCCGAAGGCGGACGCGCGGCGGCACCTTCTCGTCGTCATGCTTGGCAATCCATTCTTCAACGGTCCGCATCGCCTACTCCATCATCTGGCGTTTGCATGGGCCGTCGCACCAGAACCGGATATGGTTCTTGCGACCGGCGAGGCGGGCATGGAGCATGCCGTCGCACTTCGGGCACCTGACGCGAGCCGAGGTGACGCCCTTCTTGATCATCTGGGATTTCATCTTCATCCCGTCGGTGATCGTCGAGAGGATCGATTCTTTATCGAAAGACACGCTCATGCTCTCCTCCCGAACCACGGCATGAACCGCTCGATGATCGATTTGCGCGCCGGCGGCTGGGCCGCTTCGGTTTCGCGCTTGAGCTGCTCGACGACAGCATTGCGCCTTTCGATGAAGGCGAGGGTGCTCGGACGGGCGGCCGGATGCTTGCGGAGGTGATCGGCTGCCGTTCTCATGCTGCACCGCCATTTCTGCGAAGAACGCTCCTGAAGTGATGGGCATATGCTCCGACGGCCTTCCAATAAGCGGCCATAGGTCCCTTATTTTTGATCCACGACTGCTGCGCTCGCGCTCTGGCATCGTTGACGAGGTCGCCAAGAATGTCCGCGACGATGGCGCGCGTTTCCGGCGGCAACTCATCGAGCCGCTTCACCGCCGGCAACGCAAGGACAGGATTGCGAACCTCGCGGCGATTGCTGCGATCCGTCATGCTGCACCGCCTTTCGCCTTTGCCATCAGGCGCTCAAGCGGCGACAGGTGATCTTCGATGGCCTTCGCCTTAAGCGGCGGCAGGCCGAACTTTTCAAGGTATTTGCGCGAGTGCCTCGCCCAGACTTTCTTGCCCCAGCTCGTCGAGGCGAACTCCCAAGGGCGAGCGGCCCGCAACGCTTTCTTGCGGGTAGCCAGGTCGGCATCCGCCGGCAGGTTACGGTGAACCTCGCCGATGACGTCGGAGGCGGTCTTCTGCCAGTCGATCATGTCGCGCAGTCTCCCGCCTTGAGCGCGCCCTGCGCTACCTTCATCGCTTCCTCGGCGGAAAGGCCTCGATATTCTTCTGTTGTTGCGATCTCGCTCAGAGCAGCACGGAGCCGCTCGTTTTCAGCCTTCAGCTTGCGGTTCTCGTGCTTATCAGCGAACTCTGGCTTGCTGACATGGATGTGGTTCATGAAGCCCCAATTGCCGGCTGGCTTCGTGTTGTCCGTCGAATAGGTGCATTCGTCGCAAAGAGGCGTGCCGCATACGAACTGGCCGCAATAGTCGCAGCCGTGCGTCCCTGGCTGGCCGCAGCTGGCGCACTTCGCCTTGATGTGCTCTTCGCAGAGATAGCGGCCATGCTCGACAGGCTTGCCGCAGGCATATCCGTAGGTGGAGAATGTGCATTTGTCGGTCATGCCGCTCTCCGCTTAAAATCTTCTGGATTGGTGAGGATGAGACCCTGCTCGGAAAAATGCCGGTGGATCGCATCGAGATAGTCGGTCTTCTGCCGCGTCGTCATGATTGACGTGATCGGTAGACTGATCGGCTCCATCATCAGAGCAAGCTTGCTGGCGTAGGGCAGAGGCTTGATGTGCGCATCGTATTCGAGCCGGAAAGCCTCGTTCTCGGCGCGAAGGATCGGCACGCCGAACATCAGCTTGCACTCGCCTCGGGCTTCCTCCGGTGTCCGATCGCCGAGCTGAGCGGCAATCTCAGCCATCCATAGACGCTGGAGCTTGTTTTGCGGGTTCGTCCGATGTGCGCCGTCGGTGATGCTGCAGGTGAACGGCATGGTCTTGCCGTTGATGTATTTGATCAGCATCTCGCGGGCCTGCTCGGTGTCGACGATGCGGTTGTTTGTGGCCATGGCTCAGCCAGCCATCAAGGGATGCTGGAGGAGCTTGTCGTCGACGTTCGCCGCGCGCTTCTGGCGCGCCGCTTCGATGCGCTTTTTGAGCTCAAGGGCGTCGCCGGGATGCCGCGCCCAATAGATCTGCAGACTGGCGCGGTTCGCGTCTTCCCACTTCGCCACGGCGGCCGCATCGAGCCGGCCGATATGGTCGATGACCGCGTCGAAGAACCTTCCGTCCGGCACGTTTTCAAGCGCGAACTCGTTCCCCCACCAGACGGTGAGGGCGTCCTTGCCACCGATGGCGCGCAGGCGGTTATCCTGCTGCTCCTGGATGACGATTTCGGAAGCCGTCAGGTCCAAGATCTTCGCACGGTCCAATTCGGCTTCGTCGTACAGGCCAGTGAATTGTTCAGGCCAGCCGGCACGAAGCGCCTGCATCTCGGCGCATTTCGCGATCATCAAGCGAGGCATACGGCACCAGTTGCCGGAATCGTCCAGTATCTGCTTTCCGGTCTTGTAATTGCTGCCGTCGTCGCCGCGCTTCCACTCGTCCTTGACGGGCGCGAACTCTTCCCAAAAAGCCTGTCCGGCGACCTCGTACCATTCGCCCGATTTCTGATCCTGCTTCCACAGGAATGTGGTCGCCGAGACGATGCCCTGCGGGTTCAGAGGGCCAATTAGGTCTCGGTCGATTTCGTAGACCGGCGGCTTGCTGGCCGGTCGATAGTCGCCGCAGCGCTGCGCGATAACGCGCTGACCGTCACGGCTGATGATGATCGTCATCTTCCGCTTGTCGGACTTGCCTTTGTTGAAGACCATCGGAATGATCTGGCCGAGGAACGGGTCGAGGCCCTTTGCCTTGGCAACCTCCATATAGAGGTTGAACTCCTCGTCGTTGGTGTCCTTGGCGACTGTCGTCTTGACGAGTGCGATCTGGCGCGGGGTCAGGTCGAATTTCGTGATGGCGTTCATGACTATTTCCTTCGAACAGAAAGGGAAAACGAACCGTTGTCGAGATTGGCGCCGGGAATGGCTTCACCGTTGCGCAAGGCTTCGGTGAGCGCCTTCTTGTCCAGCTTCGGCGCTGGGCGCTCCTGCTCGATCCAGAAGCGCGTCGGGATATCTGCATCGTTGCTGACGATGAGCCCTGGTTGCCGCCGGTTGAGGCTGACAGTGCCGCCAGTAAGCCGGAACAAGTGCTGCTCGGCCGTCAACATCGCCTGCTCGATAAGGGCTCGGATGCGGTCAACACGCTCTTCGAGGCGCTTGCGCCGCGTGGCGAACTCGTCTTCCTTGGCCTTGAGGCCGATGATGTGCACCTCGCACTCGTCGATTTCGGCTAAGGCGGATTCGATCGCCTCTTTCAAATCGGTCTGGCCTTCGACGGCGTCGGCTACCAGTTCTTCGTCGCTGTCGACTCCCTGCAAGTGCAAGCTCGCAACGAGGCGCTTTGCGGCTTCTGCCTGGCGCACAATGTCGAATTCTACTTCTGCCATGACACCTGCTCCTGATTGACAAGATCGGTGCTTTTCAGCTGAGGTTCGGACAGGGCGCAGCCGGCGAACACGAGCACGCCCATCCAGATGACGACGACGGCCTTTCCCAACGCGTCGGAGAGGCGGATACGCTTGGCAAGCTCTGCCTCAAGCTTGGTGTTGATCGCGGAGAGACGGGCGAGGGTGTCGGACATCAGGTCGTCGCCTTCCGAGCTGCGATCATGGCGTCGGCAAGTTCGAAAGCCCGAAGTGCGGCGAGCGGTGAACCTGTTCTTTCTTCGCCTTCTGCCGAGATGATCCCGACCAGCGCATTCCCCGCGAACCAGTCGCGGAGGCTCATACCTCCACTCGAGTGCGGGCCGTCCTCCAGCAGGGGAAATGCCGCGCCGCCGTCTTCAATCTGCTTGCTTGCCATCTGCGTTGTCCTTGGAGGAGGCGATCAGGCGTAAAGCTGATCGGTGTCGGTGATGCCCATGACCTCGCGGGCATAGCGGTAGTGCTCGACGACGGAGGCGGTAGCGCCACGCATCCATGACGGGCCGCGAACCTTGTGTTCAGGACGCTTCAAGAAGACGAAGCCGTGAGCGCCCATGCGCTGAGCTTCGATAGCCATGTAGGCGTCGCAGTCGGCGAGCGTGCGGACTGCATTCCAGCGAGCGTCGCGCTTGCTCTGCTCAGTCTCGATGTTGCGAATGTGCTGCATTTCCATCCTCGTCGCCGCGGCGTTTCGTTGATGGAGAAAGTTTAGCCGGACTAAAAAATTAGTCAAGCTAAAATTATAGTGCAGCTAAAATTCGAACGTGAACGCAAGAGGAGCGCCGGTGAGGCGACTCTCAAAGGTTGCAATTTGTTCTTGTAATGTTCTCATTTATGAGTCATCTAATGGTCCGGTAACTCGCGTTAACGGAGGGCGCCGTGGCCATCATCCATCGTATCCGCCCGAAATATCAGAGCCGCAACGACGAGATTGTTGCGGATTTGCTATATGGCGCAGATGGAGCTACCGAGAACGATCTTCGGACTGTGATAAAGCGCAAGGCAGCAGAGATCTCAATCGCCATGGCCGTGTTGCACGGCGGTGACTGGCGGATCCAGGTAGATCACGAAGACGGCTTTGTTCACATCACTCGGCGTCTTCGAGGTAACCCGAAATCAGACGCCACAGGGGATTGATTGCATCTTCCGGAAGTCCGGAAATCTTCCGGAGTAAAGCTTTGACGGCAACTTCTCCGTCAACCTTGTCATCATTCCCCATAGGCACGAGCAAATCGACAGGGCGGCATTTCAAGGCTTCGGCTATGGCCGCGAGCGTCTTGTCAGTGAAGCCGTTACGTCCGGTTTCAAGGTTGCTGATGGTCGCAGTTGTAACGCCCACGCGCTCGGCGAGCTTCTCCTGACTGATGTTCAGCTTCTTCCTGCGCTCCTTGATAAAAAGGGGCACCGCGAGCGTCGTCTCTTTCACCATCCGCGCACAATCTTCGGATTCTGATCGACTGGCCATGCAGTCCCACTAAAAATTAGCTTGACTAAAAATTTTAGTATGGCTAAATTTTTGCGCATGGAAAAGCTGATCGCATATCTGAAGGCCGAGCGCGGCCGCCTGACTAAATTAGCTGACCGCATAGGTGTGAACCCGAGCGCGATCAGCCAATGGAAGTCTGTCCCAGTAGGCCACCTGGCGGAGGTAGAGGATTTCACCGGCATCCCGCGTGAAGAACTTCTTCCGGGCGCCTTCCGGCCTGCGCGGGAGACCGCGGCATGAGCGACGACGGCCAGATCAAATCCTTCTTTCAGCGCTGGCAAAATCTCGAAGACGAGAAGCAACAGATTTCCGATCTCCTGAAAGACCTGTTCTCTGAAGCAAAAGGCTTCGGCTACGACACGAAGGCTCTGCGCGCCGCGTTCCGCCGCAAGGTCAAGGAAGATCTGGACAACCCGGCCGATGCTGAGTTCGAGGCAATCGTCGACACCTACGTCAACGCGATCAACGCGCCGTCGATTTCCACGCGCGATGCGCGGGTGCGCGTACGAGAAAACGTTGAACAATTCGATCCGATCACGGGCGAATTCGTCGACGAGCCGGTAAACGCCAAGTTGGTCGCCACGGTTGCGACCGCGATGCAGACCGAGATCGGCCGCCAGGCGCTCGGCGCCGCCGTCGACATCATGATTGACCGCGAGGATGCGGAAGAAGAATCCCGAGCGAACGTCGAGGAGGATGCAGCGGACGAGAGCGCCGCTGTATCTGGTGATCCGACTAGTAGGACCTCTGAGGAGAGCGAGCGTCAGCGCGCCTCGATGGTCGGCTTTGCTGACGATTGCCGCACCGGAGGCAAGGAGCAGTTGGCTGCGGCCGCTGCAACGGTAGGGGATGCCGGCGCCGAGGCAAATGGCATCCCCGTCACCAATTCCGAGATCGCTCCGGCCTCTCAAGGCGAAGCCGAAGCCCCCAGCGCCGATCGCGTAAGTCCCAAGGTACACGGCAGCGCCGACGCCAACGCAGGAGGCGACCATGTAAGCGCTCACTCTTCTGCCGCAAAACAGAAGGCCGGAGCGCTCGTCAAGCCTGCTCCGGCCAAGCCCCTCAGACCTTATTGCCGGAACCCCGGCGAACGCTGCGGCGGATACGGGTCCACTCATTGCGCGTCCTGCCTCAAGGCAGCGCGGGAAGCAGAGGTGGCGGCATGAACGCGAAGGAGTTCCGAGACGCGCTCGTCAAGATCATGCCGGGTTATAGCTGGACCGTGCACAAGACGCCTAAGGGCTTCACGTACCTGTCCGCCACCGGCGTTCAAAGCAGCGGCTTCAATCGTCTGTCGACGCTGGCGGTTGTCCGGCGTGAAAAAGACGGCGTCGTAACTTTCGAAGCCAAATCTGCCGGATATGGAGCGCGCGCCAAGTGGCTGCACGTCTACACCGACGTGACGTTGGCCAAGGCCCTGCGCGGCCTGCAAGATTATTACGACTACATGGCCAACACCTACGGCGGTCACGCCCGTGCCCTCCAAAATGCGAGGAAAGCATCCGGCGAGGTGGCGGCATGAACTTCGTCACCCACAAGCACCAGCGCGGTCCGTCCCGTGCCGAACTGACGGCGATGATGATCGATTTCACGGCAAGTGGCGGTGAGGTGCGCGAGTTCAAACGCGGCTTCACCGGTGACTGGAGCTACCTGCAGGACCTGCTCAAAGGCTTCGGCTACGAGGCGAAGATCGACAAGGCTTTCTACATCGTCCGCAAGCTCGGTGAGAAGGGGCGCCCGAAGCGCCTCACGAGGACCGCCGCGATAAAGGCGATCGACGAGATCCTCGTCGCCAACGGCCTGCAGCCTTTCATGATCACCAAACACGAATTCCGGGAGGCTCACCCATGACGGCCGCCGCTGACGTCGGACGCCGCATTCCGAAGCAGGAAGTCCGTTTCGCGACTTTTCACTGCTGCCCGGCATGCGATCGCATCCTCTCGATACCTGAAATCATAGAGCGCCATTGCGAGCGCTGCGACGCCGCAACGGCGCCGAAAGAAGTGAGGGAGCCAGCATGAGCATTTTTCTCGGGCATCTCGGTGTGGCGCTGATCGTCGGCGCCTTCTTCTTCTGCGCAGTGGTCGCGCTGTCGGGTGCGCGCCTGTCCGGCGGCATCACCCAGGAAGAAGAGGTTGCGGTCCTGCGGCGCCGATTTCCGGCCAACACGAACTGACGGGCAACTCCTCCTCCCAGCTCGTCATAGCTGGTCCCGGTCATCCTCCTCCCGGCCGGGGCCAGCGACCCGAATTCGGATCCTCTTGTTCGCCAAACGCAACATGACGGCTTGAGTGAGCGATCCGATTGATGGCGGCGCAGGTGGCGACGGCGGATCGCCACCTGCGGCAGAGACGAACGAGGCGGAAGTGTCGGCTCTGCGGAATGGAAGAACGGTTGGCCCGAGCGGCGGACCGGACGACGGGACGGACGCCCCGGCAAGGATGTCAGCCCCGTCGTCATCAATCTCAGTCCTGCGCATCTGTAGCTCCTCTGAACAAGGGCAAAGATCGCACAGGAGAACGACAAGGTGTTGGGTTTCGAACACGAAAACTTGGGGCGACGCCCCAAGAAAAAGACCAGCAGGAACAGGGTGATGAGTCCGACAGCAGAAGCGAAAGTCTTGATGCAAGGCGCTTGGCCGATACGGCGGTTCGGCAAGCTGGACAACATTTTCTATCACGCAGTGCGGTTCATTTCACCGCGCGTCACCAAGCAATTCACGCCACGCCGAGCCCGCTCGATTTGGGAAGGCACCGCGCGGCGCATCGACAGCGAAGAAATGGATGCCCTGAGGGCAGCGATCATCGAGGAGGCTCACCGTGAGCAACAGGAATTACGCGCCCGTCTGGCTGATCTGGACAAAAAAGTTGCCGCTTTCGATGCGCGCGTGGCTCGCGAAGCGGTGGCGGGCAAAGGCGAATAAATGGGCCGATCGGGCCGAATGGATCATGGAAGACTGAGGGGAATATGATGCAGAACAGTGTGCCCTTGATCGTGGACAGCTTTGCCGGCGGCGGCGGTGCATCGACCGGCATCGAAATGGCCCTCGGCCGCTCTCCCGATATCGCCATCAACCACAACGCGGACGCGCTTGCACTTCATGCCGCAAATCACCCCGAGACGCTGCACCTGTCGGAGAATATCTTCAAGGTTGACCCGCTCGATTATGTCGCCGGCCAGCATGTCGGCCTGGCGTGGTTCTCTCCCGACTGCAAGCACTTCTCGAAGGCTAAGGGCGGCAAACCGGTCGAGCGCAACATTCGCGATCTCGCATGGGTGATCGTCCTTTGGGCGGAGCGCGCGAAGCCCGACGTCATCATCATGGAGAACGTCGAGGAGTGGAAGGAATGGGGTCCGCTCATCGAGACTGACAAAGGCCTGATGCCTTGCCCAGATAGCCGAGGCCAGACGTTCCAGAAGTGGTGCAGGGCCATGAAGCGCGCCGGCTATAAGCTGCAGCATCGCGAGCTTCGGGCCTGCGATTATGGCGCTCCCACCATCCGCAAGCGCCTCTTCGTCATCGCCCGCCGCGATGGCAAACCGATTGTCTGGCCGGTGCCGACGCACGGTGCGCCGACGGATCCCGACGTCATCGCCGGCAGGAAACTGCCTTGGCGTACGGCGGCCGAGATCATCGATTGGTCGCTGCCTTGCCCGTCGATCTTCGACACGTCCGACGAGGTCATGGCGAAGCATGGTCTGCGCGCGATCCGACCGCTTGCCGACGCAACCATGGCCCGCGTCGCCCGCGGAGCGAAGCGCTATGTGCTTGATGCTGCGCGCCCATTCATCGTCAATCTGACACATGGTGTTCGCTCGGAAGACCTCGATAGGCCGTTCAACACGATCACTGGCGCGAACCGTGGCGAAAAGGCCGTCATCTCGCCGTCCATCACCCGCTTCAATAGCGGCGCGACCGGGAGCTCAATGGATGAGCCCGCGCCGACGGTGACCGCCAACAGCTATATCAAGAAGCCTGGCGGCGCTGCGCCCCTCGGCGTCATCGCTCCGAGCCTGTCGGCATTCTATGGCCCGGGCGCGGGCGGGCAAGACCGCTCGGCTAGCGCCGAGGAACCGGTCCGCGTCGTCACGACCGAAAACCGTCACGCTGTCGTCGCGCCGCACCTGATGACGATGCGCAACTCCGGTAAGCCATTCAATGGCGCCGATGAGCCAACCCACACTATCACGGCCGGCGGAGCTGGCTTGTCCGTCGTCGCCCCAGTCCTGACCTATGCTAAGCAGGGCGGCGCGAACCGCTCGGCCGACGAACCGCACCACACCATCACCGCCAGCAAGAAAGACCAGAACTCGGTCATCCTGCCCAGTCTCATGAGCCTGAAGGGCAGCGACCGCAGGGATAGCTCTGTTGACGAGCCTCACCCGACGGTGCTCGCAGGTGGCGGTCATTCGGCTGTCGTTTCTGCCTTCGTCGCCCAGCACAACAACGACAGCCGTCGTATCGGTGGCGTCAATCCGGGTCGCGCTGCAGACGTGCCTATATCGACGGTCACCTCGACAGGCGCGCAGCAGGGCATCGTCTCGGCCTTCGTCTCCCGCCAATTCGGCGCTAGTGTCGGTCATGGTGCTGACGAGCCATCGGCGACTGTCACCGCCGGCGTGAACAAGTCGGCTCTCGTCGCTCCGCATCTGCACGCCTACTACGGTTCCGACCAGGACACGCCCGAGAACGAACCTTTCCACACGCTCACGACGAAGCCACGCTTTAGCCACGTCGAGGCTGCCATCAGCGCGCCGCCGTTCACCGAAGACCAGCATGAGCGAGCTCGCGAGGTCGCCGCTTTCCTGCGATCCCATGGTTTTTGGGACGAGCGCGAATTCGTCACGCTGACCATCGGCGACGCCGAGTTCGTTATTGTCGACATCGGCATGCGGATGCTGGCGCCGCGTGAGCTGTATTCGGCCCAAGGCTTCCCGACGGATTACAAGATCGACGCGGACGCCGATGGCCGGCCGTTCCCTAAGAACGTCCAGGTCTCTTGTGTCGGCAATTCGGTTTCGCCGCCGGTCGCCGCCGCCATCGTCGCTGCGAACTGCCAGCACCTCGTCGAGTATCGCGAGGCCGCCGAATGACGGACCCAGCCGAAATGATCGCATGGCTCGACCGCCGCATCGCCTCCGCCATGACATGGCTCGACGATCACGGCCGTGGCTCGAAGAAGCCCCGCCCGGAAACCGAGATCGAAACTAAGGAATACGACATCGCCCGCTTTGAGGAGATCAAGGCGGCGTACGTGAAGGCGCTGAAGAAGCGCGAGGAGGCGGCGTCATGTTAAGGATGCACCGATGCTCTAAGACTTTGTATTCGATGTTTCGTGTCGAGCATCTGAATTTCAACGAAGACCTCTGCTTGTTTCGGCCAATCGCTAATGATCTTGTCGCCGTCGGCTGCAGCGATCTTCAGTTGCAAGGCGTGAGGGCCAATATTGTTTCGATCCTCCCACCCGCGCAATGGATAGGGCCAAGGCGTCCGAGCAAGGTTCAGTTGGTTGCCATCAAGTTTCAACTCCATAATACCCATGGCGTTTCCCACGTTGAGCTGAACAGATTTTATGAAAATTGCTCGTCGGTTCCAGTTAACTATGCGAACGACCATCTCAGTCGGATCGTCAAGGTCTGGCGTCACATCCATGGTTGGTGGCGCGTCGCCCAATATAAAATCTGTCTGTTTCTGCTGCTGACTGATCTGCCGCCTCGTGAGCGCCACGGCCATGCCGGCAGCCACGAATCCGGCCCAGCCGCTGGTAGCTTCAAGCCAATCACGGAAATAGCAGTTACCTCCGCACCAGTCCCAACCTTGCCAGGCAAGGAAGTCGGGCAGAAAGCGCATTACGAAAGTGAATGCGACAAGCGCCAGTGCCGAAACAATCGTCACACAGAAGTTTTTGTCGCTCAGCATGCTTCCGCTCCCTCGTCCGGCGCATGGCTAAGGCCGGAAGCTGGTGCGAACTTTACGAGGGTGGCGGCATGACCTCCTGGTTCTTCGATCCGCTCACGCCACTCCATTACGAGCTCCTAGTTATCGACCCGCCGTGGGATTTCGGCCTTTACAGCGACAAGGGCAACCAGAAGGCGGCGCAGCGCCACTATTCATGCATGAAGGATGACGAGATCCTGGCGATGCCAGTGGGTCAGCTGGCGTCGATAGATTGCCTTCTTTACCTCTGGGCGACTGCTCCACAGCTTCCTTTGGCAATCGAGTGCTGCAAGGCTTGGGGCTTTGAATACAAGTCGTTCATGGTCTGGCGAAAGCTGACGCCCGGCGGCAAGGAACGGATGGGAACCGGCTACCGTGTCCGCACCACTGGTGAGATTGTCATTGTCGGCGCGTTGGGCAACCCGAAGCAATCGACGGTCCCCCGAACAGTGTTCGACGGCATTGCACGCGAGCACAGCCGCAAACCCGATGAGTTCTATGCCCTCTGCGATCGCGTCATGCCGCATGCGCGCCGCGCCGACGTCTTCGCTCGAGAGAGCCGCGCCGGCTGGCATTCCTTCGGAAACGAAGCGACGAAGTTCGATGAGGTAGCAGCATGATGTCTGTCGACACTCAACCGCAATCAAGGTCGCAAGATGCCGGCTTCCTCGGCCGCGCGAATGAAGGCGAGCTTGGCAGTGGCGCTATCCACTTTCCCATCGATCGCGCCGAGACAGGCTCGTCGAGCAGCGGAAAAGGACTTGCCTCCTTTTGTGGGCCACGAGCTCATAAGGTACGCTATAGCATCGCGCGAGTTGCCGACGCTTCGGAAATGATCGGAATCGATCATCAACTCTATTGGCTTGTCCCACATATCGCGGCTCATTTTGTCTTCTCCGGCGTGCTGACCGCAGAAGAAATACGCAGCCGACCTACTCGTTCCGCCGTTTTCCGCCATGAGACCAAGGTCGGGGGTGCATCTGCGACTAAAGGACCAGCAGCGAGCAGTATGCTTCATGCCGGACGCAGTGCTACCTCAACTCTGGCTGATGAGAGAGGCCGCGATCGCAGCCTCTCCGCTTATACGGAGCGATCAGGCAGAAACGCGACCGCCTCCGGTTGGGGTCTTGATCATCCACGGCTGGACTGCCGGCTGCTTCATCAAGATGCCCTTCTTATTCCCGAACGCGCGAATGGCGTCGCGAGCTACCTCAAGCGGCTTATGTCCATCGTGGGCCATGTAGCAGGTCTTAAGGGTTGCCTCATGGGCAAGATCCCGCTCGCGCTCGGGCCAATCTTCAAGGAAGTCAATCGCATCTGCCAGGGAGATTATCTCCCGAACCAGGCCGCCCCGCTCCTTCAGATATACGGGACGATTAAAATCTGCATTCATAGCTACCTCACTGAAAACGTTGGTGATCAACAAGGATGGCGCCGAAGCTTAGCGCCAGTGGAGAACTTATTTTTCCGGTTTTTCCGTTTCAATACATCCCGGGTGAAATTTTTCCGGGAGGCACGCCCGTGACCTTCCTCGAAGCCTACGCAATCCATGGTCCGGACGTCGAGCGCATAGCAGCAGCTCTCGGCATCCCAGCGCCTGAGGCCGATCGCCTCGTCAGTCGGGAGATGGATCGCCGATATCACGCCCGTATCCGTGGTGAACGGAGGCGCGCATGACCGAGGTGCTGACCCGTGACGAATATCGCGCCGCAGTCGCCAAGCCGAAGCCCGGCAACAAGTTCGGCGCCAAGCGGACCGTCTTCGACGGCATCACCTTCGACAGCAAGCGAGAGGCGGAGGTCTATCGCGATCTGAAGCTGTTGGAGCGCTCTGGCCGGATCTCTGGATTCGAGCGCCAGCGGAAGTTCGAGCTCATCGTCAACGGAAAGATCATAGGCTCTGCGAAAATCGATTTCGCCTTCATCGACCACGATCAGGACGGTCGGTTCCGTTGCGTCGACGTCAAGGGCGTCGTCACCCGCGAATTCAAGCGGACTCAGAAGATCATCAAGGCGGCCTACAACATCGACGTCGAGGTGTGGAAATGAGCAACCGCGCCTGGATGCCGCTCCATATCGCCGATTACCTCGCCGACACCGGCCACCTAACGGCCACCGAGCACGGCGCCTATCTGCTGCTGATCATGCACTACTGGCAGAACGGCAGCTTGCCAGAGAACGAGCGCGTTATTGCACGCATCGCGAAGCTATCGCCGGAACAGTGGGAGGAGAGCCGCGACATGCTCGCCATGCTCTTCGGCCCCGGTTGGAAGCACAAGCGCATCGATGCAGAGCTCTCGAAGGCGGATGAGATCATCGAGAAACGCCGATCGGCCGCGGAGGCTCGATACGCGAAGGCGAAAACGAACACATCAGATGCAAATGCAATGCATGTGCAAAGCAAATGCAGTGATACGGGCGCGTTACCGACAACCAATAACCAATCTTCCTCACTTCGTTCGGAAGACGCACGCGCGCCCTTGATCGATCCCGACTTCGAAAGATTTTGGGATGCTTACCCGAACAAGACGGGCAGGCCATCGGCGGAGAAGGCTTTCTCCCAAGCTGTCAAGCGTGCCAGCCTCGACGAGATCATGGCCGGTGTCGCGACATACGCCGCCAAGACCGATGACCGTCAGTGGTGCTCGCCGGTCAGGTGGCTCTCCGATGATCGCTGGAAAGACCAGCCGGCCAAGCCTCCCGACAAAGCTCCCCCAAAGCCCAACGGCCTATCACACCTGCAGAAATTTCAAACCAGAGAAGAATACCTCGCGGCCGAGTTGGCGCGATCGGAACGGAGTTTCAGATGAACATCGCAGCGAGAGATATCCGAGCCCGGCTCATGAACCCACCCGTCAAACTGACGCGGGAAGCGATAGCGGAAAAGGATGAGAAGATCCGCGAACTTCGAAACATCATCACCGCCCAACGCGCCGACATCGCCGTCCGCCAGGAAACCATCGACAGGCTGACGGTCGAACTCAGGGAAAGCCGGAAGGCCGAAGAGGAATATCGCCGGAAATCGAGAGCGATCTCTGAAGCGGATAACGCGATCGGCGCAGACGGCTTGAGGTCATGGAAAGCCATAGTGAAGGAGGTTATGAGCGAATTCCCCGGCGTTTCATGGGCTCAGATTAAAAGCAGTCGCCGTCAAACATGGATCGTCGCCTGCCGGCGCGCCTGCGTTCGGGCCGTCCACGCCGAGAGGCCGGAAATGACGAGCACTGATTTGGCTAAGCTCTTCAACAAGGAGCACAGCACAATCCAGACTATCTTGGGCAAGCGCAAATGACCCGTCTTGCTCGCGTCGACATGTATGCCGTCGCTCCGCTTCTCCCGGGCGACAAGGTAGCTGGCCGGGTGGCGTCCCGCGGCGAACACTTCGAATGGTCCCCGCCGTCCACTACTGTGCATTCCGCCGATCCGATCCCGCACCGGGCGCCGACGGCTCTTGAGCGGATCATGCCAGAATTCGTCGACCTGACTGGCGTCAGGTCAGGCCGGCTCACAGTCGTCGGCATGGCGGTTGACGTTTGCGCGAACGGCACGCGCTGGGTGGTTCGCTGCGTCTGTGGCTCCTATGAGCTTCGGCGCACCAGATACCTGAAGGCATGCGCAGCGGGCAAAAAGATCGGAAACGATGAGCCGATGTGTGGGTCCTGCGCCTACACGAAAAGGCTCCGCAACGGTTTCCATAACCGGAAGAAGGCAGCTGCGGCTGCCGAAGCAATTCAGAACTGCATTCGATAACCGAGCGGCGGCTCGACGAGAGGGAATGAAAATGGCGGAATCAGCAGAGCAGATTCGAGATAAAGACACCGAGTTCCGGGAGATGATCACCCGCCGGCGCCGGCGGCTGGTCGGCAACGACTGGTACGCGATCCGCACCGCGCCTGGAACGCAGAGGATGGCGCGGCATGTCGAGGACGCCCCGATCAGCCGCATCGGCGAGAGCATCATCGAGCGAAACCTTCGGAACGAGGGGATCAGCGTCTACATGCCGGCCTACTGGTACGAAAGCATCCACCACCGCACCCGGAAGGTCATCCAGCGCCGACTGCCGTTGCTGGTCGGTTATGCCTTCGTCAACCTCGAAAACATGAACTTCGAGCAGGTGCGCGCCGTCGACGGCGTAGTCTGCTTCCTCCGGTCCGAGTTCGGTCCGATCCGGTTCAGTGGCGACGATCTCTCCATAATCGCGGCCGAAGAGCTCACCCGCCGGCAAGCGTTCCGCCGCGAGCGCATCACCCGAATCCAGAAAGAGACGGAAAGCCAGGCAATGCAGATCCGCGGCAACCTCCGCAAGATTCTTCCGAAGGGCAGGGGCAATCGCATCAACCTGAGAGATCAAGCCCTGATCGCCATTAAGGGCATGAAACCCGAGATGCAGAGCAAAGTCATGGGGATGCTTGCCCAATTGGAGCAGTTGGATGCATATGTGGGTCTTGAAACCATAGATCGTGTTGCGTAATATTCAGCCCAAGGTGATTTGGGCTGTTCTGATCGCGGACCTCTCTGAGAGGGAATACTCGCCGGGCCCCGGATTGGTCATCACCGCCAATCGCTCAAAAAGAACGCTGCCTGATTTTTCATTCGGGAGGCAAAGCCGAAGCAGCCAGGCGCAGAGTATTCTTGATGCCCGCAGGCAGAAAACTCGTGTCCTGACGTGCGGCGGCAATACGGATAAGAGCCATGGCCGCCGCAGTTTCATGTAGCGGTCGGAATGTTACCTTGCCGGCCTCGATGTCTTGATAGGTGCGAAACGGCACCTGCATATGTGATGCCATCTCGGCTTGGGTGACGCCCGCCATCTTGCGGTAGTCTGCTACAGTGAGTGTCATTGAAGGTGTCTCCAAGATTTGCTATATCTTGGGGAACCGGAGAGGTGGCTAGACCCCTCCGGCCCCCAGTTACCGGCTAATGGAGATTGTCAGTCTCCACTTGCCGAACCGGACTTGGAAGGTGAGCTTGACGCTCATGGGTGCCTCCAGTCCTCCCGAAGCGGGATTGCTTCGGTAAGATTGTTATGCACGAAAACCGTGCTTTGCGCAATAGCAAAAGCACGAAAATCGTGTAAAAGCATGAAGCCGCCCGACTTGTCACCGGGCGGCTTTTCGTTTGCACGGCCAATTCCTATCCGATGCCAAACAATGGGGCCCGCTCCGCGTCGCCCACTCCGGCATTCAAGGCGCCGGCGTTGCTCTGGTCACCGGAAGCATCTGGCTGGGGCTTCTCGAATGGCTGGCACACACGATGATCGACGAGGCGAAGGTGAGGGGGAAAACGACGTTCGCCCAGGACCAAGCCTTGTACATCGCGTGCAAGCTCGCGTGGCTGCTTTGCCTCATCCTGTTCGCCAAGGGCTCGGGTGGCTTCTCATCGTAGCTCTGGTGGCACTCACGTTCGCCATATCTTCTCTGCCGGCCTGGTGGCCAGTATGAAAGCGTTCAATCCTAATCCAACACTGCCTTGGCGAACGCTCTGAGGGCTCGTTCCTTGTCTAGCTTCATCATGGCGCTTGCGATGTCGTCAAAGTCGCTTGGATGGATTAACAATTGGATGTCCCACGGTCGGCCATACCCAACCTTAAAGGACATCGTGAGGCATTCTTTATTCTCTTTTTTGTCTCGTCCTAAGGTGATGGATCCACTCTCGACTGTGCCACGAGGGCCGAATTCAGAATTGTAATAGGGGCGGTAGATTTTGCTGTAGCGTAACTTCGTCAATAGCTGCTCCCCAAAATATAAGGCTCCTAGGCTCATTATGTCAGTGCTCAAGAACGCTCGGCACGAGAAGTTTGCCCAGGCTCTCGCCAAAGGCAATACAGCAGATGACGCGTATGCGGCCGCCGGCTTCAAACCAGACCGTGGAAACGCATCGCGCTTACAGCAGAAAGACAACATCAGACAACGCGTTGCCGAGCTTTTGGAGTGGGAGCAGACGGTAGAGCGAAAGGCCACCGAGAAGGCCATCGAGAAGCTCGCCATCACGAAAGAGCGCGTTCTGCAGGAGCTGGCGAAGATCGGCTTCTCCGACATCCGCAAGGCCATCAAGTGGCAGGGCACACTGGTCACTGAAGAGGACAATCCAGAAGGTGGAGATGTTCTCGTGATCAAGAACGTGGTCACGAACAACGTCCAGCTCGTTTCAAGCGACGAGATCGATGACGACACGGCCGCCGCCATTGCCGAGATCAGCCAAAATTCGACCGGCGGCATCAAACTCAAGCTCCACGACAAGAAGGGCGCGCTCGTGGACATCGGTAAGCACCTTGGCATGTTCGTTGAGCGCCACGAGCACACAGGTAAAGACGGCGCGCCGATACAGACCGAGACGAGAACATGGCGGGAAGTGCTGCGCAGCGAGAAGAGCTAGACGCCACCACTCACCTCACCAACCCCGCCCTCCACGACTTTTGGGAAGAGGTCTTTCTCGGGCAGGCCGATATTGCGGTTCTGCACGGCGGTCGCTCAAGCTCTAAGACCAGGGACACTGCCTGCCAGCTGGTGCGCCTGGTCGATCATGTCGGCGTCAGGATGCGAGTTCTCTGCATCCGCCGCTTCCAGAACCGAATACAGGATTCGGTTTACACCGAATTGAAGTGGGCGATCGCTCACCTCGGGCTTGAGGCCGCCTACGACGTCCAGAAGACGACGATCATTCATCGCCGGACCGGCGCTGAGTTCATATTCTACGGCATCGAGCGGAACCTTGAGGACATCAAGGGCACGTCCGATGTCGACATCCTATGGGTGGAAGAGGCCGAAAAGCTCACCGAGGAGCAATGGACCGTTATCGGGCCGACGATCCGCAAGGAAGACAGCCTGGCGATCCTGCTGTTCAACCCGAAGCTCGTCACGGACTACGTCTGGAAGAACTTCGTCGTCAACGTTCCTCCGCACTGCATCGTGCGGAAGATCAACTACACGGAAAACCCGTTCCTATCAGCCAAGGCATTGCGCGACATCGCCGCAATGAAGGAACGAAACCCGGAATTGTTTGAGCACGTCTACGGCGGCGTGCCCCTCGGTGACAGCGAGCTTTCGATATTCAAGCGGCGCTGGCTCGAGGCCTGTGTCGACGCTCATGTCGTGCTGAAGCTTTCGCTGGCCGGTCGGAACATCATCGGCTTCGACCCCGCAGACGATGGCGAGGACAAGAGCGCGACAGCAGACAAGATCGCCGGCGTCTTCACCGATGCTGACGATTGGTCATCTGGCAAGGATGAGCTGGTCCAGAACGCGAAGCTGGTATGGGCCAAAGCCAAGAATTCGGACGCGACAGTGTCCTATGACACGATCGGCGTCGGCGCCTTCGTCGGTGGCTATATCGATGAGCAGAACAAGATCAGCGGCGCCAAGGTGAAGCATTATGCATTCCACGCTGGTGGCGGCGTCATGGATGGCGACAAGCCGAGCGATCCGCTCAACAAGAACAGTCCTCTGAACAAGGACGAATACCTGAACCTTAAAGCTCAGGCGTGGGCTAATACCGCCCGCCGGGCGATGCTGACATTCAACGCCGTCGTCAGAGGGCATCCGATCAAACCTGAGGACATCCTCTCGTTCTCCTCGAAGATGGGGAAAGAGAAGCTCGATGCTCTATTCACCGAGCTATGCGTCCCCTGGTGGGTCGAGAGCGAGGGGAAAAAGCGGGTCGTTCCGAAAGCGAAGCTCAAGAAGGACTTGGGCGTCAAGTCGCACAACCTCGCGGATGCGGTGATCGCGGCCGATAACGTTCATATCGCCGGGTCGACCTTCACGCTCGACAATCTCTAAGGAACAAGAATGTCCAACGTCATCGCTTTCGTGCGCGACAGCTTGACCAGCCTTGTTTCGAGGATGGGAACAGATCGGGATAAGGCGGCAACGACCTTCTATGCTCATACCGTTTTGTCGGATGAGCAGCTGATCGCCGCCTACAGCTCCGCATGGCTGCCGAGGAAGATCGTTGATATCCCGGCGCTCGATGCATGCCGCAAGTGGCGAGACTGGCAGGCGAAGAAGCCACAGATCGAGGCGATCGAGGAAGAAGAGAAGCGCCTGAACGTCAAGGGCCGCATCCTCGAAGCCGCCAAGAAGGGCCGGCTGTTCGGTGGCGCAGCAGTCTATATCGGTACCGGCGACGCCGATCCGATGCAGCCGCTTGACGTCGAGCGCATCGGCAAAGGCGGCATTCGCTATCTGAACGTCATGACGCGCCGGCAGTTGTCGGCAGGCGAGATCGACCGAAATCCGGAATCCGAATGGTACGGGCAGCCGAGTTATTACAAGCTGAGCGGCGCCAACGGACTGCAGGTCGATATTCACCCGTCGCGCCTGGTCCGCTTCACAGGCGCCATGCCGGCCGATGACGAGATCAGCGGAAATCCGTGGCAAGGCTGGGGCGACAGCGTCCTGCAATCCACGCTCGATGCCATCAGGAACGCCGACAGCACCGCAGGAAACATCGCTTCGCTGGTGTTCGAGGCGAAGATTGACATCATCCGCGTGCCTGACTTCATGGCGAACCTCAACAATGAGGTCTACCGGTCGAAGATCCTTGAACGCTACACCCTCGCCAACATGGCCAAGGGCATCAACGGCACGTTGCTCCTCGACAAGGAAGAGGAATACGAGAGCAAGACAGCGGCTCTTGGTGGCCTCACCGATATCCTGATGGCCTTCATGCAGATCGTCTCGGGCGCCGCCGACATCCCGGTCACCCGTCTGCTCGGCCAGTCGCCCGCCGGCATGAACGCGACCGGCACCAGCGACATGAAGAACTATCACGACCGCATTCAGTCGATGCAGGAGCTCGAGTTCACGCCAGCCATGCGCCGATTGGATGAGTGCATCGAGCGGTCGGCCGGTGTGAAAGATCCTGACGTTCATTACCACTGGGCTCCCCTCGAGCAAATGAGCGAGAAGGAGCGGGCAGACATCTTCAAGACTACGGCCGACGCTGCCCGCCAGTTGGTCGGTACCGGGACCGGTCAGGAGATCGTCCCGCGCGAAGCGGTGTCAGACGCTCTGGTCAATCGCCTCGTCGAGGACGGGGTGTTGCCTGGCCTTGATGCCGCTATGGAAAAATACGGCACGCTGGCAGAGCAAGAGCCATCCGAAGAAGAGCTCGCAGCCGCCGCGGCGGCAGGCGCACCGAAGGACGGAGGTGCACCAATCGGTGACGCCACCTTTCGTGGACGCCCGAAAGCGAAGAAGCCAAGGAAGCGGTAGGCCGTTCGATCCGTCTAAGCATCCCAGAGGTGCGAATGGCAGGTTCCTGTCGACAGCTGAGAAGATAGAGCAGGCAGGACGGCTGGTAGGCCAAAATGCAACGGTTCATGTGGAATTCGCCACTGTGGTGAGGCCCGGGGCAATTACCAAGGTGACGGGCGTTGATGTACGGGGCTTCCGCCACGCGGTAAGCAACCAGTCAATGTCCCACACTCTGAAAAACCACGGGAACCCAAAGGTCGAGGCGCCGAGGGGGCAGATCGCGGTTACTCCGAAGGACTTCGAGAAGCTTCCCCAGATCGTCCGCTTGGGGACGGTCCACGCACCGGATCCGCATAAGAGCTTGTTGCCACGCTTCGTCATCAAGGCCGAGATCGATGGCATCGGTTACCACTACGTCGGCGACGTCAAGGCCGGCAAGCGCCGTCTCGATATGGTGTCGCTGAGGATGAAGAAGGGGAGTTGGTAGGTCGCTGCTCTCATGCCCCGCTTGCGCGGTCCCTATCAGCTAACGCCCGAAGCGAACGCGACCCGGTAGATAATATAGCCCCACGGCCTTCGAACATCAAGGATGCGCCAATGACCACCACAGCTAAGCACATAACGGCCTGACTTGATGCGCATCAAGACTGTCACCACCGTTGTCACAACCGACAGCGCCGGCAAGCCCGTCGATGCGCTGCCCGTGCGCTATGCGGGCGCGGGCGAGACTGATGTGCTCGGCCGGCCGGTGTCCGCGATCAGCGCCACGGAAGACGCCCTCGGCATTCCTGTGCGGGTGGTGACGGGTAAGACCGCGCAGAACAGCGCCGGGCAATGGGTGGATTCCCTTCCGATCGATCTCGGCGGCCATCCGCCGTGGGTTCCGGACGCCAACCGCTACATGCCAGCTGCGACGGGCATTCATTGGTCGCAGGGCTTCACCCAGACTTACGCGGCCGGCCTCAACTATCAGTGCTCGAAATTGTTCTTCGGTTCGCCCGATTATCCCACGAACAGCTTCCTCGTGCCGTACCTCGGATTCGGTCTGACGGACGGCGGCAATGCTCCTCAAGAGACGATCAATCCCAACGCCGACATCTTGATTGATGAAGCATTCTTCATCCATCCGAACGGCACGGAGTACCCGATCTTGTTCTCGGGTGTCTCTACCGTGGCGGTAGTCGCAGCGACAGGCGTTGCCTTCGGCCTGGTCACCCTGCCTGCAGACCTGCCGGCTTGGTCGATCTATGGTATCCGCACTGTCTGGCATGGAACAGTTGGCAACACTTACATCGGCGGCTACAGGGCTCAACGCCACCGCGGCGAAAAGTATTGGGCGGCCGGCGATCTCGCATCCATTCAGGCCCTCGCGGCTGCCAACGGCCCGAGCACCGTGGATCGCGACCCTGACACGCGCTACAACTGCCTCGGCAACGTCTCGACATCACAACCTCTAGCCTACGGACCCGCACAAATCTTCGCGAAGGGATGGGACGGCCGGCCGGTGGCCATGGTGCTTTCCGATAGCCTCGTCGAACGGCAGGAACTCGCCGCTTCGGCAGATGCCAGACGCAATATGGGCGTCATTGGCCGATGGCTCGACCAACAAGACTCCACCTGGGGCAGCACGCCGCACATCTTCATGGGTTTGCCTGGCGCGAAATCTCAGAACGAATTGGCCACGAGCGCCATGAAGCGCTGGGACAGCGTGCTGGACGTGGTGAAAAACAACTACAATGGCGGGCTGAACCCTTGGACATTCGTGTTTGACCAGTCCGGCCGGAACGACAATAACGCCACCGCGAGCACGTGGGCCAACTTCAAGTTTGGGCTCGTGGACAGGATCAAGACTAGGTACGGCGCCGGCACCCATGTCGTTGGCATGACAATCCAGCCGACCGTCACCTCGAGCCCGTCGAACCAGAACTACCATGCCCTGGCAAACATCGCCGTTGCGACGCTCTGGGACGCCGCCGCCGGCACGCTGAAGACGGTCAATGATCTGATCAAGGCGTCCTCGCGCTATGCGAGGGTGATCGACATCGTGCCGTACTGGTCCGACGACCGGGCGCTCGGCAAGCCGCCGACACCGGAGCTCTTCCCGATCGGCAATGTCGTCGGCCATCCAGGCAACCAGGACGGCGTCACCACCTGGAGCACGATCGTCCTGCCTCTGCAGGTGCCGCTCGGAAGCCGGATCCAGTTCGAATATCAGCCGGGGCTTTACACTTCCCGCACCATCCGGGCGCTTGCCGACAACGGCAACGGCACTTGGACCGCCACGGTCAACGGCGACGAGGTCTTCGCGACGAACGTGCAGGATAATGCGCCGCTCTTCTACATGACACAGGTTGACGGCATTCACGAGGCGCTGCACGGCATCCTCTACACGGCCAGCCGCATTCCGCAGTCTGAAAAGGCGAAATTCTACTCGTAAGCGCGAAGCGCAGCGGGAGGCAGTTCATGCAATTCACGGACGCTGTAACCGTCGCGGGAACGCGCCGGCGTGAAGACGGCTACCTGGTCGCCGACGCCCGCATCGCGCGCACTGGCATCCAGACCTACCTCGGCTCCGAGGTCGGCAAGCCGGATATGAGCACGGTCCGCGTCTACCGGCCGGGCTCCGAGGTTTTCGCCGAGGACACGCTGAAGAGCGCCGCTCACCGCCCGGTGACCAACGATCACCCGCCGGAGATGGTCACGTCCGAGAACTGGAAGAAGTTCGCCGTCGGGCAAACCAGCGACGAGATCACCGGCGAGGGGATCTTCATCCGCGTCCCTTTGATGGTCAGCGACGAGGCAACGATCAAAGACATCGAGGCGGGCAAGCAGGAGCTCTCCGCCGGCTACACCTGCGATCTCGATTTCACGGCGGGCGTCACGCCCACGGGCGAGGCATACGACGCCATGCAGAAGAATATCCGCATCAACCACGTCGCGATTGTCCGCGCCGGGCGTGCGGGTTCGAAAGTCCGCATCGGTGATGCGGCTCCCTGGGGCGCCGCCCCGATCACCACTGATCACAAACCTGAAGAGGACAAGATCATGAACCTGAAGACGGTTACCGTCGATGGCATCCCGGTTGAGGTAACCGACCAGGGCGCCACCGTCATCGCGACGCTGCTGCAGCGGCTGGCCGATAGCACCTCGAAGTTCACCGCGGCAGATGCCGCACACCTGACGGCGATTGCCGCCAAGGATGCCGAACTGGCCAAGAAGGACGCCGAGATCGACGCCCTGAAGGCGAAGGTCCTCTCCGACGTCGACATCGACAAGCGCGTCCAGGAGCGCGCCGATCTCATCGCATTGGCGGGCTCGATCGCCAAGGACGTGAAGACGGCAGGCCTGTCCGATGCCGCCATCCGCAAGGCGGTCGTCGCCGCAAAGCTCGGTGATGCCGTCATCGCCGGCAAGCCCGACGCCTACATCGATGCGCGCTTCGACATCCTCGCCGAAGACGCCAAGAAGACGGTCGACCCGTTCGCCCGTGCCGTTGCCGACGGTCTGCATCAGAACGACGGCGGCGATTACCGCGCTCAGGCTGAAAAGGCCAAGCAGGAACGCAATCGCTCGCTCGCCGACGCCTGGAAGGGCACGGACGCGGCATAACCTCAAACCGGGAAAGGAACAGCCCTCATGGCTACCTACCAGACCACTTATCCCACTGCGATCCCGAACGGTTATGCCGGCATGGTCGCCAATGGGGAAACCTCCAATCGCATCTCTCGCACTGTCGAGGATGCAACGGCGATCGGCTTCGGCGTTCCGGTATGGCGCGGCGTTGGTGACCATGGCGTCACGCTCACCCCGGCCGCCGGCAAACTGATGGGCATCACCGTCGCCAACTATGCCGCGCCGCCAGTCCAGGCGACGGGTGTGCAGGTGGATTCGTATCCGCAGTACTCCACCGCCGGCATCCTCACCAAGGGTGTCATCTGGGTCAACGCAGCCGTAGCAGTCGCCGACGGTGACCAGGCCTACGCGACGGCCGCTGGCGCCATCACCAACGTCTCGTCGGGCAACACGATCCTCCCGGGCTGGTTCTTCGATGACACCACGTCCGGCGCAGGTCTCGCG
Source organism: Rhizobium lentis (assembly GCF_017352135.1). Lineage (NCBI taxonomy): Bacteria > Pseudomonadati > Pseudomonadota > Alphaproteobacteria > Hyphomicrobiales > Rhizobiaceae > Rhizobium > Rhizobium lentis. Next base: position 3,846,044 of record NZ_CP071454.1, read on the forward strand.
CGCCTCGCCAACCGCACCTAAAGGAGCGACATCCATGCAGCCATTCATCGACGCTCAGAGTGCGGTCGGGTTCGTTACCCCCGCCTTCTACAATATCGAGCGCACCGTTTATCAGCGGAAATATCCGTCGTTCGACTATGCCTCGCTCATTCCTGTCGTGACCGAGGGTTCGCCCTGGGGCCGCGGCGTCCTTTTCCGCTCGTCTGACATCGCCGGCAAGGCGGAGTTCCTGAGCGGCAAGGGTTTCGATATGCCCTATGCCGACGTCACCCGTGACCAGTTCCTGAAGGGCTTCGAGCTGGCGGGTATCGGCTACGAATGGTCTCTGGAAGAGATCAACGTTGCCGCCCTCGAAGGCCGCCAGCTCGGCCCCGAAAAGGGTGAGGCCGCGCGCAAGGTTGCGGAGCAGATGCTCTGGAACGTCGCGATGACCGGCACGACCGAGAAGAACTGGACCGGCCTCATCAACGACGCGAACGTCACCGCGACGACCGCCACCGCTGACGGTACCGGCTCGTCCGCCCTCTGGTCGACGAAGACGCCCGATCAGATCCTCCGCGACATCAACGCGGCGCTGACCGGCATTTTCACCGGCACCAACGAAGTCGAGATGGCGGATACCCTCCTCCTGCCGACGGCGCGGTTCCTCTCGATCTCGACGCTCGCCCGCTCGGCGACCAGCGACCGGACCATTCTCAGCTACCTTCAGGAGAACAACTCCTACACGGCTGAGACCGGGCGCCCGCTGACCATTCGCGGCCTGCGCGTGCTGAACACGGCCGGCGGCGGCGGTACTGCCCGCATGATCGCCTATCGCCGCGATCCGGAAGTCCTGCGCTTCCACCTGCCGATGCCGCACCAGTTCCTGCCGCCTTTCCAGAAGTCCTCCATGACCTGGGAGGTCGCAGGCATCATGCGCACCGGCGGTACCGAAATCCGTCTTCCGAAGGCCGTGGCCTACGTCGACGGCATCTGAGGAGAACGATCCCATGAAAGTGAAGAACATCACCAACGGCCCGAAGGGCGTCAACAGCGTCGACGGTCCTGTCGAGATCGGCCCCGGTCAGGAGGTCAACGTCGAAATGAGCGAGGCGGAAGTCGCCTCCTCGAAGCGCATGAAGTGGTTCGAGTTCTCGGGCTCCGCCGCCTCGACGGGTGACGAGCCGAAACTCGACCGCGACGATCTCAAGAAGCAGGCGGAGGAGTTGGGCATCGAATACGCTCCGAACATCACCACGCCAAAGTTGAAAGAGCTGATCGACGCCCAGCTGGCAGAGTAACGATGAGGGGCCCGGAGGTGCCCGGGCCCATCAAATCACCAGACGACCGACGTGAACGGGATGTCACGACGTTTCAACTCGGCTTCGAGTGCGTCGCTATGTACTCGCCAGTCCCGATACTCGCGAACTCCCCAGGTCCAATCTGCGCTCGCGGGGCGGCCATCGTCTTCGGCCATGCATCGCTTCACACTGGCGTGAAGTTGGATGAGGGATGAGATTGTTAATAGTCTGAATTTCATGATGTTTTCCTTTAATGTTTGGCCAGACACGCGTCTGGATGATCCTATTTATGAAAACAGAATTTTCGCCGGGCTAAACTCCAAGGGAACTAGAGAACATGGCAGGGTATGGCACTGACGAGGCCGCACAGAGTTATTGGACAGCTGCCGGCTATGTCGTTCCCGATGGAACGAGCGCTGACCAGATAACCGCTGCACGCCGGCGTGGATCTCTGGTGATCGATCGGTATGAGCCACGATTCACAGGAAAGCGGACCGGCGGTTACGCACAGGAACGCGCGTGGCCCCGCACTGGGGCAACCACCTATTATGGCGAGGCAATCCCTTCGGACGCCGTGCCGCTGGCAATCGAGAATGCATCCTATGAGGCCGCATTCCTCGAGCTCACCAATCCTGGCAGCCTTTCGCCAGTGGTAACGGGTTCCAGCATCATCAAGCGCGAGAAGGTCGGGCAGCTGGAAGTCGAATATGCGACTTCCTCGTCGACCGGCGTTGACGATCTGGTCGCGCTCGCCACGCCAGTCGTGACCATAATCGAAGGGCTGCTCTGGCCCTTCCTCTGCCCGATCGTGCCTGGGATAATGGTTGTCTAGCTAAACCGGAGTTTTGAACGCCACGCTCTGTTTAACGACCATTAGAAACACCTCGACGCTTGGCAGCAGAAAGATAATTGCACCGGTGAACAGCAGAATAAAAGTTGCGCCAGCCGCAAGCGGACGAGACCGATCCAGCAACGAATAGTGTGCTTGTAGAGCTGCCGTTGCCATAGTTTGCCTATTCCCCTGATACTGGAGGGTGTCGCGTCGGTGATCTGGATTGCTGATCAGATTAAGTCCGGTTGCGAGTTGTCTGGCGTCTACTGTTCCCAGAAATGGAGGGAGTCGTTCTGCTGGTCCCGCGGTTGTTGTGATCGATAGGATCTTCTCATACGCAATCTCAAGCTCGTGAACATCCACGCTTTGAAATGTGTGATCGGCGTATTCCGTCGAGTTTTTGGATACCCGTATTTGCACTGGGCAGAAAAAAAAGAGAAGAACGACACCACCGAGTACAAGCAGGCTCCCGATGTACAAACATTGGATCCGGTCAGTAGGGCTAAACCAAAGCGACGGCGCGAGAGTTTCGAACCTCATGATCTGATCATGAAACTGGTCACTCCATAGGACCGCATAGCCCAATAAAGGGATCAGACTGATTACCTGCGGTAGCTTAGTCCTCGCCAGCGCGGAGCTAAATGTCCACCGAATGGGCCAATAAGTCTCGATCTTTCGCCGCTTGTAGAAGTAATCGCCTGACAAATTTAATCCCTCTGAGGGTTGTTATGCCCAAATTTGACTATGAAAGATTCGCCGGGTTAGCGCAGCGCCTCATCTCGAAATTCGGCCAGACCGGCATCATCAAGCGCATCACTCCTCCGGATCCAGTCCTGGGCGGTGACAGCACGTCTGTCGACTATCCAGTCAAGCTCGTGCCGATGACCTATGACCAGCGTTATGTCGACGGGACCAATGTCAGAGCATCAGACCGGCAGCTTTACATCAGCAGCGTCGGCCTCGCGATCAAGCCGACGGTCGGCGACGAGGCGGTAACTGCCGACGGCGTCGCCTACCACATCATTGCCGTTGATCCGCACAACTATGACGGCATCACCGATGTCGTTTTCATCGTTCAAGGAAGGACGAACCCATGACGAAAGTGCTCCTCCATCGCAGCTACAAGTCCCGCGAACCGGGCACCATCCTCGATGTCGCGCAGGCGGAAGCCGATGGTCTGGTCAACATCGGTATAGGCGAAATCCTGAAGGAAGAGCAGCCGGCGCCGAAGAAGGCGGGCAAGGGCTCTGACGCCGAATAATGCCAACTCTCCGCCAGCAGCTTCTCGAGCTCGTCGACAAGCTCTCACCTACGCTCGAAAAGGCCTTCCTCGACGCGATTGACGACATCAAAAGCGAGATCGTCCTCCGCGAGGTGGTGGAGCTGCTGGAGCGGCGTGACATCGAGGGTGCCATCCGTGCCCTTCACATCGATGCGGCTGCATTCCGGCCGCTGTCAGAGGCTCTGAGGCAGGCATACGATGCCGGCGGGTTGCTGACCTCGCAGAACATGCCACGGCTCGCCGATACGTTCGGCAACCGCGTCGTCTTCCGCTGGGACGTGAGCAATCAGGGGGCGGAGGCGAACATTCGCAACCTGTCCTCGACGATGATCACCAACATCAGCGATCAGACGGTTGCAGCAGCTCGGCAGACTATACTCGAGGCCTATTCCCAGGGCGCTGGTCCGCACAAGATCGCTCTCGACCTGGTTGGCCGGAAGTCGACGATCACAGGCAGGCGGGAAGGCGGCGTCATCGGCCTCAACGGACCACAAGCCGAGCTTATCGAGCGCACCCGGATCAACCTGCTCTCGGGCGATCCGGCGCTAATGCGCAAGTATCTGGTGCTCAAGACCCGCGACAAACGCCTCGACAAGGCCGTGCAGCGCGCTATCGCCGCAGGCAAGCCGCTGGACAAGGAAACGCTCGACAAGGTGCTGATGCGCTTGAGAGACAAGAACCTGCGGCTGCGTGGCGAGACGATCGCCCGAACCGAGACCGTCACGGCGGTCATGTCTTCGAAGCATGAGGCGTTTCTACAGGCCCTGTCCAAATCTGGACGAGACGCCACTCTCGTCACCCGCAAGTGGCGGTCGGCCGGAGACAGTCATGTCCGACACACGCATCAGGTTCTGAACGCTCAAGAGGTGAGGAGCATGGATCTGCCGTTTCAGTCGCCGAGCGGTGCGCTGTTGCGATACCCGGGCGACACGAGCCTCGGCGCCGGCGCGGGTGAGGTGATCGGCTGCCGCTGTGACGTCGAATACAACGTCGACTTCGCCGAAGCTTACGCCCGCTCAAGGGGTCGCTGATGTCTTTCGCTGCACAGGTCGGCGAATGGGCAAGCGCCGAGCTCGACCGGGCGGAGGCTGTGTTTCAGACGGCGGCGCAGACCGTCGCCAATGAGGTTCGGACGGCTGTTGCTGAAGGCGGCCGAATGCCGGTGAAGACGGGCAATCTAAGGCGATCGCTGATGGCTTCGACTTCCACCATGCCGACCATCAAGGAAGGCAAGGAGACATTCACAGACACCGGGGTGGAATTGGTCATTGCCGGCGCCGAGCTCGGCGGGTCGATCTTCCTCGGCTTCCAGGCTGCCTATGCGGCTCGCATGAATTACGGCTTCGCCGGGACTGACGCTCTCGGGCGGACCTATAACCAGAATGGGTTCGGCTTTGTGGATGCAGTCGCCCAGAGATGGCCGCAGATCGTCGCGGAGGCGGAGGCTACGGTTCGTGTTCGGTTCGAAGCGGGTGCCGGCCCTCGGACATGATGATGAGGGCTTTCTGAAGCACTTCCAGATTGGCGACCGCGGCGCTGAGGATAGAATGGGCGCCCTGCGTGCGGACAGTCTTCTTGCTCAGCAGCAAAAGCGCCTGGTGCAGGAGGTCATAAACCTCTTCGTCGCTGAGTGGGTGATTATTGGCCATTGGCCAAGAGGTAACAGATGGCCGACACAGTGGAAATGAAAATCTACCAGGCGCTGCTGATCCGGTGCCAAGCGTTCACTCTCCCGGCCGGCGTCGTCATGGTCCTGCCGGGGGTTACCTACTCGCCGACGGCCCAGAGCAAGTTCGTCAGCGTTGAGGTGCACTTCAACCGCTCGATCGAGACCGACCTGTCGCTTGAGATGGACCCGATCCGGCAAGGCTTCATGCGGACGAACGTCATGTGGCCGAAGGGGCTGGCGATCGTCGACGGATACAATCTCGCCGGCCAGCTGCGCGCGCACCTTCGCCGCGGCACGAAGCTCCTGCAGGCGGACACTCAGGTTCGCATAGACGAGGATCCAGAGATCGGCGTCCTCGTGACCGGGGAAACGCACCACAACATACCGGTCACCACCCGGTGGCTCTGCTACCCGCAAGTTCCGGCCTGATTGGCCTGCCTCACTGCACCTTAGGCAAGTGCGCGATCAGACATAAAGGAAACCATCATGCCTCAGCTCTACCCTGTGGCGGGCGCGAAGATCTACATCGGCCCAGCCATCAATGCCGTTCCCGATGACGCCGATATCGACGCCACCGATTTTGCCTCGGTTTCTTTCACGGAAATCAAAGGCTGGCAGACAATGGGCGCCATCGGTGACTCGGCAACGCTGATCTCCGAAGACGTGATCTCCTCCGGCCGCACGCTGAAGGCCAAGGGCACGCGCAACGCCGGCTCGATGCAGAACAACTTCATCATTCTGCCCAGTGACCCGGGCCAGATCGCGATGATCGCCGCCGAGAGCACAGATTTCAACTATCCGTTCAAGATCGCCTTCGATGACGCGCCGCCGCCGAAAGTATCCGTGGTAACGGTTACGGTTGCGACCCCCGGCGTGTTCACTTGGACGGCGCACGGGCTCGTCGACGGCACCCCGATCAAGTTCTCCACCACCGGCGCGCTGCCGACCGGGCTGACGGCGGGGACGACCTACTATGTCGTCGGATCGACCGCGAACACCTTCAGTGTAGCAGCAGCCCCCGGCGGCTCGGCGATCGCCACCTCGGGCACGCAGTCGGGTGTCCACACCGCCACCACCGTCCCGACCGGGACCGTCAAGTTCTTCTATGCCATCGTCATGACGGCGCAGGAGAACGGCGGCGGCGCGAACACGGCTCGCCTTCTGCAGGGGAATGTCGAAATCAATAGCCCGGTCATCACCGTGGCCCCGATCGGCGGTGCTTGATGGCCTCTGAAGATTTCGTCGATCTCTCCGGCCTCGAATCCCTCATCCAGTCGCAGGAGCAGGGCATCGAGGTCGATATCCTCAACGAGCAGGGCAAGCCGATCGGCCTTAAAATCGGCTTTGTCGGTCCCGACAGCGATCGCATGCAGAAGGCGATGCGTGATGTCGCCGCCGAGTTCGCAAAGGCCGCCGCGGAGCGCTCTAGTCTGGAACCCGCCAAGGACGATTCCGACGATCGGATGATCGCCATTCTCGCCAAGGCAACAACACATTGGGCGCCAAACCCGAAAATCGGCGGCCAGGTTATCCCGTTTTCGGAAGAGAACGTTCGTAACCTCTATTCGAAATTCCGGATCATCCGTGAGCAAGTCGAGGGGCGGGCGGTGCGCCGCAGCTCTTTTACCAAAAGCTGATCGAGAAGCTTTGCAGCCTTATCGTCGATCAGCATGAGGGAAGGAAAATCGCGGTGCCGGTGGCAGGCGAGCAGGTCTGGTATTGGTTCCGCGAGCTCGACAGCCAGCGCACGGGGAACGGCTTCGGTGCGAATGCCATAGGCTTTCAGGCCATAGGTGAGTGGTCACGCCTTCGCCGCGTGGCGCTCCGCCAATGGCAACTAGATGCCATCATCGCGATGGATCTGAAGCGCCGGGAAGTGATGGCGCAGAAGGCGGCCGACAAGGAAGAGACGGAAAACAAGGTTTCGGATCGGCCGCTTACTAGCCGTCTCTTCGATGCCATTTTCCCGAACAAGCGGAAGTGATTGAATGTCAGAGGCCACTCTAGGGTTCAGGATCGATAGTTCGCAGGCATCGTCTGCCGCAGCCGATCTCGAAAAGCTGACATCTGCGGCCGCGCGCACTCAACAAAGTGTGGGCAAGCTTGAGAACGAGGTCGAGCAGCTCGGCGATGCTCTGGGCAAGGCAGGGCAGGGCGCCGGCAAGCTGAAGCCTCCGATTGATGATCTGGGCCGATCATTCGGATCGCAGGACGAGCACGTTCGCGCCTTCCGCATGGAGGTCGAGCGGCTGACGCTCAAATATCAGCCCTTGGCAAAAGCAACACGCGACTACGAGGCCGCCATCGGTGAGATCGACCGCGCCCACAAGCTGGGCGTGATCAATGCGCAGCAGATGACGCTGGCGCTTGATCGCGAGCGTCAGGCCTACGAACGCCTGAAGACGTCAGCCACTACCGCCGGCGCCGCGGTGAAGGCCGCCAACAGCAACCGGGGTGGCGCGCAGAGCTTCAATTCGGCCAACGCGGCTTTCCAGTTCCAGGACATCGCCGTCACGGCCGCCATGGGTATGAACCCGCTGATGATCGGCCTTCAGCAGGGCACGCAGCTTGCGGCGGTGGTCGGCTCGATGGAGCGACCTGTTGCCGGGCTCGCTTCTGCCTTTGCATCGCTGATCAACCCAGTCTCTCTTGTGACCATCGGCCTCACTGCCGGCGTTGCCGCGCTCGTCCAGTATTTTTCGACGGCCGAAAGCGGCACTGGCAAGACGAGCAAGCTATTCGAAGAGCAGAACGAGGTCATTCGCAGAGCGGCCGAACTCTGGGGCGAAGCCACTCCGGCACTGAAGGGCTATGTCGACGAGCTCGATCGGGCCGACAAGCTGACGCAAGGCAGGCAGGCCGGCGCCATCCTCGCAGGACGCGAATTGGAAGGCCTTTCCGATAACCTCGACACGATCCAGAAGCAGGGTGTTGCGGCTTTCCGGGCCCTGCAAGGCGACCCCAATAACGCGGTTGTCATCCGAGACCTTCGCAATGCATGGGGCGATCTGCGCGACAGACTGGACGATGGCACCGCGTCCATGGCTGATCTCAACCGCGTGCAGAGGGAATTGAGCAATGCCGTTGCCCAATATGGCGTCCCCGAGGTCCTGAGCTTCCGTGATGCCTTCGACAAGGTAACGGATGCCATCTACCGTGGCGTCGAAGCTGCTCAGAAGGCTCGCACTGAATGGATTGCAGCGATTGCCGGCGGCACGAACGTACAGGATATCATCGCAGGATCGACCTTCTCCGATGGAGGCCGCACGTTCCGAACCTCTGATTTTATGCCAGCCGACATTCCGGTCCCCGGCCGCCGCCCGCTCGATCTCGACCAAGCGCCGGATACCAGCGCACCAACGATCCTGAATGGCGATGGCAGGCTGACGAATGTGCCCGTTCCCGGCCAGAGGCCGAATTTCTTCGAGATCGAAGAGCAGACCGAGAAGGTCGACGACCTTGAGAAGGCTTATCGCCGTGCCCAGGAAGCCAAGGCCGATTTCTGGCTCGACATCAGCTTCCAGCAGCGCCAGGCAGAGCGCAGCGCAATGGACCAGCAGGTGGCGAGCACGCTCACCCGCTACGGCTTCAATGAGGATCTGAACTCGCCCGAAGCCAATGCCATCCGCCAGCAGCTTCGCGGGCAGCAGGCGAAAGAGCTAGCAAAGAGCTTCGGTGACGCATTCAGCAGCGAACTGGTGTCCGGCAGCCATAACATCGGGAAAGCCTTCCTGAAAGGCTTTGAATCCGCGCTGACGAATGAGGCGTCGAAGCTCTGGGAAAAGTTCTTCGACGGCATTGGTAATCTCGTCGCCAGTCTCTTCACCAGTGGGAGAAGCGGCTCTTCGGCTTCGTTCGGCGTTGGCGGCGTCGCAGCCTCCGTATTGGGCGGCGGGGCAGCCAATAGTAGCGCGGCCGCATCGAGCCCAGTATCGATGTCCGGATCCGGCGCGTCGCTGGCATGGAATTTCTGGAAGTCGAAAGGCCTTGCGGATCACCAGGTCGCGGGCATCCTTGGCAACATCAAGGCCGAAAGTGCCTTCAATCCACAGGCGGTCGGAGACAGCGGCAAGGCGTTCGGCCTTTATCAGTGGAACGACAGGTCGCCAGCACTGATGGCCTCGATTGGCGGCCGCGGCAACCTTGGCAACGAGCTTGCGCAGCATCAGTTCGCCTATTCCGAGCTGATCGGGTCCGAAGGCAGGGCATGGAACGCCCTGAAGAGCGCTCCGGACGTGCGAAGTGCCACGGCAGCCTTCGCAGGCTTCGAACGTCCTCAAGGCTTTTCGTGGGGCAACCCGGAAAGCGCTCATAACTTTGTTGGGCGCCTCAACGGCGCTGAGGAGGCGCTTGCAAAGTTCGGTGGTACAGCCGGCGCTGCGACCGATGGACTGGGCAAGTTTGGAACGGGGCTGACCTCTCTCGGCAATACGCTTGCGGCGCCTGGTGGTGCAGCGGCCGGATCCGGCGGGGGTGGTGGCGGCTTGTTTGGTTGGCTCGGCAGCCTGTTTGGTGGCGGCGGCCAATTTGCGAAAGCTCAAGCTGGTCTCCTGAAGCCAGGGCTTTTTGCTGATGGGACTAACTATGCTCCCGGAGGACTTGCCATCGTCGGCGAACGTGGGCCGGAGCTCGTAAACCTCCCGCAGGGCTCGCAGGTCTTCAACACCAACCGCAGCGCCCAGATGATGAGTGACAACGACAGCGCGCCGCGTCCGCGCCCGCAGTTGAACGTCTATGTGCAGGGCGGAAGCGGTGATGACCACGTTCGGGAACTAGCGAGACAGGGCGCGCAGGAAGCGCTCTATCAAGACAAGATCGACCAGGCCCGCGGTTCATTCGGATCGACGCAGAAGAAATTCAATTCTCGGAAAGGCTGACAATGGCCGTCTACATCAATCAGCCGATGTTCCCGGTGGATTTCCTGCGGCCCACGGAAGCAAGCTTTGACAACCCTGGCAGCGGGCTCGACGGTGGCGTCAACGGCGTGGGTGAGCCGATCAGCATCGAGACCTCTGGCGGCGGCATCATCACTGCAACTTATGCCGGCCTTGTCCTGGAGGGGCCGGATGAACGCTTCGAGGTGTTGAACTGGCTAGGCGCCCGTCTCAACGGCGGGTTCCGCTTCATCAATGTGCCTGTCGTCAACGACAAGATCGGTCCGTTTCCCGTGATCCGGGGGACGAGGCGGCCGATCATCAACGGCATCCCGCATTCTGATGGTTCGCTGCATTCCGATGGCGCAGGCTATTCGCAGGCGACCGTCTACGGCGAAGTAACTGAGGACGCGGCTCTGAACGCTGGCATCATCTCGATGCGCATCTACGGCGCCGCCAGAGACGTGTTCAGGTGGTCGGACTGGTTTTCTATCTTTCACCCGACCAAAGGCTGGCGCGTCTACCGATCGTGGGAGCTGATCGACAAGAGCGATGATGCTGATCCAGTCTATCGCCTGGCGCTCGCCCCGCCGCTGAGGGAAGCAGTCACAGCCGGCACTCGTGTAGAGCTTGCTCGTCCGCGCTGCGTCATGAAGCTGCCGAAGGGCGTTACGGTGCCGTGGACCTATCAGGGCTGGTATTCATCCCGCCCGACGGTCCAGTTCACGGAAGCGTTCTGATGGCTTATTCCGTCCAATATGTGCCGGCGAACGTCGTCGAAGAGATGCGCGGCAGCCATCAGCTCGGCGTGTTCCTCAGGATCGATACCGAGCCGGCGCTGCATCTTTGGTTTGGCATAAATGACGTGCCGATCGGCTTCGATGGCATCGATCCTGATGGAACGGTCTATCTCGGCGGCGGCCGTTTGATCGGCGTGCCATCCCTCGAGGTGCTGGTGAACGGCACTTCGGATGCGGTCGACTTCTCAGTCTCCGGTGTCGACCCTGCGACCGGTTCTGCCATGCTTGACAGTATCCCGGCCGTGCGCGGGAAGCTGGTTCAGATCGGATTGACCACGCTCGACCAGTATTACCAGCCGATGAGCCAGATCATCCCCATCTGGACTGGCCTCGCCTCGCATCCGAAGGAATCCCGTCCTCCGATCCGGGATGGCGAGACGGCAACCCTGTCCCTAAGCCTGGCGGTCGTCGCCGGGGAGAACACAAGATCACGCCCGTCAAAGGCTCTCTGGTCAGACGCAATGCAGCGGTCGCTTTATCCGACCGATGCCTTCTGCAACGGGACCGGGCGGCTGGCGCGCGGCATCCAGCCGAAGTGGCCGGTATTTAGCTGAGGCTTCATGGACATCCATCATTTTCTGGCGCTCCCGCACCGCTTCAGGTGGGGCGGGGTGGGCGGCGACGATTGCATGACCTTCCCGGCATCGTGGGCGCTTAGATGCGTCGGGATCGATCCGGCAGAGGACCTGCGCGGGACCTATCGGGCGCGGGACGAAGCCCATGCCATCGTCGAAAGGTACGGAGGCGAACTCGCGTTCATGGACGGGCATCTGCTGAAGATCGGAGCAAAGCGCGTCCAGCACCCAGAGACAGGCGACATTGGCCTGATCAGGGCCATGACCGGCGAAACCGCGGCCGATCGTATCGAGGCGAAGATCGGCGCCATCCGCTTTGGCCCGCTGTGGGTCTGCATCCACCCCGCCGGCATCCGCGCCACGCCGGCCGAACATGTCGCTGCATGGAGATTGCCCGCATGAGCTTGAAGTCGACGTATGAGAGCGTCCCAAGCGAAGCGGAGCACTATTTCGAGCAGCATCGTTGGGAGTGGCAGGATCGGTTTTTGCGAGGTACCACCTCGCTTTACGACCCGATCTTCACACCGTTGTTCACGAGCCTGTTCACGACGCTCGGCTTCTCTGCAACCACGGCGGCCGTGCTCGGCGCCGGCGCGGCCGCAATCGCGACAACGGCGCTTGCTATCGGCATTCAAGCGCTGCTCGCACCGAGGCCTCCCAAGCCGGAAGATGGCAAGATCCCGAAGGTCCAATCGGTCCCCTATCGCCAGTGGGGCGTCGGTCGGGCTCGAGTTGCTGGCGCCTACATGCTGTGGGAAGCCGTCGGCAAGAAGCTGTTTGCAGTTCAGGCGATCGCCGGCCACAGGATCAAATCGGTCAACCGGTATTGGCTACACGATGACGAGGTGACCCTGCAGGGCGACGGGACAATCAATTCCGGTACGAATTACAATACCAACGTCCAGATATTCAGCCGTCTCGGTCTGGTCCCGGAGACCGATTATCCGGCAATCACGTCGGCTCTCTCCAGCCAAGGTGTGTGGTCGAGCAATCACCGGGGGGACGGACAGGCGTCACTCGGAATGATCTGCACCAGCTCTAACGCGGAGAAGCAGCAAAAGAGATTTCCGTACGGGCCGCCGCAGCTCTCTGTCGAAGCCGATCTGGCGCTCTGCTGGGATTTTCGTGATCCTCTGCAGGATCCCGAAAACCCTTCAACATGGAAATGGACGCGCAACGCGGCCATTATCATGGCCTGGCATCAGTGCTTCAACGAGTTCGGCCACCGCCGGGATTACAAGCGCGCGCTCTTGCCGGTTCTCGACATGTGGCAGGAAGAGGCCGACGTCTGCGATGAATTCGTACCGCTTGCCGGGGGTGGGTTCGAGCGCCGCTATGAATGCAATGGCATCGACACGACGGAGAATGACCCGAAGGCCGCGACCAATGCGATCCTTGCTTCCTGCGATGGGTGGATCTGCGAGCGCGGCGACGGGGCGCTCCTGTTCATCGTCGGCAAGTTCCGCGGCAAGTATATCACGACCCTCACGGACGCGGACATCGTCGGTCACCAGATCGAATATGACGTACTTTTCGAGGACGAATGCAATCGGCTGATCCCGAAGTTCAACTTTCCGGACATCGGATATGCAACGTCCGACACGGACTTCTTCGAGGACACGGCGGCGCAGCTGGTCTCCGGCCGCGTCCTGGCGCAGGAGGCCAATTACCAATGGGTGCAGCAATGGCGCCAGGCAAGGCGCCTCGGTAAGCGGGACTGGCTGAGAATTCAGCAAAAGGTCACCGGCCAGCTGAATGTGCGTCTGTCAGGAATCAATTCGGTCTACAGCCGATGGGTCCGCCTCGTCACGCCCAACACCCTGCCAAAGCTAGACGGCAAGATCGTCGAAAACCGCAAGTCCGTGTTGTCTCTGCTCCAAGGCGGGTTCGTCATGGACATAATGCAGCACCCCGACGACATCGATGCGTGGAACCCGGCGACCGATGAGGGTCAAATGCCGTCCACGCCTCCAAAGACCACTGCCGGAGGGATTCTGACGCCGGTGATCAATCTGGTGCAGGCGCGGCCGAACAGCGACAGCGTCTATTTCAGAGTGCTCATCATCGATCCCGCTGACGACAGCCTCTTTCCAGTTGTCAGGTATCGGCTGGCAGATGCAGGCTCAGGCTCGCCCGGCCCGTGGATCGAACAGCGGTTCCCGAACCCGGTTCCGTCGGGTGGCTTCATCGACATGAGCACAAACGTCGTGCCGCCGAACAAACTTCATGACATCCAGGTGGCGTTCATCGCTTCCGATGGTGATTACGGACCGTGGTCGATCACCGCAAATGTCACCTCTACCGTAGACCCCGTCGCACCTGGCACGCCGGTCAACATGTCGACTGTCAATAGCTCGGGCACCGTCACCATCAGCGCCCAGGCTGCGAACGACAACACCAAGGTGTTGATCTTCAAACGAGGCACCACAGGGCAGACCTACGCCGCCGCCACGCAGATCGCCACCCGGAACGTCGTGGCGAACCAGGTCATCAACATCACCGACACGCCAGGCGCGGGAACCTGGAAATACTGGTGCGGAGCTGAAAACGGCTCCGGCATCGCGTCTGCAGCGCAAGCTTCTTCCACCGTCACAGTCTAAGAGAAAGATCAGATATGCCCGAAAGCGCTCTCACTATCTGGGCGGATGGCCCGTCTTCGAGCCCTTATGAGCCTGACAAGGCCTTGATCAGGGCGTGGGGCTATTGGGTCGAGACCACTATCACTTCTCTGTCCTCTGGTTCGACGATCTCTTTCCTCTCGCTGGCGGCGTTGAACGCTGATCTGAACCACCCCGCATTTACGCTCGCGTGGGTGAATGGAGACCCTGTTGCCGAAAACAATGGCATCTATCGGAAGATCGGCGCATCCGGAACCGGTTCGTGGGTGCGGTTTGCAGATCTCCCTTACTCGTTTATCGCGGCGACTGCGACGGCCGAAGGCGAGCCGAACGCTATCGAGGCGGTGAGCGGTATCCCTGTCTCCACGTCGGCGATGATCGTACTCGACATTCTGGAGGCGAACGACGCTTCTCCGGTGACAGTTTCCTTCAATGGCGGAGATCCGCTGACGATAAAGTCCAACACGGGCAATGATATCGCAACCGGCGGCCTGCTGGCGGGGATGCGAGTGCTCGGAACGATCATCGGTGCAACATTCCGGCTGATCACAGACCAGGTCGATACGGCTATCGTCGCCGAGGCAGAAGCTGCGATGACAGCGGCGATCGGCGCGCGCAACGGTGCGAAGGAGTGGGCCAACAACGATTTCGGCGTTCCGGTCTCCATTCCAGCCGGCGGCGACGGATCAACGACCTATTCCGCGAAGCATTGGGCTGAGGTCGCGCTCGAGGGCGGGACGATCCTGCGCGGTTATCTCTACGGCGGCGAGATCAGCAACAACGTCACCGATGTGGTCAATGACCTGGACATCGCGGCCGGCGTGGCGGCGTCCGACGACACCACCCCGGTTCTGATGGTGTGGACATCCGTTACCCGGCAGCTCGACGTCGCCTACGGCACAGGCAGCGGCGGCCGCTTCGACAGCGCAATTGCCGATGGCACCTGGCACATCTTCGCATGCTCCAACGGTTCTAACGCGATCATCGGCTTTTCGCAGAGCCTCAACCCGACAGCTGCGCCAAACTACCCTGCTGGCTATACGAAATACCGCCGGATTGGATCGCGTGTGAGAATGGCAGGTGCACTGCGTCGTGTTATCCAGCGCGGCGACAAGCACATCCTTTACGATCCCGTCGTGCAAAACTCTGGCTCGGCGATTGCCGTTACCACGAGTGGTGCACTATTCACTCTTTCCGGTGTGCCGACCGGCATCGAGGTCGACGTGAGGTTGGAGGCGTCATTCACCTCGGCGACCTTGACCTCGGGCGCTCTCGTGACCTCGCCGCTCATGAACGATCCGACGCCGGGGGCCAGCCAGCCCGGGGGCATCAACGTCGGCCACATCCAGGTGGCCAGCGGGTTCGCTGCGGGTGAACTGAACAAGCGGACGAATACCTCCGGTCAAGTTCGTCACCGTGCCGGGTCGTCCGGCTCGCTGTATCTCACGCTTCACGAATGGACTGACGACCGCGGAGCAGCGATCTTCAAAGTAGCGTCTTCTGCATCATCGGGCAGAGGGATCGGCTCTGCGGTCCTCTCCGCTGACTATCCGACGCTCCAGGATGCAATCACCGCGGCGAGCGGAAGGCGTCTCATCGTTGAGGCAGGCAGCTATGTCGTCACAAGCTCGCTGACTGGCGTCGATAACGTCGAGATCGAGAGCAATGGGCCTGTTACGATCAGCACCACGGCCGACATCGCAATCCTCGACATGACCGGCAAGTCAAACTGGATGCTGCGCGGCATGTTTCGCTTTGTAGGCGATGCAACGCCGTACACGGGCTATCCCGGATCACTGGCCGACACTGGCCAGAAAGGGATCAAGCTGTCCGGCTGTGATCGCTATACGATCGACGGCGCGATCGAGTTCGAGAATATCAATGGCTCTGGTCTGTATGCCGAGCTCAGCGCCGGCAGCTGGCAGCATAAGGGTCTCATTCGGGGAATTCGCGCTAAGAGCTGCTATCACGGCATCCGCTACACCAACGTGGCGGAATACGATCATGTGACCGACTTCTCGATCGATAACTGCGCTTTCGCGGTCAGGGTCGAGAGCGGAAACATCATGTTTGCCAACGGCAAGATGAACTTCAACTCAGTGTGCGTGAGCCTCGCTGCCGGCAGCAACCAGGCGCATGGCGAGTTCAACAATTGTCAGATGAACCATTCAAATTATGCGCTCAGCGCTTCTGACATCACGCTCGGCGAGGTGTTCAATGGCTGCATCGCGCTCGGCAATCAGGCGGGGGCCGGGCACGGCGCAATTCAGATCATCAACTCTGTCGGCATTCAATGGAATGGTGGTCAGATTGGTGGCGACATCACGCTAGACGCCACCTCTAAGATGGCGTTGATGAACGCTTACATCAGAACTGACTTGACGGCCGCGCCGGCGGTAACTTCTGGCGGCGTGTTCACGGCAAAGAACAATATCGCCAGCAGCGGCGGGCTGTGGGCCTACAACAATTAAATCACCCGATCCATGGCCTCTTCGGCCGTTTCTGGATCTTGCCGATATTCCCATTCGCCGCTTGCGTTCCGCCGCCGCCACATCTGGCCGTTTCGGGACCAAGTGCCGTCGATCAGGCGCACCTTGGGATGCCCGAAGATAGGATCGTATTTCGACCAGTAATAATCCTCTGGCTTCGGCGTCTCTGGAAACAGGATGCCGATCAGCCGCCTTGGGACGGCGTCGACGAGGTATGCAGCTCGATTGAGAAGCTCATTGATCATAGCATGTAACGCTCGGTTGTCAGGCGCCGACGCTATCACTTCAGAAGGGGAATTCCAACCGCGGTGCGAATCGCTTCTACTTCCCATGCGGAATGGTTCGTAGTAGGGGGCTGCCATGAAGACCGACAAAGCATCATACCGAAACCGGGGCGGGATCATTCAGCGGATCACATCCGCCTACAAGCGCCTCCGCTATTTCACGGAGGCTGGTGACGACCTCGTGGTAAAGCGCAGCGCAGAGTTCCGTATGGTGAAGCATGCGGTCCTGAAAGTCGGCTCTGGAGTGACAATCCAGGACGAGGCGTTCTTTCAACTGACGATGCCGGAGCCCAAGGTCTTCATAGGCAACAACACTGTGGTCGGTCGGCGCAACATCATCACGGCGAAGAATCGCATATCTATCGGCAGCGATGTTTTGATCGGCTCTGATGTGCAGATCATCGACCACAGCCACGGGATGCGTCGCGACACGCCGATCAGGCTTCAAAAGGCGGAAATTGGTTTCGTCGAGATTGGAAATGACGTCTGGATCGGCGCTGGTGCCAAAATATTGATGAACGTCAGGATTGGCACCGGCGCGGTGATCGGAGCCAATTCCGTTGTCACTGCAGATATTCCAGACTATGCGATCGCCGTGGGTTCGCCTGCAAGAGTGGTCAAGTACCGGGACTAAATCGGCTCGTGCGCGGCGGGATCATAGTCGTCAATGCTGTAACGGCTCTTGCCTTTGGTTTGCTCCAGAGCCTCATAAGCGGCCCTGGCTTCGTCGACGTAGTCCCGCCAGGTTGACGTCAAGCCTACATTCTTGTGAAGCCTGACCTTGTGAATGGCCTTTGCCATTTGCTCGATGACATCGACAGCCATTGCTCTTTCTCCTGATCGGGCCGGCCATTAATCACTCAGAAGGCAGTGACCAGCGTTTTCGTTCGGTTTGCTTTGCCATATCCACAATTCGGAGTCTATTCCACGAGCCGTATCACCGCTCCAAAATTCGCATCGGCGCGTTAGAGGTGGCATCAGGCATCTAAACTCAACAACATCACGTAGAAGGGAGACTTTTAATCTCGGCTGGATTGCGCTATCCCCGCCGAGAAGCAGGGGATTGGGCGTTGGATGCAGTTTCAAATCGTGATCGGGATACGTCACTTCGCGTGCGCATTCCAGGGCTGGATGGGCTTAGAGCAATCTCGCTGCTTCTGGTTTTGTTCGCCCACTGGGCGCCACTCGCATCGCTGATTCTGGAATGGGGGCGAAGCGGTCTTCTAATATTTTTTGTGATCAGCGGTTTCCTGATCACACGAATTCTTATCGACTTAGCCCGGAGAAGGCGTGAGTTTGGTGGATGGCAGATCCTTAGGGGGTTCTATGGCCGCCGGTTCTTCCGCATCCAACCCATCTATTATCTGGCGCTCGTGTTTGTTATCGGCATAGGTCTGAATGACACTGTTCGCGAAGACGTAATTTATCACATCTTCTTCGTGCAAAACCTTGCGAATGCGTTGCTCCGAAACGACATCGGAAGTTATGGGCCAGCTGCCCCGTGGTGGTCACTGGCGGTTGAAGAGCAGTTCTATATTTTCTGGGCACCGATAGTCGTGTTTTTCCGGCCGAAAGTCTGGGTTCTTGCACTATTGGGGGCGCTTGCCATTGCGATCGGCTGGCGCGGCTTCGCCTGGTATGTCGATATTGGTCAGGCGAGTGTTCTTGTTACCCTGGGGAACCTGGATTCCCTGGCGGCCGGCTCGGCAGTTGCCATCATAACGTCTATGGGTCGAATATCGCCTGCGGCCAAGCATTGTTTTACTGCGATCTTAGTGGTCGGCATCGCGGGGCTGTGTCTGCTGTCAATGACGGACATTAGCGTTGGCCAAGCGGAGTTTCGAAGCAGTTTCGTTGGCAAGGTGCTTGCAGACGTACCGGTCTACATGATTGCCTCAGCGCTGATATTCTTCTTGGCCATCGGCAAGGCGGCGACCGCGGCAAGGGTGTTGGAAAACCGCATCCTGGTGTTCATCGGCAAGCGCAGCTACGGCGCCTATGTCTATCATCAGGTCGTGAACTACACGTTCTATTTCGTCGTGACGCCGCGTCTGCTTGAGCCAATCTTCGGCATAAAGCTCGGGTTTCGCGGCACCATGGAGCTTTGCGTATTTACGGCAGTAACTCTGCTCTTGGCTGCTTTGTCCTATCGGTACATCGAGCAGCCGATATTCAGGCTTCGTGATCGGATCTATCCGCCCAATAGGCTTGTTGATCCTGACCAGAATATGCGCATGGCGCAGAAAGCGGTTTAAGTCCGCAGTCTAGATTTGTTGAGGCGGTTCTTCGGAGCCGCCTTTTTCGTTGCCTAGTTCACAATCCGGAGATCACCATGCTCGTGCACAATTGGCGCGAGGTGCTCAGGCGCGCCTGGTCGGTGCGCCTGATGGCCTTGGCGTTCCTCTTCATAATCCTTGAGCCGATCTACAACTTCGTCGCTGCGACCTGGGTATCTCGCAATATCTACATCCAGCTCGCCATGTCGGCGATCACTGGCCTCCTTGCGGTTGCGGCAATCATCGCTCGCATATTCGTCCAACAAAAAGTCTCTGGAGACCTAGCCAATGGCAAGCCGCCTGAAGAAGGGTAGCGCGATCGCTGCCGCATGCATCGCCGTCGTCAGCACCTTTGAGGGGTTGCGCACCGTCGCATATCGAGACCCGATAGGCATTCCGACCGTCTGCTTCGGCGAAACGCGGGGCGTGAAGATGGGCGACAGCTACACCGTGGCACAATGCAAGGACATGCTGGGCGACAGCCTGAAGGAATTCGAAACCGGCATGCGTGCATGCATGAAGCAGCCCGACAAAGTTCCCGCCGGCGCCTATGTCGCTTTTCTTTCCTTTACCTACAACGTCGGCACCGGCGCCTTCTGCAAATCCACACTGACGCGCAAGCTGAACTCTGGCGATGTCGTCGGAGCATGCAATGAGCTGCCGAAGTGGGATCGCGCGGCGGGCATCCGTCTTCCTGGACTGACCAAGAGGCGCACCGCAGAGCGCGCCCTTTGCCTCAATGGGATTCCGGTCTGATGTTCGGGATCCTCGATTATCTCAAGCTCGGCGCCGGCGTGGCTGCCGGCCTGATGCTCTATCACGTCTATGCCGTCGCGATCGGCTACCCTTCGGCCGCTCGCGAGGCGCGGGCCGGCTACGTCCTCCTTGCCGAGAAGACGACAGCAGAAGCCAAGGCCGCAGAGATGGAGCGCCAGCGCAACGCCGCCGCCCAGGCTACCGAAGAGCACCGCAAGCGCCTCGCGGCGGCAGAAGCTTCGGAGCAAGCCGCCAAAGACACCCTCGAAAACGAGATCAGATCCTATGAGCTTCAACTCTCCGAAAAGAATCGCGCTTGCGCTGTCACTGCTGCTGATCGTGACTGGCTGCTCCGCCACTGAGCGCTTGAACAATGCGGCTGCCGCGAAAGGACAGGCGCAGGCGGGTGTTCGTCTTCCGCCGCTTCCAGACGATCTTCGGAAGCAAGAGCCACACGCGCCGGTCGCCGAGGGGCAACCGGTGATCTCTATCCTCGCTCGCGAGCGGCAGGCGCTGGATCGCGCCAACGCCCGCGTCGGGCGATGGCAGCTGTTCTATGACGACATCAGGACCAAGTTCAGCGTTCGTTGAAACACCAGCATCGAAATGCGCATTTGAAGGGGCGGGGAATTGGCACCAACGGAAGATGGAACCATGCATCGCGAGATCGGCATGCTTACGGCGAAGGTCGATATGATCCTCGAGGGGGTCCGACGGTCCGAAGAGAAAGCGGACGTCAGTCGGGCATCAATGCATCGTCGCATGGACGAGATCGTCGATCGGGTGAGCAAGGTCGAAACGACCACCGCAACCGTCAAAGAGGACATCGACGAGATGAAGCCCATCACCGACGATGTGAAGATGTGGAGACAGCGGGGCATCGGCGCCCTGGCGATCGTGGGAATAGGGGCCTCTGCCATGACATTTCTTCTCACGAAGTTCGGAGCGCCGCTTCTATCGTGGGCAACGAGCCGGTAAACCCTCGGCGTGCGGAAACTTTAAAGGCGCCGGGTCGCGCGGACTGTCGCTTTGGGAGCAGACCGGAAACTTGCCTCCGCACGACCCAACTCCGGGATGGGGTGGATCGCCAGGTGAAAGGCGGGTGCGATCCGAAGTTATTACCTCTCTCCCGCGATCCGGTGAGTTAACCTGGTTGTCCCCATGTGGTTCCGGTACGATGCTGAAAAAAAGCCCCGCCGAAACGGGGCAAGTATTGCAACACGGATCGCACAGGAGGAACACCCGTGCTTTCCTATTACTTCAACGAAAGAGGGACCGGCTAGGTTCCACTACGGCGTTGCACATAGTTGAACTCGCTTCATCTTTTCATTGAGCACTCAAGGAAGTCGTTATTTACTTCGCCAGGGAGGTTCTGACTGGATACAGCAACATTACTAAAACCTCCCTGGCGTCCTCTCGACAAGGATAAGGAAAATCTAGCTCGACTCTTACCGAGAAAAAGAGGGACTTAAGTCGGACAATCGGGCGCAGTGGTTGGTAGTCCGGTTCCTGTACGATGCCAGACAAAAAAAGCCCCGCATTCTCGCGGGGTTAGTGTGCGTATAGGGAATTGCGGATGTGCATAGCTTAACATCCGAGTAGTAAACGCGGCGAGTGAAAGAAAGTTCAACTAGCCTCCAGGATTTGCCTCTAAGAAGAAATCCCCGCAGGAGCGGGGTCAGGAACGTGGGGTGTTTTGTTTTTTGCGCCACTTGTGCGCTGCGCAACTATTTTGCACAATATTTTCTTTCTCGCAATAAAAGTAGTACTAAATGTCTATATTGCGTAGCTGTTAATTGGAGCCAATTGGACAATCTTGAACCGAGCGAAAATCAACTAGAGAAAGAAAACATTATTTAGTACTGTTTGATGAGCCGCTCGGCGACTGTTTGCTAAACCCTGAGCAACTCGTCTCCTGTGCGCTGAGCGGCCAGCTAACTAATTCAATCGCACCAATCGTTCCGCTGCATGGGGCTCCAGGCGCGCGCAAATCCTTCACTGAGCAGCGTCTTTCCGATTTCCCGGCCGTTGGCTCGGTAAATATTCACCAGCGGTCGGTGCGACGGCGTCCTGTCCACCGCGCCGCTGAAGACGACCCTCAATCCCTTTTCAGCCAAAAGCTCTTTCAGCCTGCCCTTGGCGAGCAGCGCCAGCTTCCGTTCCTTGAGGCACTTCGCGTGCGATCCGATCTCCGGCGTGTCGATGCCCGAGACGAACGGAACACCTTCTCCCAGCAGTCGCATATTCAGCCCGTCGCATTTGACAGTGTCGCCGTCGACGGCTGTGAGCGAGGCGCATAAGATCAGTCCGGCAATCATTGGGAATCTACCTTGTTCCATGCGGCTGCCGTTCGCCAAGCCTCGTGCTCACGCTGAGTGGCTGCGTCGCGGAAAAACGGGGGCGTTTCTACTGCGATTCTCTCGCCGCATCGGCATGAAATGACCGATACGGCACCGTACGCCGTCATCGGCCGGCGGCCGCAGTGGCGGCATCTGTCAAAGCGCGGGATCGCGTTGTCGTTCATCACTTTAGATGGTTCTCTGCCGCCTCGAGTTTTCGTCGCAGGGCCCGTTCCTGCTCATACGTCTTGTGCGGAAAGTGCTCCCAACACCACCATCGAACCGGGATAGCCTTCGAGGGGCTATTGCCGAAGCCTCCCCATTCCTTGCAGCCGGGCTCTTCGCAATAATGCTAGATGATCACATTAGCGCCAGGTGCCGATGAATGCCCTTCGATACTCAAATTGTCGCCTCCCTGCTAATCCGGCACAAAGCTGCCGAACCGCAGCTTTCCGGCCTTAGCGCCACACAACGAGCATTTTAGGCGTCTCTCGACTTCCTTTATCTGCGCATAATGAAGGCTCGCCGGCAGCCGATCCATAGAGAATTCGCGCCTATCGCCGCAGGCTGTACATTCGGCCATGATGGCGATGTGTTGCGGCGTCGTGTTGACGTAGCCCGGGTCCCAATTCGGCACCTCCAAAAATCTTACCATTTTGGCCCCCGCGGCATGGTTTCAGCCCTCGGCGCGCTCTTCGGCAGGTAGGCAATCGCCACGCGGCGGCTGCCGCAGACCGGACAGCGCATGCGCTGCGAAAGCATCGCAAGCGGAAAATCGCGCCCTCTCGTCGCCACCAGGGTGACGAGATCCAGTCTGTGCTTCCAAAGGCATTCGCGTACGCTCTTCAGCCCCTCTCGTCTTCCCCATGCGCATCTGGCGGTGACATCCCATCCTGCGTCCATTGCCTCGCCGATTGTTTCGGCCATACGTCATCATTCCCCTTTCGAGGTCCTTTCCGCCGCACTGTTGTTTGAATGCTCCGCCCGAGCGATGTTGCTAATATGTTCTCATGATAGAGTGAGTCAATAGCCACTTTTTAGTGCCGCTATGATCTGATCGACTTCGGCGTTCTCCGCCAGCATCAGCGCGTGGTTGTCGGCGAGTTCTATGATTGCCGTGAGCACCTCTCCTGGCTTCCAGCCGGCCGCAATGGCAGCGTCGACCATGTCTCTGAATGCGAACTGAAGTTCGTATTGGCACTTTACGAACCGGTCTGGATCGCCTTCGGGTAGGGTGGGACCTGAAATATAGCTCATCCACCGATGATGGGGCGGCGGGCACAAAGGTCAAGCGCGTGGATGCAACTGGTGTCCCGGCGCAATCTAATCAATCTGGGTCAATTGCTTTTTAAGACGTTGCTGGTGAAGTGCCGGCATGACGAAGCCGCCACGCAAGCCTTCCCAGCCGCTGCTGGGTGATGCGGATGCCCCGCTCCGCAGTCGGCCGCGCCGGCGGCGCGATCCCGCCCAATCTCAACTTCTTCTCGACCCGATGCCGCCGCGCATCGATCCATGCTTGGCGCTGCTAAAGCCGCGACCGCCGAAAGGGCGGCAGTGGGCGTTTGAAGTCAAATGGGACGGTTATCGCCTAGCCATTCATATCGAACACAAGGGCGTCAGGATCCTGACCCGTGGCGGCCATGACTGGACCGACCGCTTCCCCGCCATCGTGGCCCAGGCGAAACGCCTCCCTGTTTCAACGGCGATACTGGACGGCGAGGCTGTCGTATTTGATGAGCAGGGCCGGTCTGACTTCGGCAGACTTCAGCAATCGCTCGGCGGCCGCGGCGGAAAACGGACATCGTGGGAATCCGTCTGTATGGTCTTCGACCTCCTCTATCTCGATGGTCGTGACCTCACCGAGACGGAGTTTACCGCGCGGCGCCATCTCCTCGAGGGGATAGTCCCGGCCGGCGGGGAGGAGGCGATCCGTCTATCCGAGGAGATCGAGGCGGATGGTGAAACGCTTCTGCGCATTGCATGCGAGCATGGGCTCGAAGGCATCATAGCGAAAGATCGGAACAGCACCTATCGCAGCGGCCGAGGCGGCGAGTGGCTGAAGATCAAATGCATTCAGAGCGACGGCTTTGCGATCGTTGGCTATCAGCGGTCAAGCTCGGCGTTCGGGAATATCGGCGCGCTTCTCCTGGCCGCGCGCAGAGAGGGCCAGCTGGTCTATGTCGGATCGGTCGGAACTGGCTTTAAAGCAAGCCAGGCATTGGAGCTTCGCGCTGCGATGGACAAGATCAAGGTGTCGGCACCTACAGTGACGTATACCGGCCAGCGCAAGAATCTGATCTGGATTAAACCGAAACTCGTCGCCGAGATCGAATATCGTGCCTGGACGCATGATGGAAAGCTGCGCCACCCGTCATACAAGGGATTGCGGGAGCATCAGGACAGTGCTGAAGTGTACGAATTTGCGTGATAGGCGGCGTTTACTTCGACGAACTTGGCGATACAGCATCAAGAAACGCTCGGCCATACTCTGTAACTCTGGCCTGGCTCAGCAACGTAAATCCGCCCCAAGCCAAAGCGCCTTCAATGCAGCCTGATTGGCGTAGAGACGCCAACGCGAGTGAAATGGATCTATTTGGCTCTGGGACATCCTTATCTTTAGGTCCTGGAGCATCCAGATAGGAGTGCGGTAGGGAGGCGGTGTACATCATGCCGGATTCATTCACAGCCCGATCCGGAGCGCTTCCCATTGCCTTCAAAATGGCCGCCTCCAGAGGCGACATTTGTCTCAGAGTGTCGGTAAATTGCTTCGGAACATATCCATCTCCCGAATCGCTGATGTGGCTAACAATCAAGTTGGCGAACATGCGAGCCATATCGTCATCCTCTTCTAGCGTGGCAGCTTCGATGAGAGGGACAGCTGTCGAAAGAGCCATCGGCTTTATGCTGGATACGCCCCGTTCCCGCATTAGTTCGCGGATACGCGCTTCCTGCTTGATGGCGAGTTCCAGACGACGCCCTTTGATATAGTCGGCCAGAAGGCCAGCACCCTGTTCGACTGGCGCTATCAGCCGCTGCAAGAAGGCAACCGCATCGTGAATGGTAGGCTGGTATACTGCGGCTGTCTTGGCGATCTCTTCAGCGGCCTTCGCGCCCATCTCGAGGGTTTTGTCCCCGCTCATGTGAACCTCAGTTTCAAATTTGCCCTTTTTGCAGGCGAGAACAATTGAAAGATGGAAATCCTAGACCACGGTTCTTCACTCAACCCGATTGCTTGTCAAACAAACGATCAAGTAGTTCCAGTAGCTGCAAATTAGACAAACTATCGATTTCCGTTTCGGCGAGCTTTCTAAGCTCGCCGCTTCCGTAGATATCGCGATTCCCGTAGAGTTTTCGATAGATTTCGCCGGTCTGTTTTTTCAGATGATCGTCGATTATCGCTCGTATTGCGGTCTCTAGAAGCTTCATCATTAATCCTATTGCTTGGATGCTCCGCGCGCTATGGGCTTTTTGCATCCGCAGTTTATTCAAAGCTCAAAATTGCAGTTTTCGCCTTCCTAAGCAGTGCTAGGGTGCCGCACCGATGTCAATAAGATTCCATAGCGCCCATTAGGCGCTCCCATCGACGTCCCCTTCTTCGTCCAGCTCGTGCACCGGCAGATAGGTGTTTTGCTCCATCCACTCCCGGACGATATACCTGATAGCGTCGTCGCGCGTCAGCACCAACTCGCTCGAGACATTCCGTAGGGCCTCTTCAATGTCGTCGTCGAGAGCGATCGAGCCGGCGTTGCGCACCAGCAGGGCGGCGCGGCGCAGCATGATCTGCAAATCCCGCGTGGGAATTTCGTCTATCCGACTGGCGGCGTCTTCTAGCAGGGTAGCGGTGTCGGGCTTGGTCATAGTACGCCAGTGCTCCTAAAAAACGTCACTGCTCGTGTTGTTTGTACCTTTAAAAAGTCCGCTCTTCGATGGAGGCGCCTGGTATTCATTCATTGCGTGTTCGAGGCAGGACTGAGCAGCGAGGAACATCGTGTATGGGCGTGTCGTTCTAAAGCCCTCGATTTCGCCGGAGAAAAATCCGGCTTTCATCACCGTCTTTTGATCACTGGCCGAATCCGTCAACACGAAATAAAGGTACTCGTTCCAAGTAGTGTCCGCGGCTGGTCGGGAATTTGAATTTGTACATCTCGGCCTTGTGCGGGTCATCCTCGTTCTCCAGAAGAGCCAATACGCCAGCCAGAATTTTAAGAGCCATAGAACGCCTATTGCGAGTGGCAAGAGCCATAAAACGGCAAGAGCAGCGAAGGACGGCAGAGACGGCTGCTTATCGTTCAGCAAGGTGGCACAAGACGCAATTGCCAAGTCGAGGCAGATGTAGAACAGCCAAACAGCAAAAGTGCGCAAATCCTACTCCGATGCTATCCCGCGCATGTGTTGATGCCGTCTCGGACAATCAGCGCCCATTTTGGCCCGAGCGTATCTCTTGCAGAAAGCGCGTTCTGGCTTCCGGGCTCCCCGTCCTTAAACATGCGAACGGCAAGATCCTGATTGTGCCCGCCAGTCACGAAGGTTGGGCCGGGATTGTACACCGTATTGCCGCTGTAGTACCCCGTGTTGCCATAGACCGTTGCCGTTCCGGTCGTCGTGTAAGAACCAGGCATCTGAACAACACGAGTTGTATCTGCGCCCGCCTGGCCCACGATGATATAGCGGTCATAGCCCGCCTTGATTGTCTCGATCGCAGCTTGCTTTGCTGCCACCTTCATAGCGCCCGTGTCGCCGCAGATCGGCGCCGCCCGTGTCTTGATGATGATTTCGTTCTGAGCTGTGCGCATCGAGCTTGACGCCGCACACGATGACAGAGCGCCGGCAGCCAGCGCGAGCAATATAGGTAGTTTCATGAAGATCCGCCCCAACCTCTTTCGCGAGTCAACTGCTTCGGTGTGCCGAGCGATTGAACTCCATATCGGGCAACCCCTCAGTTACCCGGAGCAAACATGGCAGAATTCGGCTCTACGTCAAATTGCATTTTTGATGTATCCTTAACGCAGCCTCAGGACGAAGTTACCTGCCCATGGCGACAGCCTTTGCGCGGTCGCTGGCGGTGTCATCGGACCCTCCAATGCAATGGTCGTTACCTTCAGAGGTAACGCAATCGGCTACGCCGGCCATCATTGCGCCGGACCTTAGATGTTGAGGGGCGGGAGGTAAAATCCGTAATGGAATCAATGTCGACAAATCACCCCTCAACTTCGAATATTTTCATTGAAATTACAGGACAAATTGCCGTTTATGGCATTCCTGCAGGGGTCGCCACAATTCAAGGGGTCCATTCTGGACACGTAGGTTACGTTTATTCCCGAGACATAGGTAACACTTTTGCGCCGAAAGGGTGTGGCCGCTCTGTGTTGAATTCTTCGACGAAGTCGTCAAAGCGCGCCTGTTGCTGCAGGAAATTGGCGCCGGCCGGCTTGGTGGTTCCAGCTTGAGTGTGAGATGCATGCGTTCGTGGCGGCCGTTCTGCTGCGGATCGCCTCGCTTGATGCGTTCGATTTCTATGCCGAGCCGGAGCCACCGGACCGCGAGATAACGGCAAAGCCGCGATCGAAAGGCCGGCTGACACGCATCGCAAAAAACGCAGCGCGCGGATGGGATCGCCGCTCGGGCGACGCCCTTTCAGCTTGCTCATCCACGCGCTGCAGCCGAAGTGCGCGCCGTGTGGCGGGTTTTACCCGCCATTGTCATATTTCTGAATTGTTAGCAGTTGCGGCGGTCGGACGACCGCCGCAACTGACATTGTTACAGAAGAAAATCGCCTGCCCCCAGGTGGACGAGGCCCTTCAGCTGAATCTCGAAGTCATGCACACCATCGCCGTTCAGGTCGGCCTGGACAACGGTAATATCGTGATCGGATCCAGTGTTGTCTTGATAGTGCCAAGCGAGGGCGCCAGCCTTCTTGTCGAACAAGGCATTCTCCTGCGCCTGGAAATGGAAGGTTCCATCGCCCTGCGCAGAGCCATTCGCATCAATCGCCGAGACGTCGATCTTATCGACACCCTTCTGGAAGTCGGTGATGATGTCGCGGTCCCAGCCTGACCCTGTGTCCATCGCCGTTTTGAAGACAAATGTATCCGAGCTGGTGCCACCGCTCATGTAGTCCCTTCCGGCACCACCAGTGATGACGTCCGCGCCGGCTCCGCCATGGAGACCGTTGCGGCCACTATCGCCGGTCAGCACGTCGTTGTAGCTGGAGCCAGTCAGGCTTTCGATGCTGACGAACTTGTCACCCGTGGCTTGCCCGCCAGATGCGGCCCCAGTGGCCAAGTTCACCTTGACGGCGCCGGAGCCCTCATAGCTGGCCGTGTCGCGGCCATAGCCGCCGTCGAGCACATCCGCGCCGGCGCCGCCCTTCAATAGGTCATTTCCGGTGAGACCCTT
The DNA here is from genome assembly GCF_017352135.1 of Rhizobium lentis. Taxonomy (NCBI): domain Bacteria; kingdom Pseudomonadati; phylum Pseudomonadota; class Alphaproteobacteria; order Hyphomicrobiales; family Rhizobiaceae; genus Rhizobium; species Rhizobium lentis. The sequence continues at coordinate 3,874,514 of NZ_CP071454.1, forward strand.
GAAGGTCTCGTTGCCGCCGTTGGACTGACCGGTGTGCGGCAGGATGTCGTTGCCGTCGGTACCGGTGTATACCTTCGTCGACGTGGTTGGCGTTGTTGGTTGCGTCGGCGCTGTTGGCGCTGTCGGCTCCGTTGGCGCTGTTGGCGTTGTCGGCTCCGTCGGCGTGGTTGGCGTTGTCGGTTGCGTCGGCGCGGTTGGCGCTGTCGGTTGGGTCGGCGTGGTCGGCGCTCCGGATACCGGGCTGGAGCCTGATTCGTAGGCACCCATATCGACAGTTCCAACGACGCGAGCGTCGCCGTCCAGATCGACCGAGCCGAGGCCGTACTTGGCGGTTCCGCCGTCGATCGCCGGCGAGCCGGAGCCGAGGTGGAAGTCGTCGCTCGATGCGCCGAGGAATTTCGGATCGACGCCAAGCTTGTTGCCGTTCGCCGCGGTCGGCATCGCGTTACCACCATCGGTCCTGACCGAGTCCTGGCCGGCCGTGCCGTTGTAGGTGTTGTTGTTGGCCCAGACGACGTTGCTATTGGTATAGCCGCCGTACGACGTGTTATCGATCGCAGTGTTGTTGCTGTTCACCGACGGGTCCGCTACGGCGATGTTGTTGACCCAGGTGTTGTTGCTCGACTGCGCGTTGCTGAGTTCGCCGCGCCATGTGCCGTCGTTCAGCGGGTCCTGATTGTTGTGGTATGCGGTGTTGTTTTGCACCGTGACGGAGTCGCTCCAGGCAACCTGGATGCCTTTACCGCCGTTCTCATAGACAAGGTTGTTGTCGACCAGGGTCTTGAACGTGTAGTTCGGATGACCGCTCGTCTGCGTGCTCTGGAAATCGTCGATGATGATGCCGTTGCCATCGGTGTGCGCACCCGTCTTGGTGACGTTGTTGTGCGAGATGTTGTTCTGCACGATATTCCGGTAGCCGGTCGTCGAAGTGTCGCCGGTGATGTTCCTGTTCTCGTAGAGCGAGATGCCCGAGTACCAGCCCGACGATGCATTGTTGTAGGTCTCGTTGCCTATGACCTTGACGAAGTCCGAATAGTTGAACTGAATGCCCGACTCCCCACTGTCGTGCACCTTGTTGTTAAGAATCGAGACGTGATGGACGTTGTTCCCTTCGATGCCGTCACCGTTGCCGCCCTTGATGTCGAAGCCGTCTATTGTCACGTAGTTGGCGTTGACGCTGATGGCGGTGTAGGAGCCGGCGGGCGGCCGGATCAGTGCTGCGCCAGGCACTTCGGAGCGGAGCGTGATGTCGCCTGCCGCCGAGCCGTCCTTATCGATGTTGATGCTCTCGTTGTAGGTCCCCGGCCGCACCACGACCTCGTCGCCGGGCTTAAGGTCGGCCGCCATTGCCTCGCTGATCGTTTGAAAAGGAGACGTGGCACTGCCGTTACCGCCGCCGCTGCTGCTCGAAGCTACGTAGTATGTCGTCATGGTCTTGTTCCTCAACCTTAGCGTCGTATTTAACCAACTGCTAATTTTAGTTAATCAGTGGTTACGGCGAGGGGTTATAAGACGACGTTCTGAAGGGCGCAACAGCAACGCGACAGTAAGTGCTTGAGAATAATAGCCATATTGCTGCCACATTATCCAAATGTATCCGAAGTTACAGTTTGAAATACTTGGTGAAATTCGAATTGCCCAAATTGGGGCAGTATTTATGTCTCGTATGCCGCGAATTATTCTTTCTGCAACCGCTGCGATATGCTCCCATTGAAAACATTAGAAAAACCAGCTGAAGTGAGCGGTTCCCTGCTGCGAAGTGCGGAATCGACATTTTTTTCCGAAATTAATAATTTTGGGCAGAATCGCCTAAATAAATGACCCTAATCGAGAGGGTAGGGTGGCAAAACCGTCGAATCGCCTGCACCTCGAATTTCACAATAAGCCCGCGATGAAACGGATCGGCGATGAGGTAATGCTTTCGTTTTCGCAGCCCGATTCAGCGATCCGGGTACTCGGAACGTTGCCGCAAGCATGCCGCAAAGAAGCGCACCGACATTCACTCAAGCGGCGCTGAACCACGGCCCATTCATCCGCAGAACAGGCGAATATCGCAGCACGAATTGCAGCGCTCGCATCACCCGGTCAATGCTTGCCACTCAACCCGTTGCCGAGCGGTTGGCTCGATAGGCATCCCGGCGCGAGAGCTCGCAGCGATGGCGCTTAGATCGGTAGTCGCGTGATCCCTCTCTATGAAATCGAGCTTGCTCCGCCAGCTGACTCGGCGTGGATCGATCTGGTGTGCAGGATGCATGCACCGTTTTCATCTTAGAAAGGGGCTGCCCTCAGGAGCCCTAGTTTTGCTCGCCGCGTGCGAGGAAGCATATCGGCGGTCGCCGTAGATCTATGAGGTGCCCGGTCGCAGTAAAGGGATGGGGACTGGAGATCCGCCTGTTGGTGGATTGCAACGACGACGCGATGCGATAAGACTGCAGTATCAGCCGTCTGGGAGAGGATCGACTTTGCCAGGGCTGTCGTCGAGACGACCCTGCAACGGTTACGAAGCGCACTTAAGGCATGAATGACGGCCGTGTGCCGAACCGGTCGCCGACGGCTTGCAAGTGCCAGACCGCAAGCCGACGAGCGATCTGTTTTAACGGCCTTGGAAAATCTTGATGATCTTCGGAGTAAAGCGGTGTTGTTTAACGTCCACGACATCGTCATAGGTAATGCGGCCGGAAACCAAGGCTGCAACAAATCGCTCGCATGCAACCCTCGGAGCGTCCTTGTCCGAGACGTTTGTCACAAGTCCGGCGCCGCGGCGGCCATTTGCATCAAATCCCTTGGCGCAATCGTTCACCACTTCATTTCTCGCCCTTGAGCTGCCCTGAAGCAATGTGACGTAAGCATCATAGTCCTGACGGGATGGGACGCAGGCGGTTAGTAGTCCCATGGCAATCATTATTGTTGCGGTATGAGCGCGCATTTGAATAATCCCCTAATTAATCACTGATCGGCGTCTGGTGTTATTTCGATTCGCCCGGCGCGCGAAAGCCTTTGCGTGAAATCGCGCAGGTTAGGAATTGTTTGTCGTCGGCTGGAGAGCGGTTCTCAGCGATCCAGGAAATGGTCGAAATAAACCTCAGGGATTGGGTAGGCGTAGACGCCCCTGTCGACGAAGCCGCGTCGGTAGAGGCAATTTCTGAGCGCCGTGTTGTAATAGAGGCTGCGCGGGTCCGGCGAGCCGCGTCGCAAGGAACCTGCTTCCGGAACACACCACCGAAGTGCTTTGTCGTATTTGGCCAGGAGGACTGGATCGGTATCGACCCGTATGCTGCCATGGTAGGATTGATAATTCGAAGGGGATTCTGCAGCTGAAATACAGCCGAAGCTAAGCACAAGACCAACAACTGCCATCAATCGCATTGAATTTACTCTCCCCAGCTCGATAATCGTAGTCATCTGCCGGGACGTTATTGATTCCGGCGCCTGCGGGCAAGGTGCTTATGCGTGGCCGGATGGCTGCCGCTGCAAAATTGGCGGCAGTCATTCGTCAGCAACCAATTGGGATCAATCCAGGAGATCGGCCGGCACCCTGCCGCCATTTTCCGAAAGCCGCTTCATCAGCGCCTTATGCAGCCACATATTCATTTTCGCGGAATCGTTGGTATCGCCGGTATAGCCGAGTTCGGCGGCAAGTTCCTTGCGCTCAGCCAGGCTCGCGTCCATCCCAACTGCTTTCATCAGATCGACGATCGAGTGACGCCAATCGAGTTTTTGACCGCTCTTCTTCGCGGCAGCGTCGAGGATAGGCACGATATCGACCGTCATGGCTGGGGTCGTGGCCGGATTGCTCTGAGCGGAAGAGGCCGCAGGCGCTGGACTGGGAACGGCCGACGGTGTGACAGGCGCTTGTGCCGGTTCTGTCTTCGGCGCGCTCCCGGTAACGGGTTCGGCAGCTTCCGCTTCTCCGAAGATTGCATGTTTGATCTTATCGAAAATGCCCATTCGTCAACCTCCACTGCCATTAAATGAGAATATGCTGAAACATGGAATTCCCGATGGACATATCCAGAAGGGCGAAGGTTTATTTTTGTCCCTTCGATCAAGAACGAAAATTCGACATAACCGCTTCTGGTACAATCGCCCCGCGGGCCGCTAATGCGGCGATAACGATAAGACATAATTCTCGGCCATGGAGCCGTCTCGCAGCGCAACGAGAGGAAACCTTCGCCAATCGGTCACGTTGGTTTCGCATGGATGTCCTGGACAGCAGGTCTCCAATCGATCGAAGGCACGCGCGTTCCTCGATTTTCAGCTGTCGGACCTGACCGTTCGGCACAGGAAACGGAGGAAGATCATGACCTATTTCCAACTTAGACTACCGGTTGCCCTGCTTGCATCTGCGTATGCAGTCCTTGCCATGCCGATAGGCCAAGCACGCGCGATCGATGTCGGCGTTTCGGTGAATACCGGCGATGCCGGCAGTGCCGATGCCGGCGCTTCGTTCGGTGGAGGAAGCGGCATGGATGCAGCGGCCAACGCATCCCTTGGCGGCTCGAACGGGGTCAGCGCCGATGCAGCCGCCGATGCCGGCGGCGGCCGCGGCGTCAATGCCGATCTCAATGCACACGTCAGCGGTTCCGACGGGGTTGATGCCGACGCCGCAGTTTCGATTGGCGGCGGCGTCAACGCCAAGCTTGCCATTGGCCGTGTGAACGGAAGAAGCGATGCAGCAACGACGCGTGACGGCGCCACCGATGCGGCTGAGATCCGTACCCTTGAGGCCTTCCGCAACATGCCTGCCGACCAGCGACGCAAAATGCTTGTCCGTTGCGCCGATATTTCCGGATCAGGTGGTTCCGATTCCGGTCTCGCGGGTCTCTGCAGTCTGTTGCAGGCGTCTGCCTCCCGGTGAAACGAAAGACCCGCCGAACCGGAGGAGCGCGGCGGGTCTTTAAACGTCTAGCCTAGCGCCCTTAGTGCAGGATCTGGCTGAGGAACAGCTTGGTGCGTTCGTGCTGCGGATTGTCGAAGAACTCGGCCGGCGAGTTCTGCTCGACGATCTGGCCCTGATCCATGAAGATGACGCGGTTGGCGACCTGGCGGGCAAAGCCCATTTCGTGGGTGACGCAGAGCATGGTCATGCCTTCCTCGGCAAGCCCCACCATGGTGTCGAGCACTTCCTTGATCATTTCGGGGTCGAGCGCCGAGGTCGGCTCGTCGAACAGCATGATCTTCGGGTTCATGCAGAGCGACCGGGCAATCGCCACGCGCTGCTGCTGGCCGCCGGAGAGTTGGCCCGGATATTTGTTGGCTTGTTCCGGGATCTTGACGCGCTTCAAGAAATGCATGGCGATCTCTTCTGCCTGCTTCTTCGGCATCTTGCGCACCCAGATCGGCGCCAGCGTGCAGTTTTCGAGGATCGTCAGGTGTGGGAAGAGGTTGAAGTGCTGGAACACCATGCCGACTTCGCGCCTGACTTCATCGATCTTCTTCAGATCGTTGGTGAGCTCGGTGCCGTCGACGATGATCTGGCCCTTCTGATGCTCTTCCAGGCGATTGATGCAGCGGATCATCGTCGATTTGCCCGAACCCGACGGGCCGGCGATGACGATGCGCTCGCCGCGCATGACCTTCAGGTTGATGTCGCGCAGCACATGGAAATCGCCGTACCACTTGTTCATGTTGATGATTTCGATCGCCACTTCCGTTGCGGAAACGGTGAGCTTCTTAGCTGGAGCTTCAGCCATATTGTTTTCCCTCATTCTTATCGTTTGTGGCCGGTGTCGAGGTGACGTTCGATGAAGGCTGAATAGCGCGACATGCCGAAGCAGAAAAGCCAGAAGGCGAAGCCGGCGAATATCAGTCCCGTTAGCGGTGTTACTGCGGTTGCCCAGTTCGGATCGACGAAGTTCAGGCGAACGATGCCGAGAAGATCGAACATGCTGATGATCGACACAAGCGACGTGTCCTTGAACATGCCGATGAAGGTATTGACGATGCCAGGGATCACCAGTTTGATCGCCTGCGGCATGATGACCAGCCGCATCTTCTGCCAGTAGCCCAGCCCGAGCGAATCCGCCCCCTCGAACTGGCCCTTGGGAATAGCCTGCAGGCCGCCACGGATGACTTCCGCCATATAAGCGGAGGCGAAGATCGATACCCCGATGATCGCGCGCAAAAGCTTGTCCACCGTCCAGCCAGCCGGCAGAAAGAGCGGCAGCATGACGCTCGCCATGAACAGGACCGTAATCAGCGGCACGCCCCGGACGACTTCGATGAAGATGACGCAGAATGTGCGGATGACCGGCATCCGTGAGCGCCTTCCGAGCGCCAGGATGATGCCGAGCGGGAAGGAGACGGCGATCCCGACGAAAGAGAGTACCAGCGTCACCAGCAGCCCGCCCCAGAGTGGGGTCTCGACGATTTCCAGGCCAAATCCGCCGTAAAGCAGAAAGAAGGAAACGATGGGAAGCACGCCGAAGAGCAGGAGGGCGTTCAAACCCTTGCGTGGTGCCGAAGGAATAAGCATCGGCACCAACAGGAGTACGAAAAGAATGCCGACCAGCGTCGGCCGCCAGCGCTCGTCGAGCGGATAACGTCCAAAAATGAACTGGTCGAATTTGGCGTTGACGAAAGCCCAGCAGGCGCCATTCCAACCATCTGGCTGGATGCCGCCCTGGACGGCGGTGGCGCAGAAGGTGCGGTCCGGACCGCTCCAAACCGCCTGCACGAAGAGCCAATCGATCGCGTGGAGAAGAGCCCAGACGATAAAGGTCACCGCCACAAGGGTGAGAATGATGTCCTTTGGCGTCGCAAGCAGGTTGCGACGGATCCACGCGACCGCGCCTTTCTCTCCTGAAGGCGGCGGCTCCGGCGCCAGTATGGCGGTTCTGACGAAACTGTTGCTCATCTTATCTCTCCACCAGCGCCATCTTTGCATTGAACCAGTTCATGAACAGCGAGGTCACGACACTGAGGCTGAGATAGATGACCATCCAGATCAGGATCACCTCGACAGCCTGACCGGTCTGGTTCAGCGTCGTGCTGCCGACTGCGACCAGATCGGCAAAACCGATGGCGATCGCCAGCGATGAGTTCTTGGTCAGATTGAGATACTGGCTGCTCAGCGGCGGAATGATGATGCGGAAGGCCTGCGGAATGACGACCAGGCGTGTGATCGACGAGGGATGAAGCCCAAGTGCGGCCGCAGCCTCTGTCTGTCCCTTAGGCACGCCGCGAATGCCCGCGCGCACGATCTCGGCGATGAAGGCTGCGGTGTAGAAGGAAAGCGCCAGGAAGAGCGACATGAACTCGGGCCCAACGACGGAGCCGCCGGTTAGGTTGAATTTGCCCGCGATCGGATAATCGAAGGAAAGCGGCGCACCTGCGAGCAGGAAGGCGATAAGCGGCAGGCCGATCAGCAGGCCGATCGAAGCCCAGATCGTGTGGAACGGTTGGCCTGTCGCCGCCTGCCGGCGATGCGCCCATCGGGCCGTCGCGACGACGGCGATGATCGCGACGACGAAGGCGATGCCGACGAGCCAGAAACCTTCGCCGAAAATCGGCTTGGGGAAGGAGAGGCCGCGATTGTTCAAATAGGATCCGAGCGGAAGATGCAGCGACTCGCGCGCATTCGGCAGAACTGCCAGAACGCCCGAATACCAGAAGAAGATCACAAGCAGTGGCGGGATATTGCGGAAGACTTCGACATAGACCGTGCACAGCTTGGCAATCAGCCAGTTGCGCGACAGACGGCCGATGCCGATGATGAAGCCGATAATGGTGGCGGTGATGATGCCGGTCACGGCGATCAGGATCGTATTCAGAAGGCCGACGACCAGGGCGCGGCCGTAGGTCGAATCGCTCGAATAGGCGATCAGCGACTGACCGACCTCGAAGCCGGCGCGGCCGTTCAGAAAGCCGAAGCCCGACGCGATGTTGGCGCGCGCCAGATTGACCGCCGTGTTATGCGCAACCCACCAGACGAAGGTGACCAGCAGTACGATGGTGAGAACCTGGAAGAAGATGCCCCGAACTCTCGGGTCGTAGAGGGCGGACTGAAAGCTCCAGCCGCTCCTGGGTAAATGTGTCGAATCCACAGCCTGATGCGTCATGCCTGGCCAATTCCCCTTTATGCGCTCCTTTTCGGAGCTTTTTTATTAGAGGAGGAAAGACGGTCGCCCGCCTTTCCTTCATGTGTGATGCCGCTCAGCGAACCGGCGGAGCGTACTGGAGGCCGCCCTTATTCCACAAGGCGTTGAGACCGCGCGCGATCTTCAGCTGGCTGCCCTGGCCGATGTTGCGCTCGAAGGATTCGCCGTAATTGCCGACGTTCTTGACGATGTTGTACGCCCAGTCGTTGGTAAGGCCGAGATCGGTGCCGATCTTGGTATCGGCTTCCACACCGAGGAAGCGCTTGATGTCGGGGTTCGGCGAGTTCTTCATGTCGTCGACATTGGCCTGAGTAATGCCGAATTCTTCGGCATTGATCATGGCATAGCCAACCCAGCTGACGATATCGAACCACTGGTCATCACCCTGGCGGACGGCCGGGGCGAGCGGTTCCTTGGAAATGATTTCCGGCAGGATCACATGTTCGTCCGGGTTCTTCAGCGTCAGACGCAGCGAATAGAGGCCGGACTGGTCGGTCGTGTAGACGTCGCAGCGGCCGGCGTCATAGGCGGCATTGACCTCGTCCAGCTTTTCGAAGACGACCGGATTGTACTGAAGGTTGTTTGCCTTGAAATAGTCGGCGAGGTTGAGCTCGGTGGTCGTGCCCGACTGGACGCAGACGGACGCGCCCGAGAGTTCCAGTGCCGACTTCACGTTCAGGCCCTTGCGGACCATGAAGCCCTGGCCGTCGTAGTAGTTGACGAAGCGGAAGTTCAGGCCGAGTGCCGTATCGCGGTTGATCGACCAGGTCGTATTGCGGGCGAGTACGTCGATTTCACCGGACTGAAGGGCAGGGAAGCGATTGGCGGCGCTGAGGGGCGTGAATTTTACCTTGGTGGGGTCACCGAAGACGGCCGAAGCGACGGCCTTGCAGAAATCGACGTCGAAGCCGGCCCAGTTGCCGGAAGCGTCAGGCGCGGCAAAGCCGGCAAGACCGGTATTGACGCCGCACTGAATGAAACCCTTCGCCTTTACATCTCCGAGGGTAGTGGCTGAAGCAGCCGAGGCGCCAAGAGCGAAAACTGCTGCGCCGATCGCGGCGGACAGAAGCTTGTTCTTCATTTTTTTCCCAACCTTTTCCGTTGTATTATATTTTCTTGTGGGGCATTCCGGCGGAAAAACTCTGCCACCCCATCGTCTCGACACCCTCCCGGCGCGAGTGCCCTATCACAGTCTCAAATGTCACTATGGTCAAGTGTCGCGATCAATAATTGCGGCAAAATTCAGCATTTTGCCAGATTGCGCCGCATTCGAAGGCGGTTGGCTAGGAAATGGGCGCCTCATTGCGGAAAATTAACGCGAAATCAAGAAATCCAAGCGTCCGCCGTACCCATCATCGAGGGGTTGACCGGACCGGCCGAGGCGTCCAAAAGTCTGGTTTCGCGCCCCTCGCCAAAGGCTATTTCCGACATGAATGACAAAGACAGCTTGCTGCAGACCGCCGGCATCAATACCCGCCTGACCCACATCGGCAACGACCCCTTCGACTTCCACGGCTTCATCAACCCGCCGGTTGTGCATGCCTCGACGGTGCTTTTTCCGAATGCCCGCACGATGGACACGCGCTCGCAGAAATACACCTACGGGACACGCGGCACGCCGACGACGGATGCACTCTGCGAGGCGATCGACGCGCTTGAAGGTTCGGCCGGCACGATCCTCGTCCCCTCGGGGCTTGCTGCCGTCACTATCCCATTCCTCGGTTTTTCCGCCGCCGGCGATCATGCGCTGGTCGTCGATTCGGTTTATGGCCCGACCCGCCATTTCTGCGACACGATGCTGAAGCGCCTCGGCGTCGAGGTGGAGTATTACGACCCATCGATCGGCGCCGCCATCGAGACGCTGTTCCGGCCGAACACCAAGCTCGTCCATACCGAGGCTCCCGGTTCCAACACCTTCGAAATGCAGGATATTCCGGCGATTTCGGCGGTCGCGCATCGCCATGGCGCCGTCGTTATGATGGACAATACCTGGGCGACGCCGCTTTATTTCAGGCCGCTCGATCACGGCGTCGATATCTCCATTCATGCGGCGACGAAATATCCATCCGGCCATTCCGATATCCTACTTGGAACAGTGTCGGCCAATGCCGAGCACTGGCAGCGCCTGAAGGAGGCGAATGGCGCGCTCGGCATCTGCGGCGCCCCGGACGATGCCTACCAGATCCTGCGCGGATTGCGCACGATGGGCCTGCGCCTCGAGCGGCATTATGAAAGCGCGCTTGATATTGCAAAGTGGCTGGAAGGCAGGGAGGATGTCGCCCGTGTGCTGCATCCGGCGCTGCCGAGTTTTCCCTCCCACACGATCTGGAAGCGCGATTTCAAGGGCGCCAGCGGCATCTTTTCCTTCGTGCTTGCCGCGGAGAGCCCCGAGAAATTCAAGCCAAAGGCGCATGCCTTCCTCGACGCGCTCAGAATTTTCGGTCTCGGCTATTCCTGGGGCGGTTTTGAAAGCCTTGCCCTGCATGCCTATCTCAACGACCGCAAGGTCGCCAAGGCACCGAAGGAAGGGCCGGTCATCCGCCTGCAGATCGGCCTGGAGGACGTCGCCGACCTCAAGGCCGATATTGAACGGGGCTTTGCGGCGGCGAGCGCCGTCTGAGCAGAGAAGGGAGCGGCTCGCCCCTTCCAGCGCTCTATGGCAGGTGCTGCGCCCGGTAGCCGTAGATCCAGTCTAGATCTGCTGCCAGGCTTTGCGGCGGCTTCAGGCCGAGCACGAGATCGCGGCCGATCCGGATCGGCCCCTTCGCATGATAGGCGAACCGGTTGAAAGCGCCGCGCTGGCGAAGTTTTGCGATGCGCGGCGCGCGATGTCTTTCGAAGAGCGCAAGTGCCTCCGGGACCGGATGGTTCTGAAGAAATGCGGCAAGCTCGTAGGCGTCTTCGATCGCCATGGCCGCGCCTTGCGCGGCAAAGGGCATCATTGCATGCGCGGCGTCCCCGATCAGAACCGTCCGGCGACCGTCCTGCCAGGCGCCCGATGTGGTCTCGAAGAGCGGCCAGAAAGTCAGTTTCCGCTGTTTCTCGAGCAGCGAGACGATCGCGCCGCTCCAGCCGGAAAGGCGCGCCCGCAGTCGCGCGCGCTGCTCCGCCGTCGGCTCGCTTTGCCAGGCCTGCGGCGCGACGTTGCCGGCGGTGATCGCCACCATGTTGATGCTGCCGGTCTCCTTCAGCGGATAACAGACAAGATGCGCCGAGCCGCCGAGGAAAGCCGAAACGCTTGTCCGGTCAAGGAAGCCTGGCGCCTCATTTTCGGCAATGGTGAAGCGGTAGGCGATGTTGCCGGAAAAACGGGGCGAGGGGCTGTCGGGAACGGATTGCCGGAGTTTCGACCAGACGCCGTCCGCGCCGATGACGACATCGGCGGCCCTCTCGACGGGCGGCGAGTTCGATTCCATCCGCACGCCAAGATGAAGCCGGCAAAGCGGATCGGCCTCGACGGCGGCGAGAAGCGCTTTCTGCAACGTGGTACGGTGCAGGACGCCATAGGGCGCCCCCCAGCGCTGCCGCGCGTATTTGCCTGCCGGCACGGCCGCAAGCTGGCGCAGCGATCCGCCTGCCATCAGCCGGATCGTCTCCGGTTCGAGCCAGACTTTTGAAAGCTCCTCGAGGATGCCGAGTTCGGCCAGGACTCGGGAAGCGTTCGGCGAAACCTGCAATCCGGCGCCGACGTCGAGGAGTTCACCCGCCTGCTCGAAAATCTCCGAGCTGATGCCCCGGCGCGAAAGCGAAAGGGCGGCGGTCAGCCCGGCAATGCCGGCGCCGATGATAGCGGCATGTTCGACCGGCATTATCAGTCCGATCCGGATTCTGGACGGATTACGCCGCCTTCACGTGAAAAACGCAGCCGGCCGGATTGGTCTGGCTCGGCTTCAGGGATGCATTATAGCGGTAAAGGGTCGAGCAGTAGGAACAGACCTTTTCGTTGTCGTCGCCCATGTCGATGAAGATATGCGGATGATCGAAAGGAACCGAAGCGCCGGTGCACATGAATTCCTTGACGCCGACTTCGATGACGCGATGACCGCCGTCGTTCTGGAAGTGGGGAATGTTGTGGCCGGCCATGTCGTTCTCCGAATGCTTTGAAAAGTGCGCGAACCTTATAAGCCTTCGCCGCAAATGTGTAGAGCCAAAGCGCCGCGCCAGGCACAGTTTTTACCCGCAGTTTTGGCTTCACGCTGGGAGGCGGCTCGATTATGGTCGCGCCAAAAAGGAAGGCTCGATGAACCTGAATACACCCGCATTTTCAAGCTTCACCCACGACGGATTGAAGATCGCCTTTTTCGACGAGGGGGATCCTTCCGGCGTGCCTGTCTTGTTGATCCATGGCTTTGCCTCGACCGCGAACGTCAACTGGGTACATCCGGGCTGGCTGAAGACGCTGGGAGACGCGGGCTACCGGGTGATCGCCATCGACAATCGCGGCCATGGCGCAAGCGACAAGCCGCACGATGCCGAAGCCTATCGACCCTGGGTGATGGCCGGCGACGCGATCGCCTTGCTGGATCATCTCGGCATCGCTGAGGCCAATCTGATGGGCTATTCGATGGGGGCGCGCATTTCCGTCTTTGCAGCGCTCGCCAATCCCCATCGCGTCCGCTCGTTGGTGCTCGGCGGTCTCGGCATCGGCATGACCGACGGCGTCGGCGATTGGGACCCGATTGCCGATGCGCTGCTTGCTCCGTCGCTCGACGCCGTGACACATGACCGCGGCCGCATGTTCCGCGCCTTTGCCGAGCAGACGAAGAGCGACCGCACTGCGCTCGCCGCCTGCATCCGCGGCTCGCGCGATCTCGTCGCCCGCTCCGACATGGGCAAGCTCGACATGCCGACCCTGATCGGCGTCGGCACCAAGGACGATATCGCCGGCTCGCCGCAGGAGCTGGCTGCACTGATGCCGGCGGCCGAAGCGCTCGATATCCCCGGCCGCGATCATATGCTCGCCGTTGGCGATAAGGTTTTCAAGCAGGCGGTGCTGGCCTTCTACGCAAAGGTCGCCGAGGGGTGACTTTATCGTGATGTTGAAAAACCATGCTAAAAAGCCATGGTGACGGCACCCATTTATGTTATTGGCGTTTTCCACTATATACTGGCATTGCGCAAACGGCATTCCGGCTGGCAACGAGGAGAGTGGCGATGGTCGCCAAGACAGATATCCGTGCTTTTGAGACAGGCCATCCGCTGAAAGTGATGGATCCCATCTGGGACAGCTTGCGCGAGGAAGCCCGCACCGCCGCCGAAAGGGACCCCGTTCTCGCCGCCTTTCTCTATTCGACGGTGATCAATCACCGTTCGCTTGAAGAATGCGTTATCCATCGGATCTGCGAACGTCTTGATCATCCCGACATGCAGGCGATCCTCTTGCGCCAGACCTTCGAGGAAATGCTCGCCGATTGGCCGGACTGGAGTTCGATCCTGCGCGTCGACATCCAGGCGGTCTACGATCGTGATCCGGCGTGCCTGCGTTTTATGGAGGCGGTGCTTTACTTCAAGGGTTTCCACGCGCTCCAGACGCATCGTCTGGCCCATTGGCTGCTCAACCGCGGCCGGCGTGATTTTGCCCTCTATCTGCAGAGCCGCTCCTCCAGCGTCTTTCAGACCGACATCAATCCCGCCGCCCGTATTGGCAAGGGCATCTTCCTCGATCACGCCACCGGCCTCGTGATCGGCGAGACGGCTGTCGTCGGCGACAATGTCTCGATCCTGCACGGCGTGACACTCGGCGGCACCGGCAAGGAAGGCGCCGATCGACATCCGAAGATCGGCAGCGGCGTCATGATCGGCGCCGGCGCGAAGATCCTCGGCAATATCGAGATCGGATACTGCTCGCGGGTCGCTGCCGGTTCGGTCGTGCTGAAGGCGGTGCCGCCCAAGAAGACGGTCGCGGGCGTGCCGGCCAAGGTCGTCGGCGAGGCTGGTTGTTCCGAGCCGTCGCGCAATATGGATCAGGTGATCGGCGCCGATATCTGAGCGTCGGCATTGGCAAAGAATAGGATAACCGACGGAACCCGAGCAGGGACAGCCATCGCCAAGAGGCGGCCCTGCCTTTACACCGCTGCTTTTCCTGTGCAAGAAGCGGCCAATCAAGACCGCTTACGGAGATGACAGAGTGAAGCCAGAAGAAATCAAGAAACTCGACGCCTATTTCAAGCGCATGTTCAATCCGCAGATGGTCGTCAAGGCGCGTCCGCGCAAGAATGATTCCGCGGAAGTCTATCTGGGCGAAGAATTTCTGGGCGTCGTCTATGTCGATGACGAGGATGGCGACCGCTCCTACAACTTTTCGATGGCGATTCTCGACGTCGATCTCTGATCGCCTTGAAATTTTGGAAAGGGCCGGGCGGAGCGATCCGCCCGGTCTTTTTTTGTTTTTTTGCCCTGGCATAAAAAAATATTTGAAGCTTGTGGTTGTGATATTGTGATATATATTAGCAAAATCAGTTAAAGACGTACGTGCCCCGGCTCGCGCCCTTTGTTTCTTTTCCCGAGCGCAACCTGAAGATGTTTTGCGGCGCACAAGACTACTTGACTATTTGTGCGTTGCAGCTACCCTGCCTCCACCCAACAGCCAACGGAGGACGGTGCATGTTCAACTTTGACGATGCCAACAGGAAGAGCAAGGAAGCCGTTGACACGGCGCTGAGAACCTATACCGACACCGCCAGGGGCTTTCAGGCGATCGCTGCCGAAGCTGCTGAATATTCGAAGAAATCCTTTCAGGATGCGGTGACGCATTTCGAAACGCTCGCCGGCGCCAAGAGCTTCGAGGCTGCTTTTGAACTGCAGACCAGCTACGTCAAGTCTGCCTATGAGAACTTCGTCTCCGAAACGACGAAGCTCGGCGAAATGTATGCCAACCTCGCCAAATCAGCCTACAAGCCCTACGAGGCTCCGATCGCCGCTTCCGTCGCCAAGACCACCAAGACGGCGCAGCCCGTGACGCCTGCGGCTGCATGAACTGATTTTGACGGCGCAACCTGCGCTGCATATTGAAATTTGAAGACCGGCTACGCATCTGTGGCCGGTCTTTTTTGTTTCCTCTTTCGCTGCAACGTCCGCATTGGAATGTCCGGGGACTTTTTTGGTCTTTCCCGTGCATGCCGGCATTTCTTGATTGCAGTGTCCGACAGGGGGCTTAAAATCGGCCTATTATGAACTAAGTTAGTGTTTCAGATATTCGGTGGGAAAAGCACCTCCCATGCTCCGCCGGATTGATCGAGGAATGAATGACAATGATCGCAAAGCCGATCCGGATGCAGAACGACAGCGAAAGGAACGGGGACAACGGAAATCGCGGAACCTCGGTCATCACGCGCACCAAGCCAAAGACCAAGAAGCCGAACCTCTATCGTGTGCTGCTTTTGAATGACGACTATACGCCCATGGAATTCGTCATTCATATTCTGGAGCGTTTTTTTCAGAAGGATCGTGAAAGTGCCACCCGCATCATGCTGCATGTCCACAACCACGGCGTCGGCGAATGCGGAATATTCACATACGAGGTAGCGGAAACGAAGGTCAGCCAGGTGATGGACTTCGCCCGGCAGCACCAGCATCCGCTGCAATGCGTCATGGAAAAGAAGTGAGGATCTGAACGTGCCAACATTTTCGCCTAGTTTAGAGAAGGCGCTCCATCAGGCACTGACCTTTGCCAACGAGCGGCATCATGAATATGCGACGCTCGAGCACCTGCTGCTCGCCCTGATCGACGATGCCGACGCGGCCGCGGTCATGGGCGCCTGCAATGTCGATCTCGATGCGCTGCGCAAGACGCTCGTCGAATATGTCGATAACGAACTTTCCAACCTGATCACGGGGTATGACGAGGATTCCAAGCCGACCTCCGGCTTCCAGCGTGTCATCCAGCGTGCCGTCATCCACGTGCAGTCATCCGGCCGCGAGGAAGTGACCGGTGCCAATGTGCTCGTTGCCATCTTCGCCGAGCGCGAAAGCCATGCCGCCTATTTCCTGCAGGAGCAGGAGATGACCCGCTACGACGCCGTCAACTACATCTCCCATGGCATCGGCAAGCGGCCGGGCGCATCGGAGACCCGCACTCCGCGCGGTGCCGAAGAAGAGGCCGAGAGCAAGCCGACGGCGCGCGGCGGCGAGGAAGAGGGCGGTCCCAAGAAGCAGCAGGACGCCCTCAAGGCTTATTGCGTCAATCTCAACGAGAAGGCCAAGGGCGGTAAGATCGATCCGCTGATCGGCCGTCATGCCGAGGTGAGCCGCACCATCCAGATCCTGTGCCGCCGTTCGAAGAACAATCCGCTCTATGTGGGTGATCCCGGCGTCGGCAAGACGGCGATCGCCGAAGGTCTCGCCAAGCGGATCGTCGAAGGCAAGGTTCCCGAGGCGCTTGCCGATGCGACGATCTTCTCGCTCGATATGGGCACGCTGCTGGCCGGTACACGCTATCGCGGTGATTTCGAGGAACGCCTGAAGCAGGTCGTCAAGGAACTGGAGGAATATCCGGGCGCCGTGCTCTTCATCGACGAGATCCATACGGTGATCGGCGCCGGCGCCACGTCGGGCGGGGCGATGGATGCATCGAACTTGCTGAAGCCGGCCCTGTCGTCCGGCGCCATCCGCTGCATCGGTTCGACCACCTACAAGGAATACCGCCAGTTCTTCGAGAAGGACCGGGCGCTGGTCCGCCGTTTCCAGAAGATCGACGTCAGCGAGCCGTCGATCAATGATGCGATCGAGATCATGAAGGGTCTGAAGCCCTATTTCGAAGAGTATCATCACCTGCGCTATTCGAATGACGCCATCAAGTCGGCCGTAGAACTGTCGGCCCGCTACATCTCCGATCGTAAGCTGCCGGACAAGGCGATCGATGTGATCGACGAGACGGGAGCGGCCCAGATGCTGCTGCCGCCGTCGAAGCGCCGCAAGCTGATCACCGAAAAGGAGATCGAGGCGACGATCGCCACGATGGCGCGCATTCCGCCGAAGACCGTCTCCAAGGATGACGAGGCGGTGCTTGCCAATCTCGAGCAGGAACTGCGCTCGGTGGTCTACGGCCAGGATATCGCGATCGAAGCGCTTTCGACCTCGATCAAGCTGGCGCGGGCAGGCCTGCGCGAGCCGAACAAGCCGATAGGCTCCTATGTCTTCTCCGGTCCGACCGGTGTCGGCAAGACCGAGGTGGCAAAGCAGCTCGCCTCGTCGCTTGGCGTCGAGCTCCTGCGCTTCGACATGTCGGAATATATGGAGCGGCACACGGTCTCGCGTCTGCTCGGTGCACCTCCCGGCTATGTCGGCTTCGACCAGGGTGGTCTGCTCACAGATGGCGTCGACCAGCATCCGCATTGCGTGGTCCTGCTCGATGAAATCGAGAAGGCGCATCCGGATATCTACAATATCCTGCTGCAGGTCATGGACCACGGCACGCTGACCGACCACAACGGCAAGAAGATCGACTTCCGCAACGTCATCCTGATCATGACGACCAATGCGGGCGCCTCCGAAATGGCCAAGGCGGCGATTGGCTTCGGCTCGTCAAAGCGCACCGGCGAAGACGAGGAGGCGCTGACCCGTCTCTTCACGCCGGAATTCCGCAATCGTCTCGACGCGATCATTCCCTTCGCGGCGCTGCCGACGGCTGTCATCCACAAGGTCGTGCAGAAGTTTATCATGCAGCTGGAGGCCCAGCTTTCCGAAAGGAACGTCACCTTCGACCTGCACGAGGACGCGGTCGCCTGGCTGGCGGAAAAGGGCTACGACGAGAAGATGGGTGCGCGCCCGCTTGCCCGTGTGATCCAGGACACGATCAAGAAGCCGCTCGCCAACGAAATCCTCTTCGGCAAGCTGAAGAAGGGCGGCGTCGTCAACGTCACCGTCGGTCCGAAGGAAGACGGCAAGCCCGGCATCCTGCTCGAGGCCATTCCGGATACAGCGCCGATCAAGCCGAAGCCGGAAGCCGAGGTCGCCCACCCCGAAGCCGACCAAGACGGAGATGGCGAGCTGAAAATTAAGGCAGCGCCCAAGACCCGCGCCAAGACCGTGCCGCAGGCCGAGCCAGAGGTTCGCGACGCCCCGAAGAAGGGAAGCACGGTTCCGAAGGTTCCGCGCAAGAAGTGAGCTTCGTAACAGAATGGAAAAGGCCGCGTCACCGCGGCCTTTTTGCTTCGCGTCCTTGTTAAGACGGTGATCGCGCTTATGCCAAAGCCGCCCTGATCTTTTCGGCATTGGCGGCAAGCACGGCGCCGTCCTCCATCTTGCCGGAATGCGGCTTGAGCGCCACGCCCTCATGGCGGGGAATGACGTGGAAATGCAGATGGAACACTGTTTGCCCGGCGGCCGGTTCGTTGAACTGGGCGATGAAGATGCCGTCCGCATCGAAGACGTCTTCGAGTGCCTTGGCGACCTTCTGAACGACGGTGATGGCGTGGGTGAGGGTGGCCGGATCGGCATCGAGGATATTGCGGGAAGCCGCTTTCGGAATGACGAGCACATGGCCCGGCGCCTGCGGCATCACATCCATGATTGCGACCGTATGCTGGTCCTCGTAGATACGATGCGAGGGAATTTCGCCGCGCAGGATCTTGGCGAAGATGTTGTTGTCATCATAGGCGCTGGTCATCGCAAACTCTCCTCACTTTCTTTTTGATCGGGTAGCGCGCGGGGCGGGGCGGCGTCAATCCTCCTGCTGGCGCTCGCCCT
The DNA here is from genome assembly GCF_017352135.1 of Rhizobium lentis. NCBI lineage: Bacteria > Pseudomonadati > Pseudomonadota > Alphaproteobacteria > Hyphomicrobiales > Rhizobiaceae > Rhizobium > Rhizobium lentis. The sequence continues at coordinate 3,893,299 of NZ_CP071454.1, forward strand.
TGCGGAAGGGGCTGTGCTCGGCCAACAGCTCGCTCATCTGTTCGACATCAGCCCGTTCGCGGGCGAGATAGTCGCCGATCGCCCGGCGAAGCCCGGCATGGGCGACATAATGGGCGGAATGCGTCGTCACCGGCAGGTAGCCGCGCGCAAGCTTGTGTTCCCCCTGCGCACCGGCTTCGACGCGATTCAGCCCTTTCGCCAGGGCGAAGTCGATGGCCTGGTGATAGCAGACCTCGAAATGCAGGAAGGGGTGATCCTCGATGCAGCCCCAATGACGGCCGTAGAGCGTATCGCCGCCGATGAAATTGATCGCGCCGGCAATATAACGTCCCTCGCGTTTGGCCATGACGAGAAGGATGTCGTCGGCCATGCGCTCGCCGATCAACGAATAGAATGTGCGCGTGAGGTAGGGCCGGCCCCATTTGCGGCCGCCGGTATCCATGTAGAACTTGAAGAACTGGTCCCAGATGCGCTCCGTCAGGTCGCGGCCGGTCAGCCAGTCGATGCTGATGCCGTTTTCGAGCGCGGCGCGGCGCTCCCTGCGCAACGCCTTGCGTTTGCGCGAGGCCAGTGTTTCGAGAAACGCTTCGTGATCGGCATAGCCTTCATTGATGAAGTGGAACTGCTGGTCGGTGCGGTGCAGATAGCCGTCCATTTCGAAGACGCCGATTTCGTCATCTGGCACGAAGGTGACATGGGCCGACGAGATGCCGAGCCGGCGCACGACTTCTTTCAGGCTTTCGGCGATCGCGCTCTGGATCGGCAGCCGCTGCAATCCCTCTGCGACGAGAAGACGCGGACCGGTTGCCGGCGTGAAAGGGATCGTGCATTGAAGTTTGGGATAATAGCGCCCCCCGGCCCGCTCGAAGGCGTCGGCCCAGCCGTGATCGAACACATATTCGCCCTGGCTGTGGCTCTTGAGATAACCGGGCAGGGCGCCGATCAGTTCGCCGCGATCGGTTTCAAGCAGCAGATGATGGCCGAGCCAGCCAGTTTCGGCAGTGGCCGAGTCGGATTCCTCCAGCGAGGACAAAAAAGCGTGCGAGACGAAGGGATTGTAGGCGAGCGTGCTGCAGGCTTTCGACGCCCCGGAAAGCCTGGACCAGCTCTCCGGGGAAATCGCGGTGAAGGAGCGCTCGACGCGAATGGATAGGTCGTCAGTCATGGGGCAAGGCGAAGCCTGTGGGAGGATGGTCTCGGCTCGGCATCAGTCTGAGCATGATCTTGGCCAAAAAGCGAGCGTCAAACCGCCACACGCGGATCGAAACCCTCGAAGGTCATCTGGTCGGCGTTTTCGAAGGTGCGCCGGCGCGCCTCTTCGTCACGCACCGTCCAGGTGATCACAGGGATGCTCTTCTCGCGTTCGCCTGTGATGAAGGCGTTCGGCAGGTCTCCATAGTAAAAGGAGATGAAATCGAGACCGATCGCCATTGCCTCCGCATGTGTTGCGAGCTCCTCGGGCGTATTGCCGTTGGCGGTCAGCCCCACCGGGTACGGCGAGCCGAGCGCTTTCAGATCGCGCAGCAGCCAATGGTCGAAGCTCATCAGCGCGACCTTGCCCTGATAACCTTCCAGCACTTCGAGCACGGATTCGGCAAAACCTTCGTCATCTGCTTCGCGGCCCTTCAGCTCCAGCACCAGCGGCACCTTGCCCTGGACGAGATCGAGGAGCTGGCTGAGCGTCGGAATCTTGTCGCCCGTGCCGCCGACGGCGATCAGCCCGAGTTCCCGGGAGGTGCGCTCGCGGATGTCGCCCGTGAGGTTGCACAGGCGCTGCAATTCCTCGTCGTGAAAGATGACCGGCACGCCGTCGGAGGCGTAATGCAGGTCGCATTCGATCGCAAAGCCCGCGTCGACGGCGCGCGAAAAGGCCGTAAGCGTGTTTTCCCAGACATGCTTGTTGAGGTCGTGATAGCCGCGATGGGCGACCGGCACGTCCTTGATCCAGTCTGCATTGGTCATTCCGCGATTTCCATGATAGCGTCGATCTCGACGGCGGCGTTCAGCGGCAGGGCGGCCATGCCGACGGCCGCGCGGGCATGTTTGCCAGCTTCGCCGAGTACGCCGGCAATCAGGTTTGAAGCGCCGTTGATGACGAGATGCTGCTCGATGAAGTCGGGCGCCGAGGCGACGAAGCCGTTCAGCTTGATGACGCGACGGATGCGGCCGAGATCGCCGCCAAGCGCCGCCTTTGCCTGGGCGAGGATGTTGATGGCGCAGAGTTCGGCGCCGCGCTGGCCGCTCGCAACATCGACAGTTTTGCCGAGATGACCCGATACGGCGATCTTGCCGCCTTCGAGCGGCAGCTGGCCGGAGATGTAGAGAAGATTGCCGCTGATGACATAGGGAACGTAATTTGCGGCAGGGGCCGCGGCATCCGGCAGGGTTATCCCCATCTCACTCAGGCGCGCTGCAATTTCATCGGACATTTTGATCTCCGCTTTTGTTGTCAATGTTTCAAAAATTATGCATCAAGACTAGAATCTTTAATATGACAGCTTCGAGCCTCGATTTGGCCGAAAGCGTTCTTATAACATCGCGGCCGAGTCCAACAGGAGTGAATGAATGTTCCGATCGAGTCTAGCCGCTCTGCTTCTCGCCGGCCTGTCTGCCAATGCATGGGCGGGCGCGCCTGCGGCAGGCGCGGCGATCGCCACCGGCCTCGTCGCACATCGTGCGGTCTACGATCTGGAATTGAAGGACGCGTCGGACCGCTCCGGCATCGCCGCCATGTATGGTCGCATGGTCTATGAGTTCGACGGCAGCTATTGCCGGGGCTTCACCACCAATTTCCGCTTCGTCACCCAGATCGAGACCGGCGACAGCGTGCGCGTCAGCGACCAGCAGACGAAGACCTTCGAGAACCTCAAGGACCGCAAGTTCACTTTCGACACCAAATCCTTCACCGACGACCAGCTCGACAAGGAGGTCAACGGTGCGGCGCAAAATCAGCCTGACGGCGTCAAGGTCGATCTCAGGCAGCCGGCGAGCCGCGAGTTGCAGCTGGCCGAAAGCCGTTTTCCTACAGAACACATGCTCGACGTCATCCAGAACGCCAAGGATGGAAAGCGCTTCTTCGAGGCCCGCGTCTTCGACGGCTCCGACGACGGTGACAAGGCGTTGGTGACGACGACGATCGTCGGCAAGCAGGAGACGCCCGTCGCCGAGGAGGCCGATGCAGTCAATGCCGGCGCCTTTTCCAAGACGGCATTCTGGCCGGTGACGATCGCCTATTTCAACGAGAATACGAAATCGGACGCCGTGCCGGTCTACCGCATGTCCTTCAAGCTCTACGAGAACGGCATCACCCGCGACCTGACGATGGACTACGGCGATTTCGTCCTGACCGGAAAACTTGCCAAGCTGGAGCTGCTCGACCGTAAGGCCGAGGTTTGCCAGTAGGCGCGGGCTTCGCAGCTTTCGTGTTCAGGAGGAGGGACGCCGGAAGCGGGCGCTCGCCGAGCAGCAGATGGAGCTGATGACCGTCGAGCTCAAGAAGGCGATGATCAAAGCGTGATCGACAGGATGACGATGCGAGCGCTGCTTTCAGGTCTGGCACTTCTTGCCGCTATGCTCATTGGAGGCTGCAATCCCTTCGGCCAAGGGCCGGCTGTCGCTGCTGCCGACATTGGCAAGCTGAGCGGCATCGGCAATCGGCGGACAACTGCGAGCTCAGATAAATGAGGCCGATTTTTCGGCATGAGCCTTGCTTTTGCATCAAATCGAATGTATGGGCACCGGCATTCCACACGTAAGGCATGGGATCGTCCGGGAGAAATCCGGGTTGTTCCGCCGGTGGCATCCTCGAAGAGGGTGCTGTTCGCCTTGCGGAGGTTCAACCGGAAAAGGAGTAACAAGGCATGGCATTGCCTGATTTTTCTATGCGTCAGCTTCTTGAGGCCGGCGTTCACTTCGGCCACCAGACCCATCGCTGGAACCCGAAGATGAAGCCGTATATCTTCGGCGACCGCAACAACATCCACATCATCGACCTGGCCCAGACCGTTCCGATGCTGTCGCGCGCCCTTCAGGTCGTCAGCGACACCGTTGCCCGCGGCGGCCGCGTTCTCTTCGTCGGCACCAAGCGCCAGGCCTCCGAGATCATCGCCGACAGCGCCAAGCGTTCGGCCCAGTACTACGTCAACTCGCGCTGGCTCGGCGGCATGATGACGAACTGGAAGACGATTTCCAACTCGATCCAGCGCCTGCGCAAGCTCGACGAAATCCTCGGCGGCGAAGCCCAGGGCTTCACCAAGAAGGAACGTCTGAACCTCGAGCGCGAGCGTGAAAAGCTGGACAAGGCTCTCGGCGGTATCCGCGATATGGGCGGCACCCCCGACCTGATGTTCATCATCGACACCAACAAGGAAAAGATCGCGATCGACGAAGCCAAGCGCCTCGGCATCCCGGTCGTTGCCATCATCGACTCGAACTGCGATCCTGACCTGATCGACTACCCGATCCCGGGCAACGACGACGCATCGCGTGCGATTGCTCTTTACTGCGAGCTGATCTCCCGCGCCGCCATCGATGGCATCGCGCGTCAGCAGAGCTCTTCCGGCCGCGATCTCGGCGCATCCTCCGAAGTTCCGGTCGAGCCGGCTCTCGAGGAAGCAGCCGAAGGCTGATGAAAGCGGGCGGAGCGAAATCTCCGCCAAAGCTTGCAGAGACTGGGAAAGGCCGCTCGCGACTCATCGAAGTTCGGCGGCCTTGCCTGTTTCAGGGCAGGGGCGTCAGGCTCTTTGCCGGGCAAGTTTCTATATGACGCGTCTTCATCACGCTGTCATAGATACAGGTACATTTCGTGCGTCAATCCGGTGCCGCGCCGCGCTTTGCGGCCCACCGTGTGAACCGATAAGAGGAAGATAATGAGCGAGATTACGGCTGCAATGGTGAAGGAACTGCGCGAAAAGACCGGCGCAGGCATGATGGACTGCAAGAAGGCTCTTGCTGAAACCAATGGCGACATGGAAGCCGCGATCGATTGGCTGCGCGCCAAGGGCATCGCCAAGGCCGATAAGAAGTCCGGCCGCACCGCCGCCGAAGGCCTCGTCGGCGTTTCGAGCGAAGGCACCAAGGCCGTCGTCGTCGAAGTTAATTCCGAAACCGACTTCGTCGCTCGTAACGATGCCTTCCAGGATCTCGTCCGCGGTATTGCCAAGGTCGCTGTTTCGACCAACGGCACGGTTGACGCGGTTGCGGCTGCGACCTACCCGGCATCCGGCAAGTCTGTTTCCGACACGATCAAGGATGCGATCGCAACGATCGGCGAGAACATGAACCTGCGCCGCTCGGTCGCTCTCTCCGTCGAGGACGGCGTCGTCGCCACCTATATCCACAACGCCGTTTCCGACGGCCTTGGCAAGCTCGGCGTTCTCGTGGCGCTGAAGTCGACCGGCGACAAGGAAGCCTTGAACGCAATCGGCCGCCAGGTCGCCATGCACATTGCTGCGACCGCGCCGCTGGCGATCCGCCCGGAAGAGGTCGATGCCGCCGTCGCCGAGCGCGAGCGCAATGTCTTCATCGAGCAGTCTCGCGCTTCGGGCAAGCCCGACAACATCATCGAGAAGATGGTTGAAGGCCGCATGCGCAAGTTCTTCGAGGAAGTCGCTCTTCTCTCGCAGGCTTTCGTCATCAATCCCGACCTGACCGTTGCAGCCGCCCTCAAGGAAGCTGAAAAGGCCGTCGGCGCGCCGATCGAAGTTGCCGGCATGGCCCGTCTTCTGCTCGGCGAAGGCGTCGAGAAGGAAGAGACCGATTTTGCGGCCGAAGTTGCGGCTGCCGTCAAGGGTTGATCTTCCAGCCATAATTGGGAAAACAGGAAGGGCATCGCGTGACAACGCGGTGCCCTTCGTGTATCGGGCACTCACGGTAATTTACGAGGAGCCAAGATGTCTTTAGAGCCTGTCTATAAACGCGTTCTACTCAAGGCTTCCGGCGAAGCGCTCATGGGTGGCCAGGGTTTCGGGATCGATGTCGCGGTGGCGGACCGCATTGCATCCGATATCGCCGAGGCAAGGCATATGGGCGTGGAAGTCGGCGTCGTCGTCGGTGGCGGCAATATCTTCCGCGGTGTCGCGGTGGCGTCCAAGGGCGGCGACCGGGTCACCGGCGACCATATGGGCATGCTCGGCACGATCATCAATGCGCTGGCGCTGGCAACCTCGCTGCGCAAGCTGAACATCGACACCGTCGTGCTGTCGGCCATATCCATGCCGGAGATCTGCGAAAGCTTCTCGCAACGCGCGACGCTCTATCACCTGTCGATGGGACGCGTGGTGATCTTCGCCGGCGGCACCGGCAACCCCTTCTTCACCACCGATTCTGCGGCCGCACTCCGCGCTGCCGAAATGGGCGCGGAAGCGATCTTCAAGGGCACGCAGGTTGACGGCATTTACACCGCCGATCCGAAGAAATATCCCGACGCGACCCGTTTTGACCGTCTGACCCATCAGGAAGTTCTGGACAGGGGGCTTGCGGTGATGGACGTTGCCGCTGTGGCCCTCGCCAGGGAAAACTCCATTCCGATTATCGTCTTCTCGATCCACGAGAAGGGCGGTTTTGCTGAAATCTTGACGGGCGGTGGCCTCAAGACCATCGTCTCCGACAACTGATATAAGCTGCGCAGCTTTTTGGGGCGTAGCCCTCGCTAGAACTTGATTCAGACATTCGCGCCGGTTGGCCTGAAATCTGAATCGTGTTCTACACTGAGTAATGAGAGCATGATGATGTCCGAAAACCGCTGACTTTTCGGCATTCTGCTCTGAACGGGAGCATCGACATGAGTGAAGGTATCGACATCAAGGAACTGAGGCGCCGCATGGACGGCGCGGTTTCCGCATTCAAGAGCGACATCGCATCGTTGCGCACCGGCCGCGCTTCGGCCAACATCCTCGATCCCGTGACGATCGAGGCCTATGGTTCGCGCGTGCCGCTGAACCAGGTCGCAAACATCACCGTGCCCGAGCCGCGCATGCTGACGGTTTCCGTCTGGGACAAGTCGATGGTCAGCGCCGTCGAGCGTGGCATCCGTGAATCCAATCTCGGTCTCAACCCGATCGTCGATGGCCAGAGCCTGCGCATCCCGCTGCCGGAGCTGAACGAGGAGCGCCGCAAGTCGCTCGTCAAGGTGGCCCACGATTATGCCGAAAAGAGCAAGGTTGCGATTCGCCACGTCCGCCGCGACGGCATGGACGGCCTCAAGAAGGCGGAAAAGGACGGTGTAATCGGCCAGGATGAGAGCCGTGCGCAGTCCGAACGCGTGCAGAAGATGACGGACGAGACGATTTCCGAAATCGACCGCTTGCTTGGCGAGAAGGAAAAGGAAATCATGCAGGTCTAATGGATCGGTGCCTTTGCCTGGAAAGACCGGACGGGAAATGTCGAAATCTGTATTTGTGACTGTGCCAGAGCATGTTGCCATCATCATGGACGGCAATGGCCGTTGGGCCAAGCAGCGCGGCTTGCCGCGCACGATGGGCCATCGGAAGGGCGTCGAGGCGGTCCGCGAAACAGTGCGTGCCGCCGGTGCCGTCGGCATAAAATATCTCACCCTCTTTGCCTTCTCCTCGGAGAACTGGCGCCGGCCCGAAGCCGAGGTTTCCGATCTGCTCGGTCTGCTCAAGGCTTTCATCCGTCGCGACCTGGCCGAGCTTCATCGCCAGAATGTGCGGATCAAGGTGATCGGCGACCGCCACAGCCTGCGCAGTGATATTCTCGGCCTGCTGCTCGAGGCGGAGGAGACCACCAAGGACAATACGGCGCTGACGCTGGTCATCGCCTTCAACTACGGCTCACGCGATGAAATCTCCCGCGCCGTGGTGAGCCTGGCGAAGGACGTCGAGGACGGCCGCCTGAGGGCGCAGGACATCACGCCGTCGCTGATCAACGCCCGTCTCGACACGGCCGGCATCCCCGATCCGGATCTCATCATCCGCACCAGCGGTGAGGAACGGCTTTCGAACTTCCTGCTCTGGCAGGCCGCCTATTCGGAATTCATCTTCGTCCCGGAATATTGGCCCGATTTCAGCCCCGAGATTTTCCGCTTGGCGCTCGAAAAATTCGCCTCCCGCGACCGGCGCTTCGGCGGCCTGTCATCGCAGGCGGCCGCGGTCGGCACCTGATGCAGCAGGAACTGAAACTGCGCATTGTTTCAGGACTGATTCTCGCGGTCATCGTTCTTGTCGCCACCTGGTATGGCGGCCTTGCCTTTCGTATTCTGGCCACCGTAATCGGCCTGCTGATCTATTATGAATGGTCGAAAATAACAGGCGTTGCGCGTGACTGGGTTGCCAATGTGGTCGGCTGGATCGGCGAGGCGGCGATCGCTGTCCTCGTGCTTATCGGCAATTTCGAATTCGCCGCCGGCATGCTGGCCGGCGTCACCGCCGTCGGCATAGCCCTGATCATCCTGCACGGCACGAGCCGCTGGTTGCCGGCGGGCCTCTTTTATGCCGGCGCTACCGGTCTGGCGCTCGCCGCGATCAGAGGCGATGACCAGCCGGGCCTCTACGCCATGTTTTTCATCTTTGCCGTGGTCTGGGCGACCGATATCCTCGCCTATTTCGTCGGCAGGGCGCTTGGGGGACCGAAGCTTGCCCCGTCGATCTCGCCGGGAAAGACATGGTCGGGCGCAATCGGCGGCGCCGTTTCTGCGGTCGCAGCCGGTGTCCTTCTCGCCCATTTCCTCTTTCCGGGCACCGAAATCCTCGCCGCCGGCTTGGCGTTCGTTCTGTCCGCTTGCAGCCAGTCTGGCGATCTTTTCGAATCCTTCATCAAGCGAAAATTCGGGGTCAAGGATTCAAGCCGTCTCATTCCCGGCCATGGCGGCGTTATGGATCGCGTCGACGGACTGATTTTCGCCTGTTTTGCAGCGTCCTTGCTTGCGGGACTATTTTCCCTGATAAAGGGGACAGGAATGATATCGCTCGGGGCAGCATTGTTCGGCCTCTGATGACGGGAAGGAACTGATGGACGTGATGACCGGCTTATACGCATTTGTGATGGGGAATATCGTCACCTTCATCCTGGTGCTCTCGCTGCTCGTCTTCGTGCATGAGATGGGCCATTACCTTGTCGGACGTTGGAGCGGCATCCGCATCCTTGCCTTTTCGGTCGGCTTCGGCCCCGAGATTTTCGGTTTCACCGACCGCCACGGAACGCGCTGGAAGATCTCGGTGATCCCGCTCGGCGGCTACGTCCGTTTCTTCGGCGACGAGGATGCCTCGAGCAAACCGGACAGCGACAGGCTCGCCGCCATGTCGGAGGAGGACAGGGCGCGTTCCTTTGCCGGAGCCAAGTTATGGAAACGTGCCGCGACCGTCGCCGCCGGCCCGATCGCCAATTTTCTGCTGGCGATTGCCATCTTCACCGTTCTTTTCAGCGTCTATGGCCGCATGATCGCCGATCCTGTCGTCGCCGAGGTCAAGCCGGAGACCTCTGCCGCCGCCGCCGGCATCCTTCCGGGCGATCTGCTGGTTGCCATCGATGGCGGCAAGGTCGAGACCTTCGACGATGTGCGCCGTTATGTCGGCATGCGCCCAGGCCAGAAGATTGTCGTGACGATCGAACGCGGCGGCCAGAAGCTCGATGTGCCGATGGTGCCGCAGCGCGTAGACACGACCGACCAGTTCGGCAACAAGATGGAAGTTGGCCAGATCGGCATCGTGACCGACAAGGATGCCGGAAATTTCCGCCTGCAGACCTATTCGCCGCTCCAGGCGTTGCGCGAAGGGGTGATCGCGACAGGAGAAATCGTCACCGGCACCTTCAAATATATCGGCAATGTCTTCAATGGTTCGATGCGGGCCGATCAGCTGGGCGGTCCGATCCGCGTGGCGCAGGCTTCCGGCCAGATGGCGAAGCTCGGTGTCGGGGCAGTGTTGCAGCTTGCTGCGGCACTGTCAGTTTCGATAGGATTGCTTAACCTGATGCCCGTTCCGGTACTTGATGGCGGCCACCTGATGTTCTATGCGGTGGAGGCGGTGCGGGGCAAACCCCTGGGCTCCAAGACCCAGGAAATTGCATTTCGCATCGGTTTGGCAATGATACTGACATTGATGGTTTTCACGACCTGGAACGACATCAGTCTGAGCGCAGGGTAAACGCGCAAGGGCAAGGGAATTACTATTTATTTACGATGTTTCAAGGCTGTAGTGGCGAATGGGTCACGCTTGGAAATGAAGTAAACAGAAATTAACGACCTCCCTTGCTTGTATGTCAAAAGCGGGTAAAACGACACACGTGACCGGAATCGGGTTCTCCCGGGGACGGGGACGAGGGAAAAAAGGTAATAGGTGAAATGAAGGCTGGTTCAAAGTTTTTGAACGCAGTATCGGCGGTTGCGCTGTCTGCTAGTGTTGTTGCTTCGGGCGCAGGTGCTTTGACGTTCGTTTCCGCTACCGCCGCCGAGGCCGCGGTCATCCAGCGCATCGATGTGCGCGGCGCGAGCCGCGTCGGCGCGGAAGCTGTCCGGTCGAACCTCACCATCGCCCCCGGCAAGAGCTTTTCGAACACCGATATCGATAACTCCGTCAAACAGCTTTACGGCACGGGCTACTTCTCCGACGTCAAGATTTCGGTTTCGGGAAGCACGCTGGTCGTCAACGTTCAGGAAGCCCAGCTCGTCAATCAGGTCGTCTTCAACGGCAACCGCAAGATCAAGGACGACAAGCTCGCGACGATCGTCCAGACCCATGCAGCCGGTCCTTATAGCGACACGCAGATCCAGGCCGACATCCAGGCGATCAAGGAGGCCTATGCCGCGACCGGCCGCAGCGAAGTCGAAGTGACGACGCAGGTGGTGCCGCTCGGCGAAGGTCGCGTCAATCTCGCCTTCGTCATCAATGAGGGCGATCGCACCAAGATCGATTCGATCAATTTCGTCGGCAACAATGCCTACAGCGCCGGCCGTCTGGCTGCTGTCATCAATACCAAGCGTTCGAACTTCCTTTCGTTCCTGACCCGCAAGGACGTCTATAACGAAGACAAGCTCCACGCCGACGAAGAAGCGCTGCGGCAGTTCTATTACAATCGCGGCTATGCCGATATGCGCATCGTCTCTTCCGATGCGAGCTTCGACGAGGCGACCAACAAGTACACGCTCACCTTCAACATCGAGGAAGGTCAGCGCTACGACTTCGGGCCAGTCACCGTTCAGTCGACCGTCGAAGGCGTCGGCTCCGATCAGTTGCTGCCGCTCGTGCGCACAAAGGAAGGCCAGGTCTACAGCGCCAAAGAGGTGCAGAAGTCGATCGAGGCGATTTCCGATCAGGTGGCGTCAGCCGGTTATCCCTTTGCGCGCGTTACGCCGCGCGGTAACCGCGACCTCAACAACAATACGATCGGCGTCGAATATCTGGTCGACCAGGGCGAACGTGCCTATGTCGAGCGCATCGAGATCCGTGGCAACAGCCGCACGCGCGACTACGTCATCCGGCGCGAATTCGATATGAGTGAAGGCGATGCCTTCAATCAGCAGATGATCACCAAGGCCAAGCGCCGCCTCGAAGCGCTCGGCTACTTCTCTTCCGTCAACATCTCCACCCAGCCGGGCAGCTCTCCGGATCGCGTCGTGGTGGTCGTCGACGTGCAGGATCAGTCGACCGGTTCGTTCGGTATCGGCGCGGGTTATGCCGCCGGCGGCGACGGCCTGCTGCTCGAAGCCTCGATCGAAGAAAAGAACTTCCTCGGCCGCGGCCAATACATCCGTATCTCGGCCGGTGGCGGTCAGGAAGGCTCGCGCGCCTATGGCGTCAGCTTCACCGAACCCTATTTCCTCGGCTATCGTCTGGCGGCGGGCTTCGACGTCAACCGCAGCGAAACGTCGAGCAATGACAACTACGATTACGAGGAAACCAGCGTCGTCCTGCGTGTCACCGCGCCGATCACCGAGGATCTGGCGACGACCTTCCGTTATAACTACAAGCAGATGAAGTATGACGCTGACAACAGCGATCTTTCCGATCTGTCTGCTCCGTATCAGCACCTCGTCGAGGACAGCCCGTGGACGCGGTCGTCCGTATCGCAGACGCTGACCTACAACACACTCGACGACACGGTTCTGCCGCGCGAAGGCATCTACGCAACGGCGACGCATGAAATTGCCGGTCTCGGCGGCGACTCGCAGTTCTATAAGATCTACGGCAAGGCCCGTTACTACCATTTGCTTGCTGATGACGCCGATATCATCGGCTCGGTTTCGGCCTCGGCTGGTCATGTCGTCGGCTTTGGTGAGCACCTGAATGTCTTCGACCAGTTCACGCTGACCAATGGCGACATTCGCGGTTTCGAGAACAAGGGCATCGGCCCACGCGTTGCCGGCAACAACGACGATCCGCTCGGCGGTACGACTTATTTCACGGCATCGGCCGAAGCGAGCTTCCCGATGCCCGGCTTCCCGCGTGACTTCAACTTGCGCGGCGCGGTCTTTGCCGACGCTGGTACGCTGTTCGGCAACGATGTTGACCTGAGGGGCGACGGCATCGACGGCGAAGACGCCTCCCTGCGCGCCTCCGTCGGTGTTGGTGTCGTCTGGCAGTCTCCTTTCGGTGCATTGCGTCTGGATTACGCAATCCCGGTCCTCAAGGAAGACTTCGACAAGACGCAAAACTTCAAGTTTGGCATCAACAACCAATTCTGATATCGGCAGTCCGGAACTGTAAGACTCAATTCCGTTCTGGAGCATTGCCGATGGAGCAAAACTTTTTTTTTCTGCCCCATGAAGGTCTGAGGCTCGCTGAGCTTGCAGAGTTTCTTGGGGCGGAACTCGCCGATGCCGACCATGCCGATGTTATCGTCAGGTCCGTCGCTCCCATTAGCCGGGCGCGGGCGGGCGATGTCTGCTATATCCTCTCGCGCCGCAACCGCGAGGAGTTTGCGACATGCGAGGCCTCGGCAGTGATCTGCGACAAAGCGCTTGCCGATCTCGTTCCTCCGCAGTTGCCGGTTATCTTCTCATCCAATCCGCATGCTGCCTTCGCGATGGCGGGCGGCCTGTTCTACCCCGCAGCATTGCGTCCAGTCGCTATTCCGGATGAGAGCGAGATTGCTCCGAGCGCCGTCATCGATCCGACCGCCAAACTCGAAAAGGGCGTCATCGTCGAACCCCTTGCCGTTATCGGTGCGCATGCCGAGATCGGGGAGGGCACGCGTATCGGCGCGAACAGCGTCATTGGCCCGAAGGTCAAGATCGGCCGGGATTGTTCAATTGCGGCTGGAGCGAGCATTCTTTGTGCGCTGATCGGCAATCGGGTGATCATCCACAACGGAGTTCGGATCGGCCAGGATGGTTTTGGTTATGCACCGGGCCCAGGCGGCATGATCAAGATCGTTCAGATCGGCCGGGTGATCATCCAGGACAATGTTGAGATCGGCGCCAACACGACCGTCGACCGCGGTGCTATGGACGACACGGTGATCGGCGAGGGGACCAAGATCGACAATCAGGTCCAGATCGGCCACAACGTCCAGATCGGCCGCCATTGCGCCATCGTTTCGCAGGTTGGCATCGCCGGCAGCACGAAGATCGGCAATGGTGTTCAGATCGGCGGCCAGGTCGGCATCAAGGGGCATGTGACGATCGGTGACGGCGTGCAGATCGCCGCCAAAAGCGGTATCATGACCGATCTTGCCGCCGGCGGGCAATATGGCGGTATACCTGCACGTCCGCTAAAAGACTATCTGAGAGAGGCCGCGCAGCAGGTTTCGAAGAGCAAGCTGCGCGGAAGGAACCCTGGAGGCAAGCAAAATGACTGAGGAAGCCACGACGACGCTTTCTTCGGCTGACATCACTGAGATCATGAAGCTGCTGCCGCATCGTTATCCGTTCCTCATGGTCGACAAGATCATTGAGATCGACGGCGACAATTCGGCGATCGGCATCAAGAACGTCACCGTGAACGAGCCGCACTTTACCGGTCATTTTCCGGAAGCGCCGATCATGCCCGGGGTTTTGCTGATCGAGGGGATGGCCCAGACGGCGGGCGCGATCTGTGCCAAGAAGGAAGGCCAGACCGGCAACCTCGTCTATTTCATGACCATCGAAAATGCGCGCTTCCGCAAGCCTGTCGTGCCCGGCGATCGTGTCGAATTTCACGTCAAGAAGCAAAAGCAGCGCGGCAATATCTGGAAATTCCATTGCGACGCCAAGGTTGACGGCGCGCTTGTCGCCGAGGCCGATATCGGCGCGATGATCGTTCGTAAGGATCAGGCATGAGCAATATCGCCGAAAGCGCTCGTATTCATCCGATGGCAGTCGTCGAAGACGGGGCTGTTATCGGTGAGGGCGTCAAGATCGGTCCTTTCTGCCATGTTGGACCGCATGTCGTGCTGCATGCCAATGTCGAGCTCCTGGCCCATGCGGTCGTCACCGGCCGCACCGTGATCGGCAAGGGCACGCGCATCTTTCCGATGGCGGTCATCGGCGGCGATCCGCAAAGCGTCCATCACGGCGGCGAGGAGACGACACTGACGGTCGGCGCCAATTGCACGATCCGTGAAGGTGTGACGATGAACACCGGCACCTCCGATTTCGGCGGCCAGACGATCGTCGGCGACAACAATCTTTTCCTTGCCAATTCCCACGTCGCGCATGACTGCCGGGTCGGTAATCATGTCATCATGTCGAACAACGTCATGCTCGCCGGCCATGTCGTTATCGAGGATCGGGTTATCCTTGGCGGCGGATCGGCTGTTCACCAGTTCACCCGCGTCGGCCGTCAGGCTTTCGTCGGCGGTCTGTCGGCGGTGAGTTATGACGTCATCCCCTATGGCATGCTGAACGGCAATCCCGGACTGCTCGGCGGTCTCAACGTCGTCGGCATGACGCGCGCCGGGATCGACCGCGCCGTCATCCACAGGGTGCGCCGCGCCTATAAGGCGATTTTCGAGGGAGCGGCCTCGGTCCGGGAAAACGCCGCTGCGATCCGCGACGAATATGCCGATTGCGAGCAGGTGGTGCATATCCTCGATTTCATCGCCGCCGAGAGCGACCGCGCCCTGTCCTCGCCGACCCGGGGGCAGAAGGGCTAGTCCGTGGCTTTATCAGGCGACACCGCTGCGGGCCGGCTGGCGATCATCGCCGGCGGCGGTCTTCTGCCTTCCTATGTCGCCGAAGCGGCGCGCGCAGCCGGCGAAAATCCCGTCATCGTCGCGTTGAGGGACGAGAGCGATCGGCGCTGGGAGGGATATGATCATGCCGTCATCGGCATCGGAGATTTCGCCGCCCTCGATGCACTGCTCAACCGTTATGGCATCGGCCGTGTGGTGATGTCGGGAAGCGTGCGCCGCCGGCCGGAATGGCGCGAGGTGCGCCCGACCTTCCGGATCCTGATGAAGGTCCCCGCCGCCATTCGCACGCTGCTGTCCGGCGGCGACGATACGGTTCTGCAAATGGTGATCCGGTTGATCGAGGGGAACGGTCGGCGCGTCGTCGGCGCCCATGAGATCGCCCCGGACCTGCTTGCCACTGTTGGTCCGCTTGGCGGGGTCGCACCCGGCGAGGAAGACCGCCGCGATATCAGCCGCGCCGCCGAAGCCGCCGATATGCTCGGCCGGCTGGATGTCGGGCAGGGTGCCGTCAGCATCGGCGGGCGCGTCGTCGCGCTGGAGGGTCTTGAGGGCACCGACGAGATGCTGGATCGTGTCGCTGGCCTCAGAGCTGCCGGCCGCGTCTCGCCACGCCGCCGCGGCGTGCTCGTCAAGCTCTGCAAGCCGCAGCAGGATGTTCGCGCTGACCTGCCGGCGATCGGCGTCTCCACAATCCAGAATGCAAAAAAAGCCGGTCTTGGCGGCATCGCTGTCGAGGCTGGCCGTTCGCTGGTGCTCGATCGCGGCGCCGTCATCAAGGCAGCCGATGAGGCAGGACTCTTCGTCTGCGGCGTCGATCGCGGCCTGCCGGCATGGGGGTTCGAATGAACGGCGCGCCGCTGAAGATCGCCGTCATTGCCGGAGAGGTGTCGGGTGATCTGCTCGGGGCCGATCTCATCGCCGCGCTGAAGCGGATACATGGCGGGCCGGTCGAGCTTGTCGGCGTCGGCGGCGAGGGGCTGCAGGCGGAAGGCTTGAGATCCCTGTTCGATTTTTCCGAATTGTCGATCATGGGCATCACCCAGGTGCTGAGCCGGCTGCCAAAGCTGCTTGGCCTGATCCGCCGAACCGCGGCTGAGATCGCCGCCGCAAGGCCGGACATTCTTCTCATCATCGACAGTCCGGATTTCACCCATCGCGTCGCCAAGCGCGTGCGCACCGCGCTGCCCGATCTGCCGGTCGTCAATTATGTCTGTCCGAGCGTCTGGGCCTGGAAGGAATATCGCGCCACGCGCATGCTTGCCTATGTCGATCATGTGCTCGCCATCCTCCCCTTCGAGCCGGCAGTGATGCGCGCGCTCGGCGGTCCCGAGACCACCTATGTCGGCCATCGCCTGGTCGCCGACCCGGCGTTGCTGGAAACCCGGCGGCTGCGCGCCGGCAGACAGCCCGGTAACGGCCCGATCCTCCTTCTTCCCGGCTCACGTTCCTCCGAGATCAAGAAGCTGCTGCCTTATTTCGAGCTCGCAACAAGCGAACTCGTCGCTCGCAACGGTCCGATGCGTTTCATTCTGCCCACGGTGACACATAAGGAGGCGCTTGTCCGCGCGATGACCGCGGGGTGGGCGGTAAAGCCGGAGATCGTCGTCGGCGCGGAAGCGAAATGGAAGGCCTTTGCCGAGGCCGATGCAGCCATGGCGGCGTCCGGAACAGTTATTCTTGAACTTGCGCTTGCCGATGTCCCGGTCGTCTCCGCGTATAAGGTCGACTGGATCATGCGCATGCTGACATCGAGCATCAAGACCTGGACGGGCGCGCTGCCGAACCTGATCGCCGATTACTCGGTCGTGCCGGAATATCTGAACGACATCGTTCGCGGCGCAAGCCTTGCACGCTGGATAGAGCGGCTGTCGGCCGACACTTACCAGCTCAAGGCGATGATGGAAGGGTATGAGCTGATTTGGCAGCGCATGCAGACGGAGAAGCCGCCTGGCGAGCACGCCGCCGAAATCCTTCTCGACGTGCTGAACAAGAAAAAACCCGGCCATTTCTGACCGGGTTTCTTTTTGGGTCCTGAGGCGATCAGCGCTTCGAAACCGGGATATAATCGCGTTTCGGTTCGCCGACATAGAGCTGGCGCGGACGGCCGATGCGCTGTTCCGGATCCTCGATCATCTCGTTCCACTGTGCGATCCAGCCGACCGTACGAGCGAGAGCGAAGAGCACGGTGAACATGGTGGTGGGGAAGCCCAGCGCCTTCAGCGTGATGCCGGAATAGAAGTCGATGTTCGGATAGAGCTTCTTTTCGATGAAATATTCATCGGTGAGCGCGATGCGCTCCAGCTCCATCGCCACTTCGAGCAACGGATCGTCCTTGATGCCGAGTTCGCCGAGCACTTCATGCGTCGTCTTCTGCATGATCTTGGCGCGCGGATCGTAATTCTTGTAGACGCGATGACCGAAGCCCATCAGGCGGAACGGATCGTTCTTGTCCTTGGCGCGGGCGATATATTCCGGAATGTGGTCGACCGTGCCGATCTCGTTCAGCATGTTGAGCGCTGCTTCGTTGGCGCCGCCATGCGCGGGGCCCCAGAGGCAGGCAATGCCGGCGGCGATGCAGGCGAAGGGGTTGGCGCCCGACGAACCGGCGAGACGGACCGTAGAGGTCGAGGCGTTCTGCTCATGATCGGCGTGCAGGATGAAGATGCGGTCCATCGCGCGTGCAAGCACCGGATTGACCACGTATTCCTCGCAGGGAACGGCAAAGCACATGCGCAGGAAGTTCGACGCATAGTCCAGATCGTTCTTCGGGTAAACGAAGGGCTGTCCGATATGGTACTTGTAAGCCATGGCGGCAAGCGTCGGCATCTTGGCGATCATGCGCAGGCTTGCGACCATGCGCTGGTGCGGATCGGTGATGTCGGTCGAGTCGTGATAGAAGGCCGACAGCGCGCCGACGCAGCCGCACATGACGGCCATTGGATGCGCATCGCGGCGGAAGCCGGTGAAGAAGCGGGTCATCTGCTCGTGCACCATGGTGTGGTGCGTGACGCGATAGTCGAAATCCTTCTTCTGCGCAGCGGTTGGCAGTTCGCCGTAGAGTAGGAGATAGCAGACCTCGAGAAAGTCGCCATGCTCGGCGAGCTGCTCAATCGGATAGCCGCGGTGCAGCAGAACACCTTCGTCGCCGTCGATATAGGTGATTTTCGATTCACAGGATGCGGTCGAGGTGAAGCCCGGATCGTAGGTGAAGGAAGCGGTGTTCTTGTAGAGGGCACCAATATCAATGACGCTCGGGCCGATGGTGCCGCTTTTAACGGCAAGGTCGACTGATTTATCACCGATTTTTATTGTAGCGCTTTGATCCGTCATGCTGTCCTCCGAAATGTCGGTGGCGCCACAAAAGCGCCATAGGGGTTAAGCGTCCTCACCGATAGCTATATGATCGTGACGCTAATGCCAAGTTACCGTGACGGCATTTTGTGCATTGCGGCATCACCTTTTAGGCACTGCAGCGATGAGCCGCACGCATAGCGGAAGCCGATGATTCGACTGACCTTTTGCCGCTAACGATTTTCCCTCATATTTCAATCGATTATTCTTGCCGGATTTGCTCCGGAGTTGCATTGTTGCTGAGCGGGGTTGGGGCGGTGCATGCAGGAAATGACGACAGTCGAATTGCGGCCGCAAGTGGGCGTCGACCTTGCCGGTCCCGCGTCTCTTCCTGCGCCTGCCGCGGGAACGCGGCCGACAACGACGCAGTCCATGATGCCATTGCGCCGACGGCTGATGGCCGCCATCGCAAAATCGTTTCGTGCCGGCGGCCGGATGCTGAGCGAGGAGGCGGACTACGACCGCCTGCTCTTGTTCTCGCCGGTTTTTCTCGGCGCCGGCGCGGCCTTCTGGTTTCTCGCACCAACCGATATTCCATTCCTTCCCTCACTGCTCGGCCTGATGGTGTTGACGGTCGCGGTTCTCGTCGCCGGCCGCGGCCGGCCGGTTTTGCGGGCGACGTTTCTGGCGCTTGCCCTTGTGGTCTGCGGCATGCTCTGCGCGCAGTTCGAGAGGTGGCGGGCTTCGACTGTCATCCTCGATTCATCCGTAACGACGACTGTGACCGGCCGCGTCGAGCGGCGCGAAGGCGACGATCGCGGTCGGTGGCGCTATATTCTTGCCGTCACCGGCACCGAGGAGCCGGCGGTCAAGCGGCCGCCGAAGCGCATAACCGTGATCGCCCGCGGCGCCGATGCGCCATTCGAAATCGGGGACATAATCACCGGCAGGGCACGGCTGACGCCGCCGGCGGGTCCGGCGCTGCCCGAGCTCAACGACTTTTCCTTCGGTGCCTATTTCGACGGCATCGGCGCGAACGGCTTCTTCTACGGGGCCCCGACGAAGGTCGATTCGCAGGCGGAGCCGCAAGAGGCGAGGCGGGCTACCGATGCTCTTCTCGAATGGCTCTATCGGCTGCGCAGCGGCATCGGCGACCGCATACGCTCGATCCTGCCCGGCGACACGGGCGCTTTTGCCGCCGCTCTCGTCACGGACGAGCGTCGCGCCATTTCAAACGAGACGACGGATGCACTGCGCCAATCCGGTCTTGCCCATATCATCGCAATATCAGGTCTCAACATGGCGCTGTCGGCCGGCATCTTCTTCGTCGGCTTCCGGATGCTGCTCAGTCTCTTTCCCGGCATCGCCCAGGCCTATCCGACCAAAAAGTTCGCCGCCGCCGGCGCGCTCATCGCCGTCACGGCCTATTTTCTGATCTCGGGCTTCGCGGTCTCGGCAGAACGCGCCTTCATCATGATGGCCATCATGCTCATTGCCGTCTTCTTCGACCGGCCTTCGATCAGCCTTCGCAATGTCGCTCTTTCCGCGCTTGTTATCATCGCGCTTGCTCCCTCCGAGGTCCTCGGGCCAAGCTTTCAAATGTCCTTTGCCGCGACCTTGGCGCTGGTATCGGGTTATCAGCTATGGAAGGACCGGCGTGTCCGCGAAAACGCCGTCCTGAAAATGCCGGCCCTGCGGCCGGTGGTTGCCGTCGGACGCTTCTTCGGCGGTGTTTTCCTGACCTCGTTGATCGGTGGCTTTTCCACGGCGCTGTTTTCGATCGAGCACTTTCATCGCCTGACGGCCTACGGCCTCCCGGCAAACCTCGCGACGATGCCGATGATCTCCTTCATTGTCATGCCGGCCGGGTTGTTCGCGATGCTGCTTATGCCTTTCGGCCTGGATGCACTGCCTTGGAAAGTGGTCGGATTCGGCCTCGATCTGGTGATCGCGGTGGCAAGGACGATATCCGGCTGGGGCGGGGATATCGGCATCGGTCGCTTGCCCGGCTGGTATTTCGCCGTGGCCGTGGCGGGCTTCCTGCTGATGACGCTCATGCGGACGCGGCTGCGCCATGTCGGCACCGCCATCATGGCAGTCTCGACGCTCGCTTTCCTGGTTCTGCCGGCTCGCCGGCCGCCGGATCTGGTGATTTCCGAGGATGGCGGTCTGGTCGCGATCGTCAAGGCGTCGGCAATGGCTTCCAATCGTGAAAGGCCGCCGGATTTCATCTTCGACCAGTGGCAAAGGGCACTGGTTCTGCCCACTCATGACCCGCCGAAAATGCTGGATGGCCCTGCTGTTCCCGAGGGAGACGATCGCCGCCTCAGGCTTTCGGCCGGTCAGCAGAACGAAGCGAGGCTCGCAATGCGGACTGCCGCAGCGGGGGGTACCGCGGAGCGTTTTTCCTGCGTCAAGAAAGCCTGGTGCGTAGCGAAGCTCGCCAACGGTCATGTCGTGACCGTCATCGAGAACGCCGCCTATCTCGGACCGGCCTGCGATGCCGGCGATATTGTCATCACGCCGGTGCGCCTGCGCTCGGCCAGCTGCCGCTCGGGCGCGACGCTGTTTACCGGCGAGACGCTGCGCCGGACCGGTTCGGTCGAACTGCGCATCACCGCCGGCGGCCCGGAGGTGGCGACCGCCTTCAATGCCCTATCGCGGCCATGGATGCGCCATCGCGCCTATGATTGGCGCAACGACAGTTTTACGGATTCTGGTCTGTCCGGTATCAGTGATAGCGGCGGATGAGGCCGATGAGCTTGCCCTGCACCTTGACGCGGTCGGGCCCGAAGATGCGGGTCTCGTAGGCGGGGTTGGCGGCCTCCAGCGCGATCGAGGCGCCCTTGCGGCGGAAACGCTTCAGCGTTGCTTCCTCGTCGTCGACAAGGGCAACGACGATATCGCCGGGACTTGCCGTGCTGCCGTTGCGAATGATCACGGTATCGCCGTCGAAGATGCCGGCCTCGATCATCGAGTCGCCCTTGACTTCAAGCGCATAGTGCTCACCGGAGCCGAGCATATCGGCGGGAACGACGATGTCGTGCGTGTTGTTCTGGATCGCCGAGATCGGAACGCCGGCAGCGATTCGTCCCATGACCGGTACGGAAACAGAGTTGCCGTTGTCGGCAACCGGTTTAGCGGCAGCGGGCGCTGCGGTCGGCTGGGGCTTGCCGAGGCTGCCCTCGATGACGCTCGGCGAAAAACCGCGGCGCGGCTGAAGACTGGGACTATAGGCCTCCGGAAGCTTGATCACTTCAAGCGCCCGGGCGCGGTTCGGTAGGCGGCGAATGAAGCCACGTTCCTCGAGCGCCGTGATCAGGCGGTGAATGCCGGATTTCGAGGCGAGATCAAGAGCATCCTTCATTTCGTCGAAGGAGGGAGGAACGCCGGATTCCTTCATGCGCTCATGAATGAAAAGGAGAAGCTCCTGTTGTTTGCGCGTGAGCATCGACGTCAGACCCCGTGATTGAAACAAATCCAGAACAGACCCTATATGTTCCATATGTGTTCCGCAAGTAGCTAAATTTCCGTAAAACTTCACGCCAACTCGTCGCGATTTTTATTTTCATTCGCCGGATTGGCGCCATGTCTTGCATTCAGGGAGGTGCTGTCGCACATCTCCTGTCGTTTCTGGGAGAGGAACCGATGAACGAGCATCTCGCCAAGCCGCACCCGCTGGATCACGTCGTTCTGCCCGTCGTCAATATCGATCTGGCGCGCGAGAGGCTCGGCAAGCTTGGCTTCACCGTAGCCGCCGATGCGCGCCATCCCTTTGGAACGGAAAACGCCTGCGTCTTCCTTGCCGACAAAACTTATCTGGAGCCGCTCGGCGTCGCGAGTATCGAGGAGAGCGACGCATCGGCGCTGAAAGGCAATGTCTTCACCGCCCGCAACCAAGCCTTTCGCTTTCGTTGCGGCGAGGAGGGGCTTTCGGCAATCGTTTTCGCCACCGAAGATGCTGCCCGCGATCATAGGAAATTCGCCAGTAGGGGATCGAGCGCCGGCGAGATGCTGGAGTTCAGCCGGCCGATGAAGATGCCGGATGGTTCCGAGAGCGTCGGCAGCTTCAGATTGGCCTTTGCGAGCGATCTGCGTGCGCCTGATTTCTTCCTCTTCACCTGTCAGCGCATCAACCCGCTCCCGGCCGACCGTGGTGCGCTGGAGAAACATGCCAATGGCGTCACCGGCATTGCCGAGGTGGCGCTTTGCGCGCCGGAACCGGCCGCATTCGGCGCCTTCGTCAGCCTCGCCGCGGCGCAATCGGCAATCGAGAAAACAGGCTTCGGCGTCAAGATCGCAGCATCGAATGCGAGAATCAGCCTGATGACGCCGGAAGGGTTGGAGGCCTATTTCGAGATAGCCGTCTCGGCCGCCGAGCGCGGCCTGCGCGGCCGGGCAATCCTCTTCAATGTCGCCGATCTTGCCGTGACAGAAGCGCATTTGGCTGCTAACGGGGTGACGTATACGCGCAAGAACAATCGCATTCTGGTGAAGCCCGCGCCCGGCCAGGGCACGCTCTTCGCCTTCGAGGAACCACGATGAGCTCCAATACGAATTCCGAAGTCAAGATCGGCGAAGGCGACGGCCAGGTCATCTTTTCCAATACCACCCGTCTGTCGCTGATCGCCGGGCCTTGCCAGATGGAGAGCCGGGATCACGCCTTCATGGTCGCCGGTACGCTGAAAGAGCTTTGCGCTAAGCTCGGCATCGGCCTCGTCTACAAGAGTTCCTTCGACAAGGCGAACCGCACCTCGCTCTCGGCCGAACGCGGAATCGGCCTTGAAAAGGGCATGGAGATCTTCGCCGACCTGAAGAAGGAATTCGGCCTTCCTGTCCTGACCGACGTCCACACGGCTGAGCAGTGCGCCGAGGTGGCAAAAGTGGTCGATGTCCTGCAGATCCCTGCCTTCCTTTGCCGCCAGACCGACCTTCTCATCGCCGCCGCCAGGACCGGGCGCGTCGTCAATGTCAAGAAGGGACAGTTCCTGGCGCCCTGGGACATGAAGAACGTTTTGAAGAAGCTGAATGCCAGCGGCAATCCGAATGTACTGCTGTGCGAGCGCGGCGCCTCCTTCGGCTACAATACGCTGGTCTCCGACATGCGCTCGCTGCCGATCATGGCGGCGATGGGCGCGCCTGTCATCTTCGATGCCACCCATTCCGTCGCCCAGCCGGGCGGGCAGGGCGACTCCTCCGGTGGCCAGCGCGAATTTGTCGAGACGCTGGCGCGCGCGGCGGTGGCGACGGGAATTGCCGGCGTCTTCCTCGAAACCCATCAGGACCCCGACAACGCACCGTCCGATGGCCCGAACATGGTCTATCTCAAGGACATGCCGCGATTGCTTGAGAAATTGCTTGCCTTCGACGCAATCGCCAAGGCTTGACGTTCAACAGGCTGACATGATCGTGGTTTAGGCCACGATGGAGCGCCCGTTCCAAGGCTGGAAATTGCCGCATTGTAATTTGCACGCCTTCGATTATGACAGGCTTCGAACGACTTATCACCCACTGAGCAGGAAGAACCCATGACTGCAATCACCGATATCATCGCCCGCGAGATTCTCGATAGCCGTGGCAACCCCACCGTCGAAGTCGACGTCTATCTCGAAGACGGCAGCATGGGCCGCGCGGCCGTTCCCTCGGGCGCCTCGACCGGCGCGCATGAGGCGGTCGAACTGCGCGACGGCGGCAAGCGCTATCTCGGCAAGGGCGTCGAAAAGGCGGTCGAGGCCGCCAACACTGAAATCTTCGACGCGATCGGCGGTATCGATGCCGAAAACCAGATCCAGATCGACAACATCATGATCGAACTCGACGGCACGCCGAACAAGTCGCGCCTCGGCGCCAACGCCATTCTCGGCGTTTCGCTCGCCGTCGCCAAGGCTGCCGCCCAGGCCTCCGGCCTGCCGCTCTACCGTTATGTCGGCGGTGCTTCCGCGAGCCTCCTGCCGGTACCGATGATGAACATCATCAACGGCGGCGCTCATGCTGACAATCCGATAGATTTCCAGGAATTCATGATCCTGCCGGTTGGCGCTGATACGATCGCCGAAGCCGTGCGCATGGGTTCGGAAGTCTTCCACACGCTCCGCAAGGAACTTGCGGCCCAGGGCCATAACACCAATGTCGGCGACGAAGGTGGTTTTGCGCCGGGCCTGAAGAGCGCTTCGGAAGCCCTCGACTTTATCGTCAAATCGGTCGAGAAAGCCGGCTACAAGCCGGGCGAGGACATCTACCTCGGCCTCGACTGCGCCTCGACGGAATTCTTCAAGGACGGCAAATACGTTCTCGAAGGTGAAGGCCGCACGCTCGAATCGGGCGCCATGGCCGAATATCTGGCCGAACTCACCGCCAAGTATCCGATCATCTCGATCGAGGACGGCATGGCCGAAGACGACTGGGACGGCTGGAAGACGCTGACCGATCTGATCGGCAAGACGACCCAGCTGGTCGGCGATGATCTCTTCGTCACCAACTCCGCCCGTCTTCGCGACGGCATCCGCATGGGCGTTGCCAACTCGATCCTCGTCAAGGTCAACCAGATCGGCTCGCTGACGGAAACGCTCGACGCCGTGAACACGGCGCACAAGGCTGCCTACACGGCAGTCATGTCGCACCGCTCCGGTGAAACGGAAGATTCGACGATCGCCGATCTCGCGGTCGCCACTAACTGCGGCCAGATCAAGACCGGCTCGCTCTCGCGTTCCGACCGTCTTGCCAAGTACAATCAGCTGATCCGCATCGAAGAAGGCCTCGGCCCCCAGGCCCAGTATGCCGGCCGCTCGATCATCAAAGGCTGATCGGTCTGATCTTGAGTGAATTGACCCGCGCCTTGCCGGCGCGGGTTTTTTGTTGCTTCATTTTACGGTCAACGAACGGTTAATCTCTGCGCGCTAGATTGGACGAATTGGTAATGCGTTCAAGAGCATGCGTGTATGTGGACAAAGCATCATAAGAAGAGAAAGCTCGGCCGCTTCGTCATTCCGGCTATGACGGTCGCCTTCCTTTCCTATTTCGGTTATCATTGCATTCATGGCGATTACGGCCTGCGTGCGACGGAGACGTTCGAGCGTCAGCGTGTCGCGCGCGAGAAAGAGCTTGCGGTGTTGAAGGCGAAGCGCGAACATCTGGAAAGTCAGGTGGCGTTGCTCAGCGACGGCTCGCTTGACAAGGATATGTTGGACGAAAAGGCGCGGTATCAGCTGAATATGTCGCGCGCGGACGAGATCGTCGTTTTCAACCATTATTCCAATTAACTGGAATTCGGTTAATTGATATTTCTACTGTATTACCAATGACTTAGCGCTGAATACGAGCCATGCAATTATGGCATTGCTGTGGTCATATTTCTTCCCTATGGTACGCGCCACCGAGAAACGACAAACCCATAGGGAGGGTTGAATGGCGCCGCGAAAGACCGCGACCGTTTCCAGCCGCAAAACTGCAGCAAAACCAGCAGCCAAAGCATCGAACGGAGGCCCGGTAGCCGACTTCGATCGGGATGAGGAACTCAAGGCCTATCGCGAGATGCTGTTGATCCGCCGCTTCGAGGAGAAGGCCGGTCAGCTTTACGGCATGGGCTTCATCGGCGGCTTTTGCCACCTCTACATCGGTCAAGAAGCTGTCGTCGTCGGCATGCAGATGGCGCAGAAGGAAGGCGACCAGGTCATCACCGCCTATCGTGACCACGGCCACATGCTGGCAACCGGCATGGAAGCGCGCGGCGTCATGGCGGAACTGACCGGGCGTCGCAGCGGCTATTCCCACGGGAAGGGCGGCTCGATGCACATGTTCTCGAAGGAGAAGCATTTCTACGGCGGTCACGGCATCGTCGGCGCCCAGGTTTCGCTCGGGACTGGTCTTGCTTTTGCAAATCGCTACCGCGGCAACGGCAATGTCGCCGTCGCCTATTTCGGCGATGGTGCGGCCAACCAGGGCCAGGTCTATGAGAGCTTCAACATGGCGGCCCTCTGGAAGCTGCCGATCGTCTACATCGTCGAGAACAACCGATACGCCATGGGCACGTCGACCGCCCGCGCCACCGCGCAGTCGAACTACTCGCTGCGCGGGTCCGGCTTCGGCATTCCCGGCATTCAGGTCGATGGTATGGACGTTCGCGCCGTCAAGGCGGCGGCCGACGAAGCGCTCGAGCATTGCCGCTCCGGCAAGGGCCCGATCATCCTGGAAATGCTGACCTATCGTTATCGTGGCCACTCCATGTCCGATCCGGCGAAATATCGCACGAAGGAAGAAGTGCAGAAGATGCGCTCCGAGCAGGACCCGATCGAGCAGGTAAAGGCGCGCCTCATCGAAAAGGGTTGGGCTTCCGAAGACGATCTGAAGGCGATCGACAAGGATGTCCGCGACATCGTCGCCGACAGCGCCGACTTCGCCCAGGCCGATCCGGAGCCGGATGCATCCGAGCTCTATACCGACATTCTGCTCTAATCGGGGAGGGAACCCATGCCTATCGATATCCTCATGCCCGCCCTCTCTCCGACGATGGAAGAAGGCACGCTGTCCAAATGGCTGAAGCAGGAAGGTGACAAGGTCACCTCAGGCGACGTGATCGCCGAAATCGAGACCGACAAGGCGACGATGGAAGTCGAAGCCGTCGACGAAGGTGTCATCGGCAAGTTGCTGGTCGATGCCGGAACCGAAGGCGTCAAGGTCAACACGAAGATCGCCGTGCTGCTGCAGGACGGCGAATCCGCTTCGGATCTCTCCGCCGCCAAGCCTGCCGCCGCGCCAGCCCCCGCGGTTGCTCAGGAAGAGAAGCCGACGAATAGCGGTTCAGCCTCAGCGCCGCTTCCGGCCGAGCCGAAGGCCGTCGTTCCGAACGACCCGGAAATTCCGGCCGGCACGGAAATGGTGTCGACCACCGTGCGCGAAGCGCTGCGTGACGCCATGGCCGAAGAAATGCGCGCCAATGACGACGTCTTCGTCATGGGCGAGGAAGTGGCCGAATATCAGGGCGCCTACAAGGTCACCCAGGGCCTGCTGCAGGAATTCGGCGCCCGCCGCGTCATCGATACCCCGATCACCGAGCACGGTTTTGCCGGCGTCGGCGTCGGTGCGGCAATGGCGGGCCTTCGCCCGATCGTCGAATTCATGACCTTCAACTTCGCCATGCAGGCGATCGACCACATCATCAACTCTGCCGCCAAGACGCTTTACATGTCCGGCGGCCAGATGGGCGCTCCGATCGTGTTCCGCGGCCCGAACGGCGCGGCGGCTCGCGTCGGTGCCCAGCACAGCCAGGACTATGCCGCCTGGTACAGTGCCATCCCCGGCCTGAAGGTCGTCATGCCCTACACGGCTTCCGACGCAAAGGGCCTGCTGAAGGCCGCGATCCGCGATCCGAACCCGGTCATCTTCCTCGAAAACGAAATTCTCTACGGCCAGCACTTCGACGTGCCGAAGCTCGATAATTTCGTCCTGCCGATCGGCAAGGCCCGCATCCATCGGCCAGGCAAGGACGTCACGGTCGTCTCCTTCGGCATCGGCATGACCTATGCGACGAAGGCGGCCGCTGAACTCGAACAGCTCGGCATCGACGTCGAATTGATCGACCTTCGCACCATCCGCCCGATGGATCTTCCGACGGTCATCGAATCCGTCAAGAAGACCGGCCGCCTCGTCACCGTCGAGGAAGGTTATCCGCAGTCGTCGGTCGGCACCGAAATTGCCACCCGCGTCATGCAGCAGGCTTTCGACTATCTCGATGCGCCGATCCTGACTATTGCGGGCAAGGACGTGCCGATGCCCTACGCCGCCAATCTCGAAAAGCTCGCCCTTCCGAATGTCGGCGAAGTCGTCGATGCGGTGAAGGCTGTCTGCTACAAATAAGGGGAGGGTATTTCGATGCCGATCAATATCACGATGCCCGCCCTCTCTCCGACGATGGAAGAAGGCAATCTGGCCAAGTGGCTGGTCAAGGAGGGTGACACGGTCAAGTCTGGCGATGTGATCGCCGAGATCGAGACCGACAAGGCGACGATGGAAGTCGAAGCCGTCGATGAAGGCACGGTCGCCAAGCTGGTCGTTCCGGCCGGCACCGAGGGCGTCAAGGTGAACGCGCTGATCGCGGTTCTTGCCGCCGACGGCGAGGATGTCGCCGCTGCCGCAAGCGGCGCAGGCTCTGCCGCTCCGGCGCCCAAGGCTGAGGCTGCTCCGGCACCGAAGGCCGAGGCTGCACCGGTCGCGCCGGCGGCTGCACCGGCACCTGCCGCTGCACCCGCGGCGGTTTCGTCGGACGGCAATCGCACCTTCTCCTCGCCGCTTGCGCGCCGTCTCGCCAAGGAAGCCGGTATCGACCTTTCGGCGGTCGCCGGCTCCGGCCCGCATGGCCGTATCGTCAAAAGCGACATCGAAGCCGCCGTTGCCGGCGGTGGCGCCAAGCCGGCTGCCGCACCGGCCGCCGCTGCCGCTGCGCCGCAGGCCGCGGCTCCGGCTGCAGCGCCGAAGGCTGCTTCGGATGACGCCGTGCTCAAGCTTTTCGAACCAGGCTCCTACGAGCTCGTGCCGCATGACGGCATGCGCAAGACGATCGCCCGGCGCCTGGTCGAATCCAAGCAGACGATCCCGCATTTCTACGTCAGCGTCGATTGCGAACTCGACGCGCTGATGGCTCTGCGTGCCCAGTTGAACGATGCGGCTCCGCGCAAGGACAACGCTCCGGCCTACAAGCTCTCGGTCAACGACATGGTCATCAAAGCCATGGCGCTGGCGCTGCGCGATGTTCCGGATGCCAACGTGTCATGGACCGACAGCAATATGGTCAAGCACAAGCACGCCGATGTCGGCGTCGCCGTCTCGATCCCCGGCGGCCTGATCACGCCGATCATCCGCAAGGCCGAGGAAAAGACGCTGTCGACCATCTCCAACGAGATGCGCGACCTCGGCAAGCGGGCCAAGGACCGCAAGCTGAAGCCCGAGGAATATCAGGGCGGCACCAGCTCGGTCTCGAACATGGGCATGATGGGGGTGAAGAATTTCGCTGCCGTCGTCAACCCGCCGCATGCGACGATCCTCGCGGTCGGCGCCGGAGAACAGCGGGTCGTCGTCAAGAACGGCGAAATGGCGATCGCCACAGTCATGAGCGTGACGCTCTCGACCGACCATCGCTGCGTCGACGGTGCGCTCGGCGCCGAGCTGCTGCAGGCCTTCAAGGGCTACATCGAAAATCCGATGGGCATGCTTGTCTGATAGCGAAGCGGAGGCGGAAATGACCAAAACCGTTCTTTGCTATGGTGACTCGCTGACCTGGGGTTATGACGCCGAGACGATCGGCCGTCATGAGTACAAGAACCGCTGGCCAAGCGTGCTTCAGGCAGCGCTCGGCAGCGAGGCGCGCGTCATCGCCGAGGGTTTGAACGGTCGCACGACCGCTTTCGACGACCACCTTGCCGATTGCGATCGTAACGGCGCCCGGATCCTGCCGACGATCCTGCAGACGCATGCGCCGCTCGACCTCGTCATCCTGCTGCTCGGCACCAACGACATGAAACCGGTTGTCGCAGGTTCGGCCTTTGCCGCCTGCCAGGGCATCAGCCGGCTCGTACGGCTGATCCGCAATCATGCCTGGCCCTTCGAATTCGACGGGCCGGAGATCCTGATCGTGGCGCCGCCGGCGATCTGCGCGACGGGCAACGTCCCCTTCGCCGCATCCTTTCCTGGCGGCATAGAGGAATCGGCAAAGCTCGCAACGCTTTATCGCGATCTTGCCGATGAACTCGGCTGTGGCTTCTTCGACGGCAATTCCGTCGCCAAGACCACGCCGATCGACGGCATTCACCTTGATGCCGACAACACGCGTTCGCTCGGACGCGGGCTGGAATCGATCGTGCGGATGATGTTGGGAATCTGAGAATGACCGCCTTCATAGCCCTGCGGCAGGCCTCACGGCGGGATGCCTCGGAGCTGGCGATTCTGGCGGACATTGCCTCGCATGGCTTTGCCTCCTGGCTCTGGTTCGCTGACGTGGCGAACGGCGTGAGCGACACGCCGCTGGAGCGGGGCAGGCTGAAGATGAGCGAGGAGGGAGCAGTCGGCGGCTGGCGGGATGCTGTCGTCGCCGAAGCCTATGGCGAGGTCGCAGGTGTCGCGATCGGCCATGCGCTGGACGAAGGCATCGGCGATATCGAGGCGAGCATTCCGGCGACCGAACCGATGCTCGCCCTGCAGAAAACGGTTGTAGGAAGCTGGTTCATCGGCAGTCTCGGCGTCTACAGCCACCTGCGCGGCATCGGCATCGGGGGCAGACTGCTGGAGGATCAGATCGAAAGGGCCGATCGCCGGCCCGTCAGTCTCATTACCGCAAGTGATAACGAAGCGGCTTTGTCGCTTTATGGAAGAAACGGATTCGTGGAGGCTGCGCGCGCCGATGCCGTGCCGCTCTTCGACAACAGCAAAAGACACGCGTGGGTGCTCATGACCCGCGGGGCAGCGTAACAAAGGCAGGAAACACATGGCTGAATCCTACGACGTCATCATCATCGGCTCCGGCCCCGGCGGCTATGTCGCCGCCATCCGCGCCAGTCAGCTCGGGCTCAAGACGGCAATCGTCGAGCGCGAACATATGGGCGGCATCTGCCTGAACTGGGGCTGCATCCCCACCAAGGCGCTGCTGCGCTCTGCCGAGGTGCTCGACCACGCCAATCACTTCAAGGATTACGGCCTGGTTCTTGACGGCACCGTCAAGCCGGATGCCAAGGCCGTCGTCGGCCGCTCGCGCGCCGTTTCCGCCCGCCTCAACGCCGGCGTCGGCTTCCTGATGAAGAAGAACAAGATCGACATCATCTGGGGCGAAGCAACGTTCACCAAGCCCGGTGAGATCGTCGTCGGCAAATCGTCGAAGCCCGTCGTCGAGCCGCAGCACCCGCTGCCGAAAAACGTCAAGAGTGAGGGCACCTATACTGCCAAGCACATCATCATCGCCACCGGCGCCCGTCCGCGTGCGCTGCCCGGCATCGAGCCTGATGGCAAGCTGATCTGGACCTATTTCGAGGCGCTGAAGCCGGATGCACTGCCGAAGTCGCTGATCGTCATGGGCTCGGGCGCAATCGGCATCGAATTCGCAAGCTTCTACCGCTCGATGGGCGTCGACGTCACCGTCGTCGAAGTCATGCCGACCATCATGCCGGTCGAGGATGCCGAAATCACCGCTATCGCCCGCAAGCAGCTGGAAAAGCGCGGCCTCAAGATCTTTACCAGCGCCAAGGTCACGAAGGTCGAGAAGGGCGCCGGCAGCATCACCGCGCATGTCGAGACTTCTGATGGCAAGGTGCAGCAGATTACCGCCGACCGGATGATTTCGGCCGTCGGCGTTCAGGGCAACATCGAGAACCTCGGTCTCGAAGCGCTCGGCGTCAAGACCGACCGCGGCTGCGTCGTCGCCGACGGTTACGGTAAGACCAATGTCGCCGGCGTCTATGCGATCGGCGATGTCGCCGGCCCGCCGATGCTCGCCCACAAGGCCGAGCACGAAGGTGTGGTCTGCGTCGAAAAGATCGCCGGGCTGCCGAACGTTCATCCCACCGACAAGGGCAAGGTTCCCGGCTGCACCTATTGTAATCCGCAGGTCGCTTCCGTCGGTCTCACCGAAGCCAAGGCCAAGGAGTTGGGCCGCGACATCCGCGTCGGCCGCTTCTCTTTCGCGGCGAACGGCAAGGCGATCGCGCTCGGCGAAGATCAGGGCATGGTGAAGGTGATCTTCGACAAGAAGACCGGCGAGCTGCTCGGCGCCCACATGGTCGGCGCCGAAGTCACCGAGCTCATCCAGGGCTTCGTCGTCGCGATGAACCTCGAAACAACGGAGGAAGAGCTGATGCACACGATCTTCCCGCATCCGACCGTCTCGGAAACGATGAAGGAAGCGGTGCTCGATGCCTATGGCCGGGTGCTGAACGCTTGATAATTTCCGGGGCTGCCCATTTTGCCCAGAGTGGATAGCCACTCCGGCTGGGGGTGGAAAAAACGAAAGGAAATCATCATGTCTATGGAGACGCAGGCGTTGCTGGTATTTTTGCTGATCGGGCTGGTTGCAGGTTTCCTCGCAAGTCTCGTCGTCGGCGGCGGCGGCCTGATCCGATGCCTGCTGAGCGGCATCATCGGCGCCTTCGTCGGCGGCTATCTGTTCAGCGCGCTCGGCATCTCTCTGGGCATTGAAAACGCGCTGGTCGTGCAAATCATCCACGCCACGGTCGGCGCCATCATCGTGGTGCTGGTGGCCAGAGCGGTGGCATAGGGTAAACGGGTCGAACCCAAAGGCAGGGCTGAAATGGAAAGTGTCGGCTGGATTTCGGCAATCATCATCGGCGGGTTGGCGGGCTGGCTCGCCGGCAAGCTGATGGAGGCGCGATACGGGATTTTCCTGAACATCGTGCTCGGCATCGTCGGCTCGGTCGTCGCCACCGCGATCCTCGCCCAGTTCCACGTCCAGCTTGCCGGCGGACGGCTCGGTTATTTCGTGACGGGTTTCCTCGGCGCCTGCCTGCTGATATTCCTTGCGCGACTGGTGCGGCGCTAGGGTCGCGACGCGCTTGAGAGACTGTGCCGCATGGAGCGGCGGAAAGCTGATACTGCAATGGTGACCATTCTCGACACGATCAATCCCGACGCCAAGCGCGTGCGCCATCCCGAGAAGGCGCATCGCCCGGATACGGAAGTCATGCGCAAGCCCGACTGGATCCGCGTCAAGGCGCCGACCTCCAAGGGTTATGCCGAGACGCGCGCGATCGTGAAGGAGCACAAGCTCGTCACCGTCTGCGAGGAAGCCGGCTGCCCTAATATCGGCGAGTGCTGGGACAAGAAGCACGCCACTTTCATGATCATGGGCGAGATCTGCACCCGCGCCTGTGCCTTCTGCAACGTCGCCACCGGCAAGCCGAATGCGCTCGATATGGCCGAGCCCGAAAACGTCGCCAAGGCGGTCAAGGAGATGGGCCTCAGTCATGTCGTAATCACCTCGGTCGATCGTGACGATCTGGAGGACGGCGGCGCCGAGCACTTCGAAAAGGTGATCTGGGCGATCCGCTCGGCTTCGCCGCCGACGACGATCGAGATCCTGACGCCCGACTTCCTGAAGAAGCCGGGGGCGCTGGAGCGCGTCGTCGCCGCCAAGCCCGACGTCTTCAACCACAACATGGAAACGGTTGCCGGCAACTATCTGACGGTTCGCCCCGGCGCCCGTTATTTCCACTCCATTCGCCTGCTGCAGCGGGTGAAGGAACTTGATCCGACCATGTTCACCAAATCCGGCATCATGGTCGGCCTCGGCGAGGAGCGCAATGAAGTGCTGCAGCTGATGGACGACCTGCGCACCGCCGATGTCGACTTCCTGACGATCGGCCAATATCTGCAGCCGACCCGCAAGCACCACAAGGTCGAAAGCTTCGTCACGCCCGACGAGTTCAAGTCCTACGAGACTGTCGCCTATAGCAAGGGCTTCCTGATGGTCGCCTCCAGCCCGCTGACCCGCTCTTCTCATCACGCCGGCGACGATTTCGCGCGGCTGAAGGCGGCGCGCGAGAAGAAGTTGCTGTTGGTAGCTGAGTAAGGTTTGGGTGCTGCCAAGTTCCGTCATGCTCGGGCTTGTCCCGAGCATCTGCAACCGATCGATAGGGCAGCAGATCCTCGGCACAAGGCCGAGGATGACGTCGAGTAGGGGGCGAGGTTAGGCAACAAACTGCCCTTAGCGGTTTTTGCCAAGGTTTTTCTTTGGGCAGCCAATGAATATCATATCCGACTTGAAATCGACGCTGGTCGAAGCCGACCGTATTCTGGTCATCGGCTGCCCCGGCAGCGGAAAGAGCACGCTTGCAAAGCGGCTCTCGCGAACGCTCGATCTTCGCTACATTTCCATGGATCGCGATTTCTACTGGCTGCCTGGCTGGCGAAAGAGGTCGCGCGAAGAGATCGACCGACTTATCGCCGAAGCCGTGGCGGAAGAACGCTGGATAATGGATGGAACCGGCCTCAATTCCTTTCATCTTCGCCTGCCGCGTGCCGAGGCCGTTATTTGGCTTCGGCCGCCAAGATATACATGCTTGTATGGTGCCGTCTCAAGAACGTTTCGCTATTTCGGCCGCAACCGTCCCGAACTGCCGCCTGGTTGTCCTGAGCGCCTCTCGCTGAATGCGCTTGCCTATATCTGGAATTTTGAGCGGGACGCCGTCCCTTTGATTAAGGTCGCATTGCGGGAACATATTGACAGCATCGCCACGCACAGCCCCGAGGTGCCGGTTCTCCAGCTAAAATCCCGCCGTCAGATGCGCGAGCTCCTTGATCTTCTGGGCCGGCCCGCTTAACTGCGCTTCATGCCGCAATTCGAAACGCACCGCTCCGTTCCGCACACGCCCGACCAGATGTTCGACCTCGTTGCCGATGTCGAGCGTTACCCGGAGTTTCTGCCGCTCTGCGAGGCGCTCGCCGTCAAGAGCCGCAAGGAGCGCGACGGCAAGGTCCTCCTCGTCGCCGACATGACGGTCGGCTATAAAGCGATCCGCGAGACTTTCACGACACAGGTTCTGTTGAACCGGGCCGAGCGAGTCATCGAGGTCAAATATATCGACGGCCCATTCAAATATCTGGAAAATCGGTGGCATTTCTCCGAAACGCCGGCCGGCGGCTGCACGATCAATTTCTTCATCGACTACGAGTTCAAGAGCCGCATTCTGGGCGCGCTGATGGGATCGATGTTCGATCGCGCCTTCCGCATGTTCACCGAAGCCTTCGAGACAAGGGCGAACAGGATCTACGCCACGCTGTGACGGACGATCTGAGCCGGCGTCAGTCGGGCAGCAGAGAATGCACCATCTCCAGCGCGGTCCTGACCGTTGCCAGCCGAACCTTGCTGCGGCCGATATCGCCATAGAGTACTTTCCGGTGGATGAGTGCGCCGGTGCGCGATTTGGCGGCAAGATGCACGAGCCCGACCGGTTTTTCCGCCGAACCGCCGCCGGGTCCTGCAATGCCGGTGACGGCGATGGCGATCGCGGCACGCGAGCGCAAGAGGGCGCCATGCGCCATCTGCCGGGCGGTCTCTTCGGAAACCGCCCCGAAGCTGAGCAGCGTTTGCTCCTGTACCCCGAGCATCTCCATCTTCGCCGTGTTCGTGTAGGTGACGAAGCCGCGGTCGACGACGGCGGACGAACCTGATATTTCGGTCAGCGCAGCGGCGATCAGCCCGCCGGTGCAGGATTCGGCAGTCGAGATCATCAGTCCGGCAGCCGTGAAGTCGCGGATGATCGCCTCTGCCGCCGAATGGATATCCTCGGGGAAAAGGCTCATCGCTTCAACGCCCGGTAGATGACGGTCGCCGTAGCTATCGCCGCGATGCCTTCGCGTCGGCCGACGAAGCCGATCTTCTCGTTAGTCGTCGCCTTGACCGAGCAGCGTTCGATATCGATGCCGAGATATTCCGACAGCCTCGCCCGCATGGCCTCGCGATGCGGGCCGATCTTCGGCGCCTCGGCGATCAGTGAGACGTCGGCGTTCATGATCGTGCCGCCGTGTTCGCGGACAATCCGGGCGGCGTGCTCGATGAAAATCCTCGAGGCCGCACCCTTCCATTGCGGGTCGGACGGCGGGAAATGATCGCCGATATCGCCGGCGCCGCAGGTGGCAAGCAGCGCGTCGGTCAGCGCATGCAGCGCGACGTCGGCATCCGAATGGCCTTTCAGCTTCTGGTCGTGCGGAATGAAGACGCCGCAGAGTGTCACGCCGTCGCCCGCTTCGAGCTGGTGCACGTCATAGCCATTGCCGGTGCGCACGTCGGGAAGCAGTGACGCCGACAGCTTGTCGTTGGCCATGGCAATATCCCTCTTGATCGTCAGCTTGACGTTATCGGCCGTACCTTCGACGATCGTGACCGGAATGCTCGCCCATTCGGCGATCGAGGCATCGTCGGTGAAATCGCTTCGCCCGCTCGCCGCCGCCTTCTCATGCGCCTCGAGAATGGTTTCGAAGGCGAAGGATTGCGGCGTCTGCGCCGCATGGAGGTGCTCGCGCGAAACCGTCGTCAGCACGGTTCCGGCACTATCGGCGCGTTTCAGCGTATCGGTTACCGGCATTGCCGGCAGCACCGCCTGCGCGCCGTTGGAAAGACGCTCTGCAATTCGGTCGAGCAGCCCATGGTCGAAGAACGGTCGCACTGCATCGTGGATCAGCACATGGCTGACATTCTTGTCCTTGAGATATCGCAGGCCGGCAAGCACGGACTGTTGCCGGGTCGGGCCGCCGTGCACCGTTTCGATCGCCGTCGCCGGGGTCATATGCCGCAAGGCTCCCGCAAACAGCGCCTCGTCATCGGGATGGATGACGACGACGATCCGGGTTGCGGCTTCCCATGTCATGAAGTTTTCAAGCGTATGGACGATAACCGGCTTGCCGCCGATCGTGCGATATTGCTTGGGACCTTCCGTTGAGGATCCGGCGCGCTCGCCGCGTCCGGCGGCCACGATGACAATTCCAGCCGATATTGGTTGCTTGGACGGCATTTGCAGCATAAATCCCCTAAATTATGCGGAATTGACCGGAGTGCTCTAACCTCTTGCTTTGGCCTTTTCCAGCATTTGCCCAAAAAATATCGATTCCGATCCGAGCCCTCTTGGCAAAGGCCTGGATCTGTGGCTAAAAATAATGCAGTTCCATTGTGTGCCTGAAAGATAATCATTTGATTTGCAAGGATCTCGCAGCGCCTTTCCGAATCGGACCTGTTTCCGTGCGGAACCGCGTTGTGCTGGCGCCGATGTCCGGCGTTACCGACATGCCCTTCCGGGAGCTCGCTTGGCGCTTCGGCGCCGGACTCGTCGTCACCGAAATGGTGGCGAGCCGCGAGCTGGTCAACGACACCGCCGAATCCTGGTCGCGCCTGAGGGCTGCCGGCTTCCGGCCGCATATGGTGCAGCTCGCCGGGCGCGAGGCGTATTGGATGGCAGAAGCGGCGAAGATCGCTGCCGATCATGGCGCCGATATCATCGACATCAACATGGGCTG
Organism: Rhizobium lentis; assembly: GCF_017352135.1. Classification (NCBI taxonomy): domain Bacteria; kingdom Pseudomonadati; phylum Pseudomonadota; class Alphaproteobacteria; order Hyphomicrobiales; family Rhizobiaceae; genus Rhizobium; species Rhizobium lentis. Next base: position 3,930,661 of record NZ_CP071454.1, read on the forward strand.
TCCGGCTAAGAAGGTGATCGGCGGTTATTCCGGCTCGGCGCTGATGCGCGATCCCGATCACGCGCTCGGCCTCATCGAGGCGACGGTCAACGCCGTCGACATTCCGGTGACGCTGAAGATGCGCCTCGGCTGGGACGAGAATTCGATCAATGCGCCCGATATCGCGCGTCGCGCCGAGGCGGCTGGAATCCAGCTCGTGACCATTCATGGACGCACCCGCATGCAATTTTATGAAGGCCGCGCCGATTGGCATGCTATCCGCGCCGTCCGCGACGTGATCTCGATCCCGCTGATCGCCAATGGCGATGTCGAAACGGCCGACGACGCGCAGGAAATCTTGCGCCGCTCCGGCGCCGATGCCGTCATGATCGGCAGGGGCTGCCAGGGCAGGCCGTGGCATGCCGGCGTGCTTGCCGGAGCCGCGGAGCCGCGACGCGAAGAGATCGCCGATATCGCCGTCGAACACTACCGGATGATGCTCGATTTCTATGGCGAGGCGGTGGCGATCCGCCATGCCCGCAAGCATCTCGGCTGGTATCTCGAGCGTTTTGCCCCCGCGCTTTCCGGCAAAGACAAGGCTGACATCATGACCTCGCGCGATCCGCGCGACGTTGTCGCCCGCCTTTGCGATGCGCTTGATGCAGCTGTTGTCGACAGCCGGGAGGCGGCATGACGAAGGATACGACATCTCCGCCTGATCATCTTGGCGGAACCGTCGCCATGGCCGTGCTGAACGCCATCCAGAACCCCGTCGTCATGGTCGACGAATCCGGCTTCATCGCCTTCGCCAATTGGGAGGCAGAGGCCTTCTTCGGCGCCAGCGCCTCGCATCTGGCGCGTTACCGGATCTCGACCTTCATTCCTTTCGGCAGCCCGCTGCTGGCCCTGATCGATCAGGTGCGCGAGCGCAAGGCGCCGGTCAACGAATACCGCGTCGACTTGAGCTCGCCGCGCCTCGGCCAGGACAAGCTCGTCGATCTCTATGTCGCCCCCGTGCTCAGCGAGCCCGGCGCCGTCGTCATCGTTTTTCAGGAACGTTCGATGGCCGACAAGATCGATCGGCAGCTGACGCACCGCGCCGCCGCCCGCTCGGTCACCGGTCTCGCTTCCATGCTGGCGCACGAGATCAAGAACCCGCTCTCCGGCATCCGCGGCGCTGCCCAGTTGCTGGAACAGTCGGTGATCGACGACGACCGGGCGCTGACCCGGCTAATTTGCGACGAGACCGACCGCATCGTCTCGCTGGTCGATCGAATGGAAGTCTTTTCCGACGAACGCCCCGTCGACCGCATGCCGGTCAACATCCATTCCGTGCTCGATCACGTGAAGGCCGTCGCCAAGGCGGGCTTTGCCCGCAACCTCCGCATCACCGAGAGTTACGACCCATCGCTGCCGGCGGTCTATGCCAATCGCGACCAGCTCGTCCAGGTCTTCCTCAACCTGGTGAAGAACGCCGCCGAAGCGGTCGGGGACCGGCCGGACGGCGAGATCATGCTGACGACCGCCTATCGCCCCGGCATCCGTCTCTCGGTTGCCGGCACGCGTGAAAAGATCTCGCTGCCGCTGGAATTCTGCGTTCACGACAATGGCCCCGGCGTTCCCGCCGACCTGTTGCCGCATCTCTTCGATCCCTTCATCACCACCAAAACGAACGGCAGCGGCCTCGGCCTGGCGCTGGTCGCCAAGATTATCGGCGATCATGGCGGCATCATCGAATGCGACAGCCAGAACAGCCGCACGACATTCCGCGTTCTCATGCCGGCGTCGAAGGACGCCTCGCTTGAGGATGCTTCTTCCGTAAGCTCGACAGGACCTTCTCGATGACAGCCACGATCCTCGTTGCAGATGATGATGCGGCCATCCGCACCGTGCTCAACCAGGCTTTGAGCCGCGCCGGTTACGACGTTCGTATCACCTCCAATGCCGCAACCCTCTGGCGCTGGATTTCGGCGGGGGAGGGCGATCTGGTCGTGACCGACGTGGTGATGCCGGACGAGAACGCCTTCGACCTCTTGCCGCGGATCAAGAAGGCGCGTCCCGATCTGCCCGTCCTCGTCATGAGCGCGCAGAACACCTTCATGACCGCCATCAAGGCGTCGGAGAAGGGCGCCTACGACTATCTGCCGAAGCCCTTCGACCTGACCGAGCTGATCGGCATCATCGGCCGGGCGCTGGCTGAGCCGAAGCGCAAGCCTGCCAAGCTCGAAGAGGACATGCAGGACGGCATGCCGCTCGTTGGCCGCTCGGCCGCGATGCAGGAAATCTACCGTGTGCTCGCCCGCCTGATGCAGACGGATCTGACGCTGATGATTACTGGCGAATCCGGCACCGGCAAGGAGCTCGTCGCCCGGGCGCTGCATGATTACGGCAAGCGCCGCAACGGCCCCTTCGTCGCGATCAACATGGCGGCGATCCCGCGCGACCTGATCGAGTCGGAACTTTTCGGCCATGAAAAGGGCGCTTTCACCGGCGCGCAGACCCGCTCGACCGGCCGCTTCGAGCAGGCCGAAGGCGGCACGCTCTTCCTCGACGAGATCGGCGACATGCCGATGGATGCCCAGACCCGGCTTCTGCGCGTGTTGCAGCAGGGCGAATACACGACCGTCGGCGGCCGTACGCCGATCCGCACCGATGTTCGCATCGTCGCCGCCACCAACAAGGATCTGAAGCAGGCGATCAACCAGGGCCTCTTCCGTGAGGATCTCTATTATCGGCTTAACGTCGTTCCGCTGCGCCTGCCGCCGCTGCGCGACCGCGCGGAGGATATTCCCGATCTCGTTCGCCACTTCATCCAGCAGGCCGAAAAGGAAGGCCTCGGCTCCAAACGCTTCGATCAGGAAGCGCTGGAACTGATGAAGGCCTATGCCTGGCCGGGCAACGTCCGCGAGCTGGAAAACCTCATCCGCCGTCTGATGGCGCTCTATCCGCAGGATGTCATCACCCGCGAGATCATCGATGCCGAGCTGCGCTCCGATGTGCCCGACAGCCCGATCGACAAGGGGCCGATCCGCAGCGGCTCGATGACGATCGCCCAGGCCGTCGAAGAGAACATGCGCACCTATTTCGCAAGCTTCGGCGAAAACCTGCCGCCGCCCGGACTGTATGACCGCGTTCTGACGGAACTGGAATATCCGCTGATCCTCGCCGCCCTGACGGCAACCCGTGGCAACCAGATCAAGGCGGCCGATCTTCTCGGCCTCAACCGCAACACCTTGCGCAAGAAAATCAGGGAACTCGGCGTCTCTGTCTACAGAAGCTCCCGCACCGCCTGAAGAAAAGGCGGTAGGCTCCTCGTTCGCCCACCGCCTCCTCCTCCCAGTATCCGCCGCCACGGTTGGGAACAAAATTTAATCTATCCGAGCCCGACTTCGGTTTGTATCTACGCCGGCAAACAAAAGCGCAGTGTCATTCTATGGTCACATAGTATTTGCGAGCCGTTGTTTGCCATCGGGCAAATGTCATTGAAGTTGCTGCTCTCGTCGTCGCCGCGCCTGTGGATAGGCTGTGGATAACAGGTGGATGACACGGGTCGATCAACGGGCGATAACGTCCCCAATTCCGGTCGGTTGTTGCCTATCCGTTCCGAATCTCGTCATCTGCCGTCGCATGCTGTCGACTTCCGCCGCAACTGTCGCCGCCAGCATGCCATGGGCGCTCCGACTGAGGTCGTGGAGCGCCCTTTCTTTTCGTTGGAGCGACATGGTGTTTCATGGCGATCATTTTGGCGGGGTTGCGCCTCGCATATTGTTGCTGACGCCATAGATTACGCGGAACGGTCGCCGATCGATCGTGCGACGCCGGCCTCGGTTGGTGGTCGGTCCATGTTCACAACTATTGGAGCTGCGTGATGGAATATCGTCGTTTGGGAAGGTCCGGTCTGCAGGTGAGCGAGTTCTCCTTCGGCTCATGGGTCACTTTCGGCAAGCAGGTGAACGGCGGCGACGCGGTCGATCTCATGCGGCTTGCCTACGACAGCGGGGTAAACTTCTTCGACAATGCCGAAGGCTATGAAAGCGGGAAGTCCGAGGTCGTCATGGGCGAGGCGCTGAAGTCGCTCGGCTGGAGCCGCGACAGCTTCATCGTCTCGAGCAAGGTCTTCTGGGGCGGCCAGAAACCGACGCAACGCGGATTGTCGCGCAAGCACGTGACCGACGCCTGCCATGCGGCGCTGAAGCGGCTTCAGGTCGATTACCTCGATCTTTATTTCTGTCACCGCCCGGATATCGACACGCCGATCGAGGAAACGGTCCGGGCCATGCATGATCTCGTCGCTCAGGGCAAGGTGCTCTATTGGGGAACCTCCGAATGGTCCGCACAGCAGTTGACCGAGGCCTATGCGGTTGCCCGGGACCTGCGCATCACGCCGCCCACCATGGAGCAGCCGCAGTACAACATCTTCGAACGCCAGAAGGTCGAGGCTGATTATCTCCCGCTCTACGACCTGATCGGCCTTGGCACCACAATCTGGTCGCCGCTCGCCTCCGGCGTCCTCACAGGCAAATACAATAACGGCGTGCCCGCCGACAGCCGCATGAACCTGCCCGGCTACGAATGGCTGAAGGAAAGGTGGTCGAGCGACGCCGGCCGCGCCCAGCTCCGGCAAGTCGGCGAACTGGCAAAGCTCGCAGACGAAATTGGCTTGTCGATCACCCATCTCGCGCTTCTGTGGTGCCTCGCCAATCCGCACGTCTCGACCGTCATTCTCGGCGCCTCGCGTGCCAGCCAATTGCAGGATAATCTCGCGGCCCTCTCACACAGGCACAAGCTGACGGCAGACATCATGGAGCGGATCGATGCAATTGCCGGAAACAAACCGGAAGCACCGCGTCGATTCTAGCGGGATCATATATCGACGGGCCAGACCGCGGCTCGTCGAGACACGTCGCTGCTGTCTATCCTATTAAGGTATAGGCATGCAGCGACGGACTGCGACAAGGTTGAGTTGCTAGCAAGTTTCTGCAAGGGCAGCAGGGGAAGCGGGATGCACTTTCTTGAAGTTTTCGCGGTCGGAGGACTCTTGGCGGCTGCGATTTTTCACGTCGGCATGCTCCTTGTGTTTGAACACATGGCGAGCAAGATCAACAAATTTGGTCCTAACCTGGTGACCAAGATCGGCAAGGGACTGCCTGAGATCGATCTGCAAAGCCCGCTGATTCCGTTGCCGTTGAAGAATCAATTCCTGCTTTATCGGCGAGCTTGGATCGTCGTCATCGCAATACTGATGATGCCTCTTGCTCTCTACTTGGTGGCGAAAGCCTACCATTGATGAGCCCTTCCAAGGATGCCGATACTACGTGGTGGGTAACACTCCATTGGGACGGGACGAGTTCATGCGCGGCTTGACAATGTGACAGTGGGCGTTGCATTTTCGCCACATTGCGTTGCTTAAAGGTCACGCAAGGGTTTTTGAACATTCGCTCCCGATCGAGCCGTTCCGACAGCGCTGGCTTCCGAGCCGGCGTTCTTTGGTTTCGATCGGATAGCGGGGCGGCAGGGTGCCGTCTGAAGAGAGGCCGGATGACGCAGGATGGGGTAGCGCCAGCGGCGGCGGGCGAAGCGGTGACGACGGTGACCGATCGCCGCGCCCTTTTTGCCGTGCCCGGTCTTGTGCTTGCGGGCGGTGCTCTTCTCTGCGCCACGGTGACACTGTTCATACTGCTCGGCCTGACGCCGATCGCACCGACGTCGCATGTCGTCATCACGTCGGTGATCGTCAATTCCTTCTTCGTCCTGACGCTGCTCGCGCTCATCGGCCGCGAGGTGGCAAGGCTGCTCAAGGCGCGTACCCGCGGCAGGGCGGCCGCGCGCCTGCACATCCGCATCGTCGTGCTCTTCTCGATCGTCGCGATCACGCCGGCGATCCTCGTTGCCATCTTCGCCAGCATCACGCTGAACGCCGGCCTCGATCGCTGGTTTGCGCTGCGCACCCAGTCGATCGTCAGCTCGTCGCGCAATATCGGCCAGGCCTATATGATGGAGAACGCCAGCTATCTGCAGGGGCAGACGGTTTCCATGGCGAACGACCTGGAGCGCAACCGCGCCCTCTACAACCTCGACAGGACGGGTTTTGCCGAGCTGATGACGCGGCAGGCGAGGGGCCGCGGCTTGCTCGGCGCCTTCCTTGTCGAAAGCGACGGCTCGGTAGTCGTCCAGGCCGATATCGCCACGGAAAAGCCGTTACCGGCCATTCCGCAGGACGCGTTGCAAAAGGCGGCGGCCGGCCAGCCGACCCTGATCCCGCCCGGCGTCACCAACCTCGTCGGCGCCATCATCAAGCTCGATGCCATCCAGGGCACGTTTCTTTATACGGTGAGGGCCGTCGATCCCAAGGTCATGGGCGCCATGCGCATGATGGAGGAAAACGCCACCGAATACCGCTCGATGGAGGCCAATCGCTTCTCGCTGCAGGTCGCATTCGCCGTGCTCTACATCGGCTTCGCGCTGATTGTGCTGCTGGCGGCGATCTGGACCGCGATTGCCGTGGCCGATCGCATCGTTCGGCCGATCCGGCTGCTGATCACGGCGGCCGACAGCGTTGCGTCGGGCAATATGGATATCGTCGTGCCGGTGCATGCCGTTGATGGCGACGTCGCCAATCTGTCGCGTACCTTCAACAAGATGATCTCGGAAATCCGCACCCAGCGTGACGAGATCCTCGAGGCCAAGGACGAGGTCGACGACCGCCGGCGCTTTATCGAGGCGGTGTTGTCGGGTGTTACCGCTGCCGTCATCGGCGTCGAGCAGGATCGACGCATCGCCATTGTCAACAGTTCGGCCGAAACGCTGATGTCGCTATCGGCCGGCGAGATGCTCGGCAAGCAGCTGGCCGATATCGCGCCCGAGGTCGACCAGGTGCTGACCGAGGCGGCGGTGCGTCACCGCGGCGATTTCCGCAAGCAGATCGCGCTGGTGCGCGGCGGCACGGTCAGGACGCTGAGCGTCCAGGTCACCCGTGAGGAAGTTCGCGACATGAGCGAATCCTATGTGATCACGCTCGACGACATCACCGACCTCGTCATCGCCCAGCGCTCGACCGCCTGGGGCGACGTGGCAAGGCGCATTGCCCACGAGATCAAGAATCCCCTGACGCCGATCCAGCTATCTGCCGAGCGCATCCAGCGCCGCTATGGCAAGCAGATCGACCAGGACGACCGCGCCGTCTTCGATCAGTGCACCGATACGATCATCCGCCAGGTCGGCGATATCGGCCGCATGGTCGACGAATTCTCCGCCTTTGCCCGCATGCCGAAGCCAACCAAGGAGCCGAGCGACCTGCGCGATATCCTGCGCGATGCGATCTTCCTGCGCGAAATGGGCAATCATCACGTTACCTTCCAGCAGGATTTCGGCGATCAGCCGCTGGAGGGCCTGTTCGACAGCCGCATGCTCGGCCAGGCTTTCGGAAATCTCATCAAGAATGCGGTGGAGTCGCTCGAAGCCGTTCCGAGCGACGAACGCGACGAACGCAAGGTTCTCGTGCGCGCGGCACTCGACGCCGGTCGCGACCGTTTCACCGTCGACGTGATCGACAATGGCCGCGGCCTGCCGGTAGAGAACCGCCATAGCATTCTGGAACCCTACATGACGATGCGCGAGAAGGGCACCGGCCTTGGGCTGGCCATCGTCAAGAAGATCATCGAGGAACATGGCGGACAGCTCGAGTTGCACGATGCGCCCGCCGATTTTGACCGGGGAAGAGGGGCCATGATCCGCGTGCATCTGCCACGCCTGGAGCCGACGCCCGCCACTCCCGAAGCCAATGACAAGGAAAGCGTTTATGGCCTCTGATATTCTCGTCGTCGACGACGAGCACGATATTCGCGAGATCGTTTCCGGCATTCTCTCCGACGAGGGGCACGAGACGCGCACCGCCCACGACAGCGATAGTGCGCTGGCGGCGATTTCCGATCGGGTGCCGCGGCTGATCTTCCTCGATATCTGGATGCAGGGCAGCAAGCTCGATGGCCTGTCGCTGCTCGACGAGATCAAGACTCGCCATCCTGATCTGCCCGTCGTAATGATCTCGGGCCACGGCAACATCGAAACCGCCGTCTCGGCGATCAAGCGCGGCGCGTTCGATTTCATCGAGAAGCCCTTCAAGGCCGACCGGCTGATCCTGATCGCCGAACGCGCGCTCGAAAATTCCAAGCTCAAGCGCGAGGTCTCGGAACTCAAGCGCCGCACCGGCGATGCGTTGGAGCTGATCGGCACCTCGGTTGCCGTCTCGCAGCTGCGCCAGACGATCGAGAAGGTGTCGCCGACCAACAGCCGCATCATGATCCTCGGCGCCTCCGGCTCCGGCAAGGAGCTGGTGGCGCGGATGATCCACAAGAAGTCGGCTCGCGCCAATGGCCCCTTCGTCGCGCTGAATGCCGCCAACATTACGCCCGATCGCATGGAAGTGGCGCTCTTCGGCACCGAGGGAACGCCCGGCCAGGCGCGCAAGATCGGCGCGCTGGAGGAAGCTCACCGCGGCATCCTCTATCTCGACGAGGTTGGCGAGATGCCGCGCGAGACGCAGAACAAGATCTTGCGCGTGCTCGTCGATCAGCAGTTCGAGCGGGTCGGCGGTTCCAAGCGCGTCAAGGTCGATGTCCGCATCATCTCCTCGACGGCCTATAATCTCGAGAGCCGCATTGCCGAAGGCTGGTTCCGTGAGGATCTTTATCATCGCCTTGCGGTCGTGCCGGTGCGCGTGCCGGCGCTGGCCGAGCGGCGCGAGGATATTCCCTTCCTCGTCGACCAGCTGATGCGCCAGATATCGGAGCAGGCCGGCATCCGTCCGCGCCGCATCGGCGACGATGCCATGGCCGTGCTGCAGGCGCATGACTGGCCGGGCAATATCCGTCAGCTGCGCAACAATATCGAGCGCCTGATGATCCTTGCCCGCACCGACGGGCCGGATGCGCCGATCACCGCCGACATGCTGCCGACCGATCTCGGCGACATGCTGCCCAAGGTATCGGCCAAGAACGACTATCACATCATGACGCTGCCATTGCGCGAAGCCCGTGAGATGTTCGAGAAGGATTATCTGATCGCCCAGATCAACCGCTTCGGCGGCAATATCTCGCGTACCGCCGAATTCGTCGGCATGGAGCGCTCGGCGCTGCACCGCAAGCTGAAGTCGCTCGGCGTCTAGAACATGATGCCGAAAAGTGTCAGCGGTTTTCGGGCAACATCATGCTCCACTTTTTGATCTTGCAGGCGCGGCGGGAGCCGCGCCGCCCTTGCCCTTGCTATCCTTCCCCGAAGATCAGGTTCCCCATGCCGAGAATTGCCTATGTGAACGGCCGTTACGTCAAGCATTCCGATGCCCGAGTGCATATCGAGGACCGCGGCTACCAGTTCTCCGATGGCGTCTATGAGGTCTGCGAGGTGCGTCACGGCTATATCGTCGATCTCACCCGTCACCTGAACCGCCTCGACCGTTCGCTCGGTGAGCTCAGCATCGCCTGGCCGATGAGCCGGGCGGCACTGACGCAGGTCATTCGCGAGACGCTGCGCCGCAACCATGTCCGCAACGGGCTTTTCTACCTGCAGGTGACGCGCGGTGTGGCGCGCCGTGACCATGTCTTCCCGGCCGAGGGCACGCCGCCCTCGCTTGTCATAACCGCCAAGAGCACCGACCCGAAGATCATCGCCGCCAAGAACGCCAATGGCATCAAGGCGATCACCGTTGCCGACAACCGCTGGGATCGCGTCGACATCAAATCCGTCGGCCTGCTTCCGAATGCGATGGCGCGCCAGCAGGCCAAGGAAGCCGGCGCCCAGGAGGCGATCTATGTCGACGCCGACGGTATGGTGAAGGAAGGGGCGGCGACCAATGTCTGGATCGTCGATTCGGATGGAACGCTGGTGACGCGGCCGGCCGAACACGGCATTCTGCGCGGCATTACCCGCACCACATTGATGGATGTGGCCGCCAGGCTGGGTTTGAAGATCACTGAGCGGAATTTCTCCGTTTCCGAAATGCTCGCAGCCCGCGAGGTCTTTCTCACCGCAGCCACAAGTGTCTGTTTTCCGGTCGTTTCCGTCGATGGCCAAACCATTGCCAATGGTCACCCCGGCAGCCTCTCGCAGAAAGTCCGCGAAGCCTTTTTCGACGTTGCGGAAAAGATTGCGATTTGATACCAAGATTTGCTGGACTGGTGGAATGAGGGTGCCGCCGGTCTTGCATGGAGAGCTTGATTGATATTCTACCGACCAGCTCAGGTCGGCAATAAAGAAAGAAGCGGCGCGATGGCGGAACGTTCTCAGAATCTGCAGGACTTATTTCTCAATACTGTTCGCAAGCAAAAGATTTCCCTGACAATCTTTCTGATCAACGGCGTGAAGCTCACGGGCGTTGTTACCTCTTTTGACAATTTCTGTGTTCTTCTTCGCCGTGACGGCCACTCGCAGCTCGTGTATAAACATGCGATCTCGACGATCATGCCGGGTCAGCCGATGCAGATGTTCGAGAGTGAAGAAGCCGCGTCCTAACAGGATCAGCCGTCATTTCGACACGCGATACCAAGAACGATTCGATCATCCCTGAGGCCGCCAAGCACAGGGACGATATGCGCGCGACCGTCGTTGTGCCGGTTCTGAAATCGCGCAGTCGCGGCGGCCAGGCCGAATCGGCCTCCACCCGCACGCCGGAAAGCCGGCTTGAAGAGGCGACGGGGCTTGCCCAGGCGATCGACCTCGATGTCGTCAACGGTTCGATCGTGCCGGTCAACGATCCGAGGCCGGCAACGCTGCTCGGCACCGGCAAGATCGAGGAGATCAAGGCGCTGCTCGACGAGCGCGATTCCGGTCTCGTCATCGTCGACCATCCGCTGACGCCGGTGCAGCAGCGCAATCTCGAAAAGGAATGGAACGCCAAGGTCATCGACCGGACGGGTCTGATCCTCGAAATTTTCGGCCGCCGTGCCTCCACTAAGGAAGGCACGCTGCAGGTCGATCTCGCCCATCTGAATTATCAGAAGGGCCGGCTGGTGCGCAGCTGGACCCACCTTGAGCGCCAGCGCGGCGGCGGCGGTTTCATGGGCGGCCCTGGCGAAACCCAGATCGAAGCCGACCGGCGGCTCCTGCAGGACCGCATCATCAAGCTCGAACGCGAGCTGGAGCAGGTCGTGCGCACCCGTCAGCTCCACCGCGCCAAGCGCCGCAAGGTCCCGCATCCGATCGTAGCGCTGGTCGGCTATACCAATGCCGGCAAATCGACGCTGTTCAACCGCATCACTGGGGCAGGGGTGCTCGCCGAAGACATGCTCTTCGCCACGCTCGATCCGACGCTTCGGCGCATGAAACTGCCGCATGGCCGCACCGTCATCCTGTCCGACACCGTCGGCTTCATCTCTGACCTGCCGACCCATCTCGTCGCCGCCTTCCGCGCCACCTTGGAAGAGGTGCTGGAAGCCGATCTGATCCTGCATGTCCGCGACATGTCCGATCCCGACAACCAGGCGCAGAGCTCCGACGTGATGCGCATTCTCGGTGACCTCGGCATCGACGAGGCCGAAGCGCAGAAGCGGCTGATCGAGGTCTGGAACAAGATCGACCGGCTGGAGCCTGAGGTGCACGACACCATGGTGCAGAGGACGGCGGGCGCCAGCAATGTCGTCGCGGTTTCGGCCGTCAGCGGCGAGGGCGTCGATCGGCTGATGGAAGAGATCAGCCGCAGACTGTCAGGCGTGATGACCGAAACGACGATCCGCCTTCCCGTCGACAAGCTGGCGCTGCTGCCCTGGCTCTACGACCACGCGATCGTCGACGGCCGCGAAGACAATGAAGACGGCTCGATTACGCTCGATCTGCGCCTCTCGGAAACCGAAGCCGCCGAACTCGAGCGCCGCATCGGCAATGGGCCAAGGGCCGCTAAGGAAGATTGGGAGCGGTGAAGGTGCTTCCCCTTCTCCCAGCGGGGAGAAGGTGCCCGTAGGGCGGATGAGGGGGCCACACGGCACGCCCTTCATTGCTCTTCGCTTCCGCTCAGCGCATTTGCTCCTGCCGTCGCTCACCCCCTCATCTGCCTGCCGGCATCAACCGGGGCGAGCCACGGGTCTCGCCCGTCCTTCGGACACCCGCTGGGGAGAAGGGAGACGTGGCAACGCTGTGCTTCACTCAGCGCCAGCTATCACAGCTCTTTCAATCGCCTTGGCCGCCTGCCAGATTTCCTCCATCCGTTCCAGCGTCGCGTCTTCCAGCGTCTCACCATCCGCTTTAAGAACGTTCTCTATATGGCTGAATCGACGCCGGAACTTCGTATTCGTCCCGCGCAGTGCCTGTTCCGGATCCGCCTTCACATGCCGGCCGATATTGACGACCGCGAAGATCAAATCGCCGAGTTCGTCGCTGACCTTCGCCCGGTCGCCTTCCCCAAGCGCGACCCGCAATTCGCTGATCTCCTCCTCGATCTTGTCGAGGATCGGCTCGGGCGACGACCAGTCGAAACCGACTTTGGCGGCGCGTTCCTGCAGCTTCAGCGCCTCGGTCAGAGCCGGGAAGCTGCGCTGCACCGAGCCAAGGAATCCACCCTTGAAATCCTCGGTGATCCCCCGCCTTGCCCGGCGTTCGGCACGCTCGCGTTTCTCGGCCTGTTTGATCTTGTCCCACTGGATCTTCACTGCCTCCGGCGTATCGGCTTCCGAGCGGGCAAAGACATGCGGATGGCGGCGGATCATCTTGGTGGTGATGGCGTTGACCACGTCGCCGAAGGAGAACTCGCCGGCCTCTTCGGCCATGCGGGCATGGAAGACCACCTGCAGCAAGAGATCGCCCAGTTCATCGCAGAGATCGTCCATGTCGCCGCGCTCGATCGCATCGGAGACCTCGTAGGCCTCCTCGATCGTATAGGGCTTGATCGTCTGGAAATTCTGCTCGATGTCCCAGGGGCAGCCGGTCTCGGGGTGGCGCAGCGCCGCCATGATCTCGATCAGCCGCGAAATGTCTTTGGAAGGTTCCATGGTTCCTCGGTTCAAGGGCCTCAGTTCAGCGGAATATCGTTGGCGCTCTTCGACGACTGGTAGGTGGAAGACAGCGTGTCGTAGCGCGCCTTGATGCGGGCGGTCTGCGCCTTCAGCGCCGTTTTCAACTGAGCCTCTTCGGTCTCGATGAGATCGGCGATGGCAAAGCTGTTCCAGAAGGCGTTTTGCCTGCGATAGCCGCCGGGTTCAAGCCCGAAGACCTCCTTCAGGATCTTGAGATCGTGCGGAATGGCGAAGGCGTCGCGGGAATCCTCATGGCTGAAGAAATAATAGAAATTGTCGAAGCCCGCCCAGGTGATCGCCGACATGCACATGGTGCAGGGTTCGTGCGTCGACAGGAAGATCAGCTCCTTGGTCGCCGGCTTGTCGCCAAGCTCGTAGAAGCGCTTCAGCGTATGCACCTCGCCGTGCCAGAGCGGGTTCTCAAGTTCGTTATTGGTTTCGGCTACGACGAGCGACAGATCGGATTTGCGCAGGATCGCCGCGCCGAACACTTTGTTGCCGCCGGAAACGCCGCGTTCGGTCAGTGGCAGGATATCATCCTCGATGACCGAAAGCAGGCGGGCGGCGATGGTCGTGTCAGGCATTGGTGTCTCCGGTTTTCCCTCAGTCTATCGTCTTGGCGGCGCGAGCGAAATGCGAGAAACGCCGGTGGACGCCATTTATCACAGGCTTTACACTGCGCTGCAGCAATGGGCAGGGTGAGGCTTTTTTGCCAGCATGGGTGACTTTTCTCAAATCATTGATCGCGCGAGCAAAAGAATACGCCCTTGCTGGGGCTTTCGAATTTCTGTTCCTTCAAACCCTTGTCGATCACGGGCATATTCTGGCAACTTCGAAGTGGATTGATAATGCCTCCCAGGACTGAACAGCTTTCGGTATTTCCCGCCTTCTTTCGCGTGGAAGGCCAGAAGACGGCTGTCTTCGGCAATGGCGACGAAGCCTTCGCCAAGGTGCGGCTGCTGCTCAACACACGGGCTGGGATTGTCGCCTACGCCGAGAAGCCGGAAGCCGACTATCATGCCTTCCTGATCGCCAACCGCATCGAGACGGTGCGCGCCGGCTTTTCCGCCGACCAGGTCGAAGGGGCAGCCCTCGTTTTCGCCGCCACCGGCGATGAGGCCGAAGATCGCCGGATTGTCGATGCCGCCCGCGCCGCCAGGATTCCGGCCAATGCGGTCGATCAGCCCGATTACTGCGACTTCTTCACGCCGGCGCTGGTCAATCGCGCGCCCGTCGCCGTTGCGATCGGGACCGAAGGGGCGGGGCCGGTTCTGGCGCAGATGATCCGGGCCCAGATCGATCAGCTTCTTTCCCCCTCGCTCGGGCGTCTGGCGGCGCTGGCGACAAGCTATCGCAAATCCGTCGAGCAGCTGGTTCCCCGCGGCGTCACCCGCCGCGTCTTCTGGCGCCGCTTCTTCTCCGGGCCTGTTGCCGATGCAATTGCCAACGGCAACCTGCCGCAGGCGCAGCACGCCGCCGACCGGCTGCTGGGTTCGATGGACCGGGTTGCCGGCCATGTCTGGCTGGTCGGCGCCGGCCCGGGTGCCGAGGATCTGCTGACGTTGCGCGCCCAACGCGTGATGATGGAAGCCGATGTCATCGTCTACGACGCGCTCGTGCCGCAGGCGATCGTCGATATGGGCCGCCGCGACGCCGAGCGGCTTTCGGTCGGCAAGCGCAAGGGCTGTCATTCGAAGTCGCAGGAAGAGATCAACGAGCTGTTGGTCGACCTCGGCCGCCAGGGCAAGCGCGTCGTCCGCCTGAAATCCGGTGATCCCCTGGTCTATGGACGGGCCGGGGAAGAGATGGCGGCGCTGCGCGCTGCCGGCGTCACCTATGAGGTTGTGCCCGGCATCACCTCGGCTTTTGCCGCCGCTGCCGATTTCGAGCTGCCGCTGACGCTGCGTGGCGTCGCCTCCTCGCTGGTCTTCACGACAGGCCACGATCTCACAGGCGATGTATTGCCGGATTGGGCAAGCCTTGCCGTATCAGGCGCGACGATCGCCGTCTATATGGGCCGCACGGTTGCCGCCTCCGTCGCCGAACGGCTGATGCAGGCTGGCATTCCCGCCGAGACCACGGTTGCCGTCATCGAGAATGCCAGCCGCGCCGAGCGCCGGCTGCTGCATGGCACGCTCGCCGATCTGCCCGATCTGCAGCATCGCGATGAGTTGACCGGCCCTGTGATGGTCATCATCGGCGATGCGGTCGCCGGTGCCAATTTCGAACTGTCCGAGCCTCTGGTGCGCGCGAACGCCCGGCTCGAGGAACTTGCAAGGAGCTGAATATGGTAGACAAGGTCCTGACCGCCAACCGGCTGACGGACGGCATTGCCGTCTGGCTGGATGCGAACGGCAAGTGGTCGACCTCGCTGCAGGAGGCGCTCGTCGCCCGCCACGCCGAAGCCGTCGCCGCATTGGAAGAGATCGGCAAGAAGTCCTATGCCGACAACGAAGTCGTTGACGTCGCCGTCGTCGAAGTTCAGGAAACCGACGGCGTTCTCTGGCCGCTGCGCTTGCGTGAGCGAATCCGCGCCCAGGGACCGACCATGGAATATGCGCCGGGCTACGCTCCTGCCGATCCCGAATTCATTGCAGTCTGAGGAAGACGATGTACCGTTACGACGAATTTGACCATGCCTTTGTCACCGAGCGCGTCGAGCAGTTCCGCGACCAGGTCCAGCGTCGCCTTTCCGGCGAGCTGGCCGAGGACGCGTTCAAGCCGCTGCGCCTGATGAACGGCGTCTACCTGCAGCTTCACGCCTACATGCTGCGCATCGCCATTCCCTATGGCACGCTGAGCGCCCGTCAGCTGCGCATGCTCGCCCATATCGCCCGCACCTATGACCGCGGCTACGGCCACTTCACGACGCGCCAGAACCTGCAGTTCAACTGGCCGAAGCTGTCGGAAATCCCCGATGCGCTGGCCGACCTTGCCAGCGTCGAGATGCACGCGCTGCAGACGTCGGGCAACTGCATCCGGAACGTCACGGCCGATCACTTCGCCGGCGCTGCCGCCGATGAGATCGCTGATCCCAGACCCTATGCCGAAATCCTGCGCCAGTGGTCGTCGGTGCACCCGGAATTCTCCTTCCTGCCGCGCAAGTTCAAGATCGCCGTCACCGGCGCCGAGCGCGACCGCGCCGCAATCCAGGTCCACGATATCGGTCTGCATCTGAAGAAGAACGACAAGGGTGAAATCGGCTTTGCCGTCTATGTCGGCGGCGGCCAGGGCCGCACGCCGATGATCGCCAAGCTGATCCGCGACTTCCTTCCCGAGGAAGACCTGCTCTCCTACACCACGGCGATCGTGCGCGTGTACAATCTGCATGGCCGGCGCGACAACAAGTACAAGGCCCGCATCAAGATCCTGGTGCATGAAACCGGCGCCGAGGAGCTGACGCGCCAGGTGGAGGCGGAATTCGCTGCGCTCAGGGATAGCGAGCTGAAGCTGCCGGAGAAGGACGTCGAGGCGATCGCCGCCTATTTCGCGCCGCCGGCTCTGCCGCAGCGCGCCGAAGGCTGGGAAAACCTCGCTCGCTGGAAGAAGGCCGATCCGGCTTTCGCCCGCTGGGTCCAGCAGAACGTGCAGCCGCACAAGCACCCCGATTACGGCATGGTGACGATCTCGCTTAAGCCGATCGGCGGCATTCCGGGTGACGCTTCCGATGCGCAGATGGATGCCGTCGCCGATCTCGCCGAAGAATATGGCTTCGACGAAATCCGCGTCAGCCATGAGCAGAACCTGATCCTGCCGCATGTGGCGCTGGCCGATCTCGAAGCCGTCTATCGCGGCCTCGTCGCCATCAACCTGGCCGAAGCCAATGCCGGCCTGATCACCGATATCATTGCCTGTCCGGGGCTGGATTACTGCGCGCTTGCCAATGCGCGGTCCATTCCGGTGGCGCAGGAAATCTCCCGCCGTTTCGGCAGCCCCGAGCGCCAGGCAGAGATCGGCGAGCTGAAGATCAAAATCTCCGGCTGCATCAACGCCTGCGGCCATCACCATGTCGGCCATATCGGCTTGCTCGGTGTGGAGAAGAAAGGCGCCGAACTCTATCAGATCACGCTCGGCGGTTCCGGGGACGAACACACCTCGATCGGCGAGATCATCGGCCGCGGCTTCGAGCCGGACCGGGTGACCGACGCGATCGAGACAATTGTCGACACCTATCTCGGCCTGCGGCTTGATCCGTCCGAGACCTTCCTTGCCGCCTATCGCCGCGTCGGACCGCAGCCTTTCAAGACTGCGCTCTACGGCGCTGCCGCCGAAGCGGCGTAAGGAGGGGATGATGACGAAGATCTGGAGAGAAACCGGTTTTGTCGAAAACGATCCCTGGGTGATCGAAACCGACGAGGTGAAGGCGACCGGCGAGCAGAAGCCGTTGCTCAATCTCGACGACCTGATCGCCAGGGCCGATGAGAGCAACGAAGTCGGTCTCGGCGTGCTGATCAAGCCGGCCGACGACGTGCGCCGGCTGGAGCCCTACCTCGATCGCCTCGCAATCGTGGCCGTCGCCTTTCCGGCGTTCAACGACGGCCGCGCCTTCAGCCATGCTTCGCTGCTGCGCCAGCGCTTGGGTTATACCAGCGAGCTGCGCGCCGTCGGTGACGTGCTGATCGATCAGGTCCCGCTGATGCTGCGTGTCGGCATCGACAGCTTCTCGGTCAGCAATGCCACCGCGCTGAAGCGGCTCGCTGAAAACCGTCTTCCCGCCATTCCCCATCATTATCAGCCGGCAGTGCGTGACGCCGAAGCCGGCAAGGGCTATAGTTGGCGCCGTCAGGCGAAGCCGGCCGCATAAGCGGCCGGTCCGCCTCTTTACGATGGCGGAACAATAGCATGAAGACATTCGAAGTGGCGGTGATCGGTGGCGGTCTTGCCGGCATGATCGCCGCAATCGCGCTCGGCCGCGGCGGCCGCAGCGTCGCGCTGATTGCGCCCGTTGCCGCGAAGGAAGACAGGCGCACCACGGCGCTGATGGATCAGTCGATCCGTTTCCTCGACCGCCTGACGCTCTGGGAGAAGCTGCGCCCGGCAGCAGCACCACTCACCAGCATGCGCATCATTGACGGCACCGACCGGCTGCTGCGTGCGCCCACGACCACCTTCCGCGCCGCCGAAGTGGGCCTCGATGCCTTCGGCTATAATTTCCCGAACAAGGCGCTGAACGATATCCTCGAAGAGGCCGCGGCCGGCGAGGGCAATATCACCCGCTTCACCGATATGGCCGAATCGATCGAGATCTCTGCCGAGAAAGTGTCGATCAGTCTTGCCGGCGGCGAGACGCTGACGGCCGATTTTGCCGTCGGCGCTGACGGCCGCGGCTCGAAGCTGCGCGAGGCGGCAGGCATCGGCGTGCGCGACTGGTCCTATCCGCAATCGGCCATGGTGCTGAACTTTGCCCACTCCTTGCCGCATCAGAACACCTCGACCGAGTTCCACACCAAACACGGTCCCTTCACCCAGGTACCGCTGCCGGGAAGCCGCTCCAGCCTCGTCTGGGTGCGGGAGCCGGCCGAGGCCGCTGCCCGCATGGAATTGCCGCTCTCCGAACTTGGGCTTCTCGTCGAGGCGCAGATGCACTCCATGCTCGGCAAGGTCAGCGTCGAAGAAGGCGCCCAGATCTGGCCGCTCTCCGGCATGATGGCGCATCGCTTCGGCAAGGGGCGCATCGCGCTGATCGGCGAGGCCGCGCATGTCTTCCCGCCGATCGGGGCGCAGGGGCTGAATCTCAGCCTGCGCGATATCATGGCGCTTACTGACATCCTCTGCGACAGGGCCGAACTGCCGGTGCCCGCCGATGCCGGCGAAAGCTTCGACCGCCGGCGCCGCGCCGACATCATGACGCGTACGGCGAGCGTCGACCTTCTCAACCGCTCGCTGCTTTCGGATTTCCTCCCCGTTCAGATGCTGCGCGCCGCCGGCCTGCATATCCTCTCGGCCATTCCGCCGCTGCGCAACCTCGTCATGCGCGAGGGCATCGAGCCGGGCCGGGGTTTCCGTGATATTCCGGATTCCCTAAAGGAAAAGCTGAAGCGGAAGAAGGCCTGAGCGGATCGCGATCAGCCAGAGCGAAACGCTAGCCACCGAAAGCACTGTCGTGATCAGGATCGTCGCCGAGGCGCGCTCCTGCCACACGCCATATTGCTGGCCGATGACGAAGACATTGGTCGCCGTCGGCAGTGAGGCGAGCAGCACGGCCGCCTGGATCCAGACCGGCTCGAAACCGCCGATAACAGCCAGCGCCAGGAAAACGGCGATCGGATGCAAGATCAGCTTCGCCGGCACGATATAGGAGATCTCGGCCGGGATCCGCTTCAGCGGCCTCAGAGCCAGCGTCACGCCCATGGCAAAAAGCGCGCAGGGCGCCGCTGCCTGGGCGAGGTAGTCGACGAGGCGCTGGAACGCCGCCGGCTGCTCGAGATGCAGCGCGGCGACGGCAAAGCCTGCCGCCGTCGACAGGATGAAGGGATGCAACGCCACCTTGCGGACGATATCGCAAGCGAGCCGACCGGCCGATCGCTTGTCGTCGCCGGCCGCCGCCATCAGCGCCGGCGCCACGATGAAATGCAGCGCGTTTTCGAAGCAGACGATCAGCGCCACCGGCACGGCGGCGGCTTCGCCGAGCGCCAGCAGCGCCAGCCCCGGCCCCATATAGCCGATATTGCCATAGGCGCCGGCAAAGGACTGGATGGTGCATTCATCAAGCGGATTGCCGCGAACGAAACGCCCGATGATAAAGAGCAGGATGAAGACCGCATAGGTTGCGGCAATATCGGTGATGATGAAATCAACCCGCGTCAGCTCTTCGATCGGCGTGCGAGAGACGAGCTTGAAGAACAGCGCGGGCAGGGCGGCATAGATGATGAAGGTATTCAGCCAGCCGAGCGCATCGGCCGGCTGCTTCGTCGCCTTGGCGGCAAGGAAGCCGATCAGGATCAGGCCGAAGAACGGCAGGAGCAGGCTGATGATATCGGCCATATTCCCTCAGCCGATCCGCATCAGAATCGGAAAGGTCTGCTGGAACCAGATCGCCACATCGCTGACCCAGCCGAACAGGAAGGCGAGACCGGTGAGGATGAGGAAGATGCCCATCACCTTTTCCACGGTGCCGAGATGGCGGCGGAAGCGGGACAGGAAGCGCATGAAGGCGCCGGAAAAACCGGCGGCGATCCAGAAGGGGATCGCGAGACCCAGCGAATAGATCGCAAGCAGCCCGGCGCCGGAACCGACCGTCTCGCGCGAGGCGGCGACACCGAGGATGGCGCCGAGAACCGGTCCGATGCAGGGCGTCCAGCCGAAGGCGAAGGCGAGGCCCATGATATAGGCGCCCGTCAGCGTCGCCGGCTTGCCGCCGGCCTGGAAACGGGCCTCGCGAGCGAGCAGGCCGATTCGGAAGATGCCGAGGAAATTCAGCCCCATGACGATGATAACAAGCCCGCCGAGCTTGGAGAGCAGGTCGAGATGCTGACGAAGCGCCATGCCGATGCTCGAAGCGCCGGCGCCGAGCGCCACGAAGACGGTGGCAAAACCGAGCGTGAAGAGCAGCGCCGAGAACAGCACGCCACGCCTGATATCGGGCGAGACCGCGACCGCGCCGCCGCCGCGGAACTGCTCGACCGATATGCCGGCCATATAGCAGAGATAGGGCGGGACGAGGGGCAGCACGCAGGGCGAAAGAAAGGAAAGCGCTCCCGCGATCAGCGCGCTCCACAGGGAAATATCGGCAATCGACACGCATTCTCTCCGGCTGCAATCTGCGTGACGTTCCTAGCTTTGCAGGCCCTGGATTGCCAATCACCTTTTTGCGTGCGCAAGAAATGTGCCGATCACCGGAAAAAGCCGAATTTTTCGGTTGACCGCAATGGGTCACCTGCCTATGTTCCGCCCACTTCCAGCCGGGGTGCTTCACCCGCGGAGAGGGAGAGCGTAGCTCAGCCGGTAGAGCAACTGACTTTTAATCAGTAGGTCTCGGGTTCGAACCCCGACGCTCTCACCAATAGTTTCAATCACTTAGTAAGAATGCCAATCCTGCAACGGCTTGCTGGTCGCCACCGAGTCGCCACCGATCCAAGTGCGTGCATCTTCAGCCTTTTCGTTTACCTGCACTTAATTCGTATTTGTTCGCCTAAACTCGATTCGGAAAATACATCATATCACCGGCATCAACCTGAAACATGGAGGTGCCAATGCAACGAAACATCCGAGTCAAAGAGGCCGCTCACTATATCGGCCTTTCAAAATCCAGCCTCGACAAGCTTCGCCATTTTGGCGGAGGCCCAAAATACTTCAAACTCGGTCGAGCCGTGGTCTATTCAACCTCAGATCTGGACGCGTGGATGTCCGAACGCCGTCGATCCGAGACATGGGACGGCGCCAACGACAACGGTCGAGTTCGCGCCGCCTAGGCCATTTTCTGGACAATCGCCGGCTTCACGCCGACAAAGCCCCGCCACCACCTCATCACGTTTGCCGACCGGCCCGCGCCGGCGGAGAGGAGACACATGCGCATTTCCGACATTCAAGGTCCGTCCTTAACCGAAGTCATCGCATTCACCATGATCGAGAAGCCCGAAGACGTCGCGATAGTCGAGCGCCAGGCTGCCGATCGCATGGCTACTGTCCGCGGCTGGTACGGCTGGCACGTAGTCGACGTCGAAGTCATCGACGACGCTGACGAACTGGTGCGCCTGACCATCTACGCCCAGCCCGTCGGCGCCGGATACCGTGAAGAGGCAACCTTCACCTTCCTCACAGGCCAGGAAGGCAAGCGTCGATCCGCGCGCCTTGATGCATTCCTGGCCGCTTGCGGTGTGGAGGAGCGGGTAGGCGACACCCGAGAAATCAAGGGTCGCTTCTTCGCAACCAAGAATCGCGGCCGAGGCGCCAGAGACTTCGGACCGCTGACCAACGCACTGGTCGGCTGACCATGATAGTCGCCAACATGACGCCTGCCGCCGATCCGGGCGGCGGGGTGATGAAGCACGTCGCAAATTTCGACCTGCAAATCACCGATGACATCAGGATCTGCGGAATGCGGTTGTTGCGAGCGCCGGATGGCCGACTCCTGACCTATGCGCCCACCGCGCTTGGTGGTCGCCGGGCGGTGACTTTCTCGCCTCAAACGACTGCAGCAATTGTCGACGCCGCCCGCAACAGTTACTTGGAGCTCGTAACAGCCGATGACCGCAGCAACCCGGCAGCAGCCTGAACCCTCTACCGCGCTAGCCGTTGCGCTCGAATACAACGCAATGGGCTGGCCTGTCTTTCCCTGCCGCCACGCTCCCGAAGATGTCGCAGACCCGCAGACCGGTGAGATCGAGACTCGCGGCGCCAAGACGCCTCTTATTTCCAACGGGCTGAACGGCGCGACGCTAAACACGCCACTCATCGGCAGGCTCTGGGCGCGCTTTCCAGACGCAATGATCGGCGTGCCCACCGGGGAGAAGATCGGTGCGTGGGTCCTCGACATCGACGTGCCACCTGGTCACGCGGACGGCCGCATTTGGCTCGCTGAGATGGAGGCGAAGCACGGTAGGCTGCCGGAGACCCGAACGGCCACAACGGCCAGCGGCGGCCGGCACTATTTTTGGAAATATAGCTCCGACGTAAAGAACCGAGCGTCGATCGGTCCTGGCGCCGATCTGCGAGGCGAGGGCGGCTACGTCATTGCTGCCGGCAGCGTCATGGCCGACGGCCGACGCTATGCCTGGGACAACGACTTCGACATCGCTGAGGCTCCAGAGTGGCTGATGAAGCTGGCGACACCGCAGCAGTCGGCGCCGACGCCGGGTCACACCTTCGACTATCGTACCCGCGCCACCGATCGCTACGTGGAAGCAAGCGTCGACGACGAGCTACGCATCCTCGCGTCGACAGCGCAAGGCGCCCGCGGCCACCAGGTCAATGCCTCGGCTTACAATCTCGGGCGCTTCGTCGGTGCCAACCTCTTGAGCCGCTCCGAAGCCGAGGCCGGTCTCTACGCCGCTGCGCAAGCTAATGGGGTCGTCGCAAAAGATGGAGAGCGGGAGACGTGGGCGAAGATTAAGCGCGGGCTCGATGCGGGCATCCTGAATCCGAAACAGATCCCGGAACGAGAAGTTGCTGACAACACACCCCCGATGGATCACTCGCGGATGGTCGAGCGAGCGAGAGAGAAATCAGCTGCTCAAAAGCTAGAAGCGGCTAATGACAACGTCCCGCCCGCATCGATCATTTCCGAATTGCCTGTGGTCAATCCGGCTGATTGGGAAGGCAAAGAGGTGCCTCCTCGTGAATGGTTCATCGCCGATTGGATTCCTCACCGACAGGTGACAATCCTATCCGGCGATGGTGGCGTAGGTAAATCTCTGCTTGCGCTTCAGTTCGGCGCCGCGTCGGCGCTCGCGGTAGACACCGCAGGCCTTTCGCCCAAGCCTGGCAAGGTTCTGTATCTCGGCGCTGAGGACGAAGAGGATGAGTTCCATCGACGGCTTGCCGATATCGTCCGCGGACATGGGCGACAGCTCTCCGACCTAAGCGATTTCCGGCTGGTGCCGATGGCCGACTTGGACGCTCTGTTGGCAGTGCCCGATTCTAAGGGGGTGCTGCAGCCGACGAAGGTCTGGACGAAGTTCTGCGAGCTCGCTCGAAGCTTCGAACCCAGGTTCATCGTTCTCGATACTGTCGCGGATCTCTTCGGCGGAGATGAGATCAAACGTGGGCAGGCGCGGCAATTTATTGGCATGCTTCGGAAGTTGGCCATTGAGCTGGACTGCTCGATCATGCTCCTGGCGCATCCATCGCAAGAGGGTATTCGATCCGGCACGGGATCGTCGGGCAGCACGGGATGGAAAAATAGCTCACGCTCCATGCTCTATTTCAGCCGGTCCGATGACAAGGAGGCTGACACAGATCTTCGGTTCCTGACAAATAAGAAGATAAACTACGCCGGCGTCGGTAACGAAATCCGGCTCCGATGGGAAAGCGGATGTTTCGTTCCAGAGATTGCTGGATCCTCACCGGCAATCGGACTGCTTAACCGGCAGGCAGAGAGAACCTTCATTGATCTTCTTCGCACCTTCTCGAGAACCGGCCAGCATGTGGGGGCGTCGCCAGGGACAAACTTCGCACCGGCGAAAATGGCGAAGCATCCAAGCGCCGGCGGCGTTTCGAAGAAATCACTCGAAGCTGCAATGCAGCGGCTCCTGGAGGATGGGACAATCAAACTGGTTTGGGAAGGCCCGGCCTCGAAACAAAGACAGAGGCTAATCGTCACCGCGGATGATTATTTTTCACGAAAAAGGGACGAAGAGTGATTTCCACCGACCTTCCACCGGCCTTCCACCACCCTTCCACCGCGTTCCACCGACCCTTCCACCTCTCCCCCTATAACCCCCGGCGAGGTGGAAGCACCTCGCGGTGGTGGAAACCACCGCAGCGCTCCCACGCTCTGAAAGGAAAAGACATGCCGTTACGCATACGCGTCCAAAATATCGGCGGGCCGTTCCCGGGCCGCGGTGCTGCGCCCGAGATGCTGCACGACAAAATCCTCCCCCGCGGCCAGCGGGCAGCGTTCGAAAGGCTCAACGACTTGGCCGCGATGCGGCCAACCGTCACCGATGCCGGCAGCCTGGTGGCTGTCAATGACAACGAGCCGATCCTCTCAGCAAGAAAGGCCCACAAGTGAAATTCAAATCATTCGCCGAGGCCCTGTCGGCCGATCGTCCCATTCCCGCAAATGACAATAAGACGCGTAAACCAAAGCAGCCCCGTTATCGCGGCACGCTCCCGGCGCTCCGGTGGTTGTTTGACAACCATCCGGATTTGGCTCCAGCCATGGCGGCAGCTAAGCCGAAAACAGAGGGTAACTGGTCAGCTGACCTCGCCGACGGTCGGCAGGAGATCCGCCCCACAGTCGGCGAGCTGTTAAAAGCCGCGGAAGGCGCCTCGCAGAAGTTTGATCCGACGGACGATCGAAAGAACAATGAACGCATTTCGCTCGGATCCCTGAAGTTTCTACGCGGCCGCCTCATCGAGTGGGCGGTAACAAAGAAGGGTCACCGGCTTCGGCCAGTCGATCGAGTAGCGCAGGTCGGCGGAGACGCTGTTCATCAACGCGATCCAGCCCGCTACCTAAAAACAAGGGCAACGGCGCCGTCCCCATTCGATGCCTATCCGTTGCCTCGGAATATGTCTGGCCAGCCGATGCTGCCTCCCATGCTGGATCCTTTGAATGGTGTAGCGGAAGGCCGGCGCCTGCTGCAGAGCCTGGGTATCGACGGGACGGTGCCTTTGGAAAAGTTGCCGATTCCGGCGACGAGGTGCAGTGACGCTGTCGCGAAGAACGCCGTTTTCCTAGGCGGGATCTCGAGCCCAAAGGGCAATACATCGAGCGGAGCCCAAGCCTGGGAAGCACCAGAAGCAACGCGAGGCGAAGCGGCGACGGTGATTGAGGAAGTCTTTGCACGAGGCACGCTCAGGTCGATCGGCTTGCGACTGGGGTACAGTGAAGACTATGCCGATCGGGCCGGGAAAGCGGCTTTAATCGAGGCGGCGAGGGTTCTCGCCGTAGCAAACGACAATAAAGTTTCAATCGATGTGCCCAAATGTGGCGCG
Source organism: Rhizobium lentis (assembly GCF_017352135.1). Taxonomy (NCBI): domain Bacteria; kingdom Pseudomonadati; phylum Pseudomonadota; class Alphaproteobacteria; order Hyphomicrobiales; family Rhizobiaceae; genus Rhizobium; species Rhizobium lentis. Next base: position 3,956,238 of record NZ_CP071454.1, read on the forward strand.
CTGTGATGTATTTGATTGAAGATAAAGGGCCGCCATTCGGTGGCCCTCTTCAGTTTGGGGCGCCGTCAACCGCGGACGTTTGAGACTCGCGAGTTCGCCGGGCCAGCCTCTTTCCTATTCGTCTTGCGCTGATGCCTCCTGCTGCCGCGCATGCAATTCCCGGATGATCTGATCGCCTAGGTGACGGGTGTTTTTTGGCGTCCCAGTGCTGTTAAGATGATCAATGCCGAGTTCGATCGATAGCTCGCGAAGAAGAGGTAATGCGGGTGCAACTAACTGACCATCCCTCAAAACCTCGACAGTTCCGTTCTCGTACTGGCGAATCTGGATTTGGCCGGCATTGGCCACTTTGGTGATTTGTAGGTTGCTGAGAGGAACGTGGTCGGCTTGCGTTGGCGACTTGTAGGTCGGAAAGACAAGCTTTCCAGCTCGGGTTCGCATGCTGTCTCGGGCTTCGGATGCCGGAAGATCCATCAATATTTCGATCGCCAGCTCTTTCGCGTTGATCCTGAGGACCACCACCCGATCGACATCGCTGAATGTGTTTTCATTGAACGAGACTTGGGTCGAAGAGGTCACAGTCTTAACAGAGATCTTCTGCCCGTCCGCGCTCACCACGTCATAACCACGCTGCTTCGACTCGGGCGCCATTTGCCCGTAGGTGAACATAGCTGTGTAGAGTTCGCCGATACGGCCGGTGAGGTGATTGAGCTCTGACGCTGGAACGCCCCATGCGAGTTCGCGCTCGAACCATGAGAGCGCTTCGCCCAGTGATTTGATTATCTGGAATTGGTTTAAAGCCATCAAGTGCCCCCCGCAGATGCGCGGACGTTACGGCAAAAACCTTTCCAATTACCGCAGCGCGCCTCCTCTCGCGACGCGGTAATCCTGCGCCGGGCTCCCTTCGGGTTGAGCTCGGCGCTTTCGCTATTTCTTGAGACGCTCGGCCGCCCTGTTCGCCTCGTTGCGGTCGGATCCATGTCGCTTTACGATTTTCTCGGCTTCGTCGCGGCTTATCCCATGCTTCCGGGCGAAGTATGCGACTTCGTACGGTTCGCTCGCAGATATCCTTCTGCGGTCTGCGGCGCCTCGCTTGGACTTATCATCGGCCATTGCTGTTTCCTCCATTGGAGGAGACTGAACGCTTGAGTTATTCGGCGGTTCCTGCGGCTTGCTCAGTAGAGGCCGCTAGTATCTTGATGAGTGGGTTCCCATATACCTAGCCCGTGCCTGGCTCTGGTAGCTAGGAGGTCAACAAGCGGTTGACAAACACTCGGACATGCCACATATCAAATGCATCAACACCGCGATGACGAACTCATCGTACTTCATGTGAGCAGCCCGGAGCCTTACCAACTCGCGGGCTGTTTCATTTAGGTGGCTCAGCGCCGGTTCGGGCGGCGCCTTGCCTCGTTGCTAGCTAATTAGCGCTTTGTAAAGCGATCCTTGAGCTCAACCAGGGCCAGCAATGTAGCTGGGACGGTCAAAGCAACGATCAGTATATCAACACCGGTCATTCGAACTCCTTCCTGCGAGCTTGGGCTAGATTTATCCGGTTACCAGCCGGACATCCCACTTCTAGTCGGCTCGTAGGACATTCACCCGTGCTTACATCCTTCGAGTTGACCCAACTGTCGGTCAGCCGCGCAGCTAAAGTGGCAGCTCGCAAATGTAATTTCAACGATGAATTTTACGCAGAATTAAGCTGGGGCCATTGACTTCATTGCCTATTTTTGGGCGTGGAACAGCTCTCAAAATAAAATCGAAGTCAGATCAATATGATTTTCGTCGCGGTGCATTTTCGACACGCATGAATAAAAATCTTGTTGACATGGTTCAGGGTGATTTCTCAACAGGCTGAGCGCGATCGGTGAAAGCGACTCCAAGTAAACCGACCCCTCCAATCAAACAGCGCGCCGATAGCGCAGCTTGGCAGCACCTTTATAAGGGTGTCGCATGGCGCCGATTGCGTCAGCATCAGCTGGCGATGCAGCCACTTTGCGAGTTCTGCTTGGTGACTGAGGAGATAACGGCGGCAGAAGTCGTCGACCACAAGCGGCGCCACCAAGGCGATCCTGAGCTTTTCTTCGATCCCACCAATCTGCAATCCCTTTGCAAGCACCACCATGACAGCGCGAAGCAGATGATGGAGCGCGGCGAGAAGGTGGTGACCTATGGCGTCGACGGATATCCCATCGAGCTCGGGTAGGGAGGGGTGGTCGCCGGTCCCGCCGCGCCGCCCTGGGTAGCGGCGTCGGGCATTCGCGTTAGTGCTAATACAGATTTTTGCCTCCCGTGCGCGCAAGCGCGCGAGGCCGAATGAGGATCCACCGCCATGGCAAAGAGGAAAGCGCGCATCGACAGCGCGGCCGAAGCCGTGCGCGTCATGGCCAAGGCGACGGCGGATATTCTGCCGCCGGACAACGTGCCGCTCGACGAGGAAGACCTTCCGTTCTTCCGCAACGTCATCTCAGAATATGCGCGGTCAGACTGGTCGGCCCACCAGCTCGAACTCGCCGCAATGCTAGCCCGCACCATGGCCGACCTGACGCGAGAGCAAAAGCTTTTGCGCGACGAAGGCGGCGTTGCCTACTCCGAAAAGGGCACGCCGGTAGCTAACCCGCGAAAATCAATCGTGCAGATGCACGCCAGCTCGATACTGTCGTTCCGTCGGTCGTTGTCGCTCCACGCGCGTGCGCAAGCGGGCGAGGCGAGGGATGTAGCGAAGCGCCGCGGTGCGGCCAAGGCAATCGAGGGTGACAACCCACTAGAGGATGATCTGCTGGCGCGACCGGACTAGCGAAGTGAATGGCAAAGAAGCCAAAGCCGCTCACCCGCGGCGAGCGCGTGATCGCGTTCATCGAGCGTTACTGCCTGGTGCCGGAAGGCACGCTGCTCGGCAAGCCGGTGAAGCTTCTCCCTTTCCAGCGCAGATTCATTCTGGCGGTCTATGACAATCCGAAAGGAACGTCGCGCGCATACCTGTCGATCGCCCGTAAGAACGGGAAGACCGGTCTGATTGCCTGCCTGCTGCTGGCGCATATCGTTGGCCCCGAGGCTTATACCAACGGTCGCATTGTGTCTGGCGCCCGCTCGCGCAAACAGGCCGCCGAGGTCTTCAATTACGCCGCCAAGATGGTGATGATGTCGCCGGAGCTTTCGAAGCTCGCGCGCATTGTGCCGTCGGCCAAGATGATTGTCGGCCTGGCAAAGAACGTCGAATATCAGGCTAGCTCGGCGGAGGCCAAGAGCGCGCACGGCGGCTCGCCGATCCTGGCCATCCTCGATGAGGTCGGCCAGATCAAAGGCCCGACTGACGATTTTGTCGAGGCGATCGAAACGTCGCAGGGCGCCTACGAAGGGCGCGCGATGCTGTTCGCCATCTCGACGCAGGCCGCCACAGACAACGATCTCTTTTCGCGCTGGATAGACGACGCCGAGACGTCGAAGGATCCTCGCATCGTTAGCCATATCTATTCCGCGCCGGCGGAATGCGACCTTGATGACCGTGACGCATGGGCCGCAGCTAACCCGGCGCTTGGCGTGTTCCGGTCTATCAAGGATGTTGAGGACTTCTCGCTCCTAGCGAGCCGCATGCCCAGCAAGGAAGCGAGCTTTCGCTGGCTGTTCCTAAACCAGCGGATTGACGCGTCGGCGCCGTTCGTAGCTCCAGCGGTGTGGCGCGCCTGCGATGCGTCGATCGAAGATTTTGAAGGCCTGCCAGTATTCGGCGGCCTCGACCTGTCAGAAGTTTCAGACTTGACGTCGCTGGTGCTCATGGCGCCTCGCGACGGCATCTGGCACGTCAAGCCGACGTTCTGGCTGCCCGGTGATAGCCTTCGAGAGAAGGCAAAGGCCGACCGAGTTCCTTATGACGTCTGGCACGGCCAGCAACTGCTGGAGACGACACCTGGGCCAACGGTCGATTACGAGTTCGTCGCACATCACTTGCGCGGCCTGTTCGATCGTCTGGACATTCGCAAGATCGCTTTTGACCGCTGGAACTGGCGGCACTTGAAGCCCTGGCTTCAAAATGCCGGCTTTACCGACGAGCAACTGGACGGCGATCAAGCCGTATTCGAGCAGTTCGGCCAAGGCTTCGCATCAATGTCGCCGGCTCTGCGGGAGCTCGAAAGCTTGATCCTCAACAAGAAGATTGCCCACGGCGGCCATCCCGTTCTGACGATGTGCATGATGAATGCCACGGTGAAGCAGGATCCAAGTGGAAACCGTAAGCTCGACAAGCAGAAGTCACGCGGCCGCATCGACGGCGCCGTGGCGCTCACCATGGCAACGGCAATGGCCGGCACCTACGAGGGTGCAGCCGACATGGCGAGCCCATGGGATGACCCAGAATTCTCCATCAACAAGGCGGCATAAATGGCTTTGAAAGACTGGTTTAGCCGCCCAAATGCGGAAAAATCGCCAGAAACCCGAGCAACCATCGAAAATCCGACGATCCCGGTGAGCGCAGACAACTTTCTTGCGTTCTTCGGGATCAATTCGGCGAATCTGCCGGCCGTCACGGTTGATAGCGCCCTCACGGTGCCGGCAGTTTGGGCCGCGGTGGCATTCATGTCGCGCACGCTCGCTGCGCTGCCGCGGCATGCTTACCGCAATACGAAGGCCGGCGCCACGCGCATCACAGGGCGGCTGGAAACGGTCGTCAATGTGGCGCCGAACGACGGCATTGGCTCCTTCGCGTTCTGGCAGTGGTTCTGGCAGCAGGTTTTCACCCACGGCCGCGGGCTCGCCTACATCGAGCGCACGCCGCAGGGCGTGGATTCGCTTTGGCCGATGGATCCGACGAAGACGACCGTGAAGCGCGTCGGCCTCAAGATTTCCTACGAGTACGACGGCAAGACGTACGACGCGGCTGACGTCATCGACGTTCCGTTCATGCGCCGCAGCTGCGGATTGAGGCATTACGGCCCGATCGCGCAGGCATCCAAGGCGATCCAGCTCGCGATCGCCATGAACGACTACGGCTCGAATTTCTTTGCCGGTGGCGGCGTCCCGCCGCTCGCGCTGAAAGGGCCGCTGCCGGCAAGTGGGGAAGCGCTCAAGCGCGCCCAGGCTGACATTAAGCGAGCCGTCGACGCAGCGAAGGGCGCCGGGGAATCGGTATTCCCCATTCCGCCTGGCTACGACCTTACCGCAGTCGGCCTTGATCCTGCCAAAGGGCAGATGATCGAGGCCCGCCGATTCCAAGTGGAGGAGGTGGCGAGGACATACCAGCTGCCGCCGGTGTTTCTACAGGATCTCACCCGGGCCACGTTTAACAATGTAGAGCAGCAGGATCTGCACCTAACCAAGCACCTGATAGGCCAGTGGGCCAAGGCGCTTGAGGACGAGATTAATCTGAAGTTCTTCGGTCGGTCCGCCGGCAACCGCTATATTGAGCACAATCTCGACGGTCTTCTGCGGGGCGACTTTAAGACTCGCATGGAAGGCTATGGAATCGCGATCCAAAACTCAATCCGAACGCCGGATGAGGTTCGCGAGCTGGAGAACCTGCCGTCCAAGGGCGGCGAGGCGGCGAAATTGCATATCCAAGGAGCGACCGTGGCACTCGGCTCGCAGCCGAAGCCCGCCACAGAACCGCCGGCCAACGACAACAACACCGATGATGATGGGGCGCAGGCCGCATGACGACAGAAATTGAAAAGCGCAGCCTCATCGCTGACGTCGAGCACCGCGCGGCGGACGACAAGCGCACGCTGGTCGGCTACGCCGCCGTATTCGAGCGGCTGGCCGATATCGGCGGCTACTTCCAGGAGAAGATCGCTCCTGGCGCCTTCACAGATGCCGTCAAAGGCGACATCCGCGCCCTCGTCGACCACGACATGGGCCGAGTGATCGGCCGCACCAAGAGCGGCACGCTGCGACTGCAGGAAGACGGCAAAGGCCTTCTCGTGGAAATCGACGTGCCGGACACGACCGACGGAAACGATCTCTGGGTTCTGGTCGAGCGCGGCGATATCAGCGGCATGAGCTTCGGATTCCGCGTGACCAAGGAAACCTGGGACGAAACCGGCGCCGTCCCGGTGAGGACCATCGAGAAGCTCAACCTGCTTGAGGTCTCCGCAGTTGCCTGGCCGGCCTATGATGACACCACCATTGGCCTGCGGTCGCTTACAGCGGCCAGGGCTGAGGGCGGCGCCCGGAACGCCGCGGCAGCGCGCCGACGCATTGCCGAGCGCGAAGCTCGCCAGGAACAGAAAATTCGGGGCATCCGGCAGGACTGACCCGTAGTCACCCGGCCACCAGCCGGAGGGCCGGACACGACGTCCTGCCATTCACCCCCACAGCACCACATTTTGGAGACTTGCATGACTCTCACCGAGCTGCAGGAAAAGCGCGGCCGTCTCGTCACGGAAGCACGCGCTGCCCTGGAAGAAATCAAAAAGAACACCGACGAGGCCCGCGCGGCTGAGCTTGAAGCTCGCCACGACACGATCATGTCCGAGTTCGACCGCGTCGAACGCAACATCAAGCGCGAAGAAGATCAGGCCGCTATCGAAGCCCGCTTCGCTGCTCGCCAGGAAGAAGAGCGCGCCAAGAAGCGTCCCGGCGCCGGCTCTGAAGAGCGCGCATTCGGTTCCGAAACTGGCGAACAGATCGAATACCGCGAAGTTTTCCTGAAGTTCATCGCCAATGGCGCGTCAATCGACGCCCTCGATCCCGAAGAACGCAAGGTCTTGCGCGCCGGCGTCGAGAACATCGAAAAGCGAATCCAGACCGGCGGAACGAACGCGGCTGGCGGCTATACCGTGCCCGTCGAGATGCAGAACCTGCTGGTTCGCTCCATGAAGGCGTTTGGTCCGATGTACGATGCTGATGTTGTCAGCGAGCTCGTCACGACCGCGGGCAACCAGCTGCCGATCCCGACGACCGACGATACCGGCAAGACCGGCGTCCAGGGCACCGAAGGGACGGCGCTCACTGACGACGGTTCTGCCGATGCAGTATTCGGTCAGAAGCAGCTTGAAGCCTACGACTTCAACACGAAGTTCGTGAAGTTCTCTTGGCAGCTCGCGCAGGACTCCATCTTCAACATGGAAGCCCTGCTCGCTGACCTGCTCGGCGAACGCCTCGGCCGCCTCGCCAACGCACAGCTGACGACCGGCACCGGCACCAGCGCGCCGAACGGCATCGTGACCGCTGCAACCCTCGGCAAGACGGCCGCTGCTGCTGCTGCGATTGCCTCTGATGAAATCATCGACCTGACGCATTCCGTCGACCCGGCATATCGTATGTCGCCGAAGGTTCGCTTCATGTTCAACGACCTGACGCTGGCGGCTATCCGCAAGCTGAAGGACGGCCAAGGCAACTACCTCTGGCAGATGGGCAACGTCAAGGAAGGCGTACCGGGCACGCTGCTGGGCTACAACTACAGCATCAACCAGGCGATGGCGAACATCGCAACCGGCAACAAGACCATCATCTTCGGCGACCTCGGCAAGTACTGGGTCCGTAAGGTTGGTTCGCCGGTGATCGGCGTCCTGCGCGAGCGCTTCTGGCCGGATCTCGGTATCGCTGGCCTCATCCGCTTCGACGGTGAGCTGCTCGATACGGCATCCGTCAAGTATCTGCAGCAGGCTTAATCGATTGGCGGGCTGGCTTAGGCTGGCCCGCCATTCTTTTCAGGAGGCGACATGCTTTTGAAAATGATAGCCGGCCTGTCCGGCCCTGAATTCAACTTGGCGCCTGGCGACGAGCGTGAATTTGTAGATGCCGAGGCGGAGCGCTTGATCGAAGCTGGCTTTGCCGTGAAGGCGGAAGCTGACGAAGTGCCGGCCGCAGCACCGGCTCGCAAGAAGGGCAAGGCCAATGTGGTATCCGCCGAAGGTGACGCAGGCTCCGAGTGAGCCTATCTCAGTCGCGGATGCGAAACGCCATTGCGTGGTTTTGCACAACGATGATGACGCGCTATTCGATGCCCTCATCACCGCGGCACGTGATTATGTCGAGCGATACTGCAATACGCCCTTGGCAACGCAGACGATCGAAGTGAAATGCGACACCTTCTGCGATTTCGATCGCTTGCCGGTGGCACCTGTGCAGTCGGTCACCTCGATCGCCTATATCGCCACCGACGGCACGAATGCGACCGTTGACGCCGCCGACACAGAGACGCGCTTCGACGGCCTCGAGTCGTCGATCCTGCCAGCATACGGCAAGCAGTGGCCGGTCACGCGCAACGGGTCGCGCATCACGATGACCGCTGTCGTTGGCTATACCGCTCTGCCGCCATCCATCAAACACGCGATACTGCTCTGGATCGCCGATGCCTACGAGCAGCGCGAAAGCAAAGAGCTGCCAGTCTGGACTGCGTTCGACGCGCTGCTTTGCAACCATAGACGCGGCGCGTAAGCCGCAGGAGACCTTCCCATGGCAGACATTACGGTTACGCCAGCAAACGTGCTTCCTGGCACCAATGCAGGCATCGATTCCGGCATCGCTGGCGAGGCCATCGCAGCCGGCAAGACGATATATCTTAACGCCACAACCAATCGCTGGATGCTTTCCGACAACAACGGCACTGGCACCCGCCAGGTTCACGGCATCGCGCTCAACGCTGCATCGGCCGGTCAGCCGGTTGCTATCCAGAAGTCTGGCGACATCACTATCGGCGCGACGCTCGTTGCCGGCCAGGACTATTGGCTTAGCGGCACTCCTGGCGGCATCTGCCCTCGCGCAGACCTGACGACCGGCATGGATCCGGTTCTCGTCGGTATCGCAAAGACGACGGCCGTCCTTGCAATCTCGCCGATCGATCCAGGGGTTACACTCTAATGTGGGTTCGCTTTGTCGCTGATTTCGACTGGCGCGCGACGCCCGCCGTGACCATCGCGTACAAAGCGGGCACCATCGAGTTTGTGACGCGGGCTTGCGCCGAAGAGGCTGGCGAGCGGGCCGAAGTCGTTGACCGGCCAGCTGGTCGGAAGTCACCAAAAGCGGGTGGACGATGACAGAGACCAAAGGCGCTGGTAGGCTTCGAGAGAGGCTGCACTTCCAAAGGCGCCAACTCGTCGACGACGGGTTTGGCAACGAGCAGGCCGGTGATTGGATCATAGTCTTCACGACTGCGGCCGAACTGAGGCCTTTGAAGGGAAGCGAGCCAGTCATAGCCTCTCGTCTGTCTGGTGTGCAGCCGTTCGTCATACAGATCCGCAGCTGCATCGAGGCGAGGAGCGTCACCACAGCGTGGCGAGCCGTTGACGCGCGCAACCAATCGCGCATTTTCAACATCACGTCTGTGGCGAACTTCGACGAGAGGAACGCCTATCTAGACTTGATGGCGGTGCAAGGAGTTGCGACGTAGTGGCTATCACAGCGGAGCTAAAGGGGCGCGAGGCACTCATGCGGCGCCTGAACCAACTGGCGCCGAACGTTGAGAAATATGCCGCAAGCGCAAAGCTTGAGGCGGCCAAGGAAGTTGCTGATGCCATTCAGGCGCGGGCTCCTCGCGGCGATACGCTGGAATATGCGGAAAGCATAGAAGGCGATCGTCTGTCGAGCCGGCCTCAGCAAGAAACCGTCGGCACAACCGCCACCAAAGATCCGTCGGCGGCCGGCATCTTTGCGGAATACATCTGGCGTTTCCTCGAGTTCGGAACGGCTCCGCACAGCACAGCAAAGGGCGGCGGCACAGTGCTCGGTAAGAAGCTTGCCGCAGCATCGGGCGCCGGTATGCATCCAGGCACCGCGGCCCAGCCTCACATCTTTCCGACTTATCGCGCCATGAAGCCGGCAATTCGCAAGCGAATTCGCGCGGCCGTCAACAAAGCTGTGCGCGAGGCCATGGGCAAATAGCCAGAAGGCAGGATATCTCATGGCAAGCCCAGATCTGGAACTGCAGGGCTCTATAGTGGCGCGATTGAAGGCTGACGCCACCCTTTCGGCGCTTATAGGCTCGCGTGTCTATGACCAGCCGCCGGAAGGCGCGATTTTCCCATATTTCACGATCGGCGAGGCGCAATTCCTTCGTGATGATGCAACTTGCGTCAGCGGCGGCCAAGTCTATCTGACGATGCACGCGTGGTCGCGTGCCGTCGGCTTCCCAGAGGTCAAGCGGATCGCTGATGCAGTTGCCGAAAGCCTGCACCTCGCACCACTGACGCTGGCCACCAATCATCTGATTTCGATCAATCACCGTCAGACGCGCGTTTTCCGCGACGCCGACGGCCTCACTTCGCACGCAGTCATCGAATTCGTTGCCCGCGTCGAGAAGCCAACTGCGTAGCGCGGGCGGCATAATAACCATCGCGCCAACCGCGCTAATCACCACATCAGGAGACTATTATGGCATTAGTCGGTCAGGTACTTGGACGTACCCTGCTCATTCAAATCGGTGACGGCGGCTCCCCGACGGAAGTATTCACCAACCTTTGCGGCCTCAAAACCCGCAGCTTCAACCTCTCGGCGGGCGAAGTCGACACGACCATTCCGGATTGCGCCAATCCTGGCAACGTCGTTCAGAAGACGAGCCGCCCGGGAATTGCAAATCGCACGTTCACGGGATCTGGGGCTTACGTCGCCGGCGCCAACATGTCGGCGTTCATGACGCATGTCATCAACGCGACCGCATTCAACGCGAAGGTGATCGTGCCCGGTCTCGGAACCTTCTCGGGCTCGTGGTTTGTGACCGATTTCACCGCGTCTGGTGACGTCGAGCCGAACATGGAATTCTCCGCGACCTTCACCGCCGGTGACACGCTCACCTTCGCGCCTGAAGTCTAAGCGATCAGAAAGAGGAGAATTCTGTGACTGATCAAGAATACAAGCATCCGGTCAACGGGGCGCGCGGCGAAGCGCGTCTCGTCATTGACGGCGTCGAGCTCGTAGTTGCGGCAACAATGGGCGGCCTGTCTGCCTTGTCGAGCCGCCTGCAGTGCAAGTCTCTGAATGATCTGTTCCTGCGGCTGTCTGGCGTCGAGGCGGCCGCCACTGTCGCAGCCATCGAGCTTCTGACCGTCAAGGGCAACGCTATTGAGGCGATCACTAATCTGAAACTGAAACACTTTCCGGCCTGCGCCGTGGCCTTTTCTGCGATCTTGGCCCATCACTTTGACGGTGACGAGGGAAACGTGGAAGCCGTCGACGAGGCGGCGTAGACAAGAAAGGGCGCGGCGTCCTGGATGACACGCCGTTTCCTTGGCGCCAATGGATGAGGATCGGCATCGGCGGCCTCAAATGGCGGCCTGCGGATTTTTGGGATGCCACGCTCACCGAATTCTTCGATGGGATCGAAGGTCACAATGAAGCGCAGGGCGTTGACGAGCAGAATACCGATGCGCCAAGCGATCGCGAGTTGGAAGCGCTCGTGGCGAAGTATGGCTAAAGACCTGCGCGATAAAATTCGTCATCGGTGATATAGCCTTCGTCGCGACAAACCAGACGCATTTCTCGCATGCCTTTGTCAAGCAGAGCTTGACGGCATCCTCCACGGATCGTTTCTTCCTCGGCCGCGGCGAGGCGCTGTAATCGCCGCTGATTGATGTCGTATGCCATGTATGCGCCCCCGGCAATCACGACGACGCAGGCGCAGGCAATCAGTCCTTTCAGCCACCCATCCATCATTTCCCCCAAAGGCCCACAACCACCGCGGGCTTTTTCATTTTAGGATGCGCAACGCATGGCTGACAATACCGATGACCTGATTATTTCAATCAGCACTGATCAGGCCACGCTCCGTCGCAGCATCCAGCGCATCGAGCGCGATCTGGCGGGCTTGTCGGGATCGGTGCAGAAGCAGTTCACGGCTGTCGGCAAGTCGATCGACAACTCCATTTCTTCCACAATGCAGAACCGCATCAATGCCATGGTCGGCATTGGAACGAAAGCATCGAAGGAGTGGACTGGAGCGCTCGCCGACCAGGGCAAGGAATTGGAACGGCTCCGCGCCAAGTACAATCCGCTGTTTGCGACGATCACGCAATACAAGGCGGCCGTAGCCGAAATCAAGCAGGCGCACGCCGTCGGTGCAATCTCCGCGAATGAAATGGCGCTCGCGATCAGCAAGGAGCGCCAGGCTGCGCTTGCATCTACAGCAGCCATAAAAGGTCGCAATGCCGCCCTTGAGGCGACTCCTGCGCAGCGAGCTGCTGGTGGCGCCGGCGCATTCCAGACAGCAAACATCGCCGCTCAGTTCCAGGACATTGCGGTTCAGCTTCAGGGCGGCAGCAAGCCGCTGACGATTGCATTGCAGCAGGGCACCCAGCTCGCGTCTGTTTTCCAGACAATGGGTTCTGGCAAGCAGATTATTGCTGGACTCGGCGCGGCGTTCGCTAGCCTAGTTAGCCCGGTCTCGTTGGTCACTATCGGGCTTATCGCGGCCGGTGGCGCTGCCTACCAGTATTTCACATCGGTGGGCGAAGGCGGCAAAAAATCAGAAGAGGCCCTCAAAAAGGAAGACGAGCTGATCCAGCGCGTCGCCGACAAATGGGGCAGTGTCCTTCCAGAGCTCAAGAAATACGCGGACGAGCGTCAGAGACTTCTCGACGTCAAAGAACAAAAAGATGCTTCCCTTGCGGAGGCAGACAAGCAATGGACTGAACTCCGCAAGAATATCGGCCTGACACAGGCAAAATACGCCGAGTTCCTCCAGACCTTCAATGATCAAGCGGCCGACACTGCGAAGGTCGGCGCGCTCCAAAAGGCATATAAAGAACTCAGCGATGGAATCGCCAACGGCACAGCCACAACTGAGCAGGCCAAGGCAGTGCAGGCCGCCCTTCTTGCTCTCATGCAGGAAACGGGCATTAAGGCTGTTGGTGATTTCGCGAAGACATTTGATGTTCTCGCGACTTCGATTGCTGGCGCACGAAGCGAGGCGGACAAGCTAAAAAGCGCGCCGCTGTTCAACGAGAACGTTGATAAGAGCCGCCTTCCGACGCTCGGCACTCTCGGCCCCATATATTCGGACAATGGAAAGCTGCTGACCGATCCAAACGAGATCGAGCGTTATAGGAAGCAGCAGGAGGAAAACCGAAACCCGACGATCGACACTGGTCGCGGGCTCCCCGTTCCAGTTCCGACACCGACGGCAAAGCCGATCCAGCTTGGTGAAGAGCCAAACAAGCAGGCGGAAACGGCTGCGACCAAAGCGGCGAATGCGTATCGCGACCTGGTGAAGATTGCCGATGACCGTATCGGCCAACTGCAGCAGGAGATCGACCTCCTCGGTAAGTACGGCGTCGACGCTGATGCTGCCCGCTTCGCGCTGGACCTATTCCAGCGGTCAGAGGATAAGGGCAGGTCGCTAAGTGAGCAGCAGCGCAAGGAAATCGAAAAGAAGGTTGCGCTCTACAAGCAGTACTCTGAAACGCTGTCGAAGGCAAAGCTGCAGCAGGATTTGCTCATGGACGCGCGATACAACTCGCTGTCCAAGCAAGACCAGCAGATCACAACGACGCTTCGCCAGTACGGCTTGCCGGAGGATTTGAACAGCCCAGAAGCCGGCCAAATCCGCAAGTTTCTGAATATCGAGGACGCGCGATCCGATCTCAGGTCGTTCTTCGGCGACTTCAAAAATGCTCTGCTGAATAACGGGGGCGACATCGGCAAGGCATTTGCTGACGCCATCCAAAACGCCGCGCTAAACCAGATCTCGAAGATTGCCGACCGGCTTATCGATCAGTTGATCAATGGCATTCTCGGCGCTGGATCTGGTGGCGGGATCCTCGGTAACGTCGGAGCCCGCTCTGGCGCCGCCAATGCCAATTTCGTGGCGAACACGACGCTCGGCCAGCTGATCGGAGCCAACGACAATCTCGGCCGGGCGCCAGTTATCCCGGTCACGCGGGCGCCGCTTGGCAACATCGCGGCCTACGCGGCCGCAATCAAGTCCATCGAAAGCGGCGGCAACTATTCGGCCATGGGGCCTGTGACTGCTTCTGGCGACCGCGCATATGGCGCCTACCAGGTGATGGGTGCCAATGTCGGCCCCTGGACGCGGCAGGCGCTTGGCTATTCGCTGTCGCCGTCACAGTACCTTGCATCCTCGTCGGCGCAGGATGCTGTCTTTCAAAAGATCTTCGGCGGCTATGCAGGGCGTTACGGTGCCTCGGGCGCTGCGCAGGCTTGGTTTGGCGGCCCAGGATCGGTGGGCAGCGGCGGCAATGCGGCCGATATGCTTGGCACGACCGGCACGCAATACGTCGAGAAATTCAATAGTGCGTTGACGCGGCTTTCCGGCACGACCGACTCCGCAACCGGCGGACTTCGGAACTTCAACCCAGCTGTTGGCTCTGCGACCCAGAACCTCGGCCAGTTCGGCAACGGCCTTGGCCAGCTAGGCAATACCCTTCAATCTGGCGCAACCGCCGGCGGTTCTTCCGGTGGTGGCGGCGGCTTGTTTGGCTGGCTCGCTAGCCTGTTCGGTGGCGTGAGTTCGGGTGGAGCAGCCTCCTCGGCGTTCAATACCCGCACTTATGCTGATGGCGGCCATGTCTCAGGCCCTGGCGGCCCGACCAGCGATAGCATCCCAGCGATGCTTTCCAACGGCGAGTTTGTCGTGAATGCCGCATCTGCGCGCCGGCATCGAAGGTTGCTGGACGCGATCAATTCCGGCTCCATCGCAAGATTTGCGAGCGGTGGATTGGTCGGGGCCGCCGGCGGTTCTCGTGTTGCCGGCAGGGCGTCATCTGGCGCTTCTGGCGTCGTGGTGAACATCACGAACAACGCAAACGCGCAGGTCACGCAAAAATCGCGACAGACGTCGAGCGGTACGCAAATCGACGTGCTGATAGATGAAATGGTGGCTGACAAGGTCTCAACGCCGGGATCGAGGTCGCGCGGCGCAATGCAATCGCAGTTCGGGCTGCGCGGAGGATTGGCAAGGCGATGACTGTTCCAGTTTGGCCGGTGACCCTGCCGAAGTTTTTCACAGCAACATCATACGACGAAGGGGGCGCAGACAATGTTCTGCGCTCCGAAACATCTATCGGTCCAGCGAAGACTAGGCGGCGCACCTCGGCGAATGTCTGGGGCCAAAGCGGACAGATGGTCATGTCTTATGCCGAGTATGGAGACTTCCTTACATTCGTGCGGGATTCCATTTCGGACGGCGCGAAGGCCTTTACGTTCCCCGACCGCCTCGGCGGGTCGGATCTCCTGGTTCGATTGAAAGAACCCCACAAGGCAACACTCGACGGCAATTCCTGGGTCGTTTCATTCTCCCTTGAGGTTTTGCCTTAACAGCCTGGATATCAGATGAGCCGTATTCTTTCGCCTGGGTTTCTTGCTGGGATTTTCTCACAGGAGACAGACGAGGTTCCGATCTGCCTCTTGACCGTGACTCACGACGATCTCGACGAGCCGATCTATATCTCCAGCGACCCGACGACGCGCCTGTCAGACGACCCGCTGGTCTATGGCACGGAAAGCCGGGGCGAGCAGTTCATCTTTTTGCCTTTCGACTTCACGCTGCCGGATGATCGCAGCGATGCTCCGCCGCGCGTCCAACTGACGATGGACAACATCGACCGCACTCTGGTCTCTATTCTTCGCACCTTCACCACGCCGCCAGCAGTCAAGTTGGAGATCATCCTCGCGTCGGATCCTGACATGGTCGAGATCACGATGCCGGTGCTGCAGATGTCTGACGCGACGATGGATGACCACGCGATATCGGTCACGTTGGTGGCGGATGCGCTGGTCAACGAGCCGCATCCTGCCGGCCAATTTACGCCAGGATCGTTCCCGGGGCTGTTCTGATGGAACGCTTCATCGGAATTCCTTACGTGCCCCATGGGCGCGACTACACCGGCGCGGACTGCTGGGGTGTCCTTTTTCTTTATTATCGGGACGTGCTCGGGACATCAGTTCCGTCCTACTCGGCGGAAATGGACGCTCGCGAGTTTCACCGCAGCGCCATCAGCCCACTGGTCGCCGAGGAGCGTGAGAAACACTGGCATCCAGTTGATGTCCCGAAGATTGGCGATTGCGTGCTGATGCGGGCAGGGCGCCACGACAGCCACGTCGGCGTGTTCCTTGGGCATGGCCTCGTGCTCCACAGCGAGGGGCCGCATCCCTCAGTCATCGACCGAATCGGCGACATGCGCTGGCGAAACCGGATTTCCGGATTCTACCGCCTCAACCAATAAGGCAGATCCATGCAGCTTGTACCGACAACGGCGCCTGTTGAAATCATTGCGCCTGGCGAAAGCGTAGACGTTTATCTGCGTCGATCTCCGCTGCGCTCGGGACGAGAGCACATCAGCCTTCCGGCCGGCCTCTCGATTGAAGAGATCATCGAGCGCTGTGATATTGAGCCGAGCAGGCTCTACATTGCGATCAATGGGAACTCCATCGAGCAAAAGAACTGGCGCCGCGTCCGCGTCAAGCCGGGCGCTTCGGTTACGATAGTGAAGGTTCCTGGGAAGGGCGCCCTCCGCGCGATTGCCGGGCTCGTCGTTGCCATCTTCGCCGCAGTTGTTGCACCATGGCTCGCGACGAGCGTTCTTGGCCTTGCTGCTGGCTCTACGGCAGCCAGTGTGGCAACCGGCCTTATAGGCGCCGGCATATCGCTGGCCGGCAGCCTGATCATCAATGCTTTGTTTCCGGTCGCCAAGCCAGATTCCCTCCCGAACACGACCACGCTTTATTCGATCGGCGGGGCGCAGAACCAGGCGGCGCAATATGGCGCGATCCCGGAGATCTTCGGCACGCACCGGATCTCGCCGCCATACGCTGCCGGCGCGTATACGGAACTGGTCGGAGACGATCAGTATCTGCGTATGCTGTTTGTGGTCGGCTATGGTCCGATCGCCGTGTCAGACCTGAAGATCGGCGAGACCGCGATCTCGAAATTCGAGGATGTCCAATACCAGATCCTCGAGGACCATACGGTTACGCCGCCAACGCTTTACACGAAGCCGGTTTATCAGGAGGACGTCTCTGTCGTTCTGGATGCCGAGGCGGGTTGGGTGCAGCGCACGACAGCAGACAACATTGATGAGATCTCTGTGGATGTTAGCGCGCCGAGCGGCATCTATCGGTACAAGTCATCCAACGGCAATCGCGTCAACTATACCGTTACCATCGAAGTTCAATACAAGCTTTCGACCAGTAGCACATGGCTCTCCTTCGGCACCTTCGACCTGACGTCGAACTCGCCCCAGGCATTGCGCCGGACGCTGAAGAAGACGGTCACCCGCGGCAAGTATGATGTCCGGCTGAGCAAATCGTCTTCCGATTACAGCGGCAAGGACACCGTTTCCGAGACCGTCTATTGGACTGCCGTGCGGGGCCGGCGCAATGAGCCGGTGGTCAGCTTCTCGAAGCCTCTGACGTTGATCGCGATGCGGATCAAGGCGACCGGTCAGCTCAACGGCACTGTCAACACACTGAACTGCATCGCCAGCCCGAAAATCCGGTCATGGAATGGTGTTACCTGGTCATCCGGGCAGGTAACTCGCAACCCAGCCGATCACTTCCGGCAGGTGTTGCAGGGCAATGCGAACGCGCGACCCGTCGACGGGAGCTCGATAGACATCGTCAGCCTGCAAGACTGGCATGCGTACTGCGAGACGAACGGCTTCACCTTCGATCTTGTGGCGACCGACCAGAAATCTGTCTACGAACGATTGACGGAAATCGCGGCCGCCGGCCGAGCTGCGGTCACTTTCCGCGACGGGCGGTGGGGAGTTGTCTGGGATATAGCCGACTCGCCGATCGTGCAGCATTTCACGCCACGGAACTCCGCCAACTTCTCTTCGGTGCGGGCCTACACGGATCTGCCGCACGGCTTCCGCGTCAAGTTCATCAACCGCGACAACAGCTACCTGAACGATGAGCGGGTTGTCTATGACGACGGATATGACGAGGACAACGCCACCAAGTTCGAAGGGATCGATTTCTCCGGCGTTACGGACAAGGATTTGATCTGGAAACACGGGCGCTATCACCTGGCGCAGCTTCGGCTGCAACGGGAGACCTATTCGCTCGACACAGACTTTGAACATCTGGTCTGCACCAGGGGCGACCGTGTCCGCGTAAACCATGATGTCGTGCTCTGGGGCGCGGGTGCGGCGCGGGTGCGGTCAGTCACATCCTCGCCCGATGGCGTTGTGATTGACGATCTGCTGACGATGCAGGCCGGCAAGACCTATTCGATGCGCTTTCGCGGCGCTGATGGCTCGTCTATCATCAGAACGATTACAGGCGTCGACGGCGAGTTCAACTCGTTCCAGTTTTCAGATGCCGGTGATTTGCCGGCGCCAGGCGATCTCGCGATGTTTGGCGAGAATGGATTTGAAAGCGTCGTTCTGCGCGTCAAGAGCATCACGGCGAGGCAAGATCTTTCTGCGCGTCTGGAACTCGTCGATGACGCGCCGGCCATCATGGACGCAGATAAAGGGGACATCCCTGAGTTCGAAACGGGCATTGCCCCGGTTCCGGATTATCGGGCCTCGGCGCCGAGCGGATTCTCTTATGTCGAGACGGTCTGGACGACTGCGCCGGCTACGTCAGCGATCGATATGGCGTGGCAGGCGCCGGACGCGGGAGCTGCTGCATCTTACATCGTGCAATATCGAGCCAACGGCGATACGCAGTGGATCACGACATCGAGCGTTAGCGCGCCGGCAATCCGCCTCGTCGATCTCGCGACGGGTGTCTATGACGTCCGCATAAGGGCGGTTTTTGCCAATGGCGAGTTGTCGGACTTTCTCACTTCGTCGTTCATCTGCGCGATCTTCTCCTCCAATCCGGCGGACATCGGAGATTTCCGTGTCGCGGTCAACGGCGACATCGCGATGCTGCAGTGGACGCTGCAGGCCGACCAAGCGCTCTCCCATTGCGAGATCAGGTTCTCGCCGGCTGTAACTGGCGCCACATGGCAGACGGCAACGCAGCTCCGCACAAACGTCGTGGGCTCGCAAGCGCAGGTCCCGGCGATGGTCGGGACTTATCTGATCAAGGCCGTGAACTATGCCGGGCTGATGTCGGTGAACGCGGCGCTCGTCGTCAGCACGGTCAATCCGCTGACAGCTTTCAACGCGGCCGAGGCGCTGCAGGAAGATCCGAGCTTCGCCGGAACCAAGACGAATGTCTTGGCGGCCGGCGGTGCGCTGCGGCTCGACACCGAGGCCGATATCTTCGAACTTGTTGATTGGTTCTCGGTCGACGATTTCTTCCTGTCGATCGGCGGCTTTGTCAGCGAAGGGATTTACGACTTTGCGGACATCGTCGATCTCGGCGCCGTCTACACGTCTCGTGTCTCGGCAAACGTCAACGCCTTTGGTGAGTTGGCAAGTCTGGACCTTTTTACGCGAACGGACTGGTACGGTGTGCCCGAGTACTTCGGCATTGCCTCAGATTCACTGTGGAACGTTCGCGTCGAGGTCTCTTCGACCGACGATGACCCATCGGGAACGCCAACGTGGAGAGACTGGGCGGAGCTAAAAACGGGCGACGTGTCGGCTCGGGCCTACCGGTTCCGCGCTAAGCTCTTGTCGATGCAGGCCGATGTGACGCCTGTGGTCGAGACGCTAGGTGTCACCGTCGACATGCCGGATAGAGTCATCGCTGAGAACGATCTGCTGGTAACCGCCTCCGGTCTCACCGTCAACTTCTCACCCGCCTATTACGTGCTGAGCGGCATTTCGATTGCCGCGCAAAACATGCAGACCGGCGACTACTACCAAATCACCAGCAAGACCGCGGCTGGTTTCACGATCATCTTCCGCAATTCATCTGGGACGCCAGTCGCGCGGACCTTTGACTACGTGGCGAAAGGGTATGGATACGTCCAATGAGCCAAGCAACAACCTTTAGCGTTCCAACAACCGGCCCGGCTACGCCAAGCGCCATGGCCGCCCGCATGGACGACAGCTTCAGGGCTCTTCTCAGCAGCAACTCCGGCGCGTCCCGGCCGTCCTACGCGGTCGCCGGGACATTCTGGGTCTCCACCGCCACGGCTGGTCAGCTGAAGCTCTATCTCTACGATGGATCTGACGACGTTCTGCTGATGGTGCTCGACACGGCGACGAACGCTATCGTTTGGAGCGGCCTTGGATCGACAATCAACGGGTTGACTGCAAAGACGACGGCCGTTGGGGCCGACAAGCTGGGGATCTGGGACAGCGCGGTTGGCGATGCGAAGAGCCTGACGCTTACCGCTCTCAGCACCTTCCTTGCGCCGCTGCTCGGCCCAGACTTTGTCGAGGGCGGCATCGTGCTGCCGAACGCGTCGACGCCGCTGACGCACCTTGATATCGCCGCCTTCAAGGTCAAGGCGCTGAGCAAGGTGGCGATCTTGGCCGGCACGCTGACCAAGAACATCAATGGCACCTGGGTAGCGGGAAACAATGGCGGCCTGGATACGGGTGTGAAGGCGGCCAATGCTACCTATTTCGTCTACGCGCTTCGCAAGCAGTCGGACGGAACCGGCGAGGCAGTTCTATCAACGTCGGCAACGGTTGGCGGCGTCAATACCTCGCTCTTAGGCGGCTATGATGTCCTTGCGCCGATCGGCGTCGCCCTGACGGACGGCAGCTCGAATATCCGGGAGTTCATTATGAACGCCCGCGACGAGTACACCTTTACGTCGCCTGTGAAGGATGCTGTCAGCCTGAGCGTTTCTTCGACATCTGCACTCTTGGCCCTGACGGTACCGAATGGCACCAAGGTAGAGGCAAAGCTTAGGTTCCAATTTTCCGCGTCGGCGACTACCGCATCTGCGTTGCTTCACGATCCGGCGCAAGGAACACTCGTGGCCGGCATCGGAAACGACGGTGCGAACGTTGGCGCTATTCAGGTCGCCAGCAACTACGCTGTCGGGTCCGGAAGGATCTGGACGAACACCAGCAAGCAGATCCGCCAGGTCGCGGGCGCCTCTGGTAGCCTTTGGGTCTGGACCGAGGGCTTCATTTTCCCCTGCAAGAGGATTGGCTGATGCCATATGTAATGAGAAATGCCGACGGCGACATCTGTGGTCTGTTTGAACAGCCACAGGAGGGTTTTGCTGAGGAATTGTTGGCCGCTGACGATCCTGCGGTGATTGCCCATCACTACAAGCCCCTGCCGGTGGTATCGGTGTCGGCACGCCAGTTCAAGCTTCAACTCCTGGCGGCAGGGTTGCTCGATAGCGTGGATGCATGGGTGGCGCAGCAGCCGCGTGATGTACAGATCGCCTATGAGTATTCCGGCACTTTCGTTCGAAACTCAACGATGATGGCGGCAGGCTTTGCCGCCATGGGATTCACTCCGCAGCAGATCGACGGTTTCTTCGTTGCGGCGGCCCAACTATGATCCTTCGCTACCTGGCCTATTTCCCGATCAATCTCGCGTTCGTGCTGCTGTCCTATCTTTTGGCGCCGGCACTTGCTGGGTTGTCACTTCTGACCGGCCCACGCCTGCCTGGTGTGCTGCAGTGGTTCTCAACGCTCGATGCCGATCTCGACGGTGGCGTAACGCAGCGGGTGAGGGGATACAGAGCCGGTCTCCGCGGCTGGCGCCTCTGGTGGCAACGCACATGTTGGATCTGTCGAAACCCGGCCCACGGCTGGCAATCGACAGTGCTCGGCATGCCTGCGGCCGGGTCTTCCATTGTCCAAGCGCGGCTCAGCCTGGATCCAAACCAGCAGCTTTATCTGATGAAGACGGCGGCTGGCGTTCCGTTCTTCTGCTTCAAGCGTGACCAGCCGCTCGCCGCCGGCTTCTACGTCAAGCTGTGGTTCGGCTGGGTTAACCGGGCCTACGACGGTCGGAACCACCACTACAGTTTCCAGATCGGCCTCAAGCGGGTCTAACCCACTCCCAAAATCGGAGCCCACCATTGCTTCGCACGCTTTTCTCAGGGGCGCGTGACGTTGTCGCGCGCGTGCTCATCCCCGATGCGGCCAGCATATTCAAGCGCGCCTGGTCGCTTCGTCTCATCGAGCTGGCGATGCTTGCCGACATCATCCTCAACCTCGTGCCGGTCGTCTCCGATTACCTGCCGTGGTGGCTGACGCTCGCGCTGCTCGGAGGCGCATGGGTCGCGCGCCTGTGCTCATCCAAAACAAGGAGGCACCAGTTGCCAATCAATAAGATTGTCGCGACGAAGCGCGGCAAGGCTGCCATTGCGGCAGCCATGTTCGCGGCCGTGCTGGCTGGCGGCCAGTCGTATTTCGCCGAGCCTGAGAGACCGGCCGCGGTCATTCTCGCCATGGAGTCGCTGATCAAGCCGTGGGAGGGCCTGGTGCTGAAATCGCACTGGGATCCTTTTGCGAAGATATGGGACATCTGCCACGGCGAGACGCTGATCGACGGCAAGCCGGTCAAGCCCGGCATGAGCTTCACGGCCGCCGAATGCGAAGCCATCCTCGAGGCGCGCGTCAAGCGTGATTACTACGAGCCGCTGACGAAGCGGATCAAAGGCTTCACGCGCTTCCCGATCGGCGTGCAGGCCGCGATGATTTCCGGCGCCTATAACTTCGGTGTGTCCGGCATGGTCAACTCGACCGCGGCGCGGCTGGCAGTGCAGGGACGCTATCGCGAGGCATGCGAGGCCCAGACGGCTTGGAACAAGGCCGGCGGCCGTGTCGTGCAGGGCCTGGTGAAGCGCCGCGAGATGGGCGACGCCCAGCGCGCAGGCGAGGCTGAAATCTGCGTATCGGGGCTGTCGCAATGATCGGAGCGCTGACTAACAAATGGGTGGGCTACGGCATCGCCGTGGTCCTGCTCGCGCTCGCCGTTTGGTGGGGCGCCTCGACCATCTACAACAACGGCTATGACGCGGCCAGCCTGAAATACAGAGTTGAAATCGCCGAGCTCAAACAGGCCGCAGCAGCAGCAGCCAACGCCGAGACCGAGCGGCAAGCCGCAGCCAACAACGCCGCGAAGGCCCGCGAGGCGGAACGCATCGCCCAGATGCGGGCCGAAAATGAATCCCTTGAATTGAAGATTAAGGAGCTCGAGCGTGAAGCTGGCGAAGATCCTGATGCTGGCCGCACTGCTCTCGGTGCTCCCGGCGTGCAGCGCATTAACAAGGTCCGATAAACTGGTTGTTCCGCCGGCTCCTCCGAAACTGGCGCGGCCTGATAGCGCCTTGACGGCTCGTTGTCTCGGGCCGGTCGACTTGGGCGACAAGGCGTTGACGCAGGAACAGGCCGAAAAGCTATGGACCGAGGATCGCTATAGGCTCCTGTATTGTATTCGCAAACACCTGGCGCTGCGCGACTTCTATGCCGACCGCGACGGCAGGCTGGAGCGCAAGCCATGACCGGACCGGAAATCATGGCCGTTGTCGGCTTCTTCGTCATGCTGGCCGGCGCCGGCTGGCGCGTCTGGGCTCGCGTCGAGGCCAAGGTGAAGATCGCCGAGGACAAGGCCGACAAAGTCGGAGCGGACCTGGCGGCGCACAAACTACACGCCGCAGAGACATTCGCGACCAAGACCAGCCAGGCCGAGCAGACCGCACAATTGCTGCGCGCCATCGAGGGCGTGGGCAACAGGATAGATGGCGTGCACGAGCGTCTCGATCGCCTCTACGAGAACTCACCACAGCGGCGCACCACGCGCGGCTAATTCCTCTCCCAATCTCCTGGATATCAATCATCATGGCAACCGAACTTCTCGCGGTGGGCTCCACCGCGGCCAATTCTGCTGATCTCGTTGTAGCGTCCGGCTCCACCGTCACCGTCGGCATCAAGGGCGCTCTGGGGTCTCAGGCCCGGGTGCGCGTCACGCTGAAGGACGACGCCGGCGGCTATACCGACGTTGGAGAGCTGACGCCTTTCCGCCCCGCCATCGCCATCACCGCGCCAGGCACATACCGCTTCAGCCGCGTCGCAGGCGAAACGTGCGGGGTCTTTGGTGCTTAGTTCTCCTTTTACTCCGCTGTTCTCGCCGATCGGGCGGTATAGCGTTGCTGCCCGCCGTCAGGGCGGGGGAGATGCTTACCCTACGTTCGTCAATCCGAAGATTGGCACGATCGGAGACAGCCTGATCGCTCACGGCATCGAGGGCGCAAACCCAGGCACGGTGAACTGCTGGCAGACCAACGCCGGCGAGTTGAACCTAGCTCTGATGATGCATCAGCGGTTTCGACACGACAACTGGCCGGCCGATACAGGGGCTTTCAGCCCGTCGAGCGACCGATACACGACAGGCGCCAATCAGGCCATTTCCGGATCGAATGCGGCCAGCCATCGCGCAATGATGGTTAATTACCTTCTGCCGATGCATCCCGATATGATGTTCTACCGGCCATCGGTGAATAACTCCGTTGGTACTGGAACAGGGCCAGCAACGTTCGCCTACTTCCAAGAGACCCTGCAAATGGCGATGGACGCAGGTGTGTTCTGCGTTATCGGCACCATGCCTCCTTGGGTGAATGATCCGGCCAACGCCTTCAACGGTGCCGACAACAATATCAATCGCGCCTACATCAATGCTGCTATCCGCGCATGGGTGCCAACCCTGCCGAAATCAAAAGCCATCCTGGTTGACTATGACATCGCGCTCGACCCGACGAATACCGGATGGACCGATCGTTCCAACATGTCGGACTATATCCATCTTGGAACGCAAGGCGCGCTCAAGTGCGCCCGGCTGATCAATCAGATCCTGGATCTGCTTATCCCGGCGCGCAACTATGCGCTGGAGCTGTGGAATACCGGTCTCAACAAGTATCCCTATCCTACGCTCCTGGGCAACGGCGGCGTGACGGCCAACGGTACGGGCTCAACGCCGACCGGTATGAGGACGCAGAAGGGCGGGACCGGAAGCTCTACGCTCGCTCTCTCGTCGGAAGATAACCCAGACACTGGCGGCAAGACGCGCATTTTCGACATTACCGCTGTAGGTACGGGCGCGACTGCTTATTACCAGCTTGGTATCGGTACCACGGGCGATTTCACGGTGGTGGGGCAAACCGGCCAGTGGGTACGGTCTATCGCCGAGATCGAGGTCATGGGCAATGACGCCCTGCTCGTCCCGCAACTTTGGGCGAACGGCCGTCGCGCTCTGTACGAAGGCGGATGGAGCGGCCTTATCGGCGACGCGCAGCAGCAGACCTATTGGCTTATGACTGACGCCGTTCAAGTCAGCTCCGACACCGCCAATCTGTCAATCCGTCTTTATCCGAACGCTGATCGCGCGCTTGGGGTCGGAGGAACCGCTTTGATGCGGGCAAAGGTCAAGCGGCTCGGCTATTTCTTCGTCGACAATCCGAGGCTTGCTTATGCGTGATTTCTATACGAGCGGCAGCAATAAGGGCTCCACCCTTGAGCAACACCGCGCCTTGTTCGATCAACTGAGGCAGATGCAATCCTTTGATGAAAACACCTACAGTGGCAGAGTTTGTATAGCCAATGTGCGGGGATCTATTGACGCGAATGTCGGACGGGGCATGGCAAGTATAGTAGCGAGATTATTGAATGCGGGAATGTATCCCTCGGGTTTTTTAAAACCACCGTTATCGACCCAACGAACGATATCTGACCATGTGCAGTCAAAATCATGGAAAACTGACATCGCCTGGCCGATTATAATGTCGACTTTTCGTGATTCATCGGGTTGTCCCTGCATAGGAGCGAGATAGTGCCGAATGGCCTCATGTACCCACCAAAGCCGAAGAAACCCATGAAGCTCCGGGAATCCCATGGCCTTGTGGATCTTTGAGAACTCAGAATAATCTTGAGGTGGCGCGACTGGCAGCACAAAAAGAGCCGGCGGAAAACCCATTTCGACGAATTGCTCGAAGAAAATCAGATGGTGTATTTGATTAACAAGGCCTTCTAGGTCTCGCTTGAAAGCCTGGGCTGCGTTGGCGACTTTTGGCGCTAAACCAGGCCAACCCCGATATATGCCGTAGCCGCGGGCATGCAAATCTAGATGTAACAACTCATGGGCTAAATAAACAAACGCGCGATCAGGATCGCGCGTGACGATTGACACGCTGGCGCGGTCAATAAACTTATCTCCTCCTATCACGTAATCTGACGTGAGCCCTTGCTGGATTGTTCCTGAAAACGAGCTACCGAAAAATGCTCTGACCTTTGAAATGAGTTCTCCCAATGAAGGGTTAGCTTCACCGGCCGCGACAAAAAACTGGTTTGATATTCCCCCGCCGCGAGCGCCGCAGCATTTCTTAAATTTGCGTCTGCTACCGCAGTAGCACGGTGAATTCTCATGCATTGTTATTGCTCCCGCCAAGATGCGCCATCTGAGCAGGAGGGCGGAGATTAGTCTAGCCGCAACCGCCAGCCGCCTCTCTTTAGCCGGGGAGGCGGCTGCTTTGTTTTACAGCAAGCATGTCTAAGAGACGCCACTCTGCACTGGCGGCGATTGAACATGAGCTAATGATGCCGTATCTAAAGATGAAAAGGTATTGGTGGCAATGTCTCTAGCGTTGTTAACAGAGCGGACGAAAAGGTTTGAGGACTTCCCCAAGCCGGATTTGCCGTCTTTGGACGCCGATCCGGCAGAGGTCGCAGCCGCTTATGCTCGTGGTTTTGCAAAATTTGTCCTTAAACTTCGCTCTGCCGATGCACTCGATCGAGTGGCCTTTGCTCGCGCGGTTGATGGAGCGATTGAAGACAACAACAGAACTGCGCTGATTGAATTGAGATTGGCTTGCCTGGAATATGGCACGAGCGCGTACAAAAACATCTCGATCTCACGTCGGGTCATCCAAGACATGCACCGGCTCTTCGAGCAGCGCGCCGCTCGCATAAGCGACCCAGGGAAGCGGAGATATTTTCGGACAAAGATTGCTGAATCCATCAACGCGCACGAGAAGGCGGTGGGAATAGACGAGGCCTTCATCTCCTTTCTTCAGCAGGAGATTCAGCCGAAGATCGATAGCAAGATTCGGGAACAAGCCCGAGCCATTGCCGATGATCCAACAGCTATCCGTGAAGACCTGAATAGGCGATATCCAAGAGTCACGGCTTATTTGGCTAGATGACCGCGCCAATTTGGATAAATGTCGATGATGTGATTGCGATAAACGCCGAGCAGGTCTCTCGGACTGGTGAGGCGCATTTCTTGCGAGACTTTGGCGCGTTGGAAAGTGCCGTGATGTCGCCAAGGAACCATTGGCTCTACGAGAGTCAAGATCTCGTGCGAGCGTTTGGCACTATGCTGTTCGCGATCGCCAAAGCGCATGCCTTTGAACAAGGCAATAAAAGAACAGCATTCCATGCCGGTGCAGAGTTCCTGGCAAAAAACGGCGCCACCCTAATTATGCCCGACAATGAGTTCTGGGCAGGCAAGATCGAGGACGTCGTCTCGGGCAGCTGTCCGCTGGAAGATTTCGTCAGTGTTATTGGAGTTTTTACTATTTTGCCCTGAAGTCCCATCGCGACATTGTCTCAGCGCAACGCTGCTGTTCAATCACACCAATCATTCCGCTGCCTCGGGCTCCAGGGCCACGCGAAACCTTCTTCCAGCAGCTTCTTCCCGATCTCTTCCCCATTCGGTCGATAAATGTTGATGAGCGGCCGGCGCGACGGCGTCCTGTCCACCGCGCCGCTGAAGATGACACGCAAGCCCTTTTCAGCCAAAAGCTCTTTCAGCCTGCCCTTGGCGATCAGCGCCAGCTTCCGTTCCTTGGGGCACTTCGCGTGCGATCCTATCTCCGGCGTATCGATGCCCGAGACGAACGGAACACCTTCCCCCAGCAGTCGCATGTTTTGCCCATCGCATTTCACGGTGTCGCCGTCGACGGCCGTCAGCGATGCGCATAGGATCAAGCCCGCGATCATCATTTAGTCTCTTGTTCGGCCGGCTCGCAGCTATTCGTTCGTTGCCGCGATTGGCTCGCTCTTTGGCATGCTTCGCATCATGTCGAGCAATTCTTCCATAAATTCCTTGGCCTGCTCACAGCCTCCTATAAGCGCGCTTCTTTGGTCGCGGTCATCCACCGCATGCGCCGCCATCTCTAACAGGCGGAGCTGGTCCCGCAGAAGGTTGGCCTTATCGATGAGGTCTATGCGGATCGTCATTGTTGTCTCCCTGACGCGTCATGCACTCCCATCAACATCGCCATCTTCGTCCAGCTCGTGCACCGGCAGGTAGGTGTTCTGCTCCATCCACTCCCGGACGATATACCTGACAGTATCGTTGCGCGTCTTGCCAAGTTCGCCGGACAGATCCCGCAAGGCTTCTTCCACATCGTTATCAAAGGCGATCGATCCCGAGTTGCGCAACAGCAGCGCGGCCCGACGAAGTATGATCTGAAGATCGGCCCGGGAAACATCCGCAATTCGATCGGCGGCGTCTTCGAGGAGAGCGGCGGTATCGGTGGCCACGTTAACTGGACTCCGTTTGGTGCGGAAAAACGTCCGCATGAACCGTGGATATCGACACGTTGCATGTTGCGCAACTAGGTGACTTGTAGCAGGTTAGGTGAGCCTAATCCGGAGGGGAATGGCCCTGACCATCCCCCTCCTTTGCGGGTACAGCTCCAGTCGCTAAGGGACGACATCATTGTGTTTCCAGGCACAGTCGTTTCCTTGGCGGCGAGAGCATTATGGCTGAAATCGCCGAGGCCGTGCGCACGACCGGCATTTAATCCACATGTTTATGCACACCATAATCGTTCCTATTGCGTTCCGGCACCCCAGCCAAGATCAAGGCGCCAGTGAACGCCACTTCTTGATGCGCGCGGCTTCTGCCTTTCCCTTTTCCGTTAAGGCGTAACAAACTGCCTCCCGCTCTATTTCGACCAGCTGAACCGCGCCCGCTTTTCGCAACTCTTCAAGCATCGCTGGCCCGGCATTGGGTATCGACGACGCCGTGTCGCAGTCTGGATGCGCAGCCAGGTAAACGAGAATGGACTCGAGCCTGTATTCGAGTCCCATTTGAGGGCGGTATTTCGCCCGGCGCTTTTCTTTTCCGGCACGCCACTCTGCAAGGCTATCGCGGCCAGACGGTCGACCGGTCCGATTTTCGCGATCCCATTTGTCGAATGGATCCTCGGGCGCAGACGACATGATGCCGCTGATTTCGTCTAGCTTGGCGTCGATCGCGCGCTTGTCCCACATGCGGGTGCCGGGAATCGTCGGCGGCATCTTGTGGGTCGACACCCACAGCGAGAAGCATGTCGGCGAAATTCCACAATATTCAGCCGCTTCCTTGCGACCAATGAGGCGAGGGGGAACGGTCATCGCGCTGTCTTTCCGAAATACCAATAGTCGATGCGCTTTATCTCTTCGCGGCCTAAGTCCGTCACCGACCAGATGCGGTTGGTATCGGCTTTGCCTGACGACATTATCACGCCGTGCGCCTGAAGCTTCTCTAAGGTCAATTCTCCTACACCCCGCATATCTCGTTGAGTGCGGCAATCGGGGTTCTCGATCATCTGGCGCAGCACCGTCTGGCATCGAGTATCGAGATTCAGCCGCGGCTTTCTGTCGGCGCGCTGCTCTCGCTTTGGTCTCCATGCTTGAGGATTTTCCTTTCCGTCCTCCAGCGTCGCCAGAATATAATTCTTGTCGAGGCCCATATGCATTTCATACCATTTCCGAATTAGCGGCACAGATCTGCCGCCATGTAGTACGTCGACCTTGGGAAAGCCTTTGGATTCGAGAATACGCAGGCCGTTGCGCTTCCAGGCAGACGCCCTGGCTTTGCCGACAACAGCGACGGCAATCTCATCGTCAGTTGCGAAAAGCGGCAGACGATCGAATGGGCTCGGTGGAAACGTCATTTGCCACCCACGGTCCGATCCCAACCACCTGCACCCCTTCCGTGTTTGGCCCTCTCCTTTATCCAGCGATCGGCTTTGGCGATTTGCTCGCGGCCTTCGTCGGTGATGACAATCATGGGATCGCCTTGAGCGTCGCGAGCGCGCTCGACGACGAAGCCCTGTTTGAGGAATGATTCAACCGTGCGGGGGCCGGCTCGCTTGATCTGATTGCGCGACCGCGGCGCCCTCTGACTGCTGAGGAATCGCAGGACTGCCATCTCGCGCCGATCGACCGCGACGGATAGGTCGAAAAGCCAGAAGTTTTTCTTCCAAAAGTCGCGAGCCGGCGCAACCTTCACAGTTGGGGGCTTGGGCTGCTTGGCAGGCTCGCGCATTACCTCCCACAAAGCTTGAATGTCTGCCTCCGAAAAGAGATAGTCGCGGCCGCGCCGTGAGCACAAGCCGTATGCTTTGCCAAGCTTGATCACACCACGATTGGTCAGCCTGAGCCGTTCAGCGGCTTCGTCAGCCGTGTAGATGTTGTCCAACGGAATTGAGGGCGTCACTTGATCTCACCACATAGAAAGAACGCATGCCGCCGGCACGAATGCCGAAAGCTGGTTGATCCTCTTCAAGTGGTGGTTAGGCGGGATGGCCTGCGCGGAGTGGTGGGCCGCGGTTGGAAGCTAGGCGAGTCGGGCTCGGTCGGTCAATGAGAAGTTCAATCCGCCCAGCTGATTAGCCCTGTCATCACAATCACCGGCTCTACGGGCGCTTCATCAATTGATCTTAGCTTTTTCCATTGCTTTTCGACGTGGTGCGGATCGAGCATCCCCAGCTCAAACGCATTGGCGATAACTGAACCAGCGACTTCATCTTTGAACCCGGAGAGCTTGGCGATGGGATATTGTCCGAAATACAGATCAGCAGTCACTCGCAACCCAACCCATAGATCAATCGGAGAACGCGTACCGTATCCATTATCCATGAAGGTCTTTACCGAGTAGATATCGACCTTCTCGTGCTCACCAATGGCTGTTGGAAACTCGCCATTGCTCCATTTTTTTGAAGCAATCGCGAGAGGAGTGCCGAGGGAAGCGCCTTCTTCGTCGAACACATCGGATGTCTTGAAGAAATCGTATTCAAGTCTGAATGGATACGGTGAGGATGCCGCAACTCCAAACGACATTGCGGCGGAGCGAAAATCGCATATCGCAGGCATCGTAACGCGCGCAGTCCACTTATGAATATCGGTATCTATGGGACTATAGAGATCCATTTGAAGAGATTGCGCGCGTTGTTTGGCTGCTTTTGTGAAGCCACGCGGACAGACCAAAACCCCTTTCTGAGCGCGCACATCCTGCACCAAACCGGAGAATTCTTCGACGCCCTTAACGTCGACAGGTGATTTATAGTCTTTGCACTCGATCACAATCAGGATCTCATATTGTCCGATCCTGTCTCGCACCAGGACATCAATCTGGCGCTTTCTCTTGCTGCTATGACCGTCGAGCTTCACATTGTGAAGTACCTCCGCTTGAGGTGCCAGCGTCTTTTGTATCTTGGCAACTAGCTCCTCAAGCCCTTTGAAATCGGCGGAGGTCTTGCCGGCGTGAGCTCCCATATCAGCCACCTTTGCTGGCCGGCGTCAGCAAGCCCCTCTTTTCCAAGTCATCAGCGATCACCTTTTCAATGTAAGACGCCACGGAACGGCGCTCGGCCTTGGCGGCCGCTTCGATGGCATCCTTCAACTCGGGCTCTATACGAATGCCGATTGCGGCTGTCTTCGCCATTCCAGTTCACTCCATATCAAGCCGCATGTTCGCGGTATGCAAACATTTATCGCATTTTGCTGTTGACCGCTATGAAATCATTCGATATACAAATACTAACAATTACGTACGCAATGAGGAGTAACCCGATGCCAAACATCTCTTCCACTGACAGAACTTTGCTGCCACGCGCGTTGATCAAGAGATCCCTCGGCGCAAACTTCGCAAGAAGATAGGGGAGGCCGAGATGATGAACGTTTCCATCCCCGCCACACCCGCAACCTTGGCCAGCGGGGCATGGCAGCCGCCGGCGACGCTTCCGCCGCAGGTGCCGGTCAGCTTCCGCTTCGCTGTCGGCGACCGTGTTGTGTTCGGCGACATGCCGGCGATCGTGGCCAATCGAGC
Source organism: Rhizobium lentis (assembly GCF_017352135.1). Lineage (NCBI taxonomy): Bacteria > Pseudomonadati > Pseudomonadota > Alphaproteobacteria > Hyphomicrobiales > Rhizobiaceae > Rhizobium > Rhizobium lentis. The sequence continues at coordinate 3,988,044 of NZ_CP071454.1, forward strand.
CGCCACCCTGATGGGCCGCGAGATCTACGAAATCGAAATCCTAAGTACAGCACACGGGCGGCCGCGGCGAACCGTGACCGGCCAGGCCCTCGATCCTATCACTGGCTAAGCCATGACACGCCACATCCAGAACCGCATCAAGATACGCGAGAAACAGGGCGGCCGCTGCTGTTATTGCCTCCAGCCGATGGTTCTGAGTGACCGGCCACCCTGGAAGCAGCCGCCGAACGCTGAGACACTCGAGCATTTGCGTCGGCGGGCTGACGGCGGCCGGAATAACCGTGACAACATCGCCCTGGCATGCAAGCGCTGCAACGAGGAGCGCGGCGGCATGGACTGGCTCTTATACACGAGCTATCGCCGTGGAGAGATTTGGGAATTGATTAAGGAGGCGCCGAGCGCGCGACCCAGATAGCCGGTGGCGGCCGGCTGCCTGCCCGTCGTCGAGCCGCATCGGCGCGGGCAGGATGAACACCAATGGCCGGCGCGATCACCACCCGCGACCACACCAGCGGCGCGCCGGCCGGTCTTCCTCCAAGCGCGTAGCCGTTCATCGGAGGTTAATGCTCATTAACCCAAAATCGCAGCCTGAAAGGATGCGCCGATGAAGATGCTTTTTTCCACACTTGCAGCAATGGTCTTGTCTGCATCTTTCGCCCTGCCGCTAAGCGCCACGCCGATGGTCGTGCCGAAATCAATAGCGATGTCCGTCGCCGACGTCGATCTGATCCATTACCGTCGCCACGGTCATGGACATGCGTATGGCCACTGGAAGAAACACCGGTACGCTTACCGTGACTGCCGGTATTATGGCTCGTGCTATCGACCGCGGTATTACGGCCACCGCGACTATTATGGTTATCGCGATTACTACCCTTATCGCGACTACGGCTATCGCAATTACCCGTATCATCGTCGGTCAGGCGTGAGCGTATATTTCGATTTCTAGTCGCCAATGCCAGGGTGGCCAACAAGCGCGCCGTCGGCGTCACCTGCCGGCGGCTTTTCCGTTTCTCGCCGCTGTAGTAAAGAGTGCAGATGAACAGCACGACCATCCATCTCCGACAGAAACGCGTGCGCCATCGGGGCGCACCGACTTCGCTCGGAGATCGAAATGCATCACAAGAGGAAACGTCCACGCATTGCAGCCTGCGGGCTGTGCAAGCCACATAAAACAAACGGCTACTGCCCTCGACATAAAAACATGCAGATCGGCAACCTGCGCCGCTACTTGTCTGGCTCTGATCAGCTTCGCTGCGAGGGGATCAAAGTATCGGAAAGGGATAGGCCGTACAGGCAGTAGGCGTGCCAGGGTTTTAATGACGTGGCCTCGCCTTCGGGCGGGGCTACCGATTATTGTCGGGCGCGGCAGCAGGGCTTTCTGTCGCAGATTTGAAATATGCGACGGTCGTTTCGATCCACTCCGCTCCAGGCACCTTGCCGAAGGCAGCGAGCGCGCCGGCCGTGGTGGCGGCCAGAAGAGTTGCGATTATAGCTTTGGCTACGAGCTTGCGACCTTCGCTGGCAACTTCCTTGGCAAGCGCAGATTTGGCAGCGAGAGACCATAGGTTTTGCAGAGTGCCGGTCAGAGCAAGCACGTCGCGTTTGTCAGCCGCTTTGTCTTGCGTCCAGCCCACCACAGTATCGAGAGCGGCCGCTACATCGGGATCCGTGTCCGGTTGTGCTTTAAGACCTCGTACCAAGGCAAGCGTGCTTTGGGAAAGTGCGGCGACGGAGTCTCGATCTATGTCCACCGCATTCTCACGGAATACCCGCCAATCTTCAAACTGCGACGCCGCAGCAAAGACGAGCTCGACGTGTGATCGCAATAGCTCGAAAAGCGTGGGCGAAAGTTCCTCGACATCCCCTCTCAAGACACGTCCACATGCCTGGTTGTACATGCCTACCTGAATGATGTTAGAGCGCGCCTCGAGCTTGTCCTGGAGTGACTTGAAGGCTTCCCTCAATCGCGGCGAACAATTCGACTGAGCCAGCTGTTCACCAACATAGACGCCCTTCTCGATGGCCGCTTCTAATGCTGCAGCGGCGATGTCCCTGTCGCGCTCTCGAGTTCTAAGAGGCTGATCAACCACGACGACGCGTTCGCCGTCGAAGCCAAACTGAAAAGCTGCGGGCTTCTGACCAGGCACGGCCTCAAGCACATCCTCAGGGCCGAGGCGATTAAGGCCGAACTTCATGCCGAGCAGCAGATTACGCAAACTCGATCGGTCCGTGTCATTAATCGGAATGGCAGAAAGCGTTAGCTCCAGTGCGGAGATGTCCGACGTTCGTATGGAATCGACTTTGCTGAGAAGTCGTTGAACATCGGTCCGGATCCCTGACAGGTTCGCAGTGAAGTGGTCCGTCCTTTCACGTTGCATCCGCGCGACGCGAGTATCCATTTCCTGCAGCAGGTTGCGAAGTTTGTCCGGCTTCATGAAGTTCCCGCCATTGCACGCAACGAACTATAGGGATCGCGTTGAGAGAGCGCTAGCGGCTCGAGGATATGTTATCCACAGGGCAACAAGAATGCAGAGTGAAGTTTCTTTGCCATCTAAACAGATCGACCCTGATCATAATCAGCAATCGCATTACGGACGTGCGTCTCCGAATAGCCGAACTTTTCCGAAGCGATGCGGAGGGCGTCTTCGTACTTCACGCCAGCCTCACGCAGTTGATGGTATTCCTCGCCAATCTCATGCCAGTGCCGCGTAAGGGCAGAGCGACGACCGCGTCCGCGCTTTGGCGGCCGGATCATTTCCGCCGCGAGACGCTGGACGATCTTGTCCGCCTTGCCGGTGAGCAGGAGTCGGACGACCTCGGTCTTGGCGTCTTCCGTTCTTCCCTCCGCCAAAGCCGAGCGGATGGGGATGGCTTGCACACTAAACCCCTCAGGCAGCTTGGCCATTTCCGCCTCCGATCGCCCGGTCGATATGGTCGCCGATGAAGTCCGTTACACGTCGCATCGGATCCGTGTCTAGGTGCGCATAGCGCTGCGTTGTGGCCATGTTCTTGTGGCCGAGGAGCTTTCCAATAATCGGCAATCCCTGGCCGCCGCCTGCGCCGATGCTTGCATAGGTGTGTCGGAGGTCGTGAAGTCTAAGCTTATCCAGGCCGGCGCGGCGCGTCACTGCCTTCCATGGCCGGTCAAGGTCTGCGCGCGGCGCTTCGTTCTCCGTGCCGGCATCCGCACCAGCTATCACATATTTTCCAATTCGGGTCAGATTCGTAAGGATTGCCTGCGCCTGGGGTGACAAAATCACCGGCTTCTTGCCCGTCTTGGAGTCCGGCAGAAACAAGATACCTCGCTCGAGGTCGACGTCTGACCACATGAGCTTCAAGATTTCACTGCGCCGGCAGCCGGTAAAGAGATATAGCCTTATGGCGGCTATTGCGTGCTCGCCGTAGACAGTTCGACGGTTCTCAGCCTTGTTCGCGTGCTTAGCCTTGGCTTTCGTCTCGTCAATTTCATAGGGAAGGCCGATCGTTTCGGCCTCAGTAAGGGCCGCGGCCAGTGCTCCGATTTCTTCGGACGTCAGAAAGCGCTCGATCTGGTTTTCCTTGAAGCGCTCGATAGACGTGACCGGATTGAAGCCGACGGGGACGATCCTCAAGTCTTGCGCCCAGCCGTATATGGCTGACAGAGCGGCCAGCGCGCGATTGGCCATTGTGCGCCCACCGTTGGCCTTGTTTGTTTTGCCACGGATGATCTTTGCCTGCATGCGGAGCACGTCAGATGGCTCCACGAGAGAGAATTTCATGCTTCCAAGCACGGGCCTGATGTAGCGTTCTACGGCCAATTTGTATTCGCCGTATGTCCTGGGCTTACGCTTAATCCGCACGTGCTCTTCAAGCCATGAGTCGGCGACTTCAGCGACCGTTTGGCCTTTGCGCTCGTCAGACCTTGACGCGGCGGGATCCGAGCCGAGCGTCACGCGGGCGAGGGTGCGCGATGCTTCGTCCCGGGCCGCCTCCGGCGAGTGAGTGGCTAGTGTGCCGATCTTGATGCGCTTCTTCGAAACGCCGCGGCCGCCGGCGCCAGGCCGGTACTCGATAATCCACGACTTGGCGCCGGTCGGCATTACCTTAAGACCGAAACCCTTGAGGGTGGCGTCGTAATAGATGGTAGGCTTTGCGCTGGGCACGATGTCCGCAAGCGCCTTACGGCTGATTTTGATTGTCGGCAATTTCCCCTCACTTCATTTAGTCGCCACCGAGTCGCCACCGGCGACAGAAACACGGTGAAACTCGATGATGCATTCAACGGGAATATAGGAACAAAATGACGAAAAAACAATGCAATAGGAAACAGAAGGAAATTCGATGAAACACAACAAGCCTGACTTTTAATCAGTAGGTCTCGGGTTCGAACCCCGACGCTCTCACCATAAAATAGCAATGATTTCCATGTTTTAATTGGGTTGGTTGGCGCGAAACATTACCGCTGTCTACCGATTTTGCAGCGCGTATTGCGCACCTTTACGGCACATGATTGTCACGTGGCACATGGAAAGCCCGCCGGAGTGGAACTCCGACGGGCTCGCCTGTCGAGCGCCAAGGTTGGTTTGCGTGGCGCCGCCGGCTAAAAATCAAAGTAAACGGTCACACCTGACCGACGATAGGGGTATGGGTCGCGATAGCCGTAATAGTCGCGATACCCGTAATACCGCGGACGATAGCAGGAACCGTAATACCGGCAGTCGCGGTAGGCGTATCGCTGTTTCCAGTGGCGTTTCGCATGCCATTTCCGATGGCTCCGGTGTTTGACCTGCTCGATGTCGGGGCTGTGCAGCTGTACTGCGTTCGGCACGACAATCGGCGCGGCGTTTAGCGGCAAGGCGAAAGATGCAGACAAGACCATGGCTGCAAGTGAGGAAAAAAGCATCTTCATCGGCGCATCCTTTCAGGCTGCGATTCTGAGTTAACAAGCATTAACCTCCGATGAACGGCTGCGCGCTCCCCGGAAATGCGCCGGCCGGTGCGCCTCAGGGAGAGGGTGGTGCTCGTGTTCGTCTAGTGTCGCGGTTGCTGCTCGCAAAACCGCTCGCGACCTCGAGGGTGCCGACGTTATCGCCATCGCCACCAACCTCGCCGAGACCTCGCAAAACCATGCGTGTCGCAGCCGACGCGCAGGATAGGCCGAGGTCTGTGAATTCGCCCAAAGTCACAGGAACCAACTTCCATCGCGGTTCGTTTTGTTCGCATCAACGAATAGGAGAAATCCGCCATGGATTGGAATCGTGTGGAAGGAAATTGGAAGCAGGCGAAAGGCAAGATCAAGGAGCAGTGGGGCAAACTCACGGACGATGATCTCGACCAGATCGCGGGCAAGCGCGACCAATTGGAAGGCAAAATACAGGAACGCTATGGCATCGAAAGGGATCGCGTCAAACGCGACGTCGATGACTGGTGCGGTCGCCAGACTTGGTAGCGCCTGAACAGGAACCCGGCAATCGCCGGGTTTTTGTTATCGATGAGGCCGGGGCCGCCTCCTCGCAATGCCGAGCGGTCAAGGTGCTGCCGGGATCTCGAAGTAGCCGCCGAAAGCCAACAGAAGGGCGCCGATCGCAATAACGGCCAAGGCTGGCCAGTTGTGCGACAGGCCGAGGAACCTCAGGCCCTGGCGTCGTGGTTCCAGCGTCGTGCCGCCTTGCGGCAATTGATGCGGATTGCTCGGCTTTCGGAGAAGCGCCGAAGAGAAGAGAAAAAGAAGTCCGCCGATTATGAGAGCGGCGCCGATCAGGATTGCCCACATGGTAGCCTCCGCTAGCAAGGTGCGTGTAGATAAACCAGATGCGCACCGGATCGTTCCGTGCGGGTCTATTCGATCGCCAATCAATGCGGTGGCGACGGCGAACAGCCCGATATCCCGAATGCGGTGGCGGGAAGTCCACAGGCTTCATTCTCGGAACCAAAAGCGCTCGCATTAACTTTGACTCCCGAGTTATCCTGGAGGTCCACGATGGACAGGACACCGAAAACGGCCATCCGCGGAATGATGTTGTACGTGCTCGTTCTTCTCGTCTTGGGCATTCTGGCGGGCGCCGTTTACACAATCTATGGCCATCCGGCCGATCCGTCCGAGCAACCAGCTGCTCAGACCATACCGCAGAAAGCAACAGCCCCGCAGTGAGAGGCGCTGGTCAGCTGCTTTTGATCGCCGAGAACGAATGGTGAAAGGCAAAGCGTTTGCCAGATCCGGCGTCCACCCGGTCTGGTCATGCTGAAACACCTGGGTTCCACCGCCGGAAATCTCGCAAGCGGCAAGCGATATGGGCTTTGGAAAGCAAGGCAGAGATTCTGTCGCAAGTCCTTCCCACCAGTAGAGAGCTTATACTTATAGGGGGAACAACCTGCGACAGGGAAATCGGCATCCGGGCGGGACTTACGAAATCAAGGAGAATCAGCCGGCCAGGTCGGCCCGGAATGCCGGCTATTGCGCTCGGCTAATCTGAACGGAGGAGTTTGCGGATGAAAGAACATGCGGTCGTAATCGCTGGCGGCGGGCCGACGGGGCTGATGCTGGCGGGCGAATTGGCCTTGGCGGGCATCGATGTCGCCATCGTCGAACGCCGCGAAAATCAGGAGATCGTCGGTTCACGGGCCGGCGGTCTGAGTGCGCGCACGCTCGAGGTTCTCGATCAGCGCGGCATCGTCGACCGGTTCCTCGCGGAAGGGCAGGTCGCCCAGGTCACCGGATTTGCCGTCACACGGCTCGATATCAGCGATTTCCCGACGCGTCACAATTACGGGCTGGCGCTGCGGCAGAAACATATCGAGCGCATCCTGGCCGGCTGGGTCGGCGAACTGCCGGTGGCGATCTATCGCGGCCGCGAACTCACCGGTTTCGTGCAGGATGACACCGGCGTCAGCATCGAGTTCTCCGATGGGGCTCAGCTCAGGGCAGGCTATCTCGTCGGCTGCGATGGCGGCCGCAGTCTGGTACGCAAGACGGCCGGCATCGCCTTTCCGGGCTGGGATGCGACGACCAGCAACATTCTCGCCGAAGCGGAGATGGAGGAGGAACCGCCGCTCGGCGTCCATCGCACGGCGCTCGGCATGCATGCTTTCGGCCGCGAGGACTATGAAATCCGCGGCGGCAAGGTGGTCTTTGCGAGCGAAGGTCCGATCAACGTCATGGTGACTGAGAGAGGGGCCGGCGCCACGGGCGAGCCGACGCTCGACGATCTCAGGCAAGCGCTGATCGCCGCCTGCGGCACGGATTACGGCATTCATGGCCTGAGGTGGATTTCCAGGTTCACCGATATGTCGCGGCAGGCGGAGGTCTACCGCAAGGGCAGGGTTTTCCTGGCGGGCGACGCCGCGCATGTGCATTCCCCGGTCGGCGGGCAGGGCCTCAATACCGGTGTGCAGGATGCCGTGAATCTCGGCTGGAAGCTCGCCCAGGTGGTGAAGGGGATATCGCCCGAGGCCCTGCTCGACAGCTATCATGCCGAACGACATCCGGTCGCCGCCCGCGTGTTGCGTGTGACGATGGCGCAGGTCGCATTGCAACGCAGCGATGACCGCAGCGAAGCGTTGCGCGACATCGTCCTGGAGCTGCTCGGCCTGGAGCAGGCCCGCAAGAAGATCGCTGCCGAAATGTCCGGCCTTGCCATCCGTTACGAGTTCGGCGAGGGGCATCCGCTGCTCGGCCGCCGCATGCCCGACCTCGACCTGATCACGCCGGGTGGTCCGACCCGCGTTTTTACGCTGCTTAGAAATGCGCGGCCGGTGCTGTTGAACTTCGGCGCAGCCGGGAGCCTCGACATTACGCCTTGGTCGGACCGCGTGCCTCTGGTCCACGCCAGTTATGCCGGGCCCTGGGAGCTGCCGGGGCTCGGTGCGGTCTCCGCGCCGTCGGCGGTGCTGGTTCGCCCCGATGGTTATGTGGCGTGGGTAGGCGAGCGGACGCAGGATGGTCTGCACGAAGCGATGACGAGCTGGTTCGGAACGCCCCGCTCAAAGCCGGAAAGCTTCTAAGCGGCGAGCGGCACGGCGGCGGCGTCCAGTATTATCTTCGGTTCCGGCATCGGTTTGCCGCGGCGCTCCCAGGTTCGGCGGCTGATGCCGAAAGCCTCCCAGGGGCGGGTCGTGCTGAGGGAATTGCCGAGATAGTCGGCTCTGGAAAGCGCGCCGGCGGCCCGCCGCTGCTCCTCTTTTCGGCTTCGGTCGCGCCTGCGCCGCTTTCCCTTTTGCAGGTTTGCTCGTTTCGTCTTCGGCACGTCGAAGGCGCCGATGGTGCGAATGTCGAGCGCACTGCGTTCGGCGTAGCTCAGATGCAGGGAGTGACCGAGCGCGTCGGCGGTCAAGGGGGCATAGCGCACTTTCGTCCGCTCGTAGATGATTTCCTCTATGGCGCCTTTCCCGGCCCAGGGCAGCCATCGCGCCGCCCAGCCGAGGACGACCTCGACGAAGGCTTGCCTGAATTCGACAAAGGCGAGGCTGGCAATCACCTCGACATAGATCAAGGCGTCATCCGCCTCGGGCACGATCTCGCCATGGCGATGCCGGATCAATTTTTCGATCTCGCGCATCCGGCCGCGGAAATGGTTCCAGCGGCCGCCCCGCATGCGGCGCTGCACGGCCTTGTAACCGAGGAGACAGTCGCCGATTTTGACCGCCGTGACGTCTCGCGCCAGACCATCCGCACGACCGGCTTCTTCAGCCCGATCCGCCGATCGAGCCCCTTCATCCGCGCCGACGAGACGATCCATCGTTTCTCCTTTGCGACAGGCCCCGAGAGGCCGAAACGACTGATCGTAAAGGATTTCCAGGCGGTGATGTTAGCGTTTTGTGCGTCATTCCCCGGATTATTGACGCCCGCAGCTTATCCGGGCAGCCCCGCGATTTCCGAGGCGGCGCGAGGAGGCCGCCAAAGCCGACACCGGAAAATTGCATGCCGGGCATTATCGAGGCGCAAAGATTTCTATTGGCAAGGTCCCATGGTATGATCCTGGATGTCGTTCGCCGTGTTGTCAGCACCGAGACTTGTCCAATGAGCGAAGTGGACGTCCTTTTTGCCACCCTGCGACAGGCGGCTGACCCGCAGACGGTCGAGTGTATCGAAAACGTCGTCAAGCACGGCGTCGATCGCGATCTCAATCGCATCAATGCGCTCGCCTTCGCCGACAAGCATCATCTCGATGAAGAAAAGACCATCGCAGCCTTTCTGCACGCGGCCCGCATCGGCGCATTCGAGATGACGTGGAATGTGCTTTGTCCGGGATGCGGCGGGGTCCTCGACAGCGGCGCCACCCTCAAGGGGGTCAACCAGGACACCTATCATTGTGCCCTCTGTGCGGCAGGATACGAACCGACGCTCGACGAGATGGTCGAGGTCACCTTCACGGTCAGTCCGCGGGTGCGCAGGATTGCCGCGCACGAGCCCGACCGGCTGCCGCCGCTCGAATATTACCGCCAGATTTTCTTCAGCTCCGGTGTCGACCTGCCGGAGGATCTCGAAGCCAAGTTCGACCGCATCCTGCTGGAGATGATCGAGCTGGCGCCGGGCGAAAAGGCGTTCGTCTCGCTGCAACTGCCGGCGCAATTCGTCATCATCTTCGATGCGGTGACCCATTCGGCGCAGTTCATCGATGTGCAGGGGGAGCCCACCGGCGAGCGCCAGAATCTCTCGATGGTCATCAGCCGCGGGCATGCGCTGAACGAAACCGTGACGCTGCGTCCCGGCACGCTGCGGCTTACCCTCGAGAACCACACCGATCGCAGGGTGGTGCCGAATGTCTGCATTGCCGGAGATGACCTGCACGAGCTCCTCGGCCGCAGGCGGGCGTTTCTGACCGCCAAGCGGCTGCTGACGAACCAAAGCTTCCGCGATATCTACCGGACCGACACGCTCGACGTCGACCAGCGTCTCAAGATCACCAGCCTGACTTTCCTCTTCACCGATCTGAGGGGCTCGACGGCGCTTTACGAGCGTGTCGGCGATCTGGCCGCTTTCGATCTGGTGCGGGCGCATTTTCGCGTCCTTCACGAGATCGTCGCCACCGAGGCCGGAGCGGTCGTCAAGACGATCGGCGATGCCGTGATGGCGACCTTTCCGAGCCCGGACCGGGCGGTCGCGGCCGCACTGAGGATGCGGGAGGCAATGCGCCGGCTGAATGCCGAGCACGGCAGCGAGGACCTCCTGCTGAAGATCGGTATCCATGAGGGACCGTGCCTCGCCGTCAACCTGAACGACCGGCAGGACTATTTCGGCCAGACGGTCAATATCGCCTCTCGCGTCCAGGGCCTTGCCGATCCCAATGTGATCATGACGACCGAGACTGTTGTCGAGGACGCCCATGTTTCGGAGATCCTGCGCGACGGCGGCATCGTCTCGGCCTCGCGGATGGCGGAACTTCAGGGCATCGGCCGCGAGGTCAGAATCTTCGCCTTGTCGTAAGCATAGTCCGCTGAAGCTGCCGGTATCGTTTGCGCCGGGTGCTTTGGCCGCAGCTCCGCTCGTGGTCCCAATGTCGAATGCAGGTGCAGAAGAAGAAGCGCCAGAGCGGCAGCCTGGCGCCTCGGTTTACGCAACCAGTCCCTTGGTCAGCTCCAGCGCCTGGCGTTCGAACAGCCGGCGGTAGATGCCGTTATTGAGCCGGATCAGCGCTTGATGGTCGCCTTCTTCGACGATCTTGCCCTTGTCGAAGACCAGCAGCCGGTCGAGCGCCCGCACTGTCGACAGCCGGTGCGCGATGACAAGCGTCGTCCGGCCGTCCATTAGCCTTTCCATCGCCTGCTGGATCTGCACCTCGCTCTCGCTGTCGAGGCTCGACGTCGCCTCGTCGAGGATTAGCACCGGGGCATCGGCCAGGAAGGCGCGGGCGATGGCGACACGCTGCCGCTCGCCGCCCGAGAGCTTGACGCCACGCTCGCCGACCATCGTCTCATAGCCCTTCGGAAGGTCCATAATGAAGCCGTGCGCATTGGCCTGCTTCGCCGCCTGCTCGATCTCGCGCCGCGAGGCGTTCGGCCTGCTATAGGCGATGTTTTCCGCCAGCGTGCGGTGAAACAGGATGGGCTCCTGCTGCACGATAGCGATCTGGCCACGAAGGCTTGATTGTGTGACCTCGGCGATATCCTGCCCGTCGATGCGGATGGCGCCCGAGTTCACGTCATAGAGGCGCTGGATCAGCTTGACGAAAGTGGTCTTGCCCGAGCCCGAATGCCCAACAAGGCCGACTCGTTCGCCGGGCCTGACGGTGACCGAGAAGTCCTTGTAGAGCGGGTCGGGGTGAGCGCCATACTGGAAGGTGACGCGATCGAAGACGATCTCGCCCGCGCCGATCGCGATCGGCTTGGCGTGCGGCTTGTCTTCGATGCCAAGCGGCATCCTGTCGAGCAGCACCAGTTCCTCCATGTCGTTGACGGCGCGCTGCAGATTGCGGATGTCCTGGCCGACATTGCGCAGATAACCTTGCAGAACGAAGAACATCGCCAGGACGAAGGTGATGTCGCCGGGGCTTGCCAGCCCTTGCTGCCACATGACCAGGCCCGTTCCCAGAATGCCGGCCTGCATGGAAACCATCATGAAGCCCTGGATCGTGCCGCTCAAAGTGCCGCGCTTCCACGTCCGCCGCGTGCGGCTGTCCCATTTCGACAGCACATGCCGCAAGCGGGCTTCTTCGCGCTTTTCAGCACCGAAGGCCTTGACCACTGAATTGCAGCTGATCGCATCCGCCAGCGCGCCGCCGAGCCTGGTGTCCCAGGCATTAGCGAGCCTTGCCGCCGGCGAGACGAAGCCCATGGAAAGCGCCACGGTGACGCCGATATAGATCAGCGAGCCCGCAGCCACGATCAGCCCCATGACCAGCCAGTAGCTGCCGAGCACGATGCTGGCGCCGACCAGCATGACGATGGAGGGCAACAGGGCCACCAGCAACAGGTCGTTGAGCGAGTCCAGCGCCCACATGCCGCGGGTGATCTTGCGAACCGTCGAACCGGCGAAGCTGTTGGCGTGCCAGTCGGTCGAGAAGCGCTGCACCTTGTGAAAACCGTTATTGACGACATCCGCCATGATGCGCAGCGTCAGCCGGATGATGCCGTTGAAGATGAACCAGCGCAGCACGACGCTGGTCAGGCCGAGCACCACGACGAAGACAAAGGCGCTGAGCGCACCATCGGCCGCGTTGCCGCCGGCGATGGCATCGACGATCCGGCCGGAAAACACCGGAACCATGACCTCTGCCAGCGTGCTGGCGACGACCAGCACAATGATGGCGCCCACCAGTGCCGGTCGGTGGCGCCAATGATGAAAAACAAAGCCGAGCACGTGACGATAGGCATCGGCGCGGAAATCGAGCTTCTTGCGAGCCATTTTAATCTTGCCCGGACGGTATTCCGGTCCTCAAAATCGACAGTTGAAAGGCACAGCCCGCGCGGAAGACGAAGTGATCCCGTCAGATCAATCGGGCTGTGAAGGATGGAAAAGCCGCATGTCGGGCGCGCTTAAGGCGGGCCGCGAACGGATATGACCTAGCGTCGGGACATACCACGCGGGAGGGCTTCGATGATTGCTGATGCCATTCAACGCCTCCCTTTGTTCGATCTGAAGCGGTAGCGTTTTGTAGCGAAGCTATTCGCCATTGCCAAGAGGGAAATTACAACCGCAAGGACAGTGATGCGGAAACGACACAATTCAGAGACTGGGAAAGAATGATAGCTGGTGTCTCGACCCGCTCAGGCCAGGCCAGAGATGTTGCATTCTGTGCGGTCGCGCCGAGAACGGCCGGAGTGTTGACCTTCGGCCGGAGTGGCATTTACACGAGGCGAGGTGGCCGGCTTTTGGCGTGCCCGCCACCGTCATCGAGCGGTCGATCAGCCATCGGTTGAAAGGGTGACGGCTTTCCAGGCGTCGATCTCCTGCTGCAGGCGCTCAATGCGCTGCAGGACAAGTTTGAGGGCATCGCTTCCGAGCAAAAGCTGCGGCGGTGGGTTGTTGGATTCGATCAGGTCAAGAACCGCTGCGGCAAGTTTATCCGGATCGCCGGGCTGCCTGCCGCTCCTTTCCTGCCGCGCATGGCGGATCGGATCGAACAGCGCATCGTAATCCGGGATAGAGCGATCGGTCCGCACCATCGAACGTCCTGCCCAGTCGGTCCGGAAGGAGCCGGGGCAGAGAGCAGTGACGTGAACGCCGAAGGGAGCCATTTCGGAGCGCATGACCTCTGAGATCCCCTGGAGCGCGAATTTGCTGCCACAGTAGTAAGCGATGCCCGGCATGGTGATCATTCCGCCCATCGACGTTACGTTCACGATGAAACCGCGACGCCTTTGCCGGAAACGCGGCAGGAACGCCTTGGCGACGGCGACGGCACCGAAGACGTTCACATCGAATTGGCGTCTCATTTCTTCGAGCGGCGACTCTTCAAGAACGCCTTCGTGACCGTAGCCTGCATTGTTGATCAGCACATCGACGGGACCGTGATCCTTTTCGACCTGTTCCACTACAACGGCTATTCGGTCGAAGGCGGTGACATCGCATAAAACGGAGCGGACGTCCGGGAGGCGCTCTGAAAGGCTCGCTCGCGACGCTTCCGATCGGACGGTGCCGATGACTGTATGACCGGCCTTGCTGGCGGCGGCGGCGATAGCAAAGCCGAAGCCGGAATTGGCTCCGGTTACAAAAAAGCTTCTCTTTGGCATGCTTGACTTTCCCTTGGTCTCGGTTGATCCGATTGACGGATAATCTGTCGCCAGAGGGGTATCGAGGCCGATTGCTATGAGTGTCTTGCCAATTCCTATGAATACCCTTTCAGAAGCGTCCCGGCGGAGCGAATTGGTCGAGCTGGCCGCGCGGCTTGCTCCCCGCCAGGGCTATAATGCGACGGGACTTGGCGCTGTCCGCATTCTCAGGAGCGAAACGGTTCTTCGGGACGTCCCGGTCCTTTACCGACCAGGCGCGGTTTTCGTCCTTCAGGGCCGCAAGCAAGGAATGCTTGAAGGCAATGTTTATCGATATGACGAGGACCATTACCTGGCCGTGTCGATCCCTGTTCCCTTCCGCATGGAGTCCTTTGCGAGCCCGCAACGGCCGCTGCTGGCTGTCTATGTCGATTTCGATATCGCTTTGGCGGCCAGGATCGCTTCGGAGGTCGAGAGGCAAAATCCGCGGCAGTCCGTAGCCCGGGCGAAAAGCCTTGTTTCAAGTGCCATGGAACCGCAGATCGAGGACGTCCTTGGACGCCTTCTGAGGGCGCTCGGTGATCCCGTCGAGACGGCCGTACTGGCTGGGAACATCCTGCACGAGTTGCACTACAGAGTTCTCGTCGGCCCGCAAGGATCTGCAATGATCGCGGCGCTGCAGCAAGGAGGCGCTTCCGGCCGCATCGTCCGGAGCCTGGCCAGATTGCGCGAGGACCATGCCACGAAGATCTCGGTTGCAGCGCTTGCGGCGGAAGCGGGCATGAGCGTCCCGACCTATCACTCCCATTTCAAGGAACTGACGGGAAGCAGTCCGATTCAGTACCTGAAGGCAATGCGGCTTCACGAGGCAAGGCTGATGATGGCGCGCCAAGATAGGACGATTGCCGATATTGCACTGGCGGTCGGCTATCTCAGTCCGGCTCAGTTCAGCCGCGATTTCAAGCGGCACTTCGGCCGTACGGCCTCGCAAGAGGCGAGCTGGGCCCGCCAGCACCTGGGAGACCTGATCGGGGAGGGGTGACGCAGTCGCCGTGGGGGCAGATGCATTCGATTCGGAACGTCAGCCGCCGGGATACATGACGGAGCACCTGTGAGCCCGGAATTCCGCCGTGCCGGGCGCCAACTGACGAGCCCGTTTCAATAGCTGCAAGAGCGAGCATTGCTGGGCCTGAAGCCACCCGCGCAGGCCGGGTTCCTCGACGTATCCCGTTGATACTGAAAATCCTGCCGGTCCTGCCTCGCGGGCGAGGTGTTGCAGGAAGACATGAGCGTGGACAAACCGATCATCGCGCCGGTTGCGACCAATGTGAGGAATCGGGTCATCTGAGCTTCTCCTGATATCTGTCTCGGCAATCTATCATGCCGATACAACTAGATGCGAGGACCGGCGAGAGCGATCACGCTGATCTGATAGGAAATGGCTTCCATCATCGAGCGACCGTCCCCCGTTATCGGAATCCCGATAATCTGCTCGAGCTATTCTGCGATTATGGAAGCAAGTTCATAGTGTTCTCGAGCGAACTAATCTCGATTTTTCCTTGAACAAATCGACGATTTTCAGTAATATTGTTCCATAAAAAAGTAATATAAATGGGAGGTTACTATGTCTTCAGCTCGGTTTGAGCCTGTTTTGCTTCGTCGCCAGCATTTCGTCGCCGAGATCACGAGTCTCGACGAAATCTTCGATTTTCTGGACGAGTGGCCACAGGACAAACGAGGCTTGGCATATGACACGTTGTTGAAGGCGTGCAGGGATACGGCGAGCGGCCGGTTCCCGCTAAGCGCGGCGAGGGAGAATTTCCGTCGCTTTCTGAAGATGTCGGGCGTACTGGCCAAGGCGGAGAGCGCTCCGAAATTCGAGCACCTGATGGCCGATCAAACGATCGGCAATGCCTGATCTGATCCAGATCGTAGACTGACAGGCATAAAGCCGCAGTGAGCGAAATCAGCTACTGCGGGAAAATTTCTTGACCGTTTATCTCGGCGTGTGGCGATCAGCCTGAAGACGAAGCGCGGGTCGGATTGCGCTCGCTGCAGAGCCCGTAGCGGGAGCAGGGCTTCCCGGTCGCGACGCCGGTCAATGCTGGCCGGCACCCGCCCAATCGCAGCGGAAGACCAGCATGGGCTTGGAAAATCCCTTGAGGCGCCGGCGTGCTGCGTGGGCGAAGAGGTCGCCGGCGCCATATTCCCGGAATATATTCTCCGACACCAGGATCTGGTCACTGGCTGCGGCCGCGCAGAGGCGGGCCGCGAGCTGCACCGTCGTACCGAACAAGTCGTTGCTGTCCTCGACTGGCTCGCCGCAATCGAGGCCGATGCGAACATGGATCGGCTCGGCATTGCTGCCGTTGTAATGCTGGAATTCCTGCTGGATCGCCCTGGCGCATTCCACGGCCGCGGTCGCAGCCGCGAAGGCCGCCATGATGCCGTCGCCGGTGTGCTTCACTTCGCGGCCGGAATTTTTGACGAGGCACCGGCGCACGATCGCGTCATGGGCCCTGACCAGCTCCGTCGCCATGCGGTCGCCGAGGCGGGCCGTCATCTCGGTCGAGCCGACGATATCGGTAAACAGGATCGCCCGGTGGCCAGGATCCATGTGCGGCGCGGATTGGCCGGGCGCCGGATCGGGATCATTAATGCGACCGAGAAAGGCCTCGACGGCCGATAGAGCCACCTCGACAATCTCATTGGCGACGAAACCGTGCGCCTCGCGATGTACGCAGTTGACGGTTTCGATATCGGGCGCATCCACCAGGCAGAAGGCCGTCCCCCGCCGTTCGTCGAACCAATAGGTCAGAAACTTGACACCGTATTGATCCTGAATGTCGATATCCATGCGATGTGCCTGGGCAACTTCGGCAGGCGAGGTTCCTTTGAGGTAGTGCCGGTCCATGAAGATAGGCATCGCGCGTCCTCCAGATCCGCCTCGTGCTGGAGGTGGCATTGTACGATTTCGATGCGTTCCCGTCCACCTTCGGAACAATCAATGACTGATCATTGCGACGCGTTGCTTCCGCAAAGGCAGCGCGTTGCTGGATGTGCGATACAATATGCAAGGAAATAGCCGGTTTTAGTGAGTAGGATTGGTGCCATAACTCTGATATTTACCATAATCTGTCGCCTAATGACTGATGGCAGGTTTTCCGGAACCCCCTCGAGACGCTTCGGACGTTTCCGTTCTCAAGCGTCGCCTGCCGGATCGCGCATGGAGAGACATGTCCGACTTGGCCATGATCGACGGCCGCTGCCACGGCATGCAAATTGCATATCATCGAGTAGCTCGCCGAAATTAGGAAAAGCTGTAGCAAAGTGAGACAGACGGCACATTTTCGACCGGTCGGCCTGGCCTCGATGGGGCTCGGGCATTATGCCGTAATTAACTCTGTGTGGGATGCCGCGCGCACGCTCCTCCATGACTGGCCGGTGGATGACGGCGAAGAATATTTCGAAGCCGTCAAAGCCTGCCTGGATGCGATTATCGGCGATCTACCGCCGGATTATGTCCGGGCCGCCTTCGTCAGGGCGGCGCAGGAGGCGGGCATCGCCGTCATTGAAGCCGCGGATTGAACCGCGGCCGCACCTCGCTTTCCCCGTTTCCTCCCGTTCCCACGCGAAGGTCCCCCGGCGCTTGACTTCTCCGGGCAAAAGTTTAATGTAGAACAAAACAGGAACATTGGAGATGGTCATGACACATACGGAACAGGTGATCGCCAACGCCCTAGCCCTCGTCGAAGCCTCTCGCGCGGCCCGCGAGCGGGATCAGCAGCGCCGCGCCGCCTGGCAGAAAAAGGTGGAACTCAGCCGGCCGCTGCCGCCCTTGCCGCGCCCGGTGCAGTTGCCGCTGGCGCTGAACTGATGCAGCCGGCAGAGAACCCGCGCCCTGGACAGAGCCGGCCCGATCAAGGGGCCTCCGATCAGGAGCGGCGAGACCAGGCATCGTCCGATCGTGAGTGGGAAGTGGAAGCCGTGCTGGCCTGGCATGACGATGATGCCAAGGCGGCGATCCGCTCGCTGCTCGATGACTGCAGGCATCTGCGCCGGCAACTGGCGCTGGCCGAACGTGTGATGAGCCGCGGCATGGCCCGCGGCTGGACACCGCGATACGAGCGCGACGCGCTTTGAAGAAGTCGTTCTGCCCGCGTCGGCCCGCCTCAGCGAAACAGTTTGGCGGCCGTGACCTCGACTTCTACGAGGAATTCAGGGCGGGTGAAGCCACCGACGATGATCAGCGTCGAGACCGGCTTCGGATCGAGCGTGTAACGATCCCGCACGGCCATATAGGCCGGGAAATCCTCACGCTTCGTCACAAAGGTCGAGATTCTGATCACATCGGCAAAACTCATCTCGGCCTCGGCAAGAATCGCCTTGATCGCCTCGAAGCAGAGTTCCGCCTGTGCGCCGATATCCTCCGGCACCGTCTCGTCCGGGCCGATGCCGAGCTGCCCCGAGGTCACGAGCAGAGAGGCGCCCGGCGGCACCAGCAGCCCGTGATTGTAATGCCCGAACGGGCGGCGGACGGAGGTCGGGTTAAAAACCTTCTTCATCGGAAATCCCTAAGGTGTTTGGACGGGCAGTCCTTCCACATGGTCAGAAGCGCTCCATAGCGCTCGTCACCTTCTGCAGAAACCGTGTCCGCGTTTCCTCCGTGCAATTGTTCATGTCGTAATGGACAAGGAATGTGACCGGCCGCAGCGGGTTGATCTGCGCTCGCAGCACGCGTTTGACGATCTTTTTCGGCGGGTTGCCGGCCACGAAGGCACGGAACGGCGTTGCGCCATAAGTCAGCACGGCGGCAAGCTTCCTGATATGGCGTAGCCGCGATTCCACCTTGCCGTCGACCAGTTCGAACGAGACGCCGGGAAGCCAGACCCGATCAAAATAACCCTTCAATATTGCGGGGAAACCGAAGTTCCAGACCGGTGTTACCAGCACCAGTCCTTCGGCCCGCTTCAGCCGCTCGACATGGGATTTCACCGGTTCGGTATTGCCGGGATAATCGTGATAGGCGAGCCGGTCATGCCGGGAAAGAACGGGATCGAAATTCTCGGCGTAGAGATCGCATCCGTCCACTTCATGGCCGGCCTTGCGCAGGCTTTCCAGCGTCTGCTTGTAGAGCGCCTTGCCGTAGCTTTCCTCCACCGGATGCGAATGCAGCACGAGCACCCTCATGAGGCCTCCATGACCGCCGCAAGGCCGGGGAAGAGATAGTTCTTGCCGGCATTGAAATCGAAGTCCGGGTTCTCCCAGGCGATCATCTTGCCGGGGTTCAGAAGCCCCTTCGGATCAGTTTCGTGCTTGAAGGCGAGCTGCACCTTGTCGGTGCGCTTCATGCCGCCTTCCTCGAGCGTATAGCGGTGCGGATTGAAGATCGGGCAGCCGTGATCCTGGTGGATCCGGATGATCTCTTCGAGACGCTCCTCTGTGGTATAGCGCACCAGCGGCAGGCCGGAGCACTGGATCTGCCCGTCGAACTTGATGAATTCCAGATGGCCGGGAACTTCGTCGCCGAAGATCTCCACCATCTTGGCGACCTTGGCCACGTGATCCGGGCCCGGATACTGGACCTGCAGATAGGTGAAGCCCGGATCGACCTTCAGCGCGCGCAGCGTCGTGTGGTTCCAGGCAAGTTCATAGGCATGCGGGATGCCCTTCATGCTCTCGACCTTGTCGGAGCGGAAGATCACCTCACCCTTGTGGGCTGAGGTGAAGGCTAGGAAGGCATCCATCGAATGTGGGGCGATCATCAGCACCGCTACCGACTGTCCCTTGCGGATATAGGGCTTGTGACGGGTGAAATAGTCGTGCGGGATCGGCGCTGCGATCGGTGCGATTTCCTTGACGAGGATGCCGTTGCATTTGGCGAGCGCATCCGAAAAGCGCACGCAGGCCATGAAGTCGTCATAGCCGACGAGAACGTCCACCCAGTCATAGGCGGGCGCCAGCGGCATTTCGATCTCGGTGATGACGCCGTTGGTGCCGTAGGCATGGCTGACCTTCTGCAGGTCCCAGCCGGTGAGATCGAGCACGCGCGGCTCGGCCTCCATGGTAACGACCCGCAGGCGCAGAATATTGCCGAGATCGCGCAGGCCACCCCAGGTGATCGAGCCAACGCCGCCGGAGCCGCCGGCAATGAAACCGCCGACCGTCGCCATCTGCGCCGTCGAGGGGTGGAACCGCAGTTCCTGGCCGGAATGAGCCTTGGTCTGCTTGTCGAGCTGGGCAATGATGATGCCCGGCTCGCAGATCACCCGGCCGGGATGGATCTCCTTGATCTTGTCCATTGCGGCAAGGTTCAGCACGATCCCGCCGGAAAGCGGCATCGCCTGGCCGTAATTGCCGGTGCCGCCGCCGCGGGGCGTGACCGGCACGCCATGCGCGAAGGCGACCTTCAGCGTCCGGATGACCTCTTCCTCGTTTTTCGGGGTGACGACGAGATCGGCCGTCACATTGTCGAGCTGCGCCTTCAGTATAGGCGAATACCAGTAGAAATCACGGCTCTTCTGGCGCACCAGCGCCGGATTGTCTTCAATGGCGATGCCTTCGAGTTCTTGTTTGATCGTCTGATAATCCGGCATGTCAGGCTCCAACGACGCTGTCGAGTTCACGATAGTCCGGCAGGCTGCGGTCGATCACCTTGCCGCGGCGAAGGACGACGCGGTCGGACTGCGGACGGGAAAGAAATTCGCTCCAGCGCCTGGCGCTGAAGAGCACGAGATCGGCTGCAGCCCCGACGGCGATGCGACCCGTATCCGGCCGGCCGAGAATATCGGCGGGCGAGGTGGTGACGATGCGCGCGGCCGCATCCAGCGGATGGTCGAGATGCAGGGTGCGGACCGCCTCGCGGAACACCTCCACCGGATCCAGATCGCCATAGGCATAGAAGGGGTCGCGGGTATTGTCGGAGGCGACTGCCGTCGCAACACCGGCCGCGGCCAGTTCCTTGAACAGGGTGACGCCGCGCCAGCGTGGTGTGCGGCCGGGATAGCGATCCTGCAGGTACATGTTGCACATCGGCAGCGAAACGATGGCGAGGCGGGCCTCCGCGACGAGATCGACCGTGCGCTTTGCTGTTTCCTCGTCGTGGCGGGCGAGCGAGCAGCAATGGCCGGCCGTCACCTTGCCGCCGAAGCGGTTGCGCAGCACGGCCTGGGCAATTGCCTTGAGGGTTTGCGCAGTCGGATCGTCAGTCTCGTCGACATGAAGATCGACATCGAGGCCGTTATCGGCTGCAGTTCTGAACAGCATGTCGAGCTGGCCGTCGAGATCGGCGCTCATCCGGGTGACGCCGCCCATCAGTCCACCCTTTTCGCGGACCACGGCGATCAGATCGGCGAAATAGGCGGCGTCCGCCATGTTTTCCATCGGAAACAGCGCCACCGCCTGCAAGGCGATCCTGTCCTTCCAGACCTCGCGCATCTCGGCAAAGACCTCGAAGGAAATGCGGTGCTGCGGCGCCAGGGAATCGAGATGTGTGCGAATGAGGCTGGTGCCGTGTGCGTAGGCGCAACGCAGGGAAAATTCCATGCGCTTCTTGACGTCGGCGGCCGACCAGTTTGCCTCGCGGTCTGCGCGCACCGCCTCCAATGCTCCCGGGAAAGTGCCGTCCGGATTGGCGTTGCGCGGCCAGATGTGGCCCTTGTCGAGATGCGTATGCATGTCGGCGAAGCAGGGCCAGACCATGCCCTCCTTCAGGTCGGATTTCGCCAGTTCCACGGGCGCTTTCCCAGGCGGCAGTACACTAGCAATGATGCCGTCGGCGATGACGATATCGGCTCGGACGAGCCCCTCGACAACAGGCGCCTCATAACCGGTGACGGCAGCGGCAGGCAGAGTCGCATTGCTCAGCACGAAGCGGCCGGCATTGGGCGGTGAAATGAAGGAATAGGTCATCAGTTTTCCCGTTTCAGGCTGCTCTCGTGCCAGCGGTGCAGGGCAAGCCACGAAATGAAGGAGGTGACGGCGAAGATCGCCACGCCGAGCAGCGAGAGCATCAGCAGCGCCGCAAAGAGGCGCGGAATATTGAGCCGGTATTGCGCTTCGAGGAGCCGGAAGGCGAGGCCAGAGCCGGCGCCCGCCGAGCCCGCGGCAAACTCGGCGACGACGGCCGCGATCAGCGCCAGGCCGCCGCCGATCCTGAGACCGGTCATGAAATAGGGCTGGGCGGCCGGCAGCTTGAGAAAGAGCAGCGTCTGCCAGCGCGAGGCGCCGTAGAGCTCGAACAGGTTGATGAGATTATGGTCGACGCTTTTCAGCCCCTGCACCATATTCGAAAGGATCGGGAAAAAGGCAACGAGGAAGGCGCAGATGAGAAGCGCCACCTGCGTCGACGGCGCATAGATCAGGATCAGCGGCGAGATCGCCACGATCGGGGTGACTTGAAGAATGACCGCGAGCGGATAGAAGGCGAGTTCTATCCAGCGCGATTGCACGAGGAAGATCGCAAAGCCGACGCCGCCGACGAGCGCCAGCATCAGCGATACCAGCGTGATCTTGGTGGTGACCCAGAGCGCAGGGGCAAGCGTGCCCCAATCGGTCACGAAGGCACTTGCGACCGCGGCCGGGCCCGGCAGGATATAGGGCGGCACGCCGGACAGTCTGACATAGGCAGACCAGATCAGGATCAGCGCCGCGATCACCAGCAGGGGGATCAAGATGCGCAACGCCAGATCGCGGCTCCGGGCGCTTGCAGTGGTTTTGACGAGCAGCGGCGCTGCGGCCGGTTCGTCACTCATCGATGGTCCTCCACCGCGTTGATCGCCCCGATCAGCGAATGCGAGACCGTCTCGCAAGCTCTGCGGTATTCTTCCGAAGTGCGGTAATGGGCATCGCGTTCCAGGCTGGTCGTCAGCGGCAGATCGGCATGAACGCGCCCGGGCCTTGCCTTCATCACGACGATGCGGTTTGAGAGATAGGCGGATTCGAAGACCGAATGGGTGACGAAGATGACGGTGATGCCGGTCACCTTCCAGAGCCGCAGCACGTCGTCGTTCAGCCTCTGGCGGGTGATCTCATCCAGCGCCGCGAAGGGCTCATCCATCAGCAGGAGCTTCGGCCTGGTCACAAGCGCCCGGGCGATCGACACACGCATCTTCATGCCGCCGGAGAGTTCGCGCGGATAGGCGCTGGCGAAATCCTGAAGCCCGACGGTGCTCAACGTCTCCAGGATCCGATCGTGCGCCGCAGCCTTCGAAACATGTTTCAGCTTCAGCGGCAGATGGACGTTATCGAAGACTGTCTTCCAGGGCATCAGCGTCGGCTCCTGAAAGACGAAGCTGATATCGCCCTCAGGGAGACCCTTGGAGTTGATGCGCGAACTCGGCCAGTCGATCGCGCCCGAGGTCACATTGCCGAGGCCGGCAATGATGCGCAGCGCCGTGGATTTGCCGCAGCCGGACGGACCGAGCAGACTGATGAACTCACCGCTTTCGACGGTCAGCGACATGTTCGAAAGGGCTACGGTTCCGCTGGAGAAGACTTTCGAAACCGATTGCATGACGACCAGCGGCCGCTTGCGCATCTCTTTCGGTGATAGGGCCTGAGCTTCTGCTGGGGGCATTGCCTGTCTCGTTCATGCGGGGGAATGATCCGCCGTTCTGGCGGCGGATCGCAGCGATGTCTGCGGCTTACTTCTTCATCGCCATTCCGGTGCCCTTGCAGACGAATTTCGTCGTAAAGGCCTTGGTATAATCCGTCTCCGGCTTGAAGATCTTGATCGCCACCATCTCGTCGAAGAAGGCCTTGTAATGGGCGTCCGTCAGGCAGCCGATGCCCTTGTCGAGGCTGTCGCCGGATTCGATGATTCCATATTCCTTCATCTTGGCGATGGAATAGGCGATCTGACCATCCGTCATTTCAGGATTGTCCTTCTTGATCAGTTCATTGGCCTTCGTGTTGTCGCCGTAGAGATAGTGGTACCAGCCCTCGATCGAGGCATCGACGAAGCGCTGGACGACATCGGGTTTGCTGTCGATCATCGTCTGCGTGGTGGTGATCATCGTCGAGTAGGGAGAGTAGCCGTTGTCGGCGAGCAGGAAGACTTTCGGCTCGAAGCCAGCCTGCTTCTGGATCTCATAGGGTTCCGAGGTGAGATAACCTTGCTGTGCGGAATCCTTGTCGGCAAGGAAGGGCGCCGGGCTGAAATTGTAGGGCTTGTACTGCTCGTCCCTGAAACCTTTGAAATTCGCCTTCATCCATTCGAAATAGGTAAGGTAGCCGTCCTTGCTGAGAAACAGCGTCTTGAGTTTCGCGAGATCTTCGAATTTCTCGATCCCGGCATCGGGATGTGCGATCAGCACCTGCGGATCCTTCTGGAAGATGGCGGCGACATCGACGAGCGGAATACCCTGCTCGACGGCCGAGATCTCGCCCTGCGGACCGCCCATGTAGAAGTCGATCTTGCCGGAGATCAGAAGTGCGCTGTTGGCGGCGTTCGGACCACCCTGCACGATGGTGACGTCGAGTCCGTATTTGGCATAGGTGCCATCGGCGACCGCCTGATAGAAGCCGCCATGCTCGGCCTGCGCCAGCCAGTTCGTGCCATAGCTGACTTTGTCGGCCGCTTGCACCGACACCATGGAGGCGAGCATGCCGCCAACACCGGCCAATGCGGAAAAGACCCTGTTCTTCATTGTCATGGGCATGATCGACGTTCCCCTTCTGAATTCGCAGCCGTTGCGGCGGCGTCCGACTTTCTTCATAGAAGCGATTGCTTTGCTCTTTGAAAAGCATCAAATTGCGTGCGCAACGATGCCTTTTCGGCATCTCACCGAAAGCCTGTGCCTAATTTACGCTGCGTGCTTTATTTTTGTGCAACGAGGTGCTGATGCTGCACTCCAGAAAGCTTCTCTATATCAACGAGATCGCGCGATCGGGCTCGATCCGCAAGGCGGCAGCACGGCTGAATGTCGCGTCTTCGGCGATCAACCGGCAGATCCTCGCACTGGAGGAGGAAATGGGGGCGCCCCTGTTCGAACGCCTGCCGCGCGGGCTGCGCCTTACGGCCGCCGGCGAACTCTGCATCGAACATATTCGCGAGGTGCTGAAGAATTACGAGCGGCTGGAAGGGCGCATCCGCAGCCTTAAGATGCAGCAGGCGGGCAAGGTGCGGCTGGTGACGACCGTTGGCCTTGCGGCAGGGCCGCTGCCTGAGATCATCGCGCGGTTCCAGTCGGAACATCCGCGCGTCTTCATGCAGCTGCGCAACGACGCCGGCACGATGACAGTTAATCCGGTGCTGTCAGGCGAGGTCGATATCGGGCTCGGCTTCAACATTCCGGCAACGCCCGGCATCCGAACCCTCGGCAATTTCGACATTCCGATCGGCGTGGTCCTGCCGCCCGGCCATCATCTGATCGGCCCCGGCCCGATCAACCTGGCGGACATCGTCCAGGAGCGCCTGGTGCTGGCGCAGCAGGGGACCAGCCTGCGCGACGTGATCAATCTGGCCCTGGCGCGCCTCGACGTGCATGTCGAACCGGTGCTCGAAACCAATGCCTCGGAAATGCTGAAGAAGCTGGTCAAATCGGGGGCGGGGCTGACGATCCTGAACCCGCTCGATGTCATCACCGAATGCCGGCAGGGCGAACTGGTGTTCCGGCCGATCGCTGAGCCGCATGCGCGACATCAGCCGATGAAGCTTTTTGCCCGCGCCCGCGCGCCGCTTGATTCCGCCACCAGCCTGTTCGTCGAGTACCTCCTGGCCGAACTGGCTGGCTTGGTGCAGGAGCTGCAGGCCAAGGGTCACATCGCGGCCTCTGCTTCTGCAGCCATGTGAGCCACCGCCTTACTTCGAGTAAAGATTGGAAAGCGGGTAACGCTTCAGGTCATAGAGCAGCTCTATGAAGCCCCTGACCTGATGGCGGCAGATTGCTTCGCCCTTTTCTGGCGTCCCGAGCGAGGCGTCGCCGACGACGCCGTTGGGATTGAGGTCGTGCGCGATCCAGGCGAGCGAATGCGGCGGCAGCGGCTGAAGGTATTTCGATTGCCCGCGCATCCATTCCGCCTTGGAGGTGAAATTCTCAGCCTTCTCCATCCGCACCAGATCAGGTCGGAAATGCAGCATCAGCGAGGTTTCCACCTCGCCGCCATGGATGCCGTATTTCAGCTCATGGTCGCCGATCATGCCGTCCGGATGGCCGAAGCGGCCCCATTGCGTGGAGACGACCGCCATCGCGTGGCGCACGCGCAGCTCGCGCGCCACGATGCTCATGATATCGACATTGCCGCCATGCGAATTGACGATCACCATCTTGCGGATACCCGCTTCGGCAACCTTCGCGCCGATCGCGGTCCAGACCGGAATGAGCAGTTCGGCGCTGAGCGACAAGGTTCCCGGGCCGTAGATGTGTTCATTGGCCTTGCCGATTTCCTGTGTCGGCAGCACCAGGCAATCGAGATCCTCCGGCTTCTGCTTCCGCAACTCGGCAAGCATGCCCGTTGCGATGGCGACGTCGGTAGCAACAGGCAGATGCGGCCCGTGTTGCTCGGTCGAGGCGATCGGCAGAACGGCGATCGTGGTGTCCGGAGACAATCCGGCGAAGTCGTCGCTGACCAATTCGTTCCAGTAAAATGGCACTGTCATTGCCGTTCGCCTCTCATTGTCGTTCGAGACAGTGAGTAGGGAATATCGCTACCTGCGAAAAGCATCAATTTGCGGCCGCACCGATGCCTTTTTGCGGATGGTCGACGCGTGCCCTGTCCAAGGCGCCTCGCCTGAGGCGCGTCGGGGTCTCTCAGAAGGTTCCTCTCCCTTCAGTCCATTGTTCGTACGTCGTAGCCGCAAACGACGGCATCTCATTGCGCTGCAAATGTGCTCCACGTGTTGCCGGCGTCGAAGCCATTGCGCAAGGACGCGGGCAATGGTTTGCTGGCGCATCTACTTTGCAACTTTTCCGGTGATTCCCGATGTTCGATATTCTGTGGCGTGGCCTGGCGATCGGCGCCGGCGCAACCATTCTCATGGACCTTTGGTCGATCGTGCTCGCCAAATTCTTCGGCCAGCCGCCGGCCAATTGGGCGCCGGTCGGCCGCTGGTTCTGGCATCTCGGCCGCGGCAAGGTCTTTCACGACAGCATTGCCGATGCCGAGCCTTATGCCGGAGAGTTGGCGCTCGGCTGGATCGGCCATTACGCCGTCGGCATTCTCTACGGGATAGTCTTCGCGCTCATCATGGGAGAGGCGTGGTTCGCCGCACCGACATTTCTTCCCGCCTGGATCTTCGGTATCGTCACCGTCGGGGCAGGGTGGTTCCTGCTGCAGCCGGGCCTTGGCCTCGGCTGGGCAGCGTCCAGGCATCCGAAGCCGAACAAGGTCCGCTGCTTCAATCTGCTTGCGCACACGGTGTTTGCGCTGGGGCTCTATGGCACGGCGTTGATTCTCGGCTAAATTGCCGCTGCCCTTCATCCGCTCGCCGGCACCCACCGGAGTCGAGACCAGTGGCTCGACCCCGGCAAGTGTTGGGGTGAGCAGGCAATCGCTTGGGGCGGCCACCAGCACGAACCCGAACAACGCTATCTCACCACGCCGTTTAGTTCACCCGAGGAAGGTTCTAGTCGGCCGGCGTCACACGGGTCCAGAACGCGTTGAAGACGACTGAATCGAAGAAAGCCGAGGCACGGACGATGCGGCCGTCGCGCATGTCGAGAAACCAGGCATAGGTGTTTGCGTAGGGTTCTCCGTCGCGGGCGATGCCGCGGGCGTCGAAAAAGACGATCACGGTGTCGCCGTCAGCGTATACGTTGCGGATCGCCGGCTTCAGCGGCGCCTTCATCCGGGCGTTAAACGGGCGGATCACCTCGCGCAAGAACGCCTCGCGGCTGGGATAGGTCTTCGATGCCAGTGAATAGCCCTCGATTGTCCAGCGGGCGTCGTCGGCAAGGAGATCATAGGGGCTGCCCGTGCCGGCCGCCCAGGCTGCGAAACCAGCCTCGACGGCTGCTTTGTTGCGGCGTTCGGTTTCGGAAAGAGACTGCGCTGCGGCGCGGGCTTCGAGTCCGGCCAGAGCAAGGATGGCGGCGGCGATGCCGAGGGCTGCGCTGAAGATGCGCCTGGCCAGGGATTGCGGCCGGCAGATGGTTGCGGTGTAGGACAACGGTTTTCTCCAGAGGTATAGTTGGTGGGGCGACATCGGCGGGGCGGGCGCCGCTTGCGGCGCTCGCGCTTGAGAATCTGCTTAGATCTGGTTTTCCCAGGCTCTCAGCTGGTGCTCTTTCAGCATGTCCTCGATGATCTTCGGAACGACGTTGCGGAATCTGCCGGTGTCGGCCGGAACGACTTCGATCATCCGGTCGATCATTTCCTTCGGATCCATCTTGCCTTCGGGCGTCGCAAAGAAATCGTCGAAACCCTTTCGCAGATCCGCGCGCTTGGTGAAGTTCTTGCTGTCATCCAGCCAGCGGAACGGATTGTCCGCCATCGTCTCGTTGTAGCCGGTGTAGTAGGCGCCCGGATTTATCGTCTGGATCTTGATGCCATAAGGGGCGAGCTCCTGCTGCAGCGCTTCGGCGATCGATTCCAGGGCGTGCTTGGTGGAGACATAGGTGCCCCAGTTGGCGGGGGTGAAGAGGCCGCCCATCGACGACGTGAAGACCACTTTGCCCTTCTTGCCTTCGCGCACCCATCTCTGGACGACGCCCTGAGTCAGCACCAGCGGTAGGAAGACGTTGACTTCGTAGTTCTTGCGAACAAGTTCGATCGGGATTTCCCAAACCGGGCCGGCTTCGCCCATGCCGGCATTGTTCCAAAGAACGTCAAAATCCCAACCCTGCGCCTGCTTGATGTCGTAGGGATCGGTGAGGTCGAGCCGCTCGACACGGACGTTCTTCAAGCCGAGGGCGGCGACCTCCTCGCGCAGCGGCGTCACTTGCGAGGAAACGTGCGTGGTCGCGATGATGCTGTGGCCGTTCCTTGCCATGCCAATGGCGGCACCCTTGCCGAAGCCGGAGCCCGCACCAGTGATCAAAATGGTCTTGGACATGAGACATTCCTTTCGATGGTTTCAGGTTGATGGAAATCAGGTCTCAGCGCAGCATCACGCGACGGCTGCAGCCGCTGCCTGCGCGATTTCGAGATCCTGTGGAACCGCTCCGCCGGAAACGCCAACAGCGCCGATTACCGTGCCGTCGCGGCCAAAGAGCGAGATGCCGCCTGCAAAGGGGGTCAGGCCGCCATTGGATAGTTCGAGGGCATGGGCGGGAGCGCCGGGCTTGCAATATTCCCAGACTGCCTCGCTTGTCGTTTGAAACAATATGGCCGTCCGGGCTTTGCCCATAGCCAGATCGATCGAGCCGAGCACTGCGCCGTCCATTCGGCTGAAGGCCTTAAGATGGGCCCCGGCGTCCAAGACGGTGATGTTGACCGGCACGCCGATCTCATGAGCCCGCGCCTCACCCGCGGCGATGATCCTGCGAGCTTCGTCAATGGTAATCATCTCCTGCCTCCTCTTTGTTCGGGGGCAAGCGCACCCCGCTCGATGAGACAGGTGTATAGGCGGAAAGGTTTTGCAGTATTTTCAGCTCTTGCTGCGCTATGTGCGGATCTTGCGCTCCCGTGAGCCGGCATCGACGAACGGCGCACTGTCTCCAATGGGCGGAACCCGCTGACTGCTGAGGAGCGCGCGGTATTGGCCGGGCGTCGACCCGGTCATTTTCCGGAAGACTCGGGTGAAATTCCCCTGGGAACTGAAGCCGGTATCGAGCGCGATCTCCACGAGCGTGGATCGTGCAAGCCGCAGCTTTTCCTTGGCAGCTTCGATCCGTCGCTCGGTGACATAGCGATGCGGCGTCAGGCCTGTTGCCTTGCGAAACATGCGGGCAAAATGAAAGGGACTGAGGCAAGCCTCCGCGGCAAGGTCATGCAGCGAGATTTCTGCTGCGATGCGGGCTTCAATGAAATCGAAGACGCGTTGCAGCCTTTTGGGGTCGACAGTCGGCGCTCGTTCGGCGGGTTGCCAGCGAACGGCCGAATAAGTGCTGAGAAGGTGCCCTGCCAGTGCCATCTGAAGGCCGTCGAGGAAGAGACGATCAGCAGGCTCAAGGCTCCTGTTCAACAAACCCCGAAACAGCTGGCCGATCTGCAGCACCCTGGGATCGGGAACGCCTCCCGCGTAAGCGAGCTGCACCTTGGCCGGATCGATGTCGAAATTTGAAAGCGCGCTCTCACCGACGAGCGACGGAGGTATGAAGATGTGGAGGGACTCGGGCATGGTACCCATGATCTCCACACCGCTCTCATGGACACCCGCCGGACATATCCAAGCGACACCGGGGCGGGCGATCGCCTCCCGACTGTGGCCGTCACCAGTCCACTTGATCTTCGACTGACCCGAGAGAAGGACGGCTACCTCCGTGCATTCGAGTGTAAGGTCGACCTGCCAGCCCGGATCGAAATGTCTGAGCTCGACCTGGAGCGATGAGCAATCGACAAGCCCACCCACTCGCTCGCTCGTGCGATACTTTCTGTCCCCCTGCGATTCGACGAAAGACATGTCGCATCCACGCCGTGAAGATAGACATAAATTCGAATTGCTCACTCTCGGTAGGCCGGATGGGCCAGCCACGCTGCCATCGATCTGAAATCATATTTCATTTGCGGAATGAATAACTTCCGGGGGCGCCGCATTGCTGTCGAGGCGCAAGTATTGCGATTAGTATTTTTGGCCAGATTTCAGGGAAGCGCAAGTCCCCTCGCAACAAGCGACACTCGCCGGCCAATTGGGCGCCGGTCGGCCGCTGGATATCCATCTCGGCCGCGCGGTGGTCTCTCACGAAACATCGCCGATGCTGAGTCCGCGTGCGGGGGTGAAAGACGGGTCGAGACCAGTCGCAGGAGCCTCTTTTCACCGCGCCGCCCAATTCGCACCCCGCCGGAAGATGGTTTTCATCTCCGGCACGTCGAACTCTTTGGCCTGATGGCCGAGCGAGGAATAGAAGACGCGGCCCTTGCCATATTTGCGCTTCCAGACGACGGGCATGACGACGCCGTCGATCCAGTAGGCGTGCTCGCCGGTAAATTTCGTCGTCGCCAGAACCTCGTTCGAGGGGTCGACATGCATATAGTATTGTTCCGAGGTGAAGGGGAAATCGGCGATCCCCTCCATCAGCGGATCGTCGGGGCGGGTGATGTTGACGGTATAGTCGATGATGTTGCCGGGATGGGCTACCCACTGGCCGCCGATGATGAACTGGTAGTCGACGGAATCGCGGAAGGCGTCGCCCGCACCGCCGTGATAGCCGGCAATGCCGACGCCGCTTTCGATTGCGGCAGCGAGGTTCTTGACCTCCTCCTTCTCGATCTTCGACATCGTCATGATCGGCACGACGAGGCTGAGATCATGGACGGAAGGGTCGGCAAGCGCCTCGGTGCCGTGCTCAAGATAGACCTTGAATCCGTCTTCCTCGAGCATGGTCTTGATGATTTCGGCGCATTCCTGCGGTTCGTGACCGCTCCAGCCACCCCAGACGATCAGTGCTTCACGCATTCTCATTCCTCCTGAATTATTTCGCCAGTCGTCCGTCGACGATGGATTCGGACAAGGGGGCAGGGCGCTCCACCGCCGTGGTGATCGTCACCGTCCGGCCGGTCTCGGACGCTGTATGGAAGGCTTCCATGACTTCGAGCACGTGCAGCGCCAGGTCGCCATTAGCGCGGTGCGGCCGGTTCGAGCGGATCGCATGCGCCATGTCGGCGACGCCGAGCGACCGGAAATTGCCTTCGGCATAGGGCGCAGTGACCGGCTGGTCCTCGAAAGCACCGCCCTTCTTCAGATATTCGACAGGGCCGGCGAACTTGTTGGGATCCGGGACGATGAGCGTGCCCTCGGTTCCGTAGACTTCGAGCGGCACATGCTTGTGGCCGGCGACATCGAAGCTCATGGCGATCTGAACGACCGCGCCATTGGCAAACGCCATCATGCCGGCGACATGGGTCGGCACATGCACGGGAATGCGCTCGCCGTTGCGCGGCTCGCTGGTAACAAGCCGCTCGGTTCGCGGCGTCGTCGCAAAACCGGCGACCTGTGAAACCGGGCCGAGAAGATTGACGAGATCGGTGATGTAGTAAGGCCCCATATCAAGCATCGGCCCGCCGCCCACCTCGTAATAGAAGGCCGGGTTCGGATGCCAGCGCTCATGGCCCGGGCACATGAAGGTCGCCGAGCCGCCGACCGGCTGGCCGATGACGCCCTGGTCGATCAGGGCGCGCGCCGTCTGGTGGCCGCCGCCGAGGAAGGTGTCGGGGGCGGCGCCGATCCGCAGATTGCGGGCGCGCGCGACCTCTGCCAATTTATTCCCTTCCGCGAAATTAATCCCGAGCGGCTTTTCCGAATAGGTATGCTTTCCGGCTTCGAGCGCCTGCAAGGCGACGGCGACATGGGCCTTCGGGATCGTCAGATTGACGATGATCTCGACCTTGGGGTCGGCGAAAAGCTCCTCGACTGCCTTGACGGGAACGTTGAACTCGCGCGCCTTGGCCTCGGCAAGATCCCGGTTCAGATCGGCGACGCCGCGGATGTCGAGAATGGGGAAGGATGCCATCGCGGTGAGATAGGCGCCCGAAATATTGCCGCATCCGATGATGCCGATACCGACTTTTTCCATGAGGTCCTCCATATCTGTTTTGATTGTGTTGCCCGTCAGAGCGCCGGCCCGGTCGTGCTCCAGGGCGATTCGTAGAGCTCGTAGAGCGCCACGGCTGCCGCGCCCTGCGCCCAGAAATCATCGCTCGAATCGTCGAAGACGAGTTCACTCACTCCGCGCAGCGAAGGCGGAATGGCAAGCGCATAGGCGTCGCGCAGGCTGTTCAAGAAGGGTTCGCCGAGCGCCAGGCTGGAGCCGACCAGGATGACGCGCGGCGGCGCAAACAGGGTGACGATATTGGCGATGGTCAATCCCACCGCCTCGCCGGCGCGGATGGCCGCGCCGATCAGCCGGTCGTCGTCGGCCTTGATCAGCGCCTGGGCATGCGTCATGCCGCGCCCGAGACGGATCGCTTCGGCAAAACGTCCGTCGGCCTGCTGTTCGCCGAGGATGGCGCTTTCGCCGGCCTGGCTGAAGAGCCGCACCACGCCCAGCGGTCCCATGCCGAGCACGAGGTCGCCGAGATTGTGGCTGAGGCCGCCGGCGCCGCGGAACAGGCGGTTGCCGTGCAACACGCCGAGCCCCAGCGTTTGTTCCAGCGAAATCAGTACCATATCCTCGAGATCGCGGGCCTTTCCGAACCAGTGATGACCGAGCGTGATGGCATGGGCGTCGCTTTCGACGATGGTCGGCGTCGAAAGCCGAGCCGACATCTCCGCGGCGAAATCGACATTGATGTCGCGAAAGATCGGGCTGCTTCTGACATAGCCGGTGCGGTGTTCGATGACGCCGGGAAAGCCGAGGCAGATGCTGTCGACATCCTCCAGCGAAAGCCCGGCATCGACGACGCAACGCCTCACGCCGTCCTCGACCAGATCGGCGATCACGCCGATTGGCTGCCGGTCGATGCGGATCGGCAGGGCGAGCTTCGACAGCACGTCGCCGCGGAAATTGGTGACGACGAAGACCATGCGGTTGGCGGCGATCTTGCCCCCGACGACACGCGCGGCATCAGGATTGAGTTCCAGCGCCACGCGCGGCCTGCCACGCACGGCCTCATTGCGGATATCGCCTTCATGACGCGGCAGGATCAGTCCGTCGTCGAGCAGGGAGGCGGTAATGGCGGAAACGGTTGTCGTCGACAGTTCGGTCCGCTCGCTGATCTCGATGCGCGAAATCGGGCCATGGCGCCTGATGGTATCGAGCACGTTCAGGCGATTGATCGCGCGCATCAATTCTGGATCTGCAGTCTTCATGAAAATGAGCCGGCGGTCGTTTCGTGGAGCGGAAGCTAGTATTTTTAACGGGTTACGAAATAAATAACGGGCAATCCTGTGCTGCTGTCAAGCGCATTTGGCAAAAATAGAGGCAATTGGGTTGACATCGGGCGAAAGCTCCGGTGAATTAATCCGCATTGGGGAAAAATTGTGAGGATGGTCCCCAGGGAGGAAATCATGAATTTTTCAAATAAGGGCGCCATTTTCGGCGGCAGGCGCTTCGCATCCATGGCCGCAGCAGCCGGCATGTTGCTCCTGGGAGCGGGCGCTGCCTCCGCAACAACCGTGGTGAAGTGGCTACACCTCGAGCTCGACCCGAAATTCGTCGCGGCTTGGGAAGACATCGTCAAGAAATACGAAGCTCAGCATCCAGACGTCGACATCCAGATGCAGTTCCTCGAAAACGAGGCATTCAAGGCCAAGCTTCCCACGCTGCTGCAGTCCGACGACGTACCGGATTTCTTTTACAGCTGGGGCGGCGGCGTCTTGAAGCAACAGGCCGAGACGGGCGCGCTTCAGGACGTGACGGCGGCACTCGACGCCGATGGCGGCAAGCTGCGCAACGCCTACACGCCTTCATCAGTCAGCGGCCTGACCTTCGACGGCAAGACCTGGGCTATTCCTTACAAGGTCGGATTGGTCAGCTTCTTCTACAACAAGGAGCTCTTCGCCAAGGCCGGCGTGAAGGCCGAGGAGATCAAGAGCTGGGCTGATTTTCTTGAGGCGGTAAAGAAGATCAAGGCGGCGGGAATTGTCCCGATCGCAGGAGGCGGCGGCGACAAGTGGCCGATCCACTTCTACTGGAGCTATCTCGTCATGCGTGAGGGCGGCCAGAAGGTCTTCGAAGCGGCCAAGAACGGCGAAGGCGAAGGTTTCCTTGATCCCGCGATCATCAAGGCTGGCGATGACCTCGCCGAACTCGGCAAACTCGAGCCTTTCCAGCCCGGCTATCTCGGCGCTACCTGGCCGCAGACGCTCGGCGTTTTCGGCGACGGCAAGGCCGCGATGATCCTCGGCTTTGAAAATACCGAGGCCAACCAGCGCAAGAATGCCGGCGACGGCAAGGGGCTCGCGACCGACAATATCGGGCGTTTCGCATTCCCGACGGTCGAGGGCGGCGCCGGCCAGGCGACAGATACGCTCGGCGGCCTGAACGGCTGGGCCGTCACGAAGAAAGCCTCCAAGGAAGCGATCGATTTCCTGGCGTTCCTGACGAATGCAGAGAACGAGCGGGCTATGGCGAAAGCCGGTATGCTTCTCCCCGTTGCCGTCGGCGCCGGCGATGGCGTCACGAGCCCGCTGCTTGCCGAATCGGCGAAGCAGCTTTCGGGCTCGACCTGGCACCAGAATTTCTTCGACCAGGATCTCGGCGCGGCCGTCGGCCGAGTCGTCAACGATGTGTCGGTGGAGATTGTCTCCGGACAGATGAACTCCAAGGACGGCGCCCAGATGATCCAGGACGCTTTTGAGCTGGAACAGTAACCAGCGCCTGCGGACCCTCCCTGGCGCTACGTCAAAGCGGGCGCCAGCATTGCTGCCGATGAGATGCGAAAGCAGGAACCATGGCCAATATTTCAGTCCCAACGATGACATCAGCCGCGAGGCCGGCAATAAGAGCGTCAAACAGGAGAAGTTCGGTCGCCCACGATCGGTTAGCAGTGCTTTTGCTCTTCCTGCCCCCGGCGCTGCTGCTTTTCACGCTCTTCGTCATCTTGCCGATGGGTGAGGCGGCCTGGTACAGCCTCTACAAGTGGAACGGCTACGGCACGCCGAGCGAGTTCATCGGCCTGCGCAATTTCCAGGTTCTGTTCCGCAATGCGGCCTTCACCCAGGCGCTCATCAATAACGGCCTGATCATCGTCATCTCAATCTGCATCCAGGTACCTCTGGCCATCTGGCTTGCCACCATGCTCGCCCACCGCATTCCCGGCGTTGTCGGCTTCCGCCTGATCTTCTTCTTGCCCTATGTACTGGCCGATGTTGCCGCAGGCCTTATCTGGCGTTTCGTCTATGATGGTGATTACGGTCTGTTCGCCGCCGTTTCCAACTTCTTCGGTTTCGCCAATCCTTACGTGCTCGCAGACAAGGATGTGGCGATTTACGCCGTGCTTGGCGTCGTCGTCTGGAAGTATTTCGGCTTTCACATGATGCTGTTCATCGCCGGCCTGCAATCGGTCGATAAGAGTGTCCTGGAGGCGGCCGAGATCGACGGCGCCACCGGCTGGCAGAAATTCCGCTATGTCACCCTGCCGCTGCTCGGCTCGACCTTGCGTCTTTCGATCTTCTTTGCCGTCGTCGGCTCACTGCAGCTCTTCGACATGATCATGCCGCTGACCGGCGGCGGCCCGTCCAACTCCACCCAGACGATGGTCACCTTCCTCTATACCTATGGCGTCATGCGCATGCAGGTGGGCCTCGGCAGCGCCGTCGGCGTGGTGCTGTTCATCATCTGCGTGACGCTCGCCTTCGGTTACAAAAGGATTTTCATGCGCCATGACTGACATGAGCTCTTCCATTCGCATGAGCACATCGACACGCATCTATCTCTACGTGTCGCTGAGCCTGATCGCTGCGATCGTACTGGTGCCGCTGCTGACGACGGCGCTCGGCGGCTTCAAGACACTGGGTGACCTGCGCACCAATCCCTTCGGCCTGCCGACGGATTGGCAATGGGCGAATTATACCGACATCCTCTTTGGCGAGCGCTACTGGATGCAGATCGGCAATTCGCTTGTCATCGCAGCGCTGACCGTTCTGCTGACGCTGATCGTCTCGTCGATGGCCGCCTTCGCCTTTGCCCATGTCCGTTTCTTCGGCTCGTCCTTCCTGCTCAACTATTTCCTGCTCGGGCTGATGTTTCCGGCGGCGACCGCGATCCTGCCGCTCTTCATCCGCATTCGTGATCTCGGGCTGTTGAATACCTACTGGGGCGTGGTGCTGCCGCAGGTGGCCTTCGGCCTCGGCATGAGCATCCTTTTGTTCAGGAACTATTTCCGCAATCTCCCGGAGGAGCTGTTCCAGGCGGCCTTCGTCGACGGCTGCGGTTATCTCAGGTTCTTCTGGCACATCTCGCTGCCGCTATCGCGTCCGATCGTCGCCACCGTCAGCATCATCTCCTTTGTCGGCAGCTGGAACAGCTACATCCTGCCGCTCATCATGCTGAACTCGGAATCCAAATACCCTTGGCCGCTCGGAATTATGGTCTATCGCGGCGAATTCGGGACGGAATGGCAGCTGGTGCTCGCCTTCATCACGCTGACCATCCTTCCCACGATTATCGTCTTTTTCGTCGCCCAGAGGCACATCATCGCCGGCTTGACGGCCGGCGCCGTGAAGTCCTGAGCTGAACCATTGGAGGTGCAACCATGGCATCCGTTGAATTGATTGATGTGAGCAAGGCCTACGGCGCGGTCGACGTCATCCACGACATTTCGCTTGCGATCGACGATGGCGAATTCGTCGCGCTGGTCGGTCCGTCCGGCTGCGGAAAATCGACGCTGCTGCGGATGATTGCCGGCCTTGAGGAGATCACTGACGGCGAGATTGCCATCGGCGGCAAAGTCGTCAACGGCATGACGCCGCGCGAGCGCAACATTGCCATGGTATTCCAGTCCTACGCGCTCTATCCGCATATGACGGTGGCCGAAAACATGGGCTTCAATCTGAAGCTCGCCGGCGTCGCCAAACCTCAGATCGAAGCCCGTGTCGCCGAAGCCGCCCGCATGCTCGATCTCGCCAAGCTGCTAGACCGCAAGCCGGCCCAGCTGTCCGGCGGCCAGCGCCAGCGTGTCGCCATGGGCCGCGCCATCGTGCGCAACCCGGCCGTCTTCCTGTTCGACGAGCCCTTGTCCAACCTCGACGCCAAGCTGCGCGTGCAGATGCGCTCGGAAATCAAGACGCTGCACCAGAAGGTCAGGACAACTTCGATCTATGTCACCCACGACCAGATCGAGGCGATGACGCTTGCCGACCGCATCGTCGTGCTCAACCAGGGCAGGGTGGAGCAGGCGGGGACTCCGCTCGAACTCTACAAGAAACCCGCCAACCTCTTCGTCGCCGCCTTCATCGGCTCACCGGCGATGAACATGCTCGAAGGGACGGTGGACGGAGAGTACGGCGAACCGGCCGCCCGTCTCGACGACGGCACTGCGATCCGCATCGCGCCCGACCGAAAGGTCAGGCGCGGCCAGGCCGTCACCATCGGCCTGCGCCCGGAGCATCTCGTTCCCGGCATATCGACCGGCACGCCGCTTGCCGGCCGCACCATGCTGGTGGAACCCACGGGCGCCCAGATCCATGTGGTCTTCGACCTTGCCGGCCAGCAGGTGACGGCGATCGTCGACGGCGAATATCCCGCCCGCTACGGCGCCGTCTTCGAGGCAAGCATCACCAGCGATCAGGTGCACGTCTTCGACCGCGGGACCGGTGTGGCGCTGTAGGTGGGACGGCATTTACTGTCAGCTGCTGCCGTCAAGAGGTGAGAGGGAAGCGGAGAGCGTGCGGCATATCTCTTCTCCCCAGCGGGGAGAAGGTGCCGGCAGGCGGATGAGGGGGCCACACGACACACTCTTTCCAGCAATCACACATTCCGCCACGCCGAAAGCGAATACGCCAAACACTGTCGAATCGCCGCCGGTACGGTCTAAGCTCCTATGGACAATAGTAAGACCGGCGGTGCTGGCCCCCTCGTCCGCCCTACGGGCACCTTTCTCCCCGCTGGGGAGAAGAGGGAATCGAGAGGCTGCGGCTCCCGTTATCCCCCTAGCCTCGGTTCCAAAGGACGGAGCCAGATACGTCCTCCACCTGAAGCCTCTTATTCCGCCGCAATCCGTTCGACGCCGTTGGCCTGAATGATCTTTTCCACCAGCGCGAGCTCGTCCGGCGTGAGATCCGTCAGAGGCGGACGAACGGGGCCGGGATTCTGGCCAAGGACACGAAGCCCGGCTTTGATTATCGAGACGGCATAACCCTTCTTGCGATTGCGCAAGGCGACGAAGGGGAAGAAGAAGCTTTTCAGGATTTCATCGGCGGTCGGCTGGTCGCCGCTGCGCAGGGCGCCATAGAAGCGCTGGGCAAGCGCGGGGACGAAGTTGAAAACCGCGGACGAATAGGTGGTCACGCCGGCGGCGAAATAGGCCTGGGCATAGACCTCATGGGTCGGCATGCCGCCGATATAGACCAGACGGTCGCCCAGACGTGTGGTGATCTCGATCACCTTGTCGACATCGCCGACGCCGTCCTTGAAGCCGATCAGATTCGGGCATTCCTCGGCGAGCCGCGCGATGCTGTCAGCCGTCAGGATGGCGTTGTCGCGGTTATAGACGATGACGCCGATGCCGACCGATTGGCAGACGGCCTTGACATGGGCGATGAGGCCCGCCTGCTCGGCAAACATCAGATAGGGCGGCAAGAGCAGCAAGCCGTCCGCGCCGGCCTTTTCGGCCGCCTTTGCGATCTCGATCGCGAGCGACGTGCCGTAGCCGGTTCCCGAAATGATCGGCGTATTGCCCGCCGAAGCCTTGGCGGCCCGGACAACCGCGGGAATCTCGCTGGGATTGAGGGAGAAGAACTCGCCCGTGCCGCCGGCGGCAAAGAGGGCGGCGGCGTCGTAGCCGGAAAGCCACTCGACATGACGGCGGTACTTCGCTTCGTCGAAATTGAGTTCTTCGTTGAAATGCGTCACCGGAAACGAGAGCAGACCGCTGCCGACGGCCTTTTTCAATTCAATCGGGTTCATCATGACGTCCTATTGCTTAGGTGTTGAAAATCGATCGTCTCAGGCGCTCTCGAGCACTTGCAGAAGTGCCGCGATATAGCCGTAACAAAAGGCAAATGCGGTGGCGGACGGGTCCTTGCCGCTGACGGTCGGCACATGGTCGGGCATCAGCATGTACTTGTAGCCGACTTCCCTGTAGATTCTGGCGGAGCGGACCATGTCCATGTCGCCCTCATCGGGGAAAGTCTCCATGAAGGACAGCTTGCCGCCGCGAATATTGCGGAAGTGGACATTGAATATCTTGTTGCGCTCTCCGAACCAGCGAATAATGTCGTCGATCTCTTCGCGGGGATTTTCGAGCATCTCGCCGATCGAGCCCTGGCAGAAATTGAGGCCGTGATAAGGGTTTTCGCGCATCTGCACGAATTTCTTCAGCCCTTCCACCGTCCCCAGCACGCGCGTGACGCCGCGATAGCCGGGCGGCGTATAGGGGTCGTGGGGATGGCAGGCGAGCCTGACGCGATTGCTTGCGGCGACCGGAACGACGCGTTCGAGGAAGTAATCGATCCGCTCCCAATTTTCGTCCTCGGAGAGCACGCCGGCAAGGCCGGGCGCGGCCTGCTGGTCGGTCTTGTCCCATCGGAAGCTCGCATTCATCGAACCGCCGCGTCCCGGTTCGTCGGGCGTGCGCGGAATGCCGATCAGGTTGAGATTGTATTTCACTGCCGGAATGCCGGCCGCCGCGACATTCTCGATCATATGGCAGACCGCATCGATCTGCCGGTCGCGGTCAGGCCCGGCAAGAAGGATGTCCGGATAGGAGGCTTTCTCGATCGGCTGCGAGGGCAGGGGCAGCTGAATCATGTCGAGGATCAGGCCGAAGCTTTCGACCTTGTCTCGATGGCGTTCGATGTCGGCAAGCGTCCAACTGCTCGGCTTTCCCGGCGGATCGGCGCTGATATGCTTCACGCCCAATTGCGCGAAGATCCGATAGTCGTCATCGTCGCGTGCTGCCACCTGTGTTCCAAGATACATCAGAAACCTCTCAAAAATCATCCATGTCATATGACATAATATGAATCTTAGAGGGTGTCGAGCCTATTGCTGTTCGGCAAGCATCCGATAGCGTCGCTGGCTGGCCATCAAATGGGCACGCATCGCCTGGCGGGCGCGGTCGGGATCCTGTTCGGCGATTGCCGATAGGATTTCCACATGTTCGGCATGGACCTTTTGAAGATACTCGCGGTCATTGGCCTCCGGCAGCGTCGGAAACTGCCCGCGGGGAATGGCGCGTGGGCCGAAATGGCGCAGGACGTCGACATAGAAACGGTTGTTGGTGGCGGCCGCGATCGCCATGTGGAAGGCATAGTCGGCCTCGACCGTCTGCTGTCCCGACTCGATCAGTTGCGCCATTCGGCGGTTGGCCTCTCGGATTGCTGCTTCCTGCTCGGCCGTGCGGCGATAGGCGGCAATCGCCGCCGCTTCACCCTCGGCGGCCATGCGAAACTCAAGCAATTCCAGGGTTTCCGGAATGCTTTTGATCTCCACCGGCGTCAGCGACATAACCGAATGGATCTTCGGATCGGCGACGAAGACACCTTTGCCCTGGATCGGCCTGACGAAACCTGCGGCCCTTAAATCGGCAATCGCCTCGCGCACGACGGTGCGGCTGACGCCGAAGGTCGATTCCAGCTGCGGCTCGGTCGGCAACTGGTCGCCGACACGCAATTTCCCTGCCTCGATTTGCGCTCGCAACTGATCGATGACCTGCTGCGCCAGTCTTTGCCGCCCACGGCCGAGTGTCGTCATTCTCGCTTCCCCAGTTCCTTTGCCTCAAGTCTTCCGCACGGGTCTTGCAAATCGTACCGGACTTCGATAAATCATAATACGACATACGGCCGACATAATATGTCTCTTATAGTAATCCAGGGAGGAGTTACAATGAAGCATTTTTCTAAGGGCCTGTTCGTCGGAGCCTTCGTCGGCGCTCTGACGATCGCCGCGCCGCTTTCGTATGCCGCTACGCTGAAGGACCAGCTGGTGATCGGGACATCGCTGGCACAGGTCCTGTCGCTTGATCCGCATCAGGCGACCGAGGGCAAGGCCGTCGAGATCATGTCGAACCTTTACGACCGGCTGGTCAACAGCACGCCGGATGGCAAGATCGTGCCGCAGCTGGCCGAAAGCTGGAAGGTTGACGACAAGGGCATCACCTTCACGCTGCGCCAGGCCAAGTTCGCCTCCGGCAATCCGGTGACGGCGAAAGATGTCGTTTATTCAATTGGGCGGCTTCTGAAGCTCGACCAGGCTGCTGCGGCGAACCTCAAGCGCGTCGGCTATGACAAGAACAATGTCGACAAGCTCGTTACGGCAGTCGACGATAAGACCGTGCGCATCGACTTTTCCGGCCAGGTGACGGCCGAGATGCTGCTCTACCGGCTCGCGGCATCGACCACCAGTATTGTCGACAGCGTAGAAGTGCAGAAGCATGTCTCCGACAACGACTGGGGAAATGCATGGATGCGCACGCACTCGGCCGGCTCCGGTCCGTTCACCCTGAACCGCTGGTCTCCGAACGAACTTGTCATCCTCGACGCCAACAAGGATTATGTCACCGGCGCTCCGAAGATGAAGCGCGTCATCGTCCGGCATGTTCCGGAAAGCCAGGTCGAGAGGGTGATGCTCGAGCGCGGCGACATCGATGTCGCCAGCGCCATGACCGCAGCCGATCTCGCGACCTTCAAGGACAAGCAGGGCTTTACCATCCAGCGCATTCCGACAGGAGGCTTCTACGTGCTGTCGATGAATGCCGGCAACCAGTACCTGTCCAATCCGAAGGTTCGCGAGGCCATTGCCTACGGCATCGACTATAAGGGCATCGAGAAGACGATCATGGGTCCATACGGGCGGGCGAGAAACGTTCCGGTTCCGGAGAATTTCGAATCTGCGATCCCGAACCCCGACTGGCCTCTCGATGTCGAAAAGTCCAAGCAGCTGTTGGCCGAAGCAGGGTTTAAGGACGGCTTCTCGCTGACGCTGAAGACGATCGCGCAGACGCCGCGCATCGACCTTGCCACGGCGATCCAGGCGTCGCTCGCCCAGGTCGGCATCAAGATCGACATCCAGCAGGGCAACGGCTCGGAAATCATCGCCGCCCATCGCGCCAGGGATTTCGATCTGCTGATCCCGCAGACCAGCGCCTATATGCCGAACGTGCTCGGCTCGATGGAGCAGTTCTCGTCCAATCCCGACAACTCGAAAGAAGCCAACAATGCCGGCAACTTCGTCTGGCGCTCGGCCTGGGACATCCCGGAGCTGACGGCTCTGACGGCCAAAGCATCCATGGAGCCGGACGCCAAGAAGCGCGGCGAGCTCTATGTCGAGATGCAGAAGTTGTTCGTGGAACAGAAGCCGGCGGTGCTGCCGATGTTCGAACGTTTCGAGCCGATCGTGCTGTCGAGCAAGGTGCAAGGATATGTGGGGCATCCGACCCAGCTGACGCGTCTCGAGAGCGTCACGAAGTCTGAAGCCCAGTAATACTCCCGAGGCAGCCGATCATGAAGGAACTCTCTGTAGCCGAATTTGGCCGACGCCTGGCGCATCTGCTCGTCAGCCTTTTCATCCTCTTATGTGTGACCTTCGTGATCGGCCGCGTCCTACCCACGGATCCCGTCGGCGCAATCGTCGGCGAACTCGCCGATCCCGCCGCCTATGCGGCCATGCGGACGCGTCTGGGGCTTGATCTGCCGATATATCAGCAGTTCTTCCTTTATCTGAACGGGCTGGCGCATGGTGATTTCGGCACGGCCGTGCTCACCGGAAATCCCGTCTCTTCGGACCTCGCTCAGGCCTTTCCGGCGACCTTCGAACTTGCGACGCTGGCGGTGATCATTTCGACCTTCGTCGGCGTCCCGCTCGGCCTGGTCGCGGCGCTGTTTCGAGATAGCCTGATCGACAAGATCGCCCGTGTTGTCGCCCTCGTCGGTCATTCGATCCCGGTTTTCTGGTTCGGCATCGTCGGGCTCGTGATTTTCTACGCCGGGCTGAACTGGGTCGGCGGGCCGGGCAGGGTGGACGTGTTCTATGAGGGGCTGGTCACCCCGCAGACCGGCCTGCTGTTGGTCGACAGCCTGCTGCAGGGCGAGACGGAAATCTTCTGGAATGCGCTCGGCCACATCATTCTTCCTGCCATCATCCTTGCTTACGCCGCGATGGCCTACATCACCCGCATGACCCGCAGCTTCACGCTCGAGCAACTGAGCCAGGATTATGTCATCGCTGCCCGCGCCAAGGGTGTCAGCCCGACCGGCGCGATCCTGCGACATGTCCTGCCGAATATCGCGGTGCAGCTCATCACCATTCTCGCCATTTCCTATGGCGGGCTGCTCGAAGGCGCTGTTGTCACCGAGATCGTTTTCTCCTGGCCGGGCATCGGCCAATATATGACGAACGCTCTGATGATCGGCGACATGAACGCCATCGTCGCAGCCACCATCATCGTGGGATTCATCTTCATGCTCCTGAACTTTCTGGCCGACGTCGCCTACGCCCTGCTCGATCCGCGCATGCGGGAGGCAGCCCGATGAGCGACGCCATCCACAGCGAGATCCGCATCCGTCCGCCGAGCATGCCGAGCCGGGTCGCCGCCTCATTCGGGCGCGCCGGCCGCAAACTCGCCGATGAGCCGCTCGGCCTTGCCGGCTTCGTCATCCTCGGCCTGCTTTGCGTGGTGGCGATTTTCGCGCCGCTTCTGGCGCCTTATGATCCGACCATCCAGTCGCTTGGCGACGCCCTGCAGCCCCCGAGCCTGGCGCATCCGGCCGGCACCGACGAGTTCGGCCGCGACATTCTGAGCCGCCTCATTTTCGGCACGCGCATCACCATCCAGACCGTGCTGTCGGTGTCTTTGATCGTCGGCCCGATCGGATTGCTGATCGGCGTCGTCGCCGGTTTCTTCGGCAGCAATACCGACGCCGTTCTGATGCGCGCCACCGATATCGTTCTGTCCTTCCCGTCGCTGATCCTGGCGCTCGCCTTTGCCGCCGCCCTCGGCGCGGGACTGGGCACGGCGATCATCGCGATCTCGCTCACGGCATGGCCGCCGATCGCAAGGTTGGCACGCGCGGAAGCGCTTGTCGTCAGAAACGCCGATTACGTGGTCGCCGCCCGCCTTTACGGCGCGTCACCGATGCGCATCCTGCTTCTTTATATCGCGCCCATGTGCATCCCGTCGGTCATCGTCCGCCTGACCCTCAATATGGCGGGCATCATCCTGACGGCGGCTTCGCTCGGCTTCCTCGGCCTCGGCGCCCAGCCGCCGGCGCCAGAATGGGGCGCGATGATCTCGAACGGCCGCAAGTTCATGCTCGATTACTGGTGGGTGGCCGTCATGCCGGGCATTGCCATCCTGCTCAGCAGCCTTGCTTTCAACATCGCCGGAGATGCTCTGCGCGACATTCTGGATCCCCGCCATGCCAGATCGTGAAATGGGAGATCGTGACATGC
This sequence comes from Rhizobium lentis, assembly GCF_017352135.1. Classification (NCBI taxonomy): domain Bacteria; kingdom Pseudomonadati; phylum Pseudomonadota; class Alphaproteobacteria; order Hyphomicrobiales; family Rhizobiaceae; genus Rhizobium; species Rhizobium lentis. Next base: position 4,032,764 of record NZ_CP071454.1, read on the forward strand.
AAGATCGTGATCAGCAGCCCGTTCTCTCGGTCAAGGAGTTGAGCGTCCGTTTCGGCCGGGGCGCCGTGCCCGCCGTCTCCAATGTCAGCTTCGACGTCGGGCGCGAACGTGTCGGCATCGTCGGCGAATCCGGTTCCGGCAAGTCGACGACCGGTCGCGCCGTTATGCGTCTGCTGCCGCCGGCGGCGGTCGTCTCGGCCGAGCGCCTGGATCTGGCCGGCAGTTCCTTGCTTGCCAAGACCGAGCGTCAGATGGGAGCGCTGCGCGGCAAGGACCTCGCGCTGATCATGCAGGACCCGCGCTATTCGCTGAATCCGGTGCTGTCGATCGGAAAGCAGATCGCCGAGGCAGCCCGCCTTCACCTCGGTCTTGGCAAGAGGCAGGCGTTTGATGCCGCCCGCGCCATGCTGGAGCGCGTGCGCATCACCGATGCCGATCGGGTCATGGCTCTCTATCCTCACCAGATATCCGGCGGCATGGGCCAGCGCGTGATGATCGCGATGATGCTGCTGGCGCGGCCGAAGCTTGTCATCGCCGATGAGCCGACCTCGGCCCTCGATGTCAGCGTGCGAAAGGACGTGCTGCTGCTGCTCGATGAATTGGTGCGCGAAAACAATTCCGGCCTGCTTCTGATCAGCCACGACATCCGCATGGTGGCGGCATTCTGCGAACGCATCATCGTCATGTATGCCGGCCGGATCGTCGAAACGCTGACCAGCCTCGAAGAGGCCCGCCATCCCTATACGCGCGGGCTGATCGCGGCGCTGCCCGATCCGAAAAATCCGGTTCGCCGGCTTGCGGTTCTCGACCGGGCGAAACTCGAGCTGGAGGCGGCGCAATGATCAATGTCCGCGACCTCGATGTCGTCTTTTCCTCCGGCAAGAACATGAACCATGTCGTCCGGGGCATCAGTTTTCAGGTGAGCCATGGCGAGACGCTCGGCATCGTCGGCGAATCCGGCTGCGGCAAGTCGACGGTGCTGCGATGCCTCGCCGGCATGGAGACCGGCTGGACCGGCCAGATCGAGCTTGGCGGCAATCCGATCGGCAAGAGACGGTCGCGCGAAGAGCTGAGATTTGCCCAGATGGTCTTCCAGGACCCTTACGGATCGCTGCATCCGCGCCATCGGGTCGGCACCGCGCTGGCCGAACCGCTGCGCGCCATGCGCCATGCCGATATCTGGTCTAAGGTCGAAAGGGGCTTGATCCAGGTGGGGCTGCCGGCCAGCTTCGCCAACCGTTTCCCGCATGAGCTCTCCGGCGGCCAGCGGCAGAGGGTGGCAATCGCCCGTGCGCTGATCCTGTCGCCGCCTGTCCTCCTGCTCGACGAGCCGACATCGGCGCTCGATGTCTCGGTCCAGGCGGAAATCCTCAACCTGCTTGCCGATCAGCGTGAGGAAAAGGGGCTGACCTATCTTCTTGTCAGCCACGACCTCGCGGTCATCGCGCATATGTGCGACCGGGTGTTGATCATGAAGAACGGTTGCTTCGTCGACGAGCTCACCAAAGAGGATCTGCAGGCCGGCACCACCCATGATGCTTATGCGCGGGAACTGTTTGAAGCGAGCTTCATGGAAGCTTGATATTGCCCCCGGCACAGGATCTCAGCGCCCCTCCCTCACAGGAGATACAGCTGCGACGCTGCTCCTTTCGACCAGATGGCAGGAAAGCTCGACGCGGCGCCGCGGCGTCGCAAGACCCAGCATCATGTCGCGCAAGAGGTCGAGCGCGGTGGCGCCGAGTTCGCGCATCGGAATATGCACCGTCGACAGCGGCGGATTGAGAAAGGCCGATTGCGGCAAGTCGTCTATGCCCATGACGGAAACGTCCTGCGGCACGGCATAGCCCATCGCCTGCAATCCACGCACCGCGCCGCTGGCGAGACTGTCGCCCGCCGTCAGGACGGCAGTGAAGGAAAGACCTTTGTCGCCGACAAGGCGGGTGATCGCCTCGGCGCCAAGTTCCGGCAGCCAGTCGTCGACCTCGAGCACGAGATCGGCCTCGGCCGTCAGCCCGTGATGCCGCAGGGCGTCGCGCCAGCCCTCCAGGCGCCGCTCGATCGTCCGCCGACCCGGGCGCAGCATGAAAAGGATGCGCTGATGCCCGGCCTGGATCAGCCGTTCGGCGGCGATGAAGGCAGCCGAGCGGTTGCAGGGCGTCACACTCGAAAGCCGCATATAGGGATCGTCGCTGTTGACGAGCACGACGGGCTTTCCGAGGCTGGCGGCCGCTGCCAGCATATCCTCTTCGTCGACCGTCAGGATCAGCATGCCGCCGAAGCTCGGGTCATCCCGCACCTCGGCGACGACACGGGCTTCATCCTTCTTGTCTGTGACAGGGCGCATTGCAACCTCGATGCCGAGCGCGGCGGCGCGCGCATTCAATCCTTCGAGGACGTGGAGGGTGAACTGGTTGCGGACATAGTCGATCATCGCCGCGCCGGAGGCGACAAGCATGACCTTCTTGCCGGCCACGCTCGCCGGCAGGGCGTAGCTGACCGCACTTGCCGTTTCCAGCACCAGCTTGCGGATCTCAGGCCTGACGCCCTTTTCGCCGGCGAGCGCCCGCGACACGGTGCTGATCGATACGCCGCATCGGGCGGCGATGTCGTCCAGGCGCGCACGTCTGCCTTTTTTCTGCTCCGCGGCCATGAGATCTCCTCGCTCCTTACTGTTATGCAAAAATCTTTCAGATTGCGCAAATGGAATGCCTGTGCACAATTGTTGCGAGGAGTCCGCGGCAAGCGGCAGAGCAGGGAGGCTTTGAAGATGCGGCTTGACCGCCATCCACGCGTCGGTGTTTTTTCGCAAAGCCCCAGGCCAGAGCGGATCTGAGATGACCGCCGGGCAGCAATCCCATCTCCGCCGCGAAACGGCAAAGAACAGCGCGATCGTCCACTGGCAGCTCGGTCATCTTTCTGAGCAGCGCTACGACGTCGCCGACCGCCCGATGGAAGGCCGGATGGATCCCTTCTTCTTCGTCACCAAGACGAAGAACTTCATCCCGCACGAATATCCCTGCCGCACCGAATTCAAGGCAGCCTTCTCCGGCCGGCGACCGCAACCATCAACCCCGTTTGGGGCCGTCCGCTGGTGGCTCCCGTTCGCCTCGCCGCGTGTCGATCTGTCCGGCTTCTGGTTTCGCCCGACACGCATCGGCTGCTGGGCGCGCACCTTCCTCGATGCGCAGTCGGCGGGATCAGCCACGCTTCGCCTGTCGACCTGCGGCGGCGCCATCCTCTTCGTCAATGGCCGCGAGCAGGGGTTCATGGCGCCTTACGAGCGCAATCTGGAAGCCCAGCAGATCTTCGAGGTCGAGCTTTCCGCCGGCCTCAACGAGATCCGCATCTATTTCGACGATCTCGCCGAGCGCGACGCCCGCTTCTATTTCCAGCTGGATTACCTCGATGGGCCGGAGGTCGAAACAGCAGTTCCCGTTCCGATCTCCGCCGGTGACGCGGATGCGCTGGAGGCAATCCTGGAAGGCATGCGCTTCAACCGCGCCGCCTATCTCGGCGAAGACGTGACCATCCTCTTCCCCGCGCCGCTGCCGGTGGCGCTGACCTGCCATGTCGAAATCGAAGGCGACTTCATGTCGGTCGAGCGTTTCGATTATGATTTCACCATGGCGAAGGGCGCAACGAAGCTCGAGCTCGGCACCTCGGCTGATTTGCCAGCCGATTTCCGCCACTTCCGGATCACGCTCAAGACAGGCGAGCTTTCGCTCGGCCGCACGCTCGGGGTCGAGATCTGTCACCCACAGGGGCAAGCGCCGGCCGCGCTCGCGGACCGTGTCGCCGAGGCGCTTGCCGAAGTCGCCACCCATTCCGAGCCCGATACGGTCTGCGCCTTCGCGCGCCTCGCCTTGGGGCAGGGCGGCGAGGAGACCGAGGCGATGATAGCGGCCATGCTGCCCGTCATCGAGGATTGTCACGACTGCGCCGATTTCGTGCTGGTGCCGCTGCTCTTTGCCTATACGCGCTGGAGCAATCTGCTGTCGCAGGATCTGCGGCGGAGGATCGAGCATGCGGTTCTCAATTACCGCTACTGGATGGACGAGCCGGGAAACGACGTTCAGTGGTATTTTTCGGAAAATCACGCGCTTCTCTTCCACACCGCCGCCTATCTTGGCGGCAGGCTGTTCCCCGATGCCGTCTTCGTCCGTTCCGGTCGCAGCGGCGCCGAGCAGATGCAGGTCGGCGAAGAGCGTGTCCGCGCCTGGCTCGACCATTTCGAGCGCTGGGAAATGGCCGAGTGGAACTCCGTTCCCTATTTCCCGATCGACCTCAAGGGTCTGACGGCGCTCGCCGCCTGCGCGCCGGACGAGACGATCCGCGCCAGGGCGAGCGCCAGCATCGTCCGCCTGATGGAGATCGTCGCCCGCTCGGCCCATCACGGCATGCTGACCGGCAGCCAGGGCCGCTCCTACGAGCACACGCTGCGCCCCGGCCGCTCGGTCGAGCTGTCGGCAATCGCCCGGTTGCTGTGGGGCCGAGGCTGGTATGGCCGGCGTGTCCACGCGCTGCCGCAACTTGCCGTCTGCATCCGTGACCACGGCCTGCGTTTTCCCGAAGAGCTCGCGGCAATCGCCGCGCACCAGTCCGACGACGCGCAGGAATGGACCTTTTCCCAGGGCGAGAACCGGTTCGCCGCTCTCTATCACCACAAGACGCGCGATACCGCGCTCGGCACCATCGCCCATTACCGCCCCGGCGCCTGGGGCTATCAGGAGACGGTGCTGCATCTGCGCCTGGGTCAGCGGCCGGAAGCGCAGATCTGGATCAACCACCCCGGCGAGACCATACAGTTCGGCTATGGCAGGCCGAGTTTCTGGGGCGGCTGCGGAACGCTGCCGCGCGTGCATCAATATCGCGATCTCGCCATCCTCGATTTTGAAATCCATGAAGGCCAGCCCGATTTCACCCATGCCTGGTTCCCGCTTGAGGCTTTCGACGAGACGGTGGTCGGCGGCAATCTGGCGCTTGCCCGGTCCGGCAACGGCCTTGCGATACTGATCGGCAACGGCGCGCTCGAGCCGGTGAAGCACGGCCCGACGACGGATGTCGAGCTGCGCCTTGCCGGCCGCAAGGGTCGGTGGATCGTCCGTCTATCCGATCTCGGGCGGGAAGGTGGCCTCGACGGCATGCGGACGCGTTTCGCCATGCTCGCTGCCCGGCGCGACGATGCGGGGGGATTGATCATCGCCGATCCCGATTATGGCGAGGTCGTTTTCGAAGAGGATGGCACAATGCGCGCCGAAGGCCGGATTCTCAGACCTTCAGCCTGGTCGGTGCGGGGAGAAGCGGTACATCTCATGATATCAGGCAGCCAACCTCGGCGCGCGGCGTCGTAACGGCATGTCCGGAGGTGGAGGACCAGCCGGGCGCAGGAATTCATCGGTCAGGAGGAGGAGAAAATGACCAGAATGAAATCGATCGGCGCGGCTTTTGCCGCGGTTCTTTTAAGTTCCGTTGCCGCCCATGCCGGCGACGTGCGCATCATGTGGTATTCCGACGGCGGCGAAGGCGAGGTGATCAAGGATCTGCTGGCGCGCTTCTCGAAGGCCAATCCCGATGTCAATGTCATCCTTGATGAGGTTTCCTATGACGTCATCAAGGAACAGCTCCCGGTGCAACTGGAAGCCGGGCAGGGGCCGGATATCGCCCGCGTCACCAATCTGAAGGCGTTGGCGCCGCACTGGCTCGATCTTCGCCCGCTCCTCGCCGACGCCAAATATTGGGACGACAATTTCGGCGCCCAGGCCGACTGGATGCGTCCCGACGGCTCGGACGCCATCACCGGCTTCATGACGCAGCTGACGCTGACCGGCGGCTTTGTCAACAAGACGCTGTTCGAGCAGGCCGGCGTCGAAATTCCCGGCCCGAAGGCAACCTGGGACGACTGGGCGGCGGCAGCGAGGAAAGTCGCCGACAGCCAGAAGGTCTTCGCCATGGCGATCGACCGGTCCGGCCACCGCGTCACCGGTCCTAATATCTCTTACGGGGCGAACTATATCGCCGCCGACGGCAAGCCGGCGCCGCTCGATCAGGGCGCCAAAGAATTTCTTAGCCGCTTCGTCAAATGGAACGAGGACGGCACCGTCAACAAGGACGTCTGGGTAAGCGCTGCCGGCACGACCTATCGCTCTGCTGCCGAAGACTTCATCAATGGTGGTCTTGCCTATTACTATTCCGGCAGCTGGCAGGTTTCGGCCTTCGCCCAGAAGATCGGCGACAGTTTCGACTGGGTCATGGCCGGAAGCCCGTGCGGCACCGTCGCCTGCAGCGGCATGCAGGGTGGCGCGGGCATGGTTTCAGTGAAGTACACCAAGAACCCGAAGGACGTCGCCAAGGTGATGGATTACCTGGCAAATGCAGACGTGCAGAAGGAATTTGCCGAGCGTAGCCTGTTCATTCCGGCGCATAAGGGGGTGGCCGCCGGTCCGGTGGACTTCAAGACGGACAATCCGCATGTGCAGGCTGCGCTAAAGGCCTTTGTCGAATCGGCAGGTCAGACGGCAGCCGCTGCGGTGAAACTGCCGGGTTGGAAGTGGTCGGATGCCTATTACAGCGCCATCGTCGCCCGCATCAGCCAGGTGATCGCCGGCGAAATGAAGCTCGACGACGCCTATGCCCGCATCGACGAGGACATCAAGGCCAAGGTTGGCGGCAACTGACGGACGAACGGATGGCGGAGAAGACGGTCTCTTCCGAACCGCCGGCGAAAGCCGGTCTGCGGCAGGCGCTCCTGACGCCTGTCGGGCTTGCCATGGGAATCGTCGATATCCCCATGCGCGCCTGGCAGAAGCTGACGGGGCTGAACGGCATGGCCGGCGTCTTCCTGGCGCCCAACATGGTGATCTTTTCCGTCTTCGTCCTGCTGCCGCTGGTCATAAACTTCATCTATTCGACCACGAGCGGCGGCGCCATTTTTCTGCCGAACAGAACCTATGTCGGCGCCGAACAGTATCGCATCCTGTTCGATTGCGGTTCTTATCTGGACCCGTCGACCTGTGCCGCCGACACCTTCTGGGCCGCCGTGCGCAACACCGCCGTCTTTGTCGTCTTCCAGGTGACGGCGATGCTGATCGCCGCACTGGCGACCGCGCTGATCCTCAACCGCGAGCTTTCCAATCGCGGCTTCTGGCGCGCCGTCTTCTTCTTCCCGGTGCTGCTGTCGCCTGTTGTCGTCGGTCTGATCTGGAAGTGGATCCTTCAGCGTGAGGGCCTGTTGAACTATGCGCTCAGCCCCTTCGGTTTCGAGCCATTTTCCTGGCTCAGTGATCGTTTCTGGGCCTTCTTCTTCGCCGTCTTCGTCTCGGTCTGGGCGCATATGGGCTTTTACGCGCTGATCCTGCTCGCAGGCCTGCAGGCGATACCGAAGGATCTCTACGAGGCGGCGGCGATGGACAAGGCGAGCCCCACCCGCATCTTCCGGCGCATCACCCTGCCACTCTTGATGCCGAACCTCATCGTCGTCCTGGTCCTGGCGCTGATCCGCGCCGTGCAGATATTCGACGAGGTATTCGTGCTCACCGGCGGCGGACCGGGCACCAGCACCATGTATATCACCCAGTTCATTTACGAGACCGGCTTTGCCAGTTCACTGCGCAATCCGGGGCTTGCCTCGGCCGCCTCGATCCTGATGGGCATCGTGCTCGTCATCCTGACGCTTGTTCAGCTCGCTGCAAGCAGCCGCAACGAGAAGAAGGGAACACGCCGATGAGCGCGGTCACGACCTTCCTCCTGCGTCGCCGCGGCCGCGGCTGGCACTGGACCGATGTCGTAACCTGGATCTGGCTGATCTCGGGCGTTTTCCTGATGTTCGGCCCGGCCGTCTGGCTGGTCTTTTCCTCGTTCAAGACGCCGGCCGCCCTTGCCGAATTCCCGCCGTCCTTCCTGCCCTATGTCACCGAGCAGGCCGTGGTGCCGGGTTACGACAAACCATTGCCGCTCTACAACGTGACGATGCCGGATGGCAGCACCTACGTGCTTGCCGAAGTCCGCCGCATCGGCATCATGGGTCAGATGGTCGATCCAAAACAGCCTGGCGAAATCGTCAAGGTCAACATCAAGGACCGTACGCCGGTGCGTGAGGTCGAATTCGCGACCAACAACTACACCGAACCGTTCCAGCGCTTCGATTTCTTTCTGTTCCTGCGCAATTCCGTCTTTGTGACGGTCGTGGCCACGGCCATTACGCTGCTCGTCAATTCCATGGCCGCCTTCGCGCTGTCGAAATATCAGTTCCCCGGCCGCACCGCCGTCATGCTGATGATCCTGGCGACGCTGATGGTGCCGCTCTCGGTCATCGTCGTGCCGCTCTATTCCGTCATCGGCAGCCTGAACCTCTTCGACAGCCTCTGGGGCGTCATTCTGCCGACCGTCGCCACCCCGACCGGGGTCTTCCTGCTCCGCCAATACATGCTGACCATCCCGGACGAGCTGATCGACGCCGCGCGCATGGACAAGGCGAGCGAATGGCAGATCTACTGGCGCATCATCCTGCCGCTGTCAGCGCCGGCGCTGGCGGTGCTGGCGATCTTCTCGGTCGTCTGGCGCTGGAACGACTTCCTCTGGCCGCTGATCGTGCTGTCACGCAAGGAGCTCTATACGCTGCAGGTCGGCCTCAACGTCTATGCCGGCGAGCTCAATGTGCAATGGCATTACATCCTCGCCATGACCGTCGTCTCGATGATTCCCGTCGTGCTGATCTTCGTCTTCCTGCAGCGCTTCATCACCACAGGCATCGCAGGTTCCGGACTGAAATAGGCCAGCGCCACGTATAAAACAGGAGAGTGCATGAGCGGGCTCGAGCTCAGGAACATCGTCAAGAATTTCGGCGCAGTCGAGGTCATTCGCGATGTCTCGCTTGCCGTCAATGATGGCGAGTTCGTCGCTTTCGTCGGCCCGTCCGGCTGTGGAAAATCGACGCTGTTGCGGCTCATCGCCGGCCTCGACAAGCCCACCGGCGGCACGATCGCCATCGACGGCAAGGACGTCACCGCGATCGGCGCCGCCGACCGGGGCCTCGCCATGGTCTTCCAGTCCTACGCGCTCTATCCGCATATGAGTGTCAGGGAAAACCTTGCCTTCGGTCTGGAGAATACCAAGGTGGCGAAGGCCGAGATCGAGGCGCGTATCGCTGACGCCGCCCGCATGCTCGAGATCGAGCCTTTCCTTAAGCGCCGTCCGGGCCAGCTCTCCGGCGGCCAGCGCCAGCGTGTCGCGATCGGCCGCGCCATCGTTCGCCGTCCGGATGCCTTCCTGCTCGACGAGCCGCTGTCCAATCTCGACGCCGAACTCAGGGTCAGCATGCGCGCCGAGCTCGCCGCCCTCCACGCCCGCCTGAAGGCGACGATGATCTATGTCACCCATGACCAGGTCGAGGCGATGACGCTCGCAAACCGCATCGTCGTCTTGAGAGGCGGCAAGATCGAGCAGGTGGGAACACCGCTGGAACTCTACAACAAACCGGCAAACCGCTTCGTCGCCGGCTTCATCGGCGCGCCCCATATGAATTTCCTCGAAGGCTCCATTGTCGGCCACGACGGCGGTTTCACTGAGGTCGAAACCGTCGGCGGCCACCGTCTTTCCGTTATTGCCAACGACGCGGGCCCAATCGGCGACAGGGTCAGCATCGGCATCCGGCCACAGCACATCACCCTTGCCGACGGGGCGAGCGCGAGCAAGCTGGACACCCGCGTCACCCTGGTCGAAGAACTGGGTTCCGAAACCGTTGTCCACGCCGAAGCTGCGGGCAAGAAGCTGATCGCCGTCTTTGCCGGCCAGCAGCGCATGAAATCGGGCGACAGCCTGCCTCTGCATCTCGACCCGGCTGTGCTGCATCTCTTCGGCGAGGATGGCCGGCGTCTATCTTGATGCCTCAGCGTCCAACCCACAAGCCATTCGTCAAACCGTAACTTCGCTCTGTCCGCGCGAGAATCTTATCTGCAGCCAAAGCCTGAGGGCGAAATAACCGCAGGCAATTAGCGACGACGGTACGGCAAGGATCAAAAAAAAACAGATAAAAGACGAAAATCCCACTGACCGCCATCGAGAAATAACAGAAAGTAAATCAATATAACCAGGCATAAAGATAAAATAAATGTTAGAAACGACCAGAAAAATGGGTGTGAATGTACTTTGTCGTATTTAAATATAGTAAATATCGAGATTATGACTGGTATTGAAAAAATAAACTTAAGAACAAATGTTATAAGTCCAATTCCTTCAAAGAGAAACGGAATATGGCCCAATGTCATGCCTACGAAGTACGATTGTAAGAGCAGGCCTCTCTGAGGCATTTCGAGATTGAGTTTCTTCATCTTCGTGGCCGTGTCATATCTACGATGCTATCGAAATACCCGACCATCTTCAAGGATCACGAAAAAGCCCGCGCCGGATACAAGGCGCGGGCCGAGTTTCATGTCACGACAGCTTTAGTGGCTGTTCTTGTGGCTTTGTTGACCAGCCTTTACATGCTGCTCATGGCTGCCGCCGCGGGTTCCGCTGGACTGCGCGTCGCGGCCGCCTGAAGAGGCGCTGCGGGTATTGGAGTCGTTCTTGTGACTCTGCTGCCCAGCCTTGACGTGCTGTTCATGGGTTCCACCTTGGTTTGCCATTCGGTTTCTCCTTGGTTTTGAACTGAGGCCACGTCGACCTCCTGTTGACAACCGTGCGCCGGCGCAAGCGTTCCGCATTTTAATATTTCGTGATCTCGCCCGAAAAGATGAGGAGGCGGGCCGGGCGGGTCGGGAGCACGTTTGCCATTTCGTCGGCCATCGGAAGAAAGCGGAAAAATTCCGATGTTCTCCAGCGCCGCGTCCGCTTGGCGCGGCCCGCAGCCCCGCTTCGAAAACCGCCCGGTTCACGGCCCTGCTAAGGCTGCGGGACTCTTTTCAAATGGAGGGGCCGCTCTAACTTAAAGCCTATCTGATGAAAGGAGAAAACCATGACCGACGCACCGAAAACGGCGACCCCGGCGCGAAGAGTGTTGCGTGGCCGCCCCTACAGCATCAACGAATTTGCCAGGAAATACCGGTTGGACGACAAGGAGGCCAAGCGTCTCTACGAGAAGTTCGGCCCCTCTGCCACTGAACTCGATCTGCTGATGGCGGCAAAGCGGCGCCCGCCTGGGCTCCCCACCAGTCTCGACGCCTGACGGCCGCCATGCGGTTGCGAACCGGAAGTTGCCTCTGCGGGGCGGTCGCCTATCACGTGGAAGGCGAGCCGCTCCGCGTCGGCCTTTGTCACTGCGCCGATTGCCGTAAATCGAGCGGTTCCGCCTTCGTCTTCTTCGCGCTTTGGCCGCGCGGAGATTTTTCCTACACGGGCGAGATCGCCACCTTCGCCGGCCGCAGCTTCTGCCCGGCTTGCGGCAGCAGGCTTTTCTGCCTGCAGGAGGAGGCGGTGGAAATCCGTCTCGGCTCGCTCGACGGTCCCCGACCGACCTTGAGCCGACCTCTGAAATCTGGATCAAGCGGCGCGAAGCGTGGCTGCATCCGCTACCGGGCGCTGAGCAATATGCCGAGGATGCCGATTGACGGACGATGAAGCGTGTCGCGATCCTTCTGGTCGCTCGCCACGTTTCCGCTCTTTTGTTTCTGTCCGTCGTCAGAGCGCGCCAAAAACTTGACTTTCCTTACCAATATTTCATTTCACCCATCCGTAATTCCGTGCCAGTTCGGCGGCAACGCTAATTCCCGGTTCATCTGCGGTGTGATTATTTCATTGCAGGGCCGAAGCGGCCACTGACTGATCGAGGATGACATGAATGAAATCGTAGGCGGCGAGGGAGCAAAGGCCGGCGCGACGCCCGACCTCGCAGCGGTTCTTGCCGCGTCGGGAAGGCAGAACAGGCGCAGCCGCTGGCGCGGACGCCTGCTCGTTCTGCTGCTCCTCCTCGCTGCCGCCGCGGCTGCCGGTTACTTCTATGTCGGGCGCGGGGAAAGCGAAGTAAGCTACACCACGCAGCCGGCAAAACGCGGCGACCTGACGGTGCTTGTCACCGCCACCGGTTCGGTGCAGCCGACCGAGCAGGTGGATATATCGAGCGAACTTTCCGGCACCGTGCGCGACGTCAACGTCGATTATAACAGCACGATCAAGGCAGGTGACGTGCTGGCGCAGCTCGACACCAATAAGCTCGAAGCGGATGTGAAGAGCTCGCGCGCCAAGGTCAATTCGGCCAAGGCGAATGTCGCCAAGGCCAATGCCGATCTCGAATCGGCAAGCACCTCGCTGGAGCGGTTGAAGAGCCTGGTCAGGAGCAACGTCTCCACGCAGCAGAGCCTCGACGACGCCACCTACAAGTATGATTCCGCCGTCGCCGCCAAACAGATCAACGAAGCCGAGGTGCTCGCGTCTGAGGCCGACCTGCAGCTTGCCGAGGTCAATCTCGCCAAGGCAAAGATCGTCTCGCCGATCGACGGCGTGATCCTCACCCGTTCGGTCAATCCGGGCGCCACCGTCGCAGCCTCACTTTCGGCGCCCATTCTCTTTACCATTGCCGGCGACCTGAAGAAGATGGAGCTGCAGGTTGATGTCGACGAGGCCGATGTCGGCAAGATCGCCGTCGGCCAGAAGGCGAAGTTTACCGTCGATGCCTATCCCGACCGGTCCTTCCCCGCCGAGATCGAGCAGATCCGCTTCGCCTCCGAAGTGGTAAACAATGTGGTGACCTATAAGGCGGTGCTCTCGGTCGACAATGCCGACCTGCTGCTGCGCCCCGGGATGACGGCGACCGCCGACATCACCGTCGAGGCTGTCAAGGACACGCTGATGGTGCCGAACGCCGCCCTGCGTTATGCCCCACCGCAGGCGGAACGGCGCGGACGCGGCATTCTCGGAATCTTCGGGCCGCCCCGCCGGCGCGGCGGCGATTCCGGTCCGGCGCTGACGGGCGCGCAGCGCCGCGTCTGGGTGCTGCGCGACGGCCGCTCCACGCCCGTCATCATTCAGGTCGGTTCGTCCGACGGCCAGTTCACCCAGGTGGTCTCTGGCGAAGTCAGGGAAAACGACGCGCTGGTGACCGACGCCACGGTGCGGACGAAGTAGGCGGAGAGACGGATGGCAAGCCCGCCGCTCATCGAATTCAGGCAGGTCTCGAAAATCTATGGCGAGGGCGAGGCGGCGATCCGCGCTCTCGACCATGTCGATCTGGCGATTGCTGCCCATGAATTCGTCGCGATCATGGGGCCATCCGGCTCCGGCAAGTCGACGGCGATGAACATTCTCGGCTGCCTCGACGTGCCGACATCGGGCGACTACATCTTCCAGGGCATCCCGACCAGCGACTTCGACCGAAGCCAGCTAACGCTGTTGCGCCGCCACATGCTGGGCTTCGTCTTCCAGGGTTTCAACCTCCTGTCGCGCACCTCGGCGGTCGAGAATGTCGAATTGCCGCTGATCTATCGCGGCATGGCGGTGCGTGAACGGCGTGAACGGGCGCACGAGGCGCTGGCGCTGGTCGGCCTCTCCGGCCGCGAGCATCACAAGACGCAGGAGCTTTCAGGCGGCCAGCAGCAGCGAGTCGCCATCGCCCGCGCCATCGTCACCGAGCCGGCGCTGCTGCTCGCCGACGAACCGACGGGCAACCTCGACACGAAGACCAGTGTCGAAATCATGGACTTGTTGACCCGGCTGAACCGCGAGCAGGGGATCACCATCGTCATGGTCACGCATGAGCCCGATATCGCCGCTTATGCGGAGCGGCTGCTGCGTTTCGTCGACGGCAAGCTGGAGACGGAGGCCGAGCATCGGAGGAGGGCGGATCATGTTCTTTGAGACGCTGAAGCTCGCGCTACGCGCCATCAGCCGCAATATGCTGCGTTCCTTCCTGACCGTGCTCGGCGTCGTCATCGGTGTTGCCGCCGTCATCGCTCTGGTGACGATCGGCAACGGCACGACCGCCCAGGTCTCGACCGAACTGTCGCGGCTCGGCACCAACATGCTGTTCGTCCGTCCCGGCCAGTTCGGCCCCGGCCGGGCGAGCTCCGAGGCCAAACGCTTCAGCGTCAAGGACGTCGCCGCGATCCGTGAACAGGTCGGCGGCTTAAGGGCGGTGGCACCGCTCAACCAATCGACAGTGACGGTGATTTACGGCGGCCAGAACCATTCGACCAGCGTCTCCGGCACTACCAACGACTACTTCGTCGCGCAGGACTGGAACCTGGCGCTCGGCCGCACTTTCACCCCCGCCGAGGAGCGTGGCCAGTCCCGCTGCATCATCGGCGAGACGGTCCGCTCGCAGCTTTTCGGCGCCGGCGATCCGATCGGCCAGCAGATCCGTGTCGGCAAGGTTTCGTGCCCGGTCATCGGCGTGCTCGCCAGGCGCGGTCAGTCCGGCATGGGCACTGATCAGGATGATGTCGTCATCATGCCGATCAAGGTGTTCCAGCGGCGCATCAGCGGCAACAGCAACGTGCCGCAGATCATCATCTCGGCGCGCGACGGTGTGTCCACGGCCAAGGTGCAGGCCGATGTCGAAAATCTGCTGCGCGAGCGCCGCAAGATCATTCCCGGCCGGCAGGACGATTTCAACGTCAACGACATGACGCAGATCGCCGAGGCGATGACCGGCACGACGACGCTCCTGACCGGCCTGCTCGGCGCCGTCGCCGCGATCAGCCTGCTCGTCGGCGGCATCGGCATCATGAACATCATGCTGGTCTCGGTCACTGAGCGAACCCGGGAAATCGGCATTCGCCTGGCGATCGGCGCGCTCGAAAGCCAGGTGCTCACCCAGTTCCTGGTCGAAGCGGTGGCGCTGTCGCTCTTCGGCGGCATCACCGGCATCGTGCTCGGCCTGAGCCTCGGCCTCGTCAGCGTTACCCTCCTGAAAGTCCCCTTCGTCTTCAGCCCGATGATGGTCGCCGTCGCCTTCCTCTTCTCCGCGGCGATCGGCATGATTTTCGGCTATTTCCCAGCGAGAAGGGCAGCGCAGCTCAATCCTATCGAGGCGCTGCGGCACGAGTGAAAAAGCCCGTCAGCTGGCAAAACGCGTCATTGCTCTCTACTCCTATGAACGAATGCAAGCGCTATCGGAGGCCAGCATCGTGCCGCTCAACAGACTGCTGATCTACGCCAAAAACGTCGAGGAAACGGCGCGGTTTTATGAGAAGCACTTCAGTTTCAAGGCGATTGGCCTGCCCGGAGACACGATCGTCGAACTGGTTTCTCAGGACGGCGGCGCGAATATAATGCTTCATCAGGCCGCAAAAGGTCAGAGGAGCGGCCAATCCACTGTCAAGCTCGTATTCGAGGTGGAGGACGTCGAGGCCTTTTGCAGTCGATGCGCGGAGAACGGCCTGGAGTTCGGGGCTATTCACAAGGCTGACGGCTACATGTTCGCCAATGCGAAGGATCCATGTCAAAATTCGATCTCGGTTTCCAGCCGAGCTTTTCGAAAGGGCGCGGAAGGCGCTTGATCCAGGAGCCATGTTATCTATCTGTCTCTGTGATGATATATCAGCGTGACTCATTCCGGCACATCAGTACCTGATATAGCATTCTAGGGATCGAATTTCGGCATGCAGACTTCACAGAGCCATCTTGCCTATCTCGCGCTGGAGCATCTGATCGTGACGCTGGCGCTGAAGCCCGGCGCGCTTGTTACCGAAAAGCAGCTGATCGATATGGCAAAGCATGGGCGCACGCCGGTGCGCGAGGCGATCCAGAAGCTTGCCTGGCAGGGGCTTATCCTGGTGAAGCCGCGGGTCGGGCTGCAGGTTGCCGAGATCGCGCCCGAGGATCATGGCAATGTCATGCAGGTGCGCCGCGAGTTGGAGCCGATCGCAGCATGCCTCGCTGCCGAACATGCGACGGACGAGCAGCGTCTGCGCCTTAGCGACTGCGCTGGCGCCATGGAGGAATGCGCCGCCACCGCCGATCTCGCCGGCTTCTTCGCCGCCGACAAGGCTTTCGACCAGGTTCTCGAGAATGCCTGTCCGAACGGCTTCATCATGGCAGCGCTCGGCCCGGTGCAGACCCATTCGCGTCGCCTCTGGTATTCTACCGCAAGCCCTGAGCGCATGGACCGCGCCATCGCGCTGCATGTCGCCGTCATCCGGGCCATTCAGCAGGGCAGGCCGGATGAGGCGCGTGCGGCCATGACGGTGCTGATCGACTATCTCGCCCGCACATGAAAACGGCCCCGTTTCCGGGGCCGCTGTCAGATCTGCTTGTCGCAATAAAATGTCAGCCGACGAAAGCGCGCTCGATGACGAATTCGGCGGGCTTGCTGTTGGCGCCTTCATTGAGGCCGGCCTTCTCGAGCAGTTCCTTGGTATCCTTCAGCATGGCCGAGGAGCCGCAGATCATGCCCCGGTCGACCGCCGGATCGAGCGGTAGGACGCCGAGATCGGTAAACAGCTTGCCCGACGAGATCAGGTCGGTGATACGGCCGCGATACTCGAAATCCTCGCGTGTGACAGTCGCGTAATGGCGCAGCTTGTCGCCGACGACTTCCTTCAGCAGCTCGTCATTCTGAATTTCGTGCACGAGGTCGAAGCCGTATTTCAGCTCGGCGACATCGCGTGTCGTATGGGTGAGGATGACTTCCTCGAACTTCTCATAGGTTTCCGGATCACGGATCAGGCTGGCGAAGGGCGCAACGCCGGTTCCCGTCGAGAACATGTAGAGACGGCGGCCGGGTGTCAGCGCATCGAGCACCAGCGTGCCCGTCGGCTTCTTGCGCATCAGCACCTGGTCGCCGGGCTTGATCGCCTGCAGATGCGACGTCAGCGGGCCGTCCGGCACCTTTATCGAGAAGAATTCGAGCTCTTCCGCCCAGGCAGGGCTCGCGATCGAATAGGCACGGAAGATCGGCTTGCCTTCGACCATCAGGCCGATCATCGCGAACTCGCCCGAACGGAAACGGAAACCCTGCGGCCGGGTCATCGTAAAGCGGAAGAGCCGGTCGGTGTAGTGCGTCACGCTGAGCACCGTCTCGGCGTAAACGCCGGCGGGGATGGACGAGGCGAAGTCTTCGGTCTTTGCAGGCGCGTTCATTGCGGTAGCGGATCCCGTTTCGTCGGATGAACTGTCGGATGCGAGGCAGATATTACATATCCGGCCGAAATTAAAGGCATTCCATTCCATCCAGCGCTCTTGAAAGGAAATATGCGTGTCATTGTCAGGATTCAATGGCAAGCGGGGAATGTTATATTTCCCGCTGGCGAAGCGGGGCAAAGGATGCATATTAGAGCGGCACGCCGCAAGCGGAGCTGATTTCCGGCAAAAGCGGTGCGACAACAAAGACCTACGGCGTCGAACCCGATTCAGAAACAGGGTCCGGTGATGATGGCAAAAAAAACACGCTTGCCCGGGCGAGCGCGATAGGGCGGTCGGGGGAACATGAAAATTTTCAATTACAAGCGTGTTCCTTATGCGGAAATGCGCGCCTTTTCCGTCCATATCCTGACGGCTTCCGGCTCTTTCCTTGCCTTTCTCGGCGTCGTTGCTGCTGCTGAGCACCGGTTTATCGACATGTTCTGGTGGCTGGGCCTGGCTCTCCTCGTCGACGGCATAGACGGGCCGATCGCCCGCAAGGTGCGCGTCAAGGAAGTGCTGCCGAACTGGTCTGGCGATACGCTCGACAATATCATCGATTACGTCACCTATGTGCTTCTGCCGGCGTTTGCGCTCTATCAGAGCGGCATGATCGGAGAACCCTGGTCCTTTGTTGCCGCCGGGATGATTGTCGTCTCCAGCGCGATTTATTATGCCGATATGGGCATGAAGACTGAGGAGTATTTCTTCTCCGGCTTTCCCGTCGTCTGGAACATGATCGTCTTTACGCTGTTCGTCATCGACGCCAGCGCAACAACGGCGCTCGCCGTCGTGATCGTGTCGGTGGTGCTGACCTTCCTGCCGATCAATTTCCTGCATCCGGTGCGCGTCAAAAGACTGCGCCCGCTCAATCTCGGCGTCTTTTTCCTGTGGTCGGCGCTTGGCGTCTATTCGCTGCTGATGCATTTCGAAACGCCGGAATGGGCGCTCATTCTCTTCATTGTGACCGGGATCTATCTTTACGTCATCGGCACGGTGCTGCAATTCTTCCCCGCCCTCGGGCGCGAAGCATAGGAAGGCGAAAATGACGAAAACACAGGCGGTTTCATTCTCGAGGACAGGCGGCCCGGAGGTTTTCGACTATGTCGAGGTCGACCTTCGGCCACCCGCGGCAGGCGAGGTGCAGATCCGGCAGGCGGCGATCGGTCTCAACTTCATCGACGTCTACTTCCGCAACGGCTCCTATAAGGTGCCGCACCTTCCCTTCGTAACCGGCAAAGAGGGCGCCGGCACGGTGACCGCGGTCGGTCCAGGCGTCGAGGATTTCAAGGTCGGCGACCGCGTCGCCTATGCGAGCGCCGACGGCGCCTATAGCGTCGAGCGCAATATTGAGACCCGGCATCTGGTGCATGTGCCTGAGGGCATCGAGCTGGAAACGGCGGCGGCAATGATGCTGAAGGGCATGACCGCCGAGTATCTCTTGAACCGCACCTTCAAGGTCGGTCCGCAGACGGTCATCCTGTTCCATGCCGCTGCCGGCGGCGTTGGCCTGATTGCCGGCCAATGGGCAAAGGCGCTGGGCGCCACCGTCATCGGGACGGCGGGCTCCGAGGATAAGGTCGCGCTGGCGCTCACCCATGGTTACGACCATGTGATCAACTACAAGAACGACAGCTTCGTTGACCGTGTCCACGAAATTACTGGCGGCAAGGGCGTCGATGTCGTCTACGATTCGATCGGCCGCGATACTTTTCCACAGTCGCTGGACTGCCTGAAGCCGCGCGGCCTCTTCGCCTCCTTCGGCCAATCCTCCGGCCCGATTGAGAATTTCACCCTTGCGGCGCTGGCACAAAGGGGGTCGCTGTTCGCGACACGGCCGACGCTCTTCACCTATATCGCCGCGCGCCAGGAACTGATCGACAGTGCAAGGGCGCTATTTGATGTTGTGCAAAGCAACAAAGTGCGTATCAATGTCAACCAAACCTATCCGCTGCGTGAGGTTGGGCGGGCTCACGCGGATCTGGAGACAAGAAAAACAACAGGAACGACGCTGCTGATTCCATGAGATCTGAACGGACCGGTTGGCAGAAGAAATGAGGGGAACGTGTCGCCATTGAATGTGCCGGATTCCGGTGCGTTGTTATCCGTCCAGAAGCTGACGAAGTTTTTCGGAAGCTTTGCCGCCTGCAATGAGATCGATCTCGACGTCGCGCCAGGCGAAATTCATGCGCTGCTCGGCGAAAATGGCGCTGGCAAATCCACGCTGGTGAAAATGTTGTTCGGCGTTCTCGAGCCGACGGGCGGGCATATCCTCTGGCAGGGTCAGCCGGTTGCGATCACGTCGCCGGGCGAGGCCCGCAAATTCGGTATCGGCATGGTCTTCCAGCATTTTTCGCTGTTCGAGGCGCTGACGGCTGCCGAAAACATCGCGCTGTCGCTCGATGACGCCATTCCGATCGACAGGATCGCCGAGGAGGCGAGGGCGCTGTCGGCCGCCTACGGCCTGCCGCTCGACCCGCATGCCCATGTCGCCGATCTCTCGGTCGGCGAGCGCCAGCGCATCGAGATCGTCCGGGCGCTGCTGCAGAACCCGAAGCTCATCATTCTCGACGAGCCGACCTCGGTGTTGACGCCGCAGGAGGCCGACAAGCTGTTCGAGACGCTGTTCAAGCTGCGCGCCGAGGGCCGTTCGGTGCTCTACATCAGCCATCGCCTGGAGGAGGTGCAGCGCATCTGCGATCGCGCCACGGTGCTGCGCCACGGCCGTGTGACCGGCGCCTGCGATCCGAAGCGGGAAACGCCCGCTTCGCTCGCCCGCATGATGGTCGGCAGCGAGGTTGCCGCCGTTACGCATCCTGAGCGCAGCGACAAAGGCGAGGTGCAACTGGCGGTAGTCAACCTTTCCGTCGCCGCCCGCACGCCTTTCGCCATGCCGTTGCGAGAGGTGTCTATGACTGTGCGTTCCGGTGAGATCCTGGCGATTGCCGGTGTGGCGGGCAACGGCCAGAGCGAGCTCTTCGACGTTCTCTCGGGCGAATATCCGGTCGCTTCGCCCGAGGCGATCGTCATTCGCAAGAGACACGTCGGCAATCAGGGCATTACCGTCCGCCGCCTGCTCGGCGCCGGATTCGTGCCGGAGGAACGCCACGGGCACGCCGCCGTCTCTGCCATGAAACTGTCGGATAATCTCGTCCTTGCCCGCAGCCAGTCGGATCGCAAGGCCTTTCTGGGCCTGCTCGGCATGATCCGCCGCAGGGCTGTGAAATCCGCCGCCAGGCGCATTTCCGAAGCGATGGATGTCCGCAAGAGCGGCGACGATCCGGCCGCCGGCTCTCTTTCCGGCGGAAATCTGCAGAAATTCATCGTCGGCCGCGAACTCGACCGCCAGCCGGCGGTGCTTGTCGTCAATCAACCGACCTGGGGCGTGGATGCCGGGGCGGCAAGCCGCATCCGCCAGGCTTTGGTCGACCTTGCAAAGGCCGGCTCCGCCGTCGTCGTCATTAGCCAGGATCTCGACGAGATCTTCGAGGTCGCGACAGATATTGCCGTCATCTCCGAGGGCCGCCTTTCCAGGCCTTTCCCCGCAAGTGAACTGACGCGCGAAAAGATCGGCCTGCTGATGGGCGGCCTGCACGAGAGCGGTTCCGCCGCGGAGGCAGCCCATGCGCATTGAACTGGAAAAACGCCCCGACGTTTCGAAGCTCTTCGGCTTCGTTTCGCCGCTCCTCGCCCTCGTCCTGACGCTCACCTTCGGCGCCATCATGTTCGCCATGCTCGGCAAGGACCCGGCCGCGGCGCTGAGCGCCTTCTTCGTCGAGCCGCTGCTCGAGGTCTGGTCGCTGCACGAACTGGCGATCAAAGCCGCGCCGCTGATCCTGATCGCCGTCGGCCTTGCCGTCTGCTACCGCTCGAACAACTGGAATATCGGCGCCGAGGGACAGTTCACCATCGGAGCCATCACCGGCTCCTATCTGCCGATCGTCTTTTACGACTGGCACTCGCCGCTCGTGTTGCCGCTGATGCTGGTGCTCGGCGCGCTTGGTGGTGCGCTTTTCGCCGCCGTTCCGGCGCTTTTGAAGGCGCATTTCAACACCAATGAGATCCTGACGTCACTGATGCTTGTCTACATCGCCCAGCTTTTCTTGGACTGGCTGGTTCGGGGCGCCTGGCGCGATCCGAAGGGCTTCAACTTTCCCGTTTCGCGCGATTTCGCGCCTGAGGCGGTGCTGCCGGCGATCTGGGAAGAATCGGGTCGGGCTCATTGGGCGTTCGTCTTCGCCATCATTGCGGCGATCGGCGTCTGGTTCATGTTGCGCTATACGTTGAAAGGCTTCGAGATCGTCGTGCTCGGCCAATCGGAAAGGGCAGGGCGCTTCGCCGGCTTCTCCGCGAAGAAGATGATCTGGTTCAGCTTTCTCTTCTCGGGCGCGCTTGCCGGCCTTGCCGGCATGAGTGAGGTCTCCGGCTCGATCGGCCATCTCCAGCCGGCGATCTCTCCCGGCTACGGTTTCACCGCCATCATCGTTGCCTTCCTCGGCCGCCTCAACCCGCTCGGGATCATCGCGTCAGGCCTGGTGCTGGCGCTGACTTATCTCGGCGGCGAGGCCGCACAGCTTTCGATTGGCATTTCCGACAAGGTCACGCGCGTGTTCCAGGGTCTGCTGCTCTTTTTCGTGCTCTCCTGCGATATGCTGATCTATTACAAAATCCGCATTGTCTGGTCGCGGGTCAGGGGCGGGGCGGTATGAGCATCTTCGAAGCCATCCTGCTGACGGTTATCACCGCCTCGACGCCGCTCGTCATTGCAGCCCTCGGCGAACTCGTGACGGAGCGCTCCGGTGTTCTCAATCTCGGCGTCGAAGGCATGATGATCATCGGCGCCGTCGGCGCCTTCGCCGCCGCTCAGCTTACCGGATCGGCCTATATCGGCATTGTCGGCGGCATCGTCAGCGGCGCGCTGTTCTCACTGCTCTTTGCCTTCCTGACGCTGACGCTCGTCACCAACCAGGTGGCGACGGGCCTTGCCCTGACGATCCTCGGCCTTGGCGCTTCCGGCATGCTCGGCGAAGCCTTCGTCGGCGCGCCTGGCATCCGGCTTCTGCCGATCGAAATTCCAGTTCTTTCGGCCATTCCTTATGTCGGAACCGTCCTCTTCAAACAGGATCTGATTTTCTACCTGTCGATCCTGCTCGTTATCGGCGTTAACTGGTTCCTCTTCAGGAGTCGCACCGGCCTGAAGATACGCGCCATCGGCGATAATCACGCCTCCGCCCATGCGCTCGGCATCAACGTCATCCGCACGCGATATCTCGCCGTTATGTTCGGTGGTGCGTGTGCCGGCCTTGCAGGGGCGCAACTGTCGCTGATCTATACGCCGCAGTGGACCGAGAATATGTCGTCCGGGCGGGGCTGGATCGCGCTGGCGCTTGTCGTCTTCTCCTCATGGCGGCCTTGGCGGCTGCTGGCCGGCGGTTATCTCTTCGGAGCTGTGACGATCCTGCAGTTGCACGCGCAGGCCTTCGGCATCGGCATTCCGTCGCAGTTCCTGTCGATGCTGCCCTATGCGGCGACAGTTGTGGTCCTCATCATGATCTCGCATAATCGGCGCACGACGATGATCAATACGCCGGCCTCGCTTGGCAAAGCCTTCGTGCCTGACCGGTGAGCAACAACAAAAAAGACGGGTTTCAAACTTCCAACCAACAGGGATCAAAATGAAAAAACTTGCACTTGCTCTCGCAGCGACAGCTGCCCTTGTCCTGAGCATCGGTTCGGCCGCCGAGGCTGCCGAAAAGACCAAGGTCTGCTTCGTCTATGTCGGCACCCGCACCGATGGCGGCTGGACGCAGGCCCATGAAAACGGCCGCCTCCAGGTCGAGAAGGAATTCGCCGACAAGGTCGAAACATCCTTCCTCGAAAGCGTTCCGGAGGGGCCTGATGCCGAACGCGCCATCGAGCGCATGGCCCGTTCCGGCTGCTCGCTTATTTTCACCACATCCTTCGGATACATGGACGCGACTGTCGCCGTCGCCAAGAAGTTCCCGAAGGTGAAGTTCGAGCATGCGACCGGATTCAAGGCCGCCGACAATGTCGCGACCTACAATTCGCGCTTCTATGAAGGCCGCTACATCAGCGGCATTATCGCCGGGAAGCTGTCGAAGACCGGCACGGCAGGCTATATCGCCTCCTTCCCCATCCCCGAGGTGGTGATGGGCATCAATGCGTTCGAAACCGGCGCCAAGTCGGTCAACCCGAACTTCAAGATGAAGGTCATCTGGGTCAACACCTGGTTCGACCCCGGCAAGGAAGCCGATGCCGCCAAGGCGCTGCTCGACCAGGGCGTCGACATTCTCACCCAGCACACGGACACGACCGCTCCGATGCAGGTTGCCGAGCAACGCGGCGTCAAGGCCTTCGGCCAGGCGTCCGACATGATCAAGGCTGGTCCAAACGTACAGCTCACAGCGATCATCGACACTTGGGGCAATTATTACGTCAAGCGCGTCCAGGCGCTTCTCGACGGCACCTGGAAGTCGGAACAGAGCTGGGATGGCCTGAAGGACGGCATCCTGACAATGGCGCCCTACACGAACATGCCCGATGACGTGAAGAAACTCGCCGAGGACACCGAGGCCAAGATTAAATCGGGCGAATTGCATCCCTTCACCGGCCCGATCAACAAGCAGGATGGCACGCCATGGCTGAAGGCCGGCGAGAAGGCCGATGACGGCACGTTGCTCGGCATGAACTTCTATGTCGAAGGCATCGACGACAAGCTGCCGGCGCAATAAATACTGGGCCTTTTCTGCAGATTCGAAGGGCGTCCTTAGGGGCGCCCTTTTTTCTGCTCCTGCGTTAAAAAAAGCGATTTACAAAAGTAATACTATATGATTTTTTGACCCTGCGCCGCGAAGGAGCGGCATTGGGAGGATATCATGAAATTGAAGACTGCACTTTTGAGTGCCACGATTTTGGCCGCCTGCATGTTCGGTTCGGCTTCGGCCGCCGGCTTGACCGTCGGCTTCTCGCAGATCGGCTCGGAATCGGGCTGGCGTGCGGCTGAAACGACCGTGACCAAGGAGCAGGCCAAGAAGCGCGGCATCGACCTGAAGTTTGCCGATGCGCAGCAGAAGCAGGAAAACCAGATCAAAGCTTTGCGCTCCTTCATCGCCCAGGGCGTCGATGCCATCCTGATCGCGCCGGTCGTCGAAACCGGCTGGGATGATGTTCTCAAGGAAGCCAAGGAAGCCGAGATCCCGGTTATTCTACTCGACCGCACCGTCAAGGCGCCGGATGATCTCTACCTGACGGCTGTCACCTCCGACCTCGTCCATGAGGGCAAGGTTGCCGGTGACTGGCTCGTCAAGACCGTCGGCGACAAGAAGTGCAACGTCGTCGAACTGCAGGGCACGACCGGCTCGTCACCGGCCATCGCCCGTAAGAAAGGCTTCGAAGAGGCTCTCACCGGTCATGACAACCTCAAGATCGTTCGCAGCCAGACCGGTGACTTCACCCGCACCAAGGGCAAGGAAGTCATGGAAAGCTTCCTGAAGGCTGAAAATGGCGGCAAGGATATTTGCGCGCTCTATGCCCACAACGACGACATGGCCGTCGGCGCCATCCAGGCGATCAAGGAAGCCGGCCTGAAGCCCGGCAAGGATATCCTCGTCGTCTCCATCGACGCCGTGCCTGACATTTTCAAGGCTATGTCCGAAGGTGAAGCCAATGCCACGGTCGAGCTGACGCCGAACATGGCTGGTCCCGCTTTCGATGCGCTCGAAGCCTATCTGAAGGACAAGAAGGCTCCGGCAAAGTGGATCCAGACAGAGTCCAAGCTCTATACGCCTGCCGATGACCCGATGAAGGTCTACGAAGAGAAGAAGGGTCAGGGCTACTGATTGAACCTGGAACCGCACTGGCTCATCATGGGCCGGTGCGGAACTGCTGGTGCGGGACGGGGCGTCATGCCCCGTCTTCGCACGGGCGCAAGGTGCAATTTCAGGAACAGCAGCCCTCATGGTTCACAATATCGAGAATATTCTCGCAGCCTCGGCCATATCCAAGTTTTTTCCCGGCGCCGTCGCCCTGGACAAGGTGGATTTCACGCTGCGCCGTGGTGAGGTTCATGCGCTCCTCGGCGAAAATGGTGCCGGAAAGTCCACGCTGATCAAGTGCATCACCGGAGCCTACCACCGCGACGGCGGCAGCCTGATGCTCGACGGCCAGGAAATCAATCCGGCCAATACACTCGCCGCCCAGAAGCTCGGCATCGGCACCGTCTATCAGGAAGTCAACCTCCTCGCCAATCTGAGTGTGGCCGAAAACCTCTTTCTCGGACGCCAGCCACGGCGCTTCGGCATGACCGATGTCCGCGTGATGAACCGCAAAGCGCGCGAACTGCTCGCCGGCTACGGCATCGATATCGACGTCACCGCCGAACTCGGACGTTTTTCCGTCGCCGTCCAGCAGGTGGTCGCCATCGCCCGCGCCGTCGATCTGTCCGGCAAGGTCCTGATCCTCGATGAACCGACGGCCAGCCTCGACAACCAGGAAGTGGCGCTGCTCTTCCGCATCATCGAGGACCTGAAAAAGCGTGGCCTCGGCATCGTCTTCATCACCCATTTCCTCGAGCAGGTCTATGCGATCAGCGATCGCATCACCGTGCTGCGCAACGGCAAGCTCGTCGGCACCCGCGACGCCGCCGATCTGCCGCGCCAGGGCCTGATCGCCATGATGCTCGGCCGGGAACTCGCTCAGGCCGAAGAGACGGTCAGGGAACGCAGCATCGCGGCGGGCGAGGTCCGCTATCGGTTTTCCGGCTACGGCAAACGCGGTAAGGTCAAGCCTTTCGATCTCGATGTCCGGGCCGGCGAGGTGGTCGGCGTGGCCGGGTTGCTCGGCTCCGGGCGTACCGAAACCGCCGAGTTGCTCTTCGGCGTCGAACATGCCGACAGTGGCAGTGCGACGATCGACGGCCAGCCCGTCACCCTTTCGAGCCCGCGTGCCGCGATCGCGAAAGGTTTCGGCTTCTGCCCCGAAGACCGCAAGACGGATGGCATCGTCGGCGACCTGTCGATCCGGGAGAACATCGCGCTGGCGCTGCAGGCTCGCCGCGGCTGGACCCGGCCGCTGTCACGCGCCGAGCAGAATGCGCTTGCCGACCGCTATATAAGGGCGCTCGACATCCGCACCACGGACCGCGAAAAGCCGATCCGGCTGCTCTCCGGCGGCAATCAGCAGAAGGCAATCCTTGCCCGCTGGCTGGCAACCCATCCCAAGTTTCTCATCCTCGACGAGCCAACCCGCGGCATCGACGTCGGCGCTCACGCCGAGATCATCCGGCTCATCGAACAACTCTGCGCCGAAGGCATGTCATTGATCGTAATTTCCTCGGAACTTGAAGAGCTTGTCGCCTATAGTTCACGTGTTATCGTGCTTCGCGACCGGCAGCATATCGCCGAACTCAGCGGCGAACGCATCACCGCTGCCGGGATCGTCAATGCCATTGCGGCCGCCGAGCACAAGAAGGAGGATGCATGAAGTCCTCCTCCAATGCGCTGGCCTATCGTCTGGCGCCGCAGCTGATTGCGCTCGTTGTGATTCTTCTGTTGAATTTCATAACGTCACCGCAGTTTTTTAATGTTGTTGTTCAGAATGGGCGCTTCTACGGCAGCCTGATCGATGTGCTCAATCGCGGCGCGCCGGTGGCGCTGCTGGCGATCGGCATGACGCTGGTGATTGCCACCAAGGGCATCGATCTGTCCGTCGGCGCCGTCATCGCCATTTGCGGTGCCGTCGCTGCGTCCTCGATTGTCTCAGGAAATTCAGTATCTTATACAATCTTCCTGACGCTGGCGATCGGTCTTGGCTGCGGTGTCTGGAACGGGTTCCTGGTGGCGGTCCTGAACATCCAGCCGATCATCGCCACCTTGGTGCTGATGGTGGCCGGCCGCGGCATTGCCCAGCTGATCACCGAAGGCGCCATCCTGACCTTCAATGATGACGGCCTGATCTTCTTCGGCAGCGGCTCCATGGCTCTGCTGCCGATGCCTGTCGTCATCTGGCTGCTTGTCGGTGTGCTCGTCACCCTGCTCGTTCGCCGCACCGCGCTCGGCATGCTGCTCGAGGCTGTCGGCATCAATCGCCGCGCCAGCACGCTCTCCGGCATTCAAACGCCGGTATTGCTGATGGCCGTCTACATGCTGAGCGGGCTCTGCGCCTCAATTGCGGGCATCATCGTCGCGGCCGACATCAAGGGCGCAGATGCCAATAATGCCGGCCTCTGGCTGGAGCTTGATGCGATCCTCGCCGTCGTCGTCGGCGGCAATTCGCTGCTCGGCGGAAGATTCAGCATCGTCGGCTCGCTGATCGGCGCGATGATCATTCAGGCTGTCAATACCGGCATTCTGTCCTCCGGTTTCCCACCTGAATTCAACCTGATCATCAAGGCTGTCATCATTATCGTCATCCTCATTATCCAGTCGCCGGCAGTGCAATCGCTCGCAATCTTCGCCAGCCGCCGGCAGGGCGCAAAGGAGTAGCCGAGATGAACTCCAAATACCTGCCGCTGCTTGCGACCATCGTAATCTTCGTGCTCGCCTATGCCGGCTGCACGCTGCAATATCCGAACATGCTGTCGACGCGTGTCATCGGCAATCTTCTGACGGACAACGCATTTCTCGGTATTGCCGCCGTCGGCATGACCTTCGTGATCATCTCCGGCGGCATCGATCTGTCGATCGGTTCGATCATCGCCTTCACCGGGGTCTTCCTTGCGGTGATCCTGCAGAACACCTCGGTCCATCCGCTGCTCGCCTTCGCGCTGGTCCTCGTCATCACTACTTCCTTCGGCGCCGTCATGGGAGCGATCATCCACTATCTCGAAATGCCGGCCTTCATCGTCACGCTTGCCGGCATGTTTCTGGCGCGCGGTATCGCCTTCGTGCTGTCGATCGACAGCATTCCGATCAACCACGACTATTATTCGACGCTGACGAGCCTCTATTGGCGGCTGCCCGGTGGCGGACGGCTGACGCTGATCGGCGCCGTCATGCTTCTGGTCTTTGCCGCCGGCATCTTCATTGCCCACCGTACCCGCTTCGGCACCAATGTTTATGCTCTCGGAGGCGGCCCGCAGACGGCGCGGCTGATGGGGGTGCCGGTTGGCCGGACGACGATCCAGATCTACGCGCTGTCGGGTTTTCTCGCCGGCCTATCCGGAATCGTTTTTTCGCTGTACACCTCTGCCGGATATTCTCTTGCTGCAGTCGGCGTCGAACTCGACGCCATCGCTGCGGTGGTGATTGGGGGGACGCTGCTGACCGGAGGAGCGGGATTCGTGGCCGGCACCTTGATCGGTATTCTGATCCAGGGACTCATTCAGACCTACATCACCTTCGACGGCACGCTGTCGAGCTGGTGGACGAAGATTCTGATTGGCCTGCTGCTGTTTGCATTCATACTGATGCAGAAGGCGATCCTGTTCCTTTCCAGTCTGAACAAGAGGTATGCCTGAGGGAGGGTGGATCGCTTGCGCAACAAATTGATCGAGACACGCAAGACAGGGCGCCGAACCCGCACGAGCCACGCGCAGGTGGTCGACGAGCTCGGCAAGGCGATCGTCGCCGGCACCTATCCAGTCGGCTCGATCCTGCCGGGCGATACGGAACTGGCGCAGCGCTTCAAGGTATCGCGCACCGTCCTGCGTGAAACGATGAAGACGCTCGCCGCTAAAGGCATGGTCGTCGCCAAGGCGCGGGTCGGCACACGCGTGACCGAGAAGAACCTCTGGAACATGTTCGACAGCGAGATCATCGCCTGGCACTTCGACAATGGCGTGACGGAAGAGTTCCTGCTGCAGCTCTACGATATTCGCCTCGCCGTCGAACCCTTCGCCGCCGGTCTCGTTGCCGAGCGCGCCAATGCCGAGGAAATCGAGACGCTGCGGGCGCTGGCGCAGGAGATGGCGGCGAGCGGCCATACGGCCGACAGCCTGGCGCTCGCCGACCTGCGCTTCCACCTGGCGCTCGCCGAAGCCTCGCACAATCCTTTCATGCGCACCCTCGGCAGCCTGATCGAAGCAGCCCTGGTCGGCATGTTCCGTATCAGCACGCCTCCCTCCGAAAATGGGTTCGCCAATATCGCCGACACCCATATGCGCATCGTCGATGCCATCGTTTCGGGCGACAGCGCCGCCGCGCGGCGCGCGATGGAAGTCGTCATCCTGGACGGCCGTGATCACGTGCACGAGGCCTTCGCGGCCCACGGCTCTCCGGTTGTCTTGGGGCCGATTTCGCCGGCAATCTGACCCCAGTGCAGGCTTTTCCAACTCCGCCGCTGTCGTGTTTTTCAGCCAGGCAAACGGCGTCGTAGCGCCTTCAACTGCTGCCCAAGTTCATCCTGAAATGGATTTCCGATTTCAAGGATTATGCAGTATGAGGCAGAAAAGCCGCCTCATCGTGCGGATTCGCGGAGCAGATCATGGAACGTACTTGTCTTGCCGTCATCCTTGCCGCCGGTGACAGCACGCGGATGAAATCCTCGAAATCGAAAGTGCTGCATTCGGTCGCCGGCCGGCCGATGATCGCCCACGTCGTCGATGCGGTCGCCTCCGCCGGCATCTCCTCCGTCGCCCTTGTCGTCGGCCGCGATGCCGAGAAGGTGGCGAAGGCCGCAACGATCGACGGCGTCGGCGTCGAAGCCTACCTGCAGGAGCAGCGCCTCGGCACCGGCCATGCCGTGCTGGCGGCGCGCGAGGCGATCGCCAGAGGCTATGACGATATTCTCGTCACTTATGGCGACGTGCCGCTCCAGACCGACGGACCGCTGAAAGCCGCCCGCCGGGGTCTCGCCGAGGGCAGCGATGTGGTGGTCATCGGCTTTCACACCGACCGCCCGACCGGTTACGGCCGGCTGCTTGTCAAGGACGGCGAACTCATCGCCATCCGCGAGGAGAAGGACGCCACCGATGCCGAGCGTAGCGTCACCTGGTGCAACAGCGGACTGATGGCGATCAACGGCCGCAAGGCGCTCGATCTCCTCTCGCGCATAGGCAATGCCAATGCCAAGGGCGAATTCTATCTCACTGATCTCGTCGAGATCGCCCGCTCGCTCGGCGGCCGCGTCACCGCCGTCGATGCCCCCGAGATCGAGATGACCGGCTGCAACAACCGCGCCGAACTCGCCGTCATCGAACGCTTCTGGCAGGAGCGTCGCCGCCGCGAGATGATGCTATCCGGCGTTACGATGATCGCGCCGGAAACGGTATTTCTCTCCTACGACACCATCATTGGCCAGGATGCTCTGATCGAGCCCAACGTCGTCTTCGGCCCCGGCGCGGTGATCGACAGTGGTGCCGTCATTCATGCCTTCTCGCACATCGAGGGCGCCCATGTTAGCGAAGGCGCGACCGTCGGTCCCTTCGCGCGGTTGCGGCCGGGTGCGGATCTCGCCTATGGTTCGAAGGTCGGCAATTTCTGCGAGGTCAAGAACGGCCGGATCGGCGATGGCGCCAAGGTCAACCATCTCACCTATATCGGCGATGCCGTCGTCGGCGCCGGCAGCAATATCGGTGCGGGCACGATCACCTGCAATTATGACGGTGTCAACAAGAGCGAGACGGTGATCGGCGAAAACGCCTTCGTTGGTTCCAACTCCTCGCTGGTCGCGCCGGTGACGATCGGCGACGGCGCCTACATCGCCTCCGGCAGCGTCATAACAGCCAATGTGCCGGCCGATGCTCTGGCGCTCGGCCGCGCCCGCCAGGAGATCAAGCCGGGTCGCGCGACGCTGCTGCGCGAGCGTGCGCTCGCCATCAAGGCGGCAAAGAAGGCGAAGGGCTGAGGCTGCCCTCCGTAACCGGCGGAAATTGAAAGTGACCGCCGAGGCCATTGAGAAATAAGCAGGAATCGTTAGGACTGGCCTCGTTATCGAAGCCTTTTATGGGGATATTGCATGTGCGGCATTGTCGGGATCGTCGGAAATCAGCCTGTTGCCGAGCGCTTGGTGGATGCGCTGAAGCGTCTAGAATATCGCGGTTATGATTCCGCCGGCGTCGCCACCATCCATGAGGGCACGATGGATCGCCGCCGCGCCGAGGGAAAGCTTTTCAACCTGGAAAAGCGTCTCGACGTCGAACCGTTGCCCGGCACCGTCGGCATCGCCCATACGCGCTGGGCAACGCACGGGGTACCCAATGAGACCAACGCTCATCCGCATTTCGTCGAAGGCGTGGCGGTCGTCCATAACGGAATTATCGAGAATTTCTCCGAGCTTCGCGACGAACTGACTGGGGAGGGTGCGATCTTCGAAACCCAGACAGATACCGAAGTCGTCGCCCAGCTGATGGCGAAATACCTGCGTGAGGGCATGGAGCCGCGCGTCGCCATGCTCAAGATGCTGAACCGTGTGACGGGCGCCTATGCGCTTGCCGTCATGCTCAAGGCAGATCCCGGCACGATCATGGCTGCCCGTTCCGGACCGCCGCTTGCCGTCGGTTATGGCCGCGGCGAGATGTTCCTCGGCTCGGATGCGATTGCGCTGTCGCCCTTCACCAACGAAATCACCTACCTGGTCGACGGCGATTGCGCAGTCATCACCCGGGACGGTGTGTCCGTGCTCGATTTTGCCGGCAAGCCGGTCAAGCGCGCCCGTCAGATCTCGCAGGCGACCGCCTATGTCGTCGACAAGGGCAACCATCGCCATTTCATGGAAAAGGAAATTTACGAGCAGCCGGAGGTCATCTCCCATGCGCTCAGCCATTATGTCGATTTCGCGGAAAACACGATCGGCGCCAATGCCGCCGCGATCGATTTCAAGGCAGTAAGCGGCCTTGCGATCTCAGCCTGCGGCACTGCCTATCTCGCCGGCCTCGTCGGCAAGTACTGGTTCGAGCGTTATGCCCGCCTGCCTGTTGAAATCGACGTCGCCTCCGAATTCCGCTACCGCGAAATGCCGCTGTCGCCCTCGCAGGCCGCACTCTTCATCTCCCAATCCGGCGAAACCGCCGATACGCTGGCGTCCCTTCGCTACTGCCGCGACAACGGGTTGAAGATCGGCGCCGTCGTCAATGTCCGCGAATCGACGATTGCCCGTGAATCCGATGCCGTCTTCCCGATCATGGCCGGTCCCGAGATTGGCGTTGCCTCGACGAAAGCCTTTACCTGTCAGCTTGCCGTCTTGGCGTCGCTGGCAATTGGCGCCGGCAAGGCGCGCGGCACAGTCGGCGCAGAAGAGGAGAGGGCGCTGGTGCGCCATCTCGCCGAAATGCCGCGGATCATGAGCCGGGTGCTGAACCTCATTCAGCCGCAGATGGAAAGCCTGTCGCGCGAATTGTCGAAGTGCAAGGACGTGCTCTATCTCGGCCGCGGCACCAGCTTTCCGCTCGCCATGGAAGGCGCGCTGAAGCTCAAGGAAATTTCCTATATCCACGCCGAAGGATATGCTGCTGGTGAATTGAAGCACGGGCCGATCGCGCTGATCGACGAGAACATGCCAGTCATCGTCATCGCCCCTTACGACCGCTTCTTCGAAAAGACGGTCTCGAACATGCAGGAGGTCGCAGCCCGCGGCGGCCGCATCATTTTCATCACCGATGAAGCGGGTGCTGCGGCCTCGAAACTGCCGACCATGGCGACGATCGTCCTGCCGGTGGTCGACGAAATCATCGCGCCGATGATCTTTTCGCCGCCGATCCAGCTGCTCGCCTATCACACTGCCGTTTTCATGGGCACCGACGTCGATCAGCCGCGCAACCTGGCGAAATCCGTGACCGTGGAATAAGCCTGCGGGAGCCGGGTCTCCGCGCCGAAACGTATTGTGCGGCGGATCGAATTCTGGCAATTTTGGTATGCGGACAAGGGGGAAGGGCCGGCGTTCCGGCCTGTCCACGACTGAGATGGAGTTCATCAGGAAGCGATGGCCGACAACGCCCCCAGAATGCCGGTCGCGACCCGGCTGAGAAACAATTTTCTCGCAGGTCTGATCATCTGCGCGCCGATCGCGATTACCATCTGGCTGACCTGGACCTTCATCCACTGGTCGGACAGCTGGGTCAGGCCCTATATTCCGGCGCGCTGGAACCCGGAAAGCTATCTCAATTTTGCCATCCCCGGTTTCGGCCTGCTGATTGCTGTCGTCCTGATCACCGTCGTCGGCTTCCTCGGCAAGAACCTCATCGGCCAGAGCATCGTCCGTTTCGGCGAATCGGTCGTCCAGCGTATGCCGCTGGTGCGCACGATTTACAGAAGCGTGAAGCAGATTTTCGAAACCGTGCTGAAGGAGCAGTCGAATTCCTTCAAGAAGGTCGGTCTGATCGAATATCCCGGTCCCGGCCTGTGGGCGCTGGTCTTCGTTGCCACCGACGCCAAGGGCGAGATTGCCTCGAAGTTCAATGCCATGGGTCAGGACATGGTCGCCGTCTTCCTGCCGCCGACGCCCGTGCCGACAGCCGGCTTTCTCATTTTCGTGCCGCGCGAAAAGATTGTCATGCTCGACATGAGCCCGGAAGACGCCGCCAAGTTCTTGATTTCGGGCGGTCTCGTCGCTCCGGAGCATAAACCGTCCGAGCCGAAGCAGAAACATCTGCCGCGGCCGAAGCCGGTGGCGGTTTCAAAAGCAGACTAACCTGCTCTCAGGAAGCGGATCGCCTCGTCGCGGCGGAAGAGATAGAGCAGAGTGCGGACCGCCTGTCCTCTTTCGCTGGTCAATTCCGGATCGCGCTCGATCAGATAGGCAGCGTCCTTGCGGGCGATCTCGAGCAGATCGGCATGCGCCTCGAGGCTGGCGATGCGGAACCCCGGCGTGCCGGATTGCCGCGTGCCGAGCAACTCGCCTTCGCCGCGCAGCTTCAGATCTTCCTCGGCGATTCGGAAACCATCCTCCGTCTCCCGCATGATCGAAAGCCTCGCGTGACCGGTCTCGCCGAGCGGTCCCTTGTAGAGCAGGATGCAGGTCGAGGCCTCGTCGCCGCGCCCGACACGGCCGCGCAGCTGATGCAGCTGCGCCAGACCGAAGCGTTCGGCGTGTTCAATCACCATGATTGTCGCATCCGGCACGTCGACGCCCACTTCGACGACAGTCGTGGCGACCAGAAGTCGGGTCTCGCCGTTCTTGAAGGCCATCATTGCCGCATCCTTTTCCGCGCCGTTCATGCGACCGTGGATCAGGCCGATATCCGGGCCGAGCGCGGAGACGAGCGTCGCATGCCGCTCTTCGGCCGACATCAGGTCGAGCTCCTCGGATTCTTCGACCAACGGGCAGATCCAGTAGGCTTTCCTGCCCTCGGCGATCGCGCTCTGCAGCCGCCCGACGATCTCGGCGGTCCGTTCCATCGGCACGGTGATCGTCTGGATGGGCTTCCGGCCGGCCGGTTTCTCGGTCAGCTTGGAAACATCCATATCGCCGAAGGCGGCCAGCACCAGGGTCCGGGGGATCGGCGTCGCCGTCATGACGAGCATATGCGGCGAGATGCCTTTGGCGGTCAGCCGCAGGCGCTGGTGCACGCCGAAACGGTGCTGCTCGTCGACGACGGCAAGCATCAGATTGGCGTAGCTGACGCTCTCCTGGAACAGCGCATGTGTGCCGATGATGATCTGTGCGGCGCCGGAGGCGATGCGCTCGAGGATTTCCTCACGCTCGCGTCCCTTGGTGCGCCCTGTCAGCACCTCGATGCCGAGCCCGGCGGAGGCGGCGAATTTCGAGATCGTCGCGTGGTGCTGACGGGCGAGGATTTCGGTCGGCGCCATCAGCACAGCCTGGCCACCGCTCTCGATCACCGCCGCCATCGCCATCAGCGCCACCAGAGTCTTGCCGGAGCCGACATCGCCCTGCAGCAGCCGCAGCATCCGCTCGGCTCCGGCCATGTCTTTCAGAATGTCGGCGATCGCCTCGTTTTGGCTTGACGTGAGCGAGAAGGGCACCGTCTTCAGGATCATGCTGCTGACGGAGCCGGTCGCATGTACCGGCTGACCCGCCACTTTGCGCAGCCTCTGGCGCACCAGGCTGAGCGACAGCTGACCGGCCAGAAATTCGTCATAGGCGAGCCGCCGGCGGGCAGGGGCTTGCGGGTCGATATCGGCGAGATCGCGCGGCTCGTGCAGCATATGAAAACCGTCGCGGATCGACGGAAGGCCCTGTCGCTGCGTCAGCGCGGAGTCGATCCATTCCGGCAGTTCGGGAAAGCGTGGCAGGGCGGCGTCGATGATCTTGCGCAGCGTTTTCGGGGAGAGCCCCGCCGTCAGCGGATAGATCGGCTCGACGAGCGGAAGGCTCTCCGCCTCCTCGGCCCTGACGATATAGTCGGGATGAACCATCGAGGCGCGGCCGTTGAACCAGTCGACCTTGCCGCTGACCGTCACCTCGGCGTCTACAGGCAGTTGCTTTTCCAGCCATGCCGCCTGCCCACGGAAGAACACCAGCGTCAACTCGCCGGTCTCGTCATGCAGGAAGACGCGGTAGGGAACATTGCTTTTGCCGCGCGGCGGCACCTGATGGCGGTCGACGCGTGCGGTGATCGTCACGATCGCGCCCTGTGGTGCCAGGGCTATTCCCGGCTGGTTGCGCCGGTCGATCAGCGAGAACGGCGCGTGGAACAAGAGGTCGATGACCCGGCAATCCTCCGTCGTCTCGCGTCCGAGCAGCTTGACGAGCAATTCAGCGATCTTCGGGCCGACGCCCGGAAGGCCCGAAACGGGAGAAAACAGCGGATCGAGAATGGCGGGGCGCATGCGGCCAAAATGCGATGAACAATGCGGCCTTGGCAAGGCTGACAAGCCGCTTTCGAGGGGCTATAGAGGCGCATCAACAGGAAGGTAATGCCATGACAGGTGTCACGCTCACGAGTGCCGGTCTCGACCCGCGCCGCCGCCGGATCCTTTTCCGCTGCTGGCACCGCGGCATCCGCGAGATGGATCTGGTTTTCGGTCAATTCGCCGAAGCCGAGCTCGCGACGCTTTCGGAAGCCGAACTCGACGAGCTCGAGACGATCATGGCGGAAGAGGACAATGATCTCGTCCGCTGGGTCATGGGAACCTGGCCGGTGCCCGAGCGTTTCCAGACACCGATGTTTGCCCGCATCGCCGCCTACAAGCCCGATTTCGACAAGCCCCTCAGGACGCCGGAATGATCCCTGGTTTCGATGCGAAGAAGCTTGCGGCTATTGCCGAGCCGCTGACGATCGGCAATGTGCCTGCCGGCCTCGAACCGCTGCTGCTTGCCGAACTCGCCCGAACGGGAGAGCCGGTCGCCTATGTCATGTCCGACGGCCATCGCATGGCCGATCTGGAACAGATGCTCGGCTTCGTCGCCCCCGACATTCCGGTTCTCACCCTGCCGGCCTGGGACTGTCTTCCCTACGACCGCGTCTCGCCGAGCGCCGATACATCGGCCCGCCGGCTTGCGGCGTTGGGTGGACTGATCGCCCACCGCAAGAAACCGCACGCCGCGATCGTGCTGGTCACCGCCAATGCCATGCTGCAGAAGGTGGCGCCGCATGACGTCATCGAAAGCCTGAGCTTTTCGGCACGCCCCGGCAACCAGCTGCGCATGGACGATCTCGCCGGGCGCCTGGAGCGCAACGGCTTCGACCGCGTTGCGACCGTTCGCGAAGTCGGCGAATATGCCGTGCGCGGGGGCATTCTCGACGTCTTCGTGCCGGGTTCGGAAGAGCCGGTTCGCCTCGATTTCTTCGGTGACACGCTGGAATCGATCCGCAGCTTCGATCCCGCCAGCCAGCGCACCACCGGCCAGGTGCGCTCCCTCGATCTCAATCCGATGAGCGAGGTGACGCTGACCCCCGATAACATAAGCCGCTTCCGGAAGAACTACCTTTCGGCTTTCGGCGCAACGACGCGCGACGACGCGCTCTATCTCGCCGTTTCCGAAGGCCGGCGTTACCCCGGCATGGAGCATTGGCTGCCGCTCTTCTACGAGAAGCTCGATACCGTCTTCGATTATCTGAGCGGTTTCCGGATCGTCACCGATCACACGGTGCGCGAAGCGGCGGAAGAGCGCTCCAAGCTCGTTCTCGATTATTTCGATGCCCGCCTGAATTCCGGCCAGTCGGCCAAGGGCCAGATGGCGCAGGGCACGCCCTACAAGCCGGTGACGCCAGGCCAGCTTTATCTCGACAGCAAGCTCTTCGCCAAAACGCTCGAAGCGCTCGGCGCCATCCGCATCAGTCCCTTCAATGAAATCGAAGGTGAGGCGAGGCGGGTCGTCAATGTCGACGCCCGCCAGGGTCAGCGCTGGGCCCGCTCGAATGCAGAGGGCGGCGGCGATGCCGAGCGCATCAACATCTTCGATGTCGTCGTCAAGCACATCGCCGACCGGCGTGCCGCCGGCGCAAAAGTGCTCGTCACCGCCTGGACCGAAGGCTCACTCGAACGCCTGCTGCAGGTGCTGAACGAACATGGCCTGGAAAAGGTCAAGCCCGTCGAGGCGCTGAAGGATCTCGGCTCGCTGGCGAAAGGCGAGGCCGCTGCTGCGGTGCTCAATCTCGAATCCGGCTTCGAGGCGGGCGAGCTCGTCGTCATCGGCGAGCAGGACATCCTCGGCGACCGTATGGTGCGCCGCTCCAAGCGCCGCAAGCGCGCCGCCGATTTCATCTCGGAGGTCGCCGGCCTCGACGAGGGCTCGATCGTCGTTCATGCCGAACACGGCATCGGACGCTTCATCGGGCTGAGGACCATCGAGGCTGCGGGCGCCCCGCATGCCTGCCTCGAACTGCAATATGCCGACGAGGCCAAGCTCTTCCTGCCGGTCGAAAACATCGATCTTCTCTCGCGCTACGGCGGCGAGGGCACCGATGCCCAGCTCGACAAGCTCGGCGGCGGCGCCTGGCAGATGCGCAAGGCCAAGCTCAAACGGCGCCTGCTCGACATGGCCGATGCGCTGATCCGCATTGCTGCCGAGCGGCTGACGCGCCATGCGCCGATGCTGACGGCGCCGGACGGCCTTTACGACGAGTTTGCTGCCCGCTTCCCCTATGACGAGACCGAGGACCAGGACAATGCCATTGACGCTGTGCGCTCCGATCTCGGCGCCGGCCGGCCGATGGATCGTCTCGTCTGCGGGGACGTCGGCTTCGGCAAGACGGAAGTGGCGCTGCGCGCCGCTTTCGTTGCAGCAATGAACGGCGTCCAGATCGCCGTCGTCGTGCCAACGACCTTGCTCGCCCGCCAGCATTTCAAGACCTTTTCCGAGCGTTTCCGTGGTCTGCCGGTGCGCGTCCAGCAGGCCTCGCGCCTCGTTGGGTCGAAGGAGTTGGCGCTGACCAAAAAGGAAGTGGCGGACGGCAAGACCGATATCGTCGTCGGCACGCATGCGCTGCTCGGCGCCGGCATCAAATTCGCCAATCTCGGTCTGCTGATCATCGACGAGGAACAGCATTTCGGCGTCAAGCACAAGGAGCGGCTGAAGGAGCTGAAGAGCGACGTGCACGTGCTGACGCTCTCGGCGACGCCGATCCCGCGCACGCTGCAGCTCGCCATGACCGGAGTGCGCGAACTGTCGCTGATCACCACGCCGCCGGTCGATCGCATGGCGGTGCGAACCTTCATCTCGCCCTTCGACAGCCTGGTCATCCGCGAGACACTGATGCGCGAGCACTATCGCGGCGGCCAGAGCTTCTATGTCTGCCCGCGGCTTGCCGATCTCGCGGACGTGCATGCCTTCTTGCAGTCGGATGTGCCGGAGCTGAAGGTCGCCGTCGCTCATGGCCAGATGCCGGCCGGCGAACTCGAAGACATCATGAACGCCTTCTATGAAGGCCGCTACGACGTGCTGTTGTCCACAACCATCGTCGAATCCGGTCTCGATGTGCCGACGGCTAACACGCTGATCGTCCACCGCGCCGATATGTTCGGCCTTGCCCAACTCTATCAGCTGCGCGGCCGCGTCGGCCGCTCCAAGGTGCGCGCCTTCGCGCTCTTCACCCTGCCTGTCAACAAGGTGCTAACGGCGACGGCCGAACGCCGGCTGAAGGTGCTGCAGTCGCTCGACACACTCGGAGCCGGCTTCCAGCTGGCAAGCCACGATCTCGACATCCGCGGCGCCGGCAATCTGCTCGGCGAGGAACAGTCCGGCCATATCAAGGAGGTCGGCTTCGAGCTCTATCAGCAGATGTTGGAAGAGGCGGTCGCCGAGGTCAAGGGTGTCGACGAGATTCACGACACCGGCTGGTCGCCGCAAATCTCCGTCGGCACGACGGTGATGATCCCCGAGGATTACGTGCCCGACCTGCATCTGCGCATGGCGCTTTACCGTCGTCTCGGCGAAATCACGGAACTGAAGGAGATCGACGGCTTCGGCGCCGAGATGATCGACCGCTTCGGGCCGATGCCGATCGAAGTCCAGCATCTGTTGAAGATCGTCTACATCAAGTCGCTCTGCCGCACCGCTAACGTCGAAAAACTCGATGCTGGCCCGAAGGGCGTCGTCGTGCAGTTCCGCAACAAGGAATTCCCCAATCCGGCAAACCTCGTCGGCTATATCGGCAAGCAGGGCACGATGGCGAAGATCCGTCGCGATCACAGCCTGTTCCTGACCCGCGACCTGCCGACACCGGAAAAACGCCTGCAGGGTGCGGCTGTCATCATGACGCAACTGGCGGAACTCGCGAAATAAACGGAGGAACAGACATGGCGAAATACGGCGCAACGGTCGCCTGGGAGCGGAGCGGCGCGATCTTCACCGACAACCGCTACAGCCGTGCCCACCGCTGGACCTTCGCCGGCGGCATTGAGGTGAGGGCGTCCTCATCCTCGCATGTCGTTCCGCTGCCCTATTCCGCCGAGGATGCGGTCGATCCGGAGGAGGCTTTCGTCGCCTCGCTCTCCAGCTGCCACATGCTCTGGTTCCTGTCGATTGCCGCCAAGCAAGGCTTTTGCGTCGACAGCTACACCGATGCCGCCGAGGGCGTCATGGAGAAGAATGGCGAAGGCCGGCTTGCCATGACCGTGGTGACGCTAAAGCCGCATGTCGTCTTCAGCGGCGAAAAGCAGCCTTCCCTCAGCGAGCTGGAAGGCCTGCATCATCGCGCCCACGACGAATGTTTCATCGCCAATTCGGTGAAGACTGAGGTGCGCTGCGTACCGGTTCTGGGCTGAGCCGCCGCAAAATTGCGCGAAGCGTGATCTGGCGGCTTCAGTCGCCTGGGGGTTCGGACCAGCCGATCAGCTTTGCCCAGTCATTGGCGCCGTCCATGATGATGTCGAACACCGGGTCCTTGATGTCGTAGTAAAAATCGACGTCGTCGGGAAAACGTTGGGCGAGCCGCTGCTTGATCAGAGCGTAGGCGCTTGCCGCCATCGGATGGGCGCGCAGGAAGTCGCGGCAAAGAAGAGAATATCGCTGATTGAAACGGCCTTTTTCGCGGATGTGCAGGTTCGCCGGGCGCCCCTTGCTGCGATAGAAGGCCTTGCGCAGTTCGCCTTCGGCCAGATCAAGTCCCGGAGGGCAGTGATCGATGACGATCGGTCTGTGCTCGAAGCCCGCCTCTTTGAAGGCGTCGGCATCTACGTCAGCGAGATCGTTCACCGTCAGCTGAATATCGATGATATTCTTGGCGGGAAGTCCGGGAACGGCGGTCGAGCCGATGTGATGCACATATGCCCCGGCGGGTGCTGCTCCCATGATTGCGGATTTGAGGGTCGTGAAATCCTCGACCCAGCTTTGCCGCGCCTCCTCGATCTCGATCCGCATGACCGGCAGCGTCAGTTGAGCCCCGATCGCGCCTCGGCCTTCGCCTTGGCGATATCGCGCAATGCATTCGCGAGCAAGGCGGGTGTCTGGGCGCCGCTGACGGCATACTGCTGATCGAAGATGAAGAAGGGCACGCCGTTGACGCCCATCTCCTGTGCCGCGGTGATTTCGGCAACGATGAGGTTGCTGTCTGCTTCGGAAGCCAACAACGAGGCGATGACCGAGCGATTGAGCCCGGCTTTCTCGGCGATATCGAGCAGCACCGCGTGGTCGCCGACATTACGGCCTGCCTCGAAATTCGCCTTGAACAGCGCCGTAACCACCTTGTCCTGCTTCTCACGGCCTTCGATCATCGCCCAGTGGATCAGCCGGTGGGCGTCGAGCGTGTTCGGGCCGATCTTGATCGCCTCGAAATCGAAGGCGATGCCGACCTCACGGCCTAAATCGGTGAGCATCTTGTGCGCCTGCGCCACACGCTCCTCGCCCCCGAGCTTCTCAGCCAGTGCCTTCTTCTGGTCGACGCCTTCCTTGGGATAGTCGGGATTGAGTCGGTATGGTCGCCAGTTGATGTCGACGCCGATTTCGTCCTGCACTTCGGCGATGGCAAGTTCCAGCCGTGCCTTGCCGAGATAGCACCAGGGGCAGACGACATCCGAGACGATGTCGATGGTGATACGCTCCATGAGGGTCTTCCTTATTCTATGCGTCTCCGAAGAGACATTGGGCCTTGGCGGTCCAGGCGGCGTTTTACTGCACGCTCGCATCCCACCAGACCGGCAGCTGGTTGCCGTAAAGCGGCGTCGTGTCGGGACGACCGATGCGCTTGCTGCGCGCGACCCATTGCTGGCCGATGTGATAGAGTGGCAGCACGTAGTGGCTCGATAGCAGCAGCCGGTCGTAGGCGCGCACGGCGGCAGTGAAATCGTCCGCCGAACGCGCTTTCAGCACATGATCGATCAGCGTGTCGAGATCGGGGTCGTTAGCCCCGGCAAAGCTGTCCTTCCCCTCCTGCACGCGCGCAGCCGAAGACCAGCGACCGAGCTGCTCGGTTCCAGGCGACAGCGATGAGGTATAGGATTTGATGATCATGTCGTAATCGAAGCTGTTTGTCCGGCTCTGATACTGCGAATCGTCGACCGTGCGAATTGATACGGCGATGCCGATCGTCTGCAGCGAACGCTGATAAGCAATGGCAAGCTTCTCCTGGTCGGCATTCTGCGTCATGATTTCGAAGGCGAGCTGGCGGCCGGAAGCGTCAAGCATTTTGCCGCCCTGGATCGTATAGCCGCCCTCTTTCAGAAGCGCGACGGCCTGCTTCAGCACATTCCGGTCGCGGCCGGAGCCGTCGGTGACCGGCAGCTTATAGGTCCCGTTCAGAATCTCCGGCGCGATTTTGTCCTTGATCGGCCCCAGCAGGGCAAGCTCGGCTGCATTGGCAGGAACGCCGAAGCTTGAAAGCTCGGAATTCTGCCAGAAGCTCTGCGTGCGTTTGTAGGCGCCCGAGTAGAGGTTCTTGTTCGCCCATTCGAAATCGAACGCCAGTGACAGGCCTTCACGCACCTTCGGATCGGCAAAGATCGGGCGGCGCGTATTGAATACGAAGCCGAGCATGCCGCTCGGGAGTTTTGGCGTGAACACGTCCTTGATCACGGCCCCGGAGGTGGCGGCGGGGAAATTATAGGCATTGGCCCAATGGCCGGGATTGCCGTCGGGATAGATGTCGACATCGCCTTTCTTGAAGGCCTCGAACAGCGTCGTGTCCTGCAGATAGTACTGCACCGTTATCTGGTCGTAATTGTCAGTTCCGACCTTGGCCGGAATATCCTTGCCCCAGTAATTCGGGTCGCGTTCATAGGTGATGCTCTCGCCGGGCTTCACCGTCTTTACCTTGTAGGGGCCCGAACCGACCGGCGGCGTCAGCGAGGTTCGGTCGAAGGTTTCCGGATTGACCGCATGTTTCGGAAGTACCGGGAAAAGGCCGAAAATCAGCGGAGTCTCGCGATCGGCCTTCTCGTTGAAGGTGAAGCGCACACTATGTTCGCCGACCTTCTCCATTTTGGCGACGACTTTCAGGCGTTCGGAATAGGGCGGGCGGCCTTTGTCGCGCAAGAGTTCGAAGGTGAACATCACATCTTCAGGCGTCACCGGCTGGCCGTCGGCCCATTTCGCCTTCGGATTGAGGTTGAACTGGATGAAGCTCCTGGCGTCGTCCCATTCGACAGTCTCGGCAAGCAGGCCGTAAAGCGTGAAGGGCTCGTCCCTGGAACGCTGCATCAGTGATTCGTAGACGAGATTGCCGTATTCCGGATCCCACATGCCGCGCGCCGTGGTGCGATTGCTTTTCACGATGAACGGATTGAGGCTGTCGAACGTGCCGACCACACCGTAGGTGATTTTACCGCCCTTCTTCACTTCGGGATTGACGTAAGGAAAGTGCTTGTAGTCGGGCGGCAAGGCCGGCTCGCCATGCATCGCGATGCCGTGCAGCGGTTCGGCTGCAACAGTGCCGCACAGCAGCGATAGGACGAGGGAGACGACGATCCGGAGCATTCGGCAATCCTTGATCCGCGGAAAAAACGTGCGTGATTCACCGCGAGATTAGCATGGGGTCGATCGATTCCAACACTAAGCGGCGATTTCTTTGGCCTGGCTGCGAAATTGCCTCTCAAATTGGCAAAGAAAAGCTGGATATCTTGAACGCTGCGATGTAACAGGTGAACCCGAAGTTTAGGGGTCATGCATTTGCCTTATTTTTCGATGAGGTGGAGTGCCGAACGACCCGATGGTTGGGGCGGCACGTCGCTGCTCCGAACGGATATCAGGAGACGGAATTCGCTATGATGTTCAAGTCTGAAAAGAAAATGCGGGCAGCACTGTCCGTCCTGGCAGTGATGTTCGGCGCCGCTTCGGCTCCGGTCTCCTCCTTCGCACAGGAAGCAGCGGCACAGGCTCCGGCCCAGGGCGTTGGCGCTCCCAAGCTCGGTTGGTACAAGACCTGCAGCAAGCAGGAAGACAACGACATCTGCGTTGTCCAGAACCTCATCCTTGCCAATGGCGGTCAGCTCGTCACGGCCGTCGGCCTCATTTCGGTTTCCGGCAAGATCAACCGCAAGCTCCTGCAGGTCTCCGTTCCGACAGCACGCCTGATTCCTCCCGGCATCAGCATGCAGATCGATGGGGGCAAGGGCCAGAAGCTCGACTACGCCGTCTGCCTGCCGGACAAGTGCACCGCAGAAATCCCGCTGACCGATGCAATGATCGCCAGCCTCAAGAAGGGCAGCGATGTGATTTTCACGTCGATCAATTTCCGCCGTGCCCCCAACCCGATCAAGATCTCGCTCGAAGGCTTCACCGGCGCTTATGATGGCGAACCGGTTACCGAAACGAAGCTCGCCGAAAGCCAGCGCAGCCTGCAGGACAGCATGCAGAAGAAGGCTGAAGAAGCCCGCAAGAAGCTGGAAGATGCCCAGAAGGCCGCCAAGGCGCAGTAAAAACTGCCGCTATATGGAATGGAAACCCGGCTTCAGGCCGGGTTTTTTGTTGCTGGACTTTGCTCTCTTTACGGCGCCAATGGCTGCCCCTCACCCTAACCCTCTCCCCGTTCTAACGGGGCGAGGGGACGTGCCCTGCGAGAGCGAGGAGGGAACGGAGAGGGCGGCGGCAGGGTCCCTTCGCCCCGTTTACGGGGAGAAGGTGGCGGCAGCCGGATGAGGGGCATTCCGCCGGGTTTTGCACCGAAAGAAAAAGGCCTCGCCGGGAGATGCGAGGCCTTGTTCCTGCGGTCGGTCATCCGATCTTAGTGGGCGAAGCTCATCTTGGGTTTGAACTGCCCTGACGGGGCCTGATCGAAAATCTGATAGATCTGCGGGTTGCGAAGCGGCGTGCCGCTTTCGTCATTCACCAGGTTCTGCTCGGAGACGTAGGCGACATATTCGCTTTCATCATTCTCCGCGAGCAGGTGATAGAATGGCTGGTCCTTGCTGGGGCGCACTTCGGCGGGAATGGAATTCCACCATTCCTCCGTATTCGCGAACTCCGGATCAACGTCGAAGATGACGCCGCGAAACGGAAAAACCTTGTGCCGGACCACTTCGCCGATACTGAACTTTGCTAGTCTTTCTTTCATGGTACGACTTCCTTTCATCACCAAATTTGGTGATTGGTGCAGTGCAAATCAAGATTTTTGCACCTGCGCGTCACATGAACGTCATATCCTCCTTCTGGCGTTCATGACCGGGGAGGTGAAAGCCCCGGCGAACCGGGACTTTCCGTCATTG
This sequence comes from Rhizobium lentis, assembly GCF_017352135.1. Lineage (NCBI taxonomy): Bacteria > Pseudomonadati > Pseudomonadota > Alphaproteobacteria > Hyphomicrobiales > Rhizobiaceae > Rhizobium > Rhizobium lentis. The sequence continues at coordinate 4,077,751 of NZ_CP071454.1, forward strand.
CGGCCGATCAGGCCGAATAATACATGTCGTATTCGACTGGATGCGGCGTCATTTCGAAACGCATCACCTCTGCCATCTTCAACTCGATGAACGCGTCGATTTGGTCGTCGTCGAAGACGCCGCCGGCAGTCAGGAACTTGCGGTCCTTGTCGAGGCTCTCAAGCGCTTCGCGCAACGAGCCGCAGACGGTCGGGATCTTCTTCAGTTCCTTCGGCGGCAGATCGTACAGATCCTTGTCCATCGCCTTACCCGGATGGATCTTGTTCTTGATGCCGTCGAGGCCTGCCATCAGCATGGCCGCAAAAGCGAGGTAGGGGTTGGCGGTCGGATCCGGGAAACGGACTTCGACGCGCTTTGCCTTCGGGTTTGAGCCGAACGGAATGCGGCAGGAGGCCGAACGGTTGCGGGCCGAATAGGCGAGCAGCACCGGCGCTTCATAACCCGGCACAAGACGCTTGTAGGAATTCGTCGACGGGTTGGTGAAGGCATTGATCGCCTTGGCGTGCTTGATGATGCCGCCAATATAGAACAGGCAGGTTTCGGAAAGGCCGGCATATTCGTCGCCGGCGAAAGTCGGCTTGCCGCCCTTCCAGATCGACTGATGCACGTGCATGCCCGAGCCGTTGTCGCCGAAGATCGGTTTCGGCATGAAGGTTGCCGTCTTGCCGTAGGCGTTCGCCACCTGGTGCACGACATATTTATAGATCTGCATCTTGTCGGCGTTGCGCACCAGCGTATCGAACTTGATACCGAGTTCGTGCTGAGCGGCGGCAACTTCATGGTGATGCTTTTCGACGACGACGCCCATCTCGGACAGCACCGTCAGCATTTCCGATCGCATGTCCTGGGCGCTGTCGACCGGGGGAACCGGGAAATAACCACCCTTGACCCGCGGACGATGGCCGAGGTTGCCGGTTTCGTAATCGGTATCGTCGTTCGACGGCAGTTCGGTCGAATCAAGCTTGAAGCCGGTATTGTAGGGATCGGCCTTGTACTTGACGTCGTCGAAGACGAAGAATTCCGCTTCCGGACCGACGAAGACAGTGTCGCCGATGCCGGAGGCCTTGAGATAGGCTTCGGCCTTTTTTGCGGTGCCGCGCGGATCGCGGTTATAGGCCTCGCCGGAGACCGGATCGAGGATGTCGCAGACGATAACCATGGTCGACTGAGCGAAGAACGGGTCCATGTGCACCGTTTCGGTGTCAGGCATCAGCACCATGTCGGACTCGTTGATGGCCTTCCAACCGCCGATCGAAGAGCCGTCGAACATCACGCCGTCAGCGAACATGTCCTCGTCGACGCTGGCAACGTCCATCGTGACGTGCTGCAGCTTGCCCTTCGGGTCGGTGAAGCGCAGATCGACGAACTTGACGTCGTTTTCCTGGATCTGCTTCAAAATTTCGCTTGCGGTCGCCATTAAATACCTTCCTCCAATTTGTGATAACAATAGGTTGGCGCGGTGACGGTATCGGACTTTGCACGCTTGGCAAAGTGGTCAGATGGCATCGATGCCGGTCTCGCCGGTACGGATGCGGATAACCTCTTCGACATTTGAGACGAAGATCTTGCCGTCGCCGATGCGGCCCGTCTGCGCCGCCTTGCGGATCGCATCGATGACGGCCTCCGCGTTCTCGTCGGCCAGCACCACCTCGACTTTCACCTTCGGCAGGAAATCGACGACATATTCGGCTCCGCGGTAGAGTTCCGTGTGGCCTTTTTGACGACCGAAGCCCTTGGCTTCCGTGACTGTAATACCCTGCAGGCCGACTTCCTGAAGGGCTTCCTTCACTTCGTCCAGCTTGAAAGGCTTAATGATCGCTTCGATCTTTTTCATGAGAAAATGTCTCTCCGCTTCTCCTGATATGGCAGGGATGTTCCCGCTCGCGGATATGATGCAGATATCGTGCCAGTTTGAAATCCATCCCGGTGAAAAAAGACACAGATTTCGTCAAAATCGGCGCCCCTGCGGGAAAATCCGAACCGGATTTGCGGCTGGAGAGGTGAAATAACATCGCCTGACGCCTAAAATTGCCCCAGAAGCTGAAAAAATCCGCTCCTATCGCGAATCTCAAAATGTCTTCTGGGCAGCCTAAAATCTAAGCAGATGCATAAAATGCAGTCTTTGCAGTAAGATTTCAGGTGGTTGTTTTTTGAGCGTTTTTTGAATTGAATAGGCTGATGAGCGAGAACCTGTCCAACCTCCTTCTCACACCTTCCGAAATGGCGGCGGTCGATGCGGCCGCAGCCGCGTCGGGGATCTGTTCCTTCGACCTCATGGAAAGGGCGGGGGCCGCGGCCGCGGCTGCCGCTCTGCGACGTCATCCCGGCGCGCTGCGTTTTGTTGTGTTCTGCGGACCCGGCAACAATGGCGGCGACGCCTATGTTGCGGCAAGGCATCTGCAGCAGAGTGGGGCGAAGACGGTGTTGTTTCATTTGGGGGATCCGGCTCGGCTGAAAGGGGATGCGGCGCGCGCTCGGTCCGGTTGCGCTCTTGAGGGACAGGGGCTCGAGGTCTACCGTCCCGAGAGCGGCGACGTTGTCATTGATGGCCTGTTCGGCGCTGGGCTGGCCCGCGCGGTGCCCGTGGAAGTCGGACGCTTGATCAACCGCGTCACCGAGGCCGATTTGCCCGTACTGGCCATCGACCTGCCCTCCGGCCTCGATGGCCGCACCGGTAAGGTGCTGGGCGCCGCCTTTCGTGCTCGTAACACCATCACCTTCATGACGCGCAAGCCTGGCCATCTCCTGATGCCGGGCAGGGAGCTTTGCGGCGAGCTGGAGGTTTTCGATATCGGCATTCCTGCTCGGATCATCCGGGCCGAGGCGGGCGGTGCCATCGCTGAGAATACACCTGACGCCTGGAAGGGCGCGCTGCCGGCCGAGCAGCTGGAAACCCACAAATACAAGCGAGGCCATCTGGTCGTTTTCTCGGGCGACGCCGACAAGACGGGGGCTGCGCGCATGTCAGCGATCTCCGGTCTGAAAGCAGGCGCCGGCCTGGTCACGATCGCCGCCTCCGGGGCAGCGATGGCTGCCAATGCCGCGCATCTCACAGCCGTCATGCTGCATGCAGTCGACGACGAGGCGGACCTTGCTGAGTGGCTCTCCGACAAGCGGTTGCAGACTTTCGTCCTCGGTCCCGGCTTTGGCATCGGCGCGAGAGCCCGCGGCTTCGTCAGCGCGCTTGCCGATCGACGGCTCGTGCTCGATGCCGACGGTATCTCTTCGTTCAAGGACGACCCGCAACAGCTTTTTGATCTTTTCCGCGGCGAGCCGCGTCTGGTGTTGACGCCGCACGAAGGCGAATTTTCGCGGCTTTTTCCTGACATCGGCGACGACGAAAATCTGGGGAAGGTGGACAAGGCGGTGGCGGCCGCGCGCCGCGCCAATGCCGCGATCGTCTACAAAGGGGCCGATACCGTCATCGCCTCGCCGGACGGGCGCGCGCTCATCAACACCAATGCGCCAGCCTGGCTTGCCACCGCCGGTTCCGGCGACGTCCTCGCCGGCATTATCGGCGGATTACTCGCCCAGGGCCAGCCGGCTTTCGAGGCCGCGGCCGCCGGAGTCTGGCTGCATGGAGAGACAGCCCACCGCGCCGGCAAGGGGCTGACGGCGGAGGATCTCGCAGCGGCGGTATTGCCGCTTTAACCCGACTTATTGCTCGACCAACTTCTGCAGGGCGATCGCCCCGTGCGGCGCATTGACCTTGCCCTCATGGATCATGAAGGCGAAGACGTCGCGCGGCTCGGCCTTCACTTTCCGATCCTGGTCGATCAGCGGCAGATCGTCCGGAACCTTGCCCTCGGCCCAGCTCTGGAGCCGGTCTGCCCAGGCCTTCAGATCCTTGTCGGGGTAACAGGTCGGAATATCGTCCGATCCCTTCTGCAGCCTCGCATAGACGAAATCGGCGGTAACGTCGGCGATCATCGGATATTCGAAATGTTCGGCGCAGACCGGCGCCACCCCATATCTAGCCAGCAGCGCGACGAATTCCGGCACCTTGAAGGAATCGTGCCGCACCTCGACCACATGGCGGAGCGCCAGCCCGTCCTGCTTTGCCGGCAGCAGCTTCAGAAAAGCCTCGAAATCTTCCGGATCGAACTTCTTCGTCGGCGCGAACTGCCAGAGCAGCGGCCCGAGATGGTCGCCGAGTTCGCTGATTCCGGATGTCAGAAACCGCTCCATCGATTCACCAGCCTCGGCAAGCACCCGCCGATTGGTGACGAAACGCGTCGCCTTCAGCGAAAAGACGAAACCCTCGGGCACATCGGCCGCCCATTTGGCAAAGACCGCCGGCTTCTGCGTGCTGTAATAGGTGCCGTTGACCTCAATGACCTTCAACTGGCGGCTGGCATAATGCAGCTCGTCCTTCTGTTTCAGGTCTTCTGGAAAGAAATGCCCGCGCCAGGGCTCGAAGGTCCAACCCCCGATGCCGGTGCGGATAATGCCGGATTTCGTCATGTCGTCCTCCCTTTGGCAGCCGCTCAGGCCGCAACCATCTCTTTCGTCATGTCGACGAGAACCCATCCTGGCCGATAAGGGTTCGGCCGGCGACCCGTTTCCTGAAAGCCGCGGGCGCTGTAGAGGGCGATGTTCCGCTCCATCAGCGCATTGGTATAGAGCCGGATCTCCGGCAGAACCCATTCCCGCGCCTTGCCTTCCAGCCAGTTGAGCATCGCCAGCCCATGCCCGGCGCCCTGAAAGGACGGCGAGACGGCGATGCTGAACAACATGAGGTGATCGCGATGTCGCTCGAGGACGACAAGGCCAGCCGCTTCGCCGCTGGCCTGCCGCAACCACACCTCGCCGCGCTGGATTCTTGGCCCATAGTCCTCCGTCACAGGGATCGGCGGAGCGCCGAAGAGTTCGGTATAGGGCCGATAGGCGGCTGCCGTCAGCGCCGCGATCGTTTCAAGATCGTCGGGCGACGCCAGCCTCATCGTCATTCCGCCGCAACCGCCTTTTTGGCCGGCCGACGCTCCAGCAATTCCCTCAGGAACTGGCCGGTATAGGAACGCTTTTCCCTGACGATCGCCTCAGGCGTGCCGACGGCCACGATTTCGCCGCCGCCATCACCGCCCTCGGGGCCGAAATCGAGCACCCAGTCGGCCGTCTTGATCACTTCGAGATTGTGCTCGATCACCACCACCGAATTGCCCTGATTGACCAGTTCATGCAACATTTCAAGCAGCTTGGCGACGTCGTGGAAATGCAGGCCGGTCGTCGGTTCGTCGAGAATATAGAGCGTGCGTCCGGTCGAGCGCTTCGACAGCTCCTTGGCGAGCTTGACGCGCTGCGCTTCGCCGCCCGAGAGCGTATTGGCCTGCTGGCCGACCTTGATATAACCGAGGCCGACATCCTTCAGCGATTGCAGCTTGTCGCGCACGGCAGGTACCGCTGCGAAGAAGTCGACGCCTTCCTCCACCGTCATGTCGAGCACGTCGGCGATCGATTTCTGCTTGAAGGTGACGTCGAGCGTCTCCCGGTTATAGCGCTTGCCGTGGCAGACGTCGCAGGTGACGTAGACATCTGGCAGGAAGTGCATCTCGATCTTGATGACGCCGTCGCCCTGGCAGGCTTCGCAGCGCCCGCCCTTGACGTTGAAGGAGAAGCGGCCCGGCTGGTAGCCGCGCGCCTTGGCTTCCGGCAAGCCGGCGAACCAATCGCGGATCGGCGTGAAGGCGCCGGTATAGGTCGCCGGGTTCGAGCGCGGTGTCCGGCCGATCGGCGACTGGTCGATATCGATCACCTTGTCGATATGCTCGAAACCATCGATCCGATCGTGGTCCGCAGGGATTTCACGCGCGCCCATCACACGGCGCGCCGCCGATTTATAAAGCGTCTCGATCAGGAAGGTGGACTTGCCGCCGCCGGAAACGCCGGTCACCGCCGTGAAGACCCCGAGAGGGATCGACGCGGTAACGTTCTTCAGATTGTTGCCGCGCGCGCCGATTACCTTGATCTCGCGGCCCTTCTTCGGCTTGCGGCGCTCCTCGGGAACGGGAACGCCGAGCTCGCCCGAGAGATATTTGCCGGTCAGCGACTTCGGATTGTCCATGATGTCCTGCGGCGTGCCATGGGCGATGACCTGGCCGCCATGGATGCCGGCGGCCGGGCCGATATCGACCACATCATCAGCCGTCAGGATCGCATCCTCGTCATGTTCGACGACGATGACGGTGTTGCCGATGTCGCGCAGGTGCTTCAGCGTGTCGAGCAGCCGGGCGTTGTCGCGCTGATGCAGGCCGATGGACGGCTCGTCGAGCACGTAGAGCACGCCCGTCAGGCCCGAGCCGATCTGCGAGGCGAGCCGGATGCGCTGGCTCTCGCCGCCCGACAGCGTGCCGGAGTTACGCGACAGGCTTAAATATTCCAGGCCGACATCGTTCAAAAAGCGCAAGCGGTCGCGGATTTCCTTGAGGATGCGGACAGCGATCTCGTTCTGCTTGGCATTGAAGGTCGCCGGCAGCGTCTCGAACCAGTCGCGCGCGATGCGGATCGACATCTCGGTTACTTCGCCGATATGCAGCCTGTTGATCTTCACGGCGAGTGCTTCCGGCTTCAGGCGGTAGCCGTTGCAGGCCGGACAGGGGGCGGCCGACATGAAGCGCTCGATATCCTCGCGCGCCCAGGCGGAATCGGTTTCCTTCCAGCGGCGCTCGAGATTGGTGATGATGCCTTCGAAATTCTTGTGCGTCGTATAAGAGCGGGCACCGTCGGCGTAGTGGAACTCGATCTTGTCGTCGGTGCCATTGAGGATGACGTCCTTGGCTTCGTCGGACAGGTCGTTCCAGCGGGTGCCGAGCTTGAAGCCATAATGTTTGCCGAGTGCTTCCAGCGTCTGATTGTAATAGGGCGAGGTCGATTTGGCCCAGGGCGCGATCGCCCCGTCGCGCAGCGTCCGTTCGGGCTCTGGCACGATCAGGTCGGGATCGATCTTCTGCTGGGCGCCGAGGCCATCGCAGGTCGGGCAGGCGCCGAAGGGATTGTTGAAGGAGAACAGCCGGGGTTCGATCTCCGGGATGGTGAAGCCCGAAACCGGGCAGGCGAATTTTTCCGAAAAAAGCATCCGCTCATGCGTCTCATTCAGCGACTTGTTGGCCGAGCCGCCGGCCGAGGTCTCCTCGGGGGGCAGCGGCTTGTCGGCGAATTCGGCGATCGCCAGCCCGTCGGCGAGCTTGAGGCAGGTTTCGAGACTGTCGGCCAGACGTGCCGACACATCCGGGCGCACGACGATGCGGTCGACCACGACGTCGATGTCGTGCTTGTATTTCTTGTCGAGAACAGGCGCCTCGGCGATCTCGTAGAACTGGCCGTCGACCTTGACGCGCTGGAAGCCCTTCTTCATCAGCTCCGCCAGTTCCTTCTTGTATTCGCCTTTGCGCCCGCGCACGAGCGGCGCGAGAATATAGAGACGGGTGCCCTCGCCGAAAGCGAGGATGCGGTCGACCATCTGGCTGACGGTCTGGCTCTCGATCGGCAGGCCGGTCGCCGGCGAATAGGGAACGCCGACGCGGGCAAAGAGCAGGCGCATATAGTCGTAGATCTCGGTGACGGTGCCGACCGTCGAGCGCGGATTGCGCGAGGTGGTCTTCTGCTCGATCGAGATCGCCGGAGAGAGCCCGTCGATCTGGTCGACATCGGGCTTCTGCATCATTTCGAGAAACTGCCGGGCATAGGCCGACAGGCTCTCGACATAACGCCGCTGGCCCTCGGCATAGATGGTGTCGAAGGCGAGCGAGGATTTGCCGGATCCCGAAAGCCCGGTCATGACGATCAGCTTGTTGCGCGGCAGATCGAGATCGATGCTCTTCAGATTGTGCTCGCGCGCGCCGCGGATGGAGATCGTCTTCAGTTCGCTCATCGTCTCTGCTTTGGTTTTCTGGATAACAGCCCTTATTTAGTGATGCCGACCGGCGAGTCGAGGCTGAATATCCTGGATGGCTCAAGGTTTTCGATTCTGTTGACAGGATCATAAGGATAAACTAGAACAAATAAAGAACAAAATTCCTGATGGATGCATGCGGCTTTCTGATGGATAAACATGTGGATTAAATGCCGCCCATGCGCATCGGCGGTCCGTGATGGTTTAAGGTGCGCCGATCGATTGAAACGCCGCCGGGCAGGGCGGCAGGCAGGGTGAGAAGCATGGCTGGTAGCGTGAACAAGGTAATTCTGGTTGGAAACGTGGGTGCCGACCCCGAAATCCGCCGCACTCAGGACGGCCGGCCGATCGCCAATCTTCGTATCGCGACCTCGGAGACCTGGCGTGACCGCAATTCCGGTGAACGTCGCGAAAAGACCGAGTGGCACACGGTCGTCGTCTTCAACGAAGGCCTCTGCAAGGTCGTCGAGCAATATGTGAAGAAGGGCGCCAAGCTCTATGTCGAAGGCCAACTGCAGACCCGCAAGTGGCAGGATCAGCAGGGCCAGGACCGTTACTCGACGGAAGTGGTGCTGCAGGGCTTCAATTCGACGCTAACCATGCTCGATGGCCGCGGCGATGGCGGTGGCGCGAGCTCCGGCTTCGGCGGCGGCCGCGGCAGCAGCAATGATTACGGCGACGACTACGGCGCCCCGTCATCCTCCTCCTCGTCGAGCCGCGGCGGTGGCGGCGGCAACTTCTCGCGCGATCTCGACGACGACATCCCGTTCTGATCGGCCGCCCTTCCTGTTATAGAGCGTCTGAGAGCATGATGCCCCACTCGGCGTCATGCTCTTTTTCTTTAATCCTCGGCGGATGAGCCGGATCGGCTCTGTCCTGTGGCATCTGCCATCATTTCAATGCGGCGTCGCGCTGATGAGATTGAGCGCTGCTTTCGCGCCGTCGACGACGAACTGCACAGCAAGGGCGGCGAGGATGACGCCGAGGAGGCGCGTCAGGATTGCCCGGCCGGTGACGCCGAGGAAACGGTCGAGCCTTTCGGCGATCAGCAGCGTCAGGAAGGTCAGCAGCAGAATGGCGGCGATGACGCCGATCAACTGGGCTTTTTCGACCGAGGTCGCCAGCGTGCCGGACAAGAGGATGGTCGCCGAAATCGCGCCGGGTCCGGCGATCAGCGGCAGGGCTAGGGGAAAGACGGCGATATTCTCGATGTGATCCTTGGTGATCGCCACCTCGGTCGTCTTCTCCTTGCGGTCCTGCCTCTTCTCGAACACCATCTCGAAGGCGATCCAGAAGAGCAGGAGCCCGCCGGCAAGACGGAAGGCGCCGATCGAGATCCCGAGAACGCCGAGCACGCCTGCGCCGAACAGGGCGAAGATGGCGAGGATGATGAAGGCAATGGTCGAACCGCGCAAAGCTACCTGCCTGCGTTCGGCGCGGCTCATACCGATCGTCAGCCCCAGGAAGAGCGGCGCGAGCCCCGGCGGGTCGATGGTGACGATGAGCGTCGTGAAGGCGTTGATCAACTGGTCGGCGCTTGCCATCGTCTCTCCGGAACATCATATGGATGTGTGGTTCTTGATGATTGTGAAGCGGCGGTTCCGATTTGGCAAATACCCCGCCGCCGCCCGCGGCGGATTTGTCCGGTCCGGCCGCGAAACATCGACGCTTCACCCTCTTTAAGCCGCAAAAGCCTGTTCAAAAAGGCGCTCAGAAATTGGCGTGGGAACAGGCTTTCCGCTATAAATCTTCAAGTGATTCTAGAAGAGATCGTGATCTGTTTTGACTGAGCAAACACCCCCCGGCGGCGGGAAGCTCCCGCCAGGCATCGAGCCTATCTCCATCATGGAGGAAATGCAGCGGTCGTATCTCGATTACGCCATGAGCGTCATCGTCAGCCGCGCGCTGCCCGACGTGCGCGACGGCCTGAAGCCCGTGCACCGGCGCATCCTCTACGGCATGTCCGAGCTTGGCATCGACTGGAACAAGAAATACGTCAAATGCGCCCGCGTCACCGGCGACGTGATGGGTAAATACCATCCGCACGGCAATGCCGCGATCTATGACGCGCTTGCCCGCATGGCGCAGCCTTGGTCGCTGCGTCTGCCGCTGATCGACGGTCAGGGCAATTTCGGCTCGGTCGACGGCGACCCGCCGGCGGCCGAACGTTACACCGAATGCCGGCTGGAGAAGGCCGCCCATTCGCTGCTCGACGATCTCGACAAGGAAACCGTCGACTTCCGCGACAACTATGACGGCACACTTTCCGAGCCGGTCGTGGTTCCCGCCAAGTTCCCGAACCTGCTGGTCAACGGCGCCGGCGGTATCGCCGTCGGCATGGCGACCAACATTCCGCCGCACAATCTCTCCGAAGTCATCGACGGCTGCATTGCGCTGATCAACGATCCGGCGATCGAGCTGCCGGAGCTGATGCAGATCATTCCGGGCCCCGATTTCCCGACAGGCGCGAAGATTCTCGGCCGTGCCGGCATCCGCTCCGCCTATGAGACCGGCCGCGGCTCGGTCATCATGCGCGGCGTCGCCAATATCGAACCGATGCGCGGCGACCGTGAACAGATCATCATCACCGAGATTCCCTATCAGGTGAACAAGGCGACGATGATCGAGAAGATGGCCGAGCTGGTGCGCGAAAAGCGCATCGAAGGCATCTCCGATCTCCGCGACGAATCCGACCGCCAGGGCTATCGGGTCGTCATCGAGCTGAAGCGCGACGCCAATGCCGAGGTCATCCTCAACCAGCTCTATCGCTATACGCCGCTGCAGACCTCCTTCGGATGCAACATGGTGGCGCTGAACGGCGGCAAGCCGGAGCAGCTGACGCTGCTCGACATGCTGCGGGCCTTCGTCTCCTTCCGCGAAGAGGTCGTTAGCCGAAGAACGAAATTCCTGCTGCGCAAGGCGCGCGAGCGGGCCCACGTGTTGGTTGGTCTCGCCATTGCCGTTGCCAATATCGACGAAGTCATCCGCGTCATCCGCCAGGCGCCGGATCCGCAGTCGGCACGCGAAGAGCTGATGACGCGCCGCTGGCCGGCTGAAGATGTCGAAAGCCTGATCCGTCTGATCGACGATCCGCGCCACCGCATCAACGATGACCTGACTTATAACCTCTCCGAAGAGCAGGCGCGCGCTATCCTCGAGCTGCGCCTTGCGCGTCTGACCGCACTTGGTCGCGACGAAATCGGTGATGAACTCAATAAGATAGGCGAGGAAATTCGGGACTACCTCGATATTCTTTCCTCGCGCGTGCGCATCCAGACGATCGTCAAGGACGAGCTTACCGCGGTCCGCGACGAGTTCGGTACGCCGCGCCGCACCGAGATCGTCGATGGCGGCCTCGAAATGGACGACGAGGATCTGATCGCCCGCGAGGACATGGTCGTCACGGTCTCGCATCTCGGCTACATCAAGCGCGTGCCGCTGACCACCTACCGAGCCCAGCGCCGCGGAGGCAAGGGCCGCTCCGGCATGACGACACGCGACGAAGATTTTGTTAGCCGGCTATTTGTGGTCAATACCCATACGCCGGTGCTGTTCTTCTCCTCGCGCGGTATCGTCTACAAGGAAAAGGTCTGGCGCCTGCCGATCGGCACTCCGACCTCGCGCGGCAAAGCGTTGATCAACATGCTGCCGCTCGAACCCGGCGAGCGCATCACCACCATCCTGCCTTTGCCCGAGGACGAGGCGAGCTGGGATAATTTAGACGTCATGTTCTCGACGACCCGCGGCACGGTTCGCCGCAACAAGCTGTCGGACTTCGTGCAGGTCAACCGCAACGGCAAGATCGCCATGAAGCTCGAGGAGGAGGGCGATGAAATCCTCTCCGTCGAGACCTGCACCGATCAGGACGACGTGCTCCTGACGACGGCGCTCGGCCAGTGCATCCGCTTCTCCGTTGACGACGTACGCGTCTTTGCCGGACGCAACTCGATCGGTGTGCGCGGCATCAATCTCGGCGAGGGCGACCGCATCATCTCGATGACGATCGTCGGCCATGTCGATGCCGAGCCGTGGGAGCGCGCCGCCTACCTCAAGCGCTCCGCCGCCGAACGCCGCGCGATAGGCGTTGATGAAGAGGATATCGCTCTGGTTGGCGAAGAGGTCACCGAAGAGGGGCAGCTTTCGGACGAGCGCTACGAAGAGCTGAAGGCGCGCGAGCAATTCGTGCTCACCGTCTCCGAGAAGGGCTTCGGCAAGCGTTCCTCCTCCTACGACTTCCGCATCTCCGGTCGTGGTGGCAAGGGCATCCGCGCCACCGATACGTCGAAGACCGGCGAGATTGGCGAACTGGTCGCCGCCTTCCCGGTCGATGACGGCGATCAGATCATGCTGGTCTCCGATGGCGGTCAGCTGATCCGCGTCCCGGTCGGCGGCATCCGCATCGCCAGCCGCGCCACCAAGGGCGTCACCATCTTCTCGACGGCCAAGGACGAGAAGGTCGTCTCGGTCGAGCGCATCAGCGAGCCGGAAGAGGATGAGGCTGACGGAGCCGTCGATGCGGCCGAAGGCGCCGAGGAGACGCCGGGTGCCGGTGGCGATCCGGGCGGTGCTGCTGAGGAATGATGAAGTGAACGGGGCGGCTTTCGAGCCGCCCTTTTCTATTGACCCGCCGGTGCGTGCCGAAGTCGTACATCCCATGCGGCCCGATCGAGCAAGCCGTTTGAGTGTGTTCATTGCCCAAGAAAAAAGCCGGACGCTGGGTGCATCCGGCTTTTGAAAGGCCCAGGCGGCGAAAGGGCGCCGCGCGCGGGTGGGGAAAAGGAATGTCAGAAGGCGCTATGTTTTTCGTTGAGCGCCTTGACCTCTTCGGTCTCACGTCTGAGCGCTGAAATCGTCGAGGCCACGGACACGATAAACATGACGCTGATGAGGGCGGTGAGCACTGTCAAGATCGTGAACATAGGCATTCCTTTCCTGGGGAGTTGCGTTCTGCCCCTCAGTACTGACCCAGTACGGCCGTGCGGGCCGAAGCATAGGGGCCATAAACTTTGGAGGTATCGACCTTCTGATCATAAAGAGCGACAGTTGCGGTGAGCATGCCCGTGACCATGACCATCCAGAGCACGTTAATCATCGTAATCTTGCCGGGCATCTTTAGTCCTTCCTGCCGCGCTTTGACGCATTTCTGTGTCGGTTGAGTGAACGCATCCGTTTAAAAATGGTTCCGCCGGATGTTGAGGGGTGTTTACCAATGCCGATCTGAAGCCTCCTTGAATGTCTCGTTCATCTGGCGTTCAGATTCGAAGTCCGGTTTTGTCGCGCAGCCGGCTCTGGGCGCGCACGATCGCTGCGTGTTCGGCAAGCTCCGGTCTCACCCAGTTCAGCGCGTAGCGATCGGCGAAAAAACCATAGGCCGCCTCGGCGGCGAGGGAGAAAATGACGGCAGATGCAACGAGCACGATCAGCATGGATCTCGGTCTTTCGGGGAGCGCCGGATGCCGGAATGGCATCGGCTGGGTTGATGTTCCGAGTTAAGCAGATCCCGTCTGAAACGGCCTTGAATGGCATGTTCATCCGCTGTTCAGCCCCGCGGCGCGACCGGGTAAATGACTTGCGGCGAGTCCGCATCCGTGACAAAAGGCGTCAAACCAACGGCCGGACCACATGACGACAGCTTTTTATCCTGGGTCCTTCGACCCGATCACCAACGGACATGTGGATGTTCTGGTCCAGGCCCTGAACGTCGCCGAAAAAGTCATTGTCGCGATCGGCATCCATCCCGGCAAGGCCCCGCTCTTTTCGTTCGAAGAGAGGGCCGAACTGATCCGCCTTTCGCTGGCTGAAGCGCTGCCCGGCAAGACCGGCAACGTCACTGTCGTCGCCTTCGACAATCTGGTCGTCGATGCCGCCCGCGCCCACGGCGCCACCCTTCTGATCCGCGGCCTTCGCGACGGCACGGATCTTGACTACGAGATGCAGATGGCCGGCATGAACAGGACAATGGCGCCCGATATCCAGACCATCTTTTTGCCGGCCGGCACGGCTTCACGGCCCATAACCGCCACATTGGTCCGCCAGATCGCCGCCATGGGCGGCGATGTCAGCGCTTTCGTGCCGGCCGCCGTCTTGCAAGCCCTCAAATCCAAGCGCAAAGACTAGGCCGATAACGCCCAACGGAGCTCACATGAAACTCTTTTATCTCGCATTTGCCGGCGTGCTTTATCTCGCCTCTTTTGCCGGCGATGCCTTCGCCCAGTCAGCCGATCATTATCTCACCATCCAGCTGAAGAACGGCCCTGTCGTCATTCAGCTGATGCCCGACGTCGCGCCGAAGCATGTCGCCCAGATCGAGGCGCTGGCCAAGAAGGGCGAATATGACAATGTTGCCTTCCACCGCGTTATCCCGGGCTTTATGGCCCAGACCGGCGATGTGAAATACGGCAACATGGAAAAGAACTTCGACGCGAGCCAGGCCGGTACCGGCGGCTCCGATCTGCCTGACCTGCCAGCCGAATTCTCCAAGACTCCGTTTGTTCGGGGCACGGTCGGCATGGCGCGCGCTCAGGATCCGAATTCTGCCAATTCGCAGTTCTTCATCATGTTCGCCGACGGTTCCTTCCTTAATGGCCAGTACACGGTCGTCGGCAAGGTTGTTTCCGGCATGGAAAACGTCGACAAGATCAAGAAGGGCGAAGGCCAGAACGGCGAAGTCAGCAATCCCGACCGGATGATCAAGGTCACGCTGGGCAAGAAGTAACCGACGAGAAGAAACAGAGGAGAAGACAATGGCCGAGATCAAGGATCCCGAAAACACCATCATTCTGGAAACCACCAAGGGCAAGGTTGTTATCCAGCTTCTGCCGCAGGTGGCACCCGAGCATGTCAAGCGCATCAAGGAACTTGCCCGCGAAAACGCCTATGATGGCGTCGTTTTCCACCGCGTCATCGCCGATTTCATGGCGCAGACGGGCGACGTGGAGTTCGGCAAGAAGGGTGGCGAGAATTTCAACCCGGGTCGCGCCGGCATGGGCGGCTCCTCCAAGGATGATCTGAAGGCCGAATTCTCCGCCACGCCGCATGTCCGCGGCACCTGCTCGATGGCGCGCTCGCAGAATCCGAACTCGGCCAACTCCCAGTTCTTCATCTGCTTCACCGACGCGCCGTGGCTCAACAAACAGTATTCGGTCTGGGGCCAGGTCATCGAAGGCATGGACAACGTCGACAAGATCAAGAAGGGCGAACCAGTCTCCGATCCGGATTCGATCGTCTCCATGCGGGTTGCCGCCGACGTCTGATTGTGATTTCTGCTGAAACCCGCCCTTGCGCGAAAGCGCGGGGCGGGTTTCGCTTTGCGTGAAAGTGCCCTTATGCGCGTAGACCTTTTCGATTTCGACCTGCCGGATGACCGCATTGCGCTGCGGCCCGCCGAGCCGCGCGACAGCGCGCGCCTGCTCGTCGTCGATCCCACGGCAAGCACGCTCTCGGATCATCGCGTCTCCCATCTTCCGTCGTTCCTGCGCGCCGGTGATGCGCTTGTATTCAACGACACGAAGGTCATTCCCGCCCAGCTCGAAGGCATCCGCCATCGCGAGGGCGCCGGCGGCCAGCAGGTCTCTGCAACGCTGCACATGCGCGTCGGCCCCAGCCGCTGGAAAGCCTTCGCCAGACCGGGCAAGCGCATCAAGGAGGGCGATCGCATCGCCTTCGGCCACAGCGGCGAAAGCTGCATGATCGGCGCCCTCGATGCGACCGTGGAAGAAAAAGGCGAAGCGGGCGAAGTGACGCTCGCCTTCGATCTTTCCGGTCCGGCGCTCGACGAGGCGATCGCCGCCGTCGGCCATATCCCGCTGCCGCCCTATATCGCCGCCAAGCGGCCCGATGATGAGCGCGACCGTGCTGACTACCAGACGATCTATGCCCGTGAGGAGGGCGCGGTCGCAGCCCCCACGGCCGGCCTGCACTTCACGCCGGATATGTTCGAAGCGCTCGACAGGGCCGGGATCGAACGCCATTTCGTCACGCTCCATGTCGGCGCCGGCACCTTCCTGCCAGTCAAGGCGGATGATACCGACGATCATAAGATGCATCTCGAAAGCGGCTATGTCAGCGCCGAGGTTGCCGCCCGGCTGAATGCGGTGCGAAAACGCGGCGGGCGCATCGTCTGTGTCGGCACCACCTCGTTGCGATTGATCGAGAGCGCGGCCGGGGAAAACGGAGAGATCAAGCCCTGGGCCGGGGCCACGGGCATTTTCATCACGCCCGGCTACCGCTTCAAGGCGGTCGACATGTTGATGACCAATTTCCACCTGCCGCGCTCGACCCTGTTCATGCTGGTCTCGGCCTTTGCCGGCTTCGACACCATGCATGCGGCCTATGAGCACGCCATCTCGACGGGCTACCGCTTCTACTCCTACGGCGACGCGAGCCTTCTTTTTCGGAAAGATTAGATGACAGAGAACTTCCAATTCAGGCTTGACAAGACCGATGCCGGCGCGCGCCTCGGCGAAATTTCCATGCCGCGCGGCACGATCCGCACGCCGGCCTTCATGCCGGTCGGCACGGTGGGCACCGTCAAGGCCATGTATCTCGACCAGGTACGCGAAACCGGCGCCGACATCATTCTCGGCAACACCTATCATCTGATGCTGCGTCCGACGGCTGAACGCGTGGCGCGGCTGGGCGGCCTGCACAAGCTGATCCGCTGGGAACACCCGATCCTGACCGATTCCGGCGGGTTCCAGGTCATGTCGCTCTCCGGCCTGCGCAAGCTCGACGAGCAGGGCGTCACCTTCAAGTCGCATGTCGACGGCAGCCTGCATCATATGTCGCCGGAGCGTTCCATCGAAATCCAGGGCCTGCTCGGCTCCGATATTCAGATGCAGCTCGACGAATGCGTAGCGCTGCCGGCCGAACCGAAGGAGATCGAGCGCGCCATGGAAATGTCGCTGCGCTGGGCCGAGCGCTGCCGTGTTGCCTTCGACGAGCAGCCCGGCAAGGCGATGTTCGGCATCGTCCAGGGCGGCGATATTCCCGCCTTGCGCATCCGTTCGGCGCAAGCGCTGAGCGAGCTCGACCTCAAGGGCTATGCGATCGGCGGCCTGGCCGTCGGTGAACCACAGGACGTCATGCTGCGGATGCTGGAAACGACGCTGCCCGTGCTTCCTTCGCAAAAGCCACGTTATCTCATGGGAGTGGGAACCCCTGACGACATACTGAAGTCGGTTGCCCGCGGCGTCGACATGTTCGACTGCGTCATGCCGACCCGTTCCGGCCGCCATGGCCTGGCCTTCACCCGCCGCGGCAAGGTCAATATCCGTAATGCCCGCCATGCGGAGGATATGCGCCCGCTCGACGAACAGTCGAACTGCCCGGCCTCGCGCGATTATTCGCGCGCCTACCTCCACCATCTCGTCCGCGCCAACGAAGCGCTCGGCGGCATGCTGCTGTCCTGGCACAATCTCGCCTATTACCAGGAGTTGATGCAGGGTATCCGCAAGGCGATTGCCGAAGGCCGCTTTGCCGATTTCATGGCGCAGACGATGGAAGAATGGGCGAGGGGCGATCTCGACCCGGTTTAAGGCTGCTCAGTCACCGTGTTGCTGGCAGCGGGGACAGCGGGCGACGGGTTCAGCGCAATCATCATTTTAAGTTTTTTGCGCACCGGCTCGTCGAAGTGAACGGCGGCTATGCCAGCCACAATGAAAATAGCGAAAACCACAATCATACCGGCTGCCGGGGAGGCGGGAAGGTCAAAGCCCCTTTGCCGCAGGGACTGCAGCAGACTGAAGATGGGCCCATGCAGAATGTAAATCGGATAAGAAAGTCTCCCCAACCATCGGAATACCAGTTCCACCAAGCCGGCCTGCCTTGTTGACATCGCCATCCAGACCATGGCGGGAAAGACGACAAGGCACAGCAGAAAATCAAAATACGGAAAACCGAAGAATATCCTGGCCGGGATATTCGTGATGAAGACGAGGCAGGCACACAGAAGCAGGCCGACCATGTTGCCGCTTTCGGCCACCTTCGGTTTCCGAACCTCGTATAAGCGATAGAGGCAGATTCCGAGCGAGAAAGAGAAAAGAACTCTTGAAAAGCCAAATCTGAAATAGCCCGCCTGGTGGCCAATATCGAGGTTGCCTGCGGCCAATGCTCCGTACAGTGTAAAGCCCGCGGCTCCCATGGTGATGGCGAGTAGGCTTCTCCATGACAGCCGTATCAGAAGCGTGGAAAACAGCACTCCGGCCCAGAGTTCGAAGAAGAGCGACCAGCTGGGACCGTTCAAGCGAAAGGCGCCTTCCACATCTGAGCTCGGGACGAACAGGATCGCCCTCAGGAGAAGGTCGGCCAGGGTAAGGTAGTCCAAGCCGAATTGAAGCGCATAATTGAGAAGGCCGACAGGAAGAGAAAGAAGATAGAGCGGATAAAGCCTGATGAGGCGTTGTACAATAAATTTGGCGGGCGAAATTTCTCCCGTCGCCAATTGTTTCTCGTATGAATTCGCAAGAACGACGCCGCTCAAAAGAAAGAAGAGGTCTACCGAGAGGTAGCCGATATTCTGCGGGATCGGGCCAAGCGTCCCGCCCGTATGCCGGAACATGACCATAATGGCCGCAATTCCTCGCAACGCTTCAAGGGCTGTGAAAAATTGCTTGCCAGTGTTCAAACCCATCAGTCCCCCGCTGATATCCGTGTACTCGAGAGAGGATTTCGAAATCGTTAGTGCAACGAGACATTGTGCCGTGGCGTTTCCGTCCGAGCCGTTCGCCGGTGACCGGCCTATCTAAGCGGAAAGCCTCTAAATCGGATATCCGCTGGATCAGGCAGCAGGAGTGCAGCTTCCGACGTGATCCGGTTTGACAGGGCCTGAAGGTCGCTCCACTGCGGTATCGACGGGTCGGGACCGCCGATCGATGCCTCGAATGTGGCGCGGTCCACCTTGATGAGCCGTCCGCTGGTTGTGATGCTCAGAACCGCCCGTGGCCGTTCGAGACGACCCAACCGTAGCCACCAGCCTTCCCCTTTGTGAGTTTGCCGGCGGCATAATCTTGCCGCGCAAGTTGGGAAAAGGATTCCGCCTGCGCAATGCCGGGCAGAGCGGTGGCAAAGCCGACCGCCGCGGCGACCAGCTACTTCAAGGAAATATGCATCGAGTTTCAACCCATGTGAAAACACGGAGGCTTCTATCTTCCGCGGCAGCCGGGCACAACTTTGATCTGTAAGGATGCTTGATCCGCTAGATGCCCTTGCTGTCGGCATCGGGCAGGATTTGTACGCCGTTGATCCGGTAGCTGCCGTCGGGCTGGCGGGTGATCTGGTAGATCGCCGTCCAGTCCTTGCCGTCGCGGCCCGAAATCAGCAGCTCGTGATAGATCAGCGCGCCGTTGTCGATCGAGCGGCTGCGGCCGAAGGCGTAATTGCCGGGATGATAGACCGGCTCATAGCTCTTCTTGACCATGGCGAAGAACAGGTTCTTATCGGGATACATCGCCTTGACGCCCGGCGCGGCGAAGGAATAGGCCGTCTCGGCATCGTCCTTGAGGAAGGCCTTGATCTGCTCCTCGATCATCGTCCGCGTCGTGTCGATCGGGTCTTCGGCGCGGGCCGGTATAGGAGAGAGGAGGGACGCGGCACACAGAATGAGGACTGCGAGAAAGGCGCGCATGAGTTATCTCCGGCTCTATCGGCGGAATGACCCCGATAGAGCGGAAGTGTAGGCCTTTTCCAGCGCAAGAAAAGCGAACTTTACGACCAGCGCCGGAAGAGGGCGCTGGCATTGACGCCGCCGAAGCCGAAACCGTTGGTGATGGCATAATCCATCGCCAGCGGCCGCGCCGTCTTGCCGACGATATCGATGCCCTCGGCATCGGGATCGGCCTCATAGAGATTGCGTGTCGGCGGCGCGATCTGGTCGCGCAGGGCAAGGATGGTGAAGATCGCCTCCAGGCCACCGGCGGCGCCGAGGAGATGGCCCGTCGCTGATTTGGTCGCACTGACGGCAATGCCGCCGTTGCGGCCGAAAACCCTGCCGATCGCCGCGATCTCACCTCTGTCACCGACCGGTGTCGAGGTCGCATGGGCGTTTAAGTGTTTGACATCCGAGGCGGAGATTTTTGCCTGCCGAAGCGCTGCCTCCATCGCCCGGCGTGCGCCGTCGCCATCTTCCGGACCCGCGGTCATGTGGTAGGCGTCCGCCGCCGTGCCGTAGCCGACCAGTTCGGCAAGCGGCGTTGCCCCGCGGGCAAGCGCATGCTCCAGCGTTTCGATCACCAGGATGCCGGCGCCTTCCCCCATGACGAAACCGTCGCGCGCCGTGTCGAACGGTCGCGAGGCCAGTTCCGGCGTCTCGTTGAAGCCGGTGGATAGCGCGCGGGCGGCGGCAAAGCCGCCGAGGCTTACCTTGTCGATGCAGGCCTCGGCGCCGCCGCAGATCACCACATCGGCTTCGCCGGAGCGGATCAGTCGCGCCGCATCGCCGATCGCCTGCACACTCGCCGCACAGGCCGTCACCGGCGCGCCGAGCGGTCCCTTGAAGCCGTAGCGGATGCTGACCTGGCCGGCGGCGAGGTTGACGAGGAAGGAGGGCACGGTGAAGGGCGACAGCCGCCGTACGCCTCGCGTTTCGCCGATCCGCACCGCTTCGGCGATCGCAGGAAAGCCGCCAACGCCAGAGGCGATGATCGTCGCGGTGCGTTCGCGCTTGCCTTCATCGGTCGGCATCCAGCCGGCCTGGTTTACCGCTTCCTCCGTCGCCGCCATGGCGAACTGGATGAAGCGATCCATCTTCTTCTGGTCCTTGGGCGTGATGTAACGGTCAGGGTCGAAGCCGGCCTCGGCGTCCTCGATAGTGCCGGGAACGATGCCGGCAATCTTGGCCGAGAGCTCGCCGACGACATCCTCCGACAGTACGCTCAGACCCGAGGCGCCGTCGACGAGGCGTTTCCAGGCCGGCTCGACGCCGGTGCCGAGTGGCGAGACAAGTCCCATACCGGTGACAACGATGCGATCCATGATATTTCCTCTCTATGCGTCGTTGCCGAGATACCAGGCGCGCATGCGGGCGATCCGCTCGCGCACCTCGTCGTCGGCTGCAGGGCCAGCCAGCAGGCTGGTGTTTTCGGGCGTGATTTCATCGCCGGTCCGCGCGTCGACCAGGATCGTCTCGCGCGTGTTGCCCGAGGCGGCGTCGCTGAGCAGAAAAGCCAGATCCTCTTGCGGAATGTGCCGGCTTCCCCAGGAAAACAGCGCCATCAGCACCGGGAAGAAATCGCGGCCCTTTTCCGTAAGCACATATTCATAGCGGGCAGGGCGCTCCTGGTAGAGGCGCCGTTCGAACAGCCCTTCATCCGTCAGATGTTTCAGCCGCCGTGTCAGGATGTTCGGGGCCACGCCGAGGCTTTTCTGGAATTCGTCGAAGCGAGACAGCCCCTGGAAGGCGTCGCGCAGAATCAGAATGCTCCACCAGTCGCCGACGCTCTCGAGCGCGCGCGCCGCCGGACATTTGAAATGGCTGAAACTTGTCCGCTGCATGGCGGATGTCACTACAGGAGTAACTATCATTATGCAAGTCACGTCCTGGCAGGATGCCTTAGATCGCGTTGCCTGTAGTGCCGTGGAAATTCATTGCGCTCGATGGTGGTGGAAGCGGCCGGAACGGCCGCCATCCCGATCAGAGAAGCTGGAAATCGCTGAAGTGAAGTGCGGGAGACTTGTCGAGGTCGGCAACATGGACTGCGCTGCCCGCGGCGCTTCCATCCGCGTCAAACGATAGAGTGCCGCTGGTCTCATCGTAGATCAGCCTATCATCGGCCTCGAGCGCTTTCGTTCCTAGAACGAAATTCTCATCCGAAAACTTGGATAGGCTGAGTGCGGCGAAAATCGCATGGTCGAACAACAGCTTGTCGCCCGCCGCGGAAGAGAAATCCCGGATCTTGTCGACGCCGACATTGTCGGGCTTGACGTCGAAGACAAAGGAATCGGCTCCACCGCCGCCTGTGAGAATGTCGGCGCCGGTTTTTCCAATCAGCTTGTCATTGCCGAGCCCGCCGGTCAGTTGGTCGGCGCCTTTGCCGCCATTGATCTTGTTGTTTCCGTCGTTGCCGGTGAGAACGTTGGCCGTGTTGTTGCCCGTTGCGTTGAGATTGGCGGTTCCGGTCAAGGTGAGGTTTTCGATCGTTCCGGCTGTACGCTGCAGATCTGCCAGACTGAAGGAGGTCGAAGCCTTGACGGCGTCCTTGCCGGATGCCCCCGCTTCATTGGCAAAATCACCTGCATTGTCGATCACATAGGTGTCGTTGCCGGCACGCCCCGCCATGCGGTCGGCGCCGGCGCTGCCATCGAGGATATTGTTGCCGGAATTGCCGACGAGAACATTGGTAAGCGCATTTCCCGTGGCGTTGATATTGGCGGCGCCGGTCAGTGTGAGATTCTCGATGTTTCCGATCGCATGCGCCGCGTCCTTGAGACTGAAGCTGATCGACGACATGACGGTATCCGTCCCGCCGCCCCTGCTTTCGTCGACGATTTGCGTGGGGTTGGTTACGGTGAATGTGTCGTTGCCCGCGCCGCCATAGATATGGCCGGTTGCCGGTGGCGTGCTACCGCTGCCTGCGACCTCGATGATAACGGGATGGTCGACCACCTCAACCGTCAGGGACGACACATTGCTGAGGCTTTTGATCGCCGTCGACCCAGTCAAGGGATCGAAGACCTTAACAGAACCGAATGCGGTCCCGAGATTGACTTTGACGCCCGTCGTCGCGGCCTGAATCGCCGTGTCGGTGGACTGGTTCCAGATATCGGGCTCGTTCCAGATGATGATCTGGTAACTTCCGTCCGATTTTTCCGTAAGCAGGCTGCGGGCAGCCGAGGACGGAAGGCCCTCGATCGAATAGTTGAGAGTCCCGGCGCTGAAGCTTGCCTTCTGAGCGCCGTCGTCGGTCAATATTTCGGTCAGGTTGTGGATCGCCGTCGCTGCCGGCTTAGCCGAATAGTCGAGACGATAAAGGCCGAAATGTTTTTCCTGATTAGTGCCCTGCGGATCCGAATAGGCGTCGAGCAGTTCGTAAAGGAAGGTATGTTTCGATCCGAGAGCCGCGCCGTCCATCAGCGTATTGAGAAGCAGCTTTGCCTGGGTCGCTTCGCTGACGCCTTCCCAGCCGCCATTGGTATCGGCGGTGAGGGAAGTATGGTAGCCGGTCTCGGTGATCGCCAGCGGCTTGCCGGGATCGGCAGCGCGCTGAGCGCCGGATTCTCGAGAGAGCCATGAATATGGCTGGTCGCCATCTTTCGCATAGGTATGGATCGTCGTGTAGTCGGAGGCGGACGCGACCGTATATCCGGTAAAGCCGAGGACTGGGATGTTCTTCAACAAAGGGTCGGCGTTGACGGCGGCAGACAGGTCCTTCTGATAGGCGAGTGCTGCGGCCTGGCCGCTCAGGCCGTGGTAACTGACCGGCCAGTTGTTGACTTCGTTCGGGCCTTCAATGCCGACGACCGAGCCGGGATGGGCCTCAACGAAAGCATGCAGCCGCTGGGCCACGGTGGCCGGGTCGACCTCCCGCTGGGCGCTGAAGACGAATCGGACGCCGGCTTCGGCCGCATCGCCGAGATGAGTTTGTCCGTTGGGGTCGGAACTGGAATTGGGCGCGTGATCGCGAACCGTATCGAGGCCAAGATAGTCGATTGCCTTAACGACCTCGCCGACGTTGGAATATTTCCCGTCGGTGTAATCGATATGCGTATCAATACCAAAGGAACGGCTAATATCGTTTACTCTAACGGCTTGAGGCATGTGTTTTTCTCCCGGTCTACGAGGGAACTGGCGCTGGGAATAGATCCCCATTGCTGTCGCTAATTCGAACTAATACACGAGGAGCGCCGTGTCGCTGCTGCCGGTTAACCACGATATGTTGTTTCGAATGTGGCTCGTTCCACCAGAATTTATTATGAAATCTACGCTTGCATTCAGCGAACCAGGTTGCGGCGTGATGGAGAAGACGGCATTCGCTTCTCGGTCTGATCGGCGAACGTCAGTGATGTCTTGCTTGAGTTGGCCGGTCCCGTGATCGGCCATATCCGATGACGACACGGGAACGGTTCAAAACATCGGCATGCAAAGGGCAGCATCCGGGATTGTGGATCGCTGGACGGCGAAGACTTCCTCGTCGTGAGCTCGTTGAACGATTCCCCTTTCGATGACGGCCATTGGCTGCGCAACGAACGCCTGGGGACCACCCTTTGGCAGGAGATCTGTTCGATACAGATGCCAACAGATGTAGCGGCTGGTCGGTAATCGCGGCGGAAAGATCGGAGCCACGGCAGGAGCGCTCAATGTCATATCGCCCGCGCGTCGGGCGTGTTGGCCTTCGCAGGCAATCATGGGAGAGGCGGGAGCCCTCAGGCAAAGCCGAGGGGCAGTTTTTCAAGCTGCCTGTCGGCGCCGTAGTCCCGCTCATGCGGCGAGCGACGGCGGCCCTCACGGCGCGAGAGGTCGATGCGGTTGTCGGCGAATAACCCATCGGGATAGGTGCCGGTATCATGGCAATCGGCGTCGATCTTGGGAGCAAGGATTTTCAGGATCATCGGGGGTTCCTCCACGGCGCAACATCAACACTCAGAAAGGCCGCTTGGTTCCATTTATAGACCTCGGATTATTAATAAATTAACCATAAATGCGCCGCACGCCCCGAGCCGCCGCGACATGCATTCGCAATGAAATGGAGTGGCAGTGGAACTCCTGATGCTGATCGCCGTTGACCTGCCATAAACACAGGGAGGTTCCCATGCATTTGATCGATACCCGCGTGACACAGTCCGGCAACTTCTTCACCGTCGAATTTCTCGGTGAGGGAGGAGAGTCGATTGCCGTCAAAATCGACAATTCCCGTGGCGAGCTCGATAACTCGACGGCGCTCGACCACGCCAAGGTGATGATGGTTCAGCTGACCACCTTTCCCGGCCGTGACGCAGACGGCAGCATCAACCGTTACGACGCCTTGAGCAACGGCAACTTCGACGAAGGCAGCAAGGGCCTCGTCGGCCAACCGAGTGCGCGCTCCACTCACGATAGCGAAACGCTGGAAGAAGAACTGAATGAGGGCCTCGAAGATACCTTTCCGGCAAGCGACCCCGTATCGGCAACGGTGTCGTCCATTCCCGCCAACGCGCCGCGGCACTGATCTCTACACAGTCCTGAGGATGGCCGCCCGTTTTCGGGGCGGCCTGTGCTAGCATGTCGAATTGATGTCAAAACTGAAAAACAGCTGAAAACCGCAGATGTCTGATTGACATGGGAGCCTTCTAGAGAGGGCCCGAGAAGGGAGCGTCCATGACACGTTCTCAGGTCTCGGAGACACCCCGTGAAAATCATTCAGATCACCGACACCCATTTCAGCCCCGGCAAGCCGCATTTCAACGGCAACTGGGCGCCGCTTTTGTCCTGGATCGAAGAGACCGGCGCCGATCTGATCGTCCATACCGGTGATCTCACCGTCGACGGCGCCGACCAGGATGAGGATATCGTCTTCTCGATGGATCTCATGCGCCAGGTATCGATCCCGATGCTCATCGTTCCCGGCAATCACGATGTCGGCCACCTCAAGGACTCCGACCAACCCGTCAATGCCGAGCGGCTTGCCCGCTGGCGCAGCCTTGCCGGCCCCGATCGCTGGCTGGAGGATGCGGCCGGCTGGCGTTTCATCGGCTTGAACGCGCTGCTTCTCGGTCATCAGGATGATGAGGAGGAGGCGCAGTTCGAATGGCTCGAGCGGGCGCTCGCCGACCGGGCAGGCCGGCGCGTGGCGCTTTTCGCGCACAAGCCGCTGTTCGTGGATGCACCTGACGAAGGTGATACCGGCTATTGGAGCGTTCGGCCGGTTCAGCGCCGGCGGCTCTACGATCTGATCGCTGCCCATGACGTGGCTCTTTTCGCGAGCGGCCACCTCCATTGGGCCTGGCAGGGCGGCTTCGGCAATACCCGGCTGACATGGGGGCCGTCGGCAGCCTTCATCATCGATAAGATGGAGCGGGAGATGCCGGGCGAACGCCTGATCGGTGCCGTTATCCACGAGTTCGATAGATCGGTCGCAAGCGCGATCGTCGCCGTGCCCGGTATGACCGCGCATGTGCTCGACGATGTCGTCCACGAGGTCTATCCCCAGGCGCTCAAGCAGCGGGAACCGGTGGAATGAGTGCGCTCTCGCTTCGCGGCATCACCAAGGCCTTCGCCAGCAACCAGATCCTCGACGGCGTCAGCCTCGACGTCAATGCCGGCGAATTCATCGCGCTGGTGGGCCCCTCCGGCTGCGGCAAGAGCACGCTCCTGCGCATCCTTGCCGGCCTCGATCATGCCGATCGCGGCGAGATCCTGATCGGCGGGAAAGACATGTCCGGTGTGGCAGCCGCCGACCGGAACATCGCCATGGTCTTCCAATCCTACGCGCTCTATCCGCATCTGACGGCCTCAGAAAACATCGCCGTGCCCCTGGCGATGCGCCGGCTGTCGAAGATGCAGCGGCTGCCCTTCATCGGTTCACTGATGCCCGGTCAGCGCGCCACGCGCGCGGCAATCGCCCGCGACGTTCGCGAGATGGCGACGTCGCTGAAGATCGACCATCTGCTCGACCGCAAGCCCGGCCAGATGTCGGGCGGCCAGCGGCAGCGCGTGGCGCTCGCCCGCGCCATGGTGCGCCAGCCTCAGATTTTCCTGATGGACGAACCGCTTTCCAACCTCGACGCCAACCTGCGCGTCCACGCCCGCGGCGAGATCGTCGATCTGCATCGGCGCGCCGGCGTGCCGACGCTGTATGTCACCCACGACCAGGCGGAGGCGCTGTCGATGGCCGACCGGGTGGCGGTGATGATGGGCGGACGGTTGCTGCGGATCGCCAGCCCCGAGGTGATCTATGACGATCCAGCCCATGTCGAGGTCGCCCGTTTCATCGGCCAGCCGCGCATCAATCTGCTGCCGGCCTTTGCCGAGGGCGGCGTCGTCCTCTGCGGCGGACTGCGCCTGACGCTCGAAAATGCGCCCGGCGGAAAGATGCCGGTGACCCTCGCCATTCGCCCGGAATTCGTCTTTCTGTCCAGGAACAGGCATGACGGCCTTGCTGCCCGGATCGAACGGGTGGAATTCCTGGGCTCCGAAGTCATTCTCCATTGCCGCATCGAAGCGATTGGCGAAACCGTTGTCGCCAAGGTTCAGCCCGCCGAAGCCGCAGGCCTTACGGCCGGCGATTCCATCGGGCTTCGCTTGTCGCCAGGCCGGACGCTTATCTTTGCAGAGGACGGCAGCCGGCTGGCCGGCCGCGTCGCAACGGGCGATGCCGGGTTCGACGCTGCCGATGCCGGCGACGCGCAGCGGGAGCGCGCCCATGGCTAGCATAGCAGCTGCGGCCTTGCCGGACGATTCTGCCGTTGCCCATCGGCGCAGCGAAGCCCGCATTGCCTGGATGCTGGTGCTGCCGGCCATCATCCTGCTGTTTCTCTTCGTGCTTCTGCCGGTCGCATCGGTGATCGTGCTCGGCTTTACCGATTTCGAGCTCGGCTACGGCAAGTTCCGGTTTGTCGGCTTCGAAAACTACGCGCATCTGATCACCGACCGCACATTCCGCAAGTCGCTCTGGAATACGACGGTCTATACGGCGATCGTCGCGCCTGTCTCGATCCTTCTCGGTCTCGGCATCGCCATGCTGATCGAGAGCGAGACCGCGGCGCGCAGCTTCTTCCGCACCGCCTATTTCCTTCCGGTCGCCTCGCTGATCGTCGCCATGGCGACCGTCTGGCAATATATGTTCCACCCGACGATCGGTCCGCTCAACGCGCTGCTGGCGCTTGCCGGATTGTCCGGCCCGAACTGGCTGGGCAGCTCCGGCACGGTGCTCTACAGCCTTTCGATCATCGGCGTCTGGCAATCGACCGGCTTCAACATGGTGCTGTTCCTGGCCGGGCTTACGGCAATCCCGCGCGAGCTTTACGCCGCAGCCGAAGTGGACGGCGCCAGGTCGTCGCTCGACCGCTTCCTGCTGGTGACCTGGCCGATGCTCGGGCCGACGACCCTTTTCATCATCACCATCAGCATCACCAATGCGGTCAAGGTGTTCGAGACCGTCAAAACTCTGACGGAGGGCGGCCCGAACAAGGCGTCGGAAGTGCTGCTCTTCACCATCTACCAGGAGGGCTTCGTCTATCTGCGCGTCGGTTATGCCTCGGCAATGACGGTGGTCTTTCTGCTGATCCTGGTGGTGCTGATGTTCCTGCAGTACCGCGTCCTCGATCGCCGGGTGCATTACACATGATGGTCAGCCCTCTTTCCCGCGGCAGGGTAATCCGCCTGAGCCTGCTTTCCCTCGGCGCGATCATTTTCCTGGCGCCCTACATCTTCATGATCTCGGCGGCCGGCAAGACGCAGAGCGACATTTTCACCTCCTCGCTGTCGCTCGTCCCCACGCATCTCGCCTATGTCGAGAATTTCGCCAAGGCCTTGAGCCGGGTGCCGATGGCGCGGCTGCTGTGGAACGGCGTCGTGGTCTGCGGGCTGATCTTCTTCTTCCAGGTGCTGGTGGCGATCCCTTGCGCCTACGCCATGGCGAAGCTGCGCTTCGCCGCCGCCCGCGCCATGATGGTGCTGGTCATGCTTGGCCTGCTGGTGCCGATCCATGCGACGGCGCTGCCGCTCTATGTCGCCTTGGACCGTGCCGCCTTGCTCAACAGCTATGCAGCGCTCGTCGCGCCCTTCACCATCTCGGTCTTCGCAATCTTCATGTTCCTGCAGTTCTTCCGCGCCATGCCGGATGATCTCATCCATGCCGCGCGTCTCGACGGCATGTCGGAGCTCGGCATCATCGCCCGCGTCATCGTGCCGAATGCCTGGCCTGCCGTCACCGCCTTCGCCATCTTCTCGGTCGTCGCCCATTGGAACGATCTCTACTGGCCGCTGATCGTGATCAGCAAACAAGATTACGCCACGCCGCCGCTCGGCCTGATGTATTTCCGCGCCGCCGAGGCCGGCGACGATTACGGCGCACTGATGGCGGCGACACTGATCATTACCCTTCCCCTCGTCATCGCTTTCCTGCTGGCGCAGAAGCGTTTCGTCGAGGGCATCACCATGACCGGTCTCAAAGGCTGACCGGCTTTATCAAGGAGAACGAGCGATGAAACATATCACCCAGCTTCTCGCCGCAGCGGCCGTATCCTTGGCATTCGCACTTCCCGCGCATGCCGAGACGACGCTGACGGTTCATTACCCGATGCCGGGCTTCTTCAAGGACGTGATGGACACGATCTCGAAGAAGTTCATGGCGGAAAACCCCGATATCAAGGTCCAGTTCGCCAGCCCTTCGGCAACCTATGAAGAAGGCATCCAGACGATCCTTCGTCAGGTTGGCACCAGCGAAATGCCCGATATCACCTTCATCGGCCTCAACCGCCTGCGCATGCTCGACGAACGCGACGTCGCCGTCGATCTCGGTCCGCTCGTCCAGAAGGACGGCAACATGGCCGAGCAGGGCTTCTCCGATACCATCCTCAAGCTTGCCCAGGTCAAGGGCAAGCAGGTCGGTCTCGCTTTCGCCACCTCCAATCCAATCATGTATTACAATGCCGATCTCGTGAAGGCGGCCGGCGGCGATCCCGACAATCCGCCGAAGACCTGGGATGAGGTCATCGCGCTCGGCGGCAAGATCAAGGCGCTCGGCAATGGTGTCGACGGTGTCGATTTCCGCTGGCAGGGCGACGACTGGATGTTTTCCGCGCTGCTCTTCGGCGCCGGCGGCAAAATGCTGAGCGATGACGAAAGCAAGGTCGCCTTCAACGGTCCGGAGGGCCAGAAGGCCGTCGAGATCCTGCATCGCCTGGTCACCGAGGGCGGCATGCCCGTCTTCACCAAGCCCGCCGGTGAACAGGCCTTCGCAGCCGGCAAGGTCGGTTTCGAGTTCCAGACGACCGGCGCGCTGCGCAACACGATCAAGAACGTCGGCGACAAGTTCGATCTGCGCACAGCCAAGATCCCGCTGATCGATCCGGTCAATGGCCGCCTTCCCACAGGCGGCAACGCGGTCGTCATCCTGACGCATGACGCCGCCAAGCAGGACGCCGCCTGGAAATTCGCCAAATTCGCCGCCGGCCCATACGGCGCTTCCGTCGTCGTGCCCGGCACCGGTTATGTCCCGAACAACGAGCTTGCCGCCAAGTCGCCTGAATATCTCGGCGACTTCTACAAGCAGAACCCGCTGTTCCAGGCAGGCCTCAGCCAGATGCCGGTGATGATCCCATGGTATGCCTTCCCGGGTTCGAACGGCGTCAAGGTCACTCAGACGATCGTCGACAACCTCTCGCGCATCGTCGACCAGTCGGCCGATCCGAAGGAAGCGCTTGACGATGCTGCGGCCGATGTCGAGGACATGCTGCCGCGCAGCTGATAGTCCTCTTCCGAATGGCAAGGGCCGCCACGCCGAGCGCGCGGCGGCCCTTCTGTTTGCCGCGTTTTAAATGGCGCGCACCGTGCCGCCGCGGCGCAGCGTATAAGCGACATTGAGGTGGCGGGCAGGGGCGGCATTCTCCGCCATGTCGAGGAGTAGCGAGGCAGCCGTCGCCCCCATGCTGGCATCCGGCATTTCGATCGTTGTCAGAGGCGGATCGATCAGCCGGCCGATCGCGATGCCGTCAAAACCGGCGACCGAAACATCGCCGGGCACCGAAAGCCCTTCGCGCTTCAGTGCGCCGATCACCCCGAGCGCAAGCAGATCGTTGGAGGCGATGATCGCCGTCGGCGAAATCGAATTCATGGCGGTGCTGAGATCGAGCTGGTCATAACCGCCGACGAAGGAGATCTGGATCGCATCAAGCGGTGTCAGGCCGTTTTCGGCCATGGCGTCGAGGTAGCCCTGGTAGCGAAGACGAGCGCGATCGGAGGCGGCGAAATTGCCGGAGAGAAAGAGAATGTGGCGGTGGCCCATGCCGATCAGGAAAGTCGTAATCTCTCTTCCGGCACCGCGGTTGTCGGCAGTGACGGCCGCTGGAAACTGCGCCGTCGGCAGATTGTTGAGAAGCACCGTCGGCGGCAGCCTCGCAAGCAGCGCTTCGCTCGTCGACGGGTCGCAGACGGTAAGGATCAAGCCGGTCGGCCGGTCGTTCAGCAGTGCGGCGACGGCATCGGCCTCGCGCGCCGGATCGTAGTTCGACTGGGCGATCAATACGCCGTGGCCGGCGACGAGCATACGGTTCTGAATACTCGACAGCGATGAGGCAAAGACCGGATTGGTGATGCTTGGAATCAAGACGCCGACCACGGGTCTGCGTCCCAGTCGCCCGGCTGCGTGATAGCCGAGTTCAGCGGCAGCGCGGCGCACCTTGCGCACCATCAGATCGCTGGCGGGCCCGTTGCGGTTGAGAACTCTGCTTGCGGTTGCCAGCGAACATCCTGCCCGGAACGCGACCTGCTGCAATGTCGCCATCGAATGCGCCTCGTATCAATCAAATCGTTGCCGGCGCTTTAACGGGTTTCGATGACAGTGATCTGACACTTCGCTGCGACGATCGGGCAGGGCAACAATCAGGGGCGACGTTTGACCACGCGCATGTTCATTTCCGACCGAACCACGAAGCCTTGCGCCTTGTAGAGCGCAACGGCCGATGTGTTCGCTGAATAGGCATGCAGATAGGCCACGTCGCCGCTGGATGCGATTTCGCCGGCAACGAAGCGGAAGAGCAAGGTGCCGAGGCCGCGTCCTTGGAAAGCGGGATGGGTACAAAGCCCGCTGAGCTCGATAAAGCCCGGCTGTCGCATGCGCTGACCGGCCATCGCCACCAGACGACCCTCATGCCTTATCCCCCAGAAGCGGCCAAGGCTCTGGGCGCGCAAGGTGAACGGGCCCGGTTTGGTCAGGGTTGCCAAGTCAAGCATATCGGCGGCATCAGCCTCCGTCAGCGGCTGGATGCGAGGATCGGAAATTTTCTCGTGAGGCCGCCCGGCAATCATCTGGGTCACCGGCGCCTCCATGATTATGCTAAGACCTGGCGGAACCGCGATTGGTCCAGCCTCGACGAGAAACATGCGCTCCTGCCGCGACGGCAGCTTCTCCAGGGCATCGAGGCTTTCCGGCGTATCGTCCGCGGAGGCGGCGAAGGGGACGATGGACGGCGGGTATCGCCGTGCGTACTTGCCGCCTTCGGCGAGATCGGCATGCGCGGTCTGCAGCGCGGTCCAGATCGGCCTGTCGAGCACATGTTTCATCGTCCTTCCTCCTCTTCGGCGTCTGAAAGGACGCGCGGTGCGGCAGCGGTGCGCCGGCGTTTGAGCGGCATCGCCGCCAGCCCGTCCTCGATGGCGGCGAGCTGTTCGAGGATCGGCCCGTCGAGATCGCCGCAGAGATCCGCAACGGCAGCCGCGACGCGCGGCCAGATCGTCGCCTTCGAATAATCGACGAGTTCCTGTCCCTTGTCGGTCAGAGACACCAGTCTGCGGCGCTGATCGTCCGGTGCCGGCTGCATATCGACGAAGCCGAGTTCAAGAAGCTGGCCGATCGTCCGCGTCGCGCCGGGTTGGGTGATGCCCACCGACTGGGCGAGCTCGCCGATGGTCAGCGGCCCGGCCCGGTCGATCGCCGCCAGGAACGGATACTGACCGGCTTGAATGCCGAGTTCGGCCTCGTCGATGATCTGCTGTGTATCAGCCTGCAATCGTTCCCCGATGCGCCGCAGGCGGCTTCCCAGACACAGAAAGCCGAGCGTTCGGACCACATCTTCGATCATGCCGACCTCGCCATTTCGATTAAATGTTATATAACACGTTATATATTGCGAGATACGCCTGTTCAAGGGCAGGGCTCAACGGAATCGAATAGCGGAAACATAATGCATATTTAAAGCATTACCGCGTCCTGTTCAGATCTGAGATGAGGAGTATCGCGAGGGCAGCGCTAAGCAGTCCGAGTGACAAGGCCAACCCGTGATGCCCGATCAGTTGCATCGCCAATCCGGCTGCTGGTGAGGCCGCCATGCCGCCAATGCCCCATGTGAAGGCGAAGGCCGCATTGCCGGCGATCAGGGGCCGGCCGGTGAAACGCTCGCCGAGCTGGATCAGTGACGTGGTGTAGAGTCCGAACGAGACGCCGCCCCAGACGAATACCAGCGGCCAGATGAGCCATGTGGTAAAGAGCGGCGCCAGCAGCAGGCAGCCGGTGAGGCAAGCCAGGACGCAGAATAACATCGTGCGCGTCGCACCGAACCGTTCGGCCGCGTGCCCAAGCAGGATCTGCAGCATCGCATTGCCGGCAACGAAACAGGTGATGAGTGAAGCAATGCGCCCCTCGGCGCTGCCCAGGGCTGCGCCATAGACCGCGAACAGCGAAAGCAGGATCTGTTCGAAGGCGGCGGCAGCGAAAACCGCAAAGAGCAGCAGCGGCGCCAGCGCGAAGAAGCCACCGACCGACATTGCCTCGCCTTCGCCAGGCATGTCAGGCAGGCGGGGAGCAACGGCAAGCACGATCAGGCCGCAGGCAAGGAAGGCCGTAACGCCGATGATGAAGGGCGGCCAGCCTTCCGTTCCGACGACGCCGAGGGATAGCGGGCCGACGGCGAAACCAGCCGAAACGATCGATGAGTAGAGGCCCATGATCCGGCCGCGGCGTGCCGCCGGCGTGATCGAGATCAGCCAGGTTTCGCTGATAACGTAGAGGGGATTGGCAAAGAAGCCGAGCAGGAAGCGCAGCGGCATCCAGACCCAGGCGTGCTGGATCCAGCCAATCGCAAGCAGGATGAGGGCGGCCAGGATCGAACAGAGGATAGCAAGCCGCACCCCGCCCAGGCGTCGCGAAAGCGCCGGAATGACGGGCGCCGATGAGATGAAACCCAGCGGCGTCATCGCTGCCGACAGGCCTATGAGCCCTGACGTCAGTCCCTGCCGTTCCAGGATAAAGCTCAGCAGCGGATAGGTCAGTCCCTGCGCCACGGCAAACACCGTGACCGTTGCAATGATGCCCGCCATCGCGGCCAGTGGGAGCTGATCCTCTTGCGGTGACGTCGTACTTGCACTCGTCATGCTGATATCCTCGACAGTCGGTATGGTCTGAAGGGCGCCGCCTGGCCTGAAAGAGGATGAAATTCTGCGGGATAGGGGGAGCGGCGTAATTAAGCCTCGCCAAAATGTTCTCAAAAACTTCCAAACGGACTATAGGTCCACGACATGCAGGGATCCCATTTTGCCTTTGGCCCGTTCGTGCTTGATCCGGATGCGGGAACACTCCTTCGGAACGATGATCCCGTTGCCGTTAGCCACCGCGGGCTGAAGCTGCTTGTGGCGCTTGTCGGGCGAGCCGGCGACATCGTCGCCAAGACCGAGCTGATGGACGCGGCCTGGCCAGGCATCGCGGTCGAGGAAGGCAACCTCACGGTCCAGATCGCGCAGTTGCGCAAGCTGCTTGGTTCGTCCGCCGGCGGCGGCGAATGGATTGCGACGGTTCCGCGTGTCGGCTACCGCTTCACGGGAGCCGTCCATCGGCTCAGCGGCGTGAGGCGAAAAACCTTGCCGCTGCCTGACAAGCCGTCGATTGCTGTCCTGCCCTTTTTGAATATCGGCAGCGACCGCGAGCAGGAATCCTTCGTGGACGGGCTGACCGAAGACCTGATCACCGACCTCTCCAGAATGCCCGGCCTGTTCGTCATCGCCCGCAACTCGGCCTTCGCCTACAAGGGCAGGGCGATGGACGTGCGAGAGATCGCCGAGGCGCTCGGCGTGCGCTATCTGCTGGAGGGCAGCGCAAGGCGCGCCGCCGGGCGCGTGCGCATCAACGCCAAGCTGATCGACACGGTCAGCGGCGATCACCTCTGGGCGGAACGTTTCGATCGCAGCCTGGACGATATTTTCGCTCTTCAGGACGAGGTGACGGGCAGGATCGTCGAGGCGCTGCTCGGCCGGCTGCGCGCACCGCCGCCGCCGCGCAATCGGCCGAAGAACCTCGAGGCTTACGATCTCTGCGTGCGGGCGCGCAAACTGATGGACGATGCCCCGCAGGCGGCGGAGGAAGCGCATCTGATGCTGACGCGCGCGATCTCCCTCGACCCCGACTATGCCGAGGCCCATCGCTGGCTAGCCATGAACCACTGGATGGGATGGGTCCATAGCGGCGGACCGGCGGAATCGACCCGCGGCATTGCTTTGCAATTGGCGCGCAAGGCTGTTGCCATCGATCCCAACGATGCCGGCTGCAGATGGGTCCTGGCCTACCTGCTTGCCTATGAGCGCGATTTCGCCGAGGCGGATGCGCAATTCGCCAAAGCAATCGAACTCGACCCGAACGAGGCGGACACCTTTGCCGCATTATCCGACATCACGGTCCTCGCCGGGCGGATTGAGGAGGGCCTCGAGCATGTCCGCAAGGCGTTCCGGCTGAATCCCTTTCCGGCGAGCTGGTATTATTTGATCCTCGGCCAGGCGCAATACGCGGCTGGGCAATATGGCGCCGCTGTCGAGACGCTGCGCCGCGACGAAACCTATCGCACAAGCTCCCGTCGTTTCCTGGCGGCAAGTCTGGCACAACTCGGCCAGCTCGACGAGGCGCGGGCGGAGACCGCACTCTTCCTTGTCGCCAACCCGGATTTTTCGACAGCTCACTGGGCGATGACGGAGCCCTTCCGCGATCCCGCGACACTTGAGCATTTCGTCGACGGCTTCCGCAAGGCCGGACTTCCCTGACGCGCAATACTTTCGAGAGACTTGCAGCGTATAATCGACAGGGGAAACCCGATGCAGGGCATCAGTGCTTCTGCGGGGATGCGGTCGGGCGGTCGGGGCGCCGCGCGCACGATCCGGGCGACAAGAAATGGCAATAGCACTGCGGTGACCGGTTGCCGTTTACGCACTTTCAGCGACAAACTCGACGCTGGACCTATAGGCAGATTATCGATGCGAAGGCTTCAGGCGCGCCGGCCTAACTATGGCCGCCGGAATTT
This sequence comes from Rhizobium lentis, assembly GCF_017352135.1. Taxonomy (NCBI): domain Bacteria; kingdom Pseudomonadati; phylum Pseudomonadota; class Alphaproteobacteria; order Hyphomicrobiales; family Rhizobiaceae; genus Rhizobium; species Rhizobium lentis. The sequence goes on from NZ_CP071454.1 coordinate 4,113,548, forward strand.
GACTTGAATCAAAGAGGTTTACGACGGGTGGGCAGATAATTGCGGTGTTGACATGGTATAAACTCGGCCTGTGGAGGATCGCTCGATGGCAAACACTGTTCTTCATGGTCAACCTGCAAGCTCTCCAGCGATGCCGTCGCATGTTTCGGTGCCCGTGTTGGGTGCGACGCTCGCCGTCTTCGCCGCCATCTCGTTCCTGCTATGTATGCTGCTCGGCTTCGTCGCGCCCGATTGGGGTCTTCATAGGCCGTGGCTGCAGTTCTATCTCGGCCTGACGGGCTTCGATCTTCGAAGCCTGGCGCTGGGCCTCCTTCAAAGCGTCATCTTCGGCGGCTATGCAGGGGCATCGATCGCTGCGATCTTCAATTTCATCAGCCGGCGGCTCGGCTGAGAGGGAGCGGAGCCGCGCACATGACCGTCGACCGCCGCAGATTCGCATGGATGAACGCAGCGCTGGCCTTCCTGGTCGCACTCGCGGTTCTGCTTGCGCCTACGGCAGGCGCGCAGGCGATGCAGTGCCATGAGCGTCCGGCTCACGGACAGACCAACCTGGAGCATTCGTTCGTCCTGAACGACGACGCTCACCTCACGCCTCAAGGCGGCTTTCACACTTCCGACCACAAGTCCTGCTGCACCGTCCAGTGCGGCTTCTGCGTCGTCCTGTCCGCCATCCAGCGGACGGAAGCTCCCACGGCCACGGGTTTCTTTTTTCGTTTTTCATGGAGCGACCAGACCGGCAGCGGTCTGGCGCCGTCACCGACGCTCGGTCCTCCTCGTCGTCCGGTCTGAGGATTCCGGAGGCCGTCTTCGTCGCGGCATCCGGTCGTTTCACGGGCATTTTCCCGGATGCCCAAGACCTGGAAACAAGGACCAACTGCAATGAAACGTCGTGAATTTCTCAACGGCCTGATGGTCGGCGCAGCCGCGCTCGGCACATCGGTCGCCTTTCGTCCCATGCGCAGCCTGGCGCAGGAAGCCGCCGCCAAGCCATCTCCCAAGCCGCGCAGCTTGTCCGTTGGTTACCGGTCCATCGAAGTCAGGGGTAGATCCGCCCGCGTCTTCGGCCTGGTCGGTCCGGATGGAACGCCCGGTCTGACGCTCGACGCCGGAACCGAATTCGACGTCGCCTTATCCAGCGCCATCGATCAACCCACGCTGATCCACTGGCACGGGCTGACGCCGCCCTGGGCGGCAGACGGGGTGCCGGACAATCCGGCGGCGCTTCTCAAGCCTTTCGAAACCCGCCGCTACACCTTTCCGGTCGGTGCGGGCGGCACGCACTGGATGCACGCCCATACGCTGCAGGAGCAGAACCTGCTCGCCGCCCCGCTTGTCGTGCGGACCGCAGACGACGGGAAACGGGACGAGCAGGAGGTCGTCGTCCTGCTGCACGACTTCTCCTTCCAATCGGCGGAGGAGCTGCTGGCGAAATTGAAAGGGAATGCTGCGCCCGGTGCCATGCCCATGGCCCACGGTTCGATGAAGGGCATGTCCGGCCTGCAGCACATGATGTCCGGCAGCGACATGGCAGGCATGGCGATGCCGGGGGCGGGGGCCATCGACCTCAACGACATCGATTACGACGCCTATCTCGCCAACGACCGCACGCTCGACGATCCCGAGGTCGTGAGGGTCGACAAGGGCGGCCGTGTCCGCCTGCGGATCATCAACGGCGCGACGGCGACCGCCTTCACCGTCGACACTGGACACCTTTCTGCAGAGCTGGTCGCCGTCGATGGACAGGGCGTGGCGCCAGTCACCGGGACATCCTTTCCCGTCGCCATGGGCCAGCGCCTCGATATCCGGCTGAGTCTGCCGGGGGAGGCAGGCGCGTTTCCCGTCCTCGCCCTGCGCGAGGGAGCCGCGGAACGTGCGGGCATCATCTTAGCCACCGCGGGCGCGGCCGTCCGCAAGATTGCTGTGGAGGCCGATGCGATGGGACCAGTTCTCGGGTTCGATCTCGAACAGCGGCTGCGTCCCGTCACTCCCTTTGCCTCGCGTGCGGCAGACCGCCGTTTCGAACTCTCGCTGACGGGCGACATGGCCGCCTATGACTGGGCGATCGACGGCGCGGACGGTCTCGTCGTGAAGCGCGGCGAGCGGATCGAGGTGGCGATCGCCAACAGGTCGATGATGGCGCATCCGATGCATCTGCACGGGCACCATTTCCAGGTGGTCGCCATTAACGGAACCCCGGTTGCGGGTGCGGTCAGGGACACCGTCCTGCTGCCGCCGATGGCAAGCGTCGTGCTGGCTTTCGACGCCGACAATCCCGGCCGCTGGCCGTTCCACTGCCATCACCTGTACCACATGGCGACGGGCATGATGGCCTACGTCATCTATGACGGCATCGGCTGACGCGTTCCCCGGAACGCGAGGCCTTACCCGAACTCATTCGAAAGAGACATCGTCATGAACGACAACCATTCACCATCGGCATGGAGTAGCTACAGCCGGAGCGTCTTCATCGCCTTCACCGTAATCGCTCTTGCGCTTATCGCCTACGAGCACCGCGTCCACGTCCTCGGCATCCTGCCCTGGCTCCTCATCCTCGCCTGCCCGCTCATGCATCTGTTCATGCATCACGGGCACGGCGGCCATTCCGGCCATCATCATTGGGGTCACGGTGCGCGCATGATGCCGCACAAGCCGAAGGAGAAAGAAGATGTCTGACGCCCCGGCCTACGGGCTCTGGACCCTGGTGATCATCAATTCCGTGGTGTTCATCGTCTTCGCCGCGAGCTTCACGAGACTCGAGACCAAGCGGGACTGGCGCTCGCTCGGCGCCTTCTCCGCATTCGTCGTCGCGCTCTTCACCGAGATGTACGGATTCCCGCTGACCATATATCTGCTGTCGGGCTGGCTCGGTCGGCAGTTTCCCGGCGTCGACTTCTGGTCGCATGACGCCGGCCATCTGCTGGAGATGATGTTCGGCTGGCGGGTCAACCCGCATTTCGGGCCATTCCACTTCGCGAGCAACATTCTGATCGTCGCCGGCTTCTGGCTGCTCGCCTCGAGCTGGCACGTGCTCTACGCCGCCCAGCGCGAGCATCGTCTGGCGACCACGGGACCGTACGCCCGCGTCCGGCACCCGCAATACGACGCCTTCGTCGTCATCATGATAGGATTCCTTTTGCAGTGGCCGACGCTGGTGACGCTAGCCATGTTCCCGGTGCTGGTCTGGGTCTACGTACGCCTGGCGAAGCGGGAGGAGGAGGCCTCGCGCGCCGAGTTCGGAGCCGCGTGGGAAGCTTATGCCCGAGCAGTTCCCCGGTTCCTTCCGAGGTTTGGCCACGGAACCGATGCGGCTGGAAGCCATCGCGGAGGAGCTGTCCATGACTGACCACAACGTCCATGCAGTCCATACCCATGCCGGCCATCACCATCACGAAGAGCAGTGGGCGGCCACGCAAGCGGCTACTAGGCCGCCGGAGGCTCCGGAGAGCGTGATCTATACTTGTCCGATGCATCCGCAGATCCGGCAGGTTGGTCCCGGCACTTGTCCGATATGCGGCATGACGCTCGAGCCGGAGATCACGACGAAGGAGACCGGGCGGAGCGCCGAGCTCGTCGATATGACCCGGCGGTTCTGGATCGGGCTCGCCTTGTCGTTGCCCGTCCTCGCACTCGAGATGGGCGGCCATCTCACCAACTTGCACATGGTGCTCGGTGCCAAGCTCTCCAACTGGATTCAGCTTGCTCTGGCGACGCCGGTCGTGCTCTGGGCGGGATGGCCGTTCTTTGAGCGGGCATGGGCCTCGATCGTCAACCGCAGCCTCAACATGTTCACGCTGATCGCGATGGGAACGGGCGTGGCATGGATCTACAGCGTCGTCGCCACGGCGGCGCCGAACATCTTTCCGGATACGTTCCGCGCCGCCGACGGTTCGGTCTCGATCTATTTCGAAGCGGCCGCGGTGATCACCGTGCTGGTGCTGCTCGGCCAGGTTCTGGAACTGAGGGCGCGAGAGCAGACCGGCGGCGCGATCCGGGCGCTGCTGGACCTCGCGCCGAAGACGGCCCGCCGCATCAGGCATGACGGCTCGGACGAGGACGTCGGGCTCGACGCCGTCGTGGTCGGGGATCGCCTGCGCGTCCGGCCGGGCGAGAAGGTCCCTGTTGATGGCGAGCTCGTTGAGGGCCGGAGCTCCGTCGACGAATCCATGATCACCGGCGAATCCATGCCGGTGACGAAGGAGATCGGCGCGAAGCTGATCGGCGGCACGATGAACCAGAGCGGCGGTTTCGTGATGAGGGCCGGCAAGGTCGGGCGCGACACGATGCTCTCGCAGATTGTTCGCATGGTGGCCGAGGCCCAGCGCTCCCGCGCGCCGATTCAGCGACTTGCCGACCAGGTATCGGGCTGGTTCGTCCCGGCGGTGATCCTGATCGCGGTCGCAGCCTTCGTCGGCTGGGGCGTCTGGGGACCGGAGCCACGATTCGCCCACGGCCTCGTCGCCGCCGTCGCCGTGCTGATTATCGCCTGCCCATGCGCCCTCGGACTGGCGACGCCGATGTCGATCATGGTGGGCGTCGGCCGCGGTGCGCGAATGGGTGTCCTCATCAAGAATGCCGAGGCGCTGGAGCGCTTTGAAAAGATCGACACGCTGGTGGTCGACAAGACCGGGACGTTGACGGAGGGCCGACCGAAGGTGACCGCGCTGAAGGCGATCGAAGGATTCGACGAAGCGGAACTTCTGCGGCTGGCCGCGACGCTCGAGCGTGCCAGCGAACACCCACTTGCCGCGGCCATCGTCGCCGCGGCGCAGGAGAGAGGCCTTGCCCTCGGCGAGGCCCGCGAGTTCGACAGCCCTGTCGGCAAGGGCGTCACCGGAACGGTCGATGGCCGGAATCTCGTCATCGGCAGCCATAGAATCATGGCCGAAGCGGGAGTCGACCTGTCGTCGCTCGCGGCGGAGGCAGAGACGCTGCGCGGCGAGGGCGCGACGGTGATCTACGTCGCGATCGACGGCAAAGTTCGCGGTCTTGTCGCCATCGCCGATCCGATCAAGGCGACGACGCCCCAGGCGCTGCGCTCGCTGAAGGAGGAGAACATCCGCGTCGTCATGCTGACCGGCGACAACAGGACGACGGCGCAGGCGGTGGCGAGAAGGCTCGGCATCGACGACGTCGAGGCGGAGATCCTGCCCGAGGATAAGGGCAAGGTAGTCGCCAGACTTCGATCGGAAGGTCGCGTCGTTGCGATGGCCGGCGACGGGGTCAACGACGCCCCGGCGCTCGCCGCCGCCGACGTCGGCGTCGCCATGGGCACAGGAACTGACGTCGCGATCGAGAGCGCGGGCGTTACGCTGCTAAAGGGAGACCTTCAGGGCATCGCGAGAGCCCGCAAGCTCAGCCATGCTACCATGAGAAACATCCGCCAGAACCTGTTCTTCGCTTTCATATACAACGCAGCAGGCGTGCCCGTGGCGGCAGGCGTGCTCTATCCGGCCCTGGGGCTGCTGCTCTCGCCGATCATTGCGGCCGCCGCCATGGCGCTGTCTTCCGTCAGCGTCATCGCCAACTCCCTGCGCCTGCGCCGTTCGTCGCTAGACTAGGCCGAGACACGATGGATGAGTGCCTGTCCTGCGCAGGAGGAAGACGCAGGTAGAGAAGGTCATGCAAAAGGAGAACTGACATGACGACGAGACTGCAGAAGGTGATTGTGCTGGCCGCGCTGATCGCGGCAGCTGGGGCTGGTCTCGCGCTTGCGCAGACGAACGATGCCGATCCGCATCATCCCGCGACGTCGGGCCAGGAGGCCTCGCCGTCCGACGCTGCCGACGGAACGGCACGGCAGGGCCAGGAAGCCATGCCTGGTGGGATGGACATGATGCAGGGAATGATGGGGCGAAACACGATGATGCCGTCCGGCATGCCGATGATGGCGATGCGCGGACACATGATGAAGATCATGTTCGCAGTCGCCGACACGGACGGGGACGGCGCGCTGTCCTTCGAGGAGGTGACGGCCGTTCACAAGCGCATTTTCGACGCGGTGGATTCGAACAAGGACGGCAAGGTCACGACCGAGGAAATCCAGGCGTTCATGCGGCCCTAGCGGATCCGGCGGATCGGCTCGGAGGCTCTGCAAATAGTCGCAGAGCCTCCGAGGATATGATAGGATCGTGTTGCATTCTCCGCGGGAGGGGTAAATGCGCCGAGTCCTTGTGTCCTTGATCCTCATCGCACAGTCCGCACCGATATCGGCGGCCTCTGAGCTTGCGATCTTCCACACCGCTTCGTTCGGTGGCAGCCGGTCGGTCAGTCTCAGTCTGGCGGAGGGCACGGTCTCCCGCAATCCCGCCTTCGATTTCGATGTCGTCATCACCCTGTCGGAATTCGACGGTGGCGGGGCGGTGCTCTATCGGGACGGAGGGCGGCACAAGGCGAGCGTTCGCTGCGTTTCGCCCGCCACGGTGCGGATCAATTCCGCCGATTATGCGGTCGACGTTTCGGCGCGGCCAGGAGCCGACTGGAAGCACGATCTCTGGGCGGCGGTGTGCAACGCTCCGGTCTCCTGATCGGGCAGCCCGGTGCCTGGTTGGTCGAAGGTCTCAGCCCTTACGGGGACGGACCTCCATGAACAAGTATGGCGCTCCGGTCCCTATGGGGATCGCGTAGACGTCGTAGGAGGCCTGCGGGTCGTCGCCCATTCCCAGCGAGCCGGGCGGCATGCCGGGCACGGCGAGCCCTCGGAGCGGCGGCCGCTCCCCCAGCAGCCGCTGCACGGCCTCGAGCGGCACGTGTCCCTCCAGGTAGTATTCGTCGACGACGGCGGTGTGGCAGCCCTCCAGCTCGGCAGGCACGCCCAGCCGCGCCTTGACCGCGGCAAGGTCGTCGGTGTCCCGGGCGTCGACGGAGAATCCCGCCGCGGCCATCGCCTTCGACCATTGATGACAGCAACCGCAGTTCGGATCCTTGTAGACCGTCATCTTCGCCGGCGCGGCGGCGAGGACCGATCCGCCGGGAAACGCCAGCGCGGACGCCGCCATAGCGATGAAGTTTCTCCTGTACATCGTCTCCACTCCTCGATGTCCTGCCGCCCGGATGGATCCGGGCGGCAGGAGCTGGCTATTTTACTTCGGTGACGGTCAGCTTGCCATTCACGCGTTCGGCAACGAACTCGATGTCCGAGCCTTCCTTCAGCTTTTCCAGCAAGGCCGGGTCCTCGACGCGGAAGACCATCGTCATCGCAGGCATGTCGAGGTTCTTCAGGTCCTCGTGCTTGATGGTGACCTTCTTGGCCTTGGCGTCGATCTTGTTGACGACGCCCTTCGTGAATTCCTGGGCGAAGGCGCTGAACGCAGCGCCCACGGAAATGAGGGCGGCGACGCCGATCTTGATCACTGCGGATTTCATGTTCATGGCTCCTTTATTGAGGGTTACTTGCCGGCGACACTGACGTCGCCGTGCATGCCGGCTTCGTAATGACCGGGGATCAGGCAGGCGAACTTGAACTCACCGTCGGTGGTGAACTTCCAGACGATCTCACCGGACTGGCCGGCTGAAAGGCGGATCGAGTTCGGATCGTCATGTTCCATTTCCGGGAACTTCTCCATGACCTTCTTGTGCTCCAGGATCTTGTCTTCCTGATCGAGGACGAACTCATGGTCGACGGTTCCGGCATTCTTGATCGCGATCTTGACCGTCTGTCCCTTGCGGACGTTGAAGACGGCCGGCGTGAATACCATCTTGCCGTCGTCGGTTTCCTTCATCGTGACGCGGATCGTCTGCGTCGCCTTGGCCTTGTCCCCAGGCTCTCCGACCGCCATTTTTTCACCATGGCCGCCGGCGTGGTTGCCCGAGGCGAGGGCGGGAGTTGCGAGCGCCGCGAGCGCCAGTGCCAGTACATAGTTCTTCATGTGTAGATCCTTTTTGATGTGGGAGATTGAGCCTCAGCCGTTTGTCGGCTTCGGCGTGATTTGCGTCTTCGCGTCTTTGGCCTTGGTCGCGTCCGGCAGCTCGCCGGTCCACTCCCAGGCCTGCGTCCCGGGCGGGTTCTCGTACCAGCCCGGATCCGAGTAATCGTCCGCTGCGATGCCTTCGCGGACCTTCACGACCGAGAACATGCCGCCCATCTCGATCGGGCCATGCGGCCCCCAGCCGGTCATCATCGGGACGGTGTTCTCGGGAATGGGCATTTCCATTTCGCCCATGTCGGCCATGCCCTTGGTGCCCATGGGCATGTAGTCCGGCTGAAGCTTCCTGATCTTCTCGGCAACCTTCGACTTATCAGTGCCGATGAAGGTCGGGATGTCATGGCCCATGGCGTTCATCGTGTGGTGCGACTTGTGGCAGTGGATCGCCCAGTCACCCAGGTATTTGGCGTCGAACTCGTAGGCACGCATCGCGCCGACGGGGATGTCGATGCTCACCTCCGGCCAACGTGCTTCCGGTCGCACCCAGCCGCCGTCCGTGCATGTCACCTCGAAGTCGTAGCCATGCATGTGGATTGGATGGTTCGTCATGGTGAGGTTGCCGACCCGCACCCGCACCCTGTCGTTCCTGGAAACGACGAGCGGGCTGATGTCTGGAAACACGCGGCTGTTCCAGCACCACATGTTGAAGTCGGTCATTTCCATGACGCGCGGCACGTAGGAGCCGGGATCGATGTCGTAGGCGTTGAGCAGGAAGACGAAGTCGCGGTCGACGCGCATGAACGCAGGGTCCTTGGGATGAACGACGAAGAAGCCCATCATGCCCATGGCCATCTGCACCATCTCGTCGGAATGCGGGTGGTACATAAAGGTGCCCGATTTCACGAGGTCGAACTCGTAAACGTAAGTCTTGCCAACAGGGATGTGCGGTTGGGTCAACCCGCCGACGCCGTCCATGCCCGACGGCAGTATCATGCCGTGCCAGTGGATCGTCGTGTGTTCCGGCAGCTTATTGGTGACGAAAATGCGCACCCGGTCACCTTCGACCGCCTCGATCGTCGGACCCGGAGATTGGCCGTTATACCCCCAAAGATATGCGGTCATGCCGTCGGCCATCTCGCGTTCGACCGGCTCGGCGACGAGGTGGAACTCCTTGACGCCGTTGTTCATCCGGTGGGGCAGGGTCCAGCCGTTGAGGGTGACGACCGGCTGGTAGTCCGGGCCGGAGGTCGGGTGAAGCGGCGGCTGCATGTCCGCCGATTCCATCGTCGGGGCCTCGGGCAGGCCCATCGCCGAGGTCTTCGTCCAGGCGCCGGCCGCCAGCAGGGCCGCACTCGCACCGAACAGTTGTCGTCTGTTGAACATGATGGTTTCCTTTCTCAATGGCCGCCACCGCTGCCTTCGGAAGCAGCGGCGACCTCGCTCTCTGCCGACGCGTTGGTCGCACCGCCGCCGTAGATCGCAGGCGCGAGATTGGCTTCCGCGAGCCAGAAATCACGCTTGGCGTTGACGGAAAGCAGGATGGAGTTGATCTTTTCGCGCGTGTCGGTGAGCAGCTCGAACGTATTGGTGATCATGCCGTTGTAGGTCAGCAGGGATTCCTCTTCGACCTTGGTGCGCAGCGGCACGACATTGTTGCGGTAGTGGCGCGCGATGTCGTAGTTCGAGCGGTACGCCTCGTATGCCGAACGTGCTTCCGAACGGACATTGACGGCCTTCTCCGCGAGCTGGTTGGCCGCCCGCATATAGGCCAGCTCAGCCTTGCGCATCCGCGCCTTGCCGGTGTCGAAGATCGGGATCACGAATTCCAGCTCGACCTGGCCGGTCGTTCTGGTCTTTTTCTCGTCGTCCTCGATTTCCCGTTCCGTCTCAAAGCCGGTCAGGATTTCGAGATCGGTTACATAGCGCGTCGCTTCGGTGAGTCCGTAGGACCTGGCCGTCGCCTCCAGTTCGAGCTTCGCCACCTGAAGGTCGATGCGGTTCCTCAGGGCCTCGGCCTCGATGGCGTCGCGCCTAACCACGGACCTGGGCAGTGGCGGTAGGCTATTCGGAACCTGATAGTCCAGGTCGGATCCCCAGAGACCCATCAGCCGCGTCAGTTCCTCCTTGGCGAGACGAGCAGCCAAGCGAGCCTTGGCGGTCTCTCCCGCCAATTCGGCGACGAACACGTGTTCCCGCGCCTGGGCGCCCTTGGTCATTGCGCCTGTCTCACCGAGCTTCTCCGCGAGCTCGGACGCCGCGTCCGCGGTGGCCTGAGCGCGCTGAAGCTGCCCGACGTTCTCCCAGGCAGCCACCGCCCCGATCCAGGCACGCCGCGTATCGGCGGCGACCTGGAGCGTTCTTACCGCCGCGGTCAACTGCGCCTGCCTGAAACGGGCGTCGGCGATCGCCATGTCTCGGTTCTTCGTTACGAGCGCCAGGATGTTCGTGGTGATCATCCCCTCGATGGTCTTGAACGCTTCCAGTTCCGGCGTTCCCAGGCCCGTCGTGCCGATGGAGACGGTCGGATTGATGAACATTGTCGACTGCCAGGCGTCGGCCGCGCTGTCGCCGAGATCGGCATAGGCGGCCTGGAGGCCCCTGTTATTGAGCAGGGCGATCTGGACGGCCGTCTCGACGTCGAGGGGCTTCTTTTGCGCGAGCAGGCTTCTGACTTGCGCGGCGGCCGACCGGGCCTGGTTTTGGTTCTGGATCCAGACGGTTTGCTTCATGGTCGCGATCGCGGTCTTGTCGGCAACGGAAGCGAAGCCTGCTTGCTTGCTGGAATATTCGGCGCCCGTCACACAGCCGCTCAGAGTCAGCGGGAACGCCAGCACGGCCGCAAATTTTATGAGGCCGATCATGAGGCGTCTCCTTTCGCGGGAGACTGCAGATCATTCTGTCTTCGCCACGGCTTTGGATCGACGGGCTGCCTGGCAACATAGTCCGAGACCGGCGACTGATATGCGACCGGGCGCGGCGACGGCTGTTCGACTGCGGCGGAAGATGCCACCACGTCGGGAGGAAGCGTAGATGCGCAGCTGCCGATAACAAGCGGCAGCCCCACCACGAAAAGCGAGGGTTTCATTATGAAATTCCGAATAAAAGATAAACCTACGGGCGCTCGCCCGGTTTCAGGCGGCGGCCGGCTGGACCCGATCGAGCGGGCTCGTCTCTATTCAGATGTTCGGAGGGCGGTCGAGCGGCGGCAGTTCGCCGAAGGTCGTACGGTCGTCCACGAATTGCCGGATCGAAGTCATGACAGGTCCGCCAACGTCGGGGCTTTCGCAAATGATGCCGAGCCCGCCACAGAAATCCTTGCAGCATTCCTGCTTGACGAGCTTCGGCGTACCGCCGTTGTCATCAGACATGTCACTGCGCGAATGGTCGTGGTGGGAGGCCTCCGCCATGGCGTGGCCTTCATGAGACGCGGTCGCCGCGGAGGCGCCGGCCTGCAGCTCGGGGAAAGAGGATCCGTGCATGGCGGCGCTGGCGTTCGACAGCGAGTACCCCGCCAGTGATACGATGATCACCAGCCGCATCATAACGAGCAGCGCGCTCACTGTGATTCGGTACATCTTTCCCATTCCCGAACAGAGCTATATGCAATGCAGCCGGATTTCAATGCGGACTATTCTTCTTCGAAGTTCGAGTCCTTTGTGTGACGCGCATGATGCAAGGAACGGGCGCTCGTGCTGAAGCCGGCTTTCTTACAGATTTTCGGCCCGCCGCTTTCGGCGCGGCAGCAGCATCCGGTCAACCGTCGCGTCACGGGCCACCAGCGTGTGCCAGGCGGCCGCAGCGAGATGCAGAGCCACCATCGCCAGAATGATCTTCGACCCGACGACATGGTACTGTGCGATCCCGAACCAGACGTAACTTGCGACAAACCCCATGCAGGCCTGGCCGATGATTGCGGCGTAGAAGGCGTGATGAAGCGCCGTGGCGGCGCGTCCGATCCAGATGCCGGGCGGAGTGGCTTCGGACGGCTGCAGGATACGAAGAATGAGCCGCACGCCCATCAGCAGGCCGATTGCAATCCCGGCATAATTGTGAATCTGGTGCTGGACCACGTCCCATGCGGAGGGTGTGAGCCCGATGTGGAGGGCATGATGGATTCTCTCGATACTGCTACCAGTCAGATACTGCACCGGCACCATGATGGCGACCAGCCAGTGAAGCCCGATCTGGACCAGCGAATAGCCAGCTCTCATCGATCCTCTCCTCGCGCGAGACGCAGATTAACCCGCTGTCGTTAATGCTTCCTCTCGGGAACGTTGCAAAAGCACCCTGCCGCCCGGATCGGATAACTTGGAACATTTTCGCGGCGCTACGGTTCTACCTGTCGAAGGGACCCCGCGGATGAGACTTGGGAGCCTACTCCATTACATCAGAATTGTTGTCGTCGCTTTCGTCGCAGTGAGCCCATTCGGCGTGGCGCCGGCCACGGCAACCCTTTCAAACCCGCACCCTGACGTGACAATCGGGGAGCATCCCCAGCGCGGGCATCCGTGCGCATGGCAGGCCGGCTGCTGCTCGACAATGCAATGCTGTCCGATCCTTCCAGAACTCTCCGGCGTTGCGGCTCCCCGCTTCGAATCGAGACGCCATGAACGGATGCCGTTCGTCTATCGGCCGCTGCTGCTGATCCGTGCGATCGATCCTCCTCCCCGAACTTCCGTTATCTGACACTGCATCCATCTTCGATCAAGGAAGTCAAATAGGAGGCTTCGCCATGCATACCATGTCGACCGAAATGAAGAACTGCATCGCCAACTGCCTGACCTGCTACAGCGAGTGCCTGTCGATGGCTATGGGGCACTGCTTGGAACTCGGCGGAGAGCATACAAGGCCGCCGCATCTCAAGCTGATGATGGCCTGCGCGGAGATCTGCCGGACGTCCGCGCATTTCATGCTGATCGGTTCTGACCACCATAAGCATATCTGCCGGGAATGCGCCGAAATCTGCGCGCAATGCGCCGAAGACTGCGAACACATTGGCGACATGCAGAGCTGCGCCGATGCCTGCCGCAACTGCGCCGAGAGCTGCCGTAAGATGGCGGCGTGATCCGGGGAGGGCGCTCGCCCTCTTGCTGCCCAGATGAGAAGGGATATCCGTAGCAAACAGCATGACGTTTTCGGAACGCAGCCATATGAGACCGACCCTTCTTTCGTATAGGTTTGGACTGCTCTCCTGCGTGGGAGCGGTCCTGACGACTGTGGCTCCGTCACTGGCCGCCGAGGATGTCGTCGCGCTTCGGCAGGCGGACATGAAGGCGATGGCTGCCGCGGCAAAGACGATCGCCGGGATGTTCAAGGATCCGGGGAGCTACAATTCTGCCGAGTTCAGACGGGCGGCCGATACCATCCGCGACAGATCGGGGCCTGGCCTCTCCGGACACTTCGCACCCGGGGTAGCCGGCCCCCAATCGAAGGCGCTGCCGGACATTCCTGAGGAGCGCGAGCGGTTCGATCGCTTTGCAGACGACCTACGGGACTACGCCGTTGCGCTCGACGCCGCCGCGCTGAATAACGCCGGGCCAATGCCCGCCGGCATGCGCATGAAACCTGGAGAGGCCATGGGCGGTGGTCCTCTGGGCACCCATGTCCGCAACGATCAGGCCCTGGCGGCAATGCCGGCGGAACATGTCTTCCACCTGATGCTGCAGACCTGCACGAGCTGCCACGCCCGGTTCAGGGCGCAATAAGCACCGTCGCAGCTGTATCAAACAGCCATGTTCGCCGCCGCCGACATCACATCCCGAGGTGCGGGGCCACCGAACAAATTGCGACCACCTTCCTCGACTTCTGTGAAACACCAGCGCACGACGCCATCGCGATCGAGCAGGAATTCGCCGACAAGCTGGCCGTGGCCGGTAGCAATCATCCGTGTGTCGTCCTCGGTGAATTCATAACCGTCAGCCTTGTCGAGATAGTCCACGGCATCGAACACGCCCATGGGCTCCGGCAGCTCACCGGGTATTTCGATGCGCATCGAGGACATCGTGCTCATGCTGACTTTGTGCGGCCAATCGTTCTCGGATTCGGTGAACTGGATGTTCGGCAGGCCGAAGGCTCTGTGCGATACCCTGTCGGGATCGGAGGCGGCCAGCAAATTGGGAAGCGGGTGGTAGCGGAAATAGAGGCGTGCTCGCTCGATCGGCGTATTGACGACCGTCAGGCTGTCGATACCCTTCTCCTGCAATGCGTCGGTGAGTTCGGCCATGGCCGCGATCTGCCGCCGGCAGAAGGGGCAATGCAGGCCACGGAACAAGCCGACGAGCACCGGCTTCTGGCCGCGAAAATCGTCGATGGCGATCTTGCCATCGCGGGTGATTGCATCCAGCACTACGTTGGGAGCGCGATCTCCAGGCTGTAATGGTTTATCGGCGTGGTTCTCCTGCATTGTTCGTTCCTCCCTTTATCTGCCTGAATTGCTTTCTTGACTCGATATCGATCGATTTTCTCGCCGCGAACCCTTCAGTCGAGAAACGGCAGGACGACGAATGTGCTCGGGTCGAGGTGGTGGCGGATGCACACATCCTGTGCCAGCGTGAAATACCGTTCCGCTTCGTCCATATCGTCATGCTCGAGGCTCAGCGTCGCCAAGCCATCATAGCACGGAAAGAGCAGCTGCGGTTCGTCAAATTCCCTCGCGACTTCAAGAGCTTCCTCGTAATACTTACGAGCTAGCTTCGGCTGCCCGTGGCATTGATGAATCTGCCCGAGTACGATCAGCGGCACGGAAAGATGGTCGCGCTGATCGAGCGCTCGGTCAATTTCCACCGCCTTCTCCGCCGCCGGCACGCCCTCGGCCGAGCAGCGATCGGTGAAGGTGCAGCAGGAAACCGCGAGATTGGCGAGAAGACGCGCTTGAAAACCGAGATCGCCGATGCGGTTGGCGACCTCCAAGCCGCGCCGGCAGATCTTGATGGCGCGGGCCGGATCGACGATCGTGTAGAGAACGCCAAGATTGGAATAGGCGCGGCAGGCAGCACTTTGCAGATCAGCCTTCTCGGCGACCGAGAGGCTGCGCTCCACTTCCTGAACCGCATCGCGCCGACGGCCGAGCCGTGCGAGCGCCGCACCCTTGGTGTTCAGCGCCTCCGCCATCGCCCGCGCGGCCTCCCGTCCAGCTTCCGTCGTTCCGTCGATCGGCAGCGTTTGCAGGCATTGCAGCGCTTGTGTGGCCCATTCGGCGGCGGCGGCCTGATCACCCATGCGGAAAGCCAGGTGGCCGCGTTCCTGCAGGAGATGGGCATGTTCGACCGGCGCATCGATCGTCGCGATCATCGCTGCGGCCTCGGCGCAATGGCTCTCCGCTTGATCGCGGCGTCCTGCATCGAGATGCAGACGGCCGATCTTGCGCAAGATCCTCGCAGCGGCGATGCGATCGTCCTTCAGGCGGTAAGTCGCAAGCGCTTGCTGATAATGGGTGAGGGCGGCGTCGCGCCGGCCGGCAGGGCCGCAGAGATCGCCAAGGCGCTCCAGCAGCGCCGGTTGCTCCGGCGCTACTTCCGGCTCGTCGGCGAAGGCCGCAAGCGCCTGACGGTAGAGACGCATGGCATCGTCATTGGCATAGACCTTGCGGGCCAAATCGCCCGCCGCCATCAGATAACCGGCGCCCTTGGCCTTTTCGGTGGTCAGGCTGAAGTGATGGCCAAGCTGGGCCAGATGCTCGGCCCGATCAGGCGCGACTCCATATTGGCGTTCCAGAGCCCGGCCGATCCGTCGATGAAGCTCCATCCGCCGTTGCAGCAGCAGATTGTGGTAGATGACGTCGTGCATCAGCGTCTGGCTGAAGCGATAGCCCGGCGATATCACCGCATCCGGTCCGCGCAGTTCCTCGATGATATTGGCATCACAGAGATAGTCCAGCGCCGCATCGATGGCGGCCGGGTCGGTCGCAACGGTGCGGAGCAGGGCGGTCTCGAACTTCGGGCCGACGACCGCCGCCTCCTGCGCCAAACGCCTGATCTCCTGTGGCAGCCGATCGACGCGGGCAAGCAACAGGGCTTGCAGATTGACCGGTATATCGACATCCATGTCCTCGGCCGTGACATGCCAGTGCTGCCCGTCATTGTGCAGCGTGCCCATGTCGATCAGTCCGCGCAGGATTTCTTCGATGAACAGCGGATTGCCGCCGGCGCGCTCAAGGATGCGTTTGCGCACCGGCATCGGCAACTTGCCGTGACCCTCGCCAAAAAAGGCGGCAAGCAGCTTGTGCCCATCGGCAGCGACGAGGGGGCCGAGACGCTGCACGGTGACGCTGACGCGATTGGAGTTCAGCGGGTCGGTCTGCGACGTCGGCCGGTAGATCGCAAGCAGCATCAGCCGGCTGCGCTCCAGCCGGTCCATCATGAAGCGGAGCACCTCCAGTGAGGCCGCATCCGCCCAGTGGAGATCCTCGATGACAAGCAGGAGAGGGCCTTGCGCCAGCCGCCGCTCGAAAACGGTGCGGACCGCATAGAAGATCTGCCGCCGCAGCTGTTCCGGCTCGATGTGTCGAAGCGCGCCACCGGGGTCGCCGAGACCGAGGACATGCAGAAAGAGCGGCAAGAGTGCCTCGACGTCATCAGCCGTGAGATCGAGCGCGCGAAACCCGGTCGTCAGCAGTTGTCGCGTCCTGTCGGGATCGTCGCGCTCGCCGATGCCGTAGGCGCTGCGCACGACCGCTGCGAGCGTACCGTAGGATTGTTCGCCGAGGGGAGAGCAGGTGGCTTTGCGGATGGCAAGGCCGGGAAACCGGGCCGCATCGGCGGCGATCCCGACGAATTCGCTGGCCAGACGCGACTTGCCGATGCCCGCTTCACCGATCAGGCGGACGAGCTGCGCCGCACCCCCGCAGGCAAGATCGAGGCATGTCAGCAGGCGCGACAATTCCGCGTCCCGTCCGACCATCGGTGCCTGGAGGCCGAAACTTTCGAGTCCGCGCGCCGTATGCGGCGCTTTCAGGACCCCGGTGAGCCGATGCACGAGGACGTTTCCGCTCTTGCCGCGCAGGCTCTGCGAGCCAAGACTGTCGAAGGCAAAGGCATGGCGGGTGAGGCGGTATGTCAGGGGACCGACGAGAATATCGTTTTCGCCGGCCATGGATTGCAGCCGTTGGGCGGTGTTCACCGTGTCGCCGGTCACGGAATAGGATTTTGTACCGGCGCCGCCGAAGCCGCCAGTGACGACCGGGCCGCTATTGATGCCGATATGCAGACGCAGCGGCACGCCGGCGCGCGACTGCCAGCGTGTGCCGACGGCGGCGGCGCGGTCGATCATATCAAGTGCGGCGCCAACCGCCCGCACCGGATCGTCCTCATGGGCAACCGGCGCGCCGAACAGCGCCAGGAGAGCATCGCCGACAAATTTGTCGACGAAGCCGCCATAGGCTTCGACTGCCCGGGTCATCTCTTCGAACAATTCGTTCTGCAGCACCCGCATGATTTCGGGATCGATCTGCTCGCTCAAGGTCGTGAAGCCGCAGAGATCGGCAAAAAGCACCGTCACGGGCCGCCGGTCGGCATCGCCATCGGATTTGGCCGGTTCCGTTCCGATGGCTGGCATCGCGGCGGGCTGGGATTTGCCCGAGAGCGATGCGCCGCATTTGGGGCAGAAGGCGAAATCAGGCTGAGATGGAAAGCCGCACGCCGCGCAGGACAGTGGTTGCCTTGCGCCGCATCGCGGACAGAAAGCATAGCCGCTCTGAATATCGAAACCGCAGCCGGCGCATTCCATCGCAGGCATCTCACGAAAACCCGATGCAACGGCCAATGTCAGCCGGCGGGCTTCACAATAGAGATGAGAATGAACCTGCTGACGAAAACCCGCAAGCACAAACAGGCGGCGGAATGACGATCGCCTTTTGAATGCCACGCCTGTTGCCGGTCGCAAGCCGGCGTGTTGACGAGGAGAAGGTCTGCAACGTAATGCGGCCGGCGCTATCGGGCTGCCGCTGCCGTTCCCTTGTTTTTCCTACGGCAAAATTCGATCAACTGCTCCGAGGTCATGGGCCGGGCCAGAGCGTAACCTTGCAGCAGATGGCACCCGAGATCTTTCAGGATCTTCGCATGCTCCATGGTCTCAACACCTTCGGCAACGATGTCGATGTTCTGCGAGCGGCCGATTTCGATAATCGAGGAGACCAGACGGCGTTGGGACGGAGACGCAATAATCGGCTTGATAATCTCTCGATCGATCTTCAGTCTTCGCGGCTCAAATCGAAGCAGGCTGACGATGCTGGCATGTTCGGTGCCGAAATCATCGATCTCGATTTCAATGCCGAGCGCCTTGATCGCTGGAATTACCTCAGTGAGAGCGG
This sequence comes from Rhizobium lentis, assembly GCF_017352135.1. NCBI lineage: Bacteria > Pseudomonadati > Pseudomonadota > Alphaproteobacteria > Hyphomicrobiales > Rhizobiaceae > Rhizobium > Rhizobium lentis. The sequence goes on from NZ_CP071454.1 coordinate 4,131,716, forward strand.
GTTGAAGCTCGTCGAAGGAGATCGTCTCAAGCAACTCGAAACACAGGCGACCCCTGGCTGCGGGAAGTGCGGACAGTTCGGCGAGCAGACTTGCCTGCGCCAGCCGGCGCGCTGAAATATTGACCGAGACCCGTGGGATCTGCATTCCCAACCCGTCCCATCTTGTCAGTTCGAACAGGGCCTTCTGCAGGATCAGCCGATCCATGTCGCCGCTGCGCCCGAGCTTTTCCGCAGCATCAAGAAACTCATTCGGGCCGAGCAGACCTCTTTTGGGATGGTCCCAGCGGGCGAGCGCTTCGACGCCTTCGATCGTCAAGGTGTTTGCATTGAACTGCGGCTGAAAGAACGCAACGAGTTCGTCGCGTTCGAGCGCCTGGTTGAATTCATCCGCCAGTTCTTTTGAATGGATTGCGGCGCTGCGAAGCTCTTCGGTGAAAACAGCGGCGCGGCCGCGACCCGCCTTCTTCGCCTCGTACAGAGCCAGATCGGCATCCAGAAGCAACTGGCCGAGATCCCGCCTCGCAGGTTCAGCCTCCCAGGCGACGCCGACGCTTGCTCCGACCACATATGCCGCGTCGTCGATGAAGATGTTTTGTTGGAGCGCACCGACAATCCGGTTGGCCAATTCGGTTGCTTTGGGCTCGGGATTGGTGCCCCAACTCGCGAAGATGAACTCGTCGCCACCGACCCGGGCAGCGACATCGTTTGGCCCGGTCAAATCGGCAAGGCGAGACGCCGTTGTTCGGAGGACGAAATCACCGCCGGCGTGCCCTTTGGTGTCATTGATCTCTTTAAATCGATCAAGGTCGATATGAATAAGGATCAGGCAATCTTCCGGAGCGGGGCGCGGCGGTTGCAAGATCATCTTGTCGACGAACCGACGATTGGGAAGCCCCGTCAATGCGTCGTGCAGCGACAGGTATTCCAGCCTTTCCCGCGCGCGAACGAGCTTTTTCTTGTGCAGGCGAAGCTTTTCGATGGTGCCCTGGCGCGATTTGGTCAGAAATCCGACCCAGACGATTGGCGCAACGACACAGAAAGCCAACAGGCTGGCGTAGAACTCGAATGTACCGATTCCGTTATTTTGGCCCCATCCGCTCTTGGGGCGCGCGGCGAGCGTCCACCGGCCGTAGGTCATATCGATATAGGCCACGACCGGTTTCTTTTGAAAGGTCTCCAGGCTGCCGAGAAAAACCTGTTTGGACGAATTCGGCTCCGGGACGGTGCTGATGGCAATCTCCAGATCGGTCGAACCGAGGCCGCTGTCTGTGTAAAGCCTCGGAGTATCGATAATCCCGGAAAGCAGACCCCAAAAGATCTGGCTGTTCCCATCATTGATATAAATAGGGCACCTGACCACGAAAGCCGTTCCACCCTGGACAAGTTCTACCGGGCCGGTCAAAACGATATTGTGGGTGTTGCGCGCCAGCATTGCAGCAGCCCGTTGCTTCTCGTTCTTGCGGTAGTCGAGTCCAATCGCCCTTTCATTTCCCTTTTCCGGATAAACCCACCTGACCACCATGTCCGGCGCCGCGGCAAAGCTTCGCAATTGTGAATCGGGCTGCAAAATCTGCGCGGCAAGCTTGGAAAATCCGTCCTGACCCATAGCGGGATCGACTGCAATACCGGCAGCCAGCCCCTGCAAGAGTTTCACATTGCTGTTGAGGTTCGTTTGCAGCCGGGATGATATGGTGGCAAGCTCACCGGCAATAATCGAGCGTTCATCCGCCAGAGATCGCTCGATCCGCCAGTTCGTTGCCACCCAGACGAGGATGACTGCAATAATGGCCGCAAATATTGCTGGAGCAAAGGCGCTTGCATGGCTGGCCAGGGAGCCCGCGCGCCTGCGTGCTATCTTTGGATTTCTTAGAAACGTCATCAGGTCGCCGGTGTGGATGATAGGCCTGCATCCTTGCACAGTTTCTTTAAGGCAACGCTAAACCGACCAGCCCGCCCATCAGGAGGCCGAAATGGATCCACCATTGCAGGGCCGGAGACACCACGCTTGTTCATCGCTGCCGATCCCGTTCGCAAACTTCCGGCCATTCAATAATATTCAACGTTGTAGAATGGGGATAGTTCAACTCTTTGGCGGAGAATCCAGCCGGGCATCGTGCCGCTTTGAGGGTAGGGGCGTGGGCTTCTTCGCGCAAAGGCGCTACTCGAGCTTGACGGCTTCAGCGAGCGGCGCTTTTCAATCCTTCCACAAAGCGGATCAACTCACCGATCGTGCTGTCGTTCCAGATGTCGTTGTGGCCCGCGCCGTCGTCAATCACCATCCGCTTGGGCTCGGGCGCGACCCGGTACAGTGCCTCGCCCGAAGAGAGAGGGATGCTGTCGTCGCGGCGGCCGTGAATGAACAGCTTCGGTTGTCTCACCGCCGCGATCTTGAGGTCCGAGCGGAACCGATCTCTAAGCAGAAGCGCAACCGGATAGAACGGATAATGCGTCTGCGCTACGGATAGAACCGACAGGTATGGGGACACAAGGACAACGCCGGCGGCCGGCCTCTGCGCAGCCGTGTTCACGGCGACGCCGGTGCCGAGCGACCGGCCAAGTATGACGATCTCGCCCTTGCAGCGTGTCGAGAGCCAGTCGAATGCGGCGATTCCGTCGGCGAGCAGACCCAGTTCACTCGGCGAACCGGTCGATCCCGGATAACCGCGATAGGAAACCGCCAGCAGGCCGATGCCGCGCGCGGCCAAGGCGCGTGAGAGAAAGTCGTAATTGTCGACGCGGTCCCCATTGCCGAAGAAAAGCAGCACGCATGGTTTAGGCCATGAAGAGTCTCGTGGTCTGAGGTCATTATACGGACATTCTCGCCCCAGCCCGCAGTCTCGGGAACAGGTGCCGCGCTGGCGCCGGGATAGAGTAGGGCGCGCTGCGAAAGATAGACCAAACCGACAATCGAGATATAGGCGAAAGCCACCGCCAGCAACGGGATTAGCAGCAGCTTTGTGACGCTCATTTCAAGAATGCCCACCGGTCATAGTGCGTCCTCTTCGTACAAGCTCGACCGCCCGTTACCCCTGATATCAGTGGGATGGGGCAATGTGTTCAGGAAAATGTCAAGACTGCCAGAGTCAGGACCTATCAATCTGACATAAACCGCTGAGAAAACAGCTGCACTGGCAGGCCGCGGCGACCTTCGAACAAGCTTCCGCCTGCTGAGGAGGTTTGGTCTCACCAAATACCCGGCAGAAGCCGCCATTGGACCCGCGCGGCGTAATCCGAGTAGCCAATAAGCTCCGCGCGAAGAATTCGGTCCTCCGTGATGGTGCGGTAGAGCAGAAACGGCAGGCTAAAGAGCACGACAAGCGCAGCCGCAAGCCACGATCCGAGCGCCGGTCCGCTTGCCGCTATGATCAGAAATCCAGCGGTGTAGCCAGGGTGGCGGACGAAGGCATAAGGTCCCGTGCTGACGACGTGCTGGCCGCGGTCGGCCTGGATGCGAATGACCGAGGAGAAAAATCGGTTCACACGCATCGCCCATAGTGCAAGGGCGTAGCCGGCCGCGACCGTGAACAAGCAGACGCCCTGAAGCCAATCGGGCACGTTGTCGCTCCAATGGAAGCGGCCACGGTCGAGCCCGGCAACGATCCAGTGCAGGAACAGAACGAGCGAGAAGACTCTCAGCGAGATCGGGGGCTTCTCGCCACCCGGCCGCATGCGTTCTCGCAGGAGGTCCGGATCGAGCGCCGCGAACGAAACGATCATGACGACAGCGATGATTGCGAGATAGGCCCAAAAGCCTGGCAGAGCGATCGTGCCGGCCGATGCGAACAATGCGGCAGCTGCGGCGACTACAAACAAACCTGCCTGAAAGTAAGCCGATACGGGCATCCGCTACCTTATAACCTCAAAGGAGAAGCGAAGTACGGTGTCAATTTACCCCGATGTCTGGCTTGGGCCAACAGGGACGGTGGCATTGGTAGCTATCGCAAATCGCAGCTCATCCCTGAAGCCACCGCGACAAGCAAAAATCACATAAGACAGATTATGGAACATAACGATCTCCTTTGATTACAATAGCATAGCTATCGACCCGGTTGGCCCGCATTCTCGGCCGCTCGAATTTGCGTCTCTCCTGCGCCACTGCTACCGGCAGCGGCGACTTCGGGCTTTGTGAAGCGTTGCGCGATCAACTTCAATCGATGAACCTAGACAGACGCTCTGTCGTCCGTAAGCAACGGCATCGAGCTTTATCACCGGAGGTTGGCGGACATCCGGGCGGGTCAACGGCCGGCCCTTCCTTTCAGGTCCAGACTTGGTCTTAGTCAAGCAGCTTGCGTATGGCCATGATCCCCTTTGCGGCATCCGACCAGGATTGACGCCAGATTAAAACGCCGACGCTCAGGATGGTCGCGACAGCGAACGGGATCGGCCCGATGAACCAGAAGGCGGCCGCGACGGTGAAATAGTAAGACCGCACACCGACGCTGAATGATCGAAGCGCGGGATTCAAAACCAGGGTCAGGGCATTCGTCCAACTGGCGATGTCCCTTTCTTCATCGCGGGACGGACTCGCTCCGATCGCTGCCAGACAGTAGTTGATCTGCCGTACTGCCCATATGAAATCGGATAGTCCTCGCAACAGCGTGGCCATGACCAACAGGACCTTGCACTGGAAAAACCATGCGGGGTCCTGAGCCGCAAACACCGCGATCAGGCCACCCGATCCATAGTTCGGCTCCATAAAGAGCGCGCCGCTTAGCCCAACGATGACGATGAGATTGGCGGAGCCGAAGAAGGATGCCGAATTGATCGTGTGCCCGAGGATCGCGGCATCGCCGATGAAGTTGTTGTCTCGGGTCAGGACCTCCCGCATCCAGGCCGTACGAACGCGCACCATATCAACGGAAAGGCTGTCATTCCTTCGCGGCCAGCCTGCTGCCATCAAAGGTTCTACGGCAACCCAGACGAGAATGAAAAAAATGATCGCCGCAATGTCCAGAAAATCCATAGTGCCCCCGAATTCTGTGTAGATTTTCTGAGACACTACTTCGAGGTAACGGCAGCTCCAAGCGCGTATTGCCCCCGCGGTCAGAACCCGCGGGGTTGTGTTCGGCGAGCCGTTGGCGGCGCTCGTATCGGAGCGTTAGAACGTCAACGCGATCTCGACTCCGAGAGATGACCGGCAACTCCGGCAAGCATGACCCCGAGCGGAAGGCGTCGAACCAGCCGAGCTCCGATGAAGGTTGCGCAGATCGCTGCGGCGAGCTTCAGCCAAGGATAATCGCCGAGCTGCACATGGGCATTTGCATCGACCGATGTGGCCTTGGCTTTCAGCGCCGTTTCGGCGTCCTCTCGCAGCCCGCCGATGCGGGCCCTGAGCAGCCTCAGCTCGTGTTGCAAAGCGCTCAGATCCTGGTCGTCCTTTTCACGCGCAGTCTCCACGGCGGCATCGGCGAAAGGCGGCTCACCTTCCGCGATCAGTTCATCGGGGTCAGGAAGGTGGCCGTCGCGGTTGATTGATGATTGCATGGACATGTCCTCGAATTAGCGAGCGCAAAGGATTCTCCGGCTTGGTCGACATCAATGGTCACGCCGGAAGCCCTGGCTCTGGTGAGATCCGCCTTGCGATTGTGTCTGCGATTGACGATCTGAATCGTTCGATGATGCCGAACTGCCGGGAAAGGTATAGGCACGCACCTTGGCGCTTCCGTGCGTCGTGTCGCGCATCGCCACCGGTCGCGCCGCCTCGGAAGACGACGCTTCGAACGCGCTCTCGGACACGGCCAGGTCATCCGCGGCTTTGCCGCCACGGGCCGAGCCGGCAAAACCCGTATTGGACCCGCCTTGACGGCCGCTTTCCGATAACCAGAGATCCGCCCGCTCATCAATGTCAATGCTGCCCTCGTCGTCCAGAATATCGTGAACGGTCTCATAGAGCGCGTCGTCGATATCGTTGACCTGAACGAGGAAGCCGCCTCGCCGCAGCCCTTCTGCGTACATCGCGCGATCCTCGTCCGGGAAGAAGAAATCGGCGAGCGCGTCGAAGAAGCCGCTGCGGTCGCTCATGACGCCGGCATTTTTTTCATCCGCCTCATATCCCGGCATCAATCTGATCCTGGCGACCGGCACTCCCGCATCCTCAAGACGGGAGACGGCGGATTCGGCGTCGGACCGGCTGTCGAAGAATGCGGTAAGGCTGCCGCCGCCCATCGGGCCCGAAATGCCCGGGTTGGTATCGTTGTGAAGGTTGCTCACGGAACGCTCCTCTCGATGTCTCGTTCCAGCCGTCGACCCGACGCCTGGTTCTGACTTGAAGAACCGGCAGCCGAGATGAATGTTCCACGGCAACGGCGATGGATCGGCCTGCATGCCACCAGCAGTTCCATAACGTTGTCGCCTGTGGTTTCAGAAGCACCACGCGATGAATTGCACCGCCTGTTGCATCCCTCGGCGGTTGACGTCAAACCATCGAGACGCTAGCACGGCTCTTGACGCATAGGGGACATTTCATATGGATATCTTCACGGCAGCCGGTATGACGGCTTTGCTGCAGGTCATTGCTATCGACCTTGTTCTCGCCGGCGACAATGCCGTGGTTATCGGTCTTGCCGCTGCCGGCCTCGAGGCCACGCAACGGCGCAAGGCGATCATTGTCGGCATCCTTGCCGCAACGATTCTGCGTATTCTTTTTGCCAGTGTCGCCGTCTATCTGCTGGCGATCGTCGGCCTGCTGCTGGCCGGCGGCCTGCTGCTGCTTTGGGTCTGCTGGAAGATGTGGCGCGAGCTTCGCAACGGCCACCATGAGGAAGAAGTAGCGGAAAGCGGCGAAGGCGTGCCGCGAAAGACCTTCTTTCAGGCAGCGACCCAGATCGTCGTCGCCGACGTTTCGATGTCGCTCGACAACGTGCTCGCCGTTGCGGGCGCTGCGCGCGAACATCCCAGCGTCCTGGTCATCGGCCTCGGCCTGTCGATCGCGCTGATGGGCATCGCCGCCAACCTGATCGCCCGGCTGCTCGGTCGCCATCGCTGGATCGCTTATGTCGGCCTGCTGATCATCCTCTATGTCTCGCTCGACATGATCTATCGCGGCGCCGTCGAGGTTCTGCCCTATATGCAGTGACCTCCTCAGCGGTCGGGGGCTCGGCCCCCGGCCCTGCTTTGCGCGCGTCTTTCTGATATTCCGCGAATTAGGCGCGAACCTCTATCTCGAAGCTCATCTGATCAAATGCCGGCACCACATGGTCCGGCGTCTGCGCCATCACTGCGTCGTAGTCCAGCGGCGTATGCATATGGGTGAGAATCGCCCGTGTCGGCTTCAGCCGGCCGATCCAGTCGAGCGACTGTTCCAGCGACAAATGGCTTGGATGGTAGGTATATTGCAGGGCATCAATGATCAGCACGTCGAGATTTTGCAGTTTCTCGACGGTCTGCGGCGGGAAATCGCTGATATCGCTGCAATAAGCCACATCGCCGATCCGGAAGCCGAGCGAATGAATATCGCCATGCTGCTGAATGTGCGGTGAGAATTGGATCTTGCCGCCAGGGCCGCGGATTTCGACGGGTTCGTCAAGATTTTCGATGACAACAGGCAGCACGATAGGTGGATAATTGCTGCCCGGCGGCGTTTCCAGGCAATAGCCGAAGGCTTCACGCAGCCTGTCCATCGTATACTGGTCGGCAAAGATCGGCACCCGGCGACGCGTATTGTGAAAATAGCCGCGCAGATCGTCGATGCCATGAATATGGTCGGCATGCGGATGGCTGTAGAGCACTGCATCCACATGGTCGGCCCCTGCCCTGATCATCTGCTCGCGAAAATCCGGCCCGGTGTCGATGACCACCGTCGTCACGCCGCCGTCAGGCCCGAATTGCTGCACCATGAACGAGGCGCGGGTACGCCGGTTCTTTGGATTGTCGGGATTGCAGGCGCCCCAGTCGCCGGTGATGCGCGGCACGCCCGGTGACGACGAACAGCCGAGAATGGTGAAACGCCGCCGGTAGAGCACGCCGCTAGATCCTCGGCATTTTCGAGAACAGGCGCAAAGCGTTCTCCGTCGTGATCCGTGCGACGTCCGCGTAGGAAAGGCCGATCGCCTCGGCGAGCACTTCCGCCGTGTTGACGACATAGGACGGCTCGTTGCGCTTGCCGCGCCAGCGCTTCGGCGCCAGGTAGGGGGCGTCGGTTTCCACCAGCAGCCGCTCAGGCGGGATGGTCCTGGCGATCTCACGCAGCTCTTCCGACTTTGGGAAGGTCAAAATGCCGGAGAAGGAGATATAGCCGCCGAGCTCGACGCCGGTCCTGGCAAGCTCCGGGCCGGCCGAGAAGCAGTGCAGGATGAAGGGGAATGCCCCCTTCCCCGTTTCCTCGGTCAGGATAGCAGCCATGTCCACGTCGGCGCTGCGGCTATGGATGACCAGCGGCAGCTGCGTGATGCGCGCCGCTGCGATATGGCGGCGAAAGCCGGTCTGCTGGTCCTCCGGCTTCTGCGTATCGTAGAAATAGTCGAGACCGGCCTCGCCGATCGCGACGATCTTTGCGTGGGCGTTGGCTAGACGCACCAGCTCTTCCGTCTGGATATCCAGCTCGTCACCGGCATTGTTCGGATGCGTGCCGACAGAGCAGAAGACAGACGGATATTTTTCGGTGATGGCGAGCAGGCCGTCGAGCTTGCGCACGCGCGTCGAGATCGTCACCATCTGCTTGACGCCGGCTTGGTGGGCGCGCGAGACGATTTCGTCGCGCTCCGCCTCGAAGTCGGGGAAATCAAGATGGCAATGCGTATCGATCAGCACGGCCTCAAGCCTCCGGAGCCACATAGCGCGGGAAGACCGGAGTCGGCGCTTCGAGCACTGTTCCGGCAACGAGCCGGCCCGTCTTGCCAAGGGCGGCAAAATCGCGCTTGTCGGCGGGAGCGCCCACGAGGTCGAGCAGCTTACCCGATGATTCCGGCATGAAAGGCTGCAGCAGGATGGCGATCTGGCGCACGACTTCGGCGGTGACGTAAAGCACCGTGCCCATGCGCGCCGGATCGGTCTTCTTCAGCGCCCAGGGCGCCTGACCGGCGAAATAGCGGTCAGCCTCCGAAACGACTGCAATGATCGAGGCAAGCGCACGATGGATGAGCTGCTTGCCCATATCCTCGCGCGTCGATGCAAGCAGCGCGTCGGCCTGGGCCAGCATCGCCTTGTCCTCGTCGCTGAGCGGCCCGCATTCCGGGATCTTGCCGTCGCAGTTCTTGACGATCATCGACAGCGACCGGCTAGCGAGGTTTCCGATGCCGTTGGCGAGGTCGGAATTGATGCGCGTGCCGATTGCCTCTTCGCTGTAACTGCCGTCCTGGCCGAAGGAGACTTCGCGCAGGAAGAAATAGCGCACTTGGTCGAGACCGAAGTGATTCACGAGATTGACGGGATCGACGACATTGCCGAGCGACTTCGACATCTTCTCGCCCTTGTTGAGCAGGAACCCGTGGGCGAAGACGCGCTTCGGCAGCGGCAGCTTCGCCGACATCAGGAAGGCCGGCCAGTAAACCGCGTGGAAGCGGATGATATCCTTGCCGATGATGTGCACATCCGCCGGCCAGTATTTCGCCCGCGGACCGTTCCGGTCCTCAATATAGCCGGTCGCGGTCAGGTAGTTGGTCAGCGCGTCGACCCAGACATACATGACATGGGCGGGATCGTTCGGCACCTTGATGCCCCAATCGAAGGTCGTGCGCGACACCGAGAGGTCCTTGAGCCCCGACTTGACGAAGGAGATCACCTCGTTGCGGCGCTCGGCCGGGCCGATGAAATCGGGGTTCTCCTCGTAGTGCTTCAGCAGCTTCTCCTGGTATTCGGAGAGCTTGAAGAAATAGCTTGCCTCTTCCACCCATTCGACGGGCGTGCCCTGGGGGCCGTAGCGCACGCCGTCGGCGCGCAATTCCGTCTCGTTTTCCTGGTAATAGGCCTCGTCGCGAACCGAATACCAGCCGGCATAGCTGTCCTTGTAGATGTCGCCATTATCGGCCATCAACTTCCAGATATTCCTGGAAGTCTCGTGATGACGCTCCTGCGTGGTGCGGATGAAGTCGTCGTTCGAGGCGTTGAGCAACTCCGCCATCGCTTGGAATTCGCCGGAGTTGCGATCGGCCAGCGCCTGCGCGGAAATCCCTTCGGCCCGCGCCGTCTGCTGCATCTTCTGGCCGTGTTCGTCGGTGCCGGTCAGAAAGAAGACGTCCTTGCCATCCAGCCGCTGGTAACGGGCCATCGCATCCGTCGCGATCAGCTCATAGGCATGGCCGATATGCGGCTTGCCGTTGGGATAGGAAATCGCGGTGGTGATGTAGAAGGGTGTCTTGTCTGTCATGGCGGCCAATGTCCGGCTAACTCTATAAAAATGGTCAGCCGCTCTTAGCGCATGTCACCGCCAAGCGAAACATCAAGTTTCGCCCCTGTCGATGATTTCCAGGAGCGGAGGTCGTGAACTTGACTCCGCTTCGCGCGCAATTTACCGGTCGCCAGAAAGAGGGCGGGACAGAACCAAGTGCCAATTTTCATCTACCGAAAGCGTCGTAGCTGCGCGCCATCGGAGGCGCTTGCTTGACATTCGAGCCTCTCTATTCGATTTCGGGCCTGTTCGTCGGCGCCCTCGTGGGTATCACCGGCGTTGGCGGCGGTTCGCTGATGACACCCCTCTTGGTGTTGCTCTTCGGCGTCCATCCCGCCACTGCCGTCGGCACCGATCTTCTCTATGCGGCGATCACCAAGACGGCCGGCACTGCCGTTCACGGCGTGCACGGGCGCGTCAACTGGAAGGTCGTCGGCAGTCTCGCCGCCGGCAGCGTGCCGGCCGCCTTGCTGATGCTCTGGCTGCTGGCCGGCGTCGATCGCAAGAGTATCGGCGTCACCAACACCATTACATCGGCCCTCGGCTGGCTTCTTGTCATGACCGCATTCATGCTGGTTTTTCGCGGCCCGATCCTCGAATTGGCGCGCCGCGTCATCGGCGAACGCATGCCGCCGCGGCCGGCGACCATACTTGCCCTCACCGTCATTCTCGGGTTCTGTCTCGGCGTCCTTGTCACCTTGACCTCGGTTGGAGCTGGTGCGCTTGGAGTGACGATCCTGCTCGTTCTCTATCCCAGGCTCGATGTGCGGGAGATTGTCGGTTCCGATATCGTCCACGCCGTCCCTTTGACCTTGATCGGCGGCACCGGATACTGGCTGATCGGCGAGATAGACTGGCCGATGCTGTTTGCCCTGCTCGTCGGCTCCATTCCGGGCATTGTCATCGGAAGCCTTCTGGCGCCGAAGCTGCACGAACGCACCATCCGCATTGTCCTTGCGGTGACGCTTGCGGTTGTCGCATGGAAACTGCTGGCCTGATCTAGAGACCCGGCTGCTTGAGATCGGCGAGAATGCTGATGATCGTCTGCTTGCGGTCGAGATTATAGGCGTCGGAAACGGCAAGCCGCTCAGTTATTTCCGAATAGAGCCGCGCCAGCCGTTCCGCCGCGGCGATCCGCCCTTCGCCCGCCGCCGTACGCGCCCGGTTCATGATGTCATCGCTGACATGGCTGACGAAGAAATCGAAGATCGTGTTGCTTTCCTTGCCCGAAAGCGTGTCGGCCAGCCGGTGCATCGCCTTGCGGGCCATCGGCCCCTCGGCGGAAAGCACCTCGTCATAACAGGCGATGATGTCTCCGCCGCCATAGTTCAAGAGCTTCAACGCTTCGCCGACGCTGCCCTTGGCCGCCGAAAGCACGCCGCCCCCGCCTGACAAACCGAGATGGGCAAGCGCCGCAACGAGGGCCTCGTCGGCTAGCGGCGCCAGTTTCAGCGGCAGGCAGCGCGAGCGGATCGTCGGCAGCAGTCGGCCCGGCGCATGCGACAGCACCAGGAACAGCGCCCGCTTCGGCGGCTCCTCCAGGATTTTGAGGATGGCATTGGCCGCGTTGCGGTTCATGTCGTCAGCCGGGTCGATGATGACGATTCGCCAGTTGCCGGTGCCCGAGGTCTGCGAGAAGAACTTGCCGGCGCGGCGCACCTCATCGACGGTAATCGCCGATTTCACCTTGCCGGACTTTTCGTCCGCCGGCCGGGCGAGATGCAGGAGATTGTGCGAGGCGCCGGAGGCGATCTGCCGGCTGACGGCAGAGGCGGGATCCGGATCGCCGATCGTCTCCGGCGCCGTGGCGGGATCGGGATGCGACAGTACATAATTGGCGAAGCGGAAAGCCAGCGTCGCCTTGCCGATGCCCTCCGGCCCTTCGATCAGGATGGCATGATGGCCTTTGCCGGATCGGTAGGATTGGGCGAGAAAGGCCTCCGCCTCCCCATGACCGAACAGCCTGGTATTTTCCGCGGGCCAGATGGCGCCGTCCAGCAGTCCCGGCCTATCTTCACTCATGATGGGCGGCTTCCGGCATTCGAGCCCGGTCTGCGGGCGACTGGAGCCGCTTGACGATCGCCAGGATCTCGGCAGCGATCGCCTCTTCCGTCTGCATGGCGTCAACCACGTGGCAGCGCTCCGGCTCACGGGCGGCGATATCGAGAAAGGCCTCGCGCCGCTTTTCATGCGTTTCGAGTCGCTCCTTCTCGAAGCGATCGGGAGCGTCCGAAGCGCTGCGCTTCTGCGCCCGCTCCAGGCCGACCTTCGCGGGAATATCCAGGATCAGGGTGCAATCCGGCATGACGCCGTTGATCGCGACCCGCTGCAGCGTCTCGATGAAATCGGGTTCGAGATTGCCTGTGATGCCCTGGTAGACACGCGAGGAATCCATGAAGCGGTCGCAGAGCACGATCTTGCCGGCGGCAAGGGCTGGCCGGATCACCTCTTCGACATGGTCGTTGCGCGCTGCCGCAAAGAGGATCGCCTCCATCCGCGTGCCGAAGGCCTCGGCAGCGCCCGACAAGAGCACGTGGCGCACGGCCTCTGCGCCCGGCGAGCCGCCCGGCTCCCGCGTCACCAGCACCTCGTGACCTTCGCCCTTCAGCGCCTCGGCAAGGCGGCGGATCTGCGTGGATTTTCCCGCGCCTTCCCCGCCTTCAAATGTAACGAACAGTCCCGTACCGGATGACAATGATAGCTTCCCGCATTCCGGACGCCGCACGCACGCGCGCCCCGCCTCTTCTATCTATCCGAAGACATCGGGAAGGAAAACCGTTCGCCGCGGCGACATAATCACCTTCCCCGGCAAATTGTATCAGACGGCCGGGCGTTCAAGCCTAAATCTGTCCAGCCGCGATCTGCGGGAAGTAGAGCTGCGCAAGCGGCTGATCCGAAGGCTTGGCGCGTATCAGGCCTTCAGCCGGGAGCGGACTTGTCCCAGAGCCAGGAGAAGAACAGCGATTCGCCGAGTTCCAGTATGGCGTCGACCGCCCGGCTGCTGAGCGAGCCCTCGCCGACCGCTTCCGCTGTATAGAGCGGCACTTCCCTGAGCAGCCGGCTGCCGGCAAAAATCCTGAGGGTGCCGGCCTGATAGTCCGGCTTCACCGGCGCTGTCAGCGGCCAACGATAGACGATGCGCGCCGACAGCCGGTCAGGGTTGCTGATAGGAATATAGACGCTGACCGGCGCCTTGGCGACGAGATCGACGGTGCGCGCCGTGCCGCCATAGACGCTGGCTGCGCCGATAACTTCATGCTCAGCGAAAATCTGCCGGCTCTCGAAGGCGGTCAGCCCCCATTCGAGCACGCGCTTGGCCTCCTCCGTCCGCTCCTTGTCGGAAGCGATGCCGGCAAGCGCCAGAAACAGCCGCCGGCCGTCGCGCTGGACCGATGCGACGATCGAGTACCCCTCGCCCTCGGCAAAGCCGGTCGCGAGCCCGTCGGCGCCGAGATCGAGCCCGAGCAGCGGGTTGCGGTTGCGCTGGAAGATCTTGTTCCATTCGAAATCCAGTTGCGCGAAATAGGGATAGAGAGTGGGATAGGATTGCTGGAGAGTGGCGGCAAGCGTCACCATCTCGCGCGCCGTCACCCTGCTCTTGCCGTCCGGAAGGCCGGTGGAATTGCCGAACACCGCGTTCTCCATGCCGAGTTCGTGGGCGCGGCGCGTCATCGATTGGGCGAATTGCTGCTCGCTTCCAGCCATCCCCTCGGCCAGGATGATGCAGCTGTCATTGGCGCCCTGGATCGCGACGCCCTTGATCAGATCCTCGACGCGCACACGCGATTTCAGAGCGGCAAACATCGTTGCCGTCCTCGACGGTGCGCCGCCGGTGCGCCAGGCATATTCGGAAACGGGATATTCGGTATCGAGCGTGATCTGACCCTTGGTCACTGCCTCGAAGACGAGATCCATCGTCATCAGCTTGGCGAGCGAAGCCGGCGAAAAGCTCTGATCCTCGTTCTTGGCGAGCAGCACCGTGCCGGTGGAGGCTTCGATCATATAGGCCTGCGCCGCCTTGGTGGCGAAACCGGCTGCGCCTCCGTCGGCGGCGTGGGCGCCGGCGGCGAGCGGCATCAGGCATGCAAGCAGGCGAAGCACAGGCCTCAGCATCGCAATTCCCATCGGTCAACAGCGTATTCGAGAAGGTTAGAGCGCGGCGAAATCCGATGCAATCGCCATGCTCAGCGTGCCGCGGATTTTGCCTGCTGGCGCTTGGCCGAGGCAAGGATCGAGGCCTGCGTCAGCCCGTCATTGCGCACCATCACCGCGTCGAAGGCGAGATCGACCGTCACCGTCTTCACCGCCTCGTTTTGATAACCGAGCGCCAGGGAGCGCTGCGAGCCATAGGGACGCTCATAGGGCATGGGACCGATGTCCGGCAGCACCACCATCTGATCGACGGCGGGCGCGGCCTTTGACGAAGGAGCCGATGGCGCCACCAGAACATGGGCGGACGGCGCAAGGGCCGGCGCCGCATTGTAGCGCGCGCTCGGCGTCGAGCCGGCATAGGAGGTCGCCGACATCGGCACCGGCACGTTGGCCGGCGTTTCGTAATCTTCCGCACTCTGCAACTGATCGCGGGTGATCTTGCGGCTATTGGAGGCGACCATCACGCCGGTTGCGATCTGCCCTTCTGGATTGACGCCGGGAATGCGGCTGCCCTTCGGCACGTAGGAGGCCATCAGATAGGGCATGTCGCGGCCGTCCATGCGGGCGCGGCCGACATATTGCACACGCACCTTGCCGGTGCCGCTGTGCTGCAGATCCAGCATGTCGGCCGTCTTGTTGGAAAGGTCGATGATGCGGCCTTCGTGATAGGGGCCGCGATCGTTGACACGCACGACGACGGAGGAGCCGTTTTCAAGATTGGTGACACGCGCGTAACTCGGCAGCGGGAACGTTGGGTGCGCGGCGGAAAGGTGCATCTGGTCGTAGACTTCGCCATTCGCCGTCAGGCGCCCGTGAAAGGCAGAGCCATACCAGGAGGCGACACCGACCTTGTTATAGGCAAAGTCTTCCTTCGGATAATACCACTTGCCTTTCACCTCGTAAGGGTTGCCGACCACGTAGCGGCCGCCGCCCTTCGGGATATTGTTGCCGGTGGCGACCCGGGGGCTAGCCTTCACGCCATACTCGGATTCAGAGAAGTATTCCTTGCCGTGGGCTCTTTTCTTCGGCACGGCCTGTGTCGTACCGCACGCTGCAACCGTCGCGCACATCGCCGATATCGCCAGCCACCGCGCTGTCGTTGCGAAAGACGCCGCCCCGTTTTCCAATCTCATATGTCCCACGCCGCAAAAAGATCGTTATGGTTAAGGAACCCTGCCCATCTCGGGCAGTAACGCCTTATCCCACCCCACCTAACGAGACTTTAATCTTCCTGACTTCGTGGCAATTTTACGAACGTTTTCGGGGCGATAGCGACAATTCTAATCATCATGGTTTATAAATCCCTAACACGACATCCCTCCGCCCTGCCCCTCCGCCGCTGCATGATGCCTGAAAACGCCGTGCCAATACGAGGCATATACCGACGCGCAGGTTTCACCCCAGGGTAGCTACTTGCTCCCGTTCTCTCCTATACGTTTTCCTTGACGGCATCAGGTCGGCCGCTGCTCCCTTAGGACGTGTAGTTTGTTGCTTGACTCAAAGGAGGGTAGAAAGTTTATTTGCAGCGTTCGGGTCGCGGCCCGGCGTCCTTTCCACGCTCATCTTTAGGGAGGCGGGCCATGGCAAATCACAAACCAACGGTGCCTGACGTGTCGGTCCACGATTATGCACCGGGGGAAGCCATTGAAGGAAACCTTCTCGACAGCGCCTCGGATTCCGACGGCGACCTGGTTCAGGTTCAGTTCGTCAACGGAATAAGAATTCCCAGCAAGGCGGGCGAACCTGGACGTCTCACCATCGAGGGAAAGCACGGAACGCTGACGATTTGGAGCGACGGCAGTTATAGCTACACGGTCAGTGACCCGGCCAGTCTTCAGGCCGGCGGAATCTTCGGCGAGAATTTCTCGTTCAAGGTCTCCGACGGAAAGGGCGGCACCGATGTCGCCAATCTTAACATCGGCGTCCATGCTCCTCCGCAAGGGCAGTATTCCATCGATTTCGAGAACGCTCCCACGCAATATCCTGGGATGCCGGATATCGCCTCGGGCTATGGCGGCTTCAAGTTTGGCGACAAACTCGATGGCAACCTGTGGACGGTCGCTGAATCTGGGGGCAACGAGTATGTTGTCACCAATCCCTACAATCCGTTTTTCGATCGCGTCGACGGCAAGCTCTTCACGATTGAGGGCGTCGACGTCGCGACCAATTTCGATCCGGCCTATGCGGGTGTCGATGCCCTTGTCACCTTCGAGGGCTACATCGATGGCAACAAGGTCAGCGAGATGTCGGTGACGGTCTATGGTGACACCATTGCCGATGGCCAGCATATCTCTCTGGCAGCCCTGGGCGCGGTCGATTTTATCCGCTTCGATATCCAGCCCGACGTCGAGCCGACGGGTTTTCCGCAGCTCGCATTTGACAACTTCACCGTCCTTGTCTGACGACTGCCGAGAAGCGGCTGTCGAAGCCGCTTCTCCGCAGAACAAGTTGACGCTGCCATCAAAGCTGCTAAAAAGCCGGCCTGTGAGTGAATGGGCAGCAAATCGGCGCAAACCACCGATGCACCGGAAAGACCGAAACGGACTTTCTTCAGGCTTCTCACTTACTTGGAAGAGTGTCCGAGTGGTTTAAGGAACCGGTCTTGAAAACCGGCGTGCGGGAAACCGTACCGTGGGTTCGAATCCCACCTCTTCCGCCATTTTCAATTTAGTCCGCCAGACCAGTCGACTGCATTCAGCAGCGAGATAGCCGTGAGGCGTGGCGTTCAACGACCGAATGCCGAAGGCGGATGAAAACGGCGGCTCCGCCGTTTTCTGCAGCAACGGTCTGAGGTCGACGAGGCAGGCAGCCTTTTCGTCGCTGCATCGGTCGCCGCCACTATTCCAGAATGACGACGGCTTCGACTTCGAAGAGCATCGGATCGATTGCAAGTTTGGGAACGGGAACAAGGGTCTGCGCCGGCAGGGCCTCGCCGAACATGTCTTTGACATTCCTGGTCAGCACCTCGAGCTTGGACATGTCGTGATCGACGACGAAGACCGTCAGCTTGGCGACCTGATCCGGCCTTGCGCCGAGTGCGTCGAGGGCGCTGCGTAAATTTGCATAGGCCTGCTTAACCTGGACGGCGAAGTCCGGGGACAAGGCTCCGGTGCTGTCCTGGCCGCCCTGTCCGGAAATATAGGCCAACCGGGCGCCGCCGGGCACGATCACCGCCGTGCTATAGCCATTCGGCGTGGGGTCGTAGAGGGTCTTTGGATTGACGATGTTGAGCTTGAGGTCTGCCTCATTCGCCGTCGTTGTCGTGGGAACTCCGATAGTCATGATGATCAGCCCTCCAATAAGCAGATGTTTGATGGCGTGTGACATGATGTTCTCTTGGCCGTGAGGACTACGAGCATGGTCTCCGCGGCTTGCTGGATTGAACTCGACTCGTACAATGTATGATACCTCTCATCGTACAAGGTACGAGTCAATCGGCGAGGATCGACATCCGTCACTTTGTCGGCTTAAAACGGTGTCCTGGTCATTTGGGAAAGACGCATGGCAGCCAAACGCGGCGGCGCTCAGGACAAACATCAACGGAAAGCTGCACCGGCCTCCTCCACGGAAAAACCCCGCAGCGAACAGCCTCTTTCGCTTGAACGGATCATAGCGACAGCGGTGGAACTGCTTGATGCCGAAGGCGTCGACGGACTGAAGATGCGTCGGTTGGCCGACCGCCTCGGTGCGGGCGCCATGAGCCTCTATTGGCACGTCGACAACAAGGAGAAAGTCTTTGATCTCGCGCTCGACTCGGTGCTTGCATATCGCAGACCGTCGCATCTGATCGAATCTCCGAACTGGCGAGGCGCGGTCTTTCATATGCTCGAAGACTGGCGCGCCAGCATGCTGCGCCATCCCTGGTCGGCATCGCTGCTGCCGCGTCGGGCGCTCGGCCCGAACATCCTCGGCCGCCTGGAACTGCTGGGCAGGATCCTGTCCGGAGCCGGCGTGGCGGAGAAAGACTTGAACGGCGCGATATGGTCGCTTTGGAACTATGTGATGGGCGCCACCATCACGCGTGCGAACTTCGATCATTCCGATGAAGACATGGTCGCCGCGCAGCAGCGCCTTGCGCATCTCAGCGAACAATACCCGACGATCGAGCGTACCCGTCTGCTGTTGGATAATGATTGGGACGGCACCTTCAGGAAGGGCCTGGACTTCCTGCTTGACGGGCTTGTTCCGACACAATGAACAGGGGGCTTAGCGCGCCGGCTGATCAGCATGCTCGGTCGCGACGCTGACCAGAGGTTCTTTCACGCCCCAACCTCGCGAGATACAAGCTTGGCGATGTGGTGAAGGTGCACCGGGACATGCAAGAACGCCGGACGCGTCGTTCAATCGTCCACATGCCGTGACGCTTGAATAGCGTTAACGGACGGCAGTATCCGTTCACGACAACATCGAATATATCAGCATGCCGATGGATCCCCAGAAGAGAACCGGCGTCAGTATCATCCCCGCAAAGAATATCTTGGTCACCACTAGAACTCCGTAAATCCGTCCCGCGGCGAAAACCTATTGCAGCGAATAGGGGTTTGGTATGGGCACGAAGTCTGGGTCGGATCGGACCTTGGTCTAGTCTCGCTCGGCGGCTTGCCGGCCTGCTTCTGAAATCGGTCGGCCTCAGTGCCGCGCGGGCGCGCGGCCTCGGCGGTAAATCGCGGCCGCGATAGCCAGTGCCGCAGCGATCAATATGGCGGCGATGGCAAAGGTGATCTGCATCCCCGAATGAATGGCCTCGGGACGTGCCATCGCGACATCCGATGTCCCCGACGCCTGCGCGAATACCGCGCCCATGACGGATGCGCCGGTAATCAGCCCGAGATTGCGCGACAGATTGAGCGTGCCCGAGATGACACCGCGCTGGCCGGGGCCGACATCTGCCATGACGGCGGTGTTGTTGGCCGCCTGGAACAGCTGGTAACCGGGCGTCAGGATGGCGATGGCGGCGATGTAGCCGGCCGTTCCCGGAAGCACGGCAAGTGCGATGGCGCCGGTCGTCATGGCGACAAGGCCTGCGGTGATTACGAATGGCGCCTCCAGACGATCGACCAGGCGGCCGGCCGGAACGCCGCTGAGGATGGAGATGACGGGGCCAACCGACATGACGGCGCCAACGGCCGCCTCGCTGAGCCCGAGCGCGCCGGAGAGATAGAACGGCGCGACCACCAGCGTCGCCATCATCACCGTCGAGACGAGCGCGTTCATAGCCAGGCTGGCGCTCAGCATGGGATCGCGCAACACCGCCAATCGGATCAGCGGCGACGCCGCTTTCGACTCGGAGAAGACGAAGAGACCGGTCCCGAAAGCGGCAGCCGTCAGCAGGGAGAGGTTCAGCAAGCCGAAGCTGCCCCGCCCGATCGTCATCGCCAGTGCATAGGCCGAAAGCGTCAGGGCAAGCAGCACGGTGCCGGCCATGTCAAAACCGGCCCGCTCGGTTTTGCCCTTGCTGATATCGGCAGGCAGAAAGCGATAGGCGAGAGTGAAGCTGACGACGCCGAGCGGCACGTTGATAAGGAAGATTGCCGGCCAGCCGAGCCCGGCGATCAGGGCGCCGCCGAGCGACGGGCCGAGAGCGGTACCAATCGCCGACATGGTTCCGAGCAGCCCCATGACGCTGCCGGTCCTCGCCTTCGGTACCGTCTCGCCGACAAAAGCCATGGCAAGGGCCATCATCATGGCCGCGCCGAGACCTTGCACCGCACGCGCGGCGGTCATCAGCCAGAGCGCCGGCGCAAGCCCGCAGAGGACGGAGGCTAGCGTGAATAGCAGGATGCCGAGAAGCAGGAGCCGTCTGCGGCCGGTCATGTCGCCGAGCCGCCCGACGCTGACGACCAGGGTGGTGATGGCCAGGAGATAGGCCAGCATGATCCATTGCGCGTCCTGGAAAGAGCCGTCGAATGCCTGTGCAATGGCCGGCAGGCCGACATTGGCGATGCTCGTGCCGAGCGATGGCAGCAGCACGGAGAGGCAAAGGCTGGCGAGCGCCCAGCGGACGGAATAGCGGCGTTCGGCGACTGTTTCGCCTTGTTCTGCAATGATCGGCTTCAACAGGACCTCCATGTTCACGCCCCTGAAACGGAGCCATCGAAGCCTAGCCCTGCCGCCGGCATGGCGGAACACGCAGCATTTGCACTTCATTCATGCGTTTGACGCCACATCACGGGGAAACCGTGTTATAGCGCCTGCATGTCGACCCCTGATCTTAACCTGCTTGTCACCCTTGATGTCCTGCTTGCCGAAGGCAGCGTTGCCCGTGCGGCTGAGAGGCTGCGGCTCAGCCCATCGGCGATGAGCCGGGCGCTGGCGCGTTTGCGCGAGGCAACGGGCGATCCGCTGCTGGTGCGCGCCGGCCGCGGCCTGGTTCCGACACCCCGGGCGCTCGAACTGCGCGAGCGAGTCGGCCGCATCGTCGAGGATGGTCGGGCGGTTCTGCGTCCTGCCGAAGCCCTTGATCTCGGCCGGCTGGTTCGGACGTTCACGCTGCGCGCCAGCGAAGGTTTTGCCGAGAGCTTTGGCCCCGATCTCATTGCTCGTCTCAGGGAGCAGGCCCCCTGCGTGCGGCTGCGCTTCGTCCAAAAGCCGGACAAGGACAGTACCCCGTTGCGAGACGGAAGCGTTGATCTGGAAACCGGTGTCGTCGGCGAGGCGACGGGACCGGAGGTGCGGGCGCAGGCCCTGTTCCGCGACCGGTTCATCGGCGTCGTGCGCATGGGACATCCTCTTTGCCGCGATGAGATCACGCCTCTACGTTACGCCGCCGGCGGCCACATCGCCGTCTCGCGCCGCGGACTCGACAGAGGCGCTATCGATGACGCTCTGAATGCGCTCGGGCTGGAACGGCAGGTCGCTACCATCGTCGGCGGTTTTTCCACAGCGGTCGCCCTTGCCCGCGCATCCGACCTCGTCGCCAGCGTTCCTGAACGGCATACGGCAGGCTTGCGGGCGGGAATGCACAGTTTTTCCCTTCCCGTTCCGACGCCGGAGCTTACGGTCTCATTGCTTTGGCACCCGAGGATGGATGCCGATCCCGCGCATCGCTGGCTGCGCGGCTGTGTTCGTGAGGTCTGTTCAGCCGCGGATCGGGGCAGGACAGCGAGAATCGGACGCGACGGGACGAGGCTGGTGATTGACACTCCCTCGTCGCCGTGATTTTCCCCTCTCGCATCATCAAGCGAGGGCATCATGGCCGACGAAATTATTGTGAAGGACAGCAACGGAACCCAGCTTCACGACGGCGATTCCGTGACCTTGATCAAAGACCTCAAGGTCAAGGGCACGTCGGAGACGCTGAAACGCGGAACGTTGGTCAAAGGAATTCGTCTGACCGACAATCCCGGCGAAATCGAGTGCAACACCAAGCAGGTCAAGGGCCTTGTTCTCAAAACGGAATTCCTGAAGAAGGCGTAGGATCTGCATGCGGCAGCCCATGGGTCCGTGGCAGCAACTTACGGCAGTTCCTCAGTGATCACCTCGAAGCGGGAAAGCGTCGCCGGGCCGAAAGCCGTCGACATCGCGACGTCGGTGGCATCTCTGCCTGTCGCCATCAGAATTCTGCCGATACGCGGGGTGTTGTGGCGGGCATCGACCGTATGCCAGTGACCGCCGAGAAAGACCTCCAACCAGGCGCTAAAATCCATCGGATTGGGATCGGCCGGAACGCCGATATCGCCGAGATAGCCCGTGCAATATCTCGCAGGGATATTCATGCATCGACAAAGCGCGATGGCGAGATGGGCGAAGTCGCGGCAGACGCCGCTCTTGTCGATGAAGCCGCCATGCGCGGTTCTGAGAACGTCGGCTTTCTGGTAGTCGAAGGTGATGTGGTTGTGCACGAAATCGCAGATCGCCTGCACGCGCGCCCAACCGGGCGGTGTCGATGAGAAGCTTGCCCAGGCGAAATCCGAAAGCCTGTCTGTGTCGCAGTAACGGCTGCCGAGCAGGAAGACGAGCACCTCGTCGGGCAGGTCCTTGATCGCGTGCTGCACCGCCTCGACGGGCACGATGTCGGCTTGCCCGGTGTCATAGATCTCGAACTCGGTGGAAATCGTCGTCAGCCCCGGCGGCGCGACGATCCGGCTGCAGGCATTGCCGAAGCTGTCGGTATATTCCCAGGCTTCGATCGGCCGGTCGAACGTCAGGACCTGCTCGCTCAGAAGATCGGCGCGGCGGGAGGGGTGGATGTTGAGGACCAGCAGCATCGGCGTCGGCTGTATGCATTCATAACCCAGATGAAACCCGGCGCGTATTCTCATGATGTCTTCCTCGTCGCGGCTCCGCATCGGCGGAGGTGACTATGGAACGTCGATCGCCTTCGCCGGTTCCCGCAGGGCCGAAGACTGTCACCGCGCCCGTCGCGCCTCGGCCGGGCTGCTGGTCATTGGCGGCCGGGTGGTCACGTTGACCTGCACGGTCATGCCGTCGAAATCATTCCCATCTCCATCATAGCTGCCGCTCAGCGGGATCGCCTGATGCGGATCGCGGGCAACGGCCACACGGATGAGATCGCGATTGCCGACAATTCCGTTGGTGGGGTCGAACTCCACCCAGCCGGCCCCCGGAAGGTAGACCTGGCACCATGCATGCGTGGAGCCGCCCCCGAGCACGGTGGAGCCATCTCGGTCGGGAACGTAGACATAACCCGTGACGAAACGGGCGGCGAGGCCAAGCGCGCGTGCGGCCTCCATCATCAGCAGCGCGAAATCGCGGCAGGTGCCGGAGCGAAGCCGCAAGGTCTGTCCCGGGGTCTGCGTTCCGTGTTCCAGCCGCCTCGCATAGGCGAAGCTCTCGCGAATGGCATAACAGAGCGTCATCAACAGGTGTCCGGTCTCCGTCGCCCGCCCCTGGCGCACGAACCGGCTTGCCCAGCGCCCGACCTCGTCGTTCGAGTCGGGATAATGGCGTTTCATTGCCGGCGCGAGGTCGGTAATCTCCTCCTTGTCGTAGGAGAACGGATAGGTCAGGGCTGCGTCGTCGACCCGGAGATCGAGGGCAACCTGAGGCGTATGATCGAGAGTGATCCAGGTTTCGAAACGAAGCTCGGACGCCGGCCTCGAAATATTGATGAGCGCCACGCAATTGCCGAAAACATCGTGAATCCAGCGCACATGACTTTCCTCCGGATAGGTCGTCAGAGACGCTTCGATCAGCCGCTGATCGAAACTGTCGCGCGGCCGGAACATGAGCCGATGCTCACCGAAATGGACCTCCCGGAGGTAACGATAGGACGTGATGTGGCGGACGGAGAAGATCGTCATTGGTGGCCGCCGGATGATCTGTTCACCTTGCTGCTCCAGGGCGGCGGGGCCGCCTCTTGCTTGCGGAAGCGCCCTGCCCGCTTCCGCTCTCATCCTAATTTCTTGTCATATAAGCAGATTCAAAAGCTTGCTATTGTACCTGCATCGATCCGCGGCAGAGCCGTTCAACCCAAGGAGGATACCATGCATATCATCTGGGACGTTCTTACGCTGCTGCTGACGATCGGCTCGCTCTATGGCGGTCGCGAATACCGGATTATTCGCGCCCGTGCCCGCGCTCAGAATTGGGGCAACTTCTGATCTCAATCTGGCGACCGATGCAGTCATGATTTCGGTCGCAGTTGCGTCCAACGAAGCAACATCCAGCGCTTAAGATAATGCTGTATCAGTCAAGACGGTCTCCATCCGTCCATTCTCTCTGTTAGTTGAGGCCCGCCTTACCCCAGGCGGGCTTTTTCTCGATGGCCCGTCGCCTGAATCACTTCTTGGCGCCGGCCGACAGCACCCGATGCGTCGCATCATCCATCGCATGGCTCGCCTGCTGTCCATCCTTCTTCAGTCCGTAAGCAGTATTGCCGCAGCCCGAAAGTGTCAGCAGGCAGATGCAGGCAATGGCGATCGAAGCTTTTGGCATCAATTGTTCCCCGAATTGTGTGGCTTCGGAATAAAATGATGCGCTTCGCGCCGAAATCAATCCGCCGGCGGTCGGCAATGACGGTGAATTTTCAGTGAGTTCGGCCCCGCTGCCGAATAGATTCAGTTGCACCCTGGCAAATCCGCAGGCAACGGAATCGATACCGCCCACTCCAACGGATGAAATGGCGGCGGTCAGTCGATCCCGCGGAAATTTCCGTCAAATATCGAACTGTATTTTGCAAGGCGGCATCCTTGCATCGCGTATGCGATGGCATCCTCTTATGCTCATGGAACTGTCACAAGTTACTCACACGCGGACCCCCACTCGCGGTCCGAGTATTAGTTATTCTCCTAGGAGAAGAAATTATCGCAACATTACGATACTATAAGTTTTACTCAAAATGGATACTTAACTAACTATTAATAATAATCTTGCGCAGCGTCTGCTTCGGCTTATCCTTTACTAAAATGGAGAAGAAGATGTTTAGCAAAAGCCTGATCATGCCGTTTGGTTTCGCCATGCTCGCCATTGCCGGCCTTGCCTTCCAACTTGCCGTTTACGCACTGGAGACACCGGTCACCGTGCTGCCCCACTGAGCGCATAAGTTCTTCCAGGAGTGGAAGTTTTCTTCATATCATGCATTCTTGCGAGTCGGTTCACCAGGAGGAAGATGACCATGGAGAGTGCAGGCGTGGGTTGGATTGCAGCCATCATTATTGGCGGGATCGCCGGATGGCTGGCGGAGAAAGTCATGAGCAGCAGCATGGGCGTGCTCATGAACATATTGCTTGGCATCGTCGGCGCCATCGTCGCCAACTGGATCCTGGGTCTGCTGAACATCCAGCCGTTGGCGGGATGGCTGGGCTATCTGATCACCGGGTTCGTCGGTGCCTGCATTCTGATCGCGATCGGGCGCGCCATCCGCCGGTAAACTGGCCGCTTTAGTGAGGACATGAAGCCAAGCCGGGCGTTTTTCGCGTCCGGCTTTTGTCTGTCCGAAATGCCATTTCAGCGGCGGCTCAGAAGGCCGAACATATAGGCAATGCCCGCCGTCACCGCGAGCGCCATGATCGGTTCTTCGCGAACCTTGTCGCGCAGCCGTTCCGTCAGCAGCGAAGCTTCGTCCGTAACCACCGACTTTGCCCCTTGGCCCAGCGCCCGCACACTGTCCGTCAGTCTGGAGAGATCGTCACGGAGTGCCGTGACCTGCGCCGACAGATCGTCTGCTGCGATATCCGCCTTGACGCGCGCAGCGGTGGATTCGGCGGAAGCGGTTTTCAATTCTGCCATGGTCTGCTCCTGTTTGATGGGATGCCGCTTCAACGAAATGGCGACCCGAAAGGTTCCGCCGGAGCCGATCTTTTGTTCACCATCAACCCCTTGTCTCGCTACCGCACGGCTGCGCAGCTTTTCGCGTGACAACCCTTCATTTCCTGTCGGCTTTGTTTTAAGGAACGTCGAATGTCTGCCCGCGCGCGGGTCAATGAATATTGCGAGGTTTGCGTTTCCATGTTCCATTTTCTGAGAAGAGCTGCTCAGACCTGGGTTGCCAAGCTGCTCCTGCTTCTCTTGGTCGCCTCCTTCGGCGTCTGGGGCGTGTCGCATCAGCTGTTTTCGGGCGGCAACAGCACGACGGTCGTGACCGTCGGCGATCAGCAAGTGGGCGTCAACGAATTCCACCTCGCCTATCAGCGCCAGGTGGCGAGCCTCGGCCAGCAATTCGGCATGCGCCTCACCCCCGAGCAGGCCCGCGCCTTTGGCGTCGAGCAGCAGGTGCTCTCCCAGCTTGTTGCCGGCGCTTCGCTCGACCAGCTCGCCGAAGATATGAAACTCGGCCTGTCCGAGGATCGTCTCGCCCAACTGATCGGCGAGGATCCGGCTTTCAAGGCTGTCAACGGCCAGTTCGATCGCGATCTATTCGTCTCGCGCCTGAGCAATGCCGGCATCCGCCAGGACGATTACATCAAGGAGCGCAGCAAGGTCGCCGTCCGCAGCCAGATTGTCGATGCCATTTCCAATGGCTTTACCGCGCCGAAGACGCTGGTCGACGCAATCAAGCTCTATGGCGATGAAAGCCGTAGCATCGACTACCTCTTGCTGACCAACGCCAATATCGAGCCGATCAAGGCGCCGGCCGACGAGGTGCTGGCGACGTGGTTCGAGGGCGTCAAGCAGCGTTACCGTGCGCCGGAATATCGCAAGATCGCCTATCTCAAGCTGCAGCCGGCCGATATTGCCGATGCCGCAACCGTTACCGACGACCAGATTCGCGAGGCGTTCGACAAGGGCAAGGATAGCTATCGCACGCCGGAAAGGCGCACGATCGAGCAGCTGACCTTCACCAGCAAGGATCTTGCAACCGCCGCCGAAACCGCGCTGAAGAGCGGCACCAGCTTCGATCAGCTGGTCTCCGACCAGGGCAAGACGGCAAGCGACGTGCTGCTTGGCGAGTTCACCAAGGACAAGGTTCCCGACCAGGCCGTCGCTGATGCCGCTTTTGCAGTTTCCAAAGATGGCGCCACGACGCCGGTCGTCGACGGCTCCTTCGGGCCGGTCATCCTGCGCATCACCAATATCAAGCCGGAAACGGTGAAGAACTTCGACGAGGTGAAGGAGGATATCCGCAAGCAGCTGGCGCTTTCCAACGCTTCTCAGGAAGTGATCAACGTCCATGACCGCATCGAGGATCTGCGCGCCGGCGGCTCGACGCTCGAAGATATCGCCGGACAGCTGAAGCTCAAGGCCGTAACCGTCGACGCCGTCGATATGACCGGCGCCGACAAGGATGGCAAAGAGGTCAAGGATATTCCCGTCAAGCAGCAGCTCATTGGGGAAGCCTTCAAGACGGAGGTCGGCGTCGATGCACCGCCGCTTCCGATCGGCAATGACGGTTATGTCTGGTTCAACGTCCGCGAAATCACGCCCGAGCGAGACCGCCCGATCGCCGAAGTGCGCGAGAAAGCAGTCGAGGACTGGACGGCGGAGCAGCAGAAGGCGGAACTCGCCAAGAAGGCCGACGAATTGAAGGCACAGGCGCAGAAGGGCACGGCGCTTGCCGATATTGCGACGCCGCTCGGCATCGCCGTCGAAAGCAAGAGCGGCATCACCCGCTCCACCGACGACCCGGTTCTCGGCCGCGCCGCCGTCAAGGCCGCGTTCTCCGGCCCGGTCGATACGGTCGCGAGCGCCGTCGGCGCCGATCCCTCGACGCAGATCCTGATGAAGGTCACCGAGGTCAACAGCCAGCCGACAGGCGACGTGCTGAACAACCGCGATGCGCAGATCACCGCCATGGCCAATGCCGCCGGCGATGATATTCTCGACCAGATGGTCAATCTGCTGCAGACGCAGTATGGGGCTTCGATCAACCAGACGCTCGCCGAACAGACGGCGGCCCGCTAGGAGACTTGGCCTATGACCGATCTGAAGCCGTTCCTGGCCAAAGTCGCAAGCCGCGAGCCGCTGACGCGTGACGAGGCCCGTGCCGCCTTCGACATCCTGATGTCGGGCCAGGCGACGCCCTCGCAGATTGGCGGCTTCCTGATGGCGCTGCGAGTGCGTGGCGAAACCGTCGACGAGATCGTCGGCGCCGTCACCACCATGCGGTCGAAGATGCTGACCGTCGACGCGCCGGCGGATGCCATCGACATCGTCGGCACCGGCGGCGATGCCAGCGGCACCTACAATATTTCGACACTGGCTGCCCTGATCGTGGCCGGCGCCGGTGTGCCCGTCGCCAAGCACGGCAACCGGGCACTGAGCTCGAAATCGGGCGCAGCAGACAATCTGGCGGCTCTCGGCGTCAATATCGATGCCGGCCCTGAGACGATCTCCCGCTGCATCACCGAAGCCGGCGTCGGCTTCATGTTCGCCCAGCTTCATCACTCTGCCATGCGTCATGTCGGCCCCTCCCGGGTGGAGCTGGCCACGCGGACCATCTTCAATCTTCTCGGGCCGCTCTCCAATCCGGCCGGCGTCCGTCGCCAACTGCTCGGCGTCTTCTCGCCGCAATGGCTGGTTCCACTTGCCGAAGTCATGCGCGATCTCGGCTCCGAATGCGTCTGGGTGGTTCATGGCGACGGCCTGGACGAAATCACCACGACCGGCGTCACAAAAGTCGCCGCGCTCGAAGACGGCAGGATCCGCAGCTTCGAACTGTCGCCCGCCGATTTCGGCGTCAGCCCCTGCATGCTCGCCGACATCAAGGGCGGTGACGGTGTCGCCAACGCCGCAGCGCTGCGCGAAGTGCTCGGCGGCGCCAGGAACGCCTATCGCGATGTCTCGCTTGCCAACGCCGCCGCCTCGCTGGTGATCGCCGGCAAGGCCGAGACGATCCGTGACGGCATGGCGCTTGCCGCGCATTCGCTGGACAGCGGCGCCACGGCACTTGCTCTCGACAAACTCATCGCCGTTTCCAACGATATCGACTAGGATTGGCCGATGACCGATATCCTGAAGAAGATCGAACTCTACAAGCGCGAGGAAATCGCCGCGGCCAAGGCTGCCGTACCGCTCGCCGACCTGAAGGCGATGCAGGCCGGCCAATCCGCGCCTCGCGGCTTCCATAGGGCGCTGCTTGCCAAGCGTGACGCCGGCCATTTCGGTCTGATCGCCGAGATCAAGAAGGCGAGCCCGTCCAAGGGGCTGATCCGCCCGGATTTCGACCCGCCGGCGCTGGCGAGGGCCTATGAGGCCGGCGGCGCTGCCTGCCTTTCCGTGCTGACCGACACGCCGAGTTTTCAGGGCGCCCCGGAATACCTGACGACGGCGCGGGCCGCCTGTGCCCTGCCTGCCCTGCGCAAGGATTTCATGTTCGAGACCTACCAGGTCCATGAGGCGCGCGCCTGGGGTGCCGATTGCATTCTGCTGATCATGGCGTCGCTGACGGATGACGATGCAGAGCGACTGCAGGACGAAGCTTTCTCGCTCGGCATGGACGTGCTGGTCGAGGTTCACGACGCACCGGAAATGGAACGGGCGCTGAAGCTTTCCTCGCCGCTCGTCGGCATCAACAACCGCAATCTGCGGACCTTCGAGGTCAGCCTGACAGTCAGCGAGACGCTGGCCGCCATGGTTCCCGCCGACCGACTGCTGGTCGGCGAAAGCGGAATCTTCACCCATGCCGATTGCAAGCGCCTGCAGGCCGTCGACATCAATACCTTCCTGGTCGGCGAGAGCCTGATGCGCAAGGACGACGTGGCGGCTGCCACCCGCGCGCTGCTCTTTGGCGAAGCCGCCCTCGCGGCCGAATGACATGAGCGGCGAGAAGCCCGGCCTCACCCATATCGACGCCTCCGGCGAAGCGCACATGGTCGACGTTTCCGATAAGACCGAGACGGTGCGCATCGCCACTGCCGAGGGCCGCGTGAAGATGGCGCCGGAAACCCTTGCGCTCATCCGCCAGGGCAACGCCAAGAAGGGCGATGTGATCGGCACGGCGCGCCTTGCCGGCATCATGGCGGCAAAACGCACCGCCGATCTCATCCCGCTCTGCCATCCGCTGATGTTGACGAAGGTCGCGGTCGAGATCGAAGAAGATGCTGCCCTGCCCGGCCTGCGCGTCACGGCAACCGCCAAGCTGACCGGCAAGACCGGTGTGGAGATGGAGGCGCTGACGGCCGTTTCAGTCGCCTGTCTGACGATCTACGACATGGCCAAGGCCGCCGACAAGGCCATGGAGATCGGCAGCATCCGGCTGCTCGAAAAGTCCGGCGGCAAATCGGGCGATTTCCGTCATCCGGAGGCAAGATGAACCTCTTGCCTGTCGCCGAGGCCTTGGATCGCTTGCTCTCCCATGCAAAGCCCGTCGCTGCGTCAGAGACGCTGCCGCTCGCCGAAGCCGAAGGCCGCGTCCTGGCGGCCGATCTGACGGCGCGCCTGACCCAGCCGCCCTTCAATGCTTCGGCCATGGATGGTTATGCGCTGCGCCGCGACGACGCGCCGGAGCCGGGCGCCGAGCTGAAGGTCATCGGCACATCCTCCGCCGGCCGCGGCTTCGAGGGAAGCGTGGGCAAGGGAGAGGCGGTCCGCATCTTCACCGGTGCGCCTGTTCCACTTGGCGCAGACAGCGTCCTGCTGCAGGAGGATGCCGAGAAGATCGATGGCGGCATCAGAACGAATTTCCCCGTGCGGCAGGGCCAGCATATCCGCCCCCGCGGCCAGGATTTTGCCGAAGGCGAAGTGGTGCTCTCTGCCGGCACCGTGCTCGATTTCTCGCGGCTGACGGTGGCTGCCGGCATGAACCGGCCCGATGTCGAAGTTCTGCGCCGCCCGCTGATCGCCATTCTCGCAACCGGCGATGAATTGCTGCCGCCCGGAAGCACGCCCGGCCCGTCCCAGATCATCGCCTCCAACACCTTCGGTATCGCGGCCCTTGCCCGCAAAGCCGGCGCCGATGTCATCGACCTCGGCATCGTTCCTGACGATAAGACCAAGATCACAGCCGCCATCGACAAGGCACGGAATGCCAAGGTGGATGTCATCGTCACCCTCGGCGGCGCATCGGTCGGCGACCACGATCTGGTGCAGGCGACGCTTGTTGAGGCCGGCATGCAGCTCGATTTCTGGCGCATCGCCATGCGTCCCGGCAAGCCGCTGATGGTCGGCAGCTTCGGCGAGACGCATGTGCTCGGCCTGCCCGGCAATCCGGTTTCGAGTCTCGTTTGTTCGTTGCTATTCCTGGAGCCGCTGATCCGCAAGATCGCTTCCCTGCCGCCAGCGCGGCGCGAGGCCACGGCGGAAGCCGCTGTCACACTGCGCGCCAACGACCATCGGCAGGATTATATCAGGGCAAAACTTTTGAAATCCGCCACGGGAGAATGGCTTGTCGAGCCCTTCGACAAGCAGGACTCGTCGATGATGAAGACCTTCGCCCATTCGGATTGCCTTATCATCCGCCCCCCGCACGCGCCGGAGCTGCCGGCCGGAGCCACCTGCCCGGTCATGCTGCTGCGGCCGGATCTTCTGGCGTAGAGTCTTTCAACCGTCGCTCGAGAGCAAGAAGACACCTGCCTGCACCGCTCTCCCACCCGCGCGCCCGCCGAAATCGGCCACCGCATGGGTCGCGATTCGCCTGAGTTCCGTTTGGGGCAGATCGACCCTCATTGGATCGCCGATCAGCACTTCGACGCCGGCCGCCTGGCAACGTCGCAGGAAGGCTATCACGCGCACGGCAAGGGCGGGATCGTAGAACAGGTCGCCGACCACGAGAACATCCGTCTCCGGCGGGGATGCCTCGATGATATCGGCGGCGATGACCGCAATAGTGACCCCATTGATCGCCGCATTCAGGCCGATCGCGGCAATGGCATTGGCATCAATATCGACCGCGGTGACCGCGCGTGCTCCGGCTCTCGCCGCTGCGATGGCAACCAGACCGGATCCGGCACCGAGATCGACAACGCGACGGCCGGAAACCGTTTCCGGCCGGTCGAGCAGATGGCGGGCAAGCACGGCGCCGCCGGCCCAGGGATAGGCCCAGTAAGGCGGCGGATCGACTTCTTCCCGGCCGGCCAGCCGCCAGAGCCCGCTCGCCGGCCCTGCGGTGTGCAACAGGATCTCCGGGATGGAGGGGACCGGTGAGATCGGCAGATTGGCCTCGATGAAAGTCACCGGATCAAGATCTGGCATGCCGGAGCGTTTCATCGTCATCTGACCCTGCCGATCATCAAGTCATGCTGAAACGAAATCAGCTGGGCTTCTTCTTGGAGAACTTGCCTTTCGGTCCAGCGCCGCCCTTGCCCTCATATTTGCCGCCCTCGAATTTCGGCTTGTCATATCTGGGCTTGTCGGA
Source organism: Rhizobium lentis (assembly GCF_017352135.1). Classification (NCBI taxonomy): domain Bacteria; kingdom Pseudomonadati; phylum Pseudomonadota; class Alphaproteobacteria; order Hyphomicrobiales; family Rhizobiaceae; genus Rhizobium; species Rhizobium lentis. Next base: position 4,163,884 of record NZ_CP071454.1, read on the forward strand.
TTTCTTGCTCCAGGGCTTGGCATCGCGTCTTTCCCCGCCACCATTCTCGGCTGCCGCATAACCGCCACTCGAACCCTTGCCGAACTTCTTCTTCGGCCGCTCGTCGCGGAACGCATCGCCCGGCCGTTCGTCACGGGATGCCTTGCCGGTATAGGCCTTCGGCGCCGGTGCCCGGCTGAAGTCGGGCGTGCCGGAAAGCCGCGTCACGCGGATCCCGCGTTCGAGCGCCTTGTTCGGTCCGATCGCATTGAGGAAGCTGTCGGCGCTCGCGGCCGCGATCTCCACATAGGTTTCCTCGGGTTGCATCTTGATCGCGCCGATCTCGCGTTTCGTGACATTGCCGTTGCGGCAGAGCATGGGGATCAGCCAGCGCGGCTCGGCGTTCTGCTTGCGTCCGACCGAAACGGAAAACCAGACGCTGGGGCCGAAATCCTCGCGCGGTCCCTTTTGCGCCGGCTCGTAAGGCGCGGCGTTGTCGCGGCGTTTGCGGCTGCGGTCTTCGTAGACCGAAACCTCGATCAGGTCTTCCGGCGCCGCATGGTTGGTGCGGTAAAGGCGCAGAAAGGCGGCGGCAAGCTTCTCGGCGCCATGGCTTTCGAGCAGCTGCTGGACCAGTCCCTGTTCTTCCTCCTGCGGTGCTTCGTGGAAGATCGGATCGGCAAGCAGCCGCTCGTCGTCGCGTTCGTTCACCTCCTCGGCCGACGGCGGCCGCGCCCAGGCAGCCGAAATCCCGGCATTCTCCAGCAGCCGTTCGGCTTTGCGCCGCGCGCTCAGCGGCACGATCAGGGCACTGATGCCTTTGCGGCCCGCTCTGCCGGTGCGGCCGCTGCGGTGCAGCAGCGTTTCCGGATTGGTCGGCAGGTCGGCATGGATGACGAGATCGAGACCCGGCAGATCTATGCCGCGGGCGGCAACGTCGGTCGCGATGCAGACGCGGGCGCGCCCGTCGCGCATCGCCTGCAGCGCATGGCTGCGTTCGTTCTGCGTCAGCTCGCCGGACAGCGCCACCACGGAGAAATTGCGGTTGTTGAAGCGCGCGGTCAGGTGATTGACGGCGGCGCGCGTCGAACAGAAGACGATGGCGTTGGTCGCCTCATAATAACGCAGCACGTTGATAATCGCGTTCTCGCGGTCGCTCGGAGCAACGACGAGCGCGCGATATTCGATATCGACATGCTGCTTCTCCTCGGCCGCGGTGCTGATGCGTACCGCGTCACGCTGATAGCTTTTGGCGAGCTTGGCGATTGCCGCCGGCACGGTGGCCGAAAACATCAGCGTCCGGCGCTCGTCCGGCGCCGATTCGAGAATGAATTCCAGGTCCTCGCGGAAACCGAGATCGAGCATCTCGTCGGCCTCGTCGAGCACGGTTGCCTTCAGCTCCGACATGTCGAGCGCATGGCGGCGGATATGGTCGCAGAGACGGCCGGGCGTGCCGACGACGATATGGGCGCCGCGTTCGAGCGACCGGCGCTCGCTGCGGATGTCCATGCCGCCGACGCAGCTTGATACCACCGCGCCGGTCATTTCATAGAGCCATTCGAGCTCGCGCTTCACCTGCAGGGCAAGCTCGCGCGTCGGGGCGATGACGAGCGCCAGCGGAGCGCCGGCAGCACCGAAACGATCGCGGCCGTCGAGCAGCGTCGGCGCCAGCGCCAGTCCGAAGGCGACGGTCTTGCCGGAGCCGGTCTGGGCCGAGACCAGCGCGTCGGAAGCAGCGAGCGCCGGGTCGAGCATCGCCTGCTGCACCGGGGTAAGTTCGGCGTAACCGCGCTTCTGCAACGCCTTGGCGATCGCCGGAACGACGCCGTTGAATTCTGTCATGAGTTCGATCTTTCGGAGCTATCAGGCGCAAAATGCGCCATGGCCGGAGCCAGCCGGCGGGATATTTGCGCCGTTCCTAGCCGCTCCCGCAGCGATTGTCAAAGCGTGCGGCTGCGCCACAGCCAGGCGTCGATATGGCTTGCCCGGCCGCGCAGCGCCGTTTCCATCGGACCCTCGATCCGGCCGGACTTGAGGAGCACGCTGTCTGGCCCGGCGGCGCGGACGATTTCAGCGCTGAGGGCCAGCTCGACACCGTGACTGGCAGCGACCTCCATCAGGCGGCTCCCGACATTGACCGTATCGCCTGCCGCTGTGATCTGCTGCCTTTCGCCGCTGCCAAGCCGCGAGGCGACGATCGGTCCGCAATGAGCGCCGACCTTGAAGCCGATCTTGTCGGCAAAGCCCGCTTGCGTTCGAAGCCAGGACCTTGTGCGCTCGCAGAGCCTGACAGCGCAGGCAACGGCCCGGGTGGCGTCGTCGTCAGCAGGCTGCGGCAGTCCGAAGAGGACCATCGCCCCGTCGCCCATGAAGCTGGTAATGGCACCGTGATGGGCGCGCGCCTCCTCGTCGATCAATTCGAAGAAGCCGCTCAGCACCTCGCTCACCTTGGCCGGTCCGAGTTTTTCGCTGAGGCCGGTAAAGCCTGAGAGATCGATGAAGACGACGGCGGCGTTCTGGCGCACCGGTTCGGCGAGGAAATTCGGATCGCGCGCCAGCCATTCTCCCAGACCTGGTGCCTCGATGCGCTGCAGCAGCGCGCTCTGCTCGGCGAAATGGCTGGCGCGGCCGCGGTCGCGCCAGAGCTCGGCCGCACCGAAGATCAACGCCGGTGGCAGCGCCGCGGCAATCGGCAGCGCCGCACTCAGCCAATAGCCATGCACAAAGGCCGAGAGATTGAAAATTGCCCAGACGACCAGCGTCAGTACGATGATGAGATAGCCCGCCGCACTCCGCCGCCAGGCGATCAGTGAGACGAGGATGAGCGGCAGGACCACGGCGGTGCCGGCATCGATCAGCCTTATCCTGTAGTCGCGCACCATGCCGTCGCCGGTGACGAGATGGGTAATTGCGGTCGACATCACCTCGACGCCCGGCATGACGGGATCGAAAGGCGTCGGGAAGACGTCGCCGCCGCCGGTGACGGTCGAGCCGATGACGACGATGCGGCCGGCGACAGCATCGGCCTGAAGCCTGCCATCCAACGCATCGACGGCGCTGAAGGTGGCGATGCTGCCGTGTCGGCCGTAGAAAGTCACGGGCAGGCGCTGGCCGAGATCCGTCGGAATGCGCAGCGCCCCGAGGACAACGGCATCGCGTTCGATGCTGGGATCGACACCGAGCGCCACGGAGGCGACGCGCAGCGGAAAAGCCGGATCCAGCCGGTTCGAGGCGCGCGAGATCAGCGGAATGAAACGAGGGGTGCCGGTCTGATCGGTGACGACGTTGACGATACCGACAGCTGCCGCCTCGGCAAAGCGGGGAAGCGGCATGAGCAGTTGGTCTGCTTCGGGGATCGCCGCAAGCGGATCGTCAGCCCTGTCGGCGACCCGCTGCCGGCTCTGCGCAAAGGTGGCCGCCGCCGCAATCACGCTCGGCCCGCGTCCAAGGGCCGAGGTCAGCGCCGCATCGCCCTCCCCCGGTCCCGGATCGACGAGCAGAATGTCGAGCGCCAGGGCCTTCGGCTTCAGGCCGGTGATCGCATCGACGAGACGCGCAAGTGTCGCCCGGCCGAGCGGATAGCCGTGGGTCGCCGCGGTGCGGTCGTCGATCGCCACGATCGAAACGACAGGTGGCGGCGTTCTTGCCCCGACTATGACGCTGCGGATATCGGCGAGCGAGGCCTCCATCCGGTCGAGAAGGCCGATTCCGCCGCTAAGATTGAGATAGCCGAGCGTCGCGCCCCAAAGACCGGCGAGCAGCAGCGCGATCACGGTCTGCTGGCGGTGATTCATGGCGGCTATTGGCCGAGGCGGGCAAGAAGGGCCGAGACGCGTGCCGCCGGCCAGCGACGGACGACGAGCGGTTCGGTTCCGCGCCCGACGTCAACGCCCTCGCCCGGCGACAGCACCACCGGTTCACCGGCCGGCCTGCGCACAGCCACGCTGCCCCTGACGACCAGCACCGAAGTTTTGCCAGCCGCGACGTCGACAGCCCATTGGGTGCCGCGCACGGCAGCAATCGCTTGCGGTGTCACCACCTGGAAACCACCCGCATGCTGGCTAGCGTCCACATCGACGAGAATGGCCTTGCGGCTGAGCGATGCCGAATCGGGGCTGCCGTCGCCGTTGCGATCCGCGAGGCGGAAAGAAGCGCCGGCCTCCGCCGTCACTTTGACGCCGCCGGGACAATTGAAAACTTGCCGGCCGCCGGCATCGCGCGACATCGCGCAACCGGCTGATTGCGCGAGCGCCGCTCCATGCGGAATGAGGCCGCCAGCAAGTGCGGCAACAAACAGGTTGCAAAACGTCATCTTCATGGAAAGCCCCCGTGACCGTGCGGCCCGGCTTTGCGAAAGCGCCCGCCCACCGTCTTCTTCCCAACCATCTTGTTCGATGTCCGTCATGATAGCCGAATTCGGTTATTTCCATAGAGCTTTTCCTGGTCAGATTGAAGCATTCTGCCGGAGCAGGTTTTCGTCAGGGCAAAGGCGATTGGGCACCGTGCGATCGCGGATGCTCTAGGCGCCGATCTTCGGTATCGGCGCCGGCGCCGGTCCGGCATAGCGTGCCCGCGGCCGGATCAATTCGCCGCTTTCGATCTGCTCCATCGCATGGGCAAGCCAGCCGGTACAGCGGGAGAGCGAAAAGACGATGATCGGCGCCTCCTTGGGCAGATCGAAGGCAGCGGCCATCGCGGCGAGCGCGAAGTCGACATTGACCTTCTCGCCGACCATGTCCTCGCCGACCGCGCGGACCTCGGCAAAAGGCGACGGCAGCGAAAACTGCGAAAGCAGAGCCTGCGCCCTGATGTCGCCATCCGGATAGAGCGGGTGACCGAAGGCCGCGAGATGATTGCCCTGGGCCAGTGTGCGGCGGATCGCCTGCTCCGCTCCAAGTGCTGAAGCCGCCTCGGTCAAGGCTTCAACGCCCTGCCAGGCGGCGCCGTGCAACGGCCCCGTCAGCGTCGCCAGCCCCGACAGCACGGCAGCTGAAAGCGAGGCGCCCGCCGAGGCCGTGACCCGTGCCGCAAAGGTCGAGGCGTTGAGTTCATGATCGGCAAGCAGCACCAGCGCCCGGCGCAGGCAATTGGCAGCATCCGGCCGCCCCCAACTCGCCGCAAGCCTGAGATGCAGCAGCTCATCCGACGGCCCGGCGGCCAGCGCGGCGGCGAGGCTGGAGAGAACCCCATGCGCCTCGCGCCGAAGGGCCGCCTGCGATCGGCCGAGCGATGGCAGATCTGATGTCACCCGCCCGGCAAGCGCCAGGAACGCAGCCTGAAGTGAGGGAGGATCTTTGCCGGATCCGCTGCCGGAACAAAGCGTCTCCACGCTGTTCCAAAGCAATGCCGCGGTCTGCTCCAGCGTCGCCTCCTCGGCGAGATCGGCAGCGTCCCTGCCGCGATAGGACAGGCGCCCGCCTGTGATGGTGGAGATGGCTGAGGAGAGAACCGGATCCCCCCATCTGATCGCCTCGGCGGCAACCGTTTCGGCCTTGCGGCGGCCGGCGTGGCGTTCGGCAAGCCGCTGCACGTCGGCAGTCTGGTAGAGGCTGCGGCGCGGGTCGGCCGGATCGGGCTTGGCGCGAATGCGTCCGCGGCTGACATTGGCGTAGAGCGTTTGCGGCTTGGTCTTCAGCGCGCGCAGCGCCTCCTCGGCAGTCAGCCACGACATCGAAAGCCTCATATTGATCAATTGCATCAAGATTGACGTCAATGAGACTAGGTCTGATCATCCCTGTCGTAAAGGAGAAACAAGATGAAAAACGGCTTGGAAGACGTCATTGCCGCCGAAACCCAGCTTTCCGATGTCGATGGCGAAGCGGGACGCCTGATCATCCGCGGCGTGTCCTTGGATCACCTGGTGAGGGACAGCAGTTATGAAGCTGTGGCCGCGCTGCTGCTCGACGGCTTGGTGGAAAGAAGCTTCGACGAAGCACTCTTGCGCGAATGGTTGGCGAGCGCGCGAATCAGGGTTTTCAATCATGCAGCAGCCGCCGATGCCGCCCTGCTGGCGCTGCCCCCGGTCGACGTGATGCGGGCGCTGATCGCCCGGCTGCCGGATGGCGACGATTTCGATACTGCGCTCAGCCTTCTGGCCGCGCCCGCAGTTTTTCTGCCGGCAGTTCTGCGTCTGCGGCGTGGCGAGGACCCGATCGCCCCCGACCCCTCCCTGTCGCACGCTGCCGATATCCTGCGCATGCTGACCGGAGAAAAGCCGACTCTCGAGCAGGTGGCCGCACTCGACACCTATCTTGTGACGATATCAGACCATGGCCTCAACGCTTCTACCTTCGCATCGCGGGTCATCGCGTCGACGAAGGCCGGACTTACATCTTCGGTGCTGGCGGCGCTGAGTGCCCTGAAGGGACCGCTGCATGGCGGCGCGCCCGGCCCTGTGCTCGACATGCTGGATGCGGTGGGAACGCCCGAGAATGCCGATGGTTGGATCAGAGATGCACTTGATCGCGGCGAAAGGCTGATGGGCTTCGGCCACCGCATCTACCGTGTCCGTGATCCGCGCGCCGACGCCCTGAAAGGTGCCCTCGCCCCGCTGATCGCGTCGGGTCAGGTCAACGGCGCCCGCGGGGCGCTGGCGGAGGCCGTCGAAACCGCTGCATTGGCGGCCCTGACGACCCGCAAGCCCGACCGGCCGCTCGACGTCAATGTCGAATTCTATACCGCGCTGCTGCTCGAAGCGCTCGGTTTTCCCCGCGAGGCTTTTACCGGCGTCTTTGCGATCGGCCGCACCGTCGGATGGCTGGCGCACGCACGCGAACAGGCGCTCGAAGGCCGGCTGATCCGCCCGCGCTCGGTCTATATCGGCCCTTTGCCGACGGCTGCCTGAGACCGGACCGGATCACGCCTGAAAAGCGCGATCCGGCAATTGTTACACGAGGCGGCTCTGTTCAGTCGCCGCTTCGATGAAGCTTGCAAACAGCGGGTGCGGATCGAGCGGCCGGCTCTTCAGTTCCGGATGGTACTGGACGCCGATGAACCAGGGATGATCCGGATATTCGATCGTCTCCGGCAGCACGCCGTCCGGCGACATGCCGGAGAAGACGAGGCCGCAGCCTTCCAGCCGGTCCTTGTAATCGATATTGACCTCGTAACGGTGGCGGTGGCGCTCGGAAATATCCGTCGAGCCATAGATCTCGGAGATCTTCGTGCCCTTTTTCAGCGCCGCCTTGTAGGCACCGAGACGCATCGTGCCGCCGAGATCGCCGGCCGCCGTGCGCTTCTGCAACTCGTTGCCCTTGACCCATTCGGTCATCAGGCCGACCACCGGCTCCTTGGCAGGACCGAACTCGGTCGACGAAGCGTCCGGCACATCGGCCAGATTGCGGGCCGCCTCGATGACGGCCATCTGCATGCCGAAGCAGATGCCGAAATACGGCACCTTGCGCTCGCGGGCGAAGCGCGCCGCGTGGATCTTGCCCTCGGAGCCCCGTTCGCCGAAGCCGCCGGGCACGAGAATGCCGTGCACCTTTTCGAGGTAGGGTGCGGGATCTTCCTTCTCGAAGATCTCGGACTCGATCCATTCCAGCTTGACCTTGACGCGATTGGCGATGCCGCCGTGATGCAGCGCCTCGATCAGCGACTTATAGGCATCCTTCAGGCCGGTATATTTGCCTACGATCGCGATCGTCACCTCGCCCTCGGGCGTGCGGATGCGATTGCAGACCTCTTCCCACTGGTCGAGGCGCGGCTTCGGCGCCGGTTCGATGCCGAAGGCGGCAAGAACTTCGTCGTCGAGGCCTTCCTTGTGGTAGGCCATCGGCACGTCGTAAATGTTGGCGACGTCGAGCGCCTGGATGACGGCCGACGGGCGCACGTTGCAGAACAGCGAGAGCTTGCGCCGCTCCGCTTCCGGAATTTCCCGGTCGGCGCGCACCAGCAGGATATCGGGATGAATGCCGAGCGCCTGCAGCTCCTTGACGGAATGTTGCGTCGGCTTGGTCTTCAGCTCGCCGGCGGCCGGAATATAAGGCATCAGCGTCAGATGGACATAGACGGCCGTGCCGCGCGGCAGGTCGTTGCCGAGCTGGCGGATCGCCTCCATGAACGGCATCGCCTCGATGTCGCCGACCGTGCCGCCGATCTCGCAGATGACGAAGTCGTAGTCGCCATTGCCCTCGGTGACGAAATCCTTGATCTCGTTGGTGACGTGCGGGATGACCTGCACCGTCGCGCCGAGATAGTCGCCGCGCCGTTCCTTGTCGATGATGTTCTTGTAGATGCGGCCGGTGGTGATGTTGTCGGTCTTGGTCGCCGAACGCCCCGTGAAGCGTTCGTAGTGGCCGAGATCGAGATCGGTTTCCGCGCCGTCGTCGGTGACGAAGACCTCGCCGTGCTGGGTCGGGCTCATAGTGCCCGGGTCCACGTTCAGATAGGGGTCGAGCTTGCGAAGCCTCACCCGATATCCACGGGCCTGCAGCAACGCTCCGAGAGCCGCGGCCGCAATTCCTTTTCCGAGGGAGGAAACCACGCCGCCAGTGATGAATACGTATCGCGCCATGGGCTTCACCGGATACCTTTTCAAAAACGATTCCGCCAGCCCCAAAAATTCTTTTCCGGAATTTTCGGAGAGTGGCGCGGGAATCTGAACAAAAGAAAACCGGCAGACCCGAAGGCCTGCCGGCGGTTTATGTCTAAGCCCGGTTTACTGTCCCGTCGGGACGCCGGAGGGCTGAGCCGGCGCCGGCGTGGCCGGAGCTGCGGGCGTTGCCGGAGCCGTCGTTGCCGGGGCGGTGGCGGCCGGGGCCTCGGCTGCAGGAGCCTGAGCAGCCGGAGCGGGAGCCGCCGGGGCCTGCGGTGCGGCTCCGCTGCTTGGAACGCCGTTGCCGGTCGGCGGGTTTGCCGGAGCCTGCGCACCGCCGCCGAGCGAATCGAGAATGCCGTTGCCCTGACCGCTCGTTGCCGGAATACGGTCCAGAATGTCGGCTGGACGGCGCTCGTAGCGCGTCAGGATACCGAGGCCGAGCGAGGTCAGGAAGAACAAGGTCGCGAGGATCGCGGTCGTGCGCGTCAGCGCATTGGCCGTGCCGCGGGCCGACATGAAGCCCGAACCGCCGCCGATGCCAAGGCCGCCGCCTTCCGAGCGCTGGATGAGCACAACGCCGACGAGGGCGAGCACGATCATGAGATGGATGACAATCAATACTGTCTGCATGGGTCCAGTCCTGCCCGCTTGGAGACGGACATAAGTAAGAATTCTGGCGGCTCTTTACATGAGGCTCTCGCCTATTCCAAGCCCTTCGGCCCGGAATAAACAGCCGAATAAACCGAGCTATGAACAATGCCTCAGGCGAGCAACGCCTCATAGGCGCGGTAGATGGCGAGGAAGTCGGCGGCTTTCAAGCTTGCCCCGCCGATCAGCGCACCGTCGACATTGGCGATACCAAGCAGTTCTCCTGCGTTGGCGGGCTTGACCGAACCGCCATAGAGAAGACGCATCTTGCGGCCTTCATCGCCGAAGCGGGCCACGAGCTCGGCGCGCATGAAGGCATGCGCCTTTTCGACATCGCCTGAAGTCGGCGTTACACCGGTGCCGATCGCCCAGATCGGCTCGTAGGCGATAACGGTGTTTTTGGCGGTCGCGCTATCGGGAACGGAGGCGGAGAGCTGGCGCTTGATGACGTCGAGTTCCTGTCCGGCGCGGCGTTCGTCGGCCGTCTCGCCAACGCAGATGATCGCCGTCAATTCGGCGGCGAACGCCGCTTCAGCCTTGGCGCGGACCAGATGATCTGTCTCGGCATGGTCGGTGCGCCGTTCGGAATGGCCGACGATCACATAGGTGCCGAAACTATCGGCGATCATCTCGGCCGAGATATCGCCGGTATGCGCGCCGGAAGCCTTCTGGTGGCAATCCTGTGCGCCGATCGAAAGCGGACTGTCGGTGCAAAGGGCAGTCGCCACGTAGAGCAGCGTCGTCGGCGGGCAGATCAGCGCCTCGACCTTGGCGGCGAGCGGCGGGCGAACGCCCTCGGCAATCGCCTTGATCTGATCCAAAGAGGCACGCGTGCCGTTCATTTTCCAATTTCCCGCCACGAGCGGGCGCACGTCAGGTGTCATGCCGGCCTTCCACAAACTTCATATCCCCGGCGGCAATATCAAAAGCTTGCGGCAAAGAAAAGCATCATGCCCTTGACGAAGGGGGAATCTCGGCGCTGCCGCGCATATTTTCTCTCAGAACGGCGCAGGCGGCACACTTCAGCCCGCGAAAATCCAGTTCAACACGCGGCGCCAGTCAATCATCCGGATCGGCGTTCCGTGATTTCCCGTCTGAAACAGCGTGAAGCGCGTCGGATATCTGGCCTTGAGCAAGCTTTCGAACAGCGCCTGCTGGTTGGCAGCGGCATAGACCGGATCGCGGCTGCCATGAGCGAACCAGAGCCGCAGCTTCGCCTTGTAGAAGGCACTTTTGGTGAAGTCGGGGTCGGTGACCCCGCTCATAACAACCATGCCCTTCAGCCGTTTGACGCTGTCTCCGTCGCGCGCAATGCCCCAGCAGACCTGGCTCCCCATCGAAGCGCAGGAAAGGATGATCGGCCGGCCGGGCGATTGGGCGCTGGCATAGCGGATCAGGCCGGCGATCGCGGCGACGCCGTTACCGTCGAAACTCCTCACCGTCGGCGAATAATAGACGCCGCCATTGCCGGCGACGAGGTTTTTCAGCCGGTTGAAATTGCCACCGAAGCTGTAGTCGTTGGCCCCGAGCCGGCGGTCGCCGTCACGGCCGTGGATGAAGATGACGGTAAAGGCGGCATTCTGCGCCGGTCCCACCCTGGTGACATCGAGCTTGATGCCGTCGAGGGAGAGCGTTTCTTCCGCCTGCGCCTTGCGGATGCCGAGCGCCACATATTTCTGCTGGACGCGTTTTTGCGGGATCTGGTCGCGGCCGTTGATATCGCGCATCTCGTCGTAGTCGATGACCTCGAAGGCGCCGCTGTCGCCCGTCTGCAGCACCGTCTGCTTCGAGAACAAGTCGTCCTTGAAGGGCGCCAGCGTCTCGGCCGCCCGCGCCGGCGCGGCGGCAATCAGGACCGCGGACAGGAAAAAGGCCGCAATTGCTGATATAACGGTGCAATGACTTGTGGACATTTGCATGCAGATGGTTTCCTGAAGCCTGCCGCCGCTTGCCATTCCGCGCCCGGCAACGCAAATCATTTGGGCAAAGCCGCCAAATCAGGCGGTGTCGCGTATAGAGGTGCTTTCTGGCAAAATCTGCCTGATTCGCAAACGTGACATGAAATGCGGTGATTTTGGGTCGGCGGCGCATGCCCACCCAAGACAGGACGAAGATCTGAACGGCTCCATGGACGATAGCAACGACCTTTTTTCCGGCCTGCCCCTCTCCGAAAAACGCGAGGAGGCGCAGAAGCCCGCCGCGTCGAGTGAACGGCCGCCGGCGGCCGCTCCGGTGACCGCTACCCAACCTTCGGCTGCTGCGCGCCCGGCGCCCGTCGCCTCGAACCCGGATGATTATGGTGCTTCGTCGATCCGTGTCCTCGAAGGTCTTGAGCCGGTGCGCATGCGCCCGGGTATGTATATCGGCGGCACCGACGAAAAGGCGCTGCATCACCTCTTCGCCGAAGTCATCGACAATGCGATGGACGAAGCGGTCGCCGGGCACGCCAATTTCATCGAAGTGCATCTCGATCTGCAGGGCTATCTCACCGTCTCCGACAACGGGCGCGGCATTCCCGTCGAGAACCATCCGCAAGTTCCGGGCAAATCCACGCTCGAAGTCATCATGACCAAGCTGCATGCCGGCGGCAAATTCGACGGCAAGGCCTACGAGACGTCGGGCGGCCTGCACGGCGTCGGCGTTTCGGTCGTCAACGCGCTTTCCGATTTCCTCGAAGTCGAGGTGGCGCGAAACCGCAAGCTTTACCGCCAGCGCTTCTCCCGCGGCCTGCCGCAGGGCGGCCTCGAAGAATTGGGCGACGTCCATAATCGCCGCGGCACCCGCGTGCGCTTCCATCCGGACGCCCAGATCTTCGGGGAGCATATGAAGTTCGACGCCGCCCGCGTCTTTCGCATGGCGCGCTCCAAGGCCTACCTCTTCGGCGGCGTCGAAATACGCTGGAGCTGCGAGCCCGGCGTACTGCCCGAAGGGTCGGAGGTGCCTGACAGGGCCACCTTCCATTTCCCCGGCGGCCTCAAGGATTATCTCCAGGCGACGATGGGCAAGGAATTCACCGTCACCCGCGAAATCTTCGCCGGCAAGACGGAGAAGGCCAGCGGCCACGGCTCGATGGAATGGGCGATCACCTGGTACGGTGGCGATCCGCAAGTGCATTCCTATTGCAACACCATTCCGACCCCTGAAGGCGGCACGCATGAGGCCGGTTTGCGCATCGCGCTGACCAAGGGTCTCAAGGCCTATGCCGAGCTGACGCAGAACAAGCGCGCCGCGCAGATCACCACGGATGACGTGATGATCTCGGCCGTCGGCATGCTGTCGGTCTTCATCCGCGAGCCGGAATTCGTCGGCCAGACCAAGGACAAGCTGGCGACCGTCGAGGCCCAGCGCATCGTCGAGAATGCGCTGCGTGATCCGTTCGACCATTATCTCGCCGATAATCCGAACGAAGCGGCCAAGCTGCTCGACTGGGTGATCGAGCGCGCCGAGGAGCGCCTGCGTCGCCGCAAGGAAAAGGAAGTCAACCGCAAGACGGCAGTGCGCAAGCTGCGCCTGCCGGGCAAGCTCGCCGACTGCTCGCAGAACACCGCCGAGGGCGCCGAACTTTTCATCGTCGAGGGCGATTCGGCAGGCGGTTCGGCCAAGCAGGCGCGCAACCGCGCCAACCAGGCAATCCTTCCGCTGCGCGGCAAGATCCTGAACGTCGCCAGCGCCGGCCGCGAGAAGTTCGGTGCCAACCAGCAGCTCGCCGATCTCATCCAGGCGCTCGGCTGCGGCACGCGCTCGAAATACCGCCAGGAAGACCTGCGCTACGAGCGCATCATCGTCATGACCGATGCCGACGTCGACGGTGCCCACATCGCCTCGTTGCTGATCACCTTCTTCTATCAGGAAATGCCCGAACTGGTGCGCGGCGGCCATCTCTTCCTCGCCGTGCCGCCGCTCTACAAGATCACGCAAGGGGCGAAATCCGCCTACGCCCGCGACGACAATCATCGCGCCGAGCTGATGCAGACGGAATTCAAGGGCAAGGCGAAGGTCGAGGTCAGCCGCTTCAAAGGTCTCGGCGAGATGATGCCGGCCCAGCTCAAGGAAACCACGATGGATCCGTCCAAGCGCACGCTGCTCCGGGTGCTGATCGACGAGGTCGATTTCGAAGGCACCCGCAGCGCCGTCGATGATCTGATGGGCACCAAGCCGGAAGCCCGCTTCCGCTTCATCCAGGAGCGCGCGGCCTTCGCCGAGAACCTCGATATTTAACAGATGCTACGCTGCGCGCCAGCCGGCCACGGTCCGGCGCGCCGCATTTTAGCATTTGCGATTTCACGGAACTGACGAAGAACCGTAACAACTCCGTCAAACAACCGGCGCATGAAGCGGTCGGTGTGCGGCCTTCCCTGGGAAGAGCGGCTGCGCCGGTTCGTCCCGCTTTTTCAACCTTTTGCCGGATTTAGTCATGACCAAGCGTTTTCTCGCGACTGCCGCTTTTCTTCTGTCCAGCACAGTTTTGGTCAGCGCCACCGAGATCGGCGCCACCTTCGAGACCGCCTGCCCTTTCGGCGATTGCGCCGCCGGCATTTCGCTCTCCCAGCCGGAGGGCTTTGCGCCGACTCCCGACAAGTCGACCGGCATCCGCGACAATCGCGCCTTCGAGGATCTCGCCGCTGCGCCCTCGGGCGACGTTTTCGTCGGCGTCGAAGCCGCCCTCTACCAGGACGGCCCGAAGCCGTCGCTGACGACAGGCAGCCTGTCGCGTATCATCCGCTGCGACGGCGCAATCGGTGAGCCGAAGGCACAGTACGTCTATCCGGTGTCGCCGATCCCGCAGGCGGCCACCAAACCCGACGGCGGCAATGACAACGGCATGTCGGAAATTCTCGCCCTCGACCATCACCGCCTGCTCGCCGTCGAGCGCAGCTACGCCGAAGGCTTCGGCAACAACATCAAGATCATGATGATCGATCTCGCCGACGCCACCGATATATCCGCCATCGCGTCGCTCGCCAAAAACGACCAGCGCGTCGTCCCTGCCCGCAAGAGCCAGGTTCTCGATCTCCTAGCCATCGGCCTCGCCCCCGACAATATCGAGGCCATGTCGCTCGGCAAGGCCAAGGACGGCGCCGACGTCCTCATCCTCGGCTCCGACAATAATTTCTCGGCCAGCCAGAAGACGCAATTCTACGCCTTCAAGCTTCTCAGCCGCCCGCAGCAGTAAGACGCCATGTGTGTTGGTCGAATGGCCACGCTTTGTATACGCTTTCACGGCGCGGACCTTGAAACCGCCGGGTTGATGGCCCATAACCAGAGTACAAGAATAAGAAGAGGCGCGCGTGGGTGTGTTCGATCGTCAGAAAAGCAATCATGAGCCGCGATGGCTGGGGCCGTCGGCGCCGACACGCACGCCGCTGATCCCCTCCATTTCGGCGGCGCGCTGGCTGCTGGTGCTGATCGTCGCGGCCGGCGTCTATTTCTTCTACGGCTTCCTCGTGCCGGTGCTGGCAGCCCTTGTCATCGGCTTCGCCAGCTGGCCGCTCTATCGCAAGCTTCTTGCCCGCGTCGGGGGCAATACGACGATCGCTGCGACCATCGCGATTGTCATGATCGTCACCTTTCTGGTTATTCCGATCGTGCTTGCGGTCACCTATACGACGGGTGAAGTGCGCACCTGGGTCACCTGGGCGATCCATGCCAACCGCGCCGGCGCACCGACACCCAACTGGATCGTGGCGCTGCCCTTTGCGGGCCCCTATCTCGATGATCTCTGGACGAAATATATCGGCAGTCCCGGCGCTCTGGGAGAGCTTATCCAGGCGGTCAGCGGCGCCCATATCGGCAACATCTATCGCGCCGTGCTTGCAGCCGGCGGTGGCGCTTTCCACCTCCTCTTGACGTTGCTCTTCATGCTGATCGCGCTGTTCTTCGTGTATCGCGACGGCTTCTCTTTTTCCAAGCAGATCGACATGCTGGGCGAGCGCATCCTGCCGAACCGCTGGGAGCGCATTTCCCGGGTCGTCCCGGCGACGATCAGTTCCACCGTCATGGGCATGACGCTGATCGCGATCGGCGAAGGCATCGTGCTCGGAGTGGCTTACTGGATCGCCGGCGTGCCGTCACCGGTCACCCTCGGCGTGCTCACCGGCGTGATGGCGCTGATACCGGGCGGTGCGCCGCTCTCGTTCACGCTGGTCTCGATCTATCTCCTGGCGAGCGGCTCGCACGTCGCCGGCGTCGGTCTTTTCGTCTGGGGCACGGTCGAACTCTTCATCGTCGACAAGACGCTGCGGCCGAAACTTGTCGGCGGTCCGATCAAGCTGCCCTTCCTGCCGACCTTTTTCGGCCTCGTCGGCGGCGTCAAGACGATGGGTTTCCTCGGCCTCTTCATCGGTCCGGTGCTGATGGCGCTGATCGTCGCCATCTGGCGCGAATGGATCCATGAGGCCCGCAGCGCCGAGACCAGCGACGGGGTGCCGCAAATCGTCATCGACGAACAGGCTCCGCCATCCAAACCAATCCCCCGCGTCGCCGAGGGCTGAAAGGCTTCGCTGGCTGTTATCCCAGTTGCTTTTCCATGAACAGGCTGAGCGGATCCGGCAGATAGCTGCCAAAGGGCTCGATCTCCCGATATCCGTATTTGCGATAGAGAGCGATCGCCTCGGGTTGATAGATGCCGGTCTCGAGCCGGATCGCCGTCAGCCGCTTTTCCCTTGCGATTGCCTCCAGCGCATTCATCAGACCGCTGGCGATCCTCAGTCCCCTCGCCTGCGGGTCGACGAACATGCGTTTGATCTCCGCCGTGCCGTCGCCGGCCTCGAGCAGCGCGCAGCACCCGACGATTGCCCCATCATTGCGCGCGACGAGGAAGCTCACCGAAGGCTTTTCCAGCGAGGCGAGGTCGACAAGATGGTTACTCTCCGCGGGATAGAGCGACCCTGCATAGGCATCGGAGAGATCGAGGAGGCGCATGACGCCCTCCTGACGTGGCGACTCCCGCGCGATGGTGACGGACATCTTGGCTCCGGATCTTGCGTGACGCAATTTTTGCCTGACATGACGAAGAGTTAATACCCTTGCCTTGTTTCGGTTGGAATTGCACCGTCTAAGGCGATATCAGGTTCAATAACCAAGGAAGCAGAATATGCAAGCGGTGCTCATCGCGATGACCATTCTCGGTTGCGACGATTCCGTCAACCAGTGCAGATATGTCGCGACGGTCGACAAACGCTGGGAAACCGTTGCCGCTTGCGATGCCGACGCCGAACGCCGGCTCAAAGCCTATGCCAATGTGAGCTATCCCTCAGTGATCGCGGTCTGCGAGGCGCCGAAAGCACTCGCAGCAGAACCGCCGAAACCGGCCCCTCTGCCTGCCGCTACAGCTGAGACCGCTCCTGTCGCTCGCGCAGAAGAACCGCTCGGAAGGCTTGCCGGCTTCGCTGAAAACATAGCCAGCCAGGTCCGTGCCCATCTCCCATCGGGCAAAGACGTCAAGGAGACGCTTTCCAAACCCGTGCATTTCGTATCCGACAGCTATTCCTGGGTGGTGACGCGGCTGAACGATTAAGCAGCCGCAAGCGCTGCATAGACGCGGGCCGATTGACGCTGTTCGGCGACCCCAAGCTTTTCCACCATATCAAGCAATTCACCGACCGCACCGTGGGAGTCGTGGCGGCGGAATTTTTCGAGAAGGCGGCCGCAGATATTGCCGAGCACGCTGCCTGGGGCTCTTCTGGCGCAATCCCGCCAGAGCAGGGTCGCTTCGACGAAGATGACGCTGATATCCCTCGGCAGGCCGGCGGATTCATAAAGGGCGCGCACCGCGTGCATGCGTCCGGTCGCCAGAATCGAACGCACCCGGCGCTCGCCGCAGCCCGTCAAATCAACGATCGCGGCAGCGAAGAAATCCACCTTGCCGGCACAGAGCGCATGCATGAGGAAGCACGGTGTCAGCCGGCCGTTGAGACGCAGGTGTTCGACGAGGTCGGGTATTTCACGAGGCGCGATGTCGCCGGCGATCGAAACAATGGCTGCCTCGGTTGCTTCGCGGCTGATGCGCTGGAGCCGCTGCAGGCCGATCGCCGCCTGCGCCAGCGGCAGGCCGACGAGCGCATTGCTGACATGCTGGGTGAGCAGCTGACGGGCATCGGCTGGAAGATCGCTGCGATCTAGCAGCAGGTTGCGGATGTCGCAGCTGTCGCCGAGCCTCTCAGCGATGCGTTTCAGCGATTGCGTCGAGATTGCCGCGCCGTCGTTTTCGAGCAGGCAGAGCACTTCTTCCTCGTCGCCGACTTCCGCAAGGGCAGCAGAGACCGGGCGCGTGACATGGGCTCTCGCTGCGATCAGCATGCGGGTGGCGCCATTGCCGCGCGCGGCAAGATCGACGAGATCGGTATCGCTCAAAAGCGGTGAACAGGTAACGGCGTGGCAGGCGACTTCGGGCTGGTCCTCAGCGAGCGAAAGGATCAAGCTGCGCGGCGCATCGGGCGACCAGGCGATTGCCTCGGCAAGCGCGAGACGCACGCGCGGCGATGGGTCGTCGAGAAGGAAGGTCATCGCCATCTCGGCTGCCTTCCGCTCGTCTTCGGACATCTCGGACTGCAGATAGGCTCGCCCGAGCGCATTCGCGGCCCGAGCCCGGTCGCCGGTCTTGGCAGTTTCGATCCAACGAAGGAAAGCTTCTACGATCACGCGACGCCTCAGCACCTGAACGCGATTCCTTCGCGTTCCATTCAATGATGAGACCGTAACGGCAAAAGGTTTAAGATTGGTTCACCATATTTCTTAAGCCTTTGTATGCCTTGCGCTCAGACCTCCGCCTTCGGTACCTGCGGCCGGAACATCTCGAAAACATCGCTGCCTTCGCTGTAATCCATGTAGCCCATGCGCGCGACAGGCCGGGCAATCGACATGTCGAGCCGGCCGTCCCTGACGATCGCCTCGTCGATGCGGATGCCGACCACTTCGCCGAAGACAAGGACGTTTTCAGACGGCGCGCCCGACAGCGTCTTCGGCTCGATGATTTCGGTCACCTGGCATTCGAGAACGGCGAAAGCCTCACCGACATAAGGCGCGTCGATCAGTTCCGCCTGCTTCGGCGTCAGGCCGGCGAAGTCGAATTCGCTGTCTCCATAGGCCAGCGTTGCCGAGGAGAGGTTCATCTTCTCGGCGAGATCACGGCTGACGAAATTGCAGGTGAAGACGCCGGTCTCCGCTGCATTGCGCTGGCTGTGTTTGCGCCCGGCGGAAGAAAACATCACCAGCTTCGGCCGGTCGGCGACGGCGTTGAAAAAGGAATAGGGCGCAAGATTGATCGAACCGTCCCTGCCCTTGCTGCCGATCCAGCCGATCGGCCGCGGCGAGACGATCGCCTTGAAGGGATCATGCGCAAGCCCGTGCCGGTTGCTGTCGGTGGTGTAGAACATCAATCCTCTCCCCCGACCCACGTTACCGTCTCAGCAAGCTCCGGCCGCGGCCGCTCGATCACCGGGAATGTGGTGGATCCGATATGGATAAAGCCCGCCACTTTCTCGCCGCGTTCGATACCGAGCAGCGGATAGGCGCGTTCGTCATAGGCGAACCATTCCGTCAGCCAGTTGGCGACGTAACCGTGGGCATTGGCGGCGAGCATGACGTTAAGGCAGAGCGCGCCGGCCGACATCAGCTGCTCCCATTCCGGGATCTTGATATGCGGTCCCGCCTTGCTGACCACGGCGACGACCACGGGCGCGCGGGTGAAACGGGTGCGCTCGACCTGGATCATCTCTTCGGAGAGCTCGGGGTTCTTTTCCAGCGCGAGCTTGAGAAGTTCTTCGCCGAGTCGGGCGCGCTGCTGGCCGCGATAGACGATGAAGCGCCAGGGCGCGATCTTGCCGTGATCGGGAACACGCGAGGCAAGACGCAGGATCTCCTCGATTTCCGCCTTCTCGGGGCCGGGTTCACACATCTGAAAGGCGGGGATGGAACGGCGCACAGCGAGGTAGTCGATCAGTTTGATATCGGATTTCATGCGGGGAAGCTTTCATTTTTATGCTGCTGCAAAGCGTGGGTCTTGAATTTGCCATCGCGTTGGTCTTGAAGTGGCCTTTGCGATTTCAGAAGTCAATCGGTTCACGAAACAGATGTTTGGCATTTCGCCTTTTGCACGCATCGGCCTTGCCGTCGCCCTGATGGTGGTGACGCCGCTTGGCGCCGGCGCGCAGGATGCCTTCAAGGATTTCAAGCAGCTCGACTCGACGTCGAAGATGCCGAAACTCAATGCCTTCATCGCGCCCGGGACCGTGCCCGAAGGCACCAAGCTGCGCGATGTTACGATGGAAGCCAAGTTGACGGCCGATGGCACGCCGGTCGAGGACGGCCTGTCCTGGTATGTCTTCAGTCCGATCGCCGGAGCCGACGGCAAGCTGCCGCTGATCGCCAGCGCCAAGGGCGGCCCGGCCGCCTTCCAGCTGGCTCCGGGCGATTATTTCGTCAATGTCTCTTTCGGCCGCGCCGGCGTCACCAAGAAGCTGACCGTGCCTGCCGACGGTGATGTCGACAGGCAGGTGATGGTGCTCGACGCCGGCGGCCTGCTGCTCAATGCCGTCTCCGGCGCCGATGCCCGTATCCGCCCCGACCAGCTGAGCTTCTCGATCTATTCCTCTGAAGTGCGCGAGGATGGCGAACGCGGCCTGGTCGTGGCCGATGTCTCGCCGAACACCGTCGTGCGCCTTAATGCCGGCACCTATCACATCGTTTCCGAATATGGCAGCGTCAACGCCGTCATCCGCGCCGATATCCAGGTCGAGGCCGGCAAGCTGACGGAAGCGACGATCCAGCACCGCGCCGCCCAGATCACCTTCAAGCTGGTCTCGGAAACCGGCGGCGAGGCGATCGCCGATACGGCCTGGTCGATCCTGACGGCCGCCGGCGACAGCGTCGGCGAAAGCGTCAGCGCCTTTCCGACCATGGTCCTTGCCGAAGGCGAATATTCCGCCGTCGCCCGCAACAAGGATAAGATCTATCAGCGTGATTTCACCGTTGTCGCCGGCAGGAATACCGATGTCGAGGTTCTGATGAAGGATCAGCAGCCGCAGCAGCCGGTAAGCGCAGCCCGCACGGTACAACAAGTGCCGGCCGGCACGCCGCCACCACCGGGCGAGCAGTCGGCCCCGGCAGAGCCGCTGCCCTCCTACGAACAGCTCGTGCCGCAGGGCGGCGACGGCGCCAGCCTCGACTGATCACCGCCAGCGGTTCCGACCCATCCGGAACGTCCCGGCCGCGTCCGTCGGCGGCAGCGCCATCGAAAAGACTGCCTCATGGAGACGCGCCAGAAGATCCCTGCGATCACCGCCATCGCTCAGCGACTCCCAGCTCAGCACCTGGCCGACATGCGCCGTCATCGTACTGCCGGACAGCCGGCGGAATTCGCGGATCAGGAGCGCCAGCCGCAGGGTCATCGACACACGGCTCGCCAAATGGAACAGCCGGCCGTTCTGGCCCTCGAAATAGACCGGCAGCACGCTTGCCCGCGTCGCCTGGATGAGTTTTGCCGGAAACATCTTCCAAGGCAGGTCCTCGGCGCGGCCGAAGCCTCTCCTGGCCGTCGCCACGCCGCCGGCCGGAAAGACAATGATGGTGGTGCCTTCCCGGAGCAGCCGCACCGCCTCGTTCCGGCTCCTCATGTTCATCGCCGCCGCTTGTCTGCTTTCCTCGAAGGAGATCGGCAGCGAATAGGCTTCCATCTCCGGTACTTTCAGGAGGTCGTTGTGGATCAGCACCTTGAAGGGCCGCCCGAGCTGTTCGGCAAGCGCCAGCACCGCCACGCCGTCACCGATGCCGAACGGGTGGTTGGCGACGACGACGATCGGCTCGGCGGGAACGAGCTGGAGCGGCCAGTTACCCCTGACGTCGAGTTCGACATCGATGAGTTCTAGCAGCCTGCCGAACACGCGATCGCTCTTGCCGATGATGTCGCTGCGCCAGATGTCGTAGAGCCTGACATAGTGGTCACGGCCCGAAAGTCCCTCGATCGAGCGGATCAGCCAGCGCTTCAGGCGCGGGTCTGCGTCATTGGCATAGGATAATTCTTTGAAGCGCAATCCGGCATCGGGATGAACCCCGCTCCCCGTTTGCGACGAGAATATTGCGGCTTCATATCAGATTTCCGACAGCGCCAGGTTCGGCGCTGTCGGATCCAGGCGGATTTCAGGCCGCCCTGGCTTTCTTTGCTTCGGCCTTGCGACGCACGTCCGGCGGTGTCGCCTCGAGGGCCAGGCTCTCGACCGCAGCGTCGAGTCCCATCGACACCTGGTCCTGGCTGCCGAGGCGGCGGATGTTGACCGTGCGTTCCTCGGCCTCCTTCCTGCCGCAGACGATGATCACGGGCACCTTGGTGACCGAATGTTCGCGGATCTTGTAGTTGATCTTCTCGTTGCGGAAGTCGGTCTCGACGTTGAGACCGGCCTCGCGTAGCGCCTCGGCCACTTCAAGCCCGTAGGCATCGGCTTCCGACGTGATCGTTGCGACCACCACCTGCAGCGGCGATACCCAGAGCGGCATATGGCCGGCGAAGTTCTCGATCAGGATGCCGAGGAAGCGCTCCATCGAGCCGCAGATGGCGCGGTGAATCATCACCGGCTGCGTCTTTTCGGAGTTGCTGTCGATATAGAAGGCGCCGAAGCGTTCCGGCAGGTTGAAGTCGACCTGCGTCGTGCCGCACTGCCATTCGCGGCCGATCGCATCCTTCAGCGTATATTCGAACTTCGGACCGTAGAAAGCGCCCTCGCCCGGCAGGATGCCGGTCTTGATGCGGCCCTCGGACTGCGCCTCGATCGTCTTCAGCACGTCGGTCATGACGGCTTCGGCACGATCCCAGAGCGCGTCGGAACCGACGCGTTTTTCCGGGCGGGTGGAAAGCTTGACGACGATTTCCTTGAAGCCGAAGTCTTCGTAGACCGAGAGGATCAGATCGTTGATCTTCAGGCATTCGGCGGCCATCTGCTCGTCGGTGCAGAAGATATGCGCGTCGTCCTGCGTGAAACCGCGCACGCGCATCAAGCCGTGCAGCGCACCCGAAGGCTCGTAGCGATGCACCAGGCCGAATTCGGCCAGGCGGATCGGCAGCTCGCGATAGGACTTCAGGCCGTGCTTGAAGATCTGCACATGGCCGGGGCAGTTCATCGGCTTCAGCGCGAAGACGCGATTATCCGCTTCCTTGTCGTCGGGATGCGTCATCGCATGCGCCGATTTCACGGCGAACATGTTTTCCTGATACCAGCCCCAGTGCCCCGAGGTCTCCCAGAGCGCAGTGTCGAGCACCTGCGGTGCGTTGACTTCCTGATAGTCGGCGGCAAGACGGCGGCGCATATAGGCGACGAGCGTCTGGAAGATGCGCCAGCCCTTGCCGTGCCAGAAGACGACGCCCGGGCCTTCTTCCTGGAAATGGAACAGGTCCATTTCGCGGCCGAGCTTGCGATGATCGCGCTTTTCGGCTTCCGCCAGCACGTGCAGGTAATTGTCGAGATCGGCCTGGTCAGCCCATGCCGTGCCATAGATGCGCGACAGCATGGCATTGTTGCTGTCGCCGCGCCAATAGGCGCCGGCGACTTTCATCAGCTTGAAGGCGGTGCCGACCTGACCGGTGGAGGCCATATGCGGGCCGCGGCAGAGGTCGAACCAGTCGCCCTGATGATAGATCTTCAGGTCCTGCCCTGCCGGGATCGCGTCGACGAGCTCGACCTTGTACTGCTCGCCCTTGGCGGCAAAGACTTCCCTGGCCTTCTCGCGCGACCAGACCTGCTTGGTGAAGGGCGCGTTGCGGGCAATGATTTCCCGCATCTTCTTTTCGATCTTCGGCAGATCGTCGGGCGTGAAGGGCTCGTTCTTGGCGAAGTCGTAGTAAAAGCCGTTTTCGATTACCGGCCCGATCGTCACCTGAGTGCCGGGCCAGAGTTCCTGCACGGCCTCGGCCATCACATGCGCAGCGTCATGCCGGATGAGCTCCAGCGCGCGCGGGTCCTTGCGCGTCACAATCTCGATCTTGCCGTCGGTGACGGCATCGGACAGGTCCTGCACGGCGCCGTCAAGCGCAATGGCGACGGCGCTCTTGGCGAGCGACTTGGAAATGGATTCGGCGACATCCTTGCCCGTTGCGCCGGCCGGGAAGCTGCGCACGGAACCATCAGGAAATGTCAGGGAAACAGATTGGGACATCGAAATTCTCCTTGTCCAGTCCCGCCAACGAATGCGGGTGGTTGCAACGACAGCGCCTCCATTGCCTGGATACGCTGGCCGCCTGATACCCAGATTTCGCCCGAGAGTAAAGAAGGAGCCGGCCTACATGATCATCTGAGCGAGGCCGCAGACCGTGTTCCAGTTGCGCATCGTACCGATGCCTATCCGCTTGGTCGTCAGCGCCGAAAGCAGTTTCGACTGGCTCGGTTTGCCGGCGAAATCGATCCAGAGATCGCCGCCGACGATGGCGATGCGTTGCCCTTCCGTCATCAGCGGCTTCAATGCCTCCACCTTCTGCGGGTCGACCGGCAGGCGCATCACCCGGACGATTACCTGATCACCGCTGCCGTCCCTGAAGGGATTGGTGCTGCAAAGCGCCATCCAGGTGCAGTCGCTGCGCACGATGATATCGACATGTTTGCCGAACTTCTGTTCGAAGCCCTCTTCCAGCGCGACCTCGAGTTCATGCGGGCGCAGTTCGTCAGCTTCGAAAACGAGATTGCCTGTTGAAACCAGCGTGCGCGGTTCGCGATAGCCGAGCTCTGTCGCAAGCGCGCGCAAGTCTTCCATGATCACCCGGCGGTCGGGCGTGAGGACGATGCTGTGCAGGAGGGCAATAAAGGTGCTCATGGCCGCCAGAAGTCCTCTCCTCCATCGCTTGATATCGTCATCGCACTTACGCTCTCTTGCGTCCGAGGGATACATAGCGCCACGGTGCCCACCAGCGGAAGCCGTCGCCGAGCATTTCCGGAACCGGGTCGAGGCCGCTGGTTCCGCCCGGGCCGCAGCGACCGACGCGAAACAGCGTCATCCAGCCGCCGGCCCAGAGACCGTGGCGGGCGATCGACTCGTAACCATATTCGGAGCAGGTCGGGATATGGCGGCAGGAATTGCCGACAAAGCCGGACAACGTCAACTGATAGAGGCGGATTAGCCCCATGCCGAACAGGCGGTCAGGGGTCTTGCGGAACGGCCCGGAATAGTTGCGGGAGTAGGATGCGGTCTTTTCGCGCCGCGGGCTGGATGCGGCCGCGCCGCCGTCATCCTCATCGTCAGCCTGCCGGACGCAGAACTCGCACATGTCAGTTACGCCTCGACAACTTCCGCCCGTTTCGCCTCGATCTGCCCGAGCGCATCGACGACCGCGTCGAAGGTCAGCATCGTCGAAGCGTGACGGGCCTTGTAATCCCGCACGGGCAACAGGTAACGCATGTCCTCGAACCGTCCGGTGGGCCCGGCCCCGTCCGCCTTCAGCATGGCGAGCATGTCGAGGCGCGCCTGCCGCAATTCACCCGACGTGGCGCCAATGACATGGCGGGCCATGATCGAGGACGAGGCCTGACCGAGTGCACAGGCCTTCACGTCATGGGAAAAAGCCGTGACGATATCGCCATCCATCTTCAGCCAGATCCGAACCTTGGAGCCGCAAAGCTTGGAATGCGCCTGGGCGGTAGCATCGGCATCATCAAGCGTGCCCGTCAACGGAATATTGCCGGCGAATTCGAGGATTTTGCTGTTGTAGATGTCGTCCATGCTGGATTTCCGCTCCAAAATCGCTGCGGATCGGCCTCCCTAAGGGCTGTTATTGTTATTGAAACAAAAAACACACCGTGTCGCCCGAGGATACTTACATACAATGGCCGTCTTCCTATATGTATGTCGTTCGAAGGCCATGAAAATGCAATGGCCTTATGTAAGTTTGATTGGGAAACCGTGCCGGACGGGCGTTTGAATTTGCCCTGAAAGCCCCGGAGCCTGCCAAAGGTGCATGAATTCCCGCATGGGACTGACCAGTGGCAATTCCGACAGATGGGCCCGCGATGCGGGCCAGGAGACCATTGATCATGGACGCCATCGTAAAGAACTTTCCGCAGCCGAACCGTGACTCGGACCGCCCCTCCCAGCAGGAGGCGGAGGAAGCCGTTCGCGTTCTGCTGCGCTGGGCCGGTGACGATCCGACGCGCGAAGGCCTTATCGAAACGCCGGCCCGTGTCGCCAAGGCTTACCGCGAGCTTTTTGCCGGCTACGACATGGCGCCGGAAGACGTGCTTGGCCGCACCTTCGAAGAAGTCGCCGGCTACGATGACATGGTCCTCGTCAAGGACATTCCGTTCTACTCGCATTGCGAACACCATATGGTGCCGATCATCGGCAAGGCGCATGTCGCTTACATGCCTGATGGTCGCGTGCTCGGCCTGTCGAAGATTGCCCGCGTCGTCGAGATCTACGGCCGCCGGCTGCAGACGCAGGAAACGATGACCGCGCAGATCGCCCGGGCCATCGACGATACGCTCAATCCGCGAGGCGTCGCCGTGATGATCGAGGCCGAACATATGTGCATGGCGATGCGTGGCGTTCAGAAGCAGGGTTCGACCACGTTGACGACCACGTTTACGGGAACGTTCAAGACCGAACCGGCCGATCAGGCCCGTTTCATGAGCATGGTGCGGAGCCGCTGATACCGGCTCCCTCAGGAGGGCCGCGATGAACCAACTGATCTTCAATCAACCATCCGAGGACAAGTCGGCGTTGGAAGACGCCGGCGATTTCACGCCGCGTTTCGACGACCGCGGCCTGATCACGGCGATCGTCACCGACGCCCGCGATGACGAACTGCTGATGGTGGCGCATATGAATGCCCAGGCCTTGGCGCTGACCATCCAGACGGGCACGGCCCATTATTTCAGCCGGTCGCGTGGCAAGATCTGGAAGAAGGGCGAAACCTCGGGCAACCTTCAGACGGTGAAGGAAATTCGCACGGATTGCGATCAGGACGCCATCTGGCTGAAGGTCGAAGTCGCCGGCCATGACGCCACCTGTCACACCGGCCGCCGTTCCTGCTTCTACCGGACGGTCACGCTGCGCGACGGAAAGCCAATGCTCGATATCGTCGACGACGAGCGGCATTTCGATCCGCAGGACGTCTACGGAAAATAGACCGAACGTCCCGGCTTTTGCCCCTTATTGTGCCAGAAACCGGTTCTATATACCATTTGACAACTGATCACACACTATCGTGACATACGTGTTCTGCTGGGAGGGGAGAGCGCAATGCTGAACTGGAGTCTGCACCGTCAAAGCGCTGAAGGCGAAGGTTCCGGTTCCGGCATGTCGACCATACTCGAGACAATCCCTTCGCCCGCGCCTGTCAAGAGAATCAAGATCGCGCTCGCACTTGGCGGCGGAGCGGCCCGCGGCTGGGCCCATATCGGCGTATTGCGCGCCCTTGACGAGGCCGGGATCGAGATCGGCATGATTGCCGGCACATCGATCGGCGCGCTGGTCGGCGGCTGCTATCTCGCCGGCAAACTCGATGAACTCGAAAGCTTCGCGCGCTCGCTGACCATGCGCCGCATCGCGAGCCTGCTCGATCTGACCATCGGCGGCAGCGGCCTGTTCGGCGGCATGCGGCTGACCAAGCGCATGCAGGAGCATCTCGAAGGCCTGAATGTCGAGGATCTGGACCGGCCGTTCGTCGCGGTTGCGGCCGAGGTCAATACCGGTCACGAAGTCTGGATCGCCAATGGTTCGTTGATCACGGCGCTGCGCGCTTCTTATGCCCTGCCCGGCATCTTCGAGCCGGTCCGCAGCAATCACCGCACGCTGGTCGACGGCGCGCTGGTCAATCCGGTTCCCGTTTCCGTCTGCCGCGCCTATGAGCAGCCGCTGGTCGTCGCCGTCAATCTCAATTACGACCTCTATGGCCGCTCGGCCGTCGTCCGGCACAATGCCAGCCTCTCGCCGCAGGAAGTGCAGAAACAGGAAGAGGCCCCCTATGCTCGCCTCGGCATGACCGGCGTCATGGTGCAAGCCTTCAACATCATCCAGGACAGGATCGCCCGCGCCCGCCTTGCCGGCGATCCGCCTGACATTTCGCTGCAGCCGCGCCTCAGCTATATCGGTCTTTCTGAATTTCATCGGGCCGGTGAGGCGATCGAGCGCGGCTACGAGGAGGCGAGAGCCCGGCTCCCCGAGATCAAGCGCATGCAGGAAGTCTACGCCAGCCCTGCGTGAGCGCCGTCCCGCAACAAGCTCTGGGGCGACGACGGCGTCGTTTGAACAAACAGGCGATATCTCAGCCGGCGATATAGGCCTTGATGTCCTCGGCCTCGCGCTCGACTTCGGCGATCCGCGATTTCACCACGTCGCCGATCGAGATGATGCCGGCAAGCTTGCCGTTGCTTTCCACCGGAACGTGGCGGAAGCGGCGGCTGGTCATCAGTTCCATCAGCTCGTTGACGGTCGTCTCCTCATGGCAGCGGTAGACCTTGGCGGTCATGACCTGGGCGAGCGACTGGTCGAGGCCTTCCTTGCCGTGTTTGGCGATGGCATGCACGAGATCGCGCTCGGTGAACATGCCGGAAATCCGATTCTCCATACCGACGACGACAATGGCGCCGATCTTCTTCTTGCTGAGGATAACGGCTGCCTCGGCAACGGTGGTGTTCGGCCCGGCGGTAACGACGTCCCTGCCCTTCAGGTCGAGGATTGCTTTGACTGAACTGGTCATTCGAACCTCCTATATCGAAACTGCGACACGTGTCACAGGCACCCGCGGCGGTTTCCCCCCAATCACGGATCGTTCGATGGTGCACTGCCCGGCTCAGGATTGCAACATATCCTTCTCGGTTACGGTCGGTTCCGCAGGTGGCCGCGGCGCCTGGTCGAACAGCGAAAACAAAAAGAAGCCGAAGACGAAGCCGCCGATATGCGCATCCCAGGCGATCTCTTGATCGCTGTCGCCGACAAGCGGGATGCCGACGGCGATCAGCGCGTTGCCGACCAGCCAGAGCAGCATGAAGATGACGACGGTCCGGCTCTTCAGCGCGTCGATGATCGAAAGCCGTGCGTTGAGATGCGCCACCGCCATCGGTCGCCGCTCGGCCGGAAAGGCGAATCGGCACGCTGCCCCCATTAGCCCGGAAATGACGCCGGACGCGCCGATCAGCAGCGACACATCTCCCCAGTTGAGGATCGCGTGCAGGGCGGCGGAGGCGGCTGCAGAGAAGATCCAGAAGAACAGGAACAGCAACGTCCCGATGCGGCGCACGACTGGTGCGCCGAAGGCCATCAGCCAGAAGGCGTTGAAGACGATATGCTGGACGCTGCCGTGCAGCAGCGAATAGGTGACGGGCGTCCAGAACAGCTCCAGCCCCTGCTGCGACAGCGGAATCACGTAGCGGGCGGGGACAAAACCAAAGGTGAACAGCAGCCAGCTCACCGCATCGTCGGTGAGCACGAGGGCCTGCACAGCGTAGATGACGATGAGCAGACAAAGGCTGAAGAACAGTGCCGGTGGAAGGTTGAAGACCGGTACGCGCGGCGGCCGTGCCGGCGGCTGGACCTCGGAAGGTTCGGGCGCCTTGTCTGGCTCGGCAGTCTGCTCGTTCATCTCTATCGCCTCGTTGAGGCCTCAGCCATACAGGAGCGCCTGTCAAAAAAAAAGCCGCCCGTAGTGCCGGACGGCGTAGCCCGTATTCCCGGAAAGACCCCGGACGGGCAGGTTGTGCAGAACTCCGAAAGTCGAAGCGATGGCGAGACAGTGTCACGGCAGACGCCGCGCCTCAACCGAAACCCTTTCTTAACCTTAACGGCCCGGATTTGGCATGAAATCCGCAGGGTAGGAACTGTACGGGCAATGACTGCCCGAAAATGATCCGGAATGGGACAGGCTGGTGTGAAATGCGTGTGCAAACGACCATCGAAATTTTTGACTATTGGAACCGTATCCGCGGCGCTGCCGACGCGCCGCTGAAATCACAGGTCGAACCTTCTGCCGTTCCCCATCTTCTGCAAAGTCTCTTCATCCTGGAGGCCCGCGGGGTTGGAGACATCGGCTTCCGGCTCGCCGGCACCCGCATCTGCGATTTCTTTGGGCGTGACCTGCGCGGTGAACGTTTTTCATCCCTCTGGGCGCATGGCCAGCACGCGGATATCGAACGCACGGCGATGGGCGTGATGGACCATGCCTTGCCGGCCCTGTTCAACGCCACCGGCTACAGCACCGTCGGTCATCAGGCCACCTTCGAGATCATCATGATGCCGCTGCGCTCGTCCGACGGCGCCTGCGACCGGCTGCTCGGCGCGATCGCCCCGACGGCGGCTGCGAGCTGGCTGGAGATCGTGCCGCTGGAATTCCTGGCGCTCGACCGCAGCCGTCTGCTGCCGGAAAAATTCGGCAAGGCCGCGCCGGCTGATCAGCGCCCGATCAACGAGATCGTTGCGGGAAAAACCATCGGCTTCGGCCAGGTCATGCGCCGCATGGTGTCACAGCTGCTGAGTGCCGAGGCGCGCTGAGCGTCCCGTTTCAGGCCAAGGCGCATACTCGTTTTCGGCTATGTTGCATTCGGGCGAAACAACCTTCTGTTAATGGATTGGGGGTAAAGATTGGTCTCTCCGATTTTCATGAAGAAGCCTTTTGATGCACTCGTTCCAGCCAGCTCAGACGCAACGACCTGCGCCGCGCCCTGAACAAGGCGTTTTCCAGCGCGTGCCGATCAATATGCAGGGCCGGCTGATGCTTGCGAATTACGAGGAATTCGAATGCATGGTGATCGACATGTCGCCCGGCGATATGTACGTCACCTGCTCCGGCCGGCCGCGTGCCAATGAACGCGTTGTCGCCTACATCGACCACCTCGGGCGCGTCGAAGGTTATGTCCAGACGCTCGACGGCCGCGGCTTCACCATGTCGATCAATGCCACCGAGCGCAAACGCGAGAAACTCGCCGCCCAGCTCACCTGGCTTGCCAATAAGCACGAGCTCGGCCTGCCGGAAGATCGTCGCCACGACCGCCTGACGCCGCGTGACGTGAAGACCGAGCTCACGCTGGAGGACGGCACACGGTATACCTGCCGCATCATGGATCTTTCGCTGTCGGGTGCCGCGATCGACGTCGAGATGCGTCCCTCGATCGGCACGGCAGTGCGCCTCGGAAACATGCGCGGCCGAGTCGTGCGTCACTTCGTCGAAGGTGTGGCGATCGAATTCCTGTCGATCCAGTCGCGCGAAACGCTGCGGGAATTCCTCTGACAGCCTGAAATATCGCGCTGCCTTTGCCGCAACCATCGTGCGCGTCAATTCGTATCGACCGCTTCGAAAGCGTTTGCGCAGGCTACGCGCACCGGGTCAGGTCGTGTTGAAATCCCTGTCCCCACGGCAAGCAATCCGCAAGCGGCAATGAATCCGGCTTTGGAAAGCTGGCGCGAAATCCTGTCGCAAGTGGTTCCAACCAGTAGATACGCACTCTTATGAGTGGAACAACCTGCGACACGGAAGCAGGTCGCGCAGAATTGGGTGACGATCCTTCGCCCGCAAGTTCCCGCCGGTCGTCCGTCTTCCCTTCGCTATGGATATGATGGATAAGGTCCGCCTGGCCGCAAAGTGAACTCAGGATACTACCGCGCGCCGCCTATTCCACCGGACATCCCGACATGAGCGCGGCGATCGTCGCCGCTACCGACCAATTTCGCGAATTTCCTCAAAAATAATTTTGCCGGTGAAGTCGATGAGGCCTGCGATTCTCCAGTCGCGGACCGGGCGATTCGTACCTTTCCGCCTCTCCTACCCCGCGCACCACACGCCATCGCCCGGCGCCGACGCCCGACAGGCGTTTCTTCGGATCAGCGAAAATCCTTAACTGCCGGACGGCAACACAACCTGTTCGAGCGCCAAAGCCTTGCTGCGGAAATTACAATTTTAATCGACTTCAAGACAAATACGTCTCGAATTTTATGCGCATTCGAATCTGTTTTTAGCCAAGTTTTATCAGCATTTGATTCAACTAAGCCTTTAATTCTATTGCGTAATTTTGCGTGAGATAAAAACGTCTGTGTCATTGTCGCCTCAACTTAGGGGAGACGGCAATGACGACTGCGAATATCCTGAAGGGCGGCCTTCTGGCCGGTGCCATCATGATGGCGATGGCAGGCTCGGCACAGGCGACACCCGCCAGCATGGCACTGGCAGGCAATGCCAGCCCGCCGATCGGGCATTATGAATTCTGCAAGGCGAACCCGACCGAATGTGTCGAAGTCGGCGGCGACGCCGGCCCGGCCATTCTCACCGAGGACCGCTGGAAGGAAATTCTCAAGGTCAATTATACTGTCAATTCGACGATCCAGCCGGAGACCGATGAACAGATCTACGGCGTCGAGGAGCGCTGGGCCTATCCGACGACCGTCGGCGACTGCGAGGATTATGCCCTGCTGAAGCGCAAGATGCTGATCGAGGACGGTTTCTCGCCCTCGGACACGCTGATCACGGTCGTGCTGCAGCCGAACGGCGAAGGCCATGCCGTGCTGACGGTCCGCACCGATCACGGCGACTTCATTCTCGACAACATGCGCAACAAGGTGCTGCTGTGGTCGGACACCGAATACACCTATCTGAAACGCCAGTCCGCCAACGATCCGGCCCGCTGGTCGAAGCTTCAGGACGGCCGCGCTGTCGCAGTCGGCAGCGTCAAGTAAGCATGGCCGCCGGCCAAGCCGGCGCAGGCTTCGGCCCGGTCAGTCCCCGCATCCCGTCCCCGACCGGTGCCCAAGAGCCGTTCCCGCTGTCCCGGGAACGGCTCGCTTTATTCTGGGACAGAGGCGACGGCTTGCGAGCGGGAAATCTTAGCGAATTATTAACCCTGCCGGTCTGATCATCACGATGAGATTCATCATCGGCACCGGCGGCTCATGTTCTTCCTGCGGCGGACCGAAACGCGAAGAACCGCCATGAGCCACGCCGCGCAAAGCGCATCCGACGAGCAGCCGCTTCTTTCCATGGGTTTTCTCCTCCGCACGATGGTGGTGATATCAGTCCTGGCGGTCCTGACCGTCGCCATCAGCATTGGCGGCCGTTGGTTCGGCCGCCACATCTCCCTTGCCGGCAACACAGACAGCACGGCCGAAATCACCCTGACCATCGGCCGCGACACCGTGAAATTTCCCGAAAATGCCATCCGCTTCCCGAGCCAGAGGCATGACGGGGCCGCCGAGCGCATCGATCTCTACCTCGCCTGGCCTGCCATGCAGGGTTACAGCAAGGACACCCATCTGCAATTCGACGATATCGCCCGATCCTCCGGCCTGATCTTCCTGCAGATCGCCCAGAGCACCATGTCCCGCGATATGTCCGGTCGGCTGGAGCCGATTTATTCGCATCTGATCGAAGGAGCAGCCGAGCCCTTCCGGGACGGATTGACGCTGCATCGACTCCGCGCCGACGCCGGTTACGGTGACGAAGTGCTGCTGACGGCGCCTGTCGGGGGCGGGCCTGACTACGTCGTGCGCTGCATCTTGCCGTCAGCCCCGGACAAGGCCGCAAGCGGAGATTGCCAGCGTGACATCAAGGTCGGCAAGGATCTCAGCGTCCTCTATCGCTTCTCCAGCAGCCACCTCGACGATTGGGAACATATTGATGCCGCGATACGCACCTTTGTGGAGGCGCGCCTCGTGAACCGTTCTGCGACACGTCCTTAAAATGCCTCAGAACAACGAGTGAAACGATTCATCATAAACGGATTGGTAACGCTGAATCGGTAATTTCAAAAGACGAGCTGTGCGGCAGGGGGTGTGCGGTTCCTGCCCAATATCTGAAATGCAAGCGAAGAGTGGAATAGTGTCAAGGTCAGTCTCCTCCGTATCATCGTCCCGGTCCGGCAGCTTTTTCGCAAAGCTCCTGGCGATCCTTTCGGTGGCTCTCACGGTCGTCCTGGTTGATTCGGTCAATGCCGACGCGGAGGCGGCCAATCCAAAATATGCAGGCATCGTCGTCGACGCCAAGACCGGCAACGTTCTCTACAGCGAGAATGCCGATCGGCTGCAATATCCCGCCTCGCTTACCAAGATGATGACCCTCTACATGGTCTTCGAAGCATTGGAGAAGGGTCGCATCCGTCTCGACACGCCGGTTCCCTTCTCCGCTCATGCAGCGGCGCAGGCACCGACGAAACTTGGCGTGCGCGCCGGCGGCACGATTACGGTCGAACAGGGCATTCTCGGTCTCGTCACCCTGTCGGCCAACGACGCCTCGACCGCCCTTGGCGAACTGCTGGCCGGCAGCGAGGATCGTTTCGCCCAGCTGATGACTGCCAAGGCGCATGCTCTCGGCATGACGCGCACCACCTATCGCAACGCCAACGGCCTGCCGAACACCGCGCAGATGACGACGGCCCGCGACCAGGCCCGCCTCGGCATCGCTCTTCGCCAGCATTTCCCGCAATATTACGGTTATTTCTCAACCCGCGCCTTCAAGTTCGGCAACCGCACCATCCGCAGCCATAACCGGCTGGTCGGCTCTGTGCGCGGCGTCGACGGCATCAAGACCGGTTATACGCGCGCCGCCGGCTTCAATCTCGTGAGTTCGGTGCAAGTCGACGGCAAGTCGATCGTCAGCGTCGTGCTCGGCGGCACTTCCGGGTCGGCGCGCGATGCCCAGATGCGCAATCTGATCGCTACTTATCTGCCGAAGGCATCGAGCCGCGGCGGATCGTCAGCGCTGATGGCCCAGGCCGCCCCGGCCCCGGCGATCATCGAAACACCTGCCCCTGTTCTGCCTCAGAAGGCCCGGCAGCAGATCGCGACACAGCAGATGGCTCCGCAGCAGGTCGCCCAGCAAAAGGTTGCAAAGATGATCACCGCGGCGCAGCCTCCGGTTTCCGCCGCTGCCGCCGATCTGAGCCTGCCGCATAAGGGGCCTTTGCCGGACGCGCGCTATCAGGTGGCCGAGGCCGAAGTCGCCTATACGGAAACATCGGCGCCGAAGTCCGACAACCCGCTGGTTGCCCAAACCATGCCGGCGCCGACCAAGGTCAAGACCACGAGCTTCAAGCAGCAGGCTCCCGTCGCCGCACCTGCAGAACAGGATGGCGCCGCCGTCGATCACGTCACGACCGCTTCGACCAGTGCCACTTCGGCAAGTGCCGCGCCTGCGGGCTGGGTCGTACAGGTCGGCGTCTCGCCGAGCCGGCAGATGGCCATGGATCTCCTGGAGGGTGCCAAGACCAAGGGCGGCAAGGCGCTCGCCTCGGCAAAGCCCTTCGCCGTCGCCTATGGCACGGGCAATGAACAAGTCTATCGCGCTCGCTTCGGTGGCTTCGACGATCAGCGCGATGCGGTCAACGCCTGCAAGGCCTTGAAGAAGGCCGGGATCAAGTGCTGGGCGGCCGCACAATGAGGTATTCGATGCTGCTTGCGACTTTGCTGGCGGCATTCGTAACGGCTGGAATCGGTGTTTGCGTTTCCGGCCACCATTCTTGAACTCGATCAGTAATGCGTACGGTGAAAACAATGGCGATCAATGAGAATGTTCCGGGAATGCCAGGCGAGCGCCGCATCGGGGCCAAGGGACGTTCACCCTTGCATCCACTGCACGAAGCGGCTCTGCGGCTTGCCGAGCTCGGCCTGCAACGGCCGCGAGCCAAGTCCGCCAAGACCCGGGATCTCATCAATCTGCTGCTCTGCCATGGCGCCCGCGCCTGGCGCTATTCCCAGCCGGAAGCCCGCATTCATCTGCATGTAACGTCGCCGGACGGCAGCGCGCCGGTGCAACTGCGTCTGCGCTGAATTCCGGATGCCGTCATCCGGAACTGGTGTTTTGGGCGATTGAAATTAGAGCAGGCCGAGCTCTGTAAGCTCGCGGCGCAGGTCCGCGGGCATTTCGGCAATCCCGGCGCCCAGGCTCGTCAGATCGGGCGGCACGTCATCCTGCGTATAATAGCGCCAGCCCTGGAAGGGCCGCTTCGGCTGGACCGCGGTTTCGATCACCTCGGGGCCGAGCATCAGGCGGCAGCGCGAAATCCCTTCATCGTCGGTGAAGGTCTCGATGTCGAGCAGCCTCTGTCGCGCCTGCACCTGCCCCTTGATCACCCAGTAAAGCGAGCCGCCGTCAAGTAGCTCCTCCATGCGTTTGGGCACCATGCGGGTCGTGTGCACCGAATGCGGCTCAAGCCCGGCGGCAATGGCGCGCAGCGAGCGCTCCGCCACCCATTCGCGCAAATCCTCGATAGAGTCGGCGCCGACGCAGAGTTTGATGAGATGCAATGCCATGCCGCCGTTGAAATCCTTTTGGCAGCGGGCGTCAAGTGCGAAGCGAAAGCGTCCACACGCTCAGCATTCGACGACATTGACGGCCAGGCCGCCAGTCGAGGTTTCCTTGTATTTCTCGCTCATGTCGTGGCCGGTCTGGCGCATCGTCTCGATACAGGCGTCAAGCGGCACGAAATGCTGGCCGTCGCCCTTGACGGCAAGCGATGCCGCCGTGACGGCCTTGACCGCGCCAAGCGCATTGCGCTCGATACAGGGAACCTGCACCAGGCCGGCGACCGGGTCGCAGGTCATGCCGAGGTGATGTTCGAGAGCGATCTCGGCGGCGTTTTCGATCTGCTCCGGCGTGCCGCCCATCACGGCCGCCAGGCCAGCAGCCGCCATCGCCGCGGCCGAGCCGACCTCGCCCTGACAGCCGACCTCGGCGCCTGAGATGGAGGCATTGTGCTTGATGATGCCGCCGATGGCCGCGGCCGTCAGCAGGTAATCGCGGATGCCGTTCTGGTCCCAGTCCTCGTGGAAATGCTCGTAATAGCGGATGGTTGCCGGAATGACGCCGGCCGCGCCGTTGGTCGGCGCGGTGACGACGCGCCCGCCGGCTGCATTCTCCTCGTTGACGGCCATCGCATAGACGCTGAGCCAATCATTGGCGAGCAGCGGATTGACGCGATTGCTGCGCCATTCCTCCTGCAGCTTGTCGTGGATACGGCGGGCGCGGCGCTTGACATTGAGGCCGCCGGGCATGACGCCCTCGACCTTGAGGCCCCGCTCGATGCAGGAGCGCATCGCATCCCAGATTCGATCGAGCCCTTGATCGAGCTCCTCGCGCGAGCGCTGGCTCTCCTCGTTCGCCCGCTTCATCTGCGCGATCGAAAGCCCGGAGCGCTCCGCCATCTCGAGCATCTGCTTGGCGGTCGCGAAGGGATAGGGCACGCGCTGGCCGCCCGTGGTATTCTTCTTCGCCCGCATCTGCTCCAGCTCGGTGTCGGTGACGACGAAGCCGCCGCCGACCGAATAATAGATGCGCTTGAGGAGCAGGCGGCCGTCCCTGTCATAAGCGGAAAAGATCATGCCGTTGGCGTGGCCGGGCAACGGCTGTTTCTTGTCAAAGATCAGGTCGGTCTTCGGCTGGAACTGGTAGGTCGGATGGCCTGCCGGTGTGATTCGGCCGCTGCGCTCCACCGTATCGATGATGCCGTCCATCTTGTCGGGATCGACGCTATCGGGCGCCTCGCCCATCAGCCCGAGAATGACAGCCCTGCCGGTGCCATGGCCGATCCCGGTATGGGCAAGCGAGCCATGCAGGCTGACCTTGATCGCGACGACCTGAGCACCCGATGACGGGCGCGGCCATTCGTTCGACAGAACGAGGTCGAGAAAACGATTGGCGGCCGACATCGGACCCATCGTGTGCGAGCTCGACGGTCCGACACCGATCTTGAACACGTCGAATACCGATAGAAACATGGATGCGCCTTCTGAACACTGGAATCCAAATTTAAACGCCGCCGGTTTCCGATCCAAGCGGCGAACCGACATCGCATGGAGTCGGTGCGACATTTCACACTAACGCAGCGCCTTGAAAATCGGAATCGCTTTTCAAAGCGATATATCGCGTAGCGCTCTAATCTCAGCGGCTCCGCCAACCGGTCATTGCAGCATCGCAGCGCATATGTAAGGTGGCCGCATTCACGCGGAGGCTGAATCATTGATGACGACGGCGGATTATATCGCTCTGGCCTTTTTTGCCTGTGTCTGGGCGGGTTATTCCTGGCTGCTGAAAGGCCGCACCTTCTTCGGCCGCACCAGTCTGACCCATGCGATGACCGAACGGCGACGGGAATGGATCTACAATTCGCTGCGGCGTGACCTGAAGATGATCGACACGCAGATCATGGCTGGCCTGCAGAACGGCACGGCGTTTTTTGCCTCCACCTCCATTTTCGCGATCGGCAGCTGCTTCGCCTTGCTCGGCGCGACGGAGAAAGTCGATGCCATCTTTGCCGATCTGCCCTTCGCGCTCCATGGCGGCCATGCCGCTTTCGAGATGAAGGTCGGCGGGCTGGCGACGCTTTTCGGCTATGCCTTCTTCAAGTTCGGCTGGGCTTATCGGCTGTTCAACTATTGCACCATTCTTTTCGGTTCCATTCCAATGATGCGGGACACCGAGAGCGACGTTATCGCCGCTGAGCGGGCGGCGGAACGCGTCATCCGCATGAATGTCATCGCAGGCAGCAATTTCAACGAGGGTCTCAGGGCGATATTCCTGTCGATCGGCTATCTCGGCTGGTTCATCAATCCTTATGTCTTCATGCTGACGACCGCGGTCGTCATCTTTGTGCTGACACGGCGGCAATTCTTTTCGGAGGCGCGGCTGGCGATCATGGATGCAAGCCCGCCATCAAATCTTCACCTTTCTGCTCTTCGCCGCGACACGCCGTCGAACGACGGAGATCAATCGACCGGGGGACTTTGATGACGATGCCGGTAGTGCAAGCCGATGCGGCGGCAAGACCGCCGCGCATCGGTCTATTGGACACGGCGCGCGGCCTCGCGCTGATCGCCATGGCGAGCTATCACTTCACCTGGGATATGGAGTTCATGGACTATCTCGCGCCGGGCACGGCCGAGATCGGCTGGCTGAAGATCTATGCCCGCGCGATCGCCACGACTTTTCTCTTCATCGTCGGCATCAGCCTGGTGCTCTCCAGCACCCCCACGATTCGCTGGCCGTCCTTCTGGAAGCGCTTCGGCATGATTGCCGCAGCCGCCGCAGTCATTTCGATCGCCACCCGTATCGCTATGCCGGATACGTGGATCTATTTCGGTATCCTGCATTGCATCGCGGTGCTCACGCTAATCGGCGTCATTTTTGTCCGATTGCCGCTCGCCTTGACGCTCCTTGTCACAGCCGCGCTTCTTGCCGCCTGGATTCTCGATAATTTCGGGCCACCGAGCCTGCTCCGCTCATCCTTCTTCGATCCAAGATATCTCGCCTGGATCGGCCTTGCTGAAATGCCGCAACGCTCCAATGATTACGCACCGCTGTTTCCCTGGGCAACGCCGTTCTTTGTCGGGCTGAGTGTCGCCTCGATCGCCGTCAGAACCAAGTTGCCACATCGGCTTGCCGCTATCGGCACAGGCTCCTGGTGGCCGGCCCGGCTCGGCCGCCATAGCCTTGCCTTCTACCTCATCCACCAGCCGGTGCTGATCGCGATCGCTTATGGACTTTCCCTCGTCGTCCCTCCGCAGCAGCCGGATCCGGTCGAAACTTACCTAAGGCAATGCAACGCCGCTTGCGTCAAGCAGCAAGGCGAGCCCCTCTGCCGCGGCTTCTGCCAGTGCACGCTCGACAGACTGCAGGCCCAGGATCTGCTCACGCCGCTGCAAGCAGGCAAGATCAATCTGGAGAACAACGACCAGGTCCAGACGATCGCCGGCGAATGCAGCGCCGAGGCGCAATAAGGACCCGCAACCGTCTGCGGCAATTCTCAGGTGGTGACGCCGATTTCGGCAAGACGGCCGAGGCAGGCCTCCTCGATATTGTCGAGTTCCGTCAGGGTGTCGTCTATGTCCTTGCGCTTCTGGCGCAGGTCCTCACGCTTCTCGTCGACGCGTTTCATCAGCAGCTTCAACTGGCCGAGCTCGCCCGGCGGCTCCTTATAGACCTGGATGATCTCGCGGATCTCCGCGATGGTGAAGCCGATCCGCCGCCCGCGCAGGATTTCTCCGATGAGCCGCCGGTCAGCTGGCCGGAAGAGACGGGTGCGCCCTCGCCGCTCCGGATGGATCAGTCCCTCGTCTTCGTAGAAGCGGAGCGTGCGCGTCGAGACTCCGAATTCGCGCGTCAGCTCCGTTATGCTATAATATTTGTTCACCGGCATGTGTTCCCCGTCGTCGAACCGGCAATAATATTGACTTTTACGTAATAGTCAATTTCGGCGAGCCGTCAGATCCCGAACCACCACGTGGCAATGCCGAGAAAGGCAAAGAAGCCGGTGCAATCGGTTACCGTCGTCACGAACACCGACGAGGCGATCGCCGGATCCGCTCCCATCTTGTCGAGCAGCAGCGGCAGCAGGATGCCGGCAAGGGCGGCCGCCATCAGATTGATGATCATCGCCGCTGCGATCACTCCGCCGAGCTGGTAGTCGTCAAACCAGATGCCGGCAACCGCGCCCATGATCGTCGCAAACACGGCGCCGTTGAGGACGCCGACACCGGCTTCCCTGCGAATGATGCGCCCGGCATTGTAGATGTCGAGGTCGCGGGTGGCGAGCGCCCGTACGGTCACCGTCATCGTCTGCGTGCCGGCATTACCCCCCATCGAGGCGACGATCGGCATCAGCACCGCGAGCGCGATCATTTTCTCGATCGAGGCGTCGAACAGGCCTATGACGCTGGCCGACAGCATCGCCGTGCCGAGATTGATCAAAAGCCAGAGGAAACGCGAGCGCGCCGTCGAGATCACATTGTCCGACAGTTCTTCGTCGCCGACGCCGCCGAGGCGCTTGATATCCTCATCCGCCTCTTCGTGGATGACATCGACGACGTCGTCGATGGTGAGCACGCCGACCAGGCGGCCGTTTTCGTCGACGACGGCGGCCGAAAGAAGGTCGTATTGCTCGAAGAGCTGGGCGGCCTCTTCCTGGTCCATCTCGGCCGGAACCGGATGGTTGGTCTCACGCATGATCTGTTCGATCTTCGTCTGCCGCTTGGTGCGCAGGATCTGGTCGAGATCGACGGCGCCGAGCAGCTTGAAGGTCGGATCGATGACGAAGATCTGCGAGAAGGAATAGGGCAGATCCTCCTCGTCGCGCATGTAGTCGATCGTCTGGCCCACAGTCCAGAACGGCGGCACGGCGACAAACTCGGTCTGCATGCGGCGCCCGGCCGAGCTTTCCGGATAATCGAGCGCCCGGCGCAGCCTCACCCGCTCGGTGAACGGCAGTTGGGCGAGGATTTCTTCCCGGTCCTCCTTGTCGAGGTCTTCGAGAATGTAGACGGCATCGTCCGAATCGAGTTCGCCGATCGCCGCGGCGATCTGCTCGTTCGGCATTTGATCGACGATTTCGCGGCGGATCGCTTCGTCGACCTCGGTGAGCGCCGTCATGTCGAAATCTTCGCCGAGCAGGCGCACCAGCGCCAGGCGCTGATCCGGCTGGATCGATTCCAGCAGATCGCCTATCTCGGATTCATGCAGGCGGGCAACGTTCCCGCGCAGGAACAGCGTATCGCGATCGGCGATCGCAGCGCCGACGAGCGCCAGGAAGTCGCCGCGGACATTGCCATCCTCGTCGTAAATATCCGCATCCTCGTCATCGCGCCGGCGAATGCGGTCTTCCGTGTCGGTCGTCGTCATCTGCCGCCCTCGCACCTGGTTCGAATTTCAACGACTGCCACGCCGCATTTGGAAATGTCGGTGGAAAACACATTGTCAACAAGCGGATAAGCGAATCCCGCGCGGGCTCCCGCAGTCGGAATTCTTGGCCCCTGCTAACTCAAAGCATCCTTGTCGTAAAGCGCCAAACCATGCTTCGTGATGACAATGCCTGCGGCCGGCGATAGTTTCCCCGTCGCTCAAAGACAGGAAGCCCGTTTCATGCCCATCCGTCCGATCCTCCGCTACCCGCATCCGGGCCTGAAGACCGTCTGCGCGCCGGTGACGGCCTTCGATGCGTCGCTGGCCGCGCTTGCCGACGACCTGCTGGCGACGATGCGTGCAGCCCCCGGCGTCGGCATCACCGCCGCCCATATCGGCGTCTTCCTTCGGCTGACGGTACTGGAGCTCGACAGGGCCGACGGTGTACGTCTCTATGTCAATCCGCAGATTACCTGGCGGTCGCAGGAGACAATGAACCATGCCGAGGGCAGCGTCTCCATGCCCGGCGCGACCGACGAGGTTACACGGCCGCGGTCGATCCGCTTTCGCTATCAGGATGTCGCGGGCATCATGCACGAGGAAGCGGCCGAAGGTTTTCTCGCCATCTGCATCCAGCATGAGGTCGACCAGCTCGACGGCATCTTCTGGCTGCAGCGGCTTTCCCGGCTGAAGCGCGACCGCCTCGTCAAGAAATGGGAGAAGACGCAGGGCTAACAAATCGCTGTCGCGCCGAACCATTCGCTCCTGTCGGCGTTTTCCCGCAGAGAAACAAGGAGCGACTATTATGGCAAGGATCGGTGACAAGACCCCGATTTCACGCGCGGCCCCCGAGCTTTCCCGTGAAGAAGATTATCGCGATCTCGAGGAGCGCAATCTCGACGACGGCTGGCCCTATGCTGACGGCACGGCTGCCGGCGCCCCGGCAAACCGCCCCTATGGCGAGACTGCGGCCAATTTCGACAGCGATCCCAACACAGGCTTCCGAATCGATGGCACAGATAAAGACGGCAATGAAAACCGCCTGAAGGATTCGCTGCGCGCCGGTGCGATCGACCGCGATGAAAGCGACGAGCTGGAGGCGCGGGTGAACGACGCGCTCGAAAACATTCCCGAGGTCGATATCAACAGCATCGAGGTTCACGCGGATGGTCACGTCATCACCCTCGAGGGGTCGGTGGAGACGATCGGCATTGCCCGCAAGGTCGAACTTGGGGCGCTTTCGGTCGACGGTGTCCACCACGTGCGCAACAATCTGCAGCTGACCGGCGTAGACGCTCATATCCCGAACGAAGACTGACGGAAAGAATACGATCATCAACAGGAGGCGGACTGCCGCCTCCCGTTTGGCCCTCCCCAACATTACCAAAAGTTAACAATTTCCGATTGTATGAGGAGGGGCGATTTATCCGCGTCCTTTGTTAGGCGGCTGCCGCAACGCAAACGTCATAATCATTGACAAGACTGTGATTCCATTTGAACAAAAGGTCGCAGGGCCCAGCGCTTTACGTTCACAAAATTGCCTGAATCGACGCGCGAAAATCTTCCGCCGGGGATGGCTTATGTTGTTGAATTCAACAACTGATTGAGGAGAAGCACCATGCGCATCAAATTTGCCCTCGCCGCATCCCTGTTTGCCGTCAGCCTTGCCGGCGCGGCATTCGCTCAGCCGACATATTCCGACGACTATACCAACGACAGCGACGGTTTCGCCCCGAGTGCGGTAGCCAAACCTGCCCCGGTCCACTACAGCAACCGCAAGGCTCCGGCCTATTCCAGCGACTATACCAATGACAGCGACGGGTTCGCCCCGTCGGCGATGGCGGCCCCCGCTGTCGACAAGACCGCGACTGCCAGCATCAAGCCCCTGCCCCCATGCCACAGCATGGTCGGCCCGAGCGGCTCCCATACCAAGGGTGCCGACAGTGGCGCTTCGCGCACCGAAGCCTGCCGTGCAACGCACTGATTGAACAACAACAAGGGGCCGGTAAATCGGCCCCTTTTCCATTCCGCTCTTGGCTGAACTCAGAACACGAATGGAACCAGCCGGTAACGCGTCTTAGTCATGAAGGCCGCATAGGCGGGATCCTCCTTGAGCAGGCGTTCTTCCGCCAGGAGGCGCAGACATTGCGCGGCAAGAGCCGTCGCATAAATGGCGAAATTCCAGAAGCTCGGATGGGCCAGGAAGAAACCGACATGCGTCAGCAGATAACCTGCATACATCGGATGGCGGACAAACCTGTAGGGTCCGCCGATCTTGACGCCGCGATTTGCCGGCACCAGGCCGAAGCTCCGCCGCAATACCAGCTTTGCCGATATTTGCAGCAGGAAACCGAGCGACATCGTCAGAAAGCAGAGCAAGAGCGGTGCGAGCGGCGCCGCCGCCGACGGCGTGACCAGCAGGGGGAAGAGCGTGCCGATCGCGGTGACCGTCCAGTCGAAGAGGCGCAGCGAGGCGTTGCGCGTCGGCCGGCGCGTGAGAATCAGAAAGGCCGCGGCTCCTTCCGAAATGAGCAGCAGACCATCAATGATCGCCCGATTGTCCTGCATCTGCGGCAGTACGCGCATGACTATCGCGACGAAAAGATAGCCGATGACCACCTTCTCGATAATGTCGAGAACGAAATACACATCGAGGAACGACCAGTTTGCCGCTTCTTTCTTTTCCATTATCTCCAGGGCTTCCACAGCTGTAACGTCGTCACATCTATATATTTTCTGAAGCTAATTAAGAATTAAGCCGTCGCCATCATTCTCGCAGGCAGAGCGATTCGAGCGCATCGGCGTAAAAATTGCGAATCGAAGAGGCCCTACGGAATGTCTCGAGCGAGCTGGTGCTGACGCGCGAGGACGCTATCAGGTATATCGTCCGGGAGTGGATGGAGAAGAACACCTATCTGCCGGTGCAAGAGCTGGACGAAGATGGCGAAGTTAATCGG
Source organism: Rhizobium lentis (assembly GCF_017352135.1). NCBI lineage: Bacteria > Pseudomonadati > Pseudomonadota > Alphaproteobacteria > Hyphomicrobiales > Rhizobiaceae > Rhizobium > Rhizobium lentis. Next base: position 4,207,568 of record NZ_CP071454.1, read on the forward strand.
GAAGCATATAACAGCCAGTTATAGCGGCCGCTGCCTTAATCGTTGGCTTTTACGCAGCTCCAGGTGTTGTAGGTCGCCTTCCGGATAGCTAGGGGGCGGAGTATATTCGCGTCGCCTTTTCGTCGGCTAGAAACCCGCATACTGCTTCTCGTGCATCGGCGGCAGTTGCGCTTTCTGGTACGCAGTTACGTCCTGCAATGATCTCATATCGGCCGGAGCTGATAACCGTTGCCTCCGGGTCATCGTGCCTAAGAGTGTATGCCATCATGTCGGAGGCAACTCGCATTTGGTCGAGAACCCCAACGACATATGCTTCGGCGGCCGCAGGGTTCGAACTACATTGGCAATGAGGCGTCGCATAAAATACCTTTCGCGAATCATTGGTTGACCCGAGTATGGTCATAAACCACCGCGTCGTCAGCTCCTCCCTCAGCCCTTGTATGAGGTCGCAGCTTCCCGTCATGCTGAATGGACTATTGATCACCTTAATGAATTTTATAAGCTGCCCCTCATTTCCGGTTTGAGGACGCTCCAAAGGGCATCCAGCATGAGGAGCATACGATGATCCACGAATTGCGCATCTATACATGTCTGCCGGAGAGGCTTCCGGCACTGCAGCAGCGTTTCGAGACCGCGACACTGGCGATCTGGGAACGCCTCGGCATCCGCTCACTCGGCTTCTGGACGACGATAATCGGCTCTTCCAGCAACGATCTGATCTATCTGCTCGAATGGCGGTCGCTGGCGGAGCGCGAGCAGAAATGGGCCGAATTCATCGCTGATCGTGAGTGGCAGGAAGCGAAGGCGAAGAGCGAGGCTGATGGGCCGATCGTCGCCAACATCACCAGTTCGCTGCTGAAGCCGACACGCTTCTACCGCGGCTTCTCCAAACCGTCGGAATAACGGTCACGGTCGGCCAAGCCCCCATGACCATGCCCGACGAAGACGCCGCCTGCCGGATCGCAGATATTTCGCGAGCCGCATGACTTGTCCGCACATTTCATCTCTGACAATTTGCGGGCATGGATATTGATTTAGATCGACCCGAAGCCATCAGAAGTCGCGTTAAACGGATCGTTGCACGCGATTTTGACTACTCCCATTTCGCCACTATCATCATGTGGTTGCGAGAGCGTGTGCCGAAAAATAGCACACTGCGTGAGCTTGGTGATTTTCTTGCCCATCCCTGTCGTGAACGTGGCCCAACGTCTGCTGCCGTAAACGACCTGCTGATGGATGTTTGGGATAAACTCGAAGGCCTCGATGCCAAAAAGCTTGCGCCCGCGGATTGGCTGATTGCGACAGTGGCTGCAGGATTTGTCAGGGAGCCGCTGATGTACGCTGCCGCTCCGAAACTAATTTCCTTCGAAGGCTAGGTCCCGACATCATTCGATGCAGTAAATTGCCATCGTCCTGCTCGTCCCGAAGCCTCTTATTACGACGCATGCCGAAGCTTCCCGTCAAGCGTCCAGGCCAGGTATTTCCAAATCAGGACAGAGGTTTGTATCAAAGAAATGATTGGCTGCGCATATCCATACCCTCACGCCTGGGCCGGATGTCCGTTCCAGCAGCAAATCGTGGATAAACACGATTTCGCTGCGGAGTGCCCAATGACAGCGGTAGATTGAAGCCATGACGAGCGAAGATCGAATTCAGCTATGGATTGCCCTCTGCATTGTCGGCCCCTTTTGCGCCTACTACTGGTATTGGTTCATCAGATCGATCATCTTCTACAGTAGAAACGGCTTCAATTTCACCGAAGATTTCGGGCCCGAGGCCTACTGGGCCGATCGCGGAGGTGATGATGATTGCGTGTTGATGAAGCCAAAAGAGAAGTTCTTTATCGCCGGACCTTCTTTCGTGGTGGTGACCTCTGTTATGTTGATTTTCATAGTTTTAGGCTTGGCGGGAACTATTTAGCCTTGCCCTTTCAAGTCAAAGACGGCCGCGTTATCCTGCACCTCGCGCAGCCCCTTATATGATCTGCCGGTGCATGAGCTGCACGAAGATGGCGATGTTGATGGGACCGCGTGATCTGCGGTTTCTTCGCGAGCGCGATTTCCTGCAGGTTATCGCAGGCGATGCGCAGAAGCGTTTCACCATCAGCCGTCGACTCCGTCAACTGCGAACCTGAAAAGGATTGCTGAAACACCGAGGATGGCAAGGAGGCTCCCGGCGCCGAACGATTCGCCTCTGACTGGTCTTGGCAGGAATACGACGCCAAGAAGCAGCAGGTGTTCGACACCCTGCGCGTTGCGCTTGGGCAAGCAACGGAGGACAGCGGCGAATGACCGATCTCCTCATGACACGGCGAGCAGTATTTTCAGACTGCGGCCTATACCGATACCTGCTCGAGCACGATTTCGGCGGTGACGGCCCCATCATCTCGCTCGGAATGGTCAACCCATCCTTTGCTGACGGCGAAAAAAACGACCATACCATGACGAAGGTCGACGGGTTCGCCATTCGCCTTAGGGCGAGGAAGGTCAAAGTCTGGAACCCATTCGCGCTCATCGCCAAGGACGTTCGCGAACTTCGCGACGCGCTAGATCCGGTAGGCCCGGAGAACGACGCCTATATCGCGCAAGCGATTCTTGGCGCAGACATCCACATCGTTGGATGGGGTCCGCTATCGAAGCTTCCGAAGCCCTTGCGCAACCGGTGGCGATCGGTGGTGGATGTTCTGTCCAATGCCGGGGCTAAGCCGATGTGCTGGGGAGCCGCCCAAGATGGTCAGCCTCGCCATCCCCTCATGCTTCCCTACGCAACGCCGCTCGTCCCCTGGCAGCCGCCGCACGCCCTCGAAAGGAACGGAGGCGCGAATGCGAACCGTTGAAGAGTGGATCGGCAAGACCGACGACGAGAAGGTGCCGCCTCGCGTCCGCCTTCGCGTGTTCGAAAAGTTCGGCGGCATCTGCCAGCTTTCCAGCCGGAAGATCATGCCGGGCGACGAGTGGGACATTGATCACATCAAGGCGATCTGGCGCGGCGGCGGACACCGGGAAAGCAATCTTCACCCGGCATTGCGCGAAAAGCACCGCGAGAAATCCGGCGATGAGCACCGAGCAGGCGAAGTGCGACAGGATCCGCAAGAAGCATCTCGGCATCTGGCCGCAATCGAAAGCCAAAATCCGTAGCGCTGGCTTTAGAAAAACGAGGGAAGCATGAGCCTGCCTCAGTCGTGCGAAGTGAAGCATGTGCGTGCCAGCGAACGCGCCATCTGGGTTGCTCTAAAGGCAATTCAAGCCTGCGGCCTGTCTGTGGACAAGCTGTAGATAACCGGTGGACAAATTGAGATCCGCTGCGGCGCGGTTGAGGGCAGTAGAGACGACCGGGATGATGGGGGCCTCGAAAAGTGGTGAGGCCCGAAGTGAAAGTTGATTATCCAGGGCTCCTCAAGGAGAAAGGGTGAATGTGTCCCATGCATGGGATTGATTTGGGACACTCTTCCCCAGAAGACAAGGCTTTGAGCCTTGTCAATGGTGCGGTCGAGAAGACTCGAACTTCCACGGGTTGCCCCACAGCGACCTCAACGCTGCGCGTCTACCAATTCCGCCACGACCGCATCGTGGTAGGTGCCGATTTGCGTCGGCGGGGCAGCATGTAGCAAAAGCATTTGGGGTGCACAAGGGCGATATGACAGTTTTTTTGAAAACCTGTCACGGCATTTGAATTGGCCGAAAAACGGGTCCATATAAGTCCCCTGCCGCCCCTGTTTCGTCCGGTATTTCGGGGGCAAGCGGCAAGGAAAGGCCATGCTTCGCACCGATCTCGAATTCTCCATGCTCCCGAAGCTCGATACTCGCCCGGTGCGCTGGCGCATCGCCGACGGGCTCGTTGCCTATGAGGAAGCGGTGGCGACGATGGAGCGCGAGGTGGCCGCGATATCGGAAGGCGGCGACGAACTTGTCTGGCTCGTCGAGCATCCGCCGCTTTATACCGCCGGCACCAGCGCCAATGCCAACGACCTTGTCCAGCCCGACCGCTTTCCGGTCTTTGCGACGGGACGCGGCGGCGAATACACTTATCACGGCCCCGGTCAGCGCGTCGCCTATGTCATGCTTGACCTGAAGCGGAGGCGCCAGGACGTGCGCGCCTTCGTCGCCGCTCTCGAAGATGTCGTCATCCGCACGCTCGACATGATGAACGTGCGCGGTGAACGACGCGAGGATCGCGTTGGCGTCTGGGTGCGCCGTCCGGAAAAACCGTTGCTGGCCGATGGTACGATGGCCGAAGACAAGATTGCCGCCCTCGGCATTCGGCTGCGCAAATGGGTGACCTTCCACGGCCTGTCGCTCAATGTCGATCCCGATCTCGATCATTTCAGCGGCATCGTGCCCTGCGGGATATCGGCCTATGGTGTGACCAGCCTCGTCGATCTCGGCCTTCCCGTCATGATGGCGGATGTCGATGTCAGGCTGCGCGCCGCCTTCGAGACGGTTTTTGGTGAAACGGCGAATGACACCTGACGGCTTCGGAGGTTTCACGGCTTGATTTGCCCGGCTTCCCCGTGATTGATGGGCGCCGTTTCCACGAGAATCGGCAGCCATGTCAGAGCCCCATCAAAACTCCCTGCAGGGCATGGCCATCATGTCCGGCGCCATGTTCATCCTGCCGACCATGGATGCCATCGCCAAATATATGGCGACGTTCGAGGCGATGTCCCCGGGTCAGGTCACCTTCTATCGCTTCTTCTTCCAGATCGCCTGCACCCTGCCGATTCTCTTCGCCATTTCTGGGCACAAGGCGCTGTCGGCAAGACGTCCGTGGATGAATCTGCTGCGCGGCGTGCTGCACGGGGCTGCCAGCCTGCTTTTCTTCGTCGCCGTCAAATACATGCCGCTTGCCGACGTCTTTGCCATCTATTTCGTCGAGCCCTTCATGCTGACGGCCATGTCGGCCTTGTTTCTCGGAGAGAAGGTCGGTTGGCGGCGTTGGATGGCGATCGTCGTCGGCTTCGGCGGCGCGATGATCGTCATTCAGCCGAGTTATCAGATTTTCGGCCTTAAGGCGCTGCTGCCGGTAGCCTGCGCCTTTCTCTTCTCACTCTATCTTTTCCTCAATCGTGCGATTGGCGAAGCCGATTCGCCGCTGACCATGCAGACGATGGCCGGTATCGGAGGAACGGTCTTCATGGCGGCCGCCCTTCTCGCCGGCAGCAGCGCAGGTAATGCCGATTTCACCATTTCCCTGCCCTCCTCCGGCCTCGGTCTTGTGCTGCTTCTCGCACTCGGCTCGATCTCCGGATATGCGCATATGCTGGTGGTCAGGGCTTTCCGGCTTGCACCACTGTCCCTGCTTGCCCCGTTCCAGTACTTCGAGATCATCTCGGCCACCGTGCTCGGCTATGCGCTGTTCAACGACTTCCCGAACTTTTCCAAATGGATCGGCATTTTCATCATTGTCGCATCGGGCCTTTTCATCATCTGGCGCGAGCGCTTGCAGGCACAATCGCTAAAATCGTCTTGATTTCGCAAGCATCGGGTTAACTCCTCTTCTTGAGGGATCGTCAATTCGCGGCCGGTAAAACTGTTTCCGGCTTCATGATGAAGCCTGGAGTTAAAACATGAGCGAATTCCGTCTCGCTTTTCCGGCCTGTGTCGTGGCCGGCAAGCATCGGCTGACGGCCGAAGATATCGTGCTGTTGCGCAAACATGCCTTCCCGGAAGGGATACGGACATCCCAGGATGTCGTTGCAATGTTGGCGCTCAACAATTCCTGTCCCGAAAAATGTGCCGAGTGGAACGCTTTCTTCGTGGAGCAGCTCGCCGGTTTCGTCGTTCACCACAGCTACCCGCATGGCTCGCTCGATGAAATCAACGTTGCCTGGATCATGCGCATGTTCACGACCGATGGCGTCGTCAACTCGGCGCTGGAGCTCGAGGTCATTCTCCATGTCATGGAGATTTCGGCCGACGTGCCGGGTGAGTTGAGAGCGCTTGCCCTCGACCAGCTTCGGCTGGCGATCACCGACGGTATCGGCGGCTACAAGCCGTCGCGTGCTGTCGACCGCGCGAGCATCACGCGCCAGGACGTCGACTTTGCGATGCGCATCTTCAGAAGCATCGCCGGAGGCGGCGTCATCGCGGTCTCGCCAGCCGAATATGGCGTCCTCCAGCAGATCGAGCAGGCAACGCTGCCCGGCGCCAACCATCCGCACTGGACCGGAATCATGGCTGCCGTCGAGCTGCGCGACCGCCCGGAACCGCGGCGCAGCCGCTGGCTGCGCATCGTCGACGAGGAGCCGATCGCGGAAGTCGCGGTCGCCTGACAGTCGGCGGCATAATCCCACGCTTCCGGCGTGCCGGCCTCAAGCCCGATTGTGCGTTCCGGTATTTTATGCGTAAAACTCCGGAACGCATTTCTGGGTGGAGTCTCGATGTTCAAGAAAATCCTGATCGCGAATCGCGGCGAGATCGCCTGCCGCGTGATCAAGACTGCGCGCCGCATGGGCATTGCGACCGTTGCGGTCTATTCGGACGCGGATCGGGATGCGCTGCATGTCGAAATGGCCGACGAGGCCGTGCATATCGGCCCCGCCGCGGCATCGGAAAGTTATCTGGTGGCCGAGAAGATCATCGCAGCGTGCAAAGCGACAGGCGCCGAGGCGGTGCATCCCGGCTACGGTTTTCTCGCCGAGCGCGCCTCCTTCTGCGCCGAACTGGAAAAACAGGGCATCGTCTTCATCGGCCCGAAGCCGAAGGCCATCATGGCGATGGGCGACAAGATCGAATCGAAGAAATTCGCCAATGCAGCCAGCGTCTCGACGGTCCCCGGCCATCTCGGCGTCATCGAAGATGCCGCGCATGCGGAAACGATATCAGGCGAGATCGGCTATCCCGTCATGATCAAGGCCTCCGCCGGCGGCGGCGGCAAGGGCATGCGCATAGCCTGGAACGAGGCGGAGGTGCGCGACGGCTTCGAGCGCGCCCGCTCGGAGGCGAAAAGCTCCTTCGGGGACGAGCGCGTCTTCATCGAGAAATTCGTCGTCGAGCCGCGCCATATCGAGATCCAGGTGCTGGCCGATGCGCATGGCAACGTCGTCTATCTCGGCGAGCGCGAATGCTCGATCCAGCGGCGGAATCAGAAGGTGGCGGAAGAGGCGCCCTCGCCTTTCCTCGACGAAAAGACCCGCCAGGCCATGGGCGAGCAATCGGTGGCGCTGGCGAAAGCCGTTGAATACCAGAGCGCCGGCACCGTCGAATTCATCGTCGACCGCGACCGCAACTTCTATTTCCTCGAAATGAACACCCGCTTGCAGGTCGAGCATCCCGTCACCGAACTCATCACCGGCATCGATCTTGTCGAGCAGATGATCCGCGTCGCGGCCGGAGAGCCTCTTTCCTTCACCCAGGACGATATCAGGCTCAACGGCTGGGCGATCGAAAGCCGGCTTTATGCCGAAGACCCCTACCGCAACTTCCTGCCTTCGATCGGTCGCCTGACGCGCTACCGCCCGCCGGCCGAAGGCAGGACCGGCAATGTGGTCGTCCGCAACGATACCGGCGTCTTCGAAGGCGCCGAGATTTCGATGTATTACGACCCGATGATCGCCAAGCTTTGCACCTGGGCGCCGACGCGCAACGAGGCGATCGACGCGATGGGCCGGGCGCTCGACGGCTTCGTCGTCGACGGCATCGAGCACAATGTTCCCTTTCTGTCGGCGCTGATGAAACATCCGCGCTGGCGCGAGGGCCGGCTGTCCACCAGCTTCATTGCCGAGGAATATCCCGACGGCTTCGCGCCGATGAAACCGGACCGGCAGGAGGAGGCCACGCTTGCCGCGATAGCACTGTCTGCCTCGCTCATCGAAGGAAACCGCCGCGAACGTTTCGCCGATCGCCTGCGCGCCGCATCGGCCGCACTGCGGGAGGATTGGGTGGTCAAAACAGGCGGGAGCTACGTCGCTGTCAGATTGCTCGATGGCCTTGTCACCATTCCCTTCGATATGGAGATGGAGATCGAGGGCGGAAGCCGGAGCGTTGTCACCGATTGGAGACCGGGTGATCCGGTCTGGAGCGGCAAGGTCGGAGGTGAGGATATTACCGCGCAGATCCGCCCCGTTCTCAACGGTCTGCGCATCGACTGGCAGGGACTGTCCGTCACCGCCAAGGTCTTTTCGCCGCGTCATGCCGAACTCGACAGGCTGATGCCGGTGAAGCTGCCGCCCGATACCTCCAGGCTGCTGCTCTGCCCGATGCCCGGCCTCGTCGTATCAATTGCCGTCACCGAGGGCCAGGAGGTCAAGGCCGGCGAGACGCTAGCGATCGTCGAGGCGATGAAGATGGAAAACGTGCTGCGCGCCGAGCGCGATCTCGTCGTCTCGAAGATCAATGCCGCAGCCGGCGAAAGCCTGGCCGTCGACGCGATCATCATGGAATTCGCCTGAGCTCGGCCGGGCCGGTCTGCGGATAGACCGGCCGGACGCCGACCAGCCATATCAGTTGTTGAAGTCGCCGCCCCCTTCGTCCATATACGGAAAGCTCTTAGCTCAGCATTCCGGCAAGAGCATCGGCGACGTGGTTCCAGCTATGACTTCGATTCCTTACACGGCCGACCTCAAGGGCCTCGACGACTTATCCGCACGGGAGCTCTATGACCTCCTCAGAATGCGCGTCGACGTCTTCGTCGTCGAGCAGAACTGCCCCTATCCGGAACTTGACGGCAAGGACATCGATGCCCTGCATCTGCGGCTGCTGGACGGCGGTGAACTGCTCGCCTCCGCGCGGCTTCTGAAGCCCTTCACTGCCGAGGATCCGTCAAAGATCGGCCGCGTCGTCGTATCGCCGGCCCATCGCGGCAAACGTCTGGGCGAGACATTGATGAGCGAAGCGATCATCTTTTGCGAGCGGCTTTATCCGGCAAATCCGATCGCCCTGTCGGCGCAGGCCCATCTGCGCCGCTTTTATGAATCCTTCGGCTTCGTCGGCACATCTCTGGAGTATCTGGAAGATGGCATTCCCCATATTGATATGGTCAGACAGCCGGCCACCCAATCGGCATGAGGATATTGCTGTGATCTATGTCGACGCCGATGCCTGCCCGGTGAAGCCGGAAGTCCTCAAGGTTGCCGAACGTCACGGCCTCGAAGTCACCTTCGTCGCCAATTCCGGCCTGCGCCCCTCTCGCGATCCGATGGTCTACAACGTCATCGTCTCCAATGCCTTCGACGCCGCCGATAACTGGATCGCCGAACGCGCCGGCACGGGCGATGTCGTTGTTACCGCCGACGTGCCGCTCGCCGTGCGCTGTGTCGCTGCCGGCGCCTTCGTCAGCGGTCCGACCGGCCGTGTTTTCGATGAGACCAATATCGGCATGGCGAGCGCCATGCGCGATCTCGGCGCGCATCTGCGCGAAACCGGTGAGAGCAAGGGCTACAACGCTGCCTTCGGCCCGAAAGACCGCTCGCGGTTCCTCGAAACCTTCGACCGTCTCTGCCGCCGCGCCAAGACCCTGTCTGCAGAGACCGGCCGGCAGCCGTAATTCCCCGCCCGTCAAGAAACGGGTGGCATGCAGGCCGTGGCGGTTCCTACCTTGAAGTCAGCCGGCCCCTCGCGCATATAGGCTTGATCGCAGACGACTGCGGCATCCCATGGATCCAACGTCGCGGGGACGGCCTCGCTCTTGAACAAGGAGAGAGGCGTATGGCCTGGTTTCTGCTTTTTCTCGCCGGTCTTTTCGAATGTGGCTGGGCAATCGGCCTCAAATATACCGAAGGTTTCACGCGGCCGTTGCCGACGGCGCTGACCGTCATTTCAATGGTGGTGAGCATCGTGCTGCTCGGCCTGGCGGTGAAGCACCTGCCGATCGGCACCGCCTATGCGGTCTGGACAGGCATCGGCACGGTCGGCACCGTGTTTCTCGGCATCTGGCTGCTCGGTGACGAGGCAAGCGTCTCCCGTCTTGCCTGTATCATGCTGATCGTCGGCGGCATCGCCGGTCTCAAGCTCACCGCCTGATCAAAAAGGTCTGCGGAACGCCGGGCGCGCCCCACGCTGTTGCATTCAGGCCGGCTTGCGGTTTTCGATGGCAAAAGCGCCGGGACCAGAGAAGGCCAGATACAGGAAGACGAAGCAGAACAGGATCGCTGCGTCGCCCTGGTTGACGACCGGGAAGAAGCTGCTCGGAGCATGCGCCATGAAATAGGCGACCGCCATTTCGCCGGCCAGTAGGAAGGCGACGGGGCGCGTCAGCAGGCCGACGAGGATGAGAAGGCCGCCGACCAACTCCAGAAGCGCTGCGAAAAGCATCAGCGGCGACAGTGGGCCCGCCATCTGCGAAGCCGGGAAACCGAAAAGCTTCATCGTGCCATGCTCGATGAACAAGAGCGCGGTGATGATTCTGAGAGCGGCCAGCGCGTAGGGGCGATAGGCGGAAAGACGCTCGAAACTTGACATTGAACCGCTCCTTTGAAGAATAAGAGCCGAGCGTTAGCTTGTCCCCGGTAAGGTTTGAAGACACGGATCACTGACGACCGTTCACTTTTTCGACAGCGCGAAAGACCTGTTCGACAGCAGGTAAACACCTGAGCAAACGATTTTATTCACCTACGAAAGTCAAAGCGGGATGTTGTCGTGTTTCTTCCACGGATTGGCGAGGTCCTTGTTGCGCAGCATCTTTAGCCCGCGCGCCAGTCGCCGCCGGGTCGAATGCGGCATGATCACCTCGTCGACATAACCGCGCTCGGCGGCGACGAAGGGCGAGAGGAACCTGTCCTCGTACATCTTCGTGTGGGCGGCGATCTTCTGCGGATCGGCAATATCCTTGCGGAAAATGATCTCGACCGCGCCCTTGGCACCCATGACGGCGATCTGCGCCGTCGGCCAGGCATAATTCAAGTCGCCGCGCAGATGTTTTGACGCCATCACGTCATAGGCGCCGCCGAAAGCCTTGCGGGTGATGACGGTGAGTTTCGGCACCGTTGCCTCCGCATAGGCAAAAAGCAGCTTCGCGCCATGCTTGATGAGGCCGCCATATTCCTGCGCCGTCCCCGGCAGGAAGCCCGGCACGTCGACGAAGGTGACGATCGGAATGTTGAAGCAGTCGCAGAAGCGCACGAAGCGGGCCGCCTTGCGCGAAGCGTCGCTGTCGAGCACGCCGGCCAGCACCATCGGCTGATTGGCGACGAAGCCAACAGTCGAGCCTTCGATGCGGCCGAAGCCGCAGACGATGTTTTTGGCGAAGCTCTCCTGGATTTCGAAGAAATCCCCTTCGTCCGCCACCTTTCGGATCAGTTCCTTGATATCGTACGGCTTGTTGGCATTCGCCGGCACCAGCGTGTCGAGCGACGCATCGGTCTCCGTCACCGACTGGTAACATTCAATCTCAGGCACTGGCGACGTGTTCGAAAGCGGCAGAAAATCGATCAACCGGCGCACCTGCAACAGCGTATCGACATCATTCTCATAGGCGCCGTCGGCAATCGACGAGCGCACCGTATGCACCACTGCGCCGCCGAGCTCTTCTGCTGTAACCGTCTCGTTGGTCACGGTCTTCACCACATCGGGACCGGTGACGAACATGTAGGAGGTGTCGCGCACCATGAAGATGAAATCGGTCATGGCAGGCGAATAGACGTCGCCGCCGGCGCAGGGACCCATGATCACCGAAATCTGCGGAATGACGCCCGAGGCAAGCACGTTGCGCTGGAAGACTTCGGCGTAACCGCCAAGGGCAGCGACCCCTTCCTGGATGCGGGCGCCGCCGGCATCATAGATACCGACGATCGGGGCGCGGTTCTTCAGCGCCATGTCCTGCACTTTCATGATCTTTTCGGCATGCGCTTCCGAAAGCGAGCCGCCGAAGACGGTGAAATCCTTGGCGAAGACGAAGACCGTGCGGCCGTTGACCGTCCCCCAGCCGGTGACGACGCCGTCGCCGGCGATCCGGCTCTTATCCATGCCGAAATCGGTGGAGCGATGCTCGACGAACATGTCGAACTCCTCGAAGGAGCCTTCGTCGAGAAAGAGGTCGATGCGCTCGCGCGCCGTCAGCTTGCCGCGCTCGTGCTGGGCATCGATACGCGCCTTGCCGCCCCCGAGGCGGGCGACGCCGCGGCGGCGTTCCAGTTCTTCGAGAATTTCCTTCATGCGATCTCCCTCGCCGCTCTCGTGTCGATAGGCGCTAGCGGCTGCGGCCGCTGAGCGAGAAAACCGAGCGTATCCTGGCTGCAACATCCTCCGCGATGATGTCGTCGGCAAGCTTCGGGTCGGCGGCAATGCTGGTCACGTCGAAGGCGCTGACCGCGATGACCGAACCGTCCTCGACCGAAGCCGCGTCGACGCTGATTTTGGCGACGTTGCGGTCCTTCTGGAAGCCGAGGCCCTTCTCTACGGAAACCACGCGGATCGTCAGCACCACCCGCGGCAGCACGGTATCCCGCACGGTGGCGTTGATCGCAGCATTGACGCGGTCGCTGATCCCGGCAAGCAGAACGCCCGGGATGTTGGGGCCGGAGAGAACGACGGCGCTTCGCACATCGTAAAGCGGCGCCTCCGGCTTCCTGGCCGAGAGGCTGACGCAGGCCGTGAGCGCGACACAGACGAGTACGGCCTGGCAAAAACACGACCTCAGCCAATTCATTACAAAATCCCGCACCACCCCGTTGGAGTCGCAGATTTCGTCATAATGTCTGGGAAGGCAATATGTTTCAGGTGCTTAGGGCGAAAAAAACATCCACTGCCGCCTTGAAATCCGCAAAGCGCTTGGCTCGCCGCTCCTCGGCTTCCTCGTCGCGCCCCCAATGCTCGATCGTCCAGTCCTCGTCGAGATGGGCAAGCGACCATGTCTCCTCCAGCGTCACCCGTCCCTCGGCAAAGGCAAGCGCCAGGATCGCCGAGCCGGTCAGCGTGGTGATCGTATGGAGAGCGGCGAGCGCCATTGGGCTCTGATGCCGCGCCAGCGTCACAGCGAAGGCGGCGGTCGCCTCACGCGGCTGTTCATGATGCATCACCCCTTCAACGAGGATGAAACGGGCGCCGAGATCGTTGGCTGCCCAGTCGATAATCGGGTCCCAACGTTCCCTCTGACGCTCGACCAGCAGCTCCGGCCCGTCGGCGCGGTAGCAGAGGAGGTCGGACGAGGAAAAGCGGAGAATGTCTTCGAAGATAGCCTGCGTATTGGTTGCCACGCCGTCGAGCGCGGTATTGACCAGCCGGGTCACCGGCATGGTGGCCGGATCTATTTCCTCGCCCTGCCCGCGCCATTCGGCGGCGACGAGCCGGGCGAGCGCCTCGGTCGGCACGGCGAGAACCTGGCGTGCCGGCGTGCGCACGGATTTGCCGTCGAGTGTGATCGCGAAGCTGCCCTCGTGCTCGGCGACCGCCACCTCGGTATAGAAACGCTTCGGCAGCGGCTTTTTCATCTGGATCTGGGCCCGACGAATGGGATCGGGATGGCTCAGGCCCTCGGAAAGATCGTTCAGCAGATCGCGCATGGGCTCACCCTCAGGAAAAATGGCGCAATATGTCGTTCGGATGGTAGGCGATCACATCGGCGCCGTTGGCGATCAGCTCATCCACGCTGGCATAGCCCCAGGCTACACCGATCGCTTTTGCGCCGGCAGCCTTTGCCATCTGCATATCGTAAACCGCATCGCCAATGACAATGGTGTCGGCGGCATTCATCCCGGTTTCGTCGCAACATTCCGTCACCATGGCCGGATGCGGCTTGGAGGGGCAGTCGTCGGCGGTGCGCGCGACGACGAAATGCCTGTCGAAGCCGTGCGTTTCCATCACGAGCTTCAGCCCGCGGCGGGATTTTCCCGTCACCGCCCCGATCAGCAGATCCTCGCGGCCGCTGATCGAATCGATCATCTCGTGGATGCCGGCAAACAGCGGCTCTCGATAGTCGAGATCCTGACGCACGATAGTAAACAGCGATTTGTAATGCGCTGTCATTTCGATGTCTTCCTGCTCGACATGCGGCCTGCCCTGCATGCGGGCGATGGCAATATCCAGCGACAGGCCGATGATGGCCTTGGTGTCCTCAAATCGAGGCTCCGCCTTGCCGAACTTCTCGAAGGTGCGCCGCATGGTTTCATGGATAAGCCCGGCACTGTCGACCAAGGTTCCGTCGCAATCAAAAAGCGCGAGTTTCATGCTTCGTCGTCCAGAATGGGAGCCGAATTTTCATCGAAGCCGAGCAGGTTCCAGCTCTGCACCATATGCGGCGGCAAAGGCGCGGTAACGCGCAGGCGTCCCCCTGAGGGATGCGGGATGTCGATATGGCGGGCGTGCAGATGCAGCCGCTTTTGAACGCCGCCAGGGAAATCCCAATTTGGATCCTCGTCGAAATATTTCGGATCGCCGATGATCGGATGGCCGATATGGAGCGCATGGACACGAAGCTGGTGCGTGCGGCCGGTATAGGGCTCCATCTCCAGCCATGCCAGACGCTGGGCTGCCGTCTCGACAACGCGGTAGTAAGATACCGCGTGATCGGCTCCGTCTTCGCCGTGCTTGGCAATGCGCATACGATCGCCGTCGGCAGTCTGCTCCTTGACCAGCCAGGTCGAGATCTTGTCCTCGTGCTTGCGTGGCACGCCCTTGACCAGCGACCAGTAGGTCTTCTTGGTATCGCGCTCGCGGAAGGCGGCCGTCAGCTTCTGCGCGGCACCGCGGGTACGGGCGATGACGAGAACGCCCGAGGTGTCGCGGTCGAGACGGTGGACGAGCCGCGGCTTCTCGCCCTTCGGACTGGTCCAGGCGTCGAGCATCTGGTCGATATGCCTGGTCACGCCTGAGCCACCCTGCACGGCAAGGCCGGGCGGCTTGTTGAGGACGATCACCTTGTCGTCCTCATGCAGCACCATGCGCGACAGGAGTTCGAAATCCGTGGAATGCTTGAGATCCTTGCCGGCGATCGGCCCGGTTTTCAGCTTTGCATCGACATCGAGCGGCGGCACGCGCACCATCTGGCCGGGCTGCACGCGTGCGTCCGATTTGACGCGTCCGCCATCGACGCGCACCTGGCCGGAGCGCAACAGCTTCTGCAGCGGCCCGAAGCCGAGCCCGGGAAAATGCACTTTGAACCAGCGATCGAGCCGCATACCGGCTTCGTCGGGTTCAACCTTGATATGTTCAATGCCAACCATAAACGATCTTTCGGAAATTGCAGCACGGGCCGAGCCGGCGTTCTCGCCGCAGCCTTTAGAGCATTTTTATGAAAAACGGAAACCGGAATCGAAATCAGGCGAAAGCGCGCATGACGGCGAGCCCTGCGATGACAGCCGCCATTGAAAGCCCGACGCTTGCAACGATGTAGATCCCGCCGGCCACCGCCTCCCCGCGCTCGAACAAGGAGATTGCATCCAGCGAGAAGGCCGAGAAGGTGGTGAAACCGCCAAGGAAGCCGGTAATCAGCAGAAGGCGTAGCTCGATCGAGGCGTTAAACCTGCGCGCGATCAGCTCGGCAAAGACACCGATGACAAAGCAGCCGGCGACATTGACGGCAAGCGTGCCCCAGGGGAACGCCGGCCCCATGAGCCTCAGCGCCCACTGGCCGACATAATATCTGAGGACGGAACCGATCGCGCCGCCCAGCGCGACAAGGAAAGCCTGAATCATGAGCCGGATTTACCTCAATTCGGCGACGACTCCAATGGAACCGCGCGAATTCTTGCCACTCGGTAAAATGCCGATGATTTTGTTACGATAGCACCAAGACCATGCCGATACCGTGGCGACATGACGCAGCTCCTGTCCATATCGGCCAACACCGCCGCCATTGCCTTCGAATCGCTGAGGATCCCCCAGCGCGTCGCAACGAGCACGGCGGCGCGGGATGCAAAGCGCATTGCCGACCGGCAACTGAACGACGGAACGTCTGATCAGGCCGAGGAGCCCTCCAGCATCATCCAGTCGACGGAAGTGGCGCTCGACCTGATGGCCAAGGGCAACCAGCAGCCACAGGCCGGCCTCAGGCAGGCGCTGCAATCCTACGAGGATTTCTGAGACAAGCCGCACAAGACAAAAAGTCTGCGACGGCAATGGCAGCCGCAGACTCTCTGTTTAACCAGCCTCGGCTTACTTACCCTGGGCAGACAGCACCTGCAGCACCAGATCAACCTTGCCGGCCTTTTCGAAGGTCAACGTCACCGGCACTGTATCGCCCTGTTTGAACGGCGTCTTCACCTTCTGGAACATCAGATGCAGATTGCCGGGCTCGAGCTTGACCGTCTGGCCCGCGGCAATGGCGAGGCCCTCCTTCAATTGGCGCATCCGCATGACATTGTCCTTGGTCACCATCTCGTGGATCTGAACCTCGCCTGATGCAGGCGAGGACACCGAGACTAGGCGGTCATCCGTCTTGCCGTTGTTCTTCACCGTGAAGAAGCCGCCGCCGACCGGCTGGCCGGGCAGCATTGCCTTGGCGAAGCCGCCGGAGATTTCAAGATCGCCCGTGTTGATGGTTTCTCCGGCCGACGCCGCAGCCGTCATGCCAGCCATGTCCATGCCGGTTTTATCGGTCATGTCCATGCCGGCCATGTCGTCATGGTCGTGGCCATGGCCTTCGCCGGCGACGATCTTCAAGAGCGGCGCAGGACTTTTGAGGCCATGGGGATCGCCGCCGTCTTTCGCCACCTGATCCCACGCTTCGACCGCATCACCGCACATCTGCGTCACCGGAAAGGCGAGCGAAGTGCCGGCCTCGACGCCGGAAACCTTCCCCTGAATGACGAAAGTGTCGTAGAAATCGTCGGAGAGATTGCCGTTCTTCCAGCGGATCTCGACGGCGCCCGTCTTCACCTTGTCGCCGTGATTGTCGTAGGACTTCTGGTAATCACCCCTGATCACCTCGAGCTCCCAACCGGGCTTCGGCTGCGGCTTGGCGAAGACGAAGCCTTCCGGCAGTTTCACCCGCACTTCCGTGGTCGACTTGCCGTCACAGCCATGCGGCACCTGCAGCGTGGCAAGAATGGTGCTGTCCTGCGTCGCCTGCTTGTCGAGGAAGCTCACATGCGCTTCGGCGCCGGCAAAGGCGGTTGCGGAAAGCAGGGCGGCAAGCCCAAACGTCTTGCCGAATGTCTTGATTGTTTTCATCGGATATCTCCTCGCCGGCTGCGAACTTCTTTGGCGAACCGGCATGCTGCGTCATGGGTTACGGAGGCAGATCAGACGAGGATGGGAGGCGCGCGGGAATTCGGCCGGGTGACGGCGCCGGCGTCGGCAACGGCAGCGGTTTCGATCGGTGCATTGAGAAGCGAGGCGAACCTGCGCTCGAGCCAGGAGCCCACATCCGGAGTCGGCAGGATCACAGAGGCAGACAGCCGGCAAGCTTCGCAGCTTGGCTTGAAGGCGACAGTCTTGCCGTCGGCCTCCTTCACCGTGACGCAGAGCGAGGCAAGGCTGCCGTCGGGCAGCATATAGGCGGCTGCATCATAATCATCGGAAGCGGCGGCCTGTGACGCCTGATGGGCAAAGCCGAGCAAAAGCAGGCTCAATGCGCAAAGCATGCGCAGGAAGAGCGTCACTTTCAGTCCGGTCCGCCGCATGAGATCCCCTTCAACTACATGTCGCGATAGCCGGTTTCCTTGCCGAATGCAAAAGCAGATTTGCCGCAAATCGCGGCCTGCACCTGACTATGGCGACAAAAATTTGTCAGGTCACGACATTTGGTCTTGCCAAGCGCCACACCCGCCGGATAATTGCGCCAACCCTGTTGGGAGAATCCGGTGCTTTCGCCACCGGTGCCGAAGGAGCAACCGCCCCGGAAACTCTCAGGCCAAAGGACCAGCAAGGGGCAGACGGAACTCTGGAGAGAAGCGTTCTCGAAACGCTCGCCGAAGGGATAACAATCTCAGGCGTCAAGGACAGAGGGGGCTCAGGAGAGAAGCGCGCAGCCGCGCCTTCAGATTTGAGCCCGCGCCTTTTCAACAAGGCGCAAACCCCGGAGGCGTCGTTTGGACGATACTGCTGCCCTTAAGAAAACCCCGCTGCATGCCCTGCATCTGTCGCTCGGCGCCCGCATGGTGCCGTTTGCGGGCTACGACATGCCGGTGCAATATCCCGCAGGCGTGATGAAGGAGCATCTTCATACCCGCAGCGAGGCCGGCCTGTTCGACGTCTCGCATATGGGCCAGATCATCGTGAAGGCGAAGTCGGGCAGTTACGAGGATGCGGCGCTGGCGCTCGAAAGCCTGGTGCCGGTCGATATTCTCGGCCTCGCCGAAGGTCGACAGCGCTATGGCTTCTTCACCGACGATACCGGCGGCATTCTTGACGATCTGATGATAACCCATGTCGACGACCACCTTTTCGTCGTCGTCAACGCCGCCTGCAAGGAGGCCGATCTCGCCCATCTGCAGGCCAATATCGGCGACCAGTGCGACATCACCCTTCTGAACCGCGCTTTGATCGCGTTGCAGGGGCCGCGCGCGGTCGAGGTTCTCGCCGAACTCTGGGCCGACGTCGCGGCGATGAAATTCATGGACGTGCGCCACTGCCGCCTCCACGACATTTCCTGCCTGGTCTCACGCTCCGGCTATAGCGGCGAGGACGGCTTCGAAATCTCGGTTCCGGTCGACAAGGCCGAGGATGTCGCCATGCGGCTGCTCGAGCATCCCGACGTCCAGGCGATTGGCCTCGGCGCGCGCGATTCACTGCGGCTCGAAGCCGGCCTCTGCCTTTACGGCAATGATATCGACACCACGACCTCGCCGGTCGAAGCAGTCCTCGAATGGGCCATGCAGAAGGCGCGGCGCGGTAATGGCGCGCGCGCCGGCGGCTTCCCCGGCTCCGGCCGCATCCTGTCTGAGCTCGAAAACGGCGCCTCGCGCCGCCGTGTCGGACTGAAGCCCGAAGGCAAGGCGCCGGTGCGCGGCCATGCCAAGCTTTATGCCGATGCCGAGGGCAAGGTCGAAATCGGCGAAGTAACCTCGGGCGGCTTCGGCCCGAGCGTCGAAGGCCCGGTCGCCATGGGCTACGTGCCTGTCTCCCATTCCGCAGTTGGAACCCTTGTTTATGCCGAGGTGCGCGGCAAGTTCCTGCCCGTCTCCGTCTCCACCCTGCCCTTCGTTACACCGACCTACAAACGCTGAACCCTGTTTTCCCGAGAGGATATTTCCATGCTGAAATTTACCGCTGAACATGAATGGCTTGAGCTCGACGGCGACGTTGCAACAGTCGGCATCACAACCTATGCCGTCGAGCAGCTCGGCGACCTCGTCTTCGTCGAGCTGCCGGAAGTCGGCAAGAGCTTCGCCAAGAACGACGACGCGGCGACCGTCGAATCCGTCAAGGCCGCCTCGGAAGTCTATTGTCCGCTTGATGGCGAGATCACCGAGGTCAACGAGGCGATCGTCGCCGATCCCTCGCTCGTCAATTCCGATCCTCAAGGCGCCGGCTGGTTCTTCAAGCTGAAGCTCAAGAACCTCTCCGATGCCGACGCTCTGCTCGACGAGGCAGCTTACAAGGAGCTCATCGCGTAATGACGACGCCGACCGAATTCCAGTTCACCGATTATCAGCCCTACGATTTCGCCAATCGACGCCATATCGGCCCCTCGCCGGCTGAAATGACCGACATGCTGAAGGTGATCGGCTATAACAGCCTCGACAGCCTGATCGATGCGACGCTGCCACCATCGATCCGTCAGAAGGCGCCGCTCGTCTGGGGCGCACCGATGACCGAGCGCGAGGCGCTCGACAAGCTGCGCGACACCGCCAACAAGAACAAGGTGCTGGTGTCGCTGATCGGTCAAGGTTACTACGGAACGATCACGCCGCCCGTCATTCAGCGCAACATCCTGGAGAACCCCGCCTGGTACACGGCCTATACGCCCTATCAGCCGGAGATCAGCCAGGGTCGCCTGGAAGCGCTGTTGAACTACCAGACGATGATCTGTGACTTGACCGGCCTCGACGTCGCCAATGCCTCACTGCTCGACGAAGCGACCGCTGCCGCCGAAGGCATGGCGATGGCCGAGCGCGTCTCCAAGTCGAAGGCAAAAGCCTTCTTCGTCGATGCCGACTGCCATCCGCAGACCATCGCCCTCATCCGCACCCGCGCCGAGCCGCTCGGCTGGAGCGTCATCGTCGGCAATCCCTTCACCGACCTCGATCCGGTCGATGTTTTCGGCGCGATCTTCCAGTATCCCGGTACGCACGGCCATGTGCGTGATTTCACCGGCCTGATCTCCCGCCTGCACCAGACCGGCGCCATCGCTGTTGTCGCCGCCGATATCCTGGCGCTGACGCTCTTGAAATCGCCGGGCGAAATGGGTGCCGATATCGCCGTCGGCTCGTCGCAGCGCTTCGGCGTTCCGGTTGGCTATGGCGGTCCGCATGCGGCCTATATGTCGGTCAAGGATGCCATCAAGCGTTCCATGCCCGGCCGGCTCGTCGGCGTCTCCGTCGACGCCCGCGGCAACCGCGCCTACCGGCTGTCGCTGCAGACGCGCGAACAGCATATACGCCGCGAAAAGGCGACCTCGAATATCTGCACCGCCCAGGTGCTGCTCGCCGTCATGGCCTCGATGTACGCCGTCTTCCATGGCCCGAAAGGCATCAAGGCAATTGCCCAGCAGGTCCACCAGAAGGCCGTACTGATGGCCAAAGGCCTGGAAAAACTCGGCTACAAGGTCGAGCCGGAGAGCTTTTTCGATACGATCACCGTCGATGTCGGCCATATGCAGGGCCTCATCCTGCGCGCCGCCGTCGCCGAAGGCGTCAATCTACGCAAGGTCGGCGAAACAAAGATCGGCATGTCGCTCGACGAACGCACGCGGCCGGCAACGCTGGAAGCCGTCTGGCGCGCCTTTGGCGGCAATTTCGCCATCGCCGATTTCGAGCCGTCCTACCGGCTGCCGAAGGAATTGCTGCGCACCAGCGATTACCTGACGCATCCGATCTTCCACATGAACCGTGCGGAAAGTGAGATGACACGCTACATCCGCCGGCTCTCCGACCGCGATCTGGCGCTCGACCGCGCCATGATCCCGCTCGGTTCCTGCACGATGAAGCTCAACGCGACGGCGGAAATGCTGCCGATCACCTGGCCGGAATTTTCGGATATTCATCCCTTCGCCCCAGCCGACCAGGCACTCGGCTATCGCGAGATGATCGACGACCTCACGGACAAGCTCTGCGCCGTCACCGGCTACGACGCCTTCTCCATGCAGCCGAATTCCGGCGCGCAAGGCGAATATGCCGGCCTGCTGACGATCCGCAATTATCACATCGCCAATGGCGACGGCCATCGCGACGTCTGCCTGATCCCGACCTCGGCGCACGGCACCAACCCTGCTTCCGCCCAGATGGTCGGCATGAAGGTGGTGGTCGTCAAGGTGCGCGAGAATGGCGACATCGACATGGAGGATTTCCGCGCCAAGACTGAGGAGCATGCGGCCAACCTCTCCTGCTGCATGATCACCTATCCCTCGACACACGGCGTGTTCGAGGAAACGGTCAAGGAAATCTGCGATCTGGTGCACAAGCATGGCGGCCAGGTCTATCTCGACGGCGCCAACATGAACGCCATGGTGGGCCTGTCCCGCCCCGGTGACATCGGCTCCGACGTCTCCCACCTCAACCTGCACAAAACCTTCTGCATTCCGCATGGCGGCGGCGGCCCCGGCATGGGCCCGATCGGCGTCAAGGCGCACCTGGCACCCTACCTGCCCGGCCACCCGGAAACCGACGGGCGCTCGGGCGCGGTTTCGGCAGCCGCTTTCGGCTCCGCCTCGATCCTGCCGATCTCCTGGAGCTACTGCCTGATGATGGGCGGCGAAGGCCTGACGCAGGCGACCAAGGTGGCGATCCTCAACGCCAATTACATCGCCGCCCGGCTGAAGGGCGCTTATGACGTGCTCTACAAGTCGAAGACCGGCCGCGTCGCGCATGAATGCATCATCGACACCCGCCCGCTGGTCGACAGCGCAGGTGTCACCGTCGACGACGTCGCCAAGCGCCTGATCGACTGCGGTTTCCATGCGCCGACGATGAGCTGGCCGGTGGCCGGTACGCTGATGATCGAGCCGACGGAGAGCGAGACCAAGGCCGAACTCGACCGCTTCTGCGAGGCGATGCTGGCGATCCGCGAGGAAGCCCGCGCCATCGAGGAAGGCCGCATGGACAAGGCCAACAACCCGCTGAAGAACGCCCCGCACACGGTCGAAGACCTCGTCGGCGAATGGGATAGGCCCTATTCGCGCGAACAAGCCTGCTTCCCGCCCGGCGCCTTCCGCGTCGACAAATATTGGTCGCCGGTCAACCGCGTCGACAATGTCTACGGCGACCGCAACCTCATCTGCACCTGCCCGCCCGTCGAAAGCTATGCGGAGGCCGCGGAGTAATATGACGTTGGCAAGCCCTTCCCGCCGGTTCGGGAGGGGCTACCCATGCTTCACCATTCCATGCGCCGCAAGGGCCGGACGCGGCGCAGGCCATCGCGAGGCACAGGATTCAAATTTAACCTTTCTTAGCAAGTCTCTGTTAGCAATTCGAAATGGGCGGTTTCCATTCATCATGGATGTTGCCGTTGATCTCTGTTTTGCGTGCGGGTTCTTATGCGTCGATCGGCTGTGCCAGCAATTCTCCTCGCCACCCTGATCCTGTCGGGATGCTCCACAAGCTCCGGCGCTGAAGATGTACTCACACCTGTAGCGTCGAAAGAAACGACCAGTGCCATCGCCGAGACGAGCGGCCCGATACCGGCCGCCGCCGTGGGCGATGCCGCCTCGCCGTCAAGCCCACCGCAGCAACCGTTGAGCTGGGCCGGACCGGTTCCTCAGCCGCAGGCGCTGGTGCCGGCTGAAAGACCTGTCGGCATGCCGATGCCGACGGAAAGGCCGGTTGCGATGATGATGCCCGACGCCCCGGATGTTGATCCCGATGCGGACAGGAAATCGCCGGCACGCTCGCGAATCTACAGCCACCGCTTCCGGGATGCAAAGCCGATCAACTTCGGCAGGACCTCACCGAGAAAGCTTGCCGTACATGGCGTCGACGTCTCGCGTTGGCAGGGCGAGATCGACTGGGAGACTTTGCGCCAGCAGGGGGCTAACTTCGTCTACATCAAGGCGACGGATGGCGGCGATCACCTCGATCCGATGTTCAGGAAGAACTGGCGCCGCGCCAAGGAAGCCGGCCTGAAACATGGCGCCTATCACTTCTTCTACTGGTGCCGCACAGCCGGCGAGCAGGCCGACTGGTTCATCCGCAATGTGCCGAAGGAAGCAAACGCTCTGCCGCCCGTCATCGACGTCGAATGGAACGGCGAATCGAGCTGCAAGCGACGCATCTCCCCGGCTCGCGTCCGGGAAAAGATGCAGGTCTTCATGGACAAGCTCGAGCGCCATTATGGTCAGCGCCCGATCATCTACACCGCGCCGGACTTCTATCGAGACAATCTGAAGGGCCAAATGCTCGACTATCCCTTCTGGCTGCGCTCGGTCGCCGCCCACCCCTCCAAGGTCTATCCCGGCCGCAAGTGGGTGTTCTGGCAGTATTCCGGCTCCGGCCTCTCCGACGGCGTCGACGGCAAGATTGACCTCAACGTCTTCAACGGAAGCGAAAGCGACTGGCACGACTGGGTAGCATCGCGTTAATCTCGAAAGCCTGAACGCCCATGTCCTTGCCTTCGTCACAGCCTATAACTGTGCAAAGGACCTCAAGGCTTTGCGGTGGCGAACGCCCTACCAGGCAATCTGCGATGCCTGGACAAAAGACACCTCAATCTTCAAAATCAAATCCGCACCAGCTCATTAGGGGGATCCCTTCTATGGCGCGAAGCGCTCTCGGTGCGAAACGGGAGCCCGGGCGGTTGGTGACGCCGAGATCCATGGGTATCCCGGTGATCGCAACTTGAGATTGCCCACGTACGGCTCATCGGCTGCGACCTGCATATAGGTGCGCTGAGGAATGTCGGTATGCCGACGTATGGCGCCAGTCTCGTGCCGTTCTTTCCGAAACCTCTCACCGAATATCGCACCACCATTGGCGTCCGCGAAATCTGCGCGCAACTATTCGAGTCGGTTTTTGTCCCACACCATGCGCATATGTCTTAGCTTCGGTCCCGTCTCAGCCGACAAAGGGGTTGAGAAGGTAATTGGTATCGTTGTAGCAATTGCTATCAATGAGAAATCGACATGATCGCTGCAAAACCCAATTTACGTGTTTCCCGACTCTCTGCCCCGCCCATTCCTTCCGTCATTGCCTGGAGCCGCGAATATAAAGGGAACAAGGGGCCGCTCATCGATCTATCGCAAGCCGTACCCGGCTATCCCGCCCATCCGGAGATGCTTCGCCGGCTTGCCGAGGCGGCCGGACAACAGGCGATGACAGGCTACGGTCCAATCGAAGGCGAGCCCCTGTTACGCAAGACCTATGCAGCACATCTCGCCGCGCTGTACGGCGCCGACCTTTCCGAAGGCAATATCCACATCACCGCCGGCTGCAATCAGGCGTTCATGTGCGCGGCGATCGCCCTTGCTGGCGCGGGCGATACCGTGGCTCTCACCAATCCCTTTTATTTCAATCACGATACGACGCTGTCGATGCTGGGGATCGGACGTCGATTGGTTGAGTGCGATCCTGCCAACGGTTTTCTGCCTAACCTGAGTTCGATCGAAGCAGCACTTGCGGCCGGCGCCAAGGTGCTGGCAGTCGTCTCACCCAACAATCCCACCGGAGCGGTATATCCGCCAAGCCTGCTGCACGAGCTTTTTGTTCTTTGCCGGAAGCATGGCACCTGGCTGATCCTTGATGAAACCTATCGCGATTTCCTGGGCGAGGATTACGGCCGGCCGCACTCACTCCTGTCCGAGCCGGGTTGGGAGGACACGGTCGTCCTTCTTTACAGTTTTTCGAAATCCTTTTGCATCCCCGGCCACAGGCTGGGTGCCATCACGGCAGGACCCAAGCTCGTCGCCGAGATCGCCAAGGTGATGGACAATATGCAGATCTGCGCGCCGCGCTCGGCTCAGATCGCCGTTGCATCGGCTATCCCCGCGCTTGCCGATTGGCGGGCCAGCAACCGGCTGGAAATCGCGCGCCGGGCGGATGCGTTGAAGCTGGTCTTTTCCAGCTTGCATGATTGGGAAATAGGAGCGATCGGCGCCTATTTCGCCTTCGTCCGCCACCCTTTCGCCGATCGATCATCTTCAGAGATCGCCGAAAGACTCGCCAGGGAATCGGGCATTGTCTGTTTGCCCGGCGCCTATTTCGGCGAAGGACAAGAGCATTACCTCAGACTTGCCTTTGCCAATGCGGATGTTGCATCGATAGGGCTATTGTCGGAGCGGCTCCGCTAGAACTGGCAATCGACCTCCGCCGGAAGTTCACGATAGCCGCCGCGCCAGTAGATGAGCGGCCCTATGCCTTGTCGGACTTGGATGGCGCAAATATGTCCGATCAGAATCGCATGGGAATGATGGTGGAATGCCGTTTCGAGCTTGCAGTCCAGCACGGTAAGAGCGTTTTCGAGAACGGGCGCGCCAGTCCTGAGGCGATACCATCCCGCATTACCGAAGCGTTCCACGCCCTTGCGTCCGTCGAAACCTGCAAAGGATTGCGCCACCTGCTGCTGGTCGGCCGCGAGCACGTTGACACAGAAACAGCCGTACCGCTGCAATACCGGCCACGAGGAAGATGCGCGGTTGACACTGACGATAACGGAGGGCACCTCCGCCGAAAATGAAGAGACCGAGGTTGCGGTGAAGCCGGTGTGGTCTTGTCCGTCGCCTACCGTGATCACACTGACCGCACCCGCCAGATGACGCATCGAAAGCTTGAAATCTGCTCCGCTGATCAAAGCCGCTGCACTCATCGGGCCGGCGTCTGCGTTTTGGCAAAACGGTTTGCCGGCATTGAAAGACCGAGGTTTTCGCGCAGGGTCCTTCCCTCATATTCCTCGCGGAACAGACCGCGGCGGCGAAGCTCGGGCAGGACGAGCCCCACGAAATCGTCGAGGCTGGACGGCAGGGTCGGGAACATCAGGATAAAGCCATCGGCAGCCCGCGTCTCGAACCATTCCTCCATAAAGTCGGCGATCTGGGTGGGCGTACCTGTAATGCCATTTCCGGTATGCTTCTCGGCATAGTGCCGGATGAGCTCGCCGACGGTATGGCCGCTCCTGACGAAACCGACCAGTTCGTCGAACAAGGCGCGTGAACCCTTCGGCGCCGCCGGAAGCCGATCCATGGGGAAGGGTTTATCGAGCGGCACGTCGCGCAAGTCCGCTTCCAGGAATTCGGAAAGCATCAACCGGCCAACATCAGGATGCATCTTGTCGATCAGATAGTCGACCTTCGCTTTTGCCTCGGCTTCCGTTTCACCGACGTTGAGAACGATGCCCGGCATGATCTTCAGGTCGTCGGCATCGCGCCCATAGGCCGGCATCCGGCTCTTGACGTTTTCGTAGAAGGCCCTGTTCCGCTCGATATTCGACGCGAGGCTGAAGACGATCTCGGCAGTGCGCGCCGCCATGTCCATTCCGGGTTCCGAACCGCCGGCCTGGGCGATGACGGGACGGCCTTGGGGTGTTCGCGCAATGTTGAGGGGTCCGCGGACCTGGAAATGCTTGCCTTTGTGATTGAGCGTGTGGTGCTTGTCCTTGTCATAATAGACACCGTTTTCGCGGTCGAGAAGCAGAGCACCTTCCTCGAAGCTGTCCCACAGGCCGAAAACGACATCGACGAATTCATTGCCGCGCTCATAGCGGAGCGCGTGCGGATCAAGTCCCTCGCGATTGAAGTTGTAGCCGGTTTCGTCATGGTCGGAGGTGACGACGTTCCAGCAGACGCGCCCGTTGCTCAGATGGTCGATCGAGGCGAACAGGCGGGCGACATTGTATGGCTCGTAATAACTTGTCGACACCGTCGCAACGAGACCGAGATTGCTGGTCGTGACCGCCAATGCTGATAGCAGTGAGAGGGGTTCGAAGCGATTCATCTTGGTCGGAATGCGGGCAAGCGCATTCGGATCACCGACGGCGGCAGCCGGAGAATCCGCCATGAACATGAAATCGAACTTGGCCGCCTCGGATCGTTTGGCGACACCGAGCAGATGGGCGAAGTCATTGGCGCCGCCGACATCGCTGGCCGGATGCAGCCACGAGGCCGGATGAAAGCCGAAAGTGTAGACGAAGGTCCCAAGTTTCATCTTGTCGGTTCGCGCCATTGAGCTCTCCCCTTATGCATGCTGTGGCCGCGCAAATTATCACCAGGCGCAAATTTTCATCAACATCGCGGCGCTAAGGTCCGTTTTAGATTTTCTAAAACGTTCACTTGGGGGCTGACACCAAAGCCTGCTGACGGGAAATGGCGACGAGCCAGTCGCGGAATTCGCGGCCGCGCGGCTTTTGCAGTGCCGCGCGGTCCCAGGCGAGAAAGTAGCTTTCGCGCAGCGGAATCCGCATGTCGACGGGAGTGACGAGCGTCTGCGCCTCGAGCTCATCGGTAATCATCGACATCTGCGCGAGGACGACGCCACGCTTGTTGACGGCTGCATCGATCGCGCTGCTCGACAGGGTAAAGGAGAGGCCGGGCGTCGAGGCGTCGAACGGTATACCGGCCATGGCCGCGAACTCCGCCCAGCTTGGGTAAGGCGTGAAGTGCCTTTCCCACTCGACATGCAGAAGCGGCTGCTCGAAGAGATCCCGGGCCACGTGCGCGCGATCCTGCATTAGCGACGGCGAGCAGACAGGCACGACCCAATCGCGAAACAGTTCAGTATAATGGTCGTGCTGAAGGACGTCCGACCCGTAGCTTACGCGGAAATCGACATCGTCGAAACCGATCCTGGGCTCCTTGTCCCGTCCAATAATTCTCACTTGAACATCGGGGTGTAGGGCCTGCCAGTCGAAGATTCGCCTGCCGATCCATTTGTTGACGACGGAAGAAAGCGCGCTAAGGACCAGCGGCGTCTCGTTGCGTGCCCTTTCCAATAACTGCTGAGCGAACGCAAATTGCTCAAATCCCTTCGAAATCTCCTGATGATAGAGCCGGCCCCATGCGGTCAGCTCAACGGTTCGCCCGCTCCGCTCCAGTAAGGAAACTCCAAGAAAACTTTCGATCTTGTGAATTTGCTGGCTGATTGCCCCCGGCGAGACCTTGAGCTCCAGTGCCGCAGCCGTCACGCCGCCGCAGCGCCCCACCGCCTCGAAGGCTTGCAGACCCTTGAGCGGGATCGTCTTGAAGCGCTCATCGATCACTTGCAGAACCTCCAGTGGTGTGCGCCAACTCAATTTGCCATCGGATGAAACGTCCCTGCGAACTGGAACCGGTCGCCTGGATGGATAATCTCGACATATGTCACTGTCCGGCCGTTCTGCCAGGTCTGCCGGATGAGGCTAAGGCACGCCTGGCCTCTTTCTGTCTCCAGCATTCGCGCCGTCGCCGTATCGGCCGAGACGGCGCGGATGACGTGTTTGGCCTTGGACCAGGGAACTTCCGCAAGCAGCCATTTGCCGGGCGGGATCGAGGCGAAGCTCTCGTCGCGCGCACGTGGGACGGCGTCGAGCATGATGATCCGCCGTTCGATGGCATTGGGTCTGCCGTCCACGATATGTAGGCATTGAAGCCTGAGTATCTCCGCATCGGGAGCTTCCGACAGCTGTTGTGCGTCCGTTTCTCCAAGGCGTTCGACTTTACGGGTGAGAAGCTCGAAGCGGTGTTCGTGCCCGGCCAGTTCCGCTTCGGTGCTGATATCCTGAATATCCATTACCGTGCGGTCGATCTGGGGCGACGCAACAAACGAACCGGTCTTGCGCCTTCTGACGATCATGCCGCGTTCGACCAGAGCCGACAGTGCCTTGCTGACAGTCATGCGCGAGCATTGATATTCCGCGACCAGTTCATGTTCTACGGGAATACGGTCGCCGGGCCGCCAATCGCCGCTGATGATCTTCGCCTCGATATCCATGTAAATACGCTGATAAATCGACACCAAGTCCACACCTCGTTGGGCGTCACGACCAAGTGCCGGAGCGGTCGCATCACACCGGCAAAGATTGCCGCCACCCGGCACAATTTTTGCGTTCCTCGACTTTTACATTGACACTCTAAGCCAGCCTATATCTATTTGTATAGTCAAAAGCGGAGCATAAAAATTCGCGCATTGAAATCAAAATCGGGAACAAAACTCCTCCGTTGGAGGGATAAAACTGGAGAGATGATGATGAAGGCAAAGTCACTGCTGACGGGTCTGGTCGGCGCTGCGTTCCTGTTAGGAGCAGCCTTTTCCGCCCACGCAGCCGATACGCTGGCGGCCGTCAAGGCAGCCGGCACGCTCAAGGTTGGCACCGAAACGGCCTTCGCACCGTTTGACTATATCGATGCCGGTGAACATACGGGCCTGAACGTCGACCTTTTTGCCGAGATCGCAAAGGAACTTGGCGTCAAGATCGAGTGGGTGGCACTTCCCTGGGACGGCGTCTTCCCCGCGCTTGAGGCTGGCAAGTTCGATATCGTCGCAGGTCCTGCCACGATCACCAAGAAGCGCATGGAGCGCTATCGCTTCACGCCGCCGATCGCCGAAGCGACGATTGCCATCCTTAAGAAGGCCGGCGACACGACGATCAGCAAACCGGCAGACATTGCCGGCAAGACGATTGGTGTCGGCAAGGCAACTGCCCAGCTCGACCAGCTGAAGGAATTTTCCGACACGCTGCCGACCAAAGTCGATGTGCGCGAATATCCTGCCTTCACTGAGACCTACGCCGATCTCGCAGCCGGCCGTATTGCCGGCGTTGCCAATTCGCTCCCGAACATCGCCTTTGTCGCCAGCCAGCGAAAGGGCACTTTCGAAGTCGTCCTGCCGCCTTTCGGAAAGAAGTCTTATTTCGGCTTCATCGGTCTCAAGGACGCCGATCACGCCCCGCTGATGGACGCGATCGATGCCGCGATGCTCAAGATCAAGGCAGACGGGCGTATGGCAGAGCTGCAAAAGAAGTGGTTCGGTGCGTCTTTCGATACACCGGACGCTGTCAAGGATCCGGCATTCTAATCATTGCTGGTGAAATGCACGCGCCCCGCCATCGGTCGGGGCGCAATTTGCCGTGGGAACAGACGTCACGGCCGCAGCACGCAGGCAAGCATCGCCCATGTCCACCAAACTTTTCGAACTTCTTCTGCAAGCTTCGATCTACACGGTCACGATCAGCGTGGTTTCAATTCTGATCGGCTTTGCGATCGCGATCATTGTTTCCGCCATGCTCCTTTCGCGGCAACGGCTTTTCGTGTTGCCGGGGAAGATTTTCATTAGCTTCTTTCGCGGCGTGCCGCTGCTGGTGCAGCTGTTACTGATCTATAACCTTCTGCCGGTGATCGGCATCAACGTGCCGAGTATCGTTGCGGCCATCGTTGGCCTTTCGCTGTGCACGGCTGCCTATCAGGCTGAAAATCTGCGCGGCGGTTTTGCCAGCGTCCCCTCGGGCCTTGTCGAGTCCGCCGAGATGGTCGGTCTCACGCCCATGCAGATTTTCCGCCGGATCAAGGCGCCAATCGCTCTGCGGCTGACCTTTCCGGCGCTCGTCAACGAAGCGATCCTTATTTTGAAGGCTTCTTCGCTGGTCTCCGTTGTCGGGATCGTCGAGCTGACGCGCATGGCCCAAGACCTTGCCGGCAGCACCTTTCTGCCGCTCGAAATCTTCGCTTCCGCCGGTCTGATCTACCTCGCCATCAATTGGATCGTAGCACTTGCCGGCGGTCTGATCGAACGATCCCTGCCGGGAGTACCGCGATGACGTTCGATATCAATGTGATTTTCAGCCATTTGCCGGAGATCGCCAGCGGTGCCTTCGTGACAATCGTTATCTGGATCGTCGCCGCTCTTGCCGCTGCCGTTCTGGGTTTCCTTGTCGCTGTCGCGCGGCGTTTTGGCGGGGTGCTCTTGGACAGGGCGTTCGGCATTGTCATCGCAGTGCTGCGCGGCACGCCCTTCCTCATTCAGATATTCCTCGTCTACTACGGGGGCCCCTTCATCGGATTGTCGCTCAATCCGATCCCGGCAGGCGTCGTTGGCCTGTCCATCTACGGCGCGGCCTATTTCAGCGAGATATTCCGCTCGGGCTTTGCCGCCGTCCCGAAGGGGCATATCGAAGCGGGTCTATGCGTTGGCCTGACACACACGCAAATCGTCAGGCGCATATTGCTGCCTGAGATGACCATGCTGGTGCTGCCGCCATCGCTCAACATGACGATCATCCTCATGAAGGAGACGGCCGTGTTGTCGATCATCACCGTGCCGGAACTGACGGCAACACTGAGCGCCATCGGATCGCAGCAATATGCATTTGTCGAAGCGCTTTTTGTCCTCGCCCTCTTCTACTGGGCGCTGGTCGAAATCACCGGCTGGCTCGGTCGTCTCGCCGAAACGAAACTCACCAGATTCAGGTTTTTCAACATATGAGTGTTCCCGCGATAGCAGTCAAAAATCTTGTCAAGACGTTTGGCGATTCCACCGTACTGAACGGTATCGATCTTGATATCGCGCAGGGACAGGTTTCCTGCGTGATCGGTCCGTCGGGATCCGGCAAGAGCACGCTGCTGCGCTGCATGGCGTTTCTGGAAGAATCTACAAAGGGGACCATTGCCGTCAATGGCGAGGTGCTCGGCTTTGCGGAAAATGCGAATGGCGTAAGGGAGCGGCTGCCGGCTGCCGCCAATCGGCGGATTCGCGCCCAGATCGGCATGGTTTTTCAGCAGTTCAACCTCTGGCCGCACATGACCGCGCTCGGCAACGTCAGCGAGGCGCTGAAGACGGTTCACAAAACGAACCGCAAGGACGCAGAGGAGCGGGCAATGGCTCAACTCGCCAAGGTCGGTCTCGAGGGTCGGGCAAACCACTATCCGTCACAGCTCTCGGGAGGACAGCAGCAGCGTGTTGCTATCGCGCGGGCCCTGGCTCTCAACCCGAAGATCATGCTCTTTGACGAACCAACCTCATCACTCGATCCCGAACTGACTGGCGAAGTGCTGAACGTCATGCGCGATCTCGCCGCCGAAGGCATGACAATGGTCGTCGTTTCCCACGAGATCGGGTTTGCCGCAACGGTCGGCCAGCAGATCATCTTTCTCGATCACGGCAAGGTGCTGTTCACCGGTTCGCCCCAAGAGGTTTTCAAGCGACCGAGAAACCCGCGCCTCGAGCAGTTTCTTGATACCTATATCGATCGCGGAGCCTCGATGTTGCTGTGATGCGCGTCGTTACTTGATCCGTCCAAACGGTTTGGTTCTGTAGGTTTGTCCCCGTGGAGATCCCGATATGGCTGCGCGCCGTGCCATTGCGAAGCACATCTGACGGCATGGTTGCGTACTCATAGGTCTTCGCTAACGCAACGCCTTCAGCATTCCCTAAATCCTTCCGGGTAAAAGACGGCTATCCAGTTCTGGGGAAACGGCTGGTGAGCATATCGAGTCTTGCAGGCACTGCTCTTTTGGGAATGCGGGCACAGACGACACGGATCAGCGCGATCGCCAGCAACGTCGCAAACAGCAGCACCCCTGGTTATAACAGGCTGAACACCAGCCTCACCTCTGTTGCCTCAGGCAGCGTAGAGGCCATCGACGGTCCGACGGACTCGGATGTCGATCCGGCCACCGAACTCACCGACCTGATCGAAGCCGAGCAAAGCTACAAGGCAAACGCCATGTTCTTCGAGACCGGCGCCGACATCTGGGAAATGCTGATGAGCATCAAGCGCGACTAGGCAACCCTCAAAGCCATGGCGCTATTCGTTACTCTATTTTTATCATCCACGTGCCGATCCGCCTGTTGGGATCGGCCAATGGAGCATTCCCCATCAGCCTAAAGGGGGACGGTTATCAGGAATGTGCCGGCTCGCTCTGACGCTGCGCGGCAAGGGCCGCGAGATCGGCAGGTTTCAGCTCGACGGATTCGCCGCAGCCGCAGGCCGATGTCTGGTTCGGATTGGTGAAGGTGAAGCCGGAGCGGAGCGTCGTCTGCTCGAAGCCCATTTCTGTGCCGAGAAGATAGAGCACGGCTGAGGGTTCGACCCAGACCTTGGCGCCGTCGCGCTCGATCAGATCGTCCTTGGCATTCGGCTCGGTCACCAGGTCGATGGTATATTCCATCCCGGCGCAGCCGCCCTTCTTGATGCCAACGCGAACGCCCTTCGCCTCCGGGCCGGAGTTTTCGACGATCGCCTTGACGCGGGCCGCAGCCCCGTCCGTCATGCTCATCACTGCAAAGCCCATCGGCTCCATCTCCTTCCACAACCGGGGTCAAGATCCGGTGCTTCATGAATCAAATGTAGTCGCCCGAGGTAATCGGATCAATACCGTGGTACTGCGCCAGTACCATCGCCTGCTCAGTACCAGCCGACGGCGACCTGGGCCTCTTCCGACATGCGGTCCGGCGTCCACGGCGGGTCGAAAGTCATTTCGACCTCAACGCCCGACACGCCCTCGACGGCGCCGACGGCGTTTTCGACCCAACCGGGCATTTCGCCGGCAACCGGGCAGCCGGGCGCGGTGAGCGTCATCATGATCTTCACCATCCGGTCGTCCTCGATGTCGATCTTGTAGACCAGACCGAGTTCGAAGA
The DNA here is from genome assembly GCF_017352135.1 of Rhizobium lentis. NCBI lineage: Bacteria > Pseudomonadati > Pseudomonadota > Alphaproteobacteria > Hyphomicrobiales > Rhizobiaceae > Rhizobium > Rhizobium lentis. Next base: position 4,241,073 of record NZ_CP071454.1, read on the forward strand.
TGTCGGCGGGAATTTCGGGATCGTAGACGGTCTTCAGCGCGCTGATGACGTCGTCGCTGAGCCGCGCCAGCTCATCGGCCGGGATGCTGGAATGCACGATGCCTTCGCGCACGTCGATCTTTTGTTCGCTTTCGTCCAGGCTCATCAACGATACTCCTCAGGCAAAGAACTTGCGCGCATATTCCAGCGCATCGGCCAGCGTATCGACCTCGGCACGGGTATTGTACATGCCGAAGGATGCACGGCATGTGGAGGTGACGCCGAAGCGTTTCAAGAGCGGCATGGCGCAATGCGTGCCGGCTCGCACGGCAACCCCCTGGCGGTCGATCACCATCGAGACGTCATGGGCATGGATGCCGGCGAGTTCGAAAGAGAAGATGCTCCCCTTCTCGGGCGCCGTCCCGAACATCCGCAGCGAATTGATCGATCTGAGGCGCTCGGCCGCGTAAGCCGCAAGGTCGGCCTCATGGCGGGCGATCGCCTCACGGCCAATCTTCTCCATATAGTCGAGCGCATAGCCGAGCCCGATCGCCTGGACGATCGGCGGCGTGCCGGCCTCGAAGCGATGCGGCGGATCATTGTAGGTGACAAGGTCCTCGGCGACTTCGAAAATCATCTCGCCGCCGCCCTGGAATGGGCGCATCTCCGATAGCCGCTCCTTCTTGGCGTACAGCACGCCGATGCCCGACGGGCCATAGAGCTTGTGGCCGGTCATCACATACCAGTCACAATCGATATCCTGCACGTCGACGGGCAGGTGCACGGCGCCCTGGCTGCCGTCGATCAGCACGGGAATGCCGCGTTCATGGGCGATGCGGCAGACTTCCTTGACGGGAACGATCGTGCCGAGCGCATTCGACATATGGGTGATGGCGACAAGCTTGGTGCGTTCTGTCAGGCTCTTTTCGAAATCCTCGATATGGAAGGCGCCCTCGTCGTCGACCGGCACCCAGACCAGCTTGGCGCCCTGCCGCTCGCGGATGAAGTGCCAGGGCACGATGTTGGAATGGTGCTCCATGATCGTCAGCACGATCTCGTCGCCTTCGCCAATCTCAGGCATGCCCCAGCCATAGGCGACGGTGTTGATCGCTTCCGTCGAATTCTTGGTGAAGACGATGTCGTTCACGGAAGGTGCATTGAGGAAGCGGCGGACCTTCTCGCGCGCCGCCTCATAGGCATCGGTCGCAACATTGGAGAGGTAGTGCAGGCCGCGATGCACATTGGCATATTCATGGGCATAAGCGTGCGAGATGGCGTCGATTACCACCTGCGGCTTCTGTGCCGACGCGCCATTGTCGAGATAGACCAGCGGCTTGCCGTGCACCTTCTCCGCCAGGATCGGAAAATCCCGGCGGATGGCTTCTACGTCGTATTGTGTGGCCGCTGCTATCTTGTCCATCGATATATCCGATCAGGCGTGCTTTTCGAGCCAGGCCGAAATCACGCCTTCCAGCGCTTCGACCAGGGCCTCGTCTTCCAGTTCCTCAACGATTTCGGCGACGAAGGCGTTGACGAGCATTGCCCGCGCCTTGTTCTCCGGAATGCCGCGCGCCATCATGTAATAGAGATGATTGGCGTCGATATCGGTCACCGTCGCGCCATGGCCGCACTGGACGTCGTCGGCGAAGATCTCGAGCTCGGGCTTGACCGAAAACTCGGCATCGTCGGACATCAGCAGCGTGTTGCAAGCCATCTTGGCATCGGTCTTCTGCGCATCGGGCGCCACCCGGATCATGCCCTGGAACACACCCTTGGCTCGGTCGAAGACGACGTTGCGGATCACTTCGGTCGAACCGGTATGCGGCACGTCGTGGCCGAGCACCATCGTCACGTCGGTATGGCTTTCGGCCCCGAGCAGATTGATGCCGCGCAGCGTCAGATCGGCGCCCTCACCCGTCACCTTGATATGCAGTTCCTGCCGTACCAACTTACCGCCGGCATTGATGACGAACAGGCGAAGCTTGGCGTCGGCGCCGAGATCGACGCGGATCTGGCCGAGATGCGTATCCTCGGCGCCCTGCTGCTGCAGGATGATCCAGGTCAGTTCCGTGCCTTCGCCAACCGCGATGTCACTGATGTGGGACACGAAGGCGGCATCGCCGGTCACCGCAAGGTGACGCTCGATGACTGTTCCCTTGACGCCGGCGCCAAAGGAAACGGGAAGGCGCGTATGCGTCTGTCCGCCAGCGTGGATGAACTGGATTTCAAGCGGATTTTCAAGCTCGGTCTCGGCAGGCACATCGACCACATAGCCGTCGCGCACGAAGCTGCCATTGATCCGGCCGACAGCATCGTCGCTGCCCAGTGCATCGAGCCCATCAGCCGCGGAGCCGTCGATCAAGCGCTCGGAATAGGCGGAAAGCCCGAGGCCATTGGCGACCGCCTTCTGATTGGCATGGCCCTGGATCACCGCCAGCACCGTGGAGCCGGCGACAACCGGGTCGAGCGCGTTGGAGCCAGCATCACCCACTTGCGGCGGCACGGCGCGCAGGAGGTTTTTGAGATCAGTGTAATGCCAGGCCTCAATACGGCGCGTCGGCAGGCCGGCCTTCTTTAAATCATCGAGAAGCCGGTCGCGCAACGCCGTCACTGCACCATTGCCGGGCAGGTCGCCAATCTGATGGTTGAAGGCGTCGATCAGCGCCGTTTCGGCCGCGGTAAGACGGCTCGTCGTCTGCATGTTCATGGACGTCGTCCTTTCCACCCGAACTCAGGCCGCGGCTGCGCCGATAATGTCGGCGTAACCATTGGCTTCCAGCTCATGCGCCAAGGTCTTGTCGCCCGACTTGACCACCTGGCCCTTGTAAAGGACGTGGACAGTGTCGGGTACGATATAGTTGAGCAGGCGCTGGTAATGGGTGATGACGACGACGGCGCGATCGGGCGAACGCAACGCATTGACGCCGTCGGCAACGATCTTCAGCGCGTCGATGTCGAGGCCGGAATCGGTTTCGTCGAGCACGCAGAGCTTCGGCTCCAGCAGCGCCATCTGCAGTATCTCGGCGCGCTTCTTCTCGCCGCCGGAGAAACCGACGTTGAGCGGCCGCTTCAGCATTTCGGTGTTGATCTGCAGCTTGGCTGCAGCTTCCTTGACGCGGCGCATGAAGTCCGGCGTCGTCAGTTCGTCCTCGCCACGCGCCTTGCGCTGCTCGTTCATCGCGACCTTCAGGAACTGCATGGTGGCGACGCCGGGAATTTCGACTGGATACTGAAAGGCGAGAAAGATGCCCTTGGCGGCGCGTTCGGACGGATCGAGCTCGAGAATGCTCTCGCCGTTATAAAGGATGTCGCCCTCGGTCACTTCATAGTCTTCACGGCCGGACAGCACATAGGAGAGCGTCGACTTGCCGGAACCGTTCGGTCCCATGATCGCCGCAACTTCGCCGGCCTTTACCGTCAGGTTCAGGCCACGGATGATCTCGGTGCCGTCTTCGGCGATGCGGGCATGAAGGTTTCTGATTTCAAGCATCTTGTTTTTCCTATTCTAAAGCGGCTTCAAGGGCCGCCCAATTGACCGTTTTCACCGGTCTCGATCGTCATCCTCGGGCTTGTCCCGAGGATCTAAGCCTTCAATTGTAATCGCTCCACTGCCGCGTATCTTCATGCGGCCGATAGACATTCTCGATTTCGTCGATGCGCTCGTAAAGGTCCATCCAAGTCGGGTTGAGCTCCTCGACGAGCTTGATTTTCCATTCACGCAGGTAGCGTTTTAGAGATTTCTCTCGCTGGATCGCCAGCACAATGTTCGGGTGGCTCTCAAACCAGACGAGGTTTTTCGCTCTGTATTTCTCCGTAAAACCCTTGTGGATTTTGTTGCCGTGTTCCCATACGCGCCCTTGCAGATCGCTGGTGACGCCGGTGTAGATTACACCTCTTGGTTTGTCGGACATCATGTAGACAAACCCGCTCACCCGATCCTCCGCAGTTGTGCTTAGATCCTCGGGACAAGCCCGAGGATGACGGAAAACCGCTTAGCCAACACTCCCTTCCAGCGAGATGCTGATCAGCTTCTGCGCCTCGACGGCGAATTCCATCGGCAGTTCCTGCAGGACTTCCTTGACGAAGCCGTTGACGATCAGCGCGATTGCCGCCTCGGTCGGAATCCCACGCTGCAGGCAGTAGAACAGCTGATCCTCGGAGATCTTCGAGGTGGTCGCCTCGTGCTCGAATTGCGCCGTCGAATTCTTCGCCTCGATATAGGGCACGGTGTGAGCACCGCACTTGTCGCCGATCAGGAGCGAGTCGCACTGGGTGAAGTTGCGCGCGTTCGAGGCCTTGCGGTGAGCCGAGACCTGGCCGCGATAGGTGTTGTTGGAAACACCGGCGGCGATACCCTTGGAGACGATGCGGCTCGACGTGTTCTTGCCGAGATGGATCATCTTGGTGCCGCTGTCGATCTGCTGATGGCCGTTGGAGACGGCGATCGAGTAGAACTCGCCGCGGCTGTCGTCGCCGCGCAGGATGCAGGACGGATATTTCCAGGTGATCGCCGAACCGGTTTCGACCTGCGTCCATGAGATTTTAGAGCGATCGCCGCGGCAATCGCCGCGCTTGGTGACGAAGTTGTAGATGCCGCCCTTGCCTTCCTTGTCGCCGGGATACCAGTTCTGGACGGTGGAATACTTGATCTCGGCATCGTCGAGCGCGACCAGTTCGACCACGGCCGCATGCAGCTGGTTTTCGTCACGCTGCGGTGCTGTGCAGCCTTCGAGATAGGAGACGTAAGCGCCCTCTTCCGCGATAATCAAGGTGCGCTCGAACTGGCCGGTGCCCTTTTCGTTGATGCGGAAATAGGTGGAAAGCTCCATCGGGCAGCGAACCCCCCTCGGCACGAAGACGAAGGAGCCGTCGGTAAAGACCGCCGAATTCAGCGTCGCATAATAATTGTCCGAGGTCGGCACGACCGAGCCGAGATATTTGCGGACGAGATCCGGATGCTCGCGTATGGCCTCCGAGATCGACATGAAGATCACGCCGGCCTTCTTCAGCTCCGCCTTGAAAGTGGTGACGACCGAGACGCTGTCGAAAACGGCATCGACGGCGATCTTCGGCTTATCGACGCCGGCCAGGATCTCCTGTTCGCGCAGCGGAATGCCGAGCTTGTCATAGACCTTCAACAATTCCGGATCGACTTCGTCGAGCGACTTCGGACCCGGCGCGCTCTTCGGCGCAGCGTAATAATGAATGTCATTGAAATCGATCTTCGGATAGTTGACGCGCGCCCAGGTCGGCTCTTCCAGCGTCAGCCACCGGCGATAGGCCTCGAGACGCCACTCCAGCATCCATTCCGGCTCCTGCTTCTTGGCCGAAATGAAGCGGATGATATCCTCGGACAGGCCCTTCGGCGCCTTGTCCATTTCAATGACGGTCTCGAAACCGTATTTGTACTGGTCCACATCGATCAGGCGCACCTGGTCGATCGTTTCCTGCACGGCAGCCATTTCGTTCTCCAATCTCGCCGGATACAAGGTCCGGCAGCTTGTAGCGTATGGGCAATTCAATTGCCCCTCATGTCGGGCAATTGCTTGCCCAGTATGTAAGTGGCCAAAAGGGACTTTTCAGCCCGATTGGCAAGCGGAAATTTGCGTTTCCGCAAGTTTATGATGCGGTCAGGCCGCCTCGCCCGCCGACCTGCGCCGGCAGGCGATCTTCGCAAAGGCGGCAATCGCCCTGTCGACGTCCTCTTCCGTCGTCGAAAAGCCGAGCGATATGCGCAGCGCTCCGAGTTTGGCGTCGCGTCCCATCGCCGTCAGCACATGACTTTCGCCGAGCCGACCGGACGAGCAGGCCGATCCTGCCGAAAGCGCAACGCCTTCGAGATCGAAGGCGATCTGCCCGGTCTCTGCCTTCAGCCCCGGCAAGGTGAAAAAAATCGTATTGGCGACACGCCCGCCGCCCTCACCATGGATGATCACGTCGGATGCCTGCCTGCGCATGCCGGCCTCCAACCGATCGCGCAGCGCCCCGATCGCCGCATTGCGTGTCTCGAGCTGGCCCGCGGCCGCCTCGGCCGCCGCGCCGAACCCGATCAGCGCCAGCGAATTCTGTGTCCCCGATCGGTGACCGCGTTCCTGCCCGCCGCCCTGGATCAGCGGCCGCGGCATCAACGCCTCGCCGCGCGCAATCAGCGCGCCGGCTCCCTTTGGCCCGCCGATCTTGTGCGACGAAACGATCATGAAATCGGCACCGATCCGCTCGATGTCGAGCGGGATACGCCCCGCCGCCTGCACCGCGTCGACGACGAAGAGCCCACCATGGGCATGGATGATCTTTGCCGCCGCCTCGACCGGCTGGATGATGCCCGTTTCATTGTTGACGAGCATGATGGCGACCATCGGCAGGCCGGCGGCCTTGTCATGAGCAGCAAGCAACATGGCGAGCGCATCGAGATCGACGATGCCGGCTTCCGTCACCGGGATCTCCGTCGTCTTCTCCTTGGCAAAGCGGCCGCCCTCGCGCACCGCCGGATGCTCGATTGCCGAGACATAAAGATGGCCAAGCTGGAGCGGCGTGCGGCCCATGCGGAAATCCGGCGTCAGCACCAGATTGGCCGCTTCCGTCGCGCCGCTGGTGAAGACCACGTTGGCGGCATCAGTGCCGGCAAATGCGGACACTTTGCGCCGCGCGCCTTCAATGGCTGCGCGTGCGGCGCGGCCTTCTCCATGCACGCTGTTCGGATTGCCGAATATGTCGATCGCGCGCATGATCGCCTCGCGCGCTGCGGGGTGCAGCGGCGCTGTGGCATTCCAGTCGAGATAAAGGCGTGGCGGCGCCATGATCTTCAGTCCTGCGCTTGACGAGCTTGCTTCAGCATCGGCGGTGCATTTTTCTTGAAATTTCCGCCGGGCTTGCCTTATGACACGTTCCACGAAGCGTGGATCGCCATGTAAGTTTCGAATTGTTCTAAACTGCGTTTTAGAAAAGCTGACAACATTAGTCAAGTCATGTTGTCGTCCAACGCAGCGCGAACGCGAAATAAAACCCGGAGTACCAATGCCCGAAGTTATTTTCAACGGCCCAGCCGGCCGTCTTGAAGGCCGCTACCAGCCCTCCAAGGAAAAAAGCGCGCCGATTGCGCTCATCCTGCATCCGCATCCGCAGTTCGGCGGCACGATGAACAATCAGATCGTCTACCAGCTCTTCTACATGTTTCAGAAGCGCGGATTCACGACGCTGCGCTTCAATTTCCGGGGCATCGGCCGAAGCCAGGGCGAATTCGATCATGGTGCCGGCGAATTGTCCGACGCCGCCTCCGCGCTCGACTGGGTGCAGAGCCTGCACCCCGATTCCAAGACCTGTTGGGTCGCCGGATATTCCTTCGGCGCCTGGATCGGCATGCAGCTTCTCATGCGCCGACCGGAGATCGAAGGTTTTATGTCGATCGCTCCGCAGCCGAATACCTACGACTTCTCCTTCTTGGCGCCCTGCCCCTCGTCCGGCCTGATCATCAACGGCGAAGCCGACAAGGTTGCGCCGGAAAAAGATGTGAACGGCCTCGTCGAAAAGCTGAAGACCCAGAAAGGCATCCTCATCACCCATCGCACCGTTGCCAACGCCAATCATTTCTTCAATGGTCAGGTGGAGACGCTGATGAGCGAATGTGAGGACTATCTCGACCGCCGCCTCAATGGCGAGTTGGTGCCGGAGCCGGCGGCAAAGCGTATCCGCTGATCCTCATAGCGCCAACGGCTGCCCACCGCCATCGTCACGGCGCGCCGGGGTTTGCCGACCGCATCCCGGCGATCAGCTCGAAAGCCATGTCGAGCACTCCATCGATCAGGATCGGCGCGCGTTCACGCATGCCGATCTTCTTGAGGACGCGTTGCGAGGCGATGTTTTCGGGGTGGGTGAAGGCGATGAGGCTCGAAGCGAACTGCTTTTCGAAGAACCAGCCGGCCAGTGCGCTTGCCGCCTCCGTCGCCAGGCCCTTGCCCCACGCCTCTTCGCGCAAGGAATAGCCGAGTTCGAATTCTTCGCGCCTGAACCGCGAAATGCCGGCACGGCCGATGAAGCTGCCGTCCTCGGCGAGAAGCTTATATTTGGTCGTGCCATCCCGCTCCTGCTCCTCGAACCAACCGCGCAGCCGCGCCGCGGCCTTATCGAGACTCCAGGGAGCGTTACCGGGAAGATAGCGCGTCGTCGCTGTCGTTGAATGCAGTTTCTGCAACAGGGCGGCGTCGCCATCGTCCCACATGACAAAGCGCAGTCGCGGCGTCTTCAATATCAGCCTTTCCCGTGTCACGGCGTTGCCAGCACTCCGCCAGTGACGGGCGAGGCCACTCCCGTCGTGCTGGGAAATGTCAGCGGCAGCCCCTCCAACGAGCGCACGGCGAGATAGGCCCAGGCCTCGGCTTCCAGCGCATCGCCGTCGAAGCCTGCCGCCTCGGCGCTCAGCACCCTCGATCCCAGCCCTTCGGCCATCGCCGAGAACTCAGCCATCAAGGTGGCGTTCAGCCGCCCGCCGCCGCAGACGATATAGGTTGACGGGCTCTCGGGCAGGAACCCGGCGGATTTGACGATCGATGCGGCGGCGACATGCGCGAGCGTCCGGGCGCCGTCTTCGAGGCTCGCCTCCTCCGGCCGAAGCGGCGCGAAATCGCCGCGATCGAGCGAACGGCGGACATTGCCGCGGAAGAACGGGCTTTCCAGATAACGCGCCGCCAGGGCGGGGATCACCTTGCCGCGTCCACCGATCTCGCCGCCGGGATCATAGGTTCTGCCGGTCTGCATTTCGACCCATTGGTCGATCAGCGCATTGCCCGGACCGCTGTCGAAGGCGGCAATCCGGCCGTCCGCGCCGATATAGGTCAGGTTGGAGATGCCACCGATATTGACGAAGCACACCGCCTCGCCCGCCTGCTGCAGTTTTCCCGCCAACGCTGCGTGATAGGCCGGCACCAGCGGCGCGCCCTGCCCGCCGTGCACCATGTCGTTGGCGCGCATGTCGTAGACCACCGGCAGACCGGTCCGGCGCGCCAGTTGCGGGCCGTCGCCAATCTGGATGGTCAGCCCCTCGTCAGGACGATGCAGCACGGTCTGACCATGAAAGCCGAGAACGTCGACGGCATCGGCAGAAAGTCCGAAACGCTGACGGAATGCCGTAACGGCGAGGGCATGCCACTCGGTCAGCTCGAGTTCGATTTCCCGGAGCTCGGCGGGCCGCTCGCGCCGGTCGGTCAGCGGCCGCGACAATTCCAGCGCCCGTTTGAGCCGCTCACGAAAATCTGCCTCATAAGGGACGCCCAGGAACGGCCCGCGCTCGATGAAGCCGCGGCCGTCGGTCCTGATGAGCGCGACATCGATTCCGTCCATCGACGTGCCGCTCATCAGGCCGATCGCGGTTCTGATCACATCCATGAGGCTTGCCTTCCATGCGATTCCCGGATGCACTTTGATAAAAACAGTGCTAAACGCGCCGCGACAGATCAACAACAACGAAGTTGCGCGAAGCCCCGCGGTCGAGCGCAGACACCAAGAGACGAAAGCCATGTCCGAGTTCAAGTCCGACTTCCTCCGCACGCTGAAAGAGCGCGGCTTCATTCATCAGGTTTCCGATGAACGCGGCCTCGACGACCTGTTCGCGAAGGAGGTCGTGACGGCCTATGTCGGCTACGACGCAACGGCGACGAGCCTGCATATCGGCAATTTGATCTCCGCTACGATGCTCTACTGGCTGCAGGAGACCGGCCACCGGCCGATCGCGCTGATGGGCGGAGGCACGTCGATGGTTGGCGACCCCTCCTTCCGCGACGAGCAGCGCAAGCTTCTGACGCCGGAGGCAATCGCCACCAATATTGAGGGCATCAAGAAGATCTTCTCGCGCATCCTGCGCTTCGGAGACGGTCCGACCGATGCGTTCATGGTCAACAACGCCGACTGGCTGATGAAGCTCAATTACGTTGAATTCCTGCGCGACGTCGGCCGGCATTTCTCGGTCAACCGCATGCTCTCCTTCGATAGCGTCAAGCTGCGCCTCGATCGCGAGCAGTCGCTTTCCTTCCTCGAGTTCAACTACATGATTATGCAGGGCTACGACTTCGTCGAGCTCAGCCGCCGCTACGGTTGCCGCCTGCAGATGGGTGGTTCGGATCAGTGGGGCAACATCATCAATGGCGTCGATCTCGGTCACCGCATGGGTACGCCGCAGCTTTATGCGCTAACGACGCCGCTTTTGACGACGAGCTCGGGTGCCAAGATGGGCAAGACCGCCTCCGGCGCCGTGTGGCTGAACGAGGACGTGTTCAGCCCCTATGATTTCTGGCAGTACTGGCGCAACACCGAGGATGCCGATGTCGGCCGATTCCTGAAGATCTTCACCCGCCTGCCGCTTTCCGAGATCGCAAGGCTCGAAGCGCTCGGCGGCGCCGAAATCAACGAGGCAAAGAAGATTCTCGCCACGGAAGCGACCGCAATCGTCCACGGCCGCGAGGCGGCCGAAGCCTCCGCAGCGACAGCCCGCACTACCTTCGAGGAAGGCCGCGTCGCCGAAAACCTGCCTTCGGTGGAGATCCCGGCCAACGAACTCGACGGCGGCATCGGCCTGTTATCGCTAATGGTCCGCGCCGGCCTTGCCGGCTCCAACGGCGAGGCCCGGCGCCACGTTCAGGGCGGCGCAGTGCGCATCAACGACGAGGCCGTCAGCGACGAACGCCGCCTGATCGGCAGCGGCGAAATTACCGCCGACGGCGTCATCAAGCTCTCGCTCGGCAAGAAGAAGCACATCCTGATCCGCCGCGCGGCCTAGGGTCGCATCAAGCCCAACGATATTGAAGCCGGCGCCCCCGCGCCGGCTTTTCCTTTGGCGCGAGATCAGTCGGCCCGCCATCGATACTCGGCGTCGCCTTGCTTCGTCTGTCGAAGGAGAGGTCCGGGCGGATTGACCTCCGAAGCAGGTCGTACGCGCGACCACCAACCGATCGAGAAGATCGGCCGTGTCATCTTTGCCTCTAGGGGAACCAGCAGGACATGCTCGGAGGGGATACTCTTCACCGGCTTCAGACGTTCGCCCTTTTCTGCAGAATTCGAGGCCTCGCCAACTGTCACGGCCATCATGATTGTCGATAGGAAAGAGACTGTCCGAGCCCACTGCATGGCATCCTCCGACATTGCACCGACCGCTGTTGCAGCTGTGATCCCACATTACATCAGAATTATCTAAAATAAGCAAAGCATCAATGCCCTGCCTGCAGGTATAGGTCGGCATCATCCAACTGACCGCCTCTCGCGGAACCTTTTCCGCCCGACGGGATTTGCGACCAGATACATTTGGAGCGCCGGCATGATCAACGATCTCTGGTATAAGAACGCCGTCATCTACTGCCTGTCCGTCGAGACCTTCATGGATGCGAACGGCGACGGTGTCGGCGATTTCCAGGGGCTGATGCGGCGCCTCGACTATCTTTCCGGGCTCGGCGTGACGGCGATCTGGCTCATGCCGTTCCAGGCCTCGCCCGGTCGGGACGACGGTTATGACGTTTCCGATTACTACAATGTCGATCCGCGCTATGGCTCGCTCGGCGATTTCGTCGAGTTCACCCATGGTGCCAAACAGCGGGGCATCCGAGTGTTGATCGATCTGGTGATCAATCACACGTCGAAGGATCATCCCTGGTTCGAAGACGCCAGAAGCGATCCACAGTCACGCTATCGCGACTGGTACGTCTGGTCGGATAAAAAGCCTGCAAACGCTGATCAGGGCATGGTTTTCCCTGGCGTCCAGAAGACGACCTGGACCTATGACGAAAAAGCCAGGGCCTATTATTTCCACCGCTTCTACGATCATCAGCCTGATCTCAACACGTCCAATCCCGAGGTGCAGGCGGAAATCCTCAAGATCATGGGCTTCTGGATCCAGCTCGGCGTCTCGGGTTTCCGGATGGACGCCGCCCCTTTCATCATCGCCACGAAGGGCGCCGAGGTCACCAAGCCGGTCGAGCAGTTCGATATGCTAAGGAAGTTTCGCGAGTTCCTGCAATGGCGCCTGGGCGATTCCATCGTGCTGGCGGAGGCCAATGTCCTGCCCGAGGACAATTTTGAGTATTTCGGCGACGATGGCGACCGTATGCAGATGATGTTCAATTTCCAGGTCAATCAGACTCTGTTTTATGCTCTCGCCACGGCCGACACGCGCCCTCTAAAGAAGGCGATGGAGGCCACCAAACCGCGCCCCGCGACCGCGCAATGGGGGCTGTTTCTTCGCAACCACGATGAACTGGATCTCGGTCGCCTGACGGACAAGCAGCGCAACGCAGTGTTTGCGGCATTCGGACCCGAGAAGGGCATGCAGCTTTATGACAGGGGCATTCGCCGTCGCCTGGCGCCGATGCTCGGCGGCGACCGTCGCAGGATTGAGATGGCCTATAGCCTGCTGTTTTCGCTGCCCGGAACACCGGTCATCCGCTACGGCGATGAAATCGGCATGGGGGATGATCTGTGCCTGCCGGAGCGCAACTGCGCGCGCACCCCGATGCAATGGTCGACAGAACCGGAAGGTGGCTTCACCAAAAGCAAAAAGCCCATTTCGCCAGTCATCAAGGACGGCCCCTATGGCTTCGAGCACATCAACGTCGCCGTCCAGCGGCGCGATCCGAATTCGCTGCTGAACTGGACGGAGCGGATGATCCGAATGCGCAAGGAGGCTCCTGAGATCGGTTGGGGCGATTTCTCAGCCGTCGACACGGGTAACGACGGCGTACTGGCACTGCGTTATGACTGGCGCGGCAACACGGTGCTGATCCTGCACAACCTGCATCCGCACCCGGCGGAAGTGACCTTCGATCCCGACGTTGGCGACCACGGGCGATTGCTGATCGATATTGCCGATAGCGCAAGTAGCGAAGCTGATGAAAGAGGACGTCATACAGTCATGCTCGATGGCTATGGCTACCGCTGGTATCGAGTCGGCGGCCTCGATTACCTCCTCAGACGAAGGGAGATCTAAGTCTCGCCCCGCCTCACTGAAATTCAAAAATCTGCCGGAAGACGCCCGGGGCGATGATCGACAGCGGGTTGATCTGCAGGTTCGGGTGGTCGAACTTGCCGGTAAGTTTGAAGGTAATACCAATCAGGCCGCGGTCGCTGCCATTGCCGAGGATGACGCCGATCAGCGGCAGTTCGGCAAAGAGGCGATTGAGCCCGTAGGCCGGCATGAAGGTGCCGGTCATATCCATGTTGCCCTTGCGGTCGCGCACGACGCCCTGAAAGGTCGCGCCGATCTGATCGCCGCGCAGCACGCCGTTCTCGATACCGATCATGCCATTGCGCGAAACGATGCGGGCAAAGCCGCGCTGGAAGCGTTGCGACGAGGTGTCGATGTCGCGTTTGACGGCCTCGTTAAGGCTGCGCTGCTCGTTGCCGACAGGTGTCGAGACGATCGAACGCAGGCGCTGTTCATTGACGATCGAGAAGCGGCGCACATCGAGCGAGCCGTCCCATCCGCCCTGCGGCGAAAGCCGGATCGCAAGGTTCAGCAAGCCGCCCTGTATATGCTGATAGAGATCGGCGAAGCGCGATACGGCGCCTGCATCGCCGCTGGTGATATTGATGACTCCGCCGTCCTTCATCTGGCTGACAACGGCCTCGCCGCTGCCGGTGATGCCGGAAAAATTCAGCACCTGCAGCTTGTCGCCGCGCAGCGACACCTGCGCCTGGAAATTGCCGACCTTCTCGTCGTTGAAACCGATGACGTTTTTCAGCTTGGCGCGCACCGATACGCCCATATTGTCGCCGTTGCCGCCTTCGTCGCTGTCCGAGCCTGATTTCAATCGCGCGATGACAGGTCGCGCATCGGCGCTGTCGCCGGAAACCGAGACGTCGAAATTGCCCTTGCTGCGCTTTACCGACAAAGAGAAATCGTCGAGCGACGAGAGCCGCACGCTGTCGAAATCCGCGGAGATAAGGCCGGTCTTGCCAACATTCAGCGATCCGGTGGCGCCGAAACCGTCGCCCTTCAGCCGGAAATTCCTAATCTGCGTATTTTCAGGCGGTCCGGACATCTCGAATTCGGCAGATGCGGCAATACCGCCGCCTTTCGACCAGCCGATCCAGGGGAGATCGAGCATCGACTTGGTGAGATCGAGCTGAACGTTCTGGCGGTCGTCATCGATCCGCGTCAGCACCATCTTCAGATTGCCGTGGACAATATCGGAAAGTCCGGGCATCACCTTGCTGCGCTGCTCGTCGGAGAGCGTCGCCGTGATCACACGCTGCCGCTCCACGCCGGAGGATGCCTCGACCGGTTCGGTCAAAGCGATATCGGCGGGGATGCCGTCGATCTCGCCCTTGGCGTCGAGCGTAATCTCTTTCGGATTGCCGTTCAGCACACCGCTGACATTGCTGATCGTGCGGCCGGAAAACGGCTTGGCAAGATCGACGTCACTGAGCTTCATCGCGGCCTTCCAATCGGCCGGCGGTGGGTTTTGCGAGGACAGCAGCCCGAAATGCGCCTTCACATTCGCCTCGATGCGCCCCTTGAAATCGTCGGGCGTGAAGCCTGCACGCTGCAGCACCCGGATCGGCTTATAGGTGAGGAGTTCGCCGATGGCGTCCGCCGCACCTGATACAGCAAGATCGATATCGGCCATCAGCGGTTTGTCGTAGGCGGAAGGGATGATGAACGTCCCCTGTCCGAGACCGACGGACCGGCCGGAGGGGAAGTAGGAGGCGCCGCTCTTGATCGAAATCGTTGCAACGGGGCCGGTCAGGTCGAAATGCGCCGTCGTATCGCGGATCGGCGGGATGTCGCCGGCGACGTTCATCCGCGCGCCCGCAATGTCGAAGCCGATGCGGATCTGGTTGGCGTCGAGCTTCAATCCCTTGCCGCCGGCTGCCTCGTCCAGTCTCCCGAAGGGGATGAAGACGGAAATGGAAGCGTTGGTGACGGTGCCGCCGAAGAGGTTGCCATGCACCCATGTGCGCACCTTGGGCGCCATCCAGAACGGCCAGAGCTGCTTGATCGCCGTCGTCTGCAGCTCCCTGGATTGGCCAGCGAAGCTGATTTCAGGGGATTTGTCGCCGAGCTTGATATGCAAAGCACCGTAAAGGGCGCCGAGCGGGCTGGAGACGGTCATGTTGGGGAACAGGAATTCCCGGCCGGCGACCATGTAGCGTCCGGTCGCCTGGATGTCGAAGGCGAGTGGCTGTTCGCCGGAGCTGCCGGGCGCTGCCGTGCCGCCGCTGACGAGCAGATCGATGCCGAAACCCTTGCCGGCTGTCGGATCGAGCTTGTCGAGATCGATCAGCGCGCCGTTGAGAGGAAGCGTGGTCGCGCCGAACCGGACGTTCGACCGGGCGATCTCTAACGTCTGCTTGGCGAAGTCGAAGGCGAGATTGAATTGCCCGCCTGATAGTTCCTGCGGATCGCCGTCCGCATAGATCAGGCCGGGATGAACATCGACCGTTGCTGCAAGCGCCGGCTGCACCCCGTCGCGCTCCCTGGTCGCCGACACCGTCAGGTCGGCAAAGGCGTTAAGCCCCTGTCGTATCACGCCCTGATCGTTACGTTTCAACGCAAAGGGCGTGAGGTTCGCATGTTTGAGCGTCGCCACCACCTTCGACACTTGGCCGCCGTCCTTCTCGGCCAGCACGTCGAGCTCCGCCACCTCGCCGTTCAGCGCCACCTCCCCCTTCAATTGCAGCGAGGATGGCCCGGCATGGGCAAAGACGAGATTGTCGACGACGAGCGACAGCGGGCCGTTCACGGTATCGGCGAGCTTGATGTCGATTCCGGAGATGCGCACGGAATTGGTCGAGCCGCGCGTCACGATCCTGTCGAACATGTCGAACTGCGAAAAGATCGTCTCCATTGCCGCCGGGATGGCGTCGATGCGCAGATCGTCCAGCTTGACCGGGTTGCCGGCGGGCAGAAGCGCGGTATCGAGCGCGATATCCTCCGCTGCGATATCGGCGACGGCGATACGGCCGCGGAAAAGCTGCAGTGGATCGAGCCCCAGGCGCACCGAACCCGTGGTCGACAGGTGCTGGCCGCTCTTCTGGTCGATCATATTGACGTTGCGCGCTTCCAACGCCAGTCGAAAATCAGAAGTGAAACGGATGACGGTAGAGCCGACTTCCGCGCGGTAGCGCGGTCCGGCCACGCCGTCGAGCGCCGCCTGCGCCTGCTGAGACAGCGGCTTGTCGAACATGCCGCTCTCGATGGTGAACACGATGGCGGCTAGAATAAGGAGAATCAGTCCGAGAAATACTGACGTCAGCTTCGCCGTGCGACGCATCGGCGAACGCGGCGGCGGGCAATGAACGATGATCGGATCCTCGGTCTGGGCGGACGGCAAGCGGTCCAGCGCAACGATATCCTTCTTGCGAAACGTGACCTTTTCGCCGCGGATGGCTGACATGCGCCCTCGGGCTCTCCCTGAAATCGAAGAATTGAACCCGGCCGTGCTGGACGGGTTTCCGTCCACTATATAATTCGGGGAGAGAGAGTGTCATCCACAAACCCGGCAAAAGAAAGGTTTTCCCAATGGCGGTTCCCGGCATCGGTGCCCCGGCCCCTGATTTTAACCTCCCCCGCGATGGCGGCGGCCGCGTCTCGCTTTCCGATTTTCACGGGAAGCCGCTCGTCCTGTTTTTCTACCCCAAGGATGACACGACAGGCTGCACCGCCGAATCACTGGCTTTCACAGCGCTTGCGCCAGAGTTCGAGGCGGCAGGCGCTGCCGTCATCGGCATGTCGCCCGATTCGGCTGCCTGCCACGACAAGTTCATCAGAAAGCATCGTCTTTCCGTCGCGCTCGCCTCGGATGAAGAGAAAACGACGCTGCAGGCCTATGGAGTCTGGAAACAAAAGAGCATGTACGGCCGCAATTTCATGGGCGTCGAGCGGACCACGTTCCTCATCCGCCAGGATGGCACGATCGCGACGATCTGGCAGAAGGTGAAGGTGCAGGGTCATGCCGAGACCGTGCTCGAGGCCGTCAGGAATCTGGCAGCGTGACCGCGGAGCTGCCAATAACCTCTCTGCGCGGCGGCGCAATCGATGCCATCCGCGCCGCCGACCTCGACCGCAAGACGTCCCTTGCCCAGGGAAGCGCCACCCGCTGGTTCGCCCGCCGCGTGTCGCTGCGCTCGCCGCTCGATGCAGCTCTGCCGGAGAGGCCCGGGCGCCCCGAAAAACCTGTGCTGATCCCGCCGACCCAAGTCGAGAAACGCTCGCTGCACACGCTGAAAGGCCGGATCGCCCTGCTTCACGCCATTGCCCATATCGAACTCAACGCCGTCGATCTGGCGCTCGATATCGTCGCGCGATTCGCCAGCGAGCAGGTCCCGAACTCCTTCTTCGACGGCTGGATGCAGGTCGCCTTCGAGGAGGCCAAGCATTTCCGCATGGTGCGCGCCCGCCTCAACGATCTCGGCGCCGATTACGGCGATCTTCCCGCCCATGACGGGCTCTGGCAGGCCGCCCATTCGACGCGCAACGATCTGACGGCAAGGCTGGCCGTCGTGCCGCTCATTCTCGAAGCCCGCGGCCTCGATGTGACCCCGTCGCTGCAGGCAAAGATGCGCGAGACCGGCGATCTCGAAAGTGCCGCAGTCCTCGATGTCATCTATAACGACGAGAAAGGCCATGTCGCCGTCGGCGCCAAATGGTTCCGTTTCCTCTGCGCCCGCGAGAAGCGCGATCCGGCAAAGGCCTTCCAGGAGCTGGTGCGCGCCAATTTCCGCGGACCTCTGAAGCCACCCTTCAACGATCTCGCCCGCGCCGAGGCCGGGCTGACGCCGTCTTTCTACCGCTCGCTGGCATCGATCAGCCATGCCTGAGATGATTGATTTTCTAACGCAAATGGCGACAAGGAAAGCATTCATTAACCATAAACGTGTCTAATTTTCCGAAAGAGGCGTAGAGCATCAATCGGGAGAGCCTGCGTGAACAGCGGACATCAGCACCGGGTATTTGGCAGGCGGGCGCAGGAGCATATCCTCATCCTGGCAACCGGCGACAAGGTCCGCCACATGACGATCCGGCCGTGGATGGCCGCCCTCGCCTTCTGCTTCATCGGCGTCTTCTCGATCAGCTATCTCCTCGCGACCTCCTACCTCGTGCTGCGCGACGACCTGATCGGCGCCACGATGGCGCGCCAGGCCCGCATGCAGCACGACTATGAGGACCGCATCGCCGCCCTTCGCGCGCAGGTCGACCGCATCACCTCCCGCCAGCTTCTCGACCAGCAGGTGGTGGAAGACAAGGTCGACAAGCTGATGGAGCAGCAGATGGCGCTGACCTCTCGCCACGGCAAGCTCGATAATCTGCTCGACAGGGCCGAAAGCTCCGGCCTGACGGAAAAGGACAGCGCCCGGCCCGCGCCGTCGTCGCCCGTCCACTCCTTTGCGCCGGATATCAAGGGCAAGCGCGCTTCGCTGACCGGAGGCGGCATCGAGGCGATCGAGAAGCAGCTTGCAAGCGGCGCGCCCGCCGATGCGACGCCCGACAATTCGACGCTTGCCTATGTGCCGGCCGCGGAGACGGTCGGCGATCGCGCCGACCGGATCTTCTCCAAAGTGACGTTGTCCCTGAAGGATGTCGAGCAGGACCAGCGCAACCGCATCGAGCAATTGACAAATGACGCCGGCCACGCCGCAAACGCCATCGAGAGCGTGCTGACCCGTTTCAAGATCCCGGTGCCTGAGGAGGCCGCCGCCAGACAGGAGGACGAGAGCGCCGTCGGCGGGCCCTATCTCGAACCGGAAAGCAACGACGACTTCAACAATTCGCTGGCTGCTCTCGATGGAGCATTGACCCGGCTCGAAACCGTGCGCAACACTGCTGAATCCCTGCCCTTCCGCAACCCGGCCATCGGCAAGGAAATGACCAGCCCCTTCGGCAACCGCCGCGACCCTTTCCTCGGCCGGCTGGCGCTGCATTCCGGCATCGACTTCCGCTTTTCGCCGGGCGAAAAAATCCGTCCGGCGGCGCCGGGCAAGGTTATTTCCGCCGGATGGACCGGGGGTTACGGCAATATGGTCGAGGTCGATCATGGCAATGGCATCTCGACACGCTACGGCCATATGTCCGAAGTGCTGGTCAAGATCGGCGACACGGTCGACCGCAACGATGTCATCGGTCTTGCCGGCAGCACCGGCCGTTCGACCGGCACGCATCTGCATTATGAAGTGCGCCAGAACGGCCAGGCGGTCGATCCAGTATATTTCATGAATGCCGGCCTTAAACTCGCCACCTACATCAAGTAATACCCGCCCGGTAACCAAAGCTTCACTCTGCGCGGGATGCGGCCTCTCTATTTCTTGACTTGCCGGCCATTCGGGGCTATGTCGCGCTGCATTGCGGCATGCAATCCCGCCGACTCGTTCAGAGCTCGGCCGAACCGGAACGGAAACAGTTTTCCCTTTGACGACATTCGCTGACCTTGGCTTGAGCCAAAAAGTGCTATCGGCTGTTGCCGATGCGGGCTATTCGATCCCCACGCCTATTCAGGCGGGAGCCATTCCTTTTGCGCTTGAGCGCCGCGATATTTGCGGCATCGCGCAGACCGGTACCGGCAAGACGGCATCCTTCGTTCTGCCGATGCTTTCGCTTCTGGAGAAGGGCCGCGCGCGTGCGCGCATGCCCCGCACGCTGATCCTCGAGCCGACCCGCGAACTCGCCGCCCAGGTCGCCGAGAATTTCGAGAAATACGGCAAGAATCACCGCCTCAACGTCGCCCTTTTGATCGGCGGCGTTTCCTTCGAGGACCAGGACCGCAAGCTCGAGCGCGGCGCCGACGTGCTGATCTGCACGCCCGGCCGCTTGCTCGACCATTTCGAGCGCGGCAAGCTCTTGATGAGCGGCGTCGAGATTCTCGTCATCGACGAGGCCGACCGCATGCTCGACATGGGCTTCATTCCCGACATCGAGCGTATCGCCAAGCTTATCCCCTTCACCCGCCAGACGCTGTTCTTCTCGGCCACCATGCCGCCGGAGATCCAGAAGCTTGCCGACCGCTTCCTGCAGAATCCGGAGCGCATCGAAGTGGCAAAGCCCGCTTCGGCCGCAAAGACCGTGACGCAGCGCTTCGTCGCCTCGCACAGCAAGGACTACGAGAAGCGCGCGGTTCTGCGTGAACTCGTCCGCGCCCAGACCGAGCTCAAGAACGCCATCATCTTCTGTAACCGCAAGAAGGATGTCGCCGATCTCTTCCGTTCGCTCGAACGCCACGGCTTCTCCGTCGGTGCGCTCCATGGTGATATGGACCAGCGTTCCCGCACGACGATGCTGCAGAACTTTCGCGATGGCAATCTCCAGCTCCTGGTCGCCTCCGACGTCGCCGCCCGCGGCCTCGATATTCCCGATGTCAGCCACGTCTTCAATTTCGACGTGCCGATCCATTCGGAAGATTACGTCCATCGCATCGGCCGCACCGGCCGCGCCGGCCGCTCGGGGGCCGCATTCACCCTCGTCACCAAGCGTGACACGAAATTCGTCGACGCCATCGAAAAGCTGATCGGCGAAAAGGTCGAGTGGCTGAATGGCGATCTGAATGCACTGCCGGCAGTGGAAGAGAGCAAGGACAGCGAACGCCCGCGCCGCAACGGCCGCGAGCGTGGCGAAAAGGATCGCGGACGCGGACGCGGCAATCGCAGCGCTGCGAGTCATAAATCTGATAACGACATACAGGATAATGACGTCCAAGTGATCGAAGCAGCACCAGCAAGGGCCGAAGTCTTGAAGAACGAGCGCAAAGCAGAGCAGAAGCCGCAAAACAATGCGCGCAACAATCGGCCTTACCCGGCAAACGACGACAGCCGCGACCGCCGCCGTCATCGCGATCACGACGACGGCCCGACCCCGGTCGGTTTTGGCGACGATATTCCCGCCTTCATGCTGATCGCCGGCAGCGCCAAGATCTGACCCTCCGATGGGCAGGCCCGGCATCGATTTTCCGGGCCTCGGCGTCGGCCTGGTGATTCTGCGAGACGACAGAATCCTCCTCTACAAACGCGTGAATGCGCCTGAAGCCGGCTATTGGAACATTGTCGGCGGTAAGGTCGATCACATGGAGCCGGCTGAAACGGCCGCGCGACGCGAGGCCGAAGAGGAAACCGGCCTGACGATCGGCCGGATCGAACGCATCGGCATGACCGAACAGATCATCGACGCCGATCGCCAGCACTGGATTTCCATCCTCTATCTCGCCCGTGACATCGAGGGCGAGCCGCAATTGACCGAACCCGACAAGCTTTCCGATTTCGGCTGGTTTCCGCTGACCGAATTGCCTACGCCGCTGTCTGCCTTCACCAAGGCCGCGATCGCTGCTCTGCCGGCCGGCCAAAGCGCCTAGAGCAATTCCAGCGTCCGGAATTGCGTGAAAACAAAGAGATAGAGCATTTCCGTGATTCGAAGAAAAACGGAAATGCACTAACTGTCGGCTCGCAGCGCCGCCTCGTAGGCCAGCCGCACCCATTTCGCCATCAGGTCGGGGTCGTCATAGGCCTCGTCGGGGATCGACCAGTAGGGCATCTTCACCGGCTTGCCCTTCTTGCCCTCGTAGGCCCATTGCGTGGCGCCGGCCGCGGCAAATTCCGGCGCGCTCGTCTCGTCGGCCTTCAGCAGCATCTCGTCGCGCACTTCGACGGCAACGATACGCCCGAGATGATAGATGCCTTTGCCGCCGAACATGCGCTTGATCGTTACGGGGCCGAGCCCCTGAAACATTTCCTCGATCCCGGCATTGTCCATGCTCTGTTTCCTCGAATGTCCGCCAGCCGGATTACAGCGTGTGATAATCCCGGTTCAAATAAATAAGCGCCGGATGCTTCTCGCTGAAGCGGACGGCGGCGACTTCGCCGAAGATGACGTTATGCGTCGGCATTTCCTTGATGTCGGTCACCCGGCAATCGAAGGCGGCGAGTGCATCGGCAAGGACCGGCGCGCCGGTGACGAGCGTGTCGAACCGGGCACTGGCGAAACGTTCGTCATCGGCAAGCGCGGTGCGCCCGGAGAAAGCGTCGGCAACAGCCTGATGATGGGCGCCGAGCGTGTTCAGCACGAAGATACCGCTGCGGAAAAAGATTTCATTCTTCGCATTGGTATTGTTGAGGCAGATCAGCACCGACGCGGGATTGTCCGAGACCGAGCAGGCGGCGGTGATGGTGACGCCCCGCCGCACACCTTCCATCACCGTCGTCACGAGCTGCACATGGCCGGCATAACGGCTCATGGCATCGCGATAAAGGCCGGGGTCGATATGCTGCCTGTTCAACACTTGCTTCTCCCGTCCGCTTCTCTGCCTGGATCGTCTTGTTACCGCGCCAATATGGCGAGCATCGGTTACCTTTTCTACAATAGGAGCGGTGAAAAGCACTGTGTTGCGTTTGTTTTTCTTTGACGATCGTGGCCTTGCGGATAAAAGGGCATGGACGATGGCTAGGGATCTCCGCCTTTCATGATCAACCTGCGTGGCATAGCAGCCTGCCTGACGCTGCTGGTAGCGGCGGCGCAAGGCCATGCTGCCGGCGTGACGATCGGCGTCGTGGCTCCCCAGAACGGCCCGCTCGCCCTGCTCGGCGCCCAGATTGCCGCCGGCGCCGGTTTCGAAATCCGGCAGTCGGGAAACACCCTCGTCGCCATCAACGAGACTTGCGAGGACAATAGCGGCGCGGCGGTCGCCGACGCGCTTGTCAATGCCAAGGTCCAGATTGCCGTCGGCTTTCTCTGCAGTGAGACGCTGGAAGGCGCGCTGCCGAAGCTGAAGGATGCCGGCATTCCCGCGATCACTGTCTCGGTGCGCGCCCGCATCCTGATGGAGGATGCGCTGAAAAATGGCTGGCCGCTCTTCCGTTTGGCGCCCGCCGACGGCACTGAGGCGGCAAAGATCATCGAAGTGATCCTGAAAGATTGGGCCGCCGATCCGATCGCCCTGATCGAGGATGGCACCATTCATGGCCGCGAACTGACGGAAGCGGTGCGCAACGCCCTGGAGCAGAACGGCCTGAAGCCGGTTTTCAACGACACTTATCGTCCGGGGCAGGAGCAGCAGATCGCCCTCGTGCGTCGGCTGAAACGGGCCGGCGCCACCAGGGTCTTCGTTGGCGGCGATCGCAACGATATCGCGGTGATCGCCCGCGACGCCAGGACGGAGAACATTCCGCTGTCGATCCTCGGCGGCGACGCCCTGCGCGCCGCCAACCAGCCGCTGCCGCTTACGCCCGGCGTGCGCGCCGTCGCTTTGCCCGAATATGCCCTTCTGCCGGAGGGTGCAGCCGCGGCCGACGCACTGCGCGCCAAAGGCACCGAGCCTGAAGGTTATGTCCTGCCATCGCTGGCGGCGGCCCTGATTGCCGGTCAGGCGGGCGAAGCCGCCGCCGCGGCCGGCAAACCGCTGCCGGAGGCGCTTGTCGGCACGACGTTCCAGACGCCGGTCGGCCCCGTCACCTTCACGGGCGCGCACGAGCTTTCGCAAAACCCCTACCGCCTGCTCGAGTGGCGGGGCAATGGCTTTTTCCACCTGCCGCACCAACGCAATAAGCGGTGCCGCAAGCCTTGAATTCGGGCGCCGCGGTCCTGGCGCCTTCTACGGAGTGAGAACCTGATGACGCTGCCCATTCGCATTGCCCCTTCGATCCTCGCGGCGGATTTCGCCCGGCTCGGCGAGGAGGTGCGTAACGTCACGGCCGCCGGCGCCGACTGGATCCATCTCGATGTGATGGACGGGCATTTCGTGCCGAATATCTCCTTCGGCCCCGATGTCATCAAATCCTTGCGCGCCTATACAGAAGCCACCTTCGATTGCCATCTGATGATCTCGCCGGTCGACGATTATCTCGAGGCCTTCGCCAAGGCCGGCTGCGATCGCATCACCGTCCATGCCGAAGCCGGACCGCATCTGCACCGCTCGCTGCAGACCATCCGCAACCTCGGCAAGAAGGTCGGCGTGACCCTCAACCCGGCGACACCGCTCAGCGCGATCGAAAACGTGCTCGACGACGTCGACCTCATTCTGATCATGTCGGTCAATCCCGGCTTCGGCGGGCAGAAGTTCATCCCGGCCATGGCGGCGAAGATCGCGGCTGCAAAATCACTGATCGGTGACCGGCCGATCGAACTCGAGGTCGACGGCGGCGTCACGGTGGAGACGGCGCCTGATATCGCGCGCGCCGGCGGTAACGTGCTGGTCGCCGGCTCGGCAATTTTCAAGGGTGGCACGATCGATAGCTACCGCAAGACCGTCGCCGATCTGCGTCAGGCAGCCGAGGGGGCACGCACATGAAACAGAGGCTCATCATCGGCGGCATGTTTGCTGCCGCAGTTGCCGGCCTGCCGGGCATATCACTGGCCGGCGACATCGCCAGCATCCAGCCCATCGGCTTTTCCGCCGACGGAAAGGTCTTTGCCTTCCAGGAATTCGGCATCAAGGAGAGTGACAAAGCTCCCTATTCCGAGACCTACTTCATCGATACCGACAGCGGCCAGTATCTCGAGGGCACGCCTTTCCGCACCGAACTGACTGACAAGGATGCCAATCTTTCCAAGGCGCGTCGACAGAACCTGACGGCGGCGCGCAGCCAGATGGACAAATACGATCTCCTGACCAATCCCGGCCTCATTGCCGCCTTCAACCCGCCGACTGAACTCGGTTCTCCCACGAAGACGCTCCGCTACACCACGCTTGCGGCCGACGGTCCGCCGAAGGCCCCCTACACGCTTTCGCTCGGCGAACTGCCGGTGTCGACGCCAAAGGAGTGCACCGCAGTCGACAAGCGCGTCATCGGCTTCTCCCTGCAGGTGATCGAGAAGGAAGGCGCTCCAAACCGCCAGGCGGCGCGGCAGGCAACCGCTGTTCCGGCGGAACGGACGTGCTCCGTCGAATACAGGATCGGCGGCGCGGTGGTCTATCAGCCGGAAGCCGGAAACCAGGTTCACATCGCCCTCGTCCTTGCCTTCGATGCTGAGAGGAACGGACGCTGGATTGCCGTTCCGGTCCATCCCTGAGAATGGAGCGCTTTCGGGCGGCAAAGCCGCCCCACCCTGATCTGATTGCCGGCGCCCTCGCCTGGGGCGTACAGATGCTTGTCTCCGCCATGCTCGGCCTTTACCTCCGCAATGGGCTGGAGACGAGCCGCCTTGCCGAGGTCGCCGCACTCTATTTCCTCGGCGGCCTGCTCTCATGGCCATTCGCCTTGCCGGTCGCTCGCTTCCTCGCTTTCAACAGGCCGCCGGAAGCCCGGTTCGCGGCCTTCTTCGTGACGCTGACGCTCGCGACGATCCTGATAACCGCCTTTCTCTTTGCGATGGAATACCGGATCTTCTATTCGCGCTGGCACGCGCCCTTCGGCAGCCTCGCCTGGGCTTTCCAATTCGTCTTCACCAGCATCAGCGCCGTCTACCAGTTTCTGGTGATCGGTCTCCGCCTCTTCCTGCCGCTCGGCCTCGTCTGCCTTGTCGTTAGCAGCTATCATCTTGCCAAACGCATGCGTTGAGATTGCCGCCAGTCTTTGCTACACGGGCGCTAACCTCGATGACTCCTCTTTGAAGTGAAGGCAGCCGCCCATGATCCCGCGTTATTCCCGGCCCGAAATGGTCGCCATCTGGTCTCCCGAAACCAAGTTCCGCATCTGGTTCGAGATCGAGGCGCATGCCTGCGACGCGCTGGCCGAATTGGGCGTGATCCCGAAATCGGCGGCACGGACGATCTGGGAGAAAGGCGGCGCCGCCACCTTCGACGTCGCCCGCATCGACGAGATCGAAGCCGTCACCAAACATGACGTCATCGCCTTCCTGACCCATCTCGCCGAGATCGTCGGCCCGGATGCGCGCTTCGTCCACCAGGGCATGACCTCGTCAGACGTGCTCGACACCTGCTTCAACGTTCAGCTGGTGCGCGCCACCGATATTCTCATCGCCGATGTCGACCGGCTGCTTCAGGCTCTGAAAACCCGCGCCTTCGAACATAAGGACACCGTCACCATCGGCCGCTCGCACGGCATCCATGCCGAGCCCACCACCTTCGGCGTCAAGCTGGCGCTTGCCTATGCCGAATTCGAGCGCTGCCGCCAGCGCCTGGTCGCCGCCCGCGAGGAAGTCGCGACCTGTGCCATCTCCGGCGCTGTCGGCACCTTCGCCAATATCGATCCGCGCGTCGAGGAACATGTCGCCGCAGCGCTCGGCCTGAAGGCCGAGCCGGTCTCGACCCAGGTCATCCCGCGCGACCGCCACGCCATGTATTTCGCCACCCTCGGCGTCGTCGCCTCGTCGATCGAACGGCTCGCAACCGAGATCCGCCACCTGCAGCGCACCGAAGTCCTCGAAGCGGAAGAATACTTCTCCCCCGGCCAGAAGGGCTCTTCGGCCATGCCGCACAAGCGCAACCCGGTGCTGACCGAAAACCTGACCGGCCTTGCCCGCATGGTCCGCTCCTACGCCATGCCGGCCATGGAAAACGTCGCCCTCTGGCACGAGCGCGATATCTCCCACTCCTCGGTCGAACGGATGATCGGCCCGGATGCCACGGTGACGCTCGATTTCGCCCTCTCGCGCCTCGCCGGCGTGGTCGAAAAGCTGCTGGTCTATCCCGAGAACATGGAAAAGAACCTCAACAAATTCCGCGGCCTCGTCCACTCCCAGCGCGTCCTCCTGGCACTGACCCAGGCCGGCACCTCCCGCGAAGACGCTTACCGCCTGGTGCAGCGCAACGCCATGAAGGTGTGGGAACAGGGCAAGGATTTTCTGGAAGAGCTGCTCGCCGATTCAGAGGTGCGCGCGGCGCTTTCGGAAGAAGATATTCGCGAGAAGTTCGATCTTGGGTATCACACAAAGCATGTCGATACGATTTTTCGGCGGGTGTTTGGCGAGGCCTGAGCGCGGATCTGCCAGCAGAGACGGCACATTTCAAAACTCAGCTCGCAGAGTTCAGCTCCGAAGCGATGCAGGAAAGGTAAGCTGTCACTTGCCTATCTCTGCTTCGCCGGCTTGCCTGATACGCGTCGCTTGCGCCCCTCCGCCTTTTTCGGCGCCTCGGTTTTCTCTGCCTCCGACGTGCTGCACGCCTCCGTGTCAGCCCGTCCCTTGGCGGCTTTGGCCACCAACTGATCGAGATGCTTCAACTCATCCTCGTCGAGATTTTCGATGCCGATGAAGCGGTTCTCCGCATGGCTTGTCAGGATGATTTCGTTGAGCTTGGCCTGGATCGCCCGCGTGTCGCGCGTCTGGGCGTTCTGCAGCACGAAAACCATCAGGAAGGTGATGATCGTCGTGCCGGTATTGATGATCAGCTGCCAGGTTTCTGAATAGTCGAAGAAGGGGCCGAGCATGGCCCAGATGATGACGACGGTCAGCGCCAGGATGAAGACGGCGGGTTTGCCCGCCCATTCCGATGTCTTGCTAGCGAAGCGGGCGAACAGATGCTTCATCGTTACCTCTGGAAATACTCCCGCGAATCCGGTGCTGAATAACGCCGGGAGAGGTCTTGAGGTTCCGGAACCCAGGCAGCGCAATTGCGGGGATCGCGACGGTTCACGATCCCCGGAAAGCTGCGATCAGACGGCTTCCCGCGCAACCAGCTTGCGGTAGAGATGCCAGGTCGCATGGCCGAGGATCGGGATGACGAGTGCAAGACCGGCAAACACCGGGATCGTGCCGATGACGAGGAGGGCCGCAACGATCAGGCCCCAAAGCAGCACCGGCACCGGATTGATGACCGTCGCACGGATCGAGGTCACGACGGCGGCAACCGCCCCGACGTCGCGGTCGAGCAGGAACGGAAAGGTGATGACCGAAATCGCCAGCACGACGAGCGCGAAGCCGAAGCCGATGAGGTTGCCCCAGATGATCAGCTGCAGGCCTTGGGCCGTGCCGAAGACCTGACGGGTGAAGTCCGTCATGGTGCGCGGAAACACTTCGCCGAGAAGATTGGTGTAAAGCGTCTGCGCCGTCACCAGCCAAACGACGAAAAGGGCAAACAGCATCAGTCCAACCGCGACGATCGACGGCAGCGCCGGCGAATGGCGTACCTCGAGCGCGTGCTTCCATGACGTATCGAGGCCTTCCTCGCGCCGGCGACTGATCTCATAAAGACCGATCGCCGCAATCGGGCCGATCAGCACGAAACCGGACATCAGCGGGAAGACCATCGGCAGAAGGTTGGCGCCGGAAGTCCACAGCGTCAGGAAGATGCCGGCGATCGGATACATCAAGCACAGGAACACATAATGGGAAGGCTTCTCCTTGAAATCGTCGAACCCGCGCTTCAGTGCGTCGAAGACGTCGGCGATACTGATGCGATTGACGACGGGACGCGCGAAGCTTTCACTGGCACCCGTCATGACATGAAATGCCGCCATGGCTTTCTCCTCCTCAGCCGAGACCTGATCGGCGGCGGACATGCATCGGCGGGTAAGCCGATACGAAATCCGCAACCGGCACTGGAGCAATATAACAAGTTTCAAAGCCCGTGTCGCTCTCTCCCTTGCCATCCCCCTCTTGACATCTCGGCCAAGCTTTCTCACATCGGCGGCACTATGAAAGCCTCAGACGCAGATATTCTCATCATCCCCGGCTATACCAATTCCGGCCCCGGCCATTGGCAGAGCCGTTGGGAGGCAAAGCTCAGCACGGCGCGGCGGGTCGAACAGGCCGAATGGACAAAACCCGTTCGCGAGGACTGGATCGCCCGCATCGCCGAGGAGGTGAACGCCTCGACCCGCCCTGTCGTCCTCGTCGCCCATTCGCTCGGTGTACCCGCGGCAATCCATGCCATTCCGCATTTCCGCAAGCGGGTGGCAGGCGCTTTCCTCGTTGCTCCGCCCGATGTCGCCAATCCGGACATTCGCCCGAAGCACCTGATGACCTTCGGGCCCTATCCACGCGATCCGCTGCCCTTCCCCTCGATCACCGTGGCCAGCCGCAACGATCCGTTCGGCAGCTACGACCATGCCGACGAGATCGCCAGCAGCTGGGGATCCTTCCTCGTCGATGCAGGCGAAGCGGGGCACATCAATGGTGATTCCGGACACGGCCCCTGGCCCGAAGGAACGATGGTCTTCGCCCAGTTCCTCAGCCGCCTCGCTCCCTGACCGGGAAAACCTCGCCACCCGACATGTGAGCGATTGCTTTCTAAGTCTTTCTTAATGGAAAGACCGCAGACTGCGCCGAGATGAAATCAGCGAGAACGCCCGTGAAGAAAGCCCGCCCAGAGGCTGATGAACCGCATGGCGATCGCGCAGCGGCTGAGGCCGGCGTCGGCGACGGGCCGACCGACCTCTCGGAACTGGCCGAGCGCGAGAGCCGATGGAACCATGCGCTGGTCGGCTCCGGGCTCGGCGTATGGGATCACAATTATCGTCTCGATCGAAAATATTATTCGCCGACGTGGAAAACCATCCGCGGAATGGCGCCCGACGAGAACGTCGCCGGCGACTATCAGGCCTGGCTTCAGCTCGTCCATCCCGACGACCGCGATTTCGTCGCGCATGCGATCGAGCGGCAGAATGCCGGCGATCCGGATTATCAGATCTTCCAATATCGTGAGCGCCACAGGGATGGCCACTGGGTCTGGATCGACTGCCGCGGCGCGTGCGTAGAGTGGGACGAGAATGGCGTGCCGACACGCATCGTCGGAACGGACATCGATATCACCGCCCGCAAGGAAGCTGAGGAGACGCTGTCGCGCCTGTCGCGCCGGCTCGACCTGGCGCTGGAAGTTTCCCGAATCGGCGTCTTCGAGGCCGATCTCGAAAACGACATCGTCGAATGGGACGATCGCCTGATTGCCATTTACGGGTTGCAGGGCGCGGCGCGCAAGATCGGTGGCGACGCCTGGGCGAAAAGCCTGCACCCAGACGACCGCGAGCGCGTGCTTGGCCTTGCCGACCGCAGCGTCGAAAGCGGCAGCGACTTCCAGCAGGAATACCGCATCATCCGTGGCGACGGCGTCGAACGCATCATCCGAGCCCGCTCGGCCTTCTTCGTCGATGGCAACGGCCAACGCAAACTGGTCGGCGCCAATTGGGACGTCACCGAGGAAGTCGCGCTCCGCAACGAGCTGCAGCGCGCCAAGGATCTGGCGGAGGCCCGTAACCGCGAACTCGAGGCCGCCAAGGAGAGCATCGAGCACTTGGCGCTGCACGATTACCTCACCGGCCTGCCGAACCGCCGCTATCTCGACAAGATGCTGGAGGACCGCGCGGCGCAATGTCGGACGAGCGGCCTTGCCCTGGCTATCCTGCATATCGATCTCGACCGCTTCAAGCAGATCAACGACACGCTCGGCCATCGGGCTGGCGACGCGATGCTGCAGCACGCGGCAACTGTGCTCAGAAATTCCGTCCGTGCCGCCGATTTCGTCGCCCGGATCGGCGGCGATGAATTCGTCATTCTCTGCACTGTCGATCCCGCTTCGAAGAAGACCGCCGGCCTTGCCGAGCGCCTGATCCGCGAATTGCGCAAGCCGGTCAGATATGAAGGGCACGACTGCCGTTTCGGCGCCAGCATCGGCATTGCCGTCGATTGCGGCGCCGAGCTCGACGCCAAACAGACGCTGCTCGACGCCGACATCGCGCTCTACCGCGCCAAAGGTCTCGGCCGAAACCGCTTCGAATTCTTCTCGGCATCAGCCCGCAGCGACATCGTCTCCGCCAAGCAGCTCGGCGACGAGATCCTGACCGGCCTCGAGCGCAATGAATTCGTACCCTTCTATCAATTGCAGTTCGATGCCCGCACGCTTGATGTCGCGGGCGTCGAGACGCTCGCCCGCTGGCAGCATCCGGTGCACGGGCTGCTGACGCCTGACCGCTTTCTCGATATCGCCGAGGATCTCGATGTCGTTTCGACGATTGACGCCCTGATCCTGGAGCGCGCGCTTTCCGACCGCCGTGCCTGGATCAAGGACGGGCTGTCGATTCCGAAAATCTCGGTCAACGTTTCTGCCCGGCGGCTGGCCGATCCCGATCTCGGCAAAAAGCTCCGCGCCCTGAAGATCGCACCCGGCAGCATCGCCTTCGAATTGCTGGAATCGATCTCGCTCGATGACTGCGACGAGGCGGTGGCCGCCAACCTCAAAAAACTGCGCAAGCTCGGCATCGACATCCAGATCGACGATTTCGGCACCGGTCACGCCTCAATCGTCAGCCTGCTGCGCTTGAGCCCGAAGACGTTGAAGATCGACCGCGAGCTGATCCGGATGCTGCCGCAATCGGCCGAGCAGCGCAAACTCGTCGGCTCGATTATCGATATCGGCCACTCGCTCAACATTCTCGTCATCGCCGAGGGCGTCGAGACGGCGGATCATATCCGTATTCTGGAAGAACTCGACTGCGACATGCTGCAGGGCTACGCGCTCGCCCGGCCGATGCCGGCCATGCAGCTTCCCTCCTTCATCCGCAGTGGAAGCTGGCGCCAAGGCCAGACGACCGCCCGCGCCATGCAGACGCATCTGCGCCGTGCGCTGCCGGCAAAAGCCGCCAAATAAAAACCTGTATAAGCGGCCCGCCAATTCGCCTTCATTCCACCGTAGGGGAAAAGACGCTAAGATTGGTCTTGCGAATTCATTCGATTCTCCTGGCGGTATTCCGTAAAATCCGGAAGCCGGGCCGGGAAACCGGAAACCGGGGAAGGAACGACAGGCGGATTGTGAAACTCTCTCTTTTCCTTTAAGGGGACGCCACGAGATCCATCCACTCGCGCTATCCCAAGAGCGCCAACAACAGAGAATGACCACGATGAACCGTCGCCGCCGTATCTACGAGGGCAAGGCAAAGATTCTGTATGAGGGTCCGGAACCGGGCACTTTGATCCAGTTTTTCAAGGACGATGCCACTGCCTTCAACAAGAAGAAACATGAAGTCATCGACGGCAAGGGCGTCCTCAACAATCGCATTTCCGAATATATCTTCAGCCATCTGAACAAGATCGGCATCCCCACCCACTTCATCCGCCGGCTCAACATGCGCGAGCAGCTGATCAAGGAAGTGGAGATGATCCCGCTGGAGATCGTCGTGCGCAACGTCGCTGCCGGTTCTCTCGCGAAGCGCCTCGGCATCGAGGAAGGCGTCGTTCTGCCGCGCTCGATCATCGAATTCTACTACAAGTCCGACGCACTCGATGATCCGATGGTCTCCGAAGAGCACATCACCGCCTTTGGCTGGGCCAATCCCGCAGAGCTCGACGACATCATGGCGCTCGCCATCCGCGTCAACGATTTCATGACCGGTCTCTTCCTGGGCGTCGGCATCCAGCTCGTCGACTTCAAGATCGAATGCGGCCGCCTCTTCGAGGGCGATCTAATGCGCATCATCCTGGCCGACGAGATCTCGCCGGACAGCTGCCGGCTCTGGGACATCGAAACCCGCGAGAAGATGGACAAGGACCGCTTCCGCCGCGATCTCGGCGGACTGCTCGAAGCCTATTCCGAAGTCGCTCGCCGTCTCGGCATCATCAATGAAAACGAGCCTGTGCGCGGCACCGGCCCGGTTCTCGTCAAGTAGGGCAGGAAAGACAAAGTGATCAAGGCTCGTGTCACCGTCACGCTGAAAAACGGCGTTCTCGATCCCCAGGGCAAGGCCATCGAAGGCGCTCTCGGCGCTCTCGGATTTTCGGGCGTCGGCCATGTAAGACAGGGCAAGGTCTTCGACCTGGAGCTCGAAGGCGCCGACAAATCCAAGGCCGAGGCCGAGCTTAAAGCCATGTGCGAAAAATTGCTCGCCAATACGGTGATCGAGAATTACGCAATCGCGATCGACGGATGATCACAGACCGTCGGCCGGCGGAATGTGAGGTTGGGCGTCATGACAAAGGCAAAGCTGGAGACGGAAGTCTCGAAATATATGAGCTATGTTTTGCGTCATGCGCCTGAAGCCGCGGGTCTGACGCTTGATGGCGAGGGTTGGGTATCCTTCGACGAACTCGAAAAGGCGCTGGCGTCGAAATATGACGTCTCCCGCGCAGACATTATCGAAATCGTCGAAAACAACCCGAAGAAGCGTTTCACGCTTGCCGATAACAGAATTCGTGCCAATCAAGGTCATAGCATCGACGTCGATCTCGCCTTGAAGCCGGTTGAACCGCCCGCCGCTCTTTTTCACGGCACCTCCCTGGCGAGCTGGTCGTCGATCGCCCGTGAAGGTCTGAAGAAGATGCAGCGGCACCACGTTCATCTCTCCGCGGATGTCGAAACGGCGAGGATCGTCGCAATGCGCCGCAAGGGTGAGTATGTTATCCTGCGGGTGGATGCGGCCCGCATGTTTTCAGAGGGTCATTCTTTCTTTGTCTCCGACAATGGAGTATGGCTCACCGAAAGCGTTCCAGTTCAATTTCTTTCGCCAGACGCGGGGACTCCATGAAATCAGCCGTCGTTCAACTTCCGGGCCTCAACCGCGACCGCGACATGATCGCCGCACTGACCAAGATCTCCGGCAAGCCGCCGATGACGATCTGGCAGACGGAAACCGAGATCCCCGATGTCGACCTGATTGTCATCCCCGGCGGCTTTTCCTATGGCGATTACCTGCGCTGCGGCGCCATCGCCGCCCGCATGCCGGTCATGCAGGCGATCATCGAAAAGGCTGCCAAGGGCGTGAAGGTGCTCGGCGTCTGCAACGGCTTCCAGATCCTCGTCGAGGCCGGTCTGCTTCCGGGCGCACTGATGCGCAATGCCTCGCTGAAGTTCGTTTGCCGGGAGATCAAGCTCGAAGTCGTCAATGCCGAGACGGACTTCACCCGCGCCTACGCGCAAGGCCAGCTTATCCGCTGCCCTGTTGCCCATCATGACGGCAATTATTTCGCCGACGAAGCGACGCTGACGAAAATCGAGGGCAATGGCCAGGTTGTCTTTCGGTATGCCGAAGGCACCAATCCGAACGGCTCGCTCAACGACATCGCCGGCGTCACGAACGAAAAGGGCAACGTGCTGGGCATGATGCCGCATCCGGAAAATCTGATCGAGGCCGCCCATGGCGGTTCGGACGGCCGCGGCCTCTTCGCCTCGGCGCTCGATGTCGTCGCCGCCTGAACCTGCCTTCAAAGCATGCCGCCCGCCGGCCGGCCATGGCCAGCGCAACGGCATGCACCCGAAAAGACCTTCATCCGGATTACTGGAGCACGATCAATGCGCCCTCGCCTCTCCGTCGCAATCGCCGCCTTGTTGACTGCTCTCGCCGCTGCCGTGGCAGCCTGCCAATCGGCGGCACCGGCAGCAGGTCCGAACCGGGCTGCGTTGCCGACGATGGAGCGCGTGGCGCTTGGCGCCAATGCCTGCTGGTTCAAATCCGGCGATCCGGCCTTTGCCGCCTACAAACTTGCACCCGAACTCAATTCCTTCACCGGCCGGCCGCGCATTCTCCTCGTTCACAAGAGCAGCCCGGAAAGCCGTCCGCTGCTCGTCGTGCAGGCCGAGGGAAGCCCGGCGCGTCTCCAGGCCTTCGGCCCGATGATGCAAGAGCCGGTCGCCGGGCGTATTGCCGGCGACGTCAATCGCTGGTCGGCTGGCAACAAGGCCTGCAGCTGATTGCCGTGATCAATCCTCTGCGGATCAATCCAAGAAAAACGACTTGCCGACCTCACGCGCTGCCTCGGATTGCGACACGCCGATATCCTTGAGCTCGCTCGCCGTCAGGCCTCTGAGTGCTCGACGACCTTCCCGCTTCTGATGCCAGAGAAGAATGGCCGCCCAGATCCGGCCCAGGCGCGTCGTCGTCTCGGCAGGCGCAGCCGGCACGACAATTTGCCTCCGGCCCTCGAAGGAGACAATCGGTACAATTGGCATTTTGATCTCAGGTAAGGCAGACATTCCAGGAATCCTCTCGCGGTGACCTTGGAATTGACTCATAATCTTGACAGGAACAATTTGACAATATAGGCAATTGTCACCATGACAAATTGGCTACCTGATCTTTCACGCGGCTCCGGGCCGGTCTATCTCCGGCTCGCCGACAGCATCGAATCCGCCATAGCGAGCGGCGCCCTGCCCGCCGGCAGCAAATTGCCGCCGCAGCGCAACCTTGCTTATGACATCGGCGTAACGATCGGCACGATCGGCCGCGCCTATGCGCTGGTGCACGAACGCGGCCTGGTCGCAGGTGAAGTCGGGCGCGGCACCTATGTGCTGAACCGCTCCGAAACGCCGCCCAGCGAACAGAGCGATCCCTTGACCGTTTCGCTTGCCGGCACCCGCTTCCAGGATGCGCCTGCAAACAAGATCCGATTCGACACCACCGCCGCGCCCGATCTCGGCCAGGGCAAGATCATCGCCGGCATTCTGGCGGAGATCGGCGAGCAGCATCTCGCGGAGATCTCCTCCTATTCCAGAAGTTTCCCGGCGAATTGGTTCCAAGCCGGACGCCGCTGGCTTGCCCGAAGCGGCTGGACGCCGGACGTCGAAAATATCGCGCCGACACTTGGCGCCCATGCGGCGGCGGTCGCCGTCATCGCCGCCGTCTCGGCACCGGGTGACAAGATCGTCTTCGAAAATCTCAGCTATACGCAGGTCAGCCGCAGCGCGCGCCTTCTTGGTCGCCGCACGGTGACGGTCGATTCCGATGAATTCGGCGTGATCCCCGATGATTTCGAGCGGCTTTGCCAGCAGCAGCATCCGAAGCTCGCCTTCCTGATGCCGACTGTTCACAATCCGACGGTCGCCATCATGCCGGAAGAGCGGCGCGCGGCAATCGCCGGCATCGCCAGGAAGCATGGGGTCTGGCTCATCGAGGACGATCTCTACGGCGGCATGGCCGATGACGATACGCCTCTGCTTGCCGCGCTGGCGCCCGACCGCACTTTCCTGGTCAACGGCCTATCCAAATCGGTTGCCGCTGGCGTGCGCGGCGGCTGGGTTGCCTGCCCGCCGCATTTTGCCCAGCGCATCAAGGTAACGCACAGGATGATCACCGGCGGCCTGCCCTTCATTCTGGCAGAGACCTGTGCGCGGCTCGTCGAAAGCGGCGCCGCCCACGATATCCGCAAGGCGAGCGTCGAAGAACTTTCCCGTCGTACCCAGCTTGCGAGAGAGCATTTGCAGGGTTTCGATTTCGAATCGCATCCGCACGCACCCTTCCTCTGGTTGAAGCTGCCGGAGCCCTGGATGTCCGGCACCTTCAAGAACGCCGCTTTCCGCGACGGCGTGCTCGTCGACGACGAGGACGAGTTCAAGACGGCGCGGGGTGAGAAGACCTATCACCGTGTTCGCGTTGGCTTCTCCTCGCCGAAGACGGGACAGGAACTGATCGCGGGTCTGATGATCCTGCGCCGTCTGTTGGAAAATGGCGGCTCCACCTATGACGGCGAAATATGACCTGTTGCAAATACACGTCATAGTTCCAAAAAAATATCGGCGCGAAACTGCGATGCTTTATCGGCCGGACTGCCATGCTACCTCTTGGTTATCCCGCGAGTGGGAGAATCAAAGGACAGCAGATGAAGATCGACTTCGGCAAGGTCGTTCTGCGCTTCTTGGGTGCAGCGTCGGCGGCAGCGGTAATCGGCTTTTTGGCCATGACCGGCTCCGCAAGTGCAGGTGAACAAATATTCGACGAATTGCGCTTCGGCGTTTCGGCCTCGGTACAATCGGGACATTCCAGGGAAAACGGTGTCTATCCCGAAATTACGGCCCTCTTCGATCCCTTCGGCTATAATGAGACGGTCGGCTGGCAACAATTCCTGCGACCCCGTGTCCATGTCGGCACCTCAATCGGCACCTCGGGCGAAGCCACGCAGTTTTTCACCGGCTTCACGTGGACTGTCGATTTCAACGAGAAACTGTTCGCCGAAGCCGGTTTCGGCGGCGTCGTTCATACCGGCGATCTCGATGACGATGGTGACGGCCCGGGGCTCGGCTGTCGCGTTCTGTTCCACGAATATGTAGGCGCCGGCTACCGTTTCACGCCTCATTGGAACGTGATGGCCCAGATCGCCCACTCTTCGCATGCCAATCTGTGTGACGGCCCGAACGACGGCATGACACGCGCCGGCATCCAGATCGGCTACAAGTTCTGATCGATTGCCCCCTTTGCGAAAAAGCCAGCCCGCCCTCTGTTGACGGCGGGCATTTTCCTGTCGCGCGCCGCCGCTACATAGGCTAAAGACAGCGCAAAACGCGCCAGGGATTTTCCGCTCATGACCATTCCAAACACCATCCCGATCACGCCGGAACTCATTGCAGGCCACGGCCTGAAGCCGGACGAGTACCAGCGCATTCTGGATCTGATCGGCCGCGAACCGACCTTTACCGAGCTCGGCATCTTCTCGGCCATGTGGAACGAGCACTGCTCCTACAAATCCTCGAAGAAATGGCTGCGCACGCTGCCGACCAAAGGGCCGCGCGTCATCCAGGGACCGGGCGAGAATGCCGGCGTGGTCGATATCGATGATGGCGATTGCGTCGTCTTCAAGATGGAGAGCCACAACCATCCCTCCTACATCGAGCCTTACCAGGGCGCTGCGACCGGTGTCGGGGGCATCCTGCGCGACGTCTTCACCATGGGCGCACGGCCTATTGCCGCAATGAACGCGCTGCGCTTCGGCGAGCCGGATCATCCCAAGACCCGTCACCTGGTTTCCGGCGTCGTCTCCGGCGTCGGCGGTTACGGCAATTCCTTCGGCGTGCCGACGGTCGGCGGCGAAGTCGAATTCGACGCGCGTTATAACGGCAACATCCTGGTCAACGCCTTTGCCGCCGGCATCGCCAAATCGAACGCCATTTTCCTGTCCGAAGCCAAGGGTGTCGGCCTCCCGGTTGTCTATCTTGGCGCCAAGACGGGCCGCGATGGCGTCGGCGGCGCGACCATGGCATCGGCCGAATTCGACGAATCGATCGAGGAAAAGCGCCCGACCGTTCAGGTCGGCGACCCCTTCACCGAAAAATGTCTGCTCGAAGCCTGCCTTGAGCTAATGCAGACCGGCGCCGTCATCGCGATCCAGGACATGGGTGCAGCCGGCCTCACCTGCTCGGCCGTCGAAATGGGCGCCAAGGGCGACCTCGGCATCCTGCTTGAACTCGACAAGGTGCCGGTCCGTGAAGAGCGGATGACCGCCTACGAGATGATGCTGTCGGAAAGCCAGGAGCGCATGCTCATGGTGCTGCAGCCGGAAAAGGAAGAAGAGGCCAAGGCGATCTTCGTCAAATGGGGTCTCGACTTCGCCATCGTCGGCAGGACGACCGATGATCTGCGCTTCCGCGTCATGCATCAGGGCGAAGAGGTCGCCAATCTGCCGATCAAGGATCTCGGCGATCAGGCGCCGGAATACGACCGCCCCTGGCGCGAATCCGGCAAGCCTGCCCCCCTGCCCGCCAATCTTGTCGCCGCTCCTAAAGATTACGGCCAGGCACTGCTCCAGCTCGTCGGCTCCGCCAACCAGTCGAGCCGCCGCTGGGTCTACGAGCAGTATGACACGCTGATCCAGGGCAATTCGCTGCAGCTTCCCGGCGGCGACGCCGGCGTCGTGCGCGTCGACGGCCATCACAGCAAGGCGCTTGCCTTCTCCTCCGACGTGACGCCGCGTTACGTCGAGGCCGATCCGTTCGAAGGCGGCAAGCAAGCGGTCGCCGAATGCTGGCGCAACATCACCGCGACAGGCGCCGAACCGCTCGCCGCCACGGACAATCTCAACTTCGGCAATCCCGAAAAACCGGAGATCATGGGTCAGTTCGTGCAGGCGGTGAAGGGCATCGGCGAAGCATGCCGCGCGCTCGATTTTCCGATCGTCTCCGGCAACGTCTCGCTCTACAACGAGACCAATGGCGTCGCGATTCTGCCGACCCCGACGATCGCAGGCGTTGGCCTGCTGCCTGACTGGCGCAAGATGGTCCGCATCGGCAGCGCCAACAACGGCGACAAGGTGATCATGATCGGCCTCGACGGCAGCCATCTCGGTCAATCCGTCTACCTCCGCGACGTGCTCTCCAGCCGTGAAGGTCCGGCGCCGGAAGTGGATCTCTTCGCCGAGCGCCGTAACGGCGATTTCGTCCGCTCCGTCATCCGCAACGGCCAGGCGACTGCCTGCCACGACATATCGTCGGGCGGCCTTGCCGTGACTCTCGCCGAAATGGCCATGGCTTCGGACAAGGGCCTGACGATCGATCTCGGCGAAGGCAAAGGCGCACCGCATGCGCTGCTCTTCGGCGAAGACCAGGCGCGCTATGTGCTGACGGTGCCGGCCGATGTGGCGGATTTCGTCTGCGTCAATGCAGAAGGCGCCGGCGTTCCGTTCCGACGCCTCGGTACCGTCGGTGGAGACGCACTCATTGTCGGCGATCTTATTTCACTGCCGATTCAGCAATTGCGCGATGCCCATGAATCGTGGTTCCCTGATTTCATGGAAGGCCGCGGCGAACTTGCCGCGGAATAATGCGCAAGGAGTAACGATCATGGCCATGAAACCCGGCGATATCGAAGACATGATCAAGGCTGGGATTCCCGGTGCCAAGGTGACGATCCGCGATCTGGCGGGCGACGGCGACCACTACGCCGCTGAAGTCGTTGCCGAAGCCTTCCGCGGCAAGAGCCGCGTACAGCAGCACCAGATGGTCTACGAGGCGCTGAAGGGCAATATGGGCGGCGTATTGCATGCTCTCGCCCTGCAGACCTCCGCGCCGGATTGACATGCCGGCTTCGGCCGGTTGAAGCTTTGAAGTGAAACAGACCCGGATGGAAGGATTCCTTCTGCCGGGTCTGTTTCATTTCAAGGCGCTTCCCATGACACAGTGTCCGGACTCGTTGAAACGGACCGGTGGCTTTGCTCCAGAGATCCCAGGTCCAGTATCACCTCGCGCGCGAGATGGCGCTTAAGATCGTTCGCGCGAGTTGCGACCGCCTTGAGCTGGCGCGCAACCTTTTAAATCAGGCTGATGCGCTGGCCCGCTGCGGCGGATCGCTTCACGGCGTCGATAACCTTCAGGGTTTCCAGTCCCTCGCGCCCACTGACCAGAGGCGCTTCCTCGCCCCTGATGACCCTGCAAAGCTGGCGTATCTGCAAGATGAGTGGATCTTCATTCTCGACTTCCGCGCGATTGGATTCGAATGGTTCCGTCCAACTCCGCTTGCCAGGATTGCTCCACATTTCGAGCGACGGCACTGCCAGCGAACCGTGCGTGCCGCCGATCATATAGCAGGCCTCATCAGTTTTGGGGTAAGCGGGGTTTTCGCCGGTCGTCATCTCCCAACTCCACGGCGCGACGACGGAATCCGAAACGGAAACAGTGCCGAGAATTCCATTCTTGAACTCGATGAGGATCACCGCGGTCTCCTCAACGGCGTTTCCGCGAACTGCGTTGGATTCGAGCGCCTGGACCGCCGTGATATCCCCGAATAAATAGCGCAGGTTGTCGATGTCGTGGATCAGATTGAGAAAGACTGGTCCCGCGCCGCGTTCGCGGCGCCAGGGAGTGTCGAAGTATTCTTCCGGTTTGAATAGCCAGAACATTGCATTCACGATCAATATTTGCCCGAGCTTTCCGCTTTCGATGATCTGTTTAGCTCGTTGCATCATCGGATTATGTCGGCGATGATGCCCGGTCAGCAGTGGGACGCCTTTCGTCTCGGCTATCTGAACAAGCTTCTCGCCAGCGGCAATATCGTCGGCGATCGGCTTCTCGATCAATGCCGGGATGCCGGCCTCTACGGCCTCAAAACCGTTTCTGACATGGATCTGGTTGGGCGTCGCGATGATGAGGCCGTCAGGGCGCGCTACGGCGACCATTTCAGCGAAGCTCGAAAACCATTTGGCGCCGACCTCGCTTGCGATCGCCCCTCCAACCGGGCTCGGGTCGACAACAGCGACAAGCTCCGCCATCGGTTCGTCCAGCACGTGCTTGATGTGACGCCTTCCGATAAGCCCCGCTCCGAGGACCGCCAGTTTGACCGCGGGAGCCATTGTCAATCCTTCTTCGGCGCCTTGAGCATCGTCGCGACGCGGCGAATTCCGAGCTGATAGCCCTCCGTACCAAGTCCGGCGATGACGCCGTCGGCGCGGTGGGAAACGAAGGAATGATGACGAAAGCTTTCACGCTTATGCACGTTGGAGATATGAATCTCGATGACGGGACCCTCGAACGTGTTCAAGGCATCGAGGATTGCAAGCGACGTGTGTGTGAATGCGGCCGGGTTGATGACGATACCGGCTCCGTCTTCGCGCGCTTCGTGGATCCAGTCGATGATTTCATATTCGCGGTTGCTCTGGTGGAAACGGATCTCGTGGCCGAGCTCTGAGGCCAGCTTCCGGCAGTCTGCCTCGACATCGGCCAGCGTCTCGTGACCATAGATGTGAGGCTGACGCTTGCCGAGCAAATTGAGGTTTGGGCCATTAAGAACGTAGATCAGGCTCATTGCGATTTTCCTTGTGCGGGCGTTGCCAAACTCAGGCGAACGCTATTTCCTGGAATGCGAAATTGGGGTCGGACTCGTAGAGATCAGCCCGCAGCCCCAGCCGGCCTGCTTGCAGCGCCGGGGCTGCGACATCGCGCGCAGCTTCGAGCACCGCCTTCAACAACTCCCGCTTCGTCTCTGCCGGCCGGCCAGGCGCCATGCGCACGATGATCTGGATGAAGTGATTTTCCGGGTGCTCGTCGCCGACGCAGGAGAAGGTCGCCTCCCTGGCGAAGGTCCGCACGGCGGTGGGCTTCACCAGGCCTCCGTCGCGCACCCGGTGGTGGACCGCTCTGGTCAATTCATCGATCGCCACCCGTTCGGCAGCACCCCGGCTATAGTCGATAATGATGTGCGGCAAGGCATGTCCTCCCGGTCAGGCTGTGGCTCGACACAATTCTTCGAAGTGGCGCGACATGCGCTCCGCATCCGGTTTTACACCCGTGAACAGTTCAAAGGCCGCCGCGGCCTGGAACACGGTCATGCCGCCGCCGGGCAAGGTCCTGCACCCCTTCTTCTCGGCCAGGGCCAGAAGCTCGGTCACCAGCGGCATGTAGACGATATCGGCGACCCAGTGACGTGGATGAAGCCATTCCGGGTTGATGGGGAGACCCGGATGACTTCGCATGCCCGTCGGGGTAGCGTGGATTAGCCCATCAGCAGAATCGAGCGCCGCGCCGACGTTCGCGATCGGCTGCGCGCAGGTTCTTGAAAAGCGTCGGTTGAGCTGATCGGCAAGCGCGGCGGCGCGATTTGTGTCCTGGTCGAAGATCGAGAGCATCTCGATACCGAGCTTGATGGCCGCGTGCGCGACGGCGACCCCCGCGCCGCCTGCACCGAGCAGGACGGCATGCGTTTTGGCTGCGTCGGGCATGCCTCGCTCGAAATTCTTATAGAAGCCATACCAGTCCGTATTGTGCCCGATCCGCTTTCCGTCCCGAAGCACGACCGTGTTCACCGCTCCGAGCATCTCGGCGTCCTCGGACAGGCTGGTAAGATGCGCGATGACCGTCTGCTTGCACGGATGCGTGATGTTGCTTCCTGCGAAGCCACGGTCCTCAAGTTCTGCGAGCAGCCCGGACAACGCAGAAGCGGGTAGACCGCGCTCGGCGAGGTCGACGAGCTCGTAACGGTAATCCAGCTTCAGGTTCCGCGCCTCGGTCTCATGAAGCGCGGGAGACTTCGACATCTGGATGTCGGCCCCAATGAGGCCGACGAGGAATGTGTTGCTGTTCATCTCGATAAAACCAATCGGCTCAGTGATGTGCGAGGATCTCTCCAAGGAAGGCCTTGGTGCGCTCATGCTTCGGAGACCTGAAAAAGACCTCGGGCTCGGCCTCTTCGATGATCTCGCCTGAAG
The DNA here is from genome assembly GCF_017352135.1 of Rhizobium lentis. Lineage (NCBI taxonomy): Bacteria > Pseudomonadati > Pseudomonadota > Alphaproteobacteria > Hyphomicrobiales > Rhizobiaceae > Rhizobium > Rhizobium lentis. The sequence goes on from NZ_CP071454.1 coordinate 4,283,728, forward strand.
CCATGAAGATGACCCTGTCTGCGACCTGGCGGGCAAAACCCATTTCATGGGTCACGCAGATCATGGTCATGCCGTCGCGTGCGAGACCGATCATCGTGTCCAGCACTTCCTTGACCATTTCCGGATCGAGGGCCGATGTGGGTTCATCGAATAGCATCGCCTTGGGTTCCATGCAGAGCGCCCGGGCAATGGCGACACGCTGTTGCTGCCCTCCGCTGAGCTGCGCGGGATACTTCTCCGCCTGATCAAGGATTCGAACCCGTTCGAGGTATTTTCTCGCCAGTCTCTCGGCGTCAGCCCGGCTGGTTCCGCGGACCCTCATCGGCGCAAGCGCGCAGTTCTGCAGAACGGTCATGTGGGGGAACAAGTTGAAGTTCTGGAACACCATCCCGACTTCGCGCCGAATGGCGTCAACCGCCTTGGTCGTGCCATCGAGCGACTGCCCATCGACGACGATCTTGCCTTCCTGGATCAACTCGAGAGCGTTGATGCAGCGGATCAAAGTCGACTTGCCGGAACCCGAAGGCCCGCAAAGGACGATCTTCTCACCTTTGCGAACCGATAGGCTGATGTTTTTCAACGCATGGAAGGAGCCGTACCATTTCTCCACCTTCTCAAGGGATATCAATGTCGACTGATCATTAGCGGAACTGAGCACGGCGCCCTCCATGTATGCTTTACTTGACGGTGAACGGGATGTTGGGGATGGATTCCGGGAACGTCGGCAGATCGATCTTCATCCACTTCTTGGTAATGGCTGCAAGTTCGCCATTGGCCTTGATCTTGTCGAGGAACGCATTGACGGCCTCGTTCCAGTCCTTCTCGCCCAGTCGTGTTCCGACGCCATTGTAAGTCGTCAGGAAGTCGATCTTGCGCTCATAGGTGCCTGGGCTGGCGGCATCCAGCCGCTGTCCGTAGAACATGTTGCCTCCAACGGCCTTGACCTGTCCGGAGACCAGCGCCTGAATGGTAGAGGCGTCGTCGTCGAAGCGGCGGACGGTCGCCGTCGATCCCACAGCGTCAGTAATGGCCTTGTCCTGCGAGCTGGACTTCGGCACGCCGATTTCCCATCCGGCAACATCGGCAGGCGTTTTCGCGGTATCGGCCTTTGCCGCATAAAGCGAGATCGTGTTTGCCGCATATGGCTTGCTGTACTGTATCGACTTGGCGCGCTCTTCCGTCATTGCCATCGTGGCGAACAGGATATCGACCTTTCCGGTGGTCAGGGCCGGAATGCGATTGGCGACGGCGAGTGGCTGGAACTGGACCTTAACTCCGAGCTCCTTGGCGAAGAGTGTCGCAACATCGGCGTCGAACCCGTCTTGCTTGCCGCTCGAGTCGACGAAGCCCCATGGCGCGTTGTCGCCCTGAATGCCGACGACGATCGTGCCCTTGGCCTTGATCTCCTCGACGGTCGCCGCGGAAGCCGCTGCGGCCCCTACTGTGGCGAAGGCGGCGGTAGCCAGGGCCATTCCAAGAAATTGTCTGCGATTGTTATGCATTTCCATTCTCCTCCTCTGTGGTCTTTGCTTCGGGCGAAGCAAGGTTAGCGGACGGCTTTCGCCATCCGTTTTTCGAGGCCGCTCCCGATGTGGGAGAGAGGCCAGCAAATGATGAAGTAGACCATTCCGACGATCCCGAAGACGAGCAGTGGGCGGTAGGTCTGGTTCGAAATGATCTGTCCGGCACGGGTCAGCTCGATGAAGCCGACGATTGCTGCAAGCGATGTGCCCTTGATGAGCTGAACGAGAAATCCGATGGTTGCGGGCATCGAAATCTTCAGCGCCTGTGGCAGGACAACGTCCTTCATTCGGGAGATGTAATGCAGCCCGAGTGCGTTCGCGGCTTCGGTCTGGCCCTTCGGAACGGCTTCGATCGAACCGCGCCAGATCTCGCCCAGGAAGGCGCTCGCATGGAGGGTGAACGCGATTGCCACAGCGATCCATGCGTTGACGTCGACGCCCAATAGCGCGACGCCGTAGTAGACGACGAAGAGCTGCATCAGGAGCGGCGTGCCCTGGAAGAGCGCGATGTAGCCCGACGACACGAAACGTGCGAAGCCGTTCTTCGACGTGCGCACCAGAGCGATCAGGATTCCGAATACACCTCCTCCGACGAAGCCGATGATGGCCAGCAGCACGGTCCACTTCAGACCCTGCAAGAGGAAGAACAGCTCGTTTTCGCCGATGGGACCCATGAACGCCTCCTATCGGGTCGGGTAGTTGAAGTAATAACGGGAGATAAGGGCGAAGATGCCCATCATCAGGCTCGAGATGACGAGGTAGATTGCGGTCACGCTAAAATAGACCTCGAAGCTTCGGAAAGTATCGGATTCGATCCGTTGAGCCGCCGAGGTCAACTCGTAGGCGGCGATCGAAGTGCAGACCGAAGTCGTCAAGGTCAGCATCACGAACTGGCTGGTCAGGGACGGATAAATCGCCCGCAGAGCCGGCTTCAGAACGATCAGCCGGAACACATCGGCCTTGTGCAAGCCCAAGGCAAAGCCTGCCTCAACCTGTCCCTTGTTCACACTTTCCACGCCGCCTCGAATGATCTCAATCGCATAAGCGCCGCCATTGATCCCCAGCGCGATGACAGCGGTAGCGGTGGGATTCAATCGGATGCCCATGAGTGGAAGTGCGAAGTAGATGAAGAATATCTGCACCAGGAACGGTGTGTTTCGGACAATCTCGACGAAGGCAATCGCGGGAGATCGAACGAGTTTGTTCTTGGATGTTCTTGCAGCGACGCCGAGAATACCGATGGCGAGCGCAAGGATCATGCCGGCAACCGCAAGACCGAGCGTCCCAAGCGAGCCCCAAAACAATTCTGGGGCGCGGTCGAAGACCGCACCAAAATCGAAAGTATAACCCATATGTTGACTTCCTCCCTCCGACGCGGCTCACGCCTCGCCGGCGCCGGATCAGCAATCCGGCCCGAATAACCCTTCGGCCTTGTCGTACAGATTTTTCAAATGCACCTCAGGCGGGGCGGCCCCCGTGAGTGGCACCTCAACCGAGATTGCAGCGCAGCCATCGACTGCTGCGATGAGTTCCTTTAACGGCAGTTCGCCCTCTCCCGGTGCAAACCGCCCGCCTCTAGCTTCAGCGATCATTTCCTCTGGTGTCACCGGCGCCGGCCCAGCGACATCGCACAACTGGACGTGCTTCACCCAGAGCGTCTCGGTCCGGAGCGAGGCAAGTTTGCCGCCATTCCTGAAGAAATGTACTCCGTCGACGAGGGCGCCGGCATTGCGGGCACCACTCGCCTTCACAAGACTGACGCTGTCCTGGAAGGTTCTGGTCACTCTCCAACCCATGTTCTCGACATCGACAGCCAAGCCGTAGCGGTCCGCAAGGCGGCAGAGATCGGAGAGGTTCGATACCAATCTGGATTGATCAGGATCATCTCCACAGACACTGAGCCGGCGTGCTCCAATGTTCGCAGCCGCGGCGACTGTGGCTTCCATCAACGACGCCTCGAACGACGGGTCGATTACGAAGAACTCGATATCGAAAACCTCGACGCCCTCACCGGCAAGCACGGATTTCAGCTCGCCTGCAGCCGAACCACCGGCAGGCAGCTCGTAGTAAGGCGCACCGGGGAACGCCGGATGCAGCCTGAGCCCGATCCTGGAGAACCCCGCGCGCGCTGCGGCCTTCGCAAACTCCGCGGGAGGCAGCAATATTGATGAGAAGTGGGCGACGCCTATCGGGGGCGCCGATTTCGATGTTGCGGCGGCCATCACACGATTCCCTTCGTCGCGAGATGGTTGCGCAGATTGGTGCCGGTGCGATGAATGTGCTGGCGGAGCTTATCGCAGGCATAGTCGACATCACGCGCGACTGCGCCCTGGGCAATCTCGCTATGCTCCTGCCCGACGTTGCGATCGCCCGACGTACGGATCAGGAAGACGCGGCGATATCGGTCGTTGAGATTGAGCAGAAGACTGCAGAAATGAAGTAGCAGAGGTTTCCCGCAGCCCGAGATCAGCGTCAGGTGGAACTCGCGGTGAAGCGCTTCCCAGTGCTCCAGCGTCTCGGGATGTGCGGCGTCGCGCTCCGTGCGGTTTAGACGATGAAGCGCACGCATGACGTTGCCCTCCCAATCGACGTCACCAAGACGCATGGATTCACGCAGCGCGAAAACTTCAAGTTCCTCGCGGAGGCTGGTGACCTCTTCGAGATTAGCCAGGGAGATCGGCGCGACGCGATAGCCTCTGTTGTCCTGAAACTCGACCAGACCGTCTGAAATGAGTCTGGCTAAGCCCTCCCGCAACGGACTCAGACTGACATTGAAAGTCTTCCGCGCCTTGTCGAGATTGATCTTGCTGCCCGCTTCCAGTTCACCGGATATGATCGCCTCCCGAAGGCGCGATGCGAGCTGGCTGCCGATGGTGTTCTTGCCATCGTCGAGGAAGCCGGCTGACGGTCCGTCGTCTGTCAACGACCCAAGGAAGCTGTCGTCGGCCGAGTTCATCCTTCCTCCCAAAGACACCTGCCAAAGTTTCGATAATCGATATGATAAACGATTATTGATGTCAACTTGAATACGTCAGAAAACACGAGATGTCTGCGTATTCGCTCGAGAAGATCAAAAAATATAACGTAATTTCAATCATTTGATTAACGCCAACCACATCCCCTCCTCCGCCAATAGCATTGAGCGCCCCGTCGCTGGTTGACAAATAATCGATTATTCTGGTAGTCGAACATTATTTGGGAGGTAGCCTTATGGTAGTTAGAACCGAAAGCGAGTTGACGCCTGCCGTTCTCGCCGTGATGAACCGCACCGAAGATCCACGGCTCCGGGAGATACTCGTTGCAATAGTAAAGCACCTCCACGCATTCGTGCGGGAGGTCAGGCTGTCGGAAGTCGAGTTTCGCGAAGCGACCGCCATTCTCAACGAAATTGGGCAACTGCAGACCGACAGCCACAATGAGTTCGTGCTCATGGCCGGATCGCTTGGCGTCTCGTCGCTCGTGTGCCTGCTCAACAACGGCGACAACGGGCAGACCGAGACGTCACAGTCGCTGCTCGGGCCCTTTTGGCGGCTCAACTCACCGCGGGTGGAGAACGGCGGAACCATCATCCGCTCGGAAACGCCGGGAACACCCCTGTTCGTCCACGCGAAGGTGGTTAATCGGGGAGGCAAGCCCATCCAAGGCGCCGAGATCGACGTATGGCACGCCTCTCCTGTCGGCCTTTACGAGAACCAGGATCCTGATCAGGCAGAAATGAACCTGCGCGGCAAGTTCACTACGGACGACGAGGGTCGGTTCTGGTTTAGAACGGTCAAGATGGTGGGCTATCCCATCCCTGTCGACGGGGTCGTAGGTCGGCTTCTTAAAGCGCAAGGCCGCCACCCTTACCGACCGGCGCATCTGCACGCCCTGATCTTCAAAGAGGGATACAAAACCCTCATCTCCCAGGTCTTCGACCCGAGCGATCCGAATATTGATTCCGATGTGCAGTTCGGCGTCACTGCGGCTTTGACAGGCGACTTTGTCCGTCATGACGAGCCGCACCCATCCGACCCGGACGTTAGTGGCCCGTGGTTCTCGCTCGACTACACCTACGTCATGGAGCCGGGCGAGGCCGTCCTGCCGCGTCCCCCGATCAAATAACGAAACAGCAGAGCCACATCATGATTACGGAAAAGGAACGCCAGGCGACAGCCGACGCACTGCTGAAGGCAGAAACCGAACGCAAACCCATCGTCCAGCCAAGCAGGACATATCCGAATTTGGAACTTGAAGACGCTTACAAGATCCAAGCACTCTGGGCGCAAGCCCGGATTGCAAAGGGCGCACGGATCGCGGGTCATAAGATCGGACTGACATCGCGGGCGATGCAGATGGCCTCGAAAATGACGGAGCCCGACTACGGCGTCATTCTCGACGATGCCCTATTTAACGACGGAGCGCAGATCAAGGCGGAGCTCTTCATCAAGCCTCGCCTCGAAGTCGAACTTGCCTTCGTGATGGGTGAGGATCTCGAGGGACCGGGCACTCGGATCTATGATGTCATGCGCGCGACGGAGTTTATCGTCCCCGCGCTTGAGATCATCGATTACCGAACGGAGGTGCCCAGAGCGATCACCGATACGATTGCCGACAACGCTGCTTTTGGAGCGATGGTCGTAGGTGGTCGTATCATCCGGCCGATGGATATTGACATCCGCTGGGTCGGCGCAACCCTTTCAAAAAACGGCATCATCGAGGAATCGGGCGTTTCAGCAGCTATCATGGGGCATCCGGCTGCCGGAATCGCCTGGCTTGTGAACAAGCTTCATGCCGTCGGAGCCGGGTTGAAGAAGGGCCAGATCGTTCTTGCAGGCTCGTTTACTCGCCCGGTGGACATCGCTAAAGGCGATGTCATCCAAGCCGACTATGGTCCGGTCGGCTCGATCGGCGTCTCGTTCGTGTGAGCGCTCCCATGGAACTTCCCATCAATCACTTCAAACGGAAATTGATAGCCGGTCAGAGCCAGATCGGTCTCTGGTGCGGCCTTCCCGGAAGCTACGCGGCAGAAATCGTCGCGCCGTCGGGCTTCGACTGGGTGCTGTTCGATACCGAACACTCTCCAAGCGACGTCCTTACTGTCCTACCGCAATTGCAGGCGGTCGCGCCTTACGACGTTTCCCCAGTCGTACGCCCGGCATTCAACGATCCCGTGCTGATCAAGCGCTTTCTGGACATCGGCGTCCAGACGCTCCTCATTCCCTATGTGCAGAACGAAGACGAAGCGAAGGCGGCGGTCGCCGCCATACGGTATCCGCCGCGCGGGATGCGCGGCGTCTCCGCCTTGACGCGCGCCACCCGCTTCGGGCGTGTGCCGAATTACGCGCGGATTGCCGAACAGGAGATCTGTCTGCTTCTGCAGATCGAGACCCGCGAGGCACTCGGTCGGCTAGAGGCCATCGCAGCGGTCGACGGCGTCGACGGCATCTTCATCGGCCCCGCTGATCTGGCGGCTAGCTTCGGCCATCCTGGACAACCGGGACACCCCGAGGTGGTCGCGGCGATCGAAGACGCGATCGGACGCCTGAAAGTACTTGGAAAACCGGCAGGCATCCTCACGCCCGACGAGACGTTCGCAGCCCGCTGCATTTCGCTCGGAACGTTGTTTACCGCTGTTGGCGTAGACGTCGCCCTCCTTGCAAGAGGTTCGGAGGCGCTCGCAGCCCGGTTTGCATCTTAGGAGTTCGCCCCGATGTCGACGCGAGAGAAAGTTCTGTCCGAGATAGCGTCGACGGGCGTAATTCGGGCCGCCGTCAACATGTCGAATGCAGCGTTGGTCCGTTGGGACGATCAGGCCGGCGCCTTGGTCGGTCCAAGCGCTCAGATCGGTCACAAGATTGCCGAGCAACTGGATTGCGGCCTGTCGATGACCCAGTACGGCTCAGCCGCCGACATCCTCGCCGCCGCGGATCGCGGCGAGTGGGACATTGCTTTTATTGCCTCGGATCCGTCGAGAACCGACCGGTTCTCCTTTTCACCTCCCTACATCTCCGTCAGGGCGACCTATTTGGTGCCGGAGGACTCGGCGTTCCGAACCGTCGAAGACGTCGATTCTGAAGGAGTGCGGATAGCCTCCGCAAGAAGCGCCGCCTATACGAAGCAGCTCGAGCGAATTCTTCAAGAAGCCACTGTCTCGCATACTGACAGCCCGGCAGCTGCAATCGACCTCCTTGTCGGGTCGCAGTGCGACGCGGCTGCAGGTTTGACTGAATTCCTCGTTCGGATTTCCGAGCGAATTTCCGGCTTCCGGCTGGTGGACGGAGCTTTCTCCGAAATCCCCCAGACGATAGCCGTTCACCGAAGATCCATTCATGCCTCAGCCTTCTTTGCGGACTTCGTACGCCGTCTGAACGCAAGTGCTGGAGGATATCATGACGTGGCCGGCGATGGTGCCGCACTCGCCCCATTTTGAGCGCCGTAAAGTAATGTCCTCGGCTGTTGGGCGCGTGGGGGGCCTTGGCGGATCAGAACGGCAATATCCCAACAGGCCAATACCGCTGGAGCTCAGCCTTCAAGCCGGCAGCCTGCTCTGCTCCGGGAAGGCAAAGACCGAGGCCGGCATCGGTCCTGACGTCATCAGCGTGAAATCAAAGGGCGCCTTGAGATCGGGGCCGAGCACATATTGCCGATGGACCCGCAGTTGGTCCTGGCGGATCTTTCGGTAATGTTCGCTCGTCAGCATCTGCTTGACGCGGATAAGAAGGATCTTCGCGGGAGGGGCATCTGCATGGCCCGAGACGGCAACAACCGGCACCTTGTAGAAATTGATCGAATCCGTCAGGCATTGCACGTCGAGCCAGAAGATCTCCGGACAGCGGGCGATCAGGCCAACGCGGGCGCGAAGCAGGCTTGCCGACGAAAGCAGGGCGCATTGCAGAATGGCGCTGCCGAGCGTGGCAAACACCACACGCTTACCCCTGAAAACCTCCGGCTCCCTTTCAAGCAGTATGCCGATGACATGGGCGGCGACGCTCGATCCCATGCTGTGCGAGGAGATCACGTACTCATCCGCCTCCTCGGTCAGCGCCTTGCGCACCGCCGTCGCCCGCTCTTCAAGCCATTCGTTGAAGTCCTCCCGATCCATGCGACCGAGTGCCACTGCCATTTCCCAATCGGCAAAAAGATGCAGCGTATGGAAACGCTCGGAAAACGGCAGGAAAGCGGCGATGAAGAAGCAGAGCGCCAGTGGCCCGCTCCAGAGCAGGTGCAAGGCGGAGAAGCCGAGACTGTAGGGCAGGATGGCGATCTCAGCCGTCAGCACGATTGCCAGCGTCGTCAGCAGGAACGGGAAGAGGAAGAACAGACCGAAGCGCCATGCATGTTTGAAATAACCCCGCATGCCACCTTCCAGCATGATCTCGGCGCAGCTTCGAAACCCAGCAATGATCCGGCTCAGCGTGTTGCGGCCGCGCAGCCGACGTACGAGCACATCGTGATCGACCATGTGGATCCGGCTCCTCGTCCGCCAGGCAGCGGAACTGGTCTCCGCCGCAGGCGCCGTTTCACCGGCTCCCGCGCTGCCCGTCGTGACCTCGAAGCTGAAAGGATCGCTAGCCGGATCCGGCGCGCCGGTCTCGACGGAGTAGCCCCAGACGGCAGCACTCTGTCTGGCTGAGCGTTCGTACCGCGCTCTGTGGGCAAGACCGTCGAGCGGCTCGAAGCCTGGGAAATGCAGGACGACCCGCTTCTTTATCAATTTCATTTCGCTGTTCCGCCCGGCCAAGGCCGGTCTATTGCTGCGATCCGGCTGCCGGTCGCTGATGTCCGCAAAAAGCAGGCATGGTCTCAAAGGCGCCTTGCTAACGGAACTCTTCTGGAATTCAATAGCAGCCACGTTGTTTTCGCGGCGAATGGAGGGGTTTTGTGGCTGATCTTGTCAAAGAATTGATATCGGGCGTCGTCGATAGCGTACTGAAGGAAATTCTGAAGAAAACCACCGGCCGCGCCACGACGAAGCGCAGGAGGCGCAAGGCGCGCCCTGCCGCCACCACGACGGCTGCCCGCAAGACCCCCAAGCGCAAGCCCGCCCGCAAGCAGATCAGCAGGCGCCGAACCGCCGCCGGCCGCAGCCGTCAGGGTCGCGTCTGAGACGCGCGGCAACACTTCGGCCGTAACGCGACGGCAACAATCCCGAAGTGATCTCACCACATTGGTTTTTTTGGATCGGGCGGCTGGAATTCCTGTTGTCACATGCTATCTAAGGAAAACGATTGAAACGGCGGGCCTTTAACTCGCCTGTTGAAAGGATCAGATCCCATGAGCGGCATTCACGAATTCATCGACAACGAAATCAAGAGCAACGACGTCGTCCTCTTCATGAAGGGCACGCCGCAGTTTCCGCAGTGCGGGTTCTCCGGCCAGGTCGTGCAGATTCTCGATTACATCGGCGTCGACTACAAGGGCATCAATGTGCTCGCCGATTCGGAAATCCGCCAGGGAATCAAGGATTATTCCAACTGGCCGACGATCCCGCAGCTCTACATAAAGGGCGAGTTTATCGGCGGTTGCGACATCGTCCGGGAAATGTTCCAGGCCGGTGAACTGCAGCAGCATCTCCAGGAAAACGGCGTCACCGTTCGCGGCGCCGCCTGACCGGTCACCGGACGTCCGCCCGGTTTCCAAATCTGTTTCTCGAGTCCGAGGCGCTGCGGTGAGCAGCGCCTTGGCCTGTTTATGGGAATTTCATTGTGACAGATTCATCACAAGCCGTGTCCGCGGGCCGCCTGCCCATGGGCAAGCGTGAGTTCATCGCGCTTGCCGCCTTCCTGATGGCCATCAACTCGCTTGCCATAGACATCATGCTCCCGGCCCTGCAGCAGATCGGCGCGAGCCTCGGCGTCGAAAGCGAGAACCACCGGCAGTTCGTCGTCTCCTCCTACCTGCTCGGTTTCGGCTGCGCCCAGCTTTTCTACGGTCCTCTGTCCGACCGTTTCGGCCGCCGCACGCCGCTGTTGATCGGCCTCGGCGTCTATATCGTGTCCGCCATCGGAATCGTTTTCGTTCCCTCCTTCGCCGGCCTTCTGGTCCTGCGTTTCATCCAAGGCGTCGGCTCGGCCGCCACCCGTGTCATCACCATCTCCATCGTCCGCGACATCTATGGCGGCCGGCAGATGGCGGAGGTCATGTCGCTCATCATGATGGTCTTCATGATCGTGCCGGTGATTGCGCCCGGCACCGGACAGATCGTCATGTTCTTCGGCAACTGGCACCTGATCTTTCTCTTCATCGCCACGATGGCTACGGCGATCGGCCTCTGGGCCTATGTTCGCCTGCCGGAAACCCTGCATCCGCAGAATGTCCGCCCCTTCACCGCCCGCTCGATCTTCGGCGCCTTCAAGCTGGTGCTGACCAATCGCGTGGCGCTCTGCTACACCATCGCCAGCACCTTCATCTTCGGTGCGCTGTTCGGCTTCATCAACTCCGCCCAGCAGATCTATGTCGGCATCTACGGCCTCGGTGTCTATTTCCCCTTTGCCTTCGCCGGGGTGGCGATCTTCATGTCGCTGTCGTCCTTCTTCAATTCCCGTTTTGTCGGCAAGCTCGGCATGCGCCGCCTGTCGCACGGCTCGCTCCTCGGCTTCATCGCCATCAACACCATCTGGTTGATCGTCCAGATGGCGAGCTCCGAGCCGATGCCGTTCGCCCTGTTTATCTCCTTTTTCGGCTTGGCGATGTTCCAGTTTGGCTGGATCGGCTCGAACTTCAATTCGCTTGCCATGGAGCCGCTGGGACACGTTGCCGGTACCGCCTCCTCCGTTCTCGGCTTCATGAGCACAGTCGGCGGCGCCCTTATCGGCGCCGGCATCGGCCAGGCTTTCGACGGCACGGCGCTGCCGATGGTCGCCGGTTATTTCATCGTCTCGATCATCGGCCTTATCTTCGTGCTGATCGCCGAGAAGGGCCGGCTCTTCCATCAGCACAATCCGGCCGTGTGAACGGCCGGTCCCTTCCGCATCCAGGATTTCACCGCATGACGCCGCATAAACCGCACCAGGAAAACCAGGGGTCCCGCCGCATCGGCATGGGTTTCGGCGAATTCGTCGTCACCATCGCCGTCATGACCGCCAGCATTGCCATGGCTATCGACAGCATGCTGCCGGCATTGCCCAATATCGGCCATTCCCTTGGCGTCACCAACACCAACGACGCGCAGCTCATCATCGGCGTCTTTTTTCTCGGCTTCGGCGTGTCGCAGATATTCTTTGGCAGCCTTTCCGACACCTTCGGCCGCCGCAACATCCTGCTCGGCGGCCTCGCCTGCTATGTCGTCGCAATGTTTGCAGCCGCCGCAACCGGCAGCTTCGAAATGCTGCTGCTCATGCGTTTCGTTCAGGGCGTCGGCGGCGCGGCCGTGCGCATTACCACCATGGCGATCGTCCGCGACTGCTTCGGCGGCCGCGAAATGGCCCGGGTCATGTCCTACGTCATGATCGTCTTCATGATCGTGCCAATCGTCGCCCCTTCGGTCGGCCAGCTCGTCATCCTCTACGCCAACTGGCACTGGATCTTCATCCTGCTCGGCGCCGTCGCCAGTATCTTGTTCGTTTGGGCTCTTCTCAGACTGAAGGAATCGCTGCCCCCGGAAGAACGCCTGCCCCTGTCGGTCGGCTCTGTCATGGACGGTTTCAAGACCGTGCTCACCAACCGCATCACCTGCGGTTACATGATCGGTCTGACCATGTTCACGGGTGTCATCAGCGCCTATGTGATTTCGGTGCAGCAGGTTTTCGGCGAGGTCTATGGCCTCGGCGACTGGCTGCCAATCGCCTTTGCGGCCACCGCCGGCGGCATCGCCGTCGCCAATTTCGCCAATGGCTTCTTCGTTCGCAAATTCGGCATGCGTCGGATTTCGCACGCCGCCCTTCTTATCTTCACGGCACTGTCAGCTCTCGGCTTCGTCGTTGCCTTGGCGGGCAGGCCGGATTTCGCCACTGCCTACAGCATCTTCACTATCGTTCTGATGATGTTTGCGGTGATCGCCACCAATTTCACCGCCATCAGCCTCGAGCCGATGGGCAATCTCGCCGGCACGGCGACCGCCGTCACCGGATTCGTCTCGACGACCTTCGGCGCCATCCTCGGCGGCCTGGTCGGCCAGATGTTCAACGGCACGGTGCAGCCGCTCTTCGGCGGCTTCGCGCTGTTCGGCCTGCTGACGATCGCCGCCACGCTCTGGGCCGAGAACGGCAAGCTCTTCACCCATCCGGGCGATAGTCCGCAGCTCGAACCGGGTGCGGCCCACTTCTGAAGCAAGCGCGTCGGATCGTTTCAAGGAATTCTCGATGAACGACTGAATTCTGATCAGGCCTTATGCGTCAGGTGACGTGGACGCGACGATCAAGATTTTTCTGCGCTCCATCCGGGAAGTTTCGTCGAAAGACTATTCCGCGGCCCAGATCGAAGCCTGGGCAAAGGTGGAGGATCGCAGCCTCTGGGCGGAACGACGGATAAGCAGGCCTGCCTGGATCGCGGAGATCGCCGGAAAGCCCGTGGGGTTTTCGGACCTGACCAACGACGGGTGCCTCGACATGATGTTCGTGCACCCTGAGTTTCAGAGAGTTGGCGTGGCAACCCGCCTGTTGCGCAGGGTCGAAGAAGAGGCACTCAGGCTGGTGTGCGGGCGAATTTACACGGAAGCAAGCAGAACCGCCCGACCGTTTTTCGAACGCAAAGGGTTCCGCGTGATAACCCGACAAATCGTCGAGAAGCGTGGGCAGAGGCTGGAGAACTTCCTGATGGAAAAGCTCTACGTATGACCTCACAAGAGCCGGCCGCAAATTCAAGGTCTGCGACCAGCCTTTGCAACAGTCAGTTCGTCAGACCGTAAAGACCTCACGCCGCAGCACGTCCCAGGACGCCTTGTCGGGCGCAATCAGCAGCCCGCCGTCGAGGTGGTGCGGGAGGTAGGGCGAGCCGTCGAAACGCGCGGCGTGGGCGCCGGCCTCCCGCGAAATCAGCGTACCGGCAAGGTGATCCCAGGGCATCAGCTTATTATACATCAGGTAATGCACGTGTCCGCCGGCAAAAGTGCGGTATTCATGGGCCGCGCAGCGGTAGTTGGTAAGGAAACGCACCTTGGCGAGATTGCCGAGGATCTCGGCCCGCTTTTCTTGCGGCAGATATCCGGTGGAGGCCATTCCGACCATTTGGTCGAGCGCCACTGGTTCGGCGGTCCGCAGCCGCTGCTCCTCGCCACCCGGCCGTCGCAGCCATGCTCCGCCGCCCTTTTCCGCCATCACCCAGTCGTCGCCCATCGGATCGTAGATGATCCCGGCGACGGTCTCGCCGCCGGAAACGACGGAAGCCATGACGCCGAAGGCCGGAATGCCGGACGCAAAGTTGAACGTACCGTCGACGGGATCGACCACGATCGCAAGATCTGCATCCGCGAGCCGTGCGAGCAGCACCGGTTCGGCCGCGACCGATTCTTCGCCGAGAAAGAGCGCATCAGGCCAGAGCAGCTCGGCTTCCGCCTTCATCATCCGCTCGGCCTGCTCGTCGGCCTCGGTGACGAGATCCGTCGCCTCGCTCTTGGCGCGCACGTCCTCGTGCCCAAGCCGGCGAAAGCGTGGCAAGATCTCCGCCTGTGCCGCGCGGCGCAGCAGATCGGCAAGCACGGTCACATCGACAGTCGCAGTCATGTCAGACTCCTTTCGGTCAGGCCTTTTGCAATGGCCTTAAATCAGTGGCCGACGATCTCGCGTCGGATTAGTTGCCAGCTTTCCCTATCGGGCGCGGAGATGATGCCGCCCGTCGTCTCGCCCGGACGATAGGGCGTCCCGTCGAATTTCGCCGTATGGCCGCCGGCCTCCTGGTGGGCGAGCACGCCGGCCAGGTGATCCCAGGGCATCAGCTTCGAATGACCGATGAAATGCAGCTTGCCGGACGCGACCATCCAATATTCATAGGCCGAGCAATTGAAAGCGAAGGTCATCCGCGCCTTTGCCATGTTGGCGCAGATGCGTGAGCGATCGGGCTCTTCCATATGGCCCCACGACATGCCGCCGACCATCTGGTCCAAGGTGGCGGGCTCGGCCACCTTGAGCCTGCTCGATTGCCCGTCCTGGCGCGTCAGGAAGGTGCCTGCCCCTTGATCGCCGTCACCGTATCGCCGAGAGCTGGATCGTGAATGATGCCGCCGACGGTCTCGCCCCTGACGGTCACCGCGAGCATCGTTCCGAAGACGGGAAGCCCGGCGGCGAAATTGAACGTGCCGTCGACTGGATCGATGACGAAGGCAAGCTCCGCATCGGCAAGTGCCGGGACCACCGATTTGTCGGCATCATAGGCTTCCTCCCCGACGATAAGCGCCGCGGGAAAGCGATCCTTGAGGGCGGCCGTGATCCTGTGTTCCGCGAGCAGATCCGCCTGCGTCACCAGATCGGTCGCCGAGGTCTTTTCCGCGACGTCGGCAGCGCCGAGATTGCGAAAACGCGGCATGATTTCGATGCGCGCCGCCTCCCTGACGCACTCGCCGAGAAAAAGAATATCCGTGTCAGAAATAGTCATGCGAAAATCTGTCCTTCATGCAATGAACAGCCTGCATAGCCGGCCTTTCATGAAGGATCGGTGACGCCGAGGCTGGAAAAGTCGAAGAGTTTGGGATCGAGCAGGTGCGAGGGGTTCACATGCGAAAGCGCTCGCAGCATCGTGTCCTTGCGCCCCGGCATGCGCCGCTCGATATCGGCGAGCATCTCCTTCATCGCGTTGCGCTGCAGCCCGTCCTGCGAGCCGCAGAGATCGCAGGGGATGATCGGAAACTGCATGGCGGCGGCGAACTTGGCGAGGTCGTCTTCGGCGGCATAGGCAAGCGGCCTCAAAACCATCAGGTCACCCTCGTCGTTCAGAAGCTTCGCCGGCATCGAGGCGAGGCGCCCACCGTGGAAGAAGTTCATGAAGAAGGTTTCGAGAATGTCCTCACGGTGGTGGCCGAGCACCAGCGCATCGCAGCCCTCCTCCCGCGCGATGCGGTAGAGATTGCCGCGCCGCAGCCGCGAACAGAGCGAGCAGTAGGTCGCGCCCTCGGGCACCTTCTCCTTCACGGTCGAATAGGTGTCGCGATATTCGATCCGGTGCCGGACGCCGATCTTTGTCAGATAGTCGGGCAGCACGTGCTTCGGAAAATTCGGCTGACCCTGGTCGAGATTGCAGGCGATAAGCTCGGCAGGCAGCAGCCCGCGCCATTTGAGATCGAGCAGCAGCGCCAACAGACCGTAGGAATCCTTGCCGCCGGAAAGGCCGACCAGCCAGCGCTTCTGCCCCTTCAGCATGTCGAAATCGTCGAAAGCCTGGCGCACCTGCCTGAGCAGCCGTTTGCGTAGCTTGTTGAAAGAGACCGAACGAGGCGCATCGGCAAACAGCGCAGGCCCGACGCCGTCGTTGGCTTCGGCCGTCTCCAGATCATCGGCGATGTTGGCTGCGATATTCATTGCTTCATCCCATCGAAGATTACGTCTGCCTTAGCAGAAAGCCCTTCGCCAACCCAGCCTCAATCACCGAAAACCGACCAGCCGGTTCGCGCCGCCAGCATTTCCAGCGCCACGGCGCCTAGCTGCGAATTACCGACCTTGTTCAGTCCGGGAGACCACACCGCGATAGAAGCGATGCCAGGGGCCACCGCGAAAATGCCGCCGCCGACGCCGCTCTTGCCGGGCAGACCGACGTGATAGGCAAAGTCGCCGGAGCCGTCGTAATGGCCGCATGTCAGCATCAGGGCATTGATGCGCCGCGCCCGCTTTGGCGAAACAACCGAATGACCGGTCATCGGATTGCTGCCGCGCGCCGCCAGGAAGAGCCCGGCGCGGGCTAGCTGTTCGCAGCTCATCGACAGCGCACATTGATGGAAATAGACACCGAGCACATGGTCGACCGGATGGTCGAGGTTGCGGTAGGCGCGCATGAAATTGGCGAGCGCGAAGTTGCGATAGCCCGTCTGCGTTTCCGACCGCGCCACCTTGTCATCGATGGTAATCGTCTCATCATCGGCAAGATAGCGCACAAAACGCAACAGCTCGCCGATCGCCTCGCGCGGTGCATGGCCGGCCATCACGACGTCGGTGACGGCGATTGCGCCGGCATTGATGAAAGGATTGCGCGGGATACCGCTCTCATGCTCGAGCTGGACGATCGAATTGAAAGCCGACCCCGAAGGTTCGCGCCCGACGCGCTTCCACAGGCTCTCGCCGATTTTGCCAAGCGCCAGCGTCAGCATGAATACCTTCGATATGCTCTGGATCGAGAAGGCCATATCGGCATCGCCGACACGGTAGACCTTGCCGTCGACAGTGACGATCGCCATGCCGAACTGCCGCGGATCGACCTTGGCGAGCTCCGGAATATAGTCGGCGACCCTGCCCTCGCCGATGCGCGGCAGGATATCGCTGTAGATACTATCGAGGGTCGCCTGCAAATCCGCCATCGCTTCTCTCCGAATAACAAAAAAGCCGCCCGAAAGAGCGGCTTTTCCATATGCAAAACGCCTGGGTCTTCTTAGCGCGAATAGAATTCGACGACCAGATGCGGTTCCATGACAACCGGGAACGGAACGTCGCTCAGCGTCGGAACGCGGCCGTAGGTGGCGACCATCTTGTTGTGATCGACTTCGATGTAGTCGGGAACGTCGCGCTCGGCGAGGCTGACGGCTTCCAGAACCGTCACGAGCTGCTTCGACTTCTCGCGCACTTCGATGACGTCGCCGGCCTTGCAACGGTAGGAACCGATGTTGACGCGCACGCCGTTGACCGTCACGTGGCCGTGGTTGACGAACTGACGGGCAGCAAAGACCGTCGGAACGAACTTGGCGCGGTAAACGATCGCATCGAGGCGGGATTCCAGCAGACCGATCAGGTTTTCGGAGGTGTCACCCTTACGACGGGAAGCTTCTGCGAAGATCGCGCGGAACTGCTTTTCGCGCAGGTCACCGTAGTAACCCTTGAGCTTCTGCTTGGCGCGCAACTGTACACCGAAGTCCGACAGCTTGCCCTTGCGGCGCTGGCCGTGCTGGCCGGGGCCGTATTCGCGGCGGTTCACCGGGGACTTCGGACGGCCCCAGATGTTTTCGCCCATACGGCGGTCAATCTTGTACTTGGACGATTCGCGCTTGCTCATCGTATTTCCTTTCAAAGGTTTATGGCGGCTTGTTGCCAAACCGCGCGAAGGAAACACGCCCTCCTCTGACCTCTTCCGAGACCTGACAGGATGTTCCGGTTACGCGAACAGAAACGATCCACGGGACATGTCAAATGAAACACCGGACATTGCTGCCCGGTGCTTGGCGCGGTCTTTAGAGGGCCGTCATGAAAATGTCAACTGCGCCAAAGCCCGAAAGCATCACTATTCCGCAGCCAACGGCTGATCACCGGTATCGGGTGCGTTCGCGTCGCCCGGCGCCGTCTGGCAATTCATATCGGGGAAGGCCACGATGCGCTTGCCGGAGAAATCCGTGTGCACGACGACTATCCCCTGCTCCTCGAAATAGCCGAGCAGGCGGCGGGCGCGGCGAGCGGAATGGGTACCGTAGGCGCGAGCAATGCGCGCGTCCGAAGGGCACGGTTCGCCGCAGACAGCGGCCTTGGCAAGCATCAGGAAGACGCCCTGCAAGTCGTCGGTGACGCCTGCCGACAGCGATAATGCCGTCTCCCACGCCTCACTTGCGGCTGTCGCCGCATCGACGCCCGAGCGGGAGATCGCCACGCGCCGGCGGAAATCCGGCAGCGCGATCGGCGGTCCCGGCACGCGGCGCATGCGCAGCCGCACGAGAAAATCCTGGTAGAGCACGGAATCCGTGCGGAAAGCGGAGGCAGGATCGTCAAGGATCTCCGCAAGCACGCCGGCAAGACGCGCCTCCCGCTCCTCTGGCGAGATCTCGATCTGGCTCGCCCTCGCCTCCACCGGCGCCGGGGATGCGGTCGGCGTCGAACGCGAGAGCTCGGCCAGGATATCGGTTGTCGGCCGCGGCGCCGGTGGCGCGCGACGCACGATCGGCCGCTGGAATTCCTCCGGGTCGGGCGTGAAGATCAGATCTTCCACATCTTGCGGCGCATCCGGCAACGGCATCAGCTTTGGGCTGGAAGAGCGCGCCGAAGTCTCCACCGCGCCGATCTGGATCGGCAGCGGCCGGCGTGACAATGCCGGCCCGAGGGCGACGAAATTGCCACGCTTCAAGTCTCGGAACATTTCCGCCTGGCGCCGGTCCATCCCGAGCAGGTCGGCGGCGCGCGCCATGTCGATATCGAGGAAGGTGCGCCCCATCAGGAAGTTCGAGGCTTCGGCCGCGACATTCTTGGCGAGTTTGGCGAGCCGCTGCGTCGCGATCACGCCGGCAAGCCCGCGCTTGCGGCCGCGGCACATCAGATTGGTCATCGCGCCGAGAGACATCTTGCGCGCATCTTCCGAGACATCGCCGCCGACGGACGGCGCAAACATCTGCGCCTCGTCTACCACGACGAGAACCGGATACCAATATTCGCGATCGGCATCGAACATGCCGTTGAGGAAGGCAGCGGCGGCGCGCATCTGCTGTTCGATGTCGAGACCTTCGAGTGTCAGGACGCAGGAGACGCGATGCTGGCGGATACGGTTGGCGATGCCCGCGAGTTCCGCCTCGGTCCTCTCGCCGTCGACGACGACGTGGCCGAACCTGTCGCTGAGCGTGACGAAATCACCCTCGGGATCGATAATGACCTGCTGCACCCATTGCGCCGACTGTTCAAGCAGACGGCGAAGCAGATGCGACTTGCCAGATCCGGAATTGCCCTGCACGAGCAGACGCGTCGCCAGCAGCTCCTCGATATCGAGCGTCGCCGGGCTGCCGGACGCCAATCCCATATCGATGCCAACCTGCAATGCTGATCCTCGCGACGAAGAGACTCACATGAACGAAGCGCCATTCTTCCGAAACGGCACCGCCCCGTCTATCAAAGAATGCGCTGTTTTTCAGGACCGGATTTCGCCAACCCACAGGACAATTCCGGGATCTGAGATAATGTCTTAACCTATCGAAGAATCTTGCGAAAAAAGATTACCCGCTGAGTTTCAGCAAAACCCCAATTCTGATGCGCCCAGTGAGAGCGTCTGTTCCTGATGCCTGCATCGGAGCAGAGCTCATGAAATCCTTGCTCGATCAGATCAGCGGTCATTTTTTCAACCAGCTTACGACCGACTCCCTGCCGGCGATGTTTGGGATCGATCCAGATGCCTTCGAGAAAAGGGACGGGCTGTGCGGTGCAGCCGTTGGCGTATTCCCGTATGCATATCTCGGCAAAACCAAGGGGCGCATTGTCTGGACGCAGCGCGAGATAGCTGGTTCGTTTCCTGTCTTCGAGCATTCTGCCTATATCGCCAAGGTGTTCCTCGACAGAAAGGCTGTCCCAGAGCTTGAAACGCATCTCGGCCCAAAGCTGACTGTCGCTTGCCCGCATCTTTCGGATAACAATTGACATGCCTCTGCCCTTCTTCCGCGCGATTGCGAGTAACAATATTCGCCACAATTCGGCGGCGCGCGCAGTTCTTCAGCGCTACGCTCGCAACCCAAACCCCTGCATCAGCCGCCGCGTCGCGAAATCCTGCTGGCCTGAGGTGAAGACCGCAAAGTCGAAACTGTCGGGATGCACGGCATCGGCGACCAGCGGCACCAATGTGCGGGCGCGTCGCGCGATCGCTTCGGCCGGATCGAGCCAATCGACCGGCCAGGGCGCAAGCCGGCGGAAAAGATTGGCCATGAAGGGATAATGCGTGCAGGCCAGCACGACGATATCGGTCTTGTGCCCGTCCTTCTCCACGAAGCACTGGTCGATCTCGGCGAGCACGGCCTCGTCGGAGACGGCATCGCCGCGGATATAGGCTTCGGCCATGCGTGCAAGGTTTTCCGAGCCGACAAGCCTCACGTAGCATTGCTGCGCGAATGATTGGATGAGGTCGCGCGTATAGGCCCGCTTAACCGTGCCCGGCGTCGCCAGCACCGAAACCAGGCCGGAACGCGTGCGCTCCGCCGCAGGCTTGATCGCCGGCACGGTGCCGACGAAGGTCATGTGAGGAAAGGCCGCGCGGAGGTCGGCGCCAACAAGCGTAAAGGCAGTGTTGCAGGCGATGATGCAGACCTCGGGATCGTGCTCCTGAAGCAGCCTGCCGAAGAGGCCGATCACCCGCTCCTTCAGCGCCTGCTCCTCCCAGCCGCCGTAGGGAAAGCCGGCATCGTCGGCGACATAGATAAAACCGCGCTCCGGCATCAGCACGCGTGCCTCTCGCAGCACGGTCAGTCCGCCGATACCGGAATCGAAGACAAGGACGGGTTTCAGCTCATGCGTCGGCGCTGTCATCTGGCGGTGTTTCCGTTGCCTTTGGGTACCTGCCGCCGCGCGGACTCTTGCGCGAGAAGCGGTCGAGGGAAGAGATGACGCCGCGCAACACGCTGATTTCCTGCTCCGTGAAGGCCCGGCGAGATAGAACAGCGCGAAGGTTGTCGACCATTTTTGGCTTTTTCCCGGCGGGGTGGAAATATCCGCGGGCGTCGAGCGCCTCTTCCAGCTGGTCGAAGAGGCCGAAGAGCTGTTCCTTGGTCGATGGCGTCTGCCCCATCGCCTGGAACGGCACCGCACCCAGATCCTCCATGCCGGATTTCATCCATTCATAGGACATGAGCAGCACCGCCTGGGCGATGTTGAGCGAAGCAAAGGCCGGATTGACGGGAAAGGTGACGATCTCATCGGCAAGTGCCACCTCTTCGTTGGTCAGCCCCCAGCGCTCGCGTCCGAAGAGAATGCCGGTACCCTCGCCCACGCGGAATTTTGCCCTGAGCGTCTCGGCGGCAATGACAGGCGAACGCACCGGTTTGAAACCGTCGCGCTCGCGCGCCGTCGTCGCATAGACGAAATTGAGATCGGCGATCGCCTGCTCGAGCGTATCGTAGACCTTGGTCGCCTCAATCACATGGTCGGCCTTGGAGGCGGTCGCCAACGCCTTCTCGTTCGGCCAGCCGTCGCGCGGGTTGACGAGGCGCAGCTCGGCCAATCCGAAATTCGCCATGGCGCGTGCCACCATGCCGATATTCTCGCCCATCTGCGGCTCGACCAGAATGATGGCCGGCCCTTCGGCCAGAAGTTGACGCTCGCTGTTCGTGCCTGCCATGGTCTTATCCCTGTTTCGAGCGCGCAATAGCCTCGCCCGGCGCAAACGGCAAGACGTCGGGTTGCGGATAGAGCCTTTCCAGCGCTGAACCGATCATTTCGAGACCCAGCCTCGTGCCTTCGCGCGATAGCGGCAGGTGCCGCCCTGTCGTCCGCGATGCCTTGCGCTCGATGAAAAAGCAGCTCGATCCGCGCGGCGCCGCCTCGTCGATCAGCGCCAGGTTCGCAGCAATCAGCCGCTTTTGAACATCGTCGACGGCAGGCGCTTCATAGTTCTTCGCCAGGATGCGCGTCCAATAGGTGCAGGACAGGAAAATTGCCAGTGTCTGGCGGATCTGCCCGGGCCGCGTCACCACCGACCAGGACGAGCCGAGCGGCCGGGCCGCGACCGTCAGGTCGCGGTAGCACGCATCGATCTTCTGAGAGAGAGCGATCAGTTCGAAACCGTTCTTGCCTTCGCCGACCGCGCCAAGCAGGTCGCGCAGCGCCTGAAACCAACGCGCCAGCGCCACATCGACGGCGCCGCGGGTGCGCGTGGGGAAGACGACGAAGGCGACCGCCGTTCCCGCCGCCGCCCCGATCATCGTCTCGCCGATGCGCAGCTTCAACAGGTCGAGCGTCAGCACGCCGGTCATGCCATAGACCAGGCAGAGCACGATCGAAATGAAGAAGGTCATCGTCGCATAGGAAACCTGCAGAAAGTAAAAAGCCAGGAAGATGCAGATAGCGACGACGGGAATGGCGATAGCAGGCTCGCCTGAAATCAGCGTCGCCAGCACGAGACCGAAGGCGATTCCGAGCACGGTGCCGAGAGACCGTGACAGCGCCCTCATCGCCGTATCACCACGCGAATTGGTGTTGGTGAAGACGAGGAAGGAGGCAAGCACCGCCCAGAACCAGCGTTCGCGCGACAAGAGCAGCCCGAAGCTCATGGCGATCGCCGAGGCGAGCGTGATCTGCAGCGCTGAGCGCAGCAGCGGATTGGCAAGCGAAAAATCGATGCCCTGGGACGGCGCCGCATCATTGAGCGGATTGATGCCGGAAAAGCCGGAGGCCTGCCCCTGGTGTATCGCTTGCGCCAGCTGCTGCCGCGCCTCACCGAGCCAGAGAAGCGCCCGCAAGGTTTCGCCCTGCGGCTGATCCTTGATGGCCTCGGCCATCGCCTCATATCGCGCTAGTTCGGCCGCATCCGCCTCGATCACGGCATGGACGAGCGCAAAGGGAGGCAGGCTCTGAAAGCTCACCACAATTGCGCTCTCGGCGGCAAGATGCGCATCAAAAAGCCGAATAGCCAATTCGGCAGCGGGGTCGGCCGCGCCGTCGAAGACGCCGGCCGGCGGGCGCGGAATGAAGGTCTCAGCCATCAGGACCACCTCCTTCAACCGCTCTTCCAGCTGGCGCAGTTCCTGCCGGTCTGCTTCACCGACCTCAGCGCTGCCGGCAAGTGCAGCGAGCTTGAAGAGGATCTGGTTGATCCGGCCGCGCACGCTTTCAAGCGAACGCAGCAGGTCGCGCCGCCAATCGTCCGGCAGAAGCGCCGCTCGCACCAGATGGCCGACGAGCACCGCCACAATAGGGCCGATCGCCACATCAGGCAGTTCAGCAAGCGACGGCCGGAAATAGGCGCCCATGAAATAGGAGGTGAAGGCGAACATGCCGATTGCAAAGCCGCGCGGCCCAAACACGCGGCCCGCAGATGCGAGCGCGATTACCACCAGGAAGACGAGATCAGAGAGGAAACGATGATCCTCAAGCCCCGCCGCGATGGCGACGACGGCGACGCTTGCGACACAGCCGAAGAGCCGCGTCACCAGCTGACGGCTGTTGCCCTTGTCGCGCACGGCTACCCCGCCCTCGATCGACAGCACGATGCCGAGGCCGAAGGCCGCGGTCGGTAATGGCAGGATGAACCTGTGGATGGCGAGAAGGATCAAAAAGGAGAAAACGATCGTCAGGGTCACCCGCAAGCCCATGCGCAGGCGCGAAAGCGCCGGATCGTTGGCAAGCAGCCAGTCGCGGAACTGAAAACCGGAAAACAAATGCATGAGCCCCTCATGCCATCAAGCATCGATAGATACTGCCGCTCGAGCGGAAATCAAACCGCCGACGACCATCCTCTCCAAAGCCGATCAGATCTCCGCGCTTACTGGCCCTTGGCGATCAGGACCATTGTATCCTTGAGCGAGGTCGGCCCTGCCCCTCTTCGCCTTGAACCATGATGTCATCGATGACGGATTTGCCATTCTCCTCGATCACCTCGCAAGCAAACGGCCAGGTGCAACAGACACGGCGGCAACGAGGCCGGCGAACAGAACGGCGATCTTCTTCATGGTTGTAAATGTCCGGGACGCGGGGGCTTATGCCGCGGAGGTTAGCCATTTTCCAGCACTTGGCAATGGCGGCAAAAACGTCATGTCACTGCCCGTTGCAGCTTTGCGTTCCCGGCTCACAATGCTATAGCGCTCCGGATTACATCACCCAGCCGGGACAACGTCCCTTCCAAGCTTAACGAGGCAGATACATGAAGAAGATCAAGGTCGCCAATCCCGTCGCCGATCTCGACGGCGATGAAATGACGCGCATC
This sequence comes from Rhizobium lentis, assembly GCF_017352135.1. Lineage (NCBI taxonomy): Bacteria > Pseudomonadati > Pseudomonadota > Alphaproteobacteria > Hyphomicrobiales > Rhizobiaceae > Rhizobium > Rhizobium lentis. The sequence goes on from NZ_CP071454.1 coordinate 4,307,958, forward strand.
ATCTGGCAGCTCATCAAGGACAAGCTGATCCATCCGTATCTCGACCTCGACATCGACTATTACGACCTCTCGGTCGAAAACCGCGACGCCACCAACGACCAGATCACAGTCGACGCGGCGAACGCCATCAAGAAGTACGGTGTCGGCATCAAGTGCGCGACGATCACGCCGGATGAAGCCCGCGTCAAGGAATTCAACCTCAAGGAAATGTGGAAGAGCCCGAACGGCACGATCCGCAACATCCTCGGCGGCGTCATCTTCCGCGAGCCGATCATTTGCCGCAACGTTCCCCGCCTCGTTCCGGGCTGGACGCAGCCGATCGTCGTCGGCCGTCACGCTTTCGGCGACCAGTACCGCGCCACCGACTTCAAGTTCCCCGGCAAGGGTAAGCTGACCATCAAGTTTGTCGGCGAAGACGGCACCGTCATCGAAAAGGAAGTCTTCAACGCGCCGGGCGCCGGCGTTGCCATGGCCATGTACAATCTCGATGAATCGATCCGCGAATTCGCCCGCGCCTCGATGATGTACGGCCTGATGCGCAAATGGCCGGTTTACCTGTCCACCAAGAACACCATCCTCAAGGCCTATGACGGCCGCTTCAAGGACATCTTCGAGGAAGTCTACGAGACCGAGTTCAAGGATCAGTTCAAGGAAGCCGGCATCACCTACGAACACCGCCTGATCGACGATATGGTCGCTTCGGCGTTGAAGTGGTCGGGCGGCTATGTCTGGGCCTGCAAGAACTATGACGGCGACGTCCAGTCCGATACCGTTGCCCAGGGCTTCGGCTCGCTCGGCCTGATGACCTCGGTTCTCCTGACGCCTGATGGTAAGACGGTTGAAGCGGAAGCCGCTCACGGCACGGTCACCCGCCACTATCGCCAGCACCAGAAGGGCCAGGAAACCTCGACGAACTCGATCGCTTCGATCTTCGCCTGGACCCGTGGCCTCGCGCACCGCGCCAAGCTCGACGACAACGCCGAACTCGCCAAGTTCGCTTCGACGCTGGAAAAGGTCTGCGTCGACACCGTCGAATCCGGTTTCATGACCAAGGACCTGGCGCTGCTGATCGGCCCCGATCAGCCGTGGCTCTCCACCACCGCCTTCCTCGACAAGATCGATCAGAACCTGCAGAAGGCCATGGCATAAGCTGGCCTTTTTGGAATAGCATTGAAACGGCGGGGATCTCCCGCCGTTTTTTATTGGGAGAGCTGAAAATGACGGCAAGCGTGCGCCCGCTCCAACCTTCCGACCGTGCCGCCTGGGAACCCTTATGGGCTGCCTAACAGCGTTTCTACGAAGTGGTCATCCCGCCTGAAACGACGGATCTAACTTGAGCCCGCTTTCTCGATCCCGACGAGCCGATGCATGCGCTCGGCGCCTTCGACGATGACGGCGCCCTGGTGGGCATCGTCCATACCATCTTTCACCGCTCCTGCTGGCTGCCGCAGTGGGCCTGCTATCTGCAGGATCTCTATGTCGAGAACAGCCAGCGCGGGCTCGGTACCGGCGCGGCACTGATCGATGCCGTCGCCGACCTCGTGCGCGCGAACGGTGCAGGCAGGCTCTACTGGATGACGCAAGAAACGAATGCAGCGGCCCGGCAGCTCTATGACAGGGTCGCCGAGCGCTCGGGTTTCATCCAATACCGCAAGGCGCTTTAGCCCCTTGCACAAAGGTCTCGCCGCACTATTGATTCCGGGCGACGGCAATGGAAAAGCCAAGGGAGCACGCGGAGGACGTCATGACCGAAGAGCTGGTATTCTATACGAACCCGATGTCGCGCGGCCGCATCGCGCGCTGGATGCTGGAGGAAATCGGCCAGCCCTATCGCACGGAACTGCTAACTTTCGGTGAAACCATGAAGGCGCCGGAATATCTCCGCGTCAACCCGATGGGCAAAGTGCCGGCAATCCGCCACGGCGACACCGTCGTTACCGAATGCGCAGCGATCTGCGCCTATCTGGCAGAGACTTTCCCGGAAAGGGGCCTTGCGCCGCGGCTGGAAGAACGCGCCCGCTACTATCGCTGGATGTTCTTTGCCGCCGGCCCCCTCGAATCGGCCGTGACGATGAAGGCGCTCGGCTTCGAAATTCCGGCAGAACGCCTGCGCATGGCCGGCTGCGGCGGCTTCGGCGACGTCATGAATACACTTGAGATGGCCGTCTCCCAGTCGACCTACGTCACCGGCGAGCGCTTTACCGCTGCCGACGTCTATGTCGGTGCCCATATCGGCTGGGGCCTCGGTTTCGGCAGCATCGAAAAACGCCAGGCCTTCATCGATTATTTCGGCCGGGTCAGTGAGCGTGAAGCCTATAAACGCGCCAACGCCTTGGACGACGAGGCCGGCAAGACGATGCAGGCCGCCTGACCGTCGCAGGCGGCCAAGCGGCTGCGCTCTCAGGCGAGCGGCATATGAATATCCGTCATCAATTCGGTCGGCGGCACGTCGCGCGGATTGTTGAGATATTCCTCGAACATGACGCTGTCCTTCAGCTGTCGTCCCGATTTTGGCAGCCATTCGGAATAGAGCCACTGGTAGGCCTTGTACATGTCGGCATAGGGGCCTTTATGGCGCAGCACGGCATAGGGTCCACCCTCGATCGTGCGCCGCTCGAGCGGCGGATCGGCCGGCAGGTCCGACGTACCGGTGACGCAGGCTATCGAACGCAGCTTTTCCGCGGGCACGATGTCGGGATCGTCGAGATAGACGCCGATCATCCGCATATCGGGCCTGGCAAGGCCGCGGGCGTAAAGCGTGCCGAACAGTGTCTCGAAGGCTTTGCCGATCTGCATGTAGGAGCCGGTATGGGCAACGCCGATCAGCTCGGTCGGTTCGATCTCACGAATGGTAACGTTGAACATGGCTTTGGTCTTCCCGTTAGGTGAGAGTTCGAAGGCAGTGTGGCTTCCCTCTTTCCGATAGCGGGCCGGCGGTATGCCGTAGACCGACTTGAATATGCGATTGAACGATTGGAGGTTGGGATAACCGGATCGCTTTGCAATCTCACTGACCGCAAGCTCCGTGCGGACGATCTCGCCCGCCGCGCGATGCAACCGCAGCCGCTTGACGGTGGCCGCCAGCGTTTCGCCATAGATCGCCCGGTAAATCCTGTGCCAGTGGTAGCTCGACAGGCAGGCAATCTCGGCCAGGCGCTCCATATCCAGCTCCTCGTCGAGGTGGTCGTGAATATAGGCAGAAACCCGTCTCAGACGGCTTTCATAAAGCGCCCATGCCGTTTCACCATTCATGTCGAACCTCATACAAATCGATCGACTGCAGAGAACCATAAGCCGATTTGACAAATCCTGCTGACTTGAACCTTGGCGAATCCTGCCTAGGCCGGAATTCCGGCTCGAACCCAAGAGGACTGATTGATGCCGGATCGTTCAACATTGCCGCCGCGGCGCTGGTGCTGACAGCCACGCCAGCTCCCGACATGCTGCTGATCGCCTCGCGCAGCGTCAGCCAAAGGCGCGCAGCGGGATTTCTGACCTATACCGGTATCAAGGCGGCTCGATCACGATGCAGATTCTGGCGCTTGCAACCATGCTGAACACCCATCGGTCTCATCGTCAACGGCGCCGTCATTAATCTCGGAAGCCGGATCCGCACGCGATTGGCCTCGCTCAGCTGATTCGAGGTTGCCGCAATATATGCTGGCAGCTGTCTTAGCCGGGCTCGCCTGCCGCCTCGCATTGCAGGCGCGAAACTGACCGTCGGAGATTCCTACTCAAAAATAAAGCCGGCTGCGAAATCCGTGATTCACAGCCGGCTCTCATGTCAGACCGTCGCCAGGCCGATGGTCAGCCTGCAAGTGCTGACGCAACGGCCTCAAGAGCTTCTTCAGCTCTGGCGCCATCAGGGCCGCCGGCCTGCGCCATGTCGGGACGGCCGCCGCCGCCCTTGCCGCCAAGTGCGGCAGAAGCGACTCGCACCAGATCGACAGCGCTGAAACGATCCACGAGGTCGGGCGTCACAGCGACGACCGCACTTGCCTTGCCATCCTCGGAAACGCCGATAAGCGTCACGATGCCGGAACCGATGCTGGTCTTGCCGTCGTCGGCAAGCCCCTTCAGATCCTTCGGATCGACGCCCGATATCGACTTGCCGAGGAACTTGACGCCGGCAACCTCGCGCACCGCATCGCCCGAGCCGCCCTGCCCGCCGCCCATGGCGAGCTTGCGCTTGGCATCGGCCAGTTCCCTTTCGAGCCTGCGGCGCTCGTCGATCAGGGCCTCGACGCGCGAAAGGACCTCCGACGGCTGGACCTTGAGCGATGCCGCGAGCGTCTTCACGCGCTCGTCCTGCTCGGCAAGATATTCACGCGCAGATTCGCCGGTGACGGCTTCAAGACGGCGAACGCCGGCGCCAACGGCACTTTCGCCGAGAATGCGCACCAGTCCGATCTGGCCGGTGGCCGACACATGTGTGCCGCCGCACAGTTCAGTCGAGTAAGGCTTGCCGGCCTTGGCACCGTGCAGACCCGTGCCCATGGAAACGACACGCACTTCATCGCCATACTTCTCACCGAAGAGCGCCATCGCCCCTTCCGCGATCGCGTCGTCGACGCTCATCAGCCGCGTCGTGACGGTCGCATTCTGCAGCACGATCTCGTTAGCCATGTCCTCGACGATCTTCAACTCCTCGGCCGACATCGGCTTCGGGTGCGAAACGTCGAAACGCAGGCGCTCTGGTGCGACCAGCGAACCTTTCTGCGCCACATGGGTGCCGAGCACTTCGCGTAGCGCTTCATGCAGGAGGTGCGTTGCCGAGTGGTTGGCGCGCAGGCGCGAACGGCGCGCATGATCGACCGTCAATGCGACAGCGTCACCAGCCTTGATCACACCTTCGACCACAGTGCCGGAATGGACGACGAGCCCTTCGCCCTTCCTTTGCGTATCCGATATCTCGATCTTGCCGTGATCGGAGGAGATCACACCGGTATCGCCCATCTGGCCGCCGGATTCTCCATAGAACGGCGTCTGGTTGACGACGATCTGCACCTTCTCGCCGGCCTTGGTCTCGGTCGCGACAGCGCCATCCCTGACGATCGCTTGGACCACGCCTTCGGCAGTTTCCGTGTCGTAGCCCAGGAATTCGGTCGCGCCGTGCTTTTCCTTGAGTTCGAACCAGACGGTTTCCGTTGCCTTCTCGCCGGAGCCGGCCCAATGCGAGCGGGCCTCGGCTTTCTGGCGCTCCATGGCATCGGTAAAGCCTGATATATCGACGCCGATTTCGCGGGCGCGCAGCGCATCCTGCGTCAGGTCGAGCGGGAAGCCGTAGGTATCATAGAGCTTGAAGGCGGTCTCACCATCCAGCATGTCGCCCTTGGAAAGGTCGGCAGTCGCGTCGGACAGAAGCGACAGGCCGCGTTCCAGCGTCTTGCGGAAGCGGTTTTCTTCGAGCTTCAGCGTTTCGGAGATCAGCGCTTCGGCGCGCACCAACTCCGGATAGGCGCGGCCCATCTCCTGCACCAGCGTCGGCAGCAGCTTGTACATCAGCGGCTCCTTGGCGCCGAGAAGCTGGGCATGACGCATGGCGCGGCGCATGATACGGCGCAGCACATAGCCGCGGCCTTCATTCGACGGCAGGACGCCGTCGGCGATCAGGAAAGCAGAAGAACGCAGATGGTCGGCGATGACGCGGTGGCTGGCGCTGCCCTCGGCCTTGACGCCGACGGCATCTTCGATCGTGCCGGTCAGCATGCGGAACAAGTCGGTGTCGAACACGCTCTGGACGCCCTGCAGAATGCAGGCCATGCGCTCGAGGCCCATGCCGGTATCGATCGACGGACGCGGCAGCGGGTTGCGAACGCCCGGCTCGGTCTGCTCGAATTGCATGAAAACCAGGTTCCAGAATTCCAGGAAGCGATCGCCATCCTCTTCCGGGGAGCCGGGAGGACCGCCCCAGACGTTCTCGCCCTGGTCGATGAAGATTTCTGAGCACGGGCCGCAGGGGCCGGTATCGCCCATCTGCCAGAAATTGTCGGACGTCGGGATGCGGATGATCTTATCATCGGAGAAGCCGGCGATCTTCTTCCACAGCGCCGCGGCTTCTTCGTCTTCGGAATAGACGGTCACCAGCAGGCGATGCTTCGGCAAACCGAAACCTTCGGTCACGAGCTTCCAGGCAAGCTCGATCGCATTCTCCTTGAAATAATCGCCAAACGAGAAATTGCCGAGCATTTCGAAGAAGGTCAGGTGCCGCGCAGTATAGCCGACATTATCGAGATCGTTATGCTTACCGCCGGCGCGCACGCATTTCTGCGAGGTTGTCGCAGTCGCATAAGGACGCTTTTCAAGGCCGGTGAAGACATTCTTGAACTGCACCATGCCGGCGTTGGTGAACATCAACGTCGGATCGTTGCGCGGCACGAGCGGGCTCGACGGAACGATTTCGTGGCCATTCTTCTTGAAATAGTCGAGGAAGGTCGACCGGATATCGTTCACGCCGCTCATTCTATGCCCTTCAATGCTGCCGGAGGCAGGTAAATTCAAATCCATCGGCTTTTAACGTTCACCTCCGCCACTGTCCAGCCGACAAACAGAACCGGCCGCATTCTCATCAGGAATGCGGCCGGCTGAGCTATGCGATAAGTTCAGGCGTGAAGCTTACATTTCCGCGGCAGAATCGCCATCGTCTGCATCCGGTCCGCCGTTCTGCAGGAAGCGATCGGCGATCAGACCGGCATTCTGGCGCAGCGCCAACTCGATTTCGCGGGCGAGATCCGGATTGTCGCGCAGGAAGGTCTTGGCGTTTTCACGGCCCTGACCGAGACGCTGGCTGTTATAGGAGAACCAGGCACCCGACTTCTCGACGATGCCGGCCTTGACGCCGAGATCGACGAGTTCGCCTGTCTTCGACACGCCCTCGCCATACATGATGTCGAACTCGACCTGCTTGAAGGGCGGCGCCATCTTGTTCTTCACGACCTTGACGCGGGTCTGGTTGCCGACCACCTCTTCACGCTCCTTGACCGAGCCGATGCGGCGAATATCGAGGCGCACGGAGGCATAGAATTTCAACGCATTGCCGCCCGTCGTCGTCTCCGGCGAACCAAACATGACGCCGATTTTCATGCGGATCTGGTTGATGAAGATCACCATGGTGTTCGATCTGGAGATCGAGGCGGTGAGCTTGCGCAGCGCCTGGCTCATCAGGCGCGCCTGCAGGCCGGGAAGGCTGTCACCCATCTCGCCTTCGATTTCGGCGCGCGGCGTCAGCGCGGCGACCGAATCGACAACCAGAACATCGACGGCGCCGGAGCGCACCAGCGTATCGGTGATCTCAAGCGCTTGCTCGCCGGTATCCGGCTGCGAGATCAGAAGGTTCTGCAGATCGACGCCAAGCTTGCGGGCATAGACCGGATCGAGCGCATGTTCCGCATCGACAAAGGCGCAGATGCCGCCCTTCTTCTGCGATTCTGCAATGGTCTGCAGTGCAAGCGTGGTCTTGCCCGAGCTTTCCGGCCCGTAGATCTCGATGATACGGCCCCTCGGCAGGCCGCCAACGCCAAGCGCGATATCGAGACCAAGCGAGCCCGTCGAAATCGTCTCGATCTCGACAACGTTCTCGTTGGAACCGAGTTTCATGATCGAGCCCTTGCCGAACGACCGCTCTATCTGTGAGAGTGCCGCTTCAAGCGCCTTGCTTTTGTCCACCGATTTGTCCTCTACCAGCCGCAATGAATTCTGAGACATCCGATCCACCTTTAGGTTATTGAAGCCGCTCAAGCAATGTCGAGTTTGTACCCTATTTGTTCCACTCTCGCAATAGGCGAACAAACAATTGAAAGAAAAAGGTAAAACGGTCCGTGTTCTATATTTGTTTTATCGATGCAAAGCAACGGCTTAGGCCATATCTGCCGCCTTTGTCGCGGCAGGGCGAAGCGCATCGATTCGCCCTTTGCGCGTTATGAGAGCGGGTGTGTTGATGAAAAAGATTCTCGTTCTCGGCGGCGCCCATATCGACCGGCGCGGCCGCATCTCCGGCGAAACGGCGCCGGGCGCCAGCAATCCCGGCACATGGTTCGAGGAACCGGGCGGCGGCGGTTTCAACGCGGCGCGCAATCTTGCAAGATTGGGTTTTCACGTGACGATGATCTCGCCGCGCGGCGGCGACGCCATCGGCGAAATGGTCGGCGAAGCCGCCGATTTTGCCGGCATCGACGACCGGCCGTTCGTCTTCCTCGACCGCAAGACGCCAAGCTACACAGCGATCATCGAGAAGGATGGCAACCTGGTGATCGCCCTTGCCGATATGGATCTCTACCGCTTTTTCGTGCCGCGGCGCCTTTCCATCCGCTGGGTGCGCGAGGCCTTCGTCGCTCATGACTTCATTCTCGTCGACGCCAACCTGCCGGAAGAGACGATCGCGGCGATCGTCGCCAAGGCGCATTCTCTGGCCAAGCCCGTCGCGGCCATCGCCATCTCGCCGGCCAAGGTCATCAGGCTGAAGCCGTGCATCGAGACCATCGACTATCTCTTCCTCAATGAGGCTGAGGCCGCCGCCCTTGTCGGGCAACAGCCGCAGGAGGCGGCCGGCTGGCCGCCGCTGCTGAAGGCGATCGGCATCAGGAGCGCCGTCGTTACCCGCGGCCGGCACGAGCTCGTGGCGTTTTCCGAAGGCCGCGCCGTCACGCTGCAGCCGCCGGTCGCCGACACCGTCGCCGATGTCACCGGCGCCGGCGATTCGCTTGCCGCCGGCACGCTCGCGGCCCTGATGGCAGGCCTGCCGCTCGAGCAAGCCATCCGCCACGGCGCGGCGGCGGCAGCGCTCACCGTTCAGTCGCGGCACGCCGTCAACGAAAATCTGACCCCGGATATGCTGAATGAGGCGCTTGCCCTTGTTCCCACGGTCGGAATTCTGCATTGAAGCGGCTCATTAGATAGTTGAGCATGATGTCGCCCGAACACTGCCGACGGGTGTCGGCATCATGCTCTATCGACGACAGGACAAGACCATGACCAAGCCCATTTCTCCTCTTCTGCCGATCGCCTATTCGAAGGAGGTCGCCAGCGCCAAGCAGCGCGGCGCGCCACTGGTAGCGCTGGAATCGACCATCATTACCCACGGCATGCCCTATCCCGGCAATATCGAAATGGCGCGCAGCGTCGAGGCGATCATTCGCGAACAGGGCGCCGTGCCGGCGACGATCGCCGTCATCCACGGCACGCTGCATATCGGCCTCGAAGCTGCGCAACTGGAGCAGCTCGCCAAGGCGACGGAGGTGATGAAGGTGTCGCGCGCCGATCTCGCCTTCGCGATCGCTGAGCGCCGCACCGGCGCCACCACAGTCGCGGCGACGATGATCGCAGCGGCTCGCGCCGGCATTCGCGTCTTCGCCACCGGCGGCATTGGCGGCGTGCACCGCGGCGCCGAGGAAAGCTTCGATATTTCAGCCGATCTCGAGGAACTGGCCCGCACCGGCGTCATCGTCGTCTGCGCCGGCGCCAAGGCGATCCTCGACATTCCGAAAACCTTGGAAGTGTTGGAAACCCGCGGTGTGCCGGTGGTCACCTATGAGAGCGAGGAATTCCCCGCCTTCTGGTCGCGCTCCTCAGGCATACCAAGCCCGCTCTCGCTGAACAGCCCGGCCGCCATCGCCAATTTCCAGACTGTGCGCGTACAGCTCGGCATCGACGGCGGCATGCTCGTCGCCAATCCGGTACCGGAAGCCGACGAGATCGCTCGCGAAGAGATGGAAATCTACATCGAGCGGGCACTCGACAGCGCCGAGCGCGACGAAGTGACCGGCAAGGCGGTGACGCCCTATCTGCTCTCGACCATCTTCGATCTGACGGACGGCCAGAGCCTGAAGACAAATATTGCGCTTGTTGAAAACAATGCGCGGCTGGCGGCGGAGATTGCCGTGGCGCTTGGTGAGTGAGAGGTGATGGGGGCGGCCGGAAGCACCTTGGCAGATAGGCGGTGCCGTGCCACACCCCTCTGCCCTGCCGGGTATCTCACCCACAAGGAGGGAATCGGCTTGGCGTGCTGGCGTCCCCAAGCAAATATCCATTACAGCTCGGCGCAACGTTCATGTGACGCGAAGGTTTCACCGCTTGTAATCCCCCCCACCTCTGGGGGAGATGCCCGGCAGGGCAGAGGGAGGGTGCGGCACGGCACGACCTCTCTGACGCACACCCTCACCCGTCCAGCGTTTCCTTGACCACGACGGCGAGCTGTTTCAGCGAAAACGGCTTCGGCAAAAATCCGAATTTCGCATCCGGCGGCAGGTTGCGGGCAAAGGCATCCTCGGCGTAGCCGGAGACGAAGATGAATTTCAGGTCGGGATAGTTCTTGCGCAGCTCGCGCAGCAGCGTCGGGCCATCCATTTCCGGCATGACCACGTCGGAAACGACGATATCGACCTTGCCGTCAAGCTCTTCCATGATGCTCAGCGCCTCGACGCCCGAGCCCGCCTCATGCACGGTGTAGCCGCGCGTTTCCAGCATGCGCTTGCCGCCGCGGCGCACCGCTTCCTCGTCTTCGACGAGAAGGACGACGGCCGAGCCGGTCAGGTCCTCCGGCTGCTGCGCGGCGGCTGCCTCCGGCGGCGTGCCAACGGCGGCAATGGCGTTGTCGATCGCGCCGGCTTCGGCCGCAACCGCCGGCTCGGGGATGTAACGCGGCAGGAAGACGCGGAAGGTTGTGCCCTTGCCGACTTCGGATTCCGGCTGGATGTAACCGCCCGATTGTTTGACGATGCCATAGACCATGGCAAGGCCAAGCCCGGTGCCCTTGCCGACTTCCTTGGTGGTGAAGAACGGTTCGAAGATCTTGTCCATGATTTCAGGCGCGATGCCTGTGCCGGTATCAGTGACCTCGACCAGCACCATGTCCTCGGCCGGCATGTAGGAATAGTTGAAGGCGGAGACATCGTCAGCCGTCAGATTGCGGGTGCGTAGCGTCAGCGTACCGCCTTCGGGCATCGCATCGCGCGCATTGACGCAAAGGTTGATCAGCACCTGCTCGAACTGCGAAAGGTCGGTTTTAACGGGCCAGAGATCGCGCCCATATTGCACGTCGAGCTTGACATTGGTGCCGGAGAGCAGCCGGTCGACCAGCATCCGCAGGTCACCGACGACGTCGGTCAGGTTCAGCACCGAGGGCCGCATCGTCTGCTTGCGTGAGAAAGCGAGCAGTTGGCGCACCAGCACGGCGGCGCGGTTGGCGTTGCGCTTGATCTCCATCAGATCGGCAAAGCTCGCATCGGAAGGACGCGCCTGCAACAGCAGGTGATCGGAAGACAGCAGGATCGCCGTCAGCACATTGTTGAAGTCGTGCGCGATACCGCCGGCAAGCGTTCCGACAGCGTTCATCTTCTGCGTCTGCGCCATCTGGGCTTCCAGCGCCTTCTGTTCGGTCACCTCGACGGCGTAGACAATCGCTGCCTCTTCCGGCGCCTCGTCGCTCTGGTCAATGACGGCATTGACATAGAAGCGGAAATAACGCGCCTCGTCGGTCGGCGTGCGGGTGTCGAGCGGCGGGATGTCACCCTGCCGGTCCTTGGCAGCCGCTAACGCCGCGGCCAGCTGCGGACGATCGCTCTCCTGCACGATGGTTTCGAGGTGCGGTGCCTTTTCCAGATCGTCGCGCGAGACGATGCCGGAGAACAGCTTCAGAAACGGCGCATTGGTCCGCAGGATTCGTCCGTCGCCGTCGACCGAGGCGATTGCCATCGGCGTATTGTTGAAGAAGCGGGTGAAGCGCATGGCGGCGGCCGATGCGGACTGGCCGCTCTCGCTGCTCCTTTCGCGCGCCAGCACGATCGTCCGGCTTTCACCGGGGGCGCCGTCGCGCATCGAGGTGACGCTGTGGATGATCTGCACCGGCAGGCTCTGGCCGTTGGTCTTGCGCAGGTCGAGATCGAGCGTCACGGTCTTCTTCAGGCCGGGTTCGGCCTGCACCGACTGAATCAGCGCCAACCCCTCTCCGGCCACGAGATCGCCGATCGACATCGAGCCCGGCAGGAACTTGGTCAGGTCGAGGCCCAGCCACTCGGCAAGCGTCGCGTTCAGATAGAAGATCTCGCCCTTCCTGCCGGCGGAGAAGAAGCCGGCCGGCGCATGGTCGAGATAGTCGATCGCATTCTGCAGCTCCTTGAAGAAGCGCTCCTGGTCGTCGCGTTCGGCGGTGATGTCGGTGATTTGCCAGATCTGCAGCGGCTTGCCGCCATTCTCCTCCGGCTGCAGCAGCCGCGCCTTCAGCCGGTACCAATGTGCGCCCGAGCTGTTGCTGCCAGGCCCGACGGCGCGCAGAAGGCGGAATTCCTCACGTCCCTCCTTGCCCTCGCGCAGACCATTGACCAGCCGGTAGAGCGCCTCGTTGGATTCGCGATGGCGCGACAGCAGCGTTTCCAGCGTCTGCACCTCGGTCGCCTTGCGCGCGCCGGTCAGCGCGCCATAGGCGGCGTTGGCATAGATGATCCGGCCCTTTTCGTCGGTGATTAGCGTGCCGTCGGGATGGCTGTTGAGGAAGGCGCGCGCCAGGCTGTCGGACTGGCGCTGCGGCATCACCTCGATGAAGCCGATGACCGAGGACACCAGGAAGAAGATGCCGACCATGGCCAGCACGCCGAGGCCACCGAGCACGACCTCGTTATCGAGCGATCGTTTGAAGACGATGAAGCCGCCGGCGGCCGCGATCAGCACGAGCGCCAAGAGAAGAATGCGCAAAACCGTGCCAGAACGCCCCCCGCGATCCACAAGCGGTGCGTTATACTCGTCGGCCTGACGCGGTTTCGTCATGTATTCCTCGCATAAGCCCTTCCTATTTCGTAGCACGAAGACGAAGCAGGAATCAGGCACTCTTTCCTTCTTAGCAATTTGCCACGCCGGCAAAAACACCGGTCGCCTGCAAGACCGCTTGAATTCACAGGCAAGAGCGCCATCTGCGCCTGATGCCTGCCGCAGCTGCCCGTGCATGGGCCGGCATCAGGCGCAATCCGGCATAACACGAAATCGCGTTCGCGCTTGACTGGACAGGACCGGCGGCCCTTGCCTAAGGAACGGAAAAGTCGTCAATATGTGCCGAATGTGAAATGGAGTGAGTGACCATGTTCGATGATCTTGTCGCAGCTTACGGCAGCCGTTTTCTGCTTGCGGCCGGTGGCGTCGGACTGGCGCTTCTCCTGCTCATTCTGGCGCTCTGGCTGATCCGAGGACGCGCCCCCTCGCCCTTCGTGCGCGGCGGCCGCAACCGCCAGCCCCGCCTGCAGGTGCTGGATGCGGCAGCGGTCGATGCCCGCCGCCGGCTGGTGCTGGTGCGCCGTGACGATGTCGAGCATCTGATTATGATCGGCGGCCCGACCGATATCGTTATCGAAAGCCGCATCCTGCCCGAGGCGGCGGAACAGCCGGAAAGCATCTATCGCCCTGAGCCGGCCGAGGAGCGGCCGGTAGCGGTGCGGCGGCCGGAAACACCGCCTGTTTCCCCGGCCCATCCGCCTGTCACAACCCGCGCCGAACCGGCAGCCGAACCCTCCTTCGCTGCGCCCGCCGCGCCGGAGCCGCCTCGGCGCGCCGAGCCGTCGGCCCCGGCCGCCGTGCCGCCGGTGGCCACCAGCCCTCTTCCGCCGGAACCCGCCACGGCACCTTTATCGGCCGAACGCGACCTTTCCCCGCGCGCTGTCCCGCCCCCATCGCGCGCGCCGGAGCGCCCTCCGCTCCCGCCGCCGCGCAACCGGCACCGTTCCGCGATACCGCGAGCGCCGCCGAAATCCTGGATGCCGCCCGCCAGCGTGTGCTGCCGCAGCAGCGCATCGAGCCCGAGGTCTCCGCCCCGGACATGCCGGCGCCGCGCACCGCACCCGCTTCGGCCGATGACGATGCGGCAGCGCAATCGGCAGCGGCGATCCGCCGTGATTTCCAGCGCGTGCTGGAGCAGGAAATGGCGAACAACCTGACGGCCGAGCGCATCGTGCCGGCCCCGGCGAACCAGGCACCCCGCCAGGCCGCACCGCAGCCGGCCAACCTGCCACGCCGCGATCCCGAGCTTGCCCCCATCACCGGAGCCGACACCGAACTGCAGAAGGAAGTTGCCCGCATTTTCGGCGAAATGAGCGTCAATCGCGACAAGTAAGGAACACCGACATTCGGTTGCTACGCTTCAGCGTTCGTCATTAAGTTGCATAAAAGCCGCAATGCCGCGGCTTTTTTCCTCGCGGGCTCCCTATCGCTCCGATCATTTGCTATCGATGATAGGTGAAGAGCATTGGCGCATTCGAGGTAGACTTTGCCTAAGTAAATACCGGTCTCACACCAGTTTCACCCGTACTGCCGCAAGCGACCCGCGGGCGGCATGCGAACATGTTCATCGGGTGGTGGCGAGAGACCGGTTTGGCATTGTTACAATGTGCCATGTGCAGCTCCACTGTCTCAGCTCTTCAGCCGCCCACAACATCGCCATACCGCGCCCGCAAGGCCTTTCTCACGCACCATCTTGGTGGACTTCCGAACGGAAGACCAAGACGATATGTGCAAAACACTTCGGGTCCGATGGACCATCATCCCCACCATAGCGCCCCAGCCTTGGATTGTGTGCGGCGGATGCGGAGGCCTCAGAGCCTTCCGCTCCAGCGGCAAGATCCGCCTTAACGCCAACGGCCGCAAGCTCGACGCCTGGCTTATCTACAAATGCCTGGTCTGCGAAAGCACGTGGAATCGGCCGATCTTCGAGCGCCGAAATCTTCGTGACATCGATCCGATGATTCTCGACGCGCTGCAGTCCAACGATCCGGATTGGGTTCGGGCCGAAACGTTCAATCTTGATGCGCTGCGGCGCAAGTCGCAGCGGGTGGATGAGTTCGCCGAATGCGACATCGCCAAGGAGATACGGCACGAGACCGCAGGTTGGACAAGCCTGGAAATAGAACTGCTGGTTCCGTTTCCGACAAACACACGCCTGGATCGGCTGCTGGCCAGCGAGTTGAAGATGTCGCGCTCCCGCCTGCAGGCGCTGCACCAACAGGGCGTCTGTCGAATGGAGCCCAACCGGGCAGACATCATGCGGCGGCGCATCAGGAATGGCACCCTCGTCATGATCGATCTCGCCACGGAGGCCGAGCGGGAGCACTTCTGGAAAGCGTTGGCGACAGGCGCCCCGCTATGACCTCTCCCGAAACGCCGGGGCAGGTGCTCAACAAGAAAAGCGCCGCGAACAGATCGCGGCGCTAATATCCCTCATGCGTGCATGGGAACGTCATTCGTCGCGGTAGACCTTTTCGCGACGTTCGTGGCGCTCCTGCGCCTCGATCGACAGCGTCGCGATCGGACGGGCGTCGAGACGCTTGAGACCGATCGGTTCGCCGGTTTCCTCGCAATAGCCGTAGGTGCCGTCTTCGATGCGCTGCAGCGCCGCGTCGATCTTGGAGATCAGCTTTCTCTGCCGGTCACGGGCGCGAAGTTCGATTGCCCTGTCGGTTTCCGACGATGCCCTGTCGGCGAGATCGGGGTGGTTTGCGCTTTCCTCTGCCAAATGGTCGAGTGTTTCGCGCGCTTCTCTAAGGATATCGTTTTTCCAGGCAACCAGCTTCGCCCTGAAGTAGGCACGCTGGTTTACGTTCATGAACTCTTCCTCTTCCGAGGGAACGTAATTGCTAAGATCGATCTTCTCACTCAACGCGATTCTCCTGAAGAACATCTCATCTGGCCGGGTGTATATCCCAAGCGCTAGCCGCGATTCAAGCCAAATACGACAGCGAAACAGATTTTTAAATCTGTTACAATTTTCGGCTAACGGGCTATTTTCTCTTGATTATTCGCGCTGCCAATTTTTGCTTCGCCTTCAAAACGCCGTGTTGTCGGCCACGTGTGGGGCCATTGCGACATGGCTGGCGGTTGACGGCGGCCGATCGCAACCGCTACTGAAAAGACCCGCCGATCCTGGATTTGCCCATGACCGTACCGCTGCCTCCGCCCAATCGCATCTACCTCCTGCGTCATGCCGAGGCCGCCCGGGCCGAACCCGGACAGCGCGATTTCGACCGGCCGCTCAACGAAAAAGGTTATGGCGATGCCGAGATCATCGCCGACAAGGCCGCCGACAAGGGCTACCGTCCCGATCTTCTGATCAGCTCGACGGCGCTGCGCTGCCGCGACACCGCCGATGCCGTCCATCGGGCGATGGGGCTCACGCTCGACGTCCGCTATGTCGACGTGCTTTATGACGCCACGGTCGACAATTATATCGAGATCGTCGATGCGCAGGATGAGGCGGCCGTCATGCTGGTCGGCCACAACCCGACCATGGAGCAGACACTCGAGGCGCTGATCGGTCAAAAGGCGATGGTCAAGGCCCTTCCCCACGGCTTTCCGACGGCAGGCCTTGCCGTCATCGATTTCGACGCTGCCGCCGCCGTCTGGCGCCTCACCGATTTCGTGGTCGTCTGAAGTCTTTCGCACCGCTTCTTTTTCGCGCGGCGCTCCCTTCCTATATTGCCCGGCAGTCATCAACCGGAATCGCGCCTTGCCGCCACGCCTGACATCCCTCGCCGACGACGCCCGCATCGCCTTCGACAATCTCGCCGACCGGGCGAGCGGCCTTGTCAATCCGACCGTCCGGCTCGGCGTTACCGGCCTCTCTCGTTCCGGCAAGACGGTCTTCATCTCCTCGCTCGTCCACAATCTGCTGCATGGCGGCCGACTGCCGCTGTTCGAGCCGGTGCAGTCGGGGCGCGTTTCAGCCGTGCGGCTGGAGCCGCAGCCGGATGACGCCGTGCCGCGCTTCCAATACGAGGATCATATCCGGGCGCTGGTGAAAGACCGCATCTGGCCGGATTCGACGCGCGCCATTTCCGAATTGCGTATCACCCTGGATTATCAGAGCGCCAGCGGCTGGAACCGTCTGTTTTCGCCCGGCCGGCTGTCGATCGATATTGTCGATTATCCCGGCGAATGGCTGCTCGACCTGCCGCTGCTCGGCAAGGACTACCGCACCTTCAGCGAGGAGACGATCGCACTTGCCGAAACCGGTGTCCGTTCGGAGCTGTCGCGCGGCTGGCTGGCGCTCACCCGCGCCGCCAATATCCGTACCGACGCCGACGAGATGATCGCCCGCGATCTCGCCAACGCCTTTGCCGATTATCTCAGAGCCTGCAAGGCTGATGAACGCTCGCTCTCCACCTTGCCGCCCGGCCGCTTTCTTCTGCCCGGCGATCTCGAAGGTTCGCCGGCGCTGACCTTCGCGCCGCTCGCCTTGCCGCCGGAAGGGCATGCCGGCCGCGGCTCGCTCTGGGCAATGATGGAGCGGCGCTACGAGGCCTATAAATCGGTCGTCGTCAAACCTTTCTTCCGCGAGCACTTCGCCCGGCTCGACCGCCAGATCGTGCTGGTCGACGCGCTGCAGGCAATGAACCGCGGTCCCGAGGCCGTGCAGGATCTGGAGCGCGCGCTGACCGATGTGCTCGCCTGCTTCCGCCCCGGCACCAACTCGCTGCTCTCCTCGCTGCTCGGGCGCCGCATCGACCGTGTGCTGGTCGCCGCCACCAAAGCCGACCATCTCCATCATGAAAGCCACGACCGGCTCGACGCGCTGACCCGCCGCCTCGTCGATCGCGCCATCGCCCGCATCGGCATGGCCGGCGCCGGCATCGATGTGATGGCGCTCGCCTCCGTGCGTGCCACCCGCGAGGCATCGGTCAAACGCAACGGCCATGACCTGCCTGTCATCGTCGGTACGCCGATGGAGGGCGAAACCATTGCCGGCGAGCGCTTCGATGGCCAGAGAAAGACCGCGATTTTCCCCGGCGATCTGCCGCAGGATCCGGAAAGCCTGTTCGATCGCATCGCCTCCGAGACCGGTGACACCCTGCCCGACGTCAATGTCGTCAGATTTCGACCACCGCATCTCGAGGAAACCGGCAGCGGCATCAAGCTGTCGGTGCCGCATATCCGCCTCGACCGCGCCATGCAGTTCCTGTTCGGAGACCGTCTCGCATGACTAAGCCCCCCTCCGATCTGCCACGCCGCCCGCCCGCCGTCTTCGCTTATGAGGATGAGGCTGCAGGGCCTCGTGACAACGGCCGGCAACCGCGGGGCTCACGCAAACCGGAAAGCTTTTCGGAAGAGATCGTCTTGACGCCCGACGAAGAGGATCCCTTCATCAATGCTGACAGGGATCTGAGCGCCGTGCCGGTGGCAGCGCCGCGCAAGCGGCGGCGCACCTCCTTCGGCAAGATCGCCGCCGCGGCCTTTGGCATCCTGCTGTCGCTCGGCATCGGTCTCTGGACTGACCGGCTGATCCGCGACCTCTTCACCCGCGCCGACTGGCTGGGTTATACTGCTATTGGGGTGCTGGCGGTCGGCATCGTTGCGGTGCTTGCCCTCGTTATCCGCGAGACCGCGGGCATGATGCGCCTTGCCGCCGTTCAGGCGATCAAGGCCGAAGCAGAGGCAGCGATCCTGGAAACACGGCCGGCGAAGGCGCGCGTCGTCGTTGCGCGCCTCACCACGCTTCTTTCGACCAACGCCGAGACATCGAAGGGCCGCGCGACGCTGAAAGCGACCGAGGGCGAGGTCATCGACCCGCCGCATCTGATCGCCTTGGCCGAACGCGAACTGCTCGCTCCTCTCGACCGCAAAGCGCGCGCCCTCATCGTCAATGCCTCCAAGCGCGTCTCGATCGTCACAGCCGTCAGCCCGCGCGCGGTCGTCGATCTGCTGTATGTGCTCTACGAAGCCGTGCGCCTCATCCGCGCCATGGCCGAGCTCTACGGCGGCCGCCCCGGCACGCTCGGCATGGTCCGCCTGCTGCGTGACGTGCTGGCGCATCTCGCCGTCACCGGCTCGATCGCTGTCGGCGACAGTCTCATCCAACAGGTGCTCGGCCATGGGCTGGCCTCGAAGCTCTCGGCCCGACTCGGCGAAGGCGTTATCAACGGCTTGATGACCGCCCGCATCGGAATCGCGGCGATGGATCTCTGCCGCCCGCTTGCCTTTCGCGCGGTGAAGCGACCGGGAATCGGTGATTTCATTGGCAATCTCACCCCTTCCATGTCACCGCGTGGCAACAATCCTTAACTGCCAAGACGATTCCGCAGCCCTTACCTCCCGTGGCGTCAAGTTAGCAAAAATGAGCAGATTCAATATCGTAGCGCCCGGATTCTAAAATCCGCCAGATATGGCTGCTCTGCGAGCCCTCGCATTTCGGCACAATTGAAAGGAAGGATTAACCATTATTCGGCAAAACTTGGCATCAGTTCGTAAGTGGTGTTTGCCAAGGAAAGTCCATGTATTCGCGCAAATTTCTCATCGTATGCGGCCTGGCCGCCGCGGCATTGTCTCCCGTCGCAGACGTCGCTCCGGCAGCCACGGCTGCAACCCGTGACAAGGCCTTCTTCGAATCCGTCACCGGCTCCTGGAAAGGCCCCGGCGAGATCGTCGCCGGCAAGTACAAGGGTACGAAATTTACCTGCAACCTGACCGGCGAGCCCACTGGCGACAGCACTGCCGGCATCAAGCTTGACGGCACCTGCCGCGTCGGCGTTTTTAAACAGCCGATGACCGCCGTCATCTCGCAGTCGGGCTCGACCTACAAGGGCAAGTTCCTCGACGGCGCCGCCGGCAAGGGTCTTGACGTCGTTTCCGGCGCCGTAACCGAGGATACCGTCGTTGTCGGTATCAACCGCGCCAAGCTGAACGGCGCGATGATCGCCCGGGTGCGTGACGACAAGACGATGAACGTTACCGTTTCGGTCAAGGTCGAAAGCCAGATGATTCCGGTTATCGGCCTGACATTGATCCGTCAGGTCGACGAAATGGCCGTCGGATCCATCCAGTAGACAGATCGCATGACGGGTTTTCCTGAAGCGGCGGGTTTCCCGCCGTTTCGCGTTTTAGAGCTTTCGTAGAATCCGCGCTTCAGGCGCTCCGCCACCAGTCGCCGCTGTCGTCGGCGACCTCGATGCCGGTGACATCGGCATCGCGTAACCAGTCGCTGATTGTCCGCCCCCCGACGACAAGGCCCGGGGCGATATCGGCAAGCGGCATCAGGACAAAACCGCGATCGGTCATACGGGGATGCGGCAACTCCAGCCGCGGCGCCTGCTGGACGACATCGCCATAGGTCAGCACGTCGATATCGAGCGTGCGCGGCCCCCAGCGCTCGATACGCTCGCGTTTCATCTCGCGCTCGATCGAAAGGCAGACATCGAGCAACACCTCCGGAGAGAGCCGGGTTTCGACGGCGGCACAGGCATTGAAAAAGAACGATTGGTCCGTTTTGCCCCAGGGCGGCGTACGATAGAGCCGCGAGACGGCGGTGACACGACAGTCGTCGCGCCCGTCCAGCCTTTGCAGCGCTGCGGCCATCGCCTTGACCGGATCGCCGATATTGCCGCCGAGGCCGAGTGTGGCGGATTGCGATGCAGCCTCAGGCAAAATGTTCAACGCTCACCTGCACGAAATCGAGCACGCCGGGCACCGGCGCATTCGGCTTGCGCACCGTGATCTTCGCCCGCCGCACCTGCGGGAATGTCTGACAGAGCCCTTTGGCGATATCGAGCGCCAGGGCTTCGATCAGATAGCGTCGCTTGCCGGTGACGATCTCCTCGATCACCGTAAAGGCGATGCCGTAATTGACGGTGTCGTCGATCGAATCGCTTTCCAGCGCCTCGCCCGCGACGACGTCGAGCTCGGCATCGACGAAGAAGCGCTGGCCGAGGAATTCCTCCTCGTCATGCACGCCGTGGCGCGCGAAGAAGGCGCAGTTCTGCAGCGTGATCGTGTAGGTGGTCATGTCGGCCGCTTCCTCTCGATTTCCTGGCGCGCATGGAGCATAGCATCCGCGATATCAAGCGCATCCCTGTTGATTGCGACATTGTGCACCCGGAAAACCGCAGCCCCCTGAAGCCTGAGCAGCGCGCTTGACGCAGCTGTCGCCACATCCCTTTCCGCCGCCTCGCGCCCCGTCACTGCGCCGAGGAAGCGTTTGCGTGAAGTACCGGCGAGCAGCGGCAGGCCGAAGCGCGAAAGTTCGGAAAAACGCGCCATCAGTTCCAGGTTCTCCTCCGCCGTCTCCTTGGCAAAGCCGAAACCCGGATCGAGGACGATCCGGTCTCTGCTGACACCGGATGCAGCCGCGATCGCAAGCGATTGTTCGAGGAAAAGCTCCTGATCGGCAATCACATCGGTTAGTTTGATCCTGTCGCGGCCGGTATGCATGATGCAGAGCCCCGCCCCTGTCGCCGCGGCCAGATCCGCGATACCGGCATCTTTCCGCAGTCCGGAAACGTCGTTGATAATATGGGCGCCGGCGCCGACCGCAAGCCGCGCCGTCTCGGCACGATAGGTATCGATCGAGATCAGCGCCTGAGTGCGACCGCGCAACGCCTCGATGACGGGCAAAACCCGCGCCTGCTCTTCCGAAGGACTGACAGATGCCGCGCCCGGCCGGGTCGATTCACCACCGATGTCGACGATCGCAGCACCGTCGCTGACCGCCTGCAATGCGTGTTCGACGGCGGCATCGACGGTTTTAAAACGTCCGCCGTCGGAGAAGGAGTCCGGCGTTACATTGATGATCGCCATGATCGCCGAACGACGGCCGAGTTCGATTTCCCGGCCATGGCCGACAAGCCAGAAACTGCCTTCGAGCCCTGTCACCAGACTTATCCTATTGATGACGAAAAAAGCCGCCATCCGATATTGCGCTTGTGGTGGCTATGCCCCAAGCTCCTGTCGATTTCAACATGGGTTGCGTTCAGAATGCCGCTTGCAATGCGTTATATGTGCCTTCCTGTCGCCTTTTCCATTGCTCTTTCCCTCAGCAGTCCGGCGGCAGCCGAAGTGATCGCATCGAAAAGCTATTCCTATTTCGATATTCGCGGCAAAACCGCCGATGAGCTCGACCGGGAACTGAGCCGGCGCGGCCCGACGGCGAGCGGCTCGTCGGCGCGCCATCCCGGCGCCACCAAGATCCGCTTCGGCGGCGAGGCGACCTATATCCAGGATGATGGCCGATGCCGCGTCGGCAACGTCAAAGTCACCGTCCATACCCAGATCATCCTGCCACGCTGGCGCAGCCGCAAGGGTGCCAGCAAAGAGTTGTCGATGATATGGGACGCGCTCTCGAGCGATATCAAGCGCCACGAGGAGCGTCACGCCGAGATCGCCCGCGACCAGGCCCGCGCTATGGAGCGTGCCATCCGCACCCTGCCACCGCAGCGTAGCTGCGAAGCGATGCAGGAGTTGGTTTCGAACGAATCAGCTCACGGTATAGAGGAGCATGATCGGCAGCAGGCGCGATTCGACCGGGTCGAGGCGGTCAATTTCCAGAAGCGTATGCTGCGATTGCTGAAGAATCGAATCCACGGCCGGGCCGGCGAAAAATAGGGCTTTTTCAGCTTTGTTGCGAGCAGAAAAACTTAGCTGCGCAACGAAACTTGTGCGAAACTTGCCCCCTCCCCAGCGTTTTAAGGGTCATTTTTCATCCTGGCCGACTCAACCGTAACGCGCTAATATGAACACATTCGAAAGTTCAGGTACGGCAGCTGGACTTTCCTCGTTGGGTTCTCCTGGCGCGTTCCAAAGCCGCGGATGTTCCTCCCTCATCCGTAGGTAATGCGCCCGCCTCGCCTCGCTCGCACCAGCGCGCGAGGCGTCTTTTTGTGGACACGGTCTCGGCTATTCGGCGCCGCGCGAAACGCAGGGCGTCTCAGGCCTGACGTTCAGGCACGTGCACGACGAGCCCGTCATAGACGGCCTTCATCCGGATCTGGCAGGAGAGCCGCGAGGTCGGGCGCACATCGAAGGCGAAGTCGAGCATATCCTCTTCCATCGCTTCAGGCTGGCCGACCTTCTCCGTCCATTCCTCGTCGACATAGACATGACAGGTCGCGCAGGCGCAGGCGCCGCCGCATTCGGCCTCGATGCCGGGCACCGAATTGCGCACGGCATTCTCCATGACGGTGGAGCCTTGGTCGACATCGAGGTCGAAGCGCGTGCCGTCGAAGGCGACGATGGTAAGTTTGGGCATCAGGACTATTTCCGGTCTTCAAATGGGTGGGCGGATTTTCTTCCGACAATTCGACGCGTCAGTCAACATCGGGGAAATTCGCCCTAACCTCGCAGATCCGGCCTCCGCCCGCCGTCTTCAAAGCGTCATCCGGGACGTCGCAAAAAGACCCGTGGTTTCGCAATGAAACAACGGGCCTCGTTTCGAACGACCTCTTGTGCCATAGGTGTGCGACGGTTTTGGGACGACGACATGCATCGCCTCAAGACGTGAAGGTCAGCCGCGGCAAAGCTTGAGAATGAAATTCTCGGCATCGAGCACGGCAGCGCCCAGCGCCGCCATTGCGCCGGCATCGCCGCCGGTCTCCTCGACGACCTCGGCCGTCTGCGACACACGGAATGCGCCGACCGAGCTTGCCGCGCCTTTCAGGCGATGTGCGGCCGCGCCGACCCGTACGCTTTCGCCGCTTGCAATATCCTGGAGACACGCTCGCGCCTGACGCGCAAACATCTGAAGGACTTCGATTTCCAGCGTCTTGTCGCCCATCGTCTGCTTCGCGAGATGGACGAGGTCGATCGGCCGAACCTTGGAGGGACACGCTCCCTTTGCATTGTCCGGCGCCTCGAATACGATGTTCAATGCTGCCATCTGCGCCGCCATTTGCGATTTCTCCCGTCTCAAGTCGTCCGCACTTGCAACAGTTCTGCGTCGGGAGAGTGGCCATCGCGTTAAATTCCGGCACATCGGGCGCGGAAATCTCACCATATGGTTAACGTCTGTTAAATATCCCTAAATTATTGGTTTTTAAGCGGGGCCTCGGATTCAAAGGTGTTAACAACGGGTTAACGGGCGACGAATCTCAAGCCTTCATTAATTGTGTGCAGAGCCCAGATGTGTCACTACGATACTGGTGGAGCGGGTTTATGGTACGCGCCTTTGCCGAGTGAGTGGATAATGGTAGTGTTTTGATACCTTCCGTTTGAAAAAGCGGCTATCTACTCTGAAATGACATGCTTATCCGTCCGCGGTTGGGATGGAGGGCCGCAATGGCGAAGTTGTTCCCGGGCAAGGCGGAAGCCGGGGATGCGCTGCCGGGCCGGCCGACAGTAACGAGGCGTAACCGAATGGCGAATAACAAATATAATGAGTCGATCGAGGACAAGGCGTTCAAGGCATTGGACGAGGCGCTCCAGATCGACTTCGGCAAGGACAATGTGCCGTCTCGCCGCGGCGACGCGCCCCAGGCGCCGGAGGGTAATGTGTCTGATCCATCGAATGCGCGTAATCAGCAGGCCCAGGAAGAAGCACAGCGCCGCAGCCGCCGCGGCGCCGGAGCCGAGCAGGCTTCCAGGGCTGCGGCCTTCGCGCCCGCCAATGATGCCAGCCGCAATACCCCCGCCTCGATCCTGAAATCGTTCGACGGGGCCTCCAGCCGCTCGGCAGTACGCACCGCCACCCTGTTTTCCGTTCTTTGGGTTATGGCCGGCCTCGGCCTGATGTCACTGCTTTACGCGCCGCAGATCTGGCAGATCCGTTCGATCGCCGATCTCGTCGCCCTGCCCGGCGTCATCGCCGGCCTCGTCGGCATCATCATTCCGGTGATGATGTTCTATGCCTTTGCCATCATGATTTCCCGCGCCCAGGACATGCGCAACGCCGCCCGCTCAATGGCAGAGGTGGCATTGCGCCTGGCAGAGCCGGAAACCATCGCCTCGGAACGGATCATGACCGTCGGCCAGGCGGTGCGCCGCGAGGTCTCGGCCATGAACGAAGGCATCGAGCGCACCATCGCGCGCGCTTCCGAGCTGGAAACGCTGGTCCATTCCGAAGTCAATGCGCTCGAACGCTCCTATGCGGACAACGAGTTGCGCGTACGCGGCCTTGTCCATGAACTCGGTTCGGAGCGCGAGGCGATCGTCAATCATGCCGACCGCATCCGCACCTCGATCGGCAGCGTCCATGACCAGTTGAAGGAAGAACTATCGCTGGCGACCGAAGAGATCGCCGTGCGGCTCGCCACATCGGGCGAAGCCTTCGCGTCGCTGATCGACACGCGCGCAGCGACAATCCTGGAAAAATCGGACAGCGCCCTGCAGTCGATGGGCAGCCTGCTCGCCGCCAAGACCGACAGCCTGCTCCAGACACTCAACGCATCCGGTTTTGCTCTTGCCACCGAATTCGACAATCGTCTCGAAGCGCTCTCCGTCAATCTCAATGAACATGGCGAAAGGCTGCTCAGCCAGTTCGAGACGCGCGCCTCGACCATGGATAGCAGCACCGAAAAACTGAACGCGGCGCTGAACGAACGCACGCATCAGCTCAACGAAATCCTGATCGCCCGAACCCGCGAGATCAACGAGAGCCTGACATCGGGCGAACGCACCATCAGCGGGACACTCGACGACGTCTTGTCGAAACTGAACAGCGCGCTTGACGAAAAGGGCGCAAGCTTCCGTCAGAGCCTGCAGAGCACCGCCGACGACGCCGTCATGGATCTCGATCTTCGCTCCGGCTTCTTCGAGGAGCGGCTGCAGACGACCGTTGCCCAGCTTTCGACCGCCTTCGACGAGCGCGTTGCCGAATTCACCAGCGCTTTCGACAAACGCACCGGCTCGCTCGATACCAAGCTGATGGAAAGCCTCGCCCGCATCAATGAGACGCTGACCGGCGGATCAGATTCGATTGACGGCATCCTCAATTCCGGCATCGACCGCCTCGGCTCGTCGATGACCGACCAGTCGTTGGCGCTCGCCACTGCGCTTGCCACCGGCCACGAAGTGCTGGAAAGCACGCTCAACAGCCGTACCGACGAAATCACCACCGCGCTCACCAGCCGCACTGGCGAACTGACCTCGGCGCTGCAGAACGCCACGTCCGACATCGCGCTGGCGCTTGCATCGGGCACTTCCGACCTGCAGAACAATCTCCAGGCCCGCTCGGCCGAGTTCCGCGACACGCTGCGCACAACCACTACCGATTTGACCGCCGCCGTTGCCGCTGGCACCGAACAGGTCACGACGGCCTTCGGCGGCCGCGCCGGGGAACTGACCGGCGTGCTGACAGCGCGGGCCGCAGAAATACGGGAAGCGCTTGGCTCAGCCCATGAGCGTATCGACAGCGTGATGGCGGAGCGCGGCGGAGCCCTGATCGATGCGCTGAGCACCCATCACGGCCGCTTCGAGGAAGCGCTGACGACGCGCTCCGACGCCATCATCAACGCCGTTTCCGGCACCCATGACCGTCTTGCGGAAACACTCGATGAAAAGGCGATGGCGCTTGCCATTACCTTGAACGAGAGCCAGGCCCGCATCGAGGATACGCTTGAAACCCGATCCGAGGCGCTGCGCAACGCCGTTTCCGGCACCCATGACCGTCTTGCGGAAACACTCGACGAAAAGGCGATGGCACTCGCCATCTCCTTGAACGAAAGCCAGAGCCGCATCGAAGACACGCTGGCGACCCGATCCGCGGCCTTCCTCAACGCCGTCTCCGGCACGCATGATCGGCTGTCGGAAACGCTGGATATGAAGGCGGCGGCGCTCACGACCTCGCTCGACGAGCGCCATGCCCGCATCGAAGACGCGCTCGGAACGCGCGCCGAAGCCCTATTGAACAGCGTGTCGGGCACAAGCGACCGGTTTGCCGAAACCCTCGATGAGAAGGCGACGGCGCTTGCCGCTTCCTTGAACGAGAGCCAGGCTCGCATCGAGAAAACGCTGGAAACCGGTTCGGCAGCCATGCTGAACGCCGTCTCCGGCACCCATGACCGATTTGCCGAGACACTGCAAGGAAAGGCAGCAGCGTTTGCCGCCTCGCTGAGCGAGACCCAGGCACGCATCGAAGATACGCTCGAAACCCGCTCTTTGGCGCTGCTGAATGCCGTATCCGGCACCCACGATCGTCTCGCCGAGACCCTAGACGAAAAGGCGATGGCGCTTGCCATCTCGCTGACCGAAAGCCAAGCTCGCATCGAGGACACGCTGGAGACCCGGTCGGCAGCCCTGCTGAATGCAGTCTCCGGCACTCATGAACGCCTGTCGGAGACGCTGGACGAGAAGGCGATGGCGCTCGCGATCTCTCTCAACGAGAACCAGTCGCGGATCGAAGACACGCTGGAAGCCCGCTCCGAAGCTTTCCTCAAGGCCGTCTCAGGTACGCATGAGCGTATCGCTGATACTCTCGACGAGAAGACATCGGCGATCACCGCCTCGCTGAACGAAGGCCAGAGCCGACTGCAGGACACGCTGGACAGCCGCTCGGAATCCTTCCTCAATGCGGTTTCCGCCACTCATGACCGGCTGTCGGAGACGCTCGACGATCGGGCTATGGCTCTTGCCATCTCGCTGAACGAGAGCCAGAGCCGCCTTGAGGAGACGCTCACCAACGGCGCCGATGCGATCACCAATGCGGTCTCCGGCACGCATGAACGCCTGAATGGCGTGCTCGACCAGAAGGCCGGCGCGCTGGCCGCCTCGCTGAAAGAGGGGCAGGTCCGGCTCGAGGAAGCCCTGGGACACCGCACCGCCGCGATCATCAATGCCGTGGCGGCAAGCAATGATCGGCTGACCGACGCGCTCGACGAAAAGACCATGGCGCTCGCCATTTCGCTCGATGACAACCAGAGCCGCTTCGACAGCGCGCTCGAAGCCCGCAGCAATGCGATCATGGAGGCCGTCGCCAGTGCCGAGACGCGCGTCGCCGGCGCCTTTGCCGACAAGACCGACGCCATTCACAACGCCTATGCCGACAATCAGCGGCGGCTTGAATCGGCTCTCTCTGAGCACAGCGCCGCCCTTTCGGGCGTTCTCGATGCTGGCGGTGCCCGCTTTGAGGATCTCGTCGGCGGATTGACCGGCCGCATCGAAGGCCGCCTGAGCGACGCCCATGCGCGGCTCGGGGGCTTAGCCGAGGAGGCCGCGGCGCGCATCGAAGGCGGGCTCGCCTCTGCCCATGAGCGCATCCGCACGACACTCGAGGATCGCGGCAATGCCATCGAGCTGTCGCTGAGCCAGGCCCATGCACAGATCAGCGATACGCTGACCGAACAGGCAACCAGCATCGGCACGTCGGTCGCAACGAGCGTCAGCATGCTCGAGATGTCGCTGGAAGAGCGGGAAGCCTCGCTCCGCCAGACAATCGATGCCGGCGCCCAGACATTGGAAGATCGCATGCGCGCTGGCGCCGGCCAGATCGCCGGCCGCTTCCAGGAGGCGGCGAACGCGATTTCGAGCTCCGCCCAGAGCCTTTCCGCCCATCTCGACCAGTCGGTGGAAAACCTCGCGGGACGTCTCGAAGAAACCGGTTCTCGCATGGAATCCGGCCTTACCGCCATCGAGAGCCGCATCCGCGACGGCGTCAGCGGCGTTGCCGAAAAAGTCGAAGCCGCCAGCAGCCAGCTCTCCGGGGTCCTTGCCGACGGCATTTCCCGTCTCGGCATGCTCGGCGATGACGCCACCCAACGCATCTCGGCGACGCTCGAAGGCAGTGCCGCCAATCTTACGCAGGCAATCGACAGCCGCACCGCCAATCTCGCCGAGACACTGGACAGCCGCACGACCACGCTTTCGGACGCCATCGAGGGCCGCACGGCAAGTCTCGGCGCAACCCTTGACCGCGGCAACGAACGCATCGAGGAACGTCTCTCCACCATGGATCGGGCGTTGACAGTCGGCCTCGAAGCGGTCAACCGCACCATTGAAGGCAAGGCCGCCGGCCTCGCCTCGACGCTGCGCAGCGCAGTGGCTGAAGCGGCCCAAGGAATGGAAGGCGAAGCGACGAGAACCACAGAACTGCTCGGCAAGACCGGCCAGCAATTCGCCGAGGATCTCAATGCCAAGAGCGACGAATTCACCCGCACCATGGATGAGCGCTCGTCGCAGATCGTCACGCGCGTCGCCGAGGCTCAGAATCGCCTCGCAACCCAGGCCGCCGCCGTCGCCCAGACCTTCTCTGAAGCCGGCAATGCCATCGTCAACAAGGTCGCCGAGGCCGAGACCATCGTCGGCACGCAGGTCAATGCCATTTCCAAGGCCCTGTCGGACGCCGGCCAGTCTCTCGAGGCGCGCGGCGACGCCATCCGCACGACGCTGTCGGGAGCCGGCAGCGAGATTTCCGCCACCATGGCGGATGTCGATCGGGCGCTCGAAGCCCGCAGCAGCGCCATCCGCTCCAATCTCGAAGAGCGTGTCCGCGAGATCGATACCACCCTCTCCGACATCGACCGGGCGCTCGAGGCGCGCGGCAACTCGATCCGCTCGACGCTGGAGGAACGCACCCGCGACCTCAACTCAATGCTGTCAGGCCGCTCGGTCGAATTGACCCGCATCCTCGACGAAACGGCCCGCCCGATCATCGACCGGTACACCGATGCCGGCGAGCAGGCGGCTGCCCGCATCACCGCCGCAGCCAACCTGAGCGCCGACCGTCTGCGCGCCGAGAACGAAGCGCTCGCCAGCGCCGTTGCCGCCCGCACCGAGAATGTCGCCAACGCCGTCAGCGCCATCGAAAACAGCCTGGTCGGCAACGTCAACGGCCTGGTCCAGCGCATGTCGGAAAGCAGCGCGGCGATGGCCATGATGATGAACCGCGCCGCCGAGCAACTGACGAGTGTCGACGGGCGCCTCGGCGAAACCACGACGCGCTTTGCCGACTCGGCCACCAAGGCTGCCGAAATGGTCAACGCTTCGACCAGGCTGCTCGAAGGCAAGGTCGACCGCCTCTCCGACATTTCGGGCCAGACGCTGGCCCAGGTCGGCGGCATCATCGGCCGCTTCGACGAACATTCCAAGGTTCTGACCCAAGCCTCGCAGCTTCTGGGCGCCGCCCAGTCGAACCTCGCCTCGACGCTCGAGGAGCGTGAAGGCGCGCTGCAGGCCCTGTCCGTCAGCCTGGTTCAGCGCTCCGACGAGATCGAAAAGACCATGCGCGGTCTCGGCAGCATGATCGAGACCGTGTTCGAGCGGGCCGAGCAGCGCTCCAACCAGGTCACCAGCAGCCTGCGTCAAGGCGTGCAGTCCTCCTTTGCCGATATCGGCCGCATTCTGACGGAAACCGAGAAACGCGCCCAGGAAGCCGCCGAGACGATGCGCGAGGCGATCACCCGCGCCGGCGACGAGGCCAATACGACGATCGACAGCACCTTCGCCAATGTCGAGCGCCGTTCCGGCGATCTCTCCAATCGTATTCGTGGCGGCCTCACCGCCTCGCTGTCGGAAGTCGAGCGCATGCTCGGCGAGGCCGGCCGTGCCTCCGACGGCGCCGCCCAGCACATGCGCGAATCGCTGCGCGAGGCGATCGAAGATGCCGTCGGCCGCTTCTCCGGCGCTACCGAGGACATTCGCCGCTCCGCCGCGGACATCCGCAACGAGCTCGACGCCACCCGCGCCGAACTGAAGCGCGGCGCCTTCGACCTGCCCGAGGAGGCCAAGGAAAGCGCGTCGGCGATGCGCCGCGCCGTCGCCGAACAGATCAAGGCGCTGCAGGATATCTCCCAGCTTGTCGGCCGCTCCAGCCAGCAGCTTGAGATCTCCGAGCCCGTAGCCCGCTCGCTTGCCCAAGCACAGGCGACGCCGCGGCCGGCCCAACCGCCGCAGCCGACAACGCCCCCGTCGATCGAAGCGGCGGGTCTTCGCGGAACGATCGCGCCGTCCGCTCCGGCCGCCGCCCCTCAGCGTGCCGCCCAGCAGCCGGTGCCCACCCGCCAGGAATTGGGCCGCCAGGAACCGGCCCGGGAAAGCGGCGGCTGGATCAGCGATCTTCTGCGCGGGGCATCGCGTGAAGAAGCTGCCGACCAAACGCCGGCCCGTGCGCCCGCCCGCCCGGCGGAAACCGCCGCACCGGCCGCGCGCAGCAATGACAGCCGCAATCCGCGCCATGTCGTGGAATCGCTGAACTCGCTCTCCGTCGATATTGCTCGCGCCATCGATCACGACGCCTCGGTCGATCTCTGGCGCCGTTACCAGCGCGGCGAGCGCGACGTCTTTACCCGCCGCCTTTATACGCTGAAGGGCCAGCAGACCTTCGACGAGATCAAGCGCAAATACGACCGTGAACCGGAATTCCGTACCGCCGTCGACCGTTATATCGGTGATTTCGAAAAGCTGCTCGCCGACGTCGCCCGTACCGATCCGAACCAGACCGTCACACAGTCCTACCTGACCTCGGATACGGGCAAGGTTTACACAATGCTCGCCCATGCAGCAGGCAGGCTCCGCTGAGCCTGCCTGTAAGAACCGAGCTTATGAGACCGAATTGAACAGGAAGCCGCCCAGCATATGTCGGGCGGCTTTTGTTCGGCGTAAGAGCGTGCGACCGAGAACCGTCATGATTTTGAGGCATCTGAAATGACCAAGGCCCTGCTGATCATCGATGTACAGAATGCCATTCTCTCTGGAAAAGCCACGCCGGAGCGCCAGCCGCATGTCTATGCAGCCCTCGATGAGACGATCGCCGGGCTCGCATCGCTCCAGGAAAAGGCAAGGCGTGCCGGTGCGCCGGTCGTGCTGGTTCAGCATGACGGCGACAGCGGCCATCGATTGGCGGTCGGCACGGAAGGATGGGCTCTGCGCCAGGAGATTGCGCCGCGACAAGGCGAGGTCGTCGTCCGCAAGAAAAGCGCCGACGCCTTCTTCGAGACCGATCTGACCGAACGCCTGAACGAACGGTCGGTCACCCACCTCGTCATCGGCGGCTGCATGTCGCAATTCTGCGTCGACACAACGGTCAGACGGGCCGTTTCGCTCGGCTATGACGTGACATTGATCGCCGACGGCCATACGACCGGCGACACGGCGACCCTCAGCTTCTCCGATATTGTCGCCCACCACAACGAAACGCTCGACGGTTTCGACGCCGGCGACGCGACGGTGGAGGTCCGCCCAACCGTCGCCATCGTCTTTTCATAAAGCGCTTCCAGCCGCGTTTATTCCCTGAGGGACGGCAGAGGAGCTATGCGCCGGGTTTGCGCCCTCACCCGCCAGTTGTGGACGCAGCGGTCGAGGCCGATGGCGATTTCGAGAAAAACGCGCAGATGGATCTCGTGCTCCTCCCAATGGACGAGCGAATTGACGTGACGAAGGGCTTTACCATCCGGCGGCGCGCCGGAGACACTGGGCGCGCCCGGACGTCACAGCAGCACGCGGAGACCTCGTCCGCCAAGCGCGCGCGCAATCGCGACCTGCAGGCAGGTGCGATCATGATCGGAGAAAGGCGCGCTCTTCGGGCTCATGATGAATTGTCTGCGGACCATACGCGCCATTGTCAAAGCCGAAGGTCGCGGGACAAAGGATATCGTTTGGGGATAGGCTGTTTTTATTGCACGCCGTCCTTCATTCCGTCACAAACTTTTTCGATGCGCTTGCGTTTAAGCTAACGGCTCCTCGGCCGTCCAACGAAAGAGACAGCAATCCGATGACCAAGACGACATCCCGGCTCCTTGCCACCGCGCTCTCGTCCACTTTGCTGATGGGCGCTTTCATTCCGGCCGAGGCTGGCCAGGCAAGCATCGTCGTCGATGTGCAGTCCGGTCAGGTCCTTGAAGCTTCCAACCAGGACGATCTCAACTATCCGGCGTCGCTGACCAAGATGATGACGCTCTATCTCGCCTTCGAAGCGCTGCATGAGGGACGCCTCAGCTGGGATCAGAAGCTCACCATGTCGGAAAACGCCGAGAGCAAGGAGCCCTTCAAGCTTGCGGTCGGCGCCGGCCGCAAGGTGACGCTGCGTGAAGCGGTCGAAGCAATCGTCGTGCTGTCAGCCAACGACGCCGCTGTCGCGATCGCCGAACAGCTGGGCGGTTCAGAACAGTCTTTCGCCGCGGCGATGACCGAAAAGGCGCATAAGCTCGGCATGACGGACACCGTATTCAAGAACCCCTCGGGCCTCCCCGATCCGGAGCAGGTCACGACGGCGCGTGACATGGCAACCCTTGGCGTTTCGCTGATGCGGGACTTCCCCGACGAGTTCAAGCTCTTCTCCATGCGCGGCTTCCAGTTCCGCGGCATGAAGCTGCGCGGGCATAACAACCTGATGTATCGCTATGACGGTGTTGATGGCATCAAGACCGGTTACACCGACGCATCGGGCTACAATGTGGTGACCTCCGCGCTGAAGAACGGCCGCCGTGTCGTGGGTGTCGTCATGGGCGAGAAAACTGCAGGCCTGCGCGATGACAAGATGGCGGGCCTGCTCGACAGAACGCTGCCATCGGCATCGACCGCAACCGCTTCCACTGTGCCGTTAATCCAGCCAGGAGCGACAATGACGGATGCGCAGCCAACGAAGTAGAGCAACGCCTGTCGCGCAAAAAGGCGCACCGCGCTTGCGACAAGAATAAGCGCAAAAATCCAAGGCTGGAGTGTCAAGCGAAACGCAGAGATCGCGACGCTTTAGCCTGACGTTATCCACCTCGGCTCACATCCGTGCGACTACCTGAAAGCCACTTCCAGGTTTTGCCGGTCTTGCCCAATCACGCGGCAACTGGTTTCGAAACCTTCGCCTTTGATGGCAAGAATGAATTCGGAGGGGATGCCTGCCGTATTGGAGACCGAAATGCCGGCGCTGTCCGCACCGATCGATTTCACGGTGCAGTCGATGGTCGAGCGCCGGTCGTTGAACAGGATCGAACCCGCCTTCAGCACGCGCCGCCGAGCGCCGATGGCGTGATCGGCGTGAATGGAATTCCATGAAACGCAGCGATTTCGGCCGCCGTCTTTTGCCCGATACATCGCGGCGTCCGCCTGAGCCAGCAGGGTTTCGATATCTTTGCTGACGATCGAAAGCGCCGAGCTTCCGAGACTGGCCGTGACATTCAGAGTACCGTGATCGCCGAATATTGGCTGCGCGGCGATCGCGGCTCTGAGTTTTTCAGCGACTGCGACCGCACCTTCGCGATCGACATGCGGGAGAACGACAGCGAATTCTTCACCCCCGATGCGGCCAAACAGGTCACCGGCCCGAAGGGTCGACTTGCAGATCGATGCGACGGCCTTTAGAACCCCGTCTCCAGCGGCGTGTCCATAGGTGTCGTTCACGTGTTTAAAATGATCGATATCGAAAACGATGCATGAAAGGTCATGCTGGTGCCGCAAGGCGAGCGAAATCAACTGATCGGCTTCCTGCTTGAAGGCCCGCCGCGTCATCGCCTCGGTGAGGCTGTCGGTGGCGGCGGACTGCATCAGCTCGATGCGGTCCATCGCAGCCCCTGTTAGCTCCTGGAGAATGCCCAACTCTCTGTTGCTGAACGACCTCGGCCGGCGATCGATCGCGCACACCGTTCCGATCATGTGGCCCGCCTTCGTCCTGAGCGGCACGCCGGCGTAAAAGCGGATATGGTCCTCGCCCGTCACCGCCGAATGCTTTGAAAAGCGCGCATCCTTGCTGGCATCCTGCACGATAACAGGCTCGTCGCAATCCACCACGCAGCGGCAGAACGTGTCTTCGAGCGACACCTCGTCGGCCGAAAGGCCCGAGCAGGCCTTGTACCACTGCCGATGAGCATCAATTAGCGACACGATGCCGATGTCGACGAAAAACACGTCCTTTATCAGCCGGACGATCCGCTCGAATCCCTCATCCCGAGGCGTGTCGAGAAGATCGAGTTGCTGCAGCGCTGCCAGCCGGTCTCTTTCACGCTGAACAGCTTCGGCTGACGACTTTCCGAATACTCGCGCGACCACCATGCAGCATGCCTCCTGACAGCGTTAACATGATGCGTTCCACAAATTTATGAAGAAATTTGATACGGCGATTGTCCCAACCTCCTGGGGACATGATATTTTTGCAATCAGCAACCCCTGATGTCGGCGCAGCGCTCAAGAGGCGCCATCTCAGATTGAGCGCAGCGTCCAGCTGACAATTTCCGAAACCACCGTGGAAAAGGCACGGTCAAGAGCTTTGACGAAGCCAACATTGTCGCCACCAGCCGGTGCCACGGCGCGGAACAGCTTCTGAGCGCGCACCGATCCGTTCCGGTCGTTCAGAATCTTGGCGGAGATTTCCACCACCGCCTGATTGCCGCTCGAAGCGTCAATCTCGAATGAGCGGATGTCGGTGACAATCTGGTAGTCGATCGCCAACCCCTGCCCCGGCATGCCGACACCGCCGACCTTGCCCGAATTCTCGAAGGCCTCGACCAGTTTCGACTGCACGATGCGCGGCAGCTTATCGCCCCATTGCGCTCGCGAGAGATACTGAATTTCCGAGGAAGAGACACGGATAACGATCTGCTCGCTGTCGAGCGCCCTCAGCGCGGTCGGGCTGGCAATCAGGATCTGGCGCGATTTGGCCGCCGGTCCGTCGCCATCAACGGCGCCCGACAGATCATAGGTATCGTTCTTGGCCGCAGTGCCGCATCCCGACAGGATCAACGCCGTCAGCGGCAGCGCGATCACCGTTCCCTTAATCCACGAACGGCGCGACAACAGATGCGATGCGACCATATGAGGCTACCCCTGAAATCCCTGTTAGCGCCGCGTCCGGCCGTCATATTGCTTGACCGTGTCTCCGCCGAAGATCAGGCGTTGCGGATTGCGGTCGAAATTGCTGATCGTATTGTTGAGATTATTCACGGTTCCGCGCATGTCGTTGACGAGGGTCTGAACGTCGCGCAAGCCGCCACTCGAGAATTTCTGCAGATTATCGGCGATCGGACCGATTCGCGAATTCAGATTGTCGGCGACTTTCTTGAACGATTCCAGCGTCTCGCGCGCTTGTGCAAACATTGATTGCGTATTTTCGGTTCCGAGCAGCGCATCGACCTTGATGAGAATGCCGTCGATCCGTGTCGAGGCCGAATTCAGCTTGTTGGCAAGCTGCGACACGTCCTGGATCGTCTGGTCGATGTCCTTCTGGCGCAACGACACCGTGTTGGCGACATCACGGATCGAGGCAACGGCCGCGCGCGCATCTTTTGTCGCTTGCGAGATATCGTCGACCGAGCCCTTGATCTGTGCCGGGTCGAACTGGGCGACGAGCGTGTCGACACGATCGAGCGTGGCCTGGGCCTGTTTGCCGAAATCGTTGAAGGTGGTTGCCGTCTCGTCAAACTTCTGGATCGCGCCCTTGAGGTCGCCCGAGGCATCGGCGACATTGGCGGTGATCGTCTCGGCATTGGAGATGATATTGTCGATCTTCTGCGCGTCGACCGCCTTGACCAGCGATTCCACCGCCTGCAGCGTCGAATCGACACGGCCCGAGACCGCCTTCACCGTGTTGGAGAGCTCGCCGACGCTCTGCAGGAAGGAGTCGATATTGCCGGAATTCTTGGCAAGCGCATCCGAGAAGGTCTCGGCGTTCTTGAAGGTCTGGGTCAGCGGAGCGCGCGAATCCTCGATGAAGCCCTGAAGTTCGCCGACTGCGTCGTTGGCGCGGTCGAGGATCTTGTCGGCCGTCGCCAGAAGATTGGTGACGCTCGACTGGTCGGCGACGATG
This sequence comes from Rhizobium lentis, assembly GCF_017352135.1. Classification (NCBI taxonomy): domain Bacteria; kingdom Pseudomonadati; phylum Pseudomonadota; class Alphaproteobacteria; order Hyphomicrobiales; family Rhizobiaceae; genus Rhizobium; species Rhizobium lentis. Next base: position 4,344,346 of record NZ_CP071454.1, read on the forward strand.
ACGGCGCGTTTGCCGTTTTCGATCGCGTGTTTGAGGATACTCTCCTCACCCTTGCGGCCGCCGGAGAGTTCGATGTAGGCGGCCCCTGTCAGTCCCTGAATTTCAAGGGCGGCCTTGGTGGAGGGGTAGATCGGCGCATCGGTGCGCACCTGGGTGAAGGCTAGCGAATATTGCGGATCGTCGGCATCGATCGACAGCGTCTGCACCGAGCCCACCTGGATACCATTGAAGCGCACCGGCGAGCCGACGCTGAGGCCGTTGGCCGAGCCCGGAATACGCACGATCAGCTCGGTCATCGGCCCGCCCCGGCCATACTCAGCCATCCAGTAGACGAAGCCGAAGGCGGCCGCGATCACCAGCACCGTGAAAAAACCGACAATCGTATAATTGGCCTTGGTTTCCATCTATCCGGTCACTTCCCGCCGCTGCCGTTGCCGTGCCGCGCGCCATTGTTCTGTGGCACGATCGACCGTGCCCGCTTACCCCTGAAATAGGCCTGCACCCACGGATCGTCATAGGCCAGCATGTCGTCGATCGTGCCCTCCACCATTACCCGCTTCTTTCCGAGCACGGCAATACGGTCGCAGACCGAAAACAGGCTGTCGAGATCGTGCGTCACCATATACACGGTCAGTCCCAGACTATCGCGCAGGTTGGCGATCAGTTCGTCGAATTCGGCCGCGCCGATAGGGTCGAGGCCGGAGGTCGGCTCGTCCAGGAAGACGAGGTCCGGATCGAGCGCCAGCGCGCGGGCGAGGGCGGCGCGCTTGATCATGCCGCCGGACAATTCGGAGGGATATTTGTCGGCAGCGTCGGCCGCAAGCCCCACCATGCGAATCTTCAGATGCGCCAGTTCGTCCATCAGCGAGCGCGGCAGGTCGAGGTATTCGCGCATCGGCACCTGGATGTTTTCCTTGACCGTCAGCGACGAAAACAACGCACCCTGCTGGAACAGCACGCCGAGCCGCATGTCGAGGGCGTTGCGCTGCGGCTCGTTGAGCTCGTCGAAATCCTGGCCGAGAATCTTGATCGTGCCGGAGCGGCGCGGCAGGAGCCTCAGTACCGTGCGCATCAGCACCGATTTACCAGTGCCCGACGCACCGACGAATCCGAGGATCTCGCCGCGATAGATATCGAGGTTCAGTTTGTCGAGCACCACCTTGGAGCCGAAGCCGACGGTGACGTCGCGCGCCGAAAGCACGACATCCCTGCCCTGTCCTTCGCTGTCGATCGGTTGCTCGTTCACGCGGTCCGCCATGCTAGAAGTTGATCGCTGCATAGAACATCGCAAAAAGCCCGTCCATCAGGATGACGACAAAGATCGCCTTCACCACCGAGGCCGTCACGTGCTGACCGAGCGACTCCGCGCTGCCGCCGACCTTCAACCCTTCGACGGCGGCGACGATTCCAATGACGAGCGCCATGAACGGGGCCTTGATCATGCCCGACAGCACCGTCGACAGCGTCACCGCCTCGTGCAGGCGCGCCAGGAAATTGGCGAAGGTGATGCCGGAATAACCCCAGGCAACGGCCGCCGCACCGGCGAGAGAGGCGAAGTTCGCCAGCACCGTCAGAAGTGGCAACGCGATGGTCAGCGCCACCAGCCGGGGGAAGATCAGCACGCCGATCGGGTTCAGCCCCATCACTTTCAGCGCGTCGATCTCTTCGCGCATCTTCATCGAGCCAATTTCGGCGGTGATCGCGCTGCCCGACCGGCCGGCGATCATGATCGCGGTCAGCAACACGCCGATTTCGCGCAACTGCAGGATGCCGACAAGATCGACCACGAAGACTTCCGCGCCGAAATATCGAAGCTGGAAGGCGCCCTGCTGAGCGATGATCGCGCCGATCAGAAACGACATCAACAGGATGATCGGAACGGCCCGAACCCCCATATGGTCAATCTGATTGACGATTGAGGCCGGCGACACTCCGCTGCCGCGTCCGAACTTCATCTGCGCACCGCGCACCGCCGAGCCCAGGATATACATGGCGGCAGCGAGATTGTCCCACACGTCGTAGGTCATCTTGCCGACCGGCGCGAGAACCCGCGCGGTAAGGGAGACCTTTTCCTTCGGCTCCGGCTCCGGTTTGGCCGGCTCCTCGGAGAACATCGCCAGCATTTCGTCGATATGCGGGTTGGTTCCTTCGAAACGGACCGTACGCCCGGCCGCCGCCTCTTCCTTCTTTAGCCGGCAAAGCAACCAGATGCCCGCCGTATCGATGTCGGTGATCTCGGAAAGATCGACCGTCAGATCGCCCTTATTCTGGTGCAGGAGCGTTTCGAAGTCGCGCAGCACAAGATGCACATAGGCGCTGCGCCAGTTGCCGCTAAGACGGACACGCTGCGCCGAACCATCTGACCGGTCATCCACTTGCAGTGAGGCGGCGTTGCGATTCTCGGCGTTCAAGATACTTGTGTCTTTCAAGGCTTACGGCGACATTGCCGACTCGCGAAGCGGATCGTTCGTCGCCCGGCGTAATATACAGAAGCAACGTGCAATTTCCATGCTCGCAGGACAGCAATAATGCCGCGCACCCTTGATATCCAGATGAATTCCTTTCCGATTGCCGGGACCTTCACCATCTCGCGCGGCGCAAAGACGCAGGCCGACGTCATCACCTGCGTGCTGGGCGAAGGGGGTGCGCGAGGCCTTGGCGAATGCGTGCCCTATCGCCGCTACGGCGAGACGATCGAAAGCGTTCTTGCCCAGCTCGAGGCCGCCCGTCCGCTGATCGAGGCCGGCATCTCGCGGCTCGACCTGTTGTCGGCGATGCCGCCGGGGGCCGCCCGCAACGCGGTCGATTGCGCCCTCTGGGACCTGGAGGCGAAGCGGACGGGGGAAAGCGTTGCGGCCCGGCTTGGCCTCGACAGTCTCAAACCGCTCACCACAGCCTATACCATCTCGCTCGGCGAGCCGGAGGTCATGGCCGCACAGGCGCGCGAACATGCCGGCCGCGACTTGCTCAAGGTCAAGGTCGGCACCGGTGACGATGAAAGCCGCATCCGTGCCGTCCGCGCGGCCGCGCCCGAGGCCGCGATCATTCTCGATGCCAATGAAGGTTGGCCGGAACCGGTGCTGGAACGCCACCTCAATATCGCCGCTGAGGCGGGTGTCATCCTCGTCGAGCAGCCGCTGCCGGCCGGCCGCGATGCCCTGCTTGCCGAAATCCACCGCCCGCTCCTCGTCTGCGCCGACGAAAGCGTCCACCACACCGGCGATCTGGCAAGCCTTGCCGACCGCTATGACGCCATCAACATCAAGCTCGACAAAACAGGCGGCCTTACCGAGGCTTTGGCGATGAAGGCCGAAGCCGAGCGGCTCGGCTTCGGCATCATGATAGGCTGCATGGTCGGCACCTCGCTTGCCATGGCGCCGGCGGTGCTGCTCGCCCAGAACGCCGATTTCGTCGATCTCGACGGCCCGCTGCTCTTGGCCCGCGACCGCGAACCCGGGCTGCGTTACGCCGCTTCCCTGGTCTTTCCGCCCGAAAGCGCCCTCTGGGGCTGAAGGTAATAGGCTGAGATGACAATGCCGAGGCCGGCGAGCGCGACCAGCGCCATGACATAGTAGCTGGCGATGCCAAGCCAGGCGTAGAGATAACCCGACGCGAGCGTCATCAGCGCCATCGCCATGCCGACATAAAAGAAATAGGCGCCCTGCGCCGAGGATTCCCGCGTCTCCTGCACCGTCGCCACGATCCGCCGCTGCACGCCTGTATGCACGAAGGCATAGGTAAAACCGTGAAAGCATTGCAGCAGGAGGAAGCCGGCAAAGTTCGCATTCATCGGGAACAGAATCCAGCGGCAGACGCTGACGGCGCAGCCGAAGCGGATCAGCGTCCAGGCATTGAAGCGCCGGCTAAGACGCTTAGACAGGAAGAACACCGTCACCTCGGAAGCGACACCAGCGCTCCAGAGGATACCGACTTCGGTACCGGAAAAGCCGAGATCATGCCAGTAGATCGACGAGAAGGCGTTGAGCACCGCGTGGCTCGACTGCTGGATCGCGACGCCGATCAGGAGCAGCAGCAGATGCGGCTCGCGCAGGCCGCTGCCGGTGGCAACGGGAATGTTGATCGGCTGGCCGCGTCGCCGCGTCGGCCCAATGCGCGGACAGAAGAGTGCCATGACGACGGTCATGGTAAAGCCGAACACCATCACCGGCAGCACCATCCCGCCGCCCCATCGGCTGATCATTTGGCCGCCGACCAGCGTCGAGACGATAAAGGCGATCGAACCCCAGACGCGCATCGAGCCGTAATCGAGCCCCCAGCGGCGAACGCCGGAGATGACGATCGATTCGACGACGGGCAGATAGGGCGCGAAGGTGGCGCCCTGCAGCGCAAAGACGATCGCCACCGGCCAAAAGGTCGTCGTCCAATAGAGCGCGACCGCCGTCAGCAGCGACAAGCCGCCAGACCAGAGCAACACGTCGGCGCGCTCCTTCAGCCGGTCGGCGATCATGGCAACGACCGGCGCGACCAGCACGCGAACCACCATCGGTATGGCAAGGATGACGCCGATCTCATGGTCACTGAAGCTGTGGCTTGCGAGCCAGACGGGGAAGAATGGCAGGACGACGCCGTTGACGAGCAGCGGCGCGCAATAGGAAAGCGCGCTGAGCAGCCGGAAGCGCGGCGGCACTGCCTCGCCCGTCGGTGAGTTTTGAGCGGGAATCATCGGTGGACCTGAAGGAAACTCGACGTTGCCTAACATACCGACCGTCGGACGACTATTGCGAGAAATAGCCCTCCTGAAACGTTTTAAGAAATAATTAGGGCCTGTCGCCTGATGGTGACGGCTAAATTCCTGCTGCGCCAGCGCAGACGCGCCAACGCCGAAAACATGCGGCCGAAATCAGGCAGCTTGAGGCGCCAGTTCTGCCTCTTCCCGCTCGACGGCGGTCAGCGCCGGTACGGTGCTTGCCAGTGTCCGCCAGGTAATCAGTTCGAAGGTGCCGTCCTGATGCTCGGCGACGGCCGTGCAGCTTTCGACCCAATCGCCGGTATTGATGTAGCGGATCCCATCCTTGTCCTGGATGACGGCATGGTGGATATGGCCGCAGATGACGCCGTCGGCGCCGCTCTTGCGCGCCTCTTCGGCGACGACGCGCTCGAACTCGCCAATGAAGTTGACGGCATGCTTGACCTGCAGCTTCGCCCAGGCCGAGAACGACCAGTAAGGCATGCCGAGGCGGCGGCGCACGGCCGCGAGCAGGATGTTGATGCGGATCGCCGTATCGTAGGCCCAATCGCCGAGGTAAGCGAGCAGACGGGCGTTGCGGACGACGACGTCGAATTCGTCGCCGTGCAGAATCAGATATTTCTTGCCGTCGGCGCCGTCATGCATCATGCGCTCGACGACCTCGATGCCGCCGAAATGCATGCCGGGGAAATCGCGCAGGAACTCGTCGTGATTGCCGGGGATATAGACGACGCGTGTCCCCTTGCGCGCCTTGCGCAAGAGCTTCTGGACGACGTCGTTGCAGACCTGCGGCCAATACCAGCTGCGCTTCAGGCGCCAGCCGTCGACGATGTCGCCGACGAGCACGATCGTATCGGCCTCATGATAGCGCAGGAAATCCAGCAGGAAGTCGGCCTTCGCGGCCTTCGAGCCGAGATGGACATCGGAAATGAAGAGCGTGCGGAAATGTCTGGGTTCCATCATGTCTTTCACGAGCTGCCGCTCATGCCCCATCTTTCATCTAGCCTTCCAAAACCAGACTCGTGTTTCAGGAAGATGACAAGCTGGGGAAAAGCCTCGCAAAGCTGTTCATTGCGCGAGCGCTGCCGGCTGGCGGCAATATTGCCCTCAGCATCCAGCGCGTTCATGATGACGGCGATTCCACATTCGACACTGCGGGATGGATGATGCGTCTCTTCCTCGTGCGCCACGGCGAATCCCTCGGCAACATCAACGAACAGGCCTACCGCCAGTTCGGCGATCACAACGTGCCGCTGACGCAATGGGGCTACCGGCAGGCGGTGGAAGCAGGCGGCTCGATTGCTTCCTACCTGAAAGCATTGCCGCGCGCAGAGACAGGCAAGCTCCACGTCTGGTATTCGCCGTTTCTGCGGACACGGCAGAGCAAGGACGCCCTGCTCGAAGCCCTGCCGGAAAGCGTCATCGGCGATGTCAGGGAAGATTATCTCCTGCGCGAACAGGATTTCGGTCTCTTTACCGAAATTTACGATCATGCAGAGCGGAAGCAGAAATTCCCCGAGGAATTCGAAAAATGGGCGAGGCTGCGCAGCAACAACGGCAAGTTCTATGCGCGGCCGCCGGATGGCGAAAGCCGGGCCGATGTGGCGCAGCGGGTGCGTCTCTTCCTCCAGACCGTCATGCGCGAGGCCGAAAGCGGCGACCACAATGTCGCGATCGTCGGCCACGGCGTCACCAACCGGGCGGTCGAGATGAACTTCCTGCACCGCTCCGTCGATTGGTTCGAGCGTTCGGACAATCCAGGCAATGCCGACGTCACGCTGGTCGAGGGCACGCGCCCGCAAGGCTATGACACGATCCTGCTGCACCAGGCCGCCGACCGCCGGCCGGGACAGGAAAGCCAGTTGCGCGATGCCTATGGCGCCGACATGACGATCACGCCTAAGCCGGGCGTATAAGCTCACTCAACCCTGTGGGGAGGTTTTGCGGCCGGTCCCCGACAAATGTAAATTCAAGCACAGACTGGTGACAAGCAACTTGCGACATGGAGTTGCAGGTGGTTCATTTTACCTTCTGCACACACTCTGAACTTGGCAATGTCAGTTGTTCAACACAGCCATCTGCACGGCAGTCCCGAGACGATGAAGGAGAGATGCCGAAATGACGAGGAGATCAAGTCTCGTACTGGAAGCAGTCCGTCGGCTCAACGCACGGATGATGGCCGCGGCCACAGGTTCGCCAGATGGGCGGTTTGAACGCACTTTCGAACTTGTACCCCGTGAGGCCTTCCTTGGTCCCGGACCCTGGCATATTGCCGTCCATCCCTGGAAGAAATCCTATCGGCATCGCTACATTGAAACGCCGAGCGACGATCCGGTGCATGTCAATCAAAACGTGCTGGTCGCGCTTGATCGGGCGAAGGGCATCAACAACGGCGAGCCCCTGTTGCATGCGGGTTGGCTCGGCAGTGTGAATCCACAGCGCGGAGAAGTGGTGACCCATATCGGCGCAGGCAGCGGCTACTACACAGCAATTCTCTCGATGCTGACGCTGCCAAACGGCAGCGTGCATGCCTTTGAGATCGACGAGGACCTTGCTGAGCGGGCGCGTGAGAACCTCGTTCCCTTCGAAGATGTTTCAGTTACGCATGGTGACGCCACTATGCTGACGCTGCCACCATCCGACCTGATTTACGTGAATGCCGGCGTTGTGGCCCCGCCAGTACATTGGCTTCAATCCCTCCGTCCAGGCGGTCGTATGATCTTTCCTTGGCGCCCGAGCGAGGATATTGCCGTCACGATGCTCATTACTCGAGGGAAAACGGAACTCTCGGCGCGGCCGTTAATGCCGGCTTGGTTCATTCCCTGCATTGGCGCAAGTGACCCTTACCAGAGCGTCAAAGTGCCCGACCGCGCCGGCGCACGGACCATCCGCTCCGTCTGGCTCACCGGAGATCGCAAGCCCGACGAAAGCGCAGTTGCGATTTTCCGCGACGTCTGGTTCTCGGACGAACCCCTCGCGCCAATCACAGCTGCCGCGTAATTCTCGATTTTGCGAAAGCTGCCAGCGCTGAAGTTCGGTCGCTTCTTGTCGCAAACCTGCTGCAAACGAGCGGCTTCCTGCGACAAGAAGCGTTCCAATGTAAGGTGCGGTTCGGCTTTGGGGGCTTGCCGACCGCCCGCCCCCATCGATCCGATACCCGTGCCTGACAACGCCGCTCGAGCGAGCGCGCGTCCCAGAGGTCAGATTTGTCCTACTCCGTCACGCAGCCCGCACCGCCTCCATCGGCTTCACGTTCTGGTTCATCCGGAACATATTGTTGGGATCGTAGCGCAGCTTGATTTCGGCAAGCCGGCCGTAATTTGTCCCGTAGGCCATTTCCACACGGTCGGTCTCGTCCTCCGGCATGAAGTTGATATAGGCGGTGCCGACGGCATGCGGCTTGGTGGCTTCGAAGAGTTCGCGCGCCCAGCCGATGCAGCTTGCGTCCATCCCGGTTTCCCGCCAGCGTGCATGCACGTTCATGACGAAATGTGAACTGCGCTGCGGAAATGCGGTGGCCTCGGTCGGAACACGCCCGGCGGCACCGCCGACATGGCCGATGAAGATCTCGCATTCCGGCCCTGGCAGCTTCCGCACCGCATTGATGAGAATCTCGATCGCGGCATCGGAAAGGGAGGCGAAATCCTGGCTCTTCCAGTAATTGCGCGCACCCGGCGTCAGCAGCGGGTCGAATGCCTGCTGCCAGCCGGTGAACGGCGTCGGGCCGACGACGTCGGCAATCGGCTTTCCGATCCCGCGCAATCTCGCCGCCGCCTTTTCACCCGCCGCCATGTCTCCGCAATAGCACATGGCGAGCACCACGATCTCCTTGCCGTGCCATTCAGCCGGAAGGAACGGCAGCGGCGGCGCCTGACGCATCACCACCCAGCAGGTCAATTCGTCGGGCGCCGCCTCCAGCGCCTGCCGATATTCCCTCAGCACGTTTTCCGCATCTGCAAAGGGATGCACGACCAATCCGGCCAGCACTTCCGAATGGAGCGGATTGAGCTGGAATTCGAAGGAGGTAACGACACCGAAATTGCCGCCGCCGCCGCGCAGCGCCCAAAACAGATCCGGCCTTTCCGTCTCGCTCGCCCTGACCAGCTCGCCATCGGCCGTGACCACGTCGACTGAAATCAGATTGTCGAGTGTCAGCCCGAATTTGCGGGTGAGCCAGCCGAACCCGCCGCCGAGCGTCAGGCCGGCAATCCCGGTCGTAGAGTTGATACCGGTCGGCAGCACCAGCCCAAAGGCCATCGTTTCCTTGTCGACATCGCCGAGAGTTGCGCCCGGCTCGATCCTGGCGCGCCGCGTCTCAGGATCGACCCGCACGGATTTCATCGGCGACAGATCGATGATGACACCACCCTCGCAGACGGCATTGCCGGCAATACCGTGTCCGCCGCCGCGCACCGAAATGAGCAGATTGTTGTCCCGCGCAAAACGCACCGTCCGGATTACGTCAGCAGCACCGGCACAGCGGGCGATGAGGCCGGGCCGGCGATCGATCATCGCATTCCAGATCGCCCGCGCCTCGTCGTAAGCCACGTCCCCGCTGGTCAGGAGATTGCCTCGGAATCCGGCGGCAAACGTATCGAGGGCCACGTCACTGACCATCGTCTGCCCCTTTTGCAGGGTCGTGAAGTTCAAATTGTCCATGATTTCCTCCCTGCGACCGGCGCCCCGCACCGTCGCGGCCGGCATTTTGCGCCCGCTGCCTCTGTCAAACAAGTTTTCAAAAGGATTAGCTAACTGCAGCCACCCGAACATGCGTCAGCCAAAAAGAGCGCCTCGGTTGCCGTGCGATTACCTCACGAAAACTTCGCGCATTCCCCATTTCCATACTGTCGCCCGTATCCGATTGATGTATGGAGGGAACTCCAGAAAAAGACGTGCACGGAGGCGGCAATGGATCACCAGGATAAATCCAAGACGGACAAGAACGCACCGGGTGGCGATCTCGATGAGCAGGCGCTCTTCTTCCACCGCTACCCCCGCCCCGGCAAACTGGAGATCCAGGCGACCAAGCCGCTCGGCAACCAGCGCGATCTCGCGCTCGCCTATTCGCCGGGTGTCGCCGCTCCCTGCCTTGCCATCCGTGACAACCCTGAAATGGCAGCCGAATATACCTCGCGCGCCAATCTCGTCGCCGTCATTTCCAATGGCACCGCCGTGCTCGGCCTCGGCAATATCGGCCCGCTGGCTTCGAAGCCGGTCATGGAGGGCAAGGCCGTGCTCTTCAAGAAATTCGCCGGTATCGACGTCTTCGACATCGAGATCGACGCCGCGAGCGTCGAACAGATGGTCTCGACCGTTTCCTCGCTGGAGCCGACCTTCGGCGGCATTAACCTTGAAGACATCAAGGCGCCGGAATGTTTCGAGGTCGAGCGGCGCCTGCGCGAGAAGATGAAAATCCCGGTCTTCCACGACGACCAACACGGCACCGCGATCATCGTTGCCGCCGCGATCTTGAACGGGCTGGAGTTGGCAGGCAAGTCCATCGATAACGTCAAGATCGTCGCCTCGGGCGCGGGAGCCGCCGCCCTTGCCTGCCTCAATCTGCTGGTGACGCTTGGCGCCAAGCGCGAAAACATCTGGGTTCACGATATCGAAGGCCTGGTCTATGAGGGCCGCACCGAGCTGATGGACGAATGGAAATCCGTCTACGCCCAGAAGAGCGACACCCGCACGCTCGCCGAAAACATCGGCGGCGCCGATGTCTTCCTCGGCCTCTCGGCCGCCGGCGTGCTGAAGCCGGAGCTGCTGGCGCAGATGACCGACAAACCGCTGATCATGGCGCTCGCCAACCCGACGCCGGAGATCATGCCGGACCTCGCCCGCGCCGCCCGCCCCGACGCGATGATCTGCACCGGCCGCTCGGATTTCGCCAACCAGGTCAACAACGTCCTCTGCTTCCCCTATATCTTCCGCGGCGCGCTCGATTGCGGCGCCGAAACGATTAACGAGGAAATGAAGATGGCGGCCGTGCGCGCCATCGCAGCGCTTGCCCGCGAGGAACCGTCCGATGTCGCCGCCAGGGCCTATTCCGGCGAGACCCCGGTCTTCGGCCCCGATTACCTGATCCCCTCGCCGTTCGATCCGCGCCTCATCCTGCGCATCGCTCCGGCCGTTGCGAAAGCCGCTGAAGAGAGCGGCGTGGCGCGCCGCCCGATCCAGGATTTCGACGCCTATCTTGACCAGCTGAACCGCTTCGTGTTCCGCTCCGGCTTCGTCATGAAGCCGATCTTCACTGCGGCAAAGGCCGCCGAGCGCAAGCGCGTCATCTTCTCCGAAGGCGAGGATGAGCGCGTGCTGCGCGCCGCCCAGGTGCTGCTTGAGGAGGGCTTGGCCAAACCGATTCTGATCGGCCGCCCGCAGGTCATCGAAACGCGCCTCAAACGCTACGGTCTGCGCATCCGGCCGCTGCAGGATTTCGAAGTCATCAATCCGGAAGACGATCCGCGCTTCCGCGAATATGTCGATCTCTATTTCTCGCTCGTCGGCCGCCGCGGCGTCATCCCGGAAGCCGCCCGCACCATCGTGCGCACCAACACGACCGTCATTGGCGCGCTGGCGCTGAGGCGCGGCGAAGCCGATGCGCTGATCTGCGGCCTCGAAGGCCGCTACGAAAAGCACCTGCGCGACGTCCGCCAGATCATCGGCAAGCGCAAGAATGTCCGCGATTTCTCGGCCCTCAGCTTGATGATCTCGCAGCGCGGCGCCACCTTCTTCACCGACACTTACGTGACCTTCAACCCGAGCGCAGAAGAGGTCGCCGAGGCGACGGTGATGGCGGCCGAGGAAATTCGCCGCTTCGGCATCACGCCGCGCGCCGCCCTCGTCTCGCATTCCAATTTCGGCTCGCGCGAATCCGAAAGTGCGACCAAGATGCGCAACGCCCTGCAACTCATTCGTGAAACCGCGCCCGATCTTGAAGTCGACGGCGAAATGCACGGCGAAAGCGCCATCACCGAAGCGCTGCGCAAGCGGGTCATGCCGGATACGACGCTGCATGACGAGGCGAACTTGCTCGTCTTCCCGAACCTCGACGCCGCCAACATTACCTTCGGCGTGGTGAAGTCGATGACAGACGGACTGCATGTCGGCCCGATCCTGCTCGGCGCCGCCCTGCCCGCTCACATTCTTGCTCCCTCGGTCACTTCCCGCGGCGTCGTCAACATGGCCGCACTCGCCGTCGTCGAGGCATCGCAGCCGGCATAAGCCGGCGTTGCGACCAGGAGATTCACGGATAACCAGCACTCGCCGAGATATTTCGCAAGTGCTGGCATCCTGCCGCGTTTTACCTCGGCGTTACGTCAAAGCCGAACCACTTCTGCGATAGCTTGACGATCGTGCCGTCCGCCTTGGCTGCTGCGATCGCGTCGTTGAACATGGCTTTCAGTTTTATATCCTCCTTACGCAAACCAACCGAGCTGCCTCGCCCGAGCATGCCGCCCTGGAAACGAGGGCCTGTGACGATCAAGTCCTCGTTGCCCGGCTTTGCCGCCGCTGTCGAGAGATATGCCATCGACGCCATGACGAGGTCGACGCGACCGGCCTTCAGATCGAGATCGTGCTGTTCCGTCGTCTTGTACTCACGGATATCGACGACGCCCTTCAAATATTTGTCGAGGAAGGTCGCGGCGATCGATGCAGTCTGCACGCCGATTGTCTTGCCCTTGAGCAACGGCTCGAGCTGCTTCAGCGCAGCGACAGCGCCGGCCTCGTCCGTTGCGAGCGAAAACACCTCTCCCTTCAAAGGCAGAGTGGCAAGCGGGGAGTCTTTCAATGTCGCAAAGGTCTGCCCGGTCGTGCCGTAGGAATCACTGAAGGCAATGACCTCCTCGCGCTTGGCGGTTGCAGACATCCCCGAAATGATTGCGTCGAACTTTCCAGCGTTGAGAGCCGGGATCATGCCGTCAAAAGGCTGGATCACGGTCGTGCATTCGACCTTCATATGAGCGCAGAAATACTTGATCAGCTCGATTTCGTAACCGTCAAGGCTACCGTCTGCCTTGGTGAAGTTCCACGGCCGAAACGCTCCCTCGGTTGCAATCGTCACATGGGTCCAGTTCTTCTCCTCGGCGCGTGCCACCGTCGAAACGGCTAAGGTTGCGACCATAGTGATCGCGGCCATCATTGCGGTCAGGTATTTCATACGTGAGTTCCCCTTCTTGATTGAGCTTGATGAACTATTGATTGATGAACTGGCGGAAGCGCTCCGACTTCGAATTCGAGAAGACATCCTGAGGTTTGCCCTCTTCCTCGACCACGCCCTTGTGTAAAAAGACGACGCGGCTGGAGACGTCGCGCGCAAATCCCATCTCGTGTGTGACGACCAGCATGGTGCGCCCTTCCTCTGCCAAGGCGCGCATGACGCGCAGAACCTCTCCCACAAGCTCCGGATCGAGCGCTGATGTCGGCTCATCGAAGAGCATCACCTTTGGATGCATCGCGAGCGCGCGGGCAATGGCGGCGCGCTGCTGTTGGCCGCCGGAAAGATGAGCGGGATAGAAATCGCGTTTATCGGCGATGCCGACTTTGGCCAGCAACGCTTCAGCTTCCTCTATGCATTCGGCGCGTGAACGGCGCTGAACATGGATCGGTGCCTCGATAAGGTTTTCGAGGACCGTCTTGTGAGACCAGAGATTGAAACTCTGGAACACCATTCCGAGCTGAGAGCGGACACGATCGACCTGCTTTCGATCCGTGGGGCGGTGCGCGCCGCCGGCGTTGCGCTGCATCGAGATCGTTTCGCCGGCGACAGTCACTTCACCGGAATCCGGCGTTTCCAGCAGATTGATGCAACGCAGAAACGTCGATTTCCCCGAGCCCGACGAGCCGACAATGGAAACGACATCGCCTTCCAGGGCATCAAGCGAGATGCCCCTGATGACCTGGAGAGGTCCGAAGCTCTTGTGCATGTCGCGCACGCTGAGTGCGATTGGTGTGGCCGTCATCGATGCTCTCCTGCAGGGGTCGCCATAGTGCTGCTCTCTCGGCTGCCGGGAACGGGAGCGCGCAAATGCGGGCTAAGCCTGTATTCGGCGAATTGAATGAGACGCGTCAGCAAAAAATTGAGGGCGAGGTAGATGGCCCCGGAGACGACGAAGACCTCGATTGCCCGGTAGGTCTCGGAGATGATTTTGGCGGCGACTCCGGTTACCTCCATCAGCGTAATGATCGAGGCAAGTGACGTCGCCTTGACCATTGATATCATCTCGTTACCGTATGCGGGCAATGCCTGACGGATTGCCAGCGGCAGAACGATCCGGCGAAACATCAGGAAGCGATGCATGCCGCAGGCGCGGGCAGCCTCAATTTGGCCGTGCGGTACCGAGAGCAGGCCGCCGCGAATGATCTCGCTGGCGTAGGCGGCGGTATTCAAGGTCAGCGCCAGCACCGCGCACCAGTAAGGATCGCGGAGAAACGGCCAGAAGACGCTGTGCCGTACGGCTGGAAACTGGCCGAGACCGTAATAGATGAGAAATATCTGCACCAACAGCGGCGTGCCGCGGAAGATGAAGACATAGAGCCGCGCGAACCAATCGAGCGCGGCAACGCCGGAGAGGCGGGCAAGCGCCAGCAACAGCGCCAGAATGGCCCCAAGGCAGATCGATGTCACGGCAAGCTCGATCGTTAGCGGAATTGCGGCGACCAGGCTCACAAATGTTTCGTTGAGAAACTGCCAATCCATCATCCCCTCCTCCCCAGGCCGCGCGACAGGCGCCGCTCCGCCTGCTGGAGAACGAGGCTCGAAACTGTCGAGATCATCAGGTAGATCGCGCCGGCCATCAGGTAGAAATCGAATGGCAGCCCGGTCGATCCAGCGCCGACCTGGGCCTGGCGCAGGAGTTCGGCAACACCGGTGATCGATACCAGTGCCGACTCCTTCAGGACGACCTGCCAGACATTGCCGAGACCGGGAAGCGCGTGACGTAGGGTCAGCGGCGCAACGATCCGCCGCAGGCGAAGCCAGCGCGGCATGCCGCAGGCAATAGCCGCCTCGATCTCACCCGGATGGACCGCCTTGAAGCCACCTCGCAGCACTTCCGTGAACTGAGCGCCGGATGTGACGCCAACGGCGAGGGAGCCGGCCAGAAAGCCCGGAAAGCCGAGGAAACCTTCGGCGCCGAAAAGCCGGCCGACCGCCGTAACCACGGCGCTGCCGCCGAAATAGAAGAGATAGATAACCAGCAGATCGGGAATGCCCCGCAGCACCGTCGTATAAGCATCGGCCGCCGCGCGAGCAAAGCCGTTGCCAGCAATCTTAGCCCATGCCCCAAGCGTCCCGATACAGGCGCCGACGGCATAGCCGGCGATTGCAACAAGGATGGTCATCCACGCTCCGGCCAGAAGAGCATGGCCCCAGCCGTCCGCGCCGAAGCCGGCAAGCTCAAAAAAACCAGGCTGGCTCATGATGCTGCTCCGGAAGAGCATGTTTTTGCAGCAACTGACATTGTCATAGCCTCTGCTGAGCGTGATGCGCCGAAAAGGCGCTTAGGGAGCGTCAAAGGTCGGTGTCAGGTCGATCTTGCTCCATTTTTCCGAGAGCTGCCTAATCGTGCCATCCTTGGCGGCTTGCCTGATTGCGTCATCAAATTTGGCCTTCAGATCGGTCTCGCCCTTGCGCATGCCGAGTGCGACTTCGGTAGCCAACATCGCGCCCTTCACCAGCGGGCCGGACATCATCAGATCGTCATTGCCGGGCTTGCCGAGCACGGAGGTTTCATAAACGCCGCTATCGAAACCGGCATCGATGCGCCCGGCCTTCAGATCGAGGTCGCGCTCGCCGGAATTCTTATAGGCGCGCACTGTTACGTCGGATCCGAAATAGGCGTTGATCAACTGCTCCTGGCTGGTCGACTGGACGACGCCGACCGTCTTGCCTTTGAGGGCTTCGCCGATTGCGGCCATCACCGGATCGGCCTTGGACTTGTCGTTCAAATTCAGCCGTTCGCCGGTCATCGGCAGAGGGGACACCGGCCCGTCCTTCAGAAGCAGGAAGCTCGCGACCCCGCTCGCGTAGGGTACGGTGAAATCGACCACCTGCTTCCGCTTCTCGTTGATGCCGAGAGTCATCACCAGATCGATTTTTCCCGCATTGACGCTGGGGATCATCGCATTCCATTCGCCTGCGATGAGCTCGCAGTCGACTTTGGCGCGTTTGCAGAGGTCGCTGATGAGATCGACGTCGAAGCCGGCCAGCTTGCCGCTCGAATCCATGAGGTTCCAGGGCGGAAAAGCCCCTTCGATCCCGACCTTGACGTGTGTCCAGTCCTTGGCGCCGGCAGTGATTGAAGTCAGGAAGGCAATGGCGCCGAACAAAACGGCAGGCAGATTTCTATTCTTCATTTCTGTTCCCCTTTTCGGCGGCCAAATCGCCGCTTGTTAGCTCTGCTATGGCTGCGAGTCCTCCAGGGCCGCATGCAAAGCCGCGTTGGCTTCCCTCAGCCCATGGACCAGGCGATTTCTCGTCTGGCGAGCATGAACGGCGTAGAAAGGCATGTCTGGCGATCCGACGGGCTGAGCGGCCAGCGCCCGTAGCCCCTCAAGTGACGGCCAGGCCGGGTGCGGGAGGGCGGAATCATGATGAAAGCGTTCGCCGCTCGTATAATTCAGCGGCACGAGATGGCGGCCGGCGCGCATCAGCAATGCGTTGACGCGCGCCGTCTTTGCGGAAGACAGGTCCTTCATTTCCAATACCGCCTTCGCGCTGCTGCCCAACTCGTCAACTGCGTTTGCGAGGGCCGAAATGTCGATGCGACCGGAAAGCTCAGCCTGCAGTCGCGCAAGCTGTTGGCTGAGAGCCTGTGCGTAGACGGAATAGTCAAGTGGCAGGACCGGCGAGGTCAGCAGGCGCCAAAGTGTTTCCAGCACGATTCGCGTATCCCGGCTCAGATTGTCGGGATCGATGTGCTCTGCCGTGTCGTGCGGCGTGTGCCACCACCAACCGAGCGCCGTCAGCCTTGTGACGGGGCCCGGCGGCTGATGGCTGAGGCTGCCGAACATCGAGGGGATGCCGACACCCCAGAATGAATGATCCGCGGCTCTGCCATGCCGCCTGCCCGCATGCCTTTGTCCGGTGACGTCGTCGATCACCTCAAGAGCCAGCGGCTTCAACTCGTCGCTGACACCGGAATTGGTGAGGACGGTTGCGCCCTCGCCGCCCGTGGAGTCGACGTTGACATGCACGGCGCAGCGGCGATCGAGCTCGTCGAAAAATTCATCCGCATACCAGGCCGAGCCGGAATAGCGACCGTGCGAATGGCCTGACCAGAAGCAGATGCGCAGGCCGCGTCGCCAATCACCCGCATGAAGGGCAAGCAAGCGTGCTGCCTCCAGCATCGTCGCGTTCGCGCCGCCATTGTCCATGACGCCGAAATGCCAGGTGTCATGATGGCCCGAAAACAGTACGAACGGTTTGTCCTCGCCTGCCGGCTGAAGCTCTGCGACAAGCAGCGGCGTCCTGCGCCATCCGGTGTCGACCTCGGCCGTGAGCGTCGCACGGACCTTCTTGCCGAGCGCGAGTCTGTCGCGCAGGCGCACTCCATCTTCCCGCGCGATGGTGCAGATCACAGTTTTCGGCAGATGGCTGCGCGTGTGTTGCGAAGGGCTGCCCCAGACCGGCGAGACGCACATTTCGTAGAGATGTTCATTCGGGCTGACATGGATTTCGCCGAGGGCGCCGGCCGCGCTTGCCAACGCGGCGACTTCCTCCGTCGCAATCCCGTCGACCAGGAGGATCTTGCCGGCCACGTCCTTGCCGACGAGATCGGCTTCCTTGCCGTCGCCGACATATTCAAGGTCGCCGCTGATGCCCGCTGCGGCCGTCGAAACCGACATCGAATGGGTAATGCAACGGAGACTTTCGCCTTCGACCTCGACTTTCGCCGCGCCGGGCAGGCTGATGAAAGCATCATGCGACAGCAGCTGCGTCCCGTAACCGTAGCTCTCCATCTGCGCCTGAAGATAATGAAAGCTCTCGAGCTCCTCCCGCGTTCCAGACAATTTCACCCGACGGGCAAACTCGCGGATATGCGCCATCAGGCGTTCACGGTCGGGCTGCAAGTGCGGGTTAGGCATCAGCCTTCTCCGGCAATGGCGGCTTAACGTCGTCCGGGATCGGATTGACGAAAGGCGTACGCTCCAGACGCGCCCTGTGATCGGCCTTGGCAGCTTCGACCAATGCGGGGTTACCGATGAGATCGGCGGCCGTGCTCGCCATCACCTTGGCGGCGTGTTCGGTTCCCTTGTGGGCAGCCGGCAGCTTCCCTTGCGCAACCAGCTGCCAGGAATGTCCGGGCGTGCCGACAGCATAGGTAGCCCCTCGCATCTGCACGGTCGGAACCACCCAGCTGACGGTCCCGACATCGGTGGAGCCGACCAAGGTTCCGTCACCGGCATTCAACGGAAAAATCTCCTCGCAGAGCGGCTCATCCTCCTTCGGTTTCAACGCGAAACGACCATAGGACGCAGCGATATCCTCTGAATTGAAGGTCAGCTGGAACTTGCGGGCCGTTTCTCGGTCGGCATCATCGAACACGGGCGGGCCAAGCCGCTGCAGATGGGCGAACATGCACTCTTCGAGTGGTGTATTGCCAACGAGGTTGGCATCGCCGCTGACGATTTCGCTACGGACGGTCGTCTCGGTCATCAGCGCAGCACCTTCGGCAACTTTCTTGACGCGGGCAACCAGAGACAGGAGTTCCGGCAGGGTCCTTGCGCGGACGAGATAGCGTACCGTCGCGCGTGCCTGCACGACGTTAGGCGCCCCACCACCCGCGTCGGTGATGGCATAGTGGATGCGCGCGGTGGAAGGCATGTGTTCGCGCATGTAATTGACGCCTACATTCATCAGTTCCACTGCATCGAGAGCGCTGCGGCCGAGATGCGGCGTGGCGGAGGCATGCGACGCCCGCCCCGAAAAATGGAAGTTGATCTCATTGCATGCGAGCGAGATGGGGTTGTTGACCCCGGCAAAGGCTGCCGGATGCCAGGAGATCGCGATATCTACGTCGTCGAAAACGCCGGCGCGCACCATGAAACCCTTCGAAGAGCCGCCTTCCTCCGCGGGGCAGCCATAGTAGCGCACCCTTCCCTTCAAGCCGCTTTCGGCAAGGAAATCCTTGACCGCAGCGGCAGCGAGCATGGATCCGGCGCCCAGCATATTATGGCCGCAGCCGTGACCATTGCCGCCGTCGACCAAGGGGCGCTGCTCGGCAATACCGGCCTCCTGGCTCAATCCCGGCAGCGCATCGAACTCGCCAAGGATTGCGATGACCGGGCCACCCTCGCCCGCCTCTCCCATGACCGCCGTCGGCAACCCGGCAATGCCGCGCTCGACACGAAAGCCTTCCCTTTCCAGCATGCGGGCGTGCTCTTCGGCCGATTGATGTTCGAGGTAATTCGTCTCCGGAATATCCCAGATGCGGTCGCTTAACTCGAAGAACGCCGCGCGCTTTCTCTCGACGATTTCCCAAACCGCATCGGAATTTTGCATGGATTTACAACTCGTCTCATATAATGGTAATCAAATTGGCGCCAATTTTATGCACCAATTAATTCGGGCACGCAAGCCATGAGCTGGAATATTTTTCGACGTTGTCAATCGGTGTCGTTGTTGGCCGGGGGAGAGCTATGATAGTCATCGCCGAAATTAGGCTGGGGAGGATTGCATGAATTCGCTGGAAAGCGGAGCGACGGCGCAAGCACAAGAGCCGCAAACCTCCGATGTGACCGAACTCATTCTCCAGGATATCCTCGCCGGCCGTCTCCCGCCCGGAACCTGGTTGAAGCAGATCGATCTCGAAAGGCGGTATAACTGTACGCGACCCGAGGTCCGCAGGGCTCTCGACAGATTGGTGCAGAAGCGACTGGTAGAGCATATCCCCAATCGAGGTTACCACGTCCATGAGCAAGACGGGCGCCGCGCCCAGGAGGTCAGCGACATTCGCGTCATCCTCGAAGTCGCCGTCAGCGACCGCATCGTCGCGAATGCGAGCGAGGCGGATATTGCAAACTTACGGGTTCTGGCTTCACGCTTCGACGACCTGGTGCTGAACGGCACTATGCTCGAACTTTACGAAGCCAACCTCGCCTTCCATCGCCATCTGCTCGCTCTCGCCGGCAACCAGGAACTGGTGGAGCTGATCACCGAAATTCGGCAGCGGACATCCGCAGCGCCGGTGTCGCAGTGGCGAACGCGCGCCCGCATCGAGCAATCCGGCCGCGAACATCAGCAGATGGTCGATGCGATAGAGAGACGCGACACCGATGGTCTGATGGAGTTGACGCGCAGGCACATTCTTCAAGCCTGATCGGCCTCGGTGACGCCGGCAGCTGATGCTGGAACTAGGCATAACCGGAAATCGCTGGAGTGTGCATTTTTCACCATCTCCGGCGGCGGCCTTGTGCCCTGATGCAATGGCGCCGCCTGGAGTTTTGACGCCGTGCCATCCCAAGCATCCGCAGCCGGTTGATATCCCCATATCACGCACCCCGTATCGACAGCCGTCCTCCATCCGCAAGCTCATCCGCGCGTTCGTTGCCTGATATGCCGGAATGGCCCTTGCACCAGGCAATGGCTACGAGAGCGTTCCGGGATAGCTGAAGATCGACCGCTTTCCAGAGTGCCGCATTGGCGATCGTCCGGCTTCGGGCATTCCCATTCGGATTGCTTTTCTTCCAGCCATTGTTCTTCCAGATATGCCGCCTGTCGTTGCAGCCTTTGACGGCATAGATGGAATCCGACCAGATGGTCGCGGCTTCGCCCACTGCTTCGCTGTTGATCCACATGACTGCCTTCAAGACGGCGGTCAATTCCATCGAATTATTGGCGGAATCACGCACCCCGCCGAAACTGGACGCGATTTCCGCAGCATCGCGATAGACGACAAAAGCCCAGCCTCCGTGCCCCGAACCGGGGTCAAAACAACCGTCCACGAAGACGTGGAGACCATGTTTGGCTTCCGGTATTCCGGCTGTCGTTGCGGGAGAGAGTAGTTCGTTGGAAATGCCTGCCATTCTAGCCGCCCTTCTCACATCCGCGCGCCCGAAGCGGACATTGGAATTGCAGCTTCCCCTTGTGTCAACTATTGACGACGGTGGCGCCGACAGCGCCTATTGCCGGTGTGAAACTGTGAGGGGCAGCGTCATGGACAATCCGTTAAGCGGTGCCGGCAAGCGTGATCATGCCGTGACCGTTCGCCGTATTCTCAAGGTCAATCACGCCGGCGAATTCGGCGCAATTCGCATCTACGGGGCACAGATCTGGATGGCGCGCCGGCTGTTTCCTGAGATCGTGCCCGCACTTCGTGACATGCGGGACGACGAGATCGAGCATTGCCGCCTGTTTCGCGACGCGATGCCATCCAGGAATGCCAAGCCATGTCGCGTCATGGCGTTCTGGAGCCTCGGCGGTTATCTGCTCGGCTTCCTGACGGCCCTCGGCGGACGCAACGTGGTCTGGATCTGCACCGAGGCGGTCGAAAGCACAGTTCATCGCCACCTTGAAGATCAATTGGCCTTCCTCAAGAACCGCGATCCACAGCTTCACGGCCTCATTGCCGCGATCCAGGAAGAGGAATTGGCGCACCTCAGGGAGGCTGAAAGAAACCAGACAAAACGCGGCATCGGCCACGCCTTGCTTCTGCCAGTTGTGGCCGCGCTCACCGACCTGATGATCTGGCTCTCGACATGGGGAGACTCAAGCTGGATGCGCGCCGAAATGGCGCGCACCAGACGGGCTTAGTGGTCTAGCTGCCCTTCTGATGCCTTTCAGTCGTCACTGGTCTCCGCTTGGCCCAAAGCCGCCATTGCTCCGGGCCAAAGACTTTAATGATCTGTAGATGGCGACGGCGAAGTCAGTTGTTCGCAAATCGCTTCGGAGGCTCGGCCAGGTTGATCCGGTTGCCCTCATCATCGAATAGCTGAGCCACGGCCCCAAAGTCGCCTTCCACTCTGTTGGTGAGTTGCAAGCCCTGACGCGAAAGCCTTTCGAGCTCAACCTCAAGCTCGGGGACAACGATCGTTATGATCCCGTTGCCGGCGCGTTTGTCATCCTTCCAGACCTGCAGGCCGGCCCCGCCCATGTTACGCCACTGAGCCATGCCCGGTATCGGTTTGCTATCTGCGGGACGTCCCATGAGCTTCTCATACCAGATGAGCGCCTCGTCAAAGTTGGAAACAGTAGCGGAGGCGAAGATGCTCTGGACAGTTATTGAAGTGGTGGTCATGTCGTACTCCTTGGTTTGACAAATGGATGTCGTGCCGGAGTTCTTGATTTCGACAGGCGCCGCGAAAAAACTTCGCGGTCAACACAATACGTTTGAGCGCTGTTCTTCGAGATGGCGTCGTTCTGCCTCGGACCAACACAATCCGATGGCGACCGTGAAAGCTTCGGCCGCCTCGACATGCCTGCCTAGATCGGCGCAAATCTGCGCGCGGGCCGTCCAATAGGGCAGGTAGTCGGCCATCCGCGGATCGGCGGCAAGCGCATGTATGTGACCAAGAGCCGCCTCTGCTTGGCCTATCCGCACGAGAGCCACGGACCGATTGAGCGTCACGACGGGCGACGGAGCAATCCTGCCCAGCACGTCATAGAGGGAAACCAAGGCGTGCCAGTTTGAGATGCCGCTCAAACGGCGCGCGACATGGGCCGACTGGATGGCTGCCTCGATCTGGTAGCGGCCGGTCGGACCGTTTGCATTCGCCTCACGCAGGAGGCCTTCGGCGAGGCGCAATCGCTTGTGATCCCAAAGTCCGACATCCTGGCCGTCCAGCGGCACGAAGGCACCATCGGGGCTTCTGCGGGACGACCGCCGCGCCTCGCTATAAAGCATCAGCGCAAGAAGACCTTTCGGCTCAGGCTCTTGCGGAAGCAGGGATACAACCACGCTTGCAAGCCAGATTGCCTCTTGTCCAAGCGCTTGCGCCCCGTCGATGTCCATCCATCCACTCGTATAGGCGGCGTAGATGGAGGCGAGCACCGGCGGCAGGCGGTGCGACAGTTCCTCTTTTTCCGGCACGAGGAACGGAATTTTCTCATCCTTGATCCTCGCCTTGGCTCTTACAAGCCTCTGTCCCATGGCCCTCGGCGAAACGAAAAACCGCGCGGCGATATCTGCCGCGGTCAGGCCCAGCACGGTCTGGAGGATCAGCGGCGTTCGCGCCGAGACATCGATGTCAGGATGTGCACAGGCAAACATGAGCGCCAGGCGCCTGTCCGCAATGTCCCCATCCATTTTCGCCGCTGACGAGAGTTCCTCGGCGATGAGAGCGAGATGATCGGCACTCTTCGCCTTCACCTTGTCCTTGCGCCAGTCGTCGAGCTTGCGCCTCCGCGCGATCGTCAACAGCCAGGCATCCGGGTTGTCGGGCACGCCATCGACAGGCCATTTTTCGAGGGCCGTCAGGAAAGCCGTCGCGAGCGCATCCTCGGCGGACGCGAGGTCACCCAAGCGCCCACTGAGATAGGAGACGAGACGGCCATAGCTCTCGCGCGCCACCCGCTCTGCAGCGGTGCGGCCAACGGTGGAACCCGAAACAGTCATCCTGCATATTCCGATGAATCCCTGATACGACGAACCTCCACCGTTCCCCAGGTCGCGGCAGGGCAGCGTGCCGCCCATTTGTTGGCTTCGTCCGTATCGGCGACGTCAATGATAAAGTACCCACCGAACTGTTCGCGAACATCGGCATAGGGGCCATCCAGGACGCTGATCTCATTACCCTGGACGCGAACGAGACTTGCCTCAGAGGAACTGACGAGCGCATTGCTGGAGACGAATGCTGCCGCTTTCTCCAGCGCTTGTTGATAGGCATACATCTGGCCCATGAAGCGCACCATGTCCTCCGGCTCTATGGACCTCCCGGCAGCTTCGTCGGCATGCAGCATCAGCATGTAGCGCATTAGCTTTATCCTCAATGAAGGCCAATCCCCCGCAGGAGCGAGCGGCAAGAATAACAATTCGGGTGGAGAAGGGAACTGCCGTTAATGGCTTCAGTATGCGCTTCGGACGCAAAGCAGTCGCGACTTCCCCTAAGGGAAGATCACCGCTTCTTCTGGATAAGATCTCGAAAATGCGGTAGGAATTTATCCGAGCTTATTAAGAGAAACACGTTAAGAGCCCAACGCGCGGCGGATGGACGCCGCCTTTGACTGATGGACACTTTCTCATTCCCGGACGACGCCGTGAAACGCCGAAACCTGTCTCTTGCTCTTCTGCTTGCGTTGGCAGCCCCCGCCGCCGCGCAGTCCGGCAGCCTCTGCAGCGACCTGCGCGGCCGGCTGGCCGACCTGCCGCGATCGATCGGCAACAATAACGGGCCGGAAGCACGCCAATATGCCAGCGCCATGGCCGAGCAGAACCTCGAGCTGCGCAAGGTGCGAAACGATATGCGCAGCTACGGCTGCACTTCGGGCAGCATGGTCGTGATCGGCGGCGAGAATGCCGATTATTGCGCGGAGCTCTCGGAGGCCGAAGCCCGGATGATCGACAATATCCGCTATCTCCAGGATCGCCGCGATGAGCTGCGCAGCCAGGGGGATGACGGTGCGCGCCGCGAACTGATGGCCGCTCTGGAGCGCAACGGCTGCAACAGCGAGAATTTCTATGCGCCGTCCGAGCGCAGCGCCAACGATCCCGCCCCCAGCATCGAGGAACAGGCGATGCGCGGCGACACTTTCATTCCACTCGGCGGCGGTGAAGAGTTCGATCCGCGTTACGGCCTGCCACAGGCCGAGATGCTTTCACCCGTCAGCACCATGTGCGTGCGCAGCTGCGACGGCGGCTTCTTCCCCATCAGCTCGAACGCCACCTCGGTCGATTTCGGCCGGGACGCCGAGACCTGCGCCAAGATGTGTCCCGGCATTGAAACTGAGCTCTTCTACCGCGATGTGACCAGCACCGAAGCCTCCAACATGATCTCGGTCGCCACAGGCACGCCCTACAGCGCCATGAAGAACGCATTCGCCTACAAGAACCGCGCACCCGGCGAGAAAAACGCCTGCGCCTGCAATCTCACCGCCTATTATGATGAGATGCGCGGCAAACAGGCACTCGGCCAACCGCCGCAGCAGGGCTCGATCACCACCATCCGCGCCAAACCGTCGGCCAAAGATGGCGCGGCAGCCTCGCCGCCGCAGCCATCCGTCCCGGAACGTCCTTACGACCCCACGCAAAACAAGGTCCGCCAGGTCGGCCCGCAATTCCTTGCCGGCGACCAAGGCACGATCGATCTTGCCAACCCGGCAACGCCTGGCCCACAGCCCCAGCAGCAATGACTGCGGCATCAACGTTCCCTTCGTCCCCACCCATCGTGAAAGACCAGTTCTTCCAGCGGCAGCCTTTGCCGCCAGCCTTTGGCTGCGAGCTCGGGCTCGTCGTAAAGCCGCTCGACGAAGCCAGCGCAGAGCCAGGCGACTACCTCGATATGATCGGGTATGCCGAGAATCGCTTTCAGGTCGTCCTCATGAAAGATGCTGACCCAGCCGATGCCGACGCCTTCCGCTCGCGCCGCTAGCCAGAGGTTCTGGACGGCGCAGACGGTCGAATAGGAATCCATGCGCGGATTGTGGGTGCGCCCGAGCACCACGCTACCGCTGCGTGTCGGATCGCAGGTCACGCATATGCCGAGTGGCGCCTCGACAATGCCTTCGAGCTTCAGCGCCCGGTATGCCTGCCGCCGCTCGCCTTCGAACAGCAGCGCCGCCTCCTCATTGGCTTTCATGAAGGCATCGCGCACCCGCGCCCTGACCTCGGCACTTCGAACCATAATGAAATTCCACGGCTGCATGAAGCCGACAGAGGGCGCGTGATGGGCAGCCGTCAGCAGCCGCTCCACGACATCCTCCGGTAAAGGATCGGGCTGAAACTGGCTGCGCACGTCCCGCCGCGTCATGATCGCGTGATAGACGGCCTCACGTTCCGCCATGGAAAAACCGGATGCCGCCGAAAGGCCATCCTCGTCAAAGGGTCGCATCGTCAAATCCCCAACAACGCAACCGCCCGCCGTCCGCGCGGGTTGGGTCTATCTTGCCAGGCCGGTCTTCTGACTTGGCGTCATCCGTCTGCCGCAGCCTTCCCGGCCAGAAGCCAGTGGCAGATGAAGCGGCAGGCGTCGGCCTTACAGCGTTGGGCACGTCCCGGTCTTGCACCGGATTCCCGATTCTCCCGCCGGAAAGCGGGCACCTGACGGCGCATCTATTTCAGGAAAGCGGCGCGGCGGCAAGTGTGGGCAGACCGAGCTCGAGCCGACGTCGAAAACAGATTATCGAGGCGGATCGCCGACGGGCGGAGCCCCGCTCGGCGATGTGTCGGGTGTGGAGGGGAATAGCCTGCGCGTGCCTAGGCATCCTTTTTTACTTTATGATTTATTCACACATCAAATACACACTGCCTTTGCGCGTTTTGGGTTGCAACTCTGACATGGGCATGAATGCTCGTGATGTAACCGTCAGCGTGGATGCCCTGTTGATACGCCGGTCGCGAATATGCTGGACCGAGCTGCAATTCCAGGCCCCGCGAATGCTTCGATTTTTGAGAACGATGCCCCTGACAGCCAAGCTGGCGGCGATAATCGTTGCCGTCAATCTCTGCGGCATTTCCGCTTTCGCCACCTACACATGGCTGTATGAAACCCAGGCCCTGATCGACGGCGCCAAGGCAAACTGGTCCAAGGATGCGGAACAATTTGCGTCCGTGGCCGCCGGGGGCGTCAAATGGGGCAAGGCGAACGCCGTTCGCGAGGCTTATTCGCTGTACCGCGACGACCCCTCGCTCGACCTTGTGCAGTTTGCCGCCTTCAACGCGGAGCCAGCCACCGTCGATGTCTGGACACGCGATGGCATTTCCGGTCTGCCCACACCGGCCGATCTGGCCAAGCGGCTCAACGCGAAGCCCGATAAAACGACAATCTACGACGGCGAGATATCCGCCGACTTGGTCACGATCATCGCGCCGCTGCCGTTGGACAAATCAGGCAAGACAACCGGCTACATCGTCACGAACTGGTCTGTCGAAAAAATCGCTTCGGAAGTCCGCCAGAAGGTTCTCGTTTCGCTGCTCACGCAGTCGGTCATCACCGCCCTCGCCGTCATCGCCTTTCTTCTTGCCATGCGCAGCCTCGTTGGCCGGCCACTCAGGATCCTCAGCGAACGTATCGGCGCTTTGCAGAAAGGCGACCTCGCCTCCCCCGTCACCTACAAGGAAAATGGCGACGAAATCGGCTTTCTCGCTCGTGCGCTGGAAATCTTTCGTCACGAGGCGATCGCAAAGGTCGAAAGAGACCAGGCCACTGCCGAGCAGAGCGCCTCGTTCGACGCTGAACGGGCCCGCAACGCATTGTTGACGGAAGAAGCCAGCAACAGGCAGCGGCTGGTGATGACCACCCTTGCGAACGCATTGGAAAAGCTTGCCGCCGGCGACTTCTCGATACAGCTTGCCGATCTCGGTCCTGAATTCGATAAGCTGCGGCAGGATTTCAACAACATGGTCCAGGCCGTCGCGGCGGCGCTGACAGAGATAAAGATAGCTTCCGTCGCGGTTGAAGGCGGGTCGAGCGAGCTGGCCTCCTCGGCAGATCAGCTCGCCAAGCGGACCGAACAGCAGGCGGCAGCACTGGAACAGACCGCCGCCGCGCTGGATGAAGTGACCACGACGGTAAAGACATCGTCGCAGCGCGCTGAAAACGCCGGACAATTGGTCGAAGAAACGAAGCGCAGCGCTCACATCTCGGCGACGGTGGTGCGCGACGCGATCGGAGCGATGGACCGGATCCAGACTTCCTCCAGCCAGATCGGCCGGATCATCGGCGTCATCGATGAAATCGCCTTTCAGACGAACCTGTTGGCATTGAATGCCGGCGTCGAGGCCGCGCGCGCCGGCGAGGCGGGCAAGGGTTTTGCGGTTGTCGCGCAGGAAGTTCGGGAACTCGCCCAGCGATCGGCGAACGCGGCAAAGGAAATCAAGAACCTGATCAATGTTTCGGGCCAGGAGGTCGCCGCGGGCGTCGGGCTGGTGAACGAGACCGGCGATGCTCTCCTGAAGATCGAAGAGCAGATCAACCGCATCAGCGACAGTATCGCCTCCCTCGTTCAATCCTATCGCGAACAGGCGACCGGTCTGCAGGAAATCAATGGGGCGATCAACCAGATGGATCACGCGACGCAGCAGAACGCGGCGATGGTTGAAGAAACGAACGCAGCCTGCCAGGAACTGCTGTCACAGGGACGCCAGCTGCAGGATTCGGCCGGCCGCTTCGTCGTCGGCGCGCCTGGGGCAAGCCAGCCCAAGCCCGTTCAGCCGAGCGCCCGTCAAGCACGTCCAGAATCGAGAGCCGTCACGCCGCGGCATGCAGGAAATGCCGCCCTTGCCGCTTCTCCCGGGGCCTGGGAGGAGTTCTGACGTCGTCCTCGCCCGATAGCCTTATTTCTCAGCAACTGATCACAGGAAGGGAACAGTTATGAAGAGAGTTGTGACCGCATTGCTTTTGGCCTCTGCCGCATTCGCTGCGCCCATGGACGTATCGATGGCAGAGGATGCCAAGCTTGCCCCGATCGCCGACTACGTGAAGAGCGACGTGAAGCCCTGGCTGAACGATCCCACCATCATCGAGGCCATCAAGGCGCAGGATGCTGCCAACGCCAAGCTGAGCGAGGCCGACATCGAGGCCCTCGACAAGAAGTGGCGCGCCGAGGTCGATGGCTCCGACCACTCGATGATCGATGGCGTGCTCGGCAATGCGCTGTCGAAATTCCTACAGGCGAAGAAAGAAGCGTCGGGCGGCAAGATCACCGAAATCTTTGTGATGGACGCAAAAGGGCTGAACGTCGGTCAAAGCGACGTCACTTCCGACTATTGGCAGGGCGACGAGGCGAAATTCCAGAAGTCCTACGGCGCCGGCAAGGATGCCGTCTTCGTCGATGAGATCGAAAAGGATGAATCGACCCAGACACTCCAGTCGCAGGCAAGCGTCACCATCTCCGACGAAACGGGAACGCCGATCGGCGCCGTCACCATCGGCGTGAACGTCGACGCCCTCTGATCTGAAAAGCCGCGTTTATCGCGTCAATTAAAGATCGCATTGCCCGGAAGCGGCACGCCTCTGGGCGACACGCGCTGTGTTTTCAGAACTAAAGGCCTGTGATCAGTTGCGATCAATGACGTTGCGCACAGTGCCGGCGGCCAGTCGATGCGCCGCGGAGCTCACGAAAGCCTGCAGATTCCCAAATCGCCAGAGATGTGCCTCTTGAGGTGTCGGCGAATCAGAAGGCACCAAAATGGCACGTCGTTATGCGTTGCTGCGTTGATCAATGGAAAGGATCAAAGATTTCCTGCCTGGCCGTGGAGGCCACAACTACGCAACTCGACACAGAACTCTACAAGGCCCGGCATCTCATCGAGAACTTCCTCGCAAAGCTCAAACAGTACCGGCCCATCGCAACCCGCTACGACAAGCGCGCAACCAACTTCCTCGGCGCCATACAACGCCATCATTCTCCTTAGCTGATCACAGGCCCTAGCCATAGCATAAGCCTGGCCCTGCGAAACGCGGACTCGGAACCGCCTTCGCCGCTCTGTCTCTTTGTTTGAGCGCTGGTTTTTTCTGTCCGCTAAGCGCTTTGTGCCCGCGTACTTTATTCAAACTTCTATCATGCGTAGATATTAACGATTAACCACAACCTACGATAAATAAGAGCGGGCGGTGGCGTCAGCGCCATCCTAGGCTATTGTCGGATCAACCGAAGGTAGATTCACCGGCTTTAGGAAACACGCTCCCGGCGTGGTACACGGCGTGTGATGGCCTACGGCTTCGATCAATCGCATACAGCAGGAGGCTTAGATGGACCCTTTGACAGTCACGCTCGGAGATCAGATCGCGGCGCCGCGCGGCGAAATACCAGTCGGAACCAGCATGCAGTCGAACCAGTGGGCAATCAGCGCAAACGAGTCGTACGTCCTTGTGATGCAGACTGACGGAAACTTGGTGCTGTACCAAGTCGCAGGGCCGCCACCTGTAGCTAATTCAAGCTTCCAGGGTTTTCCGTACTGGGCGTCGGGAACAAGTCTTGGCGTAGCCGCTCGCTTCGAAGTGCAGACCGACGGCAACCTGGTCATTTATGACGGTTCAGATCTGTTATGGGCTTCCAACACAAACAACGCCTCACCGGGTTATCTGACAGTCCAGGTCGACGCCAACCTGGTCTTCTACGACACTTCGGGCGCGGCGTTCTGGGCGACGAACACGGCTGTCGATATTCCGGCGTTGATGCCAAGGCTGGAGAATGGGGCAACCGGCCGATTCGATTTCTTCAACGTCTCCGCATGGCACAGCCTCAATAATGAAGGCGACAATGGCGCCACCCCGACGGTCACCATGAACTCGAGCACCCTACTGGTTCAGGGCGGCTTCCAGTGGGATCACTTTCCGATCGGATCAGGCGAAGGCTCCATCAGCATCGAAGTCGCGCTGTCAGGTCCCCTCACATGCGTGGTGACGGCATCGGTCATTGGCGCGCCTTTCTCGGAAATCGGTTTCTCAGCGTCGGGCACCTGGCAGGCGACATTCGGAGACGAACCGGTGCTGACCTGCAGCCTCGACAACGGCTGGTGGGTGAAAATTACCAATTTCAAGGGCGGCGGAAGCTGGTATCCGGGCGTCGAGATCGATTTCTCGGATAACCAAAGCCTCTGCTTCGAGAACATGTCGAGCGACACCGCTTCGGTCGGCGTCGCAGCCGTGGCACGCCAGTTGGGCCCGAGACCGAAGGAATCCCGGATGGAGGCACGCAATGGCTGACACCCCCGGACACACAAGAGCGGCATTCGAACGAGTGCGAACGATTCGCTCGCGAATGCATGAGTTCGCTGATCCCAGCATTCTGCATGGCGGTGTGTTTCGCTGGCCACTGATGCGCCGGCCCGACGTGGAATCGATGCTCGACGGCGTACAGAGGGACCCAGTTGAACCCCGGCATTGGCGGTGGCTCTACTCCGAATTGCATCGCGGCGCCATTGCGGGTGCGCCAGTGCCTTCGCCGGCGGAGATCGAGGCGCGCCGCGCGCCACCGCGCGTGCGGTCTCATGCCGGTGGCGATAGCAAATATTCGCTACGGAACGCCGTGCCAAGCTTTCGCCGACGAACTGTCGCGCTTTGTGCGTGCAGGCGGCTCGTTGCCGACACCTGCACCGGGATCGCTCGAGGACAAGGCGGCATTCTTCGCCGCACCGCTGTGCAAGCAGGAATACCACATCCTTCGACTGCTCCCCGAACGCCACGACGGACTACAGATGCGCTACGTAGTGCCAAGCGATCTCGTGATTGACAATACAGGTCTAACGCCGCGGGAGTTCGAAATCGATTTCGATGACGGTACCGGCTATCGCAATGTGAAGCTCGACGAGCCCGTGGATGTTATGTATCCGAGCGCCGGTCACCGGTGCATTCGTGTGCGACTGGCCGGAGCCGGTCGCCATGCCACTGGCTGTCGGCTCACCATTGCCAAGCAAAGTGCACCGATACCGGACGAGACGTGGTCGCTTTATTCACCGATCACGTTCCAGGGTGTAACTGCGACCGGCTATGCATACGTGTTTTACGGCAGCGGCAACACGACACTGACAAATCCGCTGCTGATGGCCGAGGGTTTCCCCGGCGGCTATTCGATCAACACGTTGTGGAATATCTTCAACGAGCAGAACCTGGCCCAGGATCTGCTCGCACAGGGATACGATCTGGTACTGATCGGCTTCGACGACGGCATGACGTATGTCGAGGCCAATGCGGGCGTTGTAATGGCAGCGGTTCAGTATGCGATCAACATGACCTCGTCCGACACCGAGCTCGTCGTCGGCGGCGCCAGCATGGGCGGCCTCGTGGCCCGCTACGCACTCGCCTACATGGAGACCAACAACATTCCGCACCAGACCAGCTATTACGTTTCGTATGACACGCCGCACCTGGGTGCATCCGTGCCCGTCGGCGTGCAGGGCTTCATCCAGATTGTCTGGCTCTATACACAGGATCCATCGGTGGAGGCGCCGGCGGCGCTGCTGAACAGCAACGCTGCCCAGGAAATGTTGATCTACTGGGTCAATGGGACGACCTACACCGACATCACCACAGGCGTCTCTCCGCTGCGCGCCAACCTGTCGAACAATCTGTCGGCGAACGGCAATTTTCCCAAGCGGCCGACATTGCTCGGCGTTTCAAACGGCGCGACCGACGGCTCGCTGAACGGGACGCCGGCTTCCGATTACGTGCTCTCGGCCGAAGGCGGGATAGTGGCCAGTTTGGCCCTGTATGTGATGACGTCACCAGGGCTCACCGCCACCGTGTACGATGATGAAGGAAACAAGACCACGTTCCCCAATGCTGTGTGCCAGCTCAAGCTCGAATTTCCCGGCGGCGGAGGTACCTTCGTCACTGTTTGTGGCGAGGGTCAGCAAACACCCGAGTACGAATCGGCGCCGGGTGGAACGGACACGTTCTTCAGCACCCTCGGCTACGAGCTCGACAACGGCGGTTATCCTTCGACAATCAATTACGACTCGGCTTGTTTCGTGCCGACCATCAGCGCGCTGTCCCTGAGTTCGCTCGACGTGTACAGCAACGACGACCTGATCGGCAGCGTCGGCGATGCGACGTCGGATCTGACTGCCTGGATCGGCAGCAACAACGACAAGCACGTCACGATCACCGCACAGACCGCGGCCTGGCTGCTGCAGCAACTACCGTCAAAGGGGTCTCTGCGGGCAACAACAGCACCGCCGACGACTCGCCGCGTCGAGCAGTTCGGCTGAGCCGCAGCCGCGCGTCAATATATGGGTTCGGCCGGCAAATTACCAATTTTGCCAGATCGGCGACGGGGACAGCGCTGAGACAGGCCAAGACCGCGCGAAACGCACCCCTGGCATGGCTGAAATCCCCAAGTCTCGAAGGAGACGGCAGGACGACAGCCGTCACACGCACCATCCGCCAACCTGAACCGATCGCAAAGCATAACGACGTGCCATTCGGTCGGCGCCTGCTGATTCGCCGACACCTCAAGAATCACATCTCTGGCGATTGGGGAATCTGCAGGCTTTCGTGAGCTCCGCGGCCCATCGACTGGCCGCCGGCACTGTGCGTCACCTCATAGATCGCAACTGATCACAGGCCTTAGCGACCTGCCCGCGAACTCCTGATTTCCGACCGCAAATATTGCGTGACAATGGATGGCCGCGACGCTACATACGCTTGATGTCGACGACTTCAATCTACGCCTCGCGATTTTATTGCTACCGCTGCTCCCAGCGGATGCGGGTCTATGCGTAACTGAAGTCGACGCGACGACAACCCGAACAGCCGCTAGTCTACCTGGCGGCTTTTTTATTCCGCACGGTATGACCAAACAGGAGCCATGCCGTGTCTGATACCATTGATGATCTGCGAATCCGCGAGATCACGCCGCTCACCAAACCTGCCGATGTCATTGCGGAAATTCATCGCGACGCTGTCGTCACCGAGACCGTGACCAGCAATCGTGATGCGATCCATAAAATTCTTCAGGGCGAAGACGATCGCCTGATCGTGGTTATCGGCCCCTGCTCCATCCACGACCCGATTGCCGCGCGGGACTATGCAGCCCGGCTGGAGGAACAGCGACGCCGTTTCATCGACGATCTTGAGATCGTCATGCGCGTCTATTTCGAAAAGCCCCGCACGACCGTCGGCTGGAAGGGCCTGATAAACGACCCGCATCTCGACGGCAGCTACCGCATCGAGGAAGGGCTGAGAATTGCCAGGCGCCTGCTGCTCGACATCAATGCCATGGGTCTTCCGGCCGGCGTCGAATTCCTCGATACTATTACGCCGCAATACATCGCCGATCTCGTCAGCTGGGGCGCGATTGGCGCGCGTACGACCGAAAGCCAGATCCACCGCCAGCTCGCCTCCGGTCTCTCCTGCCCGATCGGCTTCAAGAACGGCACCGATGGCGGCGCGCGGGTCGCACTCGACGCCATCGCCGCCGCGTCGCAGCCGCATCATTTCCCGGCCGTCACCAAGGACGGACAGGCCGCTATCGCCTCGACAACGGGCAATGAGGACTGCCACGTCATTCTGCGCGGCGGAAAACAGCCGAACTTTGAAGCAACCGACGTCGCGGCCGTTGCCGCCGAAGCCGTCAAGCTCGGCTTGACCCCGCGTATCCTGATCGACGCCAGCCATGCCAACAGTGGCAAGGATCCGATGAACCAACCACGCGTCGTCAGATCCGTCGCCTCGCAGCTTGCCGCCGGAAACCAGCATATCAAGGGCATGATGATCGAAAGCAATCTCGTCACCGGCCGCCAGGATCTCGTTCCCGGCAAGCCGCTGGTCTACGGCCAATCCATCACCGACGGCTGCATTGGCTGGGACATGTCGGTGACAGCGCTGGAAGATCTGGCGAGAGCCGCTGGCGCGCGGCGCAAAGCGGCAGCGGCTTAGCCGGCCGGGAAATAGCGCACATAGGCGAATTCTCCGCCATCAGGAGACCAGCAGGGCACGTTGATCGTGCCCTGCCCGCCGAAAAGCTCGAACAACGTCTTGAGGTTGCCGCCATCCATGTCCATCAAACGCAGCCGCACGTCGAGATCGCGGGGATGATCGAAAACCGAGGGGTCATAGGACAGGATCAGCACCTTGTCACTCCTCGGTGACGGGTGGGCAAACCAGTTGCCCTGATTGTCCGACGTTACCTGCTCGAGGCCGGTGCCATCGGGATGGATGCGCCAGATCTGCATCAACCCGGTGCGGCTGGAATTGAAATAGATCCATTGCCCGTCGGCGGAATAATCCGGTCCGTCGTTGCGTCCCTCGCCATGCGTCAGCCGCGTCTCGGCGCCGCCATCGACGGAAATCGTATAGATGTCGAAGAGGTCTTCACGAATGCCGCAATAGGCAAGTTGACGCCCGTCCGGCGACCAGCCGTGCCAGTAGGACGGTTGGTTTTCGGTAACGAGGCGCGGCGTGCCGCCTTCGATCGGCAGGGTATAGATCGCCGACTTGCCGAATTCCGTCTTGTCGGAAATAACGATCTGAGTACCGTCCGGCGAAATGCCGTGGTCGTTGTTGCAGTTGACGGCAAAGCCGGTGTCGACCCTCACCAATTCGCCGCCGTCGAGCGGCAGTCGATAGAGCAGCCCGTCACCGTTCAACAGCAGGTAGGAACCGTCCGGCGAGAAATTCGGCGCCTCCACCAGCTTGTCGGTCTGCCAGACCTCGCGAGCCCTGCCCGTCCCGACATTATAGATCTCGACCGAGCTGCGCATGTTTCCTCCGTGATACCCGATCGCGCCAACGGTCCGATCGCATCGGCAATTTCGATGCCATCAGCGATCCCGGAACCGGTTGGTGATCGGATAACGCCGGTCGCGGCCGAAATTCTTCTTGGTGATCTTCACGCCGGGCGCCGACTGCCGGCGCTTGTATTCGGCGAGATAGAGCAGGTGCTCGACGCGGTGAACGGTCGCGACGTCATGACCGCGCGCAACGATCTCCTCGACCGCCATCTCCTTCTCGACCAGGCATTCGAGAATATCGTCGAGGACGGGATAGGGCGGCAGCGAATCCTGGTCCTTCTGGTCCGGGCGAAGCTCGGCCGAGGGTGCCTTGTCGATGATATTATGCGGGATCACCTCGCCCGACGGCCCGAGCGCAGTCGGCGGCACGTTTTCGTTGCGCCAGCGCGCCAGCGCATAGACTTGCATCTTGTAAAGATCCTTGATCGGATTGAAGCCGCCATTCATGTCGCCATAGAGCGTGGCGTAGCCGACCGACATTTCCGACTTGTTGCCCGTCGTCACCACCATCGCGCCGAATTTGTTGGAAATCGCCATGAGAATGACGCCGCGCGCGCGGCTTTGCAGGTTCTCCTCGGTAATTCCGTTCTCTGTGCCCTCGAAGAGATCGGACAGCGCATTGCTGAAGCCGGTAACCGGCTGCTCGATCGGCACGATATCATAGCGGCAGCCGAGCGCTTTCGCGCAATCGGCCGCATCTTTCAGCGAATCCTCGGACGTATAGCGGTAGGGCAGCATGACGGTGCGCACCCGCTCCTCGCCCAGCGCATCGACAGCGATGGCCGCGCAGATCGCCGAGTCAATGCCGCCGGAAAGGCCGAGCACGACGGTCTTGAAGCCGTTCTTGTTGACGTAATCGCGAAAACCGAGCAGGCAGGCGCGGTAATCAGCCTCCTCACCCTCGGGAATACGTGCCACCGGCCCTTCGGCGCAGTGCCAGCCGGCATCACCGCGCTTCCACGTCGTCACTGCAAGAGCCGTTTCGAACTCGCTCATCTGAAAGGCAAGCGACTTGTCGGCGTTGAATGCGAAACTCGCGCCATCGAAGACGAGCTCGTCCTGGCCGCCGAGCTGGGCGGCGTAGATCAGCGGCAAGCCGGTCTCGATCACCTGCTTCAGCACCACCTGATGGCGGATATCGACCTTACCGCGATAATAGGGCGAACCATTCGGCGACAGCAGGATCTCGGCCCCGCTTTCGGCCAGCGTCTCGCAGACGCCGAGATCACCCCAGATATCTTCGCAGATCGGAATGCCGAGCCTGATGCCACGAAAATTCACCGGCCCAGGCATGGCACCCTGATGAAAGACGCGCTTCTCGTCGAACTCACCGTAATTCGGCAGATCGACCTTGTCGCGCACCGCGATCACCTTGCCGCCGTCGAGCACGGCGACGGAATTATAACGCCCCGTCTCGTCCTGCCTGGGGAATCCGATGACGACGCCCGGCCCGCCATCGGCGGTGTCGGCTGCAAGACTTTCGACCGCCTTCCAGCAGGCGCGGATGAAGGCCGGCTTCAGCACCAGATCCTCCGGCGGGTAACCGGAGATGAAAAGCTCGGTCAGGACGAGCAGATGCGCGCCTTCCCGACCCGCATCGGCGCGGGCTTCCCGCGCCTTGGCAAGATTGCCGGCGACATCGCCGACCGTCGGATTGAGCTGGCCGATAGCGATGCGAAAGATATCGGAGAGAGCGTTTTCCTGTGTCATGTCATTTGTTTAGCCTGCGGCTCCCGTTACCGCAACACGTTCGCGGCCAAAGGGTTGCATCGGGCGCACGAATTTTTTGTGAACAGAGCGCTGGGGGCTATGGCACCGATGCATTGCAATTTGCCGGCGGAGCGGAATACTGACGCGCGAAAGCGTCAGCATCGATAACGGTCATCGGAAACAGGCCATGAATAACTTCTCGACCTTCGTGCACCATCATTTTGACAAACCGACCGACGAACTCGGCGACACGGAAAAGCGCGTGCTGGCGAAAGCGCACGAGCGCAAGATCATCTCGACCGACGTCAACGCCGCCTTTTCTGCCGAGGCCTCGTTTGGAGAACGTATCGCCGACAGCATCGCCCGTGTCGGCGGTTCATGGTCCTTCATCCTCGGCTTCCTGGCCTTCCTCGTCGTCTGGACGGTGGTCAACACCATCGTCATGGCGAGCGGCGCCTTCGACCCCTACCCCTTCGTTTTTCTCAACCTCATCCTGTCGATGCTCGCCGCCATTCAGGCGCCGATCATCATGATGTCGCAGAACCGCCAGGCCGAGCGCGACCGCTTCGAGGCCGCCAAGGATTACGAAGTCAATCTCAAGGCCGAGCTCGAAGTGCTGTCGCTGCACCAGAAGATCGACATGAGCGTGCTGACCGAACTGACGGCGCTGCGCGAAGATGTAGCCCGTCTTAGCGCAGCGCTTGCAGCCAAGACCTGACGCGGCATACGCAATCAACTAGACGGGATACCTATCATATTGCGGTAGGCCGTCGGTTATCTCGTAGAAATCGCCCTTGTCGGCACAGTAGATATGGTGGCTGAAGGCAAGGCCGCTCGGTTCGTCGAAGGCTCCAGCCATCACCGAGACTTCCGACCGTCCGTCACCCTGCCAGAACAATGCGGAGCCGCAATTCGAGCAGAAGCCGCGCCGCGCCTCTTCGCTTGACCGATACCAGCGGACTGCCTTTTCGTCTTCCACCGAAAGCGCCGTGCGCGGCACGTTGACTGCGGCATAATAAAATCCCGTCTGACGGCGGCATTGCGAACAGTGGCAACCGACGACGGGTCCGGGCTTCCCCCGAATTGAAAATCGAACGGCGCCGCAAAGACAGCCGCCTGTATGTTCTTCGCTCATAGGTCGTCTCCCTTTGCTTGCGCCAGGGTGCCGCCGATCGCAGACGGCGTCAAATCCGTTTCCCTGAACGAACGATCAGGATTCTTGAAGGCACCAATCCCACTCTTGCGAAAGCTTTGGCCGGTAAGGCATGCTGGTCGTTCTTGCATTTCACCATGGCTTGGCTGTCGATGCTGACTTTACGACAAATTGAGGTAATAAGGGCCATCATGGTCACCGGCAGCATCGCGGGCGCCGCGCGGCTGCTGAATGTCTCGGCGCCCGGCCTCAGCCGCCTCATGAAGTATACCGAGGATTCCCTCGGCATCAGGCTGTTCGACAGGCGTGCCGGACGCTACGTACCGACCTCGCAGGCACGCAACATCTTCGATCTGCTCGACACCGTCCATCGAAAGATCGACGATCTGCAGTCGGCCGTGGCAGGCCTCGGCCGCGGCCAGAGCCAAGAGCTTTGCATCGCATCCGTGCCGAGCATCGCCAACGTCATGGTTCCGCGGGCCATCGCGAAGCTGCGGCAACGCTTTCCGGATCTCTCGCTCGACGTCAACATTCTCAAAATCGAGGAGGCGATAGACTACTTGCTCCTCGGACGCGGCGAATTGGTCGCCATCTCGTCCCGCTTCGACCATCCGCTGATAGAATTCGAGCCGCTGGCAAGTGGCAGGCTGTTATGCATCGTTCCGGAGACCAGCCCTTTAGCCGCAAAGGACAAGATTACGCCGCTGGAAATGTCCGACCATCCGCTGATCGGCATCAATCCCAAGGATCCCTATGGGGCGATCATGGCGGCAATGTTTATCAACAACGGCATCGATTACCGGATGAACATCAAGGCCCGCTTCGGCACGACGGTTTGCAGCCTTGTCGCTGCCGGTCTCGGTATAGCTATCATTGATGAATTCACCGTGGCGCATGGCATGGTTCGGGGATTGAAGAGCATCGAAATCGACGCCGACAGTATCTTTCATACCTACATCGCCTACCGCAGGGACCTGCCCCTGTCCGCTTATGCCGAGCACTTTCGCCAGCTTTTGCGCCACGAGATGAAAAGCGCGAGTTCGATCAAGGCTGCCGGATCCTCGAAGCGAAGGAAACCTCTTCAGCAACATCGCGATAGATGAAGCCGCTGACCATCCGTTCGTTATGGCTTACGCACGCCATTAACATCATGTTATGGAAGGCTGCAAAAATGATACTCGATCTACCGGCCAGCTATCGCTAGATTTTTCTCGGGAGTTAGATCGGCCAACCGCTGGGTCGATGCTCGACTTCCAGCGATGAGATGGACGATCGATGACAGGTTTCATTCCTTCGGGAAGCACAAGGCTTTTTTCAGTGGTGGGTGATCCCATCGACCAGGTGCGATCGCCAAGCGTCCTCACCCGCCTTCTGGTTGACCAGGGTGAAGAAGCCGTCGTCGTACCGATGCATGTGGCCGCCGCCGATCTACCTACCCTTTTCCAGGCGCTGCATACGGTTCGCAACATAGGCGGAATCCTCGTGACCGTTCCGCACAAGCAGGAGGCATTCCGTTTATGTGCAACGGCGACGGATCGCGCTGCTTTCGTGGAAGCCGCCAATGTCGTGCGGCGGCTGGATGACGGCTGGCACGGAGACAATACCGACGGGTTGGGATATCTGGACGGGATCGAAAGACAGGGGTTTGCCGTTGCCGGCCGCAAATGCCTGCTGATCGGATGCGGTGGGGCGGGAGCGGCTATCGCGCTCGAAATCATGAGACGCGGGGCGTCATTGCTTGCGATCCACGACATCGACCGCGAGCGGCGAGACGCCGTCATCGCCAAGCTTGACAGGTATTATCGCGGTCGGCTTGTCGTCGGCAGCGCAGATCCGGCAGGCTACGATCTCGTTGCCAATGCCACGCCCCTCGGCATGCGGCCGGAGGATCCCCTGCCGATCGACGTATCCAAACTGGAATCGCGACAATTCGTGGCCTGCGTGGTCACAAAACCGGAAGTTCCGCCGCTGATCGAGGAGGCGCGGCGGCGCGGATGCCGAACCATGACGGGTGCCGGAATGTTCGACGCGCAGGCCGCGACGCTTGTGGACTTCCTGCTGACGCGACCGAGCGAACGGGAAGTAGGCTTGAAACGAGACTGACTTTCGTCTCCTGCTGACGTGAAGGCCGGTGGCGCGTGGAGACGGCGCCCTTAAGAACCGGTCTGTTTTTACTGGGAGGACTGCATGTACCGTAAATATCTGCTCGCAATCTCGTCCACGCTGCTCATCGGAGCGGGCGCGGCCCGAGCCGAAGATACCGTGAAGCTTGGCATGGTCGTCGAATTGTCCGGCGCCGGCGCTCCTGCTGGCACCAACTGGCGTGACGGCGTCAAGATCGCGGTCGAGGAAATCAATGCCGAAGGCGGAATCCTCGGCAAGAAGATCGAACTCGGCGAATAT
The DNA here is from genome assembly GCF_017352135.1 of Rhizobium lentis. Classification (NCBI taxonomy): domain Bacteria; kingdom Pseudomonadati; phylum Pseudomonadota; class Alphaproteobacteria; order Hyphomicrobiales; family Rhizobiaceae; genus Rhizobium; species Rhizobium lentis. Next base: position 4,384,649 of record NZ_CP071454.1, read on the forward strand.
GATACTCAGACCGACCCTCAGGTTTCGCGCGCGCTCGTTCAGAAGGCGATCGATGAGGGAGCATATGCGATCCTCGGCACGATCTATTCCGGTTCGACGATGGTCAACATGCTGGTGGCACAGCAAAACAGCACGCCGCAATTCGTCGGGTCGGAATCGCCGAGCATCGTCCAGAAGGGCAATCCCTTTGTTTTCCGCACGTCGTCTGGTTCCCAGAAAGGCATTCCCGCGCTGACGAATTATTTCACCGACACGCTCAAGGCCAAGAAGGTTGGCATCGCCTGGGTGAACAATGAATTCGGCAAGGGCGGCCACGATGTTTTCGCAAGCGAGATGAAGAAAACCGGTATCGAGGTCGTCGCCGACGTCTCGTCCGAACAGGGCCAGGCCGACTACGCCGCCGATATCGCCAAACTGAAGCAGGCCCAGCCGGATGCCGTCTTCGTCTACATGAATCAGGAGGAATCGGCGCGTTTCCTGATCGAGGCCAGGAAGCAGTCCCTGGCCATGCCGCTCGTCGGAGAGGTTACGCTTACCGAAGCCAAGGTGGTGGAATTGGCCGGCCCGGCCGCCGATGGCGCGATCGCCCATGTCGGCCTAACCGCCGCGGCAACGGACGTTCCGGGCATCGGCGCCTTCGACAAGAAATTCGAAGAGATTTTCAAGCGCAAGCCCACCCATGACGCGATCAAGGGTTATATCGGAACGTGGACGACCAAATACGTCACCGAGATGGTCGGCGAGCTGGACGGTGAAGCCTTCGCCGAAAAGATGCATGGTCTGTGCCTGAAGGCGGCGGACTATCCGAAGATCCTTCTCGACACCTGCTGGGATGGGAAGGGAGAAATGTCGCGTCCGAGCTTCATCGTGCAGGTGAAGGACGGCAAGGCTGCGGTCATCGGCACGGTCCCCGCCAACTGATCAACCTCCGCTTCGCCGCGGCAGCCTGTCCTGCCGCGGCCATCGAAAGAGTGGCACGATGTCCCAATTCCTACAGGTTCTCTTGTCCGGTCTGGCGACCGGCTCCATCTACGCGCTCGTCGCCATCGGCTTTACGCTGGTATGGCAGGCCGCGCAAACCGTTAACTTCGCCCAGGGCGAGTTCGTGATGCTGCCTGCCTTTTTCGTGCTGGCCTGCATGAGCATCCTCGGAATGCCGTTCTGGATGGCCCTGCTGGCCGGCCTCGTACTGTCGATGGTCATTCTCGGCGTCCTCTTCAAAAAGCTCATGGTAGAGCCCATCCTTCCCCATGGTGGTATCACACTGATCATCGCGACAATGGCACTGGGCATCCTGCTGAAGGAAAGCGTGAAGGAGTTCTACTCGGCGGAGGCCCAGCCGTTCCCCGCCATGTTCCCGAACGACCCCATCGACGTTTTGGGCGCGATCCTTTCGATGCAGGACATATTCAACCTCGTACTCTGCCTCGGTATCGTCGTCCTCCTCACGCTGTTCCTGAACCGCACGCGCACTGGGCGCTGCATGCAGGCTACCGCGCAAAATCCCGGCGTCGCGGAGATCCTCGGCGTCGATGTCAAGCGGATGATCCTCTATACCTTCCTGATCAATGCCGCGCTCGCCGCCCTCGCCTCCTATCTGATCACGCCTGTCTATCTCGCCAAGTTTTCGAATGGTGAAACGCTCGGCCTGATCGCTTTCATTGCGGCGATCGTGGGCGGCTTCAACCAGATTCGCGGCGCGCTGGTCGGAGGGCTGCTAATCGGCGTTCTCGACAACCTGACAGCCGCCTACGTCACCGCGGAGTACCGCGCCGCCCTGCCCCTGGTTCTCCTGATCGTCATCATCCTCGTCAGGCCGCAAGGTATCCTGGGAACGTCGGAAGGGAGGACGGTCTGATGATGACTCCCAAATTGCGCTTGCTCATAATCATCGCGCTCTTGGCGCTCGCCATCGCCGCGCCGATCGGCCACAAGAACTACATCATCTATGTGCTGACCTCGTGGATGATCTTTACCATCGCCTCCATGGGATTGAATTTGACGCTCGGCTATGCTGGCCAGATTTCGCTGGCGCAAGCCTCGTTCATGGCGATCGGCGCCTATATCACCGCGCTGCTGACGCTGGCCGGCTGGCACTGGATCGTGGCGATGCCGCTGGCTCTCTTCGCATGCTTCGTCGTCGGTCTGCTGCTCGGCTATCCGGCGCTACGCGTCAAGGGTCACTTCCTGGCGTTCGTGACGCTCGCCTTCAACACGCTCGTCTTCCTCGTCCTCAGGAACGAGGATTGGCTGACCGGCGGCAGCATTGGTCTCGTCGGCATGCCGCGTCCGGACTTCGGGCTGTTCTCGACGATGAAGCAGCTGCCGTTCTACTATTTCACGCTTGCCGTCACGGTGCTCGCAGCACTCGCCATGTGGGGTATCGTTCGCTCGCCGTGGGGACGCGCCTTCAAGGCGTTGCGTGAAAATCCCGTACGCGCCGAGAGCCTCGGCGTCGACACTCGCCGCATCACCCTGCTCGCCTTCGCGATCGGCTCAGCCTATGGCGGGCTGGCTGGAGCCTTGATCACCCCCCTCGTGCAGTTCATCGAACCCGGCTCCTTCGCGCTCGCGCATTCCCTACGCATCCTGCTGATGGTCATCGTCGGCGGCGCGGGATATTTCTTTGGGCCGCTGGTGGGAGCGGGCGTCGTCATTCTGCTTCCGGAGGTCCTGCGCTTCACCGAAGGATATTATCTCATCATCTATTCGGCGCTGGTCATCGTCATGCTCATTTTCGTCCCCTCAGGACTGATCGGCGTCGGCGCCAGGATCCGCGCAAAACTCTGGCCGAAAAAGCAGGTCCGTGCAGACATGGCCGAAGGAGCAAGCCTGAAATGAACGCGCCCATTCTCTCCGTTCGCAATATCGGCAAGAGCTTCGGCGGAATCCGCGCCGTCGACAATGTTTCCTTCGAAGTCGGCAAAGGCGAAATCCTGGGGCTGATCGGCCCGAACGGGTCGGGCAAGTCGACGCTCTTCAACTGCATCCTCGGCCAATTGACCCCGGATACCGGCGATGTGGCCGTCAACGGCAGGAACGTCTCCGGCATGCGCGCCTCCGACCTCAACAAGCTCGGGGTCGGGCGCACATTCCAGCAGCTTTCGGTCTTTCCGAAAATGTCTGTGCTGGACAATATCATCCTTGCCGGACAGGAACATCACGGCACGATGCTGTCGCGCCTCTTCGGACCGGGTGATGCCGGCCTGACGGCGGAAGCTGAAAGGATGATCTCCTTCTTCCGTCTCGGTCACCTGAAAGACACGCTAGCCGGCTCTCTTTCATACGGCCAGCAGAAATTGGTCGACGCCGCCATGGCCTTCATGGCGGGGCCGAGCCTGGTCCTGCTCGACGAGCCGGCCGGCGGTGTCAACCTGACGATGCTCGCCAATCTCAAGGATCGGCTCATCGCCTACAATGCCGAACACGGAACGACATTCGTCGTCATCGAGCACAATATGGAGTTCGTAATGAGCCTGTGCTCCCGCATCATCGTTCTCGCCGAAGGCAGCATCATCGCAGAAGGCACGCCGGACGAAATCCGGTCGAACCAGACCGTCATCGACGCCTATCTCGGAGGCTGAAAATGCTTGAACTGAAAAACATCCAAGGCGGCTACGGCAAGATCACCATCCTGAACGGCGTGTCGTTCTCGATCCCGAAGGCGTCCATCACAACCGTCATCGGGCCGAACGGCGCCGGCAAGTCGACCGTCTTCAAGGCGATTTTCGGCCTCCTGAACATTCATTCGGGCCAGATCCTGCTCGACGGCAAGGATGTGACCCGGCAAACGCCGCGCCAGATGATCGCCCACGGCGTCACCTACGTTCCGCAGGGACGCAACGTCGTCCCGCAGCTCTCGGTCTACCACAATCTGGAGCTCGGCGGCATTACCGCAAGCGACCAAGCGAAAGTGCGCCAGCGCATCGACATGGTGATGGACCAGTTCCCCATGCTGCGCAAGTTCAGCAACCGCAAGGCCATCGAACTGTCCGGCGGGCAACAGAAGCAGTTGGAGGTGGCTCGTGCCCTCCTGCTCGACCCGAAGCTGATCCTGATCGACGAGCCTTCCATCGGCCTGTCGCCCAATCTCGTGCAAGAGGTCTTCCAGACCCTGATCCGGTTGCGCGACCAGGGCGTTACCATCCTGATGGTGGAGCAGAACGCCAAATCGGCGCTTGCCATGTCGGATTACGGCCTCGTCCTCGAGCTCGGTCAGACCCGCATGCACGACAAGGCGACCGCCCTGCTCGCCGACCCGCGCGTCGGCCAGCTCTTCCTCGGCGGCCACATCGAGACCGAACATGCACATTGAAGCGCTAGGCGTCGTCGCAAGCTTGGGTGACTGCCCGATCCGGTGCGGCGCGAGCCGGCGGCTTTGGTGGATGGATTTCCTGGCTCCAACGCTGTGGAACTAGGATCCGAAGGGCAAGGTGATTGGCTGCTAGTGGAGTTGCCCCATGAAAACTTCGATTGCGACAGTATCGACCAGCGGCGAACTCCCGGAAAAGCTGGAGGCGATCGCCAGAGCGGGCTTCGACGGCGTGGAAGTCTTCGAAAATGACTTCTTGGCCTTCGATGGGAGCCCTGCGGATGTCGGCAGGATGGTCCGCGACCACGGACTGGAGATCACGCTCTTTCAGCCTTTCCGTGATTTCGAGGGCATGCCCGAGCCCCTCCGCAGCCGCACCTTCGACCGCGCCGAGCGCAAATTCGACGTGATGCAGCAACTCGCAACCGAATTAATCCTCGTTTGCTCCAATGTTTCTTCCGCCGCACTCGGCGGCATCGATCGGGCAGCGGCAGATTTTCACGAGCTCGGCGAGCGGGCGGCCAAGCGTGGCTTGAAAGTCGGATACGAAGCCCTCGCCTGGGGAAAGCACATCAACGATCATCGGGATGCTTGGGAAATCGTACGCAGGGCCGATCATCCGAATGTCGGCCTGATCCTCGACAGTTTCCACACGCTTTCGCGCAAGGTCGATATCAACTCGATCCGATCGATTCCCAAGGAAAAGCTCTTCATGGTGCAGCTTGCCGATGCGCCCTTGATCGATATGGATCTGCTTTATTGGAGCCGGCATTTCCGCAACATGCCAGGCGAAGGGGATCTCCCTGTTGCGGCGTTCGCAGCCGCCGTCGCCGATACTGGCTATGACGGCTACTTTTCTCTGGAAATATTCAACGACCAGTTCCGCGGAGGCTCCACGCGCTCGATCGCCACGGACGGACATCGTTCGCTGATCTATCTTGCCGATCAGGTCCGGCGTGCACGCGCCGTCCCAGATCTGTCGATACAGCCGATGCCACCGCGCGCCATCGTCAATGGCATTGCCTTCGTGGAATTTTCGGCAGACGAGGAAGAGGCAGCCGACCTTGTCCGCATGTTGGAAACCTTAGGCTTCCAAAAGGAGGCCGTCCATCGGAGCAAGGACGTAAGCCTTTACCGGCAAGGCGATATACGTCTCATCATCAATACGGATCGACATGGTTTTGCCGGCTCCTCATTTGCCATCCATGGAACGTCCGCTTATGCGCTCGCGCTGGTGGTCGACGATGCCACGAATGCTCTCGAACGGGCCGTCGCCCTCGACGCGGAGCCCTTCTGCCAACCGGTCGTGCCGGGCGAGGTGGAAATCCCGGCAATCCGCGGCGTAGGCGGAGGGGTGATCTACCTGATAGATGACAAAAGCAATCTCGGCCGGTTTTCGGAAATCGATTTTTTGCCCGTTGAAGACGAAACCGAGGTCGTTTCCGCCCATCTGCTCCATATAGACCACGTTGCGCAGACGGTCGCCTATGACGAGATGCCGACCTGGCTCCTATTCTACACCGCGATCTTCGAAGCGCAGAAAACGCCGATGGTCGACATCATAGATCCCGCCGGAGTGGTACGCAGTCAGGTGGTCGAAAATGCATCAGGCTTGCTGCGCATTACGCTGAACGGCGCGGAAAACAGGCGTACGCTGGCTGGCCATTTCATGGCCGAGACGTTCGGCTCCGGCGTGCAACACCTTGCGTTCCATACCGACGATATTTTCGCGACAGCAGCCAGCCTGCGGCAGAACGGTTTCAAACCACTCGCGATTTCGCCGAATTACTATGACGACCTCGAAGCGCGCTTCGGATTGGATACGCAACTCAGCGATCGGCTGAAGGCGGAAAATATCCTGTACGACCGGGACGAGCACGGAGAGTATTTCCAGCTCTATAGCCCGACGTTCGGCGAGGGTTTCTTCTTCGAGATCGTACAGCGTCGGGGCTATGCAGGCTACGGAGCGGCCAATGCGATTTTTCGAATCGCAGCCCAGAAGAAGCACCTGAGGCCGGACGGCATGCCGAAAGCTTGATGACCCGAAGCTGTTGCCCCTCGACAACACCTGCCGATCTCCTCGCGTCGCCGCGTTGAACCGGAAGCTGTTATCGGTGATACTACAGGCTCAATTTATTCAACCGTTGGGAGACTGACATGAGAGCGACCCTGTCCAAACAGAAAGGAAACATCGCCCACAAGGACATTCTGCCTCATGAATATTCGGTTCTCCCGCGCGAGGAAAAGCTCGCGCCGTCATAACCTTTTCCTGAATTTCTTCCGCAACGATTCAAACGCCGTCGGCCGCGAGCGGCGCTGGTCGCGCATGCGCAAATTCCTCTCCTACTATCGCCCGCATCTGCCTTTGCTGCTGGCGGATCTGCTTTGCGCCGTCCTCGTCGCCGGCACCGCCGTGGCGTTGCCGCTCTGCGCCAACATCGTCACCAGCCGTCTTCTCGCTCTGCCGGATGCCCCGGAGGCTTTCGCTCAGATCCTTGCGATGGGCGGTGTGATGCTCGCCGTTCTGGCCGTCCAGATAGTCGCGATCTTCTTCGTCGATTATCGCGGCCACGTCATGGGAGCCCGCATCGAGGCGACGGTGCGGCAGGAACTTTTCGAGCACTGCCAGAAACTCTCGTTCAGCTTCTACGACCGCCAGCGCACCGGACAGTTGATGAGCCGCATCACCAATGACTCCCTGTGGCTGGGCGAGCTCTTTCATCACGGCCCCGAGGATATCTCCATCGCCATACTGAAATATGGCGGCGCCATGCTGGTCTTGTTCTTCATCGACCCGCTGTTGGCGACTCTCATCCTGCTGCTCACGCCCGTAGCGGTGATCTATGCGCTCTATTTCAACCGGCGCATGAACCGCGCACTCGAAACCAGCAAACGGCAGATCGCCGCCGTCAACGAGCGCGTCGAGGATGCGCTTGCGGGCATCCGCGTCGTCCAGTCTTTCGCCAACGAGGCGCTGGAAAGAGAGCGCTTCGCCGAGCAGAACCAGCGCTTCCTGCAAAGCCGCGCCGACGGCTACCGCAGCGAAGCCTGGTTTTCGGTCGGCACGGAAAGTTTCGCCCAGCTCGTCACCATATTGGTGATCGTCGCGGGAGGCCTGCGCATCCTGACGGCGGACCTGACCGTCCCGGATATGCTGACCTTCCTGCTCTGCGTCGGTGTGCTGGTCGATCCCGTGCAGCGGCTCGCCAATTTTGTGCGCCTCTGGCAGGAGGGCTATACCGGCTTCATCAGGGCCATGGAGATCCTGGAAATCGATCCCGATATCACCGATCGACCGGACGCCCGTCCGATGCCGGCGCCAAAAGGCGAGATCAGTTTTTCCGACGTCGCCTTCGGCTACGAGGCCGATGGTCCGCGGGTGCTGGAGCGACTTTCCCTCACTATCGCCCCCGGAGAATTCGTTGCCTTGGTCGGTCCTTCGGGGGTCGGCAAGAGCACGCTCTGCGCGCTCATACCGCGCTTCTACGATGTCGAGGCGGGGGCGATCCGTGTTGACGGCACCGATATCCGCGACGTGACGCTGGCCTCGCTCCGGCGCCATGTCGGGGTGGTGCAGCAGGATGTCTATCTTTTTGCCGGCACCGTTGCGGAAAACCTGCGCTACGGCAGACCCGGCGCCAGCGACGCCGAGTTGGAAGCGGCTGCGCGTGCTGCCAACGCGCACGACTTCATCATGGCCCTGCCCCACGGTTATGACACCGATATCGGCCAGCGCGGCGTCAAGCTCTCGGGCGGCCAGCGCCAGCGCATCACCATCGCCCGCGCCTTCCTCAAAGATCCGGAGATCCTGATCTTTGACGAGGCGACCAGCGCGCTCGACAACGAGAGCGAACGGGCGGTGCAGCAGGCACTGCTCAGCCTGGCGAACGGTCGCACTACCCTCGTCATCGCCCACCGCCTGTCGACCGTCCGCCATGCCGATCGCATCCTGGTCCTGACGGCCGACGGCATCGCCGAACAGGGCACTCATGACGACCTGATGGCGCAAGGAGGCGTCTACGCCAACCTGCACAGCGTTCAGGCGAGTATCTAGAGGCAATAAAAAACCCGGCGTCGCGCCGGGTTTTCCTTATCCGTTTCCGGCCCCGTCTCAGCCGTTGGCAACCAGGCGCTTCTCGTCGCGGCCGCCCTTCATGCGCTCGGCAAGCAGGAAGGCGAGCTCGAGCGCCTGGTCGGAGTTGAGGCGCGGATCGCAATGGGTGTGGTAGCGGTCCTGCAGGTCGTCGGCAGTGACAGCGCGGGCGCCGCCGGTGCATTCCGTCACATCCTTGCCGGTCATTTCGACATGGATACCACCGGGATGCGTGCCTTCGGCGCGGTGGATCTGGAAGAAGCTTTCGACTTCCGACAGGATCCGCTCGAAAGGACGGGTCTTGTAGTTGTTGAGCGTAATCGTGTTGCCGTGCATCGGGTCGCACGACCAGACGACCTTGCGGCCTTCGCGCTCGACGGCGCGGATGAGACGCGGCAGGTTCTCGGCGACTTTCTCGTGGCCGAAGCGGCAGATCAGTGTCAGACGCCCGGCTTCGTTGCCGGGATTCAGGATGTCGATCAGCTGCAGCAGATCATCGGCCTGCAGCGACGGGCCGCATTTCAGGCCGATCGGGTTCTTGATGCCACGGCAATATTCGATATGCGCGTGATCGGCCTGGCGCGTGCGGTCGCCGATCCAGATCATATGGCCTGATGTGGCATACCAATCGCCCGAGGTGGAATCGACGCGGGTTAGCGCCTCCTCGTAGCCGAGCAGCAGCGCCTCATGGCTGGTGAAGAAATCGGTCTCGCGCAGGCTCGGATGGTTTTCCGAAGTGATGCCGATCGCCTTCATGAAATCCATGGTCTCGCTGATGCGGTCGGCAAGCTTGCGGTAGCGCTCGCCCTGCGGACTGTCCTTGACGAAGCCGAGCATCCACTGATGCACGTTTTCGAGGTTGGCGTAACCGCCCATCGCGAAGGCGCGCAGAAGGTTCAGCGTCGCGGCCGACTGGCGATAGGCCATGGCCTGGCGTTCCGGATTCGGAATGCGCGACTCCTCGGTGAACTCGATGCCGTTGATAATGTCGCCGCGATAGGCCGGCAGCGTGACATCGCCCTGCTTCTCGACATTCGACGAACGCGGCTTGGCGAACTGGCCGGCGATGCGGCCGACCTTGACGACCGGCAACTGCGCGCCGAAGGTCAGCACGACGGCCATTTGCAGGAAAGCGCGGAAGAAGTCGCGGATATTGTCGGCGCCGTGTTCAGCGAAGCTCTCGGCACAGTCGCCGCCCTGCAGCAGGAAGCCGTTGCCTTCGGCGACATTGGCGAGATGCTTCTTCAGGCGGCGCGCCTCACCGGCGAAGACGAGCGGCGGATAGCTGGCGAGCGTGGCTTCCGTTGCCGCCAAAGCGGCTGCATCAGGATATTCGGGAACCTGCAGGATCGGTTTTTGCCGCCAGCTGCTCGGGGTCCAATTCTCTGCCATCTCACTCACCTCATTCACATCCGCCCTAGGATGCCCTGTCTTAATATCCGGCGGCTTATAGACTTTTAGATCAGCCTTGCAAAGGCCAATCGCCGAAGGTCATCGCCCCGCCCTACAGTCCGCATTCCCCCGGTTAAACCAGAATATACCATGTCGATTTCCCCATATTTTAGACTTTGAATGTAGAACCGAGCGGAATTTCATCGTTTTGGGGACATGTCATGGCGATCCTTCCGCCGCGTTTCATCTCGGACCGCTCGGGCAATTTCGGCATCATGACCGCATTGCTGATGGTGCCGCTCCTCGGCACGGCAGGCATGGCAGTAGATTTCGCCCACGCACTGAGCTTGAGGACGCAGCTCTACGCCGCCGCCGATGCCGCCGCCGTCGGCTCGATCGCCGAAAAATCCGGCGCCGTGGCAGCCGCCATGACGATGAGCGGTAACGGCACGATCTCGCTCGGGAAAAGCGATGCCCGCGATATCTTCATGTCCCAGGTGTCGGGAGAGCTGTCCGAGATTGACGTCGATCTCGGCATCGACGTCACCAAGGCAACCAATAAGCTGCATTCGCAGGTTTCCTTCAGCGCAACCATGCCCACCACTTTCATGCGGGTTTTCGGCAAGGATTCGATCACGATCTCCGGCACTGCAACGGCCGAGTATCAGACCGCCTCCTTCATGGATTTCTACATCCTCCTCGACAACACGCCTTCCATGGGCGTCGGCGCCACCGCGAGCGACGTCGCGACGATGGAAAAGAATACCAGCGACAGCTGCGCCTTCGCCTGCCACGAGACGCAGAACAGCAACAATTACTACAATCTCGCCAAGAAACTCGGCGTCAGCATGCGCATCGACGTCGTGCGCCAGGCGACCAAGGAACTGACGCAGACCGCCAAGACCACGCGCGTTTCCAACAACCAGTTCCGCATGGGCGTCTACACCTTCGGCACGAAGGCCGAAGACGCCAAACTGACGACCATATCCGAGCCGACGGACAATCTCGACCAAGTGCGCATCTACACCGATGCAGTCGATCTGATGACCATTCCATATCAGGGCTACAACAACGACCAACAGACGAGCTTCGACAATGCGCTGACCCAGATGAAGACCATCATCACGGCGCCCGGCGACGGCAGCACTTCGACCACGCCACAGAAAATCCTGTTCTTCGTTTCGGACGGCGTCGGCGATAGCGAAAAGCCGAAGACCTGCACCAAAAAGCCCACCGGCAAGCGCTGCCAGGAGCCGATCGACACCTCGTTCTGCCAGCCGCTGAAGGATAAGGGTGTTCGGATCGCCGTGCTCTATACCACCTATCTCCCGCTGCCAAAGAACAGTTGGTACAACACCTGGATCAAGCCCTTCCAAAGCGAGATCCCGACGAAGATGCAGGCATGCGCCTCGCCCGGCCTCTATTTCGAGGTGACGCCGACCGAAGGTATCGCCGACGCCATGAAGGCGCTTTTCCTCAAGGCCATTCGCGCACCGCGCATCACCAGCTAGTGCACATCTGCTCCAAGAGCGTTCAGACGCGCTGTCCGTCGCGAATGCGATAGCTCGGCGCATACATGGTGACGAGTTCTTCGGCGGCCGTCGGATGCAGCGCCATCGTCCGATCGAAATCGTCCTTGGTGCAGCCGGCCTTCAGTGTCACGCCGAGCAGCTGCGCCATCTCTCCGGCATCGTGGCCGAGGATGTGCGCACCCACTACCTTGCGGCTCGCCGCATCGACGATCAGCTTCATGATCATCCGTTCGGGCCGGCCCGAAAGCGTCGCTTTCAGCGGCCGGAACTGGGCGCGGTAGACTTCAAGCTCGCTATAGCGCTTGCCCGCCTCCTCTTCCGAGAGGCCGACGGTGCCGATCTCGGGCTGCGAGAAGACGGCGGTCGGGATCAGCTCGTAGTCCGGTCGTGTCGGATTGTTCTTGTATTCGGTTTCGATGAAGCACATGGCCTCGTGGATCGCCACCGGCGTCAGCTGTACCCGATTGGTGACATCGCCAAGCGCATAGATGTTTTCGACATTGGTGCGGGAATAGTCGTCGACGATAATGGCGCCGCGCTCATCGACGGCGACGCCGGCCGCCTCAAGGCCGAGGCCCTCGGTATTCGGATCGCGCCCGAGTGCCAGCAGGACGGCGCCTGCCTGGAGTGTGCCATTGTTCATCGTCTCCAGAGTGAGACCGCCCTCGCCTTTGGAGACCTTTTGCAGCGCATCGTGGCAAAGGATACGAATTCCCTTGGCGACCATCGCCTCGTGCAGACCGCGCCTCAAATCCTCATCGAAGCGCGAGAGGATTTCGGCACCGCGATAGATCAGCGTCGTCTCGACGCCGAGACCGTGGAAAATATTGGCGAACTCGACGGCGATATAGCCGCCGCCCGATATCACGATCGATCTCGGCAGCTCTTCGAGATGAAAGGCCTCGTTGGAGGAGATGCAGAACTCGTGGCCGGGAAGAGCCACATGCGGGTTCGGCCTACCGCCGGTGGCGATGACGATCGTTTTTGCCGTCACCGTCTGTCCGCTCTCCTTGAGCCGAATCGTATGCGCATCGACCAACTCTGCACGCGTTTCCAGGATCTCGGCATTGGCCCCGGCGAGGCCCTTCTTGTAGAGGCCTTCCAGCCGCGCGATTTCGGCATCCTTGGCCGCCACCAGCTTCTTCCAGTCGAAGCTGCTTTCGCCGACGGTCCAGCCGAATCCGGCCGCATCTTCGAAATGTTCATGGAACTGCGAGGCATAGACGAAAAGCTTCTTCGGCACGCAGCCGCGGATGACGCATGTGCCGCCATAGCGGTATTCTTCCGCGATCGCCACCTTCTTGCCAAGCGAAGCAGCGACACGTGCAGCCCGCACGCCTCCAGAACCGCCGCCGATGACGAAGAGGTCGTAGTCGTAGGAAGACATGAGGAGCTCCGGAAGGGAATCGCAGGAAGGACGCTCCTGATATAGGGGCGATCGTTGTGAAAACAAAAGCCCGCTCCTCAGTCTTCCCGTACTCCGTTGCCGAATCTTGATCGGAAGCTCACTCGGTCACCGTTTACGGTTGACCCCGTCGGCGGAGGCTGGCAGGCAATGCACGAGACTGAAAGGATGCCGGAGCAAACGATGGATCAAACCCTTTTCGCCAACCTGTGCAGAGCCGGCAAGTTCAAGGAAGCCCTCAACCTCGCCATTCAGGGCCACGAGGGCGAGAAATTCGCGCCAAGCCGCTTTGCCATGGACAAGAAAACCGGACTGCCGATCTTCTACCGCGGTAACAAGCGCGTAGAGCCGGATGAGACTGGTGTATGGCAATTGGCCAAGAGTTCGAAGGATTGGGACTGAACGCCAGGAGCGTATTTCGCTCGCGAGGATTTGCCGCTGTCAGCCGGTGATGCGGAAATCCGTCGGCATATTTCCGAGCTGAGCCGCTTCCGTCTGGAGGCTTGAGACCAATGCCCCTGCAGGCCCGCGCCTCAGACGCTCGATCATCGTCGTGATCGCACTATCCGCTCCAGCGATCAAGGCGGAGACAGATCCGTCCGCTTCGTTGCGCACCCAGCCGGTTACCCCCAGCCGCAACGCCTCATCGCGCGTCCACATGCGAAAACCGACACCTTGGACCCTGCCTGATATCCGCACTCGCACAGCCTCGTAATGATCGGACATGTAGCCTCACCAAAGCTTCACTGGTATTTGCCGGCCATCATAACAAAAAAGCCCGGACGATGCCGGGCTTTCGCAAATTCTGACGGGCAGGCCTTACTGCTGGGCAGCCGGAGCCGGAGCAACCGGGCTGTCCGTTGCCGGCGGCGGGGCCTTGATGACCTTGGACAACTCGGCATTGCTCTGCTTTTCCAGGTCGCGGGAAATGCCCTGCGCCCAGATGTCGGCAGCCTTCGCCGTTTCGCGGGACGCGACCGGGCCGTCGCGCAGCAGCTTCTTGCCGACGTCGGAATTATAGAACTCGGCGATCGCTTTCAGCTCGTCGATCGTGAAGGTCTTGGCATAGGTCAGCGCCGCCTCCTTTTCGAGATCGCCGCGGCGCGGCGCCAGCTTCAGCGCCTGTGCGTCGACCGTCGACGAAATGATATCCTGGTAGTTCGGCGAATCCTGGATCAGGCCGGCCTTCAGGCGCTCGGCAAGACCGGGCAGGATATTGTCGAACTGGGCGGTGGCGCCGATGGCGTCGATCGCGGCTCGAGACGCCTTCAGCTGCTCCTCGGAGACCTCCTGCGCCTTGACGGCGGAGCCGAAGGCAAGCCCGGAAAGAACGAGGGTCGCAGCGGCGAGACGGCCAAGACCTGCAATGTTCATCATGAGTGTATGCTCCTGTTATCTGTTTGCCTGCAGCGTGCGTGCACCCGCAGGACCGGCAATGATCGCAAGTGCCGCCATATTGATAAAGAGCCCGTGTTCGACGACGCCGGGTATGGAATTCAGCTCGCTCGAAAGCGCCTCTGCATCAGGAATGCGGCCAAAAGATGCATCGATGATGTGATGCCCGCCATCCGTGGTAAACTCTCCGTCACCGGACTGGCGCAGGGTAAGCTCGCCGGAAAGACCGAGCCGGGCGGCAACCTTTTCGATGGCGATCCGAGTCGAGACCAGACCGAACGGATTGACCTCGATCGGCAGCGGGTAAGCGCCGAGCGTGTCGACCAGCTTGCTCTCATCGGCGATGACGATCATCCGCTGCGAAGCCGCGGCGACGATCTTTTCGCGCAGCAGCGCGCCGCCGCCGCCCTTGATCAGCCGGAGCGCCGGATCGACCTCGTCTGCACCGTCGACCGTCAGATCGAGTGCCGGCAATTCGTCAAGCGACTTCAGCGGAACACCGAGCTCGACGCAGAGCCGCGCGGTTCGTTCGGACGTCGGAACACCTTCGACCTTGAAGCCGCCCGCGACCTTCTCCGCCAGCAGGCGGACGAATTCTTCCGCCGTGCTCCCGGTGCCGATGCCGAGACGCATCCCGCTTTCGACATGACCGAGCGCGGCCTCGGCGGCCTTGATCTTCATTTCGCGGGCATCCATGCGCCGCCAGCTCCAATTGTTGCGTTGGATGTGCTGTTTACACGGCTCGTCTGGCAAACGAAAGTCAAAATCATCACGGAAAATGAAAAGCCGAAACAAACGCCTGTGGCTTTCCCGGCCCTCACCCGGACGTTGCTTTCCGCCGCGCGATCGCCTACCCAGAAATGACCTGTCACCCCAGATGAGCTTTCGCCACCTGGGACGACCCACAGCTCAACGAGGCAAGATCTTGGCCCCTGCACCTGCTCGCGCGACGCTCGTCGTCTTCGATCTCGACGGCACCCTTCTCGACACTCACTCGGATTTGGTGGAGAGCCTGAACCATACGATCGCAGCCCTCGGCCTCGAACCGGTCAGCTATGACGACCTCACCCATCTCGTCGGCCAGGGCGCCCGCGTGATGATCGAGCGCGCCTGCCGGCTGCGGGGTCATCCACTGGAGGCGGACGCCCTGCCGCCGCTGGTAGAGCGCTTCGTCGCCCATTATGCCGGCAACATGCCCGGCCGTACCGAACCCTATCCTGGCCTGGTCGCCGCGATGGACCGTCTAAGCTCGGCGGGTTACCGCCTCGCCGTCTGCACCAACAAGATGGAGAGCCTGGCGCTCGGCCTGATCGACAAGCTCGATCTCACCCAATATTTCGACGCTATCACCGGCGGCGATACTTTCGAATACCGCAAACCCGACGCCCGCCACTTGACCGGCACCGTCGACCGCGCCGGCGGCGACATCGCCCGCACCGTGATGATCGGCGACAGCATCAACGACATCGCTGTCGCCAAGAATGCCGGAGTTCCGTCGATCGCCGTGCCTTTCGGCTATTCCGACGTACCGGTCTCAAGCCTCGATCCGGATCAGATCATCATGCATTTCGACGAACTTACGCCGGAACTGGTGGAGAGATTGTTGCGGGAGTTTGCGACAAAGGTCGCGGTCTGAGGCTGGCGATCAGACCGATGTCTTTGCGATCGTGGCGGCGCGGCTGCAGCCACATGAAACGCCTGATCAGGAGCGAGGCATTACCGCAACGTTTCTTCTACCCAGGAGAAGGTGCCGGCAGGCGGATGAGGGGGCCACACGGCATATCTTCTCCCCCTTATTTCTTGTGTACGAAACGGGCGGCCCGAAGACCGCCCGCTCCATAAGCGAATAAACCTTACGTCAAATCTGCGCCCCACGCGCCTTGGTCGTCGCGTCAAAAGCCTTTTCGACATAAGCGTCGCGGCCGTAGACGTCATCGAAATACTCCACAACCCCGTCCTTGTTCGGCCAGGCGGTGAAATAGGAGACGTAAACCGGGATCTTCTGCGGAACTTTCACTGCATGGTTCTGCCCGCTGGCTATCTGCTTGGCGACATCGTCGACCGTCGTGCCGAGCACCGCGGCGGCCATCGCGCGCGGATTGGCAAGGCGAACGCAACCGTGGCTCAGAGCCCGCATGTCCCGCTTGAAGAAGCTCTTGGACGGTGTGTCGTGCATGTAGATCGCATGGCTGTTCGGGAACAGGATCTTGAGTTCGCCGAGCGCATTGTCGCTGCTGGGCGGCTGGCGCACCGACACACTGTCGGTCGAGCCATACCAATCGACGCTGGACGATGCGACGGCATGGCCGTTCACCTCGACCTCATAGCCGAGCTGGTCGAGATAGTTCGGATCCGAGCGCAGCTTCGGCAGCATCTCGTTGATGATGATCGACTGCGGCACGCCCCAGAACGGGTTGAATTCCACCGTCTCGATCTGGTCGTTGAAGAAATAGGTTTGATTGTTCTTGCCGCCGACCACCACGCGCATCGACAGCTGTTCCTTGCCGTCATTGTGGTAGTAGGCCATGTAGGCCGGCTGGTTGATCATGACGTAGCGCGAGCCGAGATCCTCCGGCAGCCAGCGCACCTGCTCCAGGGCGACGATGAGCTTGTCGATCTTCGACGCGTTGGTGTCACCGCCGGTCATGGCACGCACCGTCGCCTGGCCGATAACGCCGTCGGACTTCAGTCCGCGCTCCTTCTGGAAGCCCTCGACCAGGGCGACGATATCGGGCGAGTAGTCGCTGCTGCCGGCATATGCGGCAAGCGTCGCCGCATGATCGGTCCTCAGCGTCTCGGAACCGTGCTTCTGGATCGCCTTGACGATATTGGCAACTTCGGGTGAACTGTCGCCGGGCTTCAGCAGCCCTTGGAGCGAAATGACGATCTGCTCCTCGTTGCTGCCATCGGCGGCACGAAGCTTGGCAAGCTCGGCCTTCAGCGCCTCAAATTGTGGACTGTCGGGCGAGCGGCTGGCGATGTAGGCGCCGACATTGGGGCTCATGCGGATAAGCTTCAGCACCGGCGCCAGATTGACCACCTTGCGCTGGAAATCGTGGTAGCCGGAAATCTTGTTGGGATCGATGCGGCCGCGCAACGTGTCCTGAATGAAGGCGAGCACCTTAGCCGAGAGATCGAGTTCGAATTGCGTCAGCGCCCGGTCGCGGGCGGCGGGATCGGGATTGGCCGGATCGATGTCAGGCGTCTGCAGCGCATAATCGGCCGGATCGAGACCGACAGAAGCTGCATCGGCAAGTGTCGCCATCGCCGACTTGGCGCGCTCGTTGATCTGGTTGCCCTCGACCCAGATGAGCGGATTGCGGCTATCGCCATAATAGGCTTCGAGCGCCTTGGCGACGTCGGCATTGGCGCGAACCTTGGCCTGCGCCAGGAAGCGGCGCTGCACGACCGGCTCCTGGCCGGCATCGCCACCTAGCGAAACATCGGCAACCGCACCGGTGACGACGGGATCGGCGAACTTGCTGGTATCGACGAATTGCAGCGTTTCGGTCTTATAGGTGTAGTAACGCGGTCCGCTCACTTTCGGCAGCGGCGCCTCGGGATCGACCCCGCCGAGCGAACCGCCGGCAGCGTCCCGCGGCACCGGTCGGCCGGGCGTCTGATCCATGAAAATGGTACTCTGGGTCCGCTGCCTGTCGCCGCGCAGCATATCCATCAGCGTATAGGCATGAGCGGGGGCAGCATTCATGACTGCCAAACCGCAGGAAACTGCCAATGCGGATACCGCGCCTTTCAAAACGAACGTCATATATATTCCAGTCCCGGTGTCATGCTGTTCTTGTCACGAGCTCAAAGGCTCAAGCTCAAATCCCGCGAAACTCAAGTAGCGTAGGGCCTCATTGATCAGAAACCGGCCTTCGCCGCCAGCGCCGGCGGACTCAAATCTGTGTGACGGAAATCCGGCGCGGCGCCGCACAGCAGTTCACACAAAATTATGAAATTATTAGTTAATTTTTTACCGATTTTTCGCTGACAGACCAGTGCGGCGAAAACGGTCCGATGCATATAATTTCCAGCGTGACCGAAAAGGCACGCGCCACCCGGCTTTAACATGAACGCCACTTTCATATTTCGAGCGACATCTGGTTTTCTTGTCCGGATTTCCAACCTATAAGACCTCATCTTTCGAAGATGCCAGAAAACAGCGTGTGAAAGGCAAGACCATGACCGCGACCCGCACCGAAACCGACACCTTTGGTCCTATCGACGTTGCCGCCGACCGCTATTGGGGCGCCCAGGCCGAGCGTTCCCTCGGCAATTTCAAGATCGGCTGGGAAAAGCAGCCGCTGTCGATCGTGCGTGCACTCGGCATTGTCAAACAGGCCGCCGCCCGCGCCAACATGTCGCTCGGTCAGCTCGACCCAGCGCTCGGCAAGGCGATCGTCGACGCCGCTCAGGAAGTGATCGACGGCAAGCTCGACGAACACTTCCCGCTGGTCGTCTGGCAGACCGGCTCCGGGACCCAGTCCAACATGAACGCCAACGAGGTAATCTCCAACCGCGCTATAGAAATGCTCGGTGGCGTCATGGGTTCCAAGAAGCCGGTGCATCCGAACGATCACGTCAACATGAGCCAGTCGTCGAACGATACCTATCCGACGGCCATGCATATCGCCTGCGCCGAACGGATCGCCCATCACCTGTTGCCGTCGCTGAAGCACCTGCATGCCGCCCTCGACATGAAGGTCACGGAATTCAGCCACATCATCAAAATCGGCCGCACTCATACCCAGGACGCGACGCCGCTGACCCTCGGCCAGGAATTTTCCGGTTATGCCGCCCAGGTTGGCTCGGCCATCAAGCGCATCGAGATGACCCTCCCCGGTCTCTGCGAGCTTGCCCAGGGCGGCACCGCCGTCGGCACCGGCCTCAATGCGCCGGTTGGCTTTGCCGAAAAGGTCGCCGACGAGATCGCCGAGATCACCGGCATGCCCTTCGTCACCGCACCGAACAAGTTCGAGGCACTCGCTTCGCATGACAGCATGGTTTTTTCCCATGGCGCCATCAATGCGGCGGCTGCCGCTCTCTTCAAGATCGCCAACGACATCCGCCTGCTCGGCTCCGGCCCACGCGCCGGTCTCGGCGAGCTGGCACTGCCGGAAAACGAGCCCGGCTCTTCCATCATGCCCGGCAAGGTCAATCCAACCCAGTGCGAGGCGCTGACGCAGGTCTGCATCCACATCTTCGGCAATCACGCCGCATTGACCTTCGCCGACAGCCAGGGCCATTTCGAGCTCAACGTCTACAATCCGATGATGGCCTATAATTTCCTTCAGTCGGTGCAGCTGCTCGCCGACGCTGCCGTCTCCTTCACTGATAATTGCGTCGTCGGCATCGAGGCGCGCGAGGACAACATCAAGGCCGGCCTCGAACGCTCGCTTATGCTGGTGACCGCGCTTGCCCCGAAGATCGGTTACGACGCCGCCGCCAAGATCGCCAAGACCGCGCATAAGAACGGCACGACGCTGAAGGAAGAAGCGCTCGCCAGCGGCCTGGTGACGTCGGAAGAGTATGACGAGATCGTCCGCCCGGAAACGATGATCGGGCCGAAGCAAGGTAGCAGAGGTGAGGCGCTGGGGCGCTTACCTCTCCTCCCTCATTCCTGTCCTCGGACTTGATCCGAGGGATGTCACAGGAATCCAGCCACGCAGCGTCTGCGCCGTGAATGAAGTAATACGTCAACGGAAAGGGTCTCCCGCTCCCAAGGACTTAGGCGCACTGGGTTCTTGTGACGAGCACAGAAAGGGGGAGATTGTGGTAACCGTCTCTCCTTCCAGCCGACGCGGATAAACCCAGCCGCATGCCGGGACGGCCGAGGGCACCCCGTCGCACCCTACGCCAAGCTTCAAACCAACAGTGAAAAATTGTCCATCACGACGGAATTGCCCATGAAGTCGAAACGTATTTCTTCGATATCTTCGAGATTGACTTCGAGGTTAGGGCCCGTGACCTCGATCTCTTGCTGATA
Organism: Rhizobium lentis; assembly: GCF_017352135.1. Taxonomy (NCBI): domain Bacteria; kingdom Pseudomonadati; phylum Pseudomonadota; class Alphaproteobacteria; order Hyphomicrobiales; family Rhizobiaceae; genus Rhizobium; species Rhizobium lentis. The sequence goes on from NZ_CP071454.1 coordinate 4,404,767, forward strand.
GACGATCTGCCCGTCATTCAGGGCAGTGAGCGTCAGGTGGAAGGGCGCTGCCGACAATTCGGCGATCGAAACACTCTGAAAGGTGAACTCTCCGCCATCGAGCAATTTCAAGGTCACGGGCGCCGACCCTGGGGATAGAACGGTATCGCTGAACCCATCCTCGGTGATGGCATCCACGCCCGGGATCGTATCGTAGACGAAGCCATTCAGGAGGGTCACTTCGTGGCTTCCGTTTACGGCGAGCGCAAAACCCCGGTAATTGGGGAGGGAGAAATTATCCGCCCTTGACGTGACGCCCATATCGTCGAAATCCAGGGTTTCGTGGTATTTTTCGCCCTCGTTGACGCCGTCGATCGCAAGGGTCAGTACGCCGAGGTCGGTGCCCCCTGAGCCATCGGACATCTTGTAGCTCAGCTTCTCGATGAGCTGATCGTATTTCCCTAAATTCTTCACGACGTCGAGCGTGTAGTCCAATTCGTACGTGAAGTGACCGTCGGGTTTCACCTTGAAGGTTCCGTACTGGCCCCTTATGATCGTCGTGGTCAGGCCCATGCTTGGCGTCGATCCGCACGCCATTGACGAAGCGAGCATACATGTCCGCTCCCTCGGGATCGCTGGCGAGGCGCAGCAGATCCCCCCGGATCCAATCGTGTTCGAAAAAAACGAGAAGGTCGTCGACAGCAGTTGGCTTTGCATTTGTCATCGGAAGCCCCGGCAGGTTAACGCTGCGGGGAATATGAACTTGCCTCACACAGAAGGCAACCTGAAGTCGTCCGTCTCCTGGCAGATTTCGAATTCACCTTACCTTTCACTCGCTTACCGTGTGTAGCGTGCCGACAGCAAAACGCGACACGACATGCCCTCACCCCAAAGTCTGCCGCATCCTGATTGCTTTTGCCACGCGGGAGATTTAGACCGCTTCCAATCTAGCGACGCTCGCCCTCCAGAAAGGTCACTTCGATGGCTGACGATCTCTTCCCCCTCGGCGCGGATGCCACCCCCTATCGCAGGATCAGCGGTGATTACGTCTCGGTCGATACCTTCAAGGGCCAGGAAATCCTGACTGTCGAGCCGGAAGGCATGCGTCTCCTTGCCGAAACCGCCTTTGCCGACATCAATCACCTGCTGCGCCCCAGCCATCTGAAGCAGCTCGCCGCGATCCTCGACGATCCCGAGGCAACCGACAACGACCGCTTCGTCGCCTACGATCTTCTGAAGAATGCCAATATCGCCGCCGGCGGCGTCCTGCCCATGTGCCAGGATACCGGAACGGCGATCATCATGGGCAAGAAGGGCCGCAGGGTCTGGACCGAGGGCGAGGATGCGGCAGCGCTGTCCAAGGGTGTTCTCGACGCCTATGAGAAGAAGAACCTGCGCTATTCGCAGCTCGCACCTATAAAGATGTTCGAGGAGAGGAACACCAAGAACAATCTGCCGGCGCAGATCGATATCTACGAGGAAGGCACGGATTCTTACGACTTCCTCTTCGTCGCCAAGGGTGGCGGCTCGGCCAACAAGACCTTCCTCTATCAGGGAACGCCCTCGCTTCTGACCCACGACCGGATGATCGACTTCCTTAAGGAGAAGATCCTGACCTTGGGTACGGCAGCCTGTCCTCCCTACCATCTGGCGATCGTGATCGGCGGCACCTCGGCCGAGATGAACCTGAAAACGGTCAAGCTTGCCTCGACGCGTTATCTCGACGAGCTGCCCACCGAAGGCTCCGAGAGCGGCCACGCCTTCCGCGACGTCGAAATGGAGAAGGAAATCCACAAGCTGACCCAGCAAATGGGCGTCGGCGCGCAGTTCGGCGGAAAGTATTTCTGTCATGACGTCCGCGTCATCCGCCTGCCCCGCCACGGAGCCTCGCTGCCGATCGGCCTCGGCGTTTCCTGTTCCGCCGACCGCCAGGCCAAGGGTAAGATCACTCGCGACGGTATTTTCGTCGAGCAGCTCGAGACCGATCCGTCGAAATACATGCCCGAGATCGACGAGGCGAAACTGTCGGAATCGACCGTACATATCGACCTCAACAAGCCGATGGCCGAAGTGCTGGCCGAACTTTCCAGGCATCCCGTCAAGACGCGCCTTTCGCTGACCGGCACCATCATCGTCGCCCGCGACCTCGCCCATGCCAAGATCCGCGAGCGGCTGGAAAAGGGCGAAGGCATGCCCGATTACCTCAAGAACCATCCGGTCTATTACGCCGGTCCCGCCAAAACGCCCGCGGGCTATGCCTCCGGCTCCTTCGGCCCGACGACAGCCGGCCGCATGGACAGTTACGTCGACCAGTTCCAGTCCTTCGGCGGCTCGATGGTTATGCTCGCCAAGGGCAACCGCTCGCGGGCTGTACGCGAGGCCTGCAAGAAACATGGCGGCTTCTACCTGGGTTCGATCGGCGGACCCGCCGCCCGTCTGGCGAAGGACTGCATTCGCAAGGTCGAAGTGCTCGAATATCATGAGCTCGGCATGGAAGCTGTCTGGAAGATCGAGGTCGAAGATTTCCCCGCCTTCATCGTCATCGACGACAAGGGCAATGATTTCTTTCAGGAGCTGAATTTGGGATAGTTGTGTGATCGTGACATTGAAGGCAGATGAAGAGGTTTGTGAAGCAACGGCCTTCAACCCGGTCGGTGGCCCGTAGTGTCGGATAAGGGCTGCTGCACAGCACGCCCTTTGCGCGGTTATTTTTGAATGCCCGTAGCTTTTACCACCTCTCCCTCATCCACCCGCGCCAGGATCTCCGTCCGGAGTGCACCGGCAAAGAGGCCGGTGTGCTCCAGCAAGAAGGCGCCGCCTGCGAGGAGCATGAAAGCAAGGATGACGAAAGAGATGGGACGGGACCTTTCCATGATCTCACGCCGGAGTTTGCTGGCAGCAGCCGGAATTGCCGCTGAGAAATATCGCTTCGAAATAATCGCGCTGAAATAGTAGACGACCAAAACCAACTGTCGACAGGATGAATACGATCCCCGGCGAGAAAGAACTGCAAGTTTTTTAAACACCATTCCCGCTGTGCGGGTATGCATTGTCCCGCTCAAAATACGTTTTCCGATGAAGAATCATAGGCCTGATCAAAGTATTGGCTCGTTGCGAATTTGTCGTATGTAATCTTTGGTATATGTCGCTTTAATCTTTTCCCAAGAAATTTAAGCTAACAAATAAAATATTGCCTTCGAATATATGAGGAGTTCGCCGGATGAATACGGCTGTCGCGCCTAAGGTGCAGGTCCCCGACGTAGCGGGCCAGATCACCTATGCCATGCGCTCGATGGGCGTCGCGCCGATACCCCGCAATTACGAACTCTTCTATGAGGCCTATATCGGCTCTAATCCGGCGCTCACCCGCGAACTCGCAGCTCTCGGCAGCCAGGCGACCCAGGCCGAACTCGACGCGCTCGGCGCGCAATATTTCACCAACAGCCCCGCCCGCGTCTTCGACGACGCCCATTCGCGCATATCGGGCGAACTCGATGGCCTGCTGCGGATCCTGAGGCAGGAGCAGAGCTCGCTCGAAAGCTATACCAGGCTGCTCGGAGAGACCCACAAGCGCATCACTTCCAAGAGCAATGCCAGCGTCGAACTGATCGAAAGCGCCATCGAACTTCTGAGCCAGGCGACCGGCGATACCATGGCCCATGGCGAACGCACTGTCGAGGACGTCGTCCAGCGCTCGCAGGAGATGGATCAGGTGCGCAAGGAACTGGACGAATACAAGCGCATCGCCAACACCGACTCGCTGACGCGCCTTTCCAATCGCCGCGCCTTCGACGATCGCCTTGCCGCCGTCTTCAACAATCCCGGCATGCGGCCGGTGACGGCGCTGATGCTCGCCGACATCGACAACTTCAAGAAGATCAACGACACCTACGGCCATCCCGTCGGCGACAAGATCCTGGCGACGGTCGCCTCCGTCATCCGCAGCAATGTCCGGCGCGACGTCTTCGTCGCCCGTGCCGGCGGCGAAGAGTTCGCGCTGATTATCGAGGGCAACACAGCCGAGGAGGTGACGGCGATCGCCGAACGCATCCGTCACACGCTGGAAACCACGCCTTTCAAGAATTCCCGCACGCGGGTCAATTATGGCCCGATTACCGTCTCGATCGGCGTCTGCATGGCTTCGAATGCCGAGGATGCCGGCGAACTCTACAGCAAGACCGACATCGCCCTATACGGCGCCAAGAACGCCGGGCGCAACTGCATAGTACTCTATGAGAACGGCATGCAGAAGGACTTCAGCAAGAGCTGGCTGATCTATAAGGCCTGACCACAGTCCGGACCGCGCACGCTGTCACCGTAAGGTGACGGCACCAGGTATCACACCTACCACATCGTCTTCGCCGCGCGCCCGGGCCATTCCCGGTCGTAGGTTTCCTGGTCGAAATCGCCGACCGCGGCCTTCAGCATCTGACCCGGCGTCGGCAGCCCCGCCGGATCGGCAAAGTGCTCGGCATTCCAGAGCTCGGCTCGCATTACGGCGCGCGCGCACTGGAAATAGACCTCGTCGATAGAGATGACAACGACGGTGCGCGGATGCTTACCATCCATATCGAAACTCGAAAGCAGCGCCTCGTCGTTCGAGACGACGCCACGGCCGTTGATGCGCATCGTCGTGTTCGAACCGGGGATCAGGAACATCAGCGCAAGCCGAGGATCGCGCACGATGTTGGAGAGCGAATCGACCCGATTGTTGCCGCGCCAATCCGGCAGATGCAGCGTCTCGTCGTCGACGACGCGCACCACACCGCCGAGATCGCCGCGCGGCGAACAATCGAGCCCTTCCGGCCCAACGGTCGCAAGTGCTGCAAACGGCGAGATTTCGATCATCTCACGATAGAGCGGCGTTAGCCGCTTGGTCACCTTGTCGACCGAGGCCTCCGACAGGCCGGCGCCGTAAATCGTATTGAGCTCTTCGATGCTGTCGATGATTTTCATGAGGCGTCCCGCCGCGACTGATCTTGCCACGGACGCTACAATGCCGCGCGCCTCGCCGGAAGCTCAAAAAACGGAATGATCTCCGCATCTTTTTTGATGCATTCGTCTGCCTCCTCGTCTGCGTCGCCTGCGAGAAAGGCCGCAATCGCGCCGAGCACAGGAGCCGCGCTGACGATGCGCCGGTGCCCGAATCCGTTCGCCCAGACCAGGCGCACACTCTTGCCCGCCGCGCCATAACGCCTGGCGTGGGCCGGCGACACCTCCTTGTCGTCCTCGGCGTGGATGACGAGCAAAGGCGAACCGATCATACCGGCCGTATCGCCCACATCGAAATCCTCGAGTCTCCGTCCGCTGACGCGATGGACCTCATTTTCCAGCGCGGCCTGCGCCGCGGGGCGAAGCCCGATCATCCAGCCGAAATCGGTAAAGAGCCAGGCCATCTCGCTCGGCGCACCTATCAGAACCAGCCGCTCGCAGCTGGCCGGCGTCGCATCGGGAATCAGGCCCGCCGCCGAGACCATCAGCGCGGCACCCCCGAAGGAATGGCCGATCACCGCATCGAGGGTGCCGAATCGCTCCCCTGCTGCCGCGATTGCCTCGACCGCAAGCCCCATATGCAGGAAGCGTCCGCCCGCGCGCCCGTGACCGGGAAAATCGAGTGCCACCACCTCGGCACCCGTTGCCGCCAGCATCGATATGAGATCGGCCATGTAGACGGCACTCGAACCCCAGCCATGCGTGACGAGATAGCGCTTGCGCTGGCCGATCGCGCCGCCATTCAGGCGATAGGCATGCGCCTTGGCGCCGCCGGCAAGCCTGAGGACGAAGCGCTCCGCGCCGGCAAGCCGCGCCTCACCCGCCGCATGCGCCGCCTTCGCCTTCTTTCCCTTCGGCCGCGGCGATGGCGTGCGGCAGAACAGCAGGAATGCCGCCCTGCCCGCCAGCCGCGGCGAAACCGCCTGCAGAGCAGAGAACCCCAGGCGGATGACCTTGAGTGCGAAATTTGCCATAGTGGGAATCCAAAAACATGTTCAACACTGAACAATAAAGTACAACGATGAACAAAAATCAATCCCTTCCCTGGGATCATCCGCGTTTTCGCAGCTGGATCGCGGTGGCTCGCGCCTGCCAGCTCATGCAACAATCCCTGGCGCGCTCGCTTGCCGATCTAGACATCAAGCCGCCGCACCTCGATATCCTCGTCAATCTCTATCGTTTCGAGGGAATTTCGCAGCAGGAGCTGGCGCGCAAGCTTCTCGTCGGCCGCTCCAATATGAGCATGCTGCTGCCGCAGATGGAAAAACGTGGCCTGATCGAGCGGCGCGGCGACGAGCGCGACAAGCGCGTGCTGCGCCTTTATCTCACCGGGGAAGGCCGTCGGCTGACCGAGGCGGCGATGGTGATCCAGACCGATCTTATCGAACGCACGCTCTCCGAGGAGCCGATCGAACAATGCATGGCGACCGCCACCTCGATGGAACGCATCATCACCGTGCTGCTAAAGGACCTCAGCGACGACGATTGATGCATGTCGGACGACATGCATAACAAGGACCTCAAGCGCCTTGCACGAGCCGGGTTCGATGCGAGGCGCTTGACGATCAATGCAGTGAGGGTGCCGCCGACGTGCCGCTCAGCGACCGGTATTCCCAGGCAGCAACGATGATCAGCACCAGCGTCGCCAGGATGCCGAGCAGATAGATCTCGATGAAGGGGGCCGCGAAGGCAAGCAGGATCACCAGCACGAGGCCCGCAAGATGCGACAGAGGCAACTGTCCGCTGGTCGCGCCCTTGAACCAGAGATTGCCGACAAGGAACAGGCCGGAGCCGCCGAGCACCGCCGCGGCGGTACCGAAATCTCCCGTCTCATGCGGATGCGAGAACATGAACTCCACCGCCACCGCATGCACGATGATGCCGGCCAGGATCGGAATATGCCCATAGGTGAAGGCCTGCCGTGCCAAGGCTCCCGGCGTCTCCTCATGCTCGATGCGATGGGCGGCGCGCCCGTGGCCGAAGCGGAAATAAAGCCACCACATGGCGACCGTGCCGATGAAGGCGGTGACGAAGATAAGACTGGTCAGACCGGAGATCGGCAGCTCGGAAAAGGTGCGGCCGGAAACGAGGATTGCTTCACCAAGGCAGATGATGACGAAGAGCGCGCAGCGCTCGGCCATATGCGCACCGGATACGTCCCAGTCGCTCGGCGTCGAGCGGCCGAGCCCCGGCACGGCAAAACCCGCGGCCGGCCCGGCATATTCGATAACAAGCGCAATCACCCAGGCGATCAGCCGGGCCTCATGTTCCATGAGCCCGCCGGCGATCCAGAAGACGGCTGCCACCATGAGCCAGGCGGTGATACGGACGAAATTCAGCGTGTTGGCCCGGTCGACGCGTGTCATCGCATAGGTCGCAAACAGCGAGCGGCCGACCTGCATCGCCACGTAGGCGCCGGCAAAGAGCAGCCCCTTATCGCCGAAGGCCTCGGGAATGGAAGCGGAAAGCACCAGCCCGAGCATCATCAGCGCCACCAGCATGCCGCGCACCGGCATCTTGTCGGGATCGAGCCAGTTCGTCACCCAGGCGGTGAAGATCCACACCCACCAGACGGCGAAGGTCATCAAGGCCGCCTCGACAGCCCCGAGCGGCGTATAATGTGCGGCAAGCGCATGCGAAAGCTGCGAGATCGAAAAGACGAAGACCAGGTCGAAGAACAGTTCGAGGAAGGTCACCTTGCTGCCGGCAGCACTGCCCTTGGCGCGCAGCCAGTTCTTTTTATTCGCTTTCGCCATGTGCCCCCCGATGGCCATGTTTTGAAGTTCAGCGCGGCCTTTCCGCCGTGTCGCGGTTCATGCCCTTCTCCCTGAGCTCGTCCTCATAGGCCGAAAACAGTTCGGGCCCGCGTTCGCCGAGTTCGCGCAGGTAAGTCCAGGTGTAAATGCCGGTGTCGTGCATATCGTCGAAACCGATTCTGACAGCGTAGTTGCCGGTCGGCGTCATCGAGATGATCGCAACGTTGCGTTTTCCCGATACCGTCACCTTCTGCCCTGGTCCATGACCCTGCACCTCGGCCGAAGGCGACAACACACGCAGGAGCTCGGCCGACAGGTCGAAGCTCTGCCCGTCATTGAAGCTCACCAGAAGCCGCTGCCTGTCTTTCGAGACGCGGAGTTCGGTCGGCCAGATATCGCTCATCTCTATCACCCTCTTTGCCTTGGAGAAGTAGGCTTTCGCCATTTTAGAGGCAAGCGCAAATTAGCGTATGCGAAATCTGTTTCCCTTGACGGGGCAATCACATATGCACACACTGAAAGATATCGCTTGAAACAGCCAAGACCTTCGCGACGACAGTCGGAAGGCAAAGGTCTGAGGCGGAGGAACGGGTGAATACGAGAGTGGGAACGATAGGCAATGCATCGCCGCTGGTGGCAGATGCGCATCCGATGACCGATCCTTTCGGGCGGGCGGTCACCTATCTCCGCGTCTCCGTCACCGACCGCTGTGATTTCCGATGCACTTATTGCATGGCGGAGAACATGACCTTCCTGCCGAAGAAGGACCTTCTGACGCTGGAAGAGCTCGATCGGCTCTGTTCCGCCTTCATCGCCAAGGGCGTGAAGAAAATCAGGCTGACGGGCGGCGAGCCCCTGGTGCGCAAGAACATCATGTATCTGGTGCGCCGGCTCGGCGAGAAGATCGGCTCCGGCCTCGACGAACTGACGCTGACCACCAACGGCTCGCAGCTCTCCCGCCATGCCGACGAGCTTTACGATTGCGGCGTGCGCCGCATCAATGTCTCGCTCGATACGCTCGATCCCGACAAGTTTCGCAAGATCACCCGCTGGGGTGATTTCGCAAAGGTCATGGAAGGCATCGACGCCGCACAGAAAGCCGGGTTGAAGATAAAGCTCAACGCCGTGGCGCTGAAAGATTTCAACGACGCCGAAATTCCGGAGCTCCTGCGCTTCGCCCATGGCCGCGGCATGGATTTGACCGTCATCGAAACCATGCCGATGGGCGAGATCGAAGAAGACCGCACCGGTCAGTACCTGCCGCTTTCGAAGTTGCGCGCCGATCTTGAACAGCAGTTCACCCTAACCGACATCGACTACCAGACGGGCGGCCCAGCGCGTTACGTCAGGGTCGAGGAAACCGGCGGCCGCCTCGGCTTCATCACGCCGATGACCCATAATTTTTGCGAGAGCTGCAATCGAGTCCGTCTCACCTGCACCGGCACGCTCTACATGTGCCTCGGCCAGAATGACGCCGCCGATCTGCGGGCGGCGTTGCGCGCCACCGAAGACGACGCCCTCCTCCACGCCGCCATCGACGAGGCCATCACCCGCAAGCCGAAGGGTCACGACTTCATCATCGACCGCACGCATAACCGCCCGGCGGTGGCGCGGCATATGAGTGTTACGGGTGGGTGAGGCGCGGTCCCCGCAAAGCGGCGAGCAATCGATCCAGCGAATCGATCGTAGGGCCGAGCGCCTGAGCCCACGCGAAGGGCCGGAATGCGGTGCGGCAAACTCCCTCAGCCTGACCTGCGAGGCGCGCGAAGGACGAGGTGAGCGCTGGACACCCAAAGCAAGACTGGCACCAGGCAGCCTTGCGGCAGCTCCTTCAACGCTCCCGCGGTGCACTACTCACCTCAGTTGCCGCTTCAATCGATCAATCGCTGCGCGGTAAACTTGTCCGTAACCAGCATGTCGATGACCCCCACGCGGAGCGCGCCGGCAATGGCATCGGTCTTCTTGGCCCCGCCGGCAAGCGCAATGACCCGGTCCACCCGTTCGAGCTCCTCGAGTGGAAGCCCGATGACCCGATCATCAAGAGGTGTCTTGACCGGCTTGCCGTTTTTATCGAAGAAGCGAAGCGAGATATCGCCGACGGCTCCCGCCTCCGCAAGATCGGACAGTTCCCGGGACGAAAAGATATTACCCGACCGTGCGAGAAGTTCGGAGGGTTCGACGGCTCCGATTCCGACAATCGCAAGCGTTATGCTGCCGAACAGATCCATCGTCTCGCGGACGAACGGGTCGGCCTGCATCAGGAGTTTTGCCTCTCTCGACGACGTAACGCCCTGAACAGGCAGAAGTTTCGGCTCGGCGCCCGTCAGCCGTGCAAGCCGCGTAGTCAACTGCGTCGCATGCGTCTGCACGGAAGGATCGCCCATGCCTCCAAGGGTCTGGACGACGTATTTCGCCTGAGCGCTCTTCTGCGGATGGATGTTCTCGACCATCTTGAAAATGGTCTGGCTCCAACTCGAAACGCCGATGATCTCCCCCGGTGCAAGCGTCACCTCCAGGAGATGAGCCGCCGCCTCGCCGATACGGGCCATGATGGCGCCGTCGCGATCCTCCGAACACTCGACGACGATCGCCTCCGGCAGGCCGTATTTCTCGCGAAGGGCGCCCTCGAGCTCGCTGTAGGTGCCGACGGGAGGGATCACGCTGGTTCGCACGATGTCTTCAGCCTCGGCGCGCTTGAGCATGCGCGACACGGTGGCCTGCGACAGGCGAAGGTGCTGAGCGATCTCCGCCTGTCGCCGCCCCTCTATGTGGTACATCTGGGCGACCCTTGAAATGAGGCGGAGTTCGTTGAGGCGAGTCATCGCTAATCCCAGATTGAATTTTTATTCACCTTTAGCCTGTGTTTCGTGGGACGTCGAGCGGGCGAGCGCATCATTCCAGGTCTCGAGAAGTAACGCCCGATCCACGGGTTGCGGCTCGATGATCTCAGTGTTTCGCGGCAGCGCCGTGACAACGTCGAGATCGCTCCACATGCCGAGCGACAGCCCCGCCAGATAGGCAGCGCCCAAGGCCGACGCCTCTGGTGCTTCGCACTGGATCACGGAATGTTCGATGAGGTTCGAGACGCATTGCATCAGGAAGCGGTTCTGGCTCGGTCCACCATCCACATAGAGCGCACCAAGCGCGCCGTGACTCTGTGCCCGCATGGCCGCAATAACGTCATGCACCTGCAAGGCGATGGAGTCCGTTACCGACCGCGCCATCTGCGCACGCGTCGTATTGAAGTTGATCTGGGAAAACAGGGCGCGGGCATTGGCATTCCAGTAAGGCGCACCCAGTCCCACGAACGCCGGCACGAAGCCAGGTCCGCCCGGCTCGGCGCTCGCCGCAAGTTCGACAAGGGCAGCCACATCCGCAAGGCCGAGAATATCGGCCATCCACGGGAGGCTGGCGGCACAAACGAGAATATTGCCTTCGAAAGCGAAAGTCGGCTTTCCCCCGATACGCCATGCGACAGTAGTCGTGACACCGCTACGCGGAGGAATGAATCGCGAAAGCGTCGTCATGACCGAAGAGCCGGTCCCAAAGGTCACCTTGCCGTCGCCTGGCTTGAATGCCCCATGACCGAACAGGGCAGCGTGGCTGTCTCCGATCGCGGCCATGATGGGAGTGCCATCCGACACCCTTGGCAATCCTTGGGTTCTGCCGAAATCGGCGGAGCTGTCGAGGACCTCGGGCAGGAGCGCGATGTCGACGCCGAAGATCCCGCCGAGTTCCTCGCTCCATCTCTGCTCCCTAAGATTGAATAACTGGCTCCGGGCGGCGTTCGAAGCGTCGCAGGCATGCCGGTGTCCGCCCGTCAGGCAGTGGATGAGCCAGCTGTCGATCGTCCCCAGCCGCACCGATCGCCCGGCTGGAACACGGTCGAGCAGCCATCGAAATTTCGAACCTGGAAACATTGGATCCAATGGTAAGCCCGTGAGCGCCTGCACCCGGTCAAGGTGGCCTTCGGCAATGAGACGTTCGCAATCTTGGGCCGTCCGGCGGCACTGCCAGCTCACCACCGGTCCAAGCGCCTCTCCGGTATCGGCATCCCAGGCGGTGACCGACTCGCGCTGGTTGGAAATGGCAACAGCCTCGATAGCGATATCAGGACTGGCCTTCAGGCAGGCGTCGACGGCTTCACAGACCGATGCATAAAGCCGGCGCGGGTCTTGCTCGACCCAGCCCGGCTTCGGATAGGAGATGCCGACAGGCGCCGAACCTCTGCCGACGATCTCTCCCTTTTCGGAAACGAGAACTGCCTTTGAATTGGTCGTGCCCTGGTCGATTGCCAGAATTGCCCGCATTCTACCCTCCCCAGATCAGGTGGCGGCCGAGCGACGAAGGCGCCCGGCCGGTCACGTGATCCCAATTACTTACGCTTGATCAGCGACTGCGCGGCGTCGGCGATTGCGGGCGGCGCCATCCCGAATTCGTCGAGCAGGAACTCCGCCGAACCGGTCGGGGCGTAGACGCCGGGAACGCCGAGGCGCTTCATCGGCACCGGGGCATGGTCGACCACCACTTCGGCCACCGCGGAGCCGAGCCCGCCAAAGATCGAATGCTCTTCGGCCGTGACGATCGCTCCAGTTTCCCTGGCTGCGGCGATGATGGCCTCTTCATCGATCGGACGAACCGTTGCGAGATTGAGCACCCTGGCATCGATGCCGCGGTCTGCGAGAATCTCGGCAGCCTTCACGATGCGATGCGTCAAGGTGCCATTGGCGATCAGGGTGACTTGCGAACCCTGGCGAAGGAGATTCGCTTTGCCGAGTTCGAACGTGTGACCTTCCGCAAGAAGGTCGGGCACACCGACCCGTGACAGGCGCAGGAAGCAAGGCCCGCTGTAGGTCGCTGCCCAGGCCACGGCAGCAGCGGTTTCGATCCGGTCGCAGGGCGCGATGACCGGGAGATTGGGCAGCACCCGCGTCCAGGCGAAGTCTTCGATCGAGTGATGAGTCGGACCGAGTTCGCCATATGCCATCCCGGACGAGATCCCCACCAGCTTGACGTTGGCGTTCGAGTAGGAAATGTCGGCCTTGATCTGCTCCAGCGACCGCCCCGTCAGAAACGGAGCAGCGCCGCACACGAAGGGCAGCCGTCCGCCATTGGCAAGGCCTGCTCCGACGCCGACCATGTTCTGCTCCGCGATGCCGACATTGACGAGGCGCTCCGGAAACCTCGACTTGAAGCCGCCGAGCTTGGAGGAGCCGACAGAGTCGTTGCAGACGGCAACGATCGTTTCATTTTCGCCGGCCAGCCGCTCGAGCGTAGAGGCGAATGCGTCGCGGCAATCGTGGAGCTTGGGTGGGTTTACTGGCGCGTTCATCACAGTGCCTCCGACAATTCTGCCAATGCGATTTCGTATTGTTCCTTGCTCGGCACCTTATGATGCCACTCGACCCGGTCCTGCATGAAGGAGATTCCGTGGCCCTTGTTGGTGTGGGCGACGATGCAGTGCGGCGCAGATCCCCGGTGTTCGAGAGCCGGAACGATTTCGCTTATAGCGTTGCCGTCGATCTCGGTGACCTCCCAGCCGAACGCTTCGAGCTTCGGACGGAACGGAGCCAGATCATTGGTTTCGGCAAGCGCAGCGCCCTGCTGGAACCTGTTGTGATCGATGATCAAGGTCAAGTTGTCGAGCTTGAACTGCGCTGCCGCCATGATCGCTTCCCAGTTGGAACCCTCCTGCATCTCACCGTCGCCGGTGACGACATAGGTGTGATATCGAGCGCCGGAGAGCTTGGCGGCCTTTGCCATTCCGACTGCGACGGGAAGACCGTGGCCGAGCGGCCCGGTATTCGTTTCGACGCCAGGGACCTTGTTGCAGTTCGGATGCCCGTTCAGCCTCGAATGCGGCTGCAGGAAGGTGGAAATCTCCTCCTCCGGAATGAAGCCGCGCTTTGCGAGCGTCACATAGAGAGCGCAGGCCGTATGTCCCTTTGACAGAACGAACCTGTCGCGGTCGGGATGCTTCGGCTGATCCGGCCAGACTTTCAGCACACGAAAATAGAGCGCCGTCAGAATGTCGATGACCGACATCTCCCCTCCAATATGGCCGGCGCCCGCTTCAAAGACCGCCTGGAGATCACGCAATCGGATCTCGCGGGCGATGCGCTCAAGTTCTGTCGTATCCATGGGCTCCTCATGTGCATAAATATTCATTACTCAATATTTTTGCATAACCGACCGATTAGTCAAGCCCTTTAACCGGGCAAAAGGAAGCGTACATTACTGCAAATCTTGTTGACAGCCGGAAAGCAACTTGTTAATGAATTTTCCGGCACTAGTGAATAATTATTCTTGCTTGCACAAATATCGGATACATGCCTAAGCATGGGAGGAGCAATGGTGGCGCTCGATATCAATGAACACAGGCTTTCCTCCGGAGCTTGGCTCGGCAAGCTCAAGGGAGCCACCGGTCCGCTCGTGGGATTACTGGCGCTGTCCATCTTTCTGAGCTTCAGCACGGACACGTTTCTTTCGGTCCGGAACGGGCTCAATATCCTCGACCAGATCACCGTCCTCGGCATCATGGCGGTTGGAATGACTTTCGTCATTCTGATCGGCGGCATCGATCTGTCCGTCGGCTCGGCCCTCGCCCTGGCGATGATGGTCATGGGCTGGACCGCCAACGTTGCTGGTCTGCCGCTGCCCGTCGGGATCGCCTTTGCCCTGATCGCATCGGCCGTTTCGGGCCTGATCGTCGGGCTTCTGGTGACGCAGTTCAGGGTTCCGGCCTTTATCGCCACGCTAGCTATGATGTCGGCGGCGCGCGGCGTTGCGAACATGATCACGGACGGCCAGCAGATCGTCGGCTTCCCCGACTGGTTCATGATGCTGGCAATCGATCGCCATTTCGGCGTCATGACTGCCACGGTCTTCCTCATGCTCGCGGTCGTTCTTGCGGCCTGGCTCTTCCTGCACTTCCGGTCCGAAGGCCGCATGCTCTATGCGGTGGGCGGCAACCCCGAAGTCGCGCGGCTGGCCGGCATCAACGTCCCGCTGGTGACGATAGCCGTCTATGTCGTGAGCGCAGTCCTTGCCGGGCTTGCCGGCATCGTGCTCGCCGCCCGCCTGGATTCCGTCCAGCCGTCCAGCGGCCTTGGCTATGAGCTGGACACCATCGCTGCCGTCGTCATCGGCGGGACTTCGCTCTCCGGCGGCGCAGGCGGCATCGGCGGAACGCTGATCGGCGTGCTGATCATCGGTGTGCTTCGCAACGGCCTCAACCTTCTCAACGTCTCGCCCTTCTTGCAGCAAGTGATCATCGGGATCGTCATCGTGCTTGCGGTAGGCGCAGAGACCATTCGTCGGCGTCGCGCCTGACGCGCATCGTCCGCCGCGTTGGCGGGCACGGAATTCCGTCCCGGAAATTCGGGGCGGAGCAATCACCCGAGGGGGAGGACATACCCTAGGGTCCCATCAAAAACGGAGGAACTACAATGAAAATTGCGCGCACCATGCTTGCGTCCGCTGCACTGCTCGGTCTCATGCTCGGTCCCGTCCACGCGGCGGAGCTGAAGAAACTTGGATTGGCCGTCGCCAACCTTCAGGCAAACTTCTTCAACCAGATCAAGCAATCAGTCGAGGCCGAAGCCAAGAAGCGCGGCATCGAAGTCATCACGGTCGATGCAAAGGGCGACGGGCCGACGCAGGTCAACCAGATTCAGGATCTTCTGACCCAGAAGATCGACGCGCTGATCTACATTCCGGCAGGTGCCGCCGCTGCGACCGTTCCGGTCAAGCTCGCGAAGAACGCCGGCATCCCGGTAGTCAACGTCGACCGCAACGCCGAGGGCGCGCCGGGCGATACATTCCTCGCAACGGATTCCGTCGCATCGGCCAAGGCGGTATGCGATTACATCCTGAAAGAAGCCGGCGGCAAGGGTAAGATGGTCATCATCCACGGCCAGAAGGGCACGACCCCGGAAGTCGACCGCTCCAAGGGCTGCGCTGAATCGCTCAAGGCCTATCCGGATGTGAAGGTTGTCGCCGAGCAATATTCGAACATCTGGAGCCAGGACGAAGGCTTCCAGATCATGCAGAACATGCTGCAGGCAAACCCTGATGTCTCGATCGTCTTCGCACAGGCCGATGGCCTCGCGCTTGGCGCCGCTCAGGCAATCAAGGTCGCAAACCCCTCGCAGAAGATCGTAGTCGGCGGCTTCGATGGCGACACCGCGGCTCTCGAAGCCCTCAGCAAGGGCGTCTTCAACGTAACGGCAACCCAGCAGACGCAGAAGATGGGCCGCGACGCGGTCGAAAATGCCGCCAAGCTTGTCGCCGGCGAAAAGGTACCCCCCGTACAGCTCCTGGATGCCACGCTGACAACCAAGGAAAACGTCGCAGGCTTCATCGCCAACCATCCGTAACGCATCGGCCCGAAAATCGGAATCGATTTTCGGAAGGCAAGATGCGTAGATTCAAAGTGTGAGAGCGTCCTTTGTGCGTCCAAACGGACGCACGGCGCTCTAATGAAGTCGAGGTCTTGAGGAGGTGTGCCCGTGACTGATCCAGTTCTTTCCCTGAGGGGCATATCCAAGTGGTATGGAACGCTCCAGGTGCTGAAGAATGTCAGCCTGGACGTCTATCCCGGTGAAGTGGTTGCGCTTCTCGGGGAAAACGGAGCGGGCAAGTCGACGCTGTCGGGCATAATTGCCGGCTCACGCACACCCTCCGAGGGATCGATGACATGGCTGGGGCAGCCTTATGCCCCTGCCACCCCGCGGGAAGCGATCGACAAGGGCGTTGTGCTGATCCACCAGGAACTGCAGCTTCTGCCGCAGCTGTCGATCGCGGAAAACGTCTTCATCGGACGCTGGCCGATGAAGAACGGCGTCGTCGACCGGGCTCAGATGGTCCGCCGGGCCCAGGACCAGCTCGCGCGCTTGAACCTCCATATACCGGCAACGCGGATGGTCGCCGGCCTTTCCACCGCAAATCAACAGCTCATCGAGATCGCCAAGGCGCTGGCTCTCAACGCCAAGCTCCTGATCCTCGATGAACCGACGGCCGCCCTTGGCGGCGCCGAGACGGAAGCTCTGTTCGAACAGGTTCGCAAGCTTCGCTCGGAAGGCGTGGGCATCGTCTACATTTCCCACCGCATGGAAGAGATCAAGCAGATTACCGACCGGATTGTCGTTCTTCGCGACGGCGAGCGGGTGCAGGAATTCTCGGACAGCGCCACCCCGGTGCGAACGATCGTTGAGAGCATGGTCGGACGCCCGCTTGACCGCCTGTTCCCTACCCTGCCCGTTCCGACGGATCGTCCGGTACTTCAAGTCTCCGGGTTGAGCTCGCCGGACAATTCGTTCCGTGACGTCACCTTCGAGGTGCGGGCAGGCGAAATTCTCGGGATCGCCGGATTGGTCGGCGCCGGCCGCACAGAACTGGTGCGGGCGATTTCGGGGGCGGATCCGATCAATGCCGGCTCGATCAGGCTGGAAGGCGAGGAACTCAGGCTGCGCGATCCGGCCGACGCCATCGCCAAAGGCATCGTAATGGTTCCGGAAGACCGCAAGGAGCAGGGCCTCATCGTCGGCCACCGGATCAGCGAAAACATCATCTACGCCAATCTGGATAAACTCGGCGGTGGCTGGATCACGCCGCGCCTCAAGCGCTCCTTCGCAGAAAAGGCAGTTGCCAAGTTCGGCGTCAAGGGCCGCGCCGAGCAACACGCCTCCGATCTCTCCGGCGGTAACCAGCAGAAGGTCGTGATCGCGAAGTGGCTCTTGCGCGATCCCAAGGTCGTGGTCCTCGACGAACCGACGAGAGGCATCGACGTCGGCGCCCGCGCCGGCATCTACGACATCATCGTCAACCTTGCCAAACAGGGTGTGGCGGTCATCGTCGTAAGCTCGGACCTCGAGGAGGTTCTCGGAGTTTCCAACCGCATTCTCGTGCTTGCCCAGGGCAAGCAGGCAGGCATCCTCGATCGTGACCAGGCAAACGACGTCTCGGTCATGGAGTTAGCGACCATCTAAAGCAATTCCAGCAAAAGTGTGCAGCGGTTTTGCGTCAGGAATTGCGTGAAAACAAAACAGACAGAGAAAGGAAGAGCGGTGTCCGACATCACTCTGAACGCCCCGAAGCTTTTCGACCTCAGCGGCCAGGTTGCCATTGTAACCGGTGCCGGGAGCGGCATCGGGCAGCGCATTGCCATCGGCCTTGCGCAATGCGGCGCCGACGTCGCGCTGCTCGACCGCCGGACCGATGACGGGCTGGCCAGGACGGCTGAACACATCAGCGCCGCCGGCCGCCGCTCGATCCAGATCGCGGCTGACGTCACGAACAAATCTTCCCTTGCAGACGCCGTCGCGCGCACCGAAGCGGATCTCGGCGCGCTGACCCTTGCCGTCAACGCTGCCGGCATCGCCAACGCCAATCCGGCGGAAGAGATGGAAGAGGATCAGTATCAGACGCTGATGGATATCAACCTGAAGGGCATATTCCTGTCCTGCCAGGCCGAGGCCCGCGCCATGTTGAAGAATGGACGCGGCTCCATCGTCAACATCGCCTCCATGTCCGGCGTGATCGTGAACCGGGGGCTGAGCCAGGCGCATTACAACGCCTCCAAGGCGGGCGTCATCCATATGTCGAAGTCCTTGGCCATGGAATGGGTCGGCCGCGGCATCCGCGTCAACACCATCTCCCCGGGGTACACGGCAACTCCCATGAACACCCGCCCGGAGATGGTGCATCAGACCAAGCTCTTCGAAGAGCAGACGCCGATGCAGCGCATGGCAACTGTCGACGAGATGGTCGGTCCGGCGGTGTTCCTGCTGTCGAATGCGGCAAGTTTCGTGACCGGCGTCGATCTTCTCGTCGACGGCGGTTTCTGCTGCTGGTGATGCGATGAGTAGCCGGCAGCTGGAAAGTGAACGGTCTCGCTCCCTCCCTGGCTGAGACCGAGGCGCTGAAGGGAATAACGGGCAGGACGGCGTGCGATATCGCCGTCTGCCCGCCCTTCACGCCGGGGGCCGTCGTTCGCGCCCGGATCTGCCGTTTGTGTGAGAATACGAGGAAAGAGCATGAAACGATTCGAAAACAAGACCGTCGTCATCACCGGGGGCAGCCGCGGCATCGGCGCCGCCGTCGCCAGGCGCTTTGCGCGCGAAGGCGCCAATCTCGTCGTCTCGGCCAATGAGGATCTGGTCCACGGCGTTGCCGAAGGGATCAGGGCCGAAGGCGGCAAGGCGATCTCCTTCATTGGCGACGTTACCGACAAGGCGAGCGTCACGGCGCTTTACGATACGGCCGAAAAGGAATTCGGCACCGTCGACGTCTCGATCCAGAACGCCGGCGTCATCACCATCGCCCGCGTCGAGGACCTGACCGAAAACGAATGGGACAAGGTCATGGCCGTCAACACCAAGGGCGTCTTCCTCTGCGCCCAGGAGGCCATTGCGCGAATGCGCAAGCACAAGCGCGGCGGCCGCATCATCAACACCGCCTCCGGCCAGGCCCGTGACGGCTTCATCTTCACGCCGCACTATGCCGCCTCGAAAATGGGCGTGGTCGGCATCACCCAGAGCCTGGCGAAGGAAGTCGCGACCGAAAACATCACCGTCAACGCCTTCTGCCCCGGCATCATCGAGACGGATATGTGGGCCTATAACGACCAGGCCTGGGGCAAGCTGCTCGGCAATTACGGCCCCGGCGAACTGATGAAGGAATGGGTCGAAGGCATCCCGATGAAACGCGCCGGCTCCGGCGAGGACGTCGCCGGCCTGGTCACCTTCCTCGCCAGCGACGACGCCGCCTACATCACCGGCCAGACGATCAATGTCGATGGCGGGTTGATTATGTCGTAAGCGTGAAGGGTGGCGGCACTGAAATTGGACGGAACCTTGACGTCATTTGCCTTTCGCTTGCCGCTCAAGGCGTTCGTCGCTTCCGCTCCTCACCCCCCTCATCTGCCCTGCCGGGCATCTTCTCCCCGCTGGGGCGAAGGGGGAGCAAGACGCACGGTAGCCACACCTATCGCAACGTCTCAAATGGAGCGAGGCGCCGCCGCGATTCCGCTTCTCCCCAGCGGGGAGAAGATGCCGGCAGGCAGATGAGGGGGCCACACGGCACACCCTTCATTGCCTGAGCCAAATGCCCCCTCACCAACCCTACGTCCGGCTGATCGAAACCCCACCATCCGCCAGCATCGCCGTCCCCGTCACGAAGCTCGACAGGTCGGACGCCAGGAAGAGCGCGGCATTGGCGATCTCTTCCGGCTGCGCCATGCGTTTCAGCGCATGCAGCCCCTCCACGAAAGCGAGCACTTCCGCCGTCGCACCAGGCGCATTGGTGATGCTGGCCGGCGTATCAGTGCCGCCGGGAAGAAGGGCGTTGACGCGGATCTTGCGCGACGCGAGTTCGGCGGCAAGCACCTGCACGAGACCGATCAGACCGGCCTTGCTTGCCGCATAGGCGCCGATGCCGGGCATGCCGGCGGTGTAGCCGACGAAGGTGGAGGTGAAAATCAGCGATCCGCCCTCGCCCATCGCCGCCGACTGATGTTTGGCGCCGAGGAAGCCCGCGGTCAGGTTGGTCTCGATCGTTTCGCGCCAGCCCCCCAGCGACAGGCCGGAGACGGGCCCCATCTCGCCGATACTGCCGGCATTGTTGAAGGCGATATCGAGCCTGCCATAGCGCGAGATGGCCATGTCGACGAGCCTCACCTGCAGCGCCTCGTCCCTGACATCGCCCGCAATGGCGACAGCCTCGCCGCCATCCATCTCGATTTCTGCGACGACGGCGTTGAGCGCATCCTCACGCCTCCCGTTGATCACCAGCTTCGCGCCCTCCCGCGCAAAGACCTTCGCCGCGGCGCGGCCGATGCCGGAGCTTGCACCGGTGATGATTGCAATCTTGTCCTTCAGAAGCGTCATGTCCGTTTCTCCTCGGTTGTTGAGGCATCCCAGATCTCAAACATCAGGCGGCGCAGCCACCCGTTTCCCGCGCGCAGAAGCAAAGCCGCCGATAGCGGACGGCCTTGGTCAGCGCTGAGTTTCGCAACCGAGTCGAGAGGGAAGTGAGGATTCGCCAAATAAAACGGTCATTTGCCGCGGTTTTCGAAGAGCCCCCGGCCGCAGCGTGAGCGACCTTGTGCACTGCATCATCGATTTATCCTGGGTGTGACATTCATTCGATTCCCTTCATGTAGCTTCCCGACTAAGAAGGGGCGCACAGGTAAGGGAATCTCTTCATGCCGCGGTCACGCAATACTGAGGGCGCCATCTATATGAGCATGGCGATGGCCGGCTTTTCCTCCAGCGACGCACTCTCCAAATCAGTGATCGCCTATATGAATGCCGGCGAGATCATGTTCCTGCGCGGCCTCTTCACCAGCCTGCTCGTCTTTCTGATCGCGTGGAAAATGGGCGCGCTGCGCTCCTGGCGTGTCGTGCTGAAGCCGATGATCATTCTCCGCATCGTCTGCGAGATGCTCTCGGCCGTCACCTATATCACCGCGCTCGGCATGATGCCGATCGCCAATGCCTCGGCGATCCTGCAGTCGCTGCCGCTGGTCGTCACCTTCGGCGCCGCGCTGTTCTTCCGCGAACCCGTCGGCTGGCGGCGCTGGTCGGCGATCCTTGTCGGCCTCGTCGGGGTGATGATCATCATCCGCCCCGGCCCTGAAGGATTCACCGCCGCCGCCCTCCTCTGTGTCGGCGCGGTTCTGACGACGGCCGGCCGCGATCTCGCCACCCGCTCGATCGATCCGGAAGTTCCCTCGCTGATGATCACCGTCATCACCGCCACCTCCGCCTCCTTCTTCGGGGCGCTGCTCATCCCGGTGCTCGGCGGCTGGCAGCCGGTCAGCCTTACCTCGCTCGGGCATCTCATGCTTGCTTCGGTACTTGTCCTCGTCGGCTACCAGTCGGTCATCCTTGCCATGCGCACCGGCGAAATCTCCTTCGTTGCACCGTTCCGCTATACCAGCCTGATCTTCTCCTCGCTGCTCGGCTTTTTCTTCTTCGCCGAAGTGCCGGACGGCTGGACGCTGATGGGTGCCGCAATCGTCATCGCTTCCGGCCTCTATACGTTCTATCGTGAGGCCAAGCGCCACGTTTCATCCATCGCGCAGGAATCCGAACCGCGCGTGCCGGTGTGACGAAGCATTCCGAGGCAGGATGATGGCTGAGTTCTCATTGGATGGATCCGACATAGCAGGCGTCGTGCTGGCCGGCGGCCGCTCCCAGCGCATGGGCCGCGACAAATCAGGCGTGATCCTCGGGCCTCAGAGCCTGCTCCGCCACGTGCTGGCCCGGCTCGCGCCGCAGGTCTTCTCCGTTGCCGTCAATGCCGATGCCGCCAGCGAGAATGTGCCCGTCGTTCCCGACCATATTGCCGGCAAGGCCGGGCCGATGGCCGGCATCCATGCAGCCATGGTCTATGCCGCCGGCATCCCTTCGGTCAGCCATGTCGTCACTGTTTCGGTCGATTGCCCGTTCTTCCCGGCCGATCTCGTCGTCCGGCTGGCGGCGGCGATCGAGCGCCCGTCGCAGATCGCCATTGCCGCCTCCGAAGGCCGCAGCCACCCGGTCTTCGGTCTCTGGCCGGTGACATTGGCGGCCGATCTCGAAGCCTGGATCGCCACGGACGAAAAGCGCCGCGTGCGCGACTTCCTGTTGCGGCATGACGTTACGGAAGTGGCATTCCCGCTTCATCCGACACGCGCCAGCCTGCTCGACCCCTTTTTCAACATCAATACGCCCGACGACCTCGTCGAGGCGGAACGCTGGCTGGAGGCCCTTCGCACATGACGGCACCAAAAGTCTTCGGCATCGCCGGCTGGAAGAACTCCGGCAAGACAGGGCTTGCCGTCCGGCTGGTGACCGAGTTCACCCGCCGCGGCTATAAAATCTCGACGATCAAGCACGCCCATCATGATTTCGACATCGACAAGGTCGGTGCCGACAGCTACCGCCACCGCCAGGCCGGCGCTCACGAAGTCACCATCGTCTCCGGCACCCGCTACGCCATCATGCACGAGCTGCGAGGCGCCGCCGAACCGGAATTCGACGAGGTTCTCGCCCGGCTTTCCCCCTGCGACCTCGTCCTGATCGAGGGCTACAAGCGCGAGCCCATCCCGAAGATCGAGGCTCGCCGCCTCGAAGCGGCAAACCGTACGCCGCTTGCGCCCGATGATCCCTATATCGCGGCCATCGCCACCGATCATCCCGTCACGGACACGGCCCTGCCCGTCTTCGACCTCGACGACACCGCCGCCATCGCCGATTTCATCGCTGAGATCGTCGGTCTTGAGGCTCGACCTTAGCTCGCCGATTTCAGAGGCAGATCCATCTCGCTTGCCAACGCCTTGTGAATTTCCCTCGCAAGCTTGGCCTGGTTGTACGGCTTTGCCAGCCTTGGAAGATCGACCTCTGCGCCGGCAGGAAGATCGGCATAACCTGTCGCCAGCACGATCGGCAGTTTCGGCCGAATGGTCCGCACCGCCTGTGCAAGCTGCGCGCCGGTCATGCCGGGCATCGAATAGTCGGTAATCATCACGTCGAAATGCCCACCGCTTCGGATAAGTTCCAGCGCCTGCGAGCCGGAGTTTGCTTCCACGACATCATGGCCGAGATCTTCAAGCATCTCGACCGAACTCATGGCGATCAAGGTGTCATCATCGACCAGAAGGATCTTCAACCTGGATGCGGCCTGCGCAGGGGCCATATCGGTCTCAGCCGGCTGTTCGGGGCGCCGTTCCGTCGCCGGAAGCCATAATTCGGCAGTCGTTCCCACGCCGGGTTTGCTCGCCAGGCGCAACGCCCCGTTGAGCTGAACGGCAAGGCCATGGATCATCGACAGCCCAAGGCCCGTGCCCTTTCCAAGCTCCTTGGTCGAGAAGAAGGGATCGACGGCCTTCTTCAGCGTCGCCTCGTCCATCCCGCTGCCGTTATCGGTCACACTGAGGACGATATAGGTCCCCTGGCCGAGGTCGCCGCCGACAGCCATGACCTGTTCTTCGCGCAGCGAGATCGACAGCGAGCCTCCATCCGGCATCGCATCGCGCGCGTTGACGGCAAGGTTGAGCAGCGCCAATTCGACCTGGTTGGCATCGACCAGCGCCGGCTGCAGCGCCGGCGGAAGCTGGGCTTCAATGCTGACGGACGATCCTACCGAGCGACGCAACAGGTCGTTCATGCCCGATACCAGCTCGGCCAGATCGACTGGCTTCACCTGCAGATCCTGCCGTCTGGCGAAAGCCAACAGACGCTGCGTCAGGGCCGCGCCGCGGCGGGCGCCCTGAAGCGCGCCATCGATCAAGCGCGACGCTTTCCGGTCTCCCGCGACATGCTTGCCGAGCAGTTCGAGATTGCCGAGAACGACCATCAGCAGATTGTTGAAATCATGTGCGACGCCGCCGGTGAGTTGGCCGATGGCCTCCATCTTTTGCGAATGGCGAAGCTGCTCCTCCGCCTTCTCACGTTGGGCAACCTGCTCGAGCAGGCTCTGGTGAGCCGCATGGACCTCGGCCGTTCGCTCCCTCACCCGCTCTTCGAGGCTCTCGTTCAGCCGCCTGAGGTTCTCCTCGCTGGTCTTGCGCGCCGTGGCATCGGAGGAAACGCCGACGAGCTTCTTTGCCGATCCATAGCGATCCGTGTAGAGCTGCGCGTGCACCTCCGCCCAGTGAATAGAGCCGTCCGGCCATATCGTCCTGTGTTCGACCGAATAATCGCGTCCTGTTTCGATCGTCCGGTCCAGGCTTGCCTGCACGAGGTGTCGGTCGTCGGGATAGATGCTCTTTACCAGGTCCTCATAGGTGAATTCCTCGTGCGGCCCTCGGCCGAAGACTGCCTTGCAGGTATCGGACGCTGACAAATTCATCGAGGAGAGTTCGAGCTCCCATGCACCCAGGCGCCCGGCAGCAAGCGCGGTTTGCAATCGCCGCTCCCCCTCGCTCAGCGCCTCGAGATGGGCGCGTGCCTGGTATTGCCGCAGCCGACCCCGAAACGCGGTCCTGGCAATACTGATGAAGGAGGTCGCGTGAAAAGGTCTTTCCAGGAAGGTAACGTTGGCAAGAACCTCGGAAAGTCTGGCAGCTGCGGGATTCCGCTCAGGCCCTCCGCCCCGCGTGGTGAGCACGATGAACGGCAGATCCGACCAGCTTGGCTGCGCCGAAATCCAGGCTGCAACCTGCTTCAGATCGCTTGAGCGGACAGCCTCCTCCGTCAGCACGCCGAATGCGACATCGTCATCGAGCAAGGCTGCGAACATCGGAAGGTCCGGAGCAGTAACCGCTGTCACGCCGGCTTCGTTCACGAGAGATACCGCCACCAGGGCATCACGCCCTGTTGGAGTGTAGATCAGCGCCTTTGGTTTGCCGGAATTAGGAATTGCCGCTATCCCCGCCATCGCGCGACATGAGGGACATCGTGTCTGAAACAAACTCCGGAACGCCGCGCAGCACTCCCTGGAATCCGGCGAGCGGTCCTCCGAATGTCAGGCCCGACGCGTCGATGCGATATTCCCGGATCGTATCCTCGTGGAAACCCGTCCTCTTCTTGATCACCGAAACGGCACGGCGGACCCTGCCGGCCGCCTCGAAATAACGCAGCAGAATGACGGTATCGGCGAGATAGGTGACGTCGACCGGCGACTTCATGTCGCCGACGAGCCCGTGCTGGGCAACGGTCAGGAAGGTGTTCGCGCCTTGCCGGTTCAAATATTGCAGCAGTTCGTGCATGTGGAGGATCAACGAATTTTCATCGGGCATCGCCGCCTGATATCCGTTGATGCTGTCGATGAGGACGGTCTTGGCACCCGACTTGTCGACGCAATCCCGCACGCGATACGCAAATTCGCCGGGCGACAATTCGGCTGCGTCAACCTGCTCGATATGGACGAGACCCGAGTCCCTCATCGCCTCGATATCCATGCCGAGCGCCTTGAGCCGTCCGAAGAGCAGCCCGAGTTCTTCATCGAAAATGAAGGCCGCCGCCTTCTCTCCTCGCCCGATCGCTGCTGCCAGAAATTGAAAGGAGAAGGTGCTTTTGCCGGTGCCGGCGGGCCCGAGGATCAACGTACTTGATCCCCTCTCCAGTCCGCCACCCAGGAGAAGATCCAGTTCCGCAATATCGCTCGAAACGTTGTCGCGGGAGTAACTCGTCCTGTGCTCTGACGCAACCAGGCGCGGAAATACGACGACGCCGCCGGTTTGGATGGTGAAATCATGGTAGCCACCCCGGAAGGCCTGCCCGCGATATTTTATGACCCTCAGGCGTCGCCTCTCGGAGCCATAGCCGGGTGCCAGTTCCTCGAGATGGATCACGCCGTGCACCACGCTGTGCACCGTCTTGTCGAGCAAGTCGGACGTCAGGTCGTCGAGCAGAAGCACTGTCGCGCCCTGGCGGGCGAAGTAATGCTTGAGCGCAAGGATTTGCCGGCGATAGCGCAGCGAGCTCTGGGCCAGCAGCCTTATCTCCGACAGGCTGTCGAGAACCACGCGGCTTGGCTTCACCCGCTCGAACGCCGCGAAGATTTCCTTGGTGGTCTCCCCAAGCTCCAGATCTGACGAATAAAGCAGGCTCTGCTGCTGGTCGGAATCCAGCAGGCTCTCCGGAGGCACGACCTCGAAGACCTCGATATTGCCGTCGATGATCATGCCGTGCGACGCAGCTCCGGCCCGCAGTTCGCTCTCGGTTTCCGAGAGCGTGATGTAGAGCCCGCGCTCGCCAAGCCGCGCGCCTTCGACCAGAAACTGCAGTGCGATGGTGGTCTTGCCGGCTCCTGGATTTCCCTCGAGGAGAAACACGTGGCCGACAGAAAGGCCGCCCGCCAGGATTGTGTCCAAACCGGACACTCCGGTCCGAGCTTTCGTGGCAGGCAGAGCAGTATTCATCTATTGGTTCCTTCGTTTTTAAGCTTGAACTAGTAGCGAACGATGGAATGTCAAATAGACCGCACAGTAGACTTCGGGCTTCCTCAATAGGTTGCCGCCAGGCTGAAATAAGCCTCCATCCGCCATAGTGAAGCGCATCGGCGACGACCGCAAAGGCTGCCGAGGGGAGCCTGCGGCTGGAATAAAAAGATGGGACGAAAGGCGGACACCGGTCTTCGACAAAGGCACCAGCTGCCCGCTTTCCAGATGTGCCTGCACGGCTTTCCCGCCGCCTTCGTGAGGCTTTGTTCACGCGCAACGGCGAGGAAGGCGGTCAGGTCATTCCCGCCAGGACGCGGCATTCATGAAACTTTCTCATAGGTCCTTGCCACCGACGCCACCTTATCGAGGCTGACGCCACGCGCTAACTATGCTCTATCGCGGACGCTCTCGGTCCACCGCGGACGATTGGGTTCGCAGCCCAAGACACAGGAAGCACGATCATGGAAATCAAACGAAACGGCTCACAGCGATCGGCCAAGGGACCGGCGGATTGGTTCACCGGCACGGTGCGCATCGACCCGCTGTTCTCCGTCACCGATCCGGCTCGCGCCGCCGGCGCCAGCGTCACCTTCGAGCCCGGCGCCCGCACCGCCTGGCACACGCATCCCCTTGGCCAGACGTTGATCGTCACCTCGGGCTGCGGTCGGGTCCAGCGCGACGGCGGCCCCATCGAGGAGATTCGGCCAGGAGACGTCATCTGGTTCCCGCCCGGCGAAAGGCACTGGCACGGCGCAGCGCCGACCACCGCCATGTCCTTTTGTGGCTGCATCTTCACCACCTGATCATTTCCTCGGTGCCGGCGCATTCTCCAGAAAAGCCGGTATCGCCTCGAGTCTGCCGACAATCTCTGCAACATTCGGCCATCGACCGAGATCGAAGCCCATGCGTCTTGCGCTGATTGCCTGCGGAAAGAGGAAAATGTCGGCTATGCCAGGCCGGTCTCCGATGGCGAAAGCGCCATTCCTGCGGCCGGCAATCATCGTCTCGACCGCGGCCATTCCCTCGCCGACCCAATGACGGCTCCAGGCGGCAACGGCGTCGGCATCGGCTTGAAAGGCAGCCTTCAGATGCAGGCCGATCCGCGGCGGCAGCAGCGCGTGGATCTCGGCTGCGATCGCAAGCGCGATCGAGCGGGCCTGCGCCCTGTCTTCGGCGTTACAGGGCAGGAGCGGCGGCTCAGGCTGAACCTCGTCGAGATACTCCACGATCGCCATCGACTGGGTGATGAGAACACCGCTATCCGTCAGCAAGGCCGGAACCAGCCCCTGTGGGTTGACGCTGCGATATCCCGCCTGCCGGCTCTCGGCCTCTTCGCCGAGAATGCCGACCGGCAGCGCTTCGGCCGTCAATCCCTTCAGGGCGAGCGCGATCCGGACCCTCGAAGTCGCCGACGATATTTCGTTCTGGTAGAGTTTCACTGTCTTTCTCCATGTTGACCTGAGGAGGCTGCGGACGCCGCCGTGACAAGGCCCGCAAGCGGCGAAGGCTCGCGCGAGCGCACGTCGTAGACGCAGGGCGCGGCGAAGACCGCCGCTCCCAGAATGCAAATGATCATCAGTCTCATCAAATGCTCCATCGGGAGGCCGACCGACCTCCTTGTTGGTCAGGCAACGGTCAATTCGACATGGATGTTGCCGCGCGTCGCCTTCGAATAGGGGCAGCTCCGATGCGCCTCATCCACCAGCGCCTTTGCGACATCCGCTTCGATGCCAGGCAGGCTAACCTTGAGACGGGCCTGCAGAAAATAGTCGCCGTCGGTCGTTCCGAGATCGACCTCGGCGTTCACGGCGGTCTCTGCCGGGAGCCTAATCTTCAGCTTGCCCGCGGCAATGCCGATCGCGCCGATGAAGCAGGCCGACCAGCCGGCCGCGAAAAGCTGTTCCGGATTGGTCCCGGGCCGGGCGCTGCCGGGAGGTGAGAGCTTGATATCCAGCTGGCCGTCGTCGCTCTGCGAAGCGCCTTCGCGCCCGCCGGTCGTATGGGTCTTGCCGGTATAAAGAACCTTGTCGATCTTGGTCATGGAACACTCCTTGTTTGCATCGCTTTCCGCGACTGGGCCGCCTTGTGCGGCCGGGTTGACGGAGTGTGGTTTGACTGGCCGATGTATCGCCCATGTTTCTGAAATTTTGCTAAATGTCACAGAATGTAGCGCCGGCTATTCCGTACATCTTGCCTTACAAATGCCTTGCGATTTTCTCCCACAAACACTTGTCACCGAAGGGTGATTTCTGCAGCAAGTCCGCCACCGGAGCGATTGTAGAGCCTGAGCGAACCGCCGATCTTGGCCGTTAACTGCTGGGCGATCGCCAGTCCGAGACCGGTACCGCCTGTCTCCCGGTTACGAGATTGCTCGAGCCGGAAGAAGGGCTGCATCGCCGCTTCGAGCATATCGTCCGGAATGCCGGGTCCGCGATCCATAACACTGATGACGACGGCATTATCTGCGCCGCGCTCGACGCTGATCTCGGCAGCGCCGGCGAACTTCAGCGCATTGTCGATGAAATTCGACAGGATGCGGCGCAGGGCATGCGGCTTTGTGAAGACGGCGCCATCGACCAGCCCGACGACCGTGACGGCCTTCCCGGTGTCCTGATAGTCGTAGGCTATGCTGTCGATGAACGAGGAGAGGTCGATGCGGGTGTTCTTTTCTCCGCTGCCGTGGGCGCTGCGCGCATAGGCGATCCCGTCCTGCACGAGGCGCTGGATCTCGGCGAGATCACTCACCAGCTTGTCCCTCTCGGGTGAATCTTCCGCCATGTCGGCGCGCAGCCGCATGCGGGTGATCGGTGTCTGCAGATCGTGGGAGATCGCCGCCAATATCTGGACGCGCTCTTCGAGGTAATGGGCGATCCTCTCCCGCATCGCATTGAACGCCCTCGCCGCATGCGCGACTTCGCTCGGCCCCGTTTCGCTCAAACCAGGGCCGTTGCTATCAGGATCGAGCGCATCTGCGGCGGCGGCGAGCTCTCCGAGCGGCCGGATCGCCAGGCGGACCGCAAACCAGGTGCAGAGGATGAGCAGCGCCATCTGGACGGCGAAGACATAGGGTAGCCATTCCGCGATCGGCATGACGCCCCTCGGCGTCACATCAACGGTGAGCGGGCTGCCGTCGCTCAGCGTCAGATGCGCCTGCAGCCGGTTCACCTCGCCCGGTATCCGCTCGATGCGGATCGGAAAGCGGTGCGCCACGGCCGCCTCTATCTTTCCTGCGATCTCCCTGCCCTTGCTGGAGGTGTCAGGCACACCCGCCAGGCCAGGCCCGAGCTCGAAACGGTAATTGCCGCGGCTCAGCCAGTCCATTAGGTCGCCGCGCTCACCTGGCGGAAGCCGGTCGAGAACAGCAATTGATGTCGCAACGTCGTTCTCCAGCGTGCCGAGCATCACCGCCTTGGCCGACATGTAGCGCTCCATGTAGAGAACGCTGAAGGAGAGCCCATAAGCCAGGGCCAGACCGATCAAAAGAATCAGAAAGATCCGGGATCGCAGCGTGCTCGGCCACATCAGGCCCGGCAGAATGGGAATCTCGGCCCTCATTGGCGCGGCTCCGAAATTTCGACCGGAACCGAGAAGACGTAACCTTCGCTGCGCACTGTCTTGATATAGGTTGGCTCGCGCGCATCGTCCCCCAGCCGCTGGCGCAGGCGACTGACGAGAAGATCGATCGAGCGATCGAAGAGGTCGGCGTCGCGGCCCTGCGTCAAGCTCAGAAGCTGGTCGCGATTGAGCACACGCTGCGGATGGTCGATGAAGACGCGAAGCAGCCGGTATTCGGCGCCGCTCAGCGCAATCGCGGTCCCCTCCTTGTCGAGAAGGTGACGGGCAACCGTATCGAGCCGCCAGTCGCCGAAGGTCAGCAATTGTCCCGCCTCGCTGATCTGCAGGTTGGGCGGCAGCATGCGCGTGCGCCGCAGCACCGCCTTGATACGGGCGAGAAGCTCGCGCGCGGCGAAAGGCTTGGCAAGATAGTCGTCGGCGCCCATCTCCAAACCGAGGATCCTGTCCATCTCGTCGGTGCGGGCCGTCAGCATCAGGATCGGGATCGCCTTGTGCCGGCCCGCGCGCAGTTCGCGGCACAGCACCAGCCCGTCGTCGCCCGGCATCATGATGTCGAGCACGATCAGGTCGACGGCATTGGCGTCCAGAAAACTGCGCATCTGACGCCCGTCGGCCGCGACGCTGGTCCTGAGACCGTTCTTCTGCAGGTAACCCGAGACCAGCTCGCGGATTTCACGATCGTCGTCGACGATCAGGATGTGATCGACATGATCCATATTTGCCTATTCCTCAACGATTGCGGCCGCGCCCGCCGCTTCGTTCATAACGTCCAAGCGCCAGACGCGACCTACGCATATTCCGCCGGCCCGGGCAACGAGCCTCTGCCGCCGATCAGAGGCGATCGACGTCGATGACCGCCTGGGCGAAGGCCTGCGGCGCCTCCTGCGGCAGGTTGTGGCCGATGCCGCCGCCGATCGTGCGGTGCTCGTATTTCCCGGAGAACTTGCCGGCATAGGCGGAAGGCTCCGGATGCGGCGCACCGTTTGCATCGCCTTCCATGGTGATCGTCGGCACCGAGATCATCGGCAGAGCGGCAAGCTTTTTCTCATAGGCATCGTACTTGGCCTCGCCTTCGACGAGCCCGAGACGCCAGCGATAGTTATGGATGACGATCTCCACATGGTCGGGATTGTCGAAGGCTGCGGCAGACCTGTCGAATGTCGCATCGTCGAAATTCCACTTCGGCGAGGCCGTCTGCCAGATGAGCTTTGCGAAATCATGCGTGTTGGCCGCATAGCCAAGACGGCCGCGTTCGGTGGCGAAGTAGAATTGGTACCACCAGGCAAGCTCCGCCTTCGGCGGAAGCGGCTTCTTGTTGGCCTCCTGGCTGCCGATCAGGTAGCCGCTGACCGATACCATCGCCTTGCAGCGTTCGGGCCAGAGTGCGGCCATGATATTGGCG
The DNA here is from genome assembly GCF_017352135.1 of Rhizobium lentis. Lineage (NCBI taxonomy): Bacteria > Pseudomonadati > Pseudomonadota > Alphaproteobacteria > Hyphomicrobiales > Rhizobiaceae > Rhizobium > Rhizobium lentis. Next base: position 4,436,343 of record NZ_CP071454.1, read on the forward strand.
GTCCGCCCGCCCCAATCATAGCCGGCGACGATCACCCGTTCGATATCGAGCGCGTCGAGCAGGGCGATCATATCGGCGGCGAGCGCCGAGGGCTGGCCGTTTCGAGGTGTGGCGGCGTCCAGGAATCGGGTCGTGCCGTAGCCACGGAGATAAGGCACGATCACCCGGTAGCCGGCAGAGGCAAGCAGCGGCGCGACGTCGACAAAACTATAGATGTCGTAGGGCCAGCCGTGCAGCAGCAGCACCACCGGACCATCCGCCTTCCCAGCCTCGGCATAGCCGATATCGAGCACGTCGGTTTTGACCTGCTTCAGCGCTGCAAAGGACGTATTTGTTCCGGCCTTCAAGCCAGGCAGGGATGCGGCGGGCGCTGATTGAGCAACGGCCGCGCCAGTCAGCCCGAATTCGACGGCCGCAAGCGCGATTGCCGTCATGCCGAAGAAGCGGCGGCGGTGATGGTTGATTTGCTCTGACATCGGTCTCTCCTGTCAAATGGATAACGATCCCGGTTTAGTGTTGCCCTTGTATCCCTGATATGTCGCGTGCCGTCCGTTTTGAATGCGGATGTAGCTTCCGCCCGTCATGATACATTCCGATACAATCGCGCCGACCGAAGGAGAGCACCGTCCGGCAGCACCTGCTTTCGCCGCTGCCGGCGACGGTGCCGCTCGTTTGTATCGCTCTGTATCGACCGCACGCCACGGCAATAGTTCGGTACATTTTTCCTCGAAACCGGACACATCGGGGATACGTCCGCTCGGCCATATCCCCGCCGTTGCTGGTTCAGGCCCATCGCCGTCCAGAGCCCAATCAATCGGTTTCAGAGGAAACGATGATGACACTTCTGATTGTTGCCTATCTCGGAGGGGCGCTGACGATCCTCAGCCCGTGCATCCTCCCCATCCTCCCCTTCGTCTTCGCGCGCGCCGGACAACCCTTTGTCAAAAGCACGCTGCCCATGCTGGCCGCCATGGCCACGACCTTCGCGCTGGTCGCGACCCTCGCCGCCATCGGCGGCAGCTGGGCGATCCGCGCCAACGAATATGGCCGGCTTGCGGCGATCGTGCTGCTGGCGCTCTTCGGCGCGAGCCTGCTTTCGCCGCGCTTCGCCAGTACGCTCGCCAGGCCGATCGTCGACCTCGGCAACTACCTCGTGAACGCCAGCGGCGGCGGACGCGCCCAGCCGACCGTCAAAAGCCCCCTCATTCTCGGCGTCGCCACCGGCCTGCTCTGGGCGCCCTGCGCCGGACCAATTCTCGGCCTCGTGCTGACCGGCGCGGCGTTGCAGGGCGCCAACCTGCAGACGACCTTCCTGTTGATCGCCTATGCAGCCGGTGCTGCGACCTCCCTTTCGGTCGCCTTGCTGGTCGGCGGTAAAATCTTTGCCGCCATGAAGCGCTCGCTTGGCGTCGGTGACAGAATTCGCCAGGTGGTCGGCGGCGCCGTGCTGGCGGGCGTCGCCGTCATCGCACTCGGCCTCGACACCAGCCTGCTGGCGCGCCTTTCCTATGCCAGCACCGCCTCGCTGGAACAGGCCGTGCTGGACAGGCTGCATGCCAAGCCCGCCGTCGGCACACCCTCTGAGTTAGCGAGCAACGACACCATCCCTGCGGCCGATGCAAAGAAACCTTTCCGCAGTGACCTGCCCGTCGAAGGTTATGCGCCCTCGTTCGACGGCGCGGTCGAATGGCTGAACTCGAAGCCGCTGACACCGGAGCAGCTGCGGGGCAAGGTGGTGCTCGTCGACTTCTGGACCTATTCCTGCATCAACTGCATTCGCACCATTCCCTATGTCAGGGCCTGGGCGGAAAAATACGCCGATCAGGGGCTGGTCGTCATCGGCGTGCACGCCCCGGAATTTGCCTTTGAGAAGAAGATCGACAACGTCAAGAAGGCCGTCGGCGACTTTCAGATCGGCTATCCCGTTGCAATCGACAATGATTACAAAATCTGGCGCGCCTTTGAGAACAGCTACTGGCCTGCCGCCTATCTGATCGATGCCAAAGGTCAGATCCGCTATCACCATTTCGGCGAGGGCAATTACGGCAGGACTGAGAAGGCCATCCAGGATCTGCTGCGCGAAGGGGGCAGCCAGATGGCGGAAACGGCCCCGGTCGCGCCCGATGCCAAGGGTGTGGAAGCGGGTCCCGACCTCGCCAACATCGGCTCCGGCGAGACCTATCTCGGCTATGGACAGGCCGCGAATTTCGTCTCTCCCGAAGGGCTGCAGGCCGATACGCCGCAGAGCTATTCGATCGCCAAGCCCGGCATCAATGCATGGGGCCTGTCCGGCACCTGGACCGTCGGTAAGGATCAGGCAACGCTCGACCAGCCGGGCGGCAGCATCGCCTATCGTTTCAGCGCCCGCGATCTGCATCTGGTTCTCGGACCAGGCGCCGACACCAAACCGATCCGGTTCCAGGTGAAGATCGATGGCAAGGCGCCCGGACCGGATCACGGCTCCGACATCGATGCCGACGGCAACGGCACGGTCACTGCGACCAGGCTTTACCAGCTCGTTCGCCAGTCCGGCACCGTCGCTGCCCGCACTTTCGAAATCCGTTTCCTCGATCCGGGCGTTCAGGCCTACGCCTTCACCTTCGGCTGAACCCGCGACCACTTCATGCCCCGGCCTTCACCATCGACCATAAGGAATAATACCATGACCAAGCATCTGACTTTCATCGCAGCCCTTGCCTTTGCCACCGCCGGAATCGCGTTTGCGGCCGAGGCTGCGGCGGTCAAGAACATCGTGATCGTCCACGGCGCGCTGGCCGATGGCTCGGGATGGCGCAAAGCGACCGAAATCCTCGAAAAGCGCGGGTTCAACGTCACCATCGTTCAGGAGCCTCTCACCTCGCTCGACGACGATGTGGCGGCGACGAAGCGGGTCCTCGACCTCCAGGAAGGACCGACGCTGCTCGTCGGCCACAGCTATGGCGGCATGGTCATCACCGCAGCCGGCAACGATCCGCATGTTGCTGGCCTCGTCTATGTCGCGGCGTTTCAGCCCGACAAGGGGGAAAGCCTGCTAAGCCTTACCAGCTCGAAGCCGGCCGGCAGTATGAACATCAAGGAAACGAAAGACGGCAAATATCTTTATCTCGATCCCGGCGCCTTCGCCGCGGCTTTCGCAGCCGACCTGCCGAAAGCCGAAACGGATTTCCTGGCAAGATCGCAGGTCTTCGCGTCGAAGCAGGCCTTTTCCGCCAAGATCGGAGAGCCTGCATGGCGGACGAAGCCGAGCTGGGCGATCGTTGCCACCGAGGATCGCTCCATCAACCCCGAGCTGGAGCGTGAAATGGCCAGACGAGCAGGCAGCGCAGTGACGGAGATCAAGGGCAGTCACGCCGTCTTCGCATCGCAGGCGGAAAAAGTCGCCGATGTTATCGAGCAGGCGGCTGGGAAGGCTGGTCAACGGAGAGGGTAGACAGGGCCACCTCCTCTTCTCCCGGCGGGCAAAGAGGAGGTCAGCGCCCCTCCCTCACGTGAGGGAGGGGCGAAAGCACCTACTGGTTGGCGGCGACCGGACGGACCAGCGGAGTGACGCGGCGGATGGTGACGCGGCGGTTTTCCTGTTCGGGGCCCGACGTGTTGACCTTCAGGTAACGTTCGCCATAGCCCTGCGTCGCCAGGTTCTCCGGCGCGATGCCGTAGACGTCGGTGAGCACGTTGGCGACCGATTCCGCCCGCTGGTCGGAAAGAACCAGGTTGCTCTGGTCGGATCCGACGGCATCCGTGTGACCCTCGATCAGGAAAGTTTCGCTCGGATCCTTCTCCAGCACCTTGTTGATCGCATCGGCCACCTTGCGCAATGTGCGCGCCTGGGTCATCGGAATTTCGGCGCTGCCGGTCGCGAAGGTGATCGTATCGAGATCGATGCGTCGTACCTTGTCGCGAATACGGGCGGAATACTTCACCTCGTCAAGCGAATAGACACGCTCCACCTGCTCGACGGGCGGCTCCCTAAGGAACTCGTAATAGTCCCGGTCCGGATCGCTGCTGGTGTCGATGATATAGTCCTCAAGCGGCACGCGCAGTCGCATCGGCGGCAGATCGGCGCCTGGATCCTCGAAATAACCGCGATCCGGATCCTCATAGAGATCGGGCGAGTAGTAGAGCACATATTCGCGTCCGCGATCATCGACGCGCGACCGCTGGATGATATCGCCGTAGCGGTTGCGGATCGTGACGATGCGATAGCCTTCCGGCCGTGTGATCGTCTCGCGGTACCGATCGCCCGACAATTCCTCATAGATCGGCCGCTCGCCGTCACGAAGGAATCGCCTGTCGTCGTCACTGCGCACGATCACCTGATTGTTGTACTGGATGATCACGCGGTTGTCGTCGGTGCTGCCGTCGATACGCGCCCCCTCGGGACTGGCAAATTGCGGCCGCGTGTCCAGCCTCGTACCTTTCTCGCTGGTCACCGCCTCGAGCTTGATCGCCGGGGCTGCAGCGGCGGCAGGGGCCTGCGCATCCGCATCCGAGGTCGGCACCTTTACCTCCTGGCTCTCGGCGCGCAGTTTGTCGCGGTCACGGCGACCTTCCCGGCCCTTGCTGCGGTCGGCATCCTTGTCGCTGTCGAGCACGGCCGCACCATTCTCAACCGGCAGCACGACGGTCTCGTTGCTCTTGGCCGGATCTGCGGCGATCTTCTTCCGACGCTCCAGCTCCTCGGGAGAAACCTTTTCCGGCGCCGGAATCGCCTGCTCGACCTGCTGACCACCGCTGGCATCCGGCAGCGGCAGGGCCGTGTCGGTGGCGGGCGCAGCCGGCTGTTCTCCGGCGGGCTGTTCGCCCGCGGGCTGTTTGGCGGCAGGCTTGGCAGCCGTGCCATCCGTGGGCGTTTCGGTGGGCGTTGCTTCCGGAGCGGCCGCCTTGTCTTCGGTTGCCTTCTTCGCGGGTGCCGCAGCCTCGCCCTTTTTCGGCTTCTGCTCGGCAGGTGCTTCGGCTGTGGGTTTTGCCTCCGGCTTGGCTTCCGGCTTGGCCTGTTCCTCGCTGGGCGTCACTGTCTCGGGAGCGGCCGTCTCGGTCTTTGCCTTGCCCTTATCTCGGCTCTGGGCCTTATCCTGGCCCTTTTCCCGCTTGCCGCCTTCCGGCTTCGCCTCGGGCTGTGCTTGTTCCGTCTCGGGCTGAACTTCCTTGGCGGCCGGCTGCTGTTCGGGCGCCGGCTGAACCTCCGGCTCGGCTTGCTCCGTCTGCTGCTTCTTCGACTTTCTCGGCTTTTCCTGCGTTACCGGTTGTTCTTCCGGCTGCGGCTCGGCTGCCTGCTTGGCTTTGCGCTCAGGCTTGCTCTCGGCTTTCGGCGCGGGCTCCTCCTTCGGCGCTTCGGCCTTCGGCGGTTCCGGCTCTGCCTTCGGTTCAGGCGCAGGCGCCTCCTTGCGCTCGGCCTTGGGCTTCTCGGCAGGAGCCTCCTTCGGCTGCTCGGCTGCCGGCGCCTGTTCGGCGGGGGCCTCCTCCTTCTGCTTGCGCTTCTTCTTTAGGAGCTCCTCCTCGGACGGCGCATCCTGCGCCACTTGAAAACTGCCTTGTTCCGCCTGCTGCACGGCCGCGGCGGGCGCCGCTGGATCGCGTAGCGCTGCCATCGTTGTGGCCGGCTGGAGAGCTAGCGATAGGGAGAGCAGCGGAAAAGCTGCGCTAGCAAACAATGTTGATTTCTTGCCCATCGGGTTTCCTCGATCCTGTTTGAGCTGGTTCGCCCCTAGCTTCGCAATGAGGCGAAACGGCGAATTGGCAAAGCGCCAAGCCGCCGATTTGTTCCGGTTCTAGGAAGCCGCGGATTAACCTCGCGTGAATGTTGCAGTCTGCTTTCGTTCATCTCGCCTGTTATTTGCACCGCACAATTGCGCGGGAATTTGTGTTGCAATTCCATGAAAAAAAGTCTGATTATCGCCACAAGGCGGTGTCGACACCGTTGAATTGCGGTCGCCAGTCCAAGACAAAAACAGGCAGCGGCCACCAACAGAGAGGATCCTTATGTTTAACTCCACCCGTATCTTCGCGGCAGCCTCGATCGCGGCAATGTCGCTCTTTGCCGGTTCGGCCATGGCCGATGGCGAGAAATACGTGATCGGCACCGATTCGACCTATCCGCCCTTCGAATTCGTCGATGCCAGCGGCACCATCCAGGGCTTCGACATCGATATTGCCAAGGCGCTCTGTGCCGAGATGAAGGCCGAATGCTCCTTCGTCAGCACCGACTGGGACGGCATTATCCCTGCGCTGAATGCCAAGAAGTTCGATATGATCGTTTCGTCGATGTCGATCACGCCGGAGCGTCTCAAGCTCGTCGACTTCTCCAACAAGTATTACAACACCCCGCCCGCAATCGCCGTGCCGAAGGACTCCAAGGTCACCGACGTCGCTGGCCTCAAGGGCAAGGTGATCGGCGCGCAGACCTCGACGACGCATGCCAACTACGCCGAGAAGCACCTCGCCGACACCGAACTGAAGCTCTATCCGACGGCTGACGAATACAAGCTCGACGTTTCCAGCGGCCGCGTCGATGCCGTCATCGACGACGTCGTCGTTCTCTCCGAATGGGTCAAGTCCGACGCCGGCGCCTGCTGCAAGATCCTGACGACCCTGCCGGTCGACAAGGAAATCAACGGCGAAGGCGCAGGCATCGCCGTCCGCAAGGGTGATCCGCTGAAAGAAAAGCTGAACACGGCGATCGCGGCGATCCGCGCCAGCGGCGAGTACAAGAAGATCCAGGATAAGTACTTCGATTTCGACGTTTACGGCGACTGAGAAATTCGGTATCTGGCCGATCAAGCGAATGGCGGAAGGCTTGCTCTTCCGCCATTTTTGTTTGACAAAGGTGGCAAGATCAAAACGGCAAAAGCCGTGAGGGGAATTCTCGCATGGGCGGATTGTTTTCCGCGCTTGGCTCCTTCTGGAGCTCACTTGTGCACATTTTCGATCCGCTCTGCGGACCTGTCGGGATCTTCACCTGGTTGGGTCCGTCGACGATCCTTGCCTGTGGCGACACCGGCTGGGGTGACGAGATCGCGCTTGGACTTCAGGTCACGGTTTCGGTGGCGATCGTCACCCTCCCGATCGGTCTCGTTATCGGTTTCCTCGTAGCCCTCGGCCAGCAGTCGGAAGAAAAGTCGCTGCGGCTGGCGGCCGGCATCTACACGACGATCTTCCGCGGCCTGCCGGAGCTTCTGACGCTCTTTATCATCTATTACGGCATGCAAATGCTCATCCAGTCTCTTCTGGAGCTCGCTGGCTACGTGGGGCCGCCGGTCGAGATCAACGCCTTCCTTGCCGGCGTGATTGCATTGTCGGTCGTCTTTTCCGCCTATTGCTCGGAAGTGCTGCTCTCGGCCTTCCGCGCTATTCCGAAGGGCCAATATGAGGCGGGAGATGCGCTCGGCTTGCATCGCGGCCGCACGCTCCGTCTGATTGTTCTGCCACAACTGGTGCGCATTGCTCTCCCCGGCCTGACGAATCTCTGGATGGTGCTCCTGAAGGACACGTCCTACGTCTCGATCATCAGCCTTGCCGACATCCTGCGCCAGACGAATGTCGCCGTTCGCGTGACCAAGGAACCCTTCTTCTTTTACGGCATCGCATGCTGTCTCTACCTGGCGCTCGCCATCCTCTCCTCCTTCCTGCTCGCCTATGTCGATCGCTGGGCCAAGCGTTCGGAGGTCCGCCGATGAGTTTCGCCGAAACATTGATCCCGCCGCAGCCCGCGCCGCGTGAGGTAGCGAAGCCGATGACGGCGGCACGCCTCGCTGGCTATATCTTCGTCGGTTTTTGGGCCTTGCTAGCCGCGCTGTTGGTCTTCACGGTCATCAATGGCTGGGATATCGAGAAATTCACGCGCTACGGGCCGCGTTATCTGCACGGCCTATGGGTGACGCTCAGTCTGGTTGCCATTTCTGTGGTCTGCGGTGCCGTGCTGTCGCTGCCGCTTGCCATGGCGCGCCTGTCGAAAAGCAGGCTGCTGAACTTTCTATCCTATGGCTATATCTACTTCTTTCGCGGCACACCGCTGCTTGCACAGCTCTTCCTGGTCTATTACGGCCTCGGCGTGTTCCGCCCTCAGCTGGAGGCTGTCGGCCTATGGTGGTTCTTCCGCGACGCCTGGTATTGCGGCCTGCTCGCCATGACCATCAACACCGCGGCCTATCAGGCGGAAATCCTGCGCGGCGCAATCGAAAGCGTACCCCACGGCCAGCGCGAGGCGGCAGCCGCCCTCGGCATTCACAAGGTCATCGCGTTCCGCAAGATCATCCTTCCTCAGGCCTTCATCGTCGCGCTGCGCCCCTATGGCAACGAAATCATTCTGCTGATTAAGGGGTCGGCGGTCGTTGCCATCATTACCGTGCTCGACCTGATGGGCGAAACCCGCTACGCCTTCTCCCGCACCTTTGACTATCAGACCTATCTGTGGGCTGCGATTTTCTACCTTGCCATCGTCGAGGCGCTGCGACATCTCTGGGGCTGGATCGAGCGCCGCCTGACGCGGCACCTCAAGCGGTGAAACGACTGGCAGCACTCTCCGTCTTATGCTGCCAAGGCATTGAAAACAAAAAAGAATACTCCCTGTGCAACGCATCTGTTAATCTTGCGTTAACCACTCGCATGCTTTCATTTTACATAGCACTAATAAGCGCGAGAGTGGGAACAAGAAGAAGCGGAATACAATGCACAAGGACATGGAAAAGCAATTGCAGGGCTACGGTCTGACGACCGCCCAGATCCTCTACCGTCTGCCGGACCATCCGACGATCCTGCAGACTTACGTCTGGCAGGACTATGACCTCGCCCCCGATTTTCCCGAAATGCGCGGTTTCCTGAAATTCTGGCAGGAAAAGCTCGACGGGCCGCTGCATTCGGTACGTTACGTCCACCGCAAGCTGATCTCGGCAACAGAGTGGCGGGCCCTGAAGGGCGAGTTCATCCTGCACTGATCAGACATGCGCCTCGCCATGCCCGAATTCGCCTTCGTCGCGATCCGGGCGCAGCGCGAAACAGAGCATGCCGACATAGAAGGCGACGACCGCCGCGATGACCGCTAGCCCGGGAATCGGTCCGAGCACGGCATTGTCTATGACATAGGTCCATGACTGCGCCTGCAGCGTCGGTACGCCCTCAGTCTGCAGTTTCGGCGTCGAAATCTTCAGGCACCATGCAAGCAGCAGGATGAAATACATCCAGCCGTAATTGCGTTTAAGACGGCGATGCATCGCCTCGCCATAACTCAGCAGAAAGCGCGGATGGCGCAGACTGCCGGCAATCACCGCGGCCCATTCGGTGCCGCGCTTTGGGTCGGGCGCCAGAATTTGCGCAAAATAGGAGCGCTCAATCTGGCGGATGCGGGCCCGGTAAATGTCGAAGAAACGGTAGCGCCGTGCCTCGATCATCAGAAGCAGCGTGATCAGCATCATCCCGAACACCAGCACGCCGTGATGCGAGGTCGGCGTCGACAGCGACACCGAGAGCAGCGCCGCCACCACGGTGATCGCCCAGTTGGACGTTCGGTCGATGCGGTCGCGCCAGCTCGTCATCCGTCCGAGTTCGCCGCGGTAATAATGGATAAGCGTGTTGGTGGTCTCGCCCGGCGTCGTGGGCAGCAGCAAGGGGCGCTCACCCTCTTCTTCGCTTGCCGGTGGCATCCTATCTTGCTCCGCCTTCATGGTATTTCCTCCCGCCGTCTTCCTTTTGGCCATTCTGCGCCTATCGCCGCGCCATTGCAAAAGATCGAAAGCCGCCGTAGAGCCAAACCTGAAAACAGAAGGACATAGACCGCGATGGCAAAGAAAATTGACGAAGAAGCCCTTGCCGAGGCCTATAACCGCGCACTGGCGTTGGAGAAGTCCGGCGACGTCGACGCGGCCGTGGCGGCCTATGAGCAAGTCTTGGCGATCGATCCCGACGACCACGGCGGGGCCGCCGTCCGCATTGCCGCGATGGGCCGAGGCGAGACGCCGGCCAAGGCGCCGGACGCATACATCGAAACCCTGTTTGACCAGCACGCCGAGGTCTTCGAGGACGTGCTCGTCGAGCAGCTCGGCTATCACGTACCGATGCTGGTGCGCCAGCGCCTGCAGCAGCTGCAGCTCGGACCGTTCAAGCGGCTGCTCGATCTCGGCTGCGGTACCGGTCTCACGGGCGGCGCCCTGCGCGACCTCTGCGAAGATATGACCGGCATCGACATATCGGAGAAGATGGTCGAGATTGCCCATGAGAAGGATCTCTACGAGACGCTTTTCGTCGCCGAGGTCGAGGACTTCCTCGATGACAACGACGAGGAAGCCTTCGACATCATCACTGCGACCGATGTGTTGCCCTATCTCGGCGCGCTTGAGCCACTATTCTTCGGCGCCGCCGAAAACCTCACGCCGGGTGGCCTGTTTATCTTCTCCTCGGAGACCCTGCCTGAGGAGGCCCTCGCCGGCCGCGCCTATATCGTCGGCCCGCATCAGCGCTTCGTCCATGCCGACAGCTATGTGAGGGAAAGGCTGACGGCTACCGGTTTCGAACTCGTCGAGATATCGGATATCAACGTGCGCATGGAAGACGGCCAGCCGACTCCCGGCCATCTGGTGATCGCCAAATATGTCGGCTAAGGGAATAGTTGCGCGATTGGCGAAGTATCCATTGCGCGAAACTTCCCTATCTGATACTTAGTCGATCGGTGAAGTTTATCGCAACGACAGGAAAGGTCGCCGCATGTCGCTAGTCCTTTATGGGCATCCGCTTGCCTCCTTCTGCCATAAGGTGCTGATCGCGCTTTACGAAAATGGCACGCCCTTCGAGAACCGTATCGTCGATCTGTCCGACGAAACCTCACGGGCCGATCTCTTCCGGTTCTGGCCGATCGGCAAAATGCCGCTGCTGCGCGATGAAGCCCGAGACAGCACCATTCCCGAGACCTCGATCATCATCGAATATCTTCATCACTATTATCCGGGTCCGGTAGCCCTGCTGCCACTGGAGATCGACCGGGCGCTGCAGGTCCGTCTCTGGGACCGCTTCTTCGACCACTATGTTCAGGTGCCCATGCAGACGCTGGTCAGCAATCACCGGCGTCCCGAAGGCAAGGCGGACGAAATCGAAATGGCTGCTTCCCGGGCAACGCTCGCTACGGCCTATGCGATGATCGAAAAGCAACTGGGCGAAAGCCCATGGATAACGGGCGAGGCCTTCACCATGGCCGACTGCGCCGCCGCCCCCTCTCTCTTCTACGCCGAAACGCTGGTTCCCTTTTCATCGGATCAACCGAAGCTTCGCGCCTATTACACCAGGCTGTTGGCGCGTCGTTCCTTCGCCAGGACGCTGGAAGAGGCACGCCCCTATTTCAAATTCTATCCTTACCACGACAGGCTGCCCGCCCGCTTTCGGGATGCGGCGGAATGATCGAAGGTCAGGCGGATCTCGACCGGATGTTCCACGCGCTTTCCGATCGGAGTCGCCGCGGCATGATCGACCGCCTCGGTCGCGGCCCGGCCTCGGTCACCGAACTGGCTGCGCCGCTCGCCCTCGCCCTGCCGACGGTGATGAAACATCTGCAGGTACTGGAGGAGAGCGGCCTCGTACTCTCGGAAAAATCCGGTCGGGTGCGGACCTACCGCCTGCAGCAGAATGCACTCGCCGCCATCGAACGCTGGGTGGAACAGCGAAAGACCCGCTGGACCACCGCCTTTGACAGGTTGGATCAATTTCTCGCCGATGAGCCGGAGACACTGCCCGAATGACGACACGATCCGCAGAACACGCCACCATCGTCATCGAACGCCACCTGAAGGCGCCGGTCGCCCGCGTCTTCCGCGCCTGGTCGACGCCGGAAGCCAAGCGCCAGTGGTTCGCCTGCCACGGCGATTGGGTGCCGCTGGAATACGGTCTCGATTTCCGCCCTGGCGGCCTGGAGAGGAACCATGTCGCCGATACCGACGGGCTCCTGCACGCCTATGACGCGCGTTACATCGACATCGTGCCCGATACCCGCATCATCTATGCCTATGAGATGAGGCTTGGCGAGGCCCGCATCTCCGTCTCACTTGCCACCGTCACTTTCGAAGCCGAAGCCGGTGGGACGATGATGCTCTTCACCGAGCAGGCGGTGTTCCTCGACGGTTACGCCGATAACGGCGCCCGCCTTCAGGGCACCGAGATCGGCCTCGACAACCTCGCGCTCTTTCTCGAGCGGGAGACGGGTCCGGTCCATTAGCCGGTCAGATGTTGCATCACTTCTTGGAACGAGATGCCTTGGCTGAGGTGTTCAACGCGGCGGCTGCGCGAATGAGCGCCTTCAACGCCTCCTCGTCGATCGCGTCGCCCTCGTGGATATCGATGGCGCGCCGGATGTTGCCGTCGAGACTGGAGTTGAAGAGACCCGAAGGATCCTCCAGCGCGGCACCTTTGGCGAAGGTCAGTTTCACCGCGCTCTTGTAGGTCTCGCCAGTGCAGATGATGCCGGCGCGCTCCCACACGGGAACCCCTCGCCACTTCCATTCCTCGACCACCTCAGGCTCGGCCTGCCTGATGAGCGCCCGGACTCGGGCGAGCGTATCGCCCCGCCAGTCACCGAGCTCCTCGATTCTCGCATCGATCAGTTGGGAGGGAGATGCTCCCTCTTTTCCTGTCCCGGTCTCGCTTGTCTTCATCGTTGCCGTCGCTTTCACAATTGCCCCACGCGTTGATAATTTTGGTGCCCGCTCACATCCGCTCGCCGGGTAAGCGGCTCGCCTGCTCCACCCAGGCGGCGAACTGGGCTTCGTCGATATCGTCGTTCTCGCGGATGTTGAGGTAGCGCACCTCGTTCTGCTTGGACTTTCCCGGTGGCTGAGGATCGAGCAAGGCGCCGCGGAAGAAGGCCACGTTGACGTAGTGATTGAAGCAATGAACACCGAGGAACCAGCCCTGCCCTTCCATGCCATAAAAGGGCGAGTTCCACTTGACCGCCTTGCACACGCCGGGCACAGCCCTGCTGATTAGCGCATCGAGGCGACGCCCGATCTCGCTTTTCCAGCCCGGCATGGCGGCGATATAGGCTTGCACGGGCGCATCGCCATAGCCCTTGGCGATCTGCGGGTTGCCGCCCGACAGAAGCTTCGGCGCCACGACCGGTTCGACGACCGTTTGTTTTGTCGCCTTGGCTACCGTCCTGGATTGCTTCTCGGCCATCGCGTTCGCTCCTATCTCCGGCGCCACATCGCGGCATAAGGCAGCAGGAACAGATAAAGACCGGTCGGCATCAAAAGGCCGAGCGGCAGCAGCGCCAAGAGGCCTACCCAGACGGTCGATTTCTCCTGCAGCATGGCAATCATATTGACGATGACCGCCGCGGTAAAGGCGAGGGACAACCAGCGATGAACCTGCCGAAACCCGCTGTTCCATTTCAATAAAACCTCCTCCGCGTGAAAGTTCTGGCGACCGGCGGTTCGCCCTGCGACAACCTCACGCCAGCCGAGCCAGAACCTGCTCCAGATTTGCAAAGAATTGCGTCCACCCACTCCTCGCGCCGCCGTAAGCCTGCCGCTGGTCCGGTCTGAAGCCGGACTGCTCCATCCGAAGATGCGTGCCGGCGCTGGTCGTGGTGAGGGTCCAGGTTACGACGCTTTGCAGTCCGTAAGCTTCCCAGGTGTAGGACAGCGTCTTGTTCGGCTCGACCTCCAGCACCTTGCAATCGACAGACCCCCAATCCGCGTTGAAACTGAAGCGATGATCGACGGCAGGCTTGAAGTCGCTCTTCATCAGCCACTCTTGAATAAGATGCGGCTGGGTGAGCGCCCGCCAGATCTTTTCCGAAGGAAAAGGCATTTCCCGCTCGATGACGACGGAGCGCGTTTCTGTCGAAGTGTCGGTCATTGATCCATCCTTTTCAGCAAATCTTCGAGATCGTTGAAGCGGCTTTGCCAGAAGCCGGCCATCTCCCTCGTCCAGTCGACCAGCGGAGCCAGCGCGCCAAGCTGCGCACTGTAATGCGTCTGCCGCCCCTCGTGGCGGTCGCGTACCAATCCGGCCTGCTTCAGGATCCCCAGATGTTTCGAAACAACCGGCTGCGAGACACCCGCCCGAGCCGTCAGCGCCCCGACCGTCTTCTCTCCCTCCCGGCACAGCCGCTCGAACAGAGCCCGCCGGGTTGGATCGGCGAGTGTCCGGAAGAGCACGTCGTGAGCATTTTTCATCGAAAATCCATACCCAAGGAGCTATGGATTGACGGATAGCTGACGAGGCATATGTATGTCAAGCGACAAACCTTGGGCACAGAAAGGCGTGCGACGCAATGCACTCCAAAAGTCGCGCAGTTTCCAGATAGCTCACAAGCTATATATCGATGCGTTTCGTATCGGTTGCGCGCCGGAGCTGTACCGCGCATCGCGCCATCCAAGCCAACCTTTTGTGAACAGGACCGGGATCAGTGGCCGCGCCCAGCCGGCCGTGAAAATTCAACGATCAGCCGAAATCTGCCTGCCATCCCTGCCCCGCCAATCGGAACGGCATCGCCGTCAGGCCGCAAGGATTTCGATCATTGCCTGGCGTCGGACCCCAGGATTGCAGCAAGCAACTGGCCTTCGAGCTCGGCAAGGCCGGAATGGCCATGCCGGCGCGGATGCGGATAGGGAATGGCAAGATCAAGCGCGACGCGACCCTCGTCAAGCACGATGACCCGGTCGGCCAAGTGCACGGCCTCGCTGACATCGTGGGTGACGAGCACGGCGGTGAAGCCGAGGTCGCGCCAGACGCGGTTGATCAGTTCCTGCATGCTGATCCGGGTCAGCGCATCGAGCGCGCCAAGGGGCTCGTCGAGCGCCAGCACCCCTGGCCGGCTCACCAGAGCCCGCGCTAGCGCCACGCGCTGCCTCTGCCCGCCGGAAAGCTTCGCCGGCCATTCCCGGGCCTTTTCCCCAAGCTGGACGTCGGCGAGCACCACGCCGGCGGCTTCCAGCGCCGCTTGGGCGTTGATGCCATCCCCGAGGCCAATGGCGACATTGTCGGCGACGCTGAGCCAGGGCAAAAGCCGCGGCTCCTGGAAGACGATGCGCGTATTCGGGCTTGCTGTCGCGCCATCCGCCCCCTCAAAACGCAGCTCGCCGGCGCTCGGCGCGTCGAGCCCCATGAGCAGGCGCAGCAGCGTGCTCTTGCCGCAGCCGCTCTTGCCGATCACCGCGACGAATTGACCGGCCGGAATATGCAGGTTGATGCCGCGAAGCACGCGGTTGGCCCCGAAGCTCTTTTCGAGCCCCGTCAGACTGATTGCCGCAGCCCTCGCGCCAACCGCCGTCGCACCGGCGCGCTCGTAATCAGGCTGCTCGGCAAGCGCATGGAAACGCTCATGGCGAACAATGGTCATCGCGTCTCTCCTATTTCTGATAGGCCGGGTTCCAGGCAAGCAGCCGCCTCTCCAGCCCGCGGGCAATGACGTCCGCCAGTTTGCCGAGCACAGCATAGATGACGAGAGCCAGCACGACGACATCCGTCATCATGAATTCGCGGGCTTCATTGGCCATATGGCCGATGCCCGACGATGCGGCGATCGATTCCGATACGATCAGCGTCAGCCACATGATGCCGAGCGCGTAACGCAGACCGACGAAGATCGACGGCAGCGCACCTGGAAAGATCACCTTGCGGAACAGCGTCCAACTGCCCATGCCGTAGACCTTGCCCATCTCGACCAGGTCACGGTCGACATTGCGCACGCCATGATAGGTGTTGAGATAAACGGGGAAGAGCACGCCAAGCGAGGTGAGAAACAGTTTCGATTCCTCACCGATCCCGAACCACAGGATAACGAGCGGAATCATCGCCAGATGCGGAACGGTACGCATCATCTGCAGCGTCGTATCAGTCAATTGCTCGGACATGCGCGACACGCCGTTGGCGATGCCGAGCAGGAAGCCGATCGAGCCGCCGACGAGAAGGCCGGCAAGGGCGCG
Source organism: Rhizobium lentis (assembly GCF_017352135.1). Lineage (NCBI taxonomy): Bacteria > Pseudomonadati > Pseudomonadota > Alphaproteobacteria > Hyphomicrobiales > Rhizobiaceae > Rhizobium > Rhizobium lentis. The sequence goes on from NZ_CP071454.1 coordinate 4,452,245, forward strand.
ACCGGCGCTCACCAGCACATCGTTCGGCAATTGGCCGGAAACCGTCGTCGACCAGAAGGCTAGGCCGACATCGGCCGGCGACGGCATGATGCGCGAGGAGATCCAGCCGACCGAGGAGGCAAGCTGCCAGAATGCCACGATGGCCGCCGGCACCAGATAGGGCGCCAGTTTCACCCGCCCGGGCAGCAGTAGGCGCAAACCCGCCTTCCCGGCCTTGTCGGAAGCGACCGTCGTGACGAACGGAGTATCGAAAGTCGACATGTGTTGTCCTCGCGCTTATCGGGAGCCGGATGCCGCAAGCCGTAAACGCTTGCAGCGCGCCACGCTCTGTGTCTTGCGAACTCAGGAGCCGGAGACGACCTTCAGATTGCCGCCATGGCTGCCGCCCGCGAAGACCTGCTTGCGGCCAAACTCGTTGTTGAAGCCCAGGCGCTGTTGCTCACGCGTGATGCCAAGCTCGGGGAAAAGCAGCTCTGCGACGCGATAGGCCTCTTCGAGATGCGGGTAACCAGAGCCGATGACCGTATCGATGCCGATCTTCTGATATTCGGCAAGGCGCGCGGCCACCGTCTTCGGCGATCCGACAAGCGCCGTGCCCGCCCCGGCGCGCACCAGACCGACGCCTGCCCAGAGGTTTGGCGAAACTTCGAGCCTGTCGCGGCGGCCGCCGTGAAGGGCGGCCATCCGCTTCTGACCCACGGAGTCGGACTCGTGGACGAAGCGCTCCTGCGCCTCACGAATCGTATCGTCGTCGAGATGGCGGATCAGCCGCTCCGCAGCCTCCCACGCTTCCTCGTCGGTTTCGCGCACGATGAAGTGCAGGCGGATGCCGAAGCTCACTTCGCGGCCACGTTCGGCGGCGGCCTTGCGCACCTTGGCGACCTTCTCAGCCACCTGTGCCGGCGGCTCGCCCCAGGTCAGATATTTGTCGACGCGGCCGACGGAGAAATCGATGCCGGCATCCGACGAACCGCCGAAATAGAGCGGCGGACGCGGGTTCTGAACCGAGGGAAAACCAAGTCGCGCATTGGTCGCCTTGATATATTTGCCGTCAAAGCTTGCAGTTCCCTTTTCCAGCAGTTCCTCGAAGACGGTGAAGAACTCCTCGGCGTGAGCATAGCGCTCATCATGCTCGAGATGGATGCCGTCGCCGGCAAGCTCTGCCGGGCTGCCGCCGACGACGATATTGAGCAGCAGCCGTCCGTTGGAGATGCGGTCAAGCGTCGTCGCAAGGCGCGCGTAATAGGCGGGCGACGCAGTGCCTGGGCGGATGGCCACCAGGAACTGCAGCTTCTCGGTCTTGGCGGCGAGGGCAGCCGCCGTCACGAAGGATTCCTCGCAGGCAACCCCGGTCGGCAGCAGCACGCCGGAATAGCCGAGCCGGTCGACGGCCTGGGCGATCTGGGTAAGATAGCCGATCTCGGGTGCACGGTTGAGCTCGGAGGAGCCGAGGTAGGTGCCGTCGCCCGATGTCGGAATGAACCAGAGGAAATTGATGGGATCAGAGGTTGCGGTCATGAAAGACGGTCCTTTGCTGCGGAATTCGAAATCGGCTCACGTCGTCGAGATGGCCTTGGCAACTGGCGAGGCGCAAACCGCCTGCGTTCCAGTGCCGCCGCCACGCCGATGCTTGGGAGGATCGCGGTGGCGGCAGAGGCCGTGGGAAGGCCGGAGGTATGTTTGTGCGCGAGCATCTGAAATATCCTTCGATCCGATGGTGGCCAGACGGTGTTCCCGCCCGCTGTCGATCGCCAGGATACTGCCATAGACCATCAATTAGATCGACAATATCAATTTGCTATTGTAATCGAATTTGGAGAATATTTTTCCGGCTCGGCGGCATAAAGGCCCTCTCCTTACCGCGCGGAAATCCCGACACCGCGAAAAGTCAGCTCGCCTTGGGACGCCAGACGATATCGCCGGTCACAAGCTTCTTCGGCAGAATACCGAGCCCGTAGAATTCGTCGGCGAGCGCCTGTTGAAAGCCGGCGGCCGCATCGGTGATGGTGGAGACGCTGCCGAGGTCGGCGCCTTTGCGCCTTAATGTAACCTGAGTTACTTCAACCGGCACGCCCGTGATTTCCGCAAGCTCCTTCACCGTCGCGTCGAGATTGCTTTGTGCCGATTTACCGACCTTGGCGAGTTCGTCGATCACGTCGACGATCACCTGCCCGTTGGCATCGGTGAAATCGCGGTTGGCGAGGAAGAAACTGTAGGAATCGACGATGCCTTCGGCTGTCGCCAGGATGCGCGTCTCCGGATCGGCTTCAGCAATCGCCAGATAAGGATCCCAGATCGACCAGGCGTCGATGCTCGCATTCTTGAACGCCGCGGCGGCATCCGGCGGCGAGAGGTCGAGCTGTTCGACATCTTCCGGCTTCAGGCCCGCCTTGCGCAAGGCTTTGACGGTTACGTTATGAGCGCTGGAACCGCGCTTGAAGGCGACCTTCTTACCCTTCAGGTCTTCAAGCGTCTTGATCGGCGAATCCTTGCGCACGAGGATGGCCGAAGCCGCCGGACTGCCCCTGTAAATACCGACATAATAGAGCTGCCCTCCGGCCGCCTGGGCAAAGAGCGGTGGTACGTCGCCGGTCGCGCCGAAATCGAGAGCACCGGCGCCCAGCGCTTCGAGAAGCGGCGGCCCCGAGGTGAATTCCGACCAGCTGACGGTGATGCCGCGATCTGCCAGCCGCTTCTCAAGTGCACTACGCCGCTTGGCAAGGGCGAGCACGCCGTTCTTCTGCCAGCCGATACGGAATTCGCTGGCGCCAGCGCGCGCCGGCCTGACAGCCGGCAGCACGGTGGTGGCTGCAGCTGCGGCCAAAAGCCCGAGCGTTTGTCGACGTGAAATCATGGCTATCCCCTTTTTTAAACGGTGCCGAGCCTGTTTTCGGCTGGACGGCTTGTCACTATGAATGCCATGATGATGAAATCTATAATTTAGATCGACAATTTTATTTGCAATATTCCGACTTGATCGAGATTATGCAGCCCGGAAAAGCCGCTTTGAGCGGAATTTTTTCGCGCTCTTGGCGTCCTGAACTCACAACCCCTTCGAACGCTCGGCGGCCAGCCGCTCCCGGATAAAATTTGGGCCGCCTGCAAGACGCGTCGCAAATTGGCTTGCCGGATCGACCATGCGCCAATAGGGCGTGACCGTCGAAGCCGGCTCCCCCTTCTCCAATGCGCCGAAGGCAGCCTCGGCGATCGCACGCAAATGCCTCTGGACAGTCACCGGGCAACAGGCATCCGCACCATATCGGGCAGCGAGACCGCGGCGCAGGACGCCGACTTCGGTGAAAACACCTTCCGGCGCCTGTCGAATTTGTTCTACGACCATCTGCTGTGATGGAATAAGCATCGCCTGCATCCCGCTGCGGCCTTTGCGTCGCTGTTTGATCGTCGGAATTTCACTCATGTCACCTCCCGGAAACATCTGCCTTCCTCCCCAATCTAGAGCCCGACCGAGCGGCAGCTAGCCTCGATATCCCGATCTTACCGAAGTCTGTCTTCACGGGCTTTTCTGCCCGCGCCGTTTCGGTTAATCCTCGTGCCTGCACTTCTGAAAAAGGATAGGACATATGGCTAAAGTCGCGTTCATCGGTCTCGGCGTCATGGGCTTTCCCATGGCCGGTCATCTGAAGACGAAGGGCGGCCACGATGTCACCGTCTATAATCGTACGGCCGAAAAAGCCGCCGCATGGGCCGAGAAATTCTCCGGCAAATCCGCCCCCACCCCGGCCGAGGCCGCCACTGGCGCTGATTTCGTCTTCGTCTGCGTCGGCAATGACGAAGATCTCCGATCGGTGACCTCAGGCGAGAACGGCGCCCTGCACGGGATGAAGCCGGGTTCGGTCATGATCGACAACACGACGGCCAGCGCCGAGGTCGCCCGCGAGCTTTATGGCGCGGCAAAGCAAAGAGGCGTCGACTTTATCGACGCTCCTGTCTCCGGCGGCCAGGCCGGCGCGGAAAACGGCGTCTTGACCGTCATGTGCGGCGGCGACGAGGCCGTCTTCGAACGCGCCAGACCGGTTATCGAAGCCTATGCCCGCATGGTCGGCCTGATGGGGCCGGCCGGCTCGGGCCAGCTGACCAAGATGGTCAACCAGATCTGCATCGCCGGCCTCGTCCAAGGGCTTTCCGAAGCCCTGCATTTCGGCAAGCGCGCCGGCCTCGATATCGAAAAGGTCGTCGAGGTGATCTCCAAGGGCGCGGCCGGCTCCTGGCAAATGGAAAACCGCCACAAGACGATGAACGCCGGCAAATATGATTTCGGCTTCGCGGTAGACTGGATGCGCAAGGACCTCGGCATCGTCCTCACAGAGGCGCGCCGCAACGGCGCCAAGTTGCCGGTCACTGCTCTCGTCGATCAGTTCTACGGCGACGTGCAGGCGATGGGCGGCAATCGCTGGGACACGTCCTCGCTGCTCGCTCGTCTCGAGAAATGATCGGCCCCTCCTCCGATCCGGCTGAACTGATCGCCCATCTCGAAACGCTGCGTTCGGAGGAGAACATCGCCGGCATGGCGCGCTTCGGCATTGTCACCGGCCGCGCCCTCGGCATCTCCAATCCCGACATCAGGGCGATTGGCAGGCTGGCGAAGAGGAATCACGTCAGGGCAATGCTGCTCTGGCGAAGCGATATCCGCGAAGCCCGCCTGCTCGCCCTCTACACGGCTGAGCCGAAGCGGCTGACGCTGGACGAGGCAAGACATTGGGCCGATGATTTCAACTCCTGGGAAATCGTCGACTGCGCCGCCGACCTCTTCGTCGAGGCGCGCCTGGACGAGCTCATCTCAGAATTCGCCGCCGACGAGCGCGAATTTGTCAGGCGTACGGCCTTCGCCATGATATCAGGCGCCGCCGTTCATCGGCGAAAGGAACCTGACGCCGCCATCCTCGCCTGGCTGCCGCTGATCGAGGCCCATTCCGGCGATTCCAGAAACTTCGTGCGCAAGGCGGTCAGCTGGGCGCTGCGCAGCATCGGCAAGCGCAATCGCGCCTGCCACGGCCCGGCGCTGAAGCTGGCAAAGCTTCTGGCTGAAAGCCCCGATAAGACCGCCCGCTGGATTGGCAAGGATGCCGTCAGGGAGCTCGCCGGCGAAAAGCTGCTGGCGCGGCTGAGATAGAACATGCGCTCTGGCTCGGCGGAAATGGTAAAAGCTGGAAACCCGCCCACCTCTTGGATACTCGCCCTATCTCACAGAGGAGGTTTCCAATGGCAGTACGGGAACACCTATGGAGGCGCAACTCGCACCTGCAGCATCAGCATCGACCGGAGGCGGATGCACGCGCCGGTATTCTTGAGATCGGGAAATGGCCCTCAATGAAGGCTGGCAGGATGCCGACGTGCGACAGCAATGTGGATGGCGGCTTTAAAAGACGCAATAAGAATGCTGGCCAAAAACACTGCAAGGACGGCCCGGCAGGGAAGACCGGACCCGTCCCCGTAGCTGATCGGAGGTCACTCGGATCAGAAACTGTTTTGAAGTGCCCCCGGTCCGAAGACCGGGGGCGTCCACGAAGTGGATTAGAACGAACGCTGCAGACGGAAGTAGCCCGTCGTGGAGTCGTCAGCATCTTCCGGATCGAGGTACTGAACCGAAGCCTTGGCGTAGAAGTTGTCGACGATCTGATAATCAACCGTCAGACCAACCTTCCAAGCGTCGCCATCGCTGAAGTCGTCGCCGGCAACGTAGTAGTCGCCGTAGTACTGGACGCCAGGAGTGATCTTGAGCTTGTCGGTTGCCTTGATAGCATATTCGGCAGCGACAGCCCATTCAGCTGCGGAGTAGTAGGAGTTCGGGCCGGAAGAGTACACGGCTGCGAGGCCGAGCGTACCGGGACCGATTTCAACCGTACCCATTGCACGGATAGCGCCGTCTTCGTTGTCGAAGTCCCAGCCGCCGGTAAGCTGGTAGCTGAAGGCACCTGCAGTGCCGCCGAGACCGAAGGCAACGCCAACGTTGTTCGGCTCTTCGCCGGTCTTGTAGAAGCCGTCTTCCAGTTCGTCGACGCTGATGCCAGCGTAGAACGTGCCGCTTTCGTACTGATAACGGATGGAGTTATGCAGCGTTACGATCGAGCCGATGTCGTCGGTTTCACCCGAGAGACCGTCGTCCCACCAGCTGTAGAAGAGACCAGCGCGGAAGCCCGCGATGTCGAGGTAAGCGGAGTCGAGGATGGCATCCTGGTCGGAGGCATTGTCAGCATTGAACTGCATGACGATGACGCCGGTCAGCGGACCATACTCGGTGTCGCTCTTGGCCGTGAACTGAACCTGACCGCGGGTGCGGGCATCCCAATCCGAGTCGTTGCTTTCCGAACCGTTGAGCGGCTCTTCACCGATATCAACCTGGAAACGGATGTAACCTTCGATCTTGAGGCAGGTTTCGGTGCCGGGGATGTAGAAGTAGCCGGTGCCGTAAGCGTCGCAGACGCGAACATATTCAACCGGTTCCGGCTCAGCAGCAACAATAGCGTCAGCTGCAAGAACCGGCGTCGATGCAGCAAATGCTGCTGCTGATGCGAGCAAAACCATTCTGATGTTCATTTACCAATCCATTCCTTTGTCGATCGGGGCTGACGTCTCATCGGGTAGTCGATTTGAAGTCGGCCCAGTTTGAACAGCCATCTCGGCGTGCGGATCGATCGAACCGCCAAACCGTCATCACATAGAAGGCCGTATCAAGCAATTCGCGATGGATGTCAGATGGGTCTGCTTGAGCAACTTTCGCTACAGACGTGATTTTTATACAACAATTTCAAATATATGCGTCAAAAAAACGCGCAGAATGGCCCGCCGATGAAAACCTTCATCGCAAGCCACAACCGCTAAACCCCATTGTCAAATTCTCCACCGTCCGACCTCTGTCGAACATATTGGTGAAGTGCATAAACTCTACCGCCGACTAACGAACATATACAAGGCAGCGGTGTAGAACATGGTGTTCTGAATTCGATACCAATGAGACAAAATGATGACATAGCGCTCACTGATGCCACACAATATAGCCTCGCAATCGTTACCAGGCTATATATATTTCCGGGATTTTGGCGAAATCGGAGCTTTTTTTCGCGATATTTCGGGCTTTTTCTGCAGCCGAGCCGGATTCTTCGGAAAGCCGCATTTCGGCCGGCGCCTTTCCGCGTGCGCTCGAATCACCTCGGACGCCTTGGCTTGAGGCACGAGCGGACGCGACGGAACGACTGCGGACTGCCGGTCCGATGCAACCTTGTGGATAGGTCGCGGGCGATCGCAGCGCGCACGCTGAACGTCAATCCTCGTTGGACTTGGCATTCTCGAGAATCATGTAGTCGAGCGGCAGCTGCGTCGAATACTTGATTTGCTCCATAGCAAAGGCGGAGGAGACGTCGCGAATCTCGATCTTGGCGATCATCCGCTTATAAAAGGCGTCATAGGCGGCAATATCGGGTACGACGACGCGCAAGAGATAGTCGACATCACCGCTCATCCGGTAGAATTCGACCACTTCGGGGAATTCGGCGACCACCTCGGAAAAGCGCCGCAGCCATTCGATCGAATGGGTAGCCGTGCGAATCGACACGAAAACCGTGACCTTGGTATTGACCTTCTCCGGATCGAGGATGGCGACGCGGCGCTTGATGACGCCGTCTTCTTCCATCTTCTGGATGCGCCGCCAGCACGGTGTGGTCGAGAGCCCGACCTTTTTGGCGAGGTCGGCAACGGCAAGGGTTGAATCTTCTTGCAGAAGACGCAGTATTTTTCGGTCGAGGCGGTCCATGCGCACGTCAGTCCTTTCGAATTATTTTCTTTGTATAACTCGATTCCGCGCGACGAAAAGAATTTTGTTTCAGGAAAGCAGTGTTTTCGTCCGCTCCCGCAAGATCGGCAGCAGTTCTTCCTCGAACCAGGGATTGCGTTTGAGCCAGCCGCTGTTGCGCCAGCTCGGATGCGGCAGCGGCAGCACCGCCGGCGAGCGGCCGGACAGGAGGCTGCCGCGCCACGCCCGCACAGTCTCGGTCATGCCGCCCCTGCCTCCGCCGCCCATGTGCCAGGCCTGCGCATATTGGCCGATGACCAGCACCAATTCGATCTGCGGCATCGCCGAAATTACTCTTTGCCGCCAGAAGGGCGCACATTCGCGACGGGGCGGCAGGTCCGCGCCCTTGTCGTCATAGCCGGGAAAACAGAAGCCCATCGGCACGATGGCGAATTGCTCGCGGTCGTAAAAGCTTGCCCTGTCAACGCCGAGCCATGACCGCAGCCGGTCGCCCGAGGCATCGTCGAATGGCAGACCGCTCTCATGCACCCGAAGGCCGGGCGCCTGCCCGGCGATCAGGATGCGCGCAGTCGAAGAGATTACGGCCACCGGCCGCGGCTCGTGCGGCAGCCGGTTATGAGGCCCTTTTTGTGGGGCGTCACGACAGATTCGGCAGGCGGCAATTTCCCGCCGCAGGGTTTCCAGCTCGGCTTCGTCGGTCATCGTTTTACTCCCATCCGACGATCCGCCCGATGAAGCGCAGCGCCTCATCGAAACCGGAATTATGGCGGGCATGATCGCGCACATCGCGCGGCCGCTCGAAAGTTCCAGCCCATAGCCCCACCTTCGCACCCCTCGCCTCGATTTCTTCCTTGCCGTAACCGCCATAGGAAATGGCCATACCCCGGCGCACCATGGCGGCATTGATGTCGCCGCCCGCCCCGCTCCGGCAGACGACAAGCAGCCTGTCGTAGCGGTCGCGCCGACTGCCTCGACAAAGCGTTCCCGATGCCAGCACCATCTCCTGCAGCGCCTCGCGCGCCGCGCGCCCGCAAGCCCACGCCTTTCCTCCCCGCTCGCAACGCTGGTTAAGCTCAGGCGCATCGATGCCTTCGAGGCGGAAGCGTTCCTCCCCCAAGGTCAGACTGTCGCCATCGGCAGCATGAAAGGCGCCCGCATGCTTGGTTGTTGCGCTATCGTTGACCTTGGCGGCAACCAGCGCCAGGAGCGTCAACAATGCAAAAGCGATGACGCCGTCACGAATCACGCGCAGGACCCGTGTCACGCTTTCGCCTCCTTAAAAAACAAATCCTTGGCAAAGATGGCAAACATCTTCTTAAGAATTGCCGGTTAAGCTCTTATCCACCCTGGGATGAAGTTTCAACGTGCACATGAGTACCGGCGTAAGCACATCGACCGACAAGATTATCGTCGACAGGTCGCGCAGCCACCGCAACAAGGCCGTTTCCAAGGCTGTGCGGCAGACGCGCGAACGCCTGCAGTCCGGCCATGCGTCCAGTTCCGCCTTCGACCGTGACGTACTCAACATGTATATTACGTCGATGATGCAGGGCGCGACGATCATGCCGCTCTTCGTCGTTATTATCACGGCCCTCGGCGTCTATTTCACTCAGGATACCCGACTGCTCTTTTGGGCGCTGCTGACGCTCACCTGTCATACGGGCAATATCCTGCTCGCCCGGCGCGCACGCCGGCAGGAGATCACCTCCGAGAGCGCCCGCAAATGGCGCCGCCTGCTGCTGCTCGGCCAATTCCTGGTCGGTTGCTGCTGGGCCGTCTTCGCGCTGCAGGGATGCGACGCCTGCGAGCCGTCGAGCTTCATTCTCTATAAGGGCGCAACATTGTTGATTGCGCTCTCTGTCACGGCGATGTCGAACTTCATGTTGACTCCCGCCGTGCTGGTCGCCTTCGCGCCGGCTGTCCTGGCGCTTGGCGCCAAGAGCGGCCTGTCGCGCGACCTCCTCGAAATCAGCCTGACCGGGCTCTTCACCACAACTCTTGTCTTCTTCAACTATATCAGCGACCGACTCTTCAAATCGAACCTCAGGATCCTCTCCTACCAGTCGGAGAAGGACGACCTGATCGCCGAGCTGGAAGTGGCGAAATCGATGTCTGACGAGGCGCGCCGCCGCGCCGAAGAGGCAAACCTCGCCAAGTCCCGCTTCCTTGCCTCCATGTCACACGAACTCAGGACGCCACTCAACGCTATCCTCGGCTTCTCCGAAGTGATGTCAGCCGAAGTCATGGGACCACTCGCCAATCCGACTTACAAGGAATATGCCGGGGATATCCATCGCTCCGGCCAGCATCTGCTCGATCTCATCAACGAGATCCTCGACCTGTCGCGCATCGAAGCCGGCAAATACGAGCTGAGCGAGGAGGCGATCTCGCTACTCGATATCACCGAGGATTGCATCGGCATGGTCCAGCTGCGCGCCCGCGCCAAGAATATTGCCATTTCGGATCAGTTCGAGCGGCAGCTGCCGGCCATCTGGGCAGACGAGAAGTCGATGCGCCAAGTCGTGCTGAACCTCCTCTCCAATGCCGTCAAATTCACGCCGCAGGGCGGCGAGATCCACGTCAAGGTCGGCTGGACGGCCGGCGGGGGACAGTACATTTCGATCAAGGACAACGGCCCCGGCATTCCGGAAGAAGAGATTCCCGTTGTCCTGTCGGCCTTCGGCCAGGGCTCGATCGCCATCAAGAGCGCCGAACAGGGCACCGGCCTCGGCCTGCCGATTGTCCAGGCGATCCTTGCCAAGCACGACGGACAGTTCCTGCTGAAATCGAAGCTGCGTGAAGGCACCGAGGTCATTGCCATCCTGCCCGCCAAGCGTGTGCTCCAGAGCCTGCCGGCCGTCGAAGAGGCTCAGGCGGTCGCGCGCAAGCGCAAGAGTTTTGCCTGATCGAGCTCGCGCATATCACGCCGGGCCGAATAACACGTGCTTGCCGATGACGAAGCCGAGATAGAGACAGCAGGCGGCGATCATGCAGGTTACCGCGAAGGAGCCGAGATCCTTGGCATGTTTGCCGACGATCGAAATCTCCGGCGAAATCCGGTCGATCACCTCTTCGACGGCGGTATTCATGGCTTCCATCGAAAAAAGTCCGAGAAACAACAGCACTGCGACGACGATCTCGCCAATCGTCGCCCCCACCAGCGCCAGTGCTGCCATCGAAATCATGAAGAAACCGAGCTCCTGGCGAAAGGCCGCTTCTTTCAGCACGCGCAGGAAGCCAGCCCAGGAATAGCTGGCGGCGGCGATGAAATGCCGAAACCCGGTCTCTTTCGTCACCGCAGGCTTCGTCAAGACGCGCTCTCCTCTTCCCGTTGCGCCACCGGGGAAAAGCCCCGCCGTCTCCCTTATTGGCCAGCAAATAGGCAATAGCGAATCCGCCGGAGCGGCGCAAGCAAAGCCCGGTGGGTCGACTGCGCCGACCGCAGCCTCAATGTTTGTTGCTCACACCCGCCTGAGCAAAGGTCGCCATGCCGGAATGACAGGCAGCCGCCGCCTTGACGATGCCGGCGGCGAGCGCCGCCCCGGTGCCTTCGCCGAGCCGCATGCCGAGCGCCAGAAGCGGCGTCTTGCCGAGCATCTCGATCGCACGCAGATGGCCGGGTTCGCTCGAGACGTGGCCAATCAGGCAATGATCGAGCGCGGAGGGATTGGCAGCTTTCAGGATCGCCGCTGCGGCGGTCGCGACATAGCCGTCGATCAGCACCGGAATACGCTCCATCCGGGCGGCGAGGATGGCGCCGGCCATCGCCGCGATTTCGCGGCCGCCAAGCCGGCGCATGATCTCCAATGGATCGTCGAGATGGTCGTTATGCAGCGCTACCGCTTTTTCCACCGCGGCGATCTTGCGCTCCAGCATCTCGCCTTCCGAGCCGGTGCCGGGTCCCACCCAGTCACGCGCCGAACCGCCATAGAGCGCGTAGTTGATCGCGGCCGCAATTGTTGTATTGCCGATGCCCATCTCGCCGATGCAGAGCAGATCGGTGCCGCCGGCGATCGCTTCCATGCCGAAAGCCATGGTCGCGGCGCAGTCACGTTCGGAAAGCGCGGCCTCCTCGGTGATGTCGCCGGTGGGATAATCCAGCGCCAGATCGAAAACCTTCAGCCCGAGATCGTATGCGACGCAGATCTGGTTGATCGCCGCCCCACCGGCGGCGAAATTTTCGACCATCTGCTGCGTGACGGCGGGCGGAAAGGGCGTGATGCCCTGCCTGGCAACGCCGTGGTTGCCGGCGAAGATTGCCACCAGCGGCCGGTTGACGGCAGGTTGGCGGCCCGTCCACGCGGCCAGCCAGAAGGCGATCTCCTCGAGCCGTCCGAGCGCGCCCGGCGGCTTGGTCAGTTGCGCGTCGCGTTCGCGCGCGGCCACCAGCGCGCGGGCATCCGGCCCCGGCAGGTCGCGGAGCAGGGTACGGAAATCGTCGAACGGCAGGCCTGAAACGCTCATCTGTGCGGTTTTTCCTATGAATCGGCTATTCTTGTTTTTTTCTCGCAAATCAGCTTCTTTGCGATGGCTCTCTCTTAAAGCCGGCGGACGAAGCGAACAACATCAAAAGCGCCGCACCCTCCGGCAGAACGAAACAGAATGAAGATCAAGGACTATGCGGTCGATACCGCACGCGCCGTCGCCTTCCTGAGCCGCCTTCCCATGCCGCCGGCGCTGTTCAAAGGCTATGACGGCAGGCTCGGGCGGCTGGTGCGCGCCTTTCCGCTCGCCGGCCTTGTCATCGGTTTTGTCCCAGCGCTCGCCCTCGTCATTCTTTCGGGCATGCGCGCCGATCCACTGATGGCAGCGCTTGTCGCGCTTTCCGTTCAGGCTCTTATCACCGGTGCACTGCACGAAGATGGCCTGGCCGATACGGCCGACGGCATTGGCGGCGGCACGAACCGCGAACAGAGCCTCGTTATCATGAAGGACAGCCAGATCGGCACCTATGGCGCGATCGCGTTGATTCTCTCCTTTGCCATCCGTGCAGCAGCCCTCGCCGCCATCGTCCGCCATTCCTCGCCGCTCGCCGCAGCCCTTGCCGTTGCCGCCGTCGCAGCGCTCAGCCGCGGCGGCATCGCCTGGCATTGGCAACGGCTGCCGCCGGCAAAGGCCGATGGCGTCGCTGCCTCGACCGGTCAGCCGAATGAGGCAGCGATGCATTTTGCGCTCGTCTCCGCGGGTTTCCTCGCAGCGCTTCTGATCTGGCCGGCATTCGGCCTGCGGCCGCTCGTCGCCAGCCTGCTCGCCACCGGCGTCGCGGGATTTGCCTTCACCGTCGTCATCCGCCGCAAGCTTGCCGGCCACACCGGCGACACACTGGGCGCGACGCAGCAGATTTGCGAAATCGCCACCCTTTGCGCACTTGCCACGGCTCTTTGAAACGCCGATATATCCTCCATGCAAACACCCTGCATTCATGTCTGCACGATGGTTTCAGCCACCGGATTTTGCGCCGGTTGCGGCCGCACTCTTCAGGAAATCGGTGGCTGGATGAACTATACCGACGCCGAGCGGCGCGGGATCATGGCGCAGCTGCCGGCAAGGCTCGCCACCGCCGGCACGAAGAGCCAGATAAAAATGCGTCTCTCCGAGCTGCCGGAGCGGCCTCTATGATCCGTTTCACCGCCTTTCTCGCCGTGATCGGCATCGGCCTGGCCGTGCTGATCCTCAACCACGACAGCGGCCGCATTCTCGGCCTGCAAAGCGACGATTTCGGCCGCGTTGTCTATCTGCTGCCGATCGCGCTGATGCTGTCAGCCGGGATTTGGGCAAGCCGGCGCAGCGCCGGTGAAACCATGCGCCAGATGATGATCTGGCTGGTCATCATCCTGGGGCTTGTGACCGTCTATCTCTATCGCCAGGAAGCGCTTGGGGTCGGCAACCGGGTGCTCGCCGGCCTTGTTCCCGGCCGTGCCGTCATCGTCACGACGAGCGAGGGTGGCGCGGAAATCATCCTGCACAAGCTGTTGAACGGCCATTTCGAAGCCGACGTCAGTGTCAATGGCCGAACGGTCGAGATGCTCGTCGATACCGGCTCCAGCATGGTGGCGCTCTCGCACGAGGATGCCGAACGCATCGGCATCGATCTCACTGGCCTCACCTATTCGATGACGGTCATGACCGCCAACGGCCGCAGCCGCGCAGCCCCCATCACGCTCGACCAGGTGGCGATCGGGCCGATCGTCCGCAACAATGTCGCAGCCAGCGTCGCCGAGGACGGCCGGCTCGACCAGAGCCTGCTCGGCATGAGCTTCCTGGAAACACTGGGCTCGCTGCAGATGCAAACCGACGAACTGCGCATGCGGGATTGAGCCGGCAGACCAGATCATCCCCCCGATCCGCTTTCGGCAGGCTCTCCATCGGGAACGCGTCTTGCAGCTTGCCGATCGACAAAAGCTGCGAAAAGCGCTGCCGACAAGGCAAGCGAAGCCGATGTCAGCAACATCGCGAACAACGTCGGAACAGTGCCTGCCTCCCGAAGAAACAGCCCAGCGATCGAAGCGATCAGTGCCCCGCCGGCAATCGACATCGCTGCGGCAAAGCCGGCCGCGGTGCCTGCGAGATTGGCGCGAACCGACATCACGCCCAGATTGGCGGCGGGAAAGGTCAAGCCATTGCCGATGCCGATGAAGACACAGGGTCCGAAAAATGCCAGGACATGCGTCACGCCTGTGATCGACAGGGTCAGTCCCAACAACAGACCTATGCATGTCGACAAACGCGCAATGACGAGCGTGGTGCTCAGGGATTTGCCCGCCAATCGGGCAGCGAGAAAACTGCCCAGAATAAACCCCGCGGGAACCATTCCCATGAAGAGGCCCAGTTTCGCACTCGACCCGCCGAGCGACGAACCGACAGCCAAGGATGCGCCTCCGAGAAAGATATAGAGAGTGCCGGTGGAGCACGCCATGCACAGCGTATACGCCCAGAACCGCGGCGAACCGAGAAGCTGCCGATAAGAGGCAAAATAATTGCCTCCCGGCCTCGACGCGAGCCCGGCGGTTTCCTTCAGCTCGCGCATGGAAATGGCGAGGATGGCTGCGCCGAGCAGCGCAAGAGCGACGAAGATCGCCCGCCATCCGAACATCTCGTCCAGAACGCCACCGAAGGTGGGCCCCAGCATCGGCGCGATGGCCCATCCCATGGCTGCGTAACCAATCCTGTTGGCGGCTTGGCGTTCGCCCGCCGTCTCCTTGATAACGACGAGGGCGACGCAGAAGCAGGCCGCGATGGAGGCTTGCATCACGCGACACAGCAGGAAGACGCCGATATTGGGAGCGAGGGCACAGCCGATGGAGGCGATGATGAAAATCGATACGGCGATCAGCGCAACGGGCCGACGCCCATAACGATCCGACATCGCGCCGGCGATGATTTCCGTCAGCGCATTGATGATCGCGTAGCCAGCAATCGAAAGATTGACGAGCGCGAAATCGACCTGGAACGTGGCTGCGATGTTTGGCAGCGCCGGCAGATATATATTGACCGGCAATACGGAGAGCGCCGTCAGCAGAAGAAGGACCGTGCGCCTGGGCGCTGCGATCGGGGCTGCAGTCGCTTTTCCGGTGAGGCTGCTGGGAGAACTCTGGATGGAATCGTCGCGTGCCATGGTCTTGCCCATCTTTTCAGCGAGATTTTTTCGGGAAATCCGACGAGGCGAAGCGCACATTCAGGGCACAAAAAAAGCCCCGTCAGGAGCTAGATTTTATTGCGCATGGGGCTGATCGCCGGATAGTTACACCATCCTGCCCATGCGCCCTATCACCACGACAAGAACCATTGCGATCTTCATGACCGTTACAGCTAAAGAGAAATTAGCACTCCGTCAACGCGCGTTCTAGCTGCAACGCGCGCCGATCGGCGTTGTCCTTCGGCGAAACCCCGACGGCAACACGCTCACTACGCGAGAAGCACGTGGCCTATCTCCGGTCGTTGCCGTATAACCAGCGGGATCGCGGTGCCTACGTCCGCCGCGCCGGACAAGATCTCGAACGCCGACCGGTGAAATCGATCCGCGATCGATAGTTCCGGAAGGAGCAGGGATCCGGCGAACAGGAAATACTCAAGTCACCATGCGCTTGTGAGCCCGAATACACGGTGATTTCAAGATCGATGTCGCCATCGTCATATGTGGCGAGACTGCAGGGACTGTTCGGAAGACATGACACCTGCGCGGCGAATGGCTCCTTTCCGTCCAGTACCACGGCAAAGGTAACCTTGATGGGATGGGCAGCCTCCCTGGCAGACTTGGCTGTGGGGCTACGCAACAGATGGATGCGATTGCAAAAACCCCGAATACATTGCTGCTCAGCAGCCAATTGCCCCCTGACCGATGAATCTTGCTGGGCAATCTTGATGTTGAAATTGGGGCGCTTCTTCAGGGCCGGATCAATTGCGCAGCCGGTAGCCGGTTTTGAAGATCCAGCCGAGCGTTCCCAGGCAGATCGCCAGGAAGCCTGTGATCATCGCCAGACTGATGACCGGATTGACGTCGGCGATCCCGTAAAAGCTCCAGCGGAAACCGCTGACGAGATAGAGCACCGGGTTGAGATGGCTGACCGCCTGCCAGAAGGGCGGCAGCATGCTGACAGAATAGAAACTGCCGCCAAGGAAGGTCAGCGGCGGCACGACCAGCATGGGAATGAGGTTAAGCTGCTCGAAATTGCCGGCCCAGATGCCGATCATGAAACCGAACAGACTGAACGTGATCGCCGTCAGCAGGAAAAACAGGATCATCATCAAAGGATGCTCGATCCTGACGTCGACGAAAAGAGTGGCCGTCAAGAGGATGATGAAGCCGATGATCATCCCTTTAGTCGCCGCCGCGCCCACATAGCCGAGCAGGATCTCTGCCATCGCCACAGGCGCCGACAGCACCTCGTAGATCGTGCCGGTGAATTTCGGAAAATAGATACCGAAGGAGCCGTTGCTGATGCATTGACCGAGCAGTGTCAGCATAATCAGGCCGGGCGTGATGAAGGCGCCGTAGGACACGCCGCCAACCTCCTCGATGCGCGAACCGATTGCAGCACCGAAGACGATGAAATAGAGCGAGGTCGAGATGACGGGCGAGATGACGCTCTGCAGCAGCGTGCGGCGCGTGCGCGCCATCTCGAAAAAATAGATCGATTTGACCGCCTCGAAATTCATTTCCCCGCTCCCACCAACGCCACGAAAATATCTTCAAGGGAGCTCTGTCGGGTCGAGAGATCCTTGAAGTGGATATTGTTTTCACCGAGCCGGGTCAGCAGGGCCGCGATACTTTCCTGCTCTTTGCTAGCATCGAAATCATAGGTCAGCCGATTGCCGCCCCCTTCCAGCGTCAGTCCGTTGCCGGCAAAACAGTTCGGCAGCCGCTCGAGCGGTTCGGCGAGATCGAGGATGAGCTGCTTGCGGCCGAGCTTGGCCATCAGCGCCGCCTTGTCCTCGATGAGCAGCAGCTTGCCGCCGTTGATGACGCCGACGCGGTCGGCGATCTCCTCGGCCTCTTCGATATAATGGGTGGTGAGAATGATTGTGACACCCGAAGCCCGGAGCTCTTCAACGACATGCCACATATCCTTGCGCAGCGTCACGTCGACGCCGGCGGTCGGCTCGTCGAGGAAAAGAATATCAGGCTCATGGGAGAGCGCCTTGGCGATCAGCACCCGTCGCTTCATGCCGCCGGAGAGCTGGCGCAGCATATTGTCCTTCTTGTCCCAAAGAGAGAGCGCCCGCAGCACCTTCTCGATATGGGCCGGATTGGCCTTCTTACCATGCAGCCCGCGCGAAAAGCTCACCGTGTTGAATACCGTTTCGAACTGATCGGTTGTCAGCTCCTGCGGCACCAGCCCGATCATCGAGCGTGTCGCGCGGAAATCCTTCACAACATCGTGGCCGGCGACCAGTACCTGGCCGCCGCTCGGATTGGCAATGCCGCAGATGATCGAGATCAGCGTCGTCTTGCCCGCGCCGTTCGGCCCGAGCAGCGCCAGGATCTCGCCCTTTTCGACAGTGAGATCGATGCCCTTCAGGGCCTCAAAGCCGTTGGCGTAAGTCTTTGTGAGATTCTGAACGGAAATGATCGGGGCCATGCAGGACTCTTGCAGTTTCGGAAGGTATTTCGGCCCGCTATATAGTTCGTCAGCAGCCCTTTGACATCCTTCGGGAACGTGAACACTGCATTCACGCAGCACCAACACCGTTGCAATGGCAGAGACGTCACTGGGCGGTGATACCATCTAAATAGCCGGCTTTCGGCTATCGCCGCGACAACGAAGCTTGTGACGAAAAGAAAGGCGACGGCCGGCGTGCAATGTCATCATCCGGTGATATTCATGCCGGATAAGAGAGCCGAGGCAAGCACCGGCATCCGCCCCGCCGCCCATTCCTTTGCGGAGCCGTCTTCCGGCGTTCTCGTTGCGCCCTTTTCCGCTGCCTCGGCATGTAATGAAAGTTATTGTCAGTCACCAAGTCCTTGGAACCGGCCAGTATCCCCTGTTCAGCCGCGTTCGTCTTAGCCGGCGCCTCTGCGCCGGCTTTTCTTTTGCGTAGCTTCAGCGACATGGCACACCGATCAGCCCTTTTCCTGAGGTGCCTTGCAGCGGCCTCGAAGGACGAGGGCGGGTAGAGGCATCAAATGCTACTCCTCACAATTCATCATAATTGAACCAGTCAAAATCCGCCGTCTTCCCTCGCCCGGACGTATCGAAAGCAAACACGCCGGCAAAGGCGCCGGTGAAGGAGCCGTGTTCGCCGCGCCCGCCCTCATCAGAGATGACGCCGGCGTCGAGCACCGGGCCGATCGGTTGCCAGCTCCCCTTGCCTTCCGTCTGCCAGAAGAATTGCAGGTCGTTCTCACGGATTTCCATGGCAAGCTGGACACGGCCGTCGGCGGGGATCGCGACGCCGCTTCCGGCGGGGAAGCTGAGGCGGCCATTCGGATAGTCGCCGCCGCAGGAGAGGATGGTAACGCAGCGGCCAAGCGTTTCGTGGAGCGTCACCGCAACCGCGTGAAACTTGTGGCGGTTGTAGTAATGCGTCAGCCCGGCGGCCTGCTGGTAGGTGTCGGGCGAAAACTCGATCACGGTCTCGGCGCGGAAGCTATGGTGCTCCTGCCGGCGTGCGACCAGCGACTGTTCGAACCAGGAGCCGATGCTCTCGCGGCCGATCAGTCTGAGATGGCCGGCGCGGTCCGTCAGGTTGAAAATGCGGCGGGGCTCGGGCGTGCGTAGCCACTGAAAATCGGCCGGCAGCCTGCCTCCATCGAAACTGTAGCCGGTGCGCATCGGCTTCTCCACCGGCACAGCCCCGAAGAGACCCGGTACATCGATATCGGGCACTGATGTACCGTTTTCCAAATAGAGCCAATCATCGTCGCGCCAGACGCATTTCTGCAGGCTGGTCTCGCGCCCGAGCGTGCAGCGCCGCTTCGGCGGCAGCGGCCGGCCGCAGAGATGTGTGTGGTAGGCCTCGCCGTCCGGCGTCTCGACATATTGGCCGTGCCCTGCCCGCTGGAGCACCGCACCCGGATGATCCTTGGAGGTAATCAGATGCATGTTCGGATGCATCTCATAGGGTCCTTCGATGCGACGCGAACGCGCCATGGTAACGGCATGGTCATAGCCGGTGCCGCCTTCGGCGGTCGTCAGATAATACCAGCCATTGCGCTTGAAGAGATGCGGCCCCTCGACGAGGCCGAGCGGGCTGCCAGCGAAAATGTTCTTGATCGGGCCTTTTAGCTCCTTCGTGACCGGGTCCCATTCCTGCAGTAGGATACCATCGAAAGCCGGCGATTTCGGCGAACCGCCGAAGCTTTCCGTCCGGTGGTTCCACTGCATGTTGACGAACCACTTGCGGCCGTCGTCGTCATGGAAGAGCGACGGATCGAAGCCGGAAGAATTCACATAGACGGGCTCGGACCACTCGCCCTCGATCGACGGCGAAGTCACAATGTAATTATGTGCATCCTTGAAATTGCCGTCGAAGCGCTTGACGTCGGTATAGACCAGCCAGAACTGCCCGTCGGCATAGGAAAGGCAAGGCGCCCAGATGCCGCAGCTATCGGGGTTACCGCGCATGTCGAGCTGCGAGGCGCGCTCCAGCGGCCGGCGCACCAGCGTCCAGTTCACCAGATCTCTGGAATGATGGATCTGCACCCCCGGATACCATTCAAAGGTGGAGGTGGCGATGTAATAATCCTCGCCGACGCGACAGATCGACGGATCGGGGTTGAACCCAGGCAGAATGGGATTGCGGATCATGGCGGCTCCTCCAAGCTATCGTTGTGGTACGTACATCATTTTTGGCACTATGCTCTTTCATCAGCTTATTCCCTGCGCCATCGTGCTAGCACGAGAGCAGAGAGATGAGGAAGTCGGTTGCCGCTCCTAGCTATTCCCGCTCCGCCGACTTCGCCCACAGGTTGATATCGGCCTCCTTGGCATAGATATCGATCTCCTTCAGCTCCTCAGCCGTGAACTCGATATTGTCCAGCGCCTTGACGCAATCGACGATCTGCGAGGAGCGGCTGGCGCCGATCAATGCCGAGGTCACGCGTCCGCCGCGCAGCACCCAGGCGATTGCCATCTGCGCCAGCGTCTGACCGCGCCTTTCGGCAATCTCGTTGAGCTTCCTGATATTGTCGATGATCGAGGGACGGATGAAATCGCGCTTCAGGAAGTGGTTCTGCGCCGCCCGGCTGTCATCGGGGATGCCGGCGAGATATTTTGTCGTCAGCATGCCCTGGGCAAGCGGCGAGAACACGATCGACCCCATGCCGACGTCATCGAGCGTATCGAGCAGCCTGTCGTCCTCGACCCAGCGGTTGAGCATCGAATAGCTCGGCTGGTGGATCAGGCAGGGTGTGCCGAGTTCCCTAAGGATGGCGGCTGCCTCGCGGGTGCGCTGCGAATTATAGGAGGAGATGCCGACATAGAGCGCCCGGCCGGAGCGGACAATATAATCGAGCGCGCCGCAGGTTTCTTCGAGCGGCGTCTCCGGATCGAAACGATGCGAATAGAAGATGTCGACATAGGCGAGGCCCATGCGCTTCAGACTCTGGTCGCAGGAGGCGATCAGGTACTTGCGGCTGCCCCATTCGCCATAGGGACCCGGCCACATGTCGTAGCCGGCTTTGGACGAGATGATCAGCTCGTCGCGAAGCCCCGAAAAATCGGTGCGCAGGATCTCGCCGAAGGCGCTCTCGGCGCTGCCGGGAGGGGGGCCGTAATTGTTGGCGAGGTCGAAATGCGTGATGCCGAGATCGAAAGCCGTGCGGCACATGTCGATCTTGCGGTCATGCGGCGTGTCGCCGCCGAAATTGTGCCAGAGGCCGAGGGAGACGGCCGGCAGCTTCAGACCGGAGCGGCCCGTGCGGTTATACTTCATTTTCGAATAACGGTCTGCGGCCGGTTGCCAGTTCATCTGAATAACTCCTGATAAAATACTAATATCGTCGTCATTCCACACCTCGACCCAAGAGATCGCCGACTGCAGCCCCTCATCCGCCTGCCGGCACCTTCTCCCCGTAAACGGGGCGAAGGGAGATGCCGCACCGGCTTCCCTCCAAACTCAAAACTGCGTTTGGCACGTCCCCTCTCCCCGTCCAAACGGGGAGAGGGCTAGGATGAGGGGCAGCCATCGGAGCAAGCCGGATAGCCGTGGGACATGCCCGAACGTGACGAAACTATTGGATCAAACGCGCCGATACGGCAAGCGAACGGCGCCAGTTTCAACTACCTCAACAGTGCCTGCGCCTCTTCGATGCCGAGCGCGGCCGGCTGGGTGCAGGTCGTCGTCAGATCGATGAACCGACCCTCCTCGCCCGACTTTAGGATCGAAGTCATGACGTCGACACCGTGCAGCGTGCGGTCGAGCGAGCAGCGTGCGTCGCGGCCCTCGATCAGCGACATCGCCATGTCTGCTAAGCCGGCCGTGCGGTAGTTGGCGCGTGAGCCGTTCGGACTCTCCTGATTGATCTTGCCGAACGGATGCTCCCAGGCCTCGAGCGCCTTGATATCCTTGTCGCGGCCGCTGGCCTCGACGGTGCCGCCAAAGAAGTTCGGATCCGGCACGTAAAGCGAGCCATCGGTGCCGTAGAGCTCCATATTCGCGTGGCGGTGCGACCACACGTCCCAGCTCGCCGACAGCGTCACGGTGGCACCGCTGACGAATTCGAGCAGCGCCTGGATTGTCGTCGGTGTCTTCACAGGGATGATCTCGCCGTGGCGCGGCTGGCTGGTGATCGTGCGGGTCGGCGATGCCATCGAGGTCATGGCGCCGACGCGCTTCACCGGTCCGATCAGGTTGATCAGGTTGGCGATGTAATAGGGACCGAGATCGAGGATCGGGCCGCCACCGGGCAGGAAGAAGAAGTCCGGGTTCGGATGCCACATCTCCATGCCGGGGCTCATGACGTAGCAGGCGCCAGACGTCACCCGGCCGATGCCACCGTCGTCGATGAACTTGCGGGCAAGCTGATGAGCACCGCCGAGGAAGGTATCCGGCGCGCAGCCGACGGCAAGATTCCTCGCCTTGGCAATGCGGCGAAGCTCCTCGCCCTGCTCCAGCGTTAGCACCAGCGGCTTTTCCGAATAGACGTGCTTGCCGGCCTCGAGGATCGCCTTCGATACCGGAAAATGCGCATCCGGGATCGTCAGGTTGACGACGACGTCGATCTCGTCATTGGCGAGAAGCGCGTCGATCGTCTGTGCCTCGACGCCATACTCCTTTGCGCGGGCCTCGGCGGCCTGCAGGTTGATATCGGCGCAGGCCAGCACTCTGAGCCCCTTGAAGAGCGGTGCGAGCGAGAAATAAGTGGTGGAGATGTTGCCGCATCCGATGATGCCGACGCCAAGTTCCTTGGTCATGATATGCCTCAATAGGTCTGGAAGGATGCAATCGAGCGGCTGATGTTGCGATCGATGTCCTTCGGGTTGTCATGTTCGACGACGAAATGTTTCGCCTTGGTTCCGCGCAGCACCGCAACCAGCTTAGCCCATTCGACCTTGCCGTGACCAACATCGGCCCAGCCGTCCTCATCCTTCGCCTCGCCGGGGGCCGCGATGTCCTTGACGTGGACCGCGGTGATGCGCGGCCCGAGCTTCTCGATCCAGGCGAACGGATCGGCGCCGCCGCGGATGACCCAAGCGATATCGGCTTCCCAGGAAATGTCGGGGGCGCCTTCGAAGATGCGCTCGATCGGCAGTGAGCCGTCAGCGAGCTTGACGAATTCGAAATCGTGATTGTGCCAGCCGAATTCGTAGCCGGCGTCCTTGAAGGGCTTGCTCA
Source organism: Rhizobium lentis (assembly GCF_017352135.1). NCBI lineage: Bacteria > Pseudomonadati > Pseudomonadota > Alphaproteobacteria > Hyphomicrobiales > Rhizobiaceae > Rhizobium > Rhizobium lentis. Next base: position 4,475,289 of record NZ_CP071454.1, read on the forward strand.
TTTCCTGCAAACGCTTGCCGAAGGCGAGCCAGCCGGCTCCGTCCGAAGGGCGCTGGTCAGCGGCCAGATGCGGTGCATAGATCGAATCCATGCCGAGGATCTTAGCGATATTAAGCGACTTCTGAACTTCCTTTTCCAGGAAGTCCGGGCTGAAATGGCCGCTCGCCATCACGAGGCCGTTCTTGTCGAGCTCTGCGCGAAGGCTCTTCAGGCCAGCATCGTCGAGATCGGCATAGATGCCGCCGAAGCCCTCGACTTCGGCATAGCCCGCCTTGCCGAGCTTTTCGAAAATTGCCGAATAGGGCTGGAAGTTGCGCGCGCTGTAGAGCTGGTAGCTGAGTTTAGTCATCATGTTCTCCTTGGGCCTCGTGCCCATTTCTTGGAAGGATCAATCCGCCGATTGGCAGGAATGCAGGTCGTAGAAGCGGAATTCCGGCGGCCTGCCATTTTCGAGCGGTTTTGCCGGCGTGAAGGTGATGCGGCGACTTTCGCCTGATGCAAGGTCGAAGGCGTTGTCGGAATATTTGCCGTCCGTCTCGCTTTCGATCATCACGAAGAGCGCAAGTCCCCTGGCGGTGACGTTGATGTCGACGGCGCCGCTCGCCTCGACATACTCGTGCGTTACCGTCAGCCCGGAGGGCTCAAGCTCCAGCGCCTTGTAGGTGCCGTTGACATAATGCCCCTCACCGCCCATGCCGTTCGACGCGGTGAAATGCCAGGCAAGCAGCGTTCCCTCTGAAATATCCGACACGTCGATCGTCGCAGCCGTCACCGCAGCATCCGGCGAGCACACGGCCTGCACGTCCTTCAGGTGCTTCCGCTCGCCCTTCATCGTCAGGAGCGAGATCGAAAGATCGACGCTGACATCTGAAAGCGTGTCGTTGACCAGCGAGAAGCGGATCGTCCTGCCGTCTTCGGCGGGAATGGCGGCGACCGCCACCGGCTGGAAAAAGCGTTTGACGAGATAATGCATCGCCTTCCAGCGACCGCCGTAGTCAAGGCTCGACCAGGAAGCGACCGGCCAGGTGTCGTTGAGCTGCCAGTAGATCGTGCCCATGCAATGCGGTTTGAGCGACCGCCAGTATTCGACAGCCGTCTTGATGGCGAGCCCCTGCTGGATCTGGCTGAGATAGACGAAGTTCGGGAAATCCTTCGGGAAGCGGAAATAACGGAACATGGTCGCGGCAATGCGCTCGTTACCGCCGGCATTCTTCTGGTGCAGTTCCATGACGGGAGAAGCGATATTCAGATCCTTCGCCTCGGCATAGGTCTTGATCACGGGCAGCGACGTGTAGGACTGGAAGCCGAATTCCGAGCAGAAGCGCGGTCGCACGGAGCGGTAATTGTCGAACGACTTGTTCTCGTGCCACACCGACCAGTAATGCATGTCGCCGGACCCGTCGGCATGCCAGGCATCGCCGAAATCGAGATAGCCGGAAGCCGGGCTCGACGGCCACCAGAGCGCGCCGGGCAGCGCCTTCTTCACCGCCTGCTCGATCGCCCGGTTGAGGCGGTCGTAGGAGACGAGGTAACGGTCTCGGTCCTTCCTGGACTCCTCGAACCAAGTGAGCGCGCCCACAAGCTCGTTATCGCCGCACCAGAGCGCGATGGAGGGGTGCGAAGAAAGCCGACGCACCTGGTAATCGACCTCGATTGCAACATTTTCGAGGAAGTCCTCGGTCGAGGGATAGAGGTTGCAGGCGAACATGAAGTCCTGCCAGACCAGGAGGCCCAGCCGGTCGCAGAGATCGTAGAAATGATCCTGCTCGTAGAAGCCGCCGCCCCAGACCCGGATCATGTTCATGTTTGCGGCTTTCGCCGATTGCAGCAGGTCTTCCGTCTTCTCGGGCGAAGAGAGCGAGTAGAGCGCGTCTGCCGGAATCCAGTTGGCGCCGCGGCAGAAGATCTCGCGGCCGTTGACCTTGAAGGCGAAGCGGGCACCCGATGCATCTGGCGTGGTGATGAGTTCGATGGTGCGAAGGCCGATCTGCCTGGTCACCAGCTCATCGGACACTTCCACGGAAAGCGTATAGAGCGCCTGCTCGCCACTGCCGGAAGGCCACCACAGGCGCGGCTCGTCGATATGGAAGAGGTAGTTGACCTCGGTCTCGCCCTTGACGCCGACATCGAGGCGTACGCGCTCGCCGTCGAGATCGAAATAGACCTGGGCAACGCCGGCATGCTTGGAAAACAGGCTCGCGGTGACCGTGAGGTCGACCGAGCCGTCATTGTTGTGAACCTGGCGGGTGACGACATGTTCGATGCGCGCCGTCTCGAGCTTCTTCAGCGCGATCGTGCCGTAGAGGCCGAATGGCGCAATGGCGATGTTCCAGTCCCAGCCGAAATGGCATTGCGGCTTGCGCAGCATGTTGCCGTCGGGGATCGGCGAATTGCCGGTGCTGTAGGGGATGTAGAAGGGCTGCTGCTTCTGCCGCTCGGCGCCGACGGCGACGTTCGAGGCAAAGACGATGCGGATGCTGTTGTCGCCTGATTTCAGCATGCTCGACACGTCGGGCCGGTAGCGGCGAAAGCTGTTGTCGGCTTCGAGCGCCAGGAAGCCGTTGACATAGACGCTGGCGACCGTATCGAGATAGTCGATGTCGAGATACCAGTCGCCCTCGGCCTCCCGCAGTGTAAAGCTGCGCTCGACCGCCCATTCACGCTCGGCGACCCACTGCACCTTCTCCTCGTTACGGCCGAAATAGGGATCGGGGATGAGCCCCGCGCGATGGAGCGCCGTGTGCACGTCGCCCGGCAAGGTGATGACGCTCTTGATTTCGCCATCAACGGAGGTGAGCTGCCACGAACCGGAAAGGTCGATGCTGGAGGGGGTCGTTTGTTGCGTCACGATTTCATTTCCGATTTGCATTTTGAAATGGGCGGCGCATAACCGCAGTCCGGTAATTGTCGGTCGTCATGACCCCTTCCCCTCCGTCAGCAGCCGCGGCATGGATCCTCGGGTCAAGCCCGAGGATGACGGAGCGCGGAGTTGGCCTCTCGCCAAGCGCGCGCAGACCGGAAGGTGGGTGAAGCGCCGGTCGAATTCATATAAACAGCTGCAGCAAGCAGGCAGCACCATCTCAGACACCCTGCCCGCGAAAAACTCCTCTAAAGACGCAGCTCGCTCTCGGCATCGAATACCGAGGCAACGGTCATATCGAAACTCAGCTTCACCTTGGCTCCGACATTGAAGCGCCGCGCGCCGTTGACGCGAACCGACATCGTGTGGCCGGCATGTTTCAGCCACAGAAGATTGTCCGCGCCCATCGGCTCCTCGATATCGACGGTGGCGTCATGTTCTTCGCCGCCGGTATTCTCATTGACCTTGATATGTTCGGGGCGAACGCCGAGCACCACCTTGCGGCCAGGCTGCAGAGTCTCGTTGGCATCGTAGGCAGCGAGCGAGAAATTGACCCCATTCGCCACAAAGGCAATCCCGTCACCCGCTTTGACCAGTTCGCCGCGAAGGAAATTCATGGACGGCGAGCCGATGAAACCGGCGACGAAGAGGTTGCGTGGCCGGTTATAGATCGTCGTCGGATCGTCGAGCTGCTGGATGATGCCGCTTTTCATGATGGCGATGCGGTCGGCCAGCGTCAGCGCCTCGATCTGGTCGTGCGTGACGTAGATCATCGTGTTCTCTAGTGACTGATGCAGGCGTTTGATTTCGACGCGCAGCTCCGAGCGCAGTTTGGCGTCGAGGTTGGACAGCGGCTCGTCGAACAGGAACACGTCGACGTCGCGAACCAGCGCCCGGCCGATGGCCACACGCTGGCGCTGACCGCCGGAAAGCTCGGCCGGCTTGCGCTTCAGGAGTGGCTGGATCTGCAGGATTTCGGCCGCCCGCGCCACGCGCTTGTCGATCTCGGCCTGCGGCACCTTGGCAACGCGAAGACCGAAGGAGAGGTTCTTCTCGACGGTCATCTGCGGATAGAGCGCATAGGACTGAAAGACCATGCCGATGCCGCGGTCCTTCGGTTCTTCCCAGGTGACGTTCTTGCCCTTGATGAATATCTGGCCTTCCGAAGCGTCGAGCAGGCCGGCAATGCAGTTGAGCAAGGTCGACTTGCCACAGCCGGACGATCCGAGCAGCACCAGGAATTCGCCGTCGTTGATCTCGAGGTTGAGATCCTTCAGCACGCTGACCGATCCGAAGTTCAGCGACAGGTCTCTGATCGAGACGCTCGCATTGGAGACAGTGGAATTCATGTTCATGTGATCACCCCTTCACTGCGCCGGCGGCGATGCCGCGAACGAAAAGCCGCCCGGAGACGAAATAGACGATCAGCGGCACCAGGCCGGTTAGGATCGTTGCTGCCATGTTGACGTTGTATTCCTTCACGCCCTGGACGGAATTGACGATGTTGTTGAGCTGCACGGTCATCGGATAGGTATCCGGCCGGGTGAAGACCACACCGAACAGGAAGTCGTTCCAGATGCCTGTGACCTGCAGGATCATCGCCACGACGAAAATCGGCAGCGACATCGGCATCATGATCTTCAGGAAGATCTGCCAGAAGCCCGCCCCATCCACACGTGCAGCTTTGAACAACTCCTCCGGCAGAGAGACGAAGTAGTTGCGGAAGAGCAGTGTCAGGATCGGCATGCCGAAGATCGAATGCACGATGACGAGGCCGGTCAGCGTGCCGTAGATGCCGATTTCGCGGAGGATGATGACGATCGGATAGATCATCACCTGATAGGGAATGAAGGCGCCGATGATCAGGATCGAGAAGAAAAGCTCGGATCCCCTGAAGCGCCAGTTCGCCAGAGCATAACCATTCACCGAGGCAATCGCGATCGAGATGATGACCGAAGGCACCGTGATGCGCACCGAGTTCCAGAAACCGCGTGACAGGCCATCGCAGTTCAAGCCCGTGCAGGCCTCCGCCCAGGCCTTCACCCAGGGCTGAAAGGTGATTTCCATCGGCGGCGAAAAGATATTGCCGAGGCGGATTTCCGGCATGCCCTTCAGCGAGGTGACGACCATCACGTAGAGCGGCAGCAGGTAATAAAGCGCTGCAACCGTCAGCGTGCCGTAGAGGATGATGTTGCGCGCAGACAGCCTCGGGCGCGGCTTCGGGCCGCTTGGGCCGTCGCCAAGTCTCGGTGCGACAGCATCGATGCCGGCTGCGGTGGTGTTGAGGGTTCCGATATTAGCCACGCTTGCGCCCTCCTCCGAATTCCAGATAGGCCCACGGAACGATGATGATCGCAACCGTGACCAGCATCATCGTCGATGCGGCGAAACCCTGCCCCAGGTTCTGCGCCTGGAACATGTAGTCATAGACGTATTTTGCTGGGACTTCCGACGAGATGCCGGGACCGCCAGACGTCTGCGCCACGACAAGGTCGTAGACCTTGACGATGCCCGAGGCGATGATGACGATCGTCGTGATGAAAACCGGCCGCATCATCGGTATGACGATGAAGAGATAGGTCTTCCACATCGGAATGCCGTCGACACGCGCGGCCTTCCAGATATCCTCATCGATGCCGCGCAGACCAGCGAGCATCAGGCACATGACAAGGCCCGTCCCTTGCCAGAGCGCAGCGATCAGAATGCCGTAGATGACGATTTCAGGCGTATAGAGCGGGTTGAACGTGAAACTCGTCCAGCCGAGCGAGCGAACCACCGACTGAATGCCGAAATCCGGGTTCAGAACCCATTGCCAGACGAGGCCCGTCACAATGAAGGACAGCGCGAAGGGGTAGAGAAAAATGGTGCGGAAGGTATTTTCGAACCGGATCTTCTGGTCCATCAGCGCGGCAAGCAGGAAGCCGATAACCAGGCTGAAGATCAGCGAGAGGATACCGTACAGAGCCAGGTTCTCGATCGCCGTCACCCAGCGCGGCGCGGCCCAGAGCCGCTCGTACTGATCGAAACCGACGAAGCTCAACCGTGGAAGGAGCTTCGAATTGGTGAAGGAATAAAACACCGTCCAGAGCGTGCCGCCGACAAAGATCACCAGCGCTGTCAGGATCATCGGAATGGACGCAATCTTGGCATTCAGATTGCGCAGTAATTTGTTTGGCCGGCCTGCTTGCGCGTGACCCGTCATGAACGCTTCTCCTCAATCGCTGCTGCGGCCGGTCACGGCCGCCCTTCATCCCCGCCCCGCGATCTGCCGGGGAGTACCGGCAAGACCATCCGGGAGGATCCGGCTCCCAGGAGCCGGATCCAGGGACAGCAAATCTGCCGATCAGTCGGCCGAAGAGATGATTTCGGCAAAACGCTTCTGGGCATCTTCCGGTGTCATCGACGGATTGGCGAAGAATTCGGAGAAGAGGTCTTCCTTCTGCTTCTGGCTGTCTGCCGAAAGCAGCTGGTCGGTGCCCTGGATCACGTTGCCCTTCGCCAGGATGTCGAGACCCTTCTTCATGCAATCATTGGCGGCGGCGAGATCGACGTCGCTACGCACCGGCAGCGAGCCTTTCTTCAGGTTGAAGGCAACCTGGGTCTTGGGATCGAGCAGCGTCTTGGCAAGTACCGCCTGCGCCTTGGACTTTTCCTCGTCCTTCAGCAGCGGGAAGTAGAATGCGTCGCCGCCTGTCGAGATGATCTCGTTGACGCCGAGGCCCGGCAGGCAGGTATAGTCGGTGCCGGCCTTCTGGCCGGCGAGCGCGAATTCGCCCTGCGCCCAGTCACCCATGATCTGGCCGCCGGCCTTGCCGGTGATCACGAGGTTGGTCGCCTGGTTCCAATCCTGAACATTGCTGCCCTTGGACATCCGGCGGGCATCGTCGGCAGCCTTGAAGACCTTGGCAATCTCGGGACCTGCAGCAGCTTCGGCGTCCTTGTCCTTGAAGACTTTGTTGAACGTGTCCTTGCCGGCAATCGCGACCATCAGCACGTCGAAGGCGCCTGCGGCTTGCCACGGCTGGCCGCCGACGGCGAGCGGAATGATGCCTGCCTTTTCGAGAGCTGGAGCAGCGGCGACGAATTCGTCCCAGTTCTTCGGAACCTCGACGCCCGCCTTCTTGAAGGCGGCATTCGAAAGCCACAGCCACTGCCAGGAGTGGATGTTGACGGGAGCGCAATAGATCTTGCCGTCGATCGTGCAGGAATCGAGCAGGCTCGATGGACGAATGATGTCCTTCCACTTCTCGGCCGTCGCGACATCGGTCAGGTCGCGCATCAGCCCCGCCTGAACGAGTTCCTCGGCCTGGCGGCCGTGGTTGAACTGGGTGGCGCCCATCGGGTCGCCGCCGGTGATGCGGCTGATCATAATCGGACGCGCGGTGCCGCCGGAACCGGCGATGGCACCGTCGACCCAATGGTTGCCGGTGGCGTCGAATGCCTTGGCCAGCTCAGCGACCGCCGCGGATTCGCCGCCGGAGGTCCACCAATGCGTGACTTCGAGATCGGTTGCGCTGGCGGCGTTGAGCGGAAGCGCTGCCGAAGCGGCAAGCATGGCCACCATCATACGGATTTTCATGAGTTCTCCTCCCTCACTGAAACGTTGCCGGAAAAACTTAGATCAATCGATTTCTCCACGCAACTGCCCGCCGGCAAATTTTTCCGTTAAGACCGGAATTGCCACCCCTGCTTGTTTCCAATTGGAGCGGCACACCACCCGGATCGATACCAAGTGAAGAGTCTTCGCATACGCAACACCGTCATATCATTTTGAAATATCTAGGTACTTTTTAAAACTCGCGCCCGGTCCCTACCCCACCCATCTCGCAGTTGCAGAAAAACTGGCTGGAAAAGGTCAATTCAACCTCTGGGCACGATGCTGCAATGCAAACAAGAAAAAATGCTCGACATTTCTACTGTATCGTTACAGATTGAATTCCTTAGGGAGGCGCGATTTTGGCAGGCGGCGGGCTTACGGCGCTTGAAAAAGCCTCTATAAGCCACACCAATTCGCGCGAGGCAGGCCTACAGGGATGGAAAACAAGGGAAATTTCGGGCAAGCGGAATCGGCGCCAGCAGCACGCGAGCGTCCGACATTGAAGACGATCGCCTTCATGACCGGGCTTGGCGTGACCACGGTGTCGCGCGCTTTGAAGGATGCGCCCGATATCGGGGCGGAAACCAAGGAGCGGGTGCGCATGGTCGCCCGCCAGCTCGGCTACCAGCCGAACAGGGCGGGCGTGCGCCTGCGCACCGGCAAGACCAACGTGATTGCTCTCGTCCTCAGCATCGACGAGGAGATCATGGGTTTCTCGAGCCAGATGGTCTTCGGCATCTCCGAAGTCCTGTCCGGCACCCCCTATCATATCGTCGTCACCCCGCATTCCCACAGCAAGGACCCGATGCTGCCGGTGCGCTATATCCTCGACACCGGCTCGGCCGACGGCGTCATCATCTCCCGCATCGAGCCGGATGATCCGCGCGTGCGGCTCTTGACCGAGCGCGGCATGCCCTTCGCCACGCATGGGCGCACCGATGCCGGCCTCACCCACCCCTTCCACGACTTCGATAACGAGGCTTTCGCCCATCAGGCGGTGGAAAAGCTCGTCAAGCGCGGCCGGCGCCGCATCGCCTTGCTGCAGCCGCCGAGCAAGCTCACCTACTACGCCCACATCCGCATCGGCTTCCAGACCGGCCTTCACGATTACGGCGCCGAGGAAGTGCCGCTGCGCATCAATACCGACGCACCGCTCGCCGACATTCGCAACGTCGTCGAAGTGATGATGCGCTCGCCCAATGCTCCCGACGGCATCGTCTGTTCGGCAGGCAGCGCGGCCATCGCCGTCAATGCCGGCATCGAGGCCGCCGGCAAGGCGCTCGGCCGCGATCTCGACATGGTGTCCAAGCAATCGGTGCCGATTCTCAACTGGATCCGACCCGAGATCATCACCGCCCAGGAGGACGTGCGCCAGGCCGGCCGCGAAATGGCCAAAGCCGTCATCGCGCGCATCGACGGCATCGAACCGGAACTGCTGCAGAGTATCAGTCAGCCCGTCTGGCCGGAGGGCGGCAAGTAGCGCGATGGTCAGAAGCGCATAAGCAGGATGGCAACTGGCGAAACGGCGCCACCATTGAAAACACCTGAGATATAGCGCCCTATCCTTGAGCGCGGCATTCTCCAACATCCTCAGCCTGAGCGCGCAGCCCGCAGGGCGGAGCCTCGAAGGACGCGCGCGACGCCGCTTCTTGCATCAAGGTTGCCGCCTCAGGTGAGGCTCTCTTGGGTACTCGCGCAATGGCTGGAACGCACCCAGCCTTGGGTTTCGCAAGAAGGCATCGGCCCGAAAAAGCCAAGATTGCCCCACATCTCATGAGCTGAACAACGGGGATATCGATGGAATGCGCAAGAGCGGCGTGCCCTATTTCAGCCAATGGGAAACACCCGGCATGACGTTGCCGGTACTTGCCAAAGGGTCGCAGGCTTTGCTCGGCGACCCGCTCTGGCATCGTTCGGGAGCCGGTACGATCGAGGAATATGCGCGCTGGGCAGTCAATGTCTGCGGCATGGCCTGCCTCAAGATGATCCTTGCCGCCCGCGGCGAAATCCATCCGACCCTCGAGTTGGCCCGCGCTTGCACCAGCTATGGCGGTTATGTCGTCAACGAGATCGATGACTCCATCAAGGGGCTGATCTACGCCCCCTTCGTCCGCTTCGTGAGCGAGCGCTTCGGTCTCCGCGCCGAGACGATGACTGGCGTTGACGCATCGGCCATTTCCGAGCTTCTGTCGAAACGCCGCTTCTTCATCGCTTCTGTGAATTCGGGCATCCGCTGGCCGGAGCGCGAGCCGCCGTCGAAGGGTGGCCATCTGGTGCTGGTGACAGCAGCCTCAACGGAATCGATTCGCTTCCACAACCCATCCGGCCATGACGAGGCGAGCCAAGCCGATGTGACGCTGCCGCTTAGCGTCTTCGACCGCTTCTTCGCCAATCGCGGCATATCCGTCGACGCCTGACCTTTCGAAACCCAACCCTTCCGGAGGCTCACATGACCCCTTCCCCAACCAGGCTGCGCATCGCCGTGCTTTTCGGCGGCCGCTCGGCCGAACACGAGGTTTCCCTGCTCTCGGCCACCAATGTGATGAGCGCGCTCGATCCCGAAAAATATGACGCCGTTCCCGTTTTCATCACCCGCGAGGGGCAATGGCTGCTGAGCCGCTTCGAGGATGGCAGGCTGGCGACACCTTCGTCAGGCACGGAAGTCTGCCTCGTGCCGGGCGGCCACGGCCGAATGCTGGCGGTGCCGGCTCGCGGCACGCCGCATGAGCTGGCGCGAATCGACGTCCTGTTCCCCGTGCTGCACGGCCCGCATGGCGAAGACGGATCGGTGCAGGGTCTGGCGGAGGTGGCCCGCGTGCCGCTCGCCGGCTGCGGCATCCTCGGCTCGGCTGCAGCTCTCGATAAGGACATCGCCAAGCGCCTGCTGCGGGCGGCGGGGCTGCCGGTGGCGCACGCGGTGACGATCGATCAGGGTGATGCCCCTTCGCTGACAGCCCTCGAAAGCGAGCTCGGCCTGCCGCTCTTCATCAAACCGGCGCGCCAGGGATCGTCGGTCGGCGTGGCCAAAGTCCATGCTAGCCAGGAATTCGCGCCGGCCCTTGCCGAGGCCTTCCGCCATGATCGCATTCTGCTTGCCGAGGAATTTATTGCCGGCCGCGAGATCGAATTCAGCGTCCTGGAAGATGCAGCAGGAGGGCTCTTCGTCTCGCGGCCGGGCGAGATCGTACCGGCGGAAAGCCACGGCTTCTACAACTATGATGCCAAATATGTCGATGAGAACGGCGCCGCGCTGAAAGTGCCGGCTGACCTGCCGCCGGAGCTCGAGGCCGCCATGCGCGACATGGCCGCCAAAGCATTCCGAGCCGTCGGCTGCGACGGCATGGCGCGTGTCGACTTTTTCCTGACGCCGGACATGCGCTTCGTCATCAACGAGCTTAACACCATTCCCGGCTTCACCGATATCAGCATGTATTCCAAGGCCATGGCGGCAAGCGGCGTCAGCTATGCCGAAGTGATCGACCGACTGGTGGATCACGGCATGGCGCGCGCCGGTCGGGCTGCATGAGGGCAGAGCGTTCAGCGCCTCCTAAAGACGCACCACTGAAACGGTTGCAGGCCGCCGCCGGGCGTCGTGTGCTCTTCCCGCCATTCGCGTTCGAGCGCGAAGGCGGAGCCGAGTTCCGCCGCGAGGGCGGTTGCGTCATAACGCTGGACCGGCAAGCCGCTGCAGCGTTCCGGCCCATCTGGTGCGAAGGTGGCTATGATGACGACGCTGCCCGGCGCAGTACAGGTTTCCAGGGCGCGACGATAGGCGAGCCGCTGCTGCGGCTCGGTAAGGAAGTGAAAGACGGCGCGGTCGTGCCATAAGTCGTAGCGACGGCTCGGTCGCCACACGGTGACATCGGCCACGATCCACCCAACCCGGATGGCGTCACCCTGCAACCGCGCCTTGGCGACATCCAATGCCGGCGCAGCAATATCGAGAACGGTGAGGTCGGACCAGCCGCGCTCGATGAGACAGTCGACAAGGCTCGACGCGCCGCCGCCGACATCGATCAGCGCTGCCGCGGCCGGCAGTTGCATTTCGTCAAGCGCCCGCAGGGAAGGTTCCGGCGTCGGCTGATACCAGCTGACGCTGTCGGCGGCTTTCGTGCGGTAGACCTCGTCCCAATGTTCCCGCTTCGCGTCCGTCATCCGCTATCCCCATCTGTTGATCAACATATAGGGATTGAGACATCTGACACCAACCGCTCTGCGACCCGCGAGCATGACTCAGGAAGAATGATGACGATAGACGAGATCGGCAGGATCGGTTCGATGTGCTGCGGGATCGAGGCGCGCGCCCAGCCGTTCCGCAACGGCGATCGAGGCAGCGTTGCCGGAGGCGATATAACTGACGAGCGACGGCAGCTTGAGCGTCGCGAAGGCCCAGCCGCGCAACGCGAAGGCCGCTTCCGTCGCAAAGCCGCGACCCTCGTAACCCTCGTAAACGAACCAGCCCAGCTCCTTTTCCGGAAAGAGCGGCCCATGATTGATCCCCACCTGGCCGATGCATTCGCCGGTTTCGACAAAGTCGATCACAGCGCACCATGCCCGAAAAGCTGCCAGAGCGCGACATCGTGACAGTACATCCCCCACGCCGCCCGCAGATCGAACAGTCCGCCCATCCCGGCGGAGCGCGGCGAGGCCATCAGCCGAGCGTAAGCCTCGAAGTCGCCGATATCAGGCAGGCGGAGCGTCAGACGCTCGGTCCGGATGGTGATCGCGCCCGTTTCCAACATACCTTCGCCCTTTCTGTTGGTTTTCGAACGCCGGAGCGAACCGAAGCATCCCGCTCGGCGCCGGCCCTCGAAAGACAATCCGCTGCACGAACCGCGTATCGAGATCGTGATATGTGAGTTGCCCATCGCTGCTGAAGCCCGCACCGCTATAGACATCAGGATTGCCGATCAGCGCGCATCCGCTCGCACCCCTCTCCTTCAGCAATTCGAGCCCCTTTGCCATCAACGCCTTGCCGATGCCCTGCCGCTGTCTCTCCGGCTTCACCGATATCGGCCCCAGGCCGAACCAACGGTCATCCACTCCATCGATCGTCACGGGCGAAAACGCGACATGCCCCAGGATCTCGCCCGCCTCTTCGGCAACCAGCGATATCGTCAGATCGCCGCTCGCACGAAGCCGCCGGATGATGTCCGCTTCCGTCCCCTCGCTGTAGGGCATCGGCCTGAAGGCAGCCGAGGTCAGATGCTGGATCGCGTCGATATCTGCGGGTGTCTCGTATCGGATATGCATCTCGGTTATCCCTCCGGGGCGATGTTCCGCAAATGCTATGAAAGGGAAGTCGAAAATCAACAAGCCAGGTTGCTCAAGCAAAACAAAGCTGTTGGCCAGAGACAAAGCACCCCACGAAAAAGCCCGGCGCGACGGCCGGGCTTCCTCGGTGTCTTTTTCCGGAAACTCAGAAGGTCGCAGCACCGCTGCCCCAGGGGCCGTGGTGGAAATCCTTGCCATCCAGGCGGTCGAAGCCGTGAGCGCCGAAGAAGTCGCGCTGGGCCTGGATGAGGTTTGCCGTTCCCCTGCCCTGGCGGTAGGCGTCGAAATAGCTGAGCGCCGAGGTGAGCGCCGGCACCGGCAGGCCGGCAGCGAGAGCGGCCGTCACGACGCGGCGCAGCGCCGGTATCGATTCCTTGACCATGGCCGAGAAGGCCGGCGTCACGATGAGGTTCGCCGCGTCGGGCGCATCGGTGAAGGCCTTGGTGATCTCATCGAGGAACTGCGAGCGGATGATGCAGCCGGCGCGCCAGATCTTTGCAATCGTCGGCATCGGCAGCGACCAGTTGAACTCCCTGGAGGCTTCCGCCATCACGGCAAAGCCCTGCGCATAGGCGCCGATCTTGCCGGCAAAAAGCGCCAGTTCCAGATCCTTGTTGAGCTCGGGGCCGTAGGCGGTCGGGAAGGCGCTGCCGAGATTGCCGAAGATCTTCTCGGCGGCTTCGCGCTGCGACTTCATCGACGAGAGGCTGCGCGCGGCGACCGCGGCTTCGATCGCCGTTGCCGGAATGCCCATGTTCTGCGCCTCGATCGCCGACCATTTGCCGGTGCCCTTCTGGCCGGCCTTATCGAGGATCATGTCGACCATCGGGCCGCCGGCGACCGGATCGGTTGCAGCCAGCACCTTTTCGGAAATCTCGATCAGGTAGGAGTTCAGCCGGCCCTTGTTCCACTCGCCGAAGATGCCGGAGATTTCGGAGGCGCTCTTGCCGAGCCCGTCACGCAGGATGCCATAGATTTCGGCGATCATCTGCATGTCGGCATATTCGATGCCATTATGGATGGTCTTGACGAAATGGCCGGCGCCGTCATTGCCGAGCCAGGCGACGCAGGGATCGTCATTGTAGCGGGCGGCGATCGACGTCAGCACCTTCTCGACGCGCTTCCAGGATTCCTCGGTGCCGCCGACCATGATCGAAGGACCATGGCGCGCACCTTCCTCGCCGCCGGAAACGCCCATGCCGATGAAAGTGAGTTCGGTATCCTTCAGGCGGTCGAAGCGAGCGACGGTGTCGCGGAAATTGGCGTTGCCGGCATCGATCATGATGTCGCCCTTGGTCAGATGCGGGCGCAGCGCCTCCATCTGCTGGTCGACGGCGTCACCCGCCTTGATCATGATGATAATCGGGCGCGGCGGCCGGATCGCGTCGACGAACTCTTCGATCGACTTGCAGGGGATGATCTGCTTCTTCAGATCGCCCGCGCTTTCATAGAATTCGTCGGTTTTCTCGGGCGTGCGGTTGAAGACCGCGATTTTATTGCCTTTCTCCGCGATGTTGAGCGCCAGGTTGGAGCCCATGACCGCAAGGCCGATCAGTCCGATTTCTGCCTTTTCCACGACAAACCTCCGATGTGTCATTTGGACCGGTGTTGTGGCACTGTCTCGCTCAAACGGCAAGTCTCGCAAGGGTCTAATCGGTTCGCAAAAGCCAATGAAATAAAGCCCCCACCGCCTGCTTGTCCGACAACTTGCCCTCTGATCGGCAATCGGCGCTTTGGTGTGGCCCGCCCCTGCCCTATCTCGTATTATCATTGGTCCCTCGGGAGATATCGCGTGGTATCGGGAAAACGAAGAGACACAATCCTCCTGGCGGCCCGCGCCGGCCGCTATCGAGAGTATGCGCCGCCGCCGGCGCTGCGGCGCCACTTCAGTCGGCTCTGGTCGCATGCGCTTCACGACGGACCGCCGGCAATAGTGGCAATCGTGCCGGACGGCTATTGCGATCTGCTCTGGATCGACGGCCAGCTGGTTGTCGCTGGGCCGGACAGGACTGCGGCCTTTCCTGTTATCCAGCCGGGCACAACCGTCATTGGTGCGCGGTTTGCGCCCGGCGCTGCTGCACGCTGGCTGAGAACACCGCTCTCGGCGCTGGTCGGCTGCTCCGTGCGCCTCGGTGACATCGGCTGGAAGGACACAGCCGGTTTTGAAGCGCAGCTTGAAGATTGTCCCACCCCTTCGAACGCCCTGGCGTTGTTTGCCCGGCTGCTCGGAGAGGCCGCACACGACGACGAAGAGCCCGCCCCCGACGCCGCCGTGATCTTCGCCGCTGCCGACGGCGACCGCCCAGCCTCCTGCCTGCCCGACAGGCTCGGCATCAGCGAAAGACAGCTGCGCCGCCGTTGCCACCACCATTTCGGTTACGGCGTCAAGACACTGGAACGCATCCGCCGGTTTCAGCGTTTCCTCAACCTCTGCCGCAGATCGCACAGGATGGCGCTAGCCCATCTTGCACTCGAAGCGGGCTTTGCCGATCAGGCGCACATGACGCGCGAGGTCGGTGAACTCTCGAGCCTGACGCCGGCTGCCATTCTCGATCAGCTTGGCACACACAAGGCGCCGGACTGACCGTTTTGTTCAAGACGCCGCGGGCGGGCCTGTTATTCTCGCGAGACCAAGATCAAGGACCTGCAAGCCATGTCGACAATGCCCGCAAAAATCATCCACCAATCGATCGAGCGCGACTGGCGCGATGTCTATGAGTTCGCCGCCAAGCCGGAGAATATGCCTCTCTGGGCTTCCGGCCTCGCGAGTGGCCTTGTGCCGAACGATGGCGACTGGATTGCCCATGGCGCTCTCGGCACCGTCAAGGTGAGCTTCGTACCCGCCAATGAATTCGGCGTGATCGACCATACGGTGACGATCGAATCCGGGCTTAGGGTCTATAATGCGTTGCGCATCGTGCCGAACGGCGACGGCTGCGAGGTCATGTTTACGCTGCTGCGCCTGCCTGGCATGACGGACGCACAGTTTTCCGCCGATGCCGCCCATGTCGAGAAGGATCTCGCTATGCTGAAAGCCCTGATGGAGAGATAGATGGCCGATAAGACAGAAAACCACGATCGTCGTATTGATTATGTTGAGTTCAACGTCGCCGACATCGCCGCCGCCAAGGCCTTTTACGGCTCGGCCTTCGGCTGGCGTTTCACCGATTACGGGCCGAACTATTGCGAATTCGACGATGGCCGGCTGAAGGGCGGCTTCACCGATTTCGGACCCGTGCGGCCGGGCGGCCCGCTCGTTGTCGTCTACGCCAGAGATCTGGAGGAGGTGCTGACGTCGGTCGAGAAGGCCGGCGGCACGATCGTCCGGCCGATCACCGATTTTCCCGGCGGTCGCCGCTTCCATTTCCTTGATCGTGACGGTTACGAACTCGCCGTCTGGGCGACTGCCTGACGGGAGGGGGTTGATCAAGCAATCCAGGCCGCCGATCGAGATCTTCCATGACGATCAGCGCGCCGATCACCGTGCCGCCGGCATCGCGCAGCGGCGTCATGCGACAGCGCATCTGCCGCGGTCCGACCGGGCGTTCATAGCTATAGTCGATCTGCTCTCCGGCAAAGCAGGCGTCCAGCTTGTGCCTGGCGCATTCGGCAAACCGCTCTTCACCGATGAATTCGCACAGGTGACGGCCGATGAGCTCCATCGGCTTCCTGTTGAGATGGATGCAATTGGCCGAATTGGAATAGAGATAACGGTAATCCCTTGTCAGCACGGCGACGCGGTCCGGCAAGCTTTCGAGGATCGCCGCATTGAGGAACTGACCATTGTCGGTGTCCGGTACATAGGCCGCGGGCGGTTCGATGCGCACATCCTGTGGCAAGGGTGTGCGCCAATCCGGCCCATGCGGACCGAAATAGCGGTCGAGAAGATAAGACAGCACCGCCGTATGCTCCGTTACGCTGGCGCTGTCATCGGCATCCCGCCGAATCATGTGACTCACAAACTGCAGTTGCATGTAGACTTCGAGCAGATTGGCCGCCCGACAGGCGAGGATCGCCTCGACCAGGGGTTCGACATGCCGGTCAAGCGCCATGACGCGCTGGTCGTCACCCAGGCGGATAGCATCCTCAATTTGCGCGCAACGCAAGGAAAAGGCTCGAAAAAGCTCCAGCAAGACGCCTCCAACTCCCATTGTCCCAAGAGACGAGCTAACCCGGCTACGGCGGCATCTCTCAGAAATGCGCCCTGCGGTAGACTTTATTCGCGTCCTGGTGGTAACCGGTAACATGAAGTGTATTCGGTTTCAATCCGAGAGCACCTGCCGCTTTTCACCGCTGATAAATCAGGGTTTCCTTTTCAAGGCGCGAGCCTTTTCTTGATTTGCCAGCGGTCGTGATACCACAGCCACTGTTCCGGATATTCCCGCACCCAGCTCTCCACCTTGTCGTTGAGCAATTGGGCAGCCGCCGACAGGTCGAGATTGCCCTTGGCGTCGCGCGGCATCTCCATCCGCGGTTCGATTTCAAGCCGGTAGCGATTCCCCGGCAGGCGGATGCAGCGTGCCGGATAGACCTCGCAATCGAACTGGCGCACCAGCTTCGGCAGCAGCGGATTGGTCTTCACCTCGCGCCCGAAAAAGGTGCCCTTCAGCCCCTTGCCGAACTTCTGGTCGACGAGCACGCCCACGCCCTGACCCGCTTCCAGCTGGCGCGCAAGCGCGAAGGAGGAGCCGGCATGCGAGGGCACCAGCTTGCCCATGCGGGCGCTGCGGAAGTCGAACACTTTCTTGGCGACATAGGGATTGTTCGGCGGCCGGAAGAGCACGGTAACAGTGAGCCCGAAGGCAGCGCCCGCCACCGGCAGCAGCTCGAAATTGGCGGTGTGGCCGGTAAACACGATGAAGGGGCGCGGATTGTCCCGCAGGTCCAGGAAGATCGGGATACCCGATACCTCCACCCTGCCCGGCTCCGGCCGTTCGGGATCGTAGTCGAACAGCTGGTCTAGGAAAACATATTCGGCCGCGAGTCGGCCCATATTGCCCCAGCTGCCGAGCGCGATCTCCTCGATCTCGGCATCGCTCTTTTCAGGGAACGCATTGCGCAAATTGACGAGCATCAGCCTGTGGCGGCGGGTCCGCCGGCCGAGGCGGCGCATTATGCGGTCGGCGAAACGAATCGCGCCATCAGCCGGAAACAGCTTCAGCACGTTGAGGAAGCCGAACATCGCCTGCGCCACCAGCCATTGCTGGAAATTCCTGAGCGCCAGAACGATCCGGGTGATGAACAGCTTCACGTGGGGTCAATCCATCTTCAGAATGATCTTGCCGAAGATCTGGCGCGATTCCATCCGTTCCAGCGCCCGGTCGATATCGTCGAAGCCGACCTCGGTGTCGATGACGGGATGAACGAGCCCGCGGCCCATCTTCTGCATCGCATCCGCCATGTTCTCCATGCGGCAGCCGAAGGAGCCGAGCAGCTTCAATTGCTGCTGGAACAGCATCATAAGGTTCATCTCGGTGGAAACGCCCGAGGTCGAACCGCAGGTGACGAGACGCCCGCCACGCTTCATGCAGAGCATCGAACCCGCCCAGGTATCCTTGCCGACATGTTCGAAGACGACGTCGACGCCCTTCTTCTTGGTAAGCTTGCGCACCACGCCTTCAAAACGGTCGGACCGGTAGTTAATGACGTGATCGGCGCCGAGCGCCTTGGCCTTCTCGATCTTGTCGTCGGAACCGACGGTGGTGATAACAGTGCAGCCTATCTTCTTGGCGAGCTGGATCGCCGCTGTGCCGATGCCGGAGCCGCCGGCATGGACGAGGATGGTTTCGCCGGGCTCGAGTTTGGCATTGTCGAACAGCATGTGCTCGACCGTGCCGAAGGTCACAGGCGCAAGTGCCGCGCCGATCGCATCGACACCGGGAGGCGCGGGAACCAGGAGACGCGCCGGCAGGTTCACCTTCTCCTGCGCGAAGCCATCGAGATGGAAACCGTGCACGCCGGAGACGTGTTCGCAGAGATTGTCGCGGCCTTCGCGACATGGACGGCAGAGGCCGCAGGTGCGCGCGCCATAGATCGAGACCAGCTGGCCAGGCAGCACGTTGGCGACGCCTGGCCCGATCGCCTCGACGACGCCGGAGGCTTCCGCGCCGATGACGAGCGGCATCTTGCGCTTGGCAAAGGCCATGCCGCGCCAGCCCCAGACGTCGATATGGTTGAGCGCGACCGCCTTGACGCGCAGCGTCACCTCGCCCGCAGCAGGCGCGTCCGGTTCCGGCAGATCGGTGATCTCAAGCTTGCGGTCGTCGATCAGTTGCAAAGCGCGCATGGCAAAATCCCTCGCCTCGAAGGCGTTCGTCTTGTCTTAAAAATTGTCGGGAACCGCTTAAGCCGGTTCGAGCGCCATGACAAGGCTGGCATTCTGCCCGCCGAAGCCGAAAGAGTTGGAAAGCACGGCCGAAACCTCGGCTTCCCGCTTCTTGTTCGGCACGACGTCGAGCACGATCGACGGATCGGGATTGTTGTAGTTGATCGTCGGCGGCAGCGTGCCGGTCAGCATCGTCTGCAGCGAGAACACCGCTTCGACCGCACCGGCCGCCGTCAGCGTATGGCCGATCATCGACTTGTTGGACGAGACAGGAATGCGAACCAGCTTCTCGCCGAAGACGGCGGACATGGAGCCATATTCCATCTTGTCGTTTTCAGGTGTCGACGTGCCATGGGCGTTGATATAGCCGATATCGTCCTCGCTCATACCGGCATCGGCAAGGGCCGCCCGGATCGTTGCGATCGCAGGGCCGCCATCGGGTGACGAGCGGGTACGGTGGAAGCTGTCGGCCTTGTCGCCGGCGCCCTTCATGATGCCCAGCACCTTGGCGCCGCGGGCAACCGCCGATTCCAGAGATTCCAGCACCAGCGTCGCCGCACCCTCGGCAATGACGAAGCCGTCGCGATCCTTGCTGAACGGCTTGGAGGCCTTGGTCGGCGGATCGTTCTGCGTCGAAAGGGCCGAAAGCAGCGAGAAGCGGATCAGCGCTTCCGCACTCAGCGAACCGTCGGTCGCAACTGTCAGCGCACGCTCGGTACGGCCTTGGCGGATCGCCTCGATACCGAGCTGGATTGCGGTGACGCCGGAGGCGCAGGCCGTCGACAGCGTGACGGGAAGGCCTCGCGTGCCGAACCGGTCGGCAAGACGTTCGGAAATCGCGCCGAACAAGGCCGCCTCGTGGAAGGCGGGGTCCGGCCGCTGGCGCAACGCCGTCAGGAAGCGCTCATAAGCGTCGCCCGGATGGTCGGCAGCCGGCGAGCGATCTGCAAGTTCGAAGCGTGCGCTCCATTCCGGCTCGATCGGCGGCGCGGCGAGGAACAGCGGGCCATTGAAATCGCCGGAGATGCCGGCATCGGCAAGCGCCTCGATGGTCGTCTCGCGCGCAAAGGCGTAGGAGCGTTCGACGGCGTTCGGTACCGGAATCTCAATGAAATCGACGGTTCCGGCGATCCGCGTCGACAGACCTTCGGTCGGGAAACGGTTGATCACGTGGATGCCGGAGGTGCCGGAGGAAAGGGCCGCCCAATTGTCCTTCAGTCCCTGGCCGAGCGAAGTGATGATGCCCATGCCGGTCACTGCGACAATCGGCCGGCCGAGATGATCCTTGTAAGCGGAAGCTGTCATATCTCTCTCCTCACGCCTCTGCCGAAAGAACGGCGACGCCCTCGCCGCGCTGGTGTCCGACGGTCGTTACGACGGCCGCTTTCGTGCCTGCCTTCATCGGCGCCTCATGGGCGGCGTCGAAGGGCGGGACCTTGGCCTTGGCATCGATGGCAAGGGCTGCGAGCGCCAGCCCTAGCGGGAACTGCGCTTCGATCGTGTGACCGGAAACGCCGCCGAAGCCGCGGATCGCCGCACCCGGAAGCTGATGCTCCAGCACTGCCTTTTCGCGGGCAGCGATCTCGTGCATGCCGGTCGAGCCGGAAAAGATCGCCGTGCTCTCCGGCGACAGGTCGGCGGCTGGCTTCAATAGCCGTTCCAGCCGTACTTCGAAATTGCCGGCGGCGCGGTTGCCGCGATCGCCTTCGACGGCACTGATCGTCGCATAGATATGCGCGCCCCGCTCTTCCGCATGCTTGCGCGATTCCAGCACCAGGAAGGCGCCGGCCGAACCGGTGATCATGCCGCCGCCTTCGAGGTCCGAGCGCGACCAGAGCGGCGCCCATTCGCCGCGCGTGTGCGCACCGATTGCCTCTGTGAGTAAGATCATGTCGGGCCGTTCGGCAGCGAAGGCGCCGCCAACGAGCGCATGGGTGGATTCGCCGGAGCGGATGCGCCAGAAGGCCGTCTCGACTGCGGAAACGCCCGATGCTTCCTCGCCCATGAAGGTGCGCGAGGAGCCGGTGACCTTGTGAACGATCGATATGTTGCCGGCCAGCAGGTTGGAAAGCTGCGCCAGGAAAAGCGTCGGCCTCAGCTCCGTCGTGAGCTTCTCGTTCAAGAGCAGTTCGCGGTCGTTGCGCTTCAGGCCCTCGTCGACGATCAGCGTATCGACGTTGATGTCGCGCTCGCCGCCGCCGGCCGCCACGATCATATCCATCGTGCCGCAAGCTTCGATATTGTCCTTGAAGCCGGCATCATCGAGCGCGAGACCCGCGGCAAAGACGCCGATGCGCTGCCAGTTTTCCATCTGGCGCTGGTCGCCGCGCTTGGCGATCTGCTGCGACCAGTCGATCTCGGGCAGCGGATGCACCGGATAGGGTTTGAATTTCTCGGTCTCGACGATCGCTTTCGGTGTGCTTTCTGCCGAAAGCAGCGCGATATGCGCTTCCTTGCCGACGCCCTGACAGGTGACGATGCCGACGCCTGAAATGACGACGTCGTTTGCAGCCTTGCTCATCCAACCACTCCCTGCGCTGCGATCGCTTCGAGAAGCCCGACCTCGCCGGCGCGTTTTTTCACGATATCGCCGAGCGGAACCTCGCTGAAGGGCATGGTGCGCAGTTTCAGCTGCGCATCGCAGACCTTCTTGCCGCCGCTGGTGATCTTGGCCTTGGTGACCGCGAAACCCGAACCGTCATGCTCCAGCACCGCCTCGATGTCGAGCACGGCTTCCGGCTCGACGAAGGTGCGCATCTTGGCGCCGTCGACCGACATCAGGAACGGCATGGCGGCAAAATCGGTGGCGGCAAGCACCAGCATGCCGGAGGCCTGCGCCATGGTCTCGATCAGAAGCACGCCGGGAACCAGCGGCATGCCAGGAAAATGGCCCTCGAAAACGGGGCTCTTGGCCGGCACGACGGACCGCGCCGTCAGCGTCCCCTTCTTCAGGTCCACCGCTTCGACGCGGTCAATCATCTGGAAATATTCCAGCAGCATTCGGATCCTCCGGCCGGCTGGCCAGAACCGCCCGCCGGTGACGCCCGAAGCGCCTCGCACTTCAGGTCTTTGCTTTTGTGCCTGCCGTTATCCCAAAACCGCTGCACACTTTTGGACGGCGTGCACTAGTTAGGAACGAAACCGCCCGGCCGCCATAGTCAGGGCGGCAGGGCGTTCAAAAAGATTGATATGTCGCTCAGGCCTTGGCGGCTTTGAGCTCGTCGATCTTGGCGCAAAGGTTTTTCAGCACGAAATATTCTTCGGTGGAAACCTTGCCCTCGTTGACTTCCTGCGTCCACTTTTCGAGGGGGATCTTGATGCCGAATTCCTTGTCGATCGCAAAGACGATGTCGAGGAAATCGAGGCTGTCGATACCGAGGTCGTCGATCGTATGGCTCTCCGGCGTGATCGTGGCGCGATCGATCTCGCTGGTTTCTGCAATAATGTCGGCAACTTTATCGAATGTAGCGGTCACGCGCTGTACCTCATGAAATGACGATTTAAACCCCCTCATAGGCAAATCCATTTCAAAAGCCAATGCTTTCGTCCCAGCCTCAGGGCGATTTGCCGGCCGGGTGTTGCCTAAACAGCAATCGAAACCGGCCTCTGGGAAGCGCGGCACGGGCCCCGAGGCCGAAGGAGCGTTCCGCCGCCGAGGTGAAGAGCCGCCCGAATCAAGCCGGCGAACACCGCCGCGCAGCGGGAGCACCTCGAACATTGATGAACTTTGATCTGAATCAAATCGTCGTCGCAGCCATTTGATAATCATCAAGCCGCGCCGGAATCGCGGCAACCGCGATTGTCGCGCAATCGGTCGGGAAGGCCTTGGCATGTTGAAGGAACCAGGACATGGATGTCGCAAGCAGTGAGGTTTTCGCGGCCGTCGTTCCCCTCGCCTGCCGTTCCTGCCAGGCGCGGCACGGCGTCGTCTGCGGCGCCTTGTCGAACGACCAGTTGAAGGAACTCAACCGCCACTCGCTGCGCCGCAAGGTCGATGCCGGCTGCGAGATCATCGCTCAGGGCGCGGAAAGCTCTTTCTATTCGAACATCATGCGTGGAGTGGTGAAGCTCTGCAAGGTGATGCCGGACGGGCGCCAGCAGATCGTCGGCCTGCAATTCGCCCCCGAATTCGTCGGCAGGCCTTTTGTGCGCGAAAGCACGCTGTCGGCCGAGGCTGCGACCGATGCCGAAATCTGCGTATTCCCCCGAAATCTGCTCGACCGCATGATATCGGAAACACCGGAACTGCAGCGCAGGCTGCACGATCAGGCGCTGAGAGAACTCGACGCAGCACGCGAATGGATGCTGACGCTCGGCCGGCGCACGGCGGAAGAGAAGGTCGCAAGCCTGCTTTACCTCATTGCCACCCATGCCGAACCGCAGACGGCCGTCAGCACCGCCTTCGATCTGCCGCTGTCGCGCGCCGAGCTCGCCGATTTTCTCGGGCTGACGATCGAAACCGTCAGCCGGCAGATGACCAGGTTGCGCAAGCGGGGTGTCATCCTGATGGAGAACTCCAGGCATATTGTCGTTCCCGACATGGATGAACTGGAGCGGATCAGCGCGTAATGAAATCTGACGTCGAATTCGAATTCAGGCGCTGATCCGAGATCAGCGCGTAATGGAGATCTGACGTCGAATTCGGATTCAGGTGCTAATCCCAGATCAGCGCGTGATGACGACGCGGGTATTGGCAAGACCGGCCTGCCGCGCCAGCGAAAAGAACTCGGCGGCATTGTCAGGATGCAGGCGAACGCAGCCATGCGAGGCCGGCGTGCCGAGACGCTTCAGATCGAAGGTGGCGTGAACGGCATAACCGCCGTTGAAAAATACGGCGTAGGGCATCGGCGCGTTGTCGTACTTGCGCGAGCGGTGATCGCGTGACAGCCATTTGGCGCTCCACGAACCGGTCGGCGTGACATAACCATTGCGCGCGGTCGAAACCTTCCAGCGATACTTGACGAAACCGTTCTCGGTGACGGTCATCGTCTGCTTACCGATGCTGATATTGGCAACAAGCGTGGCCGCTTCGGCGGCAACAGGCGAAAACTGCAGCAATAAACACGCGGCCGCGGCCGCCAAAATCGTCTTCATGATAGCCCCTCTTCTCTCTCGCACAGATGAACTGCGCCCTCTGAGAAGAGACTAAGGCAATACTTATTCTATAACTTTAACCCGAATGGTAATCACAATTCTAACAGAACAAGCCGGGCACCAGGCGCCACAGGTTGACGCGGCGTCCGCCTACTGCAGCTTGCGGGTTGCCGACGGTTGCTTCAACCGTTGATAGGCCTTGTTCATCTTCTCGCGGATCGAGGCCATCGTGCCGAGATTATGGCCGCAGGCAGCACAGGTGATGAGGTCGGTCTCCCGGATCTCCGGGCGCTCGAATTTCATCTTGGTGCTCTTGCACTTCGGGCACGGTAATTCAACCTGAACTGTCATCGCTCTGCTTCCGGTCTGATAAGATGTGAGGCGGTTCGCATAAACCTTTGCGCCGGCCATGTCCACCGCGGCATGGGCGCCCTATAGAAAACACAGGAACAGCCCGAAGACGATGCCCGTAAGCACCATGCAACTGGCATAGAATACCAAGACGCCGTCCTCGATGTCTGCCGCGGTGGCCATATCGCGGCCGGGGTTGTTGATCATGGGCTCGGCCACGATGACGCCGCCATAGACCCGGGGACCGGCTAGCTGGACATTGAGCGCACCGGCCATTGCCGCTTCCGGCCGGCCGGAATTCGGCGAGCGGTGCAGGCCGCCATCGCGCATCGCCACCCGAACCGCTTCTCGGCTGGCATTGGCGCCGCGCCTGATCCAGGCGCCGGCGGCGATCAGCAGGATGGAGAGGCGAGCGGCCGGCCAGTTGGCAATATCGTCGAGCCGAGCCGCCGCCCAGCCGAAGTCGATGTATTTTTCCGACCTGTGACCGATCATCGAATCCGCGGTGTTCAGCATCTTGTAGACCAGCAGTCCCGGCAGGCCGAAGACGCCATACCAGAGCGCCGGCGCCACGACACCGTCGGAGAAATTCTCGGCGAGGCTTTCGATCGCCGCGCGGCATACGGCCGGTTCGTCCAAAGTCTCGGGATCGCGCCCGACGATGCGCGAGACCGCCGCCCGTCCGCCGATAAGCCCCTCGCCACGAAGCGCGGCGGCGACGGCGGCGACATGATCGGCAAGACTTTTCTGTGCCAGGAAGATCGCCACAAGCCCGGTTTCCAAGAGAATGCCTGCAAGACCGAACAGCGCGAAGAACCGGCTGAACACAAAGCCGGCAGCCGCCGCCAGAAGAAGCAGCATCACGATCGCAGCGACGCCGTTCATCCGGCGTTGGGAGCGCGTCAGACTTGCGGGGTTGAGCTGCTGGTCGGCATAGGAGATCGCCGCGCCGAACATGGCGACGGGATGCGGCACCCGCGACCACAACCACTGCGGATCGCCGACGATCCGGTCGAGCAGCAACGCCAGAAGCAGCACGAGAAAGTTTTGGTCGATCGTCATCGCTCAAATCTCTGAAGGGCTTCGCCAAGCCGCCGGTCCGCCGCAGGACCGGGCGTCAACCCGAAACGCAGCCAATCCGGCGCATAATCGAACTTGCGGACGAGAATATGATGTCGGCAGAGATGCGTGTAAATGTCGCTCGCCCTGGCATCGGCGACGAGGGTGAACAGCGCCGTTCCACCGATGCTCCCTAATCCGACGCCGGTCAGCACAGCCTGCAGGCCGGCATTGCGTTCATCGATATGGCGGCGGACGGCGGATAGGTCCGAGCGCAGCAGCGAGGCGGCAAGCGACAATGCCGGGCCGGAGACCGCCCAGGGGCCAAGCCATTCCTCCAAACGCCCCAAAATATCGTCCCCGGCAATCACAAAACCGAGCCGCAGGCCTGCAAGCCCGAAAAACTTGCCGAAGGAGCGGAACACTACGAGGTTGGAAAGTGCATGTGCGCGGGCAGCAAGGCTCAGTGCCGGATCCTTTCCCCCGAACGCCTCATCGACGACCAGCAACCCGCCAACCGCCTTCATGCTGTCATGTAGCGCCACCAGCGCTTCGGCCGGCCATGTCCGCCCATCCGGATTGTTCGGGTTGACGACGACGGCAAGGCAGTGCTCGGCGCCGATGGCGGCGATATCGCCCACCGTGTCGACGGCAAAACCGGCCGAGGCGAAAGCGCGCGCATATTCACCATAGGTCGGCGCCACCACGGCGATTCGCCTGCCGGAGAGCGCGAGCCGCGGCAAAAGCTGTATCGCCGATTGTGTTCCGGGCACCGGCAGCGGCAGGATAGTCCCGCTGCCGTAGTGATCGCGCGCTGCAAGCCGCGCCGCATCAACCAGATGTCTATCCGGCAGGCGGTGCCAGGCCCATGCCGGGATTTCAGGCAGGGTGACGGGACAGGGATTGATGCCGGTGGAAAGGTCGAGCCAGTCTTCCGGCCTGCCGCCGAATGCGGCGGCAGCGGCGGTGATGCCGCCGCCATGGACGATCGGCGCGCTCATGCGGCCGCTCCGGCAAGATCGATCAAATGCATATAGGATCCCGCCACCTGGCCACGCCTCAGCCCTGCAGGACCGAGATCGGTTCCGAGCGCGTCCTGCACTTGAAACAGCCGGTCGCCCTCGCCTTCGGCCACCAAAGTGGAATAGTGAAATTCATGCGCGGTCATCCGTCGTTGAAAGATCGCGCTGTCGAGCGGCGTGACAAGGCGATAGCCGAGATGGCGCCGGCGCTCGGCATAGCTGGTGACGACGGGCAGCAGGCCCAGCATTTCATGGCGCTCGCCCGCCGCGTCGATCAACCCCTCGCCCAGCGCCATGTAGCCGCCGCACTCGCCGTAGATCCGGATGCTACGCGCTGCCGCGTCGAGCATGCCGGCGCGGAAATTCTGCGCCTCGGCGAGCCGCCCGGCGTGAAGCTCGGGATAACCTCCAGGCAGATAGATCGCGTCGGCGTCGGCCGCAGGCCGTTCGTCTGCGAGCGGTGAGAAGAAGGAGATCGCCGCACCACGCCGGCGCCAGCCGAGCAGCATATGCTCGTAGCAAAAGGCGAAGGCGACGTCGCGCGCCACGGCGATGCGGCTGCCGAGCGGCAGCAGGCGGTCGATATTGGCGGCCGATGGCCGGTTAAGCCCTTGCCTGGCGATGCGCAGCAGGAACTCGAAATTGCATTCCTCGGAGACGGCCGCCGCCGCGTGGTCGATGAAATCGTCAAGCCTCGCATGTTCGCCGGCCTGGACCAGTCCGAGATGGCGCTCCGGCAGCGAAAGCGCCTTGTCGCTGCCGATCACCGCGATGACGGGCATGCGAATGGCCTCGAGCGCCCGGCGCAGCATCGCCTCGTGCCGATCGCTGCCGACCTTGTTGAGGATGACGCCGGCGACGCGGACATCGGCGCGGAAGCCGGCAAATCCCGCCACCAGCGGCGCCACCGACTGCGACATGCGCGAGGCATCGACAACAAGCACGACGGAAAGGCCGAGCTGGGCAGCGAGATCGGCCGCCGTCCCCCTTCCATCGGCTGCCCCGTCGAAGAGCCCCATCATCGCCTCGATGACAAGAATGCGGTCGCCGGAGCGGTGAAGGGTGGCATTGGCCGAAATCAGCTCCGGGCGCATCGCCCAGGGATCGAAATTGAGGCAGAGCGTGCCGCTCGCCGCCGCATGAAAGGCGGGATCGATGTAGTCGGGGCCGGCCTTGCCGGGCGCGACCGCGACACCGCGCCGACGCAGGGCCCTGAGCAGCCCGAGCGTCACCGTCGTCTTGCCGGCACCGGAGGAAGGAGCTGCAATCAGGAGGCCGCTCATGCCAGCACCTGGCCGGACTGGCGGAACGGATCGGGCTGCAGCCGTCGTCCGGCGAGAGCGCCGAGCCAATCGAGCGAGGCTCGGAGCCGCACCACCTCGCCGACGACGACCACCGCCGGCGGCTCGACCCCGGAGGCGTTGACAGCCTCGGTCGCCTGCCCAAGCGTCGTCTCCAGCACCTGCTGCGCGCCGGTCGCTGCATTGCAGACGAAAGCTACGGGCTCGGACGGCGAGCGGCCCGAAGCAATGAGGTTGGCACTGATCTGGGCGATGTGCTTCATCGCCATGTACATGACGATCACGGGCGAACCCTTGCCGATCGCTTCCCAGTCGATCCTGTCGGGCACGATGCCGGAGGAATCATGGCCGGTGAGAAACGTCACCGCATGATTGATCTCGCGGTGCGTCACCGGAATCCCGGCATAGGCAAGCCCGCCGATACCGGCGGTGATGCCCGGCACGATACGGAACGGGATATTGTGTTCGACCAGCGCCAGCGCCTCCTCGCCGCCGCGCCCGAAGACGAAGGGATCGCCCCCCTTCAGCCGCAGCACCCGCTTGCCGCCGCGCGCCAATTCCACCAGGCGCAACGAAATATCTCGCTGCTTGGCAGATGGCTTGCCGCCGCGTTTCCCGGCATATTCCAGCTCGGCGCCGGGATGCGCGAGCTTCAGACAGTCCTCATTAACAAGCGCGTCATGCACGATTACATCGGCCTCGGCGAGCCCCTTGGCAGCAAGCAACGTCAGCAGGCCCGGATCGCCCGGACCGGCGCCGACCAGCCAGACGCTGCCCGGCTCCAGCGCCGGCAAATGTGAGAATGCGCTATTCAGCATTTTGTTGATCTAGGCTCACCAAGGGCCAAGGTCAACGCCGCCCATGGCACCTCACTTGAAGTTGCTGAAATCAAGATGATTCACTTTGGGAACAGGCGGATTCGATCTCGCAGGAAAGTGGCGCAACAATATGAATATATTATAATATTGCCCAAAACGACCAGCCGCGGCACCGACTGCTGAAAACTCGGCCAATTCCTCTGTCGTCATGCTCGGGCCCCTTCCGCGTCGCGTAGTCTGCTGAGGCCGGCCGCGACGCAGCCGGCCTCCGTGCGATCAGGCGCGAAGCAGTGTGTCGCGGATCAGCTCTAGTACCTTTTCCGACTCGATGCCGGTGCAGACGACCTGACTCGGCAGGCCATCCCAGTCGCCGGGCGGGAAATGACGGCCGTTCGGCTTGACGACCGTCTGGCCATCGGCAATGCCGCCGCAAACGACGCGCAGCGTGCCGGTGATTGTCTCGAAAAGGTCAGGCGCCACGACATAGACCGCAGCACAGCTGTCATGCACCATCATACCGTCCTCGACCGCATGCTTGTAGAAATCGATGTAGGACTGCGACAGCGCGTCGAGCAGCTTCACCGCCCCATCACCCTCGGCCGCCATTGCGCCGAGATAGCTGCGGCTCATCGTGGTGATCGAGGTGACGTCGAGGCCGATGACGGCCACTTTCCAAGGCGCGGTCATGACGATATCGGCAGCTTCGGGATCGCCGTGAATATTGGCTTCCGCGACCGGCGAGACATTGCCCGGCACATAGAAATTGCCGCCCATGATGACGACGTCCTTGACGAGGCTCGCAATGTCCGGATCTTCCTTCAGTGCCAGCGCCAGGTTGGTCATCCGGCCGACCGCCACCAGCCGCACTTCCCCGGGATTGGCCCGCACGGTATCGATGATGAAGCGGTGCGCCGGACGTGGATCGAGCGGCAGATCGATCGTGTGAGGCACCTCGATATCACCGAGACCGTTGTCGCCATGCACCATGGCCGGCCATTCCCGCTCCGCCCGCGCGGGATCGATGGTGACGCTGGCGCCCTTGGCAACGGGTGCCGGAATATTCCATTCACGCTTGAGGAAGAGCGCATTGCGCGTCGTCGTCTCGACCGATGCATTGCCGAAAACCGTAGTGATGCCAACCAGATCTATTTCAGGATGGCGATGCAGGAAGAGAAGTGCCATGGCGTCGTCAACGCCCGGGTCAGTGTCATAAATGACCTTGTGCATGATATATCCTCTAAATGTGAATCGCGAGGCTGCCGGTTGGCGCCGCGAATTGCCGTCACCATAGCGACCATCAGGCTTTCTGCAACCCGCCGCGGGCCACTGCCGCCGTCGCATGCGCCGATTTGATCTTGCCGAGCACCAGCTCGGCATCGTCGCCGATCGCCGCAAGTGCTGCGGATTCCGCAACGCCATGGCAGCCAACGCGAGCAAAAACGATGGCCGACGGATTTTTGAGCCGCGGCGTTTCCCGCTCCAGCCGCGGCGCGTCGAAGAATACCGCCGGCACGGCAAAATGCCTGGCGACCGCTAGGATTGCCGCTTCCTGCCGGCGGCTGTCGATGGAAGCAATGGCAGCGAGCTCCTCCGCACCGATACCGGCCATGTCCAAGGCGGCGATGGCCAGCGCCTGCACCTCGGCGACCGGCGTCCCGCGCTCGCAGCCGAGCCCCAGCACATGGCGTCTCGCCGTATCGCAGGAAGTGTCGTCCATGGAAGCCGTCGAATGCGCCCTTGCTGTGTCCTCGCAGCCATTGCAGCTTGGAGACGGAAATGCAACAAGGCCGGCTGAAAGCCCTTCTGGAATAGCATCTTGCCTGACATTGCCCTCCATCTGCTTCTGCTGCTCTGCGCGGCTGCCTTCTTCGCCGGTTTCGTTGATGCAATTGCCGGCGGCGGCGGCCTGATCACGGTTCCCGCGATGCTGATCGCAGGTATACCGCCGCTGCAGACGCTCGGCACCAACAAGGTGCAGTCGATCTTCGGCGCCGCCTCGGCAACGCTTGCCTATGCCCGAAAGGGCCATGTGCAGCTTCAGGAGCAACTGCCGACGGCCCTGATGGCCGTCATGGGCGGGGCGATCGGCGCCGCACTCGCAACGATCGTGCCCGGAGATGTGCTACAGGCGATCATGCCGGTGCTGCTGCTGGCGATCGCGATCTTCTTTGCCGTCAAGCCGAACCTTAACGACCTCGACAAACACCGACTCATCACGCCTTTCGCCTTCGGCCTGACGCTGGTGCCGGCCATCGGCTTTTACGACGGCGTCTTCGGCCCCGGCACCGGCTCGTTCTTCATGCTCGGCTTCGTCACACTCGCCGGATTCGGCGTGCTGAAGGCCACCGCGCATACCAAGCTTCTCAATTTCGGCTCGAACCTCGGCGCGTTGATCGTCTTCGCAAGTTTCGGCGCGATCCTTTGGAAGATCGGCCTGCTGATGGGCGTCTGCCAGTTTCTCGGCGCCCAGCTCGGCTCACGGCTCGCTATGCGCATCGGCGCAAAGCTTATCAAGCCGCTGCTCGTCATCGTCTGTATCGCCCTCGCGGTGAAGCTGCTCGCCGACCCGGCAAATCCGCTGCGGGTCTGGATCGGACTCTAGCCAATCGCCTTTCATTACCTCTGGCGTAATTGATAGGGTGCACCGCCTTCGCCCATGATCGCCCTGCCTGGAATTGACCGGCGATCAAAAAAAAGGAGATGACCCAATGAACGACGCAACGACGACCGCCGAGCGCTACCTCGCCATCTGGAACGAGACGGATGCAGCGCGCCGCCGCACCCTCATCGCCGAAAGCTGGGCTGAAGCGGCGACCTATGTCGATCCGCTGATGCGCGGGCAAGGCCATGAGCAAATCAACTCGCTGGTCGAAGCCGTCCAGGGTCGTTTCCCCGGCTTCCGCTTCGAACTGATCGGCACGGCCGATGGCTACGGCGACAACCTACGCTTCTCCTGGGGCCTTGGCCCTGAAAATGGCGAAGCGCTGATCAAGGGCACGGATTTCGCCGAACTCGAAGACGGCAGACTGAAATCCGTCCGTGGCTTCATCGACCAACTGCCGAAAGCCGCCTGATGACCCCGATCGTCCGCTCTCTCGGAGATCACCTGCGCGAATGGCGAAAGCGCCGCCGCATGAGCCAGCTGGATCTCGCGCTCGAAGCCGATATCTCTCAACGGCACCTGAGCTTCATCGAGAGCGGGCGCTCGACCCCGAGCCGCGAGATGCTGCTGCATCTGGCCGAACGTCTCGGCGTACCACTTCGCGACCGGAACCCGCTGCTGCTGGCCGCGGGTTTCGCCCCGGTCTTTGCCGAACGCAAGCTGGACGATCCCGCCCTCGAACCGGCGCGGCGCGCCATCGACATGGTGTTGAAAGGCCACGAACCCTTCCCGGCCATCGCCATCGACCGTCACTGGACGCTCATTGCCGCCAACGCCGCTATCACGCCCCTGCTCGAAGCCGTTGCCGATGCATCGCTGCTGGAACCGCCCGTCAACGTGCTGCACCTCAGCCTGCATCCGCGGGGCCTTGCACCTGGGATCACCAATCTCCCGGAATGGCGCGCCCATCTTCTCGACCGGCTGCGCCTGCAGATATCGGTCTCGGGCGACCCGGAGCTGGAAAAGCTGTTGAAGGATCTGCTCTCCTACTCCGCGCCCGAAGCGGCAAGCGAGGTCCATGCAGACCATGCCGGCATCGTCGTCCCGCTGAAACTGTCGACGAAAGCCGGCCTGCTCTCCTTCATCTCGACAACAACCGTCTTCGGCACGCCTGTTGATATCACCCTGTCTGAACTGACCGTCGAATCCTTCTTTCCGGCCGATCAGGAAACGGCCGCCATCCTGCGCAGCCTCGCCGTCAACTGACGATCTCTTTGTATACACGCAATTCCGGACGCAAAACCGCCGGACACTTTTGCTGGAGTTTTAGAACTCCACGCCCGGCTGCCCCTTGATGCCGGAGCGGAAGGGATGCTTGATCAGTTCCATCTCGGTGACGAGATCGGCAATCTCGATCAACTCGTCCTTGGCATTGCGCCCCGTCAGCACGACATGCGTCATCGCTGGCTTCTCGTTTTTCAGGAAGTCCACCACCTCGTTGATATCGAGATAGTCGTAACGCAGCGCTATGTTGATCTCATCGAGCAGCACCATGGAATTGCGCTCGTCGCGGATCAGCTCCTTGGCCTTTTCCCAGGCCGCACCCGCAGCCGCCACATCCCGCGCCCGGTCCTGCGTCTCCCATGTAAAGCCCTCGCCCATCGTGTGGAACTGGCAGAGATCGGAAAAATGCTTCTCGATCAGATCCCGCTCGCCGGTCCACATCGCACCCTTGATGAACTGCACGACGGCAGACGGTTTGCCATGGGCGATATGCCGGAAAATCATCCCGAATGCAGCCGAAGACTTGCCCTTGCCCTTGCCGGTGTGGACGATGATCAGGCCCTTCTCATCCGTCTTGCTGGCCATGATCTTGTCTCGGGCGGCCTTCTTCTTCGCCATCTTCTCGGCGTGACGGGCATCGTCCTTTTCGGCTGGTACGATGGGCTCTTCGGTCATGGCTGGCTACCTGCTCTTTTCTTGGTTTCGTTGATGTCTGTGAGATTGAACTGCGCCGAGTTGCTGCGCGGTGTCCAAAGCCCCCGCTCGATCGCCTCCATCAGCCGCTCCTTCATCTCGGAAAGCGCCGCAGGGTTCTTCTCGGCCATGAAATCGCGCACTTTGGGATCGGCGACGAAGGCCTGATAGACAGCCTCGAAATGATGGTTGCCGACAGCGCCGGTGGTCGCCGCAAAGGCAAAGAGGTAATCGACCGTCGCTGCGATCTCGAAAGCGCCTTTATAACCATGACGCATGACGCCATCGATCCATTTCGGATTGACGACGCGCCCGCGCACCACCCGCCCGATCTCCTCCTGCAGAGAGCGGATGACAGGCTTCTCCGGCCTGGAATGATCATTATGGTAGATCGCCGGCCGCACACCGCCAAGCTCTTCCGCTGCCGCCGCCATGCCGCCTTCGAACTGGTAGTAATCGTCGCTGTCGAGCAGGTCGTGCTCGCGATTGTCCTGGTTCTGCACGACGGCCTGGACGGAACGCAGCCGCTCCTCGAACAGCCCGCGCTCGGCCTGCCCTTCCTCACCCGCTCCGTAGGCATAGCTGCCCCAGACGAGATAGGCCTCGGCAAGATCAGCCCGCCGCTCCCAGCCCTTCTCATCGATCAGCGCCTGCAGACCGGCGCCATAGGCACCGGGCTTGGCCCCGAAAATACGATACCCAGCCCGCTTTGCCGCCGCTTTCGCATCGAGCCCGGCTGCAGTCAGCCGCGCCGCCTCGCCGCGCATGCGCCCGGCAATCGGATTGTCGGCAGCATCCTCCTCCAGCGCACCGACGGCCCGGACCGCCTTGTCGAAGAGCGCGATCTGCTCGGGGAAAGCGTCACGGAAGAAGCCGGAAATGCGCAGCGTCACATCCACCCGCGGTCGCCGGAGCATGGCCGGCGGAATGATCTCGTAGCCGGTGACGCGCCGCGAAGCCATGTCCCAGACCGGCTTGACGCCGATCAGCGCCAAAGCCTGGGCGATATCGTCGCCGCCGGTGCGCATATTGGAGGTGCCCCAGGCCGTCAGCCCGAAGGAGACGGGCCATTCGCCGTGATCCTGCACATAGCGGCGGATCAGGAGTTCGGCCGATTTCTTGCCGAGTACATAGGCCGCCGGTGTCGGTACCGCGCGGCTGTCGACGGAGTAAAAATTCCGCCCTGTCGGCAGGACGTCGGGACGCCCGCGCGTCGGCGCGCCCGATGGGCCGGGCGCGACGAAGCGTCCGTCGAGACCGCGGAGCAGACCGGTGATTTCCGCAGGCCCGCAGGCAAGGATAGAGGGCTTGAGAAGCGTTTCGATTTCGTCGAGTACGGCTTTCGTTTGGGACCAGAGGGTCGGGCAGTCGATTTCGCCGGAAACGAGTTTTGCAGCGAGCAGCTCGATGCGCTCGACCGTGTCACCGTTTGTACGCCAGGTGGCGTCGAGGAGATCGGTGAGGATTGGCGGCTTGGGGCCAGCCCAGGGGGCAGCCATGTTGCAGTCTAGGGGGTCGAAGGGACGCTGAAGGACGCGACTCACCTTCTCCCCAGCGGGGAGAAGGTGGCCCGAAGGGTCGGAGGAGGGGGCCGCGGACTCGGCCTCGCTTGCGCTTAACCGCTCGCTCCTTACGTCGCTCGCCCCCTCATCTGTCCTGACGGACATCTTCTCCCCGCTGGGGAGAAGGGGAAAGTCAGCAAGTCCCCAGCAATCGCCCGCTGCAGACTCGCATCCCCACCCTCGCCCAGCCCGCGCGGCACCCGCGCCAAGGCCACGGTGAGATCCGTCAGCAACCGCCCCGCCGGCGACACGCCAAACACATGCAGCCCATCGCGGATCTGCATCTCCTTGAGATCGCAGAGATAGGCATCGAGCTTCTTCAGCGCCTCGCCTTCACTCTCTCCCTTCGCAATCCCCGCATCCTGGTCCAGTCCGATATCGGCAACTAGCTCGAGGATCTGCCGGGACAGCAAGCGGATACGCCTGGGATCGCCACCCGAGGCTTCGTAATATTCATCGACCAGCGCCTCCAGATCCTTGAGCGGCCCGTAGCTTTCGGCCCGCGTCAACGGCGGTGTCAGGTGATCGATGATAACGGCACCCGTGCGCCGCTTCGCCTGCGTGCCCTCGCCGGGATCGTTGACGATGAAGGGATAAAGATGCGGCAACGGGCCGAGAATGGCCTCTGGATAACAGGCCTCCGTCAGCGCCAGCGCCTTGCCCGGCAGCCACTCCAGATTGCCGTGCTTGCCCATGTGGATCACGGCATCGGCGCCGAATTCCTCGCGCAGAAAAGTATAGAAGGCGAAATAGCCGTGCGGCGGCACGAGATCGGGCGAGTGATAGCTCTCCTTCGGATCGATATTGTAACCGCGCGCCGGCTGGATCCCCACGAGCAGCCCGCCGAACCGGGCAAAGGGCAGCGCGAAAGCGCCATCGCGAATATAGAGATCGGCCTCGGGATCGCCCCAACGCGCCGTCACTTCCTCCTGAATCTGATTGGGAAGAGAGGCGAAGAAGCTCTTGTATCGACTCAGGGAAAGCCGCTCGCGCACCACCTTGCCGTCAAAGCCGGAATTGGTCGGTCCAGCCATCAGGTGCCGCATGAGCGCATCGCCATCGGCAGGAATATCGGCAATGGGATAACCAACCTCCGCCATCGCCCGCATCACCTCGACGGTCCCGGCAGGCGTATCGAGACCCACACCGTTGCCGAGCCGCCCATCGCGGTTCGGATAATTCGCCATGATGAGGGCGACACGCCGCTCCGCAACCGGCCGCTGCCGCAGCCGCGCCCAGTTGGCGGCAAGGGACGCGACATAGGCCATGCGCCCGGCATCCGGCTCGCTGGAAACGATATTGGCTTCGACCGCGGCATCATAGCGGGCGGCCGATTTGAAGGAGACAGCACGCGACAGGACGCGGCCATCCACCTCCGGCAGCGCGACATTCATGCCGAGATCGCGGGCCGACAGCCCTTGCGACGAGGCCGCCCAGGCCTCCCGCGACGAGGCCGAAAAAATCGCCTGCAGCACGACGGCGTTATTGGCCTCCAGCACCGTCGGCTCGCGATCGGCTCCTGGGGCGGAGACGGCAAAGCCGGTCGTGTTGATGACGACATCGGGTTTGAGGTCGGCGAAGATGGATTCGAGGATGCCTTTTGAAATCAGGTCCTTGAGGCTGTAGGCGAAGACTGGCAACGGGCGAAGACCCTGCGCCTGCAGGGCTTCGATCAGGGCTTCGACGGGGCCGGTTTCGCCGCTCTGCACGAGGGCGCGGTAGAAGGCGATGGCTACTGTTGGGGGTTCAAATCCCTCCACCGCTACCATATTACTGGCGAGCTTCCGCCACTCCTCAACCCCAACCAACCCTCGCCCCGGCCACCAGATCCCCGCCTTCATCAGCGGCACGGCCGGCGCAGGCTTCTCCTCTCCCGAAAGCATCGCCGCCGCATAGGCAAGAAAACCCCGCGCATTCGCGTCTCCACCCTCGATCAGATAAGCCCACAACGCATTGAGATCGTCCAACGCCACATTGGAAAACGGCGTCAGCCCCGCATCCGGCTTGGAATCCCCCGGAAGCACCGCAATCAGCGCACCGTTCCGCGCCGCCACCGCATGCAGCGCCTCCAGCGCATATTGGAAATAGCTCGCCCCTCCCAGTGCGCGCACGATGATCAGCTTCGCATGCCGCGCGGTACGCTCCAAGTAGGTGTCGACCGACATCGGATGCTTCAGGCTCATCAGGCTCGCAAGCCTCAGCGAATATTCGCTCGCCCCGCCGGCATGAGCCGCGGTAATCGCCGCAAGCTCCGTATCGGCGGCCGACAGGAACAGGATATCGCCCGGCGACTGGCCGAGGTCGATCGCCTCATCCCCGTCGCTGATCGTCCCCTGCTGAGCCAGAAGCAGATGCATTTAGTCTCCTCAGACGAGCGCTTCGATCGCCTTGCGCACCGCGTCCTGATCCATTTCATGCAGGCCGATGACGACGAGGCGCGTGCTGCGGGCTTCACCCGGCGCCCAGGCACGGTCGAAATACTGATCGATGCGCGCACCCACGGCCTGCATCTGCAAGCGCATCGGCTTGCCGGAAACATCGATGAAGCCCTTGAGGCGCAGCACGTCATGCGCGGCAATGATGCCCTTCAGCTTCTCGACGAATGCTGCCGTATCAGCGACCGCGCCAAACTCGACGACGAAACTGTCGAATTCATCGTGGTCGTGCGGCTCGCCGTTCTCGTGCTCCAGCTCGTGATGGGACTTGCGGTTGACGATATCGCCCTCCGTGCCGATACCGAGGCCGAGCAGCACGCTTGCCGGCACCTCGCCGTTCCTCGCCTCGATCATCACGGGCTTGCGGGCGATGCGCGAGGCGACTTCGCTCTTCACGCGGCCGAGGCCGTCGCTGTCGATGAGATCGGTCTTGTTGAGCACGATCAGGTCGGCGCAGGTCAGCTGATCTTCGAAGAGTTCTTCGATTGGGCTTTCATGATCGAGCGATTCGTCTTCGGCGCGGCGCGCATCGACCGCGTCGTGATCATCGGCAAAACGGCCGGCAGCAACCGCGGCGCTGTCGACCACGGTGACGACGCCGTCCACGGTGACTTCGCTGCGGATACCAGGCCAGTTGAAGGCGGCGACGAGCGGCTGCGGCAGGGCAAGGCCCGAGGTTTCGATGACGATGTGGTCCGGGCGCTGGTCGCGTTCCAGAAGCTTCGTCATCGTCGGAATGAAGTCGTCGGCAACGGTGCAGCAGATGCAGCCATTGGTGAGCTCGATGATGTCATCCTCGCTACAATTCTCCGCGCCGCAGCCCTTCAGCACATCGCCATCGACCCCGAGATCACCGAACTCGTTGATGATCAGCGCGATCTTCCTGCCGCCGGCATTGGTCAGCAGGTTGCGGATCATCGTCGTCTTGCCGGCGCCGAGAAAGCCGGTGATGACGGTTGCGGGAATCTTCTGCTGGTTCATGGACTTCAACCCTTCATTTTCAGCGGCAGACCAGCCGCGATGAAATAAACTTCGACGGCCTTCGCCGCGATCATTTGGTGCAGCCGGCCGGCATGGTCGCGAAAATCCCGCGCCATGCGATTCTCGGGCACGATGCCGAGGCCGACTTCATTGGAAACGATAACGAGCCGCGCCTTCGCCTGCGGCAGCCAGGCGGCAAGCGCAGCAGCCTGAACGGCAATATCGCGCCCCTCCATCATCAGATTGGTTAGCCAAAGCGTCAGGCAGTCGACCAGGATCGCCCTGCCCTCGCCATCGACAGCCGCAAGTCGCTCGGCAAGGGCCAGCGGCTCCTCATGCGTGATCCAGGAGGGGCCGCGATCGTCCTTATGCTGGTCGATACGCGCCTGCATCTCGTCGTCCCAGGCACGGCCGGTCGCGATATAATGGCGCTCAAGGCCGGAGGAAATGACGAGATTTTCGGCAAAGCGGGATTTGCCGGAGCGTGCGCCGCCGAGGATGAGGGTGGTGGTCATGCTCGGACGCTCCTGCGGGAGAAAGTAGGGCGGCTCCACATCCCTCTTCTCCCCAGCGGGGAGACGGTGCCGGCAGGCGGTTGAGGGGGTGAGCGGCTAAGCCGTGAATGCGCCGAGTGCAAGCGAAGGGCAAAAGGACGGAGGTGCTGCGTGCCCCCCTCATCCGACCCTTCGGACCACCGACCGGGGTCGAGCCACGGGTCTCGACCCGTCCTTCGGTCCCGCGCTGGGGAGAAGGAAAAATCCGCTCGCACCGCCGAAGGCAGCGCCGAATTCGATCGTTCAGCCAAAACAACCTCCGTGCTGGCAGCGGGCAATGCGCCCAAATTGGGCATTATGCCCGGCACCGATGGCAGGTCTCCTGGCTCGCGGATATCGGCACGATCGGGACGACCGTTTCCGGTCGCCCCTGATCGTGCCGGCGGATCTGCCTCGCCTTCCCGGCTGCATCGATGAAAAGGTGGACGATTCGTAGAAATAGAGGCGTCCGACCCCGGTTGATCACCATGCATATCCAGTGGCTTTTCCGGCATCTCGTCCGTTCCGCCCGCCCGCACCCTTGCAGGCTGCCAACGGAAAGTCATCGATGCCGGATGGAAGACCCTGACCGCTCTACAGTCGCGGGGTCGGCTGTGATGAAGGCGCCCGGTTTGGGTCCACCCCGTCACATTCCCTTTTCATCCGGAAAGCGTAACGCCGATCCGGAACCATCCGTTATGTCAGGATGGTTAGGCAAGCCGGGGGATGAAGTCAACCGACCTTCGCCGCCGCCCCGGGGCTGGATCACGTGAAAGTCCAAAAACAATGCGACTGTCTCTACCGAAAATGTCGTCTTTAATCAGAGACTTACGTCATGAATATTTGATCGGCGCGCCGGCTTTTCGCCGCAATTCCATCGCAAGCGGACTGCGTTGTCGCCCTTGACCGGGTCTCTCCCCGCCTAGTTGTCTAGCCATGCTTATGAAATTGGATCGGCGCCGCCTGCGGGCGCTGCGTGTTTTCTTCGACCCCGGGCGGCTGCGCGCGCTGACCCGCCGCAGCGAATTCGGCCTGTCGCTGGCGGGCGCTGTCGTCGGCATCACTTCTGGGCTTGCCGTCACAGGGATGAGCCTGGTTTCCAACGAGCTGCATCAGCTGATCTTCGGCATATCGGACGACGAGAGGCTGAGTTCCTCGCTGATCGACGACAAGCTGCTGTTGCTCACAGCCCCCGTGATGGGCGGCCTCCTGCTCGGCCTCTTGCTCTTTGTGCTGGCGAAACGGCGCAAGAAGCCGATGGTCGACCCGATCGAGGCCAATGCGCTGCATGGCGGCCGCCTGTCGCTCACCGACAGCATCATCGTCGCCGTGCAGAATCTGATCTCCAACGGTTTCGGCGCCTCCGTCGGCCTCGAGGCCGGCTACACCCAGCTTGCCGCCGGCCTCGCCTCGAAATTCGGCCTGAAGCTGCAGCTTCGCCGCTCGGACTTGCGCATCCTCGTCGGCTGCGGCGCGGCGGGCGCCATCGCCGCCGCCTTCAACGCGCCGCTGACCGGCGCCTTCTATGCCTTCGAGCTGATCATCGGCACCTATACGATCGTATCGCTGACGCCGGTCGTCGATTCAGCCCTCGTGTCCACCCTCGTCGCAAGGCTGCTTGCCGAGGGCGACTTCACCATCGATATAGGTAGCTTCGGCTCGGTCGTGCCGGCCGATTATGTCCCGGCGCTGTTGCTGGGTGTCTTCTGCGCCGGTGTCGGCATCCTCCTCATGCACGGGGTAGCCTTCGTCGAGGAGCTGGCGCGCAAGAGTTCGATTGCCCCGCCCTTCCGCCCGGCGCTCGGCGGCATCATCGTCGGGCTGCTGGCGGTGATCTCACCGCAGGTGCTTTCGGCCGGCCACGGCGCGCTGCACCTCAACCTGTCCCGCGACGTGGCGATCCCGGCGCTGATCGGCCTCTTCCTGCTGAAATCCCTGGCCTCGGCGATCTCGATCGGCTCCGGCTTCAGGGGCGGCCTGTTCTTCGCCTCGCTGTTCATGGGCGCCCTGCTCGGCAAGCTCTTTGCCTATTGCGGCCCCTATTTCGTCGATGCGACGCTGACGCCCGTCATCTATGCCGTCGTCGGCATGAGTTCGCTTGCCGTCGCGGTCATCGGCGGGCCGCTGACGATGACATTCCTGGCGCTCGAAATCACCGGCGACTTTCCGATTACCGCGCTGGTGCTCGCCGCCGTCATCACCTCCTCGCTCGTCGTTCGCTCGACCTTCGGTTATTCCTTCGCCACATGGCGTTTCCACCTGCGCGGCGAAAGCATTCGCAGCGCCCACGACGTCGGCTGGATCCGCAATCTGACGGTGGACAAGCTGATGCGTGCCGACGTCAAGACGGCAAGAGCGGGCATCTCTCTGGAAGAGTTCAAGCAGGCTTTCCCGATCGGCTCGACCCAGCGCGTCATCCTCGTCGAGGAGAGCGACAAATATGCCGGCCTCGTCCTAGTGCCGGAGATCTACGCCAATCCGACCGATGTCCAAGATGAGGGCAAGGCACTTGCCGATTTCATCCGCTATCGCAACGACTTCCTGCAGCCGCAGATGAACGCCAGGCAGGCGGCGGCGATCTTCGACAAGAGCGAAAGCGAAGCACTCGCCGTCGTCAACAATCTGATCGAGCGCAAGGTGGTCGGCCAGCTCAGCGAAAGCCACACGCTTCGCCGCTACAGCGAAGAACTCGATCGCCGGCGCCGCGAAGTCTCCGGTGAAATCTGAGGTCTAAGCTTCGCCGGCGAGCCTGAAGACATCGGCCCGCTTCGAAACGCCGCGCAGCTCGAACGATCCGAGATATTCGCAGGGCACGGCACAGGTCGTCGCAAAGCTCTCCGACATCAAGAGGGGCTGCTCGAGCGTGCCGCAAAGCTTTTCGAGCCGCGAGGCCTCATTGACCGCTTTGCCGATCACCGTGAAATCGAGCCTGCCCTGGGCGCCGACATTGCCGTAGAATACTTCGCCGAGATGCAGCACGACATCGACGGCGATATCGGGACCGCCATTCAGGGTCCGCTCGCGATTGAGCGCTTCGTTCGCCTTCAGGAGATTTTTTGCCGACGCCAGCGCTTCCATGCAGGCCCTTTGCGGGTCGTGGGCGTCGGTCGGAAAGATCGCCAGCACGCTGTCGCCCATGAATTTGAGAATCTCGCCGGAATTCTCCTCGACATGCCGGTCGATCAGCTCGAAATGGTCGTTCAGAAACCCGACGATCTCCCCCGGCTGATACACCTCGGTTAAGGCGGTGAAATTGCGAAGGTCGGCAAGCAGGATCGCAGCGTTGATCGAACCGCCCGTTCCCCTTCGGGTTTCGCCGGCAAGGATGCGCGCACTCGTCCTGGCGCCGGTATAGACGGCGAGGATATCGCTGGCGGTCTTCGACGCCGCGACGCGGTAGGCCGCCAGCCCCAGCGCCGGGAAAAGCCCTTTTATGGTCGCCAGCTGTTCGTCGGAAAATCCGCCCGGCGCATCGCTGGTCAACGAAAAACCGAGTCCGCGCAGCGCAACCTCCTTCGGGAATTCGAAGATGCTGATCACGTGGTCCGTGCCCCCGCCAAGCGCGAATTCGTGAAGCTCGGCATAGTGGAGGCCCTCGCCCTTCGCCAGGTTCCACCGTCCGGTTTTCTCTCCGCGGTTCAAAAGGTAGAATATCGGCGTCTTCTCAAAGCTGCGCTCCGTCTCGCTTCCGTGTTCGGCCGTTTCGATGATCGTGACGCCGCCCCGCGAGAAATTGGCCGATACGCCGCGATACATCGGGTGAATCGACGGCATTCTGATGCTCGCCCGCCAGATCGGAAAACCGTCTGCGATCAGCCGGTCACACAGGCCGGTTACGAGATCGCCAATATGTTCGCTGGTGATTCCCTGCTCTATAAGCCAATGAATATGGTCGTTAATTTTCAAAACCTCCGCATCGGGCCGAAAACCGGAAAAGGTCGTTTCACCATCGACGCCCGGCCCCGCGAATCGCGGGACGGGCGCTGAACGAGCCACGTCGCGCATTGCCATTGATCAGCCTGCTTCGCGTCGCGATACTACTTTCAAGCGAATGAGGCAATTCGGAAGCGACAAGCGCCGCCGTCACGCGGATGACAA
The DNA here is from genome assembly GCF_017352135.1 of Rhizobium lentis. NCBI lineage: Bacteria > Pseudomonadati > Pseudomonadota > Alphaproteobacteria > Hyphomicrobiales > Rhizobiaceae > Rhizobium > Rhizobium lentis. The sequence continues at coordinate 4,518,178 of NZ_CP071454.1, forward strand.
ATTGCCTCAGTCCGTGGTGCGGCCAGCGATATCTGCTCCAATCTGTGTCTTGGGCGGCGGTAAATGGGATCTCGCCTCCCCACACCGCAATGTCCTTCGGCAACTGCTGCGCGAACTCGGTTCGACCTTCGGGCGCCCAACTTTCAATCCCTCACATCCTGACCGTCATTCCGCCGTCGACGGTCAGCACGTGGCCGTTGACGAAAGAGGCCGCACCGCTTGCAAGGAACAGCGCGGCGCCGGCGATCTCATCAGGGCGGCCCCAGCGCTGAACCGGAATACGCTGGCGCACGAAGGGCATCAGTTCCTCGTTCTCAGCCATGTCAGAGTTCGTCTCCGTGGCGAACCAGCCGGGCGCAATCGCGTTGCTGGTAATGCCATAAGGGCCGAATTCCACCGCCATACCACGCATCAGGCCCGTCAGGCCCTGCTTGGCCGCCGGATAGACGCAATCGCCAGGCATTGCGACATGGCCGCTGATCGAGGTCACCGCGATCAGACGTCCATAATTGCGCCGCTTCATCAGCACGGTCGCATCCCGCGAAAGCGTCACCGCCGCGGCCAGATCGGTATGCAGCAGTTCCATGACGGCACCATCGTCGAATTCAGCCAGCGGCCGCCTGTCGCGGGCGCCGACATTGTTGATCAGGATATCGAGACGACCGTGGATCTTGTCGATGTCGGCGATCACGGCACGCTGCGCCTGGCGGTCGCTGATGTCGAACGTGGCGCTCTCCGCCGTCCCGCCCGCCGCATGGATCGTCCTTACGGCACTTTCCAATGTCGCCGCCGTGCGTCCGGTGACGACGACATGCGCGCCGGCCTCGGCAAGCGCGCGGGCCATTTCGAAGCCGAGGCCGCGGCCGCCGCCGGTGACAAGCGCCACCTGACCGTCCAGTGAAAATCTATCCAGTATGCTCATGGTTTCATCGCTCTCGACCAGGGCCGCTGACGCGACAGTTAATGGACTCAGTCAACTAATTTGGCAATAGTGACTTAGCCAAACAGCCCCGCCAGCCAGCGCGGGTCGAGATGACGCTCTAGTTCCCCGGCAATCTCATCGAGGGCCTGTTCGACACTGTCTCGGTAATTCCTCTGCTCGCCCGACAGGCCGAAGCTTTGAAGCAACCGGGCGCGATAGGCATCGCTGCCGAAGAGCCCGTGCAGGTAAGTGCCCATGATGCGGCCGTCCGCCGACAGCGCCCCGTCCGACGCACCGTCGATCATCGCCGAAGGCCGGACACAGTCCGGGCCGTGGGTGACACCGAGATGGATCTGATAGCCGGCAAGCGGCACGTCATATTCTGTCGAGCGAGCCTGGCTGTTGCGCACGGTCTTCTCAGGCGCCATCTCGGTCTCGACATCGAGAAGCCCAAGCCCCGGCATCTCCAGCGTCCCACCCTCGATCCCAAGCGGATCGTGCACGATGCGGCCGAGCATCTGGTAGCCGCCGCAGATGCCGATTACTCGGCCTCCGCGTCTCACATGCATGTGAAGATCGCGGTCCCAGCCCTGCCCCCTGAAATCGGCGAGATCCGAAATCGTCGATTTCGAGCCGGGAAGGATCACCAGCGCGGCATCGGCCGGCAACCGCTCGCCCGGTCGCACGAAGACCAATTCGACATCCGGTTCGGCCCGCAACGGATCGAGATCGTCGAAATTGGCGATGCGCGGCAGCACAGGCACAGCGATCTTCAACGCCCCGGCTCCGCCCCTTGCCAGCCGCTCGAGCACGACCGAATCCTCGGCCGGCAGCCGCGCAGCCCCGGATAGCCACGGCACGACCCCGAAACACGGCCAGCCGGTAAAGCCTTCGACGGCGCGGATGCCGTCTTCAAACAGCGAGACGTCGCCGCGGAACTTGTTGATGATATAGCCCGAGATCATCGCCCGGTCGCCCTCGTCGAGGATCGCATGCGTGCCGACCAGCGAGGCGATGACGCCGCCGCGGTCGATATCGCCGACGAGCACCGCGGGCACGCCCGCCCGGGTGGCAAAGCCCATATTGGCGATATCGCCGGCTCTGAGATTGATTTCGGCCGGCGATCCCGCACCCTCGACGATGACGAGATCGGCGCCATCGGCCACTTTTTCGAAGCTTGCGAGAACAGCGCCCAGCAGTTCGGGCTTCAGCCGCTGATAGTCTCGTCCCTTGGCCTGCCCGAACAGCCTGCCCTGCACGATGATCTGGCTGCCGTTTTCCGAGTGGGGCTTGAGCAGTACCGGGTTCATGTGCACCGAGGATGGCGTTCGGGCGGCCAGCGACTGCAGCCACTGCGCCCGGCCGATCTCGCCGCCATCATCGGCGACCGCCGCATTGTTCGACATGTTCTGCGGCTTGAAGGGCCGGACGGCAGCGCCGCGATTGGCTGCCAGCCGGCAGAGGCCCGCGACAAGCACCGTCTTGCCCACATCCGAGCCGGTTCCCTGCAGCATGATCGCTCTTGCCATGGCGGCCGCCTTTCGTTGAGGTGAGGCCTACAATGGCCGCCGATCCTGGGTCAAGACTGGGGGATACTCTCGCCAAAACGCGAAAACCGCGCATGGCCTTGGCTCTGCGCGGTTTGCCGAATACTCAGGCGTCTTCACCCCTACACGGCGAAGCTCGCTTTCTCCGGTACGCACTACCTGAACCAGAGAAGCAGCGGTCGTTGCCGCTACGACCCAACTGATAGCCGCACATTCTTACCGGAGAGTTATTGAAGGCTTACCCAAATACTAATTTTGACCTTTTTTGATATTCTCGGCAAAATTTTTTGCCGCAGGTCCGCCGCCGGTCGGGGGAGCCCTGTCGATGTCGGCATCATTTTCGCAATGGCGGGCATATCTTCTTCGAATTCAATAATTTAGACATGCAATCACGAGCAGAAGGAGGTTGATTTCTGCCGGCGAACGCGTAGGCTTCACAAAAATGCGCCACTATTGAACATGGCCTGCGACGAGCTGCCGGAACCGCAAGGAGGGACGGCGCCTATGAAGCGGAAAGCCGGTTGCCGCATGACCGGCGAGCATCCCCTCTTCAGGTGCCGGAGAGCCTTGCAGGCCGATTTCAGATCCGGCAGCGCGTAGAACTCAAACTGTTGTAGCGTCCTTTGTGCGTCTTTTCAGACGCCCGGCGCTCTAAGAAAAACTCGGGGATGACGATGAAGAGGCTTTTGGTTTCGGCCGCCTTTGCCGCGGCATTTTTGACCACCGCCGCACCGGCCGAGGCCGTCGAATGCGGCAGCGTTTCGATCGCCGAGATGAAATGGGCCTCGGCCGGCATCGCGGCAAACTTCGACAAGATCATCCTGGAAAAGGGCTACGGCTGCTCCGTCACCATCGTCGATGGCGACACCCTGCCAACCTTCGCCTCGATGAACGAGAAAGGCACTCCCGATATCGCCTCGGAATACTGGATCAATTCAGTCAGGGCCCTGCTCGATCAAGCCATCAATGCCGGCCGGCTGGTCCAGGGCGCCGAAATCCTTGCCGACGGCGCCGTCGAAGGCTGGTGGATCCCCAAATTCATTGCCGACGCCAATCCCGACATCCGCTCGGTCGAGGACGCGCTGCGGCACCCCGAACTCTTCCCCGCCGAGGATGATCCGTCGAAGGCCGCGGTTTACAATTGTCCCGCCGACTGGAGCTGCCAGATATCGACCGCCAATCTCTTCAAGGCCCTTGCCGCCGACAAGAAGGGCTTTGAACTTGTCGAGACCGGTAGTCCCCAACGGCTCGACGCCTCGATCGCCCGGGCTTTCGACAACAAGGTCGGCTGGCTTGGTTACTATTGGGCGCCGACCGCCATCCTCGGCAAATACGACATGACGCGGCTGAGCTTCGGCGTCGGCCACAACAAGACCGAATGGGACCACTGCACCGCGGTTGCCGGCTGTGCCAGGCCCCAGCTCAATTCCTATCCGGTCTCGCGCGCCTTTACGCTGATGACCAAGTCTTTTGCCAGCCGCGCCGGGCCGGTCACGACCTATCTCAAGACCCGAACATGGGACAATGAGACGATCAATCAGGTGCTCGCCTGGCAGGATGAAAACCGCGAAAGCAACGAGGATGCCGCGATCTATTTTCTGCGCAATTACGAAAGCCTGTGGATGAAATGGGTGCCGATCGATGTAGCCGAGAAAGTCAAAGCGAGCTTATAACGGCGATAGCACCAACGACCGGACGATTCGAATGACAGGCAACGTTCCCTTTCCCGACCGCGATACCGTTGCGGAAAAGCTCGCCGCGCTGTCAGAAGCGGATAAGTCATATCTGGCCCTGCTCATGGAAAATGCCGCGCAGGATGACAATCTGCTTGATGGCCTGCGGCGCCATCTCGACCTTGCCGTGCAATCGCGTTTCCTGAACTCGCTGAAGCTTGAAAATCTTGGATTGTGGCTCGGGACTCAGGCGCCGGCTCGCCTGCAGATGCGGCTGATGGAAACCGCCCGCTCGAGCCAGCATCCCGCCCACCAAGCCTTCCGAACCGGCCTCAGCCGATCCGGCGGCCTCGAAAAGGCATATCCTCCGATGCCGTGATCCGGCCTCGGATGGCCTGTTCAGTCCGGCAAAGCTACCAACCGATCACTTCTTCGCAGCGCGGTCGACCGAGCGGCCGGCATCCTGGGTAGCGTTGACGGCGTTCGCCGTGTCTTTCCCGATGCCGCGGATCGTATTACCGCAGGAGGAAAGCGCGAGGAGAACCATGAAGGCTGCGGCAATTTTGGCCGTTGTCGTCATTTCGAATATCCTTGTTTGAAATCAACCCCGAACGGCACTCATGCCATCCGCGCCGATAACGCACAAGGGAACAAAAAGTTCAGCGACTGGACGACGTCCTTAGGCCGCAACCGCCTTCGCTCTCTCGGCAAAAGCACTGCGGATGCTGTCGGCCACCGTCTCGATCGGCCCCGACATCTGCGAGGCGGTCAACAGGCGGATGTCGAAGGAGGCGAGCTCCGGCAATCCTTCCTGCAGGCCGAGAATCGCCATGTCCTCGCTGACATAGGAAAGCGGCAGCGGCGCGATGGCGAGATCGGAAAGCACGGCGGCGCGCTGGGCCATCGTGTGGCCGCTGAGATAGGCGACGCGATAGGGCCGCTTGTTGCGCTCGAGCTGGGCGAGTGCCTCCTGCCGCCAGATGCAGCCGTCCTCCCAGATCGAGATCGGCAGGGGATCGCGGCGATGCGCCGAACCGCACCGGGCACCGGCCCAGACCAGCCGCTCGCGGAAGACCACCTCGCCGCCGGTGGGGAACGGCCTTGTGGCACAATTGATCAGCGCCAGGTCGAGCCGCTGCTCCTCCATGCGCTTCTTCAGCCCGACACTCATGTCGATCGTCACGTCGACCATAATGCCGGGATAGCTTTCGGCAAAGCTCTTCAGGATTCTCGGCAGCAGCCGCTCGCCGATATCCTCCGGCGCGCCCAGCCGGACGACACCGGTCAACTCCGGCATGATGAAGCGCGACACCGCCTCGTTCGAAAGCGCCAGGATGTTGCGAGCATAGGAGAGCAGCATCTCGCCGTGTCGCGTCAGCGTCACCGAGCGGGCGTCGCGCAGGAAGAGCGTCGCGCCCAACTGCTCCTCGAGCTTCTTGATTTGCATCGACACCGCGGATGGCGTGCGGAAGACCGCTTCGGCGGCGGTGGAAAAATTGCCTGTCTCGGCGATGGCCACGAAGGTGCGCAACACATCATTGTCAAGCAGCGGAATGGGACGGCGAAAGGGAAGGCTCATCGTCGCATCTTTCAATTTTTCTGATCTTTAACCGCATATCATTTTGTTTGATTGAATGTCAATCGCTCCCCATAGTCTGCCTGTAGGAAACGGACGCAGCAAAGGAGTCTCGACATGGCACAAACTGGCACCTGGAATATCCTACAAGCCCTTTCCGCATTCAAGTCACGGCGGCGCAGGGATGCGAACCGCGAACATGCACTGCAGGAATTGAAGCGATTTCCCTCGCACCTGCTGGCCGATTGCCAGCGTGAAATGGAAGTGCCCCTCCTGAGCGCGGCCGCTCGGCCGAAACGGGTTCTGAGGATCGTGGAATCAACGTGCCGCGCTTGACAGGCGGCCCTGGCGGTTTTCCGAACCGCCCGGCCGATCGGCGTCACCCTGCGCGTCAATCGGATACCGATACGCGCGCAGGACCTCTTCCTGCAGTTCGTCTCATCCCAGCAGGAACTGCCGCCGAAGCGACCTGAAATAGGGAAATCACATCCCTCCCAACAGTTTGTACGCGATGACCCACATGGTGAAGGCGACGAGCGTTTCCAGCATACGCCAGGACGAAGGCCTGGAAAAAACTGGCCGCAGCCATGTTGCCCCGTAGCCGAGCAAAAAGAAGAACAGGAAAGAACCGCTCACCGCGCCTGCGGCAAAGGAAGCCTGCTGCCCGGGATAGCGCGTCGAGATCGTGCCGAGCAGCACGACCGTGTCGAGGTAGACATGCGGATTGAGCCAGGTGAGCGCGAGGCAGGTCGCAAGCGTCTGCGAAAAGCTCGTCGTTTCGGCTTCCGCCGCCGTGAGGACAGCGGACGACCGGAAGGCGGAATAAAGGCTCTTGGCTCCGTACCAGGCCAGAAACGCGGCTCCCCCATAGCGCATGACCGGATCGAGCCAGGGCAACAATCCAGCGATCTGCTGGAGGCTGGTGACGCCAAGCACGATCAGCGCGGCGTCGGACAAGGCGCATGCGAGGCAGACGGCGAAGACATGTTCATTACGCAAGCCCTGGCGAAGGATGAAAGCGTTCTGCGCGCCGATCGCCACAATCAGGCTGAGGCCCATCATCAGGCCCGTGACATAGATCGAAAAATTCATGGTTTCGGCGACCGTCCTCAACTTCGATGAAATTGCCGTATCGTCGACGATAGAATTAGTCTAATTAATCTGGCTAATCCCAATTAAGCGAAGCTAATCCATGCTCGACTATCCCGCCCTGCGCGCCGTCGCAACCGTCGTCCAGACCGGAAGTTTCGAAAGAGCGGCAACTGTGCTGAACGTGACGCCGTCAGCCGTCTCGCAACGTGTCAAGCAGCTCGAAGAACGCCTCGGCGTCATCCTGATCGTCAGAGGCACTCCCTGCATGGCGAGCGAAAAGGGAGAATGGCTCTGTCGCCACATCGAGAATGTCGGCATGCTGGAGGCCGAACTCTTCGGACAGCTGCCGGCTCTCGTCGATCCCGGCGAACCACGCCAGAGGGTCACGCTTCAGATCGCGACCAACGCCGACAGCCTCGGCACGTGGTTCGTGGAGGCCATGTCGAACTTCGCCAATACCTCTTCCTATCTCTTGAACGTCGCGGTCGACGACCAGGATCACACCGCCGAGTGGCTGCAGCGGGGACGGGTGATCGCAGCCGTCACCAGCTTGGAGAAACCAATCCGGGGATGCCGGCGCTTTGCGCTTGGCACGCTCCGTTACAACGCCACGGCAACGCCCGATTTCGTCGCACGTCACTTTCCGGACGGCGTAACTTCCGAAGCCATCCGCAACGCGCCGGCCCTGACTTTCAATCAAAAGGACAGGCTTCAGAGCAGCTGGGTGAGGCAGACCTTCGGCCGCGACCTCGACTATCCCACCCATTGGCTGCCCTCGCCGCAAAGCTTCGTCGAAGCCACCCTTTCCGGCATGGGATGGGGAATGAACCCGACCCAGCTCACCCGCGATCACCTCGCATCGGGACGGCTGGTCGAGCTAGTCGCAGATACGCCGCTTGACGTCCCGCTCTACTGGCAGATAAACCGCCTCGCCGCCGATCGCCTCGCGGAGTTGACACGTGAAGTCGTCGCCGTGGCTAAGCGCCGTCTTTGAGCCGTCCGGAACCCTGTTCACAATGTCTCGGTGGAGCGTCGACACCAGGTCGTGCGGCGTTGAGATCTGCTCTAGGAAATGGCGATAATCTCCAGCTCCCGGCCACCTGCCTCCACCACATCTCCGGCAGCCTTGCCCATCATAAGCCGCGCCACCGGGGAGACGTAGGAAATCGATCCCGCCTTGGGATCTGCCTCGTCTTCTCCGACGAGCCGATAAGTCTGCACGCGTCCGTCGTCCCGGCTGAAAGTGACCGTGCTGCCAAAGGCAACCACCTCGGCTGACGCAGGGTCAGGCATGAGCTGGGCTGTGCGAAGTCTGGCCGATAAGTATCGGAGATCACGTAAAGGATTGGCAGCTTGGCGCCGCCGTTCATTTACGTCTTCGATGGTGCTCGCAGCGTCATAGGCCGCGCGCGCCTGCTGAAACTGCAGTTCAAGAGCCTTCAACCCGGCTTCCGTGACGAGGTTCGGATGCGGCGAAATTGGCCGGTCCGGCAACAGCGTTTCCGAAGCGGTTTCGAAACTCTCTTCCTTGGTGAAGGCAACGGCCAATCAATAACTCCGTTTAGATGTGCCACGCGCTCTTGGTTGGTGCGATAGCCCGGTCTGGAACATCCATACACCCATCACCGGCAAACCGCCATTCTTGCCGTATTGCCGACGTCTGCGGCTGGGCTTCCGGAACGTCCTGGCCGACATCGCGTTATCTGATCCGGATGCACTGTAGCGCAGGAGGATCGAATGCCCCGCCAGCAGCGAAGGAGCTGCGACACAGTCAGGATCAGACCATGCCTTCGTTCCTGACGGAAGCGATGCCGCTGACGCCAAGCTGGTGGGAGATCGCCGTGCGGATCTTACTGACGGTGATCGCGGGCGGCCTCATCGGCCTCGATCGCGAGCGCGGCGGTCACGCGGCGGGCTTCAGGACCACGATCCTGGTGGCTCTTGCCGCCTGCCTGGCGATGATCCAAGCAAATCTCCTTCTGTCGACCTACGGAAAAACCTTTAGTTATTTCACGCAGATGGACGTGCTGCGCTTTCCGCTCGGCATTCTCACAGGTGTAGGTTTTATCGGCGGCGGAGCGATCCTGAGACGCGGCGACATGATGACCGGCGTCACCACGGCGGCAACCATGTGGTTCATGACGGTCGTAGGTCTCTGCTTCGGCGGCGGCCAGAT